>NZ_JAVJOA010000007.1:0-163016 GCF_040217025.1 Pseudohaliea sp. | reverse complement strand
GTGACCGACCCTGCACCGAAGGTGCGGGGAGGGGGCGCCGAAGGCGTTCCGAAGGAATTGCTCGCGGAGCGAGCAACCCAAAGTAGGTCATGGGTATGGCACCACGCCCGCCTGGAGGAAGCGATCGCGAGCACCGCTCGCGACCCAAAGTAGGTCATGGGTGTGGCACCGCGCCCGCCTAAAAGAACCAATCGCGAGCACAGCCCGCGACCGAAAGTAGGTCATCGGTGTGGCACCCAGCCAAAACAAACTGCCGATACCTCAAAACTCCGACACCAGCCTCGCACACCCCTGCACCACCATCCCCCGAATCCCCACAAAAAACTCTTCCTCCCCATGCTCCGGCCGCTCATGCACCCAACCGAGCAGCGCCAGCCCCCTCAGAAGCAGGAACACCGGCAGCATCGCCTCGTCCCGCGGCGCCAGCGGGCGCACCTCTCGATAGCCTGTTAGCAGCGCCTCGCGCAGGGCCGGGAAGTCGTCGTCCGCGTGGGCTTCGATGAGTGCGGAAGCCAGGTCATAGCCGTGCCAGCCGTAGGCCGCATCGTCGAAATCGATCAGGCCGAGCTTGTCGTCCGCGTCGACGAGCACGTTCCCGGGATGCAGGTCCGCGTGTATGAGACTGAAGTTGTCGCGGTGCGCGCCGTAATCATCGAGCATGACTCGCAGGCAGTCTCGTGCCTTGAGTACGAGCGTCCGGTCGTCGACGCCGAGGCCCCCGTTCTCCCAGAAGCGCCCCCAGCGCGGCTGCTCACCGAGCAGGCCGTCCCGGTCGAGTGCCGGTCGCGTGAATCCCACCGGCGCTCGCCAGCCTGCCGCCTGGTTGTGCAACTGCGCGGCAAGCGCCCCGAGATCGCGAAACAGCCGTTGTCGCTCCAGGCGGTCAGCCCCGTCGAGCCGCCCGTCGTCGAGGATCTCCCCAGGCAGCCAGCTGACCATGCTTGCATAGCGCCCGCCGGGTTCACCGGCGGCCGTAGTCGACACCGGCACGAAGTGCCGGCCGTCGCAGGCAGCGAGGGCGGTTTGCACCCGCAGCCCGATGGCTGCCAGGGCATCGCGCCAGCGGCGTTCCGACTCGAGCTCTTCCAGCGTGTTGTAACCGGGCCGGTGCAGCCGCAGGACGTATGCGTCGCCCGATGCTGTCGTGACCCGGAAGCTGACGTTCTCGGACACCGCCGCCGTCGCAAGTTTGCGGGGGGTCACCGGGAACTGCGCCAGCGCTTCCCGGGCTGCCGGGAGATAGGGTGCGCCGGGGCCTTCAGCGCTCACCGCGGATGCCGAAGACCGTGTCGCAGGCCTCGAGGAGGGCGGGTACGTCGTCTCTGCCGAAGACGAGCGGTGGCCGGAGCTTGAGAACATTGCCGTGCACCCCGGCGGCGCCGAGCAGAATGCCCGCAGCGCGGAACCGGTTGGCAAGGTCCCTCGCTGCGGCCGGGTCCGGCTCCCCGCTTGAAAGGTCGCGGACGATCTCCACGGCCAGGAACAGGCCGCAGCCGCGGATGTCACCCACCCCCGCAACGCCGGCGAGCCTGCTTCCCAGCGCTTCCAGCAGATAGCCGCCGGTACTGGCGGCATTGACCACCAGGGCCAGGCGCTCGATCTCGTCGAGCACCGTCATGCCCACCGCTGCCTGCAGCGGGGTCGAGGCAAAGGTATTGAAGTAGTCTGTCTGCCGCCGAAAGGCCGCCACGTTTTCACGGGTGGAAGCCGCAGCGGCGAGGGGCAGCCCGTTGCCCATGGGTTTGCCCATGACCACGATGTCCGGTGTGAAAGCCATGGCCTCGTAGCCCCACCAGTAGCCCGTGCGGCCGAAGCCGCACTGCACCTCGTCACCGATGACGAGCCCGCCCTCCCGGTGCACCAGCTCGGTCGCCGCCGCCAGGAAGCCCGCCGGCACGCGCGGCAGACCCTCGTTGGCAAAAATGGAACAGACGATGAAAGCGGCGAGGCCGTGTCCGTCGCGCTTGAGTCGCGCGATGGCCGCCTCCACCCGCGCCAGGTAGGCGGCGCAGAGCTCGTCATCGCTGGCGCCCGGCTCCAGCGGGCGGTAGCAATCGGGATAGGGAAAGCCGCGTACCACCCCGGCCGGCCCCTGCGTATCGCTGCCGACTTCCGTCAGGCCGGCCACCAGCCCCGCGTTGCCGTGATAGGCCGCATCGCTGCAGACAATGCCGGCCTGACCCGTGACTGCGCGTGCCATGGCCAGCGCCACTTCGTTGGCCTCGGTCCCGGTGCAGCAGAACACCACGCTCTCGATGCCATCGTGGTGCAGGGCACACAGGCGCTCGGCATAGGCGACGATGCCCTCGTGCAGGTAACGGCTGTGCACGTTCAGCGTCGCCTGCTGCGTGGCCATGGCCTCGGCGACGGCCCGGTTGCCGTGCCCGACGCAGGGCACGTTGTTGTAGAGATCGAGGTAGCGCCTGCCCGACCGGTCAAAGATGTAACAGCCCTCGCCGCGGACGATTTCCACCGGGTCATCGTAGAAAAGCTCCGCCCCGGGGCCCAGGGCCAGGTCGCGGCGTTCCTGCAAGGGGGAGCGGTGCATCCTCAGACTCCCGTTGTCCGCGTGGCCAGCGCGATCGGCAGCGCCCTCTCGTCCGGGCAGCAGTGTTTCAGGTTGCCTGGCCGGGCAGCTCTGTTACTGCACGATACGCCTCATCGATCGCGACGTGGGTGTAGGCGCTGGCACCGGCGTCGGAATTGGCGATGGCGATGCGGCCGAAGGGCTGCCGGGCGATCTCGTGCGGCGCCTCGCCTTCCGGCCAGTCCTCGTCCCAGAGGTCGAGGTATTCGTAGGCGTAGCCGTGCGGCCAGCGGTTCACGGTGATGGCCAGCACATCGCGCGCCACGTCGAAACCGGCTGGTCCGAGCAGCCCGTCGAGTACCGTGCGCACCTCCCGCTCGTAATCCTCGAAGCTGAGCCGGAGCATCGCCTCCCGGGAGGCACGCAGCTGTGCCTTGACGTCGATGGCGTCGGGCGGCGGCGAGATCGTCCCCCAGAAGACCAGCGACACGGGCCCGCTATCGTTGATGTCATGCCGGTACCCGCCGTTGTTGATGCCGCGGAAGGTGAACAGGCTCGCGTGCAGGCGGCCGGGGCAGTCCACCGCATCGATGCCGAGCTGGTCGAGCGCGTCGGTATTGCGGATCAACACGTTGGTCAGGACCAGTGGATGCTTGACCTGGTAGGCCAGCGCGTCCTTCTGTTCCTCCGGCAGCGTTGGGCAGAGGTGGGGGATAATCGCGTTGTAGCAGGCCAGGATGCAGTGCTTTGCCGTCACCCGCTCAACCCGGCCATCGCGGTAGTAGGTCACCGCGACGTCATCGCCATCGCTGCTGGTATTGATGACCGTGGCGTTGAGGCGCAAGCGGACCTCTGCGCCGGGCCGATCGAGCCTGGCGTAGTTGAAGCGCGCGACGGCGACATTGTTTGCATCGGTGCCCGCAGCCACCTCGGGGATCAGCCTGGCGACCTGCAATCTCGCCAGGCTGGCGTTGCCGTCCGGCCACATCGCGGCCGGGTAGTCCCAGGCATCCGTTTCCGGCTCCTCGCCGAGAAGATGCGTTCCCGGCAAGCCGTCCCAGAAGCACTCCATCGCCGATAGCGCACGCAGCTCGAGGCCCCAGCTGCCGTGGACCAGCTTGTCGAAGAGCTGGGTCACTTCAGGGTCCAGGCCGCCGTGCCGCTGCAGGAACTCCGGATAGGAGATCGAGCGCAGGTAGGCCTCCGCTGCCTCCTCGTCCATGTCGCCCAGCACGTTTTCCCGCCGTTGGTAAAAGGCCTTGAGCTGCTCGTGCCCCGCCGGCGAGATCGGGATCTGGTCGATGACCTCGGGCGCCGGCCCCGGGAATGTCAGGTCACAGCGGGCTACCAGCCGGTCGACGCCGTAGGTCTCCCTGTCGAACCACATCGCCGGGCTGTTGGGTGCCGTTCGGCCGTAGCGGAACTGCTGCTGTTCCCGCATCGCGTCGACGTCGACACCGTGAACATCGAGGAAGGTCTTGACCGTCTCGCTGAACTGCCACCACTCCAGGTTGTGCGTGCCGCCGAGGGAAAGGCGCATCTTGCCGGCCTGGTGGAACTCGTTGCGACGGGCGTGGCCGCCGAAATCGTCGTGGTTTTCGAGCAGGAGGACCCGCGACGCTGCGCCGAAGCGCTCCCGGTAGAAGTGTGCCGCTGCGAGGCCGGAAATCCCGGCGCCGACGATGACGACGTCATAGCTTTCGTCGATATCAGTCGGTGCGGGAAAGGACGCCCCCTCGCGGGCGAGCGCGTGGGCCGCCTCGAAGGAGCCCGGGTGTGACCCGCGCATGCCGGTGCGTACCGGCGGGTAGTCCGCGGCCGCGGGAACCCGTGTCGATGCCACGGATGCGACCGCATCGAGCCCGGGGAGCGCCGCGGCGAGACCCGCGGCGGCGGCCCCGTGCAGCAGGTCGCGCCGGCTGATTGGCGCGCTCATGCCCAGGGCCTCGTCGGATTTCCGTTTCACCTGCGTTCCTCTTCCTAAGCTGGCGCCGTGCCCGTGTCGCTCCCCTGGCGTCGGCAAGGGGATTTGGGAGAGGCCAGCGCAGCCGCGACGCTACCGGGCGGAAACCCCGGCATTCGGTCAGAAGCTGTAGCTGGCCCTCACGCCGGCTGTCCTCGGTCTCGACGGGCCGAAGACATACTGCGGGTAGGGCGAGCCATCGAAGTCCTCCCCGAAGGTGCCATCCTCCCAGCTGTTGTTGAAGACGTTCTCCACGTAGCCGCTGATCATCCAGTTTTCTTCCTGGTAGCCGACGACGATATCGGTCTGGTCCAGGAAGCGCACCGTCTGCTTCGACAGCTCCTCGGGAATCCAGTCGCCCTTCGCATCGTCCTCCCAGCTGTAGGCGAGGTTGCCGAAGAGTTCACCGCCGCGGCTGCCCACGGGGAAGCTACCGTTAAGGATGGCAAACGCCGTGAACTCCGGTGCCAGGGGAAGCGGCTCGCCCTCACAGGCATCCTCGGTCGCCCCGAGGTCCACCGCCGCGCCGCAGAAGGCCTGGACGTCCCTGGCTTCAGAATCTAGCCATGAGCCACCCAGGCGCAGCGTGATGTTGTCGGTGAGCGCCGCGGAAAGATCGATCTCGCTGCCCCAGCCGTCCAGCACGCCGACGTTGCCCGCCACGGTCCTGAAACCGGGACCGTTGGGATTGGCCTCGGAGAAGAAGGCCTGCAGATCCTTGTATTCATACAGGAAGGCGGTCCAGGCGAGGTTTATGCGGCCGTCGAGGAATCGGCCCTTGTAGCCCACTTCATAAGATGTCACGGTTTCTTCGTCGAAAGCGGCGGGCCGATCGCGGCCGGGCAGGGCCTGACCGCTCACCACGGCGCCGGTAGCTCGGTTCTCGAAACCAATATTGTCGTAGCCCCCGGGCTTGAAGCCCGTCGAGATCGTGGCGAAGAGCAGTGTGCTGTCGGTGGGGTGCCAGTTGGCGGCCAGGCGGTAGGTCACTCCATCCCAGTCAGCCGAGTCCGCGACGGGGCCCTCCGGGGTGGGCGTCAGCCCGCCGATGCCGCCGGAGAACTGGGACCCGCCCAGGTCGGGCAGCGTCTCCATGGAGTAGTCCCGCTCGTCGTACTGGTAGCGCACGCCTGCGGCGACATCGAAGCTGGGGCTGAACTGGTAGCGCAGCTCTACATACGTTGAGTAACCCTGGTATTTGCCCAGGGTCTCGTTGTAGTCGTTGATGAGACCGTTGGTCGAGGGGGTGAACTCGTAGCCGGCATAGTCTTCGTAGTAGGCGGTGCAGCCGCGGTAAGCGTCACCGGCATAGTAATAGTTCAGGTACAGGTCGCAGTAGACATCTTCGCTCTGGATATAGCCGAAAATCGTGTCGATATCTTCCTGGTAGATGGAAGCCCCCACGTACCAGTCGAGCGGCCCTTCGCTCTGTGAGGTCAGCCGCAGCTCCTGCTCGAAATAGTCACCGGATTGGAACTGCTCGTATTCGTACAGGGTGATGGGGAGACCGTCGAAATCCTCGCCGTACTCGTAGTCATGATCCTTGTAGTGGGTTAACGAACTGATGGTGGCCCAGCCGAGGTCGTACTCCAGCAGCAGTCCGACGGAGAAGATTTCTGAAATATCACGCGAATTGACTTCATCGTTGATGTTGACCTGGCGATCCGTGCCGACCTCCCAGGGTTCGCCGCCGTTGAGGAACAGGGACTTCGGGCTGTTGAAATTGGGGCCCTCACCGGTGACCCGGTAGATGGAGCCGGCCTGGTCCCGGTCGTCGTACTGTAAGATCAGGTCACCGGTGAGTTTTTCCGTCTCGTAGCGGAAGCTGACACGCAGCGAGTCGTTGTCGTGCGCGATAAGATCATCCCCGCCGGCGAGGTTCTCGACGTAGCCATCCTCCTCCGTGTGGATGCCCGCGACGCGCATGGCCAGGTTGTCCGTGAGCGGAACATTGACGGCACCCTCGAACACGAAGACGCCGCGCTCGCCCACGTCGATCTCGCCGTAGCCCTCGACAGCCTCGGTGTTGGCTTTTTCGGTGATCACGTTGAAGGCACCGGTGACGGCGCCCCGCGGGAAGAGGAAACCCTGGGGCCCACGCAGCACCTCGGAGCGCTCGACATCATAGAGGCTGCTTACCGCTGCGCCCGTACGTCCCTGGTACTGGCCGTTGACGTAAAAGCCGACGGAAGGCTCGGCACCGTTGCCGAACAGCTCTGTCCGAATGCCGCGCACGTTGACGGTGTCGAGGAAGGAGTCCTTGGAGTTGCCGGAGATACCGGGCGTGAAGGAGATGAGGTCCTTGATGTCGTTGATGTTGAGCAGGCGTGTTTCGGCGCCGCTGATGGCCGAGATGGAGAGCGAGACGTCGAGCAGTGATTCGCTGCGCTTGGTCGCCGTGACGACAACCTCCTCGAGTTGCTGGGCATTGAGTGGCGATGCCGCCGCCCCGGTGAGAACCGCCACGGAAACCGCCTGGGCCAGGCTCGACCTTGGCCCGAGAGGACGTTCCGAACGGTACGCATTCTGTCGCTTCCGGCTGCAGGACGATAGGTGCTTCGCCATGGTTTTCTCCCGCTGAGTCAGCTCTTGTGCTCTTGTGTTAGTGCCCCGGTCTCTACTCTCCTGAAAACTAGCCGTGCGAGCGGCATGGTGCAACGTGAGAAGTCAATACGAAAGCAGCCCGCCTTCGCGACCGTGCCTATACGCACGGCATTCGGCTCTCAATTGGTGCGGAGAACCCGGGGCGTGCACCGGATTGGCCTTGCTACTGTCCGCCGTTGAGCCCCAGGGGGATACCCTCACGCTCCAGGGCGTCGCGCATCGGGCGCAGCTGTTGCTCGTAGCGGCGCCAGCGCCCGACCGAGCGGGTGTGCGCGGGCTGCCGGACCTGCACCGAGCTGGCGGTGGTCACGGCGCCGGACTGCTCGTGGAAGTGCAGGCAGGCGTCTTCCCAGGGCAGCCCCAGGAAGTCGATGAGCGCTCTTGCATTCGGCTCGAGGTTGGCCGCCGTGTCCTCGTAGGAGATGTCGTGGAAACGATCCCCGAAGCGCTCCCGCCAGGTCTCCATCAGCTTGAAGTAGCGCGCGTGATGGCGCGCCATTTCCTCCTGCTCGTAGGAGTGAGGATAGGCATCGGCGAATAGCTGCTTGAAGCTGGCGAAGCAGGCATCCATGGGGCTGCGCCGCACGTGCACGATCCGGGCATTTGGCAGCGCTTTCAGAATCAGGGGGATGTACAGGTAGTTGGGCGGCAGCTTGTCCACGAAGCGCGGGGTGTCCCCGCGCAGCCTGGCCGTCGTTTGCAGGTAGGCCCCTCCCAGTTTCCCCGGGTCGATGCTCGCGCCCAGCTCCGCAAGCTTCGGTGAGACGGCGTTCGCCTCGCGGTAGTCCCCGAGGCGGCGCAGGCAGTGGCCGAACTGCCTGAGTTCGCCCGCGGAGTGAACCTGTGAATGGGCGACGATGATGCGTTCGATGAGCGTCGTCCCGGTCCTCGGCTGGCCGACCACGAAAATGGGTGACGGGTCCTCGTTGCCTGCGGGGCCGCTTTCGAGCCATTCGCGGGTGAACGTCTCGGCGAAGGCCCGGAACATCGCCACTTCCCGCGACTCGTCGAAATCGAGGGTCTTGCGGCGTTCTCCCGCGCCGCGCTCGAAAGCCCGGAACGCATCATCCCAGGCCTCGAGATCTTCCAGCTCCTTGCCCATCGCGTAATACAGAAACGCGAGGCCGCGGGGGTTCCGCGTCTGCGTGACGAGCGCTTCGAGCGTTTCGATATGCCGGCGATCGGTGGCCTTGCGCAGGCCCGAGACCAGCCAGTGTGCCTGCGGATGGTTTGGTACGGCTTTCAGCACTTTCCCGAGCAGGGTCTCGGCCTCGGTCAGGCGGTCGAGGAACATGTGATTGTTGGCGAGGTTGATCTGGTGCGTCACGCTCTCGGGGTTTTTCTCCAACGCCCGCTGAAACCAGCGGCCCGCCTCCTCCTGCTCCCCGAGCTGCCCGTGGACCGTGCCGATGAGATCGAGGACGACCGGGTTCTCCTCGGCATGCTCCACCGCTTTCGCCAGTGCGGCATCCGCACGTCCGGCCTGGCCCGCGCGCACGAAGAGGCTGGCGAGGTTGGCCCAGGCGGCGCCGTGCGTGGGCTTGAGCTGGGTTACGGACCCGAAGGCGCGAATGGCGTTGCCGGTCTGCTTGATCTCGAGGGCGATGAGACCAACCAGGAAATGACCCTCGACCAGGTCCGGCTTCGCGTCGAGCACCTTCTTGCAGCACCGAGAGGCTTCGTTGACCCGGCCGGCGTTCAGGTGAGTGAAGCCCTCGCGCAGGGCGTCCTGCATCCACGGCGCGGCGGGTCTGGCAGGGGTTTGCTGCATGTGCTTTCCTGAGGGGTGGTGGCCCAATCTTGCAGTCTGCGCGAGGGCGGCGCAACAGTCGGTCCACTGGGGGGCGCTCGATGAATGCTGTCACTGAAGTCATCGTGGTGGGGGCCGGCCTGGCCGGGATCGCTGCTGCCACTCGCCTCGAGAAACGTGGGGTTCGCGTCATCGTGCTCGAGGCGAAGGACTCGCCCGGAGGCCGTGCCGCCACCTCCGAAGCACTGGGCCGGCCGGTCGACCTGGGCGCGAGCTGGCTCCACGGCACCCGGGATCACCCGCTCCATGACCGGGCCCGGGCACGCGGGCTGCCCCTGGTGCCCTTCGACTACGACAGCCTGGCACTCTACCGGGCAGACGGCGAGCCGGAGCCCACCGCCGCCGGTACCATGGACCGGTTTGAGGATGCGCTGGAACGGCTCGGCCGCGGCGCGAAGCGCCATGACTCGGTGCAGGACAGGATGGCAAGGCTGGAGGGGGGGGCGGGTGACGAGCTGCCCGCAGCGCTCAGGGATTTCCTGGTCGCGACCGTCCTGGAAGAAGAATACGCAGCGGACGTGCACGAGCTCGCTGCAAGGGCGCTGGAGGAGGGGCGCTCCATGCGCGGTGGCGATGCGATCCTCCAGGGCGGGTACGCCGCGCTGTACCGTCCGTTGTGCTCACGGCTGGACATACGCTTCCGCACCGCGGTCTCGGAGATCGACCTGGGCGGCGATGGCGTTACGGTCATCACGTCGGCGGGCCGCTTCACGGCGGACCAACTGATTCTCACGGTGCCCCTGGGCGTGCTGAAAGGTGACGCACTGCGCATCGTACCGCCCCTGCCAGCGCCTCAGCGGCGGGCCATCGACGCCCTCGGCATGGGCCTTTGCAACAAGCTGTACCTCAAGTTTCCCCGGGTCTTCTGGGACGAGGAGGTGCAGACGGTGGGCTACCAGCATCCCGAGCGCGGCCGCTGGCTGTCCTGGTACAACTATGCACGCGTGACCGGGCTGCCGGTGCTGCTCGGCTTCTGCACTGGGACGGCGGCAGTGTCGGTGGAGGCGCTCGATGACGACGCCACGGTGGCGGATGCAATGGCGGTGCTCAGGCGAATCTATGGCCCCGCCATCCCGGAACCCGAGGCCGCGATCGTCACGCGTTGGGGCAGGGATCCCCACAGCCTGGGTGCCTACTCCTTCCTCCGGGTCGGTGCGCGCCCGTCGCAGCGGGACGAGCTGGCGACGCCCGTGCTTCATCGTCTGCTGATTGCCGGAGAGGCAACGGACCGGCGCTACCCGGGAACGACACAGGGTGCCTGGCGCGCGGGGCGGCGGGCGGCAAAGGCGGTGCTGAAACTGCGGCGCCCGTGATCAGAGCGCGCGCAGGTACCAGGCGTAGTCGAGGTCGGGAACCTGCGCGTGATACATGTCGCTCTCCCCCTGGCGCTGGGTCGCGAAGGCATCGATGAACGCCTCGCCGAGATAATGCGGCAGGATCCTGCCGCTGCGCAGTAGCCCTATCGCCGCGTCCAGCCGCTGCGGGATCGTCACTTCGGTGTCCGACAGGTCCTCCTCCCGCGCGATCGGTTCGCTGGGCTCTGCGCCGGTCTCCAGCCCGTGATGAATGCCTGCCAGCACCGCCGCGACCACGAAAAAGGGGTTGGCATCGGCGCCTGCGATGCGGTGCTCGATGCGCCGGTTATGCTCCGAGGAGGAGGGGACGCGCAGCGCCACTTCCCGGTGATCGTAGCCCCAGCTTCGCCCGGCGGGCGCGAAGGCCCCCGGGGTAAAGCGCCGGTAGGAATTGGGGTTGGGTGCGAAGATCGCCATGGCCTCGTCGATCGTTGCCTGTAGTCCACCGACGGCGTGGCGCAGGGGTTCTGTCAGGGTCGGCGGTTGTGTCGCCTCGCTATGGGCGAAGACGTTGCTGCCGTCGTCACGGTACACGCTCGTGTGGATGTGCAGGCCGCTGCCGCCGAGTTCAGCGAAGGGTTTGGCCATGAAGGTCGCGCCCAGGCCGTGGCGGCGGGCAACGCTCTTGATGATGCGGCGCAGGAGCAGCGCATGATCGGCGGCGAGGAGGATATCGGCCTGGTGGTGGGTATTGATTTCCCACTGCCCCGGGGAGAACTCGCTGTGTATCGCCGTGAGCGGTACGGCCTGGCTCTCGCAGGCGCGGCGCACATCCTCGAGCAGCGCATCGCACTCGATGAGGTCATCGGGCATGCAGTACTGGATACCGTGCTGCCGCTCCCCGGTGCCGGGAATCCGGCCCAGCCGCGGCGCGGGCCGGGGCCCGTCGCCGTCGTCGAGGAGATAGAACTCAAGCTCCGTGGCGACCACCGGCGACAGGCCGCTGCTGCGGTAGCGCTCGAGGACGCGCAGCAGCGGTGCGCGCGGGTCGGTGGCTGCATAGCCGCCCTCCTCGTCGGCGTAGCCGGTGAGCACCTGGGCAGTCGGCGAGTCGAGCCAGGGAATGCGCGCGAGGGTACCTGACACGGGCAGCAGCAGTTGGTCGCGGTCACCGCCGATGACGCGCTGGTCGTGGCCGGAGTACATATCGCCGCGAATGCCGAGGTAGGGTACGGTGACCGGAACCGTGAAACCGCCCTCGAACAGTGTCTCGAACTCCCGGCGCTGGATGCGCTTGCAGCGGAGCAGGCCGTTCATGTCCGGCATCAGCAGCTCCAGCAGCTGCACTTCGGGGTGGTCGCGCAGGAAGTCGTCCAGCTCCCCGCGTTGGGCGAAGTTCATGCGGTGTTCCTCGACTGGCGATCCGGCAGAGTGGAACAGAGTTTGCAGCACTGCAAGCACGGGGCGCTTCCTAGCCCATCGGCTCGGATGTGTTAGCGCTTTGCTCCCCCGTAGACTGGGCTGCGAGCGCGCAGCGGGTAGGACGTCGTGACAGAACGGGTCGATGTAATCGTGGTCGGCGGTGGGCACAACGGACTGGTCTGTGCCGCCTACCTCGCCGCGGCCGGCCGTAAGGTCCTGGTGCTCGAGGCCCGGGACCGGGTCGGCGGCGCCGCGTTGACCGAGGAGTTCCACCCGGGCTTTCGGAACTCGGTGTATTCCTACTCCATCAGCCTGCTGCACCCGAAGGTCATGGCGGACCTCGATCTCGCCGCCCACGGCCTGGAGGTGCTCGAGCGTCCCGCCGGGACCCTGAGCATGCTGGATGGCGACCACCTGCAGCTCACTCGCGAGGACAGGCAGGTGCACGAGGAGCTGGCGCGCTTCTCCCGGCGCGATGCCGAGCGCATCGGTGCTTTCGAGGCAGAGATCAGCGAGGTGGCGATGGCCCTCCGCACCCTCGCCATGGAGGCTCCGCCGAACTTCGGCGGCGGCTGGCGCGATGCGCTCGCGCTGCTCAAGGGCGGCAACGCCCTGCGCAAGCTCGACAGCAGGCACCAGATGGTCCTCGGCGAGCTGATGACCCGCTCCCTCGGCGATCATCTCGATGCCTGGTTCGAGAGCGAGGCGCTGAAGGGCCTGTTCGGCTTCGAGGGGATCATCGGCAACTTCCGTGACCCCTACGACGCCGGTACGGCCTATGTGCTGCTGCACCACGCCTTCGGCGAGGTCAACGGCAAGGCGGGCGCCTGGGGAATTGCCCGCGGTGGCATGGGCGCCATCAGCGACGCCATGGCCGGCGCTGCGCGGGCGCGGGGGGTGCGCATCGAGACGGAGGCGCCGGTCGCGAAAATCCTGGTGGAAAACGGTGCCGCCTGCGGCGTGGTGACGGAGGACGGGCGTGAATTCCGCGCACCGGCGATAGCTGCCAACGTGCATCCCCAGCTGCTACTGACCCGGCTGCTCGACGCGGAGTCGCTCGAGCCGGACGACCGCCGGCGGATCGACGCCTACCGCAGCCACTCGGCAACGCTGCGCATGAACGTTGCGCTCTCCGAGCTGCCCCGCTTCACGAGCATGACCGGTCGCGACGATTTCCACTTCCTCGGCGCGATCGAGTTCTCACCGTCCCTGGGCTACCTGCAGGACGCCTACCGCGACGCGCGGGACCGGGGCTGGGCGCGGCGCCCGGTCATCTCGATGCAGATTCCGAGCACGCAGGACGACAGCCTCGCCCCTCCCGGCGGCCATGTCGCCAGCCTGTTCTGCCAGCACTTCAACCGGCACCTGCCCGACGGGCGCAGCTGGGACGAGGTGCGCGAAGAGGTGGCTGACGTGGTGATCGACACGATCGATGCACACGCGCCAAACTTCCGCGCCTCGGTGGTGGGCCGGCAGATCAAGACGCCGCTGGATATCGAGCGCGACCTCGGCATGGTGGGCGGCGATATCTTCCACGGGGCCCTGCACCTGGACCAGTTCTACTCCATGCGCCCGATCCCGGGCCACGCCGGTTACCGGATGCCAACGAAGGGCGTCTACCTCTGCGGCTCTGGCGCCCACCCCGGTGGCGGCGTCAGCGGGCTGCCCGGGCACAATGCCGCGCGGGTAATTCTCCGTGACCACTAGGCTGCGCGCCCCGCGCCGCAGAACACGGCGGTGGATACCTATACACTGACCATCGCCGCCAGCGTGCTGCTGTTCGTTGCCATCGGCAACTACAGCGGCCGCAAGGTGCACTCGGTCGAGGATTACTACGTGGCCGGGCGCCGGGCGCCCACGCTGTTGATCCTCGGTACGCTCGTGGCGTCTGTTTTCAGCACGGCTATCTTCCTCGGCGAGGCGGGGTTTACCTACGAAGGGCAACTCGGTCCCTACCTGCTGCTCCCTGGCATCGCCGTGACCGGCTACATTTACGGTGCACTCTTCTTCGGCACGTTCCTGCGGCGCAGCCGGGCTCCAACGGTCGCCGATTACTTCGGCCACCGCTTCGACAGCCGCCGGGTGCAGCAGGCCGCGGGGGCGACCATCGTCCTCGGTCTCGGCGGCTACCTGCTGGTAGTGACCCAGGGGGCCGCGCTGCTGCTGTCCGACCTCACTGCGCTCAGCTATCCTGCCGCCGTGCTCGTGGCCTGGGCGAGCTACACGCTGTTTACCCTCTACGGCGGGTCGCGCGGCGTGATCATCACGGATACGTTGATGTTCCTGCTGTTCACCGGGGCGACGGTGCTGTTCGTCTTCTTCCTGGTGGACGACTTCGGCGGTGTGCCGCGGGCCGTCGAGGCGCTCGCACGGCAGGATGACAAGCCTGACCTCGCCGCCTGGCACGGCGTCATCGGCGAGGGAACGCCGTGGCCTACCGCGATCGACTTTTTCATCTGGTTCCTGATCATCGATTTCTCCTGGAGCATGGTCTATGCCGTCAGCCCCTGGCAGTCGAGCCGCCACCTCATGGCCCGGGACGAGCACGTGGTGCTGCGGGCGTCGATCTATGCCTGCTTCGCGGTGATCTTCATGCAATACCTGATCTACGGCGCCGGCGGGCTGATCAATCTCGCCAACCCCGCCATCGAACCGGCGGAGACCGTCATGCTCTGGGCAGCGCAGCACCTGGTGCCCGAGTTCCTCGGCGCACTGCTGCTCGCCGGCATCGTGGCCGCCGCGCTCTCCTCCGCCTCGACCTTCCTGTCGCTGGTGGGCTTCAGCGTGAGCAACGACCTCGGGGCCCGGGACCAGATCGCCGGCCTCGGTACCACGCGCCTGGTGATGTGCGCGGTCGCCCTGGTGGTACTGGGGCTCAGCCTGTTCGTGCCGGCCAATATCTTCTGGATCATGATCTTCATCGGCACGGTCTTCGCGTCGTCCTGGGGGCCGGTCGCGTTCATGAGCGTGTGGAGCAAGCGCATCACGGCCCGCGCCGCCACCTGGGGGCTGGTCGTCGGCCTGCTCGCTAACGTCGTGCCGGCCGCCTTTGACTACGCGGGCTTGATTGCCCTGCCGAGCTACGCCGACCCGGCCCTGCTCGGTGTCGCGGCGAGCTTCCTCGCGATTGTCGTCGTTTCCCGTCGCGGAAGCCCCGGGGCAAGGGAGGTCGCCTACCGCGAGCGCCTGCACGAGACGCCCGCGGTGGACCGCGACTGGCGCAAGACCCGGGTCACGTTGCTGGCGCCGGCGCTGCTGGTCGTCTACGGCGCGTGCATGCCGGTCCTGCTGCTGCGGTTCTACGTGCTCCCCTACCAGCGCGGCAGCGGCAGCCTCGGCGCTGCCGGCGGCATCAACTGGAGCGAAGCCGAACCCTGGTTTGCCTTCGGTCCGGCGCTGCTTTTCATACCCCTGGGCACGCTGGCGGCGGTGGTTATCCGGCGCCGCTACGCGCCTTCGGTTCCTATATGATCAGAAGACAGGCGCAGTGGAGGGTGGAAGGTTGGAATTTCCGCTCGGTGCCGAGCGTGGGAGAATGGTGATGATGCAGCAAGGAGGCAGGGAGTGAGCGGTTACGGCTACCTGGCCCTCGCCATCGCTGCCGAGGTGGTGGGCACGCTGTCGCTGAAAGCCTCGGAGGAGTTCAGCCGTCCCTGGCCGACGGCCCTTTCCGTGGTTGGCTACCTGGTGTCTTTCTATTTCCTGGGCCTGGTCCTGCGCACCGTGCCCGTCGGCGTGGCCTATGCGGTCTGGTCCGGGGTCGGCATGGTGCTGATCGCGTTTCTCGGTATCCCCTTGTTCAAGCAGGTGCCCGACCTGCCTGCGCTGGTCGGCATCGGCCTGATCCTTGCAGGCGTACTGGTCATGAACCTGTTCTCGCGAACCATCGGTCACTGAACGATGCCCACCGCCCCGCAAGCGCCCGCGCTGCACCATGAACGCTCCGTCTTCGACGGCTGGCGCTCGCTGGTCATCTCCCTTTACATGACGCTGGTCGGCTACGGGGTGCTCGCCGGCATCCCGGTGATCAGCACGGCCTGGGCCACGCAGCTCGGCTTCAGCGACGTACAGACCGGCCGCGTCGCCGGCGCCGACCTCGGTGGCCTCGCCCTCGGTGCGGTCCTCGCCTCCCTGCTGGTGGCGCAGATCAACCGGCGCCTCCTCGTGTTCCTCTCGGCGCTCGTCGCGATCGCCGCCAACGCCCTGTGCATGGTACTCGTCGACTACGAGGCGGTGCTCTGGCTGCGGCTGCTGGCGGGCACCGGTAGCGGCGTGTACACGGCCATCGCCGTGGCCAATCTCGGTGCCAGCTCGAAGCCGGCGCGGGCCTACAACATCATGCTCTTCTGCTTTGCCTTCACCCAGGCCGGGGAGATGTTCGCGTTGCCGCGCCTGTCCATGGACGCGATCTACGGGGTCTTCGTGGCCGCCTACCTGTTCGGCCTCCTGTTCCTGCGCTGGGTCCCGCCGCGGCCCGTGGAGGCCGGCCTGGACGTCGAGGTGGAGCTGCCGGACCCGGAACTGGGGTCGGTCGTCGAGCACCGCCATGTCCCGGCGGCCGTGCCCTGGCTCTGCCTCGCCGCGATTGCCGCGACCTATATCAACATCGGCGCCTACTGGACCTATATCGAGCTGGCGACCGCGCGGGCGGCGCTGGACAAGGCCTGGGTATCGACCGTGCTCGTGTGGGTCTCCTTCATGAGCCTGCTCGGCTGCCTCGTCGCCACGGTGATCAGCAACCGCTTCGGCCTGCTGCGCCCGCTGCTGGTCACGCTCCTGGTGCACGCCACCATCGTCGGCATGCTGGCCGCGGGGGTCACCAGCGTCACCTTCTTCATCAGTGTCTACACGTTCAATTTCCTGTGGATCTTCATCGACGTCTACCAGATGGCGACGGTCGCCAACGTCGACCACTCGGGGCGCTTCGCCTCGCTGCTGCCGGCCGCGCAGGGGCTCGGCCAGATCGTCGGGCCCAACCTGGCGGCGTCCACGCTGGCCCTCGGCTTCGGCTACGACGCGGTGTTCCTGTTCTGCGCCGGTGCGTCCCTGGTCGCCTTCGCTATCTATGCCGGGCTCTTCCTGCGGCTTCGCCGTACGCTGCCGGCCCTGGCCAACGCCACATGAGTCGCTCCTGGGATGCCATCGTCATCGGGGCGGGCCACAACGGCCTGACCACGGCGGGTTACCTCGCCCGCGGCGGCATGCGCGTGTGCGTGCTCGAGCGCCGGCACGTCGTCGGCGGCGCGGCGGTGAGCGAGGAGTTCCACCCCGGCTACCGGAATTCCATCGCCTCCTACGTGGTCAGCCTGCTGCGGCCGGAGGTCGTGCGCGACCTGGAGCTCGCGCGCTACGGCTACGAACCACTGCTCCTCGCCAATTCGCTCTATCTCGATTCCCGCGGCGACTACCTGCTGCTCACCGGTGACGAGGCGGCCGACCGCGCCCAGTTCGGGAAGTTCTCGGCCACGGACTACGATGCCTACCTCGCCTTCGAGGGCTCCGTCGAGCTCGTCGGCGAGCTGCTGGCCAGCCAGTGGCTGCGCGAGCCGCCGAAGCTGCACGGCGGCGGGGTCGGCGACCTGCTCTCGGCGCTGCGTCTCGGTCTCGACGCCCGCAAGCTCGATGCCGAGGGGCGCTGGCGGCTGATGCAGTTCTTCCTCGGCGCGCCGGAGACGATCATCGATCGCTGGTTCGAGAGCGACAAGATCAAGACCATGATCGCTGCGCACATCATGCCCGCTAACTTCGCGCCCCTGTCCCAGCCCGGCGCCAGCCTGGCCATGCTGCACCACGCAGTGGGTGAAATCGACGGCCGCAAGGGCGCCTGGGGGCTGGTCCGCGGCGGCATGGGCGGAATTACCAAGGCCATGGCGGCCTCCGCTCGTGACCAGGGCGTCGAGATCCGCACCGAGGCGGCGGTGGAGCGGATCCTGGTGGAGGACGGGCGGGTACGCGGTGTGCGCCTCGAGAACGGCGAGGAACTGCTCGCGCCGGTGGTCGCGGCGAACACCGAGCCGAAGCGAACGCTGCTCGATTTCCTCGGCGAGGAGCACCTGCCCGAACCCTTCGTGCGCGACCTGCGCGCCTTCCGCCAGGAGTCGGCCTCGCTGCGGATCAACCTCGCGCTGCGCGGATTACCCGAATTCGCGGCGCTTGGAAGTGGCGCAGAGCCGGGGCCCGAGCACGAGGCGACGATCGTTCTCATCGAGGACAAGGGACACCTCGATGCCGCCTATCGCAGCGCCCGTGCCGGCGAGCCGGCGTCGCCACCGATCATCGAAGCGGTCATCCCGAGCGTGATCGACGACTCCCTCACGGACGAGCCCGGCACCCACGTCATGAGCATGCTGTGCAAGTACATGCCCTACGAGCTGTCGCAGGGCCGGCACTGGGACACGGAGAAGCCGCGGGTGCTCGACGACATCCTCACCTGGGCCGGGCGTTTCATTCCCAACCTGCCGGATATCCTCGTTGCCACCCAGTGCTTCACGCCGCTGGACCTCGAGCGCGAGTTCGGGCTGCCCCGCGGCGACATCTGCCATGGCCGCATGGAGCCGGACCAGCTCTTCAGCATGCGCCCGCACCCGGATGCCGCGCAGTATGCGACGCCCATGCCCGGCCTCTACCTCTGCGGTTCCGGCACCCACCCGGGCGGCGGCGTCACCGGCGCGCCGGGCTACAACGCGGCCCGGCGCATCCTCAAGGAGCGGCGCTGAGGCGAGACGCTAGAGCGCATCGCGCAGCTTGAAGTAAGCCATGCCGAGGGCGAGCCCTGGCCTGCGCAGCAGCTTACCCCCGGGGAACGGCCAGTGCGGGATGCGCGCGAAGATGTCGAAATCCCGCGGGTCGCCGTCGAGCATGGCGGCGGTGATGCGCGCCATTACGTGGGTCGGCGCCACGCCGTGCCCGGAGTAGGCCTGGATGTAGCTCACGTTGTCGCCCAGGTGCCCGAGCTGTGGCATGCGGTTCAGGCCGATGCCGATGCGCCCGCTCCAGGCGTAGTCGATCACCGCGTCTTCCAGCGAGGGAAAGACCTTCAGCATCTTGCGCCGCAGCGTGCCCACGAGATCCTTCGGCTCCAGCCCCGTGTAGTTCGACAGCCCGCCGAAGAGCATGCGCCGGTCCGCCGACAGGCGGAAGTAGTCCAGTGCCGTTCGCGGGTCGCATGCCGCCACGTCGCCGGGGATGAGGGCCCGGGCCCGCTCCTCGCCCAGCGGCTCGGTGGCGATGATCCCGCTGACCGACGGCAGGATACGGCTGGCCAGCCGCGGTACCAGGTTGCCCAGGTAGGCGTTGCCGCAGAGCACCACCCGCCGGGCGCTGACGCTGCCGCGCTCCGTGCGCACCCGGGGCCGCTCGCCGTGCTCCAGGGCGACGGCCCGGGACTGCTCGTAGATGCGCGTGCCCAGCGATGCCGCGGCGCGCGCCTCCCCGAGGCAGAGGTTCAGCGGGTGCAGGTGCCCGTTGCCGTCGTTGTAGAGGCCGCCGAGATAGGCGTCGGAGCAGACGAACTCGCGGAGTTCCTCCTGGTCGAGGAGCCGGTAGTGATGCGGGTTACCGATCTGTTCCTCGTGGGCTTTCCACTCTGCGAACTGCGCGAGGTGCCGGGGCTTCAGGGCCAGGTCGCAGTAGCCCCATTTCAGGTCGCAGTCGATACGGTATTTCTCGACGCGCTCGCGGATGATGTCGCGGGCCTCGACCCCGAGGCGGTAGATGCGCGCCACGCCGTCGCTGCCGATGTGGCGCTCGAAGCGCTCCGGGTCGTGGCCGATGCCGCCGATGACCTGGCCGCCGTTGCGCCCCGAGGCGCCCCAGCCGAGCCGGTTCGCCTCGAGCAGCACGACCTCGTGGCCGCGCTCGGCGAGTTCCAGGGCGAGGTTGGTTCCGGTAAAGCCCGCGCCCACGACAGCGATCTCGGTGCTGATGTCGTCTTCGAGGGCGGGGTAGCCGCCGCCTCCGTTGGCAGTGGCGGCATACCAGGAGCCCGCGTGCTCGCGGGTATCCCGGCTGCGTTGCAGTCCAAACATGGTCGATCTCCTGCAGGTGTTTGCCGTCTTCGGCGCGCTGCTGCGCCGCTTTCAGGTCTGCTCAGGAAGATCGGGCCGGGTCGGCGTCATCGCCGCCGGCAATGTCCTGCCAGGCCGCAGGGGTGCGGGCCCAGTGGCTCCAGGCGATGAAGGGGGGGATGTCACTGACTGCCTCGTGCATGCGCTTGTTACGGTGCCGGTGGCCGTTCGGACGAGCGCCTATTGCAGCCGAAGGCGGTGATCACTGTCAATCGGGCCCGCCTTCGGCAGCGGCGGCGAGGGCATCGCGACGGAACCTGGCGGGCGTCTTGCCGGTGATGCGCTTGAAGGCGGCGTAGAAGGTCGAGGTGGAGTTGAAGCCCACGGACAGGGCGACATCGAGGATGGACGGCGCGCTGTCCCCGGCCAGGGCGAGCAGCTCGGTCGCGTCGCGCACCCGGTAGCCGTTGACGTAGTCGAAGAAGCCCACGCCGTGGCCGGCGTTGATGGCCTGGGACAGGTGATTCACCGAGCAGCCCAGGTTCGCGGCCAGCTCCGGGAGGGAGAGGTGCGAGTTCAGGTAGGCGCGATCGTCCTCCATGGCTTCCGAGAGGCGCCGCAGCACGGCCTCCATGGCGGCCGGACTGAGGCCCGACTTGGCGTAGCGTCCGCTGCCGTCGTCGCGCCGTTCGCGGGTCGCCAGGGCCGGGTCGCGGTAGTAGTCCTCGATCCGCGTGGCCGCACCGTCCTCGAGCGTGATGAACTCGGCGCCCATCCAGCCGCCATCGCCGATATTGTCGCCGGTGGGACAGGCGAGATACTGGAAAGCGATGGTGTTCTCGCCTTCGAGGACCTCGCCGACCAGCACGTAGCGATTGCTGTCGCGGCTGAAGAACTCCTCGAGATGGGCGATGAAGTCCTGGCGGCTGAACTGCTTGAGCCCACCCATGTCGTGGTAGGTGCCGTCCCGGGCCAGGTGCTCCGCGACACGCTGGGCACTGCGCTGGTTCCAGGCGTCGAAGTAGCTCCTGACAAAGTCCGCTGACAGCATGACACTATCCCCGTGGGCTGGGCGTTAGCCGAGCCTACACGAAGCCTCTGGCAGCGTGTAGGCCCGGAAGTCATGGCAGCGGCAAAGTCGTAGAACTCACGGATGGCGATTGCGCAGAGTAAGGAAGTGTCGCGAGGCGGGTCTGCAACGGCCGGCGCCGGCTCTGCTCCGCGCCGCCTGCCCCTGCGCCAGCTGATCAAGATCGCGGTCTACGGTCTGCTGCTGGTCAACTTCGTCTTTTACCTTGTCGACGACTGGACCGTTGCCTCGCACACTGCCAGGGACAGCTGGACCCTGCTCGACTGGAGCCGGGCTTTCGCTACCACGCTCGACGAGGCCGCGTGGTTCGTGCTGCTGTTCCTTTTCGAGCTCGAGACCTATCTCCTCGACGATGACGCTTTCACCCGCCGGCGGCTGGCGATCATGCACTGGGTGCGTATTGTCTGCATGCTGTTCATCGGGCACACGGTGTACGCCTTCGGCCACGCCGTGTTCACCCTCCTCGCGGTCGAGCCCACAGCGGCTACCGGGCTCTGCGATTTCGCGACGGATGGCATCGCCTACGCCTTCAACCTGGCCTACACCCCCGTGAATGCCGACAGCTGCCTGGGTCTTGCCAGGGACTCGACCTTCTATCTCCTGGAGCAGGGAACACTGGTCACCGATGCCAGCGGCCTGCAGATCGAGCGCGAACTGGCCGTCGTCGACCTGGTCGAGATCGTTGCCTGGATCGTCATCCTGTTCCTGATCGAGTTCACGGTACGGCAGCAGGACCGGGGGATCACCGACAGCCGCGCGTTGCGCGGCGCTCGCAGCGTGAAGTTCTGCCTGTACGGCGTGCTCTGGCTGTGCGCCGCCTACTGGCTTTACCGCGGTCACTGGGTCTTCGCCTGGGACGAGGCGCTCTGGATTCTCGGCTTCATCGCCATCGACATGAATATCGAGGAGTGGCGAGAGGAGCTCGAGGAAGGGCCGGCGCCGGGGACCGGCAGCGGGTAAGCCGGGCCCCCGGATAGCGGCCCGGTCGTGAATCAGGTCAGGGGCGGCGGCGTCTGCCTGGCGCCCGGGCCGCTCCAGAAAGGCTTGTCCCGCACAGCACAGCGCGCCATCTTGCGGATCGGCCGCAGCTCTTTCGGGTAGTAGATCTCGGCCCAGATCGGGCCGTCCAGGTAGCGCGTCTCGATCATGGCGAGGGCGATGTTGGCCTTGGCTGCGGGTGACCACATGGCCGAGGTGACGTAGCCGACCTGCCGGCTGCAGCGCTTGTTGTTGTAGAGGATCGCGTCCTCGGCGACCTTGTTGCCCTCGATAGCCAGCTTGGTCAGGCGGTAGCGGGGGCCGCGCTCGCGCTCCGCGAGCAGTGCCGCGCGGCCGTTGAAGTGCGGCTTGCGGAAGTCGACCAGCCAGTCGAGGCCCAGCTCGAAGGGCGACTGGTCGTGCTGGAAATTGACGGTCTTCAGCGCCTCGCTGAACTCCATGTACGGCATGATGAAGCCCGCCTCGAGCCGCGCCATGTTGGTTGCGGCCTCGCCGTAGGGGTGGATGCCGTAATCCTCGCCGGCCGCGTAGAGCGCGTCCCAGAGCGTGAGGGCCAGGGACGCGGGGAGCCACAGCTCGTAGCCGAGGCCGCCGGTGAAGCCCGTGCGCGAGACCATGAGCGTATCGCCGTGGAAGGGAAAACGCTGGATACCGAAGGGCTTCAGGCTGTCGATGCCCTCGAGGCCAAGGCGCAGGAGCACGGCGCAGGCCGTCGGCCCCTGCAGCGACAGCCCGGCGGTGTCCTCGGTGATGTCGCGCACGGTCACGTCGTCGAAGCCGATCATGCTCTTGCGCAGCCAGGCGATGCAGGGGCTGCCGCAGGTGAGCATGAAGCTATCCTCGGCAAGGCGGAAGATCGTGCCGTCGTCGATCATGCGCCCCTCGTCCGTGCACCAGCAGCAGTAGGTGACCCGCTCCGGCTTCAGTTTCTCGAGATCCCGCGTCACCATTCGGTTGAGCATGGCGAGGGCGTCGGCACCAGTGACCAGGTACTTCTGCATGGGGCAGATGTCGTAGGTGCCGCAGAAGTTGCGGATGCAGAAGTACTCGTAGACGGTGTCGTAGTAATAGTCGGCGAACTTGAAGCCGTTCCAGGACGACCAGGCGTCGCGCAGGTTTTTCGGCGCCTGCCGCGGGTGGAAGGGCGATTCCTTGAGTCGTTCACCGGCAAAGGGGTCGGTCGTCGCCATGGCCTACTCGTCGTAGCAGTCGTCTTCGGGGACGATGTTCGGTTTTTTCAGGTCGCGCAGGATCTCCCGCGCGGCATTGGCGCCGCAGGCCGAGGAGACGCCGCCGCCCGGGTGCGTCGAGGAGCCGCACATCCAGAAGTTTTTCAGCGGCATGCGGTACTGGCCGTAGCCCGGGAACGGGCGGTTGAAGAGCAGCTGGTCGATGGTCAGCTCGCCCTGGAAGATGTTGCCCTGGGTGAGGCCGATCTCGTTCTCGATCTCGTGCGGCGTGCGCACCTCCATGTGCACGATGAGGTCTTTGAAGCCCGGTGCGTAGCGCTCGATCTTGTTCACCACGGTCTGGCCGAAGGCATCGCGCTTCTCCGGCGTCCAGGGGCCGTCGGCGAGCTCCGGGGGGCAGTACTGGATGAAGTTCGACATCCAGTGCTTGCCTGCCGGTGCCACCGTGGGGTCCCAGGCGCTGGGGATCACCGACTCGATGAAGGGATCCTCGGACCAGGTGCCGCGCTTCCAGGCATCGTAGGCCCGCTCCATGGTCTCCAGGGAGCCGACGAAGCCCTGGCCGCCGCGGTTGATATAGGGGTTGTCGGGCAGGCCGGTGAAGCGGGGCAGACCCGACAGGGCGATGTTGACCTTGCCGGAGGAGCCCCGGATCTTGAAGTTGCGCGCCCGCTCGAGGATGCGCGGCGGCACGTCCTCCGGCGCCAGCAGCCGGGTGAAGGTGCGCTTCGCATCCAGGTTGGAGACGACGATGTCGGCGTAGAGCTCGTCGCCGTTCTCCAGGACGACGCCGATAGTGGCGCCGTCTTTCACCAGGATCCGCTCCACGCCGGCCCCGGTGCGGATCTCGCCGCCGGCCTCGCGCAGGGCGCTGGCGATGGCGTGGGAGATGGCCCCCATGCCGCCGCGGGCGAGGCCCCAGGCGCCGACGTTGCCGTCGACATCGCCCATCACGTGGTGCAGCAGGATATAGGCGGAGCCCGGGGACTCGACACCGAGGGCCGTGCCGATGATGCCCGGGCTGGCCATGGCCGCCTTGACGAGGTCGTTCTCGAAGTAGTCCTCGAGGAAGTCCGCGGCACTCATGGTGAAGAAGCGGATGTACTCGTACAGCTCCTTCTCGCCGAGCTTCCAGAATTCCCGCGCCAGCCAGAGCAGCTCGCCGATATCGCGCGGCTTGAAGGAGGCCGGGTCCGGCGGTGTGCGCAGCAGGGTCTTGCGGATCAGCTGCGCGTAGCGGCCGAGGTCGGCCTGGAAGCGGGACATGGCATCGGCGTCGTGCGGCGAGTGGCGCTTGAGCTCGAGGTAGCTGGCCTCCTCGTCGGGGTAGTCGATGAGGGTCTCGCCGTTGTCGCCGAAGGCGACGGTGCCGAGGTAGGGCACCAGTAGCAGGCCGTGGCGGGACAGGTCGAGATCCCGGTGAATGGCCTGGCGCATCATGCTGCAGACGTAGGAGCAGCTCGAGTAGTGCCAGCCCTCGTGCAGCTCGCGGGTCACCGCGGCGCCGCCGATATAGTCGTTCTTTTCCACGACCAGCACATCGAGGCCGGCGCGGGCCAGGTAGGCCGCGTTGGTCAGCCCGTTGTGCCCGGCCCCGATGACGATGGCATCGTAGCGCTTCACGACAGGATCACCTTCGCCGCGTTGTGCCCCGGTGCGCCGGTGATACCGCCGCCGGGGTGGCTGCCGGCGCCGCAGAGGTAGAGGCCGGGAATCGGGGTGGCGTACTGCGCCGCGCCGTAGGTGGGGCGCATCATGAGCAGCTGGTCGATGGCGAACTCCGTGTGGTGCCAGTGGCCGCCGGTGACGCGGTACTCCCGCTCAAGGTCGTCGGGGGTCAGCAGCTCGGCGTGCAGCACCTGTTCGCGCAGCCCCGGTGCGTAGCCCTCGAGCGTCGCCAGCAGCCGCTCCGTGAGCGCGGCGCGGGCGGCATCGTTCCAGCCGCCCTTCAGCGTGGCCGGCACGTACATGACGTGGGCGGAGAGGACGTGCTGCCCGGCCGGGGCGAGGCCGGACTGATGCAGGCTTGGCACCACGACCTCCATGACCGGATTCTTCGAGCACTCGCCGTACTTGGCATCGTCGAAGGCGAACTCGATGGCGTCGAGGTCCGGGGCAATAAGCAGCCGGCCGTCGGCGCGGGCCAGGCCCGTGAAGGACGGTTCCGCCGCCAGTGCCAGGTGCAGCTTGGCGACGTAGCCTTCGCAGCGCAGCCGGCGGATCCGGTTGGTGAATTCGATGTCGAGGTGGCGCGTGCCGACGAGGTCGAAGAAGGTACGCCGCGGGTCGGCCGAGGAGACGACCCGGCCTGCGCTGATCTGCTCCCCCCCGTCCAGGACCACGCCGGTGACCCGCTGCCCCTGCTCGTCGCCCTCGATGAGGATGCGCTCGACGGGCGCGCCGGTGCGCAGCGTCGCGCCGGCTTCCCGGGCCGCGCCGGCGAGCGCGCCGGCAAGGCCGGCGAGGCCGCCGGCGGGAATGCGATGGGCGCCGCCCTGGCCGCCGGCATGGCGGTAGAAGAGCTGCAGCACGGACTGGTTCGGTGAGCGCGGCGCGAGGCGGCCGCCGATCACGCCGTCCCAGGCCAGGGCGGCTTTCAGGAGGTCGCTCTCGAAGTACTCGTCCATGAGGTCGCGCATCGGCAGCGTAGCCACGCGGAAGAATTCGAGCATGTCTTCCCGGCCCAGGCGGCGCAGGCGCAGCCCGAGCCGGGCGAAGGTGAGGAGTTCGCCCGGCCTGCGGCTGCCGATGGCCGGCATGGCCTGCAGCCAGAACGGCGCAAGGGCCCTGCTGAAGGTCTCCAGCGCGTCGCGGTAGCGCCGGTAGCTGGCGCGATCGGCGTCGCTGACACCGTCGACCGTGCCCGGGGTGAGGGTGACATGCGCGCCCGCCGCGCCGAGGCCGATAGTGGCGAGGGCCGCTGTGTCGCCACGGTAGCCGTGGCGCTCGAGGCCGAGTTCGCGGGCGATGGCCGGGGCGAACTGGTACTCGCTGTGCGCGACGGAGGCGCGGAAGCCCGGGTGGAATTCGCGGCCGGCGGCCAGTCCGCCGGGCTGCTCCGCTGCCTCGAGGACCAGCACCCGCTGGCCCTTCCGCGCCAGGTAGGCGGCACAGGTCAGGCCGTTGTGGCCGGCGCCGATAATGACGGTGTCGAAGCGGTCCACGCGATGACGGGCCCCGGGAAGCCTGCAGGAACAGGCAGCCTAGTCGGGCACCCCGGGGGCGACTACCGCGCCTATACGCCGGGACTGGTGCACCTCAGTCGGCGGCGCGGACGTCCACGGTGCAGTCGTAGTAACAGGCGCCGCCGGCCAGGTCCGCGCGGTGCCCGGGAATCAGCGCATTGACGGTCTGCCCCGTGGGGCTGTCGACGAGCCACGCGCCCTTGGGCACGAAAACGGTCCCCGGCCGCACCGCGTCAGTCACGGCGAGGGGCAGCTGGACCTCGCCCTGGCCGTTGTAGAGCACCACCTGGCAGCCGTCGCGCAACGAGAGGCTGCGTGCATCTGCAGGGTGCATCTCGCAGACGAGGTCATCGCGGTGGCCCGCCAGCCCGCCAAAGGTGGAGTTGATCCGCCGTTCCGACGCCGGGCTCACCAGGATGAAGCGGCGCGGCGACGGCAGGTGCCGGAAACGGGGCAGCCCCTCGCCGCACTCCGCTTCCAGCGCTTCGCTGTAAAGCTCGATGCGGCCGCTCGCCGTGGCCGGCGGCAGGTCGCGCACCACGGCCGCCGTGCCCTGCCGGGCCATGTCGAGCGCGTCGTCTACCGGCAGCTCGCTCGGCCGGCGGCCGGCGAGCGCGGGGTGGCCGGCGTCGATGGCCTGGTCCATGAGCGCCTCGTCGCTGTCACGGAAGCAGGCCTCCGGGAAGCCGAAGCGGGCCGCCAGCCGGCGGAACAGCTCGGTGTTCGGCAGTGCCTCCCCAACCGGTGGCAGCAGCGGCGCCGAGCGCTGCAGGAAGGGGTGTCCGTAGGCGGTGTACAGGTCGCCGTACTCGAGGTGCGTCGCGGCCGGGAGCACCACGTCCGCCAGCGCCATGGAGTCCGTCATGGACACGTCGGAGCCGACGACGAACAGGTCCGGGTGCCGCAGGGCGGCCTGCATGGCCCGGGCCTCGGGATGCACCGCTACCGGGTTGTGGTTGTAGATGAACAGCGCCCGCAGCGGTGTCTCCCCACCGGGGTCGAGAACCAGCCGCGGGATGTCGAGGACGTTCAGCTCACGCACCGGGCCGGGGGCGAGGTCGGGCCGGGCCAGGGCGGCCTCGTTGACCGGGAAAAAGCCCGAGACATCGCAGATGCCGGCGCCCCGGGGCCCGAAGTTCCCGGTCAGCGCGGGCAGCGCATAGGCCGCGCGCAGCCCGGCGCCGCCGTTGCGGTTGCGCTCGGGGGCGACGCCGATGCTCATTGCAGCGGGCGCGAGGTCGCGCCACCAGCGGGCGAACTGGCGGATCGCGTCGGCGGGCAGACCGCAGAGCCCGGCGGCCCGTTCCACCGGGTAGGCCCTTGCCGCCTCGAGGAAGGCTTCGGCGCCGAGCACCCGTTCACGGATAAAGGCCTCGTCCAGGCCGCCGATGCGCTCGAGTTCCGCGGCCACCGCGTAGGCGAGTACCACGTCCGTGCCCGGCAGGAGGGGCAGGTGCAGGTCGGCCTCCCGGGCGATGCGGATGCGCTTCGGGTCGACGACCACGAGGCGGGCGCCGCGGTCCCTGGCTTCGCGGATCAGCGTCGTCAGGTGCAGGTTGCAGGTGGTGATGTTGTTGCCCCAGACGACGATGAGCCGGGCGTCCGCGAGTTCCGCATGAGGAATGCCGCCGACGTCACCGAACACGCTGTCCCAGGCGGCGCCCGATACGCCGGCGCACAGCGGGGAGGCGTCGACCCGGCTGGCGCCGAGGCGGTGGAAGAAACGCTTGTCCATGGAGCCGTTGGCGAGGAGCCCCATGGGGCCGCCGTAATAGAGCGGGGCGATAGCCTCCGCCCCGAAGCGCGCGCGCACGCGCTCGAAGCCATCGTGCACCGCGCCCAGCGCTTCCTCCCAGCTGGCGCGCCGGAAGGCGCCCGCTCCGCGGGAGCCGTCGCGGAGCAGCGGCACCGTGAGCCGGCCGGGGCCGTGCACCTGCGGCGCGAGACCCTGCGCCACCTTGGCGCAGATCTTGCCACGAGTGAACGGGTTGCCGTGGCTGCCGCGGACGCGCAGCACCCGGTCAGCGTCCGTTTCCACGGACAGGCTGCAGGTGTCTGCACAGTCCAGCGGGCAGACGGCGGCGTGGGAGGCGGACGCGACTTCCGCCCGCGGGGCGTCTCGGCTCATGGCGATCCTCCTGGGCGCGCTGGCTTCAGCATGGCACGGCTGCCGCAGGCCCGCCAGCGGTCGCCGGCGCCGGGGGCGGGGCTATACTGGCCGCATGGCACACAGCGACGAATACGATGCCGCCATGCTGGCCGCCATGGACCTCATCTGGGGCGAGGGGTTCATGGCACCGGGCGGCGAGGGCCACGTGGACAAGCTGGTCGCCGGCCTGTCCCTGGCCGGCCGGCGGGTTCTCGACATTGGCTGCGGCCAGGGCCGCCCGGCCTGCTACCTGGCCGCGCGCTGCGGCGCCCGGGTGGTCGGCACGGACCTGGAGGGCCACCTGGTCGAGCGCGCCCGGGAGCGCGCCCGGCGCGAGGGCCGCCGGGTCCTGCGCCCGGGCGGTGCGCTGCGCGCCTACGACTGGATGAAGACCGGGGGCGGGTACAGCGAGGCGATGCGCGAGTGGCTGGCGCTCGAGGGTCTGACCTACGCCATGGTCACCGCACAGGAGCAGGCCGCGCTACTCCGGGAGGCGGGATTCGTCGACCCGGAGGTGACCGACGCCTCGGCGTGGTACCGGCGCGAGGTGCGGCGGGAGTACGAAGCGCTGGCCGGGCCGCTGCTGCCGCGCCTGCAGGCGCTGCTCGGCGACGCGCAGGCGGCGCACATCGTCGACAACTGGCGCGCCGCCTGCGCCGTCTGTGAAAGCGGTGAGATGCGCCAGGTCTACACGGCCGCGCACTGCTGAGCGCCGGGCCGCGGCCGCTCAGTGCGGCCGCGCGACCTGTTCCGGTTCGATACCGAGGATCTTCAACCGGCGGGCCAGCGCCGGGCTTCGCGTGTCCAGCCAGCGCTGGTAGAGGGCCAGGATATCGCCGTCGTCGGCCGGGCCGTCACTCGAGCAGGCATCGGCGACCAGCTCCAGCATGGTGGCGAAGGCCGCCGAGAGCTCGGCGAACACGTGCCGGCCCCGGCGCGCATTATCCGCGAGGTAGTCGTAGGCGCTGCCGCCCATGCCGACGAAGTAGTCCTGGCCGATGCCCTTGCGTTCGTAGCGTTCCGGGAACAGGGCGCCCAGGAACAGCGCCATGTCGCCGAGCTGCTGCAGCAGCAGGCAGCGCTGGCGGTCGTCGCGCGCCTCGACCGCGTCACCGTAGAGGAGCGCCAGCGGCCGCAGGTCGTAGCTGCCGTCCTCCCAGCTGAACAGGCTGTCGGCGCGGCCGAAGCGGTCGAGGAGCTGGCTGAGGTACCAGCAGGTGTCTTCCTGCGGGGGCGGGTCGATGTCCCTCGCGCAGTCGGCGAGGCGCCGCTGGAAGTAGGCGGCAAGCGATGGTTCTGTGAAGGAAAGTCCGGCATCGCGATCGTGCATGCCACCTCCTGTATGACGTCCACCTAAGGGCAATATAGGCAAAGAGCCCCCGCCGTCAAAGCCCCCCGGAAATCCGCGATGAAAGTTTTTTTCCTCCCGGCCCTTGAAAAGTTGCCGCCCGTGCCCAAATCGCCACGTCGGGAGGTGTCGCTTTGCACACCAACCGCATTTCCCATGGTTGCAGTAGTGATGACTTCAGGAGGAACACACTGTGAGCATTCGACCCCTTGCTGATCGGGTTGTCGTGCGTCAACTCGAGGCGGAGAACACCAGCAGCGGCGGCATCATTCTGCCGGGCAAGGCTGCTGAAAAGCCCAACCAGGGCGAAGTCATTGCCGTCGGCCCCGGCCGTACCCTCGACAATGGCGACGTCCACCCGGTCGCCGTCGCCGTTGGCGACCGCGTGCTCTTTGGCAAATATGCGTCCACGGAGCACACCATTGATGGCGAGGAACTGCTCATCGTCCGCGAGTCGGACATTCTCGCCGTGATCGAACAGGATGAAGCCGCGGAGAAAGCAGCATGAGCGCCAAGGAACTGCAGTTTGCACAAGACGCCCGGGAGCGCCTGCTCACCGGCGTGAACATCCTCGCCAACGCTGTCCGCGCCACCCTGGGCCCCAAGGGCCGCAACGTGGTGCTCGACAAGAGCTTCGGCGCGCCGAAGGTCACCAAGGACGGCGTCACCGTGGCCAAGGAAATCGAGCTCAAGGACAAGTTCGAGAACATGGGTGCCCAGATGCTCAAGGAAGTGGCATCGAAGACGGCCGACGTGGCCGGTGACGGCACCACCACTGCCACGGTGCTGGCCCAGGCGCTGGTCCGCGAGGGCCACAAGGCCATCGCCGCCGGCTACAACCCCATGGACCTGAAGCGCGGCATCGACGCGACGGTCCGCGCGGCTGTCGAGGAGCTGAAGACCCTGGCCAAGCCCTGTGACGACAACAAGGCCATCGGCCAGGTCGCCACGGTGTCGGCGAACTGGAACATCGCCATCGGCGAAATTCTCGCCGAGGCCATGGAGAAGGTCGGCCGCGACGGCGTGATCACCGTGGAGGAGGGCAAGTCCCTGCACAACGAGCTGGACGTGGTCGAGGGCATGCAGTTCGACCGCGGCTACCTCTCGCCGTACTTCGTGACCAACAAGGACAAGATGCAGGTGGAGCTCGACAACCCCTACGTCCTCCTGTTCGACAAGAAGATCAGCAACATCCGCGACCTGATCCCGCTCCTCGAGGAAGTCTCGAAGGCGGGCCGGCCGCTGCTGATCGTCGCCGAGGACGTGGAGGGTGAGGCCCTCGCCACCCTGGTGGTGAACACGCTGCGCGGCATCCTCAAGGTCGCGGCTGTCAAGGCCCCCGGCTTCGGCGATCGGCGCAAGGCCATGCTGCAGGACATCGCCGTCCTCACCGGCGGCACGGTGATCTCCGAGGAAGTCGGCCTGTCCCTCGACGGCGCCAGCCTCGAGGACCTGGGCAGCGCCGGGCGCGTGGTGATCAGCAAGGACGACACCACGGTGGTCGAAGGGGCCGGCAAGAAGGCCGACATCGAGGCCCGGGTCGCCCAGATCCGCGCCGAGATCGAGAACTCGACCTCCGACTATGACCGCGAGAAGCTGCAGGAGCGGGTCGCCAAGCTCGCCGGCGGCGTCGCGGTGATCAAGGTCGGCGCGGCCACGGAAGTGGAGATGAAAGAGCGCAAGGACCTGGTCGACGACGCCCTGCACGCGACCCGCGCGGCCGTGGAAGAGGGCATCGTGCCCGGCGGCGGCGTCACGCTGGTGCGCATCGCCGACGCGATCAGGGGCAAGGTCGAGACCGAGAACCAGGACCAGGCCATCGGCGTCACCCTGACGCTGCGCGCCATGGAAGAGCCCTTCCGGCAGATCGTGGCCAACGCCGCCGTCGAGCCCAGCGTGGTGCTCGGCAAGGTGCGCGAGCACGAAGGCAGCTATGGCTACAACGCGCAGACGGAAGCCTACGGCGACATGGTCGAGATGGGTATCATCGATCCGGCCAAGGTCACCCGCTCCGCCCTGCAGAACGCGGGCAGCATCGCCGGCATGATCCTCACCACCGAGGTCATGATCGCCGACCGCCCCGAGCCGAAGGGTCCGACCATGCCGTCTCCGGGCATGGATGACTTCTGAGCTCCGCTCACCCCGGGTGACGCCCGTCACCCGGGGTTTTCTTTTAGCAAGCCGTTGACGTCGGCCGAGCACCGGCCTAGCTTCTGGCCGTGGCCGACTCTCACGTTACTTCCCCGACTCCGTCCGGCTCGCCCGCCGAGCCCCTGGTCCTGCGCCTGCGACCGGGCGACGACCTGCGCCTGGCACTGGAACAGGAAGCGAGGCAGCGCGACGCTAGCTGGATCCTGCTCTGCGGCATCGGCAGCTTTTCCACCGCCATGCTCCGCTTTGCGGCGGCAGCGGCGCCGGCGCCGCTCGCCGGCCCCCTCGAACTTCTCGCCCTCGCCGGCACCGTGTGCGCCGATGGCGCCCACCTGCATGCCGCTGTCGCCAATGGCAGCGGTGCGGTCAGCGGGGGCCATGTCTGTGCCGGCTGTATCGTGGCGACGACCGCCGAAATCGCCCTCCTGCCCCTTCGCGACACGCGCCTTGGCCGCCGGGAGGACCCGGCGACGGGCCACCCGGAGCTGATGGTGCGGCCGGCGGGCCGGTGACCCGTTTGCGGCCTGCCCGGTCTCAGGATGCCGCCGTCGCCTCGCTGTAGCGCTGCGCCAGCTTTCTCGGCAGGATTTCCCGCGTCGTCTCGTAGGCCACCCGGTAGAGCTCCTGCTTGCGTTCCGGCGAGAGCGAGAGATCCATGGGAGAGGTCGTGCCCGCGTCGATCACGATCGTGGAAAGCCAGAAGTCGTCGTTCACGTATTCGCGGGACAGGGTGGTAAGGAAGGCGCGCACCAGCAGCTCGAGGTAGGCGCGCGCGGGCGGGAAGGCGTGCGCCGGTTCCGTGGCGGCGTGGGCGCTGCGCAGGCGGAAAACGACCACCGGTGTGCCGCGGCCGGTCCAGTCCCGCACGAGGGCATCCTCGGAAAGGATGCTGCCGTCTACCAGCAGCTTCTGCTCGTACTCCTTGAAGCTGAACAGTATCGGTACGGACATGGAGTAGCGAACGGCTTCCGCCACGGGCATGTCGCCGTGCTGCTCCCGGTCGAAGATCACGGGGCCCCCGCTGCGCACGTCCGTCGCCACCACCCGCAGGTCTCGCTCCAGGTCGTTGAAGCTGCGCCCGCCGAGTTCCCGGTCCATCCAGCGCTGGAAGGCGTCGCCGTTGGACAATCCGCCGGTGCGCAGCAGGGAGACCACGTTCTGCGCCGCGAACTGGCTGAAATCCGTCGTCAGTGCAAGCTCGTGAATCTCCTCGAGGGGACGCCCGGCGGCGAGCAGGGCCGCCACGATGCCGCCACCGGACACGCCGACCAGGGTGTCGTAATCGATGGCGAGGTCAGCGAGCGCGCGAAGGACGCCGACGTGCGCGCTCAGGCGGCCGCCGCCTCCGGAGAGGACCGGGACGATGTCGCGGTCGCTTCCCGCTGCGTCTGTCACGCTGCTGGCTTCCGAGCACGCTGCATAGTCCTGAGTATAGCTGGCGGATGGCGGGCAGGCACTTCGTCACCGTAGCGGCTTTGATTATCATCGGGGGGCGCAATGCGAGGAGAGAACGTGCGTCGCTTACGGACTGCGCTGCCCGCCTGTTTCCTGCTGCCCCTGCTGGCAGGGGCAGCGCCGTGCGCGCAGGCCGGCGGGCCGCTCTCCGCCTACGATCCGGTTCGGGTGGAAGCGGTACTCGCCGAGGCTGGGGCACTGCAGGCAGCCGGCAGGTACCGGGACGCGCTGCGCGGTTACCGCCGCGCGATACACCTGACGCGCATCAACGAGGGCCTGGACACGCCGGCGCAGATCGGTCTCCTCGAGCGGGTGCTCGAGAGCCAGCTGGCCCTCGGCCTGCGCGAAGCGGCCGACGGCACCCAGGAGAACCTCTATCGCCTGCGCCTGCGCCACGCGGCGGGTTCCGCGGAGCGGCTTACCGCGGCCTCGGCCTACAGCGACTGGAAGCGGGAGCGCTACCTGGGCGGGGCGGGCGGGGCCGGCTACCGCTCCCTGCTGGCCATGATCGACGTCCACGAAGAGGCCCTCGCCGTGTTGCGTACCGCGGGCGAGAGCGGCGTGGCGGAGGTGCCGCACCTGTACCACCGCCTGGAGGCGGAGTACCTCGTCTCGACCTACGCGGGAGAGAATTCGCCGGTGACCCACGTGCACTCCGGGGGCGTCGGCCTCGCGGATTACCAGACCGCCACCGACATCGATGCCGACCGCTTCCGGCGCCTGCGCAAGCACAATTTCCGCAACGGGCGCGAGCTGCTCGAGCGGGTTATCGCGATCCTGGAGGCACAGCCGGAGCCCGACGTGGAAGCGCTGGCGGCGGCGAGGATTGCCCTCGGCGACTGGTACCTCTGGTGGCACCGGCGGGGACGGGCGCTGGAGAACTACCGGGAAGCGTGGTCGCTCTACGCCGGCGACGGTAATCCGGCCACGGACCCGGCCGCACTCTTTCCCGGGCCGCGGGAACTACCGGATACGAACAGTTTCTCCACCGGGCGCGCCCCCGACCCCTACCAGCAACCGGCGCGGGCGCTGGTGCGTTTCGGCGTCTCCCGGCTGGGCGAGGTCCGCGACATCGAGTTCCTGGAACTCGAGCCCGGGGATGCGCCGGGAGCGCGCTCGGCGCTCTACCAGCTGCTCAAGAATTACCGCTTCCGGCCGTTGCTGCGCGACGGCGAGGTCGTGGCCGCGAGCGACGTGGTCCGTCAATACCGCTACCACTACTGACGGCTACTCGGCCGCGTCCCCTGCCTCGCTGGCCAGGGTGTAGTGGGCCCGGTCGACGAGGTAGGCGCGGATCGCCTCCACGTCGCTTTCGTCGAGGCGGTCGCTGAAGCCGACCATGCCCTTCTCCCAGTGCAGCCCGCCGCGGACGATGGCCTGGAACTGCGCGTGCTTCTCCGGGGTGAGAGTGCGCAGGTCCGGGGTCACGCCGCCGCTGACGGCGCCGTCGCCGTGACAGAACACACAGTACTGCAGGTAGAGCTTCTTGCCCTCGCTGACGGCCTCTGCGCTCGCCGTCTGCGCGGGCGGATCGATGACCAGCTCGCGGGGCTCGGCGGGCGGCAGCGCGGCGTCACCCCCCAGCGTGAACACGAGCAGCCGGCTGCGGTTGGGGATCGGGCCGGCGGTGAGGCCTTCGCCCGCGGTCAGGGCCATTGAGCCGCCCCACCCGGCAACCACGGCGACGTACTGCTTGCCGTCGAGGCGGTAGGTTACTGGCGGTGCGACGACACCTGTTTGCGCATCGAAGGACCACAGGTCCTCGCCGGTGTCGGCGCGGTAGGCCACCAGCTCGCCTTCGGCGTTGCCCTGGAACAGCAGGTTGCCGCCGGTGGAGAGCATGCCGCCGTTCCAGGGGCCCGCGTGCTCTACCTCCCAGCGCGGGGCCATGGCCACCGGGTCCCAGGCGACGATGGTGCCGCGGACGGTTTCGAGGAGGGCCTCACGGATCGCCGGGTCGTCGGGCAAGGTGGTAGGACCTGCGTCCGTCCCTGTGTTCCAATAGCCAGCCCGGTGCTCGAAGGCTTGGTCATGCGCGTAGACATGACCCACGTCCTGGCGCGGTATGTACACCAGGCCGTGCTCCGGGTGGTAACTCATCGGGTGCCAGTTGTGGCCGCCGTAGGGTCCGGGGAACTGCAGCCCCGTGGGCTCCTCCTCGTAGCGCGCGCCCTCGACGATGATCGGGCGGCCGGTTTCCGGGTCCACGTGCGAGGCCCAGGTGACCGTGGCGTAGGGCTCGGCGGCCAGGAACTCGCCGTTGCGCCGGTCGAGGACGTAGAAGAAACCGTTCTTCGGCGCCTGCATGATCACCGGCCGCTCCTCGCCGTCGATCACGAGGTCGGCGAGGATCATGTGCTGCGTCGCCGTGTAGTCCCAGCTGTCTCCGGGCGTGGTCTGGTAGTGCCAGACGTAGCTGCCGTCGTCCGGGTTGAGGGCGACGATGGAGGAGAGGTAGAGGTTGTCGCCGCCGTCGGGGCTGCGCAGCTGCCGGTTCCACGGCGCGCCGTTGCCCACGCCGATGTAGAGCAGGTTCAGCGCGGGGTCGTAGGCCATGGAATCCCAGACGGTGCCGCCGCCGCCGATCTCCCACCAGGGGCCGCCGCCCCAGGTCTCGGCGGCGCGCTCGAGGGCCGGGCTCTCGAAACCTTTTTCCGGGTCCCCCGGTACCGTGTAGAAGCGCCAGTGCAGGCTGCCGTCGTCGGCGTCGTAAGCGCTGACATAGCCGCGCACGCCGAGCTCGGCGCCGCCGTTGCCGATGATGACCTTGTCATCGATGATTCGCGGCGCGCCGGTGATCGAGTAGGGCTTCGAGCGGTCCGTGGTCTGCACCTCCCAGCGCAGGCTGCCGTCAGCCGCGTTCAGGCTGACCAGCCGGCCGTCCAGGGTGCCGAAGAACAGGTGCCCGTCGTCGTAGGCCACCCCGCGGTTGACCACGTCGCAGCACAGGTGCACGGCCCAGTCCCGGGGTACCTCCGGGTTGTAGAACCACTTCAGCTCACCGCTCCGCGCATCGTGGGCGAACACGTGGCTCCAGGAACCGGTGCTGTAGATCGTGCCGTCGATGACCAGCGGTGTGGCCTCCTTGCCCCGGGCCGTGGGGTAGTCGAAGGACCAGGCGAGGCCCAGGTCGGCCACGTTGTCCGCATCGATCTGCGCGAGGGGACTGTGGCGCGTCTCGGCGTCGTCGAGGCCGTGCTGGCGCCACTCGACGTCGGGTGCGGCCGTGGCGGTGACCCGTTCCGGTGCTACCGGGGCCGGTTCGCGGCTGCAGGCGGCGAGGACACAGAGCACGCCGAGGGCGGGCAGGGCGAGGGTGTAGCGCATGGGACTTCCTTATCATTCTTAGCCCTGCCATTTTAGGGGAAGGCGCCTGCCCGCGGTACCGGCGCCGGGGTGCCGGCTGGCCGCGGTGGAGCGTGGCTCCTACAATGGGCGTTTTGCCGGGAGAACCGCCATGGCCTGCCGCCACCTCTTTTTCGCCATGTCGCTCTGCCTCGGCCTGGTTGCTTGTGCCGCGGGGCCCGCGGAAGAGGTCCGAACCATGGAACAGGTCGGGAAGGGCGATAGCGCAGTCGAGCTGGGCGCCGGGGGCCGGCCCGTGGGCGAGCCCTGGAGCCGCAGCCCGGTCTACGGTGCCGGCGGCATGGCGGCGACCGCGCAGCCGCTGGCCTCCCAGGTTGCCATCGACATGCTCAAGGCCGGGGGCAGCGCTGTCGATGCGGCGATTGCCGCCAATGCGGCCCTCGGCCTCATGGAGCCCACGGGCAACGGTATCGGCGGCGACATCTTCTTCATCATCTGGGACCCGGAGACGGAGAAGCTCTACGGCTACAACGGCTCCGGCCGGGCGCCGCAGGGGCGCAGCCTGGATGATCTCAAGGCGCGCATTGCCGAGCTCAAGGCCGCCGGCGCAGTACCGGAAGATCTCGAGGGTATTCCCTCCCACGGCTCCCTGCCGGTGACGGTGCCCGGCACCGTCGACGGCTGGTTCGCCGCCCACGACCGCTTCGGCCGCCTGCCCATGGCCGAGGTGCTAGCGCCGGCGGTGCGCTACGCCCGCGAGGGTTTCCCGGTGTCGCCGGTGGTCGCCTACTACTTCGAGCGCAACTTCGCCGGTTTCGAGAAACGCGCGGCGATGATCGAGGAGTTCGACAACGCTCGCGCGACCTATTTCGCGGCGGGCGCCCCGCAGGCGGGCGAGCTGTTCCGCAATCCGGATCTCGCCGACACCCTCGAGACCCTGGGTCGCGACGGGCGCGACGCTTTCTACGAGGGCGGGATCGCGCGCGCCATGGACGCGTATTTCAAGCGCATCGGCGGCGACCTGCGCTGTGGAGATTTCGCCGCTCACCGCGGCGAGTGGGTGGAGCCGGGCCATGTCGAGTACCGGGGCTACGACGTCTACGAACTGCCGCCGAACGGCCAGGGCTTCGCGGCGCTGCAGATGCTGAACATCCTCAAGAACGTCGACCTCGCCCGGTGGCCCCGGGCCTCGGCCGAGGTCTTCCACTACCTCGTCGAAGCCAAGCGCCTCGCCTTCGAGGACGTGGCCCGCTATTACGCCGACCCGGCGGTCACCGACGTGCCCCTCGCCGGGCTGCTAGCTGAGGACTACGGCCGCGAGCGCTTCTCGCGCATCGACCCGGCGCGCGCCACGGCGGCCTTCGGCCCGGGCGAGCCCGTACTGGAGAGCGACGGCGACACCACCTACCTCACGGTGGCCGACGGCGACGGCATGATGGTCTCGCTGATCCAGTCCAATTACCGCGGCATGGGCACGGGGCTGGTCGCCGACGGCCTCGGCTTCATGTTCCAGGACCGCGGCGAGCTGTTCTCGCTGGATCCGGCACACCCGAACGCCTACGCTCCGGGCAAGCGTCCCTTTCACACGATCATCCCGGCCTTCGTGATGAAGGATGGCGAGCCGTGGCTGAGCTTCGGCCTCATGGGTGGCTCCATGCAGCCCCAGGGCCACGTGCAGGTGCTGGTCAACCTGATCGACTACGGCATGAACGTGCAGGAGGCCGGCGACGCCGCCCGCTTCAACCACGATGGCGGGCGCCAGCCCACCGGCGTGCACGGCGACCCGCTCGGCACCCTGGCGGTGGAACCGGGCGTGCCGGCGGCGACCATTGAGCGGCTGGAGGCCATGGGCCACCGCGTCGAGGTGGTCGAGGATGGCGTCCGCTTCGGCGGTTACCAGGCGATCATGCGCCTGCCCAACGGTGCCTACGCCGGCGCCACGGAGAAGCGCAAGGACGGTACTGTCGCAGCGTACTGACCCGGCTTTCCGCTGAAACCTGCGGGAAAGCCTAGGAATCCCCGCGCCGCGCCTTTGCGAAGGCCGCGGCCATGGCGCCCCCGCCGGCCGTCTGCTGACGGCGCTTGTCGCCGCCCCTGTCCGCCTTTTCCTGCCGGTCCTGCCGGCCTTCGCGGCGGTCGCCGCCGCGACGCCCGCGGCCGCCCCGGGGGCGATCTGCCTTCGCTGTTCCCTCTTCCGCATCCGCGGCGCTGTCGGACAGCCGCATGGTCAGGCTGATGCGCTTGCGCGGGGCGTCCACCGCCAGCACTTTCACGGTGACGATGTCGCCGGCCTTGACCACGCTGTGCGGGTCGCGGATGAAGCGGTCGGCGAGGCGGGAGATGTGCACGAGGCCGTCCTGGTGCACGCCGATGTCAACGAAAGCCCCGAAGTTGGTCACGTTGGACACCGTGCCCTCGAGCACCATGTCGGGCACGAGATCCGCCATGGACTGCACGTCATCGCGCAGCTTTGCGGTCTGGAAGGCCGGCCGCGGATCCCGGCCCGGCTTGTCGAGTTCCGCGATGATGTCGCGCACCGTGGGCAGACCGCGCTCGGCGGTGACGAAGGCGGACGGGTCCAGGCTTTTCAGGAAGCTGCCGTCGCCGATGACTGCGGCCAGCGTGCGGCCGGCACTGGCGGCGATGGCCTCGGCCACCGGGTAGGACTCCGGGTGCACGGCGGAGGCGTCGAGGGGGTTCTCGCCGCCGTTTACCCGCAGGAAGCCCGCTGCCTGCTCGAAGGTGCGATCGCCGAAGCGCGGTACTGCGAGCAGTGCCCGGCGGCTGGCAAAGGCGCCGTGGCTGTCGCGGTAGGTGACGATGGCTGCTGCCAGGCTCGCGGACAGGCCGGCAACCCGGGCCAGCAGGGCCGCCGAGGCCATGTTTACGTCCACGCCCACGGCATTCACGCAGTCTTCCACTACCGCATCGAGCTGGCGGGCCAGCGCCACCTGGCTGACGTCGTGCTGGTACTGGCCGACGCCGATCGCCTTCGGCTCGATCTTCACCAGCTCGGCCAGCGGGTCCTGCAGGCGCCGGGCGATGGACACGGCGCCGCGGAAGGTCACGTCCAGGTCCGGGAACTCCTCCGACGCCAGCTGCGAGGCAGAGTAGACGGAGGCGCCGGCCTCGGAGACGGTGACCCGGGTCGCCGCGATGTCCGGCTCCGCCGCCAGCAGGCGCCCGACGAAGGCGTCCGTTTCCCGGCTGGCGGTGCCGTTGCCGATGGCGATGAGCTCCACGCCGTGACGCCGCGCCAGCGCCGCGACCGCAGCCGCGGCCTCCGCTTCCCGCTTCTGCGGCGCGTGCGGAAAGATCGTGGCGTGGTCCACGAGCTTGCCGGTACCGTCCACCACGGCCACCTTCACGCCGGTCCGCAGCCCCGGGTCCAGGCCCATGGTCGGCCGCGGCCCCGCCGGCGCGGCCAGCAGCAGGTCCTTGAGATTGCGGGCGAAAACGGCGATCGCCTCGGTCTCGGCGCGCTCGCGCAGGTCGCCGAGGAGGTCCGTCTGCAGGCGGGTGAGCAGCTTGACCCGCCAGGCCCAGCGCAGCGTGGTGCCCAGCCAGCCGTCGGCGGCCCGGCCCCGGTCCGTCACCTCCCAGTGATCGGCGAGCATCGCTTCGCAGGGGTGCGCGTCACCCGCCTTTTCCTCCGGGTCCATGACCAGGGCGAGCTGCAGGAAACCGGCGTTGCGGCCACGGAACATGGCCAGGGCGCGGTGCGAGGGCACGCCGGCCAGTGGTTCGCAGTGCTCGAAGTAGTCGCGGAACTTGGCCGCCTCGGCGTCGTCGGCGGCACCGGGCGCGGCGGCGGAACGGAGCAGGGCATTGTCGGCGAGGAAGGCGCGCAGCCGGGCGACCAGGTCCGCGTCCTCGGACCAGCGTTCCATGAGGATCTGCCGGGCGCCGTCCAGGGCGTCGTCGGTGCTGGCGATGCCGGCGTCCGCGTCCAGGTAGGCCGCAGTGGCCTCCGCGGGATCCAGCGCCGGGTCCCGCCAGAGCGCCTCGGCCAGCGGCTCGAGGCCGGCCTCCCGGGCGATCTGCGCCTTGGTCCGGCGCTTCGGCTTGTAGGGCAGGTACAGGTCCTCGAGACGGCCCTTGCTGTCGGCGGCCAGCAGCTGGGCTTCCAGGGCCTCCGTGAGCTTGCCCTGCTCGCGGATGCTGTCGAGGATCGTTACGCGGCGCGCCTCGAGTTCCTTGAGGTAGTGGTGCCGGTCCTCCAGCTCGCGCAGCTGGCTGTCATCGAGGCCGCCGGTGGCCTCCTTGCGGTAGCGGGCGATGAAAGGGACGGTGGCGCCGTCCTCGAGGAGGGCGAGCGTGGCGCTCACCTGGGCTTCGCGAACGGACAGTTCGGTCGCCAGGCGCTGGGCGATGGTCATGGAATCTCCTGGAGAACCTTGGGGGCTAGCGATGAGAGGCGTGGAAGCGGTCAGGGCCTGCGCTGGAAACGGCTGACGGCCTCGAGCAGCTGGCGGCAGGTGATCTGGCCGATAAGCTTGCCGTTCTCGACCACCGGGCGCCGGCGCTTGTTCTTGATCAGCATGTCCTGGGCGACGTCGATGATGTCCTCGTCCGGGTGGGCCACCACGAGGTTGTCCTTCGCCATCACGTCGGCGACCCGGCCCGGGTCTGACTCCGTGTAGGCCGCGCCGAGGATAGCGCGCAGGCAGTCCAGCTCCGAGAGGATGCCCACCAGCTGGCCCGCCTCGTCCACCACGCAGAGCCCGGAGATCTTGTTGTCCACGATCACCTGCATGGCCTCGCGGATGGTGGCGTCGCTCCTGACGGTGGCCGGGTGGCGCAGCATGTAGTCACGCAGGCTGACGGAGCGGAGCATGGCGGTTCCCTGTGTCGCTGGCGATGCGGTTTGAGCTGGCTGCGGAGTATAAACGGGCCCGCCATGGGCGGGCCAGCGCAGGCGGGCGGGGATCAGCGATCCCGGCCGTGAGGCCGGGTGTAGTCCAGCGCCGGGCCCCCCGGCACCACCCCCGTGGGGTTGATGGTGGGGTGCGAGCGGTAGTAGTGCCCCTTGATGTGCGCAAAGTCCACGGTGTCGGCAACACCCGGGAGCTGGTAGAGCTCGCGCAGGTAGCCGGGCAGGTGCGCGAATTCCTCGAGGCGCTGCCGGTTGCACTTGAAGTGGCCATGGTACACCGCGTCGAAACGCACCAGGGTCGTGAACAGGCGTACGTCCGCTTCCGTAAAGCGGTCCCCGGCGAGGAAGCGGTGGCTGGCGAGGTGGGCGTCGATAGCATCGAGCTCCGCGAACAGCTCGGCGAAGGCCTCCTCGTAGGCCGCCTGGGTGGTGGCGAAGCCGGCCCGGTAGACACCGTTGTTCACCCGGGGATAGACCCGCGCGTTCCAGGCGTCGATGGTCTCGCGCAGCTCGGCCGGGTAAAGGTCCAGCGTATTGCCCGTGAGGCCGTCAAAGGCGCTGCCCAGCATGCGCACGATGTCCGCCGACTCGTTGCTGACGATCGTCTCGCGGTCCCGGTCCCAGAGCACCGGCACGGTCACCCGGCCGGTGTAGTCGGCCCGCGCCGCCGTGTAGACCTCGTGCATGAAGGCGCGGCCGCCAACGCGGTCACCGGTGGAGCCCTCGGCCGTTTCGAAGGTCCAGCCTTTCGACAGCATCAGCGGGCTGACCACCGAGACATCGATGAGATCCTCGAGGCCCTTGAGCGCGCGGACGATCAGGGTCCGGTGGGCCCAGGGGCAGGCGAGGGAGACGTAGAGGTGGTAGCGGCCCGGCTCGGCGGCAAAGCCGCCGTCGCCGTCGGGGCCCGGTGACCCGTCTGCCGTAACCCAGTGGCGGAAGCGGGCACTCTCGCGCACGAAGCGCCCGCCGCTCTTGTCGGTGTCGTACCAGCGGTCGTGCCACTGGCCGTCGATCAGCAGTCCCATGGTTGTCCTCCGTTACCTTGCGCGCCGGGCGTCGATACTCAGGCGGCCCGGGCCGTTGGCGGCGAGCAGCAGGAAGCCGCCGGCGATGGCGATATTCTTCCAGAACATGATCGCCTGGACAGGATCCGCGAGGTCCGCGTGAAACAGCAGGGCCGCCACGGCCGTGAAGCCAGCGAGGGCAAGCGCCGCCCGGCGCGTCTGGAAGCCGAGGAATATGGCCAGGCCGCCCAGTACCTCTAGGGCGATCACGGCGGGCAGCAGCGCGCCCGGTACGCCGCTGGCATCCATCCAGGCAGCGGTGCCGGCGTAGCTGCCGAGCTTCTGCAGGCCGGAGGTCACGAAGATGGCCGCGAGGCCGGCGCGCCCCGCGAGGTCGAGCAAGGCGCCGGCGCCGGCGGCACTGGCTGGTGTGGTAGTGGTGAGCGTTGTCATGGTGTTGTCTCCCTGGTGAGTGGACCCGCTGTGCGGGGTTGGGAGAACAATAGATTCTGATTAATGAAATTAAAATCGCGAATTTACGGCTTAATAGTTCGATTAATAAGAAAGATTGCCGCCCTCGCGCAGCAGCTCCGCCAGGCGGGAGAGCGCCGGCCCCGCGCCCGCGCTGTCGGCGAAGGCGAGCTGCAGGGTAACCGGACGGCGGCTGCCGCGCTCCAGGGGCAGCTCCCGCAGGCGGCCGTCCGCGAGCAGCGGGGTGATGCGCGAGAGTGGCAGCCACGCAAAACCCAGGCCCCGGCAGATCATGTCGATGGAGGTAGCGAGCTGGGTGACGGTCCAGCGCTGCTCCGCGCCCAGCCACCCGGCGTCGGTGCGCGCGCCGCGGGCGGAGTCGCGCACCACGATCTGCCGGTGGCCGGCGAGGTCGCGGAAGTCGAGGGGGCGGTCCAGCGCGTGCAGCGGGTGCGACGGGTGGGCGACGGCGACGAACTCCGTGTCGAGCAGGCGCTCGCCGAGCACGCCCTCCGGTAGCTGCTGCGCCACGAGCAGGTCCACCTCCCCCGCCCTGAGCAGTTCGGCACCCCCGCTCAGGACCGTTTCCCGCAGCTCCACCCGGGTGTGCGGATACTCCCGGGCGAGGATCGCGAGGCTGTCCGCCAGGCAGGCGGCGGGGAACACGCCGTCGACCGCGATGCGCAGCTCGGCCTCGATGCCCGTGGACAACCCGCCGGCCACCGCCTCCAGCGCCTCGGCCTGGGCGAGCAGCTGCTCGGCGCGTTTGAGCACCACGCGGCCGGCGTCGGTGAGCTGTGCCTTGCGACCGACGACCTCCAGCAGTGGCAGGCCGAGCTGGTCCTGCAGCTTGTGGACGGCGTGGTTGATACTGGACTGGCTCTTGTGGATGGCCCTGGCGGCCTGGGCGAAGCCGCCGTGGTCGACGACCGCGCGGAGCATGCGCCATTGTTCCAGCGTCGCCTTGCTCACGAATCTATCCTTAAAAATAGAACTTAACAGGCGATATTTTGCGCTTTTCTATCGACAATATCGACCCTATCCTCGATGCATTGCCGGCCCGGAGCCGGGAACAATTAATGCCGCACGCGCTCGACCGAGGCGTGCAGCCCAGCGAGAGAGGAACTCTGCCATGGCAAGACAAGTCACCGCGCTGCGGCGCGCCCAGGCCACCAGCGACGGCGCCGGTGTCGCCATCCAGCGGGTGGCGGGTTTCGGCGATGCCGCGCTCGACCCGCTGCTCATGGTCGACGAGCTTCGCTCCGAGCACCGCGAGGACTTCGCCGCGGGTTTCCCGCCCCATCCGCACCGGGGCATGCAAACACTTACCTACATGAAGCACGGCGGCATCGCCCACGAAGACAGCCAGGGCAATCGGGGCGAGATCCGCGGTGGCGGCCTGCAGTGGATGTCCGCCGGGCGCGGCATCATTCACTCCGAGATGCCGACCCAGGACAGTGCCGGGCTGCACGGCTTCCAGCTCTGGGTGAACCTGCCGGCGGCGGAGAAGCTCGCTGCGCCGCGCTACCGCGATATCGAGGGCGCGGCGTTGCCCCGCCTCTCGGGCGACGGTTTCGAGGCCGCGCTCCTGGCCGGCGAATGGCGCCTCGGCAGCGCAGCGGGCAGCGGTGCGCTGGAGGAACTCACGCCCCAGGCGGCACTCGCGGATCTCACCCTCGACCCCGGGGCGACGGTGGCCGTGGCCAGCGAGGCCGGTGAGAACCTGGTCGCCTACCTGTACGAGGGAGCGCTGGCGGGGGCCGGGCCCGGCGGCGTTTCCCGGGGCCACCTGCTGGTCGTGGCAGGCGACGGCGACTGGACCGTCGAGGCGGGCCCGGCCGGCGCGGGCCTGTTGGTACTGCGCGGCCGCCCGCTCCGTGAGCCGGTGGTCCATTACGGCCCCTTCGTGATGAATACCCGCGAAGAGATAGAGCAGGCCCTGGCCGAGTACCGCGACGGGACCTTCCTCGGCTAGCGCCGGCGGGGTGGGCCTCCGCCTCGCCGGCCGCGCCTGGGCGGCCCCGCCTGCACGTGCCCGGGTCGAAGTGTTATCCTTTCGCGCTTTGATCACGGGCAGGAACAGGCGGCATGAAGCGCGCGGGCATCGCGGTATTGGCACTGGCCCTCGGGGCCTGCGCGGGCCCCGGAGAGCCCGCGCCCACCGGAGACCCGGTCACCGCCTGCACCGAGCCGCGGCCGCAGGTGTGCACCATGGTTTACGCCCCGGTTTGTGCGACCCTCATCGAGGGTGGCCGCGCCGACTACGCCTCGCCCTGCAACGCCTGCGCGGACGACGTGGTCGCCGCCTGGGAGCCGGGGACCTGCGAGGGCGGCGACAGCGCCGGCGCCGGCGGCTTGTGATGGCCTGCCCTGAAGCCCGCCACCGTCCGGTGGCGCCGACGCCTGCGGGAGAGCTGCCTTGAGCCTGACCAACCGAATCCTCCTCGCCATGGTTGCCGGGGTCCTCGTCGGCTCCCTCCTCAACCTGCTCGTCGGCAGCGGCGCCACGCCCGAGGCCGTGCGCGAGGGCATCAGCACCTACCTCGTGAACGGGCTCTTCGACGTGGTCGGGCGCGTCTTCGTCGCGTCCCTGCAGCTGTTGGTGGTGCCGCTGGTGCTGGTGTCGCTGATCTGTGGCGCGAGCTCTCTCGGCGACAGCGCGCGCATGGGGCCTATCGCGGGCAAGACCGTGCTCTTCTACCTGTGCACCACCGCGGTAGCGGTGACCACCGCGCTCTTCGTTGCCGTGCTGGTAGAACCGGGCTCGGGTGTGAACCTGGATACCAGCGCGACCTTCGAGCCGACGGAGCCGCCGCCGCTCAAGGACGTGATCGTCAACATCTTCCCGTCCAACCCGGTCGCGGCCATGGCCGAGGGCGAAATGCTGCAGATCATCGTTTTCGCCCTGCTCTTCGGCTACGCCATCTCCCACGCCGGTGAGGCCGGGCGCCGCATCGCGGCCTTCTTCAGTGACCTCGAAGCCGTGGTCATGCGCATGGTGGGCATCCTCATGGGCCTGGCGCCCTACGGCGTGTTCGCGCTCCTCGGCATGCTCTTCGCCGACATGGGCCTCTCGGCGATCGCCGACCTCGCCAAGTACTTCTTCACCCTGCTGGCGGTGCTCCTGTTCCACGGCCTGGTGGTCTACAGCCTCATCCTCAAGGTCCTGGCCCGGCGCTCGCCGGCGATGCTCCTCAACAAGATGCGCTCGGTCTGGGCCTTTGCCTTCAGTACCGCCTCTTCCGGGGCCACGCTGCCGATCACGCTGCGCACCGTGGAGAAGCGCCTCGGCGTGAACAACTCCGTCGCCGGCTTCACCGTGCCCCTCGGCGCCACCATCAACATGGATGGCACGGCGATCATGCAGGGCGTGGCGACGGTGTTCATTGCCGAGGTCTACGGCTTCGATCTCAGCCTGACCTCCTACCTCACAGTGATCCTCACGGCGACCCTGGCCTCCATCGGCACGGCCGCGGTACCCGGGGTCGGGCTGATCACCCTGGCCATGGTGCTCAAGCAGGCGGGGCTCCCCGTGGAGGGCATCGGTCTCATCATCGGCATCGACCGGCTCCTCGACATGGTGCGTACGGCGGTCAACGTCACCGGGGACGCCACCGCCTCCGTGGTCGTGGCGAGCTCCGAGGGGCAGCTGGACGAGCGTGTGTACATGGACCCGCACGCGGACCGCTACCCGGACCGCGATGAAGACACGACGGCGCGGGAGGCCGCATGAGCATCAAGGTAACCATTGTCCCGGTGACCCCCTACGAGCAGAACTGCTCGCTGCTGAAGTGCGAGGAGACGGGCCGCGGCGCGCTGTTCGATCCGGGCGGCGACCGCGAGCGCATCCTCGCCGCCGTGGAGCAGCTGGGAGTGGAGCTGGAGAAGATCATCCTCACCCATGCGCACATGGACCACTGCGCCCTCGCGGGCGAGCTCCGGGAGGAACTCGGCCTGCCCATCGAGGGCCCGGCGCGCGGCGACGACTTCTGGCTCGAGAAACTGCCGGAGTGGTGCCAGATGGCCGGCTTTCCCCGCGCCGAGGCCTTCGAGCCGGACCGCTGGCTGGAAGACGGCGACCGGGTGACGGTCGGCGCCCAGGAACTGGAGGTGCTGCACTGCCCCGGCCACACCCCGGGCCACGTGGTGCTTTTTCACCGCGGCCAGCGCCTGGCCTGGGTCGGCGACGTGCTCTTCCAGGGTTCCATCGGACGCACCGATTTTCCCCGCGGCAACCACGAGCAGCTGATCAGCAGTATCCGCGACAAGCTGTTTCCGCTCGGTGACGACGTGACCTTCATCCCCGGCCACGGCCCTACCTCGACCCTCGGGCACGAGCGCCAGAGCAACCCCTTTGTCGCCGATTCCCGCTATGGCTGAAGAACCGTCGGCTGCCGACGGGCGGGCCGCCGAGCTGCGCGCGGCCTACCTCGGGCAGACGGCCCGTATCCCCTGGCGTGATCTCGCCGTGCACTTCGCCGGCGGCCGCGTGATCCGCGTGGCACCTGATCTCGACCTCGTGGAGGTGGCGGTACAGCTGGGGCTCGACAGTGTCGCCCGGTTCCGGGCCTGGACGGAAGCGGGAACGGTGCGCCCGGCGACGGACGACGACGCCCGGGGCTGGGAAGCGACGGGGGCAACGCTCTGGGCCGTGGTCGCCGCCCCCTGGGTGCTGGTGCAGCCCCTGAAGGAAGCATCCGACTGACAGACCCCTAGCGGATCACCTTGACCCAGTCCCCGGTGCGCGGCTCGCCGCGCGGATAGAAGCCGTTGATCAGGCGCAGCTGCGCTTCCGCGTCGGGAATCGGCGAGCCGGCGGCGAGCGTCTCCATGGTCGCGCCCCGCGGTACCTGGATATAGCGCACGTAGCGCGGCTGCCCGGTCTGCCGCTCCTGCGGCAGGATCGGCCGGAAAGTCGTGATGATCTCCTTCAGGGCAGCATCGCCCGCGCCGAAATCGGCCGCCTCGCCCTCGAAGAGATAGGTGAGGCCGCCGAGGTCGATGGCCGCCAGCCGCTTGCTCTTGCCGCCGGCGGTCGCCACCGCGCTGTAGCCGTTGAGCCCGGCCTGCTCGAGCGCCTCGCCGCCCGTGAGCTCGCCGCGGGCGAGGTCCGTGAGCACCGCCTCCGGCGTCGTGTCGGGGTTGCGGCGGCGCAGGGTGATGGTAACGGCCGCGCTGCCATCCCCGGCCCGGGCGACCACGGCACTGGCGCCGGCGTCTACCCGCCAGCCCTCGGGGTGGGCGAAGGTGAAGCCCAGCTTGTTGTGGTAGTAGCGATTGTCGGCGCGCTGGCCCTGGATGCTCTGGCCCCAGACGAGACCGTCGGTGAGCTCGCGGAATTCCCCCGGACGCGACGGGTCCTCGATATAGGCCCCCGTGTCGAGCTCGTTGGCCGCACGGATCACCGTCTGCAGGCGCTTGTCGTTGCGCGGGTGGGAGGCATACAGGCCGTGGTAGGTGGCCAGCGGCTTGCCGCTGGCCTTGGCCTTCAGGCGCTGGAACTGCTCCTGGTTCTTGAGCACACCGATCACCTCGAGGAGCGACTCCGGGTCATAGCCGGCCTTGTACATGTACTCGGCGCCGAGGCCGTCGGCCTCCAGCTCCATGTCGCGCCCGTAGCCGCTGATGAGCTCCGCACCGTACATGCTCGAGGCCTCGTAGAGGGCGCCGGAGCCGGTCAGCACGTAGGCGGTCGTGGCCAGTACCTGGGAGGTGACCCCCGCGGCCTTGCGCCGGCCGTGGTGCCTCGCGGTGACGTGGGCGATCTCGTGCGCCAGGACCCCGGCGAGCTCCGCCTCGCTGTCGAGATAGGCGAGCAGACCGCGGTTCACGTAGATGTAGCCGCCGGGCGTGGCGAAGGCGTTGATGTCCGGCGCGTCGATCACCGAGAAGGTGAAGTCCCGCTCCGGCATGTCGCTCATCGCCACGAGGCGCTGGCCGACGCGCTCGACGTAGGCGGCGAGTTCCGGGTCGTCGTAGAAGGCGCCCTCGGCCTTGAACTTCTCGTACATCTCCTCGCCGGTTTCTTCCTCGCCCCCCTGGCTGCCGAGGACCACCGTGGCACCGCCGGTGGCGGGGTTCACGGTGCAGCCGCCGGCGAGGAGCGCGGCCAGCAGGCCGGCGAGGGCGAGGAGCGTCGGGCGATGCACGGGCTCAGTGCTCGCTGGAGAGGAACTTGAGGAGCTGGTCGCCGAGGCCGTCGCAGGCTGTGCCCTGCACCGGTGCGATGATCGGGATGGGCACGACCACCGCGGGCATGTAGGACTGGCCGCTGGCAGACGTGTTCACCCGGCCGACCTCGGCCCGGTCGGTGAAGTCCCAGATGGTGGCCTCGTAGGTGGAGTCGTTGCCCCAGGTGCCGAAGCCGAAGCAGCCGGCGCCGCCGGGGCCCACGCCGCAGGTCATGGAGCCGGCGGAGTTGGTCTGCACCGTGCTGCCGTCCACCCAGATCAGGTATTCCGTCTGCAGGCTGGCGAGCCGCTCCGCGACCGGCGGCTGGGTCATCAGGCGGTCGAGATCCGCCGGGCGCAGGGGGGCCGTGCGTGGCTCGAACCACGGATAAAGGCTGTTCAGGAACTCCAGTTCGCCGATCACGTTGATGCTCGAATCACCGCGCTGAATGTGCTTGCCCACGCACTGGATGAAATCCGGTTCGGTCTCGTAGTCGCTGGCGTGGCGGCGGCCGAGGATAACGACGCTGGCGTCGCCCACCCCCTCCGTCGGCTCGTTGAAGACCATCTCGTCCACGGTCGAGGTCACGCAGCCGGCGCCCACCAGGGCGGCGAGCAAGGCCGGGGTCAGCCGGGCGAGTCGAACGAGGCGGGAAGCGAAGCTGTGCGGATTCACGGGCCGTCCTCCGGGCCTGCCGCCGCTTCAGCCGACGCAGTGGGGGCAGGCGCATTGAGCGCTTCCATCCAGGCGGCCACCTCGGGCACCCGGGTGAAGCTGGTGGCGAAGTGAGCGCCGGCGTCACGCAGGGCGACCACGGCGGCGAGGTTCACCGCTGCCTCGTCGGACTGGAGGAAGGCGGTGGGTGTCTTGCCGTAGGCAGTCATGGTCCAGTCGGCGATGGTTTCGCCCTGCGTGGTCACGAGCTCGAAGGCGTAGCGCATCCAGATCTCGTAGACCTTGATATTGGTCTGGGCGGGGATGGCGTACTGCAGCTCGTCGACCCGGGGGATGAGGACCGCGTCCACGGCGGGGTTCATCTGATCCGGCGCCGGCCGGGCGTCCATGGGCACCACGCGCTCGAACATGCCGGTCAGCAGCGTGTCCCAGAGCTCGACCTGGGCCTCGCCGGTGCGCACCAGCCAGTCGGATTCGGCGCGGCCCTTGGCCTCGTCGAAGAACTCGTGCTCGCGGAACTCGGGCTCGTACCAGACACCGAGGGTGAGCGGCAGCTTGCTCATGAGCGGCTCGGGGAACTGGCCCTGTACCACGACCTCCTTCGCGCCGCAGCCGGCCAGCGCCAGCAGCGCGGCGAGCAGCAGCGCGCCGGCCCGGGGGCGGCGTTCAGGGGCGGAAGTCATTGAGCCCGACAAAGGTACCTCCGTTCCGATAGGTCAGCTCGCGCATGAGCGTGGCGAAGCGAATACCGGTCGTCTGCAGGTTCGGCGGACGTATGAACTGTACGGGGAATCCGACCGCGTGGATGCGCACCCGCTGCTCGCCGTCCGCTGCCTCCCGGTTGATCTGGTCCACCGTGTCTACCACCTGGGCGATGGACTCGCCGGTGAATTCGTCCCCGAAGACATAAATACTAATCTTTTTGCCGGGGTCGTAAAACGTGCGCACGGCCTGGGTGATCCCCTCGACGGGGCTCGAGTTCGAGAACACGTTCCAGTTGCGCAGATTCTGCATGATGACCTGCCGGCGGCCGGGGGTATCCGGGATCCACTGGCCCCGGTAGCGGCTGAACATGTAGTTGCCCATGTCGTTCAGCACCTGTATGCCCTTCACGTTCGGATAGATCGACAACGTCGCCTCGAGTTCCCGCAGCATGCGCTCCCAGGCGTAGGAGAACATGGAGCCGGAAGTGTCGATGATGAAGATGATGTACTCGCTGTCGACGGGGATGCCGCCGATCAGGTTGTTGCTGCGCTCGAGGCCGGCGAGGAGCCGCTTCTGCTCTGCCGAGAGGCTCTGCCGGGCGATGGCCAGCTGCTCGGTGATGGTGCTGTTGCTGTTTTTCTCGACCTGGATGCTGTCGTAGCGTGACCGTGCGCTGGCGAGCTGGCCCTGGAGGATGGCGATGCGCTCCTTGTAGTCCGAAAGCTGCTCTTTCTTCGCATTCAGGTCGCGGTTGAGGACGACGCTCTCGCCGCGCAGCTCGAAGAGCTGCTCCTGCAGGTCGGCGACGCGGCCCTCCAGGTTTACCGTGGAGGCCTCGATGATCTGCGGCTGCACGGTCTTGGTGATCATGAGCAGCAGGATCACGGCGCCGAAGCCACAGCAGATCACGTCCAGGAAGGACAGGGAGAACTCCGCCATTTCCCGCCGGGCCTTGCGCATCAGGGCCAGTCCCTCGACGGGCTCATGAAGGAGCCGCTGGTCGCCTGGGCCAGCTGCCAGAACTCCGACGCGGCCATGGGGTCGCCCTCCATGGGGGCGAGAATGATGTTCACGGGCACGTTCTGCGGCAGGGAGCGGATCGCGTCGCGATACAGCTTCACCCGCTCATTGCCGGAGACCTTGGTCCCCCGGGGCGGGTTCGCCCCCTGCGTGGGCAGCCCGTCGGTGATGAGAAAGATGTTGTCCGGCATGGGCGACAGCCGGCCGAGGGCGACGAAGGCGTTGTGCAGCGAGGTGCCGCCGCCGGGCACGAGCTTGCCGAGGGCGGAGCCCACGGACTCGAGCTGCGGCTGGTTGGCGACCTCGAGCCACTGGCCATCGGTGTCCGGGAGCACGGAGCGCGCTTCCGTGTTGAAGGTGATGACCTGGTAGCTGGCGTCGACCGGCAGCTGGGCGCTGAGCCAGTTCACCGTGTTGACCGCGCGCTGCCACTTGCCCGACGAGCGCTGCACGGCCTCGCCCATGTTGCGCAGCCGGATCACGTTCACCAGTTTGTCGGCGAGCATGCTGGCGGAGCTGTCGAGGAGGATGGCGATGTGGCGTCCGCCGAGGTTGAGCCCGGTGAGGTACTGGCGCTGGCCGTCGCCGGTGAAGGTCCGCGCGCTGCGCCCGCCTTCCTCCTTCGCCGCCTCGCGGAGCCGCTTGACCTCTTCCTCCAGCGACTGCACCTCGGACTTCAGCTTCTCGATGGCCTCGTCGTCCGTGTAGCCGTCTTCGGCGAGGTCGCGGATCAGGGCCTCGTAGCGGTCGATTTCCTCGGTGACGCGGGTGGCCCGGCCCTCGGCCTCGACGATGGCGAGGTCGGTGTCGTCGAGGGCATTGCGCAGGGCAACGAGTCCCTCCTCACCCTCGCGGATATCCTCCTCGAGCATGTTCACCTCGGAGAGGAGGTCGGCGTTCAGCTCCTTCGACTGCACCTCGATACTGTGGTCGATGATCAGGAAGACCAAGACGACCGCGCCGAAGCCGCAGGACATGATGTCCAGGAAGCTCAGGTTGAAGGTATTGAAGCTGCGCTTGCGCCTGGCCATGGGGACGCTACCCGCTGACCTCGATCAGCTGCCAGTGTCCGCCGCCGACGGCGACCCGGTCCCCGGCGGCCAGTGCCGTGCCGTTCCAGGGGCCCTCGTTCACGGTGGCCGTGCCGCGCCCCGGGGCGAGGCGCCAGCCGCCGTCGCCGTGCACCAGGGACCAGCCATCGGCCAGCGGCATGTTGTAGGCCAGGGGCTGGGCCCGGCCGCCTTCGAGCAGGTGGGTGGGCTCGGACCCGGCGGGCGCCGGCCGGCTTTCGGCCTGGGCGTTACCCGACCCCTGGGCGGCGGCGGGCGGCGCGTCCGCCTGCCGGCGGGCCGCGGCACTGCCGGGCGCTGAAGCCGGTGCAGCCGCGGGCAGCGCCCGCACCAGGTGCAGCGCCTCCCCGGGCTGGACGATGCGGTCGCCGTGGGCGGCGAGCGCCTCGGGCAGGTCCCGGCTGCTCGCCACCCGCGCGCCGGGGAACCCCTGGGTGAAACCTGGGAGCAGGTCCGCCAGCGGGTCCACGAGCAGGAGCGGCGCATCGCCACCCCGGCCCAGCTCCCGCGCGACGCCGTCGTGCAGGCTCCGGCCCGCCTCGCGGAGTGCGTCGTAGCCGATGCGCGAGCGGTAGCCGCCGACCTCCATCGTCGTGTCATCGGCATCGCGCAGCGCGGCCAGCGCGCCGCCGAGGCTGTCGTAAAGCTGCTGTTCCGTCTCTGCCTGGCGCCGCGGGTCGAAGCGGGTGTTCTCGATGAAGCTGCGCGCAATCGCCTCTACCAGGCTCTCCTGCAGTGCCAGCAGGCCGCAGCCGGGCAGAACCTGCTCGCCGGTAACGCGCAGCTCCTGCTCCTCGACCGCGAGGCGGGTGAGCAGGGCCTGGTGCAGCTGCAGCTCCAGGTGGCAGACGGGGCCGCTGGCGCCGTGGGCTGCGGCCACCAGCAGGCTGCGATTGGCGATGCCCACGGCGTCGAAGGGGCAGGCGCGGATGATGCCGAGGAGCAGCGACAGCTGTTCCTTGTGCAGGCTTTCCGGTACCGCGAGCACGAGTTCGCCGGGCTTGCCGGCTTCCTCGTGCAACGCCAGCAGGTGGCCGTGCACCAGGTCGGCGGTGTGCCGGGCCGGACCCAGCGCCGGCTGCAGCGGCCGGGTGCCGAGCTGCCACCAGTAGCGCGTGTTGACGTTGCGCGGCTGGCGCCGGGCGTTGCCCCGGGCGTCCTCCCCGTAGCGGTAGCTGTCGCCGTCGAGGAGCGCGTAGCCCGGGCTGCGCACGGCGCGGCCGTCGTGCCAGAGCCGGAGCTCGCTGTCGAGGATATCGAGGAGCGCCGCCATCAGTCCGGCGCCACCAGGTGGCGCATGAGCCGCTTGTCGGTATAGCGCTGCGCGTCGAGCACCAGGCGCTCCTGGGCCAGCTGCAACTGGTGCAGGCAGAACATGATGATGATCGACAGCACCAGGGCCACGAAGGTGCTGTTGAAGGCCACGCCGAGGCTGGCCGTGACCCCCGAGATGTCGCCTTCCACGGCCTCGTAGGCCTGGCCCAGGGCGTCACCGATACCGCGCACGGTGCCGATGAAGCCGATGGAGGGGATGGCCCAGGCGATGTAGCGCACCATGGAGAGTTCCGAGTCGAGGCGGTCCGATTCCACCTCCACCTGCTCGCGGATAGTGTCGGAGACCGCCTGGATCGAGCCCGTGGTGGCAAAGCGCTGCAGCGCGGCGAGGAGGGTCCGGGGCAACAGGTAGTCCTGCTGTTCGCCGGGCAGGGCCTCGATGCTGCGGCTGTATTCACGGGCATCGGGCGGCAGCACGCTGGTGCCTTCGGGAATGTCGATCAGCGATGCCTCGAGCAGGCGCCGCTCCTTCAGGTTCTGGCGGCCCTTGTAGCCCATGATGGCCAGCGCCCAGATCAGCAGGATGAAGCAGGCCTCCTGCTCGAAGTCGCGGATCACCACGGCGAGGGAGCGCTCGGGCACGGCCTCGGCGCCGGCGGCAATCGCCGCTGCCTGCTCCCGGAGCTGCGCATCGGCCACGGGCCGGATGGCGCCGACGTAGGCGCCGTGGACGACGATAATCGCCAGCAGGAGCGCCGCGACCTGGAAGAGGAATTCGCCGGAGAGCTGGTTCTTCATCTAGATATCCACCGGGAAGGAAACGGACAGGTCCTCGGAGATCTCCTCCGAGGACTGGTAATCGAAGGGGGAGCTGTCATCTGCTTCCGGAGGTGCGTCGGCGGCGCTGTCGTCCCCGTCCTCCGCGCCCGCCGCCGTATCCGCGGCAGCGGGCGCAGCGGGGTCGGCGTCAGCCTCCGCGGGCGGCTGTGCGGCGGCCGGGGGCGCGCCGAGCAGCAGCGACAGCAGCAGGGATGGCAGCAGGGATGCCAGCGCTTCCCTCATGGCTCACTCCGCATAACGTGCGATCCGGAATCCTACGTCATCGCGCCCGCGCTGCCCATAATCCCGGAAGGTAAGGCGCAGTTCGGCCAGCTTCGACAGCGCCCAGCTGGCGCCGCGGATCGTGTAGTTGTCACCCTCCGGTGTGCCGAGCGGGTCGGTCTTCACGATGGTGTTGGCCGGGGGGATGACGTAGACGTCGTTGACCCACTCGGCAGCGTTGCCGCCGAGGTCGTAGAGGCCGTTATGGTTCGGCGGGAAGCTGGCCACCGGGGCGCTGACCACGAAGCCGTCCTCGTAGCCGCCGAGGACCCGCCCGGTGACATAGGCGGACGTGTTGTCGGCGAGGTTCTCGACGGGCGTCTCCGGCGGGAAGTTGTCGCCCCAGGCGAAGCGCTGCAGCGCCTCGCCGTTGACGCGGCTCACCCACGCCCACTCCGCCTCGGTGGGCAGCCGGTAGCCGGTGGCAGAGGGGCGGAAACCGGTGATGATGCCCTGCTCCTCTGTGTAGAAGGGCGGCAGGCCCTCCTTGCGGCTGAGCCAGTTGCAGAATGCGGCGGCCTGCTGCCAGCTCACCTGCACCGCCGGCTGCTGTTCCCGGTTCAGGCTGTTGCCCTGCACCTGGCCGGAGTTGTGGCTCGCCTGGAACAGGCGGAACTGGGCGTTGGTGACTTCCGTGGTCTGCAGGTAGAACGGCCGCTCCAGGCGCACCGGGTGCAGCACCTCGTTGGCGCGCCGCCCCGGGTCGCGGCGCGATGCGCCCATGTCGAATTCATTGCGCGGGGCGAGCTTCGGGTCGAACAGGCGCAGGGTCTGGCCGAGGGCCGTGGTGATCTCGGCCGGCAGCCGTGCCTTGCGCGCCTCCGCCTCGGTCTTGAGCTCCAGCTTGACCAGCTGGCGCAGGCCCTCGCGCGGGGTCACGCGTCGGCGCAGGGTCTCGTAGCCGGCCAGGGTGGCGACGATCTCGTGTTCCACTTCGGGCAGGGAAACGCTCCGCGACCCGGTGCCGACCAGCTCGCCGTCGATGCGCAGCTCCGCGGCCGGCGGGTCGACTTCGAGCACCACCTCGCCCAGTCGCGGCTCCAGGCGCAGATCGCGCTGCTCGGACGCGCCCGCCGCCAGGGTCACGTTGGCCCGGTAGCGGCGGTAGCCGGGACGGGACAGGGCGATCTCGTGCGCGCGGTCCGGCGCCAGTTCCACGGTGAGCGGCGTCTGACCGCGGAACTCGCCGTCAACGGTGACGTTGGCGCCGCTCGGCCGGCTGACGAGCTCGAGCACGCCGGCTGCCGGCGTGAGGGTGATGGTGCCGAGGTCCCGGGGCTCGCCGGCCACCACATCGAGGGTGGTCCGGTACTCGGCGAAGCCGGGGGCGCGCAGGCTCAGCGTCTGCTCACCCTGCAAGACCTCCACGGTCGCCGGCGTCTCGCCGAGAGCGGCGTCGCCGATGGTGATCGTGGCGCCCGCGGGCGCCGAGGCGACGGTGATGTCCGCCCAGGCGGGCTCGAGCTCGAGGCTGATGGTCTGGGCGATGGCGCGGCCGGTGACCTCGATGGTCCTTTCCAGGGGCAGGTAGCGCGCCGCTTCCACGGCCAGGCGATGCTCCCCGGCGGCGATAGCGGTGGCGTCCAGCGGTGCCGTGCCGAGGGGTTCGCCGTCGAGGCGCAGCGCCGCGCCCTCCGGCAGACCGGCGAAGCTGACGCGCCCGGGCAGGGGCTGGAGGGTGACCTCGTAGCGCTGGGTCTCGGCGCTGCCGACCTCGAGTGTGCCGCGGTGCGGCTCGTACCCCTCGGCGCTGACCACCAGCGGGTAGCTGCCGGGACGGAGCAGGAAGCGCTGGCCGAAGGGCACGGCGAAGCCATCGATGTCGATAGTTGCCGGCGCCTCGGCGACCACGGCGACCTCCACGGAGCGCGCGGTAAGCAGGAACACCAGGGCCAGCAGGAAGACCGCGGCCGCGGCGGCGCCGGCGATGGCCGCGGGGCGCAGCCGTCGCTTCGGCGCCGCGCGCTCGTCGGCGAGGGGCTGGAAAGCCGCCGCCTCGATCCGCTCCGCGGGGCCGTTGCCGCGCTCCGGCTCGCTCATCGTATGGCCTCGGTGCAGGCGACGGTAACGGTCAGCGGCGGGTCCTCCGGCGCCACGCGGAAGGTCTCGCGCACGTCCCGGTAGCCCGGCCGTGTGCCCACCGCGGTGTACTCGCCGGGGCGCAGTTCGAGGGTGTGCCTTTCGAAGCTGCCGAGGCGGGCCACGCGATAGACGGTGACGCTGGTCTCGCCGTCGGAGCGCAGCGTGACGGGGACCTCCGTGTTGGCGCGGACGAGCAGTGCCGCCAGCCGCTCGGTCTGGCCAGCGAGGCGGGGCTGTTCCGCTTCGCTCTCCGCGAGTGCGGCCCGCGCCCGCTCGAGGAGCGCGGCGGCGTCACCGGCCACGGCCGGGTCCGCGAGGCGGTCCGGGTCGTCGATGACCTTGCCCAGGGCCTTGTCGAGGGCCGCGCGGGGTTCGGCGGTCTCGAGGCCGCGCTGGGCGAAGAACACGGTGGGGTCGAGGGCGAGGGCGGCCTCGTAGCGGCGCACCGCCTCATCCCAGTCCTCGGCCGCGCCGGCGGCCTCAGCGGCCCGGCGCAGGTCGCGGAGCTTCGAGGCGGTCTCGACCACGGTAACTTCCTGCAGGGCCGCGGTCGCTTCCGGGCTGCCGGGAACCAGGCGCTCTGCGCGGCGGAAGGCGCTGCGGGCGTCCTCGAAGGCTTCCTCTTCCAGGGCTGCGTAGCCCTCGGACATGGCCGCGGTGAAGCGTTTGCGCGTGAGCGCTTCCGACACGCGCGCAAGTTCCCGCGCGGCGCGCTGGTGCGCCGGGTCCGCGGCCGCAGCCTCGGCGAGCGCCTCCCGTGCGGCGGCGAGGTCGCCCGCCGCCTCGGCCTCGGCGGCGCGGTCGAGGCCGGCGATGACCGTGGGCAGGGCCTCGACCCGCTGGCGCAGGGTGGCGGTGCGGGCAAAGCCGGGTTCGATCTGTTCGGCCGTGGCGACCGCGGCCTCGGCGGCAGGCAGGTCGCCGGCCTCGATCGCCGCCTCGGCGGCGGCGAGCTGGGCATCGCGCTCCTCCGGGAGGCGCGCCTCCAGCGCCAGCGCCCCCTCCAGGGCCTCCCGGTAGCGGGCGATGGCGTCCTCGAAGGCCCGTTCCCGGTAGCGCTCGTCGCCGCTTGCCGCGCTCGCTTCCACCGCGGCGATGGCGTCGGCGCCCCACTCGGCGACGGCGCGGCTCTCGAGGTTCTCGCGCACGTCCAGCAGCTCGGCCAGGATGTCCTGCGCCTCGGCGCGCTGCCGCGCGGCCTGGGCCTCGGCAAAGGGTGAGCGCTCCTGGCCCGCTGCGGCCTCCTTCGGGGTTGGGGCCGGGGCCGGCGCTTCAGCGCCGGTCTGCGCTGGGGGTGTCGTCGGGGCCTCCTGCGTCGCAGGGGGGGCGACCCGGCCGGGAAGCCAGAACACCACCAGCACCGCCAGCAGGGCGAGGCCGCCCAGGGCCGGCAGAACCCAGCGCGGGGTGCCGCCGGCGCCCGCCGGCGTTTCCTCCGCCGCTACCGGTGCGGCGTCGAACGGTGCCGGTTCAACGCGCTCGAAATCCTGCGCCATGGTGTCCCCTGTCCATCCCTGGTGGTGGTCAGCCTTCGCTGTTCCCGCCGCTGCCGTCAGTGCCGCTGGCGTCCTCTGCCCCGGGCGGTGCGAGCGCGCCGACCTCGTTGCGGTAGATCTCGGCAAGCAGGTCCCGCCACTGGTGATACTGGTCCTCGACGTTGCCGGAGAGCATCACCGTGCGGTCTTCGAGCTCGATGACCCGCGGCGTGATCTCCGCCTCCAGGGAAAGGCCCAGCTCCGCCAGGGCCTCGACGTGGATCTTGGCCTCGGCGCGGGTCTCGAGCCCCGTCTTCAACAGGTAGCCGCCGCCGATGATGGCGACGTTGCCGGCCGCGCGGGTCGTCCGTGAATCGCCGCCGCCCGCTGCGGCGATGCCGGCGAGGATTGCGGCGCCGCCGGCGATGAGCTGGCGGCGGCTCTCGGCCTCCAGTTGCTGCATCGCCACCACTTCCTCGTAGCTGAGCTTGCGCCACTCCTGGTAGGGGCCCTGCATGTCGCCGCGGAACCCCGTGTAGTAACCCTGCAGCGTGTCGATGAACAGGTTGTCCCGCTCGCGGATACCCCGCACCCGCTCGAGCATCGGATCGCCTTCTGCCGGCAGGCGCGCGATGCGCAGTTCACCGTCCCGGTCCTCGCGCAGGTAACCGTCAAAGGCCTCCGGTGCGAAGCTCCGGGCGAAGCGCAGCTCGCTCACGGTGCGGATGTCCCCGGCCTCACCCTCGTCGAGCGCGAGCTGGTGCTGGAGCAGGTCGTTGGCGATGCGGTGGTAGACCGCCTGGAAAGGGTCGTACTGGCGCCGCGTCCGGTTGTCGTAGGCGTAGCGGCTGGCGTGGCCCTCGTAGGTGTTGTCGAGCCAGACCTTGCCGCGGGCGTCCACGGCGCGCACCGCGAGCTTCAGTTCCTCCCCGTCGGAGTGGAGGATAGTGCCGTCGATGCGCAGGTCCGTGATCCGCTCGTTGTCCGGCACAACGCGCACGGCGCCCCAGGCGCCCGTGTCCTGCATGGTCGTGGCCAGCAACTGCGGGATGAAGCGGGCCTCGGCGCGGCGCACTTCCGGGTAGACGCGCTGCTCGTCGTCCTCCTCGAGATCATCGAGGCCCGGGTCGAAGATGGCGACGCCGACGTCGAGCAGTTCCGCCTCGGGTATCGGCGCCTGCGGGTAGGCGAGCGGCGGCACGGACGTCGTCTTAACCGTCTGGCTCACGCAGCCGGCGAGGAGCAGCCCGCAGGCCGCGAGCAGCGGCAGCAGCAGGCGCGTCACGGCTGCTCGATACCCTTGTACTTGCGGTATTCGGCCCAGAGTTTCTCGCGCACGGCCGGATCGGGCTCGCGCATGGCGGCCTCGCGCAGCTGCCGCGCGACCACGTCATCGTCGTTGCCGTCCGGAATGTCCGGGGGCGGAGGATACTTGGCGGTGTTGTCCGGGATGCCGCCGCCGCGGCTCGCACCGCCCATGCCGCCGCCGCTGGCGTAGCCGCCGCCGTCGGCAATCACGCGGCCGTAGCTTCCGCCGGGCCCGCCGCTGCCGGCGCCCTCGTCGGTCTTACCGGTTTCGTCGCTGCCGCCCGCCCGCTCGCGTTCGGCGGCGCGCTGGGCGGCCTGCTCTTCAAGGATCATGGCGTCGAACTCGCCGGCGCCGCGCTCGAGTTCGGCGTCGAGGATTGCAACCTGTTCCGCCGTGGTGAGCGGTCCGCCGCCGCTGCCGCTGCCGGTCATCGTGCCGTTGCCGGTGGCCGTGCCTGCGGTGCCGGTGCTCCCGGAGCCTGAGCCCGTGGCACCGGTGCCGTCCCCGGCGCTGCCCGCCGGGCCGCCACCCGCGCGGCTGCCGCTTCCGGTGCTGCTGCCGGTACCGGCAACCGTGCCCGTGCCGCCGGCAGTGCCCTCCGCGCCGCTGGCGCCGCCGCTCTGTGCACCGGTGCCGCTGGCACTGCCCGACCCGGCCGCGGGTTCTTCGTCGGTCATGGTCGGCAGGGCGTCGGAGCCGGCGCCGCTACCGCTCTCGAAGCCGGGCTCGCCGGCGTCGGCCACGGTCTCGCCTCCGCCGTCGCCGGCCTCGCCGCTGTCACCGCTGCCGCCGGCGCCCGGGGTCAGGTCGCCGTCCGGGCTGCCGCTGGCGCCGCTGTCCGAGCCGGCGGGCGACGCCGCGCCGCCGGCCTGGGGCGCGCCGCCTTCGGTGCTGGCGGTGGAGCCTGCGCTGCCGGCACTCGAGGCCGGGCTGGAGCTGCCGGGCGAGCCGGCGCTGCCCGGGGAGCCGGAAGAGCCGGAACTGGAAGAGCTGGAACTGGAAGAGCTGGAAGAGCTGGAAGAGCTCGAACTCGAACTCGACGAGCTCGAGCTGGATGAACTCGAGGAACTCGAGGAATTCGAGCTGCTCGAGGGGCTGCTCGGCGACGGCGGTGTGGGCATGGAAACGGTCGGCGTGGTCGGCGTGCTCGCACTCGGACAACCCGCCAGCGCGAGGCAGGCGATCACGGTGGCAGCGGCGCCCAGGCGCGCTGCGCGGTTATTGCCAGTTGCTGGTGTCATAAGCCCATTGGATCCCGGTCGTCGGCACCGGCTGACCGTCGGCAAAGCGCGGCCGGAACTGCGTCCGGCGCAGCTTGCGCAATAGCCGGTTGGCGATGCCCTCATTGTCATTCGCCTCGTCGACGCGATCGAGATCGCGCACCCGACCGCGCTCGTCTACCGTGAATTCTACCAGCAAATTCGCCTGCTCCGCCGGCACGGGCTCGGGCAGGGGGCGGATGCCCTCCAGCGCCGGCAGCGCGACGGGTGCGCCGAAAATGTCGGCCGTTGCAGTTTCGGCATCATCGAGGGCCGCAAGTTCCGCGAGGGCATCGGCGTAGGCCTGGGCCGCATCGTCGGCCTTGTCGTGCCAGAGCCGCCAGTCGCCGAGGAGCACCAGCGCTTGCGCGTGTTCCCGGGGGCCGGCGCCGGGCTGCGCCTGCTGCACATCGTAGATGGCGCGGATCACCGAGCCCCCCTGCTTGTAGCTCTGGCTGCGGAACGCCACGAAGCGCCCCTCGTCCACCCGCGGGTCGAACGGGTCGGGGCTGAGGCCCGTGGGGTCGGTGCCGTCGAAGCCGCTGATCAGGTACTGGGCGCGGAGCATGCCGTAGAGCGGCGGCAGAAGGTTCGGCGACGTGTCGCCCTCGCTCTCGGCGATCTCCGAGAGGGCCAGGCGGTACAGGTTCCACATGCGCAGCAGGCGCTCGAAACCGTTCTCGTCGAGGCCGAGTTCGTAGGCACGGCGCTGCCAGCGCGCCTGGCGCATGAGCGCGAGGCTGCGGCCCGCATCGGTGAGCGTGCGCTGCTGCACGCGATAGAGGTAGCGGTGCCGGTCGTCGGCGGCCTGGAAGTCCCCGAGCGCCATGTGGCTGCGGATCTCCGCCTCGATGAGGGCGAGCTGCTGCTCACTGTAGAGGCCCTCGTTGACCCGTGCCAGGTGTACGCCCCGCTTGAGGATGCGGATGGCCTCGGCATGCTGGCCGGCCTGCTGCAGGGCGAGGCCGAGCTCGAGCAGGGGCTCGGTGAGCCCGGTACTGTAGGCGCCGCCGGCCTGCTCGAGGGCACTGATCTCGTCGCGGTAGCGGCGGATCGTGTCGCTGCGCACGGCCTCAAGGGCCGCTGCCTCGTCGTCGAGGGCGTCGTGCTCATTGGCTGCCGGCTCCGGCTGCGCCGCGGCGAGGGCGGCGGCAAGGGCAGCGCAGGCAGCAATCGTTGTGCGGCGAAAGTTCATCGGGCTAACGCGCTCATTGCAGCGGTTGGGCGGCTTACAGCAGTATAACCACATCTACTTACGCCGGCGGGGCGCGGGCGGCTCAAAGCGCCCCGCCGGCCACCGAGGGATGTGCCATGGACCCGATCCGCGAAGAGCTGGAACGCCGCTGGCAGCAGATGCTTGAGCGCGCCGCCGCCGGCGACGACCTGCCGCCGGCGCTGCGCCTGCGCACCGAGGGGCTCATGGAGGCCCTGGTCCTCGCCGGCGCGGTGGAGCCGGCAGCGCTGTCCGCTGCCATGGCCGAGGCCTGGCGGCAGGCCATGGGAGAACCGCTGGCCGCCACCCTTGGTGACGACTGGGAATCGGTGCACCCTTTCCCCGCAATTCCCTTTTACCAGGCGCGGGCACCGGTGGTTCCCAGCACCGGCGATGACTGAAGCTGGCCGGCGTGGCGGGGCCCCGGCCCGCACGCGTGTAATGCCCTTTATAATGGCGGTCCCACAGCTGACGACCGGAAGCGGCAGGATGCCCTGACAGCGTGAAATTCGAAGCTTTTCGACGCGAGTACACCGCCGGCGGCCTGGCCCGCGGGGACCTGGACCCGTGCCCCGTGCGCCAGTTCGAACAGTGGCTGAAGCAGGCGGTCGACGCGGGCCTCTCCGACCCTACGGGCATGGTGCTGGCCACCGTCGACGCCGACGGCAACCCCTGGCAGCGCATCGTGCTGCTCAAGGGCGCCTCCAGCGACGGCTTTGTCTTCTACACTAACTACGGCAGCGCCAAGGCGCGCGCCATCGAGGGCGAACCGCGGGTCTCGCTGCTGTTCCCCTGGAACGAGCTGGACCGGCAGGTCATCGTCGGCGGGGCGGCCGAAAAGATGCCCTTTGCCGAGTCGGCGCGCTATTTCCTGAGCCGGCCGCGGGAGAGCCAGGTTGCTGCCTGGGCGTCGCGGCAGAGCCGCCCCGTGCCGGCACGGGCGGCGCTCGAGGCCGAGTTCAAGCGGCTGATGCAGCAGTTCGGTCGCGGCGAGGTGCCGGTGCCGGACTTCTGGGGCGGCTACCGGGTCCGGCCCACCCGCGTGGAATTCTGGCAGGGCGGGGCACACCGCCTGCACGACCGCTTCCTGTACACCCGGCAGGAAGACGATACCTGGACCATCGAGCAGCTGCAGCCGTGACGGCCGCGGCGGGGGAGGACGCATGATCAGCAAGCAGGATCTCATCGGTACCTGGCAACTGGAATCCTGGACCGTGGGCTACTCGGACCGGGAGGATTTCACCACCCCTTTCGGCGAGGACCCGAAGGGCCTGCTCCTGTACACCGAGGACGACTGGATGAGTGCCTCCATCGCCCGCAGCGACCGCCAGACGCTGCCCCAGGACATCCCGTTCCGCAAGATTCCCGAAGAGAAGCTCGCCCAGGCCTACCTGAGCTACTTTCACTACGCCGGCCGCTACCGGGTGGTGGAGGGCGATGTGGTGCACTACGTCACCCAGAGCCTGAACCCGAACTTCGTCGGCACGGAGCAGCTGCGCCACGCCGAACTCGACGGACAGACCCTCGTGCTCTCCGGCCGCGACGAAGCCGGCGGCGTCAGCCGCCTGCACTCGCTGGTCTGGCATCGGCTGTCGGGCGTCGGCTAGCCGGCGCGCCGCTGGCGGGCATAGTGCGGCAGCGGCGGCAGGCCGAGGAGCCGCCGCCGCAGAAGGTCCAGGGCCAGCGCGGTGACCATGGTCTGGAACAGCGTGCGTTCCACCGGCCAGTGCAGGCAAACGGTGTCGAGCCGTTCCCGGTCGCCCCAGGCCAGCCATACCGTGCCCACGGGCTTTGCCGGGGTGCCGCCGTCCGGGCCGGCCACGCCGGACACGGACACGGCGAGGTCCGCGCCGGAGCGATCAAGCGCCCCCAGGGCCATCTCCCGCACGACCGCCTCACTCACCGCGCCATGGGCTGCAAGCGATGCCTCGCGCACGCCCAGGGTGCGGGTCTTGATAGCGTTCGAATAGGTGACATAGCCGGCCTCGAAGCCGGCGGAGGAGCCGGGGATCCGGGTCAGGGCGGCGGCGATGGCGCCGCCGGTGCAGGACTCGGCCGTGGTGACGGTGAGGCCGCGCTCGCGGAGCAGGTCGAGCAGTACACCGGCGAGGGTCGCGTCGCCGCGACCGATGATGTGGTCACCGAAAAGCGCCTCGAGGCGGGCCAGGCAGGCGTCGCGGGCCGCGCCGGCGGCCGGGTCCGTGACCGCGAGCTTGATTTCCAGCTGCGGGGCTCCGGCGCGAAAGCCGAGGCTGACCGCCGCCGGCCAGGACGCAGCCCCCTTTTCAGCACCATCGTCAGCGCCATCGTCGGCGATGAGTTGCTGTGCCGTCGACTCGCCGAGGCCGAAGGTCTGCAGGCGCAGGATGTCCACGGCCTCGAGGCCGGGCCAGCGCGCGGTCAGGTCTTCGCAGACCGGCTCCAGCATCGTGGTGAGCTCTCCCGGTACGCCGGGGGTGCAGTAGACCCGGCAGCTGCCATGGTCTACCGAAAGGTCCACGGCGAAGCCCACGGCGCTGCCGCGCTCATTGGGCAGGATGGCGCAGCCCGCCGGCAGCAGGGCCTGCTTGCGGTTGGCACCGTCCAGGGGCAGGCCGCGTCCGGCGCACCAGCGCTCGAGGTGAGCGAGCGCCTGCGGATGCTCCGCGAGCGGCAGCCCCGCCACGTCGGCGACCACGGCCGCCGTGAGGTCGTCCACCGTGGGGCCGAGGCCGCCGTTGACGATAATCACCTCGGCGGCTCCGGCCATGGCGGTGAGCTCGGCCACCAGCGCTTCCGGGTCGTCGCCGAGGGTTGTCTTGCGGACCACGGCGAGGCCGAGAACGGCGAGCCGGCGGGCGATGGTCGCCGAGTTGGAATCGACCGTATCGCCGCTCATGAGTTCGTTGCCGGTGAGCAGGAGCTGGACCCGGGGTGCCTGGGGCATGGTTCTCGCTTAGCGTGGCGAATCGAGGCGGGTACTATACACCGGGGCCGGCGACGCGCCGGCACGCGGCGCGGGTTACAGCGGTACGGGAACGACGGACAGCGGCAAGGGAGTCAGCGATGAAGCGGGTCGTGTTCAACCAGAAAGGCGGGGTCGGCAAGACCAGTATCACCTGCAACCTCGCGGCCATCGACGCCGCGACCGGGTACCGGACGCTGGTGGTGGACCTCGACGTGCAGGGCAACAGCACCCTCTACCTGGTCGGCGAAATCGACGCCGAGGCCTTCCCGGCCGAGGCCCAGGGCGTGGCGGGGCTTTTCCGGCAGACCGTGGGGCCCCGGCGCATGCGCCAGAACCCGGATTCCTTCGTCTGGGAAACGCCCTGGGAAAACCTTTACCTGATGCCCTCGAGCCCGGCGCTCGCCGAACTCGAGGGCGCCCTGGAGGCGCGCTACAAGATCTACAAGCTGCGCGATGCCCTGGCGAAGCTGGAGGGCGAGTACGACCGCGTCTACATCGACACGCCGCCAAGCTTCAACTTCTTCTCCAAGGCGGCGCTCATTGCCGCCGACAGCGTTCTCGTGCCCTTCGACTGCGACAGTTTTGCCCGCCAGAGTCTCTATTCGCTGCTCGAGAACATCACCGAACTGCAGGAGGACCACAACCCGGACCTTGCCATCGAAGGCATCGTTATCAACCAGTTCAATCCCCAGGCGCGCCTGCCCGGCGAGCTGGTGGCCGAGCTCGAGGCGGAGGGTTTCCCGGTGCTCGAGACCTGGCTCGGCTCCTCGGTAAAAATGAAAGAGTCGCACCACAGCCACCGGCCGCTCATCGACCTCGCCCCGAGCCACAAGCTGACGCAGCAGTACCGGGCCCTGCACGCCGCGCTGGAGGCCGCGCTCGTCGAGTAGGATCGGGGCTGTGAGCCCGATGTAATAACCATAGAGAAACTGGTTATTTCACAGCGCTTTCCTTATTCCCTAGAGTCGGTCCCTGCACCGTCGCCGCGAGGGGAAAACAGGTGGGGCTGGACCTCGACAAGACCAACGCTGAACTGCGCCACGCCGCGCCCGAGGCCATTGTCCGCTGGGCACTGGCCCAGGGCCTGCCGGCGATCGCCAGTAGCAGCATGGGCCCCGGCGCCGGCGTGATGCTGCACCTCGTCAGCCGCCTGGCGCCGTCCCTGCCCGTGGTCTGGGTGGACACCGGCTACAACCTGCCCGAGACCTACCGTACCGCCGAGGCCCTGCGCGAGCGCCTGGACCTGAACCTGCACGTGTACACGCCGGCCATGACTGCCGAGCGTCGCCAGGCCCTCTACGGCCCCATTCCGAGCATCGAGGAACGCGAGCGCCACGAACTGTTCACCCGCCAGGTGAAGCTCGAGCCCTTCGAGCGGGCCCTCGCCGAGCACCGGCCGGCGCTGTGGCTCACGGGGATCCGCCGGGAAGAGACCGATTTCCGTCGCGGCCTCGACGTGGTCACCCGCGATGCGCGGGGCCTGTACAAGGTGGCGCCGCTGTTCCACTGGACCCAGGCTCAGCTCGACGCCTACCTGGCCGAGCACGGGCTCCCGGACAGCGAGCGCTACTTCGACCCGACCAAGGTCCACGCCGGGCGCGAGTGCGGCCTGCACAGCGCCGCCTGACGCGGCCCGGCCTGACGCGGCCCGGCCTCGCGCCTTGCTGGCCCGCAGACCGGTCTGCATAATGCGCGCCCCCGACCGGAGGCGCCCATGTTCGAACCGACCGACAGCCCGCTCCCTGCCGACGAAGCCGCCGCCCAGCTGCGCGGCCTGCTCGCCGGCGAGACCGACCCTCTTGCCAACGCCGCCAACTTCGTTGCCTTTCTCGCCCTGCAGCTGCCGGACATCAACTGGCTGGGCCTCTACCGGCTTGCCGGCGACGAGCTGGTGCTCGGACCTTTCCAGGGCAAGCCGGCCTGCGTTCGTATTCCCGTTGGCCGGGGTGTCTGCGGCGTCGCCGCGGCCAGCGGCGAGACCCAGCGCGTGGCCGATGTCGATGCCTTTCCCGGGCACATCGCCTGCGATGCCGCCTCCCGCGCCGAACTGGTCGTCCCGCTCTGCCGGGAGGGCGCGGTCGTCGGCGTGGTGGACGTGGACAGCCCGCGGCCGGACCGCTTCAGCGTCGCCGACCAGGCCCTGGTCGAAGCCCTGGCCGCCGCCTACCTGGACACCGCCACTCCCCTGTAACCCGCCGCTGGCGGCCGTCCACGGCCCTGGGGTATGCTCCGCGCCTTTCTTTTTCCGCGGAGGTTTCCATGGCCGATATCCACCCCGTGCGCGCGCTGCTGGGCGGCGCCGTGGCCCCGGGAGCGCCGGTGACGGTGCGCGGCTGGCTGCGCAGCAAGCGTGATTCCAAGGCCGGCATTTCCTTTCTCGCCGTGCACGACGGCTCCTGCTTCGACCCGATCCAGGCGGTGGTTCCAAGCACCCTCGCCAACTACGAGGACGAGGTGCTGGCGCTGGGTACCGGCGCTGCGGTCATCGTCACCGGGGAACTGGTGGAGTCCCAGGGCAAGGGGCAGGCGGTCGAGATCCAGGCGAACCGGGTAGAGGTGGTCGGCCCGGTGCTGGACCCGGAGCATTACCCCATTGCCAAGAAGCGCCACAGCTTCGAGTACCTGCGCACCCAGGCCCATCTGCGCCCGCGCACGAACACCTTCGGAGCCATCACCCGTGTCCGCCACGCGCTCGCCAATGCGATCCACGGCTTTTTCCACGAGCGCGGCTTCTACTGGGTGAACACGCCGATCATCACCGGCTCGGACTGCGAGGGCGCGGGCGAGCTGTTCCGGGTCTCCACCCTGGACTTCGCCAACCTGCCGCGGCGGGCCGACGGCGCCGTGGACTTCGCCGAGGACTTCTTCGCCGGCGAGGCCTTTCTCACCGTGAGCGGCCAGCTCGAGGTCGAGTCCTTCTGCCTGGCCATGAGCAAGGTCTACACCTTCGGCCCGACCTTCCGCGCCGAGAACTCCAACACCAGCCGGCACCTCGCCGAGTTCTGGATGGTCGAGCCGGAGATCGCCTTCGCGGACCTCGACGACAACGCCGAGCTCGCCGAGGCGCTGCTGCGGCACGTGTTCCTCCGGGTGCTGGAGGACTGCGAGGACGACATGGCCTTCTTCCAGCAGCGCATCGACGACACGGTGCTGGCGCGGCTGCGGGCGGTGATCGACAACCGCTTCGAGCGCATGGACTACGCCGAGGCGATCCGCATCCTCGAGGGCTGCGGCGAAAGCTTCGAGTTCCCCGTGAGCTGGGGCGTGGACCTCGCCAGCGAACACGAGCGCTACCTCTGCGAGAAGCACGTGGGGCGGCCGGTGGTGATCGCGAACTACCCGAGGGACATCAAGGCCTTCTACATGCGACTCAACGACGACGGCGAGACGGTCGCGGCGATGGACGTGCTCGCGCCCGGCATCGGCGAGATCATCGGCGGCAGCCAGCGCGAGGAGCGCCTCGACGTGCTCGAGGCGCGCATGGAGCCGGCGCTCCGCGAGGAACTCTGGTGGTACCGGGACCTGCGCCGCTACGGCACCGTGCCCCACGCCGGCTTCGGCCTCGGCTTTGAGCGGCTGCTCAACTATGTCACCGGCATGGACAACGTCCGCGACGCCATTCCCTTCCCCCGAACGCCGGGGAACGCGCACTTCTGACCGCCCGGTGCCCCCCCGGGCCCCCGGGGGCGCTTACACCAGGCCTTCGCCCGGGGCGGGCTCGAAGTGAGCGAGGTGGTCCCCCTCCCGGTCGATGTCGGCGAGCGTCACCGCCACCGGCGCCTCGAGCTGGAAGCGCCGGGTCTTGCTGGTCAGCGTGGCCTGCCACTTGTCGAAGCTGAACTTCTCCGGGTCCTTGCGCAGGTCGACGAAGCCCTCCAGGCCCCAGGCGTCGATGCGCGCCATGAAACCGCTGGAGCTCAGGTGCACGATGCGCGCCGGCCAGGGTGCCGGGTCGGCGGCCGCCCGGCGCTCCAGGAAGTTGGCGGCAAGCCAGCGCTCCGCCTCGCTGGTGGCGGCCCGCATGGCGCGCAGGCCAGCGCTCACCTGCTCGAGCATGGGGCCGTCGACGAGGTCGGGCTTGCGCTCGTGGAGGATAGCCTTGAGCTGGAGGTGGGCGAGGAAATCGACGGCCCGGCGCAGCGGCGAGGTGCAGGTCGTGTAAACGGGCAGCACCATGCCCATGTGCGGCGACGGCTTCGTGCTCAGCGTCGCCCGGGTCAGCAGCCGGTTGACCATCGCCCGCAGGGGCAGGTCGCCTGCGGGCTCGGCCAGGGCCCGGAAGATAGCGCGATAGCCAGCGAGGTCCTGCGGGTCCACGTCCTTCTGCGCCGGGAGGTTGCGCTCGAGGAACTGGCGGATCTCGTCCGCGCGGTCGCGGCGGAAGCCCGGGTGGCTGATGAAGGGCCCGCTGGCGCTGTGCTCGGCGAGTAAGCGGGCGGCGCAGCGGTTGGCGGCGACCATGCAGGCCTCCACCAGGCGCTGCGAGGTCAGCTTCTCGCCGGGCTCGATCGCCTCGATCTGTCCCTTGTCGTCCAGCTGCCAGCGGTACTCCCGGCGCTCCTCCATGGCGAGGCCGTGGGCCTCGCGGTCGCCGGCGAGCGCGCGGTAGGCAGCGTACAGCGCCTCGAGCGGGCTGGCGTAGCTCATGAGGCTGTCCTGCTCCCCGGAGAGGTACTTGTCGACGGCAAAGTAGGACAGCTTGGCCCGCGAGCGCACGGCGGCCTCGTGGAACTCGAAATCGCGCAGCTCGCCGCTGTCGGCGATGGCCATCTTGCAGACGAGCGCCGGGCGGGTCTTGTCCTCCGTGAGTGCGCAGCTCTCCTGGGCGAGGACCTCGGGCAGCATGGGTACCACGTCGCCGTGGAAATAGGCGGAACAGGCGCGCGCGGTAACCAGCGGCAGGAGCGGCGAGTCCGCCCCGATGTAGGCCGTGGGATCGGCGATGGCGACGTAGAGAATCCAGCCGTCGGTGGTGGTCTCGGCGTAGAGGGCGTCGTCGATGTCCTGGGTGCGCGCCGAATCGATGGAGACGAAGGCGAGGTCCGTGAGGTCCAGCCGGTGGCTGTCGGCCAGGGGGTCGCTGGCCTTGATGTGCTCGGCGAGTTCGCGCTCCCGGGCGCTGTCCCAGCCGACCCTGAGGCCGTGCCGGGCCATGGCGTAGGCGTTCTCCAGCCCCGGCGTTCCCGCCGGGCCGAAGACCCTGAGCACCTTGGCCTGGGGCCGGCCGTCGCGGATCGGGTGGCGCAGCACGGCGCAGCGGACGTAGTCGCCTTCCTTGACACCGTTGCGCGCGTGCGGCGGCAGGAACAGCCAGCGCTGCAGCGAGGCCAGCTGCGGGCGGACGAAGAGCGCCTTGCCCTTGCGCACGCACTGGCCGTTGAACTCGTCGAGGGGGCTGTCGACGAGGCGCTCGATCTCCGCCACCGGTCGGTCGTCGGAGCCGGGCCGGATGCAGACCCGTACCCGGTCACCTGAGAAGGCCTTGAGCATTTCATCGGGCGGGACGAAGACCTCGCGGCCGTCGTCGAGGACCGCGAAGCCATAGCGTGCCTGCGTGCCCTTGATGACGGCTTCCGCCCGCTCCTTGGCGGATTCCATCTCTTTCTTGAGGCCCTGGAGCTGGGACAGGGCGTCGCGGTCTAGCATGGTGGTCTTGTTGGCATCGGCGTCAGCGTGAGCGCGGGGCACGGAGCGCCGCGGTGGCAAGGGCAAAGGGGCGTATGCTAGCTGAAAAGGCCACGGGTGTCAGTGTGATGGCCCGCCCTCACGCGCTCGCGCCGGCGCGAGCGGCCGCGTTGCGCTTTGATTGACACCCCCGTGATGCGCGCTCAATAATCGAGGCGAGTCAGGGCAACGCACGGGATCGGGCCATTCGACCGACTTGCTCCAGGGTTTCCCCCGCCGGCCAGCGCAGCCTAGCCTGCCTGCGATGTAGCGCCGCCCCTGGCTCAGACTTACCTCGCGCCTTACCTCCTCTCGCTACCGCGGCCCGCCGCGGCACGGCTCGGCCGTGCCGGGACGCCGTCGTGGCGGTTTTCTGACCCCGTCCCGGAGAGTCCGCATGGAAAGCAGCCTCGCCCTGCATACCCCCCTAACCCGTGATCTTGCCAAAGAGGAGGCCGCCGGCCCGAAAACCTACGTACTCGATACCAACGTGCTCCTGCACGACCCGACGGCGATTACCGCCTTCAACGAGCACCACGTGGTCATCCCGATGACCGTGCTCGAAGAGCTGGATCACATCAAGGACCGGCGCGACAAGACCGTGAGCCGGGAGGCGCGCATCGCCATCCAGCTCATCGACAAGATCGTCGACGTGGCCACGCCGTCCGAGATCCAGGAAGGGGTGGGTGTGCCCGGCAGCACGCTGCAGGGCCCGCCGGGGACGCTCGCGATCTACCCGGACCAGCTGATCACCGACGACAGCGACATCCCCTACCTCGACGGCACCCCGGACCAGGCCAACGACAACCGCATCATCAACGTCGCCATCAAGCTCCAGGCGGAACACCCGGAGCGCTTTGTCTGCCTGGTGACCAAAGACATCAATATGCGCATCAAGGCCAAGGGCTCCGGGCTGCTGCACGTGGAGGATTACCGCCGGGACCGGGTGCTGGACGACATCGACCTGCTCACAAAAGGTTACGAGCACGTTCCGGGCGACTTCTGGGACGGGGTCGACGAGGTGGATACCGTGCGCGAGGACGACCTCACGCTGCACCGGGTGCCGCGGGCGGCGCTGCCGCAGGCCTACCCGAACCAGTTCCTGTTCGATGATCACGACTTCCTCGCCTTCGTGGTGCGCATCGACGGACAGCACGTCTACCTGCGCTGCGACAGCCGGGACGGGCTGATGAACCAGCGCTTCTGGGGCCTGGCGCCGCGCAACCTCGACCAGGCCATGGCCATGCGGCTGCTGGCGGACGACGACGTCGACATGACCGTGCTGACCGGCCCCGCGGGCTCCGGCAAGACGCTGCTGGCCCTCGCCTACGGGCTCCAGGGCATCCTGGAGGAGGGGCGCTACAGCAAGCTCATCGTCGCCCGCTCGACGCCGCCCATTGCCGAGGACATCGGCTTCCTCCCGGGGACGGAAGAGGAGAAAATGGCGCCGTGGCTGGCAGCCTTCGATGACAACCTGGAGATCCTCCACGGCACCGACGAGTCCTGCGCCGGCAGCATCGAGTACGTCAAGGAACGCGCGAACATCCAGTTCAAGTCGCTGAACTTCATGCGCGGGCGCTCCTTCAACAACGCCTACATCATCATCGACGAGGCCCAGGGGCTGTCCCAGTTCCAGCTTAAGTCGGTGATCAGCCGGGTGGGGGAGGGCTCGAAGATCGTGGTCCTCGGCAACCTTGCCCAGATCGACAACAAGTACATCTCGCCGCTCACCTCCGGTCTCACCTACCTGGTGGAGAAGAGCAAGCACTACGAGCACGCCGGGGTCATGCACATCGGCGGCATCCTGCGTTCGCGGCTGGCGGCCTTCGCCGAGGAAGAGCTGTAGTCCCCGGACCGGAGGAGCCTCTCGGTCGCGGCAACGCCGCGCCTTGCACCGCAGCGCTAGCGCCGCTCCGCGTCGTAGGCCGCGACCAGCGGTTTCAACTCGTCCGCGAAACGCTCGGCGAAGCCCAGCAGTGACGGGTCGGGGGCGCTGCCGGCCCCCGGGGACTTGCTCGGGAACAGGCGCCAGTCCGCCGCCGTTTGCGCTCGCTGTTCGCCGGGTCGATCGCCCGCCGTGGCCGCGGGCACCGGTGGTGGCGAGAGCTCCAGGTGCGCGAACAGTCTTGCCCGCATGGCGGCGGGCTCGGTGACCAGCGCCTCGTAATCCACGACCAGCACCGGGTTCGGCAGTACCGCTTGCCAGTGGGCGATGAGCTGCTCGACGCGCGCGATCGCACGCCCCGCCGCGGCGAGGTCGTAGCTGTAGCCGTGGCCGCTGCGGAACTTCTTGAAGTACAGGGCGAGTCCGAGGTCCGCGGCCCGGCGTCGGCAGAGCACCACCGGCACCTCCGGGTGCAACAGGCCGAAGTAGCCGAGCCGCGGCAGGTTCGCGGGCGAGCTGTCCACGAGCCAGCGCTGCTGCGCGTCGCTGCCCGGGGCATTGTCCTCATCGAAGAAACCGGCCGCGAGCGGATGCTCCCGGTAGGCCGCCACGAAGGGTGAGCGGCCGCCGGCCGCCGCGGCGCCGAGACGGGCGCTGAGATCGCCCGGTCGGGTGTCGGCGACCGCGCGGCGCAGGCCGGCGAACTCACCGCCGGCTGTCACGGCCGGGTGTTCCGCCAGCAGGCTCTCGACGAGACTCTTGCCGGAGCGGGGCAGCCCTGTCACCACGAGAGCGGGACAGGGCGGCAGCGATGGCGCCGCTGCCGCGAAGGTCCCGCGGTCCATGCGCAGCAGCCGCTCCGGGACGAGGTACTCCCGCTTGCGTTCCTCGATAGCGTCCGCGGTGAGCCGGTTGCCCGCGGCGTAGTAGACGAAACCCATGCGGTCGCGGCCGGCTTCCACCTGGAGCTGGCCGAGCAGGAACAGGGCGCGGGCGCGGGCCGCAGCGTCGCGCCCGGGATCGAGGGCCCGGGCGAGGATGCGCGCCGCCTCCGGCCCGTCCGGCGCCAGGGGTATCAGGTGCAGGAGCGCGGCGTAGCAGTCGAGGCTGTCGGGGTTCAGCGCCCGCGTCCGCTCCAGGGCCGCGAGGGCCGCGTGCCGGTCGCCCTGGCGCAGCGCGAGCTGACCGAGGGCGAGGTGCAGCGATGCGGACTCCGGCCAGCGCTGCAGCCCCTCGCGGTAACAGTCCGCCGCCGCCTCCAGCCGCAGCAGGCCCTCGAGGGCCTTGCCGCGGTAGAGCCAGCGTTCCGCGGGTGCCTTTGCATCGCGCGCCCCGGTGGCGCGCAGCAGCGCGGGAAAGTCCCGCGCTGCCAGCAGGGCCTTGAGGGCCCGGGTGTCACCAGGGGGGGCGGTGCTGCTCGCTCCGTCCACGGTCGTCTCCATCGCGATCGCCTGCGGCGCTATCATCGGTCACGGCCTCCCGCCTGTCGACGTTCCTAGCTGTCCTCGTCGTCGGGCGTATCGATGCCGTCGCCGTCGCTGAGGTCGTCCTCGTCGTCGGGCGTGTCGATGCCGTCGCCGTCGGTGAGGTCGTCCTCGTCATCGGGCGTGTCGATACCGTCGTCGTCGGTGAGGTCATCCTCGTCGTCGGGTGTATCGACGTCGTCGTCGTCGGTGAAGTCGTCGTCCTCCGTGGTGTCGATGCCGTCATCGTCGGTGATCGTGTCGTCCCCGATCAGATCGTCGTCGTCGCAGCTGGTGCCGTCGTCGTCGAAGCCGCAGCCGAACTCGCGCTCGCCGTCGAGGCGGTCCCGGTCCTCGAACTCGATCTCGTCGGCAATGCCGTCCGCCAGCTCGTCGTCCTCTACCTTGACCAGGTCGCCGAGCTGCAGGTTGGCAAAGAAGACCTCCGCGCTGATAGCGTCGTCGCGGAGGTCCTCGTAGTCCGTGTCGCCGACGGAGAACGTCACGCCGAGCAGGGTAAGGTCGCTGCCGGCGTTGAAGCTTTCCACCGGCGCCTGCACCACCTCGTCGTCCGGGTCTTCGCGATCGACCACCGTAGCGACGAGGCGGTCACCCTCCTGGTACGCCTCGATCTCGAGGAAATCGCCGGGGACGATATCGGCGAGCGTGAAGCGCTCGATGTCGTCGCGGTCGTCCTCGAGGCGGGTACCCTGGTCGGTGGCGACGCTGATCGTGCCTGCAGCCAGGGCGATGTCGATCACGCCGCTCTCCGCGTCCACCGCGCCCACGGGCCCCTCGATCTCGATCCGCCCGCGGCGGCTCACGATGCGCTCGGCAATAAGGCGCTCGCCGTCCCAGGTCCCGCTTACCCGCACGATGGTACCGTTGGCGAGGGCGAGGCCGGCCGGCGAACGGCTGGCGCTGCTGGCATCCACCGGCAGGCCGCGGACGCGGAAGTTGCCGTCGTCCACGTAGGCACTGACGGCGCTCTCGATGGTGACGGCATCGCCCTCGCTGAGGCCACCGTCGGGGCCGTCCTCGGTGTCGACCTCGCTGGCGGTGAGGACGCCGTCTGACAGCGTGCCGTAGACCTCTACGCGGGCACCGTCCGCGAGCGCACCGTCGTCCTCGTCGATGAATGCGCCGCTGGTATCCACCGTGACCGCACCGATGGTAAAGCTGTCCGCCGTCACGTTGCGCGCGATGCCTCTGAGTTCGACCTCGGTGCTGCCGGGCACGAAGTCGTCCTTGCGCTCGATCCGGGTGGCGCGCAGGCGGTTGCCTTCCTGCGGGAAGCCGGAAACCTCCACGACGTCGCCGGCGGCGAGGGTATCGAACGTCACGTCGTCGAAGACCGTGCCCGTGCGCTCGACGATGACGTTGAAGCCGAGGACCACCAGGAGCAGGGCGTCGCCGTCGGCAGAGGGCTCGATGCTCTCGATCGGCCCGGTGAGCTCGTCGTCGTAAACGATACGCGTGGCGGTGCCTGTGCTGCCGTCGTCGTTGACGGTGCCGTCGAGGAGCACAACCATGCCCACCGCCAGGTCCCGCTCGCTGGCCGGCTCGCCGTCGATGATGATCTCGGCGTCGTCGGTCTCGAACTTCACCCCGCCCACGAACACGCTGCCGAAGCCGGTGATGCTGCCGCTCAGGCGACGCTCCGGCGCCTCGGTAGTCGTGCCGTCACCGCTGCCGTCCTCCGTCGGCGCCGGCGCCGGCGTAGCCGGCGTGCTGGCGGTACCGCCGCCGCCACCGCCGCCACCGCAGGCGGTCAGGACGAGGGCGAGGGCGCTGGCCGTGGCCAGGGTTTTGGGTCGGAACAGGAGCTCGTCGTTCACGGGTCACACCTCCGGTGCGGGTTCGATGGAGAGATCGGCAACAGCCTTGCATGGGAATTTAATCCCAATTTTAGTGCTCGTCAAGAAGAATGGGAAAATATTCCCTTTATCTCTCCTGTGAGGGAGGCCCGCGGGGGAGAAGGTAGGGCAAGAAAAAGAGATGCCGCGGGCCGCTGTCGCTCGCCGCTACCGGCCAGATCCGCGGTCATTCCTGTGGTGAAGGTTTCGGGGAGTGGTGCTCGGTTAGCGCAGCTTCAGCTTCCCGGAGCGCTGCGGTCCGCCCGGCTTTCGGAATCCTGCGCCGGTGGCCGGGCGAGATCGCGCTGCAGGGCGAACTCGAGGCGCAGGACGACGCCGAGCACGCCCTTGCGGCGGATGTCGTCCGGCTGCAGGCGCCAGTTGTAGCTGGGTTCGACCTCTACGAAGAGGTAGGGCCGCCAGAGCTGGCGGCGCAGGACAAAGCCGAGACGGTAATTGCGTATCTCGGTCTCCGGGTCCGTCACCCCGTCTACCGAGCCGAAGTACTCGATGGCCACGGGCCGGGACGATGCGGCGTGGAGGCGCCGGCGCATGGCCAGGCGGGAGCGCCACTCGGCGCCTTCCGTCTCCTCGCCGTAGCTGGCGCGCTGGGTCCAGCGCCAGATGGCGTTGTCGCCCTGGCGGTAGTTGATGTCGAATTGCGAGGTGGCGTAGAACCCCTCGTCGTTCTCGTGCTGCACGCGCTGGATGAAGCGGTAGTTGAGATCCTCCGCCCAGGGCCCCTGGTTGCGGTACTTCACGCCGGGCTTGAAGCCGCCGGTGTTGGCGCTCAGGGTGAAGTCGAAGCGGTTGCGCCCCTTGTCGCTGACCCGGTACTGCAGCCCCACCTCCTCGCCGAGTTCGTCGTCACCGGGAAGCTGCGCGTCTTCGTCCTCGTCGGAGAACACGAGGTCGAGGCGCCGGGAGATGCGCGGCAACTGGAGCTTGCCACGGACCCGTGGCTTCGGGTCATGGCCGTCGGCGCTGTTCCAGTCATCGACCAGCTGCAGGCGCAGGAGGGACTCGGCCTGCTCGAGGTTGTAGTTGGGATCGCCGAAGAACTGGTCCATCCACTGGGTCAGCGCCTCCGCCTGGTGGGTGACATAGGCGTGGCCGCTGTCGACCCAGTTGCTGCTGACGGCGTTCGGGTCCGGCGGTACGGGCGCAGTCCACCCGACCAGCGACTCGTTGCTGTCTGCCTGCGCCCCGCCGGCGAGGGCGAGGAGCACGGCGGCCACCGGCGCGCTGACCGCCCGCGGCTTTGCCAGTACACTACGCGGCATGAACGCACCCTTCCTCTGGCTGCAGCATAGCGTACCGCAGCACGCACTGTCGCGGCTCACCGGCCGGCTCGCCGATCTCGAGCGGCCGCGCTGGCTGAAGCACGCGGTCATCCGTGCTTTCGTGCGCCACTACGGGGTGGAGCTCGGCGAGGCAGAGCGGCCGTTCCCGGAGGCCTACGCGAGCTTCAACGACTTCTTTACCCGCGCCCTGAAGCCCGGCGCCCGGCCGCTTGCCGGGGCAGACGTGATCAGCCCGGTGGACGGCGCCGTCAGCCAGGGCGGTGTCATCGACGGCGAACGCATCTTCCAGGCCAAGGGCCGCGACTTCTCCCTCACCGCGCTGCTCGGTGGCGACGGGGCGCGGGCGGCGAGCTACCGGGGCGGCGCCTTTGCCACGCTGTACCTGTCGCCGCGGGACTATCACCGGGTACACATGCCCTGCGACGGCCGCCTCACGGCCATGCGCTACCTGCCCGGCCGCCTGTTCTCGGTGAACGCCGCGACCGCCGCGGGCGTGGACCGGCTCTTCGCCCGCAACGAGCGCCTGGTCTGCCATTTCGAGGGGCCCCTCGGGCCGTTCGCCATGGTCCTCGTGGGTGCCATGATCGTCGCCGGCATCGAGACGACCTGGGCGGGCCGGGTCGCGCCGCCGCCGCGGCGCAACACGCTCACGGACTACGCTGCGCCGCCGGATCCCGTGTCCCTCGCACGGGGCGAGGAACTGGGCCGCTTCTGCCTGGGCTCCACGGTGATCCTGCTCTTCCCGCCGGACACGATCCGCTGGGACGACGCCTGTGCCCCGGGTGCACGCGTCCGCCTCGGCATGCCGCTGGGCCACCGCAAGCGGTAGCCGCGGGCGCCCGCCGTTCGAAGCGTTGTTCCCGCGTTGCGGGCCGCCTAGTCGTCGTCGACGATGTGCCGGTAGCTCGCGAGGCGCGCGCTGCTCACCTTACCCGCCGCAACGGCTTCGAGCAGTGCGCAGCCGGGCTCGTCGCGGTGCCGGCAGTCGCGGAAGCGACAGTGGCCGAGGAAGGGCCGGAACTCCCTGAAACCCGCGGCGACCTCCTCCCGCGGCAGGTGGTCCAGGCCGAACTCGCGGATCCCCGGCGAGTCGATCAGGTCGCCGCCCGTCGCCAGATGGTGCAGCTCCGCGGTCGTCGTGGTGTGCCGGCCCTTGCGGCCGGGGCCCGAGAGCTCGCCGGTGCGCCGGCCCAGGCCGGGCAGCAGGGCGTTCACGAGGGAGGTCTTGCCGACCCCCGACTGGCCGACGAGCACGCTGGTGTGGCCCGCGAGCGCCGCGCCCAGGGTTTCCGCTGCCGTTGCCTGGCTGGTCTCGATCACGCGGTAGCCGAGCGCTTCGTAGGGCGTGAGCAGGGCCGCCATGGATGCGGCCGCGGCGGTGTCTGCCAGCAGGTCTGCCTTGTTCAGGACCAGCAGCGCCTCGGCGCCCATGGCCTCCGTGGCCACCAGGTAGCGGTCGATGAGGTTGGCATGCGGCGCCGGCTCCGGCGCGATGACGATGGCGACCCGGTCGATGTTGGCGGCGACCGGACGAGGTACGCCGCGCGCATCCGGCCTGGACAGCAGCGACCGCCGCGGCAGTCGCGCGACCACCACGCCCGTCGGCTCACCGGCGCGGAACACGACCCGGTCGCCGGTGACCAGCCCCTCGAGATTCGCGCGCAGGTGGCAGCGCAGGCTGCTGCCCGGGTTCTCGGCGGCCTCCACGTCGAGCTGGCTGCCGTAGTGCGCGATGACCACGCCCTCGGTCTCGGGGCCGAGGCCCCCGTCCTCGCCGGCAGCCTCTTCGCGGCGCCGGGCCCGCCGGGCGCGCTCGGCCTGGATCTTCTCGATGCGCCAGGCCTGCTGGCGGGTCAGTCTGCGCTTGGTCATCGCCCGGATTATCGGGGGGGTGCCGGGGCCTGTCGAGCATGGGCCCGGCGAGCTACACTCGGGAAAGGACCTTGGGAGACAGCAGCATGCGCGACGCGAGCCACCTGGCGTGGGTGGATATGGAGATGACCGGGCTGGACCCGGACCGGGACCGGGTGATCGAGATCGCCACCATCGTCACCGACAGCGACCTCAACACGCTCGCGGAGGGACCGGTGCTCGCCATTCACCAGGACGAGGCGGTACTGGCGGCCATGGACGAGTGGAATACCACCCATCACACGCGCTCCGGGCTGGTCGACCGGGTCCGTTCCAGCGTCATCGACGAGAGCGCCGCCGCCGAGCAGACCATCGACTTTCTCGGCGCATGGGTGCCCGAGGGCGCCTCCCCCATGTGCGGCAACTCGATCTGCCAGGACCGGCGCTTCATGGCCCGGCACATGCCCGCGCTGGAAGGCTTCTTCCACTACCGCAATCTCGACGTGTCCGCGCTCAAGATCCTCGTCCAGCGCTGGCGTCCCGATATCGCCGCGGGGGTCAGCAAGAAGGGGGCTCATCTTGCCCTCGACGACATCCGCGATTCGATTGCCGAGCTGCGCTACTACCGCGACAACTTCCTGCTCATCGACGACGCCTGAGGGCCAGCGAGGCCTTTCCCGGCGGTGCCTCGCTACAGCGCGCCGTGCCGCCCCAGCGCCCACTCGACATGCTCCCGGACCAGCGCCGAGGGGTCGTCGCGCCGCGCCCGCAGTGCCTCCACCACCGCCTGCGAGGTCGGCGCATTGCCGAGGCCCACGGCGAGGTTGCGCAGCCAGCGCTCGAAGCCCACGCGGCGGATCGGCGAGCCGGCGGTGCGCTCGAGGAAGGTGGCCTCGTCCCAGGCGAACAGCTCGGCCAGCGCCGGGGCATCGAGCCCGTGCCTGGGGCGGAAGTCGTCCTCGGCGGTGGGCGAGGCGAACTTGTTCCAGGGGCAGACCAGCTGGCAGTCGTCGCAGCCGAACACCCGGTTGCCCATGAGCGGCCGCAGGGCCTCGTCGATGGACCCCTTGTGCTCGATCGTGAGGTAGGAGATGCAGCGCCGGGCATCGAGTTCGAAGGGGCCCGGGAAAGCGTCCGTGGGACAGATATCCAAACAGGCGCGGCAGCTGCCGCAGTGCTTCTGCGTCCGCGGCGCATCGGCGGGCAGCGGCAGATCCGTGTAGATCTCGCCGAGAAAGAACCACGACCCCGCCTGCTCGTTGATGAGCATGGTGTTCTTGGCGATCCAGCCCAGGCCCGCGTTCTCGGCGATGGCCCGTTCCAGCACCGGCGCGGAGTCGACGAAAGCACGGTACTGGCCGCCGCCGGCCTCGGCCTCGATGCGCTTCGCGAGCTTCGCCAGGCGCCGGCGCAGGACCTTGTGATAGTCGCGGCCGAGCGCGTAGCGGGCGATGTAGGCGCGCTCGCCGTCGGCGAGAGTGGCGTCCGGGTCGTCCCCCGGCGGCAGGTAGTCCATGCGCACGGAGAGTACCCGGCAGGTGCCCGGCACCAGTTCCCCGGGGCGGCTGCGCCGCGTGCCGTGGGCCGCCATGAAGTCCATGCCCCCGTGGTAGCCGGCGTCCAGCCATTTCTGCAGGTAGCCCTCGTGCGCCGCGAGGTCGACGTCGCTGATGCCCAGCTGCTGGAAGCCGAGCTCGCGGGCCCAGCCGCGGATGCGCGCGGCCAGCGCGGCCGGGTTGTCGCTCGCGATGGTGGTGGTCACGGGTGCGCCTGCTGCGTGCGGGGAGCCATGCCGGGTACGGTATCATGCTGCCGGAAAGCGACGCCCCGCCGGGGCGATGCATGCAAGCGGAGGACCCATGCCGGAAGCGGCACCGTTACTGTACAGCGCGGCACAGACCCGCGCCCTCGACGCGGCCGCCATCGGGCACGGCGGCCTTCGCGGCATGACCCTGATGGCCCGCGCCGCCGAGGCCGCCTTCGCGCGCCTGTCCCGGCGCTGGCCGGCGCCCGCGGGTATCGCGGTGGTCTGCGGCGGCGGCAACAACGGCGGCGACGGGTACCTGGTGGCGGCCCTTGCCCACAAGCGCGGCCTCCCTGTCACGGTCTATACCGTCGGCGACCCGGCGCGGCTCAGTGGCGATGCCGCCAGGGCGCGGCAGCACGCCCTCGACGAGGGCGTGGCCGTGGTGCCCTGGAAAGCGGGCTGCCTGCCCGCCGACCCCGGCGTCGTCATCGTCGATGCACTCCTCGGCACGGGCCTCGGTGGCCCCGTGCGCCCCGATGCCGCCGGCGTCATCGAGGCCGTCAACGACAGCGGCCTGCCGGTGCTGGCGGTGGATATTCCCTCGGGCCTCTGCGCGGATACCGGGCGGATCCTCGGCTCGGCGGTCCGCGCGACCGCGACCGTGACCTTCATCGGCCGCAAGCGCGGGCTGTATACCGCCGACGGTCCGGCGCTGGCCGGCGACGTGGATTTCGACGACCTCGCGGTGCCGGCGGAGAGCTTTGCCGCCGTGCCGCGAGCCGAGGCCTGGGAGCTCCTGTCCCTGGTGGCGGAGCGCGGGGCCCTGCCCCCGCGAGCGCCGCAGGCGCACAAGGGACATTTCGGCAACGTGCTGGTGATCGGCGGTGACCACGGCATGGGCGGTGCCGCGCTGCTCGCCGCCGAGGCGGCGCTGCGTGCGGGCGCGGGCCTGGTGCGGGTGGCGACCCGGGGCGAGCATGTGCCGGCCGGCCTCGCGCGGCTGCCCGAGGCGATGCTGCGTGCGGTGGCGGATGTGCACGAACTCGAGCCGCTGCTCGCGGCGAGCGATCTGCTGGTGCTCGGCCCCGGCCTCGGCCGCGGCCCCTGGGGTGAGCAGCTGTTCGCCCGTGCGCGGGCCTCGGGTCTCCCCGCCGTGATCGACGCCGATGGCCTCGCGTTGCTCGGCGCCGGCACGGGGCCCTGGCCCGCGCCGGCCGTGCTCACACCGCACCCCGGGGAAGCCGGCGGACTCCTCGGCACTGACAGCAGGGCGGTGCAGGCCGATCGTTTCGCCAGTGCGCAGGCCCTTGCCGAGCGCTATGCCGCCACGGTCGTGCTCAAGGGTAACGGCAGCCTGGTGGTGGCCGAGGACGGCAGCGGCGGTCTCTGCGCGGGCGGCAACCCCGGCATGGCCACCGGCGGCATGGGCGATGTGCTGGCCGGGCTCACCGGTGGCCTCCTCGCCCAGGGCCTGTCGCCGGCGAGCGCAGCGCGCCTCGCCGTCACGGCGCACGCAGCCGCCGCGGATCTCGCTGCCGCGGACGGCCAGCGCGGCCTCCTTCCCTCGGACCTGTATGCGCCGCTCCGGCGCCTGCTCGGCTGATGCGCTCCCTGGCCTTCACGCTGCGCGACGAGGCGGCGACGGTCTCCCTCGGGGAGCGGCTGGCGGCGCAGCTGGTGCCGGGCCTGCTGGTCACGCTCAGCGGCGACCTCGGCGCGGGCAAGACGACCCTGTCCCGCGGCATCGTCCAGGGCCTGGGCCACCGGGGCGCCGTGAAGAGCCCGACCTACACGCTGGTGGAGCCCTATGAGCACACCCGCTTCCCCGTGTACCACTTCGACCTCTACCGCCTCGCGGACCCGGAAGAACTCGAGCTGCTGGGCTTCCGCGACTATATCGGGGGAGACTGCCTGTGCCTGGTGGAGTGGCCGGAACGCGGCGGCGGCTTTTTGCCCGCCGCTGACTTAGCGATTACCATGATCGCGCAGGGCGATGGCCGCAGGGTCACGCTGGAGGCGGCAACCCCGGTAGCAGGAGATGTGCTTGCAGCAATCGACGACGGCTGAGCACCGCCAGCGCCGCGGCGCCGCGGCCCGCTGCCTTGCCGCCCTCGCTACCGCGATCAGCACGCTGGCTGCCTCGCTCCTGGTTGCGGCCGGCGCCGCTGCCGCCACGGTACAGGACGTGCGCCTCTGGCGCGCCCCGGATCACACGCGCATCGTGCTCGACCTCGACGCTCCGGCCGAGCACCGGGTGATCGTGCTCGACAGCCCGCGCCGGGTCGTACTGGATGTCACCGACGTGGTGCTGCGTGCCAGCGTCGACGAACTGCCGCTGGCGGACACACCGATCGCCCGGGTCCGCGCCGGCGTGCGCGAGGGCGATGACCTGCGCCTGGTTTTCGACCTCAAGGCATTGGTCACCCCGCGCAGCTTTTCCCTGCGCGCCAACGCCCAGGCCGGTGACCGGGTCGTCCTCGACCTCTACGACGACGCGCCGCCCGCGGACGCGCCCCGCAAGGTCGCGCAAAGCGACGGGCGCCGTGACGTCATCGTCGCCATCGACGCGGGCCACGGCGGCGAGGACCCCGGGGCTCTCGGCCCCGGGCGCCTGCGGGAGAAGGACGTGGTGCTCGCCATCGCCCGGGAACTGCACGACCACTTCGAGCGGGAGCCCGGCTTCAGCCCGACGCTGGTCCGCAGCGGCGACTACTATGTCAGCCTCCGCGGCCGCCGGGACCTCGCCCGCAAGCGCCAGGCCGACCTGTTCGTATCGATCCACGCCGACGCCTTCACCCGCAAGGAGGCGAACGGTGCGTCCGTCTACGCCCTGTCTACCCGCGGTGCCACCAGTACCACCGCCCGCTACCTCGCCGAGAAGGAAAACGCCGCCGACCTCATCGGCGGTGTGCGCCTCGCCGACAAGGACGAGATGCTCGCCGAGGTGCTCGCGGACCTGTCCATGACCTCGACCCTGGATGCCAGCCTGAACATGGGCGCGAGCGTGCTCGGCGAGATGGACAGCGTGGCCCGGCTGCACAAGCGCCAGGTGGAGCAGGCCGCCTTCGCCGTACTCAAGTCGCCGGATATCCCGTCGATCCTGGTCGAGACGGGTTTCATCTCGAACCCGGCCGAGGCGCGCAAGCTCGCCACCGCGAGCTACCGCCGGCAGATGGCGGCGGCAATCTTCCGCGGCCTGCGCCGCTGGTGGCGGGACCACCCGCCGCCGGGCACGCTGCTCGCCTGGCAGAAAGAGAACGGCGTCGGTCGTCAGTACACCATCGCCCGCGGCGATACGCTCTCGGGCATCGCCCAGCGCTTCAACGTCTCCGTGGCGGACCTGAAGAGCTACAACGGCCTGCGCGGCGACCGCATCATGGTCGGCAAGACCCTGAAGATCCCGGCCAGCTGATGGCCCCGGTAACGGTCGAGGGAGGACACGCCGCGTGGGATTGATCCATCGCCTGTCGCCGCGGCTGGCGAACCAGATCGCCGCCGGGGAGGTCGTCGAGCGGCCGGCCTCGGTGGTCAAGGAGCTGCTCGAGAACGCCCTCGATGCCGGCGCGGACCGGCTCGAGATCGAGATCGAGGGCGCCGGTTCGCGACTCATCCGCGTCCGCGACAACGGCTGCGGCATCGGCGCGGAGGACCTGCCCCTGGCCCTGGCCCGGCACGCCACCAGCAAGATCGACAGCCTCGACGACCTAGAGGCGGTGCGCACCCTCGGCTTTCGCGGCGAGGCCCTGGCGAGCATCGGCTCCGTGTCCCGCCTCAGCATCACCAGCAACGACTCGGACGCGGGGCCGGGGCACCGCGCCGCCAGCGAGGGCCGGGACCAGGCGGTCACCGTATCGCCGGCGCCCCACCCGCGCGGTACCACCGTCGAGGTGCGGGACCTGTTCTTCAACACGCCGGCCCGGCGCAAGTTCCTGCGCACGGAGAAGACCGAGTTCGGCCACCTTGAGGAGGTGGTCAAGCGCCTCGCCCTGGCCCGCTTCGATGTCGCCTTCGACCTGCGCCACAACGGCCGCTCCGTGCACCGGCTGCGGCCCGCGGAGACCGAGGCGGAGCAGCGCCGGCGTGTGGCCTCGGTCTGCGGCCCCGCTTTCCTCGACCAGTCCCTGCCGCTGTCGCGCGAGGCGCCGGGGCTGTGTCTCGCGGGCTGGATCGGCCTGCCGACCTTCTCCCGCAGCCAGGCGGACCTGCAGTACTTTTTCGTCAACGGTCGCATCGTGCGCGACAAGGTCGTGGCGCACGCGGTGCGCCAGGCCTACCGGGACGTGCTCTACCACGGCCGCCACCCGGCCTACCTCCTGTACCTCGAGGTGGACCCGGCGCAGGTGGACGTGAACGTGCACCCGACCAAGCACGAGGTGCGCTTCCGCGAGTCGCGCGCCGTGCACAATCTCATCTACGGCACCCTGCACCGGGCGCTGGCGGAGCTGCGCCCCGGGGACAGCCCGGCGGCGGCGCCCGCGGCAGAGCTGGCCGGGGCACCGGCGCCGTCCCAGGGCGGCCTGGGTCTTGCCGGTGCGACCGCGCCCGCGGGGGCCGCCCCCGGTTCCTCGGCGCCACCGTCCCCGGGGGACCGCGGCCCGGCGCCGGCGGCGGCTTTCGAGAGCTACGGGCGGCTCTACGGCGCGACCGCCGGTGCGGCGGTCGCCGAGATGGATGGCGAGGAGGTCCCGCCCCTGGGTTACGCCATCGCCCAGCTCAAGGGTGTTTACGTGCTCGCCGAGAACGCCGAGGGGTTGGTCCTGGTCGACATGCATGCCGCCCACGAGCGCATTACCTACGAGCGGCTCAAGCGCGCGCGGGACAGCGAGGGCATCCGCAGCCAGCCGCTGCTGGTGCCCGAGTCCGTGGCCGTGAGCGCCCGGGAGGCGGCGCTCGCAGAGACGCACGGGGACTGGTTCGCGAGCCTCGGTTTCACCGTGGAGCGGGTCGCTGAGGAGTCGCTGCTGGTGCGCGAGGTGCCGGTAAGCCTGCGCGATTCGGACGTGCCCCAGCTTCTGCGCGATGTGCTCGCCGACCTCGGTGAGCACGGCAGCTCCGAGCGCATCGCCGCCCACGAGGACGAGATCCTGTCCACCATGGCCTGCCACGGTTCCGTGCGCGCCAATCGGCGGCTGACGATCCCGGAGATGAACGCACTGCTCCGGGACATGGAGGCCACGGAGCGCTCTGGGCAGTGCAACCACGGCCGGCCGACCTGGACCCGGCTGACCCTGGCGGAGCTCGATCGCCTGTTCCTGCGGGGTCGTTAGTGCCCGCCAAGCCGCCGGTGCTGTGCATCCTGGGGCCCACGGCATCGGGCAAGACGGCGCTCGCCGAGGCGCTGGTCAATGCGCTGCCCGGAGAGCTGGTGAGTGTCGACTCCACCCTGGTCTACCGGGGCCTCGACATCGGCGCGGCGCGCCCGGCAAGTTCCCATCACCTGCTGGACCTGCGCGATCCGGCCGAGCCCTACTCAGCCGCGGCGTTCCTCGACGATCTTGCCGACCTGCTGCCGGCGATCGTCGCCCGCGGCCGGGTGCCGGTGCTGGTCGGGGGCACGATGCTCTACTTCCGGGCCTTTCTCGAGGGGCTTTCGCCGATGCCGCCGGCGGACCCGGCGGCGCGTGCCAGCATCGCCGCCGAGGCCGCCGCGCGCGGGTGGCCGGCGCTGCATGCGGAGCTGGCCGCGGTGGACCCGGCGAGCGCGGCGCGGATCCACCCGAACCACGCGCAGCGCCTGGCCCGGGCGCTAGAGGTCTACCGCAGCAGCGGACGGCCGCTTTCCGCCTGGCACGGCACTGCCGGCGAGCCGCTCGCCGCCGGCTACCGGGTGCTGCAGGTGGCGCTCTGCCCGGCGGACCGGGCCGTGCTGCACGCGCGGATCGCGGCGCGCTTCGACGCCATGCTCGCGGCGGGTTTCCTGGAGGAAGTGGCGGCACTGCGGGCCCGGGGCGACCTCGACCCGGCGCTTCCGGCCCTGCGCAGCGTCGGCTACCGGCAGCTCTGGGCCCACCTCGCGGGGGAGGCGGACTTCGCCACCGCCCGCGAGCGGGCCATCGCCGCCACCCGCCAGCTGGCCAAGCGGCAGCTCACCTGGTTGCGCAAGTGGCCGGACCTCTACTGGCTGCTCACGGACGACGGCGGCCGGGTGGTCGAGCACACGCTGCCGGAGCCCCGGCTGCCGGTTGCCGGCAATCCGGCCGATCTGCTCTTGAACTATCTCGCGTATCACCCCATATAGTAGAATCGGACGTGGGAACGTTTGCTGTTACCAGCAGTCTCACTGTTCCACGGGGCCTCGCGGGGCGCTCGCAAGGGCGGGCGCGCCGCGCGGCCCCTTCGGTTTTTTTTGGCCCGGTTGGGGCCCACACAGCCGGCTCCCGCGGGAGCCCATGAAATGGAGAAAGCGTCATGTCAAAAGGGCACACGCTACAAGACCCTTACCTGAACATCCTGCGCAAGGAACGGGTCCCGGTATCGATCTACCTGGTCAACGGCATCAAGCTGCAGGGCCAGATCGAGTCTTTTGACCAGTTCGTCGTTCTGCTCAAGAACACGGTCAGCCAGATGGTCTATAAGCACGCCATCTCCACGGTCGTGCCCGGGCGCGTGGTGCGCATGCCCATGCAGAACCCCCCCGAGGAAAATGGCAACGGCCAGGACTGAACGCAGCGCCGGCCCCCGCCGGCGCATGATGAGGGAACGCCCACTTGTTCTTTGACCGGCCCGCGTCCGGCGAGGTCGCCGTGCTCGTGCACATGGAAATGGGGCGCGAGCGCGAGGCCGACGACCCGAGGGAATTCGAGGAGCTCGTGCTTTCGGCGGGCGGCGACCCGGTGGCCTACATCATGGGCCGTCGCGACGCCCCGCACGCCGGGACCTTCGCCGGCTCCGGGAAGCTGGAGGAGATCGCCGCGGCCGTGCGCGAGCACGACGCCCAGGTGGTGATCTTCAACCACACGCTGAGCCCGAGCCAGGAGCGTAACCTCGAGCGCGCGCTCAAGTGCCGCGTGCTCGACCGCACCGGTCTGATCCTGGATATCTTCGCCCAGCGCGCTCGAACCCACGAGGGCAAGCTGCAGGTGGAGCTCGCGCAGCTTCGGCACATGAGCACGCGGCTCGTCCGCGGCTGGACTCACCTGGAGCGGCAGAAGGGCGGTATCGGCCTGCGCGGCCCGGGTGAGACGCAGCTGGAAACGGACCGGCGGCTCCTGCGAGCACGCATCAAGTCGATCGTCGGCCGCCTCGAGAAGGTGCGCCGCCAGCGCGAACAGGGGCGCCGTTCGCGTCGCCGCGCGGAGGTGCCGACGGTCGCACTGGTCGGCTATACCAATGCCGGCAAGTCGACGCTGTTCAACGGCCTCACCACCGCGGGCGTGTACGCCGCGGACCAGCTCTTCGCGACCCTTGACCCGACCCTGCGCCGGCTGGAAATGCCGGAAGTGGGCCCGGTGATCCTCGCCGATACCGTCGGCTTCATCTCGCACCTGCCGCACCGGCTCGTGGAGGCCTTCAAGGCGACGCTGGAGGAGACGCGCAACGCCGACCTGCTGTTGCACGTGGTCGACGCCGCCAGCGAGGACCGCGCCGAGCACGCCCTGCAGGTGCGCGAGGTGCTGCGGGAGATCGGTGCCGAGGACGTGCCGCAGCTGGAGGTCTACAACAAGATCGACCTGCTGGAGACGGCGCCGCGCATCGACCGCGACGACGCCGGCTGCCCCGTGCGGGCCTGGGTGAGCGCGCGGGACGGCAGCGGCCTCGACGCGCTCCTGGGCGCCATCGGCGAGCTGGTGGGCGACGACATGGTGGCCCGCGAGCTGGTGCTGGCCCCGGAGCAGGGCCGCCTCCGTGCGGCCCTGTACCGCCTCGGCGCCGTGCGCGACGAGCACTACGGCAGTGACGGTGCCGCCCACGTTTCCGTGCGCCTGCCGCGAGCGGACTGGGAGCGGCTCGTGGCCAGCGAGGGCGCCCCCTGAGTCGGTCGGTGCGTGTCCGTCCCGTGTGCATCGCGGGCGAGGTGTGCGCGAGCCGCGTGAAGCTTGCGCCGAGGAATTGCAGGGTCGAACAGTAATGGGGCACCCTCCCTTTTTGCTAGAATGATTCGCTTTAACGATCAGGAGATGGCTATGGCCTGGAACGAGCCGGGTGGCGGCAACAAACCGAACGACCCGTGGGGCGGCGGTGACCAGGGACCGCCGGACCTCGATGAGGCCCTGCGCAAACTGCAGCAGCGCCTCGGTGGCCTGTTCGGCGGGCGCCGCGGTGGCTCCGGGGGCGGCGGCGGGGGCGGCAGCCTCTCCGGCGCGATGCTCGGGCTGGTGGCGGCGGGTCTCTTCGTGGTCTGGGCCCTCATGGGCTTCTACCAGGTCGACGAGCAGGAGCGGGCCGTGGTGCTGCGCTTCGGCAGCTACCAGAGCACGGCGATGCCGGGGCTGCACTGGAACCCGCCGCTCATCGACGAGGTCATCAAGGTCAACACCACCAAGGTCCGTTCCGCCAGCTTCCGCGAGGTGATGCTTACGCAGGACGAGAACATCGTCGAGGTACGGACTTCCGTGCAGTACGTGGTCGACGACGTCAAGAGCTACGTGCTCGAGGTCCGCGCCCCGGAGAACTCCCTGGAGCAGGCCGCGCAGAGTGCCCTGCGCCACGTGGTCGGCGGCATGACCATGGACCTGGTGCTCACCGAGGGCCGGGCGCAGATCGCCCAGGAGATGCGCGACCGGCTTCAGGCCTACACCAGCGCCTACGGCACGGGTATCCGCATCAGCACCGTCAATGTCGACGAGTCGAAGCCGCCGAGCCAGGTGCAGGCGGCCTTCGACGACGTGATCAAGGCGCGCGAGGACGAGGAGCGGGTCAAGAACGAGGCCCAGTCCTACGCCAACGGCATCGTCCCCGAGGCCCGCGGCCGTGCCCAGCGCACGATCGAGGAGGCCTCGGCCTACCGCGACCAGGTCATCGCCCGGGCCGAAGGTGAGGCGGAGCGTTTCCGCCAGCTCCTCGCGGAATACCGCAAGGCGCCGGAGGTCACCCGCGAGCGCCTGTACATCGACGCCATGCAGGGCGTCCTCGGCAAGACCAACAAGGTCATGGTCGACGTGGAGGGCGGCAACAACGTCATGTACCTGCCGCTGGACAAGATGGCCGAACGCGCCGCCACTATGCCGCGGGGCCGGGAGATCTCCCTGGACAGCGCCACGATCCGGGAGCTTACGGACGCGGTGACCGAGCAGCTGCGGCGCGACGCCGCCGCACAGCAGAACCGCCGCGGAGGAGGACGCTGAGATGTCGGGACGCAACCTAACGCTGACGCTGCTGGCGGTCATCGCCCTGTTCGTCGCAAGCAATTCGCTGTTTATCATCAAGGAAACGGAGCGCGGCGTGCTGCTGCGCTTCGGTGAGGTGGTGAACACTGATCTCAAGCCGGGTCTGCACGTGAAGGTTCCCTTCGTGAACAACGTGCGCAAGTTCGACGGCCGCGTGCTCACCGTGGACTCCCAGCCCGAACGCTACTTCACGCAGGAGCAGAAGGCGCTGATTGTCGATTCCTACGCCAAGTACCGCGTGGATGACACGGCCAAGTTCTACACGGCGACCAACGGTGAGGAGTCGCGGGCCTCCGGCCTGCTGGCCCAGCGGATCAACGACGGCCTGCGCAACGAGGTCGCGGCGAGGACGATCCAGGAGGTGGTGTCCGGTGAGCGCGACGAGCTCATGGAAGTCATCACCCGGGACCTTGACGAGGTGGCCCGCACCGAGCTCGGTGTGGAGGTCATCGACGTGCGCGTGAAGCAGATCGATCTGCCGCCGGATGTCTCCGAGTCGGTCTACCGGCGTATGAACGCGGAGCGGGAGAAAGAAGCCCGCGAGCACCGTGCTCAGGGTAACGAGCTCGCCGAGGGGATCCGCGCCGCCGCGGACCGCGAGGTCACGGTGATCGAGGCCAACGCCTTCCGCGAGGCGGAGGAGATCCGCGGTGAGGGCGACGCCCGCGCCACGGCGATCTATGCCAACGCCTTCGGCCAGGACCCGGAGTTCTACAGCTTCACCCGCAGTCTCCGGGCCTACGGCGAGGCCTTCCAGTCGCAGGGTGACATCATGCTCCTGCAACCGGACAGCGAGTTCTTCCGCTACCTGAAGGACGCCGGCGCCGGCAACTGAGTGACCGCGCCGGCTGGCGCCCTGCGCGCCGGCACTGTGGTACCATTCGCCAACCGTGAGGATCGGTGGGGCCCGCGCCCCGCGGGTCCCGCGGTTTTTTGTTGACCCCTGTTACTGGCCCGTTACGGAGCCCTATGGATTTCTGGCAGGTCTTCCCGGTCGCGGTTGCCCTCGTGCTGGTGCTCGAGGGCTTTTTGCCGTTCCTGTCCCCGGCGCGCTGGCGAAGCATGGTAGTGCTTGTGGCGCAGCTGGATGACAGGACGATCCGGCGCTTCGGCCTCGGCAGCATGCTCGTGGGCCTGGGCCTCCTCTACCTGGTGAATTGAGTACGGCGATGGACACGGTGGACCGCTGGCAGCTGCCCGACGGCGTCGACGAACTGCTGCCCGAGCGCGCGGCGCGGCTGGAAACGCTGCGCCGCCGGGTGCTCGATCTCTACGCGAGCTGGGGCTACCGCCTCGTGGTGCCGCCGCTGGTGGAGTTCACCGAGTCCCTCCTCGAGGGTGTCGGCGCAGACTTGGACATTCTCACCTTCAAGGTTCCGGACCAGCCCAGCGGGCGCACGCTCGGTATCCGCGCCGACATCACGCCGCAGGTCGCGCGTATCGACGCCCACGCGCTCGCCGACGATGGCGTCAGCCGCCTGTGCTACGCCGGCTCCACGCTGCACGCGCGGCAGAAGACGCCGCTCGCCTCCCGCGCCCCGGTGCAGGCCGGAGCGGAGCTGTTCGGCGCCGCCACCCTCGCGGCCGACGTGGAGATCATCAACCTGATGCTGGCGACGCTCGGCGCGGCCGGCCTCGACGACGCCGTGACCCTCGATCTCGGTCACGGTGATGTCTGCGGCGCACTGCTCGCGCAGCTGGCGTTGCCGCCGGCGGTGGAGGCGGCGGTCTTCGATGCGCTGCAGCGCAAGTCCCGCCCGGACCTGGAGGCCGTGCTCGCCGGGGCCGACGCGCGCGCGCGGGACTCGCTGTCGGCGCTCCTCAACCTGCACGGTGACGCCGCGGTCCTCGACCGTGCGGCGGCCGTGCTCGCGCCGGTGGCGCCGGCGGTCAGCGATGCCCTGGAAACCCTGCGCGCCGTGGCGGCGCAGGTGAGCGCGCACCACCCCGGGGTCGATGTCTACTTCGACCTCGCGGAACTGCGCGGCTACCACTACCACACGGGTATCGTGTTCGCCGCCTACCTGCCCGGCCACGGCGAAGCCGTGGCCAACGGCGGGCGCTACGACAACGTCGGCCGCGCCTACGGCCGCGCACGGCCGGCGACCGGCTTTGCCACGGACCTGAAAACCCTGGTGCAGCTGCAGGCGGCCCGGGTCGGGAACGGCGGGGAAAGCGCCGGTGCCATCGCCGCCCCCGCCGGGGACGACCCGGCGCTGGTGGCGGCTATCAATGAACTGCGTGCCGCGGGCGAGGTGGTGATCGTATCCCTCGCCGGCGAGACGGACCCGCGCTGTGACCGGGAACTGGCCGCCGGTGGCGGCAGCTGGGTGGTGCGTCCGCGCCGCGGCAAAACGAGACAGGAATCATGAGAAAGAACATCGTGGTCCTCGGCACCCAGTGGGGTGACGAGGGCAAGGGCAAGATCGTCGACCTGCTCACGGACCGGGCCGACGCCGTGGTCCGTTTCCAGGGCGGGCACAATGCCGGCCACACGCTGGTCTGCGACGGCCAGAAGACGGTGCTGCACCTGATTCCCTCGGGCGTCCTGCGCGCCGACGTGCAGTGCCTTATCGGCAACGGCGTGGTGCTGGCCCCGGACGCGCTGCTCACGGAGCTGCGTGAGCTCGAGGAGCGCGGCGTGCCGGTGCGCGAGCGCCTGCGCCTGTCCCCGGCCTGCCCGCTGATCCTCCCCTACCACGTGGAACTCGACAAGGCGCGCGAGCTGCGTCGCGGCGACGCCAAGATCGGTACCACCGGCCGCGGCATCGGCCCGGCCTACGAGGACAAGGTCGCCCGCCGCGGCCTGCGCCTCGGCGACCTCGCGCAGCCGGCGCGCTTCCGGCGCCGCCTCGAGGAGGTGCTCGAATACCACAATTTCCAGCTCGAGCACTTCTACCACGTCGCGCCGCTGGACGTGAACGCGGTCGCGGATGCGGCCCTCGCCCAGGGCGAGGAGCTGCTGCCGATGATGGCCGACGTCACGGCGCTGCTCCACGAGCTGCGGCGCAAGGGCGCGCGTATTCTCTTCGAGGGCGCGCAGGGCTCGCTGCTCGACATCGACCACGGCACCTATCCCTTCGTCACCAGCTCGAACACGACCGCCGGCGGCACGGCCACCGGCTCCGGCGTGGGCCCCCTGTACCTCGACTACGTGCTCGGTATCACCAAGGCGTACACGACCCGCGTGGGGTCAGGGCCGTTCCCGACGGAGCTGTTCGACGACACCGGCGCTCATCTCGCCTCCCGGGGCCACGAGTTCGGCGCCACGACGGGCCGCCCGCGGCGCTGCGGCTGGTTCGACGCCGTTGCCCTCCGCAACGCCGTGGCCATCAACTCGGTGAGCGGCCTCTGCCTGACCAAGCTCGACGTGCTCGACGGCCTGGAATCGATCCAGCTCTGCGTCGGCTATGCCGATGCGGACGGCAACCCGGTGCCGAGCCCCATCGACTCTGACGACTATGCGGGCCTGGTCCCGGTCTACGAGACGGTACCGGGCTGGCAGGAAACCACCCTCGGCGCCCGCAGCCTGGACGACCTGCCGCAGGCTGCCCGCGACTACATTGCCCGCATCGAGGTGGTGGTCGGCGCGCCCATCGACATCATCTCCACCGGGCCGGACCGGGTCGAGACGATCATCCTGCGGCATCCCTTCGACTGAACCGCTTTCGGTGGTACTTCGTAGCCCGGCGGCGCCGGGGGCGAAGGGCCGGTAACGGCCGCAGGGTCGAGCCGCGGGCCGGCCGCTGCGGAACTCGACCAAAATTCGCTGCGCGAATTTTCGGGACTCGGACAGTCCTCGCGGAAAGCCCCGGCCCGCGGCTCGACCCTGGGCGCGGCCTGAAGGTTACCGGCCCTTCGCCCCCGCCTGCCCCGTACCAGAGCCCGGGAGCCCGCCCGGGCCTGACGGCGGGAGCGGCGTTTCGAAAGCACCTTGTCGACGCGGACATTAGCGTCCGCTCTCCTGCCGGTACTGGGCAAAGCCCTGCCCGGTCCAGCGGCGGAAGGCGCGGTAGAAGCTGTTGACCTCGTTGTAGCCCAGGGCGTCAGCCAGGCATTTGCCGGGCAGGCGGCGCTCGGCGAGGAGGCGTTCACAGCGGTACTGGCGGGCGCGGTCGAGCAGGAACTGGTAGTTGGTGTGGTCCGCCCGCAGGCGCCGGCGCAGCGTGGTGCCGCTGATGCCGAGGCTCTCGGCGACGCTGTCGGCGCGCATGCGCGACAGGTCGCCCTCCAGCAGCATGCGCAGGACCTGTTCCGTGGTCCGCGACAGCGGGAAGTGCCTCGGTTTGTCCAGCGCCGGGTCCGGCCGTACGGGCAGCGGCGGCATCGGGGCGAGCTGGCGGCTGAGGGGGAATTCGACGTGGGCGCGCGACGGCGCGGGCGTGATTCGCATAACCGTACCTCCATGTGCGGTATGAGCGGTGAGTCGTCTGTACCGGCAGCGCCGCGGCGGAGCGTTCCCTGCTCCCGACCCGTCGGCGTCGTCGATCCGGCACCATCAAAACCATAGCAAAGCCCGGCCGTTTTGAAAGGCCGGGACCGGTAACGAAGGAATCTTGCGGTTGCGCAGCGCCTCGAGCCGGCGCAGGGCTGCTTGCCGTTACAGCGGCGGGGCCTTGAGATCCTCCGGCAGCGGACAGTCGATCACCGCGGCGATGCTGGCGAGGATCTCGTATTCGACCGGGCAGATCTCGCCGTTCTCGCTCGCGGCCTCGCCCATGGCTTTCAGGATCCGCGGTTTCAGCAGCGGGTAGCAGTCGGCGAGGGTGTGCACCGCCTCGCTGAAGGCACGCACCGAGAGGGCCTCGCGGGGCCTGAGCCTGAGCTTCGGCAGGGCCAGCTCGTCGCGGGCCCGGGTGAAGGCCGCTTCCGCCTCGCCGCTGCCCTCGTGGGCGAGCACCGACAGCACCTCCGTAAGCGGGGCGGTCACCTTGCCGAGGCGGGCGTAGCGGGGCCGGCTCGGCGTGACCTGCACGAACTCCGGGTCGAGATAGTGGCGCACCAGCTGGTACAGGCACCACTCCAGCAGTTCCGTGTGCTGGTCCGCGCGGATCACCGCGAGCAGCGTCTCCTTGAAGGTGCGGTACTGCGGCGCGCTCATGGCGCGCAGCGCCGGCAGGCAGCGGTTGACCAGCGGCAGGCGCAGGCCGGCCGGGAGCGCGGCGAGGCCCGGCGCCACGGTGTTGACCAGCGTCGCCTGGCCGGGCACCTCGCGCTCGGCGATGAGCGCCAGCTGGCGGTCGCGGTGCGCGGGGTCGTCGCTGATCAGCAGCCCGAGCACCAGGCTGGAGGCGCCCAGCGGGTCATCCACGTGCGCGAGGAGCCCCGGGGGAATCGCGGGTGCCGGTGGCTCCTCCGTTTCGGGGCCGGCGCCGGGGCCGGCCGGGGGGTGCTCCGTCAGCGGCGCCAAGGGCCGGGTGCGGATACCGCGGGTGGCCTCCACGGCCGCCACCGCCGCCACCAGTGCCTCGCGGCCCGGGCGGAACTCCACGTCCGCGCTCTCGATGCGGGTGTTCGGGTAGTGGCGCACCCTGCGCGAGATGTATTCGCCGTCCCAGCGTGGCTGGATGCGCCGGATGCGCGCGTCCAGCGGCGGGTGCGTGGCGAAGCCCTGCCACAGGCGATGGGTGACGGCGCCGAAGAACATGTGCGAGAGCTCCGCGGCCCGGGCCCGGTGCACGAAGGTGCCGGGCACGTAGCCGCCGATGACCTTGAGCGCGTCGGCGATGCCATCCGGGTCGCGGGTGAACTGCACGGCGCCGGCGTCAGCCAGGAACTCCTTCTGCCGGCTGATGGCGGCCTTGATGAAGCCGGCGCAGGTGCCGCCGATCCAGCCGATCACCAGCAGGCCGAGGCCGAGCACGGGCAGGGCGGCGCCGCTGTTGTTGCTGTTGCCGCCCCCGCGGACGCCGGTGCGCACCCGGCCCCGGTGGGTGCCGGCCCGGAGCAAGATATAGCCGACGTCACCGATGAAGGTGATCCCCTTGAGCAGGGCGGCCAGGCGGACGTTGAGGCGCATGTCGCCGTTCAGGATGTGGCTGAACTCGTGGCCGATGACGCCCTGGAGCTCGTGGCGCTTGAGGTGATGCAGGGCGCCGGTGGTCACCGCGATCACCGCATCGGCCTGGGTCACGCCGGCGGCGAAGGCGTTGATGCCGCGCTCGTCCCTGAGCAGGTAGAGATCCGGCACCGGCATGCTGGCGGCTAGGGCGATTTCCTGCACGATGTTGAGGGCGCGGCGCTCGTCGGCATCGCGCGTTTGCGGCAGCACTTTCTCCGCGCCGAGGGACTCGGCTATGGCCTTGCCGCCGGCGGCGAGCTGCAGCCACTTCACCAGGGAGACGAGGAAGACGCTACCGATCACCACCAGGCTGATGGTCCCGAAGCGATCCCAGGAGAGCTGCTGCAGGAAGCCCATCCAGCCACCGCGGCTGCCGGCATAGACGTTGTAGTCCTCGGAGAAGAACAGGAAGCCGGCGACCAGCACGTTGGTGAGCAGCACCAGGCCGATGACGGCCAGGGTGAAGAGGATCACCAGCACACGCGTATTGCGCCGGGCCAGGTCCTGCTGGGCGAAGAAGTCCACCCGCGTCGGCGCCCCCGCTCGCTAGGCCGGGTGCGCTAGAAGGAGACGCGCGGCGCCGCCTGGATCTGCGGGCTGTCGTCGAACTCCAGCAGTTCCGCGTCGCTCGGGTGACCGAACGTCGCCGCCAGCACCACCGGCGGGAAGCTCTGCCGGTAGGTGTTGTAGGCCATGACGGCATCGTTGTAACCCTGGCGGGCGAAGGCCACGCGGTTCTCGGTGCTGGTCAGCTCCTCGGAGAGCTGCTGCATGTTCTCGCTGGCCTTGAGGTCCGGGTAGGCCTCCATGGTCACGTTGAGCTTGCCGAGAGCGCCCTGCAGGGCGTTTTCCGCGCCGGCGAGGTCGGCAAGCGCGGGGGCGCTGCCGCCGCCCTCGCCGATGGCCTTGAGCAATGCGGCCGCCTCGTTGCGGGCAGTGGTGACCGCGTCCAGCGTCTCGCGCTCGTGAGCCATGTAGCCCTTGGCGGTCTCGACCAGGTTGGGGATCAGGTCGTAGCGCCGCTTGAGCTGCACTTCGATCTGGGCGAAGGCGTTCTGGTAGCGGTTCTTCAGCTTGACCAGGGTGTTGTAGATGGCGATGACATAGATCACCAGGGCCAGGATCACCAGCCAGAACACGATACTCGTCACTTCCATGGCGTTTCCCTCGGGACGCGGTGGGTGCTGCGACCGCCGCTCAGGAGGCCGCGGCGAGGGTGACCGGCACCCCGTTCACGGCGGCATTGCCCGAGAGGGCGTCGAGCCAGCGGTCGTCGGTAATATCATTGCACGATACTCCCGCCTTCGCACGGGCCGTGCCGAGGCGCACGCCCTCGCGATCGTGTCCGTAACCGTGAGGCAGGCTCACCACCCCGGGCATGACGCTGTCCGAGGCTTCCACGGTCACCGTGAGCTCCCCCGTGCGCGAGGCCAGCCGGGCGCTGTCGCCGTCCTTCAGTCCGTGCCGGTCGAGGTCCGCCGGATGCACGAGGAGCGTGCAGCGGTCCCGGCCCTTAACGAGGCGGTGATAGTTGTGCATCCAGCTGTTGTTGTCACGCACGTGGCGCCGGCCGATGAGGCGCAGGCCGCTGCCGGCTTCCGCCCCCTCGAGTTCGCCGCGCAGCCGCTCGAGGTCAGCGAGGAGCAGGGGTACGGCGCAGTCGATGCGCTTGTTCGCCGTGAACAGGCGCTCCGGCAGCTGGGGCATGAGCGGGCCGAGGTCTACGCCGGAGGGGTTGGCCTTCAGGGTCGCGAGGTCGAGCCCGTGCTCGCTTTCCTTGCCATAGGGGCCGAATTGCAGGCCCAGGTCGACCATTTCATGCGGCGCCATGGGCTTCCGCGGCTCCTCGCCGAGGGCGGCCGCGACGCGTTCGCCCAGCGCCGTGAAGATCTCCCAGTCGTGCAGCCTGCCCTCGGGCTTGTCGAACACCGCTTCGCTGTAGCGCGCGGTGTTGCGGATGGCGTTGATATGGAAGCCGATGTCGTAGTGGTCGTGCTCGAGCGGCGAGGTGGGCGGCAGGATGATATCGGCGTGCCGCGTGGTCTCGTTGAGGTACGGGTCCAGGCTGACCATGAACTCGAGCTGTTCGAAGGCGGCGTCCAGGGCCCGGCCGTTCGGTGTCGACAGCACCGGGTTGCCGGCGCCGGTGAACAGCGCGCGCACCCGGCCCTCACCGGGGGTTGTGATCTCCTCGGCCATCACCGCCGCCGGCAGCTCCCGGTCGAACTCCGGCAGGCCGCGCACGCGGCTCTGGTGGCGATTGAAGCCGCCGGGGCCGATAGTGCTGACCTGGTCCATGGCCGGCAGGGTGAACAGGGAGCCGCCGGGCCGGTCGAGGTTGCCGGTGGCGATGTTCATCACCTGGATCAGCCACTGGCAGAGGGCGCCGAAGGCCTGCGTCGACACGCCCATGCGGCCGTAGCAGATGGCCGCGCCCGCTGCCGCAAAATCGCGGGCGATGCCGCGCGTCGTGGCCGCCGCGATCCCCGTGGCCTCGGCGACGGCCTCCGCGGTGAAGGGTGCGAGGGCCCTGGCCACCGTGTCCAGGCCGTCGACGAAGGGCGCGAGCTGGCGCGGGTCGGCGAGGCCCTCGTCGAAGAGCGTGTTCAGGAGCGCGGCCAGGAACAGGGCGTCGCTCCCCGGGCGGATGAAATGGTGCTCGCTGGCAAGCTGAGCGGTCTCCGTCCGCCGCGGGTCGATGACTACCAGGCGGCCGCCGCGGGCGGTGAGGTCCTTGATGCGCCGGCGCACGTCCGGGACCGTCCAGATGCTGCCGTTGGAGGCCACCGGGTTGGCGCCGAGCATGAGAAAGTAGTCCGTGCGGTCGATGTCCGGGATCGGGAACAGCGACTTGTGGCCGAACAGCCACAGGGAGGCGAGGTGATGCGGCAACTGGTCCACGGAGGTGGCGGAGAACCGGTTTTTCGTGCGGAAGAAACGGAAAAGGTTGTTCTGGTGGGTCATCATCCCATAGTTGTGGACCGTGGGATTGCCCATGTAGATGCCGATGGCGTCGACGCCGTGCTCCCGGTAGATCGCCAGCAGCCGCTCCGCGGTGGTATCAAGGGCCTCTTGCCAGCTGATCTCCTCCCAGCGCACCGCATCGCCGTCGCGCACTTTCTTCACCGGCCTCCGCAGCCGGTCCGGGTCCTCGTGGATATCGCGCAGGGCGATGGCCTTGGGGCAGATGTGGCCGCGGCTCAGCGGGTCCTCCGGGTCGCCCTTGATGGAGACCACGCGATGGTCCTCGGTCTCGATGAGCAGTCCGCAGATGGCCTCGCAGAGGTGGCAGGCGCGGAAGTGAGTCTGGCGCATGGTTGTTATCGCTCCCTGCAGCGGTTGGTCCCGGGGTGCGGGCAGTGTAGCGCGACCACGGGGCTTTTTGGTTAGATAGGGTCGAAGGCCCGGGAAGAGATCGGCCCGTCGGGCCGCCCGCCTGTCTCGCAGGCCGGCCTGCACAACAGTGTTGCACGCCGGGCCCGGGCTGGGCCCGTGCCAGGGAGAACCCATGGACGACAGCTGGAAGAGGTACCGCTCGGCGCCCTACTACGACGAGCTGATCACGGCGAAGGGCCATCCCCGCACCGCCGCCCGGGGCGCGGTGAACCTGCTGCGCCGCCTGCCTGCCGGGGAACTGGCCGCCCGCCGCGCCGCGGCTGCCGCGGCGATTCGCGAGATGGGCATTTCCTTCACGGTGTACACGGAGGGCGGCAATATCGACCGCGCCTGGCCCTTCGACATCATTCCCCGGATCATCACCGCCCGGGAGTGGAACGACGTGCGCGAGGGGCTGGTCCAGCGCAGCCGCGCCCTCAACTGCTTCATCGATGACATCTACAACAAGCAGAAGATTCTCGCCGATGGTGTTATCCCGGCGGATATCGTGCTCGAGTCGAGCAACTACAAGCCGCAGTGTACCGGCGCTTCCCCGCGCTTCGGGGTCTGGGCCCACGTCTGCGGCTCGGACCTGATCCGCGACGCCGACGGTCACCTCTATGTCCTTGAGGACAACCTGCGCGTGCCCTCGGGGGTGTCCTACATGGTGGAGAACCGGGAAATCACCAAGCGCGTGCTGCCGGAGCTGTTCGAGAACTACAGCATCCTGCCCGTGGACGACTACCCGTCGCAGCTCTACCAGATGCTGGCCTCTCTCTCCCCGCGGGAGCGCAAGCGGCCCTGCGTGGTGGTGCTTACCCCCGGCATCTACAATTCCGCCTACTTCGAGCACGCTTTCCTCGCCCAGGGCATGGGCGCGGAGCTGGTCGAGGGTGCGGATCTGCTCGTCGATGATGATGACTGCGTCTACATGCGCACCGTGGACGGGCCGGTCCGGGTCGACGTGATCTATCGCCGCATCGACGAGGACTTCATGGACCCGGAGGCCTTCCGCGAGGACTCCATGCTCGGCGTGCCCGGGCTCATGCGCGCCTGGCGGGCAGGCAAGGTCGCCATCGCCAACGCGCCGGGCTCCGGGGTCGCCGACGACAAGGTCGTGTACGCCTACGTGCCGGAGATGATCCGCTACTACCTCGGCGAGAAGCCGAAGGTGCGCTCCGTGCCCACCTATCTCTGCCACCGCGAGGAAGATCGCGAGTACGTGCTGAAAAACCTCGACAAGCTGGTGGTGAAGCCGGCCAACGAGTCCGGCGGCTACGGCATCATGGTCGGACCACACGTCGATGCGGCCACGCGCAGGAAGTTCGCCGGGCTCATCGAGAAGAACCCGCGGAACTACATCGCGCAACCGACGCTGAAGCTGTCCACGGCACCTACCTGCGTCGACGCCGGCATCGAGCCACGGCACCTCGACCTGCGCCCCTTCATCCTCCAGGGCCGCGAAGCCTGGGTCACGCCCGGGGGGCTGACCCGGGTCGCCATGGTGAAGGGTTCGCTGGTGGTGAATTCCTCCCAGGGCGGTGGCAGCAAGGACACCTGGATCGTGGAGGGGCGCGCATGACCATGTTGTCGCGGGTGGCCGAGCGGGTCTACTGGATGGGGCGCTACCTCGAGCGCGCCGAGTGCACGGCGCGGCTGGTCGATGCCTACCACCACATGGTCATGGACATCCCGCGCGGCTCGCAGCCGGGCTGGGACATCCTGGTGCGCATTCTCGATGCCGAACCGCTGGCCGACGAGCACTTCCGCGTCGCCAACGAGGCGAACGTGCTGCGCCTGCTGGTCAGCGAGGACGAAGCCGCCTGCAGTATTCCCTTTGCCGTGCGCTCGGCCCGGGAGAACGTGCGCACCACCCGTGACGTGCTGCCGGAGGAGGTCTGGGAGCTGGTCAACGAGCTGCACCTTTACACCCGCGAGCAGGCGGAGAAGTCCGTCGGCCGCCGACACCGCCAGGCCTTCCTGCAGGAAGTGGTCAGCCGTACCCAGGTGATCAACGGGGTCTGGCGCAACACCCTGTGCCGGGACCACAGCTACCGCTTCATCAAGCTGGGCCAGCTCCTCGAGCGCGCCGACATGGCTACCCGCATCATCGACGTGGGTGCCGCGGATATCCTCGGCCGCGAGGGAACCCAGCAAGCCCTGGACCACCTGCTCTGGGGGACCCTGCTCAAGTCCCTCTGCGCGCTCGGTCCCTACCGGCGGCAGGTGGGCCCGCTGGTGGAGCCGGAGGGCGTGGTCGACTTCGTGTTCATGGAGCCGTCCTTCCCGCGCTCTGTGCGCTTCTGCCTGAGCGGGATACGCGAGGAGCTCGGGCCGCTAAAGGGCAACGAGGAGGCGCTGCGCGTCATCGAACGCGCCCGGCGGAAGCTGCGCCGCTTCTTCCGCACGGAATGGGAGCGCGACGAGCTGCACGCCTTCATCGACGACCTGCAGCTGGTTCTCAACAGCCTGGACAACGCCATCAGTGATCGCTGGTTCCGGTTCGAGCACCGATGAAGCGCTTCCGCTGTGACTGCGGCAGCCAGGTCTTCTTCGACAACGACCACTGCCTCTCCTGTGGCGCCCGCCTCGGCTTCGACCCGGCGGTGCGCGAAGTGCGGACGCTGGCGGCGGCCGGTGACGGCGTGTACACCGATCGCAACGGCCGCGCCTTCCGTTTCTGCGGCAACGGCGAGGACTTCGGGGTCTGCAACTGGCTGCGCCCTGCCGAGCAGGCGCCCCCGTTGTGCTTTGCCTGCCAGTTCAACCGCACCGTGCCGAACCAGTCCCTGCCCGGCAACGACCGCCGCTGGCGGGTGCTCGAGGAGGGCAAGAAGCGGCTGTTCTTCACGCTCATGCAGCTCGGCCTGCCCCTGGTCAGCGGCTGGACCGACGAGCGCCTCGGCCTGCTCTTCGACTTTATCGAGGACGGCCGCTCCCGGGAGGTGTTCGCCGAGACCTTTGCCTCCACCGGCTACCTGGGCGGTGTGATTACCATCAACACGCTGGAGGCAGACGACGTGGCGCGCACGGTGGTGCGCAGCCAGATGAACGAGGAGTACCGCACGGTGCTCGGTCACCTGCGCCACGAGAGCGGGCACTACTACTGGAGCCTTCTCGACCCGGACGCGGCGACCCGCGCCCAGTTCGCCGCGCTGTTCGGTGACGAGCAGGCAGATTACGCGGCCGCGCTTGCGAAGCACTACGACACGGGGCCGGTGCCGGACTGGCACGAGCGCTACATCAGCGCCTACGCCAGTGCCCATCCCTCGGAGGACTGGGCCGAGTGCTGGGGGCACTACCTGCATATCCACGACGCGCTGGAGACCGCCGCGGCCCAGGGCCTGCTCGGCCGATCGCCGGACGCCATGAGCATCGAGCAGCGCATCGACGACTGGCGGGGACTGTCCACGACGCTGAACGAGCTCAATCGCAGCGTCGGTCTCGGCGACGCCTACCCGTTCGTGATCAACGACGTGGTGGCCGGGAAACTCGCCTTCGTCGACAGCGTCATCCGTCGCCTTCGAACATAGCGGAGAGTGACGGCAGCTCCTCGAAGGCGCTGCGGATGTTGTCGTCCCAGCTCTGGCGCAGCTGCGCCAGGTAGGGGTGGTTCTCCTCGAGCTTGAAGTAGCGCTCCTGCGGTTCGAGGCTGCCACGGCGGTAGAACAGGCATTCCAGCGGCGGGCCCACGGTGGCGTTCGAGCGCATGGTCGAGTCGATGGAGACCAGGGCGCAGCGCATGGCCGTTTCCACCGGCGTGTCCGGGCGGATGATGCGGTCGAGGATGGGCTTGCCGTACTTGGTTTCGCCGATCTGCAGGTAGGGGTACAGGTCCGAGGCCGTGATGTGGTTGCCCTCGGGGTAGACCATGTACAGCTCCTGCTCGTGACCCTTGATCTGCCCGCCGATGATGAACGTCGCCGAGGCGTTGAAGCTGCCCGCGATGGGGCCGCCCTTCTTGGCGTACTTTTCCTGCTCCGCAAGGCTCAGCGTGCCCAGGTAGTCGGCGACGTCGCTGACGTAGCGGGCATTGAAAATGTTGAACTCGGCGTTCTCCTCGAGATCGCGCTGGATCTGCGCGATGACGGCCTGGCTGGTCGCGAGGTTGCCGGCGGTGAGGATGACCAGGGAGCGGTCCCCGGGTACGGCGAAGCGGTGCATCTTGCTGTAGGTGCTGACGCGGTCGGGGCCGGCATTGGTGCGTGAATCCGAGCAGAACACCAGGCCCTCGTCCAGGGCGATCGCGAGGCAATAGGTCATCGGTGGGGTGGTTTCCTCGGGGAGTCGCTCCGGTGTGACTCGCGGACTATAAAGCCAGCGCGAGACCGGGGGCAACGTCCCCTTCGCTTGACTTGTGTCCCGCGGCGGCGTACGCCAGCATGGTCCTCGACAACGTTTCTTTGTCCGACCAGCCGAGTACAGCGATGAAGCCGATAACAAGGAGAGCACCATGAGCCGCCTCAGCAAGCTGCCCCCCGAACAGTGGGACCCGGAACTTCGCGCCATGACCCAGGCCGACACTGCGTCGGTCATTGAGCAGGGCATTACCCGCATGCTCGCCCTGTCACCGGCCATGGCCAGGGCGGCGATCGGCTTCGGCGCCGGGGTGACCCTGAACCGCACGCTGCCGGAACGTCTCATCGAGCTGGTACGCCTGCGCGTGGCTTTCCACAACCAGTGCCGCAGCTGCATGGCCATCCGCTACCGGGCCGCGGCCGACAGCGTCGACGAGGGTCTCGTCTGCTCGCTGGAAACGCCCGAGGAGGCGCCGGACCTGTCGCCCGCGGAGAAGGCGGCCATTGCCTTCGCCGATCGCTTCGCCACGGACCACCTGTCGATCACCGACCAGCGCTTCGATGCCCTCCGGGAGCACTTCAGCGAGGCGGAGATCGTGGAGTTAATGGTCCACTGCGCGCTCTACGTCGGCATGGGCCGGCTGGCCGCGGTGCTGGACATGACGGAGGAGTTGCCCGAGGGCTATCGCAAGCCCTTCGGCGAGACCGTGACGCCCTGGGCCGATGCGCCCGTGTCCGTGCGCTGACCTCTGCCGGCAGAAAGAGGCTTGCTCGATGACGATAGCGGAATGGGTCGCGCTCGGCGGCTTCGCGGTGGCCGCCACGGCCATGCTGCTGGTGACGCAGACCAAGGAGCGTGTGGCCTGGCCCGCCTGGCTCGTGCCGGCCGGCCTGGTTGTCCCCTTTGCGGCGCTGACGGCCTATGCGGTTTTCACGCAAGAGCTGTTCGGCTTCTGGCCCCTGCTGACGCGATCACCCTGGGGTCTGCAGGCGTGGTTCGACCTGCTCATCTGCCTGACGGCGGCTTTCTTCCTTCTGCAGAACCGTGCTCGGGCCGCGGGCATGAAGTCCGAAGTCTGGGTGCTCGTGGTCATGACGACGGGCGGCATCGGCCTGCTGCTGATGCTGGCGCGAACGGTCTACCTGGAACGACAGCAGGCACCCGACGGTGACGTTCATGGTGGGGAAGCTGGCGGGGAAGATGGTGCCCAGGAGAGGACTTGAACCTCCACGGCCTTGCGGCCACTAGCACCTGAAGCTAGCGTGTCTACCAATTTCACCACCTGGGCACGGGGGTGAGGGTGCAGCACTCTAGTCGCCGGTCCGGTGTTTGTCAACGATCACGTATAATGGGCGATCGCGTGGGCCTCCCGGCCTGCAAACGCACTGGATCAAAGGCCACCCTATGGCACGAAAAGGCAGAAAAGCCGACCCCCACGCCGCCCGCGAGGCGGCCAACTACAGCAATCCGATTCCCTCCCGGGAGTTCATCCTGGAGCAGCTGCGCACCGCCGACCGGCCCCTGGATCACGGCCAGGTAGCCGAGCTGCTCGGCCTGACCGACGAACGGGACCTCGACGCGCTGCGCAACCGCCTCCGCGCCATGCAGCGCGACGGCCAGCTGCTGGTGGACCGGCGCGGCGCCTACGGCGTCGTCGATGCCATGAACCTCCTGCGCTGCCGGGTGCAGGGCCACCGCGACGGCTATGGCTTTGCCATGCCGGTGTCCGGGGGCGACGACGTCTACCTGAGCGCGAGGCAGATGCGCAGCCTCTTCGACGGCGACACGGTGCTGGTCACGGTGACCGGCATCGACCGCCGGGGCCGGGCCGAGGGCAAGGTGGTGGAGATCCTCGAACGCGGCGTCGACCGCGTGGTGGGGCGCTACCAGGAAGAGAGCGGCATCGGCGTCGTCATCCCGGACAACGCCCGCCTCACTCAGGAGGTGCTCATCCCGCCGAAGGCCAAGGGCGGGGCGCAGCACGGACAGATCGTCACCGCCGAGATCACCGACTACCCTACGGGCCGGCTCGGCGCGAAGGGGCGGGTGATCGAGGTGCTCGGTGACCACCTGGACCCGGGCCTCGAGATCGATATCGCCATCCGTGCCCACGGCATCCCCTACGAATGGCCCGAAGCCGTGGTCGATGAGGCCGGCCACCTGCGCGAAGAGGTCGAGGAGGCCGACAAGGGCGCCCGCATCGACCTGCGCGACCTGCCCTTCGTCACCATCGACGGCGAGGACGCGAAGGACTTCGACGATGCCGTCTACTGCCGCAAGAAGCGCCTCGGCGGCTGGAAGCTCTGGGTCGCCATCGCCGACGTCTCCCATTACGTGCACCCGGGCTCGGCGCTGGACGGCGAGGCGGCCCGGCGGGGCAACTCCGTCTATTTCCCCGAGCGGGTGGTGCCGATGCTGCCGGAGGTGCTCTCCAACGGGCTCTGCTCCCTCAAGCCCGAGGTGGACCGGCTGGCGATGGTCGTGGAGATGGACCTGGGTCGCGACGGCCAGCTCGGCAAATTCCAGTTCTACGAAGCCGTGATCCACAGCCACGCGCGGCTGACCTACACCCAGGTGGGCCGGGTGCTGGCCGGCGAGAAGGAGCCGGCGGTGTCGAAAGCCCGCATCCCGGACCTGAAGCGCCTGCACGACCTGTACAAGGTGCTGCGTCTCGCCCGGGAGGAGCGCGGCGCCATCGACTTCGAGACCGTGGAAACGCGCATCATCTTCGACGAGCAGCGCAAGATCAGCGAGATCGTGCCGGTGGTGCGCAACGACGCCCACAAGCTCATCGAGGAGTGCATGCTCTGCGCCAACGTCGCCACGGCCCGTTTCTTCGAGAAGCACCCGCTGCCCACGCTGTTCCGCGTGCACGAGGGCCCCGGCGAAGAGAAGCTCGAGAACCTGCGCGCCTTCCTCGGTGAGCTCGGCCTCGGCCTGCGCGGCGGGGCGGACCCCAGCCCCCGGGACTACCAGGCGCTCATGGAGGAGATCCAGGACCGGCCGGACGCCCATGTCATCCAGACCATGCTCCTGCGCTCCCTCCGCCAGGCCGTCTACCAGCCCGAGAACAAGGGCCATTTCGGCCTCAACTACGAAGGCTACGCCCATTTCACGTCGCCGATCCGCCGCTACCCGGACCTCATCGTCCACCGGGGCATCCGCTCGGTGATCCGCTCGAAGCAGCGCAGCCGCCTGGTGCGCCGCGCCGACGGTACGAAAGTGCTGCCGCTGGAAAAGAGCTACCCCTACGACGAGCGGGCCATGGTGGTGCTCGGCGAGCAGTGCTCCATGACCGAGCGCCGGGCCGATGACGCCACCCGTGACGTCAACGCGTGGCTCAAGTGCGAGTACCTGCAGGACCGCGTGGGCGAGGAGTTTGCCGGCGTGGTCGCAGCCGTGACCAGCTTCGGCCTCTTCGTGGAGCTGTCGGACCTGTACATAGAAGGCCTGGTGCACGTCACGGCCCTGCCGGGGGACTACTACCGCTTCGATCCGGCCCACCAGCGCCTGGTCGGCGAGCGCAGTGGCCGCAGCTTCCAGCTCGGTGACAAGCTGTCGGTGCAGGTCGCCCGGGTGGACCTCGACGACAAGAAGATCGACCTGGAGCCGGTGGAGCTGCCGACGACGGGCAAGAGCGCGCGCAGCCGCCGAGGCGGCCAGGGTGGCGTCAGAGACAGCGGCAAAGCCGGCGGGAAAGCGGGCGCGAAAGACAGCGGCAACCGCGGCGGCCGTCGCGGCGAGGACGCCGCTCCCGCAGGCGCTAAGCCCGCGCGCAAAGCGAAGGGCTCCCGCTCAGCGGAGGGCGCGTCCTCGCGCCGACAGAAGGCTGGCAAGAGCAGCGAAGGTAAGCCCGGTGACCCGGCCGGGAAGACCGCCAAGGCAGGTCAGACAGGCAAGGCAGGTCAGACAGGAAAGAAAAGCAGCAACAAGCAAGCCGCCGGCAAGGAGCCCGCCGGCAAGAAGAGCAGCGGTCAGCGCCGCCGGCGCCGCCGTTAGGGTCGGCGAGGTCAGCGGACGGGACATCAGCGGATGGGCGAACCGGTCTACGGCATCCACGCCGTCGAGGCACTGCTGGCCCGGGACCCCGGCAGCATCGTGCGCCTGCAGGTGCAGCGCGGCCGCGAAGACCGGCGGATCGCCGCGCTGCTGGCAGCGGCGGAAGATGCCGGCGTCGCCATCCACCGCGTGCCCCGATCGGCCCTGGACCGGCTCGTGCAGGGCCGCCACCAGGGTGTGGTCGCCGAGCTCGCGGGCGGCCCGGCCGCAGGCGACAACACCCTCGCCCGGGAGGCCGAGCTCTGGGCTCACCTCGAGGCGCTGGACCACCCGCCCCTGGTGCTCGTGCTCGACGGCGTGACCGACCCGCACAATCTCGGCGCTTGCCTGCGCAGCGCCGACGCCGCGGGGGTGGATGCGGTCATCCTGCCGAAGGACAAGTCCGCCTCTGTGACCCCGGTCGTGCGCAAGGTGGCCTGCGGCGCGGCGGAGACGGTCCCCCTGCACGCGGCCACCAACCTCGCCCGCGTGCTGAAGGGCCTCAAGGAACGCGGTATCTGGCTCTACGGCGCCGCCGGCGAGGCCCAGAGCAGCCTCTATGCGCAGGATCTCACGGGCCCCGCCGCCCTGCTGCTCGGCAGCGAAGGCGCCGGGCTGCGCCGGCTCACCCGGGAGCACTGCGATTTTCTCGTCCACCTGCCCATGGCCGGGGCGGTGTCCAGCCTGAACGTGTCCGTGGCCACCGGCGTCTGCCTGTTCGAGGTGGTGCGCCAGCGCACTGCCGACCCCCGGTAGGAGCGGCCCGCCCGGAACGGGGGGCCCGTCGCGACCCCGGCCGCAGGGCGGCAACGCGTCGTTGAACGGCGCTTGCAAGGCGGCCCCCGCGCGGCTAAACTCCGCGCTCCAAAATTTGCGGGCCGCCTTCGGCTGCCCATTCTCCTTGCCACACCGCCGTGACGGGTGGCATTAACCCGTAAGGAGCCTTCGATGCGACATTACGAGATCGTGTTCCTGGTCCATCCGGACCAGTCAGAGCAAGTGCCGGCCATGGTCGAGCGCTACACCGCCATGGTGACCCGGGACGGTGGCCAGGTGCACCGCCTGGAAGACTGGGGCCGCCGTCAGCTCGCCTTCCCGATCAACAAGGTTCACAAGGCCCACTACGTGCTCATGAACGTAGAGGCCAGCAACGATGCCATGGAAGAGCTGACCACGACCTTCCGCTTCAACGACGCGGTGATCCGCAACCTGGTCATCCGCCGCGACGAGGCCGTGACCAGCGAGTCCCCGATCATGAAGGCCGAGAAAGAGAGCCGCGAGCGCAAGAGCCGCTTCGACGACCGCAAGGGCGATGACAGGGGCCCCCGCGGTGACCGCGGCGACCGGTCCGGCGATGACGCCGACGACCAGGGCGCTGACAGGGGCGCCGAGAAGGACGCCGAGAAAGCCGAGGCCTGAGGCCGTCGTTAACCGAATCCAGGAGTATTAGCCATGGCACGTTTTTTCCGTCGCCGTAAGTTCTGCCGCTTCACCGCCGAGGGCGTGAAGGAAATCGACTACAAGGATCTCGACACGCTCAAGGCCTACGTCTCCGAGACCGGCAAGATCGTCCCGAGCCGCATCACGGGCACCAAGGCCCGGTACCAGCGCCAGCTGTCCACCGCCGTCAAGCGCGCGCGTTTCCTGGCCCTGCTGCCGTACTCGGACGCCCACCGCTAGGCAGCGGTCCCGCCTTTGGGCGGGTGCCTTTATGAAAGCGCTTGCCGATTTCGCCATGCGCGGCCCCTACCGGGCCCTGTTGCTGGCCGTCGCAAGCTCCGGCAGCGTTCTGTTCTGCTGGATCGGCGCCGCCGTTGCGGCGCTGGTGACCCTGCGTCGCGGGGTCGGCCCCGGGGCGTGGATCGTCCTCTGGGCGTCCCTGCCGGCACTGCTGCTGACGCGGATGGCCGGCGACAGCACGCCGCTGGCGCTGCTCCTGGGCACCTTCGTGCTCGCCCTGGTGCTGCGCCTGTCGGTGAACCTGGCCCTCGCGGTGCTCGCGAGCGCCGCGGTCGGCGTCCTGACGGGCCTGGCCACGCTGGTGCTGGCCCGTCGCCTGCTGGAGCAGCTCGCGGCCGTCTTCGGCCAGCTGCTGGAGCAGGTGCAGCAGTCCGCCGGGCAGGGGACGGAAGTGGTGATGCAGGTGCCGACGCAGCTGCAACTCGCGGGCATGATGGGCGCCGCGAACGCGATCCTGGCGGTACTCTGCCTGGCGCTGGCGCGCTACTGGCAGGCCGCCCTGTACAACCCGGGGGGCTTCGGCAGCGAGTTCCGCGCCCTGCGCCTCCCGGTCGGCGTGACCGCCGCGCTGGCCCTGGGGGCAGCGGGGCTCACGGCGCTGGGTCTCGAGTACCGGAGCTGGGCCGCCTGCCTGCTGGTGCCGGTGACCGTGGTGGGTTTCGCGCTGGTCCATGCCCGGGCGGCGCAGCGGGGCTCCGGCCGGGGCTGGCTGACGGCGTTCTACGCGCTGTGGCTGCTGTTCGACGCGGCCAAGCTGCTGCTCGTGGGCTTCGCGGTACTGGATGCCTGGGTGGATTTCCGCGCGCGCTGGCAGCGCGCCGGTAAAGACGACCGGGACTGAACGAACATTCGACACAGGGCGCCACGGGCGCCGGACGGGAGCCCGCTCCCGAAGCGAGAGGATAGGAACCATGCAAGTCATTCTGCTGGAGAACATTGGCAACCTGGGCGGCCTCGGCGACACCGTCGAAGTGAAGCCCGGCTACGGCCGTAACTTCCTGATTCCCCAGGGCAAGGCCGTACCGGCCACGAAGGAGAACGTGGCCGAGTTCGAGGCGCGCCGCGCCGACCTCGAGAAGGCCGCCGCGGAGGCCCTGGCCGCCGCCCAGGCCCGGGGTGAGAAACTCGCCGAGGTGGGCGTGGTCACCATTACCGCCAACGCCGGCGACGAGGGCAAGCTGTTCGGCTCCATCGGCACCCGCGATATCGCCGACGCGGTCACCGCCGCCGGCTGCGAGATCGACAAGTCCGAGGTCCGCCTGCCCGAGGGGGCCCTGCGCGAAACCGGCGAGTACGTGGTCGCCGTGCAGGTTCACCCGGAGGTAATGATCGACGTGACCCTGGCGGTCGTTCCCGAGTAAGGAATCACAAACCGACCGGGTCGCGGCGAGACGCCGCTCCCGAAGCCCTCCCACGGGACCCATGCGCCGTGGGAGGCGCGCCCCCAGCCGACCGCGGCGGGGATTTTGCCCCCGGGGCCGCCAGCCTCTTCAGCGGCCACGCCGAATCGGCTAACCTGTGCGGCCGCGAGCAGCCCTGACCCCGCCATGGCCGACCCCGAAAGCGCCGATTTCCCCCCGGACCCCCCGCCCGACCATGACGGCGACGTGTCCCGCATCAAGATGCAACCCCATTCCATCGAGGCGGAGCAGTCCGTACTCGGCGGCCTGCTGTTGTCCGCCGATGGCTGGGACGGTGTGGCCGAGGTCGTCGCCGCCGAGGACTTCTACCGGCCGGATCACCGGATGATCTTCCGCCACGTGGCGCGCCTGGCCGAGGCCAGTGAGCCCGTGGACGTGATCACGGTCGCCGACAAGCTGCAGGCCAGCGGCGAGCTCGAGGCCGCCGGCGGCCTCGCCTACCTGACGGAGCTCGCCGAGGGCACGCCCAGCGCCTCCAACATCCGCGCCTACGCGCAGGTGGTGAGCGAGCGCGCCAACGTGCGCCGGCTCATCCAGGCCGCCCAGGAGATCGCCGACAGCGGCTTCAATCCGGAGGGGCGCAGCGCCGAGGAACTCATCGACGCCGCGGAGCGGCGCATCATGCAGATCGCCGAGCAGGGGCCGAAGGCCGGCGGGCCGCAGACGGTCAACCCGCTGCTGCAGGGGGCGCTGTCGCGCATCGAGGAGCTGTTCCAGAGCGGCGGCGATATCACCGGCCTGTCCACCGGCTACGTGGACCTCGACCGCTTCACCTCCGGCCTGCAGCGCTCGGACCTGGTGATCGTGGCGGGCCGGCCCTCCATGGGCAAGACCAGCTTCGCCATGAACCTCGTCGAGCACGCCGTCCTCGCCCAGGAAAAGCCCGTGCTGGTGTTCAGCATGGAGATGCCCGCGGAGCAGCTGATCATGCGCATGCTCTCCTCCATCGGCCGCATCGACCAGACCAGGGTACGCAACGGCAAGCTGGAGCAGGAGGACTGGCCCAAGCTCTCCGGCGCCGTCGGCAAGCTCAAGGACGTGCCCCTCTACATCGACGATACCCCGGCACTCACGCCCACGGAGCTGCGCAGCCGCGCGCGGCGGGTGGTGCGCGAGCACGGCGACCTGGCGATGGTCATGATCGACTACCTGCAGCTCATGCAGGTGGCGGGCAGCTCCGAGGGGCGCACGGCGGAAATTTCCGAGATCTCGCGGAACCTCAAGGCCATCGCCAAGGAATTCGGCTGCCCGGTGGTGGCCCTGTCACAGCTCAACCGCTCCCTGGAGCAGCGCCCGAACAAGCGGCCGGTGAACTCGGACCTGCGCGAATCCGGCGCGATCGAACAGGACGCGGACGTGATCCTGTTCATCTACCGCGACGAGGTCTACAACGAGGATTCCCCCGACAAGGGCGTGGCCGAGCTCATCATCGGCAAACAGCGTAACGGCCCTATCGGCACCGTCCGCCTCGCTTTCATCGGCGAATACACCCGCTTCGAGAACCTGGCCCGGCAGGCAGCCCCCTGAGCAGGGCGGCCTAGAGGTCCAGTTCCCGCCGCAGCTGCCGCAGCTGCGCCAGCTGCTCCTCGGCGCTGAGGGGCGTGCCCCGGTCCTGTTCCAGCGCCGGCACCGGCGGCAGTTCCAGCGTCTCGCCGGCCAGCACGCGGGCGCAGTAGCCCTCGTAGTGTTCCCGGAACAGGGGCCAGGCGACGGTTTCAGGCTTGCTGGCGAGCGTGAACCAGCCGCTGTCGCGCCCGGCGAGGTACACCGCCGCGTGCGACCAGGGCTGGGCGGCTTTGGGGGAGGGCGCCGTGCAGGCCTCCTCGTAGGCGGCGCGGGCCGACGGCAGGCCGAGGTCCGCCGCCGCCTCGCGGCAGCACAGGTGCATGCGGTGCAGCGTCGGCAGGTACTCGCTGCTCTCGATGGCCCGCTTCGCGCCGCCGAGCAGCTGGCTCACGCCGTAGTCGGCGAGGGAGTCGAGCCAGAGCTTCTTGATCTGCCGCAGCTGCTCGGCATCCGGGAAGGCGGCGTAGTACTGGTTGTGGTAGTTCAGGCGGAACAGGGCAAAGACCTGGTTGATCGCCTCGACGCGCTCCGGGGCCGCGCGGCCGGAGGACTCCCCGCCGGGCTCAGTCTGCCCAGGAGGTGTCGTGGAGGTCCTGTTCGAGGCTTCGATCGCGCGTTCTGCCCGCTCCACCAGTTCCCTGCTGCCCGTCATGGCTGCCGCTCCGTGCCGTGAATTGGTTGTGCCGCGCCCAGTGATATTTTACATGCTGCAGGAATTTCGAATTCCAGGAGCTGTGCAGCTGGTTGCTGTCGCGCCAGTAGAGCACGAACTCCGGCACCATTGCCCGGGCGAAATCGGCATCGATGTGGGAGAGCGCCAGGATGTCGAAGACATCGGCGCTCGGTTGCCAGTCCGGCGCAATGCGCACGGGCTCCGTGCTGTGCTCCCGGCTCGACCGGTAGCGCGCCCACTGCCGCCGGATGTGCTGAACGAAACGGGTGTTCAGCGTCTCCGGGGTGCTGCCGCGTTCGCGCCAGTAGAGCACGAACTCGGGGATTGAATCTTCGATGAAATCCCGGGCGACGCCGGCCCGCAGGAGGATCTCCAGCGCGTCCGCATTCGGCCGCCAGTTGCCGTCCAGGGGCGCCGGGGGGCTGCGGAAGGCCTCCGCGGCGTCCTGCTGCCGGCGGCGCCAGCAGGAGAGCACGTGCTGGCGGAACTTGTTCTCCCAGGCGTGGCTGCTCTCACCGCGCTCGCGCCAGTAGAAGACGAAATCCTCGAGTTGTTCGAGGGCGAAGGCGCGGGGTATGTTGTGGTTCAGCGCGAGCAGTTGCAGCAGGTCCTCGCTCGGCTGCCAGCCGGCCGGCAGCAGGCCGGCCCGCGGGCGGTGTGCGATGCCGTCGCCGGGGTCGCCCGCTGCCGGAGCGACCCGCAGCGCCCGGGGGTCGCGGCGCGACAGGTCACCGGGTGGCGCCCCCTTTCTCTCGGGATAGCGGTCGGCCTGGGTGCCCTGGGCGACGCGGGTGCTCCCGGAGGGGCCGGCGGCAGCGGCGGGCCCGTGGTCCAGCGCGAAGGAAAGCGCATCGCTCCCGGGCCCGTGCCGCAGCTGCAGCACGCCGAGGTCTGCCAGGTGCTGGCAGAGCCGGGTGAGGTCCCCGTCGTTCCAGAAGGGCAGGGCGCCGAGCAGCTGGCCGCGGGAGACGGTCACCCAGCCCCGCTGCCCGTGGTGCTCCGCCGGCAGGTGCCGGAGGAGCCCGTGCAGGTACTGCAGCAGGATCGCCTCCTCCAGGCCGATGGTTGCCGCCAGGCCGGGGGAGAAAAGTAGCTGCTGCTCGGGGATGAGGGACGATTCCGACATCAACGCTTCCGGGTCGTGGGCGCGGCCGGCTAGGATAGCCGCCTGCCCGAAGACGATACAGCCCCGGGCGGCGTTTTTCACGGGAGGCTCACTTCACGGGAGGCTCATGGCGAAGCAGAAAACCGCGTTCGTGTGCACAGAGTGCGGCTCGGACTATAGCAAGTGGCAGGGACAGTGCAGCGACTGCGGCGCCTGGAATACGGTCACCGAGGTACGCCTCGGTCCCGCCGGCAGGCGCGGCGCCGCGATCAGCGCCGGCAACCGGGCGGGCTTTGCCGGCGCCCGGCCGGAGGCGAAGCTGCTGTCGGACATCGCCACCGAGGAGGTCGCCCGCATCGCCTCCGGCGCCGGCGAGTTCGACCGGGTACTGGGCGGCGGGCTCGTGCCCGGCTCGGCGATCCTCGTCGGCGGCAGTCCGGGGGCGGGCAAGAGCACACTGCTCCTGCAGACGCTCTGCCATCTGGCCCGCGCCCGCCCCTGCCTGTACATCACCGGTGAGGAGAGCCTGCAGCAGGTCGCCCTGCGCGCCCGCCGGCTGGGCCTGCCCATGGACCAGCTGCGGCTCATGGCCGAGACCAACGTGGAGAGCATCCTCGCCGCCCTCGAGGGCGACCGGCCCGACGTCGTGGTGGTCGACTCCATTCAGGTGGTGCACTCGGACGACATCGCCTCGGCCCCGGGGAGCGTCTCCCAGGTGCGCGAGTGTGCCGCGGCGCTCACCCGTCACGCCAAGCAGTCCGGCTCCGTACTGCTGCTGGTCGGCCACGTCACCAAGGACGGCAGCCTCGCGGGGCCGAAGGTCCTCGAGCACATGATCGACTGCTCGATCCTCCTCGAGGGCTCGGACGACTCGCGTTTTCGCACCCTGCGCGGGCAGAAGAACCGCTTCGGCGCGGTAAACGAGCTGGGCATCTTCGCCATGACCGACGGCGGCCTGCGCGAGGTGAAAAACCCCTCCGCGATCTTCCTCGACCGCAGCGAGGAGGCGTCCTCGGGCAGCGCCGTCATGGTGGTCTGGGAGGGCACCCGGCCCCTGCTGGTGGAGATCCAGGCGCTGGTGGACGACAGCGCCCTCGGCAACCCGCGGCGGGTAGCGGTGGGCCTGGAGCAGAACCGCCTGGCCATGCTCCTCGCCGTGCTGCACCGGCACGGGGGCCTGCACCTGGGTGACCAGGACGTGTTCGCCAACGTGGTCGGCGGTGTCAAGGTACTGGAGACCAGCGCGGACCTCGCCCTGTTGCTCGCCATCGTCTCCAGCTTCCGCGATCACCCGCTGCCGCGGGACCTGGTGATCTTCGGCGAGGTGGGCCTCTCAGGGGAGATCCGCCCGGTGCCGAGCGGCCAGGAGCGTCTCGCCGAGGCCGCCAAGCACGGCTTCCGCCGCGCGATCGTGCCGAAGGCCAATGCGCCCAAGTCCGCCATCCCCGGCATGGAGGTGGTCCCGGTGCGCAAGCTGCAGGAGGCGCTGGCTGCGTTCGCCTGATCGCACGCGGCCGTGCACGCTGCCATAATCCGCCTTTCCCCACAGGAGTCCCCCATGTACCAGGACCTCTCCCTCGACCGTTTCATGCAGGGCCTGATCAAGCGCAACCCCGGTGAGACGGAGTTCCACCAGGCCGTGCACGAGGTGGCCGAGTCGGTGATTCCCTTCATCCTCGACAACGTGCGCTACCGCGAGGCCGGCATCCTTGAGCGCATGACCGAGCCGGACCGCACCGTGATCTTCCGGGTCGTCTGGGAGGACGACGAGGGCAACATCCGTGTCAACCGCGGCTTCCGGGTGCAGTTCAACAACGCCATCGGCCCCTACAAGGGCGGGTTGCGCTTCCACCCGACGGTAAACCTGTCGATTCTCAAGTTCCTGGGCTTCGAGCAGACCTTCAAGAACAGCCTCACCACCCTGCCCATCGGAGCCGGCAAGGGCGGTTCAGACTTCAACCCCAAGGGCAAGTCGGACCGGGAGATCATGCGCTTCTGCCAGGCCTTCATGACCGAGCTGTTCCACCACATCGGCCCGAACACGGACGTGCCCGCGGGCGACATCGGCGTCGGCGCGCGTGAAATCAGCTATCTCTTCGGCCAGTACAAGCGGCTGACCGGCGAGTTCACGGGGGCGCTCACGGGCAAGGGCATCGAGTTCGGCGGCAGCCTCATCCGCACGGAGGCCACGGGCTGGGGGGCGGCCTTCTTCATGCAGGCGATGCTCGCGCACCGCGGCGACAGCGTCGAGGGCAAGACCTGCGTGCTCTCCGGCTCCGGCAACGTGGCGCTCTACTGTGCGCAGAAGCTGATCCAGCTCGGCGCGAAGGTGGTGACGCTGTCCGACTCCTCCGGCTTCATCCACGATGCCGACGGCCTCGACGACGACAAGCTGCACTGGCTCATCGACCTGAAGACCCGCCGTCGCGGGCGGGTCAGCGAGTACGCCGAGCAGTTCGGCTGCCAGTACCACGAGGGCACCCGCCCCTGGGGCGTGGCCTGCGACCTCGCCTTTCCCTGCGCCGTGCAGAACGAACTGGACCAGCAGGATGCGCGCACCCTCGCGGTGAACGGCTGCCAGGCGGTCGCCGAGGGCGCCAACATGCCGACCACGGTGGAAGCGATCAAGGTGCTGCACGACGCCGGCGTGCTGTTCGGCCCGGGCAAGGCCGCCAACGCCGGCGGTGTGGCCGTTTCCGGGCTGGAGATGAGCCAGAACAGCATCCGCATGGCCTGGGCGGCCGAGGAACTGGAGCGGCGCCTGCGCGACATCATGAACGGCATCCACGACCAGTGTGTGCACTACGGTCAGAACGGCGACCAGGTGAACTACGTGCGCGGGGCGAACGTCGCCGGTTTCCGCAAGGTGGCGGACGCGATGCTGGCTTACGGTGCGATCTGAGCCCGGCCGCCGGCCGGTGCCGCGCTTACTCCTCGTCCTGCCGCAGCCGCTCAATCTCGGCGTCCAGCGCCGCTTCGTCCTCCACGCGGGTGGCGAGCAGCGCGCGCAGCGGCTCGATGTTGGCCTGGTCCACGTGCTGCACGGAGAAGCCGAGGCGGCCGCTCTCGACGTGCTGCAGGTAGGCGTGGAGCTCGAGCACCTTGCCGTCCCCGAGGTGAATCATGAGCGTGAAGGGCTCGTTGTACTGGGCGTCCCAGACGTCGGGCTGGTCCGTGGCCACGCCGGCGAGGGAGAGGTCGACGAGGCGCTGCTTCCAGACGCTGCCTCCCTGGTGAACCTCGACCGGGAGGTCGAGGCCCGCGCGGAGGTTTTCACGTCGATCGTTCGGGTAATCGCTCATGGCGGGTTCGTTCCTGCCCCTGATTGCGGGCAATATAACGTCTCCCCTGCGGCAATGCGATACACCCCGTGACCCAGCAGGCCAGTACACGCAACCGGGTGGGCGTCACCCTCGCCTGTTTCCTCGCCTACTGCGTGATGTCGGGCATGCTCGCCCCCATCGGCGTGGTGCTGCCGCCGCTCGCGGAGCAGCTCGACATCCCCGTGCCGGCCGCCGGCGCGCTGTTCAGCTGGCTGACGGTGGGTATCCTGGTCGGTTCCGGCCTCGCCCTGGTGGTCTTCGACCTGCTCAGCCTGCGGGCGGCCATGCTGCTGATCTACCTCGCCATCGCCGGCAGCCTCCTGCTGCTGCGGTTCACGGAAAGCGCCTGGCTGCTGCGCCTCGCCCTCGGTCTGGTCGGGGCCGGCTGCGGCATCGGCCTCGCCGGCGCCGCCAGTGGCATCGCGCTGCTGTTCGCAGGCGAGCGCCGTGCCTCCATGCTGGTGGTCACCGACGGCTTCTTCAGCGGCGCCGGCGCAGCCACTTCCGCCGTGGCGGTGCTCTTCGTCGCGGCGGGGCTGCACTGGGCGAGCAGCTACCTGCTCGTGGGCGGAGTGGCGGTGATCATCGTGCTCCTCGCCGCGGCGGTGCGCTTCCCGACCAGCGAGGCCGCGCGCGTCGCGCCGGTCACCGCGGAGACAGGCGGGGAGGGGGTGGCGCCGGCGCCCGCAGTGCGTTGGCCCGCCACGGTATGGCTGTGCATTGCCGCGCTCTTCCTCTATACGCTGGGCCAGAACAGCATGCTCTGGTGGCTGCCGAGCCACCTCGAGGCCACGCTGCCCATGACCCGCGAGGCCGCCGGCTCCGTGGTCTCCCGCTACTGGACCGGCATGTTCTGCGGCCAGCTGCTGGTGGCCTGGTGGGTGCTGCACCTCGGCGCCCGGCGCATGGTGCTGGCGAGCATCTTCGGTACGCTGCTCGGCAGCCTGCCGCTGTGGACCGTGACGGTGCCGGCCTGGCTGCCCTGGCTGGCCTTCGCCTGGGGCCTGGCGAACTTCGGCCTGCTCAAGGTGACCATCGCCTTTGCCAGCGAGGCGGTGCCCGTGCCGACGCCCCGGCTCATCGCCGCGCTGCTCTTCGGCGCCACCCTGGGCACGGCGGTGAGCCCGGTGGTCACCAGCGCCGTGGTCGCCGCGGGTGATGAGCTGACGGTGCTCCGCTTCAGCTCTTTCTGCTACCTTCTCCTCGCCGGGCTGGTGCTGCTCGCCCGGGGGCTCGCGACGCCTGCCGTCGTAACGCCTGCTCCCGCCATGACAGCGAGGGAGACCCAGTGACCGTCGCCATCGTCGATTTCTCCGCGCCCGAGCCCGACCGCGCCTTCGTCCAGGCCCTGCGCGAGAGCGGTTTTGCCGTGCTGCGCCGGCCGCCGCTGGACGCGGCGCGGCTCGCGCGCATGGAGGCGGGCTGGCGCGAGTTTTTCCTTCGCGATGAGGCGGGCAGCGAGGGCAAAGCGGCGTGGCTCGCCGAGGAGAACCCCGTCTCCGGTAACACCACCGGCTGGATTCCGCCCGAAGTCTCCGAAACCGCCGTCGGCCACGGCGTGAAGGACCTCAAGGAGTTCTACCACATCGCCCCGGGCGCGAAACTGCCGCCGGCGCTGGCCGCGGACGCCTTCGCCCACCTCGACGAGGCGCTCGCCCTCGGCGCCCGGTTGCTCGGCTGGATCGACGCGCACTGCCGCGAGGTGCTGCCCCGGGCACTGCACGGGCGGCTGGCCCGGAGCTTGTCGCGGGAGCACAGCCTGCTGCGCATCCTGCACTACCCGCCGCTGGCCGGCGGCGAGGCGCCCGGCGCCGTGCGCGCCGCGGCGCACGAGGATATCAACCTGCTCACGGTGCTGCCGGTGTCGCGGGAACCGGGGCTCGAGATCCGCGCCCGGGCAGGCGGCTGGGAGGCGGTTCCCGGCGAGCCCGGCGACGTGATCATCAACGCCGGCGATATGCTGCAGGAGGCGACGGGCGGGGCGCTGCCCTCGACCACGCACCGGGTGGTGAACCCCTCCGACCCGGCGATGAACGTCTCGCGCATCGCGATGCCCTACTTCCTCGCGCCGGACCTCGAGCTGCGGCTGTCTGCACGCTATACCGCCGGCAGCTACCTTCGCGAGCGGCTGGAGGCGCTGGCGCGCTGACCGGCCAGGCGGCCGCAAGCGATCCGCTAGGCTTTCAGGCGCGCCAGGCTCTCGAGATAGCGCTCGCGCATACCGCTGGCATCGACGGTGCGCGCAACGCGGCAGGCCGGCCGGTCGCGCCAGGCCGCCGACAGGTAGCGCTCCGGGTGTTCACCGAGAATCCCCTGGCCGAGGGCCACGCCCCCGGTGACCACGCGCACGGGCCCGGTGGCCGTCGTGTAGAGCCCGGGGTAGAGCAGGCAGGCGACGGCGGACGAATCGTGGATCGGGCACCGGCGGCCGTCGCCGAGGCCCTCGTAGAAGTCGAAGTAGTGGCGCGTGATCGCGTGGATGAAGGCGCCGGCCTCGCCGGCGCGGTCCACCAGTTCGTCGATGAAGGCCTCGTCCATGACCGTTTCCTGGGTCACGTCCAGGCCCACGACGGTGGTGGGGATGCCGGCGCCGAGGACCCGGTCCGCGGCCAGCGGGTCGCCGCCGAAGTTGGCCTCGGTCACCGGCGAGACGTTGCCCCGGTGGCCTCGGAAGCCGAAGACGCCGCCCATGACCACCAGCTCGCTGAGGAGCTCCGGCAGTGCGGGCTCGAGGGCCAGCGCATCGGCGAGGTTGGTGAGCCGGCCCACGGCGACGACGGACAGTTCCCCGGGGTGTCGGCGGGCGAGGTCGACTATGGCCTCGGCGCCGGGCAGTTCCTCTGCCCGGCGGCCGGGCTCGGGCAGCGGGATGTCACCGAGACCATTGCGGCCGTGGACGAAGTCCGGGTAGCCCTCGCCGAGGGCCTCGCCCAGCGGTCCTGCGGCGCCGCGGAATATCGGCGCGTCGATGCCGAAACGTTCCGCTACCACCAGCGCATTGCGGGTCACGTCGTCCAGGCTGGCGTTGCCGGCCACGGTGGTGATCGCCGCCAGCTCCGCCCCTGGCGCGCCGTGCAGGAACAGCAGTGCCATGGCATCGTCGATGCCGATATCCGTGTCGAAGATGACCCGCTTCACGGGCTTACTTCAGCCTGCGGTACTTGACCCGGTGCGGCTGCTCCGCCGCCGCGCCCAGGCGCGCCTTGCGGTCTTCCTCGTACTCGGTGAAGTTGCCCTCGTGGAAAACCACGCTGCCGTCATCCTCGTAGGCGAGGATGTGCGTGGCGACGCGGTCGAGGAACCAGCGGTCGTGCGAGATCACCAGCGCCGCGCCCGGAAACGCCAGCAGCGCCTCTTCCAGCGCCCGCAGCGTCTCCACGTCGAGGTCGTTGGTGGGCTCGTCGAGCAGCAGCACGTTGGCGCCCTGCTTGAGCAGCTTGGCCAGGTGCAGGCGGTTGCGCTCACCACCGGAGAGGTCCTTCACGAACTTCTGCTGGTCCGAGCCCTTGAAATTGAAGCGGCCCACGTAGGAGCGCGAGTTCACCTCGTAGCTGCCGATGCGGATGACGTCCTGGCCGTCGGAGACTTCTTCCCACACGGTCTTGCTGCCATTGAGGTCATCGCGGGACTGGTCCACGTAGGCGAGCTCGACCGTATCTCCCAGCTCGACGCTGCCGCCGTCCGGCTGCTCCGCCCCGGTGAGGATGCGGAACAGCGTCGACTTGCCCATGCCGTTGGCGCCGATGATGCCGACGATGCTGCCCTTGGGTACGGAGAAGGTCACGTCGTCAAACAGCAGCCGGTCGCCGAAGGCCTTCTTCAGGTTCTTCACCTCGATGACCTTGTCGCCGAGGCGGGGCCCCGGCGGGATGTAGATCTCGTTGGTCTCGTTGCGGCTCTGGAATTCCTGGCTCTGCAGTTCCTCGAAGCGCGCCAGGCGGGCCTTGTTCTTGGCCTGGCGGCCCTTCGGATTCGAGCGCACCCACTCCAGCTCGGCCTTGATCGCCTTCTGGTGCGAGGCCTCCTGGCGCTGCTCCTGCTCCAGGCGCTTTTCCTTGGTCTCGAGCCACGCCGAGTAGTTGCCCTCGTAGGGAATGCCGCGGCCGCGGTCCAGTTCGAGGATCCAGCCGGCGGCGTTGTCGAGGAAATAGCGATCGTGGGTGATGGCCACCACCGTGCCCGGGAAGTCGTGCAGGAAGCGCTCGAGCCAGGCGACGCTCTCGGCGTCGAGGTGGTTGGTGGGCTCGTCGAGCAGCAGCATGTCGGGCCCGGAGAGCAGCAGCCGGCACAGCGCCACCCGGCGCCGCTCGCCGCCGGAGAGGGTCTCGACGTCGGCGTCCCAGGGCGGCAGGCGAAGGGCGTCCGCGGCGATCTCGAGCTTGGTCTCGAGGTTGTGCGCGTCGGTGGCCTGGATGATGTCTTCCAGGCGCGCCTGCTCCTTCGCCAGCGCGTCGAAGTCCGCGTCGGGTTCGGCGTAGGCGGCGTAGACCCTCTCGAGGTCGGCGAGGGCGTCGATGGCGTCCTGCAGCCCTTCCTCCACGTTGCCGCGCACGTCTTTGTCGGGGTTCAGCTGCGGCTCCTGCGGCAGGTAGCCGATCTTGATCCCCGACTGCGGTCGCGCCTCGCCGAGGATCTCCGTATCGATGCCGGCCATGATCTTCAGCAGCGTGGACTTGCCGGCACCATTGAGGCCGAGGACGCCGATCTTGGCGCCCGGGAAGAAGGACAGGGAGATGTCCTTCAGAATCTCTTTCTTGGGCGGCACGACCTTGCCGACCCGGTTCATGGTGTAAACGTATTGCGCCATGTGTGGGCTCGCAGTGCGTTGGAAACTGGGGCGCGGAGTTTAGCAAATGCCCCGGGTTCTGGCATTTCGTACCGGTGCTTCTGAGCCGGGTGCGGCGGGGGTGTGTTCGCGGGGCGGCCGCTGGGGTTCGCCGCACCCTGACGCCGTACCGGATTCCTGAGTACGACCACAGCGGTGTTTCTTGGCACCACGGTCAGGAAGCAGGCCTGGAAGGTCCTCCGGCAACTTTCAGGTCACGTTTTGCCCCTCGCCCCGCGCCGGGGCTTTCCGCGAGGACTGTTCGAGTCCCAAGAATCGCGAAGCGATTCTGGTCGAGTTCCGCAGCGGCCGGCGCGGGGCGAGGGGCAGTGGCCGTTGCCGGAGGACCTTCCAGGCCTGCTTCCGGCTACTGGCACCATCTGATGACCCCGCTAACCGAGGAAAGCATCCACTTACCCGTCGCCCCCATTTCCGCTAGAATTGCGGGCCTTCACACAGCTACAAGTGCCCGCAGGGCAAGGATTTTTTAATGTTTGACCAGCGTATGAGCATCGAGGGCTTCGACGACGACGTGTTTGCCGCGATCCAGGCTGAAGAGCGGCGGCAGGAAGAGCACATCGAGCTCATCGCGTCCGAGAACTACGCGAGCCCCAGGGTGCTGCAGGCGCAGGGTTCCGTGCTGACCAACAAGTATGCCGAGGGCTACCCGGGCAAGCGCTACTACGGCGGCTGCGAGTACGTCGACGTGGTGGAAGCGCTGGCCGTGGAGCGGGCCAAGGCGCTGTTCGGGGCGGCCTACGCGAACGTGCAGCCGCACTCCGGCTCGCAGGCCAACGCGGCTGTATTCCAGGCGCTGTGCAAGCCGGGGGATACGATCCTCGGCATGAGCCTGGCGGATGGCGGCCACCTCACGCACGGCGCCAAGCCCAACTTTTCCGGCAAGACCTACAACGCCGTGCAGTACGGCCTCGATAACGACACAGGCGAAGTCGACTACGCGCAGGTCGAGGCGCTGGCGAAAGAGCACCGGCCGCGGATGATCATCGCCGGCTTCTCCGCCTACAGCCGGGTCATGGACTGGTCGCGCTTCCGCGCCATCGCCGACGACGTGGGTGCCTACCTGCTGGTGGACATGGCGCATATCGCCGGCCTCGTCGCCGCGGGGGTCTACCCGAACCCGGTCCCGCACGCCGACGTGGTCACCTCCACCACGCACAAGACCCTGCGCGGCCCCCGTGGCGGCATCATCCTGGCGCGGGCCAATGAGGAACTGGAGAAAAAATTCAACTCTGCCGTTTTCCCGGGCGGCCAGGGCGGCCCGCTGATGCACGTCATCGCCGCCAAGGCGGTGGCCTTTCTCGAGGCGCAGGCGCCGGAGTTCGTCACCTACCAGGAGCGGGTGGTCGCCAATGCCCGGGCCATGGCGTCGACCTTCATCGAGCGCGGCATCAACATCGTCTCCGGCGGCACCGACAACCACCTCATGCTGGTGGATCTCATCGGCAGGCCGTATACCGGCAAGGACGCCGACGAGGCCCTGGGCGCTGCGAACATCACCGTGAACAAGAATGCGGTGCCCAACGATCCCCGCTCGCCCTTCGTGACCTCGGGCCTGCGCGTGGGTACGCCGGCGATCACCACCCGCGGCTTCGGCGAGGTCGAGACCGTCGAGCTCACGCACTGGATGTGCGACGTCCTCGAGGCGCTGGAAGGCGGCGATGCCGCTGCCACCATCGCCGAGGTGAAGCAGAAGGTGCTCGCCATCTGCGGCCGCTTCCCGGTCTACGGAGAGCGCGCCTCCGCCGGAGCCGCGGCCGCCTAGGGCGGCCGGGTAGCGCGGGCCGTGCACTGCCCCTTCTGCGGCGCGGACGATACCAAGGTCATCGACTCGCGCCTGGTGGCCGAGGGCGGCCAGGTGCGCCGTCGCCGCGAGTGCCTGTCCTGTCACGAGCGCTTTACGACCTACGAATCGGCCGAGCTGGTGATGCCGCGCATCATCAAGCAGAACGGCAACCGTGAGCCCTTCGACGACGACAAGCTGCGCGCCGGCCTGCAGCGGGCCCTGGAAAAGCGGCCCGTGTCCGTGGAGGCCATCGAGGCCGTGCTGACGAACATCAAGGCCTCGCTGCGTGCCACGGGCGAGCGCGAAGTGGACTCGCGCACGGTTGGTGAGCTGGTGATGGACGAGCTGAAGCAGCTCGACCAGGTGGCCTACGTGCGCTTCGCCTCCGTGTACCGAAGCTTCCAGGACATCGCCGAGTTCCGCGACGCCATCGAGAGCCTGGAGGCAGAGCCGCGGCAGCCGGCCAAGGGCGCCTGAGGCGCTTCGCCACCCCGTGAGCGACCGCATCGACAGGGCGCACATGGCCCGGGCCCTGCAGCTCGCCGCCCGCGGACGTTTCCACGCCGCGCCCAACCCCCATGTCGGCTGCGTGCTGGTGAAAGACGGCGTGCTGATCGGCGAGGGCTTTTCACAGCCCGCCGGCGGTCCCCACGCCGAGATCGAGGCCCTGCGCGCCGCCGGCGACGACGCGCGGGGCGCCACCGCCTACGTCACCCTCGAGCCCTGCAACCACCACGGCCGCACCGGCCCCTGCAGCGAGGCGCTCATCGACGCCGGCGTGGCCCGGGTGGTGTTCGCCCTTGCCGACCCGCACCCGGCGGCGGGCGGCGGCGCGGCACGGCTGCGCGAGGCGGGTATCGCCGTGGACAGCGGGCTTCTCGAGGCCGAAGCTAAGGCGCTGGTGCGCGGCTTCTGGCTTCGCCACCGCCGCGGCTGGGGCCGGGTGCGGGCGAAGCTCGCCAGCTCCCTGGACGGGCGCACGGCGATGGCCTCCGGCGAGAGCCAGTGGATCACGGGGCCGGCTGCCCGTGCCGACGTGCAGCGCCTGCGCGCCGCCAGCGGGGCTATCGTCTGCGGCATCGGCACGGTGCTCGCGGACGACTGCTCGCTCACCGTGCGCGAGGCGGAGTTCGCCGGCAGCGTTGGCGAGGCCGCCCTGAACGGCCGCCAGCCGCTGCGGGTGGTGCTGGATTCCGAGCTGCGCACGCCGCCGGCGGCAAGGGTGCTGCGCGGCGGCGATACGCTGCTCCTACACCGGGAGGGCCTGGCCGCGGATGCCACCACCGCGGTTGCCCGGACCGACGGGGTGACCCTCGCGGCGCTGCCCGCGTCGCCCGCCGGCGGCCTCGACCTCCACGCCATGCTGAAGCTGCTCGCCGCGCGAGAGGTGAACGAGATTCTGGTAGAATCCGGCCCCCGGCTCGCCGGGGCACTGCTCGCGGCGGGGCTGCTGGACGAGCTCATCGTCTACCAGGCCCCCTGCCTCCTGGGCAGTGCAGGGCGGCCCCTGGTCGACCTGCCCCTCGAGCGCATGGCGGACAAGGTGCCGCTTGCTCTCGCGGACCAGCGCCGCGTCGGTGACGACTGGCGCCTGACCTTCACCGTCACGCAGGACCACTGAACGAGACATGTTTACCGGCATCATCCAGGCGGTCGGCGAGATCGCGGCCATGGAGCCCAGCGGCGGCGACCTGCGCCTGCGCATCCGCACCGGCAAGCTGCCGCTGCACGACGTGGCCATCGGTGACAGCATCGCCGCCAACGGCGTATGCCTCACGGTGACCGGTCTGCCCGGTGACGGCTACTGGGCCGACGTGTCCGTGGAGACGCTCGGCGCCACGACCCTCGGCGACCTGTCCGTGGGCGCCCGAGTGAACCTCGAGAAGGCGCTCACGCCGGCCAGCCGCCTCGGCGGGCATATCGTCAGCGGCCACGTCGACGGCGTCGGCGAGGTGGTGAGTCTCGCCGAGGACGCGCGCTCCTGGCGCTTCGTTTTCCGCGCGCCGGCAGCGCTCGCCCGCTACATCGCCCACAAGGGCAGCATCTGCGTCGACGGCACGAGCCTCACGGTGAATGCCGTGAACGGCGCCGAGTTCGACCTCAACATCATCCCGCAGACCATGGCCGAGACCATCTTCGGCGCCTATCGGCCGGGCACGAAGGTCAACCTGGAGGTGGACCTCATCGCCCGCTACCTCGAGCGCCTGGTGCTCGGCGACCGCGCGGCGGACCCGGGGCAAGGCGGGGTTACGCTCGCGACCCTCGCCGAGCACGGCTACCTGCGCGGCTGACTGGAGTACACCGTGAATGACCTCGTGATCGATCCCGTCGACGAGCTGCTGTCCGAGATCCGCCTCGGCCGCATGGTGGTGCTGCTCGACGATGACGACGCGACGCACAACGCCGGCGGCGTGATGGTTGCCGCGGAGCATTGCGAGGCGGAGCACATCACCTTCATGGCCCGCCGCGCCCGCGGCCTCGTGTGCCTCGCCCTGACCCGGGAACGCTGCGAGCAGCTCGACCTGCCGCCGATGGTCGAGGGCGGCGGCGAGCACGCCAACTTCACGCTCTCCATCGAGGCGGCGCGCGGCATCGACACGGGCATCTCGGCGGCGGACCGGGCGCACACGGTACGCGTGGCGGTGGCACCGCACGCGCAGCCTGCGGACATCGTGCAGCCGGGCCACATATTTCCCCTCGCCGCGACCCCCGGCGGAGTGCTTACCCGCGCGGGTCATACGGAGGCGGCGGTGGACTACGCGCGCCTCGCGGGGCTGACCCCGGCCGCGGTCCTCACCGACGTCCTCGGGGCCGACGGCGGCCTGGCGAGTGTCGCCGAGCTCGCGGCCTTCGCCCGGGAGCACGGCCTCAAGCTGGGCACCATCGCCGACCTCATCCACTACCGGCTCCTGCACGAACGCACCATCGAGCGGGTGCGCGAGGGCGAGGTGGCCACCGCCCACGGCTCCTTCCGGCTCACCGTCTACCGCGACAACAACGACGGCGAGCTGCACCTCGCCCTCTCCCGCGGGCACATCCAGGCGGACACCCCGACGCTGGTGCGGGTGCACACGCGCTCGACGCTCCGCGACCTGCTCGGCAGCCACCTGCGCGAGGGCAACTCCTGGGCGCTGCAGGATGCGCTGGCGCACATCGGCGCCGCGGGCAAGGGCGTGCTCGTGCTGCTCGCGCGGCCGGAGAGCGAAGAAGCGCTTCTGCACAGCATCGACCTCGCCCTGGGCGAGGACCGGCCCTCGCCGCCGGCACCGACGGATACCTACAACACCATCGGGCTCGGGTCGCAGATCCTTCGCGACCTCGGCGTCGGGCAGATCCACCTGCTCGGTGCGCCTATGAAGTACAATGCGATCTCCGGCTTCGGGCTGGAGGTGCTGGAAACGATACGCCCCGCGGCAAGCCAGTCGGGCGAACCGCGCTAGCGGGGCAGCAAGGAGATGACCATGGACGCGATCAGGACCCTCGAGGGCGACTTCACTGGCGGCGACGGCCGCTATGCGCTGGTGGTCGGCCGCTGGAACAGCTTTGTGGTCGAGCACCTCGTCGACGGCGCCGTGGATACGCTGCGCCGCCACGGTGTCAGGGATGAGCAGATGACCATCATCCGCGCCCCCGGGGCCTTCGAGATCCCCCTGGTCTGCGAGAAAGCCGCGGCCAGCGGCAACTACGACGCGATCATCGCCCTCGGCGCGGTGATCCGCGGCGGCACGCCGCATTTCGAGCACGTGGCCGGCGAGTGCACCAAGGGCATTGCCCAGGTCAGCCTGCAGCACGGCCTGCCGATTGCCTTTGGTGTGCTCACCGTCGACAGTATCGAGCAGGCGATCGAGCGCAGCGGCACCAAGGCCGGCAACAAGGGCGCGGAAGCCGCGTCCTCGGCGCTGGAAATGGTCAGCCTCCTCAAGCAACTCTGAGCGTGGCCGGCCACGCCCCCAATCTCCTCGCGGCGCGTCGGCGCCGGGCTCGCCACTATGCGATGCAGGCCCTGTACCAGTGGTACATGGCCGGCGCCGCACTCAATGTCATCGAGGCGGAATTCCGCAGCGACTACGATTTCGACAAGGTCGATGGCGACTACTTCCACGCCCTGCTGCACGGCGTGGCTGCCGACGCGGACGGCCTCGATGGCGCCTACGCACCGCTGCTCGACCGCGCCCTGGACGACCTCGACCCCATCGAGCACACGCTGCTGCGCATGGGCACCTGGGAGCTGCGCGAGCGCATCGATGTGCCCTACAAGGTCGTGATCAACGAGGCCGTCGCCCTGGCGAAAAAGTTCGGCGCCACGGACGGGCACAAGTACATCAACGGCGTGCTCGACAAGCTCGCGCGCGAGCTGCGCAAGGTCGAGGTCGGCGCCGGCGCCTGAGGCCGGGCCAGGTCATGTCCCCGAACGAGTTCGAGCTGATCCGCCGCTATTTCTGGGGCCTCGGCGGTGGCGCGGTTATCCGCCTCGGCATCGGCGACGATGCGGCGCTCCTCGACCTGCCTCCCGGAGAAGTGCTCGTCACCTCCGTCGATACGCTCGTCGAGGGTGTGCACTATCCCGAGGACACCTTCCCGGAGGACGTGGGCTACCGGGCGCTGGCCGTCGCCGCCTCCGACCTCGCCGCCATGGGCGCGAGCCCCCTGGCCTGTACCCTGGCGCTGACCCTGCCGGCGCCCGATGAGCTGTGGCTGCAGGCGTTCAGTGAGGGCCTGGCGCAGGCCTGCGCGGACTGCCGCCTGCCGCTGGCCGGCGGCGACACCACCCGCGGCCCCGCCACGGTCATCACCGTCCAGGTGTTTGGCGCCTGTCCTGCGAACGCTGTCCTGCGCCGGGACGGGGCGCGCCCCGGGGACCAGGTCTGCGTCTCCGGCACGGTGGGTGATGCAGCCGCGGCCCTGGCGATCCTGGAGGAGCGCTGGCACCCGGGGCCGGAGGCCGCCGCCGCGCTGCTCGAGCGGTTCCATCGGCCCGCGGCGCGCCTGGCGCTGGGGGAGCACCTGCGCGGCGTTGCTACTGCCGCCATCGATGTCTCCGACGGTCTGCTGGCAGACCTTGGTCATGTCGCCGCGGCGAGCGGGGTCGCCATCGCGCTCGCTAGCGAGTCCCTGCCGCTGTCCCCCGCCGTGGCCGCCGCCGGCGAGCGCGGCCGCGCCTGGGCGCTCGGTGGCGGCGACGACTACGAGCTGGCCTTCACGCTGCCGGCGGGCGCGGTACCTCCCGAGGGCTGCACCCGCATCGGTGAGGTTTGCGAGGGAGCGGGCCTCAGCGTCGATGGCGAGCCGGCGGATGCCAGCGGTTACCGGCACTTCTGATACGGTCTACACTGGCACACGTGACAACAGGGAGCGCACGCATGGATCGAGGCAGGCAGGAGCGTCCGCGACTGCTGCAAAGCCCCGTGCAGCTGGCCGCCTTCGGCTTCGGCAGCGGTCTCTCACCCTGGGCCCCGGGCACCGTCGGCACTGTGCTTGCGGCCGTCTTCTATTGGTTTCTTCTCAGCCCGCTGCCGCTCTGGGCTTACAGCGCCGTCGTGCTGGCCGCCTCCCTCGGCGGGATCTGGCTCTGCGGTGTCGCCAGCCGTCAGCTCGGTGTTCATGACCATCCCGGCATCGTCTGGGATGAATTCGCGGGGCTGTGGGTCGCCCTGTGGGCCGTGCCGGCTTCACCGCTCTGGCTCGCCATCGCCTTCATCGTCTTCCGTTTCCTCGACATCACCAAGCCCTGGCCGGTGAGCGCACTGGACAACAACGTCGGCGGCGGCGTGGGCATCATGGTCGACGATCTCGTCGCGGGGGTGATGACCTGTGTCACGCTGCACCTGGCGATCGCGGCGCTGAACGGCGCGGAGGCCCTGGTATGAGGTCCCTCCTCCTGTCCGCGGCGCTGCTCCCGGCCCTGGTCCTGGCCCTGCCGGCCGGCGCCCAGGACAGCGTCCAGGTCGAGGCGCTCATGCCCGGCATGGCGGTGCTCACCATCGACGGCCGTCGGCACACGCTGCGCGAGGGCGACAGCGAGGGCGGGGTGCGCCTGGTCAGCGCCAGCGGCAAGGAGGCCGTGCTGGAGATCAGGGGCGAGCGCCGTCGGGCCGGCGTGTCCGACCGTATCGCTGGTGCCTATAGCGCTCCGGAGAAGCGCTCCGTGACCGTGGTCAGGGACGAGCGCATGCAGTACCGGACCAGCGCCGCCATCAACGGTCGCCGGATGGAGGTGTTGATCGACACCGGGGCCAACGTCGTCGCCCTGAGCCGCCAGCACGCCGCCGCTCTCGGGATCAACGCGAACGACGGTCAGCCCACCCGGGTCGAGACCGCCGGCAGCACGGTGGCGGGTTTCGTCGTCACCCTGGACAGCGTCGACGTCGGCGGGATCCGTGTCGACAACGTGCAGGCGACGGTGGTCGATGGCGACTTCCCGCGTACGGTCCTTCTCGGAATGAGCTACCTGCGTCACGTGCAGCTGTCGGAACAGAACGGTGTCCTGTCCCTGACCAGCCGGTGGTGAGCGGTCGCTCGCCACGCCCCCCCCGCCCTGCTAGACTGGCGCCCCTTTCAAGCACGGACCAGAGCGTGACGGTACGGTACGTCGAGTCGTCCCGGCTTCCCACGGACTGGGGCGTCTTCACGATGCACGGTTTCGAGGATCCCGCGGCCAACAAGGAACACCTGGTGCTCACCATGGGCGACGTCGGCGACGGCGAGCCGGTGCTGGCGCGCGTGCACTCCGAGTGCCTCACCGGCGACGCACTCTTCAGCCTGCGCTGCGACTGCGGCAACCAGCTCGAGGCGGCGCTCAAGGCCATCGCCGAGGCGGGCCGCGGTGCGCTCTTCTACCTCCGCCAGGAGGGCAGGGGCATCGGCCTCCTGAACAAGATCCGCGCCTACAAGCTCCAGGACGAAGGCGCCGACACCGTGGAGGCCAACGAGCAGCTCGGCTTCGGTGCGGACATGCGTGACTATTCTCTGCTCGGACCCATGTTCGCCCACCTCGGCATCACCAGCGTCAACCTCATGACCAACAATCCACGCAAGGTCGCGGCCCTGCAGGAGCTGGGCATCGAGGTGCTGCACCGCCTGCCGCTGGAAACGCACAGCAACCCTCACAACGAGAAGTACCTCCGCACCAAGGGCGCCAAACTCGGCCATATGTTCGGGGAGTGATGCGCCGCCGGGGCGGTCCCTGGCGACAGCCCGGATGCCGGCTAGCGGTCCCGCTCGACAATGAACCGGGCGAGGTCGCGGAGGTCGTCGCCGCTGTCGTCGAAGGTGCGCAGGGATGCGAGGGCGGCTTCGAGAAGCCTTGCCGCCTCGCGGCGGGCTCCGTCGATGCCGAGAAGGCTCACGTAGGTGCTCTTGTTGGCGGCGGCGTCCTTGCCCTGGGTCTTGCCGAGGGTGGCGCTGTCACTTTCCACGTCGAGAATGTCGTCCACCACCTGGAACGCGAGACCGATATGCTCCCCGTAGCGGTCGAGCGCGTCGATTTCCTCCGTGCCGGCGCCGGCGGCGTGCCCGCCGAGGGCCAGCGCGGCGCGGATGAGGGCGCCGGTTTTCAGGTTGTGCATCGCCTTCAGCGCGTCGAGGGAGAGCGCGGCGCCGGTGGCGCTCACATCGAGATACTGCCCGCCGACCATGCCGGTAAACCCCGAGGCAGTGGCGAGCACGTCGACCATGGCCAGGCGCCGGTCCGCATCGAGGCCCGGTGCGGCCGCGAGCAGGCTGAAGGCCTGCACCTGCATGCCGTCGCCGACGAGAATCGCCGTGGCCTCGTCGTACGCCCGGTGCAGCGTGGGCTGGCCCCGGCGCAGTTCGTCATCATCCATCGCCGGCAGGTCGTCGTGGATGAGGGAATAGGTATGCACCAGCTCGATGGCGGCCGCAGCGTGCTCAAGCGCCGGCGCCTCCCCGCGGCCGAGGGCGCGGGCGGCCCGGTAGACGAGGATCGGTCGGATGCGCTTGCCACCGACGCTGAGGGCGTAGGCCACGGCGTCGCGCAGGGCAGGCGCTACGGTGGAAAGCTGCGCCTCCACCAGGGGGCGTGCGCTGTTTTCGAAGCGCTCCCGGTCGGTTCCCAGGGTCACGGATCAGGCGTCCGCGTCGTCGTCCAGCGGGCCGGCCGCGGGGCTGCCGTCGGCGTTCTCCGTGAGCCTCTGTACCTGCTGTTCCGCCTCGCGGAGCAGGGCCTGGGCCCGGCGCGTCAAGGTGATGCCGGCCTCGAAATCCTTGAGCGACTGCTCCAGCGGTTGCTCCTCACCCTCCATGCGCGCAAGGATGGTCTCGATCTCGGCGATGGTGGCTTCCAGGGTGGCGGGACTGGCGTCGGCGTCGGCTTTCTTGCGACTGGGCATGGGGCGAGCGTCCTCCTTCTGACGCGCCGAGTATATCAGCCGTTCGACCTCGCATGCCCCCGGGGCCGCCGCCCGAACCTTCGACGTGCGCGCCAGCCCGGTGTCGCCGTGGCGATCGTGACCCGCACCGCGCCGGGACGCTCCGATCCCGGTGGCGCTGTGGCATAATCGCCGCCGCTGGAGGGAACGTCCATGGATGACAGGCAAGCGCTTTGCGACGCCTATCGCTACCTTGCCGAGCGCGGGCTGAACCGCGGGAGCACGGGCAACCTGTCCTTGCGCCACGGCGATGGTTTCTGGATCACGCCGAGCGGTGCGAGTGCTGCCCGTCTGGCGCCGGCGACACTGGTTTCCCTGGATGCTGCGGGAGATGCGCTTTCTCCCGGTCGTCCGTCGAGCGAGTGGCGCTTCCACCGCGATATCTACGCCGCGCGCGCCGAGGTGGCGGCCATCGTGCATACCCATTCCCCGCACGCGACCGCACTCGCCTGCCTGCGGCGGGACCTGCCCCCCTTTCACTACATGGTCGCCATCGCCGGTGGCCGCGACGTGCGCTGTGCGCCCTATGCACTCTTTGGCACGGAGGCCCTCTCGGCCGCCGCGCTAGAGGCACTGGACGAGCGCAAGGCCTGCCTGCTCGCCAACCATGGGCTCATCGCGCTGGGCGCGGACCTCGAGGAGGCGGTCGCGATCGCCGAAGAGGTCGAGGCGCTCTGCGGCCAGTTCCTGGCTGCCTGCGAGACGGGTGAGCCGGTGCTCCTGACCGATGACGAGATGGCGGCGGTGATCGCGCGCTTCGAAACTTACGGCCGCGCTCCGGCCGCAGAGGAGTGAGCCCGTGATGCAGGAAGCCACGGCCGTCGAGACCCTGCGTCTCGCCGGCGACACCCTGGAACTCCTGGACCAGCGCCGGCTGCCCGCGGCTGTCGAATGGGTGCGCTGCACCCGCGCAGCGGACACCGCGGAGGCGATCCGCCTCATGGTCGTGCGCGGCGCGCCGGCAATCGGTGTCACGGCTGCCTACGGCATCGCGCTGGAGGCGCGTTGGCTGGCGACGTCGGCCGAGGAGTTCGGCAGCGGCCTCGAGGCGGCGTTCGCCGTGCTCGCCGCCAGCCGGCCGACGGCGGTCAACCTGTTCTGGGCCCTTGATCGTATGCGCCGGGTCTGGACCGGGGCCTGCGCGGCGGCGCCGGCTGCGGTTGCGGAGCGACTCCTGGTCGCTGCGCAGGCGGTGCACGCAGAGGACGTGGCCGCCAACCGCGCCCTCGGCAAGCACGGCGCCGCGCTGCTGCCCGACGGTGCCCGGGTGCTCACCCATTGCAACGCCGGCGCGCTCGCCACGGCGGGTCACGGAACGGCCCTGGGTGTCGTGCGCAGTGCCGTTGCAGCCGGCAGGCGCATCTCGGTGATCGCCGGCGAGACCCGGCCGTTCCTCCAGGGCGCGAGGCTCACCGCCTGGGAACTGCAGGCCGAGGGCATCCCGGTGACACTCATCACCGACAGCATGAGCGGGCACCTGATGGCGCAGGGGGAGATCGACGCGGTCATCGTCGGCGCCGACCGGGTCGCTGCCAACGGCGACGTGGCCAACAAGATCGGCACTTACATGGTCGCGGTGCTCGCGCGCCACCACGGGATTCCTTTTTTCGTGGCAGCCCCGCTGGCCACCATCGACCCCGCCGTGGCTGATGGCAGTGCCATACCCATCGAGGAGCGGGCGCCGGAGGAGGTGACGGGATTCGGTGCCGAGCAGTGGGCGCCGGCGGGCATTGCGGTCCGGCACCCCGCCTTTGATATCACGCCGGCGAACCTTGTGACCGCCCTCGTCACCGAAGCGGGGATCGTGCAGCGACCGGACGCCGCCGCGCTCGACGCCCTGCTGCAAGCGGTACGCCGGCGGCGCCCGTCCGGCTCGCCCGCCAGGGTCTGACCGTTCGTGCTCAGCGACGCAGACCTCGCACCGGCTGCTGATCGGCTGCTGCAGCTGGCGAGCCAGGCGTTGGCCTGGCAGCGGCGGGACGGCAGCTTTCCTGCCGGGCACAATGGCCCCCATGCCGAGCCGGAAACCCCGGTACGGGTAACCGCCGGCTGGCTCTACACCTTCGCTTACCTTGCCAGCCGGGGCGAAGGCGCGTTCAGTGATGCGGCCCACGGCGCGGCCGATTACCTGCTGTCCAGCGCAGCCCGGCCCATGGGTGCAGCGTTCTACTGCCGCCACGACCCGCACAAGAACCTCGGCAACGGGCTTGTCGGCCAGGCTTTTGTACTTGAGCCTCTGCTTTATGCCTCCTCTGTCCTCGGCCGGCCGGATTGCCGGGAAGCGGCGGCGGCGGTGCACGGCGCCCACTGCTGGAACGAGGCCCGCACGGCCTGGCACGACCTCAACGTGGACGGCAGCCACGGTGCGCTCAACCCGACCTTCAACCAGCAGCTCTGGTTCGCAGCGCTGGGCTGCAGGCTCGATGAGCGGGGGCGTGCCCGGGCAGAGCGTTTCGTCGACGATGTCGCCCGCCGGGTGCAACTCTACCGGGATGGCGTGATCTACCACGACAGTTTCGCCTTCCGTCCCGTGCCCCGCCCGGGCGACGGCCCGCGGGCGAGGCTGCGGGCTGCCCGGGTGCACTGGCGCAAGTGGCGTCGCAGGCCGCGACAGCGGGGCCGGTCGGTCGGCTACCACGCTTTCAACCTCGTCGCGATGACGATGCTCCGCGGTGCGCTTCCGAAGCACGCATTCTGGGACTCGGCGCGCTATCGCAGGCTCATGACCGCTGCCCGCCGCCCCGCCTTCCGCCAGGCCTGTGAAACCACGGCCTACGCCTATCCCTACAACCCCGTTGGCTTCGAGCTTGCTTTCGTCGAGCGGAGCACGGGCATCGACCAGGCGGCAGCAGGCCACTTCGCCCACCAACTCGCTCTGCTTGCACTCGACCCCGAACCCGCCGTTGCCGGGGCCGACGACCAGGCCACCGGGCTCGCGCGCAGCTACGAGCTGGCGCGGGTGCTGGCGACGCCGGCCGGAAAGGCCTGGCCGGAGGGGACAGGAGACTGATGCCGCTGGTCTCCGTCATCGTGCCCACCTACCGCCACTGGCCGGCGCTCGCAGCCTGCCTTGAGGCACTTGCGGCGCAGACGCTGCCGGCGGACGCGGTGGAGATCCTGATCGTCAACAATGATCCCTCGGATGCCGCGCCGACGTCACTGCGCCTGCCCGGCAACGCGAGGCTGCTGTGCGAGGCGGCACCGGGTTCCTACGCGGCGCGCAATCGCGCCCTCGGCGAGGCCCGGGGTGAACTGCTCGCGTTTACGGACGCGGACTGCCTGCCGGCGGCAGACTGGTTGGCCGCGGCGACCGCTGCGATCAGCGCTGACGTGCCGCGCATTGCCGGCGCGGTCGAACTGCTCTTCTCTTCCGCTCGCCTGAATGCGGCAGAGTGCTTCGAAAAGGCGTTTTCCTTCCAGCAGGAACGCTACGTGCGCCGCGGTACCGCGGTCACTGCGAATCTCATCGTTCACCGATCGGTGTTCGAGCGCGTGGGCCCGTTCGATGCGCGGTTGTTGTCAGGCGGCGATTTTGCCTGGAACCTCGCTGCCACGAGGGCCGGCGTACCGCTGGTCTATGTTCCCCAGTGCCGGGTCCGTCACCCGGCCCGGGCCAGCCGGGCCGCACTCTTCGAGAAACACCGTCGCATCGCCGGCGCGCAGGGGTTTTCCCCCGGTGAGCGCCAGAGCCGCCTGCTGCTGGGGTTCCTGCCCTCGCTTTACGCAGCGAGGCAGCTCCGCGAGGATCGCTCCATGGATCGGCGGGAGAAGCTGCTCGCATTCCTGATGCATTACCAGCTCAAGGCCTATCGCACGGCGGTAGACTGCTCGGTACGCCTGGGGTGGTCGCGTCCTGCCCGGCGCTAGTGCCCTGGGCTACACTGTGCCGATGCTTCCGGGAGAGGATCTGGGCTTGAGGAAACGCCTGCTGGCGACAAGCGACGGCGACGGCACGACCGTAGCGCATGCGCCGCGCAGTTAGCTGGCTCTGGTCCCGGGCCGCCGGTGGGCCGCACCGTGAGCGGATCCTGCGTAACGCCGGCTGGCTCACCGCGCAGCGGGGAACCCGGCTGGTGCTCGGGCTTCTCGTCGGGGCCTGGATGGCCCGCCACCTCGGCCCGGCTGCTTTCGGAATCCTCAGTTTTGCCCAGGCCCTCGTGCTGATCCTCGGGGCTGTAGCCGGTCTTGGCCTTCGCGAGGTGTCCATACGCGCGCTGGTCCGCGACAGTGAACGCCAGGCAACTATCCTCGGCTCCACCGCGGCGCTGCAACTGGCGGGTGGCGCATTGGCCTACGCGCTGCTCGCTGCCGTGGTGCCGCTGCTGCGCCCCGATGACGCCCTGGCGCGGTCGGTGATCCTGGTCGCCGGTATTGCTCTCCTGTTCCAGGCCAGCGAGGTCTCGAGCTACCTGTTCGATGCGACGGTGCGTGCCCGCTACGCGGTGATGGCGCGAGTAGTCACCATGCTGCTGCTGGCCGCCGTCCGGGTGATGCTGATCCTGCTCGAGGCGCCGTTGCTGGCGTTCGCCTGGGCCGCCGCGGCGGAGGCGGCGGTGCTAGCGCTCTCACTGGCTGTCGCCATGCAGTGGCGCGGCCTGCCGTTGCTTCGCCTGCGCGCTGGCAGTGAGCAGATGCTGCAGCACCTGCGCGATGGCTGGCCCCTGCTTCTTACCGCTGTCGCCGTGGTTCTTTCATTGCGGCTCGATCAGCTGATGCTCGAAGCCCTTGCCGGAGACTTCGCGGTCGGGCAGTACAGCGCCGCAGTGCGCATCGCCGAGCCCTGCCTGTTCCTCGGTGGGGCGCTCCTGCGCAGCGCGCTGCCCCGGCTGCTGAGCCTCGAGGGACCCGCCTTCGAGGCGCGCTACGTCGAGATCCTGCGCTACCCTTTCTACGGCCTGCTGGCGCTCGCGGTACTTGTCGCGGCAGCGTCCGGGCCTCTTGTGGCGCTGTTGTTCGGCGCCGCCTACACGCCGGCGGGCGGTGCGCTCATGGTGCTGGCCTTCAGCATCCCGCTCAGCTTTCTCAACGTCGCCTCGTCCCGCTACCTGCTGAAGCACCATGAACAGGGCGAGATCCTGCGCCGGCAGCTGCTGGGCCTGGTTACCAATGTCGGCCTGAACCTCCTGTTGATACCACGCCACGGGATCCTGGGTGCAGCGGCAGCCACGCTGGCTGCCGACCTCGCCATGGTCCTGCTGCCGGACCTGCGGCCTCGCTACTGGCCGCTGCTGCGGCTGAAGGTGCGCGCGCTGACCGGTGTCGGCGGGCGTCGGTCGTGAAGCTGCTTACCGCCGTCTGTACCCTCGACAAGGGCGGCACGCAGCGTGCCGCGCAGAATTTTGCCGAGGCCTACCGGGCCCTGGGCCACGATTCGCGCATCGTGTACACGATCGAGGGCGGGACCAGGGCCTCGGAGCTCGTCGATCGCGGCGTGCCGGTCTACGACCTGGGTAACGCCGGTGACCGTGCCAGGCTCGCCGCCTGGGACCCGGAGCTCCTGCACCTGCACTCGCACCGCGTCAGCGAGGAGGCCTTCCGGGCGCTGCGCAGCCTGGCTCCGCGGGCCCCGGTAGTCGAGACGAACGTGTTCTCGATACCCAGCCCCTGGGCGGGGGAACTGCGGGCGAGCTTTCAGCTCGCCGGCTGGTGCCAGTTTCTCTACCAGCAGCGGTGCCGGGGAGCCCACCCGTCGGTCGTCGTGCCCTACCCGGTGCGCTGCGACGGCTTTCACCCTGTGCCGGAACAGGAGCGCCTTGCCTTCCGCGAGCGTTGGGGCCTGGGCCGGGAACACCGCGTCCTTGGCCGCGTTGGCCAGGCCTTCAACAGCAAGTGGTCGCCCTGGCTGCTGGAGGTATTCGAGGAGCTGCGACGCGGCGATCCGCTGCTTCGCCTGATCATGATCAACCCGCCACCGGAGATGCTCGCCCGCCGCGAAGTGTCCCCCTACCGGGGTGATGTCGTCGTTATCGACGAACTGCGCGGTGACGCGGCCCTGTCTGCCTGTTACTCCGCCATGGACGTCTTCCTGCACATCTCGCGCTGGGGCGAGAGCTTCGGCATGGTGCTGGCGGAGTCGCTGCTCTGCGAGACGCCGGTGGTTACCCTGGCGACGCCCTGGGCGGACAATGCCCAGGGGGAGGTCGTGGGTGATGGCGTGGGTGGTCACGTTGCACGGCGTGTCTCCCAGCTGACGCCGCTGGTGCGGCAGCTGCTGGACAATCCGAAGCAGCGGGCTGCCATGGGGCAGCGGGGCCGGGAGCGGGTCCTGCAACGCTTCGACCACCTGGCAGTGGCCAGGGCTGCCCTCGCCCGGGCGATGGTCGGCACGCCCGGGAGGTCCGCAGTGCCCGCCGGACCAGCCGAACTCCCGGCGGCAAGCGGGTTCCCGTGGTATTGCTACCGACTACTGGCGCGGGTGCCGCAGGGGCTGCGCCTCCTGCAATACACGAGTGGCTTCAGGCCCTGGCGTCTCCTCCTTTCGGCTGCATGGCGGCGACTGCTGGGCCGCCTGCCGGCCGGGACGCAGCCGTAACGGGCACCGGGGGCCTTCATCCCCGTGCACGTCAGATCAACGCACCGAGACTGCAGGTGCCGGGAGGTCCTGGTTCGGCCCCTCGGGGCAGAATCCGCTGCCCTCGGAGATGGCCCGGTTGATCGCGTCGGCGTGCTGGAACTGAAGGCTGGTGCTCCCGCCGGGGGCGGCCTCCGCTGCCAGGCGGGCGGCGACCACGGTGCCCGCGGACAGACCATAGTGCGTCGCGAAGAGCCGCTCGAGGCGCGACGCCCCGCCGATGTGCCAGCGCCTGGCCAGTGCCTCGAGCGATGCCTCCGCGGGCCAGGGGCCGCTCGTGAGCTCGCGCAGGCAGCGCTGCAGCCGCTGCTGCAGGATGAAGGCCGCCACACCGCCGTCCCTCTCGAACAGGCGGTAGACCGTGGCGCGGGAGCAACCGAAGTGCTCGCAGAGCGTGGCGACGCCGAGCTCCGGGTCCCGGAGGCGCTCGTTGAGCAGCGACTTCATGGCGGCCAGGCGTGAGGTATTGGCGTACTGGGCGCGCAGGAGCAGCGGATGGTTGCCAAGCAGCCCGTCTAGGAAGCCCACCAAGCCGAGGGCGATGCCGTGGGCGCTGGCGGCGTCGAGGTTGGGCAGCTGGTGCCAGAGCAGTTCCACCATGGCTGCCAGCTGCGTGCCCTCGGCGGAGCTGCGCTCCCAGCTGAGAGCGGGAATCTTGCGGTTTAGCAGTTTGCTGGCCGGGAGCCGGCTGCGCGGTATGCCGATGGTGATCAGGTCGCAATCGCTACTGTTGCAGGCCCAGGGCAGGGACCAGTCCGTGAGCAGGAGCGTGTCGGTGGTAGCGGTTACGTGGTGGCGGTCTTCGATGCAAAGCGCCTGTCGGCCATGCTGAAGCATGCGTAGCAGAAGCCAATCGTTGCCGCCGCTGTCAGCCAGTGCCTTGCTGCGCTCATGGCGCGCAGCGGACATGCTCCAGCGGCTTAGCAGCAGGCCGTCGACGCGCCAGCTCTCAATGTCGCGCTGCAGGGACCAGGGTGTGGTGAGCGGCGAGACCTCGCAGTGACCATCGAGGGCGAGCCGGACAGCGGCCAGGTGCTGCGCTTGCGGCAGCTTGCCTGCCCGGACGCAGAGACGCTGTAGCACACGTTCGTTGCCTGATGCAGGCAAGGTCACCGGTACCTACCCCCGAGTGCTGCCCGCGCGTCCGCCGCGTCTTCTCCGAGCTTTCCCGCCATGGTCGCCAGCCCTGTTAACTGCTTTTCTTTGTTTACGAGAGCGCGACCTGAACAGGTCAGCGGCCGGGGACCCAGGGTGATTGTGAGGTGACGAAGTCGGGATAAAGCAGCAACTTAGCTGAGACATTTGCTCGCAATCCGTGCATGCGCTTCCGGTGATGCCGACGGCTTCAACGCCTCCTGCGGCTGGCGATCCATCCATTGAGCACCTCTGCGTACTGCCAGTAGTCCTGCTCGCTGCGCAATGCCGGCTGCTTCGGGCCCGGCGGCGCCTGTGCGCGCAGGGCCTCCTGCGGCGAGAGGCCGAACTGGGCCCGGAACAGGCGGCTGAACCGGTGCGGGTTGGTGAAACCCCAGGCCGAAGCCACCTGCTCCAGCACGCCCTTGGGCGGGCTCTTTATGCGGGTTAGTTCGCGCATGCAGGCGTGAAGCCGCTGGCGCTGGATGTAGGAGGCGACGCCCCCCTCGGACTCGAACAAGCGGTACACCGTTGCCCGGGAACAGTGGAATCGCTCGCAGAGCGTCTGTACGCCCAGGCTGGGATCGCGAAGGTGCTCGTTGACGAACTGCTTCATGGCGTCAGCGCGCGAGGTTTCGGCATAGCGATTGCGCAGCAGCTCGCCCTCGGCGAGCAGCAGGCCGCCGAGGAGGCCGGTGAAACCGGCAGCCAGGGCTGCGGCCGCGTCGCGGTCGAGCTGGGGCAACTGCGACAGGAGGTGCTCGAGCGCATTGCCCAGGATCTCCGCCTGCGCACTGCCCTGCGCCCAGGTGACCGCCGGCGTTCGAGAGCCCATGAGTTCTGCCGCCGGCACCTGGCTCCGCGGGAAGGCAACCGTGACCAGCTCGTAGTCGGTGGCGACAGCGACGTGCGGAACGCTCCAGTCCAGCGCGCAGAGAGATCCGGGCTCCAGGCGGACGTGGGTGCGATCGTCGAAGGCCGCGGACAAGCTGCCGCTGCGCAGGTACCAGAGCACGATCCAGGCATCGCCGCTGCGCTCGACGTGTCGGCTCGTGCGCTCGTAGCGGGTCGCACTCATGGCCTGGCGGGTAAGCAGGAGATCGCAAAGGGCGCAGGACTTGATGTCGTCCCGGAACAGCCAAGCTTCCGAGAGAGGTATGACCTCGCATTCGCCGGCGCAGACACGACGCCAGAGCGCCAGGTGGTGCTTTCGCGGGATTCGGTCGGCAGGAAACTCGCCGCAGATTACGCCATTGGCTGGCAAGCCATCCTTTGCCACGGGCCTCCCGGGCGGCTCTTCCGCTCCTGCTGCCGATAGGACGAAGTCTATCGACGCCCGCGGACAAGTACAGGTAGCTGAGCCCGGTTCCCTCAGGCCCCGGTGAGTTTTGTCTCAGGGTGCCGTCGAGCGCTGCCCTAGGGCGGGGAGGGACTGCGCGACGGCCGGGTCGGTGCCGCCGCGGCGGGGCGTATCAGCGCTTGCCGGCGGATTCGATGAGGCAGCTTTCCTTGCTGTTGCCGGCATCAAAGTGGGCCTGGAAAACCTTCGGCGCGCGGCCGCGGCCCGACCAGAGGTGCTCCTTGCCATCGACGACCAGCCGGTACTTGGGCTTGACCTTGGCACGCTTGCCGGCCTTGCCGCGGGCCTTCGTGGCCGCCTTGCGCTTGCCGGCCTTCCGTTTCTTCAGGTCTTCCGGGTCGAGACCCGTTTCCGCCAGCAGCTTGTTGATCTTGCGGATATTCGCCTCCCGGGCGGCTTCCTCTTTCTTCGCCGCTTTTGCTTTTTCGGCAGCGAGGACCTCGTTCAGGGCCTTGATGAGTTTTTCTAACTCATCGATGGCGAGCTTGCGTGCGTCGGCCTTTAGCGTGGTCTTGGAAGAGAGCAGGTCACGGAAGGTGGACATCGGTATATTCCTTTGCTTTGGTATAAGGCAAAGATTATACACTTTGAACTCCAAATTAGTATTCATCGAATCCTGCGCGCAGAAACTGTGGCTCCCGGCCAAAATAAGATCTGCAGCTGCCCGGAAAACTGATCAGTTCAGGGAAGGTCCAGAGTCTTTATACTATTTCTCTGCGCGCAAAGCCGTGCCTTTCCTCCGCGCTTATATTGCATCTTTTTTTGGAGCAGCCTCGCAATGCATTGAAACTCGTCTGCATTATTCAAGCAGGCCATCAAGGCCATTAACGGTCGATTAAAACTACCGGCGCTCTGCGTGGCGCGGGCCAATGCGGGGTCAGGGCCGGGGTTAGGGCAAAGGCGGGCAACTGTATAACGCGATGCCGGCACGTGGGTCCCCGGGTCCGCCTGGTCAGTTCAGGCCTGGACCCGGATGGAGGCGACAGATTCCGGTTCTTCCTGGCCGGTGGCTGGCGTTACCAGCCGTACCAGGTGTTCCGCCGTCAGGCCCTGCCGTTCGCGCTGCTGTCCCTGGGAGCCGTGCTCCACGAACTGATCACGGATGCCGGAGCGATGCACTGCAGCGACGATGCCTTCGCTGTCGAGGAACTCACTCACCGCGGACCCGGCTCCGCCGGCAATCGCGTTCTCCTCGACCGTCAGGAACACCTTGTGACCGGTGCTCAGTTCACGGAGCAGTGCCTCGTCAAGCGGCTTCACCCAGCGCATGTCGACAACGGTGGCGCCCAGCTGCTCGCCGGCCTCGAGGGCCTCTGGTAGCAGCGTGCCGAAATTCAGGATGGCGATGTCGGCGCCCGCGCGCACGACGACACCCTTACCGATGGGCAGGGCCGTCATGTCGTCTTCGATAAGCGCTCCCGGCCCGGTACCGCGCGGATAGCGCACGGCTGCGGGCCCGGGATACTGGTAGGCCGTGTACAGCATCTGCCGGCACTCATTCTCGTCCGATGGCGCGCCGACCACCAGGTTCGGGATACAGCGCATGTAGGAGAGGTCGAAGGCGCCCTGGTGCGTAGGGCCGTCCTGGCCGACGAGGCCTGCGCGGTCGATGGCATAGGTCACGTCGAGGTTCTGGATGGCGACGTCGTGAATGAACTGGTCGTAGGCCCGCTGCAGGAAAGTGGAGTAGATGGCGACCACCGGCTTCATGCCGTCGCAGGCCATGCCGGCGGCCAGCGTCACAGCGTGCTGCTCTGCGATGGCCACGTCGTAGAAGCGGTCCGGGAAGCGCCTGGCGAATTCCACCATGCCCGAGCCCTCGCACATGGCCGGGGTGATGCCGACCAGCTTGTCGTCCTTCTCGGCCATATCGCACAGCCAGCGCCCGAATACGTCCTGGTATTTGGGCAGCTTGGGTTTCGGCTTGGCCGGTACCGGCGTGGGCGCTGGCTTGTCTTCGGCCTTGGGCGCCTCGATCTTGTTGATCGCGTGAAAGCCCACCGGGTCCTGCTCCGCGGGCTCGTAGCCGCGACCCTTGCGGGTACAGATGTGCAGGAACTGCGGGCCCTTCAGATCACGCATGTTCTCGAGTGTCTGCACGAGCTGGGGCAGGTCGTGGCCGTCGATGGGGCCGATGTAGTGCCAGCCGAGCTCCTCAAACAGGGTGCCCGGAGCGACCATGCCCTTCATGTGCTCTTCCGTGCGCTTTGCAAGGTCCCAGGCCGGCCGCATCTTCTTGAGGACCTTTTTGCTGCCCTCGCGCATGGTGATGTAGGTCTTGCTGGCCCAGATCTTGGCGAAGTAGGTCGCCAGGCCCCCGGTGTTGTAGCCGATCGACATCTGGTTGTCGTTGAGGACGACCAGCATGTTGGGGCGCACGTCGCCGGCGTGGGCCAGGGCCTCGAAAGCCATGCCGCCCGTAATGGCGCCGTCACCGATAACGGCGACCACGCGGCGGTCGATACCCTGCTTTTCTGCGGCCAGGGCCATGCCCATGGCGGCGGAGATACTGGTGGACGAATGGCCGACGCCGAAGGTGTCGTACTTGCTCTCGCTGCGCTTGGGGAAGCCCGAGAGACCATCAGCCTGGCGCATGGTATGCATCCGCTGCATGCGCCCTGTGAGAATCTTGTGGGGATAGGCCTGGTGGCCGACGTCCCAGACGATGCGATCCTCCGGCGTGTTGAAGATGTGATGGAGCGCGATCGTCAGCTCGACCACCCCGAGGCCGGCACCGAAGTGCCCGCCGGACTGGCCCACGCTGTAGAGAAGGTAGGCACGCAGGTCGTGCGCGAGCTGGTTCAGCTCCTCCTCACTCAGGTCGCGGATGGAGCGCCCGGCGTCCACGGCATCGAGAAGCGGCGTGGCGGGGCGGACTGTCGGGATTTCTGCAAACATGGGTGAATAGTAGCGCATAATTCCAGCCCCTGTGACCCGTTATGCGTTCTGCCATTGATACGGATCAGTGATCCGCGACAGCGAGCTGGTCCGGGACCCCTAGGCGTTCCTGAGCGCCTCCCGCAGAACCATGGCCAACCGCAGGTAGCCGGCCTCGTTCAGGTTGATCCCGTCGCCGCGGTAGAGCGCGGGATTCGGACGCCCGTCCGGCCCTGCCAGGAGGTCGTTGGCATCGATGAGGACGACACCGCGCTCGCTGGCGGTCCAGGCGGCCAGGGCCTCACTCATGGCCTCGATGCGTTCATCGTCAGCCGGGTGCAGCGGCATTTTCAGCGGGGCGATCACGTACACCATGGCCGTTGCCAGGTGGCGTGCATTCAGTTCGACGAGGTCGCGGACGGCGGCAACGAGGTCGTCGGGCCGCTTGTCGTCCCGCAGGTGCAGGTCCGCGTAGCTCGGCAGCAGCACCAGAATATCGGGACGGTAGTAGCCGATCAGCCGGTCGTAGTAGTGGGTGATGTCCTCGATGGTCGCGTCGCCGAGGCCTCGCAGCAACGTAGGATGCGGTGCGAGCATGTCCGGCAGGTCGTCCCAGAGCGCAACGCGCCGTCCGCCGACGACGAGCACCGGGTTCTCCGGGAGGGTGAGCGTCTCGTCGGCGCGGACGATGGCCTGCATTTCCTCTGCCCAGGCCTTCGGCGACGGGTCCAGGTAGGCGCGAAACTCGCCGGACACCAGCCACGCGAGATGAAGCAGCGGCAGGCAAAGCAGGATGCCGAAGAACATGCGTATGTTCTGCCACTCGAACATCGGCTGTCGCCCGGCCCCCTTCGTCCCCCCAGTCCGCTCCGGAGTGTCGCCCAATCACCGGGTCCGGGCAACGGCCGCCCTGTGACCCGCGTCGCAGCCCTGTAAAACCGCGCTGGCGCATCGACGGGGTGGGGGTAGACTGTACGGATGATCTACCAGCCTCACATCGGAGACGACGAGCTCTTCGCCGCACAGCTGGAGATGCTCATGCAGAATGGCCGCGTGGCCAGCATGAGCTCGAACTTCATCGCGGCGCTGGCCGTCGTGGCGCTGCTATGGCCCTACTTCGAGCTCACGCAGCTGCTGCTGTGGGCGTCGATGGTATTGATCCTGCTGCTTCTGCGTTCCCTCCACATGAGCAATGCGCTGGCCGAACGGGCCTACCAGCGGGACCCGAGGCGCCTTTTCTGGCGCCTGATCTTCGGTGCGCTGGTGACCGGCGCGATCTGGTCGGTCACCTACATCGGCGTTGCGCCGCGGGTGCCGCTCACCATCCAGTACGTCCTCCTGCTGATCATCGTGCTGATCACCACCATCTCGCTCGCCGTGATGGTCGTGGTCCGGGAGTATTTCCTGGTTTTTCTCTTCACTTCGCTATTCCCCATCGGCTGGTGGAGCCTGGTGCATGTCTGGGAGCAGCCCCACAACCTGCTCGTCGGGCTGGTACTGCTATCCGTCTGCACGCTGTTGCTCGTAGTGAGCAACTGGATTCACGGGTCCTTCCGCTCGATGATCTCCCTGAGCTGGGAACGGGAGGCCATGGCCCGGGAACTGGGCGAACTCACCGGCTCCCTGCGCGACCGCAACCGCCAGCTGAAGGAGGCCCGGCGCCAGCTGACGGATCTCGCCAACATCGACGAGCTCACCGGGCTCGGCAATCGTCGCCTGGTGAACCACGTGCTGCGCCAGGAGATCAACCGGGCCCGACGGAACGGCGGCGAGCTCTCGCTGATCCTCATCGACGTGGACTACTTCAAGCTTTACAACGACACCTACGGCCACCCTGCAGGTGACGACGTACTGCGGCGCCTGGGCGATATTCTCGCCAAGGCCACGAGCCGGGCAGGGGAGGTGGCGGGCCGTTACGGTGGCGAGGAGTTCATCCTCATCCTGCCGGGGGCCGGCGCCGCGATCGCCCGGCGCACGGCCGAGCGCCTGGCGGAGCTGGTACACGAGGAGAACATCCCGCATCGCAGCTCCGGCAATAGCGACCGGGTGACCGTCAGCCAGGGGATTCTCACCGTGGCGCCGGACGGCGATATCGACCCGATCAATCTCATCGATGCGGCGGATGCGGCGCTCTACCAGGCCAAGGCCGAGGGGCGGAACCGGATCGTGGCGGTGTAGACGGCCCGCCTGCCCCGGGGAATGGCTCAGCTCCCGGAGACATCCTTGAACCGGTGGATCAGCCGCCGCTCGCGCTTGCTCGGGCGGCGGTTGGGGTTCGGCGTGATGCCGCCGGCAGCGCGGCGGGCTTCGGCCTCGGCCTCGCGGCGGGCGATGCTCTCGGCGCTTTCCGCGTACAGCAACCGTGCCTCCGGCGCGCCGCGGCGCTGATCCGAAACGGCGAGCACGGTAACCTCGCGGTCGTCCCAGCCCTGGCGGATGCGCAGTACATCACCGGGGCCGATTTCCCTGGAAACCTTCACCCGCTGGCCGTTCATCTGCACCTTGCCGCCCTCGATAGCCGCCTTGGCGAGACTGCGGGTCTTGAAGAAGCGCGCGGCCCATAGCCACTTGTCCACGCGCAGCCGGGTGAGGCCCGAAGCGCTGTCGCCGCTCATGCCGCGACTCCGGGCATGATCTCATCGAAGTGGTGGATACCGGGGAAGCGCGTAGCCAGCCGTTTCTGTCGCTGGCTGTCGGGCTGCAGGAGTGTCAGGAGGTGGGCGATACCGTACACCCGGGCGGCCTCGAGCACGCTTTCCGTATCATCGATGAACAGGGTGCGGGCCGGGTCGAAGGGATGCTGTGCCTGCAGCCGCTCCCAGAAGCGCTGTTCTTCCTTCGCGGCTTCGAACTGGTGCGATACCACCACGTCGTCGAACCAGGGACGGATGTCGATCTCCGCCATCTTGATATCCAGGGTGACGGGATGCGCGTTGGTCACGAGTACCACCTGCTTCGGGCTCACGTGCAGCCGGCGCAGGAACTCCAGCGCGTGCGGGCGAATGCGGATCATGTGGCGGATCTCCCGCTTGAGTGCAGGAATGTCCAGGTCCAGGAGCTTCGACCAGTGGTCCAGGCAATACCAGGCCAGCGTGCCGTGCAATGCGTCGAAATGGCCGCGCATCTGTTCCAGGGCCTCTTCCGGCGAGATGCCCTTGAGATCGGCATAGCGCTGCGGCAGGTATTCGAGCCAGAAGTGGTTGTCGTAATGCAGATCGAGGAGCGTGCCATCCATATCCAGGAGGACGGTGTCGATGCTGTCCCAGTCAATCACGGTTGCTTGCGGCCCTTCGCTGCGTTGGAGCTAGGGCTCCATTATGCGGGTTTCGGCCCGGCGCTGCAGGGTCCGTCGCCGGGCCGGTGGTATGCTGACGGGGTGAAGGTAAGCCCATGACAGCCGGCCTGCATCCCACGGCCACCGATGCCCTGCTCGACCTCTGTGTCGCCGCGGGCGATGCCATCTGCAGTGAGTATAGTTCCAGCCGGGCGGACGAATTCCGAGCCAAGGCCGACGATTCACCGCTTACGCGGGCGGATATCGCGTCCCACCGCATTCTCATCGAAGGGCTCGAACGGCTCTCCCCTGCGGTGCCTGTTCTCTCGGAGGAGTCGAAGCCCGCGGCGATCGCCGATCGGCGCAGCTGGGAGCGGCTCTGGGTCGTGGACCCGCTCGACGGCACCAAGGAGTTCCTCGGTCGAACCGGCGAGTTCACGATCAATATCGCCCTCGTGGACCGACAGCGGCCGGTGCTCGGCATTCTCTACCTGCCCCTGGAGCGCGCCGCCTGGGTCGGCGTGCCGGGAGAGGGCGCCTGGCGCTGTCTGCCCGACGGGGACGGCTGGGCCCGCTACCCGGTCAGCGCCACGCCGCCGGCGCACGAAGGGGTGGTGGTGCTGGCGAGCCGGCGCCACCGCAATGCCCGCCTCGAGCGTGCCATCGCCTATCTCGAGGCCGAGGCGGGGCCCGTGCAGCGCCGGAACAGCGGCAGTGCGCTCAAGTTCGTGCAGCTCGCTGCGGGGCAGGGCGATGTCTACCCCCGCTTCTCGCCTTGCAGCGAGTGGGACGTTGCGGCTGGACAGGCGTTGCTCGAGGCTGCCGGCGGAGCCGTGCTGGGGCTGGATGGGGAGCCGCTCCGCTACAACGCTCGGGACACGCTCCTGAGCCCCCACTTCCTCGCGGTGGCTGACCCGTCGCTGCCGCTCTGGCGGGAGCTGCTGGCGCAGCTGTGAGCGCGGGCGCCGATCAGCCTGCCCGGGTTGTCGGGTCGGGGTGCCCCCGCCGCGACATGCCTCCCCCTATTTCTGTCCCCCGGGCGGGGAGGTATAGTGGACGTCCCCAAGTGGCCGGATACAGCAACATGGTGCAGCATGATGAAATGGCCGCCCGGTAAGGGCGGACCGAATGGCGAGGCGGCGGCGAACGAGACGCTCACGCCGGCCATGCGCCTCATGCAGCTCCAGGCCCGGCACCGGGCGCTGGATAACAAGATTACGGAAATGCAGGGCTTCCCCTACCAGAACCAGATACTGCTGCAGCGCCTGAAGAAGGAAAAGCTGCGCCTCAAGGATGCCATCGCCCGCCTCAAGGACGAGATGATCCCCGACCTGGACGCGTGAAGCATGGACCTGGTCGTTTACGCCGTACCCCTGTTCATCGCCGCCATGCTGGTCGAGCTGGCCTGGGGGCTGCGCACGGGGCGCAATACCTACCGCGTCAACGACGCCGTCGGCAGCCTGTTCCTGGGCACGCTCAGCCAGGCCCGGCGTTTCGTCACCCTCGGCGTCGGCGGTCTCGTCTACCACTGGGTGGGCGAGAGCCTCGCCATCGCCCGGCTCGATGCGGGCCACTGGGTGACCTGGGTCTTCGCGTTCGTCCTTTACGACTTCTGCTACTACTGGCTGCACCGCCTGGGCCACGAGCGGACGATCCTCTGGGCGGCGCATGTCGCCCACCACCAGAGCGAGGACTACAACCTCTCCACGGCCCTTCGCCAGACCAGCACCGGCTTCCTCCTCGGCTGGATCTTCTACCTGCCGCTGTTCTTCGCCGGGGTGCCGGCCGAGGTGTTCGTCACCGTCGGCTCCCTGAACCTCATCTACCAGTTCTGGGTGCATACGCAGCACGTGGGCAAGCTCGGCTGGTACGAGTGGATTTTCGTAACGCCTTCCAACCACCGGGTGCACCACGCCCAGAACGACCGCTATGTCGACCGCAATTACGGTGGCGTGTTCATACTCTGGGACCGGCTCTTCGGCACCTTCCAGGAGGAGCTCGACGACGAGCCCTGCATCTACGGCATCCGCGGTCCGATTCACAGCTTCAACCCGGTGAAGGCGCTCACCCACATCTATGTCGATATGGTCCGCGACAGCTGGCGGGCAGAGCGCCGGGGCGACAAGCTCAAGGTCTGGGTGGCGCGCACGGGCTGGCGCCCCGCAGACGTGGAAGCATCGGACCCGCGGCCCAAGCCCGATCTCGCCCGCTTCCAGCGCTTCGACCCGGCGGTGGCTGCCGGCGTGCCCGCCTACGGGCTCTGCCAGCTGGTCGCCGTGGTGGCGCTGCTGGCCTACATGCAGTGGACGACCCTCGGCTACGCCCAGGGCGTTATCCTGTGGGCGGTGATGATCGCCACGACGGTCACCACGGCCTTCTGGCTGCAGGCCATGGCGCCGCACCGGGCCGTGGCCTGGGATGCGCTGCGGCTGTTCGCGGCCGCGCCGGCGCTCGCGTGGGCCGGTGCCGGGTCGCTGCCCTTCCTCACCGCGGCGGCGGCCTACCTGGCGGCGAATGCGCTCGCGCTGCCCTGGCTCTGGCGGCGGGCGCCGCTGCCTGCGACGATGACCCCTACCCCCTAGCCTCGGACCGGGCCGGCCGTTCCAGCACCCGCAGGGCGTGGGTACCGAAGCCGGCGCCCGCCTCGGCGAACAGGTTGAAGGTGGAAATACCCTTGCTCTCGAGCTCTTTCGCCTCTTCCGCGAAGCGCACCACCGCTGCCACGTCGCCCCGGTAGCCGAGGCCGTCCAGCAGGCGCACCACCAGCATGTTCTCCTGGTGGTTGGTGAGCGCGAGGAGGATTAACTCCACCTTGTCGAGGTCCAGGCGTGCCCAGAAGTCCGGGTCCGACGCGTCCGCCGCCTCGACCCGCCGATGCATGGCGCGGTGCACGGCCAGCTTGCGGTCGTTGTCGTCCACGCCCAGGACCTGCCAGCCATAGCGCTGGGCGAGCGTCTCGTAGGCGCCGGTGCCGATGTTGCCCATGCCGAGCACCAGCACTTTCACGTCGCGGGTATCGCCGTGGGTCGCCTGCACCCGGGTAGACTCGAAGCGGGCCAGCTGCTCCCGGTGTCGCCGGTAGAGGCTGTGCGAGAGACTGTTCAGCGGTGCGGCGAGGGTGAAGCTGACCGCGATGGCGATGGACAGCGCCGCACTCCAGGCCGGCTCCACCCAGCCGGCGCTGGCCGCGACGGCCACCACGATGAGGCCGAACTCCGAGTGGTTGGCCAGCGCATTGGCCGCAAGCAGCGCCGTGCGCGGCGGCGTGTGCAGCCAGGTGAGCAGCGGGAAGTAGAGCAGGGGTTTCAGGAGCGCCAGGGCACCGAGGACCGCCGCCAGCACCATGACCTCGGGCGCAGGCCAGCCGCCGAGGCCAATGGACAGGAAGAAGCCCACCAGGAACAGGTCCTTGAACAGCATCAGGTTGTAGGACAGTTCCTTTGCTTTCTGGTCCCCGGCGAGCAGGGCGCCGATGAGCAGGGCGCCCAGGTCGCCCTTGATGCCCACGGCCTCGCAGACGCTCGCGGTGCCGAAGGCGAGGGCGAGGCCGAAGAGGGTGAACAATTCACCGTGTCCCGCCAGGGCAAGCAGCCGCAGCAGCAACGGCCGCAGGGGAATGGCCAGCAGCAGGAGTAAGGCCGCGGGCTGCGGCACCTTGCCGGTGGTGAAGGCGAGGAAGAGCACCGCGGCCAGGTCCTGGATGATGAGGATGCCGACGGCGAGATTGGCGTGGCGGGAGGCCATCTCGCCGCGTTCCTGCATGATCTGGATGACGAAGACGGTACTCGAGAAGGTAAAAGCGAAGGCGATCACCAGCTTTGCGCCGAGGTCCAGCCCCAGCTGCGGGAACAGCTGCGCCACGCCCCAGAGCACGCCGAGAAAGAATCCCTGCGTGGCTGCCATGTGCAGCAGCGTCGTGCCCCAGATGTGGGTTTTCAGAAGGTCCCGCAATTGCAGCTTTAGGCCGATCGTGAACAGCAGCAGGGTCACGCCGAGGTCCGCGAGCGTCGCCAGGATCGCCCCGCCGTAGACGTCCAGTTCGTGCAGCACGAAGCCGGCGGCGAGGTAGCCCACCAGCGCCGGCAGGCCAATGGCCCGGGCCAGCATGCCCGTGGCGAGGGCGGTGAGAATAATGAGCGGATCGATCATGGTGCCGGCGCGTGGCGGGCCTGCCAGAGCAGGCCGAGGGCACAGACCGTGACCAGCAGGTCGGCCCCCGTGCGCAGCTGCTCCCAGCTGGGGACCGGGACCGGCGCAAAGGCCAGCCAGGCCCGGGCGCCACAGACGGCAGCCGCCAGGGCCAGGGCGAAGCGGGATACGCCGTACAGCCCAAGGCCGAGCAGCAGGTAGCAGCCTCCGGCCAGCGCCGTGAGCAGTACCGGCGCTCCGAGGTCGAAGACCCATAGCATGGCGACCTGCGCGAGCCCCGCCGCGGTCACGAAGGTGGCGGTGGCGATGCGCAGCGGTGGTGGCGTGGTCACGGGCATGGCCGGGAAGGTAGCACAGGCCATCGCGGCGGAGGAGTCCGTCCCGGGGTGGGCGGGGGTGGAGCGGGCTCGCTGCGTCCGGCGCCTAGCGGCGCCGCCGGCCGTTTCTCCGCTCAGCCGCTGCTCCGGGCCAGGGCGACTCGGGAACCGCTCGGCCGCCCGAGGAACCCGCTGATGCGGTTGCCGGCGGCGACAAGTCGATCGAGGTCCACGCCCGTGTCGAGGCCAAGACCCTCGAGGAGATAGACCACGTCCTCGGTGGCGACGTTGCCCGAGGCACCGGGCGCGTAGGGACAGCCGCCGAGGCCGGCCACGGAGGCATCGATGCGGCGGATGCCTCGGTCCACGGCGGCGAGGATGTTGGCGAGCGCCTGGCCATAGGTATCGTGGCAGTGCACGGCGAGCTGCGCCGTGCCGAAGGCGCCGAGCAGTTCCTCCAGCAGCGCGCGCATCCCGCCCGCGGTGCCGACACCGATGGTGTCGCCAAGGGACACCTCGTAGCAGCCGAGCTCGAGCAGGTCGCCGGTTACCGCGGCAACCGCGGCCGGGGCGATGGCTCCTTCGTACGGGCAGCCCAGCACGCAAGAGACGTACCCGCGCACGGGAATACCCGCGGCTTCCGCCGCGGCCATGACCGGGCGGAACCGGTCGATACTCTCGGCGATGCTGCAGTTGATGTTTTTCTGCGAGAAACTCTCCGAGGCCGCGGCGAACACCGCGACTTCATCCGCCCCGGCGGCCGCGGCCCGCTCGAAGCCGCGTAGGTTGGGCGTGAGCGCCGCATAGCGGACCCCTGGCCGGCGCGTGATGGCGGCAAACAGCATCTCGCTGTCGGCCATCTGCGGTATCCATTTCGGGTTCACGAAGCTGCCCGCCTCGATCACGGTGAGCCCCGCGTCCGCGAGGTCCTCGACGAGCCGCTGCTTCACCGCCAGCGGCAGCTCGCCCGGCTCGTTCTGCAGGCCGTCCCGCGGGCCGACCTCGATCAACGTGGCGCGGTCGTCACTCATGCCGCCGCCTCCGCCGGGCTGAAGTCCACGAGTGCCGCGCCGCCGTCCACCAGGTCGCCGGCGGCGAAGCGGAAGCTGTCCACGGTACCGTCAACCGGCGCTTTTACCGTGTGCTCCATTTTCATGGCCTCCAGGATCATGAGCGGCGTACCGGCGCGCACCGTGGCACCGGGCTCGGCGAGCAGGGCGATCACCCGGCCGTTCATGGGTGCCGTCAGGCCGGCCAGGGCGCCGGCACCCCCGCCCTCGCCGGTATCCGGCGCTACGACGTGGAAGGGACAGGCCCGGTCCGGGAAGAACAGGGTCCAGCCCGGGGACGCCTCGACCAGCAGGGCGCGCTGGCGGTGGCCGTCCAGGGTCAGGTCGAGTTCGAGGGTGCCGCCTGCAGCGGCTTGCGGCCAGGCCCTCCTCTTAGCAAGCGCCGCTCCCGCCGGGACTGCACCCACAGCCAGCGTTTCGCCGGCTCCCGGGGGCGCTGCGTCCTCGCGTTGAGCGCGGTTGGCGCCGTGAATGCGATACTGCCCGGCGCCGAGATGCTCGACGATCACGCTGTGGTCCGCCCCGTGGCAGTGCAGGATCATCGGCTGCCGGTGCAGGGCATTCATGCGCCAGCCGCCCACCGCCGCCCAGGGGCTGTGCGGGTCGCCGGCCGGGGCGCCGGTCGCCTCGGCCTGCCGGCAGGCCAGGGCGGCCGCGCAGGCCGCGATATCCCGGGCCACGGTGCCGGGCGCGTCGCGGAAAATCGCCTCCCGGTGGCGCTCGATGAAGCCCGTGTCGAGCTGCGCCTCGCGGAAGGCTGCCGTGGTAGCGAGGTTGTAGAGGAAGCCGAGGTTGGTGACCGTGCCGGCAGTGCGGTAGGCGCGCAGGGCGCCGGCGAGACGGTCCAGGGCCCGGTCCCGGTTTTCGTCCCAGACCACCAGTTTGGCGATCATCGGGTCATAGTGCATGGAGATCTCGTCGCCGCTGCGCACGCCGCTGTCCACGCGCACGTGCCGATCCTCGGCCGGGGGCGCGTGGTAGGTGAGGCGGCCGGTGGCGGGCAGGAAATCCTGCTCTGCATCCTCGGCGTACACGCGGGCCTCGATGGCGTGGCCGCGGATGGTGATCCCGTCCTGTGCCAGCGGCAGCGGCTGGCCGGCGGCCACGCGCAGCTGCCACTCGACGAGGTCCTGCCCGGTGATCAGCTCGGTCACCGGGTGTTCCACCTGCAGCCGGGTGTTCATTTCCATGAAGTAGAACTGCCCGTCCTCGTCGAGGAGAAACTCGACGGTACCCGCGCCGCGATAGTCGATGGCCTTCGCCGCGTCCACGGCTGCCTCGCCCATGCGTGCGCGCAGGGCGGCGTCCACCCCCGGTGCGGGCGCTTCTTCCAGTACCTTCTGGTGCCGGCGCTGCACGGAGCAGTCGCGCTCGGCGAGGTACACCGCGCCGCCGTGGCCGTCGCAGAACACCTGCACCTCCACGTGCCGCGGCCGGCCGAGGTATTTCTCCACCAGCATGCGCTCGTCGCCGAAGCTTGCCGTTGCCTCGCGCTTTGCCGCAGCCAGCGCATCGTCGAAGCCCGCGGCGTTTTCCACCACGCGCATGCCCTTGCCGCCACCGCCGGCGGTTGCCTTGAGCAACACCGGGTAACCCATGCCATCGGCGGCCGCCCGCAGCGTGGCCGCGTCCTGGTCGTCGCCGTGGTAGCCGGGAATCAGCGGCACGCCCGCCGTCTCCATGATCTGCTTGGCCGCAGACTTGCTGCCCATGGCGGCGATGGCGCTCGCCGGCGGGCCGATGAAGACGACGCCGGCGGCCTTGCAGGCCTCGGCGAACGCCGCGTTCTCCGACAGGAAACCGTAGCCCGGGTGAATCGCCTCGGCCCCGGTGCGCCGCGCCGCGGCGAGCACCGCGTCGCCGCGCAGGTAGGATTCCCGCGCCGGCGCCGGCCCCAGGTGCACGGCCTCGTCCGCCAGCTCCACGTGCAGGGCGCTCGCATCCGCGTCGGAATAGACGGCGACGGTGCCGATGCCAAGCTGCCGACAGGTGCGGATCACCCGGCAGGCGATCTCGCCGCGGTTGGCGATGAGTACCTTGCGGAACATCTCAGCTCTCCTCGCCGGTTGGTCCGCGCCAGGCGGGCGCGCGTTTTTCCAGGAAGGCCGACAGCCCCTCCTGCCCTTCCTCGGAGACGCGGATGTGAGCGATGCGTGCGCAGGTATCCTCGATGAGCGATGGTGTCAGCGCAGCCCCGGCCACGCTGCGCACCAGGTTCTTCGCCGCCCGCTGCGCCGCCGGCCCGCCCGCGAGCAGTTCGTCGACCAGCGCCGCGGCGCGAGCCTCCAGTTCGTCGTCTGCGCAGGTCTCGCTGACCAGCCCCAGCCGCAGCGCCGTGGCCGCGTCGAAGGCCTCCCCGGTCAGCATGTAGCGGCCTGCCGCGCGCTCGCCGATGGCCCTGACGACGTAGGGCCCGATGGTCGCGGGGATGAGACCGATACGGACCTCGGACAGCGCAAAGCGCGCCCGATTCCCGGCAAGCGCCATGTCGCAGCAGCTCACCAGTCCGACCGCCCCGCCGAACGCCGCCCCCTGCACGACCGCCACGGTGGGCATGGGCAGCCGGTACAGGTCCTGCAACATGCCCGCCAGCTGCTCGGCATCTTTCATGTTGTGCCCGTAGTCGTACTCGGCCATGCGCCGCATCCACGCAAGGTCACCCCCAGCCGAAAAGTGCTTGCCGGCCCCGCGCAGCACCACCACCCGCACGCTGGCGTTCTCGCGCAGGCTCCGGAATGCCTCCCGCAGTTCGCCGATCACCCCATCGTCAAAGGCATTGTGCTTTTCCTGCCGGTCGAGGGTGACCGTCGCTATGCCTCGTTCGTCGATGTTCGTCGTGACAGTCTGTTCAGTCATTCGAGAATTTCCGATTCAGTGCTTGCGTCGTAAGTGCGGTTCCCTTCGATGCCGGCGCCAGGCCTGGGAAAACCCCTTCGGGATACGCTACAAGCACATCCATGTGCGCTCGGCGCGAGCCATCCATGGCCCGCGACGATCCCGAAGGGGTTTTCCCAGCCCTGGCGCCTGTCGCGGTGCTATTCCCCAAACGCGAGCTGGAATCAAGAGGATCGGAGCTGTTGCTTTCGGTGTTGGCAGAGCCTGCCGAGGGAAGAGGAACGAAACTGCCGCGCTTTATGCTGGCAGGGCCTGCCGGCGGCGCGGGACAGGGTGTGTGGGACCGTCGCCGGCCATGGATGGCCGGCGCCGAGCGCACATGGATGTGCTTGTAGCGTGTCCCACACACCCTGTCCCGCGGCGACGGCATCACGGAGCACCGTATTTGCCCGACCAGATACTCATGCCGGTTCACAGAAGAGAAATCGGAACCTTCAGCCAATTGCATAGCGTCACATCCGAAACACCCCGAACCGCGACTCCGGTATCGGGGCGTTGAGGCTGGCGGAGAGGGCGAGGGCCAGGACCGTGCGGGTGTCCGCGGGGTCGATGACGCCGTCGTCCCAGAGACGGGCGGAGGCGTAGTAGGGGTGGCCCTGGGCCTCGTAGCGGTCGAGGATCGGCTGCTTGAAGGCCTGCTCTTCCTCCGGTGACATGGACTTACCCTCGCGGGCGAGCTGGTCCTGCTTCACCGTGGCGAGGACGCCGGCGGCCTGCTCGCCGCCCATCACCGAGATGCGGGCGTTGGGCCAGAGGAAAAGGAAGCGAGGATCGTAGGCGCGGCCGCACATTGCATAGTTGCCGGCGCCGAAAGAGCCGCCGATGACCACCGTGAACTTGGGGACGTCGGCGCAGGCCACTGCGTGGACCATCTTCGCGCCGTGGCGGGCGATGCCGCCGGCCTCGTACTGGCGCCCGACCATGAAGCCGGTGATGTTCTGCAGGAACACCAGCGGGATTTTGCGCTGGGTGCAGAGCTCGACGAAGTGCGCGCCCTTCACGGCGGACTCCGAGAAAAGGATGCCGTTGTTGGCCACGATGCCCACCGGGTAGCCGTGCAGGCGGGCGAAGCCGCAGACCAGGGTGTCGCCGTAGAGCGCCTTGAACTCGTCGAAATCCGAGCCGTCGACCACGCGGGCGATGACCTCGCGGACGTCGAAGGGACGGCGCGTGTCCGCGGGGATGAGGCGGTACAGGTCGTCGGCGGGGTAGGCCGGGTCGACGGGCTCGGCGACATCCAGGGTGACCTGCTTGCGCCAATTGAGGCGGGCGACGGCGCGGCGCACCAGCTCGACGGCGTGGGCATCGTTGTTGGCGTAGTGGTCCGTGACGCCCGACTCGCGGCAGTGCACGTCCGCGCCGCCGAGGGTTTCCGCGTCCACGACCTCGCCGGTGGCGGCCTTAACCAGCGGCGGGCCGCCGAGGAAGATCGTGCCCTGCTCGCGGACGATGATGGACTCGTCGGCCATGGCCGGCAGGTAGGCGCCGCCGGCGGTGCAGGAGCCGAGCACGGCGGCGATCTGCGGGATGCCGGCGGCGGACATGCGGGCCTGGTTGTAGAAGGCGCGGCCGAAGTGCTCCCGGTCCGGGAAGACCTGGTCCTGCAGGGGCAGGAAGGCGCCGCCGGAGTCGACGAGATACAGGCAGGGGAGGCGGTTCTCGGCGGCGATGCGCTGGGCCCGGTCCTGCTTCTTCACGGTGAGCGGGTAGTAGGTACCGCCCTTCACCGTGGCGTCGTTGACGAAGATCATGCACTCGACGCCCTCGACCCGGCCGATGCCGGTGATGAGACCCGCGCCGGGCACGTCGTCTTCGTAGACCTCGTACGCAGCGAGCTGGGACAGCTCGAGGAACGGCGTGCCGGGGTCGAGGAGGGCTTCGAGGCGCTGCCGCGGCAGCAGCTTGCCGCGCTCCACGTGGCGCGCCCGGGCGCGCTCGCCGCCACCTTCGGCGAGGCGGGCGACCAGGGTGCGCAGGTCTTCCACCTGGGCGCGCAGGGCCTCGGCGTTGGCCTCGGCCTGGGGGCTGTTGAGGTCGGCCTGGCTGGTGAGCTTCGGCATGGTGTCGTCCTCAGGCGGAGGCGTTGAACAGTTCGCGGCCGATGAGCATGCGGCGGATCTCCGAGGTGCCGGCGCCGATCTCGTAGAGCTTGGCGTCGCGCAGCAGGCGCCCGGCGTTCGACTCGTTGGTGTAGCCGAAGCCGCCCAGAGCCTGGATCGCCTCGAGAGCGAGCTGTGTGGCCTTTTCGGCGGTGTAGAGGATCACCGCGGCGCAGTCCTGGCGGGTCTCTTCGCCGCGGTCGCAGGCAGCGGCCACGGCGTAGAGGTAGGCGCGGCAGGCGTTGAGGTCCGCGTACATGTCGGCGAGCTTGCCCTGCATGAGCTGGAAGGTGCCGATGGGCTGGCCGAACTGCTCGCGGGTGTGCAGGTAGGGCAGCACCTCGTCGATACAGGCCTGCATGATGCCCACGGGACCGCCGGAGAGCACGGTACGCTCGTAGTCGAGGCCCGACATGAGAATCTTCACTCCCTCGCCCTCGCCGCGCATGACGTTCTCCGCCGGTACGCGGCAGTCCTCGAAGACCAGTTCGCAGGTGTTGGAGCCGCGCATGCCCAGCTTGTCGAGCTTCGGCGAGCGGGAAAAGCCGGGGAAGTCGCGCTCGACGATGAAGGCGGTGATGCCGCGGGCGCCGGCGGCCGGGTCGGTCTTTGCATAGATGACGTAGACATCGGCATCCGGCCCGTTGGTGATCCACATCTTGTTGCCGTTGAGGACGTACTCGTCGCCGTCGCGGCGGGCGGCCAGCTTCATGGAGACGACGTCCGAGCCGGCATTGGGCTCGGACATGGCCAGGGCTCCCACGTGCTCACCGGTGCAGAGTTTCGGCAGGTACTTCGCCTTCTGTGCCTCGCTGCCGTTCTTCTGGATCTGGTTCAGGCAGAGGTTGGACATGGCGCCATAGGACAGGCCCACGGAGCCGGAGGCGCGGCTGATCTCTTCCATGACGACGCTGTGCGCGAGGTAGCCCATGCCGCTGCCCCCGTAGGCCTCGTCCACGGTGATGCCCAGCAGGCCCAGCTCGCCGAACTTCGGCCAAAGGTCCCCCGGGAACTCGTTGTCGCGGTCGATCTGCGCGGCCCGCGGAGCGATTTCCTTCCGGCAGAACTGGTAGACCGACTGCCGCAGCATGTCGATCTCTTCGCCCAGGCCGAAGTTCAGGGTGGGGTAACCGGTGTTCATGCATGTCTCCTTGCGGGGCTGGCGGTAGCGGCGGCGCGCGCACTGTCCTCGGCGCGGCGGTCTTCGAGGGCGTCGCGGCAGAGGCCTTCGACCTCGTCGAGGCTTTCGAGCATGGCGTCGAGGTCCGCGCGCTGGCGGAGAAGCCGAGCCCGCCGCTCTGCGATGCGTTCGATCAGGGAGGCGAGCTGCGCGGCGTTGCTCGCGCCCGGCTCGTACATGTCGATGATCTCGACACTCTCGGCGAGCGACAGGCCGATGCGCTTGCCGCGGAGGATCAGCTTGATGCGCACCCGGTCCGCGGGGGTATAGCGGCGCTGGCCGCCCTGCCGGCGCGGGTGGACATAGCCCTTTTCCTCGTAGAAGCGGATAGTCCGGGTGGTGATGCCGAATTCCCGGGCCAACTCCGAGATGCTGTAGCTGCCTTCGCTCATGGCCCTGCCTGCGCCAGATCGTTACGCGGGAGTCTAGATCACGTTTACGTTAACGTAAAGCAAGCGGCGCGCGCGGATACAGGCCAGGGCCCCTTGCGGTACGATGCGCGCTCCAAGGCAAGGCGCGATTCCATGGCCCAGGCAGACCTGATCAGGCGGCTCGCGGACGGTGAGTTCCACTCCGGCGAGGTGCTCGCCGGGGAGCTCGGCGTCAGCCGCACTGCGGTGTGGAAGCAGCTCGCCCACCTCGAGGCCTTGGGTATCACGCTTGAGTCCGTGCGCGGCCGCGGCTACCGCATCCCGGGAGGGCTCGACCTGCTCGACGAGACCACCGTGCGCGCGGCCCTGCCCGCCGAAGCCCGATCGCTGCTGGCGGCGCTTTCGATCGTCGACAGCGTGGATTCCACTAACGCCGCGCTGCTGCGCGAGGCGCCGGACCCTGCGGGGCTCGCCCGGGTCTGCGCGGCAGAGCGCCAGCTCGCCGGACGGGGCCGGCGGGGCCGCAGCTGGGCGAGCCCCTTCGCCCGCAATCTCTATGTTTCCGTTGGCTGGACTTTCGCGCAGGGCGCTGCGGCGCTCGAGGGCCTGAGCCTTGCCGTGGGGGTCGCCCTCGCCGAGGCGCTGGCGGATCTCGGCCTCGGCGGGGTCGCCCTGAAGTGGCCGAACGATCTCCTGGCCGGTGACGCCAAGCTCGGGGGCGTGCTCATCGAAATGAGCGGTGACGCCGACGGCCCCTGCCGGGCGGTGGTAGGTATGGGTCTCAACGTGCGCATGCCCGAGGGCGCAGCAAGCACCATCGACCAGCCGTGGACGGATCTCGCAACGCTCTCAGGGGGTGTGCCGCCCTCGCGCAGCCTGCTGCTGGCGGCGGTGCTGGGGCGCGTGCTGCCCCTGCTCGGTGCCTTCGGCAGCCAGGGCTTCGAGCCCTGGCGGACACGCTGGGAAGCGCTGGACGCCTTTGCCGGTGCGCCGGTGCAGGTGCTCTCCGGTGAGACCCGGCTCGCGGGTGTTGCCCGCGGCGTGGACGAGCGCGGCGCCCTGCGCCTCGAGACCACCACCGGCCTGCGCCCGATCCACGGGGGCGAGGTGTCCCTGAGGCGGCGGTAATGAGCGGGCACGCCATCCTGCAACTGGACCTCGGCAACAGCCGCCTGAAGTGGCGCCTCATCGGGGGCGACGCGGGTTCGGGTGCTGAAGCGGTGCTGGGCCGCGGCGCCTGCGCGCCGACGGACGAGGCCTGGCTGGCGCAGCCAGCAACCGTTGTCGGCGTGCAGGTCGCCAGCGTGGCCAGCGAGGTGACGGAAGCCGCGCTCGCCGGGCGCGTCCGTGACCGCTTCGCTGTCGAGCCCTGGTTTGCCCGCGCCACCGCGCGTAGCGGCGACCTCGTCAACAGTTATGCGGACCCCCAGCGCATGGGTGTCGACCGCTGGCTGGCCATGGCCGCGGCCCGGGCCCGGTGCCGCGAGCGGCTCTGTGTCGTCGACGCGGGCTCGGCGCTGACCATCGACCTTGTCGCCGCTGACGGCCGCCATGAGGGCGGCTACATCATTCCCGGCGCGGCGCTCATGGCAAGAGCGCTCCTTGCAGATACCGATCGCGTGCGCTTCGAAGCGGGCGCGGCCGACTCGCTTGCCCCCGGATGCTCCACCGCCGACTGTGTGCACCGCGGGATCGCGCTGGCCCAGGCGGGTGCGCTTCAGCTGGCGCTGGCCGAAGCGGCTGCCGGCGGCGAGACGCCGATCGTCATCGCGAGCGGCGGCGGGGGCGAGGCGCTTCTCGCGCTGACGCCCGGGACCCGCGCCGAGTACCGGCAGGACCTGGTGTTCGAGGGCCTGGCTCTCGCGGCTCGGATTGCATGACGAGCCGCTTTCCGCCTACTATCGCGCTCTCACTTGGCTGGCGTAGCTCAGTAGGTAGAGCAGCTGATTTGTAATCAGCCGGTCGGGGGTTCGATTCCTCTCGCCAGCTCCACGTCCCGGCGGGTTTCGCGGCTCTACAGCAGCTGGGACGCCCGCGGCGCCTCATTGACCGTCAAAAGCGGTTGACAAGGCCATGCACCCTCTGGACAATGTGCCGCCTTCCGGAGGGGTTCCCGAGTGGCCAAAGGGATCAGACTGTAAATCTGACGCGAAAGCTTCGGTGGTTCGAATCCACCCCCCTCCACCATATGGACAGTGTTATCAACGGCTTGTCGCCACTCGAGAGTCGTTGACGGGAAGGTGTGGAACGGTGGATTCGGACCGGTTCGAGCGAGGCGCAGGGCGCCGAGCAGCGCCGCCGCAGGCGGTGACCCGGCGGGAGCGGGCCGAAGGTCCGAGTCATCCACCCCCTTCCACCAGAAAATGTTTGAAGATCAGCGGCTTGCGCGGTACCGGGGCGGCTGGTTTGCAGCTTGGGTTGCGAGGCGACGGTTTAACGGGCGGGTATAGTTCAATGGTAGAACCTCAGCCTTCCAAGCTGATGATGCGGGTTCGATTCCCGCTACCCGCTCCAGAAGGGCAAGGGTAAGGCTCATATAGCTCAGTCGGTAGAGCACTTCCTTGGTAAGGAAGAGGTCACCGGTTCAAGTCCGGTTATGAGCTCCATTCCCTGCTCTTTTTTTATGCAGCGGTAGCCGGTCGCCGGCGACCCGCCGGGATTGACGTACAGATCGTGGCGCCTGCCGCCGTGGAAAGGAGACTGTTGGAATGGGAAAGGAAACTTTTGAGCGCGCGAAGCCCCACGTCAACGTGGGCACCATCGGTCACGTTGACCACGGCAAGACGACGCTGACGGCGGCGCTGACGCGGGTATGCGCGGAAGTCTGGGGCGGTTCGGCGGTGGCGTTCG
>NZ_JAVJOA010000006.1:0-15955 GCF_040217025.1 Pseudohaliea sp. | reverse complement strand
GAAGGCGTCGAGATGGTGATGCCGGGCGACAACATCCAGATGTCGGTGACGCTGATTGCGCCGATCGCGATGGAAGAGGGCCTGCGCTTTGCGGTCCGCGAAGGCGGCCGCACGGTGGGTGCGGGCGTCGTCTCGAAGATCATCGAATAAAGCGTTCGATACGTCGCCTCGAGTAAGCAGGCAGACCCGCGGCGGCCACGGCCGCCGCAGGACGGCGAGCCGAACCACCTTGAGAGGGGTTCGGCTTCGTTGTCTGTAAAAGTCGTTTGACGAAACGTGTTACAGGCCAGTAGCTCAATTGGCAGAGCAGCGGTCTCCAAAACCGCAGGTTGGGGGTTCGAGTCCCTCCTGGCCTGCCACTAGTGGCAGGTGTGATCCGGACGCGAGCGGATCGGAAAGGAAGTGTGAATGAGTGTGGAAACGCCAGCCAGTCGTTTTGACGCCCTGAAGTGGATCGTCGTCTTTGCGCTGGTCGCGGTCGCCGTGGTGGGCAACAGCTACTTCGCCAACGAGTCGTTGCTCTACCGCGTGCTCGGCATTCTCGTGCTGGCCGCCATGGCCGGTTTCGTGGCCCTGCAGACGGCCAAGGGGGCGGCGTTCTGGTCCCTGGTGAAGGGCTCGCGCACGGAGATCCGCAAGGTGGTCTGGCCGACCCGCCAGGAGACAGTGCAGACCACGCTGATCGTGGTGGCGTTCGTGCTCGTGGTGGCGCTGATCCTCTGGGGGCTCGACTCCTTCCTGGGTTGGCTCGTGTCACTGGTTATAGGTTAGGAGAGAAGCTGCCGATGGCAATGCGCTGGTACGTCGTACACGCCTACTCCGGTTACGAGAAAAAGGTGGCCGCAAGCCTCAAGGAGCGGATCGAGCTGCACGGGATGCAGGATCGCTTCGGTGAGGTGCTGGTGCCGACGGAGGAAGTCGTGGAGATGCGCGGCGGCCAGAAGCGGCGCAGCGAGCGGAAGTTCTTCCCCGGCTACGTGCTGGTGCAGATGGAACTCGACGACGATACCTGGCACCTGGTGAAGGAAACGCCGCGGGTGCTCGGCTTCATCGGCGGCAAGGCCGACGCGCCGGCGCCGATCAGCGAGGCCGAGGCCAACGCCATCCTCAACCGTATCGAGGAAGGCACGGAAGCGCCGAGGCCGAAGACGCTCTTCGAGCCGGGCGAGATGGTCCGCGTGATCGACGGCCCCTTCAACGACTTCAACGGTGTCGTCGAAGAGGTCAACTACGAGAAGAACCGCCTCAATGTGGCGGTGTTGATCTTCGGTCGTTCCACCCCGGTGGAACTGGAATTCAGCCAGGTCGAAAAGGCCTGAGCAGGCGCGGCGGGGCCGACCCCGCCGCTTGTGGAACGGACGGCCCTGGCCGTCCCAATGGGGAGCCAGCCAGGCCCGCAGGGCCCGCGGCGGCGCTTGTACCCGGGAGAAGGTAAACAATGGCAAAGAAAGTCGAAGCTTACATCAAGCTGCAGGTGCCGGCCGGTCAGGCCAACCCGAGCCCGCCGGTGGGCCCGGCGCTGGGCCAGCACGGCGTCAACATCATGGAGTTCTGCAAGGCGTTCAACGCCGAGACCCAGGGCACCGAGCCCGGTCTGCCGATCCCCGTGGTGATCACGGTTTACAACGATCGCTCCTTCACCTTCATCAGGAAGACGCCGCCGGCGGCGGTACTCCTGCGCAAGGTCGCGGGCATCAGCAAGGGTTCCGGTGAGCCGAACACGAAGAAGGTCGGCAAGGTCACCCGCGCCCAGCTCGAGGAGGTCGCCGAGCAGAAGTGGCCTGACCTCACGGCAGCCGACATGGATGCGGCGGTGCGCACGATCGCCGGTAGCGCCCGTTCCGCGGGTCTCGACGTCGAGGGGGTGAACTGAGATGGCCAAGCTTTCCAAGCGCCTGCGCGCCTACCGTGAAAAAGTCGACCGCAACCGGGCCTATCCGCTCGAGGAGGCGGTAGCCCTGCTCAAGGAGCTGTCGACGGCAAAGTTCAACGAGACCGTGGAAGTTGCGGTCAAGCTCGGCGTGGACGCCCGCAAATCGGACCAGGCGGTCCGCGGCGCCACGACGCTGCCGCACGGCACGGGCTCCGATGTCCGCGTCGCCGTGTTCACCCAGGGTGAGAACGCCGACAAGGCCAAGGCTGCCGGTGCCGACTTCGTCGGCATGGAGGAGCTGGCTGAAGAGATCAAGGGCGGCATGATGGACTTCGACGTTGTCGTGGCCTCCCCGGATGCCATGCGCGTCGTCGGCCAGCTGGGCCAGCTCCTCGGCCCCCGCGGCCTGATGCCGAACCCGAAGACCGGCACTGTCACGCCGGACGTCGAGACGGCCGTGAAGAATGCCAAGTCCGGCCAAATGCGTTTCCGCACGGACAAGAACGGCATCATCCACGGCGGCATCGGCAAGATCAGCTTCGAGCTGGATGCAATCAAGGGCAACCTGGAAGCCGTCCTGGCGGACCTGAAGAAGGCCAAGCCGTCGGCTGCCAAGGGCATCTACATGAAGAAGGTCACCCTGTCCACGACCATGGGCCCGGGTGTGACCATCGACCAGGCGTCGATTGAAGCGTAAGCGAGCTGTAACCGATCTGTTGACCGCGGGCGCGAAAGCGCCCCGGTAACGGGCGCCGCCACGGAAGGCGGCGCTGACGGCCGGCAGGGCACCCACGGAACCTGAGTGAGTGTCGCGCCGGCCTGCTTTGAGGTCTTTGGACAATGCGCCCGGGATGCGTCCCTCGCCATGAACTGAAGGCCATCAAAGACCGTAGGTGCGGCGCGCGCGCGCGCGGCCTAAACGGGCCCGGCCCGGCCTACGCAGATGGTGGATCCGTTCACCGCGAACGTGGCCACCGCAGAGGATGGCGGTGGCCTTAGCAAGCAAACCAGGAGTAAAGACCAGTGGCAATTGCACTCGAAGACAAGAAGGCGATCGTCGCCGAAGTCAATGAGACCGCCACCAACGCCCTGTCCCTCGTCATTGCAGATGCGCGCGGCGTGTCTGTCGACGGGATGACGGCCCTGCGTAAGGAAGCGCGCGAGAACAAGGTGACCCTCCGCGTCGTGCGGAACACCCTGGCCAAGCGCGCCTTCGAGGGCACGGAATACGAGTGCGTCACCGACGCGCTGGTAGGCCCGTCCCTGTTCGGGTTTTCCATGGAAGACCCGGGTGCCGCAGCGCGCCTGTTCAAGGATTTCGCCAAGACGAACGACAAGTTCGAGGTGAAGGTGTTGGCGGTGAGTGGCCAGATGCTGGGTGCTGACCAACTGGACGTACTGGCCAAGCTACCGACCCGCGAGGAAGCCCTCGCCATGCTCATGAGCGTGATGAAGGCGCCGGTAACGAAGCTGGCACGGACCATGAACGAAGTACCTGGAAAACTGGTGCGCACACTGGCTGCAGTCCGCGAGCAGAAAGAGCAGGCCGCGGCCTAAGCCGGAATCTCAAAGTTACCGTACACAGGAGTAAGCACAATGGGTATGTCCAAAGACGACATTCTGGAAGCCATCGCCGCCATGAGCGTGATGGAAGTAGTCGAGCTCATCGACGCCATGGAAGAGAAGTTCGGCGTGACCGCCGCAGCGGCAGTTGCCGCAGCGCCGGCTGCAGCCGGTGGTGACGCCGGTGGCGCCGCCGCAGAAGAGCAGACCGAGTTCGATGTCATGCTGACGTCTGCCGGCGAGAAGAAGGTCAACGTGATCAAGGTTGTCCGCGCTGTAACGGGCCTCGGCCTTAAGGAAGCCAAGGGCCTCGTCGACGGCGCGCCGTCTGCGGTCAAGGAAGGCGCTTCCAAGGAAGAAGCCGAAGACATCAAGAAGCAGCTTGAAGAAGCCGGCGGCACTGTCGAGCTCAAGTAAGGCTGGTGTTTGTCCGGCTCCGCCGGACACTCGAAAGGCTGGTGGGCGCTGTGCCCGCCGGCCTTTTCCCGCTTCTGCGGGACGGATTCAGGGGCGGCGCTGCCGCCCGTTGCGAGCTCGCTGAGAGCTTGATGATTTAGCCCGACTCCGGGCTGGCGGACGGCAGATGCGTCCGGGGCATACAATGCTGGGGAGTACTGATGGCCTACTCATACACTGAGAAGAAACGCATTCGCAAGCACTTTGGGAGCCTGCCCAAGGTCATGGACGTGCCGTTCCTGCTCGCGATTCAACTCGATTCCTATCGCAAGTTCACCCAGCAGGGCATTCCCGCTGACGAGCGCGATGACTATGGCCTGCACGCCGCCTTCAAGAGCGTCTTCCCCATCGTGTCCTACAGCGGCAACGCCGCGCTGGAGTACGTGGATTATCGCCTGGGCACGCCGGTCTTCGACGTCGCGGAGTGCCAGCTCCGCGGTGTCACCTACTCCTGTGCCCTGCGGGTCAAGGTGCGCCTGATCATCTATGACAAGGAAAGCGCCAACAAGACAATCAAGGACATCAAGGAGCAGGAAGTCTACATGGGGGAAATCCCCCTGATGACCGAGAACGGTACCTTCGTCATCAACGGTACCGAGCGCGTGATCGTTTCCCAGCTGCACCGCTCCCCGGGTGTGTTCTTCGATCACGACAAGGGCAAGACCCACTCCTCGGGCAAGCTCCTCTATTCCGCGCGGATCATCCCCTACCGCGGCTCCTGGCTGGACTTCGAGTTCGATCCGAAGGACCTCGTCTACGCGCGCATCGATCGCCGCCGCAAGCTGCCGGCGACCATCCTGCTGCGCGCCCTCGGCTACGAGTCCGAGGAAATCCTCGACATGTTCTTCGACGCGAATACCTTCACGGTCGACGACGAGGGTGTCTACCGCATGGCGCTGATCCCCGAGCGCCTGCGCGGTGACGTTGCATCCTTCGACATCAAGATCGGCCGCAAGGTCGTCGTCGAACAGGGCCGCCGCATTACCCAGCGCCACATCCGGGAGCTGGAAAAGGCCAACATGAGCGAGCTGGAGATCCCCCGGGAATACCTCTTCGGCCGCGCGCTGGCGAAGAACATCGTCGACGAGAAGACCGGCGAAGTGCTCGTAGAGTGCAACACCGAGATCTCCGAGGAGGTGCTGGCGAAGCTCGAGGCCGCCGGTGTCAACCAGATCGATACGCTTTACACGAACGAGCTCGACTGCGGCCCGTTCATCTCCGAGACCCTGCGCCAGGACCCGACGCGCACGGAGCTCGAGGCGCTGGTGGAAATCTACCGGATGATGCGCCCGGGCGAGCCGCCGACCAAGGAGTCTGCCGAGAACCTGTTCCAGAACCTGTTCTTCTCGGCGGACCGCTACGACCTCTCGGCGGTCGGCCGTATGAAGTTCAACCGCCGCCTCGGCCGCGATGAGATTACCGGCAGCGGTATTCTCTCCCGCGAGGACATCGTCGAGGTGCTCAAGGCGCTGATCGGCATCCGTAACGGCAAGGGCATGGTCGACGACATCGACCACCTCGGCAACCGCCGCATCCGCAGCGTCGGCGAGATGGCCGAGAACCAGTTCCGCGTGGGCCTGGTGCGCGTCGAGCGTGCCGTGAAGGAACGCCTGTCCATGGCCGAGAGCGAGGGGCTCATGCCGCAGGACCTCATCAACGCCAAGCCGGTGTCGGCGGCGGTGAAGGAGTTCTTCGGCTCCAGCCAGTTGTCCCAGTTCATGGACCAGAACAACCCGCTCTCGGAGGTGACCCACAAGCGCCGCGTCTCGGCCCTCGGCCCGGGCGGCCTGACCCGCGAACGCGCCGGTTTCGAGGTGCGGGACGTGCACCCGACCCACTATGGCCGCGTCTGCCCGATCGAGACGCCGGAGGGCCCGAACATCGGCCTGATCAACTCGCTGGCGGTCTACGCCCGCACCAACGAGTACGGCTTCCTCGAGAGTCCCTATCGCCGGGTGGTGGACGGCCAGGTGACCGACGAGATCGAGTACCTGTCGGCCATCAACGAGGCCGAGCACGTGATCGCCCAGGCCTCGGCCAGCCTCGACAAGAACAACCGCTTCGTCGATGACCTGATCACTGTGCGGCACATGAACGAGTTCAACCTCATGCCGCCGGAGCGTGTCGATTACATGGACGTGTCGCCGCAGCAGGTGGTGTCCGTGGCCGCGGCCCTGATCCCGTTCCTCGAGCACGACGACGCCAACCGCGCCCTCATGGGCTCGAACATGCAGCGCCAGGCGGTGCCGACGCTGCGCAGCGAGAAGCCGCTGGTGGGTACCGGCATGGAGCGTTTCGTGGCCGGCGACTCGGGTGTCTGCGTGGTCGCGCGCCGCAACGGTGTCATCGACTCCGTCGACGCCAGCCGCATCGTGGTGCGGGTGGACGACGCGACCGTGGGCCCCGACGAGGCGCCCGTCGACATCTACAACCTGACCAAGTACACGCGCTCGAACCAGAACACCTGCATCAACCAGCGGCCGATCGTCAGCCGCGGTGACCGGGTGGAGCGCGGCGACATCCTGGCCGACGGCCCGTCCATCGATATGGGCGAGCTGGCGCTGGGGCAGAACATGCGTATCGCCTTCATGCCCTGGAACGGCTACAACTTCGAGGACTCGATCCTGGTCTCCGAGCGGGTGGTGAAGGAAGACCGCTTCACGACCATCCACATCCAGGAGCTCACCTGTATCGCCCGCGACACGAAGCTCGGGCCGGAGGAGATCTCCTCCGACATCCCCAATGTCGGTGAAAGCGCCCTGGCCAAGCTGGACGAGTCCGGCATCGTCTACATCGGTGCCGAGGTGGACGCCGGCGACATCCTCGTGGGCAAGGTCACGCCGAAAGGTGAGACCCAGCTCACGCCGGAGGAGAAGCTGCTGCGCGCGATCTTCGGCGAGAAGGCCTCGGACGTGAAGGATACGTCCCTGCGCGTGCCGTCCAGCACCAAGGGCACGGTCATCGACGTGCAGGTCTTCACCCGCGACGGCCTCGAGAAGGACGCCCGCGCCCAGCAGATCGAGAAGATGCAGCTCGACGAGTTCCGCAAGGACCTGAAGGAGGAGTACCGCATCTTCGAGGAGGCGACCTTTGCGCGCCTCGCGAACCTGCTCAAGGGCAAGAAGACGGTCAGCGGCGGCAACCTCGCCAAGGGCACGACGCTCTCGGAGAAGGTCCTGGAGGAGCTGGACCGCGAGCAGATGCTCAAGCTGAAGCTTTCCGAAAGCGACCTGAACGACGCCCTAGCTTCCGCGGCGCGGCAGCTCGAGGAGCAGAACAAGCTCCTCGAGGAGCGCTTCGAGGACAAGAAGCGCAAGCTGCAGAGTGGCGACGATCTCGCCCCCGGCGTGCTCAAGATCGTCAAGGTCTACCTGGCGGTCAAGCGCCGCATCCAGCCGGGCGACAAGATGGCCGGCCGGCACGGCAACAAGGGCGTCATCTCGGTCATCATGCCCGTGGAGGACATGCCCTTCGACGAGAACGGCGAGCCTGTGGATATCGTCCTCAACCCGCTCGGCGTGCCGTCGCGCATGAACGTGGGCCAGATCCTCGAGACGCACCTGGGCATGGCGGCCAAGGGCCTCGGTGACAAGATCAACCTGATGGTCCAGGAGCAGCGCAAGGCGGCGGAGATCCGCAAGTTCCTCGACTCGATCTACAACAACGGCGCGGGCCGCCCGGAGAACTTCGACGAGCTCACCGACGACGAGGTTTTCGCCCTGGCTAAGAACCTCTCCGGCGGCGTGCCGATGGCAACGCCGGTGTTCGACGGCGCCCAGGAGGAGTCCATCAAGGCTCTTCTCGAGCTCGCGGACATGCCGGAGAGCGGCCAGTTTACGCTCTACGACGGGCGCAGCGGCGATGCCTTCGACCGCCCGGTGACGGTCGGCTACATGTACATGCTGAAGCTGAACCACCTCGTGGACGACAAGATGCACGCGCGGTCCACGGGCTCCTACAGCCTCGTCACCCAGCAGCCGCTGGGCGGCAAGGCGCAGTTCGGCGGCCAGCGCTTCGGCGAGATGGAGGTCTGGGCCCTCGAGGCCTACGGCGCCGCCTACACGCTGCAGGAGATGCTCACCGTGAAGTCCGACGACGTCGCGGGGCGCACCAAGATGTACAAGAACATCGTCGATGGGGACCATCGCATGGAGCCGGGCATGCCCGAGTCCTTCAACGTGCTGGTCAAGGAAATTCGCTCCCTCGGTATCGATATCGAGCTGGAGAACGACTAGACCGCGAATGGACAGGGAGCGGGAGGCGCGAGCCGCGCCTCCCCGCCCGCAACACCTCTTGGAGGATAGGCCTTGAAAGACTTACTGAATCTGCTCAAGTCCCAGGGACACACGGAAGAATTTGACTCCATCCGCATCGGCCTCGCGTCCGCGGACATGATCCGCTCGTGGTCCTACGGCGAAGTCAAGAAACCCGAAACGATCAACTACCGCACCTTCAAGCCGGAGCGCGATGGCCTTTTCTGCGCCAAGATCTTCGGCCCCGTGAAGGACTACGAGTGCCTCTGCGGCAAGTACAAGCGCCTGAAGCACCGCGGCGTGATCTGCGAGAAGTGCGGCGTCGAAGTCGCCCTGGCCAAGGTGCGCCGGGAGCGCATGGGCCACATCGAGCTCGCCAGCCCGGTTGCCCACATCTGGTTCCTGAAGTCCCTGCCTTCGCGCATCGGGCTGCTGCTGGACATGACCCTGCGCGATATCGAGCGCGTACTCTACTTCGAGTCCTACATCGTGACGGACCCGGGCATGACCACCCTCGAGCACGCCCAGCTGCTCACCGACGAGCAGTACTACGAGGCAATGGAGGAGTTCGGCGACGAATTCACGGCGAAGATGGGTGCCGAGGCCGTCCAGGATCTCATGAAGCAGATCGACATCGACGGTGAGATCGCTCAACTGCGCGAGGAAATCCCGCAGACGAACTCCGAGACGAAGATCAAGAAGCTGTCCAAGCGTCTGAAGCTGCTCGAGGCCTTCGCCAACTCCGGCAACAAGCCCGAGTGGATGGTCCTCAATGCGCTGCCCGTGCTGCCGCCGGACCTGCGTCCGCTGGTACCGCTGGACGGCGGCCGCTTCGCGACCTCGGACCTCAACGACCTGTACCGCCGGGTGATCAACCGCAACAACCGCCTCAAGCGGCTGCTGGACCTGAACGCCCCGGACATCATCGTTCGCAACGAGAAGCGCATGCTGCAGGAGGCCGTCGACGCGCTGCTGGACAACGGCCGCCGCGGCCGCGCCATCACCGGCTCCAACAAGCGCCCGCTGAAGTCCCTGGCCGACATGATCAAGGGCAAGCAGGGCCGTTTCCGCCAGAACCTGCTCGGCAAGCGTGTGGACTACTCCGGCCGTTCCGTGATCGTGGTCGGTCCGACGCTCAAACTGCACCAGTGCGGCCTGCCCAAGAAAATGGCGCTCGAGCTGTTCAAGCCCTTCATCTTCGGCAAGCTCGAGGCACGGGGTCTTGCGACCACCATCAAGGCCGCCAAGAAGATGGTCGAGCGCGAGCCGCCGGAAGTGTGGGACATCCTCGCGGAAGTCATCCGCGAGCACCCGGTGCTCCTGAACCGCGCCCCGACGCTGCACCGCCTTGGCATCCAGGCCTTCGAGCCGGTGCTCATCGAGGGCAAGGCCATCCAGCTGCACCCGCTGGTCTGTGCCGCCTACAACGCCGACTTCGACGGCGACCAGATGGCCGTGCACGTGCCCCTGACCCTCGAGGCACAGCTCGAGGCGCGGGCGCTGATGATGTCCACGAACAACATCCTGTCCCCGGCCAACGGCGAGCCGATCATCGTGCCGTCCCAGGACGTGGTGCTGGGTCTCTATTACATGACCCGCGAGCGCATCAACGCGAAGGGCGAGGGCCGGGCCTTTACCAATGTGGCCGAGGTGCACCGCGCCTACTACGCCGGCCAGGTGCACCTGCAGGCGCGGGTCAAGGTGCGCATCAGCGAGATGGTGATCGGTGACGACGGCGAGCGCGAATCCCGCGACTTCCTGGCCGACACCACCGTGGGCCGTGCCCTGCTGTGGGAGATCGTGCCCGAGGGCATCGCCTTCGCCATGGTCAACCAGCCCATGGCCAAGCGGGCGATCTCGCAGATCATCAACCAGTGCTACCGGGCCGTGGGCCTGAAGGCCACGGTGATCTTCGCGGACCAGCTCATGTACATGGGCTACGACTTCTCAACCCGCTCCGGCGCGTCCATCGGTGTCAACGACTTCGAGATCCCGGAAGAGAAGACGCGCATCATCGACAGCGCGGAAGCCGAAGTGAAGGAGATCGAGGACCAGTTCGCCGCCGGTCTCGTGACCGCGGGCGAGAAGTACAACAAGGTCATCGACATCTGGTCCCGGGCGAACGACCTGGTATCCAAGTCCATGATGGAAGGCCTGTCCAAGGAGACCGTGGTCAACCGCGAGGGTGAAGAGGAGGACCAGGCGTCCTTCAACTCCGTGTTCATCTACGCAGACTCCGGTGCCCGGGGCTCCCCCGCGCAGATCCGCCAGCTGGCGGGCATGCGCGGCCTCATGGCCAAGCCGGACGGCTCCATCATCGAGACGCCGATCACCGCGAACTTCCGCGAAGGCCTGAACGTACTGCAGTACTTCATCTCGACCCACGGCGCGCGGAAGGGCCTGGCGGATACCGCCCTGAAGACCGCCAACTCCGGTTACCTGACCCGCCGCCTCGTCGATGTGGCGCAGGACCTCGTGGTCACGGAAGAGGACTGCGGCACGGACCGCGGCCTGCTCATGACGCCGGTCATCGACGGCGGCGACATCATTGAGTCCCTCGGTGACCGGGTGCTCGGGCGTATCGTCGCCCGCGACGTGATCCGGCCGGGCACGGAAGACGAGATCGCCGTCACCGCCGGCACCATGCTCGACGAACTGTGGATCCGCCGCCTCGAGGAAATGGGTATCGACGAGGTGGAAGTACGCTCGCCGATCACCTGCGAGACGCGCCACGGTATCTGCTCGGCCTGCTACGGCCGGGACCTCGCCCGGGGCCACAAGGTCAACAACGGCGAGGCGATCGGGGTGGTCGCAGCGCAGTCCATCGGCGAGCCGGGTACGCAGCTCACCATGCGGACCTTCCACATCGGTGGTGCGGCGAGCCGGGCAACGGCCCAGGACAACATCCAGATCATCAACGACGGCACGGTACGCCTTCACAACGTGAAGGTCGTGGAGCGCCAGGACGACAACCTGATTGCCGTCTCCCGCTCCGGCGAGCTGTCGATCCTCGATCGCATGGGGCGCGAGCGCGAGCGCTACAAGCTCCCCTACGGCGCCATCATTAAGGTGGCGGACAACGCAGCGGTCAGCGCCGGTGACGTCGTTGCCAGCTGGGACCCGCACACCCACCCGATCATCACCGAGGTGGCCGGTACGGTGAAGTTCTCCGGCATGGACGAGGGCATCACCATCAAGCGCCAGACGGACGAGCTCACGGGCCTGTCCAGCATCGAGGTCATGGACGCCTCCGAGCGCCCGGCGGCGGGCAAGGACATCCGCCCGGCGATCACCCTGGTGGACGATAACGGCGAGGAGCTGTGCCTGGCGGATACCAACGTGCCCGCGCACTACTTCCTGCCGCCCGGCGCCCTGGTGGGCATCGAGGACGGTGTCCGCGTCGAGGTCGGTGACGTTATCGCCCGTATCCCGCAGGAAGGCTCCAAGACCCGGGACATCACCGGTGGTCTGCCGCGGGTGGCGGACCTGTTCGAGGCGCGCAAGCCGAAGGAACCGGCCATCCTGGCCGAGATCTCCGGCACCGTGAGCTTCGGCAAGGAGACCAAGGGCAAGCGCCGGCTGGTCATCACCCCCACGGACGGCAAGCCGCTGCCCGATGGGTCGGACCACTACGAGGCGCTGATTCCCAAGTGGCGCAACCTCGGGGTCTTCGAGGGTGAATCCGTGCAGAAGGGCGAAGTGATTTCCGAGGGGCCGCTCAGCCCCCACGACATCCTCCGCCTGCAGGGCATCGAGGCGCTGGCGAAGTACATCGTCAACGAGATCCAGGAGGTCTACCGCCTCCAGGGCGTGAAGATCAACGACAAGCACATCGAGGTGATCGTTCGCCAGATGCTGCGCAAGATCGTGATCACGTCCGCCGGGGACTCGGAGTTCATCAAGGGTGAGCAGATCGAGTACGTCGCCTTCCTCGAGGAGAACGAGCGTCTCCTCGCCGAGGGCAAGGTGCCGGCGACCGGTGAGCGCGAGCTGCTGGGTATCACCAAGGCGTCCCTGGCCACGGAGAGCTTCATCTCCGCGGCGTCCTTCCAGGAGACCACCCGCGTCCTCACGGAAGCGGCTGTCACGGGCAAGCGCGATTACCTGCGCGGCCTGAAGGAAAACGTGGTCGTCGGCCGACTGATCCCCGCGGGGACGGGCCTGACCTACCACGAGGACCGCAAGCGCAAGCGCCAGGAAGCCGAGGAGTTCTCCGTGTCCGCCCAGGACATCGAGGCCGCGCTCTCCGAAGCGCTGCAGGAAGGGGGGCACGGCGAGTAGGCTCGCCGTACCGCCCGGATCCGGCGCCCGCAAGGGCTGCTTGACGCCCCGTGGGGGCGTCTATAGAATGCCGCCTCCTCTTTTGGGGGTGGCTTCGCTCGTCCTGTCGAAGCGGCCGCGCTGCGGCGGCTCGCGGGACCGGGGGGCGCACGCGCCCGTAACAATTTTTGGAGTAACAGACAGTAATGGCAACGATCAACCAGCTGGTTCGTAAGCCGAGGAAGCGCAAGGTCGAGAAGAGCGACGTGCCGGCCCTCCAGGCCTGCCCGCAGCGTCGCGGCGTGTGCACCCGGGTGTACACCACGACGCCGAAGAAGCCGAACTCCGCCCTGCGCAAGGTCTGCCGGGTGCGTCTCACCAACGGGTACGAGGTGTCCTCCTACATCGGCGGTGAAGGCCACAACCTGCAGGAGCACAGCGTGGTGCTGATTCGCGGCGGCCGGGTCAAGGACCTGCCGGGCGTTCGCTACCACACGGTGCGCGGCAGCCTCGATACCTCCGGTGTCTCGGATCGCCGCCAGGGCCGTTCGAAGTACGGCGCCAAGCGTCCGAAGTAACGCTGCCGGGGCCGCGCTGAAAGCGCCCGCCCCGACGGCACCATAGCAGTCAACACTGCAGTAAGGCCGGACCCCTGCCTCCCCCGCAAGTGGCAGGTCGGTGTCCGGGTAACCTGAAGAGAGAAGGTACTACTCATGCCGAGAAGAAGAGTCGTCGCCAAGCGCGAGGTGCTGCCCGATCCCAAATACGGGAACGCCACGCTGGCAAAATTCATGAACCACGTCATGGTCAGCGGCAAGAAGTCCGTGGCCGAAGGCATCGTCTACGGTGCCCTTGACCTGGTCAACGAACGCCTGAACCGGAACCCGATCGAGGTCTTCGACGAGGCCCTCGAGAACATCGCGCCCATGGTCGAGGTGAAGTCCCGCCGGGTCGGCGGCGCCACCTACCAGGTACCGGTCGAAGTGCGCCCCTCCCGTCGCGTGGCCCTGTCCATGCGCTGGCTGGTGGAGCACGCCCGCAACCGCGGTGAAAAGTCCATGCGCCAGCGCCTGGCCGGCGAGATCATCGACGCCTCCCAGGGCAAGGGCAACGCCGTGCGCAAGCGCGAGGACGTGCACCGCATGGCCGAGGCGAACAAGGCGTTCTCGCACTACCGGTTCTGAAGCAACCGCCCGACAACCTGTTAATGGGGATTACATTGTGGCTCGTAAAACACCGATAGCCCGGTACCGCAACATCGGTATCTGTGCGCACGTGGACGCCGGCAAGACGACGACCACCGAGCGCGTGCTGTTCTACACCGGCCTTTCGCACAAGATCGGCGAGGTGCACGACGGCGCGGCTGTCATGGACTGGATGGAGCAGGAGCAGGAGCGGGGTATCACCATTACTTCCGCCGCAACGACCTGCTTCTGGCAGGGCATGGACCAGCAGTTCGAACAGCACCGCATCAACATTATCGACACCCCCGGGCACGTTGACTTCACCATCGAGGTGGAGCGTTCCCTGCGGGTTCTCGACGGTGCCGTGGTCGTGCTCTGTGGTTCCTCCGGCGTGCAGCCCCAGACCGAGACGGTCTGGCGGCAGGCCAACAAGTACGAAGTACCGCGCATGGTCTTCGTCAACAAGATGGACCGCGCCGGCGCCAACTTCCGCTGGGTCGTGGACCAGCTCCGCGAGCGCCTGGGCGCCAACGCGGTGCCGCTGCAGATGACCATCGGTGCCGAGGACGAGTTCAAGGGCGTCGTTGACCTCGTCAAGAACAAGGCCATCCTCTGGAACGAAGAGGACATGGGCATGACTTACGAGTACGGCGAGATTCCCGCTGAGATCGCCGACGATGTCGCCGAGATGCGCGAGTACATGATGGAAGCCGCGGCCGAGGCCACGGAAGAGCTCATGGAGAAGTACCTCGAGGAAGGCGAACTCACCGAGGAAGAGATCAAGCAGGGCATCCGCGCGCGCACCATCGCCAACGAGATTGTCCCCGTGCTCGGTGGCTCCGCCTTCAAGAACAAGGGCGTGCAGGCCATGCTCGACGCGGTCGTCGAGTACCTGCCGGCGCCGACCGAGGTCAAGGCCATCGAGGGCACGCTGGATGACGGCGAAACCGTAGAGACCCGGGAAGCAGACGACGACGCACCGTTTGCTGCCCTGGCCTTCAAGATTGCCACGGATCCCTTCGTCGGTACGCTGACCTTCTTCCGGGTCTACTCCGGCAAGCTGGAGAGCGGCACCGCGGTGTTCAATTCCGTGAAGAGCAAGAAGGAGCGCGTCGGCCGCATGGTGCAGATGCACTCCAACTCGCGCGAGGAAATCAAGGAAGTGCTGGCCGGCGATATCGCCGCTGCCGTGGGCCTGAAGGACGTCACCACCGGTGACACGCTGTGCGCCCAGGATCACCCGATCATCCTCGAGCGCATGGAGTTCCCGGAGCCGGTGATCTCCGTGGCCGTGGAACCGAAGTCCAAGGCCGACCAGGAGAAGATGGGCATCGCCCTCGGCAAGCTGGCGCAGGAGGATCCGTCCTTCCGCGTGAAGACCGACGAGGAAACGGGCCAGACGATTATCTCCGGCATGGGCGAGCTGCACCTCGACATCATCGTCGACCGCATGCGCCGCGAGTTCAACGTGGAAGCGAACATCGGCAAGCCGCAGGTGGCCTACCGCGAGAGGATCCGCAACACCACCGAGATAGAGGGCAAGTTCGTTCGCCAGTCCGGCGGCCGCGGCCAGTACGGTCACGTCTGGGTCCGTTTCGAGCCGGGCGAGGATCCTGATGCCGAGGGCCTCGAGTTCGTGAACGAGATCGTTGGCGGTGTGGTGCCCAAGGAATACATTCCGGCGGTGCAGAAAGGTATCGAGGAGCAGATGCAGAACGGCGTACTCGCCGGCTACCCGCTCCTGGGCCTGAAGGCGACGCTGTACGACGGCTCCTACCACGACGTGGACTCCAACGAGATGGCGTTCAAGATCGCCGCCTCCATGGCCACGAAGCAGCTCGCCCAGAAGGGCGGCGCTGCGCTGCTCGAGCCGATCATGAAGGTGGAAGTGGTTACCCCGGAGGAGAACATGGGTGACGTGGTGGGCGACCTGAACCGCCGCCGCGGCCTGATCTCCGGCATGGACGAGACGCCCGCCGGCAAGGTGGTGAACGCCGAGGTGCCGCTGGCCGAGATGTTCGGCTACGCGACGGACCTGCGCAGCGCCACCCAGGGCCGCGCCACCTACACGATGGAGTTCGCCAAGTACGCCGAGGCGCCGAACAACATCGCCGACGAGATCGTCGCGAAGAACAAGGCGGGTTGAGGGCTGGAAAAGCATTCTTCCCGGCACGGGTATTACTGACAGCTATTCTGACGCTATTGCTTTAAGGAGTGATTCAAAGTGGGAAAGGAAACTTTTGAGCGCGCGAAGCCCCACGTCAACGTGGGCACCATCGGTCACGTTGACCACGGCAAGACGACGCTGACGGCGGCGCTGACGCGGGTATGCGCGGAAGTCTGGGGCGGTTCGGCGGTGGCGTTCG
>NZ_JAVJOA010000004.1:0-504958 GCF_040217025.1 Pseudohaliea sp. | reverse complement strand
GTCTTCCGGCCAGGCGTCCGGGTTGCGTTCGCCCACGCCCCACTTGCCGGTCTGCTCCTTCTCCGCGAACAGCTCGAACCAGTGGCCCGTCGGCGAGTCGAAACGCACGCGCTCGCCGCAGCCGTCGAGCTCGCCGGCGGGGATCGTCTCCACCTGGCAGCCGTGGGCAATGAGGTCCTGCTTGCGCGCCGCCAGCGTCGCCGCGTCCGTCACCTTGAAGCCCATGAAGTCCATGCCCGGCTCGTCGGCTTCGCGCAGCACCACCGAGAAGGCATCGACTTCCGTCCAGCCCTTGAAGTAGTGGCGGCCTTCGCCGTCCGTGTGGGTGTGGATGAGACCGAGCCGGTCGCGGTAGTGAGTTACCGCCGCCTCCATGTCCAGGACGCGGATCTGCACGTGACCCGGACGCATGACGCCTTTCTGCATGGGTTTATCCCCCTTGTCGTTTCGCTATGGTGGATGAGCGGGTGATCGGGTTGGCCGCCGACAGGTCCACCTCGATCTCCAGGTCGCTCTCGGGAAAGACACGGCAGGCGAGGACCGTGCCGGCCGCCTCGTCCGCCTCGCTGATGTGCTTGCGACTCATGCGCCCGGTACGGAACTGCCCGGCGCGCACGCGGATCCGGCACACGCCGCAGCCGCCACCGCGGCAGCCGACGGGTATGGCCGCCAGCAGGGCCGGCGCCACGCCGACCCGCTGCAGTGCCTGCAGGAGGTTCTCCTCAACCCCGCAGGAAAACGCCAGGCCCTCGGGCGCGAGCGTGATCCTGTGGCGCGTGTCCATGGGCTAGATCCGCTTGAACAGCGCGCTGCGCGTGCCACCCTCGGCACCGTCGGCGGCCGTCAGGAAGCGCTCCATGTAGATATCGCGCTCGAACAGGCGGCCGCGCATGAGGGCGGTGATCGCCGCGTCGATCATCGGCGGCGGCCCGCAGAGGTAGGCCTTGTGGCCGCCGAACTGCCCATCAAAGTGCGTATTCGCTGCCTCGTGGACATAGCCGATGAAGCCGGTCCAGCTATCGGGATCTTCCGGGGCATCGAGCGCCGGCACGTAGGTGAAGTTGTCGTGCTCGGCAGCGAGCGCCTCGAACAGCTCCCGGTTGTAGAGCTCTGCCAGGTTGCGCGCGCCCTGGAACAGCGTAATATTGCGCGTGTCGCCGTGCTCGAGGAGATCGAGAACCATGGACTGGGGGCTGGACAGGCCGGAGCCGCCGGCAATGAAGATCAGGTCCTCGCTCGCCGACTTGCGCACGAAGAACTGCCCATAGGGCCCGGACAGTGGCAGGGTCTGCCCCTCCGCAAGCTGCTCGTGAATGTAGCTGGTCGCGGCGCCGCCCGGAACGTGACGGACGTGCAGCTCCACCACCTCGTTATCCGATGGCTTGTTGGCGATGGAAAACGCCCGCGCGCCATCCACTCCGGGTAGCTGCAGGTTGATGTACTGCCCGGCCTGGAACGCCATGGGCCGGTCCAGGCGAAGGCGCAGGCCCTTGATGGTCGGCGAGAGATCGGTGATGGACTCCACGGTCGCCTCGTAGTCCTCCACCGGGTAGCCTAGGAAGTCCGGGTCGACATCGATATCCGCCTCGATGACCAGGTCGCTCTGCGGCAGGGCACAGCAGGCGAGCACCTTGCCTTCCTCGCGCTCCACGTCCATGAGGGCGAAGGGCGACGCGTCCCCCGGGTCGGCCTCGCCCTCGAGAATCTGCACCTTGCAGGTACCGCAGGTGCCATGCCCGCAGGCGAAGGGCAACCAGACACCTTGGCGCAGGCTGGCGTCCAGAAGGGTCTGACCCTCCTCGACCTCGACCACGTCGCCGGTCGGTTCAATGGTGACCTCATACATGGCCCGACCCTCCTGCCACGCTTGCCGCTCTCATCAGCTGTGGGACCCGCCGATGCCCTCGAGCCCCGGCGTCTGCATGCGGATGATGGACTTGTGATCGACGCCCTGCGCCTCCAGCGTCGCCTCCCGGTCCGGCGTAAACGGTTCGCCGTTGAGGAGCCAGGACACCTGCCCCCAGTCGATCCTGGCGAAATCCGGGTGCTGCGAATAAGCGCCGGCGATCATCTCGTCCTGCAGCTTGCCGAAGGTCGTGTCCGGCGGCATCGCAAAGGCGATCGGGGAGCAGAACATGAGGTGCCGGTCCCAGCCGATGTAGACGACGATATTGCCGTGGAAATTCTCCACCCGGTCCAGCCGCTCGCCGGTGTAATCCGGCGTGATTGCTGCTACTGCCATGGTCAGTTACTCCTTGTTTGCTGCTCAGCCGGCCTTCTTCAGCCGATCTTCGGCGGACTGCAGGTTGTGCCACTCGTTCCAGCGCGCTTCGTCCGGCGAGCCGTGGAAGTCGAGGTTGTCCCTGCCCATGTTGATCCGGTAGTACTCGCTGAGGACCTTCTCGATATCCGCGCCGCCGCAGTTGCCCTGGTAGATTTGGTGCACCGGCAGCCAGGACTGCACGTACTTCTCCGGCTCGTGGTCGAAGATGTCCTTGCAGCCATCGGAGCAGAAGTTGTAGCGCTCGCCCTTGTAGACCGACTGGCGGTAGGCGATAAGTGACGGGTCGTCCATTTCCGTGAAGCCCATGGGAATCTGGCAGGTGTTGCAGAGCATGGGCAGCGTCGGGTTGTAGAAACGCTCACCGGCCTGCTCCTTTTCACGCCAGTGCTCGAAGCGCGGGCGGTAGAACTTGTCGAAGGTGTCCGGGTACTTCTCGGACAGCCAGTCCATTTCCTTCTCGCCGGGCATCCAGGTGTGGAAGGCGGCAGCGTGGCCGTAGTTATAGAAGATGCTCCAGGCCTGGTGCGAGATGTGGTCCTTCTCGGCGATGGCCGTGGCCGCGTACTTCGGCATCTCGATCCCGTAGCGGGCCAGGTCCTTGAACAGCGCACCGCCGGCCTCCTCGAAGTACACCTCCCAGGCCTCCTTCCAGGACATGACGCGGTTCGGCAGCATGTAGTCCATCATCATCGCGACGATGGCCAGCAGGCGGGTGCCGCGCCAGAACCACTTGTCGATCCAGCGCTGGACGATGGGCACGTTGTCCGGGTGCTGCTCGAGGAGGAACTTGATCACCTCCAGCCCGAGCGTCATGTGTCGGGCCTCGTCGGACTGCGCGGAGAAGCCGAAGGTCACCGTGGCCATGTCGCCGTTGTAGGCGGCACCGGACATGAAGGGCACGAAGAGCAGGTTGGTCAGCACGTACTCGAAGGAGAAGCTGATCGCCACCATGAACTCGAAGGGCCCGGCGCTGCGCGCGTCATCGAAGAAAGACTTCGGCACCGACAGGTACCAGACGCGGTCGTGCATGTGCGAGAAGTCCTGGAAGCCGTCGAAGAACTTGTTGTAGTGGCTCATCGCGTGCACCTGGGTCTGCACGTGACGCAGTTCATCGATGGACTGCATCTGGCAGGCGGTACGCGCGCCGACGCCACTGAACTGGCGGCCTACATGGGCGTAGCCGGAGTAGGCCTGGTACTCGAGCGGGGAAACGCCGGTCAGGAAGACCTTGATGGCGTTGACATAGCGGGCGTCGGTGACGTTCTGCTGGCCGTTGTTCTGGGCGAAGGCGTCGAAGATGGCGTAAAGCTTCTTTTCTTTTTCCGCCTGGTACTTCCAGTAGGCATCCATGGTCAAGCGGAAAGGATCTTCCCACTTGCTCCAGTCGGTAATCTTGATGCCCTCGAAGTCTTCATAGGGGAAGATTTCCTTCTTGTCGCGGTAGCTGTACTCCCAGTCGAGATCGCGGGTGAGCAGGCTGTAGCGCTCCTTGAGGTTCAGTTTCCTTGCGGCCATGTCAGTCGCTCCGTGTTATCTGTTAATTCCAGCTCAGGGTGAATTCGTCGTCGGTCTCATCGACGTTGCCGCCGATAGTGACCAGGTTCACGTGCAGGGACTGCAGGTCCCAGTCGCGGCCCATTTTTTCCTCGACCGTTTCCCGCTTGAGCACGAGCCGGTCCTCGTTCTCGATGCGGATCATCGCCGGTTGGTAGTCGACGGTGACGTCGGGGTTGTCCTCTTCCAGCGCCTCCACGAGATAGTGCGCCTCCTCGTTGTCCTGCAGTGCCATGTAGACTTTCGACATTGTCTTTACTCCCTTAGAGGCCGGCCTTGGCCAGGCGCTTGTTGAGGACTTCCGCACTTGCGTTGATGGCGTCGGGGCCTACGGCCTCCGCCGCCAGTGGACCGAGGGCGGCCAGGGCCTGCTGCTTCCAGTCACTCACCCAGGCGGCGATCTGCTCGCGGTTGGCGTCGGACTCGGCAACGGCGATCTTGATCACCGTATCCACCCAGCGTGAGGTCTCCTTGTGCCACTCCTGCATGAACTCGATGAGCATCGCGAGGTCGCCGGCACCGGCATCGGTCATCGTCTCGTCGAACTGGCGGTAGAAGATGTCGTAGACGAGCGTATCGAGAACGACGTCCTGGGCGACGAAGACCTCGAACCAGTCCTTCTGGGCGAGCACATCCTCGACATAGCGCCGCAGGTCCTGCCAGAGCGGGTCTTCCATCCAGCTGGTCTTGGCCGCTTTCAGCGTGTCGCCGCTGTTGCCGTCCAGGATGAGGCCGATGCGCGAGAGGTACTGCGCGATGCCCAGCCGGTCCATGCCGTTGTAGAGGAAGGCCTGGGTCAGCACCGTGCCGATGCCGTAGGCAGAGCCGAAGACGTTGTTCATGTTCGCGCCCATCTCCAGGTGGCGCAGGGGCAGCAGGCAGCGAACGATTTTTTCCCGGGCCGCCCCAGGCAGGCGGCTGGCGAGGTCTCGGCGGATGAAGAAAGCGTAATTGCTCTCGGTGATCTCCTGCAGCTTCGCCCGCGCCTGCACGTAGCTGCCGTAGTAGTACTGCCGGGGGTCGCGGAAGGCGTACCAGTCTTCCATGTCGATCGCCGTGCGGCCGGGATCGTTGAGCTCCCGCTCGGGGTCCCAGAGCGGCCGGTAGTGGAAGTTGGTGGTCGGGGCGAGATCGTAGCTGGCTTCCTGGTAGCGGGAAGCCGGCTTGTCGCCGAAGCGGCGCTCGATGTGCGCGAAGGTGTTGCGGATCGGCTGAATCGTCGAGGTCTTGATTTCAATGGTCATGGGACACCTGCTCGTTACGGAATGGGTTGAGCCCCGGGGCGGTTGCGCTACTCGTCAGCGGCCCCGCGAAGATCGCCGTAGCGCCATTTCTCCATGTCCGCATCCACGGCCGCAGCCTCCTCCTCGGACATGAAGACGACGCCGTTACGCTCGCAGAAGATGTCGAAGGCGCCTTTCGGAAGCACCAGCTCGACGTACAGGGAGGGATCGCCGATGGCGAAATCGAACTCGATGAAGCCGCTCGCCGTTTCACCGCGAACGCGGACATAGCGGGTGAGGCGCTCGAAGCTATCGGCGGTCGGCGCCGGGCCGACGGCTTTCAACTCTGTCATGGTTATCTCTTTGTTAGCTATGACACTGTCATCCCTCAGGGTGCAGGGGCCATGCCAACAAAGCAGAAAATCGAGATTTTTTAGCTAGTTATAAATTTTTTTGCGCTGGGGGTATGCCGGAGCGGGTAGCAACTTTCATGAAATGGTGAATTCTTGAGGTCACGAGGTTCATGATTTCATGAATTCTCGGCGTCCTGGCGTTTTTTCAGCCGGTAGTCGAGCTGCGCGCGCGTCAGTCCCAGCAGCCGGGCCGCCCCGCTGACCTTGTTGCCCGACCGTGCCATGGCCGCGTCGATGAGCTGCTGCTCCACCGCTTCGAGGGGGTGGCCGGCGTCGATGGCTCCGGCCACGAGCTCGGACAGGGGGCGCTGCTCCGGCGCGTCGCCTTCTTCGTCCTGCTGACCGCGGAAACCGGGAAAGAGGTGGGCCGCCTCGATCTGGCCACCGGGATCCGTAAGAATCACGCCGCGCTCGATCACGTTGGCCAGCTCGCGGATGTTCCCCGGCCAGTCGTACTCACGCAGCAGCGTCATGGCGCGGTCCGTCACCGACAGGCCGGTCTTGCCGTGCAGCGTGCCGTACTTGTCGAGGAAGTGGCTGATGAGATCGGGCAGGTCCTCGATGCGCTCGCGCAGCGGCGGCACGGTCGTGGAGTAGACATTGAGGCGGTAGAGCAGATCCTGGCGGAAGCGCCCCTCGCGCACGGCCTCGTCAAGATCCTCGTTGGTGGCGGCAATGAGCCGGACGTCCACCGTCTTTACCTCGGAGCCGCCAACCCGCTCCAGTTCGCCCTCCTGCAGCACACGCAGCAGGGCCGCTTGCGCATGCAGCGACAGCTCGCCCACCTCGTCAAGGAACAGCGTACCGGTATCGGCCCGCTCGAAGCGCCCGGCCCGGGTCTTCTCGGCGCCGGTGAAGGCGCCGCGCTCGACACCGAAAAGCTCTGCCTCGATCAGGTCCCGGGGAATGGCAGCACAGTTGACGGCGACGAAAGGTTTGTCGGCCCGGTCGCTGGCCTCGTGCAGCGCGCGCGCGAACATGTCCTTGCCGACCCCGGTCTCGCCGAGGAGCAGCACGGTGACCTTGCTCCGGGCCGCCCGCGACAGCAGGTCGCGGACCTCGAGGAAGCGGGGGGAGGAGCCAATCAGCTGGCCGAAGTGTTCTTCGGCATCGACCCGGGAGCGCAGCTCCGCCATTTGCTCCTGCAGTTCGAAGAGCTGGTCGGCGATCCGGTCCGGCTGGTAGTGCCGGAAGGCCTCCTCGGCATCCTCCCAGTCCTCGACCAGGCGGCCTTCGATGCGGCAGGTTTCATGGCCACAGGCCGTGCAGCAGGTTTCCTTGAAGTAGATCTGCCGCCCCATGAACTGCGTGGTGAAGCCGCTGGCATAGCCGAGCTGGGCCCAACACACGGGCTCAAAGCCGGCGCCGAACTCGCTCAGGAAGATCTCCGCCTCGAAGGAGTTTTCCCAGTCGAAGATGGCGTGAAAGTAGTTTTCCTGCTCGTTCCAGTCCAGCTTCTGCGGGATGACCTTCACCTGGCCGGTGACCATGTGCGACTGCGGCCCCACGGAGAAAACGTCGAAGAGAGAGGCATCCGGGCGCAGGCGACGCGCGCGCTCGGCGTCCATTTTCCCGGAGATATAGCCCATGCGCGTAAGCAGGCCCTTGGCGCGCTGCATGCCCAGGGCGTCGATGAGCTCCCGGCGCAGACCCCGAAGCTCGTTGGAACGGAGCAGGACGACCCGCTCCTCGTCGAGCCAGATACGGCCCTCCTGCGCCTCGAAGCGAAGCAGGTTCCAGATATCCTGCATCTCGGGCAGGCAGGGGCCATCGTCCTTTGCGGGCGGCGAGCTCATCGTGGGAGCCTCTCGTTATCCTGCAGCGCGCACAATGCGAGTGATTGATAGGACCACAGCGACCCGGACGGTTCAAGCGGCTTAGGTTCCGGGCAGAGCTCGTGCTAAAAAGGGGCCGCTTGAGCATACAGGAGAGCCACCCGTGGCCACCGACAATCCGGAGATCGGCCAGCGCATCACCACTGGCAACGTCGAAACCAATTTCCACGACCGCGGCACGGGGCGGCCCGTGCTGCTCCTGCACGGTTCCGGGCCGGGCGTTTCCGCCTGGGCAAACTGGCGGCTGGTGATCGAGGGGCTGGCTCCACAAATGCGCCTGCTGGCACCGGATCTCGCCGGCTTCGGTTATAGCGCCGTACCGGCGGATTATCGCTTCAGCCGCGAGGGCTGGCTCGCGCAGCTGGTCGGCTTTCTCGACGCCCTCGGCCTGGACAGGGTCGACGTCGTCGGCAACTCTTTCGGCGGGTCCATGGCTCTCGCCATGGCGATCGGGCATCCCGAGCGGGTGCGCCGGCTGGTGCTCATGGGCAGCGTCGGCGTACCCTTCGAGCTGACGCCCGGGCTGGACGCCGTCTGGGGCTATACGCCCTCGCTCGAGGGCATGCGTGAGCTCATAGGCATCTTCGCCTTCGACCAGTCGCGCATCACCGATGAGCTGGTCGCCCTTCGCCACGCGGCGAGCACCCGCCCCGGGGTACAGGATGCCTACCGCCGCATGTTTCCGGCGCCGAGGCAGCGCTGGGTCGACGCCATGGCGCACGACGAGGCAGCCGTGCGCGGTATCCGCCAGCCGACCCTGCTCATCCACGGCCGCGACGACCGCGTTATCCCCCTGGAGACCTCGCTGACACTGCTGCGGTGGATTGACGACGCACAGCTGCATGTCTTCGGCCGCTGCGGACACTGGACGCAGATCGAGCACGCCGCAGCGTTCCAGCGCCTGCTCAGGGACTTCCTGGATGCCGACCATGCCGACGGATAAACCCGCCGCGGACTCGGTGACTTTATCACCGACCTATGCCGCCCGCATGCGCCATGCTTCGCCAACACATGCTGCGGCAACACCGGTAAGCACCGGAAGGAGAACGCTATGCAACGCAATGAAGGCACCATCGATCGCGCCGTGCGGGTTATCGCCGGTCTCGGCATCCTGTCCCTCGCCTTTGTCGGCCCGCAGACCCCCGCGGGCTGGCTGGGCCTGGTCCCGCTGGTCACCGGGGTCGTCGGCGTCTGCCCCGCGTACAGCCTGGTCGGCATCCGCACCTGCCCGGCACCGCGAGAGCAGTAAACACCTGCCGGGGCGGCCGTGAGCGCCGCGCCCCGGCACATTCCCGCGGGCACGGTGCTGTTCCGGGCCGGCGACCCCTGCCGCGGCTTCGTGCTGCTCCGGGAGGGATCGCTACGCGTCACCCTCACCGCGGCCAATGGTCGCGAAGTGGTCCTCTACCGGGTCACGCCGGGAGAGCTGTGCCTGCAGACCTACTCCTGCCTGGTGCAGGGGCGGGATTACTCGGCGCGCGGCGTGGCCGAAACGGATCTTCTCGCCGAGATCATCCCCGCGGCAGACTTTCACCGCGCCATGGGTGCCGACGAGTGCTTTCGCATCCGGGTTTTCGAGGCCGTTGCACGACGGTTTGCGGATTTCGAACGGCTGGTGGAAGACATCGCCCTGACCGGCTTTCCCGCCCGCCTCGCGCGCGCCCTCCTGCGGCTGGCCGGGCACGATGACACGGTTAATGCCACCCATGCGCAGCTCGCCGCAGAAACCGGCTCCGGCCGCGCTGTGGTCAGCCGCCAGCTCGCGCGCTTCGCCGCGCAGGGCCTGGTGCGCCCAGACCGTGGCAGCGTAACCATCCTCGACCGCGCTGCCCTGGTCAGGACAGCCGCCGAGCCCGGCGCCTGAAGCGGGCATCGCTGCGCGCGCCAGGCGCACCGCCCCGGCAAACGGCTTGCCGGCCTGAAAGTCCGGCGCCTTCACCTGGATGTTCTTCGCCATGGGTTACCCGGAGATTCCCGGTGAACTGCACGGTTACGGCACGGTGATCGGCACCGGCAACGCGGTCATGGAGTGGGACCTGGTCAAGGCAGGCCTCGCCCGCGCGGCCTGACGGAGTAACCCGCATGACCGTAGTCGCTGCCTTTCTCGTTCCCGGCTCGCCCCTGCCCCAGGTACGGCGCGACAACCCGCCCTGGGGCGCTCTCGCAGACGCCATGGACGCCGCCGGGCGGGCCCTCGCCGAAGCCGCGCCGGACACCATCGTCGTCTATTCAACCCAGTGGATCGCAGTGCTGGACCAGTTGTGGCAGGCCCGGCCGCACCTGAAGGACGTGCACGTCGACGAGAACTGGCACGAATACGGCGAGCTGCCCTTCGACATCACAATCGACACGGCGCTGGCGGAAGCGGCCATTTCGGCGACCAACGCGGCCGGGATCAAGTCCAAGGGCGTGGACTACGGTAAGGTTCCCATCGACACAGGCACCATCGTCGCCTCGAACTTTCTCAACGCCGACAAGAAGCGCCCGCTGGTCATCACCTCGAACAACGTCTATCACGACTGGACCCTGACCGTGACCCTCGGGCGCATCGCGGCGGCAGCTTCTCCGGTGCCAAGGTCCACGGCTACGGTCCTCTCTACGGCGCCGGCGGCGCCGAGGTCGACGCCATGGGCACCGTTGCGCTGGACATCCGGGTGCAGACCCGCGCCGTAATCGAGAACATCCGCGACATCCTGCGGGAAGTGAACGCGGAGCTCGATGACATCGTCGAAATCACGACCTTCCTGGTCAACATGAACGACTTCGGTGGCTACAACGCAGTCTACAGCGAGTTCTTCGACTACGCCGGGCCGGCGCGTACCACCGTCGCCGTGCACCAGCTGCCCCACCCCCAGCTGCTCATCGAGATCAAGGCGGTCGCCTACCTGCCGGCCCAGGCCTAGTCCGGCTCCACCACCACCGTGCGTACGGCGCGATCCTTCATTGCCGTCACGGTAAAGCGGTAGCCGGCGACGAGGGCGTTGTCCCCCTCGCGGGGCAGGCGCCGCAGGCGGCTGATGAGCAGGCCGCCGATGGTGTTGACCCCGGGCTCCTCGAGCGGGATGCCGATCAACTCGCCGACGTCGGCAAGCAGGGCACGGCCATCGATGCTGAAGCTCTCCGGGCCCAGCCGCTCGATCCGCGGCCGGCGGGTCACCGGGTGCTCGGCGATGCGGTGATTGAGCTGCGCCACCTCGCCGACCACCTGCTCCAGGATGTCCTCCAGAGTGATCATGCCAATGGCCGACCCGAACTCGTCGACCACGATCGCCATGTGATCGTCGCGGCCCTGCAGGCTGCCGACGATCTCGTCCACCAGCTGGTCCTTGACCACGTAATGCACCGGCTTGCAGAGCGCGTCGAGGGGCCGCTGCGGCAGCGCCGGGTCCATGAGGTCCCACAGGTCGAGGCTGACGGCGCCGGCGATCTGCCCGGGTTCGTCCACGTAGACCGGCAGGCGGAAGTAACCGTGGCAGCGCGCGATCTCGATGGCTTCCTCGGTCGTGTCGCGGCGGCTGACCATGATCACCTCGCCGATGGGCACCATGACCTCGCCGGCGGTGATGCTGGCGAAGCGCACCGCCCGCAGCAGCCGGTCGCGGTCGAAGACGTCGACGTTCGCCGCCTGCTCCGCGCCCTCGAGCATCAGCCGCACCTGCTCCCGCGTGGTGAACAGGCCCTGCCGCGGCGGCGTGACGCCGGTGAGCCGCACGGCAAGGCGCGCGAGGCCCGAGAAAACCAGCACCACCGGGTAGAACAGGAGCGAGAACAGGCGCAGGGGGTAGATAAGGCGCGGTGCCAGCGCATCGGCGCTCTGCTGGTAGACGCTCTTGGGCACGATCTCGCCGAAAATGAGCGTCAGCGGCGTGAGCAGCAGCAGCGCCGCCACCTCCGCGAACCCGCCGAAGACCCGGCTCAGCAACAGTGTACCCAGCGTGGTGAAGGCCACCAGCGAGACGTTGGTGCCGACCAGGGTGGTGCCTAGCAGCACTTCCGGGTGCTGGAACATCCGCAGCACGTGCTGCGCGCCGCGGCGCCCGCTGGCGGCGAGGTGCCGCAGCTTGAGCTTGTCGGCATTGACCAGGGCGATCTCCGAGCCCGAGAAGAAGCCCTGCAGCAGCAGCAGGATCACCATGCACAGGAGGATGGCCGCGCTCTCACCCGTCATCGCCGCCCTCCTCGCCGGCGCTGCCCGGCTCCGCCGTCGGCGCCTCGTAGCCGGGTGGCTCGATGCGGACCCGGGCGATGCGCAGTCCGTCCATGGCGATGATGCGCACGGTCACCCCGTCGACGCGCACGATGTCGCCGACCTCCGGGCGCCGGTCGAGGCGCTTCAGCAGCAGGCCGGCAACGGTGGTCACGCGCTTTTCTGCAAGCTCGATACGAACAAGACTGCAGAACCTGCCGAGCTTGAGCGCGCCGTCCGCCTCCCAGGCGCCATCGCCGGTGTCGATCACCGCCTGGTCCGCCGCCGCCTGCCGGGGTGCGCGACCAAAGACGAAGTCGATCACGTCGCCCAGGGTGACCAGGCCCTCGACGCCGCCGAACTCGTCGACGACCACCGCCGCGTGGGTTTCCTGCGCCAGGAAGTAGGCGAAGAGCTCATCGACCTTCTTCGTCGGTGGCACCGCCGCGACCGGGTGCAGCAGGTCCGCAAGGGAAAGCTCTGCCGGGTCAACGCCGTCGAGCAGCTGGTTGGCCAGGTCCTCGGCATGGAGCATGCCCACGACGTTGTCGTGCGCGCCGCGGTAAACCGGGAGCCGCCGGTGCCGCAGCCGACGCATTTCCTCGACGATCTCCGCCATCGCAAGGTCGCCGTCGACGAAGTCCACCCGCGTCCGCGGCCGCATGATTTCGAGGACTTCCGTCGAACCGGCGGCGAGGATGTTGTCGATGAGCTCTCGCTCCATGGCGTGCAGCTCGCCACTCTCGACCACTTCCTCGACCAGGGTGCGGAACTCGTCGACCCGCAGGATGTTCTCCGGCGCCCGCTCCGCACCGACGAGCAGCGTGGTGATCCGCTCGGACAGCAGGCGCACGAGCCAGCGCAGCGGCGCCACGAGCCGCACCCAGGTCTTCATGGGGCGCGCGCTGATGCGGGTGCTCACCAGCGATGGGTTGGTCACGGCGATTGTCTTCGGCGTGACTTCGCCGAAGAGCAGCAGCAGCGGCACCATGATGAGCAAGTTCACCACGATCACCACGTCGGGCGGATACAGTGCCAGGAGAATGGAGGCCATGTTCGCCGTAGCGGCAACGTTGATCAGCTCGTTGCCGCAGAGAATGGAAATGATGAGCCGGCGCGGCTGGTCGAGAAGCTCATGGATCGTATCGGCGCTGCCGTGGCCGCCGTGCCGGAGCTCCTGCAGCTGGAGGCGGGACAGGGAGAAAAGCGCCGTCTCGGCGCTGGAGAAAAACGCCGATGCGGCAAGCAGCAGAACCATGAGCACGAGGCGGACGACCATGTCCGGGGCCGCGAGCAGCGCCGGGTCGAAGGCCAGGAACTCGCCGAGGGCGGCGAGGGGGACCGAGAAGGCGGCGGCGAGCCTATCCACGCCCGCAGGACACGGCCCGCTCAGGCTCGCTGGAAATCATACAGCGAACCGGTGCCGAGGAGCTGCGTCAGCGCGTCGAGCGCCGTGTAGGTTTCGTCGAGGAGCGCGGGATCGGCCAGCTCCGCCGGCGTGAGCACGTCCCGGTAGTGGCGGTCGACCCAGTCGCAGAGCGTCGCGTAACGCGCCTCGTCGAGGACGAAGGCCGGGTTCACCGCGGCCCGCTCGGCGGGCGTCAGTACCACCCGCAGCCGCAGGCAGGCGGGGCCGCCGCCGTTGTCCATGCTCTGGCGCACATCCACGAACTCCAGGTGCGCGATGGAATTGTCGCCGTCGCGCACCGCCTCCAGCGCTGCCAGCACCCGCGGGTTCTCGCGGCTCTCCTCGGGCAGCACCAGCGTCATGCCCTCGCGGCCCGGGATGTCCACGAGCTGGGAATTGAACAGGTAGCTGCCCACCGCATCCTCGAGAGAGACCTCTGCCGCGGGTACCGTGACCACCTCGAAGGCGGGTACCACGGCGCGCAGCGCCTCGGCGACCGCCGCCGGCTCCGCCAGCGCCTGCTCGTGGCTGAACAGCACGTGCCGGTTGGCCACGGAGACGACGTCGTTATGGAAGGCACCGGCGTCGATGGCCACCGGGTTCTGCCGGGCGAAGACCACGCGCGCCGGGTTCAGGCCGTGGGCGCGCGCGACGGCGGCCGAGGCCTCCAGGGCCTGGCGCGCCGGGTGCCGCGTCGGCCCCGCCTCGTCACCGCCCGCGCGGCCGTAGACGAACAGCGCCGCACCGGCCTCGCCGTGGGCGCTGCACAGGCGGCCGTAGTTGGCGGCGCCCTCGTCGCCGAAACGGCTGCCCGCCGGTACCGGCGGGTGGTGCGCGAAATGCGCCTCGTCGGCGAAGATCGCGCGCAGGGCACGGCCGGTGAAGGCCGGCTCGATGGCCCGGTGCGCCATGCTGGCGAGGTTCGCCGGGGTGAAGTGGACGCGGCCGTCGGCACAGTCGGCACTGGGTGACACGGTGGCTGCGTTCGCCGCCCACATGGGCGAGGCGGAGCAGGCGATGGCCAGCAGCGCCGGGGCGTCTTTCGCCGCCCGGGCCAGCACCTCCGCCGGCCTGCCGCTGAAGCCGAAGGCGTGCAGCGTCGGCAGGTGCGGCCGCTCGTGCGGCGGCAGGAAGCCCTGCACCAGGCCCAGGTCGTGCAGGCGCTTCATCTTCGCCAGCCCCTGGCGCGCCGCGGCCCGCGGGTGCGAGGACTTCTGCGCGTGCTTCGCCGAGGCGAGATTGCCGGGGGATAGCCCCGCGTAGTTGTGCGTATTGCCGACGATGCCGTCGAAATTGGACTCGATCGCCGCTGCAGTGCCGTCCTGCTGCTGTGCCATGCTCAGAGTTCCGTGTACCAGAGTGCTTCGCCCGGCCCGACGGGCAGGACCTCAATCGCTTCGGCCGGCAGCCTCAGCCCGCCGTCGGCTTCCAGGGCGGGCACGAGGCAGGCCGTAAAGCGGTCGATGGACCCGGCGGCAACCAGTGTGGGCAGCGCCGCCGCGTCGTCCTCCAGTGGCCCCGCCAGGGTCCCGCGGCGGGTGGCGGCCACCGTGGCGAGGTTGTCGATCTCCGCGTCCACGCTTGGCGCCGCGTCGAAAATGTCGACGTGCCCCTGCCAGCGGAAGCCCTCGCGCTCCAGCAGCTCCAGCGCTGGCTCGCCGGCACTGTTCACCCGTCCGATCACCGCCTGCGCATCGGCCGGGAGCAGGTTCACGTAGACCGGCTGCGTCGGCATGAGCTCCGCGATGAACTGGTTGCCATGCAGGGCGCCGAAGACGTCCGCCTCGGCGAATTCCATCTCGAAGAAATGCCGGCCCACGGCCTCCCAGAAAGGTGAGCGGCCGCCGTCCTCGTAGTGCCCGCGCAGGTCGGCCATCACTTCCTTCGGAAAGCGCTGGCGGTGCGCGGCCATGAGCAGGTAGCGGCTGCGGGCGAGGAGCTTGCCGTTGCCGTCCCTGCGGTAGGCCGGGGACAGGAACAGGGTGGCGACCTCGGCAAAGCCCTCGAAGTGGTTGGAAAGGTTGAGGGTGGCGACCGTGACCTTCTTGTCGAGCACCCGGGACTTGTGGGTGACCTTGTTCAGCTTGTAGGAGTAGAAGGGCTCGACCTCGCCCAGGCTGGCGATCACGCTGGCGGTACCCACCACCGCGCCGGTCGCGGTGTCCTCCATGACCAGCATGTAGACCTCGTTGCCGGGCTTTTCCACGGCCTTCGCCACGCTGGTGCTGGACAGTTCGATCTTCGCAGCGAGTGCGTCCCGGTCCGGCGGCAGCGTCGTCATGCCCGGGTAGGCTTCCCGGGCGAGGTCGTACAGGCTGTCGAGATCGTCCTCGCGGACGGGACGGACGATGATCATGGTGTGACCCGGTTCGATGAGGGCGCACAGCATACACCGGCGGCGCCGGCCTGGGCCATGGCGCCCCCGTGCAGCCCGCCTGTCGCAGGCGCCTGCGACACTATGCCACACGGAAAGCATTCCGGTTCTCTATATACTCCTTCGCCTTTCCAATCCGAATCGAAGTCAGCCAGTCATGCAACCATCCCCCCCGTCCAGCCGCACACTCGTCGCGAGCAGCCTCGCCGCCTTTCTCTCTGCGGGCGCGCTCTCCGCCAGCACCGCCTCCGGCGCGGAAACGACCCCCGGCGATGACCTCCCGAATATCATCGTCATCGGCGTCCGCGAGGCGCCGCTGGGGCAGGATGTACTCGACCTGGACCAGGAAAACGGCGCGCCCGCCGCCGATGGCGCCGAGCTGCTGCGCTCCGTCAATGGCCTCAGCCTCGGCCGCTTCGGCGGCCGCGGACTCGAGCCCACGCTGCGCGGCCAGAGCCAGTCGCGCATCAACGTGCTCCTCGACGGCGCCTACCTGCATGGCGGCTGCCCGAACCGCATGGACCCGCCCACCTCCTTCGCCTCGGTGAATACCTACGAACGCATCGTCGTGCTCAAGGGTGTGCAGACGCTGCGCTACGGCGGCGGCGGCAGCGGCGGCACGCTGCTCTTCGAGCGCGAGAACGAGCCGGGCAAGGCGGGCTTCAGCGGCGGCCTGCGCGCGGGCACCACCAGCAACGGCCTGGAGCGGGACATCGCCGCAGAGCTCGCCTGGTCCGGGGAACCCGGCTACCTGCGCCTGAACATCGAGGACCGCTCCGCGGACAACTACGAGGACGGTGGCGGTGACGAAGTGCGCTCCGCCTATGCCGAGGACTCGATCTACCTCGCCGGCGGCCTGCGCTTCCGTGACCAGGACCGGCTGGAGCTCGCGCTGGAGCGTACCGAGACCACGGACGCGCTGTTCCCGGGTGCCGGCATGGACGCACCGGAGGATACCAGCGACCAGGTGCGCCTGCGCTACCGCGCGTACGACCTCGCCGGCCTCGACGAACTGTCCGTGGAACTCTACCGCACCGACGTCGAGCACCTCATGGACAACTACAGCAACCGCCCGCTCACCATGCCCATGGCGCTGCGCGTCCCGTCCCGCTCGGACACAACCGGTGCGCGCATCGTTGGCGAGTTCACCACCGGCAGCGATGTCGAGTGGACGGTAGGCCTCGACTACCAGCGCAACGAGCGCAGCGCGACCCGCTTCATGGGTCCGACCACCGACAACGTGCAGATGGTGCAGAGCTACCTCTGGCCGGACGCCAGCCTCGAGCAGGCCGGCGCCTTCGCGGAGGTCCGCTGGGCCCTGAGCGCCGGGCGCAGCCTGAAGGCCGGGCTGCGCTATGACCGGGTCAGCGCCGATGCCGACGCCGTCGATGCCGACCCGCCGTCGCCCATGCTGCCGGGGCCCAACGGGCTCTACGCGCAGTACTACGGCGTGACCCATGACGACGAGATCAACGAGAACAACTGGGGCGGGCTGCTGCGCTTCGAGCAGCGCGTGGGCGAGCACTGGACCGGCTTTGCCGGGCTCAGCCAGACGGTCCGTACCGCCGATGCCTCCGAGCGCTTCCTGGCCGCCGCCAACCCCAACCCGATGATGCGCTGGGTCGGCAACCCGGGCCTCGACCCGGAGACCCACCGCCAGGCCGATGCCGGCCTCGTATTCCAGGCCGGCGACCACCGGCTGGACGGCGTCGTCTACTACGACGACGTGAGCGACTACATCCTCCGCGACCGCGCCCACGGCCAGGGCGATGTGCTTCAGGATGACAATGCCTCCGTCTACCGCAACGTCGACGCAACGCTCTACGGCGTGGAAGGCAGCTGGACCTGGGCCGTAGGCGGCGGCTGGGAAGCCTCCGCGAGCCTCGCCTGGGTGCGCGCCGAGAACACCAGCGAGAACCGGGACATCGCCCAGACCCCGCCGCTGAACGGCAGCGTCAACCTCGACTACGACGCCAGCCGCTGGCGCGCCGGCGCCAGCCTGCGCTGGGCCGCGGAGCAGGACCGGGTGGAAGCCAACCCCATGGTCAACAGCGGTCTCGATGCCGGGGAAACGCCGAACTGGGCCGTGCTCGACCTCTACGCCAGCATGAGCCTCGGCAGCTTCGGCGACCTGCGCGCCGGGGTCGACAACCTCTTCGACCGCCGCTACGCCGAGCACCTGAACCGGAGCAACCTCGATCCCTTCAACCCGGAGGCGATCCGCGTAAACGAGCCGGGCCGGGTGCTCTGGGCCCGCTACGAGTACCGCTTCTGAGGGGCTGGCCCCCCGGTTGCGTGCCGCCCCCGGTCAGTCGCAGCTGCGCTCCGCCGGGGGGGTATTCAGGAGTTCCTCGAGGAGCACGGGGCGATCCGTCATGATCGCGTCGATCCCCAGCGCCATCATGCGCAGCATCTCCTCGCAGCTGTTCACGGTCCACACCTGCACGGCGAGGTTGACGGCGTGCGCATCGGCGACGAAGTCCTCGGTGACTACCTCGAGTTGAAAATCATCGGGTATCTGGCTGATCTGGCTCGTGTCCGGGGGCACCTGGAAGGCCACGTGTTCCGGCACCGGCGGGATGATGCCGTCGCCGAGGCCCGCGAGCACCAGCCCCGTGCCCTGGTCCAGGGGCACGGAGGTGTGGATGCAGGGAGCGGCTTCCTTGAAGCGGTTGGCGGCGGCGTCCACGAAGGACGCGGCGATCACGTCATCGACGCGGCCGAAGCGGAGCAGTTCGTCGGCGATGAGCCGCTCGTAGTCGCCCTCGCCATCCAGGTCCGGCTTCAGCTCGACGTTGATGAGATAGGGGGCGAAGCGCTCCAGCGCCTCGCGCAGCGTCGGCACCTGGAAGTCGGCGCGCGAGTAGCCCGGCGGCGGCGGCCTGTCGCCGGTGGCGATGCCGCGGTAGACATAATCGCTCTCCGGCCGGCCATGGGGCGTACCCTCGCCGGGCACAAACCAGTAGGCGGCATCCAGCGCCTTGAGCTCCGCCAGGGTCAGGTCGACCACGTTGCCGGTGCCGTCGGTGGTACGGTCCACGTCCAGGTCGTGAATGATGACGAGCTCGTTGTCCGCCGTCTGGTAGACGTCCATCTCGAGCACGTCCGCCCCCAGCGCCGCGACCTCGCCGTAGGCAAAGAGCGTGTTCTCCGGGAAATCGATCACGCCGCCGCGGTGGGCGTAGTTGAGGGGGTCGGCACCCGGCGCGACGCGCCAGCGATTGGGGTCCGATTTCGTATAGGGTGCGCTGCAGTCGACGTCGTCGTTGGCGATAGTCCCGAGGACCGTCGTCGCCGTGGGCGCGGCATTGGCCGTGGTGCCGACGCGCAGGTGGAAGGTCTCCGCCGGTTCCGGCTCGGCGTCACCGAGCAGTTCGACCTCGATAGCCGTTTCCAGGTCGCCGGCGGCAATCACCGCCTCGCCGCTGGCGTCGTAGTAGTCCTCTCCCGGCGTGGCTGTCCCCGCTTCGGTGCGCCAGTTCACCACCACGTCCCGGGGCTGCGTTTCCACCAGCGCCACCTTGAAGGACAGGGTGCGCAACTCGCCGGGCAGGCCCTCCGGCGCCGCCGTTGGAAACACGGTGAGGAAGGATGGCGGGGGCGGCTCGATGAGCAGGGTGTCGCCATCGGAGCACGCGGCGAGCAGGGCAACGGCGGCGAACAGGGGGCGGACAGAAGGGATCATGGCGCTGCTTCGTTCTTGTTAAGCCGCACGCAGCATACCGTGCGGTCATGACGACGTCATGACTGCGCAGCCCTCCCGTTCAGCGATCAGCGATCGAAGAGGCCCGACCCCGTATCGTCGTTGCCCGGAAGAGGCAGGGTCCCCAGGTCAGACTCCCCGGTGAGGTAGCCGCGCAGCCGGTCCGCGACCTCGGCCGCCGTCATGCCGTAGGCAAACTTGGTGATGAACTCGCCATCCGTGCCCAGCAGGTAAAGGCTGCCGGTATGGTCCACGGTGTAGTCCTCGCCATCGGCGGTGGGCATAAAGCGGTACTGGGCCCGAAACAGCTCGACGGTCCGTTTCGTGGCCTCTGCGCTGCCGCGCAGGCCCATGATCCGCGGATCAAAGAAGCCGAGGTATTCCTTCATCTGTTCCGGCGTGTCGCGCGCCGGGTCCACGGAAATGAAGATCGGCTGCACGCCGTCGGCAAGGTCCCCGAGCAGCTTCATGGCCCGGGTCATGACTGACAGCGTGGTGGGACAGACGTCCGGGCAGGACGTGAAACCGAAGAACACCAGCTGCAGCCTGCCCGGGAAATCCTGGTTGGTGATCGTGCGCCCGTACTGGTCCGAGAGCATGTAGCGCGGCAGCACCCTTGGCGGAAAGCGATCCACCTCGGGTTCCGGGGGGAAGTCCATCGCCGGGGCCGCCGCGGTGTCGCTGCCGCTGCTGCAGCCTGCCAGCGCCGCGAAGTTGTCCCTCATGAGTTTTCTGTACAGACCGGGGCCGGCCTCGAGGCGCTGGCCGAAGACATCCAGGGGCACCACGCGCACGTCGAGGCCACTGACAAGGAGTTCAAGATTGGCCGCCGGCAGGGCGCGGTCCGTGAACAGGCAGGGCTTGTCCGTGTCGGCAAGCGCCCGGCGCAGCGACAGGAGCGCCTCCCCGGCGCCGGCATCGCTGGCGTAGCCGGTAAAGGTGCCGGCGACATTCATGGCATAGGCCTGGGCAAAGTACTGGTGCGTGTCGTGATAGAAGAACATGGGCGCACCGCTCACGGCGCGGTATTCGAACTCGAGCGAACGGTCGAGGTCGCCGAGGGCGTCGGCGAGCTCGCGCCAGTTGCGCTCGTAGCTGGCCCGGTGCGCTGGGTCCAGCTCGACCAGGCGGCGGCCGAGCTCGTCGAGCAGCAGGAGCATGTTGCGGCTGTCGAGCCAGAAGAACGGGTCGCGGCGGGTCTCATCGCGGCGGTCCGGCAGGATCTTGAGGCGCGGAGTGGCAAGCGCCTCGTAGACCGGTACCGCATCCTCCAGCGCGGCGATAGCCGGTGCCAGCGCCGGCTCCAGTTCGGGACCCGCCCAGAGGAAGAGGTCGGCCTCCGCGAGCGCCTCGCGGTCGGCAGCGGAGGGCTCGCGGATGCGCGGATCGCCGCCGGCCGGGAACAGGAGCACTGGCTCGGCAACGCCGGCGAGCAACCCGGCGGCAATCGCGTGCATGGGCCGACCACTGACTACGACCCGCGGCGCCTCGGCGGCCAGTGCGGGCTGCTCCCCCGCCAGTAACAGCAGGACCACCGCGGCCAGGCGGCGCAGCACACAAGACGTCTTCACAGGCTAACCCTCCCCGGCAAAGCTGGCCGCCAGCGCCTCGATGCGTGCATCCACCCGGCCGGCGAAAACCGCCGGCGCCGGGCACCTACCGCCCTCGCTGCGGAAGCGCAGGAAACCGTCGTTGGTGGCCTTGTCGAAGTCGGCGCCGAAGACCCGCTCCTGCGGGGCATGGGCGATCACCGCCTGCTTCATGCGGCGCACCTCGTCGAGATAGCGGCAGGCGAGCGCCTGGCCGTTGAGCAGGCCCAGTTCCGACACGACCCGGCGCTGCGCCGCGAGGTCCTGCGCCTGGACGGCGCCGGCAGTGACAGTCGCAGCAGCAAGGAGCAGCAAAACCAGCGCCCTCATACCAGGTCCCCCCGCCGGAAGACGCGGTAGCCGACGAGGGCCGCCAGCGTGCCGAAGGCCACCGGGTAGGCGAGCGCGAAGACCATGTAGCCGACGCGGCCGAAGGTATCGAGGATCAGGTAGGCGGCCGGCCCGAGCATCACCAGCTGCGGGTCGAAGAGGAGCATGGTGCCGGTGCGGAACACCTGCATCGGGTTCACCAGGGCGATGGCCACGGCCTGCTCCGGCGGCAGCTGCTCCTGGATGAGCGCGCCGAGGAGGATAAGGTCGAGGAACAGCAGCAGTAGCAGCCAGACCAGGAAGGCCGCGCCCTGGGCGACGTCCACGGAGCGCGCCAGCGAGGAAATCAGGATGCCGATGCCGAGGAAGCACCAGGCCAGCGCCACGAGCAGGCCCGTGTAATAGGCAAACAGGCCCCAGGGAATGGCGGCCCCGCGCAGCGCCCCCCAGGCAATGGCCAACACCATGGCGAGGAACACCGGCGTGAACACCACCACGAAACGCCCGAGCAGCTTGCCCCAGTACCAGGCCGCCAGCGGCACCGGGAAGGACAGCAGGTACTCGAAGACGCCGGCCTCGCGGTCACCGGCGAGGGAGCGCACGGTGGTGATCAGCACGAAGATCGGCAGGATCGCCATGGACAGCTGGATGTAGGTCAGCATGAGCCGCGACAGGCCGGTAAAGCCCATGACCCGCGACTCGGTGAGGCCAAGCACGAACAGGAGCACCACCAGCCCGCCGAAGACCAGGGTGTAGACGACAAACCAGCGTGCACGCAGGGACTCGAGGATGTCCGTCCAGGCGGTAAGGGCCAGCATTCTCATCCGGCGTCGTCTTCCCCGGTGCGGGTCCCGCCCATGGCGCCGTGGTGGTGGTGCCCGCCGGCGCCTTCAGGGCCCCGGGCGCTGTCGAGATTGCCGCCGTGAATATTGGTCTCGCGCTCCACGCGCAGGATGTGCTCGCGTGCCGCTTTGAAATCGATGGTGTCCGGGCCGGCCGACGCCTGCGCGCTCACGCCATATTGCATCGGGGTGGGGTTGCCGAGGACGTAGTGGGCACTGAACGCGTCAAGCCAGCCGTCCGCGCGATGATCCGCCACCCACAGTTCCACCGCGTCGTCGGCAAGGCCCGCGTCTTCGAGCCAGACCACGGCACAGCCGAGGTCATCGAACCGGTGCACCGCGTCGCGCCCCTTGGCACCGAGAACGCGAACCTGCGCCGCGTGCCCGCGGTCCGAGAGCACCATGCCGCAGCGCGTGCACGGGTCCCGGTCCCAGGTCACCTCGACGGGTCCGGTGCCCGGGTCACCGCTGCACGCGGCGAGGAAAAGCAGGGCCATTAGCGCGGCCGCGGGGCGCCGCAGCTTGCACAGGGCTTTCATGATGTTGCTCCCTTGATGGCGCTCCCTGGAGGAGCCGTCATGGCATCGGTGTCGTTTTGCCGCCCCAGTTCCACGTGTTCGAGCAGGCCGGCGTAGCGCGAGAGCACGCCGAGGAAACGCAACCGGTCTGCACCGGCAATGGTTCCCTGCCAGCGCAGGCCGCCACCCGCGTCCGTGAAGCCCCAGGGCGCCAGGGCGTTGGCGAAGGCGGCCTCGGGGCGGACCAGGCGCAGCTCGCAGGCGAGGCGGACGCCGAGATCGACGTCGTCGGCTACGCGATCGTCGAGCACGACGCTGCCCTGGTCCAACTCGAGCACGCGGTTCACCAGCGGCGCGACCTCGTCGAGGCGGTGGCTGGAGATGAGCATGGCCGCATCGTCCTGGCGGGCGGCGAGGAGCTCGAAGAACACCGCCCGGGCCTCCGGGTCGAGGTTCGCGGCGGGCTCGTCCATGACGAGGAGGTCGACATCCCGGCCGAGCGCCGCCGCGATGAGCAGCTTCTGTTTCTGCCCGCCGGACAGGCGGACGAAGGGCTGATGGCGGAAACGGTCAGGTTCGAAGCCAAGGCGTCCCGCGACAGCCTTGATACGCTGCGAATCGGCGCCGCTCACCGCGGCCACGTAGCGCACGAGCTGCTCCACGGGCATGCGCAGGGGCGGCGGCAGCTGCGGTACGAAGCCGATGCGGCCGAGCACCGCCGTGCGCTCTCGCTGCGGGTCCCGGCCGGCCACGGCCACGCTGCCGCTGTAGTGATACTCGCCGAGGAGGCAGCGGATGAGCGTGGTCTTGCCGGCACCGTTGGAGCCGATCAGCGCCACGCGCTCACCGCGCGCCACCTCGAGGTCCAGGCCCTGCAACACGGTGCGCCGGCCCAGACGCTTGCGTAGCTGCCGGACAGCGATCATCGGGGTCGTTTCAGTCAAGTTTCTTCGACCCGGCGAATTCGAAGTTGAGGGAGTTGGTCGGGCACACATCCACGCACAGGCCACAGCGCGTGCAGTCCGCGCCCAGGGGTACGTCGATATCCGTGGATCGGTTGCGGATCGTTACATCCAGCACGTGCGGTACCAGGCACACCTTGCGGCAGTCGCCCTCGTGCTTGCAGTCGACCATGTTGTAGCTGACGCGCACCGGCGACATGCTGCCGACGATGCCGTAGGTGAGGCCGATGGGGCAGACGTAGCGACACCAGGCGCGCTGGGACACGAAGATCTCGAACAGCAGCAGAAACAGGACCCAGAGCAGGGCCAGCGTCGGCCCGTAGATGACCGCCCGGCTTAGAATGCCGGTAGGGGAGATCGTCTCGAAGACCGTGTAGCCGGTGGCGAAGGCAAGCAGGGCAAAGATCACGTAGAACACCGTGCGCACGCCGCGGTGAAAGCTGCGGCCCTTGATGAGCTTCTTGTCCACGAGCTTGAGGTGGATCTTCTCAGTGAGCTCGGCGACGAGGTGATAGGGGCAGACCCAGGAGCAGAAAGAACGCCCGCCGAGAAGCAGCCAGAGCAGGAACACCGTGGCCGTGCCGATGAGCAGGTTCAGCACCACGTGCTTGTAGGCCAGCATGATCTGCAGCGCCGCGTTCAGGTCGGCCATGTGGAAGCCGAGCACGCGCGAGGCGGTGAGCGAGCCCTCGACCAGCTGCACGTCGAGCTGGAACGACAGCACGAACAGCAGGTTCACCGCGATGAGCACGGCCCAGCGCCGGTTACGCCACTTGTGCCGCTTTGCACTTTTTTCATGCGCGGCGGCGTTGGCCTCGAGATCCTCTTTGGTCAACTTGTGCTGACGCTTCTCGTCGTAGATACGCACGACTTCCGGCGTCAGGTCCTCGCGGCTGGGCCGGCGCGGCTCGGCACCGAGAAGCTGGCGGAGGGATTCAACAAAACGGTTCATGCGCCCCCCTGAATGCTGATGACGTTGCTGGCGCTGGCCGCTTTGAGGGTGTCGGCGGTCTCGTCGATGTCGATAACGATCACCGTCGGCTCCACCGGGCAGATCATCTCGCAGACGCCGCAGCCGACGCAGCCCTCACCGATCACCGGCAGCATGCGGCCGTCGTCGTCCACTGGCTCCAGGGCGATCGCGTGCCGCGGCGGGCACTGGTTCGGATCTCCGGAGGGCGGCGCACCCTCGGCGCACTGGGCGATACGGATCTCGATCGGGCACTGGCGCACGCAGAGGTCGCAGAGCTCCAGGTCGTAGGGGTGCTCGGCCACGGGAATCGGGTTCCAGCGGTCGATCTCGTCGTAGCGCAGCGTGCCCTCGAAGTCCGGGCCCCGGGTCAGACCCGTGAAGCCCTTGCCCTGGCCGGCGAGACAGGCGTTCGGGCGGGCGACGCGGGCAAAGCCCATGCGCGTGTCCGCCGGGTAGTCGAGGTCATGGGTCAGTGCACCGGTCGGACAGGCCAGTACGCACTGCAGCCCGTCACAGGAGAAATCGCAGGCCTGCTCCCGGGCCTCGATATAGGGCACTCCCACGCCAGCGCCGTCGGTAATATCGGCGAGCCTGATCGCCTCCACCGGGCAGACCTGTACGCATTGGCCACACTTGATGCAGGCGGCGAGGAAATCGTCCTCGTCGAGCTGCGCATCCTTGAGCGCGCCCGGCGGCCGCAGCCGGTGGGTGCCGCCGCCGGCCACGGGCGCGAGGCCCGCAAGGGCGACCAGGGTGGCAGCGCCGGCCAGGGCCGTGGAGGCGATGAACTCGCGCCGCGTCTTCGCGCGCTGCCGCGGGCTCTTCGCCCGCTTGTTGCTTGTCTTGCTCATGGTCCTTCAGTCCCGCTCCAGCGAGCGCCGGAGCTGTTCGAGGGCGTTTTCACCGGGCGCGGCCTCTTTCACCGCGGAGTCTGCTTCTCTGCGCTCGTCGTCGGGTTGGCCACGGAAAGCCGCCTGCATCAGGGGCTTCTCATCGCGCAGGAGCAGCGCCGGCGCGGAAAAGGGCGCCAGCCGCTCGAGGAAATCGAGGACCTCCAGCATCGGCGTACCCTTGAAGAAGCGCGCCGAGGGCACGTCCATCCAGAGCCGGTCCGCATAGGCATACTTGTCGTAGGGTGTGTCACCCAAGCCATCGCCATCGCGATCGAAGCCCGCGTAGTCGTCCCAGTAGTTACCTGCCCAGTCATTGCGCCGGGCCGTGTCGCCACCCAGCACGGCCACCTGGGTCAGGTTGCCCTTCAGGAGGTTGTCGCTGAACACGTTGCCCTTCCAGTCGTTGAGGAACTGGATGCCGATACCATTGTAGGCAATGAGGTTGCCGCGCACCCGGTTCGTCGTGTCCGGCTGGTAGGGTGAAACGTCGAGGTGCAGCCCCGTGGCCGAGTAGAGAATCTCGTTGTCGATGATGTCGACGTCGCTGGTCTCCTTGAAGCCGATGCCGACGCCGGCGGCACCCACGGCATGGGAGATGTGATTGCCGCGGATGGTGACGCTGTCGCTGTACATGAGAAAGATGCCCACGGAATTGCCGCGGAAGTCGTTGTTTTCGACCAGGTTGTACTGCGAATACATGAAGTGCAGGGAGTAGCGCCCGCCGCTCGAGCGGTTGCCGCTGATGATGTTGTTCTTCGAGTACCAGACGACCACGTCCCGGGAGCGGCTGATGACGTTATCCTCCACCCGGTTGTCGAAGCTGTACCAGAGGCGGATGGCGTCGCCGCGCACGCCGAGGTCCACGTCCTTGGAGCGGATCCGGTTGCCCCGTACCACGTTGAATTCCGACTGCTGGAGGTCGACGCCGAAGAGGCAGTCGACGATCTCGTTGTCGATCACGTGGTTGAAGTTGCCGCGCACCTGCACGGCCGCGTCGATATCGTTATGCGAGTTGCCCGAGTTGACCAGGCGCAGACTGCGCAGGGTGGCGCCATCGGTCTTCAGCACGACGACCGAACCCTTGCCGCCGCCGTCGATCGTGACACCGTTGCCGCCGTCGATGATCAGCGGCTTGTCGACGATTAGCGGGCCCGCATAGCGGCCGGCGGGCGGCTTCAGCGTGCTGTCGACGGCGGCCGCGTCGACAAGCGCCTGGAAAGGCGGAAGCACATCCGCGCGCAGCTCCCCGGGGAACAGCGTCGCCAGGGTAAGCGCGGCTGCCGCCGCTCCTTGCCAGGGCGCGCCCACGGGGGCTCAGGCCGCCCGGGCCGCACGGTTAAGCTGCTTGCGCCGCAGGATCATCATGGTGCCAATCACCGCACTCAGGGCGAGCATGATGCCGAAGCCGATGGACGGGTAGGAGTGGGTGGAGAACTGCGCCACCTTGCCGTCACCGAAGACCGTGGGCATGAAGGGCTTCACCGAGAAGGCCCCCATGGGGTTCAGGTTGTGGCCGTACCACCAGAGCCAGGCCGAGTAGTCGAGAATGAAGATCACCGGCAGCAGCGCCGGCGCCAGCGCAAGCACCCAGACCAGCGGCCGGAAGTTGATGGCCGCACCGGCGACCAGCGCGATCATGGCCGCGAGGACGCCGTAGAACACCACGTGGAGCGTCGTGCCGATGGCCGAGACCATAGGCTTGATCTCTTCCGGGTTATTGAAGTAGCGGCCGAGCGTCTGCTCGTAGTGCCAGAGCAGCATCTGCTGCCCGCTGCCGTCCCAGGACGCGAGCTCGTCGGCCCCGAGGCGGCGGCGGTCATTGGCATAGGACGTTTCGAGGTCGTCGAGGAAACGCTGCTTCTCGCTGCGCTCCACCTGCACCACTTCCTCACCGCGCTCACGCGCCTCGACCTCGGCCATTTCCGCCCGCAGCCGCGCCACAATGCCGGAAACCTCGGGCTCGGGGATCTCGCCGGCCTCCTGGTCCATGGACTTCACCGTGGCCTCGATGTAGCCGGCGCTCTGGTACTTGAGGCCGCCCTCGGTGTAGAACGTCAGCCACATCCAGGTGGCAATGGCGCCGAAGCCGACAGCGAGCACCGCGACCCGCGGCCCGCGGCCCGGAAGGGCGAAGCCCAGGATCATCACGCCGAGCATGCTGACGAGAAAAGGCGAGAAGGCGCGCTCGAGCACGCCGCCGGCGGCAATGGGGTACATGCCGACGTAGTGGTTGATCGTATCCATCTCGTGGACGCAGTCCAGGGCGATATCCTCGCGGATCTCGGTGCTCTCGACTTTCCTGCAGCCGTTGAAGACGCCGTTCATCTGGAACTCGATGCGAACGCCACTCGGAAAGGCTTCTTCCGGGTAATTGGGCGCCTTGAGGGAGACCCACCAGATGGGCGAGAAATAGACCACCAGCAACAGGGCTAGGGCGACAACGCCCAGGCCAAGCACCGGGAGGTTCTGGCGCAGGGTGATGGGTTGGCTCATGGCTCCGGCTCTCTGGTGAAGAAAAGCCCGGGCGAACCCGGGCCGGGGAGGCGATTAATCGAAGTCGGGGTTGCGCCAGTCGGCGGATTCGGCAAGATCCTCCTCCGGCACCGGCAGCCGCGATGCGTAATTGATCACTGCCTTCATATCCTCGTCGGTGAAGTTCTCAATCTGCTCAACCATCTCGGGGTTGGCGTTCCGGCGCTTGCCATCGCGGATCCACTCGAACTGCCGCAGCATGTACTCATAGTGCTGACCATTGATGCGCGGATAGAACTTCTCGGGAATGCCCATCCCGTTTTCTCCGTGGCATTCCACGCAATTCGCCTCATAGAGCTCCTTGCCCTTCGCATACTGAGGGAACAGCTCGTTGTAGGGGCCCTTGCCCCAATCGGGGTTCATGGGCAGCTTCTCCATGTAGGCCACTACATCGGCGATAGCCTGCGGGCCGCCGATGGACTTCTCCAGGGCGAAAGGGTACATGGTCGGGTTGTCGCGGTTTTTGGAGCGGATATCCGCCAGCTGCTTGATGCTCACCACCGCATGCTGGCCGGCGAGCTGCGGGAACGTGCCATCCTCCATGCCCCAGCCCTCGGGCAGGTGACAGGCGGCACAGACTTCATAGACCTCGCGCCCGTTTTCGAGGTTCGGGGTCAGACTGAGAGCTTCTTCCTGCTCACCGCCACCCTCGTTCCATTCGGCCAGGGCCGGTCCGGCCAGCGCGAAGGCCAAGGTAGCAGCCGCGAGTGTAAACTTTGTGTTGTAGGTGTGCATGGCTCTAACTCCTCATGCTCTCTTTCTTTCGCGCCATTCGGCTAGCTATCGCTGACTGCGTCATGGCTTGACCGGCATATCAGCATCTGAAATACAGGATAGCCGCCAGCGGCAACGTTTTCCTTGACGAGCGTCAAAGGACGCAGCGCCGATGACCGTTCCAGCCCTATTCCAGGGTGGCAAGCCAGGCGGCGATTGCCTCGATCTCCTCGTCGCTGACGAGGTGCATGACGCCCTTCATCGCCGCCGAATTGCCGTTGGCACGAGCACCCGATTTGATGTCCTGCATCTGCTGCACCGCGTAGGCGGCATTCTGACCGGCGATCTTCGGGTAGCTGGGCATCATGGGGGTATTGCCGTCCTTGCCGTGGCAGGCGGCACAGGTCTTGGTCTTGTAGAGCTGCTCCCCATCGAGGGCCAGGGCCCCGGGCACTGCGAGGGTGGCACTGGCGCTGGCAAGAAACGCAATTGCAAGTTTCGTCTTGAACATGTGAATGTCTCCATACCTCGGGCGCTCTGCCCGCTAAGAAAAAAGCGGGGAGCTCGTGCCCCCCGCCAGTTGCCGTAGTAGTACCGCAGGGCTCACTTGACCCGCTTGGCACCGAACTCCTCGAGGGCATTCTTGGCGCGCAGGCCGAGGTCCGCAGTCTTCACCTGGTACTGCCACCACTGGTTGGCCCAGAGCATGGCGTTCTGCCAGTCACCCTTTTTCGCCGCAGCCTCGGACTTTTCGCGGGCGCCCTGGGCGCGGGTGAGCTGGTCCGTGGCGTCTTCCACCAAGGCAACCACCGTCGGGAAGTCCTTGTAGTTGTGGCTGGTGATGTAGGTGACCACCTGGTCGATGACGGCCTGGGTTTCCAGGTTCGTGTTCACCTGCTTTTCGTAGTCCGCTTTGCTGTAGGCCGTACCTTCCTGCATGCCGCCGCTGGTGGCCTGGTAGTCCGTGGGTGCCACCAGCAGGTAGCCCTGCATCTCGAGGTGCAGCGCGGAGCAGAACTCCGTGCAGTAGTAGGGGAAGACCCCTTCCTGGTCTGCCGTGAAGGTCACCGACGCGGTCTTGCCCGGCTCGATGGACAGCTGTACGTTCTGCCCATACATAGCGAAGCCGTGCACCTCATCCTGGGCCCGCTCGAGGTTGGTCAGGTGGATTTTCACCGTGTCACCGACGCGTGCGTCGATGATTTCCGGCGTGATGTGGGAACGGATCACCGTACCCCAGACCTCGGTCACGCAGTTGCCGTTGTCGTCACAGGTGCGCTCCGTGCGCTCCCGGCCGGCGCGGGTAGCGTACTCCGAGCGCTGGTCCGTGCGGCTGTCCCAGCCGGACTTGTAACGCACCACCGGCTGCAGCTTGTCCGCCTTGATGGCCGCAACGTAGTGCGGCTCACCGAGGGGAATCGGCATGTCGTAGAGCAGCTTCATCTTGTCGCCGCTGATGTCGATCAGCTGGTGGTTCTGCGGGTGCAGGGGCCCCACGGGATTGAAGCGGTCGATGGCCAGCTTGTTCAGCGCCACCAGGTATTTGCCGTCCGGAGAGACGGTGTCGCCCTCCATGGTCATGAGGTGACCCACGTTGTAATGGATGGCGATCTTGTCCAGCACCTCGCCCTCGCAGTAGTCCCATTTGGCGACCATGGAGTCGACGTAGAGGGAGGTGTAGGCGATGCACTCTTTGCTGTCGAACTGTGTATGCAGAGGCCCCAAGCCGAGTTCCGCCTGGGCAGCCATCGCGTCCTGCATGGCGATGATCGGGATGCCGTACTCGTCCTTCGCTTCGAACTTGCCGGCCTTGATGGCGGCCTGGATCTTATCGAAGCTGTAGACCGTGGCGTGGGTGTCCAGCTTGCCGGAGATGATGATGTGCTTGCCGTCGGGCGTCACGTCGACACCGTGCGGGCTCTTCACCTCAGGGATTAGGAACATGACGCCCTCTTTGACGGCCACGTCCATGGGCAGGATGTTGCCGCCGTTGACCTTGACGGTCTTGCCTGCCTTGAACAGTGCCTCGGCCTTCTTCCAGTTGATCACGTGGAGGAAGTCCGTGTCCTTCGCGGAACAGCCGGCCTCGAAGGGCGGGCGGCCGCGCTCGATGCCGCCGACATAGCGCTCGGAACAGAAGGAGTTAGTGAAGGACCATCCATCGGACGGACCCTTGCCGGCGTCGGAAAGGTCCTGGCTGTAGGGCGGTGCCTCGACGGTAAAGGAGGCTTGCTGGTCAATGCGGCCCGCCTCGCGATCAAACTTCCAGTACGTAATACCGCCACGGTACTCGTCGTTGAACTTGCCCAGCGGAACGAACTCGTTAGCGAAGGGCGCCGCGTACTGGGCCGCGGTAATCACGTACTCTGTGTTAGGCGTGACGAAGGCGCCGCCGTGCTGGGATTTGAACACCGGGTTGACGACGATCTGCTTGGTCTCGAAGTCATGCAGGTCGACCACCGCCACGCGGGGGTTGGCCTTGTCGTTGATGAAAAGCCAGCGGCCATCGTAGTCGCCATCGGTCTCAGAGATGGCCGGGTGGTGGGTATCGCCGTAGTTGATTGCCTTGCCGCGCACTTTGCCCTGGGCAAGCACGGCCTTCGACTCGTCGTCAAAGCCATAGCCCTGCCAGGGCTCCGGCGTGAACACACCGATGTACTTCAGAATCCGCATGGACGGAATCCCGTAGACGATGACCTGGCCGGACTGGCCGCCGGAACTGAACGCGAGGTATTCATCGCGCCCGCCCGTGGGCGTATAGGTTTTCGCGGCGGCGAGCACATCCTTCTCGGTGAGCCCGCGCTCCGCCATGACCTCCTCCAGCTTGCCCTGGGCAAGGCTGGCACTCGCGAGGCCGGCGCCGAAGGCGGCGCCAACGACGGTCGTGAGCAGTTTGCGTGTGAATTGCATCTCTGATTCCCCCCAGGAATAGGCCTTTGGACGAATGCCAGGCGGGGAACGCGCAGGGTGCGTGGACACCGCCAGCCAATGTAGTAATCAAAGTATCAAAAAGGCGCGCCGGGTCGAGGAGACCTCTTTGACGCAGATCAATGATAGACAAAACTGCGACACATTGTCGCAGCGCAAGGGTCTGGTTGAGCGTTCGGAGCGTGGCTGCAGAGGTGGTTGCGGGGGTGGTTGCGGGGGTAGGGGGCAAGTGACCCGGGTCCCGGGTGGACGCCCCGGCGACCCTGGAAGGATCAGGACAGCTTCAGCGAAGTGCGGAGTCGGTCCGTATTGATCGCGCAGATGTCCGCCAGGGTTTGCCGGTCGAGCTCGCTCATAAACGCCTCGACCGCCTGCGCCAGGGCCCGCGGCAGGGCGCAGGCGCCGTGGATCGCACAGCGCCCGTCGGGGTGAAAACACTCAACCAGGTGGTCCACGGTCTCGAGCTGCCGCACCACGGCACCGATGTTGATCTCCTCGGGCGGCCGCGCCAGCGAGACACCCCCCTGCTGTCCCCGGGCGGTCTCGACGAACCCCGCGCGCTGCAACTTCTGCACGACCTTGGTGAGATGGTGGTGGGAGACATCGTACGCGCTGGAGATATCCGCAACCCGCACACGCGGCGCGTCCGAGACCGCGAGGTAGATCAGGGTCCGCAGCGCGAAGTCCGTGTGTTGTGTCAGCCGCATCCGCCAGGCCTTCCATCCGGTCCAGGGTTCCAGAGAATTGCGCTGTAGTACCACAGGTACAGGGCGAAGGCCATGAACCCGGTCAGGGCACTCGCGATGGCGGCGGGGAGGAAACCGTAGAGCATCTCGTGTGCGTGCCAGGCCGGGTGCATCGACACGGGGACCGCACCGGTCACGGCCGCCGCCCACCACGGTACCGCCAGCGCCGCGAGCTTGCCTGGGCTAGAGCAGCGCGAGGCTGCCGTCCTCCCGGGCCACGAGCCCCGCGCCCTGCCACCAGCGTTCCCAGCCGGGATGGCCGCTGGCGCGAGCGCCGAGCTGTGACAGGCGGATTCCGTAGAGATGATAGATCGCAGGCACCCCCGGTCCTTCGCGGGCAAGGAGCTGATCCCGCTCCCTCTCCAGGCAGGCAACGGCGCGCTCCAGCTCGCCAAGGTAGAGATAGCCCCGCACTGCCAGCGCCGAGTCGCTGGCCGCACCCCTGGCCAGGTCCTCGAGGGCGGCGAAGGCCGCGTCGAAACGGCCCTCGTTCCCCGCCACCAGCGCCGCGGCCAGGGTCGCGTCGGCTCCCGGCGACATGGCGTCCGCTACCTCCCTGGCCTCCTCCGGTCGACCGAGTTCGAGGAGCACTTCGACAAGCCCGCGCTCGGTCTCCCCGACGCCGGGAGTCAGGCGCCTGGCGTTCAACAGCTCCGCCCGGGCCTCCTCGCGGCGGCCGGTGTCGAGGAGCAGCTGGCCCAGGTTGATGCGATAGACAGCATTGGTGGGCTCCAGGGTCCGCGCCGCTGTCACCGCCGCGATGGCCCCGTCGAGATCGCCCTGCAAAGCCCGGTAGCCCGAGATCATGGAAAGAGCCTCAGGGTTCTCCCTGCCGTGCCGCTCGGCCAGGGCCATGGCGCGCGCTGCCGCCTCGCGGTCGCCGAGCCACCGGTAGACCGTCGCAATGCGCGCGTGCGCTTCAGCGTGAAGCGGTTCCAGGCTCAAGGCTGTGCGCAGGGCTACAACCTGCCGGGCCAGCGCCTCCTGGGTAGGCAGGGCATGCTCGTTCAGCCAGAGCAGACGTATGCACTTGGCAACACCGACCCAGGCATCGGGCACGCTCTCGTCCAGGGCGACTGCGCGCTCGAAGTGACTGAGCGCAAGAGCGATGTCACCGTCGGCACGGCGCCCATAGAAAAACGCGCCAAGCCGCAGCTCTTCCTCCACCCCGGGCGGGGTGAGCGCCGGCATCGGCCCGGTAGCACCCTTGCGCTGATCCAAGCCACGCTCGTCGGGGACGACCAGGCCGAGGCCGGCGGCTACCAGCAGGAGAGCGGCAAGCGCCGCGAGGGAACCCGGCCGCCACTTTGCTTGCGGTCGCGGGGCCGCGCTGCCGGGACTGGCGGGCGCGACTGTCCTTGAAGGCTCCGACAAAGGAAGTGCGGGGCCCCCCTGGACAGCAGAGGGAAGCGGCGCGGGCGGTGCTGCCTGGGGCGTTGCCTCTTGCTTCGGCCCGGCCCCCGCAAGGCCCGGATGAAAAACCACCCGGTAACGGCCCTTGGGTATCTCGAAGCGGATGGCGTCGGCCGCACCTTCCTGCCGGTAGTAGTCGGCGAGACGATCCCGCAGCCGGCGGGCATTGACCCGCACGATGGTGTCGGACTGACAGTCAAAGTCGCTGCCGCGCTGGAAATGCTCGATACCGATGATGGCTTCGTGCAGCTCCCGGTCGCCCGGTGTCAGCGAATGCTCCACGAGATAAGCGAGCAGGTTCTGGAGCCGATGCGCCCGGGCAAAGGTGTCACTGTTCCTGAGACGATCCAGCTGCTGACGGATCGCAGCTTCCGGGAAGCCGCCGCGGGCATCCTGCGGGTCCTGGGGGTCATAACCGCTTCTTTCCACTGCTGGGATGCCTCGACGCCGACACTGCTTCTTGCAATGCGTTTCGTTACGTCAGTGTAGCACTCGGCGATGCACCTTTTTCCCGAATGTCACCGTGACAGACACGGAATGTCCCCCACCGTCACGGTGCGCGAACAGCGCCGGGCGACCACGCTGACCGGGAGGCCGCGCTGCGTGGTCTCTGCCGGACCGTCACTGCGGGAAGGCATCCCAGGCATAGACCGGCACTGAAAATGTCCGGTCAGGACAGGTGAATCCCATGAAAACAGCAGTCTCCAGAAGCAAGCAGGTCGTCGCCGCCATCGCCTTCAGCGCCATTGCCTCGCAGGCCATGGCAGAGGCCGGGCCCGCGGGCGCGCAGCCCGCGGGCGCAGGCAAGGCACAACAGACCATTTCCTACGCGGATCTCAACCTCGCCTCCGAAACAGGGAGAGACACGCTGGCACGGCGCATCGAAAGTGCGGCACGGCAAGTCTGCGGGAGCACGAGCTTCCGCAGCGCCGGCGGCGTGCGCCAGGCAACGGTGAGCCGCCGCTGCGTCGACGAAGCGGTGGCCGAAGCGCTGACTGCTGTCAGTGCCAATGCCGGGACCCTGGCCCGCGCCGACTGAGCGGCGCAGCCCGTGCACCCTACTCCACGGTGACGGACTTGGCCAGGTTGCGCGGCTTGTCGACGTCCGTGCCCTTGTGCACGGCGACGTGGTAGGCCAGCAGCTGCAGCGCCACGGTGTAGATGATCGGGTTCAGCACCGCCGGGGCGTGGGGCATGGACAGGACGTGGATGCCCGGCGCATCGCTGAAGCCGGCGCTGCCATCGGCGAACACGTACAGCTCGCCGCCGCGGGAGCGCACCTCCTCGAGGTTCGACTTCAGCTTGTCCAGCAGGTCGTCCGTGGGCGCCACGGCGACCACGGGCATGTCCGCATCGACCAGGGCCAGCGGCCCGTGCTTGAGCTCGCCGGCGGGATATGCCTCGGCGTGGATGTAGGAAATTTCCTTCAGCTTGAGGGCGCCCTCGAGGGCGATCGGGTACTCGATGCCGCGGCCCAGGAAGAGGGCGTGCTGCTTCTGGATGAAAGCGCCCGCGAGCGATTCGATGGCACCGTCCAGCGCGAGCACCTGGTCGACGAGGTCCGGCAGGGCGCGCAGACCGTCGATGAGCGCCTGCTGCTGTAGGTCGGACATGCCGCGGCGCCGGCCGAGGGCGATCGTGAGCATGAGCAGCGCGACCAGCTGGGTGGTGAAAGCCTTGGTGGAGGCAACGCCGATCTCGGTGCCGGCGCGGGTGAGGAACTTGAAGTCGCTCTCGCGCACCAGCGAGCTGTTGTCGACATTGGCGATCACAAGGCTGGCGATGAACTCGCCGGGCGCCGCGTGGCGCAGCGCCGCCAGCGTATCCGCTGTCTCGCCGGACTGGGACACGGTCACCAGCAGCGTATCCGGGTGCTGCACGCGCCGGCGGTAGCGGAACTCGGAGGCGACCTCCACCTGGCACGGGATGCCGGCCAGCTCCTCCAGCCAGTAGCGGGCGACCAGGCCGGCGTGGTAGCTGGTGCCACAGGCCACGATCTGCACGCAGCGGGTGCGGTCGAAGGCCGCCGCCGCACCCTCGCCGAAGGCGCCATCGTGGATGCTGTGACCGTTACCGGCGCTGAAGGTGGCGGCGAGGGCCTGGGGCTGCTCGTGGATTTCCTTGAGCATGTAGTGCTCGTAATCGCCGAGGTCCACGGTCTCGATACCGCTGGCGACGCGCTTGACCGGCCGCTCGACGGCCGTGCCGTCAACGGCGACGACGCGCAGGGAGGACGCCGTGAGCTCCACGACGTCGCCTTCCTCGAGGTAGACGAAGCGGTCCGTTACCTGGCGCAGGGCCAGCGTATCGGAGGCGAGAAAGTTCTCGCCGATGCCGACACCGATCACCAGCGGGCTGCCCTCGCGCGCCGCGACCACCGTGCCGGGGTGCTCCTTGTCAAGGGCGGCGATGGCGTAGGCGCCGCGCAGCCTGGCGACGACGCCGCGCAGGGCGTCGAACAGGCTGTCGCCGCCGGCGAGGGCGCGGTGCAGCAGGTGGGCCACCACTTCCGAGTCGGTCGCGGAAACGCAATCGTAACCGCCGGCCGCCAGCTCCTCCCGCAGCTCCTCGTGGTTCTCGATGATGCCGTTGTGGACCAGCGCGACCCGTTCGGTGGAGATGTGGGGATGCGCGTTGACCGCGGCCGGCGGACCGTGCGTTGCCCAGCGCGTGTGGGCGAGCCCCGTGCAGCCGAGAATCGGGTCAAGGGCCTGGGCCTCCTCGAGGCGGGCGACCTTGCCCTGCGCCTTGTGCAGCTGCAGCTGGCCCTCGTTGTCGACCAGGGCCATGCCGGCGGAGTCATAGCCGCGGTACTCGAGGCGCCTGAGCCCCTCGAGGAGAATCTCCGATACTTCCCGGCGGGCGGCCGCCGCAACGATGCCACACACGATCAGTGCCCTCCTTTCTCGTCCGCGGCGGTGCCGGGGCGGCGCCAGCCGTCGATGTTGCGCTGCCGGCCGCGGCCCACGGCGAGCTGGTCCCTGCCCACGTCGCGGGTCACGGTCGAGCCGGCGGCGACAAAGCCGCCCTCGTCGACGTCCAGCGGCGCGACCAGGGTGCTGTTGGAGCCGATGAAGACACCGTCGCCGAGGGTGGTGTGGTGCTTGGCGACACCATCGTAGTTGCAGGTGATGGTTCCGGCGCCGACGTTTACGCCAGCGCCGAGCGTCGCGTCGCCCACGTAGCTCAGGTGATTGACCTTGCTGCCCGTGCCGATCGTCGCCTTCTTGGTCTCGACGAAGTTGCCGACCCGGGCCCGGTTGGCGAGCACCGTTCCCGGGCGCAGGCGCGCATAGGGCCCGACGCTGCAGCCGGCCCCGACAGTGGCCCCGTCCAGGTGGCTGAAGGGGTGCACCTCGCTGCCCTCACCCACCGTGGCATCGCGGAGCACGCAGTGGGCCCCGACGCGCGCACCGTCGCCGAGGGTCACCGCGCCCTCGATCACGACACCCACGTCGATGAACACGTCTTCGCCGCACTGCAGGCTGCCGCGCACATCGAGCCGCGCCGGGTCGGCGAGGGTTACGCCACCGCGCAGCAGCGCCTCGGCCGAACGGCGCTGGAACTCGCGCTCGGCGCTTGCAAGCTGGAGCCGGTCGTTGATTCCCAGCACCGCGCCGGGGTCTTCGGTGCACACCGTGTGCACGCGGTGACCGTCGGCCATGGCCAGGGGCAGCACGTCCGGCAGGTAGTACTCGCCCTGGGCGTTGTCGTTGCCGACGGCGGGCAGGTAGTGCCGCAGCAACGCGGCGTCGATGGCGAGGACCCCGGTATTGATCTCGTCGAGGGCACGCTGCGCGTCCGTCGCGTCGCGCTCCTCGACCACGCCGGTGAACGCGCCAGCGGCGTCCCGGCAGATCCGGCCGTAGCCGGCGGGATCGGGCAGCCGGGCGGTGAGCAGGGCATTGCCCGCCGCGACCAGCTCGCGCACGGGCGCTTCGGGCAGGAGCGGCACATCGCCGTAGAGCACCAGTACCCGGCCGTCGTCCTCCCGCACCTGCGGCAGGGACTGCAGCACCGCGTGTCCGGTCCCGAGCTGCTCGCGCTGTTCCACCCACACGACATCGTCGGCGGCGAGCGCTTCGCGGACCGCGTCGCCACCGTGTCCGACGACGACGCAGATCCGCACCGGGTCAAGACGGCGGGCGAGGTCGAGGACATGGGCGAGCATGGGGCGGCCGGCGACGGGGTGCAGCACCTTGGCCCGGGACGAGCGCATGCGCTTGCCCCGGCCGGCGGCGAGAATGACGACAGTGAGACTCATGGCGATACCCTGTTCCCCGGCCCGCGCCCGGGGCGCGTCGAAAGGCCTTCATCTTAGCCTTACCGGTCGCCAATACAACGCCGCGGCGGCCGGGCAAAGCGCCGGACCGTGCGCTGAATCACAGAGTGCTCAGGACTTGATGACGAGGAGCAGGCGGTGGGTGACCTTCTCCGCCCGGTCGGCCACGCTGCCGATCCAGTCGAGGACCTGGTAGAGAAACATGGCATCGACCGGCGGCAGGTCCTTCTCGACCTGGAACAGCTGCGCCCTGAGTTCCACCTGCTTGCGGTCCGACGCGCGCTCGAGCCGCTCCACGTCCACGATCAGCCGTTCGACCTCGGCGGCCTGGCGATCGCCGAACCCACTCTGGTACAGCACCTGGGTCGCCTCGACGGCGGCGAGGGCACCGGCCGTGGCCTGGACCGATAGCGCGACGTAGTCCCTGACCCCCTCGGTCAGCGTGCCGGGAAAGGCGAGCTGGCGGCCGAGCATGAGGCCGGCGATATCCTTGGCGCGATTGGCGATCTTGTCCTGCGCGGAGAGCAGGTCGAGGAGGTCGCTGCGGGCTACGGGCATCCAGACGCTCTTCGGCATGTCGCCGCGGAGCTGCTGTTTCAGGTGGTCCGCATCGCTCTCGCGGTCGGCCACCCGCTGCTGGGCCTGCAGGGCGCGGTCCCAGGCGCCATCCTGGGCGAGCGCGGCGAAGTCGCCGAGCGCCTCCACCGCCTGCAGAACCACGGCCATGTGCTCCATGAGGGCGAGCATCGGCGAGCGTAGAACCGACTCTCCAACGAGGTTGGGTAACACGTGCGTTCTCCCGCGGCGAGGGCCGCTGTCATCGAACTGTCACACCAGTGTAACAGTAAACGTGTGCACGCAATGCTGCCGACCGGCAACAAGGCCGGGAAAGCACAGAAGAATAGGCCGGCGAAGTGCCGGAAGAAGCGCCGGATGCGCCGCCCCACCGGGGCGGCGAGGGCGGACTCAGCCGCGGCCGGCGCGATTGCGCATCTTGCGCAGCGTCGCGAGCTGGGCGGCGGCCTCGGCAAGCTGCGCGGACGCGCGGCCGTAATCGAAGTCACCGGACTGGTTGGCCAGCGCCTGCTCCGCCTCGCGGCGGGCTTCCTCGGCGGCGGCCTCGTCGACGTCGTCGGCGCGCAGCGCCGTGTCGGCGAGAATCGTCACCACGCCCGGCTGCACTTCCAGGAAGCCGCCGGAGACGTAGTAGACCTCTTCATTGCCCTGCTGGGTCACGATGCGGACGGGCCCCGGGCGCAGCGCGGTCAGCAGCGGCGCGTGGCCGTAGTTGATACCGAGCTCGCCCATGTCGCCGGTGGCGACCAGGGACTCGACCAGGCCCGAGAAGATGCCCTCCTCGGCGCTGACGATGTCACAGTGAATTGTCATAGCCATGTGCGAGCCTCGTTGCTCCTGGGTGCCCTTACAGCTTCTTTGCCTTCTCGACGGCTTCGTCGATGGTGCCGACCATGTAGAAGGCCTGCTCCGGCAGGTCGTCGTAGTCACCGGCGAGGATGCCCTTGAAGCCGGCGATCGTGTCCTTGAGGGACACGTACTTGCCCGGCGCACCGGTGAAGATCTCCGCCACGTGGAAGGGCTGGGAGAGGAAGCGCTCGATCTTCCGCGCCCGGGCCACCGTCAGCTTGTCTTCCTCGGACAGCTCGTCCATGCCGAGAATGGCGATGATGTCCTTGAGCTCCTTGTAGCGCTGCAGCACGTTCTGCACGCCGCGCGCCGTGTCGTAGTGCTCGTTGCCGATGAGCAGCGGGTCGAGCTGGCGGGAGGTGGAGTCCAGCGGATCCACGGCCGGGTAGATACCCTTGGCAGCGATGTCCCGGGACAGTACCACGGTGGAGTCCAGGTGGGCGAAGGTCGTGGCCGGGGACGGGTCGGTCAGGTCGTCCGCCGGTACGTACACGGCCTGGATCGAGGTGATCGAGCCTACCTTGGTGGAGGTGATCCGCTCCTGCAGTACACCCATTTCCTCGGCCAGCGTCGGCTGGTAGCCCACGGCAGAGGGCATCCGGCCCAGCAGTGCGGACACCTCGGTGCCGGCGAGGGTGTAACGGTAGATGTTGTCGATGAACAGGAGGACGTCGCGGCCCTCGTCGCGGAACTTCTCCGCCATGGTCAGGCCGGTCAGGGCCACGCGCAGGCGGTTGCCCGGCGGCTCGTTCATCTGGCCGTAGACCATCGCCACCTTGGAGTTGGCCGGGTTCTCGATGTCCACGACCTTCGACTCCTGCATCTCGTAGTAGAAGTCGTTACCTTCCCGGGTCCGCTCGCCGACACCGGCGAACACGGAGAGGCCGGAGTGCTGGATGGCGATGTTGTTGATGAGCTCCATCATGTTCACGGTCTTGCCCACGCCGGCGCCGCCGAAGAGGCCGACCTTGCCGCCCTTGGCGAAGGGACAGACCAGGTCGATCACCTTGATCCCCGTTTCCAGCAGCTCGCTCGAGGCCGCAAGCTCCTCGTAGCTGGGCGCGTCGCGGTGGATGGAGGCGCGCTCCTGCTCGCCGATGGGGCCGCGCTCGTCGATGGGGTTGCCGAGCACGTCCATGATGCGGCCGAGGGTCTCGCCGCCGACGGGCACGGAGATCGGCGCGCCGGTGTTCTCCACGCCGAGGCCGCGGGAGAGCCCTTCCGAGGAGCCCATGGCGATGGCGCGCACGACGCCGTCACCGAGCTGCTGCTGCACCTCGAGGGTCAGGCCCTTCTCGGTGACCGTCAGCGCATCGTAGACCTTCGGGACGCTGTCGCGCGGGAATTCCACGTCGATGACCGCGCCGATGATTTGAACGACTCGTCCGCTACTCATGTCCGGATCCTCTGTCTCTGAAAGCTCTGTCTCTGAGCTCTGTATTTGAATTAGTGCCTGTCTCTTGCCGTCGGCGGCGCTAGCTGATGGCTGCGGCGCCGCTGACGATCTCCGAGAGCTCCTGGGTAATGGCCGCCTGGCGGGCCTTGTTGTAGACCAGCTGCAGGTCGTCGATGAGCTCACCGGCGTTGTCTGTCGCGTTCTTCATGGCCAGCATCCGCGCCGCCTGCTCACAGGCGCCGTTCTCGACCACGGCCTGGTAGACCTGGGACTCGATGTAGCGCACCAGCAGCCGGTTCAGCAGTTCCCGGGCGTCGGGCTCGTAGATGTAGTCCCAGTGATGCTTCATCTCGTCGCTGTCGTCCGCCGGCAGCGGCAGCAGCTGCTCCACCGTCGGGGTCTGCGTCATGGTGTTGACGAACTCGTTGCTCACCAGGAACAGCCGGTCGATGGTTCCCGCGGCGTAGGCATCGAGCATGGTCTTCACACCGCCGATGAGGTCCTCGAGGGAGGGCTCCTCACCGATATCCCGCGTCGCCGCCACCACGTTGCCGCCGTAGCTGTTGAAAAACGCCGAGGCCTTGGCACCGATGAGGGAGAGGTCAATCTCGCAGCCGCGCTCGTCCCACGCCTTCATGGCGCGGACGGTGGCCTTGAACAGGTTGATGTTCAGGCCGCCACAGAGCCCCCGGTCCGTGGCGACGACGATGAAGCCGACGCGCTTCGGATCGCGCTCTTCCATGTACACGTGGCGGTACTCCGGCGCGGAGTTGGCCAGGTGGCCGACCACGTCGCGCATGCGCCGCGCGTAGGGCTTGCCGACCTCCATGCGATCCTGGGCCTTGCGCATCTTGCTCGCCGCGACCATTTCCATGGCGCTGGTGATCTTCTGCGTGCTCTGGATGCTCGAGATCTTGGTGCGGATTTCCTTACCGACTGCCATCGGGGCCTCCGGGGCTTACCAGGTTTGCGTCGACTTGAAGGACTCGATGGCGCCCTTGAAGGCACCCTCGATCTCGTCATCCCACGCGCCGGTCTCGACCACCTTGCCCATGAGCTCGCCGTGCTCGGCGTGCATGTAGGACAGGAGCGCGTCCTCGAAGGCGCCGATCTTGTCGACTTCCACATCCTTCAGGAAGCCCTCGTTCGCGGCGTAGAGCATGATGCCCATCTCGGCGATGCTCTGCGGCGAGTACTGCTTCTGCTTCATGAGCTCGGTGACGCGCTCACCGTGGTCCAGCTGGGCCTTGGTGGCTTCGTCGAGGTCGGAGGCGAACTGCGAGAACGCCGCCAGCTCGCGGTACTGCGCCAGGGCCGTCCGCACGCCGCCGGACAGCTTCTTCATGATCTTCGTCTGCGCCGAACCGCCTACCCGGGATACGGAGATGCCCGCGTTCATGGCCGGACGGATGCCGGCATTGAACATGTCGGTCTCGAGGAAGATCTGGCCGTCGGTGATGGAGATCACGTTGGTCGGTACGAAGGCGGACACGTCGCCGGCCTGGGTCTCGATCACCGGCAGGGCGGTCAGGGAACCGGTCCTGCCCTTGACCTCGCCATTGGTGAACTGCTCGACGTAGTCTGCGTTGACCCGCGCCGCGCGCTCGAGGAGGCGCGAGTGCAGGTAGAAGACGTCACCGGGGTAGGCTTCGCGGCCCGGCGGGCGGCGCAGCAGCAGGGAGATCTGGCGGTAGGCCCAGGCCTGCTTGGTGAGGTCATCGTAGATGATGAGCGCGTCTTCACCGCGGTCGCGGTAGTACTCGCCCATGGTGCACCCGGCGAAGGGCGCGAGGTACTGCATGGCGGCCGGATCGGACGCGGTCGCGGCAACCACGATGGTGTGCTCCATGGCGCCGTGCTCTTCGAGCTTGCGCACCACGGCGGCGACCGAGGACGCCTTCTGGCCGACGGCAACATAGATACACTTAATGCCCGTGCCCTTCTGGTTGATGATCGCGTCCACGGCGATGGCCGTCTTGCCGATCTGGCGGTCACCGATGATCAGCTCGCGCTGGCCGCGGCCGATGGGGACCATGGCGTCGATGGCCTTGAGGCCGATCTGCACCGGCTGGTCGACGGACTGGCGGGCAATCACGCCCGGTGCGACCTTCTCCAGGGCGTCGGTCATGCCGGCGTCGATCGGGCCCTTGCCGTCGATGGGAGTGCCGAGGGCGTCGACCACGCGGCCCTGCAGCTCCGGACCGACCGGAACTTCCAGGATCCGGCCCGTGCAGCGACAGGACTGGCCTTCCGCGAGACCCTTGTAGTCGCCCAGGATCACGGCGCCGACCGAGTCGCGCTCGAGGTTCAGGGCCATGCCGTAGATGCCGCCGTCGAACTCGATCATCTCACCGTACATCACGTCCTGGAGGCCGTGGATGCGGATGATGCCGTCGGTGACGGAGACGACCGTGCCCTCGTTGCGCGCTTCACTGCCCACATCGAGCTGGTCGATGCGCTGGCGAATGATGTCGCTGATTTCCGATGGGTTCAGTTGCTGCATGCTCTGTTCCTCAAATTCAGTGTGTCAGTGCTTCGGCCAGCTTGTTCAGCCGGCCGCGCACGGAGCCGTCGATGACCGTGTCGCCAGCCCGGATCAGTAGTCCGCCCAGGAGCGCCGGGTCGGTCTCGCTGCTGACCACGACCTCGCGATCCAGGCGCTTGCCCAGCGCCGCGGCAATGCGGTCGCGCACGTCTTCGGGCAGGTCGAAAGCGGAGAAGACCTGTACCTCGACAACCCGCTCCCGCTCGGCCTTCAGCTCTGCAAACTGGCGGCAGACCTGGGGCAGAAGGGGCAGACGGCGGTTTGCTGCCAGGACCCGGAGGTAGTTCTGGACCGGTGCGCTCGCGTTGTCGCCGAGGAGCCCGAGGAACCGTTCGGACTGCTCGTCCGCGGTGAGCGCCGGGTCATTAAGGAGCGCTACGACCCGGGGCTCGGCGGCAACGGCGGCGGCGAGCTGCAGTTGCGCGAGCCAGCTCTCCAGGTCGCCCTTGTCGCTCGCGTACTCGAACGCCGCTCTCGCGTAGGGGCGGGCCAGCGTGCTTAGTTCAGCCATCGCGACCTCTCGTTACAGCTCTGCTGCCAGCTTGTCGACCAGGTCGGCGTGTGCCTGCTGGTCGATGGAAGCACCGAGAATCTTCTCGGCGCCGGCGACGGACAGGACGGCGACCTGGCTGCGCAGCTGCTCGCGCGCTCGGTTGGCCTCCTGTTCGATCTCGGCCTGGGCCGCAGCCTTGACGCGCTCGGCCTCGAGGCGGGCCGTATCCTTGGCCTCCTCGACGATCTGGCTGGCGCGCCTGTTGGCCGCGTCGACGATGGAGGAGGCCTCTTCCTTGGCTTCCTTCAGGCGCTCGACGGCCTTTTCCTTGGCCAGCTCCAGGTCCTGCTCGGCCTGCTCGGCAGCCGCCAGGCCCTCGGCGATCTTCTGCTCGCGCTCCTGCATGGCGGCCAGGATCGGCGGCCAGACGTACTTCATGCAGAACACGACAAAAGCGACGAACGCCAGCATTTGCCCGATCAGCGTAAGGTTAATGTTCACAACCTTCTCCTCACGTGTTGGGGACGCCGCGGGCGGCGCCCCGTGCTACGGGTGTCCCGGTTCAGCCGGCGACCACGAAGATCAGGTACATGGCGATACCGACACCGATAATCGGGATGGCGTCCACGAGGCCGGCGCCGAGGAAGAAGGTGGTCTGCAGCTTCGGAGCGAGCTCCGGCTGGCGTGCAGAGCCTTCGATCAGCTTACCGCCGAGAAGACCGACGCCGATGGCGGCGCCCAGGCCACCGAGGCCCATCATGATTGCAGCGGCAACGTAAATCAGTTCCATGGTTTTCTCCTAGCGTTGATTGCCTGACAGTAGGGGGTTGCTTAGTGATCCTCGTGGGCCATGCTGAGATAAACGATCGTCAGCACCATGAAGATGAAGGCCTGCAGCGTGATGATCAGGATGTGGAAGATCGCCCAGCCGACCTGCATGAGACCGGCGGGTACCAGCCAGGCGATACCGGCGCTGAACAGCGCGGCAATGAGGATGAAGATCATCTCGCCCGCGTACATGTTGCCGAACAGCCGCAGGCCCAGCGAGAAGGGCTTGGCGAGCAGTCCGACCACTTCCATGAACAGGTTCACGGGGATGAAAACGGGGTGGTTGAAGGGGTTCAGCGTCAACTCCTTGACGAAGCCGAAGCCCTTCACGGTAATCGAGTAGTAGAGCATCAGGATGAACACGCCCACGGCCATGCCCATGGTGATGTTCGGATCCGTGGACGGCACGATTTTCTGGTACTCCACGCCGAGCAGCGCGAGCGTGTGCGGAATGAGGTCCACGGGAATGAGGTCCATGAGGTTCATCAGGAAGACCCAGACGAAGACCGTCAGGGCCAGCGGCGCGACCAGCGGGTTGCGGCCGTGGAAGCTGTCGCGCACGGTGTTGTCGACGAAGCCGACGATCATCTCCACGGCATTCAGCGCGCCGGAGGGGGTGTCGGCGCTGGCCTTCTTTGCCATGCGGCGGAAGAACCAGCAGAAGAAGATACCGAGGCCGATGGACCAGATCATGGAGTCGACGTGGATCGCGGTGAAGCCCATCGCGGCGGCTTCGTCGCCACCGTGAGCCATGACCCAGGCGCCGCCTTCACCGATGGTGCTGCCGTCGTGGCGGTGGTAGCCCGCCGGCAGCTTGCCATAGGTGAGATTCGTCAGGTGGTGGACGATGTATCCGGAAACCGTCTGCGTCTCGCCTGCCATGCAACTCGCTCTCTGCTCGTCGTTCGCCGCGGGGTTGTCTGTTACCGGCTCGCCTGCCCGCGGCGCAGGAGCCAGACGCCACCCGCGACCTGCACGAGCAGCATGGCGGCAAAGCCGCCGAACACGGCCAGCGGTACCACCGGCCGTAACAGCGCGAAAACCAGGGCGAAACCCACCGCGCTCAGGAGGAACTTGCCCGCTTCCGCGGCATAGCCGGCCCGGGCCACCTCGGCACCGCGCCGTCCTCCGCGCCCGAACAACTGCAGGGCGAACCAGGCCTGCGGCAAGGCACTGCAGGCCGCGCCGGCGGCCAGCGACACGGTGGTCGTGGTGTCCGCCAACGCCAGGGTCACGATAGACAGGAGACCGAGGACCGCTAGCTGGACCAGCGTGATGCGGTAAACCGGTGGCGGCTTCAGCCTGGCCCCTGTCGGCGCGATCCCGCTCGCTCCCCCTTTGCCGTCAGCCACGCAAGTGGGTCCTCGTTTCGGGCGCGCGCATTAATAGGGGGTATGCGAAGGCCCATCAACCGAGCGAGCAGACCCTCGACGGCGTGTTCCCGGCCATCGGAAGAGGAACCACAGCATCTGGGGGTGGCCCGGCCCCCAAGACGCATTATGTGCCTACGGGGACCCTATATAAAGAAGAAAGATAGTGCGCATCGGCCTACTGGATGTGTCCGAGAATCCCGTCGAGCTCCTCCAGGCTGCCGTAGGCCAGTACCAGCTTGCCCTTACCGCCCTTGCCGTGCTGGATCTGGACCCGGGTGCCCAGCCGCTCCGAGAGATCATCCTGGAGCCGGCGGATGTCCGGGTCCAGCGCCGGTTTTTCGTCCGGCCCGCGCTCCGCTTCCGCGAGCAGGCGCCGGACCAGGGCCTCGGCCTGGCGCACGGACAGGCCCCGGGAAGACACCTGCCGGGCCGCCTGGCACTGCGCCGCGCCAGCCAGGGACAGGAGGCAGCGAGCGTGGCCCATATCGATATCGCCATGCTCGAGCAGCGTCCGCACCTCCGGCTCCAGGCTCATCAGGCGCAGCAGGTTGGCAACGGTTGAACGCGATTTGCCCACGGCCTCGGCCACTTCCTGCTGGGTGAGGTCGAACTCCTGCTGCAGCCGCTGCAGGGCCACCGCCTCCTCGATCGGGTTCAGGTCCTCGCGCTGGATGTTCTCGATCAGCGCCATGGCGATAGCCGCCTCGTCGGTGACATCGCGCACCAGCGCGGGGATCTCGCCGAGGCCGGCGAGCTGCGCGGCGCGCCAGCGGCGCTCACCGGCGATGATCTCGTAGCGCTTGTCCGAGATCGGCCGGATCACGATGGGCTGCATGAGCCCCTGGGCCTTGATGCTGTCGGCGAGCTCCTGCAGGGATTCGGGCTCGATGTCCCGGCGCGGCTGGTACTTGCCGCGCTGGATCAGGTCGACGGGGATTTCCCGCAGCTCACCGTCCCTCTCCGCCGCCGCGGGGGCCTGCTCGCGGCTCGATGCCTGCGCGGAGGACGAGAGCAGGGCGTCCAGGCCTCGGCCCATGCGCGCTTTCTTGCCAGCCATCAGTCACTTCCTCCCGCCGCGGCGAGGCGTTCCTCGCGCCGGATCATCTCTCCCGCCAGGGCCAGGTAAGCTCGGGAACCGCGGGAGTACTTATCGTAATACATCGCCGGCATACCGTGGCTGGGCGCCTCGGCGAGGCGGACGTTGCGCGGTACCACGGTACGGAAAACGCGGTCACCGAAGTGTTCATGCAGCTGCGAGGACACCTCGTTGGTGAGGCTGTTGCGGGGATCGTACATGGTGCGCAGGATGCCCTCGACCTCGAGCGCCGGGTTGACGCTTTCCGCGACCCGGCGGATCGTGTCGAGGAGCGCGGACAAGCCCTCGAGCGCGAAATACTCGCACTGCATGGCGACGATCACGCCGTCGGCGGCGACGAGGCCGTTCACGGTGAGCATGTTCAGCGAAGGGGGGCAGTCGACGAGGATGTAGTCGTAGTCCTCCCTGACCCGGGCAAGGCTCGCCCGCAGCCGGCGCTCGCGGCCGTCTACCTGAAGGAGCTCCACCTCCGCAGCGGTGAGATCGCCGTTCGCCGGCAGCACGTCGAAGCCGGCTTCACCGGCGGTGCAGCGGACGTCTGCAACCGGCGCCTCGTGCACGAGCACGTCGTAGATACTCTGCTCGATGGCGTACTTGTCGACGCCACAGCCCATGGTGGCGTTGCCCTGCGGATCGAGGTCCACCAGCATCACGCGCTTCTTCATCGCGGCCAGGGACGCGGCGAGGTTGACGCAGGTCGTGGTCTTGCCGACGCCGCCCTTCTGGTTCGCGATGGCGATGGTTCGTGTCACGCGCTGGTCTCCGGCCGCAGGGTGATCAGGGAGCGTTGCTCATCGAGGCCGGGCACGGCGAGGGCCGTCACCGTCGCCCGGTAGCCCAGGGCCTCGGCGGCCGCCAGCTCGTCGGCGCCGACCTGCGCCTTCATGGCGTAGAACGCGCCACCGGGCGCGAGCAGGTGGCCACAGCGCTCGAGCATTGCCGGCAACGCGGCGAAGGCCCGGCTGAGAACGCCGGTGTAGGGCTGCTCCGGCCGGTGATCTTCGGCACGCTCCGCCGCGATGCGTATGTTAGCCAAGGCCAGGGCCGTTTTCACCTGGAACAGGAAGCGGGTCTTCTTGCCGTTGCTGTCGAGGAGGCAGTAGCGGTGCGCCGGCGCTGCGAGCGCCAGGGGAATGCCCGGCAGCCCCGGGCCGGTGCCCACGTCGACGAAAGAGCCGCCCGCAGGCAGGTGCGGCAGAGCGGCGAGGCTGTCGAGGAGGTGGCGGGTGACCATGGCATCGCGCTCGCGCACGGCGGTGAGGTTGTAGGCCCGGTTCCATTTCTCGAGGAGATCGAGGTAGGACGACAGCGCGGCCAGCACGGCCGGCGGCAGCGTCAGGCCCAGCGCGGCACAGCCCGCTGCCAGCGCCGGGTCGCGCACCTCAGGCGCTTTTCCGGGTCGCTGCCCGCGCCTGGCCCTCGCGCTTCTTCAGGTGCACGAGCAGCAGGGAAATCGCCGCCGGGGTCACGCCGGGGACCCGGGCCGCCTGGCCGAGGGTCGCCGGGCGGGCGTCGGCGAGCTTGCCCCGTACCTCGTGGGACAGGCCGTCGACCGCGGCGTAGTCGAGCGCTTCGGGCAGGGCCAGGCTCTCGTGGCGGGCGAGGCGGGCGATCTCCTCGGCCTGGCGCTCGATGTAGCCTGCGTATTTCGCCTGGATCGTGACCTGCTCAGCGACCTGTGCGTCTTCCACCGCGCCCTCGGCCAGGGGGGCGATCGCCGCGTAATCGAGCTGCGGACGCTTGAGCAGGTCAGCAAGCGCATACTCACGCTTCAGCTCGCTACCGAGCTTTTCTTCCAGCTGGCGGGCCCCCGGCGTGCCCGGGTGGAGGAACGTCGTGCGCAGGCGCTGCTGTTCGCGCTCGATCGCCTCCCGCTTGGTCTCGAAACGGGCCCAGCGGTCATCGTCGACGAGCCCCAGCTCACGGCCGGTCGCGGTGAGGCGCAGGTCCGCGTTGTCTTCCCGGAGCAGGAGCCGGTACTCGGCACGGGAGGTGAACATGCGGTAGGGCTCACGGGTGCCCAGGGTGATCAGGTCGTCGACCAGCACGCCGAGGTAGGCCTCGTCGCGGCGCGGGCACCACGGCGGTTCGCCGCGCACGCGGCGGGCCGCGTTGATACCCGCCAGCAGGCCCTGGGCGGCCGCTTCCTCGTAACCGGTGGTGCCGTTGATCTGCCCGGCGAAGTAAAGCCCCTCGACCGGGCGCGTCTCCAGCGAGGGCCGGAGGTCCCGGGGATCGAAGAAGTCGTACTCGATGGCGTAGCCCGGCCTGGTGATCACCGCGTTCTCGAAACCGGCGAGGGAACGCACGAACGCCAGCTGCACGTCGAAGGGCAGGCTGGTGGAGATGCCGTTCGGGTAGAGCTCCGGCGTATCGAGACCCTCGGGTTCGACGAAGACCTGGTGCGCGTCCTTGTCCGCGAAGCGGTGGATCTTGTCCTCGATGCTCGGGCAGTAGCGCGGCCCGGTGCCCTCGATCACCCCGGAATACATCGGCGAGCGGTCGAGGTTGGCGCGGATGATGTCGTGGGTGCGCGCGTTGGTATGGGCGATCCAGCAGCAGCGCTGCTCGGGATGCGTCGCCGGATCACCGAGGAAGGACATGACCGGCCGCGGGTCGTCTCCCCACTGCTGTTCGAGGGAGGCGAGGTCTACGCTGCGCGCGTCGATGCGCGGCGGGGTACCGGTCTTCAGCCGGTCGACGCGGAAGGGCATCTCGCGCAGGCGCCGGGCGAGGGCGATCGCCGGGGCATCGCCGGCGCGGCCGCCGCTCGAGCTCTCGAGGCCGATGTGTATCCGCCCACCGAGGAACGTCCCGGTGGCAAGCACGACCGCTTCGGCGTGGAAGTCGAGCCCCATGGCCGTGCGCGCGCCGACAACCCGGTCGCCGTCCAGGAGCAGGTCGTCCACCGGCTGCTGGAAAATCTGCAGGCCGGGCTGCGCCTGCAGGATGCCGCGGATGGCGGCGCGGTAGAGCACGCGGTCGGCCTGCGCCCGGGTCGCTCGGACCGCGGGGCCCTTGCGCGCATTGAGCACGCGGAACTGGATACCGGCGCGGTCCGTGGCCGCGGCCATGGCGCCGCCGAGGGCATCGACCTCGCGCACCAGGTGGCTCTTGCCGATGCCACCGATGGCCGGGTTGCAGGACATCTGCCCGAGCGTATCGATACTGTGCGTCAGCAGCAGCGTGCGGCAGCCCATGCGCGCGGCGGCCAGGCACGCCTCGGTCCCGGCGTGGCCACCGCCGATCACGATCACGTCAAAACTGTCCGGGTAGCGCATGGTTTGACCGCTGCGTCGCTGCAGGCTGGCAAGGGGAGCGGATTATACGGGCGTGTCGGTATTCCGCCAAACCCGGTTTCGCCTTACCGGAAGAAGAGAATAAATCATGGTTGGGATAGAAATAGAGATTTATTGTTGTGATTATTAGGCGCGGTGAGATCCGGGGATAAGCCGGTTTTTATCTTGTTTGCCGGGAGGTTGCGCGACGCAAAGGGCTGTTCGCGGCAGCGGTATAGCTCCGGGGCAGGCTGGGTACCGAATGTGGAGGGTTCTGCGAGCCCGGCGTGTCGCCAGTCGGGCCACCGCCTGGTCCACGACTTGTGTGACCGCGGTTACCGCGTCTGCCCACAGGTCCCTGCATCGGGGGAAAGGAAGGTGGATAGCCGGGGGAGCGAGCGGGGGTAAGCCGTGCACGATCATCACACCGCGCCAGCGCCTGCACAGGTTTGTGGACAGGCTGTTACTTGCCGATGCAGAAGCTGGAGAAAATCTCGCCGAGGAGATCGTCGCTGCTGACCCTGCCGGTGATCTCGCCCAGGCAGCCCTGCAGGTAACGGAGGTCTTCGGCGACCAGTTCGCCGGCACCGCTGCCGTCCAGCTGTGTCCGCGCGTCGTCGAGGTGGGCCGCGGCGCGATCCAGGGCATCGAGATGCCGGCGCCGGGCGCTGAAGGTACTCTCCCCGGCACTCGCCAGCCCGACGCTGCCGCGCAGGTGCTCGCGCAGGAGCGACAGGCCAGCACCGCTCTGCGCCGACAGCCAGATGTCCGTGCCGTCCGCCGTGCTCTCGATGGCCGCGGCAGTGCCGGACAGGTCGATCTTGTTATGCACGCGGGTTACCGGTGTGCCCGGCGGCGGGGGCGCGACGCCCGCTGGCAGCAGGTTTGCAAGGCGGGGCGGCGCCCCGCCGGCGCTGTCATCGACAACGAGAATCACCCGGTCGGCGCTGGCGATCTCCACCATGGCGCGGCGCACGCCCTCCTGCTCGACGGGGTCATCGCTGTCCCGGAGGCCGGCGGTATCGACGATATGCAGCGGCAGGCCGTGAACCAGGATGTCCTCGCGCAGCACGTCGCGCGTGGTGCCCTCGATGGCCGTGACGATGGCGCGCTCCTCACCGGCCAGCGCGTTGAGCAGGCTGGACTTGCCCGCGTTGGGCCTACCGGCGATGACCAGCTTGAGCCCTTCCCGCAGGAGGCTGCCTTGGCGGGCGCTCTCGCGCACGGCGGCCAGCTGCGTGGCGATGCCTGCCAGGCGGGCGCCGACTTCGCCCTCCGCCAGGAAGTCCACGTCCTCCTCGTCCGGGAAGTCGATGGCCGCTTCGACATAGACCCGCAGGCGCGTGACCGCCTCCACCAGGTCGTGCACACGCTTGCTGAAGGCGCCGCTCAGGGAGCGCAGTGCGTTGCGCGCGGCCTCGACACTGGCACTCTCGATAAGGTCGGCAATGGCCTCGGCCTGGGTGAGGTCCAGCTTGTCGTTGAGGAAGGCGCGGCGGGAGAACTCGCCGGGCTGTGCCGGCCGTGCGCCGCAGGCGCAGGCCGCCTGCAGAAGAAGGTCGAGGACGACCGGGCTGCCGTGGCAGTTGAACTCGATGACGTCCTCGCCGGTGAAGGAGTGCGGTCCCGGAAAATACAGCGCCAGGCCGTCGTCGAGGCGAGCGCCCCCGGCATCGAGGAAGTCGGCGCGGTGGGCGTAGCGGGGGCGGAAACGGTCGCGCCCGGTCAGCTGGCGCGCGATGGCGAGGGCGGCAGGGCCCGACAGGCGCAGGATGCCGATGCCGCCGCGCCCGGTTGCCGTGGCGATCGCGGCGATGGTGTCTTCAGGCGGGGCACCGGCCACGGGCGGTGGGCCTCAGGCCTTGCCCGCGTTCTCGATCTGCCGGGTGATGATGAACTGCTGCCCCATGGAGAGCAGGTTGTTCACCAGCCAGTAGAGCACGAGGCCCGCCGGGAACCAGAGGAAGAAGAAAGTGAAGACCACCGGCAGCCACTGCATGATCTTCGCCTGCATGGGATCGGGGGGCGGCGGGTTGAGCTTCTGCATGAAGAACATGCTCGCGCCCATGAGCACGGGCAGGACAAAGTACGGGTCCATCACCGATAGATCGTCGATCCACAGCATGAACGGCGCGTGGCGCAACTCGACACTTTCCATGAGGACCCAGTACAGCGCGATGAAGACCGGCATCTGCACGAGGATCGGCAGGCAGCCGCCCAGGGGATTGATCTTCTCCTTGCGGTAGAGATCCATCATGGCCTGGGACTGCTTCTGCTTGTCGTCGGCGTACTGCTCGCGGATGTCCTGCACCTTCGGCGTAATGCGGCGCATGTTCGCCATGGACCGGTAGCTGGTGGCGGACAGCTTGTAGAAGGCTGCCTTGATCAGCACCGTCAGGGCGATGATGGCAACACCCCAGTTGCCGACCAGCGCGTGAATCTTGTTCAGGAGCCAGAACAGCGGCTGCGCGATCCACCAGAGCCAGCCGTAGTCGACGGACAGCTCGAGGAAGGGGGAGATCTCCTCGAGGCGGTACTGGTCCTTCGGCCCCGCGTAGAAGCGCGCCGTGCTGCTCCCGCGCTCACCGGGATCGACGACCAGGGCCGGGCTGGTAAAGCCGGCGATGTTGAAGCCGGCGGCGGTAACGCGCGTGGAGTAGGTATGTGTCTGCTGCGGGTTGGGAATCCAGGCGCTCAGGAAGTAGTGCTGCACCATGGCCATCCAGCCGCCCTCGAGCTGTCGCTTGAAGGGGTCTTCGCGCATGTCCTTGAAGTCGAACTTGGTGAAGCGGTCATCCGGCTGCGTGGTGGCGGCGCCCAGGAAGGGCTGCAGCCCCAGTCCCGCGTCCGCGGACGGATCCTGGCTCGAGTCCCGCTTGATCTGCCCGAAGAGGTTGGCCTGCCAGCGCGCTTCCGTGTTGTTCTCGACCAGGTAGGTGACGTCGAGCACGTACTCGCCGCGACGCAGGGTAAAGCGCTTGGTGATGTCGAGGCCGTTGTTGCCGGTCCAGGCCAGGTCGATGGTCAGCGTGTCCTGCCCCGGCGCCAGCTCATAGCGGGCCTGGGCAGCGTCGTAGCGGGCGCGGCGGGGGGCGTCGATGCCGTCGGGGCCCACCAGGCCGCTCTGGGCCACGTAAGTGCGCCTGCTGTTGCGCTCCAGGAGAACGTAGGGATCATCCCCGTCGAGCTCCGCCAGGTATTTCGGCAGGGCGACTTCGACGATGTCGCCGCCGTTCAGGTCGATGGCGAGCTCGAGCGTATCGGTGAACACCTGCACGATGCGCGCGTCCCCGGCTTCCGCCGCCGCAGTGTCCGGGGTGTCATCGGGCGGCGGCGGCAGGTCCGCGGGCAGTTCACCTGCGGCGGGTGCCTCGCCGCCGGCGGGCGGGACCTGCGCGTTGGCCGGGGCGCTGCCGGCCGTCAGGCGCTGGGTGGCCGGCGCGGCATCGGCCTCACGGGCATCGCGGAACGCGACCCACTCGGACAGCAGCATGAACGACAGCAGGGCGATGGCGCCGATGAGCAGGGTTCGCTGGATATCCATAATCTCTCAGTCTGTGCTTCGGGTGGCGGGCACCGGGTCGGCGCCGCCTTCGTGCCAGGGGTGGCATTTCGACAGGCGTCTGGCTGCCAGCATCATGCCGCGAGTGGCACCGTGGGTGTCGATGGCTTCGCGGGCGTACTCGGAACACGTCGGGTAGAAGCGGCAGTGGTGGCCGAGAAAGGGGCTGAGGCACCACTGGTAAACGCGGAGTACGGCGAGCAGGAGCTTCTTCATGCCGCGGCGCGCTCGATCAGGCGCCGGAACTGCCGGTCTATTCCCGTGGCCAGAGCAGCCTTGTCGAGCTCTCCGGCGCCGGGCCGCGTCAGGAAGACGATATCCAGGGGAACGGCCGGCGGCGGCAGCTGGCGGAAGCGTTCCCGGGCGATGCGCTTGATGCGGTTGCGGCGCACCGCCCGGGACACGTGTTTCTTGGCAACGGCCAGCCCGAGGCGGTGGTGCGGCTGCGTCGAGGGCCGGGCCAGGAGCAGGAATTCGCGCTGGCCGGCCTTCACGCTGACACAGGAAAACACGGTCCGGTAATCCCGGGCCGTGAGCAGGCGTTGATGCTTGCGGAAGGACGCGGCCATCAGCGAAGGTACCGGCTCTCGCTGTGCGCGGCGCCGGCTTACGCGGACAGGCGCTTGCGCCCCTTGGCGCGGCGCCGGGCGAGGACCTGGCGACCGTTCTTGGTTGCCATCCGCGCGCGGAAGCCATGGTTACGCTTGCGCTTGAGCACGCTGGGCTGGAACGTTCTTTTCATGTCAGTGACTCGAGTTGCTGTCTATATAAGGAAGGCAGTCGCGGCGCCGCCGCGGTGCCGATGGGGCACAGCCAAAAAAGGACGCAGATTGTAGAGAAAGCGCCCCGTTTATTCAATGGCTTCCGTGCGGTGCAGTAAACGACCCGGCGCGGTGTTGCGCCGGGTCGTCGGCCGGGTGGATGTCGCGGCCTGTGACGCGGCTCGGAAGAAGCCAGCAACGCTGCGGGCTGCAGCCATCGGCCAACAAATCTCCCCAAAGATAATCACAGTTTATCCACAGGACGGAGGTCGGGGACTGTCGTGGGCATCAATGGACCGCGACTTCCCTGTTAGGGTCTAAGTGGTTGAAATAAAAGAACAAAAAAAACAAAGAAATTTTCCCTCACGTGTGGATAAGTGACCGCCGGCGGGTTATGATGCACCGTCCTGTCGCCCATGGCACGAAGATGTCAACAGGCGGCGAGAACCACCGGAAAATCAAGTCAGGAAGCATTCAGTGCCCCGTGCGAAGGGCACGAGCGAGGTGATCTTTGCCCGACGCGGTATGGACGCAATGCAGGAACCAGCTGCAGGACGAGTTGCCGGCGCAACAATTCAACACCTGGATACGCCCCCTCGAGGCCAGCGAAGACACGCAGTGCCTTCGCCTCTATGCCCCCAATCGTTTCATCCGGGACTTTGTCAGCGACAAGTTCGCGCCGCGCATCGCCGAGCTGCTGCGCGAGGCGGGCAGCGAGCAGGACGTGGTTCTCGAGATCGGCGAGGCCCGGCGCCCGGTGTCGCTGGCAACGGTCGGCGGGTCTCCGGCGGTCCCGGCAAAGGCGCCGGCACCCGCGCCGCCCCCGCGGCAGGAGCCTGAGCCGGCCCCCGCGCACGAGCTCCGGCCCACGCCGATGCTCGCCAGCGTGAGCACGCCGACCTTCGGCCAGGCGCAGCACTCCGAGGTACACGAGGCGCTGCAGCACCAGCACAACCTCGTCGCGAACTATACCTTCCGCAACTTCGTCGAGGGCAAGTCGAACCAGCTGGCCCTGGCCGCTGCCAACCAGGTTGCCGAGAACCCCGGCGATGCCTATAACCCGCTGTTCCTCTACGGCGGCGTCGGCCTGGGCAAGACCCACCTCATGCACGCGGTGGGCAATGCGCTAAAGGAGAACAACCCGGAGGCGCGCATCGTCTACCTGCATTCCGAGCGTTTCGTGGCCGACATGGTCAAGGCGTTGCAGCTGAACGCGATTACGGACTTCAAGCGCTACTACCGGTCGGTGGATGCGCTGCTGATCGACGACATCCAGTTCTTCGCCAAGAAGGACCGCTCCCAGGAGGAGTTCTTCCACACCTTCAACGCGCTGCTCGAGGGCGGCCAGCAGATGATCCTTACCTGCGACCGCTATCCGAAGGAGATCGAGGGGCTCGAGGAGCGGCTGAAGTCGCGCTTCGGCTGGGGGCTCACGGTGGCCGTTGAGCCGCCGGACCTGGAGACGCGGGTGGCCATTCTCATGAAGAAGGCGAGCCAGTCCCAGCTCGACCTGCCGCCGGATGCGGCGTTTTTCATCGCTCAGCGCATCCGCTCCAACGTGCGCGAACTCGAGGGCGCGCTCAAGCGGGTGATTGCCAGCGCGAACTTCACCCGCCGCGCCATCGATGTCGACCTGGTCAAGGAGAGCCTGAAGGATCTGCTGGCGCTGCAGGACAAGCAGGTGAGCCTCGACAACATCCAGCGCACCGTTGCCGAGTACTACAAGATCAAGGTGGCCGACCTCATGTCCCGGCGACGCAGCCGCTCGGTGGCGCGACCGCGGCAGGTGGCCATGGCGCTCGCCAAGGAACTCACCAACCACAGCCTGCCGGAAATCGGCGACAGTTTCGGCGGTCGGGACCATACGACCGTGCTGCATGCCTGCCGCAAGATCAAGGAACTGCGGGAAACGAGCTCGGATATCCACGAAGATTACAAGAACCTGTTGCGCTCCTTGACAACTTGAGCACAATGGAAGGTTGGCGCCTGGGGCGACCTGCGTCATCGGCAATCGCAATCAGCAAGACCAATAAGTAAGTACACACTTACAATAGCGGCTGGCTAAGGAACATCCATGAAATTCAGCGTACCCCGGGATGCCCTCATCAAACCCCTGAACCTGGTCGCCGGGGTCGTGGAACGGCGCAACACGCTGCCCGTGCTCGCCAACGTGCTGCTTCAACTCGATGGTGACCGCCTGTCGCTGACCGGCACCGATCTCGAGGTGGAGCTCGTCGGCCGCGTGCAGCTGCCGACACCGGGAGACGCCGGTGAAGTCACGCTCCCGGCGCGCAAACTCCTCGATATCTGCAAGTCCCTGCCGGAAGGCAGTGATGTGCAGGTGACCGTGACCGATGGCAAGGCAACGGTCACCTCGGGTCGGAGCCGTTTCACCCTCGCAACGCTCCCGGCGCGCGAGTTTCCGAACATCGAAGACAGTATCGGCACGCACCAGTTCAGCATCGAACCGCAGCAGCTGCGCCGGCTGATCGAGCGGACCAGCTTTGCGATGGCGCAACAGGACGTACGCTACTACCTCAACGGCATGCTCTGGGAGATCAAGGGCGGTCGCCTGCGTTTTGTCGCTACCGATGGCCACCGGCTGGCGATCTGCACGCTGCCGGAAGCGCTTTCCGGCGTCGATGACGCGCAGGTGATCCTGCCGCGCAAGGGCGTGCTCGAGCTGGGCCGCCTCCTCCAGGATGATGATGACGCGGTCACGGTGATTCTCGGCAACAATCACCTGCGTGCCACGACCGCGGGCTTTACCTTTACCTCCAAGCTGGTGGACGGCAAGTTTCCCGATTACGAACGGGTGCTGCCGCGTTCGGCGGAGAAGGTCCTGGTCGGATCGCGCCTGGATCTGCGCCAGGCGTTTACGCGCACCGCGATCCTCTCCAATGAGAAATACCGCGGCGTTCGACTGAAGCTGTCACCGGACACGCTGGAAATCGTTGCCAACAACCCGGAGCAGGAGCAGGCCGAGGAAGTGGTTCCGGTCGACTATGCGGGGGATGGCCTCGAGATCGGCTTCAACGTGGGCTATCTCCTCGACGTGCTGGGGGTCCTTTCCGGAGAGGAAGTACGCTTTTCCCTGTCCGATCCGAACAGCAGTGCTCTCCTCGAGGAGTCCGAGGCCGGCGACTCGCTCTATGTCGTCATGCCCATGCGGCTCTGATCGGGCTCTCTTCTCCAGGGTGAACGAGGCTGTCCGGCGCGGCTGCTGGAGAGAGACTTCCCTCTTGCCGTCATGCTGACGCGCCTGGATATCTACAACGTGCGCAACCTCGAAGCGGTGCGCCTGCACGGCCTTGGCCGGGCGTGCGTGCTTTTCGGGGAGAACGGCAGCGGCAAGACCAGCGTGCTCGAGGCCATACACATGCTGAGCCTTGCCCGGTCCTTCCGGGCCAGCAGCGCCCGCTCCGTGATTCGCCACGGCGAGCCTCATTGCACGGTTTATGGTGAAGTTGCCCAGGCGGGCGGTGCGGTGCGGGCCCTGGGTGTACAGCGGGAAACGTCCGGGATGGCGATGCTCAAGGTGGCGGGTCGGCCCGTGCGCAATGTGTCGAGCCTGGTGGCAGAGCTGCCCGTGCTCGTCATCAACGCCGACAGCTTTCAACTTTTGGTCGGGCCGCCGGCCGGGCGCCGGCGGTTTCTCGACTGGGGTGTGTTCCACGTGGAACATGAATTCTTCCCCGCCTGGCAACGCTTTCAGCGCTGCATCAAGCAGCGCAATACGCTACTCCGCCGTGATAAACTGTGCCCGGAGGAGCTGGCGGCGTGGACGCGGGACCTTGCGCACGCAGGTGAGCGTCTGACTGGCTGCCGCCGCCGGTACTTTGACCAGCTAGTTCCCGTGTTCGGGGAGGTGGCAGCCGAGTTGTTGCCCGAGTGCGACGCCGTCGGCCTGCGTTTCCGCCAGGGCTGGGATGCGAGCCAGCCTTACGAGGCGGCCCTTGCTGCCACGGAGAGTTCCGACCGGGAGCAGGGTTATACCCATGTCGGGCCCCAGCGTGCGGAGATCGTGGTAACCGTCGGAGGTCACAGCGCCGCGGATACGCTGTCCCGCGGCCAGCAGAAACTCGTGGTCTGTGCCCTGAAGCTGGCGCAGGGCCACGTGCTCCGGCGCCAGGAGCGGCCGATGACGTGCAGCTACCTCATCGACGACCTGCCCTCGGAGCTGGATGCGACCCACACCCGCCGGGTCTGCGAACAGCTCCAGGCACTCGGGGCCCAGGTATTCATTACCTGCATCGCGGAAGATGCGATGACAGGCATGTGGCCCGCTGCGGCGGTGCCACCGCAACTGTTCCACGTGGAACAGGGGCAGGTAACAGCGGTGGACCCCGCCAATCCGGGCGCGGCAAACGCCGTCGAAGACGGACAGTGAGAACGACGCATGAGCGAACAAGATAATCCCGGCCAGTACGACTCCTCCAGCATCAAGGTCCTGAAGGGCCTGGACGCGGTGCGCAAGCGCCCTGGCATGTACATCGGCGATACGGACGACGGCACGGGCCTGCACCACATGGTCTTCGAGGTGGTGGACAACTCCATCGACGAGGCCCTGGCCGGCTACTGCAGTACCGTGCGTATCATCATTCACCCCGATGAGTCCGTTTCCGTCTCTGACGACGGCCGCGGGATTCCCACGGAAATGCACGAAGAGGGCGTGTCGGCGGCGGAGGTCATCATGACCGTGCTCCATGCCGGTGGTAAGTTCGACGACAACACCTACAAGGTCTCTGGCGGCCTGCATGGCGTGGGTGTGTCCGTGGTGAATGCGCTCTCGGAAGAGCTCCGCCTGACCATCTGGCGCGACGGCAAGGTCTACGAGCAGGTGTATCACCACGGGGTACCGGCAGCACCGCTGGCTGTCATCGGTGAAACGGAGCAGACAGGCACCCTCATCCGCTTCAAGCCCTCCGCGGCGACCTTTACCAACATCGAGTTTCACTTCGATCTGCTCGCCAAGCGGCTCCGGGAGCTCGCGTTCCTGAACTCCGGGGTGCATATCGAGCTGCAGGACGAGCGTTCCGGCAAGACGGAAACCTATCACTACGAGGGTGGCCTGCAGGAGTTCGTGAACTACCTCAACCACAACAAGACCCCGGTCAACCGGCCGTTCCACTTCCAGGTGGAAGCGGAAGGTGGCATCAGTGTCGAGGTTGCCATGCAGTGGAACGATGCTTACCAGGAAAGCATCTTCTGCTACACGAACAACATTCCCCAGCGCGACGGCGGCACGCACCTGGCCGGGTTCCGGGCCAGCCTGACCCGCAGCCTAAACGCTTATATCGAGCGCGAGGGCCTGGCGAAGAAGGCGAAGGTGAATACGACCGGCGACGACGCGCGCGAGGGCCTCACCGCCATTATCTCCGTGAAGGTGCCGGACCCGAAGTTTTCCTCCCAGACCAAGGACAAGCTGGTCTCCTCGGAGGTGAAAACGGCCGTCGAGCAGGCCATGAACACCCACTTCTCCGACTACCTGCTGGAAAATCCGCAGGAAGCGAAGGCGGTCGTCGGCAAGATGCTCGACGCGGCACGGGCGCGGGAAGCCGCGCGCAAGGCCCGGGAGATGACGCGGCGCAAGGGCGCGCTGGACATCGCCGGCCTGCCCGGGAAGCTGGCGGACTGCCAGGAGAAGGACCCGGCGCTGTCGGAACTGTTCCTGGTCGAGGGCGACTCTGCCGGTGGCTCCGCGAAGCAGGGCAGGAGCCGGCGCTTCCAGGCCATCCTGCCCCTGAAGGGCAAGATTCTCAACGTCGAAAAGGCGCGCTTCGACAAGATGCTGGGCTCCGCGGAGGTCGGCACCATGGTCACCGCGCTCGGCTGCGGCGTCGGCAAGGAGGAGTTCAACGCAGACAAGCTGCGCTATCACAGCATCATCATCATGACGGATGCCGATGTCGATGGGTCCCATATTAGAACCCTGTTGCTCACCTTCTTCTTCCGGCACATGCGCGAGCTCATCGAGCGCGGCCATGTCTTCATCGCCCAGCCGCCCCTGTTCAAGATCAGCCGCGGCAAGCAGCATAACTACCTGAAGGACGAGGCGGCTCTGACCCAGTACCTCACGGAAGCCGCCCTGGACGGGGCTGCGCTGTACGTGAACCCGGAAGCGCCGGCCATCGCGGGCGAGTCCCTGGCCGCGCTGGTCGGTCGCTTCCGCGCGGTTGCAGCGACCATCGACCGGCTTTCGCGCCGTTATGCGCCCTCGGCCCTGTGGGCGATTGTCGACGGTCTGCGCCTCTCGCCCGAGCAGCTGGAGGACGAGGCGGCCGTTACTGACTTTGCCGAGAAGCTAAGTGAGCGCTTACAAGCTAACCTTGCCCAGGGAGAACGTTACACCGTGACGGTGCGGCGCGCGCCGGAGCAGGGCTACTACTACCCGGTGGTGCGCCTGCTCGCCCACGGCGTCGAGACCGAGCACGATTACCAGCGCGACTTCTTCGCCTCCGGTGAATACCGCAGCCTGGCCGAGCTCGGCGACGAGCTGAACAGCCTCATCGACGAGGGCGGCTACTTCCAGCGCGGCGACAAGACCCTCGAGACGCGGAACTTCTCCGAGGGCCTGGCCTGGCTGATGACGGAGGCGCGCAAGGGCTACAGCATCCAGCGCTACAAGGGTCTCGGCGAGATGAACCCGGACCAGCTCTGGGAAACGACCATGGACCCGGAAACCCGCCGCCTGCTGCAGGTCACCATCGAGGACGCCATCAAGGCCGACCAGATCTTCACCACGCTCATGGGCGACCAGGTCGACCCGCGGCGGGAGTTCATCGAGGAAAACGCGCTCTCGGTTGCCAACCTGGACGTCTGACCGCCTCGCAGTCTTTCTTCAGCTCTCGAAGCTGGCGCTGCCGTCCGCGGCGATGGTGAGTGCGCCAGCGGGCTCTCCGGCTGCGTAGCGCTGGGCGATTGCCCGGAAGGCAGTTTCCACGGGGCGGGCGAGCGTGCTGCCGCTGAACAGGGGCGAGCTCTCGCGCAATGCGGCCAGCTCGTCGCGCAGCGCCCGGCGACGGGCCGCGTCCCGCGCCAGCTCGATGGCCAGTGCGCGGTAGGCGGCATCGCTCTCGGTTATCAGCTCCGGCATGCCGAGCGTCGTCAGCAGGCTGGCGCCGACACGGCTGGCAAAGCTCTGCCCGGCCCGGGTCACCAGGGGCAGGCCCGCCCAGAGGGCATCGCTGGCCGTGGTATGGGCGTTGTAGGGGAAGGTGTCCAGGAACAGGTCGGCGAGGGTGTAGCGCGACAGGTGATCCGGATAGGGAGCGAAGGGTGCGAAAACGATGCGCCGGGAGTCCACGCCCTCGGCCTCCGCGGCGGCCCGCAGGTTGTCTGCCGAACCGGGCGGCCCCTCCAGGAGCCAGAGCACGCTGCCGGTGACCTCGCGCAGGATCGCCATCCACGCGGAGAACAGCTCCGGCAGGATTTTCCTGGGTTCATTGAAGCAGCAGAAGACGACCGCGTTATCGGGCAGACCGTGATCGGCGCGGCTTCCCGCGTGCCCCGCGCGGACTCGCTGCGAGTCGTTCGGCTGGTAGCACTGCGGCAGGCGGATGACCTGCTCGGTGAAATGCGCTTCCGCCCCTTCCGGTATGACCACGGCATCCGCCAGCACGTAGTCGATGCCGCCGACTGCGAAACTGCCGGGGTAGCCCAGGTAGGCAAGCTGCAGCGGCGCGCAGCGCCTGGCAAACAGCCGCGGCCGGGCCCGATCGGTGTCACCCTTGAGGTCGACGGCAATGTCGATTTCCATCGATCGGGACTGCGCGACAACCTGCTCATCGCTCTGCGCACTCACGTCGATGAACTGGTCGAAGGCAGCGGCAATGCGCCGGCCAAGCGGCGTATCGCCGGCGGGGTGGAAGGAGAACGCGATCGGTTCGACCTTGTCCCGGTCAAGGCCTTCGATCAGTTCCACCATGAGGCGGGCGGTGGCGTGTTCGAACAGGTCGGCCGAGTAGAACCCGATGCGCAGCCGGTCGTTGAGTTGGCGGCGGGGGAGGGCCTGCTCCTTGAACGCGAGGCCCTGCGCGTAGCGCTCAGCCGCCTGCAGGTGCAGCGCGGGATCGTCGACGAGGGAAAGAAGTGCGAACGGTGTGCACGCCGGTTTGCCGGCCCTGACGGCCGCCACCAGTTCATCGCGCCGGGCCGGGAAGTCCTGCCAGTCGCAGAGGTGCATGCGCGTATACAGCGCCGCGCCGGCCAGCAGAGGGAAATCCGGATCGCGGGCGCGGGCAGCGTCGTAGGCTTCGACGGCTTCCGCGTAGCGCTTGAGGTGCCTCTGGGCATCGCCGCGGCCGATATGGGCCTGCACGTTGCCCGCATCGCAGCGGATTGCCCTGTCGAAGGACGCCAGCGCTTTCTTGTAATCCAGAAGGCTGGTGAGCACTTTTCCACGGCTCGTCCAGACGCGTGCGTCGGTCGGCCGCAGGCGGGCGGCGCTGTCGTAGTCGGCGAGGGCTTCGGCGTGCCTGTGCAGCGCCTGCAGGGCGAGCCCCCGGTTGATCAACGCGTCGGCGTAGTCCGGTCTGACCCGGAGGACGTTCGAGTAGCTTTCGATCGCCTCGGCGAGGCGGCCAAGCGCCTGCAGGGAAGCGCCCAGCGTGTGCAGCGTCGCCGGGTGAGGGCCGAGGGCGGTGGCGGCACGCTGGAGGTAACCGACCGCCTTCTCGAAGTCTCCGGCCTGGTAGGCCAGGAACCCGAGCAGGTAAAGGCTGTCGCCCTGGCCGGGGTCCTCGCGAAGGATTTCCTCGTAGACGGCTCTCGCCTCGTCGATGCGGCCACCCTGCTGCAGCGCGATGCCGCGGCGCAGTGCGCGCACCACCGCCGGACCGGGTTTCCGCGGACTGCGCCCCTTGCCGGGCTTGGCACCGTCTCGCAAGCTCGCCTGGCCTCCGTTACTTTCCGTTTTGACCGGTTTCCGGCCGCCGGCGGGATCCATGCCCCGTTCGCGCGCCGAGCCTAGCACAGGCCGGCGGCGCAGAGGAACGCGGGGCGCTATCTGCCGCCGGCGTGTTCGTTTAAGCTCACGCGACGTACTCGGGCCAGGGGCTTCTGCGACGGGCTGCCGGGCGCTTCGCTCAGGGCATTTCGCGGGGGTACAACTTGAGTGCCTTTGAATAGCGGCAGCGCCATTTTCACAGCGCGCTGGCGCTGGCCTTCCTGCTGTTGCTGCTGCGCTTGATCTTTACCGAGTAGCCGGGCTGCCCGTGCCGGGTCGTCTCTCCCCGAGCGTGCTCAGGCTTGCCGGTCGGCAGGCGAGATCTCGGCTGACTGCTCGCCGGCCGTGTCATCAGCGGCGTCATCGGTGTCGTGGGAGCTGTCCGCGGGCGGTGCGAGGACGAGGTCCAGGCGCTCGTCGTCCAGCCCCGGGTGCAGCGGTTCCATGGCCGGTAGATCCTTGCTGGCCTTGGCCGACATCGTCTTGAAACGCTCGACCTTGCCGTGCAGGCCCTGGTTGCCGACCAGGGCGGTGACCGTGTCGTTGTAATGGTTGGACGCCGCGGTCAGCGTCTTGCCGAGCTTCGACAGGCGCTCGGACACGAGACAGACCTGGTTGAACAGGTCGCCGGCGGCGTCGGAGATCTGCCGCGCCTCGCGGTTGCTGCGGTCGACCATCCACAGGTTGGCCACGGTGCGCAGGATGGGCATGAGCGTGGTGTGCGAGACCATGACCACGTTGCGCTGGTAGCCGTAGTTGAACAGGTCCCGGTTCTCCCGCATCGCCTCGATGTAGGCGGGCTCTATGGGCATGAACATGAGCACGAAGCTCGGGCTGCCGAGTTCGGGGAGGTTGGCGTAGTCCTTCGACGCGAGATCGTCGATGTGGCGCCGTACCGCCTGTACGTGGGCGCCCAGCGCCTGCTGGCACTCTTCCTCCGTGGCCGCCGTCACCGCGCGTTCGTAGTCCACCAGGGAGACCTTGCTGTCGATCACCAGGTGCTTGCCGTCCGGCAGCTTGATCAGGAAATCCGGCTGCTTTCGGCGGCCGTCGGCATCGCGGAAGCTGGCCTGGGTCTCGTAGTGCTCCTCGCGCAGCAGCCCGGCCATCTCCAGGGTGCGCTCGAGCTGCGCCTCGCCCCAGTTCCCGGCCGCCTTGTTGTCGCCCTTGAGGGCGAGGGTGAGGTTGTCGGCCTGCTCGTTCATCTTCAGGCCGATCTCGAGCACTTTCTGGATTTCCTTCTCGAGGGCGGTGTTGCCGCGCAAGGTCTCGCCGTGGACCTCATTGACGCGGCGCTGGAAACCGTCGATCTGCTCCCGGAAGGGTTTCAGGAGCGCCTCCAGGGACTGGCGGTTGTGGTCCGTGAAGCGCTTGCCCTTGTCCTCGAAGATCCGGTTGGCGAGGTTCTCGAACTCCCGCGCCAGCTGCTCGCGGCTGTCCTTGAGAAGCGCGAGCTGCTCGGCATAGCGCGATTCCCGGTGGCCGAGCTCGGCCTTGAGTTCCGCTTCCCTGCGCGAGAGGCGGGCGCCCTCACCGCGTGCCTCGTCCAGGGCCTGGCGCGCGCGCCCGCCCTCCTCGGCCGCGGCCGCCAGCTGCCCCTCGAGTCCCTCGCAGCGGGCCTGCAGCCGGCCGAGGGTGCGGCCGCGCAGCAGGGCGCCGAGGCCGGCGCCGACGAGCAGGGCGAGCAGCACGGCGGCGGCGGGAAGCAGCAGGTCGGGGTTGTCCATGGGCGCAGTGTAAAGCACCGGCCCGCGCCCGGGCAGGGGCCTCGGGGCGGACCTGTCGCCCCGGCAGGCGGGTCAGCGGGTTTCGAGGAGCGAGATGTCCGCGACGGCGAGGAAGTGCTGGCGCAGCGCGTGCAGCAGGGCGAGCCGGTTGGCGCGCAGGGCCGGGTCCTCGGCGTTGACCATCACGTCGTCGAAGAAGCGGTCGACGGGTTCGCGCAGCGTGGCGAGGGCCGCGAGCGCCTCGCGGTAGGCGCCGGTGGCCAGCTGCGCGGCGCTCTGGGCGCCCGCGTTTGAGAGTGCCTCCCAGAGCGCGCTCTCCGCGGGTTCGACGAAGCGCGCCGGGTCGACGCCCGCGGCCGTGTCATTCTCATCCGCCTTGGCGAGTATGTTTGCGACCCGCTTGTTCGCCGCGGCGAGGGATTCGGCTTCCGGCCTTTCGCTGAAGGCGTGGACCGCGTGCACGCGCCGGTGGATGTCCAGCGGCCGGCTGGGGCCGAGGGCCGCGACGGCGCGGAAGGTGCCGGCGGCAATGCCTTCGTCCTCGAACCACGCCCGGAAACGCTCGATACTGTAGCCGAGGGTCTGCACCACCGTGTCGCCGGCCAGGGCCCCGGCAGGAAACTGGGCGGCCGCGAGGGTGAGGGCCTCGCGCAGGTCCAGGTCGAGGTCCTTCTCCACGAGGATGCGCAGCACGGCTAGCGCTGCCCGGCGCAGGGCGAAGGGGTCCCGGGAGCCGGTGGGCGGCTGGCCGATGCCGAAGATACCGACCAGCGTGTCCAGCCGGTCGGCCAGCGCCAGGGCGGTGGCCACGGGCCCTTGCGGCAGGCGGTCGCCGGCGAAGCGCGGCCAGTACTGCTGCTGCAGGGCCTCGGCCACGGCCGGGGCCTCGCCGTCGTGGCGCGCGTAGTAAGCGCCGGCGATTCCCTGCAGGTCGCCGAACTCCAGCACCAGCTCCGTGGTCAGGTCGGCCTTGGCCAAATGCGCCGCGCGCTCGCAGGCATCGGCGGGGGCGCCGATCGCATCAGCCAGCTCGCGCACCAGGCACTGCACCCGCGAGGTCTTGTCCCACAGCGTGCCGAGGTCCTTCTGGAACACCACGTCCTTCAGTGCGTCGACGCGGCTGGCGAGCGTGGCCTGCCGGTCCTGTTCATAGAAGAAGGCCGCGTCGGCAAGGCGCGGGCGGATCACGCGCTCGTTACCGGCGATGACCTGCACGGGGTCCCGGCTCTCGATATTGGCGATGGTGATGAAATGGGGCAGCAGTTCACCGCCTGAATCCACCACGTGGAAATACTTCTGGTGTTCCTTCATGGCGGAGATCAGGGCCTCCGGGGGCACGGCCAGGAAGCGCTCGTCGAAGGCGCCCGTGAGGGCCACGGGCCACTCGACCAGGCCGGTCACCTCGTCGAGCAGGTCCCCGTCGACCACGGCCTCGGCGCCGAGGGCGCTGGCCTCCACGGCGACCTGCTCGCGGATCATGCCGCGCCGGCGCTCGAAGTCGGCCACGACCCAGGCCTCGGCGAGGGCCTGCTCGTAGGCCTCGGGGCTTTCCAGAGTGATCTCGCGGTCGGCGTGGAAACGGTGGCCCCGGGTTCGGTTGCCGGCCGCGATGCCGAACACCTCGCAGGGCTGCACCGCGTCACCGAAGAGGGCCACGAGCCAGTGCACCGGCCGTACGAACTCGAAGCGGTGCGCGCCCCAGCGCATGCGCTTGCTGATGGGCAGCCCGGCGACGGCCTCGTCGATGACGGCGCCGAGGCTCTCGGCCGTGCGCGCGCCGGCCTCCTCCCGGCGCAGGCCCAGGCGCGGCCCCTTGGGGGTATCGATGAGCTCGAGGCCGTCGGGCTCGACGCCCTGCTTGCGGGCAAAGCCCGCCGCGGCCGGCGTCCAGGCGCCCTGCTCGTCGCGGGCCCGGTCCGCCGGCGGGCCGAGCAGCTCGAGCTGCCGGGCCGGTGCGGCCTCGGCGACCTCCTCCACCAGCACCGCCAGGCGCCGGGGCGTGGCGAACCAGCGGGCTTCGCCGTGGGCGAGGTCGCGGTCGGCGAGGCCCTTCAGCAGGCCGTCGCGAAAGGCCAGGCCCAGGTTCCGGAGGTCCTTCGGCGGCAGCTCCTCCGTGCCGATCTCGACCAGCAGCGTTTCGGTGCTCATGCGCTGGCCTCCGCTGCCTGCTGCCGGTCCGCAAGGGCGGCCTTGCGCAGCGCGGCGTCCGCCATCGGGAAGCCCAGGCGCGCCCGCGCCTCGACATAGGCCGCGGCCACCGCGCGGGCCAGGGTGCGCACGCGCAGGATGTAGCGCTGGCGCTCGGTCACCGAGATGGCGTGCCGGGCATCGAGCAGGTTGAAGGTGTGCGAGGCTTTCATGACCATCTCGTAGGCGGGCAGGGGCAGTTCGAGCCCGACCAGGCGGCCGGCCTCGGCCTCGCAGTGATCGAACTGCGCGAACAGCGCTTTCGTGTCGGCCTCGCGGAAGTTGTAGCGCGACATCTCGACTTCATTCTGGTGGAACACGTCGCCGTAGCTCACCGTGCCGGCGGGGGTCTCGGCCCAGACGAGGTCGTAGACGCTGTCCACGCCCTGCAGGTACATGGCGATGCGCTCCAGGCCGTAGGTGATCTCGCCGGTGACCGGGTAGCACTCGAGGCCGCCGGCCTGCTGGAAGTAGGTGAACTGGGTCACTTCCATGCCGTTCAGCCACACTTCCCAGCCGAGGCCCCAGGCGCCGAGGGTCGGCGACTCCCAGTTGTCCTCCACGAAGCGCACGTCGTGGATGCCCGTATCGATGCCGAGGGCGCGCAGCGACTCGAGGTAGAGCGCCTGGAACTCCGGCGGCGAGGGCTTCATGACCACCTGGAACTGGTAGTAGTGCTGCAGCCGGTTGGGATTCTCCCCGTAGCGGCCGTCGGTGGGCCGGCGGCTCGGCTGCACGTAGGCCGCATTCCAATTCTCCGGACCGAGGGAGCGCAGGAACGTGGCCGGGTGGAAGGTGCCGGCGCCCACTTCCATGTCCAGCGGCTGCAGGACCACGCAGCCCTTCTCGCCCCAGAAGGCCTGCAGGCGCAGGATCAGCTCCTGGAAAGTCAGCTTGTCGCTCATGCTCGTTCCGTCCCCGGGCCTCGCCCCGGCGGCGGACCGGGGCAAAAAAGCGGGTATTATACAGGCTGGGCTCCCGGCATAATATGCGCGGCCGGCGCCGTCGCGGTGCCCCGCCAGGCCGCCCCGGCCGCTCGCCGACACCTCCCCCGCCAGCGGAGACGCGCATGTACTACGGCAAACTCGTCGCCGGCCTCCTCGGACTCCTGATCGCCGGCCCCCTGGGCCTGCTCGTCGGCCTGCTGCTCGGCCACGCCTTCGATCGCGGCCTCGCGGGCCAGTTCGCCCTCGGCGGCCGCGAGGGTATCGCGCGCATCCAGCGCAGCTTCTTCGAGAGCTGCTTTCTGCTCCTGGGCTATATCGCCAAGGCCGACGGCCGGGTCTCCCAGGCAGAGATCGACCACACGGAGGCGCTGTTCCGCCAGCTGCGCCTTAACCCGGAGCAGCGCAAGGAGGCTATCGGCCTGTTCAAGCAGGGTTCGGCGCCGGGCTTCGACCCGGCACCGGTGGTGGCCCGTTTCCTCGAGGCTTCCCGCGGCCAGCGGCTCGTAAAGCAGACGCTGCTGTTCTTCCTGGTGTCGCTGGCGCTGGCGGACCACCAGCTCGACGCGGCGGAGCGGCGGGTCCTCGGCGAGGTGGCCGGGCTCCTCGGCTACACCGAGGCACAGCTCGACCAGATCCTCGGCATGACCCGGGCGCAGGAGCATTTCCACGGCGCCGGCGGCGCCGCCGTGCAGCCCGGCACGTCCCTCGATGATGCCTACGCGGCGCTCGGGGTGAGCCCGGAGGTGGATGACCGCGAGCTGAAGCGGGCCTACCGCAAGCTCATGAGCGAGCACCACCCGGACAAGCTCATCGCCCGCGGCGTGCCGGAAGACATGCTGAAGGTGGCGACGGAACGGGCGCAGGAGATCCAGGTCGCCTACGACATGGTCCGCAAGGCCCGCGGCCAGGCCTGAGCGCGGTACCCGGAAGCGCCGATGCCGGCGGTGCCCGCTACTGGCGCCAGAACATCGGCGTGAACAGCACCAGCAGCGTGAACACCTCGAGGCGGCCGAGGAGCATGGCGAGGCACAGCACCCCCTTGGCGAAGTCGCCGATCCCCGCGTAGTTGGCGCTGACCGCACCGAGGCCCGGCCCCAGGTTGTTCAGGGTCGCGCCCATGGCCGAGAAGGCCGTGAGGAAGTCGAGCCCGGTGGCCATGAGCACCAGCATCAGCACGATGAAGACAAAGGTGTAGACGGCGAAGAAGCTCCACACCGCGCTCACAACGGTGGCCTCCACCCGCCGGTTGCCGACCTTCAGCGGGATCACCGCGTGCGGGTGGATCAGCTGCTTGAGCTCGCGGATACCCTGCTTGTAGATGAGCATGAGGCGCATGGCCTTGATGCCGCCGCCGGTGGAGCCGACGCAGCCGCCCATGAAGGAGAACATCATCAGCATCATGGGCAGGAACCCGGGCCAGGCCGCGAAGTCCTGGGTGGCAAAGCCGGTGGTGGTGGTGATCGACACCGCCTGGAACAGGCCGTGAACGATGCCGTCCTCGACCTCAAGGGTGCCGGAGGCGATGAGGTAGGCGATGGTCGCCGTGGTGCAGACGAGCATGGCGCTGCCGAAGAAGCGGGTTTCCGAGTCCCGGCGGTAGTGGCTCAGGCTGCGCCGCTTGAAGGCGCTGTAGTGCATGCCGAAGTTGATCGCCGACACCAGCATGAACAGCGTGCAGATCAGGTAGATGGTGTTGCTGTCGAAGTAGCCCATGCTGGCGTCGTGGGTACTGAAGCCGCCGATGGCCACGGTGGAGAAGGCGTGGCAGAGGGCGTCGAAGGGCGTCATGCCGGCGGCGAAGTAGGCGAGCCCGCAGGTCGCGGTCAGGGCCACGTAGATGACGAACAGCGCCTTCGCGGTCTCGGCGATACGCGGCGTCAGCTTGCTGTCCTTGCTCGGCCCCGGCGTCTCGGCACGGTAGAGCTGCATGCCGCCGATGCCGAGCATGGGCAGCACGGCCACGGCGACCACGATGATGCCGATGCCGCCCAGCCACTGCAGCAGCTGCCGGTAGAGCAGCAGGGACCGGGGCAGGTCGTCGAGGCCCACGAGCACCGTCGCCCCGGTGGTGGTCAGGCCGGAGATCGACTCGAAGGCGGCGTCCACGGGGCTCACCCCCAGGGACTCGGTCAGGGCGAAGGGCAGGGCGCCGAAGAGCCCGAGGACGGTCCAGAAAAGCGCCGTGACCAGGAAACCGTCGCGGATGCGCAGTTCCCGCTGCGCGCCGCGCATGGTCAGCCAGAGCAGGAGGCCGGCGGAGAGGGTGATGGAAAAGGCGGCGAGAAAGCCGGGCACCGTCTCGTCTTCGCCCATGACCGCGACCACCAGCGGGACCAGCATGGCGCTGGAGAACAGCGTCAGCAGCAGGCCGAGGATGCGCAGGGAGATGGCGAGCTGCATGGGCGTTTGGGGCTAGGAGAAGAAGCCGAGGCCGACGGCGAAGAGTTTCTCCACCGCGGGAATCCGCGTCTTGTCCACGACGAAGAGGATCACGTGGTCCCCGGTCTCGACTGCCACGTGGCGGTGGGCGATGAGCACCTCGTCTCCGCGGACGATGGCGCCGATCGTCACCCCTTCCGGCAGCGCGATGTCCTCGAGCTTGCGGCCCACCACCCGCGACGAATAGGCGTCGCCGAGGGCGGTGAGCTCCAGCGCCTCGGCGGCGCCGCGGCGCAGCGCGTGGATGTTGCTCACCTCGCCCTTGCGCACGTGGGCGAGCAGGCTGGAGATGGTGATTTCCTGCGGCGAGATGGCGATGTCGATCTCGTCGCCCACGAGCTCCGCGTAGGCCTTGTTGGTGATCAGCGTGATGACCTTCTTGGCCCCGAGACGCTTGGCCAGCATCGACATCATGATGTTGGACTCGTCGTTGTTGGTCAGCGCGCAGAAAACGTCGACCGAGTCGATGCTCTCTTCCTTCAGCAGCTGCGGCTGCGATGCGCTGCCGTCGATCACGAGCGTGTGCTTGAGGCGCTCGGACAGCTCGCGACAGCGGACGTAGCTGTTCTCGATGAGCTTGACCGTATAGTCGTTCTCGATGCCGGCGGCGAGGCGCTCGCCGATGTTGCCGCCGCCGGCGATCATGACCCGCCGGTAGGGCTTGTCCACGCGCCGGAGCTCGGACATGACCTTGCGGATGTGCTGCCGGGCGGCGATGAAAAAGACCTCGTCGTCGGCCTCCACCACGGTGTCGCCCTCGGGAATGATGGCCCGGTCCTGGCGGAAGATGGCCGCTACCCGCGTGTCCACCTTCGGCATGTGCTTGCGGATCGCCGCGAGCTCCTGGCCGACGATCGGTCCGCCGTGCACCGCGCGCACGGCCACCAGCTGTACCCGGCCGCCGGCGAAGTCCATGACCTGCAGCGCGCCGGGGTTGATGATGAGCTGGCGGATGCTGTCGGTGATCAGCTGCTCCGGGCCGATGATCACGTCGATGGGGATGTTTTCGCGGTTGAACAGGGCCTCCTCGCGCTCGAGGTAGGCCGTGGCGCGGACTCGCGAGATCTTGCGCGGTGTGCGGTGCAGCGTGTGTGCCACCTGGCAGGCGACCATGTTGATCTCGTCGCTGTTGGTCACCGCGATGAGCATCTCGGCATCGGCGATGCCGGCACTCTCCAGGGTGGATGGGTCCGACGCGTGACCGGTGACGATGCCGATGTCGAGGCGGTCCTGCAGGGCGCGGAGCTTCTCGCCGTTGGTGTCGACGACGGTGATATCGTTCTTCTCGTCGGCCAGGTGCTCGGCGAGGGTGCCGCCGACCTGGCCTGCCCCGAGGATGATGATTTTCATGCCGCCGTGACCGTCCCGCTGAGCGTCCTGCCGAGTTGGTCGAACCTTAATGAATTAGCTGGGGTATTGTAAGCCTTCACGGAGAAGGAGGCGCCTTCCTGAGCAGTGCGTAGTACAGCCCGTCGCAGCCGTCCACGCGCGGCAGCAGCTGGTAGCCGAGGACGGTGCGCTCGGCCCCCGGCACTTGCGGGGTGCACTCGCGGGCATCGTCGCGACCGGCGAGGAAGGGCCCGATCACGTGGTCATTCTCGGCGGCGAGCAGCGAGCAGGTCGCGTAGAGCAGCCGTCCCCCGGGCGCGAGGCGCGCCCAGCAGCCGTCGAGGATAGCGCGCTGGCGCGCCGCGAGCTGCCCGGGGTCGGCATCCCGGCGCAGGACCTTGATGTCCGGGTGCCGGCGCACCACGCCGCTGCCGCTGCACGGGGCATCCACGAGAATGCAGTCGAACGCTGCGGCGCCGGCGAGCAGCGCCGGGTCCGCCGCATCGCCGGCGACCAGCCGTGCGCGCTGGCCGAGGCGATCGAGGTTCTCCCGCACCCGGGCGAGGCGCACCTCGTCCACGTCCACGGCCGTCAGCTCACAGCCCGGCGCGAGTTCCAGCAGGTGGCAGGCCTTGCCGCCGGGGGCGGCGCAGGCGTCGAGCACGCGCTCGCCCTCGCGCGGGGCAAGCAGGGGCGCCGCGAGCTGGGCGGCCTCGTCCTGCACGCTGAGCTTGCCCTCGGAAAAGCCCGGCAGTCCCTCCACCGGGCGCGGCCGGGCGAGGGTCAGCGCGTCCTCGGACAGCGTCCCCGCGGAGGCCTCGATGCCGGCCGCGGTGAGCGCTGCCAGGGCCGTTTCGCGGTCCAGGCGCTCTCGGTTGACCCGCAGGGTGAGTGGCGGCTGGCTGTTGTTGGCGGCGATGATGCGGTCGAGGGCGTCGGGCCATTCCGCGGCCATGGCATCGAACAGCCAGCCCGGGTGCGCCGCCCGGGCCGCCGGGGGCAGCGCGGCCTCGAGCTCGGCCCGCTCGCGCTGGTAGCGCCGCAGTACGGCATTCAGGAGTCCGCGCGCCCAGGGCTTGCCGAGGTCGGTAGCGGCAGCGACGGTTTCCGCGACCGCCGCGTGCTCCGGAATGCGCGTGTCGCTGAGCTGGTACAGGCCGAGCAGGAGCAGCGCGTGGACGTCCCGGTCCTTGCGGCGCAGCGGCCGGTCGAGGAGCCGGGCGGCCAGCGCCTCCAGCCGCGGCGCCAGGCGCAGGGTGCCGTAGCATAGCTGGGCGAGCAGGGGCCGGTCGCGCTCGGCAACGCGTTCCTGGGCGCCGGCGAGCAGGGCGTCGAGGGAGCGGCCCGCGAGAACCCCGGCGATGACGCCGGCGGCGGCGGCCCGGGGTGCCAGGGCCATCAGGCCGCGCCGGTGTCTGCGTGAGTGCCGAAGCGGGCGCCCGGGGCGAGGCGGTCGGCCCGGGCGCGCAGCAGCTCGGCCACCGGCAGCCGGCGTCCGCCGGGAAACTGCAGCTCCACCAGGCGCAGGCAGCCCTCGCCGCAGGCAACGAGCAGGCCGCGGTCGTCGCTGGCCAGGATCGTTCCCGGTGCGCCCGCGGGCCCCGCGGCGGTCACCGCGTGCCAGATCTTCACCCGCTCACCGCCCAGGGTGGAGAAGCAGACCGGGAACGGGTTGAAGGCGCGGATGCGGCGGGCCAGCTGCGCCGCGGGCAGGTTCCAGTCCAGCGCTGCCTCGGCCTTGTCGATCTTGGCGGCATAGCTGGCGCCGGCATCGTCCTGCAGCCGCGCCGCGGCCCGCCGCGCCGGCAGGTCGGCGAGCACGGATAGGAGCAGGGGCGGGCCCAGCACCGCGAGCCGGTCGTGGAGGTCGGCGGCGGTCGTGCTCTCGTCGATGGGGCAGGTGGCGGTGGCGAGCATCGCCCCGGTGTCGAGGCCGGCATCCATCTGCATGATAGTCACGCCGGACTGCGTATCCCCGGCCTCGATGGCGCGCTGGATCGGCGCGGCGCCGCGCCAGCGCGGCAGCAGCGAGGCGTGGACGTTGAGGCAGCCGTGCGCGGGGATGGTGAGCACGGCCGCGGGCAGGATGAGGCCGTAGGCAACCACGACCAGGACGTCCGCCCCGTAGCCGGCGAGGGTCGCCTGCACGGCCGCGTCGCGCAGCGTCGGCGGTTGCAAAACCGGAACGCCGGCCGCGCTCGCGCTTTCCTTCACCGGGCTCGCGGTGAGGCGCTTGCCGCGCCCCGCGGGGCGGTCGGGCTGGGTCAGCACCGCCAGCACCTCGTGCTCCGGTGCGGCGAGTAGTGCGTCGAGGTGGACGCGCGCGAACTCGGGCGTGCCCGCGAAGAGGAGTTTCACCGGCTCAGGCGTGCACGCGCTGGGCTTTTTCCAGCTTCCGGCGGATGCGCTGGCGTTTCAGCGGCGAGATGTAGTCGACGAACAGCTTGCCGTCGAGGTGGTCCACCTCGTGCTGGAGGCAGATCGCCGCCAGGCCCTCGAGCTCTTCCGTGAAGGCCTCGCCGTCGCGGCCCAGCGCGCTGACGCGGATGCGCTGCGGCCGGTTCACCGTTTCGTAGAAGCCGGGGACGGAGAGGCAGCCCTCGTCGTACTCGCCCAGCTCCGGGTCGAGGATCTCGAACTCGGGGTTGATGTAGACCCGGGGACAGTCCCGCTCCGGCGAGGTATCCATGACCAGCAGGCGCTGGTGGACATTGACCTGGGTCGCGGCGAGGCCGATCCCGCCGGCGTCGTACATGGTCTCGAGGAGGTCGTCCACGAGCGACCGCAGGGCGTCATCCACGGACTCCACGGGCGCGGCGCGGGTGCGCAGCCGCGGGTCCGGGAAGGAGAGAATGTCCATGATTGCCATCGTCAGCGGCCCTTTTTGCGTTCTCGGTGGCGTTTTGTCTTCGGCGTGCGCCGGCGTGAATAGTCCCGCAGGGACTTGTCAGTTGCGCGTCGTCACAGCAAACTCCAAGTATACAGGTCTGTCCTGCGCCCGGCGACGCCGGCAGCAGTGCGGGCGTCGGGGGAAGCGGCCGCCGCGGGCGGCGCCATAAACAGCACCATAAACAGGCAGCACCACAAAAAAACGGGCGGTAGGTAGCCATGAGCAACTCGAGATCACCCGGTAGCAGTTCCGTCACGGGGGCGGTGCGCGCCCTCATCCTCGCCGCTGCCCTGGGCCTCGCGGCCCCGCTGGCCGCCGCGCTGGAGCTGGCCGAGGGCGCCCCGGAGAGCTACATCGTCAAGAAGGGCGACACGCTCTGGGGCATTGCCGGCATGTACCTCGAGGAGCCCTGGCTGTGGCCGGAGCTCTGGGACGTCAACCCGCAGATCGACAACCCGCACCTGATCTTCCCGGGCGACGAGCTCTACCTGAGCTGGGTCGACGGCAAGCCGCGGCTGAGCGTGCGCCGGGGCCGGGACGTCAAGCTCACACCGAACATGCGTGTCTCGCCGCGCGATCTCGCGATACCGGTGATCCCCCTGGACCAGATCGGCGCCTTCCTGCGCCGGCACCGCATCCTCGGTGCCGAGGAACTGGAAAACGCCGCCTACGTGGTCGCCGCCTCGGAAGAGCGGCTCATCAGCGCCGCCGGCGATACCATCTACGGCCGTGGTCGCTTCCCCGACGACGAGCGCAGCTACGGGATCTACCGGGCCGGGGACATCTACCGGGACCCGATCACGCTGGAGATTCTCGGCTACCAGGGCAAGGACATCGGCGATGCCCAGCTGCTATCGAGCAACCGCGACGAGGTCACGACGCTCGAGGTGACCCGGGTCACCGAGGAAGTACGCATCACTGACCGGCTGCTGCCCCTCGAGGAGCGGGTCCTCGACGCCACCTTCCAGCCCCGGGCACCGGGCGTGGACCTCGAGAACGCCTTCATGATTGCCGTGGACGGCGGCGTCAGCCAGATCGGCACCACGGATATCGTGGTCCTGAACAAGGGTGCCCGGGACGGGCTCGAGCGCGGGCACGTGCTCGCCATCTACCAGGCGGGCGGCATGACCTTCGACGAGATCGCCCGCAACAACGTCCGTCTGCCCGATACGCGCGCCGGCCTCGCCATGGTCTTCGAGGTCGCCGAGAAGGCGAGCTATGCGCTCGTCCTCAAGGCCAGCCGGGTGCTGAAAGTGATGGACAAAGTCAAGAATCCCTAGGCTACACTGCTGACTCAGCATACCGGCGCCACAGGGACGTGGCGCGCGCGGCGCCCCGGCGCCGACCGGCCAGGGAAGACATCATGCCCGGGGACAGCCTCGCCCACTGCCTGCTGCTCGATTCCTGTGACGACCTCACGGTCGCCGCTGCGCGCCGGCTGCTCAGCGCATTTCCGGACATGGAGCAGGGCCTGGCGGCCGGCCCGCGCGCCTGGCGCGATGCCGGCCTGGCGCCCGCGGCCTGCAGCGCGCTGGCGTCCCGCCTGCGCCGGGGCCCGGGTCGCGAGGAAGCGGCGGCCCTCGAGCGCCTGCGCCGCCTCGGTGCCAGCGCCCTCTCCTTTGGCGACCCGCGCTACCCGGTTCTGCTCCGCGCCATCGCCGCCGCCCCGCCCTGGCTCTACCTGCGCGGCGACCCCGCCGCGCTCGCAGTGCCCCAGGTCGCCATCGTCGGCAGCCGCCGCGCCAGCGCCCTCGGGCGCCGGGCGGCGCGGGAGCTAGGCGGCGAGCTGGCGCGGGCCGGGCTCACGGTGACCAGCGGGCTGGCCATCGGCATCGACGGCTGTGCCCACGGCGGTGCCCTCGACGCCGGCGGCGACACCGTTGCGGTCATGGCCACGGGGATCGACAAGGTCTACCCGCGGCGGCACCGCGAGCTGGCGGAGCGCATCGTCGAGCGCGGCTGCCTGGTGACGGAACTGCCCCCGGGTACCGGGCCCCGCCCGTCGCACTTCCCGAAGCGCAATCGGCTGATCAGCGGCCTTTCCCTCGGTACCGTGGTCGTCGAGGCGGCACTGCCGAGCGGCTCCCTGCTCACCGCCCAGGCCGCTGCTGCGCAGGGCCGGGACGTATTCGCCGTGCCCTGGTCGCGCTTCCACCCGGGCGGCCGCGGCTGTCTGCAGCTCCTTCGCGAGGGTGCCGGCCTGGTGGAGCACGCCGCGGACGTGCTCCTCAGCCTGGGCTGGCCGGGCCTCTTGCCGGCGGCCGCGGCGGCGGAAGGCCCCGCCGCGGACGGCAGCGCCGCGCCCGGCGTCGACCTGTCGGCACCCGCGCGCCGCCTGCTCGGCGCCCTCGACGCCGGTGAGCGCGCGTCGGACCGCCTCGCCATGGACCTGGGTGAAAGCGTTGAGTGGGTACTGACTGCGGTGGGAGAGCTGGAGCTCGCGGGCCTTGCGGACCGGGGCGCGGGCGGCTACCGGCGCCTGCGCTGAGTTCGCCTTGCCTGCCCCCCAGCGCCTGCTAGAATCCCTGCTCGCCGGCAGTCCGCGCCGGCCCCCGCCCCGGCCGGGCCCCGCCAGAAGGACCGACAGCATGACCGACAGCCAGCCCGACACCCTGCCGATGGACGCCGTCAAGGCCTACCTGCTCGGCCTGCAGGACCGCATCTGCGAGGAGCTCGCCGAGGAGGATGGTCGCGAGGGCTTCATCGTCGACAGCTGGGAGCGGCCCGGGGGCGGCGGCGGCCGCAGCCGTGTCCTCGCCGGCGGCGCTGTCTTCGAGAAGGCCGGGGTCAACTTCTCCCACGTCATGGGCGAGGGCCTGCCCCCCTCGGCCACGGCGGCGAGGCCGGAGCTTGCCGGCCGCAGCTACCAGGCCATGGGGGTGTCGCTGGTGATCCACCCGGAGAACCCCTACGTCCCCACCTCGCATGCCAACGTGCGCCTGTTCGTGGCGGAAAAGCCCGGCGAAGCGCCGGTCTGGTGGTTCGGCGGCGGCTACGACCTCACGCCCTACTACGGCTTCGAAGAGGACTGCGTGCACTGGCACAGTACCGCCCGCGATGCCTGCGCGCCCTTCGGTGACGATGTCTATCCGCGCTTCAAGCGCTTGTGTGACGAGTACTTCTACCTCAAGCATCGCAAGGAGCCCCGGGGCGTCGGCGGCCTGTTCTACGACGACCTGAACGAGTGGGATTTCGATAGCTGCTTCGCGTTCATGCGCGCCGTCGGCGATTCCTACCTGCGGGCTTACCGGCCGATCGTGCAGCGGCGCCGGGAAACGCCCTGGGGTGAACGCGAGCGCCAGTTCCAGCTCTACCGGCGCGGCCGCTACGTCGAGTTCAACCTGGTCTTCGACCGCGGTACGCTCTTCGGCCTGCAGTCCGACGGCCGCACCGAGGCGATCCTCATGTCCCTGCCGCCGCTGGTGCGCTGGGAATACGACTACCACCCGGAGCCCGGCACGCCGGAAGCGGCGCTGACCGGCGAGTTCCTGACCGGCCGCGACTGGCTGGCGCCGTGACGGAAACCATGACTGAACCCAGGACGGACCGGGAGGACAGCCCCGTGAGCAGCGCGCGCAAGTTCGCCGTCTACGGCAACCCGATCAAGCACAGCAAATCGCCGATCATCCACAGCGCCTTCGCGGCGCAGTTCGGCCACCGCATCGAGTACCGGGCGGTGCGCGTCGAGCTCGGCGATTTCGAGCGCTCCGCCCGCGCCTTCTTCGAGCGCGGCGGAGCCGGCCTCAACGTCACCGTGCCCTTCAAGCCCGACGCGGCGGCCTTTGCCGACCGGCTCTCGGACCGCGCCCGCCGGGCCGGCGCGGCGAACACGCTGCACCCCGGCGAGGACGGGGCGATCCTCGGCGACAACACCGACGGCCTTGGCCTCGTGCGCGACATGGTCGTAAACCTCGGCTGGGCGGTGCAGGGCGCGCGGGTGCTGGTCCTCGGCGCCGGCGGCGCCGCCCGCGGCGTGCTCGAGCCGCTGCTCCTCGAGGGCCCCCGCAGCCTGTTCATCGCAAACCGAACAGCATCGAAAGTCGCGGAAATTGCCGACATTTTCGGCGATCTTGGTGATGTGGCAGGCGGTGGCCTCGACGCCCTCGAGGGCCGCGGCTTCGACCTGGTGATCAACGCCACCAGTGCCGGTCTCGCCGGCGAGGTGCCGCCGTTGCCGCCCGCCATCCTCACTGAGCGCAGCTGCTGCTACGACATGGTCTACGGCGCAGAACCCACGGCCTTCATGCGCTGGGCGGCGCAGCATGCTGCCTGGGCCGTGTCCGACGGCCTCGGCATGCTGGTGGAGCAGGCGGCCGAGTCCTACTACCGCTGGCACCAGGCCCGGCCCGAGACCGGCCCGGTCATCCGCCACGTTCGCGAGGTCCTGGCTGCCGCGGCATAAGCGCGGCGTCTGCCTTGCCGCTAGCGGGAGGTCAGCCTTCGAGTTCGGCGAGGTGGCTGTCTTTCAAACGGACGTAGTTGTCCGCGCTGTAGCGGAAGTAGGCTTGCTCTGCGTCGGTCAAGGCACGCTGCTGCCGGGCCGGTACCCCGGCGTAGAGGTGGCCGGAGGCCAGCTGCTTGCCCGGTGTGACCAGCGCGCCGGCGGCGATGACGACCTCGTCTTCCACCACCGCGCCGTCCATTACCGTGGCCCCCATGCCGACCAGCACCCGGTCGCCGATGCGGCAGCCGTGCAGCGTGGCGTTGTGGCCCACGGTGACCTCGGCGCCGATCGCCAGGGGCCAGCCGTCCGGGTTGTAGGGGCCGGCGTGGGTGATGTGCAGGACGCTGCCGTCCTGGATACTGGTGCGTGCGCCGATCGTGATCCAGTGCATGTCGCCGCGCACGACCGCGTTCGGCCAGATGGAGACATCGTCGCCGAGGGTGACGTCGCCGAGGACCACGGCGGACGGATCGATCAGCACACGCTCGCCGAGCTGCGGCCGGTGGCCGCCGTAGCTGCGCAGGCTGGTTGCGGTGTAGTGACGCATGGGGCTTTCCCTGGAGTTGCTAGAATGCTGTGAGCTGGCGAGTGTAACCGCAGCATCGGCCACCGATCACGAACCGATCACGATCTGATCGGAAAGACTTTAACGGAGAGCCCGCATGGAACCGCCCTTCCGGCCCCGCCGCCGCTTCATTGCCGGCGCCGTCTGTCCGCGCTGCGCCGCCATGGACCGCCTAGTGGTCGACCTGGACACGGACCGCCGAGAATGCGTCGCCTGCGGCTTCAGCGAGGCGCGCCCCGAGCCGCCCGCGGCCTCCGAGGTGCCCACGCGGGTCACCCGGGCCGCCGCCCGCCGCAGCGAGACCGCGGCGGAGGTAGTCAACCTCATCGACCCGTCGCGGGCGTCCTCCGACGGGAACGACTAGGCTCCGGCGGCCGGGCGCCCGCGCTCACGCCGCCAGCCAGCGGCCGCGGCGGCTGTAGCGCAGGTACACCCAGCCGAGGAGCACCCCGCGGGCCAGGTTGAAGAGGCTGAAGGCCAGCCATAAACCGTCGTTGCCCAGGGGCTGTGCCAGCCACCACACCGGCAGGTAGATACCGAGGGCGGAGAGCCACATCGTCGTCATCATCGGCCGCGTTTCCGCGGCACCGATGAACACCCCGTCCAGCAGGTAGCTCGGCGCGGCCAGCAGCGGCAGCGCGACCAGCCAGCCGCTGTGCGCCGAGAGCACCGCCTGCACGCTGGCGAGATCCGACAGCAGCGGAAAGATCAGCGGCCGCCCGGTGTAGATGAGCGCGCTGATGACCACGGCGCTGCCCGCGCTCCACCAGGCGCAGCGGTGCACCACGGTGCGGAAGCCGTCGAGGTCGCGCGCGCCCAGCCGCTCGCCGGCCAGCCCCTCGGCGGCGTAGGCGAAGCCGTCGAGGGAAAAGGCGGCGAAGAGCAGGAACTGCAGCATGAGGGCATTGCCGGCGAGCACGTCCTCGCCGAGCTTCTCCCCCGCCGCCGTGAAGAAGGCAAAGCAGGCCAGCAGGCAGGCGGTGCGCAGGAACAGGTTGGTGTTAGCGCGCCAGAGCTGGCCGTAGCCCTGACGGTCGGCCAGGGCGCGGCGCAGGGCGCCGGGCGGCAGCGGGACCCGCGCGCGGCGCACCGCGAAAATCGCGACCGCCAGCCCCAGGTACTCGGCGCAGGCGGTGGCCAGGGCCGCGCCGTCGCTGGCAAGGCCGAGCCCGAGGATGAACAGCACGTCGAGCGCGATGTTGCTGCCGTTGGTCACCAGCAGGATGGCCATGGGCCAGCGCGTGTCCTGGCGGCCGATGCACCAGCCGACCACCGCATAGGTGGCCAGGACCGCGGGCGCGCTCAGCAGCCGCAGCCGGATGTAGCTCGCGGCCGGTGCGGCAAGGGCCGGGTCCGGCTGCATCAGCGACAGGCCCAGCGTCAGCCAGAGCGGGTGCAAAAAGACGATGAGCGTGGCGATGGCCACGCCGAGGGCGGCGGAACGCGCGAGGATCCTGAGCGCCTCCCCGGGCTCGCCGGCGCCGCCGGCACGGGCGACCAGCCCGGTGGTGCCCATGCGCAGGAAGCTGAAGCCCCAGTAGAGGAAAGAAAGAATGGCGCTGCCGATGGCCACGGCACCGAGGTAGCGGGTGCTGTCGAGGTGCCCGAGGATCGCCGCGTCGACCAGCCCGAGGGTCGGAATGGACACGTTGGCGAGAATCGCGGGCCACGCGATACCCCATATCTTGTGGTCAAGGCGCCGTGTGTCTGCCACCGCTGGTAGAACTCCTCTCCGGTCATCCCCCGGGGATGATCTGGATGCAAATCGGTTACGTATGGCAGCGCCTTTCGCTATAATCTGCGCCGCCCGAACTGCGGCGCTTTGTCGCAGCGGGGCCGGCAGCACAGTCCACTCCGCGCTCGTCCACTCTGCCCCGGGGGGCAGTACGGTCGGCGCGCTCAGCAGCTCGACGGGCCTGAACTGGTGGTGGTGATGTCCTCAGGCTTGGAACTGGAGAAGTACTCGATGTCCCTGAACAACCTCAAAAGGCTGCTCGCGTGCGCGGCCGGTGCGCTCGTCACGCTCCCGGGGCTTGCCCTGGCGGCCGGCGGCGAGAAGAACGCGCTGAACATGCCGATCGGTGTTACCGATGTCGGGCGGTCCATCTTCGACCTTCACATGATCATTCTCTGGATCTGCGTCGCCATCGGCGCGCTGGTCTTCGGGGTCATGTTCTACTCCATCATCTACCACCGCAAGTCCCGCGGGGTGAAGCCGGCGCAATTTCACGAAAGCACCAAGGTGGAAATCGCCTGGACGGTGGTGCCGTTCCTCATCCTCATCACCATGGCCGTGCCCGCGACCTCCACGCTGCTCGACATCTACGACTTCGACGATGCCGAGATGGATGTCCTGGTCACCGGCTACCAGTGGAAGTGGAAGTACGAATACCTCGCCGAGGAGGGAGAGAACGTCGCCTTCTTCTCCAACCTCTCGACGCCGCAGTCGGAGATCTACAATACCGACGACAAGAACGAGAACTACCTGCTGGAGGTGGACGAGCCGCTGGTGATCCCGGTGGACACCAAGGTCCGCTTCCTGGTCACCGCCAACGACGTCATCCACTCCTGGTGGGTGCCGGAACTCGCCGTGAAGAAGGACGCCATCCCCGGCTTCATCAACGAGACCTGGACCCGCGCCAACGAGGTCGGCACCTATCGCGGCCAGTGCGCCGAACTCTGCGGCAAGGACCACGGCTTCATGCCGATCGTGGTCGAGGTCGTGAGCAAGGAAGATTACGCCGCCTGGCTCGGCGAGAAGCAGGAGCAGGCCGCCAAGGTCAAGGAGCTGATGGCGCAGACCTTCACCCTCGACGAGCTCATGGCGCGCGGTAAAGCGGTCTACGAGCGCAACTGCCTGGCCTGCCACGGCGCCCGCGGTGAGGGAGGTGTCGGCACCGCCATCGCCGGCAGCAACATCGCCACCGGCGAGATCGGCGGCCACCTCGAAATCGGCATCAACGGTGTGCCCGGCACGGCGATGCAGGCCTTCGGCGGCCAGCTCAATGACGTCGACCTGGCGGCCGTGATCACTTACCAGCGGAACGCGTTCGGCAACAACATGGGTGACCTCGTGCAGCCCATCGACGTGTTCAACTACAAGCAGGGCTGAGGAGAGTAAGACCATGGGAGATCATCATCACGGCCCGGCCAAGGGCCTCTCGCGGTGGCTCTTTACCACCAACCACAAGGACATCGGCACGATGTACCTGTGGTTCTCGTTCGCCATGTTCCTGCTCGGCGGGACCTTCGCCATGATCATCCGGGCGGAGCTGTTCCAGCCCGGCATGCAGCTGGTGGAGCCGGCCTTCTTCAACCAGATGACCACGCTGCACGGCCTGGTCATGGTGTTCGGCGCGATCATGCCGTCCTTCGTGGGCCTGGCCAACTGGCTCATTCCCATGATGATCGGCGCGCCGGACATGGCGCTGCCGCGACTCAACAACTGGAGCTTCTGGATCCTGCCCCCGGCGTTCCTGCTGCTCGCCTCCACGCTGTTCATGGAGGGCGGTGCCCCGGCGGCCGGCTGGACCTTCTACGCGCCCCTGTCCACGACCTACGCGGCGCCGTCGGTCACGATCTTCATCTTCTGCATCCATATTCTCGGCCTGTCCTCGATCATGGGCTCCATCAACATCATCGCCACGGTGATGAACATGCGGGCGCCGGGCATGAGCTACATGAAGATGCCGCTGTTCGTCTGGACCTGGCTGATCACCGCCTTCCTGCTGGTGGCCGTGATGCCGGTGCTGGCGGGGGCCGTGACCATGATGCTCATGGACGTGCATTTCGGCACCAGCTTCTTCTCCGCCGCCGGCGGCGGTGACCCGGTGCTGTTCCAGCACATCTTCTGGTTCTTCGGCCACCCGGAGGTCTACATCATCATCCTGCCGGCCTTCGGCGTGGTGTCGCAGATCATCCCGGCCTTCTCGCGCAAGCCGCTCTTCGGTTATGACTCCATGGTCTATGCCACCGCGGCGATCGCCTTCCTGTCCTTCATCGTCTGGGCGCACCACATGTACACCGTGGGTATGCCGGTGGCCGGCGAGCTGTTCTTCATGTACGCCACCATGCTCATCGCCGTGCCCACCGGCGTGAAGGTGTTCAACTGGATCACCACCATGTGGCGCGGTGCGCTCAGCTTCGAGACGCCCATGCTGTTCTGCATCGGCTTCCTGGTGCTGTTCACCATCGGCGGCTTCACCGGCCTGATGCTGTCCATCGCCCCGGCGGACTTCCAGTACCACGACAGCTACTTCGTTGTGGCCCACTTCCACTACGTGATGGTCGCCGGCGCCGTGTTCAGCATGACCGCCGCCATCTACTTCTGGCTGCCGAAGTGGTGCGGCAAGATGTACAACGAGACCATGGGCAAGACCCACTTCTGGATCTCGTTCATCGGCTTCAACATCACCTTCTTCCCGCAGCATTTCGTGGGCCTCGCGGGCATGCCGCGGCGTATCCCGGACTACTCGCTGCAGTTCGCGGACTTCAACATGATGTCCTCGATCGGTGCCTTCATCTACGGCGCCTCGCAGCTGCTGTTCCTCTACAACGTCATCGCCACCATCGTCGCCGGCAAGCCGGTCTCCGACGAGAAGGTCTGGGACGGCGCCGAGGGCCTCGAGTGGACCGTGCCGACACCGGCGCCCTACCACACCTTCGAGGTGCCGCCGAAGATCGACCCGGCGCATGCGCACTCCTGAGGCAGGCTAGGGAGAGGCACAGGTCACGCCATGCTGCGCATCAGCAACAACCCCACCGTCGACACCGCCGCGAAGCTGGTGGTAGCGGCGGTGGTGATGTTCAGCTTCGTGTTCGTGGTCATGGTGCCGCTGTACAACGTGCTCTGCGATGCCCTGGGCATCAACGGCAAGACCAGCGGGCAGGCCTACACGGCGGCGCCCGCGGGCATCGACGAGTCCCGGGAGATCACGGTGCAGTTCATCGCCCGCAACAACGACGGCATGCCCTGGGCCTTCAGCCCCGGCGACCGGGTGCTGCGCGTGCACCCGGGCCAGGCGGCGAACACCGTGTTCCACGCGCAGAACCCGCTGCCGAAGGCCATGGTCGCCCAGGCGATCCCGAGCATCTCGCCGTCCCGGGCCGCGGCCTACTTTCACAAGACCGAGTGTTTCTGCTTCAACCAGCAGCCGCTGGACGGAGAAAGCGCGGCGGACATGCCGCTGCAGTTCATCGTCGACCGGGAGCTGCCCCGGGATATCAAGACCATCACGCTGTCCTACACGCTGTTTGACGTGACGGACATGGCGAGCGACGCCGTCGCCGCCCGCTGAGGTGCCGCGCAGGGGAGCGGCACCCTCGTAAACGGAGAGAGAGAATGACAACCCAGACGTCTACCGCGCACGAAACCTACTACGTGCCCGAAAAGAGCAAGATGGCGGTGATGGCCACCATCGGGCTCGTGCTCAGCATTTTCGGCGCCGCCAGTCTCATGAACGACATGACCTTCGGCGAGCCGGGGGCGGACAGCAACTCGAGCCTCATCCTCTACGCGGGCCTGTTCATTTTCGGTGCCACCCTGTTCACCTGGTTCCGCCAGGCGATCCGGGAAAACATCGCGGGCATGAACAGCGCCCAGCTGAAGAAGTCCTACGTGCTCGGCATGGGCTGGTTCATCTTCTCCGAGGTGATGTTCTTCGCCGCCTTCTTCGGCGCCCTGTTCTACGTGCGCAACCTGGTCGGCCCCTGGCTGGCCGGCGAGGGTGACGGCGGCCGCATGAACCACCTGCTCTGGGAGGGCTTCCAGTTCTCCTGGCCGATGATGCAGACGCCGCAGGAGGCAGTGGGCGGAGCCGGCAGCCAGCTCATCGCCAACAACGGGACCTTCAGCAGCGCCCACAAGAGCATGGCGTTCGCGGAGGCGCACGCCTGGTATGCCTGGCTGCCGCTCTGGAACACGATCATCCTGCTCTCGTCCAGCGTGACGGTGCACATTGCGCACATGGGCCTGCTCGACAACAACCGGCGCAAGTTCAACCTGTGGCTCGGCCTGACCGTGCTGCTGGGTATCGTGTTCATCATCCTGCAGGCAGCGGAATACTACGAGGCCTACGCGCACTTCGGCCTGACGCTGAACTCGGGGATCTACGGATCCACCTTCTTCATGCTGACCGGCTTCCACGGCTTCCACGTGGCGATGGGGACCTTCATGCTGGGGGTGCAGCTCTACCGGTCGCTACGCGCGGGGCATTTCACGGCAGACGACCACTTCGGCTTCGAGGGGTCCAGCTGGTACTGGCACTTCGTCGACGTGGTCTGGGTGTTCCTGTTCCTCTTCGTCTACATTCTCTGAGTGATTTCCTGAGCCATCACTCCGCAGCCCGCGATGCCGCGCCCTTCGGGCCGGCGTCCCAGGGGTTGCGATGCCCGAGCTGGCCGGTGGCAACGCCGTAGACGATCACCGCCGCCAGCCCCAGCGCCAGCCCGAGGCGGACCCCGAGGGAATGAAAGGTCCGCCTGCTGTTCTTGTCTCCCTGGTCGACCATCAGGAAGTACAGCCCGCTACCGAGGCTGGCAACGAGTAGTACCATGAACACGATGATCAGCCCTTTCAGCACGACGGCCCTCGGATTCGGCGCAAACCTTCAGTATAGCGCAGTCGGTGCGGGCTGATGCGGGCCTCCCTGGGCGCACTGGAGCTGGACCTGGAGTGGCGGACGACGCTGTTCGTCGCGCTGCTTCTGCCCGTGCTCGTCGGCCTCGGCTGCTGGCAGCTCGACCGGGAGGTGGAGAAACGCGAGCTGCTCGCGCAGTTCGAAGCCCGCCGGGCCGCGGACCCGGTGCCCGTGAACAGCGCCCTTGCGACGCGGGCGCCGGCGGCCCTGGCCTACCTGCCCGTGCGCCTGCGCGGGCGCTACCTGGCGGACCGCTACCTGCTGCTCGACAACCGGGTGCAGGGCGGCCGCTTCGGCTACGAGGTGGTGTCGCTGTTCGCCCGCGAAGACGGCGGCTACGCGCTGGTCAACCGGGGCTGGGTCCCGGGCGACCCGGCGCGGCGCTCCCTGCCGGAGCCCGCCGCGCCGGCCGGGGCGGTCGAGCTTACCGGGCAGCTGTACGTACCGCCGGACCCGCCCTACCTGCTGGGCGAGCAGTCCAGCGCTGTGGATGACTGGCCGCGGGTGGTGCAGGCGCTGGAAATGGCGCCGCTTGGTGAAGCCCTGGCCGCCGCTCTCGGCGCCCCGGTTTTCCCCTGGAGTATCCGCCTCGATGCCGGCGCGCCCGGCGCGCTGGCGGTGGACTGGCCGGTGGTCAACGTGAGCCCGGCCAAGCACCGCGGCTACGCGGTGCAGTGGTTCACCATGGCGGCGGTGCTGGGGTTGTTTTTTGTGCTGCGCAGCAGCAATCTCTGGGCCCTCCTGCGCGGCCGGCAACCGGCGGGGGGCAACGATGACGGAAGGACGCATGACTGACCCGATGGGCAACACGGCACCGGAGCTGGACCCGGCCACGGTAAACCGCAACCGGCTGGTGCTGCTGACGATCGCCGGTATACCGGTGACCATGATCCTCGCGGCCACCTGGCTGTGGTACTTCGTGGTCAACGGCGACCTCGACCTGGTCGGCAGCCTGGGAACCGCCAACAACGGCCGGCTCCTCGAGCCGCCGCGGCCCGTCGCGGAGCTCGGTCTCCGGGACCAGGCCGGTGACGCGTTCACGCTGACCGCGCAGGAGCCGAAGTGGACCCTGCTGGTTCCTTCCCCGGGGGCCTGCGATGCCGCCTGCGAGCACCGACTGTACCTGACCCGGCAGATTCACGTGGCCATGGGCAAGGAGTTCAACCGGATCCAGCGCGCCTGGGTGGGCGATCAGCGAGTGGCAGAAACGGCCTTTCCCGTCGACACGCTGAGTGATGGCACCGCCGCGCCGGCCTCCTTCGTGCGCTACCTGCAGAGCCAGCACGTGGGCATGTTCACCCTCGCGGCGGACCGCGCGGCACTGCGCGCGCAGTTCCCGGAGCTAGCCGAGAGCCCGGACACCTGGTACCTCGTGGATCCGGCGGGGTGGGTGATGATGGCCTACGATGACAGCGTCAACTACAAGGACGTGATGGCCGACCTCAAGTTCCTGCTCAAGAACTCGGCCGGGTGAGCGCGATGACCGAAGCCGTGACGCAAACCGCCGGGGCCAGCTGGCGCGACTACAAGGAGCTCACCAAGCCCGGCGTGGTCGCGCTGATGATTCTCACCTCCGTGATCGGCATGTGCATGGCGGTGCCCGGCTGGGTGCCGCTGGATGCGCTCATCCTCGGCAACCTCGGCATCGCGCTGTGCGCGGGTGCCGCCGCCGCGGTGAACCACCTCGTCGACCAGCGCATCGACGAGCGCATGGCGCGCACGCGCAACCGCCCGATCGCCCGCGGCCGGGTGACGCCGGTCAACGCCGCCCTCTTCGCGCTGGCCCTCGGCGTGGCCGGCATGGCGATCCTGCTCCTCTGGGTGAACGCGCTCACCGCCTGGCTGACCCTCGCGTCCCTGGTCGGCTATGCCTTCATCTACACGCTGTTCCTGAAGCGCGCAACCCCGCAGAACATCGTGATCGGCGGCCTCGCCGGCGCCGCCCCGCCGCTCCTCGGCTGGACCGCCGTGACCGGGGAGATCCACGGCCACGCGCTGCTGCTGGTGCTCATCATCTTCGCCTGGACGCCGCCGCACTTCTGGGCCCTGGCCATCCACCGCAAGGAGGAGTACGCGCTGGTCGATGTGCCCATGCTGCCGGTCACCCACGGCGAGGCCTTCACCAAGCTGCATATCCTGCTGTACACGATCATCATGTTCCTGATCACGCTGCTGCCCTTCGCCACGCGGCTGTCCGGCCCGCTCTACCTCGCCGGCGCGCTGGTGCTCGGCGGCCGCTTCCTGTGGTGGGCCATCGTGCTCATGCGGGACACGAACCCGCGGGCGGCTATCATGACCTTCAAGTACTCGATCAACTACCTGATGCTCCTGTTCCTCGTCATGCTCGTCGACCACTATCTGTTCACCCCCGGGCTGCTGCCGTTCGGGTACCCGGCGCCGTGAGCGGGTCCAGCGGCAAGCCCATGCCCCGCGGCGTGCGCCTGACCATCGTCGGCGTGCTCGCCTTCATCCTGGTGATCGTCGCCGGCTTCGTTCATCGCATCCAGCAGCCGCGGGTCCTCACGGTGAGCGAGATGCGCGCCAACGGCCTCTACCTGCTCGACACGCCGCGGGAGCTCGGCGACTTCGCCCTGGTGACCCACCGCGACGAGCCCTTCGTGCCGTCCAGCCTCGAGGGTCACTGGAGCCTGGTCTTCTTCGGTTTCACGCACTGCCCGGACATCTGCCCCACGACCATGGCGTTTCTCGACCGCCTCGCCGGCGAGCTCGAGGGCACGGAGGCGGCGGATACGGACGTGTTCATGGTCTCCGTGGACCCGGCCCGGGACTCGGTGGAACAGCTCGCCCGCTACGTCCCCTATTTCAACGAGGACTTCACCGGTGTGACCGGCGAGTTCCTCGACCTGTTCAACTTCGCCACCAAGCTGAACTCCCCCTTCCGCAAGGTGCCGGGCCAGGGGAAGGACTACGTGGTGGATCACAGCGCGAACGTGGTCCTCATCAACCCGCGCGGCGATTACCACGGTTTCTTCAAGGCCCCGCTGGACCTCGCCAAGATGAAGGTCACGCTGCGCTCGGCGCGCTATCTCTGGAATCGCTGACCCCCGGGAGGAACGACCATGGGTGATGCCGCACCGCTGGTTCTCGTCGACGGATCGTCCTACCTCTACCGGGCCTTTCATGCCCTGCCCGACCTGTCGACCGCAAGCGGGCAGCCCACGGGCGCCGTACGCGGTGTCATCAGCATGCTGCGGCGGCTCCTCAAGGACTACCCGGGGAGCACGGTGGCGGTGGTTTTCGATGCGCCGGGCAAGACCTTCCGCGACGAGCTCTTCGCCGAGTACAAGGCCCAGCGCCCGTCCATGCCCGACGAGCTGCGCGCCCAGGTCGAACCCATCCACGCGATCGTCCGCGCCATGGGCCTGCCGCTGCTCTGCGAGGCCGGTGTCGAGGCGGACGACGTTATCGGCACCCTCGCCCGGGAGGCCGCGGGCCGCGGCCGTTCCGTGGTCATCTCCACCGGCGACAAGGACATGGCCCAGCTCGTGGACGGGCACATCACCCTGGTCAACACCATGACCGAGACGGTGCTGGACGAGGCGGGGGTGGAGGGGAAGTTCGGCCTTCCGCCGTCGCTGATCATCGACTTTCTCGCGCTCATGGGCGACAAGGTGGACAACATTCCCGGGGTTCCCGGCGTCGGCGAGAAGACCGCGCTCGGGCTTCTGCAGGGGATCGGCAGCCTCGATGCCATCTACGCGGACCTGGACAAGGTCGCGGAACTGCCGTTGCGCGGCGCCAAGGGCCTCGGCAAGAAGCTCGCGGAGCAGGAAGACAAGGCGCGCCTCTCCTACCAGCTGGCGACCATCAAGACCGACGTCGAGCTGCCCTTCGCCCCAGGTGATCTCGAGCCCGGCGAGCCCGACAAAGACGCCCTGGTGGAGCTGTACACCCGGCTCGAGTTCCGGGGCTGGCTCGAGGAACTGCTCGGCGAGGGCGCGGCGCCGGCACCGGAGACCGCCGCCGGCGAGATCGACCGGGACGGCTATGACACGGTGACCACCGAGGCGGCGCTGGACGCCTGGCTGGAACGGCTCGAGGCCGCCGAGCTCTTTGCCTTCGACACCGAGACCACGAGCCTCAACTACATGGTCGCGGAGATCGTCGGCGTCTCCTTCGCCGTCGCCCCCGGCGAGGCCGCCTACGTGCCCCTGGCCCACGGCTACACCGGCGCCCCCGAGCAGCTCGATCGCGACGCGGTGCTGGCGAAGCTGAAACCTCTCCTCGAGGACCCGGCGCTCGGCAAGGTGGGCCAGAACCTCAAGTACGACGCCAGCGTGCTGGCGCGCTACGACATCACCCTTGCCGGTGTGCGCTTCGACACCATGCTCGAGTCCTACGTGCTCGACTCCACCGCCACCCGCCACGACATGGACAGCCTGGCCCTCAAGTACCTCGGCCACCGCACGATCCACTTCGAGGAGGTGGCCGGCAAGGGGGCGAAGCAGCTCACCTTCGACCAGGTGCCGGTGGAGCAGGCCGCTCCCTACGCTGCCGAGGACGCGGACGTCACCCTGCGCCTGCATGCCGTGCTGTGGCCGAAGCTGGAGGCGGAGCCGTCGCTGCGCGCCGTTTTCGAGGAGATCGAGCTGCCCCTGGTCCCCGTGCTCTCGCGCATGGAGCGCCACGGTGCCCTCCTCGACTGCGAGCGCCTTGCCCGGCAGAGCGAGGCGCTCGGGGAGCGCCTAGGTGAGCTGGAAGCGGAGGCCCATGAGCTGGCCGGCGGGCCTTTCAACCTCGGCTCCACCAAGCAGCTCGCCGAGATCCTCTTCGAGCGCCTCGGCCTGCCGGTGCTGCGCAAGACGCCGAAAGGCGCGCCGTCCACCGCGGAAGAGGTGCTGCAGGAGCTGGCCCTCGACTACCCGCTACCGAAGGTGCTCCTGGAATACCGGGGTCTGTCCAAGCTGAAGTCCACCTACACGGACAAGCTGCCGACGCTGGTGAACCCGAAAACGGGCCGCCTGCACACCTCCTACCACCAGGCGGTGACCGCCACCGGGCGCCTGTCCTCCTCTGACCCGAACCTGCAGAACATCCCCATCCGCACGGAGGAGGGCCGGCGCATCCGCCAGGCCTTCATCGCCCCGGAAGGCTACCGCCTGCTCGCCGCCGACTATTCGCAGATCGAGCTGCGCATCATGGCCCACCTGTCCGGCGACAAGGGCCTGCTCGCGGCCTTCAACGAGGGCCTCGACGTGCACCGCGCCACCGCCGCCGAGGTCTTCTCGACGGACCTGGACAAGGTCTCGACAGAGCAGCGGCGCAAGGCCAAGGCGATCAACTTCGGCCTGATCTACGGCATGTCCGCCTTCGGCCTCGCCCGGCAGCTGCACCTGGGCCGCAACGAGGCGCAGGAGTACATCGACCGCTATTTCGAGCGCTACCCGGGCGTCGCCGATTACATGGAGCGCACCCGCGCCACCGCCCACGAGCGCGGCTACGTGGAAACGCTCTTCGGCCGCCGCCTCTACCTCCCGGAAATCAACGCCCGCAACAAGCAGCGCCAGCAGGCCGCGGAGCGCACGGCGATCAACGCGCCCATGCAGGGCACGGCGGCCGACATCATCAAGCGCGCGATGCTCGACGTGGACCACTGGCTGGCGACCGAGGCGCCGAAGGTCCGCCTGGTGATGCAGGTGCACGATGAGCTGATCCTCGAGGTCCCCGAGGACGATGTCGACGCGATCTCCCCCGCCCTCTGCGAGCGCATGGCCGGCGCCGCCGAGCTCGCGGTTCCCCTCGTCGTGGAGGCGGGCAGCGGTCGCAACTGGGACGAGGCACACTAGCCCGCGGTCGCGGCAAATTTTTTTCTCACCGCGGGGAACAATGGCCCCCCGACCCTGTCTATTCGGGTGTGGCGCAAGCCACACCGGGTATTTCCATCATCCCCGGTGGAAATACCTTTTTCTCTTCCCCTGAGAAAGCCAAGCCCTGCCCGGCCGGTGCTCCCCCTCTGCACTTGCCGGGCTTTTTTTTTGCCTCCCTTATTCCTTCTGATTCTGGTCACTCCTTGTTTGGTGCTTCATTGTTTGCGCCGGGGGCGCTTCGTGATTGGCTCAGGGGGTACTTCGTAGTCGACTCAGGAGGTGCTTCGTAGCCCGGCGCCGGGGCTTGCAGCTACCTGTCCCGGGACCGCAAAAGCGCCGTCCATGGCAGCTCGACAGCGGACATCCATGTCCGCTGACGCCCCGGGACAGGTAGCTGCAACCCCCGGCGCCTGAATCTGTCGTGCGTTCCCAAGCCCATTGATTGACCACCGCTCACTGGCTTCCACGTCGACTTAGCCTGTCGATTGGCACCACGGTAGGCGCTAGTGGCGCGGAGAATCCCTCCGGGACCGTCTGCGGCCATGGATGGCCGCAGTCGAGCGCACATGGATGTGCTTGTAGCGTGTCCCGGAGGGATTCTCCGCGGCGCTGGCGCCGGTATCGAAAGGTCCGAGTCTGGAGACTGGTAGCTGGGCCGCAATCAGAAGCCAGGGCCAACGAGGCTTTATTTATCCAGCTCGGAATTCTCCGGCTCCAGGACACTCTCGTCCGTGAGCCAGGCGTCGAGGACGGCGGTGAGTTCCTCGCGGCCCTGGTGCTTGAGGGCGGAGAAGAGCTGGACCGAGACCATGTCGTCCGGGTAAGTGCTCGCTTCCTTGCGGGCGGCGAGGAGTGCGGATTTCGCGGCGCCGCGCCCGAGTTTATCGGCCTTGGTGAGGAGGACGTGTACCGGCATGCCGGCGACCGTGCCCCACTCCAGCATCTGCCGGTCGAAATCGCGGAACGGGTGGCGGATATCCATGAGCAGGACAAGGCCGCGGAGCGACTGTCGGGCCTGGAGGTAGCGCTCGAGTTCGCGCATCCACTTGGCCTTGACCGCCTGCGGCACCTTGGCGAAGCCGTAGCCCGGGAGGTCGACGAGGCGCTGGGCGTCCGAGAGCTCGAAGAAATTGATCAGCTGCGTGCGGCCCGGGGTCTTGGAGGTGCGGGCGAGGTTCGCCTGCCCCGTGAGGCTGTTGATGGCACTCGACTTGCCGGCGTTGGAACGGCCGGCGAAGGCCACCTCCCAGCCGGTGTCCGGCGGGCACTGGTTGAAGCGCGCCGCGCTGGTGAGAAAGGCGGCACGACGGTAGTCGGGGGCTGGGACAGCCATCAGGGGCACCGGTTTGTCGCCGTTGGCAAGTCGTATATAATGCCACCGCTTTTCGCCCCCCGGAAACGGGATTCGCGACTCTGCCTTACCTGACACTGAGGTGTTTCCCATGAAGAAACTGCTGATTGCCGCACTCGTCGCCACGGGTTCCACTGTTGCCATGGCCGAGCCGCCGATGGACAAGTACAACAAGGCCTGTGCCGTGTGCCACGCCGCCGGTGTCGCCGGCGCGCCGAAGACGCACGACGCGGCAGCGTGGGAGCCGCGCCTTGCCAAGGGGATGGATACGCTCGTCGCCTCCGTCAAGAACGGGCTGAACGCCATGCCGCCGAAGGGCATGTGCTTCGATTGCACCGACGAAGAGTACCAGGAACTGATTACCTTCATGAGTTCGCCGGCGGAATAATCCGCCGCGCGCTCCCGCGCCGAGATTAGCTATGAAAAAACTCCTGCTGGCTTGCGGCCTGGCCGCAAGTGCTGTCCAGTACGCTTACGCTGCCAACACCATGCCCGAGGGCGACGTCGCCTCCGGCGAGGCCCAGGCCGCGGTCTGTGCCGCCTGCCACGGGCAGGATGGGAACAGCATGGTGCCGTCCTTCCCGAAGCTCGCGGGGCTGGGTGAGCGCTACCTGTACGAACAGATGGTCGCCATCCGTGACGGCGTTCGCGTCGTGGCACAGATGGCGGGCCAGGTCGACAACAAGAGTGACCAGGAGCTGGCAGACCTCGCCGCCTACTACGACAGCCTGTCGCGCAGCGGCGGCCAGGCCGACCCGGACCTCGTCGACCTGGGTGAGAAGGTGTATCGCGCCGGCGTCGCCGAGCGCAATGTCGCCGCGTGCACGGCCTGCCATGGCCCGCACGGCCAGGGCAACGATCCGGCCGGGTTCCCGGGCCTTGCCGGCCAGCACGCCGAGTACATTGAGTCTCAGCTAAAGGCCTACCAGACCGGCTATGAGAGGCCCGGCGAAGGGCGCTACACCGACGGCGAGTCCAAGGTGATGCGCAGCAACGCCTTCGGCCTGTCCGACCTCGAGATCAAGGCGGTCGCCAGCTACATCGAGGGCCTGCAGTAAGGGGTGGCGGGACGCCGGGGGTGGCGCAAGTCACCCCTCTACGCTTCCTTCCCTCGCGTATTACCTGTTTCTCCGAAGCACGCCCGCACGCGCTCTTTCGCGGCTTCGATTTTGTGAATTTCCCCTGCAGTGCTAGCGTGAACCTGCGGCGCCCGCCGTGGTCTGACTAGCGATGATGCACACGGAGACACCCATGCTGACACTCAAGCACACCCTGGCCGGTTTCCTGGCGTTCGGCCTCGTCCTTGCCGCCGCCCCCGGCGGCAGCGCCCGTGCCGAGGAGTACGTCGAAGGCGAGGACTACGATGTCATCTCGCCGGCGATAGCGGGCCGGCACCCGGACAAGATCGAGGTCACCGAGTTCTTCTCCTACAGCTGCGGTCACTGTTACAACTTCGAGCCGGTGATCAGCAAGTGGAAGGAGTCCCAGCCCGACGACGTCGTGGTGGTGCCCTCGCCGGTGATCTGGAACAAGCCGATGGAACTGCTCGCCAAGGCCTACTATGCGGCCGAGGTGCTCGACGTGACGGAGCTCATGCACCTGGCTTTGTTCCAGGCCATCCACGTCGACCGCCAGCGCCTGACCTCCGCGGCCGATATCGCGGAAGTGTTCGAGGACGGCGGCGTGCCCGAAGAGGAATTTCTGAAGGCGTTCAATTCTTTCGGCGTGAGCAGCCTGGCGCGCCAGGCCGACGCCCGGGCGCGGGCCGCGCGGATCAGCGGCACGCCGGAAGTGATGGTGGCCGGCAAGTACCGCGTCACCACGCGCAAGGCCGGCAGCCAGGCCGGCATGCTCGAGATTGCCGAGTTCCTCATCGAGAAGGAGCGCGCCGCGAAAGCCGCGGCAGCACCGGCCGAGGCGGCAACCGGGGCCTGACGGTAGCTGCCCGGGCGGCGCCCGCCGCCCCGGTTTTCTACATCCCGTTCGGGTAGTTCTCCAGCGATACCTTGCCGCTCGCGCGGATCTGCTGGAACGCCAGCCCGTACTCCCGCAGCATTTCCAGGCAGTAGCCCATGCGCCCCGCGAGGTACTCGTGGTGCTCCGGGTCGTTGTCGGCCGGGTCGGCATTGAAGCATTGCGCTGCCTTGCGCACGATCATGTGCTCCGGCAGGTAGCAGATGCGGCTGTTCTTGTAGCTGCTCATGCGCAGCTCGGCGATCGGGTAGGCGCCGTTCTGCGACGCCGAGACGGAAACCAGCAGCGCCGGCTTGTGCGCCAGCTCGCCGCTGCCCGGCCAGAGCAGGAAAAAGTTCTTGAGCCCCGCCGGCGCCATGCCGTGCCACTCCGGTGAGACGATCACGAAGGCATCGCAGCTGTTCAGGGCATCGCGCAGCGGGCCCATGATCTCCTCCCAGGCCTCCGTACCCTCGAACACCCCCTCGTCCCAGAACGGCAGGGGGTTGCCCGCCAGGGAATAGAGCCAGGTCTCGTCGCACAGGCCGCGGTCACTGAGCGACCGCTCGATCCAGCCGGCGATCTTCGCGCTCTGGGAGTCGACCCGGTGGCTGCCGCTGATGATTCCGATCTTCATGGATACCTCGCCTCAGGAAATGGCGCAGAAGTATGGCATATCACTCGCCCGCTGGCAGGGCTTCCGCGGGCTCGTCGCGCCCCTGGACCCAGAGGGCCAGCACCAGGGCGCCGGCCGTGACCGCGAGCATCCCCAGCACCAGCGGCCGCGGCGTGTCGGCGAGGACCTCGCCCACCACGGCGGTGACGAGCGCGGCGAGGCCCATCTGCACGAAGCCCATGAGCGAAGAGGCCGTCCCGGCGATGTGGGCAAAGGGGCGCAGGGCGATGGCCATGGTGTGCGGCATCACCAGCCCCAGGGAGAGGGCGTAGAAGGTCATGGGCAGGACCAGGGCGAGCACGCTCGCGGGCAGCAGCAGGTGCCCGCCCAGCAGGCCGGCGCTGCTGGCCACGGCCGTGGCGCAGCCGGCCAGCATGACCTGCTCGGAACGGTGATGGCTGGCGAGGCGCGCGGACAGGGCACTGCCGGCCATGTAGCCGATGACCGAGGTGAGGAAGATCAGCCCGAACCAGTGCAGGGGCACGCCGAGCATGTCCATGAAGACGAAGCCGGAGGAGGTGAGGTAGGCCAGCAGCCCGGCGTAGACCAGCGCCCCGCAGATGCTCACGGCGAGGAAGAAGGGGTGCACGATCAGCTCCGCGTAGTTCCGCGCGATGGCCAGCGGGTGCAGGCTCTGCCGCTGCGGCAGCGTTTCCGGCAGGTAGCGCCCCACCAGCAGGAAGACGGCGACCGCATAGCTGGCCAGGAACAGGAAGACGCTGGGCCAGGGAACGAAGCGCAGCATGATGCCGCCGAGCCCCGGGGCCACGGCGGGAGCGAGGGCCATGAGCATGGCGATGAGGGACAGGGCGCGGGCGGCGCGGGTCGGGCCGTAGACATCGCGGGCGATGGTGCGCGCCAGGGTGGGGCCGACGCAGGCGCCGATGCCCTGCACGAAGCGGTAGGCCGCGAGCTCGAGGACGCCGCCGGACTGCGCGCAGCCGAGGGAGGCGCCGATGAAAAGCAGGGTGCCCCCGAGCAGGACGGGGCGGCGGCCGAAGCGGTCCGCCAGGGGTCCGCAGGCGAGATGGAAGAAAGCGAAGCCCCAGAGGTAGGCGCTAGCGGTCAGGTGCATGTGCGCGATATCGGTGTCGAAGGCGCGCATCATGCCGGGCATCGCCGGCAGGTACATGTCGACGGAGAGCGGACCGAGGGCGGCCAGGGCGGCGAGCAGGGCGAGGAGCCGCCGCGAGTCGTGGTCATGGGTTGCGGGCATGGCGCGCTAGGGTACACGAAAAGCCGTGAGCGCGGCCTTTTTCCGTGCCGTGCGGCGAGGGCGGGTCGCCGTCCGCCGCTGACTAGGCCCCGTCGACGTAGTCCAGCGGCAGTACGGTGCGCTGGACCACGCGCCGCAGCTCGAAGCTGGAGTGCACGCCGGTGACCCCGGGAATCCGGGTCAGGCGGCCGAGCAGGAACTGCTCGTAGTGCTGCATGTCCGGGAGCACGGCTTTCAGCAGGTAATCGGCTGCCTGCCCGGTCACCACGGAACACTCGAGCACCTCCGGGTAGCTGGTTACCTCGGCCTCGAAGGCGGCGAAGCGGTCCGGGGTGTGCCGGTCCATGGAAATACCGATGTAGGCGGTGAGCTTCAGGCCGAGCGCATCCTGGTCCAGCAGGGTGACCGTCTCCCGGATCAGGCCGCTTTCCTCCAGGCGCTTCAGCCGGCGGGCGCAGGGGGTGGGCGACAGGCCCACGGTCTCGGCGAGCTCCAGGTTGCTGATGCGGCCGTTGCGCTGGACGAGGTCGAGGATGCGGCGGTCGGTGCGGTCGAGGCGGGGCATGGTCACTCCGGATTTTTGCCAGAATGGTTTCTGTTGCTATAATTTAAACTAAAATTAGCGAGTAATCTTCATACTCGCCCTGTTCGGGGGCGAATTTGCAGTAAATCGCTATGCCGGTACCTTTATACTGTGGGTTCGGCCAGCGGTGCTGGCGGCAGGCAGCGCGCACGCGGTTTATCCCCGCGGCGGGCGGACCGGCGCCTCACGAGGGCGCAGGGACCGGGCCTCGCCCGCACCAGGGCCGCCTGATTTTCCTGGCAGGCTTTTCAAACCAAGCCTGTCGACAGACGAGTAACGAACCGAGCCGGGCCCTGCCCGGGGGAGCCGACGACCCATGAGCCGTCTCGACAACGCCGACCATCGCGGTTTTGACCATCGAAAGTACCGCGCCTTCGAGCCCGTCATCCTGCCCGACCGGCAGTGGCCGGACCGGCGCCTGACCGCCGCCCCGCGCTGGTGCAGCGTCGACCTGCGCGACGGCACCCAGGCCCTCATCGAGCCCATGACCACGGCGCAGAAGTCGCAGCTCTGGGACCAGCTCGTGAAGATCGGTTTCAAGGAGATCGAGGTCGGCTTTCCCTCCGCCTCGAAGCACGACTACGACTTCGTGCGCGATCTCATCGACAACGGCCGCATCCCGGAGGACGTCACCATCCAGGTCCTCACCCAGGCCCGGCCGGACCTGATCGAAAAGACCTTTGCCGCCCTGAAGGGTGTGCGCCGGGCCATCGTGCACGTCTACAACTCCACCTCCACGGTGCAGCGCGAGAAGGTCTTCGGCCTCGACCGCGAGGGCATCACCGGCATCGCCGTGCGCGGCGCGGAACTGGTGCGCGACGAGGCGGCGAAGTACCCGGAGACCGACTGGGTTTTCGAGTACTCCCCGGAGAGCTTCACCGGCACGGAGATCGAGTACGCGGTCGAGGTCTGCGATGCGGTCATGGACGTCTGGCAGCCGACCCCCGAGCGGCCGGCGATCGTCAACCTGCCGGCGACGGTGGAGATGAGCACGCCGAACATCTACGCGGACCAGATAGAGTGGTTCTGCCGCCACGTGAAGCGCCGCGACAGCCTGATCGTCTCCCTGCACACCCACAACGACCGCGGCTGTGCCGTGGCCGCGGCGGAGCTCGGCGTCCTCGCCGGCGCCGACCGGGTCGAGGGCACGCTCATGGGCAACGGCGAGCGCACCGGCAACATGGACATCGTCACCATGGCCATGAACCTGTACAGCCAGGGCGTTGACCCGCAGCTGCAGCTCGGCCACATGGACGAAATCATCGAGACCGTGAAAGCCTGCACGCAGCTGCCGGTGCACCCGCGCCACCCCTACGCGGGGGAACTGGTGTTCACGGCCTTCTCCGGCAGCCACCAGGACGCGATCAAGAAGTGCCTGTCCCGGCGCGACGACGCCGAGCCCTGGGAGGTGGCCTACCTGCCCATCGACCCGGCGGACATCGGCCGCTCCTACCAGGAGGTCATCCGCATCAACAGCCAGTCCGGCAAGGGCGGCGTGGCCTACGTGCTCGAGCGGGACCACGGCTACGAGCTGCCGCGCTGGCTGCAGATCGACTTCAGCGCGACCGTGCAGGCCTATGCCGAGGAGCAGGAAGCCGAGGTGCAGTCGGCCGCGATCCACGACCTCTTCCAGCGCACCTACCTCGCCCCGGACGGCCGCTGGACGCTCGGTGACTACCAGCTGAGCCGCGCCGACCACGTGGACCAGCTGACCATCGTGCTCAACGAGGGCAGGCAGGCCCACCAGATCACGGGCAGCGGCAACGGCGTGGTCGCAGCCTTCGTCGACGCGATGGAGCGCTTCACCGGCAAGCCGATCGTGCTGGTCGAGTACAACGAGCACGCCCTGTCGCAGAGCGCGGACGCCGAGGCGGTCTGTTACATCCAGCTCAACATCGACGGCGAACGGGTCTGCGGCGTGGGCCGCAGCCACGACATCGTGCAGGCGTCGATGAACGGTATCCTCGGCGCGCTCAACCGCGCCGCCACGACGGCGGCCGAAGCGGCCGCCTGAGCTAGTAGGGGTGGCGGCGAAAGTACTCCGTCGCCGCCGCCCGCACCCGCGGCGCCAGGCGCAGGGACACGATCATCGTCGGGATGGCCATGAGGCCGTAGCACCCGGAGATGATGTTGAACACCACGTCGATGCTCACTGCCGCGCCGAAGACCACCGCGATCACGTAGAACCAGCGGAAGTGGTGCTGGATGTGGGCACCGAACAGAAAGCCGAAGCACTTCGCGCCGTAGTACCAGCAGGTGAACATCGTGGTGGTGCTGAGGATCAGCGTGACCACGCCCAGGAGCACCGCGCCGGGGATGCCCAGCTCGTTGCGGAAGGCGCCGGCGGTGAGCGTGATGCCGGAGAGCCCCTCCGATCCCTGCCAGTCCCCCGCCAGCAGCACGACCAGCGCGGTGCAGGTGCAGACGATCAGCGTGTCCGCCACCGGCCCGAGCATGGCGACCAGGCCCTCGCGCACCGGCTCGTTGGTCTTCGCCGCGCCGTGGGCCATGACCTCGGTGCCGACCCCCGCCTCGTTGGAGAATGCGCCGCGGCTGATGCCGATGAGAATCACGCCCAGCAGGCCGCCGCCGACCGCGCTGGGCTGGAAGGCCTCGCGGACGATGCTGGCGAGGAGCCGCGGCACCTCCTCGGCGTGCAGGACGAGCACGAACAGCGTCATGGCGAGATACAGCACGACCATGGTCGGCAGCAAGGCCACCGCCACCGCGGCCACCCGGCGCAGGCCGCCGAAGATGACCGCCGCCACCAGCGCGGCGATGGTGCAGCCCACGATGAGGTTGAAGTAGCCGGGGGCCGCTTCTGCCGGCAGAAAGTTCTGCCGGATGAGCGCCGTGAGCTGGTTGGCCTGGAAGATCGGCAGCGTGCCGATGAGGCCGGCGATGGAAAAGAGGATCGCCAGCGGGTAATAGCGCCGGGGGAGGGCTTCGCGGATGATGTACATGGGCCCGCCCTGCAGCCGCCCGAGGTCGTCGCGGCCGCGGTACATGACGCCCAGGCTGCAGGTGAAGAACTTGGTGGCGATGCCCACGGTCGCTGAGACCCACATCCAGAACACCGCGCCCGGGCCGCCGGCCGAGATGGCCAGGGCCACGCCGGAAATGTTGCCGAGGCCCATGGTGCCGGAGAGTGCCGCCGCCAGCGCCTGCCCGTGGCTGAGTTCGCCCTGCTCGTCGGGCTGGTCGTAGCGGCCGAGCATGATGCCCACCGCGTGGCCCAGGTGCCGGTAGGGAAGCCCCCGGGAGTAGAGGGCGAAGAACAGCCCGCCGCCCAGGAGCAGCATGACCAGCGGTGTACTCCAGACGGCGTTGACGAAGGTGAGGGAGAGGGCTTCGAGGGTCTCCATGACGCTCCCGGGCAAAAGGACGCAGCTTAGCACGGGGTTTCCGGCGGACGCGGGTCGTTCCCGGCAGGCCCGGGGGCGTTGTTACCGACCGCCATTCACGCAACAATGGCCGGCCAGCCGCGACACGCACGACCGATGACCGCCGACCAGCAACCCGACCCCGTTACCCTTGCCGACATCGAGGCCGCGCACGCCCGCATTGCCGATGCCGTGCACGACACGCCGGTACTCACCAGCCGGCTGCTCGATGCGCACACCCGCTCGAAGCTGTTCTTCAAGGGCGAGCACCTGCAGCGCGCCGGCGCCTTCAAGGCCCGCGGTGCCAGCAACGCGGTGCTCGGCCTGCCCGGGGACGTGGCGGCCCGCGGGGTGGCGACCCACTCTTCGGGTAACCACGGTGCAGCCCTGGCCATGGCGGCGGCGCGGCGGGACATTCCGGCCTGGATCGTCATGCCGGAGAACGCCCCCGCGGTGAAGCGCGCGGCGGTGGCCGGCTACGGCGCCACCATCGTCGATTGCGCGCCGACGCTCGCCGCGCGCGAAGAGACCCTGGCAGAAGTCATCGACGCCCACGGCGCGCACGTGGTGCACCCTTACGACGACGCGCGCGTGATCGCCGGCCAGGGCACGGTGGCCCTGGAACTGCTCCGCGCCGTGCCGGAGCTCGACGTGATCGCCGCCCCGGTGGGCGGCGGCGGCCTGCTCGCGGGCATTGCCGTGGCCGCGAAGGCGCTCAAGCCCTCCATCGAGGTGATTGGCGTGGAGCCCGCCGGTGCCGACGACGCGTTCCGCTCCTTCGGCCTCGGCGAGCTGCAGCCGCAGACCAACCCGCAGACCATCGCCGACGGCCTGCGCACCAGCCTCGGCGTGCGCAACTTCGCGCTCATCCAGCGCTTCGTGGATACGATCGTGACCGTGTCGGAGGAGGCCATCGTCGAGGCAATGCGCCTGCAGTGGACTCGCATGAAGGCCGTCGTCGAACCCTCTGGGGCCGTACCGTTCGCCGGCGCGCTCGAGCACGGGGAACGCTTCGCCGGGCGCCGCTGCGGCATCGTGATCTCCGGCGGCAATGTCGACCTCGACCGGCTGCCCTGGTGAACGAGGTGGACAGCGCTCTGGACAGCGGACTTTTCCACCTCGCGCTCCCCGTCGATGACCTCGACGCGGCGGCCGGCTTCTACGGTGACGTCCTCGGTTGCCGCCGCGGGCGCGCCTCCCCGCGCTGGATCGACTACGACTTCGGCGGCCACCAGCTCGTGGTGCACCTCGTCGATCGCGAGGCCATGCCCGCGGTCGCCAGCAACCCGGTGGACGGGGAGTCCGTACCGGCGGCGCACTTCGGCCTGGTGCTTGCCTGGGACGCCTGGGATGCGCTCCTGGCGCGCTTCGAGGCGCACGGCGTGCCCTTCGCCATCGCGCCGCAGACCCGCTTCGCCGGGCGCCGCGGCGAGCAGCGCACCTGTTTCGTCTGCGACCCCGCGGGCAACTACCTGGAATTCAAGTGCTTCCGCAACCCCGACATGCTCTTCGCGACGGACGGCCTCGACTACCCCTGAGGCTCTGCCGCGTCCTGGCGCTGCTGCTGGCGGCCGCGCTGCTGTCCGCCTGCAGCGCCCGCGTCTTCTTCTACAATCGCCTCGACTTTCTCATCCCCTGGTACATCGAGGGCTACGTGCCCCTCGACCGGGACCAGGAGGACCGCCTCGAGGCACTGCTGGACCCGGTACTGGCCTGGCACCGGCGCGAGGAACTGCCGCGCTATGCCGCCCTGGTCGACGAGGTCCGGCGGCTGACGGCCGCGGATCCGGCGCTCCCGGATGTCACGGAGCTCGCGGCCGACATCGAGGTCGCCTGGTACCGGCTGCGCGACCGCGCCCTTGAGGCGCTGCTCGGCCTGGCCGAGACCCTGACGGAGGCCCAGGTCGAGGCTTTCATCGCGGAGCTTCGCGAACGGCAGGCCGAGTACGAGGCCGAGTACCTGCCGCGCACGGACGAGGAGTACCGGGAAGACGCGCTCGAGCGCCTCGAGGACAGCCTCGGCGACTACCTCGGCCGCCTGGACGACGGCCAGGAGCAGCGCCTCGCGGTGGCCGTGGCCGAGCTCGAGCGCATCGACGGCGAATGGCTGGCGGTACGCGCCGCCTGGATCGAGCGCCTCGAGGAGATCCTGGCGAAGGAGCCCGGCTGGCAGGAGCGGTTGCGCGCCTCGGTGCGCGACTGGGCAGAGTGGGTGCCGGAAAGCTACATCGCGGGCACCAACCACAACAGTGCCGTCGTGCTGAGCGCGGTCACGGACGTTCTCGCGCAGCGCAGCGAGCGGCAGCAGGCGCGCCTCGAGCGCGAGCTCGCGGCGCTCGAGCGCGACCTCGGCAAGCTGATGGTGCCTGCCGTCCCGTCGGACACTAGAGCTCCTTGAAGAAGACCTTGGAGTTGCGCTGCAGGTTATAGAGCTCCCGCCGGGCCGACGGCAGCTCGTCCCGGCTGCCCTCGACGAAGCCCTGCTCGATGAACCAGTGCGCCGTCTGCGTGGTGAGCACGAAGACCCGGCTGAGGCCCTGCGCCCGGGCCTCGGCCTCCAGCTCCTCGAGCAGGCGCTGGCCGCGGTGGGCGCCGCGATAGTCCGGGTGCGAGACGATGCAGGCGAGCTCGCCGCAGTGCTCCGCCGGGAAGGGGTAGAGGGCGGCGCAGGCGATGATGCGCCCGTCGCGCTCGAGCAGCCGGAAGCGGTCGATCTCCGCCTCCAGCAGCTCCCGGGAACGTTTCAACAGGATGCCTTCCGCCTCCAGCGGCTCGATGAGCTCGATGATGCCCCCGACATCGTCGATCTTTGCCTGCCGCGACTGCTCGTAGGGGCGCCGGGTGACCAGGGTGCCGCAGCCGTCGTGGGTGAACAGCTCCTCGAGGAGCGCGGCGTCGGCTTCGTAGCTGATCACGTGGCAGCGCGGCACGCCCTGGCGGCAGGCGCGGCCGGCGGTGTCGAGAAGCCGGGCCTGCTCCGGCGCCGCTGGCGCTAGCGCGGCGATCTCGTCCACGGCGCACTGGCGGATGAGCCGTCCCTCGCGGTCGCGCACGCCGTCCGTGCTGCCAAAAAGTATGAGCTTCTGTGCGCCGATAGCCACCGCGGCCTGCACCGCCACGTCCTCGAGGGCCAGGTTGAACACCTCGCCCGTGGGCGAGTAGCCGAGCGGCGAGAGCAGCACGATGGAGCCGGCGTCGAGCTGGGCCAGGATGCCGTCCCGGTCAATGCCCCGGACCCGCCCCGTCAGCTGGTGGTCGATACCGTCGAGGACCCCGATGGGGCGCCCGGTGACGAAGTTGCCGCTGACGATGCGCAGGTTGGCGCCCTGCATCGGCGAGTTGGGCAGCCCCATGGATAGTAGGGCCTCGATCTCCACGCGCTGCGCGCCGGCGGCGTCTCGTACGTGGGCCATGGCCGCGGCGTCGGTGATGCGCAGGCCGCGGTGGAAGGCGCAGTGCTGCCCGGCGCCGGCGAGGCGCGCGTCGATCTGCGGCCGGCTGCCGTGCACCAGCACCAGGTGCACGCCGAGGCTGGCGAGGAGGGCGATGTCGTGGATGAGCGGCGCGAGCGCACCGCTATCGGCGATCTCGCCGCCGAGCATCAGTACGAAGCGCCGCCCCCGGTGGGCGTTGATGTAGGGGGCCGTGTTCCGGAACCAGGCGAAGTCGCCCTTCCTGTCCCCGCCTGCGCTGTGTTTACCGCCGCCGCTCACTGCCTGTCGTCCTGCCACCGTCCGTGCCGTGAGCGTACCCAAAAAGTGCCGCGAGCGCTCGCCAACCGGGGCCTTCGAGGGGCAGGGTGGTGGCGAGTGCCCGGGCAGGTGTGAGGAAGTCGGGTCAGGGAAAGCTGTCAGCCGAAGATGCTGCGCAGGGTAAAGAAGTAGATGATTGCCAGCACCGCGCCGGCCGGCAGCGTGATGATCCAGGACAGGAAAATGGAGCCGATCACGCGCAGGTCGATGGCGGCGATGCCGCGGGCGAGACCGACACCGAGCACCGCGCCGACCAGCGTATGCGTGGTCGACACCGGCAGCCCCGTGGCGGAGGCGATGACCACGGTGGACGCGGCGGCGAGCTCGGCCGCGAAGCCGCGGGACGGGGTCAGCTCCGTGATGCGCCGGCCGACGGTCATGATCACCTTCCAGCCGTAGGTGGCGAGGCCGACGACGATGCCGATGGCGCCGACCAGCAGGATCCAGCCGGCCATCGGGGCCTGGCTGCCGATCATGCCGCCGCTCTTGATGGTGGTGGCCACGGCGGCGAGCGGGCCCACGGCGTTGGCCACGTCGTTGGAGCCGTGCGCGAAGGCCATGGAGCAGGCGGTGAAGATCATCAGTACGGCGAACACGCGTTCGACGCTGGCGAAGCGGTCGTCGGAGTTCTCGACGTAGCGGATGCGCCGCAGCAGCAGGGCGCCGAGGCCGGCCACTACCAGGCCGATGGCGGCGGAGAGCGGCAGCGCGTTGGCAAACTTCGAGCCCAGGCCGAAGTCCAGATCCAGGCCCAGGTGCTTCAGGCCCTTGAGCAGCGTGACCATGGAGATCATGAAGCCCACGGCCCACATGTAGACCGGGATGTAGCGCTTGGCGCGGTCGAAGGGATTGTCGGTGTCGAGGATGAGTGCCTTGACGCTCATGAACAGGCCGAAGGCGATGCTACCGGCGAGCACCGGCGAGACGACCCAGCTGGTGACGATGGTGCCGACCTTGCCCCAGGAGACCGCGTCCACGGAAATGCCGACCGCGGCGAAGCCGACGATGGCGCCGACGATGGAGTGGGTGGTGGAGACCGGCCAGCCGCGCACGCTCGCCACCAGCAGCCAGGTGCCCGCCGCGAACAGCGCCGACATCATGCCGTAGACGAGGAGTTCCGGCGTGTCGGCCAGCAGCGTCGGGTCGATGATGCCCTTGCGGATCGTCGCCGTGACCTCGCCGCCGGCAAGGTAGGCACCGAAGAATTCGAACACGATGGCGACGAGGATCGCCTGGCGGATCGTGAGGGCGCGCGAACCGACGGAGGTGCCCATCGCGTTGGCGACGTCGTTGGCGCCGATGCCCCAGGCCATGAAGAAGCCCGCGATGCACGCGAGAATAAGAAGTTCTGTCCCGTACTGGGCAATGATGTCCACGATCAGGTCCCGGGGTCGGTGTGCTAGTGGGCGAGGAGCAGCCGCAGCCGTTCGCCGATTTCGCCGTAGACGGCGGCGAGGGCGTCCAGCGCATCGACCAGCTGGTAATTGAAGGCGCTGTCGAGGGGATCGCTTTCCCCTTCACTGCGCAGGAGCATCTCGCGCAGCTTGTCGGCCTGCTTGTCGCTCTGCTGCACGCGGCGGCGAAGGCTGTCGAGCTGTCGCTCCACGCGGCGGGCTTCGGCGCCGGCAAAGCCGGTCTCGAGCAGCTCGTCCGTGCTCTCGATCACCTCGAGGACGAGCTTCGCCAGGCCCTCGCTGCGCTTCAGGAGGCTGTCCATGGACTTGCGCGCCGTCCCGGGTACCGCGAGGGGGCGGAAGAGCAGGCTGCGGGCGGTGCGCCGGGCGCCGTCCACGAGCTGCTGCTGGGCGCTGAGCAGGTGCAGCAGGTCGGGTCGCGGCATGGCCAGGAAGAGGCCCCGGGGCAGGTGCCGACGCAGCTCCGTGGCCACGGTCCCGGCCTCGCGGGCGGCGGCCTCGAGCTCCAGCGAGAGAGCTTCCATGCGCGACTGCTTGCCGTCGAGGGCGGCCTCGACCAGGTGGCAGAGCAGTTCCGCCGAGCGGCCGGCGAGCTGCATGTGGTGCTGCAGGGGCTTGATCGGCGAGGTGCCGAAAAGTTTGCCGAGCGGGCTGCCGACGGCCATGGCCTTGCTCCGTTCAAGTGCGCGCCGAGTATAGGCAAGTCGGCCGCGCTTGTCTTGCGCGGTTCCGTGACAGTGAAGCGGGGCAATCCCGGCCGGGATTGGCACTGTGATAGCATCCCGCCGTGGGCCGCGATGCGCGCAAGAGACCGCTTATGAGCCGCCAGGAAGCACACCCCCAGGGCGACCCGCGCCTGCGCCTCGAGCAGGTCGTGGCCGACCTGCATCGCGACGGCAGGCTCGCCGCCGCCGACAGCCGGCGCCTGGCCGGCGTCAACGTCGGCTCCGTCCATCCCCTGGTCTTCCTCGCCGAACAGAAGCTGCCGGACGCGGCCCGCCCCGGATCGACCCTGGACATGCCCGCGCTGCTGGCCTGGCTTGGCGAGCGCACCGGGCAGCAGGTCTACGAGATCGATCCGCTCAAGATCAACGTCGGCGAAGTCGCCGAGGTCATGTCCCGGGCCTTCGCCGAGCGGCACCGGATTCTCGCCGTGGAAGTGCACCCGGACGAGGTCGTGGTGGCGAGCGCCGAGCCCTGGCGCCGGGACTGGCAGGACAATCTCGAGCACGTCGCCCGGCGTCCGGTGCGCTGCGTGCTGGCGGACCCGCGCGCGATCCACCGCTACACGGAAGAGTTCTACACCATGGCGCGCTCCGTGCGCGGCGCCGGTGCCGGCGCCGTGGCTGCGGCGCGCCCCGGCGGTAACGTGACCAACCTCGAGCAGATGCTCGAGCTCGGCTCCATGAAGGAGCTGGACGCCAACGACCAGCACGTGGTCAGCATCGTCGACTGGCTGCTGCAGTACGCCTTCGAGCAGCGCGCGAGCGACATCCACGTCGAGCCCCGGCGCGAACTGGGCTACGTGCGCTTCCGCATCGACGGGGTGCTGCACACGGTCTACCAGCTGCCGGCCGCGGTCTGCGCCGCCATGACCAGCCGCATCAAGATCCTCGGGCGCATGGACGTGGCCGAGAAGCGCCGGCCCCAGGACGGCCGCCTGAAGACGCGCACCCCCGGCGGCGGCGAGATCGAGCTGCGCCTGTCCACGCTGCCCACGGCTTTCGGCGAGAAGCTGGTGATGCGCATCTTCGATCCGGAGGTGCTGCAGAAGAGCTTCGAGGAACTGGGCCTCGCTGACGAGGACCTCGCCCGCTGGCACGCGATGACCGACAGCGGCAACGGCATCGTGCTGGTGACCGGGCCCACCGGCTCGGGCAAGACGACCACCCTCTATTCGACGCTGCGCCAGCTCGCCACGGACGAGGTGAATGTGTGCACGATCGAGGACCCGATCGAGATGGTGGAACCGGCCTTCAACCAGATGCAGGTCAACCACACCATCGACCTCGACTTCTCTACCGGCGTGCGCACGCTGCTCCGCCAGGACCCGGACATCATCATGGTCGGCGAGATCCGTGATCTCGAGACCGCCGAGATGGCGGTGCAGGCGGCGCTCACCGGTCACCTGGTGCTGTCGACGCTGCACACCAACGACTCGCCGTCTTCGCTGTCGCGGCTGCTGGAGCTCGGCGTGCCGGCCTATCTCATCCGCGCCACGGTCCGCGGTATCATGTCGCAGCGCCTCGTGCGCATCCTCTGCCCGGCCTGCAAAGCGCCGGCGAAGCCCGATCCGGAGGCGTGGCGTGAGCTCACGGCGCCGCGGGAGCTGCCGCTGCCGGAGACCATCGCCCGCCCCGTCGGCTGCAAGCAGTGCCGCGACACCGGCTACCGCGGACGCCGCGGCATCTACGAGGTGCTGGTCATGTCACCGGGCGTGCAGCACCTGGTGACCGCCCGGCTGGACAGCGGCAAGATCCGCCATGCGGCCATGGATGAGGGCATGCAGTCCCTGCGCATGTCCGGCGCTGCCCGCGTCGCCCGGGGCGAAACCACCATCGAGGAGGTCATGCGCGTGGCCCCGGCGGTCGAGCGCTAGCGGCAGTGGAGTTACCCCTGGCATCCCTGCCGCCCGCGCTGGTGGACCCGGCGCGCCGCGCCTGGCAGGCGCTCTGCGAGGCCGATCGCGACGGCGCGGCGCGGGCGGCGCTGGGCGATGACGACGGTCATGCTGGCCAGCTCGCCCGCGTCCTCGCCGCGAGCCCCTGGGCGGCGGCGCAGCTGGCGCGGCGCCCGGCGCTGCTCGCGGCGCTCGCCGGCAGTGGCGAGCTGTGGCAACGGCTGCCGGATGACGCCTGGGACCGGGCCCTCGGCGAGGCGCTGGCGGACCCGGCGGCGGAACTGCCGGTGGTCCTGCGCCGGTTCCGCCAGCGCGCGATGCTGCGCATCCTCTGGCGCGACTTCAACCGCCTCGCGGATACCGCCGAGACGGTCCGCGACACCTCGCTCCTCGCCGAGGCCTGCATCCGCCACGCGCTGGCCGCCTGTCAGGCGAAGCTGGAGGCCCGCTTCGGTCGCCCGATCGGTCGGCGCTCCGGCAAGCCGCAGGCGCTCATCGTCATCGCCATGGGCAAGCTCGGCGCCCGGGAACTCAACCTGTCCTCCGATATCGATCTCGTGTTCGCCTACCCGGAGGCGGGGCAGACGGACGGCGAACGCAAGGTCATCAGCAACGAGGAGTTCTTCACCCGCCTCGGCCGCGCGTTCATCGCCGCCCTGGACCCGGTCACCGCCGACGGCTTCGTTTTCCGGGTGGACATGCGCCTGCGTCCCTATGGCGAGAGCGGCCCCCTGGCGCACAACTTCTCCGCGCTGGAGGCCTACTACCAGGACCAGGGACGGGACTGGGAGCGCTACGCGCTGATCAAGGCGCGCCCGCTTACCGGCGATCCCGCGCGCTGCGACGAGCTCATGCGCACCCTGCGGCCCTTCGTCTTCCGCCGTTACGTGGACTTCGGCGTGATCGAAAGCCTCCGCGCCATGAAGAGCATGATCGCGACGGAGGTCGCGCGCCGCGGCCTCGAGGACAACGTGAAGCTCGGCCGCGGCGGCATCCGCGAGGTGGAGTTCATCGCCCAGTGCCTGCAGCTCATCCGCGGCGGCCGCGACCGTGCCCTGCAGCAGCGCGAGCTGCTGCCCGTCCTCGAAAGCTGTGCGGCGCTCGGCATCCTGCCGCCCCCGGTGGTCGAGGAGCTGCGCGCGGCCTACCTGTTCCTGCGCGACAGCGAGCACGCTATCCAGGGCTACAACGACCGCCAGACCCAGGAGCTGCCCACGGACCCGGAAGCGCGGGCGGCGCTGGCCCTGGTCATGGGCTGCGACGGCTGGGGGGACTACCGCGGGCGGCTGGAGCGGGAGCGGGCCCGCGTCGCCCATCATTTCGACGAGCTGATCGCACCGCCGGCGGACGCCCCGGCGGCTCCCCTGGACGGCGTCGCCTTCGGCGCCGTGGACGCGATGACCCTGGCCGGCCTCGGTTACCGCGACCCGGACTCGACCCTCGGGCTTCTCGCCGAACTGCAGGACGGCAGCCGCCTGCGCGGGCTGCAGTCCGAGGGGCGCGAGCGCCTCGAGCATTTCATGCCGCTGCTGCTCGAGGCCTGTGCCGAGGTCGAGGCGCCGGACCTGGCGCTCGAGCGTATCCTGCCGCTAGTGCGGGCGGTGCTGCGCCGCAGCGCCTACCTCGTGCTGCTCACGGAAAACCCGCCGGCGCTGGCGGAGCTGGTCGCCCTGTGCGAGGCCAGCCCGTGGATCGCCGGACTGCTGGCGGCGCACCCGGTGCTCCTCGACGAGCTGCTGGATCGCTCCAGCCTGTACCGCGCGCCGGACCGGGAGCGCCTGCGCGAGGAGCTTGTGCAGCAGGTGGACCGGCTGCCCCTCGACGACCTCGAGGGGCAGATGGACGCGCTGCGCTACTTCAAGGCCGCGCACGTGCTTCGCGTGGCTGCGAGCGAGCGCCTCGGCCGCCTGCCGCTCATGAAGGTGAGCGACAAGCTGACCTTCATCGCCGAGGTCGTGCTCGAGCAGGTGCTCAAGGTCGCCTGGTCCTCCCTGGTGGCGCGCTACGGCGAGCCCGCGCGTGCGGGCGAGGGCACCGGCTTTGCCATCTGCGCCTATGGCAAGCTCGGCGGCATCGAGCTCGGTTACGCCTCGGACCTGGACCTCGTATTCATCTGGGACGCGGAACCCCGCGGTGTGACCGGCGGCGAGCGCAGCATCGACAACAGTGTCTTTTACACGCGGCTCGGGCAGAAAATCATCCACATCCTCGAGACGCGCACGGCCCTCGGCGAGCTCTACGAGGTGGACCTGCGGCTGCGCCCGTCCGGGGCCTCGGGCCTCCTGGTCAGCAGCCTGGCCGCCTTCGAGAGCTACCAGCGGGAGAACGCCTGGACCTGGGAGCACCAGGCCCTGGTGCGCGCGCGGCCCGTGGCCGGCGATCCCGGGGTGGCGGATGCCGTGGAGGCGCTGCGCCGGGACATCCTCGCCCGGCCGCGCGACCCGGGGGCCCTCGCCGGGGAGGTGGTGGGCATGCGTGACCGCATGCGCGAACACCTGCTGCCGCGCGATCTCGCGGACGGGTCTTTCCATCTCAAGCAGAGCCCGGGCGGTATCGTCGATATTGAATTTATGGTGCAATACGCGGTGCTCGCCTGGTCGCACGAAGAGCCGGAACTCACCCGCTGGTCCGATAACATCCGTATCCTCGAGACCCTCGGTCGGGAGGGGCGTTTCCCCGAAGCAGTAGCCGCGGACCTGATCGCGGCCTACATCGCCTTCCGCTCCGCCTCGCACCGCCTGGCGCTGCAGCAGGCCGACGGGGTCGTGCCCCTGGAAGGCGATGTCCCGATGCACCGGGACGCGGTGCAGGCCCAGTGGGACGCACTGTTCGCGGGCGTGGAGCCGGCGGGGCTGGACGGGACCCTTTGACAGGAACCACTGACGATAACCTTCGACGAGACGTCGAACAGAACACGGGGCAGGAGCAGGGCATGACATTCGCTGACCGCGACGGGTTGATCTGGCTGGACGGGGAGATGGTCCCCTGGCGTGACGCGAAGGTGCACGTGCTCACCCACACCCTGCACTACGGGCTCGGCGTTTTCGAGGGCGTGCGCGCCTACCGCACCCCGGATCGCGGCACCTGCATCTTCCGCCTCGAGGAGCACACCAACCGCCTGTTCAACTCGGCGAAGATCCTCGGCATGAAAATGCCCTTCGACCGCACGACGATCAACGAGGCCCAGCGCAGCGTGGTGCGCGAGAACGGTCTCGAGGAAGCCTACCTGCGCCCGCTGTGCTTCTACGGCTCCGAGGCCATGGGCCTGCGCGCCGACAACCTCGAAACGCACGTGATGATCGCCTCCTGGGAGTGGCCCTCCTACATGGACCCGGAAGCGCGCGAGCGGGGCATCAAGGTGCGCACGTCGTCCTACACGCGGCACCACGTCAACATCACCATGTGCAAGGCCAAGGCCTGCGGCAACTACATCAATTCCATGCTCGCCCTGCGCGAGGCCATCGACTCCGGCGCGGAGGAGGCCCTCCTCCTGGACAACGAGGGCTACGTGGCCGAGGGCAGCGGCGAGAACATCTTCCTCGTTCGCGGCGACCGCATCTACACGCCGGACCTGACCTCCTGCCTCGACGGCATCACCCGGGCCACGGTGTTCGCCCTGGCGGCGGAACTCGGCTACCGCATCGAGGAGCGGCGCATCACCCGCGACGAGGTGTACATCGCCGACGAGGCTTTCTTTACCGGCACCGCGGCGGAGGTCGTGCCGATCCAGTCGCTCGACGGCCGCGTCATCGGCGAGGGCCGGCGCGGTCCGGTGACCGAAAAGCTCCAGGCCATGTACTTCGACGCGGTGCGCGGCAAGCGGCCGGAGAACAGCGCATGGCTGACCCCGGTGGCATGAGCGGCCAGGCGCCCGGTGCCCCCGGCGAGGGGCGCCTCGCCGACGGGACCTTCTACCGGTACTGGCCGGTGGCGAACCCGGTGGCCGTGGTGCTCCTCGCGCACGGGGCCGGCGAGCACAGTGGCCGCTATGCCGCCGTTGCCGGGTGGCTGAACGAGCGCGGCATCGCGGTGCTCGCGCCGGACCACCGCGGTCACGGGCAGTCCCCCGGGCACCGCGCGCACATCGACCGTTTCGCCGATTTCTTCGAGCCCCTGGACGCCCTGCGCGATCGCATCGACGAGGATTACCCCGACCTGCCCTGCTTCCTGGTGGGCCACAGCATGGGCGGCCTGATCGCTGCCCGTTACCTCCTCGACCGCCGGGACCGCTTCACCGGTGCCGCCCTGTCCGGCGCGGCCCTGGCCGTGGCCGAACCGCCGTCGGTGGTGGCGATCTGGATCAACCGGCTGCTGGCCGCGCTGTTCCCGCGCCTGGGGGTGCTGCAGCTGGATGCCAGCGGCATCAGCCGGGACCCCGAGGTGGTGGCGGCCTACCGCGCCGACCCGCTCGTCCACACGGGCAAGTTCAGCGCCCGCCTGGTGGTGGAACTGTTCTCCGCCATGGGCGAGGTAGAGAAGCGGCGCGGCGAACTGCGGCTGCCGCTGCTGGTCATGCACGGCGATGCCGATGCCATGACGGCGCCGTCCGGCTCCGAGGCCTTTGTCGCCGGCGCCGGCTCCGAGGACAAGACCCTTTGCCTGTACCCGGGGCTGTACCACGAGATCTTCAACGAGCCCGAGCGCGAGACCGTTCTGGCGGACCTCTACGACTGGCTCCGGGCCCGCTGCCCGCCGTGAGCGGCGGCGCCCTGGTGACCGGTGCCGGCGGCCAGCTCGGCCGTGAGCTGGTCCTTACTTCTCCGCAAGGCCCCGACTGCGCTGCCCTCGATCGCGAGGCCCTCGATATCACCGATGCGGCCGCCATCGGCCGCACCCTCGATGCGCTGGCGCCGCGGGTGGTCATCAATGCGGCGGCCTACACCGCCGTCGACCGCGCCGAGGCCGAGCCCGGCGCGGCCGACGCCATCAACGGGACGGCGCCGGGGCTGCTCGCGGCGGCCTGTGCCGAGCGCGGGGTGCGCCTGCTGCACGTCTCTACCGACTTCGTCTTCGACGGGCGCGCCTCCAGCCCCTACGCCCCGGAGGCCGCGCCGGCGCCGCTGGGCGCCTACGGCCGCAGCAAGCTCGCCGGCGAGGACGCCGTGCGCGCCTCCCTGGCCGACGCGATCGTGCTGCGCACGGGCTGGGTCTACTCGCGGCACGGCGGCAATTTCGTGAAGACCATGCTCCGGCTCATGGCCGAGCGCGAGGAGCTCACGGTGGTCGCCGAGCAGGTCGGGACCCCCACCTGGGCCCGGGGGCTGGCCCTGGCGCTGTGGGCCTTCGTCGAGCGCCCGGCGCTCGCCGGCACCTATCATTTCAGCGACGCCGGCGTGGCCAGCTGGTACGACTTCGCCGTCGCCATCGGCGAGGAGGCCCTGGCCCTGGGCCTGCTGCGGCGACTGCCGCGCATCCTGCCGGTGCCGACGGCCGCCTACCCGACGCCCGCGCAGCGGCCGGCCTACAGCGTTCTCGACAAGGGCGCGACCTGGCGGGACCTCGCCATCGACGGGGTGCACTGGCGCCGCCAGCTGCGCCTGATGCTGCACGATCTCAAGGAGCAGGGGGCATGAGCCGCACGCTACTCGTGACCGGCGGCGCCGGTTTCATCGGCGCCAACTTCGTTCACTACTGGCTCGACGCCCACCCGGCGGACCGGGTGGTGGTCTACGACGCGCTCACCTATGCGGGCAACCGCGCGAGCCTTGCCAGCCGCGAGGACGACGAGCGCTTCCATTTCGTCGAAGCGGATATCTGCGACCGCGACGCCGTCGCGCGCTGCCTGCGCGAGCACGCCGCGGACACGATCGTCCACTTCGCCGCCGAGAGCCACGTGGACCGCTCCATCAGCGGCCCGGACGCCTTCGTCCGCTCGAACGTGCTCGGCACGCACAGCCTGCTCGAGGCGGCGCGCGCCGAGTGGCTCGCCGGAAGCGGGCGCCCGCACCGTTTCCACCACGTGTCCACGGACGAGGTCTACGGCACCCTCGGCCCGGGCGACCCGGCCTTCCGCGAGGACACGCCCTACGCCCCGAACTCGCCCTATGCCGCGAGCAAGGCCGCCGCGGACCACCTCGTGCGCGCGGCCCACCACACCTACGGGCTCGAGGTGACCACGAGCAACTGCTCGAACAATTACGGGCCCTACCACTTTCCCGAGAAACTCATTCCCCTCTGCCTGACCAATATCCTCCGCGGCCGGCCGCTGCCCGTGTACGGCGACGGCAGCAACATCCGCGACTGGCTCTTCGTGGAGGACCACTGCCGGGGCATCGAGGGCGTGCTCGAGCGCGGCGTCGTCGGCGAGAGCTACAACATCGGCGGCAACAACGAGTGGGCCAACCTCGACATCGTCCACCTGCTCTGCGACCAGCTCGACGCCCGCTTTGCAGCGGACGGCGAGCTCGCCCGGCGCTTCCCCGACGCGCCGCCGGCCCGCGGCGCCAGCGCCCGCGAGCTGGTGACCTTCGTCACGGACCGGGCGGGGCACGACTGGCGCTATGCCATCGACGCCGGCCGCGCCGAGCGGGAGCTGGGCTACGCGCCGCAGGAAGACTTCGAGAGCGGCCTTGCGCGCACCATCGACTGGTACCTCGGCCGGGAGGACTGGTGGCGGCCGCTGTTGCCGGACTGATGGCGGATCGAGGCCGGGTGGAAAGCGGGCGGATGCCATGACCGTGCGTAGCGCCCTGGAGGCGCTGTTTCTCTTCAGCGCCGTGGTGTTCGTTGTCGCGCCGGGCGCCGGCCCGGGGCCGACGCCCCTCGTCCTCAAGGTGACCCCCATCGCCAGCCTGGCGGCACTCGTGCTGCTGCAGCGCGGCGCGGGCTGGGTGCCGGTGCTTGCGGCCCTGGTTTTTTCGGCAACCGGCGACCTGTCGCTCGAGCTCGGGGCCTTTGTCCCGGGGCTCGGCGCGTTCCTGCTCGCGCACCTCTGCTACATCGCGGCCTTCGCGGCGCGGCCGCGGTTCTCGGCCGGGGGGGTGCTCCTCGCGCTCGGGCTGCTTGCCTTTGCAGCCGGCCTCGGCAGGCTGCTGCTGCCCGAAACCGGTACGCTCGCCCCGGCGGTGCTGGCCTACCTCGCGGTGATCACGGCCATGGCCCTGGTGGCCGCCTTCTGCGGCGCCGGCCGCTGGGCCGTCGCCGGTGCGGTGGCCTTCGTCCTCTCGGATGCGCTGATCGCCGTGAACCGCTTCCTCGAGCCGGTCCCCGGGGCGCGCCACGCGATCATGCTGCTTTACTACGCGGCGCAGTTCGGGCTCACGGCCCGGGCCCGGGGCTGGCCGGCCGGGCCTGGCTGAGGAGAGACTCCCGCCTCCGCCCCCGGAAACAGTGATGAGCCACGGGAAGGCTCAGCCAGCGCAGCGGCGGTGACTCAGCCCAGCAGCGGCACCTCGGCGAAGGCCAGGCCCTGGCGGTCCTTGTCGGACAGGCGCGGGGCTTCATCGCCGGGGAGCGGCCAGTCGATGCCTACCGTGGGATCGTCCCAGGCCAGGGTGACTTCGGACTCCGGGTGGTAGCGGTCCGTGCACTTGTAGAGGAAGTCGGCGCTCTCGGACAGGACGTAGAAGCCGTGGGCGAAGCCCGGCGGCACCCAGAGCATGTGGTGGTTGTGGTCGCCGAGTTCCGCGCCGACCCACCGGCCGAGGGTCGGGCTGTCCCGGCGCAGGTCCACGGCGACGTCGAAGACGCGGCCGCTGGTGACGCGCACAAGCTTCCCCTGGGTGTGTTCCGTCTGGTAGTGCAGGCCGCGCAGCGTGCCCCGGGTCGAGCGGCTGTGATTGTCCTGCACGAAGCCGAGGTCGAAGCCCGCGTCGCGGAAAGTGGCGGCGTTCCAGCTCTCGAGAAAGAACCCGCGGCTGTCGCCGAAGACGCGGGGCTTGAGCAGGTAGACGCCGGGGATGGCGGTGGCTTCAAAGTCCATCGAACACCGCCATGTCGCCCTGCAGCAGGCGCTGCAGGTAGAGGCCGTAGCCGCTCTTCTGAAGTGGTGCAGCCAGGGCCTCGAGCTGGGCCGCGTCGATGTAGCCCATGCGGAAGGCGATTTCCTCCGGGCAGGCGATCTTCAGGCCCTGGCGCTCCTCGACCACGCGGATGAAATTGGCGGCGTCGAGCAGCGAGTTGTGCGTGCCCGTGTCGAGCCAGGCGGTGCCGCGGCCCATCACTTCCACCCGCAGGTCGCCGCGGGCGAGGTAGGCCCGGTTGACGTCGGTGATCTCCAGCTCGCCGCGGGAGGAGGGCCGGATGCCGGCGGCGATATCGACCACGTCGTTGTCATAGAAATAGAGGCCGGTGACGGCGTAGCTCGAGCGCGGCCGCGCCGGCTTCTCCTCGATGTCGATGGCCACGCCGGCCTCGTCGAAGGCGACCACGCCGTAGCGCTCCGGGTCCTGCACATAGTAGGCGAAGACCGAGGCGCCGTGCTCGCGGGCGGCGGCGCTGCGCAGGGAATCGGTGAAACCGTGGCCGTAGAAGATGTTGTCGCCGAGAACCAGGGCCGCCGGGGCGCTGCCGATGAACTCGCGGCCGAGAATGAAGGCCTGGGCGAGGCCGTCCGGACTCGGCTGCACGGTGTACTGGAGGCTGATCCCCCACTGGCTGCCGTCGCCGAGCAGGTCGCTGAAGGCGCGCTGGTCCCGCGGGGTGGTGATGACCAGGATGTCGCGGATGCCCGCCGCCATGAGCGTGGCCAGCGGGTAGTAGATCATCGGCTTGTCGTACACCGGCATGAGCTGCTTGCTCACCGTGCTGGTGAGCGGGTGCAGGCGGGTGCCGCTGCCGCCGGCGAGGATGATGCCCCGGTAGCTGGTCTCTCCTGTCGCCATGGCCTGCCGTTCCATCCCTGGGGTGGGCCAGTATAGCGACGGCGGCCCGGCCCTGTCGCCCCGCGCCTGCCTCCCCGCCCTTCCTTGTTTGCCTTCCGCTTTGCGCGCGGCGGCGGGTGAATTTCCCCGGCGCCATTGTTAACATTGGCAACTTTCCGGCAGCAGAGTTCGCCCGCCCGATTCCCCCCTCCACCGTGTGCCCGCGCGGCGCCGGGCGAGGTGTGCACGCGGGGCCGGCACCGATCGGGGGACGCCCACATCGCACAGTTCGATAACAACCTGGCCCTGCTCCGCGAGGGCATCCCGGCCGCGGAGCCCGTGCCGCCCCCGCCGGCGGTCGCGCCCGCGCTCGACCGGCCGCTGCGCATCGCCCTTCTCGGCTACCGCAGCCAGCCCTACGGCGGGGGCCAGGGGATCTACCTCAAGTACCTGAGCAAGGCGCTGGTCGATGCCGGCCACCGGGTCGACGTGATCTCCGGGCCGCCCTACCCCCACCTCGACCCGCGGGTCCCGCTCATCGAGCTGCCGAGCCTGGACCTGTTCGAGAACGGGCTCGGCTCCCTGCGGCCGCGCCACCTGGCGTCCTATACCGACATGGTGGAGTGGACCAGCAAACTCACCGGCGGCTTCGCCGAGCCGTACACCTTCGGCCGGCGGGTGGTGAAATGCCTGCGCCGGCATCGGGACCGCTACGACCTCGTGCATGACAACCAGAGCCTGTCCTACGGCATGCTGGCACTGCAGCGCCTCGGCATCCCGCTGGTCAGCACCATCCACCACCCGATTACCCACGATCTTCGCCTGGCCCTCGACGCGGCTCGCGGCCCCGTGGAGCGGCTGCTCATCCGGCGCTGGCACAGTTTCCTGCGCATGCAGAAGCACGTCGCCCGGCGTCTCGACCACGTCGTGACCGTCTCCGAATGCTCCCGGCGCGATATCGGCGCGGACTTCGGCATCGACCCGGCGCAGGTCGACCTCGTCTACAACGGCATAGACACCGCCGTCTTCCGGCCGCTCCCGGACACCCCCCGGCACCCGCGGCGGCTCATGGCGACGGCCTCCGCCGACGCGCCGCTGAAAGGCCTGCGCTACCTGCTCCTGGCCTACGCCGAGCTGCTTCGTGACGACCCGGACCTGGAGCTGCTGGTGATCGGCCGGCCCCAGCCCGGCGGCAAGACCGAGCAGCTGCTCGACCGGCTCGGCCTTGCCGGCCGCGTGCGCTTCGAGCGCGGGATCAGCACGGAGACCCTGGTGCAGCGCTACGCGGAGGCGACGGTCGCGGTGGTGCCCTCGCTCTACGAGGGCTTCGGCCTGCCCGCGGGGGAGGCCATGGCCTGCGGTGTCCCGGTGGTGGCGACCGATGGCGGCGCCCTGCCGGAGATCGTCGGCGACGCCGGCGTCACCGTGCCCCGGGGCGATGCCGCGGCGCTGGCCGCCGCCCTGCGCGGGCTGCTCCGCGACCCGGCCCGCCGCCAGGCCCTGGGCATCGCCGGCCGGCGCCGCATCGTCGACAACTTCAGCTGGTCTGTCTGCGCCGGCGCCATGGTCGCCTACTACCGCCGCGTGCTCGCCCGTGCAGACCGTTGATTTCAGCTTCCTGGCGCTGCCCGCCGGCGCCCGGGTGCTCGACCTGGGCTGCGGCGAGGGGCGTCACGTGCACGGTGCCGCCTTCGCCGGCTTCGAGACCGTGGGCGTCGACCTGTCCCCCGGCGACCTCGCCACGGCCCGCGCACGGCTCGCAGAGCTGCCGCCCCCGGCGCCGGCGGCCGTGGTGGCCGCGGACGCCCTCACGTTACCCTTCGCCGACGGTGCTTTCGATGCGGTCATCATGAGCGAGGTGCTCGAGCACATCCCGGACTACCGCGCCGCCCTGGCCGAGGCGACCCGGGTGCTGCGCCCCGACGGGCTGCTCTGCGTGAGCGTCCCGCGGGCCTGGCCGGAGCGCCTGTGCTGGCGCCTGAGCCGCGGCTACCACCAGGTGCCCGGCGGCCACCTGCGCATCTTCCGGCGCGAGGCGCTGGAGCGGGAAGTTGCCGGCGTGGGCTACCGCTGCTATCACCGCCACGGTGCGCACGCGCTGCACGTGCCCTACTGGTGGCTGCAGTGCCTGTTCTGGGAGCACCGCGAGCGCAGCTGGCTGGTGCGTGCCTGGCACCGGCTGCTCGTCTGGGACATGCTGAAGGCGCCCTGGCTCACCCGCCGCCTCGAAAAGCTCCTCGACCCGTTCCTGGGCAAGAGCGTTGTGCTCTACTTCCGCCGCGAGGCGACGCCGTGAGCGGCCCCTACCTGAGCCCGGGCCTGTTCCCGCGCGACCTGCTGCGGCCGACGGTTCAGTTCATTCTCGACAGCCAGTGCGAGAGCGGCGAGATTCCCTGGTTCCCGGGCAACTACACCGACCCCTGGGACCACGTGGAAGCGGCCATGGGTCTCGCCATCGGCGGCGAAGTCGAGGCCGCCGCGCGCGCCTATGACTGGCTCGCGGCGCGGCAGCTGGAGGACGGCAGCTGGTGGGCCGCCTACCGCGGCGCGTTGCCGGATAATCTCGAGCGCCGGGAGAGCAACTTCGTCGCCTACGCCGCCACCGGTGTCTGGCACCACTACCTCGTGACCGGCGACGACGATTTCCTGCTGCGCTACTGGCCGATGGTCGAGCGGGCGGTGGGCTTCGTGCTGTCGCTGCAATCGGAGCACGGCGAGATCGACTGGGCCGTGGACGGGGACGGGCGGCCCAAGGGCGATGCGCTCGTTACCGGCTGCAGCTCCATCTACAAGAGCCTCGAGTGCGCGGTCAATATCGCCGCGACCGTCGGCCGGCCCCGCCCGGCCTGGCTGCGCGCCCGCGCGCGCCTGGGCGAGGCGCTGCGCCGGCGGCCGGAGCGCTTCGACCGCACCTGGGAAAGCAAGGCCCGCTTTTCCATGGACTGGTTCTACCCGGTTCTCACCGGGGCGGTGCAGGGTGCCGCGGCGCGGGCACGGCTCACGGCGCGCTGGGATGCCTTCGTCGAGCCGGGGCTCGGCTGCCGCTGCGTGGTGGAGGAACCCTGGGTGACCGTGGCCGAGTCCTGCGAGCTGGTCATGGCGCTGCTTGCCGCCGGCGACCACGCCCGGGCCGTCGAGCTCTACAGCTGGCTGCACCAGTGGCGCGACGGCGACGGCGCCTACTGGACCGGCTACCAGTTCGTGGAGGACCTGCTCTGGCCCGCGGAGAAGCCCACCTGGACCGCCGGCGCCGTGCTCCTCGCCGCCGATGCGCTCACCGGCCACACCGGCGCCTCGCGCCTTTTCACCTCGGTGGAGCTGCTGGGCGGCGCCGAGGCCCGGGAAAGCGCCCGCCCGCCGCGGCTTTAGGCGGTATTCAGCGGTGGTGCTCAGAGGTATTGTTTATAGGCGCCTGAGCACCCGCAGGCTTCCCACGGCGTCGATTTCGTCGAACAGTCCCGAGTCCAGTGCCAGCCGGCGCACGGCCGCCGGGGCCTGGCCGCCGCCGGCCGGGTCCGGGTAGACGTCGTGGATGGCGAGGACGCCGCCCCGGGCGACCTTGCCGGCCCAGGCGCGGTAGTCCGCCAGCGCGGCGTCCAGGCTGTGCCCGCCGTCGATGAACACCAGGCCCGCGGTCCCCGGGAAGTGGCTGGCGAACAGCGTGCCTTCTGCCACCACGGGCAGCACGTAGGGCTCGAGGCCCGCGCTGGCCAGGGTCCGGCGGAAGCAGCCGAAGGTATCCACCGCGCCCGTGGCCTGATCGAGCAGGGCCGGGTCGTGAAAGGCCCCGCCGGGCTGGTGTTCCTCGGAACCGCGGTGGTGGTCCACGGCGTAGAGGGCACCGCCGGCGTCGCGGCAGGCACAGCCCAGGTAGACGGCGGAGCGGCCGCAGTAGCTGCCGATCTCGACCAGGGGGCCTAGCGCCACCGCCCGGCAGCCGTGCCGGTACAGGGTCTCGCCCTCCTCCGGTGCGAGGAAGCCGGGCACGCGGTCGATCGCCAGGGGCAGTTCGAGGCCCATGCGGGGCGCTATTCTTCTTCGCTGTCTTCCGAGGCCGTGGGGGGCGGCGGCTCCACCAGGGAGCTGTCCAGGCGATAGACATCCTCCGGGCTCAGGAGGCCCGCCTGCTCTTTCAGCCGCAGCATGTTCAGGATGTAGTCGTAGCGGCTGTTGGCGTAGTCGCGCTGGGCGGCGAACAGCGTGTTCTGCGCGTTGAGCACATCGACGACGTTGCGCGTGCCGACCTCGTAGCCGGCCTGGGTGGCGTCCAGGGCGCTCTTCGAGGAGACGATGCTCTGCTTGCGCGCCGCGACCTGGGCGACGTCGCTGAGCACGGTCAGGTGCAGGGAGCGCGCCTCGGTCACCGTGTTGCGCGACAGGTTGATGCGGTTTTCCCGGGCGGCGATGAACTCCTGGGCGGCGCGGCGGCGGTTGGCGCTGATGGCGCCGCCGGAGTAGAGCGGCAGGTTGACCTCGATGCCGAAGGCGGTGACATCGCGCTCCTGGTCCGGCGGGAAGTTGAAGATGCCGGCCGGATCCTGGAAGCGCGAGCCGGTGGTCTCCGACTCCGAGTACTGCGCGGTGCCGCTCACGGTCGGGGCGTGGGCGAGCTTGCGCGCCTTGGCGTTCTGCCGCGCCGCTTCCTCGGCGTAGGCTGCCGCCTGCAGGTTGAAGTTGTTCTCCAGGGCGAACTCGACCCACGCGTCGCGCTCGATCGGGTCCGGCTTCTTCGGTTCGAAGGCCTCGGCGAGTATCTCGAGGTTGTCGTGGCGCTTGCCGGTGAGCACGCTCAGGCGCTCCCGCGCCACGTCGAGGGCGTTTTCGTCGCGGATGCGCGTGACCTGCGCCAGGTCATAGGCGGCCTGCGCCTCGTAGACGTCGGTAATGGCGATCAGGCCGACCTCGAAGCGCTGCCGGGTCTGCTCCAGCTGGCGCTCGAAGGCGCGCTCCTGGGCCTTGGACGCCTCGAGGTTGTCCTCGGCCCGAAGGACGCCGAGGTAGGCTTCGACGACGCGAACGATGAGGTTCTGCTGGTTGGCGGCGAAGGTGGCCTCCGCCTGCCTGGTCAGCTCCTTGCCGGACTGGAAGCTGAACCAGGCGGGAAGGTCGAAGATCGCCTGGGAGAGGGACACCTGGTAGGTATCGACATCCGTCTTGGTATTGTCGAAGGTGTCGCCGATGATCGGCACCCCGCCGTTGTCGAAGCCGATGATGCCTGGAGCCGTGGTCTCGACGTCCGAGTCCTGGTAGCTGTAGCCCGCGCTCACCTGGGGCAGCAGCGCCGACAGCGCCACCTTCTCGTCCTCGAGGGAGGCCCGGTACTGCGCCTCCTCGGCCTTGAGCTGGGCGTCGTTCTCCAGCGCCAGTTCGTAGATGTCGGTGAGCGACTCGGCGCCGGCAGTCCCGCTGAGCAGGGCCAACGCCAGGGCCAGGGGGGCCGCGCCAGGTAGTTTCATGCGAAGAATCCTGTGTCTTGTCAGTCGGGCTTGCCGCGGCACGAGTTTAACAGGGGGCCCGGCACGGCGCAGGGGCGTGTGCAACAGTTAACAAAAAAAGAAGCCCCCGGCAGCAGTCGCCATCTTAGGTGTTACACTCATTGAACGCTACGGGCGGTGGGGCCGCTGGTCTCAGCAAGAACTCGCCCCGTCGTTTTTCATAGGAGACGCACCCGGAGGGATCGACGCTGGCCCTACGTCCGCAAAGAAAGCCCCGTCAATGCAAGCCGCGTTACAAGGTGGACCTGACGGCCCTGCACGCGCTGTGCGAGGCAAACTACGCGCGGCTGGTGCGGTTGTTCCCGGATTACGAGGTGACGAACCGCCGCGAGTTCCAGCTCGGTGACGAGCGCGTGCTGCTCGAGGTTCTCGAGCGCAGCCGCTACACCACCCATGTCCGCCTGCATTCCCTTGCCCACGTGGAACGCTGGCTGGCGCCGCTTTGCATCGACGTGCGCGCCTACCACGATGCCGGCATGCTCGAGGTCATTTCCTTCCAGACCAGCGGCAGCGTGCGCGGCCGCTACAGCTACCCCAACCCCGCGATGCATCAACAGGACGAGAAGAACCAGCAGAACCGCTTCCTGGCCGACTGGCTGGAGCACTGCCTCCAGCACGGCCTGGCGCCCCTGCCACGCGGCGTCGCCGAGCGCAGCTCAGAGGCCTGACGGGCCCAGGCATGCCGGCCGCCGCGGTTCCAGAGCTCTCCATTTCCGATCCCGGCGGCACGGTGCAACTGGTCCAGGTGACCGACACCCACCTCTCGGCCGTGGCCGGCGGCACCCTCATTGGCATGGACACGGACCGCTCCCTGGTCGCGGTGCTCGAGGCGCTGCGCCGCGCGCACCCGGCGCCGGATGCGCTGCTGGCGACCGGCGACCTGGCCGACGCCGGTGCGCCGGAAGCCTACGAGCGGCTGCTCGGCTACCTCGACGCCGTCACCCCGCGCCACTACTGGCTGCCCGGCAACCACGACGACCGCGGGGCCATGGCCGCGGTCGCGGGCGAGTCGCGTATGCCGCGGGAGCTGCGCCTCGGCGCCTGGCAGGTGCTCATGCTGGATTCCCAGGTCCCCGGGAAGGTCGGCGGCCGGCTCGGTGACGAGGAACTCGCCCGCCTGGAGGCGGGGCTCTCGGCGGCCGCGGCGGCGGGCCTGTACACGCTGGTCTGCCTGCACCACCAGCCGGTGCCCGTGGGCTGCGCCTGGCTCGACGAGCAGCGCGTGGCCGACGCGGAACGGCTCTTCGCCGTGCTCGAGCGCTTCCCCGGCGCCCGGGGCCTGCTCTGGGGTCACGTGCACCAGGCCCTGGAGCGCGACCGCGACGGCCTCAAGCTGTTCTGCACACCGTCGACCTGCGTCCAGTTCAAGCCCGGCCAGGCCGAATTCACCGTGGATGACGCGGCGCCGGGCTTCCGCTGGCTGGCGCTGCACCCGGACGGCCGGATCGACAGCGCCGTGACCCGCGTCCCCGTCGACCTGCCGGTAGACCTCGAGTCCCGCGGTTACCAGTAGGCGGCCGTTTTCACGTCATCGCGGCCTCGCGCTGCCAGTCCTCGTGTACAATCGCGCGGTGCGCCGCTGCGACGGTTCGCCGCAGCGACGGTTCGTCGCCGCGCAGTTGCGCCGTCCCCCTGACGCGCGCCCCGCAGCCAGCGAGGAGTCATGAGCAACTACACCGCTGAAGACATCGAGGTCCTCACCGGGCTGGAGCCGGTGCGCAAGCGCCCCGGCATGTACACGGACACCAGCCGCCCCAACCATCTCGCCCAGGAAGTCATCGACAACAGCGTCGACGAGGCGCTCGCCGGCCATGCCAGCCGCATCGACGTGGTGCTGCACGCGGACGGTTCGGTGACCGTTGCCGACGACGGCCGCGGCATGCCGGTCGACACGCACCCGGGCGAGGGCCGGCCGGGGGTGGAGGTGATCCTCTGCACGCTGCACGCCGGCGGCAAGTTCTCCTCGAAGAACTACCAGTACAGCGGCGGCCTTCACGGCGTCGGGGTCTCCGTGGTGAACGCCCTGTCGAAGGAACTGGAGATCACCATCCGCCGCGACGGGCAGGTGCACCGCATGGCCTTCGCCGGCGGCGAGAAGACCCGCGACCTCGAGGTCATCGACAGCTGCGGCAAGCGCAACACGGGGACCAGCCTGCGTTTCCTGCCGGACGGGAAGTACTTCGACTCGGTGAATTTCTCCGTGCCCCGCCTGGTGCACGTGCTCCGCGCCAAGGCCGTGCTGTGTCCCGGCCTGCGCGTGCGCTTCACCGACGAGAAAAAGAACGAGAGCGAGGAGTGGTACTACGAGGACGGCCTCACGGACTACCTCGCCGACGCGACCATCGACTGGCCGGCAATTCCCGAGGCGCCCTTCACCGGCAGCTTCTCCGGTGCCGGCGAGGCGGTGGACTGGGCCGTGCAGTGGCTGCCGGAAGGCGGTGAGGTGGTCGCCGAGTCCTACGTGAACCTCATTCCCACGCCCCAGGGCGGCACCCACGTGAACGGCCTGCGCAGCGGGCTGCTGGAGGCCATGCGCGAGTTCTGCGAGCTGCGCAACCTGTTGCCCCGCGGCGTCAAGCTGACCCCCGAGGATATCTGGGAGCGCTGCTGCTACGTGCTGTCGAGCAAGCTCGAGGACCCGCAGTTCTCCGGCCAGACCAAGGAGCGGCTGTCGTCCCGGGAGGCGGCGGCGTTCGTGTCCGGCTGCGCCAAGGACGCCTTCAGCCTGTGGCTCAACCAGCACACCGGCGATGCGGAGCGGCTGGCGGAGCTGTGCATCAACAGCGCCCAGCGGCGGCTGCGCTCGGCGAAGAAGGTCGCGCGCAAGAAGGTCAGCGCCGGCCCGGCGCTGCCGGGCAAGCTCGCCGACTGCGCCAGCGAGGACACCGCGCGCAGCGAGCTCTTCCTGGTCGAGGGCGATTCCGCGGGCGGTTCCGCCAAGCAGGCCCGGGACCGGGAGTTCCAGGCCATCCTGCCGCTGCGCGGCAAGATCCTGAACACCTGGGAGGTGGATTCGCAGGAAATCCTCGCCTCGCAGGAAGTGCACAACATCTCCGTGGCGCTCGGCATCGATCCGGGCAGCGACGACCTGAGCGGGCTGCGCTACGGCAAGGTCTGCATCCTCGCCGACGCGGACTCCGACGGGCTGCATATCGCGACGCTCATCTGCGCGCTTTTCGTGCGCCACTTCCGCCCGCTGGTCACCGCCGGCCATGTGTTCGTGGCCATGCCGCCCCTGTACCGCATCGATGTCGGCAAAGAGGTGTACTACGCGCTCGACGAGGGCGAGAAACAGGGCGTCCTCGACCGCATCGCCGCCGAGGGCAAGCGCGGGAAGGTGAACGTGCAGCGCTTCAAGGGCCTCGGCGAGATGAATCCGCTGCAGCTCCGGGAAACCACCATGGACCCGGACACCCGCCGCCTGGTGCGACTGGTCGTGGACGCCGGCGACGAGACCAACAACCTCCTCGACATGCTGCTGGCCAAGAAGCGCTCTGCCGACCGCAGGCACTGGCTGGAGTCCAAGGGCGACCTGGCGGAAGTGCTGGCCTGAGCCCTCGCCGCGCGGCATCGCGGCGCGGGTCATCGACCGGAGTCGATTTGTCGTACCATGTAGTAGATCTAGCTCAACACTCGCCCGGCTACAGGAGGGAGGTTGCCATGCTGACGCACGCTACCCGCGCGACGGCAATTGCGCTGCTTATCGCGGCGAGCGCCGCCGCCCAGGCAGACTGGACGCTGGACGCCGACGCGTCCCGGCTCAGTTTCATATCCACCAAGAACGCCAGCAAGGCGGAGGTCCATCACTTCCGCGAAGTCAGCGGTGCCGTGACCGACAACGGCGACGCGCGCGTCGAGGTGCCCCTCGACAGCGTGGAGACCGCGATCCCCATCCGCAACGAGCGCATGCGCGAATTTCTCTTCGAAACCGCGGACTTCCCGAGCCTCACGATCACGGCCAGCGTCGATCCGGCGCTGCTCGGTACCGCCGGCGCGCAGAGTGGCGCGGTGCCGGTGACGGTCAACCTGCACGGGCAGGAGGCGAGTTACGAGGCGGCGGTCGTTGTCGCCCGGGCCAAGGACGGCAGCCTGACCGTCGCGACCAGCGAGCCCATTGTCGTCAACGCCGCGGATTTCGAACTCGGCGCGGGCATCGCCAAGCTGCAGGAACTCGCCGGCCTCGATTCCATCAGCACGGCCGTGCCGGTGTCGGCGCGGCTGGTGTTCCGCCAGGACTGACGCCCGCGCCGCGGGCGCCCGTTCCCGCTAGCGCCCCCGGGCCATGGCGCCGAAGCGCTCCGCCAGGCGCCGCCAGCTCGTGTTCCCCGGGTCTACCGCGGCCAGTTCGCCGGCGTAGCCGGCAGCGGCCTCTGCCATGCCGAGCTCTGCGCTGTAGTTGGCGAGCGCGAGCAGCACCTCCGGATTGCCCGGAACCTCCCGATTCAGCCGGCGCAGCGCGCGCACGGCGGCACGCGGGTCGCCGAGGTCGTGCAGGGCCACGGCGTGGACGTAGCGGTGCCGCGTACCGTCACGCTCCCGCTCCGCTGCCGCGGTAAGGAAGGTGAGCGCCTGCTCGCTGTCGCCGGCCCGGATCGCCGAAAGGCCAAGGGCGTAGAGCACCTCGCCGCTTTCCGGCGCGATGGCCCGGGCACGCTCCAGTTGCGCGTGGGCCTCCCCGTCGCGGCCGCTCGCCCGCAGCAGGTCGGCCAGGTTGAGGTGGGCCGGTATCAGCTGCGGGTTCAGGCGCAGGGCCTCCCGGTAGGCGGCCTCGGCAGCGACGCCGTCCGCGCGGGCGCTGTGGAACAGCCCGAGCTGCAGCTGCACGGACGGCATGTCGGCATGCCCGGCCTGGATAGCCAGGTATTCCGCGAAGAGGGTTTCCAGGGCCTTGCGGTCGTCGTCGCGCAGGCGGTCGAGGGGCACGGCGGCGAGGCCGGCCGCCACCTCCATCCGCACCGCGGTGACCGGGTCGGTGACCAGGGGCCGGAGCAGGGCGTAGCGCTGGCCCGCCGGCAGGGCCTGCGCGCTGCGCACGGCCGCGAGGCGCAGCAGCGGATCGTCGCCGGCCAGCAGGGGCGCCGCGGTCTCGGCAAGCCGCCGGTCGCCGCTGTTGCCGAGGGTCTCCATCGCCGTCGCGCGCCAGAGCGGGGCGAGCTCTGCGTCCGCTAGCTGGGCGCGGACGCCGTCGGCGGCGCGATGGTCGCCCTCGCGCAGGCGTTGCAGCACCCGCGCCGGGTGGCTGGCGGTGTCGCCCGGCGCCACGCCCCAGTCGCGCAGGGTGGCAAGCGCCCAGGCGGCGTCGCGATCGCCGTGGCAGTCGGTGCAGGCATTGGGCGTGCCGAGGACCAGCGACAGGTCCGGCCGGGGGATCCGCATGCTGTGGTCCCGCCGCGGGTCCACGCCCATATAGGTGGTCGCCGGCATGTGGCAATCGACGCACTGGCTGCCCGGGCCCGGCGCGTGCCGGTGGTGCGCGGCGCTGTCGTAGACCGCCGGCTTGTGGCACTGCGCGCACACCCCGTTACCCGGCGCCCGCAGCGCGTTGCTGTGCGGCTCGTGACAGTTGCTGCAAACCACGCCGGCCAGGTGCATCCTGCTCTGCACGAAAGAACCGTAGACGTAGACTTCGTCGAGGATCTGTCCGTCGGCGTGGTACAGCGGCGGCTGCAGGAAGGACAGGCGATGGGTGTCGAGCAGGTTGGCGCCGTAGTGGTAGTCCCCGAGCGTGCCGCGCCGGGCGTGGCAGCGGCCACAGCTGTCGATCTGCCGGTTGTCCGTGACCGGTTTTTTACGGCGGGCGATGGCCGCGCCGTCCGGGAAGGCCCAGGCGCCGCGCTGGGTGAGGTCGACCGGGAAGCCGCCGGCGGCCGCGCCGGCGAGTTCGCCTCCCTCGGCCAGCGCGACGTGCGTCGCCCCGGGACCGTGGCAGGCCTCGCAGCCCACGTCGATCTCCTCGTAGCTGGTGTCGTAACGCCCGCTGGCCGGCGAGTAGTTCTTGTGCACGTCCGTGCTGTGGCACTCGGCACAGCGGGTGTTCCAGTTCTGGTAGGGGCCGGTCCAGTGCAGGGGGTCGTCGTGGCCGATGCTCTCCTGGGGGTAGAGGTGGTACCAGCGCTGCCCGCCCTCCTCCGCCGGCCGCGTGTCCCAGGCGACCGACAGTGCCTGCAGGCGCCCGTCCGGGAGCGGCAGGAGATACTGCTGCAGGGGATAGACGCCGAAAACGTAGGCGACCTCGTAGTCTTTCAGCCTGCCGTCGGGGCCGTCGGTGCGTACGACGAAGGCGTCGCCGCGGCGGAAGAACCGGGTTTCCACGCCGTTGTAGTCGAAGCGGGCATCGTCGAAATCGCCGAGCACGGTCGCCGGCGTCGGCGCCTGCATGGCCAGGTCGTGGTGCGAGCCCTGCCAGGCCCGGTACTCGGCCTCGTGGCAGTCCGCGCAGCGCCCGCTGCCGAGGTAGTCGCTGGCGAGCGCAGGCGCGGCGAGCAGGCAGAGCAGCAGGACAATTCGGGGCACGGCAATCAGGTTCCTCGGTCGGCAGGGCTCCATGGTAGCGCAAGGGCCACCGCCGGGGTGTTATGGACAGGCCGGGGGTCCCTTTCTACCATGCGCACTTCCCCGGGCCCGGGATCCGGCCCCGAAACTGCCACCGGAGACGACAGCGCCATGAAGCTGGGCATCCTGCGCACCGATACGGTCCGCCCCGAGTGGGCGGGCACCTACGGCGAGTACCCGGACATGTTCGAGGCGCTGCTGGGCGGCCTGGACCCGTCACTCACCTTCGCGACCTGGCACGTGGAGGCCGGGGAGTTCCCGGCCGGCGTGGACGCCGCCGATGCCTGGCTGGTCACCGGCAGCAAGTTCAGCGTCTACGAGGACCTGCCCTGGATCCACCGCCTCCTCGCCTTCATCCGCGGGCTTCACGACGCCGGCAAGCCGCTGGTGGGCATCTGCTTCGGCCACCAGGCCGTCGCGCAGGCCCTCGGTGGCGAGGTGCGCAAATCGGCGAAGGGCTGGGGCGTGGGGCTGCACCGGCACGCCTTCCGGGCGCAGCCGGCCTGGTTCGACGGCGGCGACCCGAGCTTCCGCGTGCTGGTGAGCCACCAGGACCAGGTCGAACGGCCCGCGCCCGGTACGGCGGTGCTCGCCGGCAGCGACTTCTGTGAAAACGCGGTCTGCCAGGTTTGCGAGCACATACTCACCTTCCAGGGACACCCGGAGTTCGTGCCCGGTTATGCCGAGGCCATCATGAACTTCCGCCGCGAGATCATCGGTGAGGAGGTTTACCGGGCGGGGATGGCGTCCCTGGCGGAGGCGCCGGAGCGCGAGCGTATCGGCCGCTGGATTCTCGCCTTCCTGGAGCGGGCCGGCGCCCGGCGTGCAGAGAGCGCCTAGTCGCCGCCGCCGCGGACCCGGGTCTGCATGGCATCGAGGTACTCGTCCAGCTCCCGGTCGTTGGCAAAGACGCGCATGTCAGGGAGCGCCTGCAGGATCTCGAATACCTTGGCGATCTGCGCCTGCCGGTTGGCTACCGAGAGGCTGCGCCCCTCGGCCTTGAGCTGCTTCGCGGCCTTGAAGATTACCCGCAGCCCGGCAGAGGAGATGTAGTCGAGGTCCGCCATGTCCAGCACCACGAGGTGCTGGCCCCCGGCGATGACGCCGTCGAGGGCGTCCTCGAAGCCGGGCGCCGTTTCCGTATTGAGGGCGCCGGCCATGGTCACCCGGGCCATGTCTTTGTCGGCATCGATCGTGGCCGAGGTGGTCAGTTCCATTGCCGGTGCCCGTCGTGGAAGAGTTCGCGATAGCGTACCAAGGTCAGCACGTTCTCCGCCTGGTCGCGGCTGTAGTGCTGCTCATCGGTCAGCCCTGACAGCAAGTGTAGCCCAAGGCCGCCGATCTCGGCACGTTCGCTCGGTACGCCGAGGCGTGCGCGGCGCGCCTCCTCGAGGGGATTGAAGGGCCGGCCCGGGTCGCGCAGCGTGAGCACGGCCTCATCGCGCCGGACCTCGAGGGCGATGGCGGCCTCGCACCCGGCGGGCAGGTCGGCGTATTTCTCGAGGTTGGTGAGCAGTTCCTCCAGGGCGACGGTGAGGTCCCGCGCGCAGTCCTCGCCGAGCGTCGCGAGCAGCGGCTGCGCCTGCAGCCAGCCCAGGCCGGCCGCCGCCAGGCCCGGCCCCGCCGCGAGCCGGATGCCCGTGCGCTCGCCCCGGGGTCGTGCATCGATGATCATGAGCGTCATGTCATCGGCCTGCGGGGTGCCGTCCGCGAAGGCATCGACGGCGGCGATCGCACTCTCGCCTGCGCGCGGGGGTGGCTCGGGCGCGTGCTCGGCAAAGATCCGCGCCAGGGCCTCGCTGCCGAGCATGGCGCCCGCGGGGTTGAAGGCCTCGTCGAGGCCGTCCGTGTACAGGGCGAGGCGCTCGCCGGGGGCGAGGCGCATCGCCTGGCCCTGGAAGCGCGCATCCGGGTTCAGTCCCAGCGCGGGGCCGCCGGCAAGCGCAAGGGGCTCTGCGCCCCGCTCGTCGATGCACAGGGGCGGTGCATGGCCGGCGAGGGCGATCTCGAGGTCCAGGGTCCGGGTATCCAGCACGCCGAGGCACAGCGTCAGGAACATGCAGTTGTCGTTGTCCTCGAGCAGCACCGCGTTCAGCTGGTGCAGGGCGATGGCCGGCGGTACGGGGCCGGGCTGCACCTCCCACTGCTGGATGAGGCTGATGGCCCGGGCCATGAACAGCGCCGCGGGCACGCCTTTGTCGGACACATCGCCGACGGCGAAGAGCAGCTTGTCGCCCTGCAGGTGGAAGGAGTACAGGTCGCCGCCCACGCTGCGGGCCGGGCGCACGGCTGCCCAGAGGGCGATATGTCCCAGGCGCAGCGTGGCACTGCCCCGCTGCGGCAGCATGGAGAGCTGGATATCCCGGGCCGCGGCGAGTTCACCCTCGATGCGGCTGCGGCTCGCGGTAGCTACCGCGAGGTCGTCGATGTAGTCGCCGAGATCGCGGCGCATGGCGTCGAAGGCGCGCACCAGTTGCCCGATCTCGTCGTCGCTGCGTACCCGCGGCAGCTCCACGCCGAGGTGCCCCCGGGCGATGGCGCCGCTGGCCCGCGCCAGCGCCTGGATCGGTGCGACCAGCCGGCGGGTCACCAGCGTCGCCGTGAGAACGATGAGCACCAGCATGGCGACGCCCACGGTGACCACCCGCGTCTCGTAGTCGCGCAGGGGCTTCAGGACTTCCGCCTCGGAATAGACCGCACCGATGAACCAGCCGGTGGGCTCGATGCGGCGCAGCTGCACCGTGCAGCGCGCCTCGAAGCCCGGACAGCGCACCGGCGCGGCGACGGGCTCGCCGTCCGCCGCCTGCCCGAGCAGGGCGCCCCAGCGACGTCCGTCCAGCGGCTTCAGCACTGCCGCGACCGGCCGCACGGCAAGCTCTGCCCGCGGCGCCCCGAGGATCGCCCCGTCGCCGCTGAGCACGAAGCCGAAGCCGTGCTCGCCGAGGTCGACGCCCGTGAGGTAGCGGCGGAACTCGGCCAGGGCGATGTCCGCCGTGATGACTCCGAGAAAGCGGCGCTCAGCCCCGCTCGCGTTGAAGACCGGCACGGAGAAGGTCGTCATGAGCACCTCCCCGCCCCCCGCGTCGTAGTAGGGCTCGACCCAGAGCGGCTTGCCGGCCTCGGCCGCAGCGCGGAACCAGTCCCGCTCCCAGTACGGCTCGGGACCGCCGGCGAGGGTCGTGCGCGCGATGCGCTCGCCGCGGCGGAACACGAAGGGGGCGTAGCCGGCAGGATCCTCCACCAGCTCGGGATTGACGGCGAGGGCTGCCCCGAAAATGTGGCGGTTGCCCTCGACCAGTGCCTCGAGCGCGAGCTCGAGCCTGCCCGTATCGGCCGGGTTCTGTGCCGCCAGCTCCGCGAGCACGCGTACCGGCGTTTCGACCCCTTCCGCCATGCCGTCGATGAGCTCGCGCGCATTGGCGAGCGAGCTGCGGGCGCTGTCCTCGAGCTGCTGGATGATCCCCGCCCGCGACAGCCGGTAGTCCACCAGCAGCCCCAGCGCGATGATCAGCCCCGCGCTCAGCGTCAGCGGGACGGTGAGCCGGGCTGCAAGAGACTGGCGCATGACCGTGCGCGCTTCGCCGCGGCGCTACCAGGTACCGCTGTTCTCCATGGAGGCCCAGGGCTCCTTCGGCTCCAGCGCCCCGCCGGCCTGCAGCAGCTCGATGGATATACCGTCCGGCGAGCGCACGAACGCCATGTGACCGTCCCGCGGCGGGCGGTTGATGGTCACCCCCGCCGACTGCAGTGACTCGCAGAGCGCGTAGATGTCCTCTACCCGGTAGGCGAGGTGACCGAAGTTGCGCCCGCCCGAGTATGCTTCCGGGTCCCAGTTCCAGGTGAGCTCCAGCAGCGGGCTCTGCCCGGCCTTCGCCGCATCCACGTCCCCGGGCGCCGCCAGGTAAACCAGCGTGAAGCGCCCCTGCTCGCTCTCCATGCGATGCACTTCCGCCAGGCCCAGCTTGTTGCAGTAAAAGTCCAGGCTCTCGTCGAGTTCGCTGACCCGGACCATGGTGTGCAGGTATTTCACGGCGGTGCTCCCGTTACGCAGGCTTGATGCTGCATGGTAGGAAGCTGCCGGCGGGGGGGCAAGCGGGGGCGGCCCTCGGGTACAATGCCGCGCTTTGCCGGAGAAGTACCGCCCATGTGGTTTCGCAACCTGCGCGCCTACCGCCTGACCCAGCCCTTCAACCTGACCGCCGAGCAGCTCGAGGAGCAGCTGGCCGGCAAGACCTTCCGCGCCTGCGCCCCCAGCCAGCCGCTGTCCCTGGGCTGGTCGTCGCCGCTCGGGGTCGAGGACGGGCCGCTCGCGCACGCCGCCGGCGGCCGGCTCCTGCTGCGCCTGCGGCGGGAGGAGCGGCTGCTGCCTGCCACCGTCGTCCGCGAGGCCCTGGTCGAGCGCGTGGCTGCCATCGAGGAAAAGGAAGGCCGCAAGGTTTACCGCAAGGAGCGCCTGGGCCTGAAGGACGAGATCATCCAGGACTGCCTGCCCCGGGCGTTCACCCGCAACACGTTCCTGTACGCCTTCATCGATCCGGCCGGTGGCTGGATCTACGTCGATGCGGCGAGCGCGACGCGGGCCGAGGAACTGCTCAACCTGCTGCGCGACAGCATCGGCACCTTCCCGGTGCTGCTGCCCGACGTGCAACACTCGCCGCAGGCGTGCATGACCCGGTGGCTGCTCGACCGCGACCTGCCGGCGGGCTTCGACGCGGCGGGGGAATGCGAGCTGCGCGAACCGGGCGAGGACGGCGGCGTGGTGCGCTGCCGCGGCCTCGACCTGTTCAGCGAGGAAGTGGACAGCCACCTGCACGCGGGAAGGCAGGTGTCCCGGCTCGCCCTGCGCCACGACGAGCGCGTGGCCTTCGTGCTCGGCGACGACCTGTGCCTGCGGCGGCTGAAGTTTGCCGAGGCGCTGCTCAAGGAGAACGAGGATCTGCCGCCGGAGGATGCCCTCGCCCGCCTGGACGCGGACTTCGTCCTCATGGCCGAGGCGGTCGTCGAGCTCTTCGAGGCGGTGCTCGCCGCCTTTGGCGGGCTCGCGGAGTAGTGACCCTTGAGCGCCCGCGCGGACACTGACGACTACCGGGCCCTGTTCCTGGCGGACGTGCCGCTGCTGGATACCCGGGCGCCGGCGGAGTTCGAGCGCGGCGCCTTTCCCACCGCCCGCAACCTGCCGCTCATGACCGACGACGAGCGGGCGGCCGTCGGTACCTGCTACAAGCAGCGCGGCCAGGCGGCGGCGATCGCCCTCGGCCACGAACTGGTCGCGGGGGCGGTGCGGGAGCAGCGCCTCGCGGCGTGGGCGGCTTTCGCCCGCGCGCACCCGGACGGCTATCTCTATTGCTTCCGCGGCGGGCTGCGCTCGGAGATCGTGCAGCGCTGGCTGGCCGACGCGGGCATCGCCTACCCGCGGGTGACCGGGGGCTACAAGGCGCTGCGGCGCTTCCTCATCGACAGCCTGGCAACGAGTGTCGCCGGCCTGGACATCGTGATGGTCTCGGGCCGCACCGGCAGCGGCAAGACCCGTCTCCTGCCCCGGCTGCCGCGCAGCGTCGACCTCGAGGGGCTGGCCCGGCACCGCGGCTCCACCTTCGGCCGGCTCCTCGAGCCGCAGCCGACGCAGATCGATTTCGAGAACGCGCTGTCCGTCGCGCTGCTGCGCCACGCGCAGGGCGACCGGCGGACCGTTTATGTCGAGGACGAGGGCCGCAACATCGGCCGCCTCTACCTGCCGCCGGACCTGCGCGAGCGCATGGCCGTTGCGCCGCGTATCGAGCTGGACCATCCCCTCGCCGACCGGGTGGAGGTCGTGCTCGAAGACTACGTGATCGACCTCGGCGAGCGCTTCCGCGCCGCGGTTGGTGATGACGGTCCGGCGCGGCATCGTGACCGTCTCCAGGGCGACCTCGCCCGCGCCCGCAAGCGCCTGGGCGGGGAGCGCTACCGGGCCGTCAGCGCATTGATGGACGAGGCCTTTGCGGCCCAGGCGCGGGGCGAGGGGCTGGATGGGCACCGGGCGTGGATCGCCCGCCTGCTGCACGAGTACTACGATCCCATGTACGACTACCAGGCCGCGCAGCGCGACGGCCCGGTGCTCGCCCGGGGGCGGCGCGATGAGCTCGCGGCCTGGGCGGAGGCCCGGGACGTTGAGGCCGTTGAATAGCGAACAGTGAGAGAAGAGGAATGACAGCGTGCTGACGGCGACGGAAATCACCCGTGACCTGGTGCTCGTGGGCGGCGGCCACGCCCATGCGCTGGTGCTGCGCATGCTGGCCATGGACCCGGTGCCCGGTGCGCGCCTGACCCTGGTCTCACCGGCCAGCCACACGCCCTACTCCGGTATGCTCCCGGGGCTCGTCGCCGGGCATTACCGCTTCGAGGACACGCACATCGACCTGGCGCGCCTCTGCCAGTGGGGCGGAGTGCGCTTCCTGCGGGACACGGTCACGGGCCTCGACCCTGCGCGGCGGGAACTTTATTTCGCGGAGCGTCCACCGCTGGGCTACGACCTCCTCAGCCTGGATGTCGGCTCTCAGCCCACCCTGGACGTCGTGCCCGGCGCCCGCGAGCACGCCGTGCCGGTGAAGCCCGTGGCGGGGTTCTGGCAGCGCTGGCAGGCCGGGCTCGCGACCCACGAGGGCCAGCGCATCGCGATCGTCGGTGGCGGCGCGGGCGGGCTTGAGCTGGCGCTGGCCATGGCCCATGCCCTGGGGGGCAGCGCTGCGTCCCTGGTGCTCTACTGCGGCGGTGAACTGCTTCCCGGCTATCACCGCTCGGCCCGGGCCGCGGCGCGGGATGCCATCGGCCGCCTGGGCGTCACGCTCGAAGAGGGCGCGCGGGTGGCAGAGGTCCATGGCGGCGAACTCAGCCTCGAGGATGGCCGCCGCGAGCCTTTCGACAGCCTCTACTGGTGCACGGCGGCGTCCGCCGCACCGTGGGTAAAGGCCAGCGGGCTCGCCGTGGATGAGCGCGGGTTCCTCGCGGTGGACGACACGCTGCGCAGCCTCGACGACGGGCGGGTCTTCGGCGCCGGTGACATCGCCACCCAGGTTGAGCACCCGCGGCCGAAGGCGGGCGTTTACGCCGTGCGCCAGGGGCCGGCGCTGGCGCACAACCTGCGCGCCAGCCTGGCCGGCGGCAAGCTGCGCGAGCACCGGCCGCAGCAGCGTTTCCTCTCGCTCCTGTCCCTGGGCGAGCAGCGCGCGACGGCGGACCGCGGCCCCTTCAGCGCCACCGGGGCCTGGGTCTGGCGCTGGAAGGACCACATCGACCGGTCGTTCATGCGCCGCTTCAGCGACCTGCCGCGGATGAAGGCCGCGGCCGCGGGTGCCACCCCGGCCCAGGCCCCCTGCGGCGGCTGCGGCGCCAAGGTCGGCGGCGACCCGCTCGCGGAGGCGCTCGCCGCCCTGCGCGAGGACTTCCCGGCGCACTGCCTCCCGGGCGGTGCCGCCGCGGAAGACGCCGCGGCGCTGCCCGCCGCGAGCGGCACCCTGCTGCAGAGCCTGGATACGCTGCGCGGCCTCGTCGAGGACCCCTGGGTCATGGGCCGGATTGCCGCCCAGCACGCCCTCAACGACCTGTACGCGAGCGGCGCCCGGCCGCGGGCGGCCCTCGCCACCATCACCCTGCCCTTCGCGGCGCCCAGCGTACAGGCGCGGGACCTCCGCCAGGTGCTCGCCGGCGCGCTGACGGCCTTTGCGGAGGCTGACTGCGTGCTCCTCGGCGGCCACAGCCTGCAGGGGCCGGAGTGGCAACTGGGGTTTGCCGTGACCGGCGAGGCGGCGGCCGGAGCACCGCTGCGCAAGCGCGGCGCACGGGCGGGCGATGTGCTCCTGCTCACCCGCCCCCTGGGGGTCGGGGTGCTGTTCGCGGCGCACATGCAGCTCGCCGCCGACGGGCGCGATATCGATCGGGCCCTGGCCCTCATGGGCACGAGCCAGGCGGCGGCGCTGGAGGCCGCCCTTGCCGGCGGTGCCCATGCGGCTACGGATGTCACCGGTTTCGGTCTCGCCGGCCATCTCTGCGAAATGCTCGGCGACGAACTCGGCGCAACGCTCGACCTCGCCGCGCTGCCGGTGCTGCCCGGCGCCGAAGCCGCGATCGCGGCCGGGCTGCGCAGCACGGCGGCCCCGGCCAACCTCGCTGCCTGGGGCGCCCGGGTCCTGGGCACGGGCGACCCGGTGCGGCAGCAGCTCCTGTTCGACCCGCAGACCGCGGGCGGCCTGCTGCTGGCGCTACCGCCGGCGGGGGTGCCGGAGGCGCGGCGCGTGCTCGAGGCAGCAAACCTTGGGGCGGCGGTGATCGGGGAGTGTGGGGCGACGGAGCCGGGGTCGATCCGCCTCAGGGATCAGCGTTGATTCCCGGGTGCTGCGAGCGGTCAGTGGCGACGCAGGAACCTTCGCCGGCTTCAAGCTCCGGCTCCAGGAGCTTCCGGCTGTATGCCTGGCTTACCGCTTCCGCCCGGTTATGCACGCGTAGTTTCAGAAAGATGTTCTTCAGGTGGAAGCGCACCGTATTCTCCGAGATCGACAGCGCGCGAGCTACCTGCTTGTTGGAGCCTCCCGAAGCGACTTCCTGCAGGATGGCCTTCTCGCGGCTGCTCAGCTCGCAGAGACCGGCGAGCCCATCCGGCGCCTCCTGCCGGCGGAGGCGCGAGAGCTTATCGAGAAACTCTGCCTGCTCGTTGCCGGTCGACACAGCTGCTGTGGCTTCCAGGAGCTCGTCGAGCTCCGGGCCGGCGTCAAGCATGGCGCGGATGAAGCCACTTTGCCGGGCGGCGCCCGTGGCTTCCCCGAGGCGCTCCATGGCCGCTGCCTTCTGCCCTAGTGACCAGCGCGCGAGGCTTTCGAGCAGGGTATAGCGGATAAGTGACCGGGTATGCCCCAGGCGGCGCGCCTCTACAACCTGCCCGGAAACTGCCTCGATAGCGGCCTCTGCCTGCCCTTCAGCCAGGAGCAGCTTGCCCAGGGCCAGGGCGGCCGCGGCCGTCTCGCGCCAGGCCGCGCCATGTTCCGCGTCCGGGGCGTAGCTGGAGAGTGTGAAGCGCGCGCGCTGTACAAGCATGCGGGCCCGCCGCGCCTGGCCTGCCAGGACTAACAGCTCGATGCGCTGGCAGAGCAGCAGGTTGCGAAGATGGGTGAGTTGCTGGCGCTCCGCGTAACGCTCGGCACGATCGAGTATCCTGAGTGCCGCGGCAATACCGCTGGTTCGCAGCTCGATGTTGCTCGCGGTGCAGTAGCCTGCCGCGTAAATCTCGAACCAGGCTTCCCGGGCCTCAAGTTCGCGCGGCAGGGCGCGCAGGACAGCTTCCGAATAGTCTTCCCGGCCCAGCTCATCCAGCAGCTCTATGAGCATGGTGTGGCCGACAAGGCGCAGCCCCTTGTCCTCCCGGAAGTGACGTTTCGCCAGGTCCAGACCGTGACGGTAATTGGCTTCAGCGGCTGCGCTGTCACCGGCAGCGAAGCTTATGTCCCCGGTGTGGAAGTAAATGTAGGTTTCGCCGTAGAGAGAACCCATCTCCCTGAACGCGCGGATGGCCTCTTCCGCGAAGCGCCGTGCGCTGGGGAAGTTTCCGCTCTGCGTGTTCATGACGCAGAGCGAGGTGCAGTGGAAGGCATAGCGGTCGTAGTCAAAGCTGCGCAAGCGGCTGGTGGACTCGAGCACATGGCGATAACTCGAGTCGCGCACGCGCTTGCCCGCGTAGATCGCGTGATAGGCATCAACGAGTGCAAGTTCCTCCTGCAGCAGCTCGTCGGCACCGGTCCCGGCGAGGGCCTCGGCACGGCGGCAGTTCATGCCGGCCTCGAAGACCCGTCCCTCCTTGATATCGATAATGCACTGCAGCAGGAGTAAACGGGCATTGCTGTTGATCAACGGTTTTCCGAGGAGCTGCATTGCGCTGCGAATCCGGGTAATGCCCTCCCGCAGCCAGAGGGAGATGCCACCGAGATCAAGAATCAGCTCTGCCGCCAGGAGAGGGTTGTCTCCTTCCAGGGCGTGGCGTACCGCGCCGATGAGATCGCCTCGATCCGCTCGCCAGCGTGCTGCACGCGCCTGCAGCGCTTGGTGGTTCGAAGCACGGGTAGCACGAAGGCGTTGCCGGAGATGCTCGCGAAGGAGCGGGTGAAGGACAAAAGCATCATCTGCTCCGTCCAGCGGGCGTACCAGCGCATGAAGCGCGCGCAACTCATTGAAGCATTGCCTTGCGTCATCGGTGTCACGAAGGTGGTCGGCTTCGGCAAAGCCGACCTGGTTCATGATCGAGACATCTTCCAGGAAGACTCGAAGATGGTCGGGCAGCGCCTCGACCACCTGGCGCGACAGGAAGTCGCCCATGGCGTGCCTTTCCGTGGCCAGCGCCTGCAACTGGCGAACCGTGTCCCGGTCGTGCTCGAGCGCGCTGCGCAGGAGCTGCACCGCGACGACCCAGCCGGCTGTCCGGTTTACGGCCTCGGATAATTCGGCGTCGGTCAGGGCGTCGCCGATCAGTCCTCGCGTTTCCTCCGGTGTGAACTGCAGTGCCCTGGCGTCGAGGGTCCCGGCACCGCCTGCTACCTGGAGTCGGGACAGGTCCAGGGCGCTTGCGTCTCTCGTGGCCATGAAGATGTGCAGGTTGCCCGGGGCGGTCGCGAGCAGCGGGTGAATCACCGCGGAAAGCACAGGCGGAGCCAGGTGCTCCAGTTCATCGAGCACCAGTACCGTGTCTAGCGAAAGCTCCTCGATGGCATTGATGATGCGGTTGATGAGCTGCCTCGGGCTTTCTGTCTGTCCGACTGCATGCTGCACCAGCGACGCCGGCAGTGCGCCACCCTCGAAGAGCGCCAGGGCGAGGTAGGCCTCCAGCTGCCAGTCGCTGTTGTCATCGGCGTCGAGGGTCAGCCAGCAGCGCTTGCAGCTATCCCGCTCCAGCGTCTCCAACCAGGTTGCGAGCAGAGTGCTCTTGCCGTAGCCCGCAGGCGCGGACAGCAGCGTGGCCTGCCGTTCCATGCCTTCGTTCAGCCTCGCTTCGAGGGCGGGGCGGCGGACGATATGCAGGCGCTGCTGTGGCGGCCGCACCTTGGCGCGGGACAGCCACGGTGGCAGTGCGTCGGTCTCGTGCCCGCGAGCGTCATTCATGCCCTGAGTGTATCAGCGAAAACGGAAGAGCTCTGTGCTGCGGCCTACCCGAACGGGTAGGCCTGATCCATGCACCCGAAAGTCCTGCCTACACGAGAAACCCCGCGAACCACCCCACGGTGTGTTTGTCGCCAGGGTGGGCGGCCGCTAGCTTCTTGTCTGGTCATCAGCCCGGAGTATCCGGATGCGCATCGGAATCGACGTCGGTGGAACGAATACTGACGCTGTGCTCATGGAGGGACGGTCGGTCGTCGCGAGCTGCAAGGCGCCTACTACCGAGGACGTCAGTTCCGGCATCGAGGACGCGCTTGCCAGGGTGCTGGCAGGTGCCGGAGTGCGGTCGGAAGCGATCGAAGCTGTCATGATCGGTACAACGCAGTTGACCAACGCCTTCGTCGCCCGGCAGTCGCTGCTTCCCGTCGGCATCATCCGCGCGGCGCTGCCCGCGGCACGAGGGGTGCCACCACTGGTGGACTGGCCTGAAGAGCTTCGCCGGCTCGTCGGCGGTGACGTGCATCAGGTTCGGGGCGGCGTGCAGTACGATGGCCGGCTCAACGCGCCGCTGGATGAGGATGCCGTCCGCCGGGCGGCGGGTGCCTTTGCCCGGCAGGGTCTTGAAACTGTCGCCATTTCCTCGCTGTTCTCGCCCATCGACAGCAGCCTTGAGGAACGTGTCGCAGAGATCGTCCGCGAGGAAATGGACAAGGCGGTGACGATCACCCTGTCGCACTCGATAGGGCGTATCGGCCTCCTTGAGCGTGAGAACGCGGCGATCATGAATGCCTCCCTCGCCAGCCTGTCGCGCAAGGTGGTCAGTTCCTTCCGGCGGGCTCTGGTGACGCTCGGCCTGAAGGCCCCTTTCTTTATCAGCCAGAATGACGGCACGCTCATGAGTGCCGAGTTCGTCGAAGCGTACCCGGTCCTCACCTTCGCTTCCGGCCCAACCAACAGCATGCGCGGAGCAGCCAGCCTGGCGGGCCTCGACAATGCCATGGTGGCGGACATCGGCGGTACGACGACGGATTTCGGCTGGCTCGAAAAGGGATTTCCCCGGGAGTCTTCCGTTGCCGTCGATATCGGGGGTGTGCGCACCAACTTCCGCATGCCCGATGTGTACGCGATGGGTCTCGGCGGAGGCTCCCTGGTGGAGGCCGGGGCACCGCAACCGCAGGTCGGCCCGCGCTCGGTCGGCTACCGTCTCCTGTCCGAAGCTCGCGTGTTCGGTGGTGAAACGCTGACCGCCACCGACCTCGCGGTTGCCGCAGGCTATGTGACTATCGGCGACCCGGAGCGCGTCGCTGACCTGGACCCGGAATTGGTTTCCCGCGCCATCGACCGGATTCACGAGATGGTCGCCGAGGGCGTGGACCGCATGAAGACCAGCGCCGAGCCGGTGCCGCTCATCCTGGTTGGTGGAGGCGCTGTGCTGCTCAACCGCCCGATAGCCGGGACGTCCGATGTCATCGTTCCGGAACACGCGAGCGTGGCGAACGCGATCGGTGCGTCTATTGCGCAGGTGGGCGGAGAAACGGACCGCGTCTTCAGCTACGACGAGACCAGCCGCGATCAGGCACTGGCCGATGCGGTGGCCGAAGCAGAGGCTCGGGCGCTACAGGCGGGTGCCGCTCCCGGAACGTTGAAGACCATTGACCTGGAGGAACTGCCCCTCGCCTACGTGCCGGGGAACGCTGTCCGGGTGAAGGTCAAGGTGGCTGGCGAACTGGCCCTGGCCGCGACGAGCGGTTCGCGCATTGGAGGCGCCGCCTGAACGTGAAAATCGAAATCGAAGATTTGCCTTACATTGCGACGGGCGCGGCGTTCCTGGGCACCGGTGGCGGTGGTGACCCCTATATCGGCAGACTGCTCGCCCGGGCCGCGATCGAGTCGCATGCCGCGCCGGAACTGCTGCCGGTCGAGGAGCTTGCCGACGACGCCAATGTATACACGATAGCCATGCTCGGCGCACCCACGGTGCTTGTCGAGAAGGCGGCCTGCGGTGACGACATCGACCTGGCGCTGGCGAAGCTCGAGGCTTACACCGGGCGGCGCGCTGACGCGATTATCCCCATCGAAGTCGGCGGCGTGAACTCACTGGTACCTGTCATGGCCGCAGCGCGCAGCGGGCTGCCCCTGGTCGATGCCGACGGCATGGGGCGCGCTTTCCCTGAAATCCAGATGGTCACCTACAACATTCATGGTGTGTCGTGCACACCGCTGGTTGTGACCGACGAGCACCTGAATTCACTCCTGGTTGAAACGGGCAACGCCAAGCGGGCGGAAGATCTCGTCCGGGTGTGCGCCGTAGAGATGGGCTGCAGCGTCATGATCTCGAGCTATCCCATGACCGGGCGGCAGGTGAAGGACGCCGCCGTTCGCGGGACGCTCTCCCTGGCTCTTGAGCTTGGACGGGCAATCCATGAGGGCAGGCGGAAGGATGATCCTGTAGCGGCGCTCCTCGCAGCCCTCGAGAGCTCAATGCACTACGCGCATGCCCGGGTGCTTTTCGAAGGCAAGATCACGAACCTTGAGCGTGAAAATCGCGGCGGCTTCGCCGTTGGGCTTTGTGACCTGGCCGCGTTGCAGGGAACCGGTGGTGCGCAGCTGGTTTTTCAGAACGAACACCTGATGTTGAGCAACAGCGCCGGACAACCGCTCGCTATGGTTCCCGACCTGATCTGCGTCGTGGACGGCGAAACGGCGGAGCCGGTGCCCGTCGAGGCGATGAAGTACGGGCAGCGCGTCAAGGTGATCGGTGTCAGTGCGCCGCCGATCCTACGCTCGGAACAAGCGCTTGCGGTCTGGGGGCCACGCGCCTTCGGGCTGCAGCGCGATTTCGAGCCCCTCGAAGAACTCACGGGGCTCGCAGAGTAATGACAACGCGGCCGAAGCCGCAGCATTGAGGGGAAAGCTTATGATGGCCTTGAAGAGAAAAGCGATCGTCCCAGCCATCGGTATGGCGCTAGCGGGGATTAACCATGCACCGGCGCAGGCCCAGGAGAGCGGCGGCAGGCTGCAGCTCGAGGAGGTCATCGTCACGGCGCAGAAGCGCGAGCAGAGCTTCAACGATGTCGGTATCGCCGTTACGGCGCTTTCGGGTGACGAAATCGAAGCCCTGCGACTGTTTCAGCCGGTCGATATCGCCGCCCAGACACCGAATCTTCGCATCAACAACATCATTGCCAACACCATACCGAACATCACTATCCGCGGGATCGGGTTGAATGACTACGCGACCAACAATAATCCGGCGGCGGGGGTCTACGTCGACGAGGTTTATCTCGTGTCGCCGGCCATGCTCAGCTTCCAGCTGCACGACCTGGAGCGCGTTGAGGTTCTGAAGGGTCCCCAGGGAACGCTTTACGGTCGCAATACCACTGCCGGCGCAGTGAATTTCATTGCTCGCAAGCCCACCGAGGAGTTCGAGGCGGGGCTTTCTCTCGATTACGGCCGGTTCGAGCATGCTGCGGCGCGCGGCTACATCAGCGGGCCCCTCGGCGAGACGCTTTCCGGCCGGCTTTCGGTACAGACGGTGCAGCAGGGAGAGGGACACCAGACCAATCGGCTGACGGGCGACGACGTTGGCGAGATTGATGCCACGGCCTGGCGCGGTCTGCTCCAATGGCAACCCACCGAGGGACTGGATGTGCTGCTCAATGTTCACGGAGGGAAGGACGAATCGGACGTTTGGCTGATCAAGATAGATAATCCTTTTTCCGACGAGGACGACGGCGATTCCGATGTCTTCCGTTCCGGCGCTTCTGTGGCTACGCGCCAGGATATCGAATCGGAGGGCGCGGCTCTCACGGTGAACTGGGACCTGTCAGAGCAGCTCACGCTGACTTCGATCAGTGCTTATGAGGACCTTGATCGCTTCCATGTTGAAGATCGCGATGCCACTTCCCTCGAGCAGCTTGATGGGTACTTCATCAACAGCGTCGAGCAGTGGTCCCAGGAACTGCGCCTGAGCTGGGTTTCCGAGAACAGTGTGGTCATCGCGGGAGCGTATTACGGCAGCGACGAGGTCAAGACGCGGGATCGCTTCGACTCCGCAGATCTTCTGCCGTTGCTGGGGCTGGTGGGCTTCGAGTCGCTGGGCAACGAGTACCGCCAGGAAACCGACTCTGCCGCGGTGTTCCTCCATGCCGAGCATACCTTCGCGGATCGCTGGCGCCTCACCGGCGGTCTTCGTTACACCGATGAGCAGAAGGATTTCAGCGATGCCTTCACCTACCTGATCGCCGATGGTGTAGAGGCACAGCTATTCCCTGCGGTAGCCAACGACTACGATGTCACCGACCTCTCGGGCAAGGTGGCAGTCGACTATCTCGGCTTTGAGAATGCGCTGCTCTATGCCAGTGTTTCGAACGGCTTCAAGGCTGGCGGCTTCCAGGGGCAGCTCACTTTCAACCCGGCAGACCTCCAGGCCTTCGACGAGGAGGATGTCTGGGCCTATGAGGTCGGCGCGAAGCTCACCCTTGCCGGCGGTGCGCTGCAGCTGAATACGGCAGCCTTCTTCTACGACTACACCGACATGCAGTTCTACGGGGGCATCTTCGACTCCCCGGTCGGGACGCTGTTCGGTATCGACAATGTCGGAGACTCCGAGATCTACGGTGCTGAGGCGGAGCTTTTCTGGCGTCCTGCTGCGGGACTTGATGTCCGGCTGGGTGCCGGCTACCTGGATACCGAGATCACCAAGTCGGTGGTCGGGGGCGTGGCAGAGGGCAGCGAGCTGCCCAACTCGCCGGAGTGGAACTTCAACGGCGTCTTTCGCTACCGGTGGGATATTGGCTCTACCCTTACAGCCGATGCACAGCTCGATTTCAGCTACCAGGACGGCGTGACCTTCGATATCGTTCGCCAGCCGCCCGAGGCAAGGGAGGACGCTTACTGGCTGTACAACGCCAGGGTAGGTATCGGCGCGGCCTCCGGCGGCTGGATGGCCTACCTGTGGGGCAAGAACCTGGCGGACGAGGAATACCGCACACAGGTCCTGTTCTCGAGTGTCGGCTTCGGTGAGAGTTGGGGCATGCCGCGAACCTACGGCGTCAGTCTCGAGCTCGCCTGGTAGGGGGTCCCATGAAATCCATCGTCCATATCATCACCCCGATCATCACGGAGGGCATCCGCACCCTTGCCGACGTCGAGCCTTTCCTCCGTCCGGACCTGGAAGTGCGCCACAGCCTCATCCGCACCGGTCCTGCGTCTATCGAGTGTTCCGCCGACGAGGCACTCAGCGTGCCCGGCATCCTGGAGCAGGCGCTGGCAGCGGAGCGTGATGGCGCGACGGCAATCGTCATCGACTGCATGGGCGACCCCGGCCTGGAAGCGGCGAGGGAGCTGGTATCGATTCCCGTCCTCGGTCCGGCGCAGACCAGCATGCACTACGCCAGCCTTCTCGGGCACCGCTTTGCATTCGTGACGGTGCTCGACCGGCTCTACCCGCTGATCGACGGCCTGGTGGCGCGCTATGGCCTGCGCGAGAACTACGCAGGCTTCGGCGCCATCGATATTCCTGTTCTTGAAATCGAGCATCGACTGGATGAGGTCGTTGAGCAGCTTGCCAGCGAGTCACTCCGGCTTGTTCGTGACCATCGGGCGGGGGCGATCGTTCTCGGCTGCACGGGCTTCTTAGGTTGCGCAGAGAAGATCGCGGAGCGTCTTGCGGCGGACGGCCACCCGGTGCCGGTCATTGACCCGATCCCGCTCCTGCTGCACAGCGCCGACAGCCTGTGCAAGCTGGGATTGAGCCACAGTGGTCACGTCTACCCGCTGCCCAGGAGAAAGCCCCTGGCCGGCTTCGCGCTCGCCGATCGCTACGAGGAGCCCTAGGGAAAAGGTGCTGTTCAGCGCCAGCTGAGCGGCACCTGGTTGGCCGGCGCCCGGCTCTCGGCGAAGAACCAGGTCTCGACCGCGTAGCGCGGGCGGCTGAAGTGCGCCCGGTACTGCGTACGGTGCAGAAAGAAGTGGTCGAAGAACAGGGCGTCGCCGGCGGCAAAGCGGGGGCTTTGCCGGGGCGGTAGCTCCCGCTTTACGAAAGCCGGGCTGACGCTCCAGTCGAAGGTGCCCTCACCGTCGCGCAGCAGACCCTCGATGCGCGCGGGTATGATGTCGAGGCCCGGCGCGCCCGTGTCGGCGCCGCAGTCGGTCAGGGGCAGCCAGAGGTTGATGCTCTGGATCCCCGCGCCCATGAAGGCGCCGTCCTGGTGCCAGCCGGCTTCTTCAACCGCCAGGTGGCTGCGGCGCAGGACCCATTTCTTCACCGACAGGCAGGGCCGGTCATCCAGGCACTGCGACGCCAGGTCGTCGAGTCCCATTCTTCCGTAGAGGGCGAGCAGGTGCTCGGCGATGGCGGGCGCCTCGGCACACATGGCGGACCCCGAGTTGCGGTGGAAGGCTCTCGAGGTGGCGAGTTCCCGCGCCGGCATGACCTCGAGCAGCGACGGCGGCGGATCGAACCAGGGGGTGCCCTGCTTGCCGTCGGCCGCCAGCACCGCATCGATGGCGGCGCGCAGCGGCGCATGGTGGGCCCCGGGTAGCAGGCCCCGCACCAGCAGCGCTCCGCAGTCAGCGATGGCCTCGCGGAGCAGCGCGCCGGTCAGCGCATCGGCCGGCACTTCCGGCACGCTGGTCGCGGTCACCCGCGCGGGGCACGACGGCGGCACCGGCGGGGGCGGGAAGGTGCGGGCGGCAAGAATGCGCGCATCCAGGCGCACCCGGCTGGCGGCCGCGTCGGGCAGGCTGTCGAGGGCGATGGCCGTATCCATGGCGGCCAGTCTAGGGACGCGAGCGCTGCGGCGCCAGTTTCCCCCGGTCCTGCATCAGCGGGAGAGAAACTCGCGGATGCGCTCCCGGTAGCTGCGGCTGACCTTGAGCTGCGCACCGCCCTCGAGGTTGAGGAGGAACTCGCCGTTGTCGAGGGTCTGCGCGCCGATGATGCAGCCCGTGTTGACCAGCGTCGACCGGTGTACGCGCAGGAACACGGCCGGGTTAAGCATGCCCTCGAGCTGCTTCATGGTGATGCGCATGATGTGCGTCTCGCCGCCGGCATGGATGCACATGTAGTCGCCGGCGGCGTCGACCCAGCGGATGTCGGCGACGCGGATGAAACGGATGTCGTTGCCGTCCTTGATGGTGATTTTCTCGGGCCAGCTTCCAGGGCCATTTCCTTCGAGCATGCCCTCCACGCCGCTCGCGCTCTCGCCGGTCATGCTCATCACCAGCTTGACGAGCTTCTCCTTGCTCTCGCTGCTCGCCTGCTGGTCCCGGTGCGCCACGGCGCGCTCCACGGCCTCGTGCAGCCGGTCGTCGTCGATGGGCTTGAGCACGTAGTCGACGGCGTGCACGCGGAAGGCTTCCACGGCGTACTCGTCGTAGGCGGTGACGAAGACCACCATGGGCATGGCGTCGCCCTGGAGCTCGTTCACCACCTGGAAGCCATCCATGCCCGGCATCTGGATGTCGAGGAACACGAGGTCCGGTGCGTGCTGCGCGATGGCGACGAGGGCTTCCTCGCCGTTGGCGCACTCGGCCACCACGTCCACCTGGGGCAGCTGCTGCAGGCGCACGGCGAGGCCGCGGCGGGCGAGGTTCTCGTCATCGACAATGATGGCGGTGAGCGTGTTCATGGTTTCTGATCCCCCGGGATACTGCGTTCGACGGGCAGGGTGATGGTAATGGTGAGTCCGTGCGGCTCCGTCGTCGACAGCCGGAAGGACTGCCGGTCGCCGTAGAGCTGTTTCAGGCGCTCACGGATGTTGACCAGGCCGACTCCGCCCCCTTTCGGCAGCCGGCCGTTGCGCAGGTCCAGCCCCGGGCCGTCATCGGCCACCTCCAGCTGCAGTTCGCTGCCGGCAATGCTTGCGGAGACGCCGATGCTGCCGCCGCCCACGGACTGGGCGATGGCGTACTTGATGGAGTTCTCGACCAGGGGCTGCAGTAACAGGCTCGGGATCAGCGCGTCGGCGGCCCTGCGGTCGATGTTGAAGTGCAGCTGCAGCCGGTCGCCGAAGCGGACCTGCTCGATGTCGAGGTAGAGCTTCAGCGCGTCGACTTCCTCGGCCACGGTGACCCGCTGCATCGGGTCGTTGTCCAGCGAGTAGCGGAGGAAGCGTGACAGGCGCATGACCATGTCGTTGGCGAGCTTCGTGTCCCGATCGAGGATGAGCGTGGAGATGGCGTTCAGTGTGTTGAAGAGGAAGTGCGGGTTGAGCTGGTAGCGCAGCATCTTGAGCTGCGCTTCCTGGGCCATGCTCATCGCCTTCAGGCTGCGCTGCTTTTCCTCCTGGGCGAGGAGGTAGTACTTGATGCCGAAATAGAGGGCGCTCCAAACGAGCATGACCCAGAAGGCCGAGATCGAACCGCTGAAATAGGATAGAAACTCGCTCTTCCCGGTGTCCTGGGCGGCGTGCTCCTTGGGGAAGGCGCTGGCGAAAATGGTTGCCCGGCAGGCCATCCAGGACGCACCGGCGCACCAGGACCCGGCGAGAATGGCGAAGACGCGGCGCCCCAGGGAGGCCTCCCAGGTCATCCGGTAGAGCCAGCGCAGGGCCAGCGTGATCAGCATGCCTATGCCCGACACCACCGGCAGGTACCAGAGGTAGTTCTCCGGCGGCTCCCCCCAGACCAGGACGCCGAGGTAGAACGACATCGCCCAGCCGCTCCAGCCGATGAGCTGGAGCACCCAGAAAAGGCGGCGCTTGTCGTGCAGCAGGTCGTCCAGGGTCATGGGGCCATTATAGGGCGGTGTCCCTCCCGCGCTGGTTTTTTATTGCAGTTTCATCGCAGTAGTCGGGCTGTTCGACGCAAATGCGCCGCTCAGGGCGCCTCGCCGCCGGCTGCGAACGCCCGCAGCGCCCCGTCGCTGAGCCGGTAGACGGTCCACTCGTCCATGGGAACGGCCCCTGCGTTGCGGAAGAAATCGATCGCCGGCTCGTTCCAGTCGAGTGCCATCCACTCGAAGCGGCCGCAGCCCTCGGCCACGGCGATACCGGCCAGGTGCCGGAGCAGGGCCAGGCCCACCCCGCGGCCGCGCAGGGCCGGGTCGACAAAGAGGTCCTCGAGGTAGAGGCCGTGCCGGCCCAGCCAGGTCGAGTAGTTGTAGAAATAGACCGCGAACCCTGCCGGCGCCCCGTCGAGCTCGGCCATGATGCCGAAGACCTTCGGCTCGTCGGCGAACAGGGTGCGCTCGAGGTGTGCTTCGGTGGCCTCTACCGCCTCGGGCTCGCGCTCGTATTCCGCCAGCCCGCGGATGAAGTCGAGGATCTGCGCGCAGTCTGCCGGCTCTGCCGGTCTCAGCGTGAGCTGTGCCATGGTGGTGCCCTCCCTGGCATGGGTGTTGGGTCGCGGCTTAGTCTCGGTCCCAGTAGCGCGTCATCTCGAGGTACAGGAAGGACGCGGTCCAGGTGATGAGGACCAGGCCGACCAGGGACTCCAGGCCCGTCGCGTAGCGTATGTCGCCGTGCGGCTCGATGTCCCCGAGCCCGAGGGTGGAGTAGGTGGTAAAGGAATAGTACACGGCGTCGAAGAGCGTGCCGGAGAAGTTACCCACCAGCTCCCCCCAGTGGTCGCTGTGATGCATGTAGAGATAGAGCAGCCCGAAGATCCACACCTCGACGGCGTGCGCGACCAGCGCGGCCAGCACGCCGAACACGATGCGGAAGCGGTGGCGCACGTTCAGCCGCGGCATGATGACCGTGAAGCGGTACAGGAACTCGTAGTGAATCACCACCACGAGGGCGATCACGCCACTGAGCAGGAAGAAGACTTTCAGCATGTCGGGGCCCGGGAGTGTGGCGCACAGTTTACGCGCGCTGACGGTCGCTGACACCCGGCGCGGGCCCGCTACTGTCCTGCGACCTCCGGGTACAGCGCCGCCAGGCGTGCCAGCAGTGCATTGCCGGCGCCCGTGGGTGTGTGCGTGTCCTCGAGGGCGTGCTGCAGCGTCTCGACGATGCTGTTGAACTGCGTGCGGGTAATGTCCATGCCGCGGTGGGTGGCCGCCATGCTGTCACCGCTGTACTCGCAGGGGCCGTCGCTCAGCTCGCAGAGATGCTCGATGAACTTTTCCCGGAAGCGCTCGATATCCGTGTTGCGGAAGAGCGGCAGGGAGCGCTCGTTGTCCGCGAGGTGAAAGAGGAAACGGTCGACGATCGCCTCGATGCCCGCTTCCCCGCCGAGGCGCGCATAGAGGGTGCGGTCTGGCAGAGGGCCGCCGCCGGCGCAGGCGGCGAGCAGGGCCGCGGCCAGCAGAGCCGGCAGCAGGCGGCCGCTCACCGGTTCACCTGCAGCGACAGGTACCAGCCGCGCTGGTCGCGCAGGCCCGCGATGTCGCCGAGGTCCGCCCAGGCGGCCACCACGGCTACGCGCTTGGTCGGAAACCAGCCGATGAAGAGATCGGCCCAGTCGTCCTCGCGCACGGCGGCGAGGTTGTCCGGCTTCTGCCGGTACTCGGCGCCTACCACCCAGTGCCGGTCGAGGAACAGCCCCGCGGACGCCTCCAGCAGGAGCTCGTGGTCACTGCCCTCGCCGCCGAAGCCGAGCAGCCCGGCCTGGTTGGCCTCCGAGGCGCGCAGCGTGACGTTGGTGAACAGGTTGCGCCCGGCCACTCCATTCAGCCACAGCCGGCTGGCGGCGACCCAGGCGTCGACGCCCGTGTCGTCGGCGGCGCCGAGCGCCTCGGGTACGGCAAAGTCGCGGTTGTGCTTGACCTGCACGCCGGCCGCGAGGGCCGGCAGGCCCGGGTAGAGCAGGTCGCCGGCGAAGCGCCATTTCGCGGATAGCACGTCCTGGTCGATGGTCAGGTCCAGTGGCGCCACGCGCAGTGACTGGCGGGCGTAGCCCAGTTCGAAACGGTTGCCGAGGCCCAGGCTCGCGCCGGCGACGGTGAGATCGAAATCGTCGACGCTGACCCGCGTGGCGGCCGCGCTGCCGCCCCATTCCCCGGCCTCGCCATAGCCGGCGACGACGGCCCAGGGCACGATACCACCGCCGGCCTGCCCTTCCAGCTGCCAGGCGCCGCCGGTAGCCAGCAGCTTGCCCTGGCCGAGTGCCGGGCCGGCCGCGAGCAGCAGCGCGATGCAGAGCAGGCGGCGCTCAGCCACCGGCGAGGTGCTCCAGCGCGGCCACCTGGGCCGGCGGCTCGTCGAGCCATGCGGCGAGCGCCGCCGCCGGCATTGGCCGGGCGAGGAAGTAACCCTGGAGCACGTCGCAGCCCATGGCCTGCAGGTGGTTGACGATCTCCATGTTCTCCACCCCTTCGGCAACGACGGACAGGCCGAGATGGTGGGCCATGTCGATGGTCGAGGCAACGATCTGCCGGTCCTCGCTGCGGTCGCCGAGGGGCTGCACCAGGCTGCGATCGATCTTGAGCTCCCGGGCGGGCAGCGCCCGCAGCTGGCCGAGGGAGGAAAAGCCCGTGCCGAAGTCGTCGATGGACAGCGCGAGGCCCGCCGCGTCCAGGCGCAGCAGGTGTCCGCGGGCCACGTCGAGGTCCTCGACCATCGCGGTCTCCGTGATCTCGAGGGTCACGGCATGCGATGGCAGGCCGCTCTCCCGGACACGGTCGATGACGTGATCGATGAACCGGGGCTGGAGGATATCGATGCCCGACAGGTTGACGCTGACGGCCAGCTCGCCGCCGCGCTCGCGCAGCATCGCCAGGTCCGCGAGGCTCTTTGCGAGCACGGCCTCGCTGATCCCCGTGATCATGCCCGTCTGCTCCGCGATGGGGATGAACTCATCGGGGAAGACCTGCCCAAGTTCGTCGTCGTGCCAGCGGACGAGCGCTTCGAAGCCGGTGATGCGTGCCTCGCGAAGCGAGAACTTGGGCTGGTAGAGCAGCTCGAAGGCACCGGCCTCGACGGCTTCCCGGAGCCGGTTGGCGACGCGTATCTGCCGCAGGTGTGCCTCGTCCTGGCCGACCTGGTAGACGGTGAAGCGCTCGGCGCCGCGCCGGGCCCGGGACAGGGCGATCTGCGCGCGGCGCAGGAGCTCGTCGAAGCTGGCCCCGTGCTGGGGGTAGAAGACGCAGCCGAAGCGGGGCTCGAGCACCACGGGGACGCCCGCGACCTCGAGCGGATCGGCAAAGGTGGCGAGCAGCTTGCCCAGTGCAGGCTCCAGGCCGGCGGGGTCGAGATCGTCGAGGAACAGGAGAAGCTGGTTGTCGCCCACGCGGCCCGCGAGGTCGCCCCGCCGCAGCGAGCGCCGCAGCCGGTCCGCCGCCTCGCGCAGGCAGTGGTCGCTGAAGTCGCTGCCGTAGAGGTCGGTGAGGTCGGCGAGGTTTCCCAGCTCCATGAGCGCCATGCCGAAGCGGCCGCCCGGTGCGCGCTGGCGGTCCCCGCCCTCGAACATCGCGCTGATGTAGTTGCGGTTCGGCAGCTGCGTCAGCAGGTCGTGCTGGGCCTGGTGCACGATGCGCGCCTCGCGCTCGGCCACCGTGTCCTGCATGCTGTTGAGGGTCTGCGCGAGGAGGTCGAACTCGGTGCCCGTGGCGATCTCCGTGCGGGTCGTGTAGTCACCCTCGGAGATGCGCTCGGCAAAGCGCGCCAGCTGGCGGATCGGCCTGGTGACCGAGCGCGCGGCAAACAGGGCAATCAGCCCTGCCAGCAGCAGCGCGAGCGCACCGATGGCGACCAGCTGTAGCCGGAGCCGCTTGAAGTCGGCGAGGGCGGCATCCAGGGAGACGGTGAGCAGCGCCTCCGCCGTGCCGCCGGCATCGGTCGCAAGGGGAACCGCGCGGGTCAGCCAGCGGGACGCGCGCAGCGAAGCGGCCAGCGCCTGTGCCCCGGCACCATCGGGCGCCAGCGCCGGCGGGAGCGTCGCCAGCGTGCTGCTGCCGTTGGCGAACAGGACGATATCCGCACCGGTGAGCCCGCGCAGCTCGAGAAGCAGGTTGTTGTCGACGAGACGGCCTACGCCCACCCAGCCGATCAGGTCCGGCGCCTCCACGGGCAGCAGCACCGTGTCGAAGACCCGGTCGTCGAGCACGAGGCGCGCGCTGCGGGCGCCCTCGGCGCCGACGACCGTCGCCCGGAGAGCGGCGAGCACCGGCGCCAGCTCGTGGGTGCTCATGGTGACCGTGCCTTCGGGTCCCAGCAGCACGGCGAGGTTCGCATCCACCCGGTCGGCATGGTTGGCCAGGGCGCTCGCCATGGTGCCCCGGTCGCCGCTGGCAATGGCTTCCTTGAAGCCGTAGTCCTGCGCCAGTACGGCGCCGCGCTCACGAAGCTGCTCCCGCTCGCGAAGCAGCAGCTGCAGGAACACCCGCTCCACCGTGGCAAGCTCGCTCCTGAGCAGCGACTCGGCGCTTCCGTTCGCGGCCCGCAGGGCGGCGAGCGTGGTTGCGAGCAGCGTGGCGGCGAGCAGCGCGAGGAGGAGCAGCAGCAGTCGCGCGCGGAAGCTAGTCCGCATCGCCACCGCCAAAGCCGCGTAGCAGCCGTTCCAGGGTGTCGCTGCTGCGCGCCGTCTGCGGGTCCTTCCAGGCAAAGGGCAGCTGCACGCGCACGGGCTCCTGGCCGGCCCGCTGGGCCGCCGTGAGGGACACCGTGCGCGGTGCGTCTGCGAGCGGGTGCCATAGCGCCAGCGCCGGGCGCTCGGCGGGCAGCTGGTCGCCATCGACGATGGCCACGCCGTTGCCGTCGGTCACGGTGGCCAGCGGGTCGCCGGTCACCAGCACGTAGCCTTTCATGTTGTCGTGGATGTTGCAGCCAAGCGTCACCAGCCCGGGCCGCTCGAAGCGCACGGGCGGCGCGTCGTTGGCTTCGTAGAGCTTCAGCTCAAAGGTCTTGGCCTCCGAGAAGGAGTAGACGTGGTGGCGGGTGTCGTCGCTGTTCGGGAAGCGAACGAGGGAGCCGGGGCGTACGATCGTCACGAAGGGGTCGAAGCGCTTTTCGCGCTGGTCGATGAGCGCGGTCTCTGTGCCTGCCTGCCGGGCAGCGTTACCCGGCAGCGACAGGATCGCGTAGGGCATCGGTTCACCGTCGGCACCGAGGACCTCGACGACTACCGGTGCCGCGAAGGAGACCGGGCTGCAGAGCATCAGCAGCGCGAGCCATGCCCGGCCCCCCGCCGCCATCATCCATCGAGCAGGCAAGTGACGCCCCCCCTGGAGAAAGGCCCCGAGTGTAGCGAATTCGTTCCCCCGTGCCATGCCGGTCTCCCGCCGAGTGTGACCCGGGTCAGAGTTTCATCCTTTTGAGACCACTGGCAGGCCCCCGGGTCCCGTGCCATGCTCGGGGACCGGAAAGCGGCTGGGAGTACAGCAATGGAGATCCTGGAAATCGAGGAAAAACAGCAGCTGAAGCGCGAGGCCGCCGCGGCCCGATTGCGCGAGATTGCCGATGCGCTGGAGCGTCACAATGGCCTGACCCTGGAGCGCAACGGCAAGCGCATCGAGGTGCGCGTGCCCGACCGGGTCGAACTGGAACTCGAGGTCGAGGTGGAGGATGACGGCGGCAGCATCGAGATCGAGGTGAGCTGGTAGCGCAGCGCCACCGGCCCCGGTAGCGCTGCATCTTGCCCCTTGCAGGGGGCGTCCCGCACACTTCGAGCAAACAGAATAAGGAGGAAAACCCATGGTGACGATCCCGTCCGCGCTCACGACCCTTCAGCCCGCGACCAGCGCGGCGTGGCAGCGCGCCCTCGACGTCGTTCTGCCCCTGAGCGACGAGCGCTTGCTCGCACTGGCCCGGGAACGGCTGCAGGCCGCGCAGCAGCGTGAGGTCTGCGAGGCTCCCGGGGATTGCAGTGACGTGGAGCGACAGGTCATCGCCCTGGCCGACCAGTTCGCTGTCGACGTGAACGGCGTCACCGAGGGGCAGGTCGCCGCGCTGACCGACGCGCTCGGCGCCGAGAGGGTGAATGCCCTGGTCAACGGGCTCTACCTCATCGACATGGGACTGCGCCTCGAACGGGTCGTCCCGGTGCTGCTGTCCGCCTCCGGGAAAGCCCCGGCGGCGGCTGCGCCGGGCAGCGCATCGCAGCCCGCGGAGGACAGCGACGCGCTGATCGCCGATACCATCGCTGCTTTCGCCGCGGCCGCGGTGCTGGCCGACGGCATCGACGCGGTCACCAGTGAGCTCGTTCGCCTGCGCTGCGCCCAGGTTCATCACTGCCGCCTCTGCGGCTCCCTGCGCCAGCGCAGCGCGCTGGACGAGGGTTTCGACGAGGACATGGCAGGCCGCATCGCCCGCTATGAACAGGGCGGTTTCAGTGAAGCGCAGACGGCGGCGCTGCGCCTGGTCGATACGCTGATCATGTTTCCCGCCGATGCCGGCGCGGACCTCAAGGTCGAGCTGGAGCGGCACTACACGCCCGGCCAGGTTGCCGAGCTCTGCTTCGACGTCGTCAAGTGGAGCCAGCAGAAGGCGCTGGTGGCGACCCATATCGACGCACCGCCGTGGGAGGGCATCCACGTTCTCGACTTCGACGGGGACGGGCACCCGCTGTTTGCCGGCCCGATGGCAGACGCCGCCCAGCGCTAGGCCGATCCAGGGGGAACAGTGTCGGTGACAGGGTTCCTGGAAATCGTCCGATCGTTTCTGCCGCTGCTGGTGACCCTCGCGCTGGTGCTCGCCACCCTGCTCGGCGCCCACATCACGTTGCGGCGGCGCTGGGCGGAGCGGCCCGAGGCGCAGTTCCAGTTCCAGCTCATCATGCTGGCGTTGACCCTCGCGGGGCTGCTCGCGCTCGTGGTTGCCCTGCCGGTGAGCGATACGTTGCAGGGGCAGCTGCTCAGCCTCATCGGCATCCTCCTGAGCGCGGCGATCGCCCTGTCCTCCGCGACCTTCATCGGCAACATCCTGGCCAGCATCATGCTGAAGGCCGTGGGCAGCGCGCGGCCGGGCGATTTCATTACCGTGGCGTCCCTCACCGGGCGCATCACCGAGATGGGCCTCCTGCACACGGAGATACAGACCGAGTTCCGCGACCTGGTCACGGTGCCCAACATCTACATGGTGACGCAGCCGGTGAAGGTCGTGCGCGCGTCCGGGACGATCATCACGGCGGAGGTCTCCCTGGGCTTCGATGTGCCGCACAACCTGGCGCGCGAGGTCCTGCGCACCGCGGCGGAGGCGTCCGGGCTCAAGGATTGCTTCGTCCACCTTCGCGAGCTCGGGAACTTTTCCGTGACCTACCGTGCGGCGGGCCTGCTCGAGGACGTGCAGAGCCTGCTGTCGGCACGCTCGCAGCTCCACGAGTGCATGCTCGACGCGCTGCATGGCGCCGGCATCGAGATCGTCTCGCCGACGTTCATGAATACCCGTGCCTACGAGCCCGGGGCCCTCGTGCTGCCGCCGGAGGCGAAGGAAGGCAAGCGCCCGTCGGAGCATGTGCAGGCCGAGGAGGTCGCCTTCGACAAGGCCGAAGAGGCTGCGTCGGCGGAAAAGCTCCGCCTCGAGGTTGAGCGGCTGGACGAGGAACTGGCCGCGCTCCGCGAAGGGGGCGAGGGTGAGGCGGAACAGCGTGCGCAACAGCTGACCCTCGAGCGGGAACGGCTGAAAAGCCGCCTGCAGGCGGCGCTTGCCGGGATGCAGGCGAAGGAGCGCGACGAGAGCAAGGCGGCAGGCTAGCGCGCCAGCCGCGGAAATTGTCAGCCCCCCGGGCCGGTGGCATGCTACGCGAGGTTGGCGGGTGAGGCGCTGCAAGAGGGTCGCGGCCGTAGCCGGTTGCCAGCGCCGCACCTGAGACTGCAATAATCAAAGGATAAATGGAGAAGGAGCAACAGCCGATGGCTTACGAAACGATCGACGGCAACAAGTACGAGAAGGAACTGCTCGACCTGGCCCGCCACCACACCACCGGTGCCGGTGAGGGCAAGCTGTCGAAGGACGAGGTGGCGGACCTGTTCAAGTCTGCGCACGACGGCCCCGGCGTGACCGATACGGAAAAGGCGACCCTGGCCTACATTCGCCAGAACTTCGAGTTCACCGATGCCGCCGCAAGGGATTTCGACGAAGCCTTTGGCAAACTCTGAGGTAACGCCCACCATGACCCTGCCCACTACCGCCCCGCTGACCCGGGGCGGCACCCGTCTCCTCGCGCCGCTCTTTGCCCTCTGCCTGCTGGCGATTACGGCCTGCGACGACAGCAACACACTGGCGATCGAGCCGCCGCCCCCCGAGCCCGAATTCCTGCCGGTGGCGGAGCCGGCGGTGGAGATGCCCCCGGCGATCGGCGAAGCGGTGCTCATCAGCACCAGCTTCGATCTCGCAGGGCAGGGCTACGTGCAGGAGGAGTTTTTCCTGAGCGGCACGGCCAGTGCTTTCACGAATCTCAACGAGCTGGGCAGCGACGGCTACTGGGAGGCGGAGCCGGGGGCGACCGCGGACTACCGCACCCGCGTGCTGGTGTACCGGCCCGCCGACGCGGCAGACTTCAGCGGTACCGCCGTGGTGGAATGGCTGAACGTTACCAACGGTTTCGACGTGCCGGCAGGCTGGGGCGTCGGCCACGTCGAAGCGCTGCGCCGCGGCCATGCCTGGGTCAATGTGACCGCGCAGCGCGTCGGTATCGAGGGCCTGGAGGATGCGGTGCTGCCGCTCAACCTGCGCGATGCGGACCCGGAGCGCTACGAGAGCCTGGACCACCCCGGCGACAGCTTCTCCTACGACATCTTCACGCAGGTCACGGCGGCTATCCGCGCGGAAGACGGTGGCATCCTGGGCGACCTTCGGGCCGATGTACTGCTGGCAACAGGGGAATCGCAGTCGGCCTCGCGGCTGCTTACCTATATCAACGCCATCCAGCCGCTGTACAACGCCTACGATGGTTTCATCGTCGACAGCCGCTACGACAGCAGCCAGCCGCTGGCGCAGGAGCCGCAGGTGGCCATCCCCGCCCCGGAGCGCGTACTTTTCCGGGACGACCTCGAGACCCCGGTAATCAACTTCCAGGCAGAGACGGACGTGATCGCCCTCGGCGCCGTGGATGAGCGGCAGCCGGACAGCGACTTTTTCCGTCTCTGGGAGGTCACCGGTTCCGCCCACAACGACAACTACCAGCTGGTGGCCGGCCGGGACGATGTCGGGGTCGGCGCGGAAAAGGCGTTGGTGGTCGAGAACGACCTGATCCTTGGCATTTTCGCCTGTGATCGGCCGATCAACTCGGGACCCTACCCCTGGGTCTACATGGCCGCCCTCAACGCCCTCGACAACTGGGTGCGGACCGGCGAGCCGGCCCCGGAAGCGGGGCGCATGGCGGTCACCGATGACCAAGCGGACTTCCAGTACGACGACGTCGGCAACGTCGTCGGCGGTCTTCGCACGCCCTACGTGGACGCACCTGCTGCGCGGCTTTCCGGTGAAATCAACGCCGGCCTCGTCGGCTGCCGGCTCTCCGGTACCACGACGCTGTTTGACGCGGCCACCATGGCGACGCGTTATGTCGATCGCGATGGCTACGTAGAGGCTGTGGCCGAGGCCACCGATGCCGCTGTCGAGGCCGGCTACCTGCTGCCCGAGGACGCGCAGCGCATCAAGGCTGCGGCAGGACTGCAGTGGGATGCGCTGAGCCCCTGAGGCGTCGACCTGTCCCAGCCCAGGGCGCGCCAGCGACGGTCTGGCGCCCTCCCCGGTGCCCGGTTATGATCGGGCGGGGCAATCGGGGACCGAGGGGAAAAGCATGAACCGTACCGTCATCAACCGCGCGACACTGGCCGCGCTCGCATCGTACTGCCTGCTGCCGGCAGCGAACGCACAGGCACCGTCACCCGGCAGCGCGACCTTCAATGTCACCTGGTCCGGCGGCGCGGCGGGCGTTCCTGCACTCGGCACCTGGGGCACAGTGGCGCTCGCCGTGCTCGTGGCCGTCGCCTGCGCGCGCATCCTGCGCCAGCGCCCGGCGGTGCTGCGCGCGGTCCTGCCCCTGGCCGGTGCGGGGCTGGTGGCGGCCGGCAGCTTCTGGGCGCGGGACATCACGGCCGGCATCGAAGTCACTCCTCCCGACGTGGCGGCAGGCAGCTGCAGCGGCACCGCGACCTACACGGGCACCTGGCCCACCCAGCCACCACCGTGCTTCGTTAACAGCTGCGGCCAGCCGGTGACCGTGAGCTATACCCTCGTCAACGGGACCTCCGGTGACGGCGACCCGCTCACTGCGCAGAACTGCACGCTGGACTACTTCTGCGATGCGGCGGATGAGGGCCAGGTGGCTGCCGACGGCGGCACGGTGCCGAGCGACGGCCAGCCCTACGCCATGGCCTACTGCCTCGAGCAGATCCCGCAGCAGCCGCCGCCCTGATCGTCGGCCGCTGATTTCGCACTTGCCCGCCCCATCGGCGGTGCCTCGGCTGTACCCGGGCCGTGATGCCGCAGGGGCCCGCGATCGGGGCGACGGCTGATCCGTCCGCGGGCGACTGCCGTTTCAAGCAAAAGGCGACGTGAGATTCCGATGGCACCCGGTCAACAGACTCTGCGCGAGACGTGTCACGCTTTCTTGGCCCCCGTGGGTGGCAGGGCACTGACAGCGGGCTCCCGCGGCAGCCGGGGAGTTCCGGCTATAGCGACCCTCCTGGCGCTGCTCTGCCTCGTCGCCGGGTCGCCGGCCGGGGCGGCAGACGCCTGCGAGGCCCTGCCCTTCGCAGACGAGGCCGCAGCAGGCCGGCTCGAGGCCATTCCCGCCGGTATCGGCGGCGAGCTGGCGGAGGGCGGTGTCGTGGGGCGTCTCATCCTCGAGCGCGAGCAGGTCTTCGACCTTTCCGACCCGGCGCAGGACAACGCGCTGTTCAGGCTTGCGAACGGGCTGCACGTGCTCACCCGGGAACAGACGATCCGCGAGCAGCTGCCCTTCCTGCTGGAGGGCGAGGACTTCGTGCCGCTGGAGCTGGTGGAGGCGGAGCGCGTGCTCCGGTCCGTCGACTGGCTCTATGACGCGCGCGTGGTGCCCGTGCGCCGCTGCGGCGATGTGGTGGATCTCGCGGTGGTCACCCGGGACGTTTGGACCATTCTGCCCACGGTCTCCTTCGACCGCAGCGGCGGCGAATCGAGTTGGTCGCTCGGTATCGAGGACGAGAACCTCCTGGGTCGCGGCGAGACCCTGGGTTTCCTCTTCACCGAGGACGTCGACCGCAGCGGCTACGGCGCCTACTTCTTCGACCCCGCGGTGGCCGGCAGCGCCTGGCGGCTGAACCTCGACGCCGCGGACAACGACGACGGGCACCGCTTCAACGTGCACCTGCGCCATCCCTTCCGCTCCCTCGACGAACGCAGCAGCATGGGTCTGCGCCTGACCGTGGACGAGCGCATCCAGCCGCTCTTCGACGCCGGCGACCGGGTGGTGGAGTTCCGCCAGGAGACCCACAGCGGTGAGTTCCAGCTGGCCGGGTCCACGGGCCGCGAAAACGGCAACATACGCCGCTGGAACGCGGGTTTAGCGTGGTGGGACTACAGCTTCGCGCGGGCGCCGGGTCCGCTGCAGCCGACAGAGCTCCCGGACGACCGCAGCGCCGCCTACCCCTTCGTCGGTTTTGAGACCATCGAGGACGACTTCGTGCCGATCGCGAACCTGGCGCTCATCGGCCGCCCGCAGGATGTGCACCTGGGCCAGCGCCTGGCGGGCCGCATCGGCTTCTCCCCCGACGCGCTGGGTGCGGATGACGGCCGGCTCATCTTCGAGGGCAGCTGGCGCGATGCCATCCGTCCGCGGGAGTCGATCATCCTCTCGGGCGCGGTGTCAGTGAATGGCGCTGTGACCACCTCGGACGGCGAAGCGGAGAACGTCTTCGCCACCATCGGTACCGAGCTGCACTACCTGCAGACCGACAGCTGGCGCTTCTACGCGGCTCTCGACGGGACCTGGACCGAGGGTCTCACGGACGATATCCAGCTGCAGCTGGGCGGCGACCTCGGGCTGCGCGGCTACCCGCAACGCTACCAGCAGGGTGACCGCCGAGTACGCGCGCGGGTCGAGGAGCGCTGGTACGCCTCCGGTGAGCCGCTGCGCCTGTTCCGCTGGGGAGTCGCCGCCTTCCTCGATGCCGGGCGGGCCTGGTTCCCCGATGACCCGGACGACGAGGAGGATGGCTGGCTGGCAAATGCCGGCATCGGCCTGCGCCTCATGCCCACGCGGCTGCCGACCAGCGGCATGATCCACATCGACCTCGCGGCGCCGCTGCGCACGGGCGGGCGCGACGTCGACGGCCTGCAGATCTCCGTAACCCTGCGCAGCAGCTTCTGAGGGCCGGTTCTCCGCTGGCCTGGACGATCAGCTGCCGGCCTCGGCCGCCTGCTCCAGGCGGCAGGTCCAGTCGAGATCCTCGAGGAAACCACCCCTGAGCGTGCTGCGGTTAAGCCGGAAAGTCGTCTGCGGGTATTTTCCCGTCGCCGTCGACCAGGGGTAGGTAAACTGGAAGACGAGCATGCCGGGGGACTGCTTCAGGTCTGCCTCGGTGGTCCTGGCATCCGGGTCGCCACACCAGGCGGCTGTTACCTGCGCATCCACGACCTGCTTGGAGGCCATGGACTCACGGGAAAACTCGAAAGTGTAGCGCCGGTGATAGCCCTTGTCCGGGCAGGCGGAGAGAAGCTTGAGACTGCGCTCCACATCGTAATCGTTCTCGATGTTCTTGCGCGCCTGGGCAAGATAGCCCGCGAGCGGTTCGTCGCAGACGTAGGTGATCAGTTCGGTCTCGCGGCCACAGCCGGCGAGCACTGCGAGCAGGGAGACTGCAAGGGTTCTTTTCACGCGGCCCCTCTTCCGGTGGGTCCTGGACACCAGTATGTCTGACCTTAGCACATGGCCGTCCGGCCGGCGCTCACCGGGCCCTGCGCCGCAGCCACCAGCGCAGGACCTCCTCCTCCACGCGATAGAGCGGGCTCGTACCCGGCGGCGCAGCTGCGGGGTCGTCGGCAGTGCCGGTGATGATGGTCGCGACGCCGTCCCCGGAGGCGGGATCGAAGAGCGCGTGGCTGAGGACGCCGTAGGCTTCGCCGAGGTGCCCGACCAGCAGTTCGGGTCCGGCGTCGAGGCCCCAGGCCCGCGGATCGATCCGGTGAACAGAGAGCCCGTAGCCGGTCATGAGGCCGTCCGTGGGACCGCCAGGTTCGGCCTCCCCGGACGAGAGGCCATTGCTGCCAGCTGCGTCCAGGGTCCAGGACGGTGCGAGCATGGCTTTGACGCTGTCCTCGCTGAGGATGCGGCGGCCGTCGATTTCGCCGCCGGCGGCGAGCAGGCGCAGGATCGCCACCAGGTCGTCGGCGCTGGCCCGCAGGCCGCCCTGGGGCGAGAACAGGGTCGGGTTCGAGCCGGGTACGTAGTTGGCCAGGAACGCCTCTGGCGAGGCCACGTCCGCCATGCCGTAGAAGCAGCGCGGCGGCCCGGCATCCACCTGGGGTACCCAGGGCCCGGCCGGGTTCCAGGCGCCCCCGGCTACCCGCTTGCGAAACGCCGCGGCGCGCTGCCCGTCGGGGATCGCGCAGGGATCGAAGCGCGCCGCCAGGTCCAGCGGCGCCAGTACGTGCCCGGCCATGTACTGGTCGAAACGCTCACCGCTCGCGCGCTCCACCAGCGCCCCCAGCACCCCGAAGTTCAGGTTGGCATAGGTGAAAAATGCCCCCGGCTCGCGCCCCGGTCCGCTGGCGAAGTGAGCGCCGTCCTCCCACAGCGCCGTGCCGGGCCCGAAAAAGTCGCGCAGGGTGCCGGTGCCCGCGCGGATGAAGTAGGCGCCGCCGTCGCGCAGGGAAGAGGTGTGATTGAGCAGCTGCCGTGCCGTGATGGGTGCCCCCGGGAAAGCCGGGTTGCGCAGTGCGAAGCCGAGCATCTCCGATACATCTGCATCGAGCGCCAGGGCGCCCCGCTCGACCAGCTGCATGACCCCGATGGCGACCACGAGCTTCGAGACGGACGCCACGCGGACCTTGTGATCGCGCCGCAGGGCCACGGGGCCGCCCGGCCGCAGCTGCGCGAAGCCGAGGGCGAAGCTCTCCGCGGCCTCGCCATTCTGCATCAGGCTGACCTGCAGGCCGCTCAGGGCGGAAGTCGGTCCCTCGCCGCGCAGCAGCGCCTCCAGGGCCGCTTCGCTCCGCGCCCGGGGCGCCAGCCCCGGGAGAAGCAGGAGAGAAATCAGCAGAACAAGCGGGATCGAGAGCGGGCGCGAGTGCAGGCGCGAGTGCAGGCGTGAAAGCAGCAGCCGTGGACTCATGACCGGGAACCCTGCCCGCTCACGCCGCCGCCTTGAGTGTCGCCGGGGCAACGGCGAGCGAGCCCTGGTCCCAGGACAGCATGGCTTCGCCATCGCTGATCGTGCATTGCAGGGTCATGCCCGGCTGGAAGGCCTCGGCGAGGGCCTGCATCGCCCCGTCATCGACCTGCATGACTGACAGCTTGTCGAGGCGTTCCAGCGCCGCCTGGTGGCGCTTCCACCAGACCGGCACGGCCCGGTCGCCGTAGGCGTAGAGCGTCACCCGCGCCGCCCGCCCGCAGGCCCGTTTCAGCCGGTCCGGGTCCGGGGTGCCCAGCTCGATCCAGCTGTCGATGGTGCCGTCCAGGTTCCTCAGCCAGAGGTCCGGATCCTCGTCGGTGCTGATGCCCCGGCCGAAGGCGAGCTGCTCGTCCGCGTGCAGGGCGAAGGCGAGTACCCGGAGCATCATGCGCGCAGCGGTTTCAGAGGGGTGTCTCGCCAGGGTCAGCGGAAAGTCCCGGTAGAGCTGGCGGTCGAGGTCGGCCAGCTGCAATGTCAGGCGAGAAATCGTTGATTTCAGGGCCAAGCTGTGACCGCTCCGTGTTCCGGTTGTCCTGCTGCTACACCGCGCGCAGCTTAACAGCTTTTCTTGCAGCTCTCGCTAAAGTTAGTGGGGCCAGCGCCAGGCGAGAATTTCCGGAGGATCAACGCCATAGGCGTGGGCATGGTTGCGGCAGTCGATCTGCCGATCCCGCAGCGTATCCTTGATATGAGCCCCTGCCACCTGTAGCTGGGGCAGACGATCGATCACGTCAATAGCTATGCTGAAGCGGTCAATCTCGTTCTCGATCGCCAGCTCCAGCGGTGTATTGATGTTGCCTCGCTCCTTGTAGCCGCGTACGTGCAGGTTGCGATGGTTCGTCCGACGATAGGCGAGACGGTGAATCAGCCAGGGATAGCCGTGGAAGTTGAAGATGATCGGCTTGTCCTTGGTGAACAGGCTGTCGAAGTCGCGGTCCGACAGGCCATGGGGGTGCTCTCCGGCCGGCTGCATGCGGAACAGGTCCACGAGACTGATGAAGCGGATCTTCAACGCCGGGAAGTGCTCGCGCAGCATGGCTGTTGCCGCCAGCGCCTCCTGCGTCGGTATGTCGCCGCAGCCGACGATCACCACGTCCGGCTCGCTGCCATGATCGTTGCTTGCCCAGTCCCAGGTGCCGATCCCCTTCTGGCAATGCCGGATTGCCTCCTCCATATCCATATACTGGATGTGCTTCTGCTTGTCGGCAACGATGACATTGATCGCGTTGGTGCTGCGCAGCGCCTGGTCGGAAATCGCGAGCAGGGTGTTCACATCCGGTGGCAGGTAGATGCGTGTGACTTCGGGGTTCTTGTTGACTACCACATCGAGAAAACCCGGGTCCTGGTGCGTGAAGCCATTGTGATCCTGGCGCCAGACCGTCGAGGTGATCAGCATGTTCAGCGACGATACCGGTGCGCGCCAGGGGATCTCGTTGCAGATCGCGAGCCACTTGGCGTGCTGGTTGTACATGGAGTCGATCACATGCACGAAGGCCTCGTAGGTCGAGAAGAACCCGTGCCGCCCGGACAGTACGTAGCCCTCGTACCAGCCTTCAAGCGTATGCTCCGAGAGCATTTCCATGACCCGACCGTCGGGGGACAGCTCCCCGCCGTCCTCATCTTCAGGCAGGTATTCGGCGAGCCATAGCTTCTTGCTCGCCTCGTAAACGGCATCGAGCTTGTTCGACGTGTTCTCGTCGGGGCTGAAAACGCGGAAGTTCGTGCCGTTCCTGCGCATCACGTCGCGGAGGTAGCGGCCCAGCGGCCGCGTGTTTTCTGCCTCTGCTTGCGCAGGCTTTTCGACCGTCTCGGCATATTTGCGGAAGTCCGGCAGGCGCAGCGCACGCCGCAGCAAGCCGCCATTGGCGTGGGGACTTGCACTCATCCGTCGTGTGCCCTCCGGCGAAAGGCGCCGGAGCGCAGGCAGCAGGCGTCCGTGCTCGTCAAACAGTTCCTCGGGGCGATAGCTGCGCAGCCATTCCTCGAGCTGCGCGAGGTGAGCCGGGTTCCCGTGCAGTTTGCCGAGTGGCACCTGGTGCGATCGCCAGTAACCTTCCACGCGCTTGCCATCGACTGCCTTGGGCCCGGTCCAGCCCTTCGGCGTGCGCAGGACGATCATCGGCCATCGGGCGCGGGCTGCCTTGCCCGTGAGGCGCGCTTCATGCTGGATAGCGCGAAGCTCTGACAGGCATTTGTCCATGGCCTGGGCGAGCGGCTGGTGAACCTGCCCAGGGTCCTCACATTCCACGAAGTGGGGTGTCCAGCCATAACCGGCGAGCAGCTGCGCCAGTTCGTCCCTGGGAATTCTCGCCAGCAGGGTCGGGTTGTTGATCTTGTAGCCGTTCAAATGAAGGATCGGCAGCACTGCGCCATCGCGAACCGGGTTGAGAAACTTGTTCGAATGCCAGGCCGTCGCCAGCGGCCCGGTCTCGGCCTCGCCGTCTCCGACGGCCACCACGACAAGAAGGTCCGGATTATCGAAAGCCGCCCCGAAAGCGTGTGACAGGCTATAGCCCAGTTCGCCGCCTTCGTGGATAGACCCCGGCGTCTCCGGGGTACAGTGGCTGCCGATGCCGCCGGGGAAAGAAAACTGCTTGAAGAACCGGCGCAGTCCCTCCTCGTCCTCGCCCATGTCGGGGTAGACCTCGGAGTAGGTTCCCTCGAGGTAGACGGGGGCGAGCACGCCCGGTGCGCCGTGGCCGGGCCCCGCGAGGAAAATTGCCTCGACGCCCTGTTCGCGAATCAGGCGGTTGGTGTGCAGATACATGAGTGACAGGCCCGGACTTGCCCCCCAGTGACCGAGGAGACGCCGCTTGATGTGCTCCTCCCGCAGCGGTTCTCGCAGCAGAGGATTGTCCTGCAGGTAGATCATTCCGGCGGCGAGGTAGTTGCAGGCACGCCAATAGGCGTCCAGGGCCTCTACGTCCTCCCCGGACAACGGACCGGTCGTTTCTGGCGAATCCTGCGGTTGCAACTCTGTCATCACGGCTCCTTGTCAGGCTCTTCCTCTTTCGTAAAAGAGAATGCCAAGTGTCTGCTCCAAGCTAGCAGAACTTCGTGACAATTCTAGGAAGGCTCAAGCGGCAGCAGAGTTGATACCTGGCGGGCAATTTCCTGCTCCTCGTCAGTCGCCAGCAGGGCGATGGCAACAGCCGACTCGTCGGCGTGAACGAGCGCATCGGGCTCCGCCGTCTCGTTCTTATTCACATCGAGCACGATGCCCAGCCCGGAGAGGTCATCGCAGATAGCCCTGCGAACGGCAGCGCTGTGCTGGCCAATACCCCCTGAGAATACGATAGCGTCTGCCCCGCCGAGCACCGCGAGGAAGCTGCCCAGGTACTTTCGCGCGCGGTAGCAGAACAGCTCGAAGGCCAGTGCCGCGGCCTCGTCGCCGTGCTGCCGCCGGCGCTCCACCTCCCGCATGTCGTGGGTGCCGGCGAGTCCCCTCAGGCCGCTGCGACGGTTGAGCAAGTCGTCGATGGCGTCTACCGGCAGGCCCCCCTGTGTATGCAGGAAAAGCGGCACAGCGGGGTCGAGATCACCGCAGCGCGTTCCCATCACGAGGCCCTCGAGTGGCGTGAAGCCCATCGAGGTATCGATGCTGTGCCCGCCCCGAATGGCGGCCGCACTTGCACCGTTGCCAAGATGCAGCGTGATGAGCCGAAGATCTGCCGCGGGCCTGGCCAGTATCTCTGCCGTGCGCCGTGCCAGGTACTGGTGTGATATTCCGTGGAAACCGAACCGTCGGATGTCGAAATCCCGCGCGAGTTCCGTGGGTAATGCGTAGTGCCTAGCCACGGCCGGCATGGACTGGTGAAAAGCGGTGTCGAAGACCGCTACCTGCATGGCCCCCGGGAACAGACGGCTCGCCGCGAGAATGGCGCGCCGGCTCGAGGGGTTGTGCAGCGGCGCATGCGGGTCCAGTTTGTGCAACTTCGCAAGCACCTGTTCGTCGATGGGCGTGGCCGCGGCGAAGTCGCTACCACCGTGCACGACCCGGTGTCCCACCGCGGTGACTCCGCCGCCTGACAGTGCCTCCAGATTATGCGCCAGCCACTCGACACCCGCGGCGGCATCATCAAGTGCTCCCACTCTGACCTCGGAGTGTTCAGCTTTTGGGCAGTCCTCCAGGCAAAGCAGGGCAGGGGTCGAGTCGCCAAGGGGCGCGATTTCTCCGCGCAGGCTGCGATGATCTGCGGCCCTGTCGTAGAGCGCAAACTTCAGCGAGGAACTGCCGGCATTGACCACCAAAATCGTCATCACCCGATCATACGCCAAAGCCCGATCGCAGCGGCTGCTTCGGTGCATGAGCTACCCTGCACGAGATTCCGCTCTCACGGTTGTCTTCGGCGAGGTACACTCCACGGGGCGCCCATCGAGTCATGACATCCTGGCCCGCGGGAAGGCTGCGCCCTCAACTTCACGCCCAGATAACACGGGGTTTTCCGCTGATGATCACGCTCGCTACCTGGTTGGGTATTGCTTTCTGTGTCAGCCAGTCAGCAATGTTCTCAGGGCTGAACCTGGCCGTGTTCAGCCTGAACCGCCTCAAGCTGGAGATCGAAGCCCGCTCGGGCAGCGTCGCTGCGCAGCGTGTGCTGCGGCTGCGTGAAGACTCGAATCTGGTTTTGACAACGATTCTCTGGGGTAACGTCAGTATCAATGTGCTTCTCACGCTGCTGTCGGATTCGGTGCTGGCTGGGGTCGTAGCCTTCCTTTTTTCCACTTTCGCCATAACGATCTTCGGCGAGATCATGCCGCAAGCCTATTTTTCTCGGAATGCCATGAAGATGGCCTCTATGCTGGCGCCATTGCTGCGGGCATATCAGCTACTGCTCTACCCGGTGGCGCGACCCAGTGCGATGCTCCTGGATGCCTGGCTTGGAAGAGAGGCGATTCAGTACTACCGGGAAGCAGAGCTGAAAGAGATCATCCTGCAGCATCTGCGCGCTGACGAATCGGAGATGGAGCGCGCTGAGGCAATGGGGGCGCTCAACTTTCTGAACATGGACGATCTGCCCGTGTCGGATGAAGGTGTTCCGTTGCATCCGGACAGCATCATCCAGCTTCCGGTGGAGAGTGATCAGTTGCGGTTCCCCGACTTCGCAGGCGTCGTCGAGGACCCCTTTCTGCGTGCCCTTGAGGCCTCTGGAAAGCCGTGGGCAGTCTTGACTGACACGGAAGACAACCCGCGGCAGGTGCTGGATGTCGACGGTTTTCTGCGCAGTGTGCTTTTTCACCCGGACGCTGCAGATCCGCGGGCGTTCTGTCATCGACCGGTAATCGTCCGCAACCGGGACCGCAGCCTCGGTGACGTGATCACCCGTCTCTGGCTGGATCGTGAGTTGGGCGAGGACCAGATGATCTCCCGGGACGTCATTCTGCTCTGGGATGGGCAGCCGCGGATCATCACCGGCGCCGACCTGCTGGGGCGCCTGATGGAGGGAATCGCCAGGGACGGTCGCCGCGGCTCCCGTCCCGCTGGCGAGCTCTCGCCCGCCTAAGTGCCGAATGGTTGGGTGTGAGGTCCTCCCTCGGGGAGGGGCATTTCAGGCATTAGCTGTTTTCATGAGGATGTAGCGCGAATTGTTCAGCGAAGAAGAAGTTGCGGCTGGCGATCAGGCCGCAGTGGTTCCTGTGTCCGACCATGCTCCACCGGTCGTTATTGCCCGCACGCTCGAAGCGACACCGCCGAGAGACCGTGCAGCGCTTCTGGATGAAGTTTCACCCCCGGATCTGGTCAAGGCTCTCGCCATGGCGAGCCGGCGGGTTGCCCGCGCGCACATTGAACGATTAACGCCGGACGCGCTGGCCAGCGCCGCAGCTTCCGGCCGCGATGCGGCTTCGGCGAAGCTGCTTCGCGACCTGGCTCCCGATGCCCGCGACGAGGCTCTGGACGCGATGGACGAGCAGGCCAGATCCCGGCTGCAAACGCTTCTCGCGTTCCCTGCGGGTACCGCGGGGAGCGTCATGCATCAGGACACGCTAGCGGTTCGCGGCGACGTCAGCATCGAGGTCGTCACCAGGTACCTGCGCCGCCTTGGCGCGATTCCTTCTCACACTAACCGGCTGATGGTCGTAGACCGGGAGAACCGGTATTGCGGATCGGTCCGCCTCGGCGACCTGTTTCTCCACGGCAGCGACACGCAGGTCGATAGCCTGCTTGAGGAGGGCATCCCACCGCTGGCGCCGCTAACCCCGCTCCAGGAGGTGGTGCAACTCTTTGAAACGCGTGAGTTCATCTCTCTGCCCGTCGTCGATGCCGCGGGGATACTGCTCGGCAGGATTACCATCGATGACGTGGTGCCCCTGATCCGACGCGAGGGGGAGCATCAGATCATGCGGCGCGCGGGGCTCAGCGAGGACGACGACATGCTCGCTCCGAGCCTGGCCACGGCGAAGCGCCGCATGCTCTGGCTGGGTATCAACCTGCTCACGGCCCTGCTCGCAGCCTGGGTTATTGGCCTCTTTGACGCCACTATCGAGAAAGTCGTGGCCCTCGCTGTGCTGATGCCCGTGGTTGCCAGCATGGGGGGGATCGCCGGCACACAAACGCTGACGGTCGTGGTGCGCGGGATCGCGCTGGGTCGCCTGGAGCGCGCGAGGATACCCTGGATGCTTCGTAGGGAGCTCGCTTCTGCCACCATCAACGGGCTGGTATGGGCCGCCGTTGTCGGAGGTTTGGCGCTGTGGTGGTTCGGTAGTTTCACGCTTGGAATCGTGGTTGCGGTTGCGCTTCTCGTGAATCAGTTCGCGGCGGCTCTCGCCGGCGCGCTCATACCCCTCGGCCTCGAGCGACTGCGTATTGACCCCGCGCTTGCCGGGGGTGTGATCCTCACCACGGTGACGGATGTCGTGGGTTTCTTTACGCTGCTCGGCCTGGGCACAGCACTCCTCATCGCTTGAGAAGGCGTGCCTGGCGGATGGGTTAGCGGAAGCGATCCAGGAACGCCTGTTCCCCTTCCGCGGTGCCAAGCAGAATGATCTCGGCTTTGGCGGGAATGACTGTCTGCGGGCGCAGGCTGGTCAGCGTGTTGTCGTGCTGGTCTATGCCGATCACGGCGCAGCCGGTGACGGCGCGTATGTCTGCCTCCTGCAGAGACCGACCCGCCAGCGCTTCGGGCACCGGCAGCTTGAATACGTCCAGCCCCTCGGCAATCATCATCAGGTCGCTGCGCTTGAGGCGGTTGAAGATCGCGTTGGCGCCCATCGAGGCGTAGGAGATGACCATGTTGGCGCCGGCGCGGTGCAGTGCAGCGACATTACGCTGCAGCGTGGAGCGGGCAATGATCTGTATGTCCGGACGCAGCAGCCGCGCGTAGATTGTCAGGTAGATATTGGTGTCATCGTCACGGGTCGTGATGATGATCGTCGGCGCCTTGCGGATACCCGCCGACTCCAGCACCTGCTTTTTGGCAGCGGAGCCTGTGACGTAGCGTTCGTCGTCCTCAACGCGCTCGGGCAGCTGCTCGACGATGCGATAGTCGATACCCCGGTGCTCAAGCGCCCGTGCCGTATAGCGACCTACGCGGCCGCCGCCTACGATCAATACGGGGTGGTAGGCTTCTGCTTTAGTCCCGCGCTTGCCGAACTGGCGATCAAACTCCTTGAGGTCCTCTGGTGCGCCCGCCATCACCAGGGTTGCGCTTTCCGCTATGACCTGCTGGTCATCGCCGGTAACAAAGGTGCCGCGGTCCCAGGTGCCGACGATACTGATCGCTGTCACAGCCTGGGCATGGCCGAGAGTCCCGCCCACCAGGGTAGTTCGCGACGCCTCCACTTCGGCGATCACGATGTCGTCAATGTGGCCGACGATGTGCGCGACCCGTTCGCCGCCGATGGCTCGGCGCGCCAGGGAATTGCCCATCAACTCGGCGAGATTCAGCGTGCGATTGCAGCCGGCGAGGCGCAGGACATCCACGGCGGCCCCCTCCCGAACTGTCGACACAATGGGAATCGATGGGGCGACTCCGCGCGCGGTAAAGACGACCGTGGTGTTTTCAACATCTGAGCGCGTGGTCGCCACCATCGCTGCGGCCTCGATCCGCGCTCTGCGGTAGGTGTCCGGATCGTCCAGTTCGCCGCAGAGAACCTGAATTCCCTCGTCACGCAGCGCAAGCACTTCGTCCTCCGCCGACAGGACGACGACGTAAGCGTAACCGAAGCGTGTAAGGCGCTCGATGAGCGCTCGGGCGACCGGGCCGGCGAAGGTGAGGATAACGTGACCTGATAGATCAGCTTTCACGCTTCTCGGAACACGGTTGGCCGACTGCGCTGCAACCCAGGGGGCGTACACCAGCTCGATGAACAGGACAGGCAGCAGGACCAGCATGAAGACTGTGCCCGAGAGCAGCACCACGACGGAGAAGCCACGCCCGACATCGCTGGTGAAAACGATGTCACCAAAGCCCAGCGTCGACATCGTCACCAGGGTCCAGTAGACCCCGCTCAGCCAGGAATAGTCGCGCCCTTCGTAGGCCATGATGACCTGGAAAAGGCCTGCGTACAGCAGGACCAGTCCGACCAGGGCAAAGAAGAAGTTTGACAGGGCTGCGATGCGCTCGCGCAAGCGAAGCGTCCGTGAGCCTTTTCTATGATGTTTGAACATGGCGCCCCGGGTTAAGTCAGCACTGTTGTCTGGGGCGGTTTATGCCCCGCTGTTCAGCTTGCCACTTGAGAGGGTCCTATCGGACCCATCGACCCAACGGCAGGGAGCCGGCAGTAAAGCAGGGTCCGCCGACAGGCGCTCTATGCTCAGCGGGGTCACTGCGTTATGCGTTGGACGAAGTCGGGATTCTGCCAGCCCGGGGGTGCGCGCAGCTCCTCCCGGGGCAGCAGGCGCGACGCGTAATCCAGCACTGCGGTCATCTCCTCGTCGCTGAACGCCTCGACGAACTTCATCTTGTCGCCGACGTTGCGTCGTTTGCCGTCGCGAATCCACTCGAACTGCCGCACCAGGTACTTGTAGTGCTGGGCCTGCAGCCGCGGAATGGCGCCCTCGTCGCTGCCCTCGCCGGAAGCGCCATGACAGTCTGCACAGTGGTTGCGGTACAGCTCCTCGCCCAGTTCGAGGTTTGCACCATCACCGGTGCCGTTCTCGACACTGATTTCGAGTGTCGAGATGTACTCGGCCACGTCTGCGATGGCCTGCGCACCGCCGATCGTCTCGGCGGTGGCGTAGGGCACCATCAGGACCGAATCCCGGGCGCCCGCCCGGTAGTCTGCGAGCTGACTGATCACCACGCTGCGGTGCTGCCCGGCGATCTGCGGCACGATACCCGTGATCAGTCCCCAGCCCTCAGGCTTGTGGCAGGCCGCGCAGTCCGCATAGATTGCACGGCCGTTGTCCACGTCCGGTGTCAGGCTCATCGCCTTCTCGTACTCCCTGGCGGCCCGGGCCTGCAGTTCCTCCTCGGTCGGGCCGGTGACCTTCTCCACCGTGTTCCTTGCCAGGCCCAGCGAGTCGAAGCAGTACTGCAGCGACCGCCGCGCGCGCTCAATCATGCCGATATCCATTAGCACGTTCGCGTGCCGCCGCTGGTTCAGGCAGGATTCCATGGACTGTCGGAGTGCCCCGGTCGGGTTGGTCCTCAGCGCGTCATCGACGACCTCGAGGTCTTCATAAAAGGCCGCACGCTCCCTCTCGCGTGCTTCTTCCCACTCTGTCTGGGCCGGCACAAGCGTCGCGCAAAGGCCGATTGAGACGCCTGACAGCCAGCCGGCCGTGGCGCGCCCTGATGTCTTAAAGCTAACCATGCCTACCCACCCTCTATTGGCATCCATGAACGTGAATTCGCAGCTGCGGGGACTCGGCCGGCTCCGGTGGTGATGATGGCGGACACGGCACTTCCCCCGGGAGCGTTCTGCTAACAGATTACCAAAGATTGGGGCACGGAGTCGGGTCGCTCCACGATTGCGGTAGATGCGCGTGGGAGCGGTACAACCGGCGCTCTGTCAACGCGTAGTTTGTGAAAGGCGGGTAGCGGTTTACGATGATACCGATCAGGTAGCGACCGGCGTTGTGCGGCGACTTACCGGTGCACGGTACAGCCAGCAAGAGAGGCGAGCATGGCGGGCAGGAAGAAGTCGGAGCGCAGAACGGCCCGGCCGAGGGGCGCCCCGGTCATCGACGGCTTTGACAGGCAGGTCACGGTCGAGCGCTGCTTCTCCGACGAGCAGATGGATGCCCTGGTCCGCGCGGCGGAGGAGGATATCCGCACCGCCACGGTGGGCGGGCAGAAGACAGACCCCTCGATCCGTCGTTCTCATGTGCACTGGCTCGACCGCGCGAAGTACGACTGGGCGTACCGCAAGGTCTGGCATGCCGTGCAGCAGGTCAACGCCGGCAACTACGGCTTCGACATCACGAAGTTCGAGGGCCGCATGCAGGTAACGCGCTACCACGAGGAGGACCATGGGCACTACACCTGGCACATGGACGGCGGCAGGAAGACCGCCAATCGCAAGATCAGCCTGTCGGTGCAGCTAAGCAACTCCGATGATTATGAAGGGGGCGATATCGGCTTCTTTTACACGAACAAGGAGCAGTTCGCCTCGCGGGAGCGGGGCGCCGTCGTTACCTTTCCCAGCTGGGTCATGCACCGGGTCACGCCGGTGACGAAGGGCGTTCGCTACAGCCTCATTGCCTGGATCGTCGGTCCCCGCTGGCGCTAGTGGCTGGCTTGGCCTGGGTGGCATCGCTCAATGAGCTCGGCGATTGCGGCACCTCCGGCGCAGATCAACGTCTGTTACACGACGTCAGTCCCCTCGCTGAGGTGATCGAGGTACTCCCTGAACACCAGCGTCCGGTTTTTCTTACGGGCATCGAGCGGCTGCAGCACAGCGGCCGCTTCGAGAACCCGAATTGCCTTTGCCGCCGCAGGACGCGAACAGTCAAGCAGATCCACCGCGCGTTTCACTGTAATCAGTGGATGCTGCGGTAGCATTTCGAAGAGCCGCAGGCTCAGGACGGTCGCATCCTCTCGTGCGAGCAGCTTTTCGCGCGCTTCGCCCACGATGGTGTGCAAACGTCGAGCCGTGGCGATCGCCTCTTCGGCGACGGTGGCGACCCCCTCAAGGAAGAATGCGAGCCAGCCCTCCCAGTCGCCATCCGAGCGGACCGCGCTCAGGCGCCGGTAGTACTCCTGGCGGTGAACCTTCAGGAACAGGCTGAGGTAGAGCAGCGGGCGCGACAGCAGGTTCCAGTGGCGCAGGAGCAGCGTGATCAGCAAACGACCCAGGCGACCGTTGCCGTCGAGGTACGGGTGCAGGGTCTCGAACTGCACGTGCAGGAGACCTATAAGGACGAGGGGCGGCAGGTCGCTCTCGCCGTGGATGGCGTGCTCAAACTCACTGAGCAGGTCGCCGAGCCGACGCGGCGGGGGCGGGACGAAGCTGGCATTGCCGGGTTGCGTACCCCCGATCCAGTTCTGCGATCGCCGCACTTCGCCTGGCTGGTTCCCGGCACCTCGCGCCCCTGCCAGCAGCCTTTCGTGAGCTTGTGACAGAAGGCGCATCGATAGCGGCGCGCCGGTGTCGCGGCCCAGTTCCTTCCAGGCGAAGTTCAGCGCATCCAGGTAGCCGCAGACCTCCTCGACGTCGGCATCCACAGGCGCCTTGCCAGAGGCTTCGACCTCGAGCAGGTCCATCAGGGTAGCCTGCATGCCTTCAATCTGTGCAGACAGCACCGCTTCTTTGCGCACGAAGGCATACACGAACCACTCGACGGAGGGCACGAGATCGCCGGCCAGATCGAGCAGCCGCAGCTGTTCGCTTGCGCGGGCGAGGAGCTGCGCAAGGTTATCGTCCAGTGCCAGCGGGGGATCGCGTGGTGGCAGCGGAAACGGGATGAAGGCGTTGACCTCCTCTCCCGTCACGGTGCTTTGCTCGTATTCTCCGGTTTGCCGCATCATCCGCCTCGGGAAACGATCCCTTCGCATCGTGAAAGATAAAAAGCGACCGCTTCACTTTCGTCCATAAAAAGAAACGATCGCTTCATTTTATGTCGGATTAGGCAGCGATCGCTGCAAAGGGTTTTGATCGTTTAACTGGGTGAGACGGTCACTCGCGTCGCTCTCCGCCGGCCCCCTTTCAGCCGCGCCGCGGCCTACGAGCTATAGCTTCAGGCGGACAACGGATGATTCCAGGGCCACGGGATCAGGGCATCTTCAGCTTGCGGGAATGCAAGGGTGGATGATCGGCGGCTTCAGTCGGGACTGCCAGGGCCACCCGCGGCACCCTGTAACACCGCTGCGAACACGGCAGCATCCACGTTGCCGCCACAGAGAATCACGGCGATCCGCTTGCCGCGCTGCCGCGCCTGCTCCTGGGCAAGGCCGGCCAGGGCGGCGGCGCCCGCACCCTCTGCCACGTTGTGCGTGTCGGTGAACAGGACGCGCATGGCTTCGGCGATCTCCGCGTCGGTGACCGAGAGTACACGCGCCGCGCCGGCGAGAATGATCTCGAGCGCCCCGGCATCGGGGTCGCGACAGGCCACGCCGTCGGCAAAGGTGCGCGCCTGCGCCTGCGGGCGCAGCTGCCCGGCGCGGAAAGACTCGGCGTACGCCGGCGCACCGGCTGCGGTGACGCCGACCACCTCGGTGTCCAGCCCGAGCAGGTCGCGCACCGCGATCACGGCGCAGATGCCCGAGCCCATGCCGATGGGGACATAGACCGTGTCCACGCGCTCCACGGCGTTGAACAGCTCCAGCGCGTAGGTGGCGACACCGCGCACCAGCGCCGGGTGGAAAGACGGCACCAGCGCCAGCCCCCGCTCCGTCGCGAGTTCGTTGGCGAAGGCCCGCGCCTCGTCGAAGTCGCGACCGTGGATGAGCACCTCCGCACCCCAGCCGCGCATGGCCCGGTTCTTGTCCGTGCTGTTGCCCTCCGGCACCACGACGGTGACGGGCACGCCATAGCGGGCCGCGGCGAAGGGGATGCTCTGCCCGTGGTTGCCGCGCGTGGCGGTAACGAGCCCCGTCGGCAGCCCCTCTTCAGCCAGCTGCTCGAGATAGGTGAGGCCGCCGCGGACCTTGAAGGCCCCGGTGGGCGTATGGTTCTCGTGCTTGACCCAGACCTCGCAGCCGTAGCGCTCAGCCAGCAGCGGCCAGCGGTACTGCGGGGTTGGCGGCACGGCCTCGCGCACGGTGTGCAGGGCGGCGTCGAGCTCCTCGCGGTTGAAGGGCTTTGTCGGTGTCATGGATGTCTTCCCCCGTCCCACGTGGTCGGCGCTCGCTTTACTGGTGGTGGGTCCTTCCGCCATCAGCGGACACCCCGGAGGCGGTGCGGCTCAGCCTGCCAGGGCACCGTGCCGGTGTCCAACCGCTCTTCGCTTTAGCAACTCGCGTCAGCCGGCATCGCGCCTGAGCGGCTGAGTCATGCAGTGAACGCCTCCGCCACCGGCCGTGAACATGCCGATATCGGGAGCGAGTACCTCGAGGCCGTGGGCGCGGCACCGCTCGGCCAACTCGCGATTGTCGGACGGCATGAGCACGCGGTCGTTGCCCAGGGCCACGACATTGCACCCCAGCTCGAGCATGGCGGGGTAGGGAATGTCGATGAGCTCGATCCCGCGGTCTTGCAGGGCCGCGACGAAGTCCGGCTCCAGGGCGTCGGTGCACGCACAGGCGAGGCCTTCCGCGAGCATGCCCAGCTTCACGTCGAGGTGCAGAAAGTAGGGATCGAACTCGTAGCTGAGGAATTCCCAACCTTCCGCTTCGACCCAGGCACGCACCTGTGCAAGCCCCTGTGGACTGGTGCGCTCGCCACTGCAGCCGCAGACGATCAGGCCCGGTTTGAGGACCATGAAGTCGCCACCTTCGAAAGCCCCGGCGGTGACGACATCGTAGACGGGTATCTCTGCCTGCTGATAGAACTCGATCACGGCGCGCCATTCGCCACGGCGCCAGGGGCTGTAGAGCTGGGTCACGATTGCGCCCCACGGCGTCATGACGGAAGAGTCCCTGGCATAGAGCTGGTAGGGCAGTGCGGGGTCGGGAGCTAGTGTGTGGACGCTTACACCGGCATCGCGAAAGACCTCGAGCATGCCGGTAAACTGGTCGCGGGCGATCGCCGGATCGAACGCCCGGCCGATGCGCATCGAGCGTCGCGCCATCGCGTTGCCCGTTTGCCACCGGTAGTGGTCCGCGGGTCCGATGAGCACGTCACGCAGCCTGCCGTACTCCGAATCGATACCCCAGTGCGACGGCGCGGGCGTGCCGCCGCCTTCCCTTCTCACTGCAAGAGTCATGGCCTTTCCGCTTGTTCGAGCATGGCGTGGAGCAGCACGTTTGCGCCGGCGGTCGCCTGCGCCGGGGTAATGGCTTCCGCCTCATTGTGGCTGACGCCGCCCTCGCAGGGGATGAAGATCATCCCGGTCGGGGCGACGCCGGCCAGGTTGCAGGCGTCGTGCCCGGCGCCGGAAACGATGCCGCGCGCGCGCAGGCCCAGGCGCTGTGTCGCAGTACGCACCGAAGCGACACAGCTTTCATCAAAGCTCACCCCCGGTGCTTCCCACAGGCAGGCAACCTCGGCTGTTACGCCGGCGCCCGTCGCCGCGCCCGCGGCCAGGTCGGTGACGGCAGCCCGCAGATCGCTGTACACCGCTGCCAGCGGGTGCCGCACGTCGACAGTGAGCTCCACGGTGTGCGGCACCGTGTTGCCAGCGCCGGGCCGGGCATCGAGGAAGCCGACGGTCACCCGGGTATCGACTCCGTGTTCCTCGACGAGCTTGTAGAGCTCGGGAAGCAGCGCGCTCAGTGCGCGCACCGGGTCCCGGCGCATGGACATCGGCGTAGGCCCCGCGTGGGTCGCCTCGCCGCTGAAGGTCACCAGGTGGCGGCTCATGTGCTGAACGCCGGTCACGATGCCGATGTCGAGCTGCTCGGCCTCTAGCACCGGTCCCTGCTCGATGTGCAGCTCGAAAGCCGCCTTCAGGGGACGGGCGCTGGCCTCTTCCTGCCCCGCGTAGCCGATGCGGACGAGTTCGTCGCCCACCGAGTGACCCTCGCGGTCCTCAAGCGCCAGCGCATCCGCCAGCGCCATGCTCCCCCCCCAAACCGCTGATCCGAGCATGGCGGAGGGGAAGCGACAGCCCTCCTCGTTGGTCCAGACGGCGACTTCGAGCGGGTGCCGGGTCGCGATACCCTGCTCATCGAGCGTGTTCAGCACCTCGAGGCCGGCCAGTACGCCGTAGACACCGTCGAATTTCCCGCCCGTGGGCTGTGTATCCAGGTGGCTGCCGGTAAGAACGGGCGGCAGCGCCTCCATCCCAGCCCGCCGGGCGAAGATGTTGCCGATGGCATCGACACGGGTGTCATAGCCTGCTTCGCGACACCAATCGACAAAGAGGTCGCGCCCACGGCGATCGACGTCCGTCAGCGCCTGGCGGTTGCAGCCGCCCCGGGGCGTAGCGCCGTGGGTCGCCATTGTCATCAGGCGTTGCCAAAGACGCTCGCCGTTGATTTGCAGCGGCGTGTCTTCCAGGGAGTTCTCCTGCGGTTCCACGATGTGGCTTCTCCTGTTTTTCTCGCGTGCTGGCAAGCGGCGCGTGGCGGTGCGCAAACCCCTGCTGCTGCAGTTTTACGGCTATCGGCCTTGCACGGGTCGCGTTGCCGGTGCAAAGCACCGCATCGTCAAGGCCGCCAGGGTCAGCCCTGGCCCCACTGATCGTATAACCAGGTCTCGAAAACGCGGCCGGTCGACGTACGATAGGCCTCCTCCGGGCGCACGACGTAGTAGTACTCGGGTTCCAGGCGAGCCGCGCTATGAGCGATCACGAGGTGGCCTGCCTCGAGTTCGTCCTCTATGAAGCGACGTGCGAGCAAGCCGATACCCAGGCCGTGGCGGACGGCATCGACGATCATGTGATAACCGGTGCCGAGATAGATATTGTTGGCTGAGCGGGCACCGTCGGCTTCCGCCAGCTGAAGCCACAGTCGCCACTCGGCGCCATCGTCGGCGTGGATCAGCGTGTGTTGGAGCATGTCGTGCACGGTAGGCAAAGACTTTGCACCCACCAGCGCCGCGGAAGCCACGGGAACAAGCTCCGACTTCCCGAGCCGCGTGACACGCTCTTCGCTCACCGGCGGCTTGCCATAGGTAATGGCGAGATCCACCTCTGCCGGAATGGCGCGGGGATAGACCGCGATCGGCTCCAGGCTGAACTCGTGGCCAAGGTATTCATCGAGGAATCCGCCGAGCCGCGGCAGCAGCCAGTTGCTCGCGAGCCCCGCCGGGCACGCGATCCGCAGCTCGGCCACCCGGTCGTCCAGGTTCACCCGCTCGGTTGCCCGGACCAGGCTGTCCAGTGCGCCGGAAACATCCTGCAGCAGCCGCGCGCCTGTCGGAGTCAGGGCAAGGCCGGTATTGGTTCGCTGCAGCAGTTCCACGTCGAGCAATCCCTCGAGCTTCCTGACCTGTTGGCTGACGGCGCTCTGGGTGACGCAGAGCTCGTCGGCGGCGCGCTTCATCTGCCCGTGTCGGCCAACCGCCTCGAAGACGCGAAGGGCATTGAGCGGTAGGTTATGTTTTGTGCGCAGCATATCAATTAAGTTTATCTTAACTTTGCCCCGCAGAATATGCTGATTGAACGGCTGCGGCAATGCACTAGCCTCCAACAAAAGCGGTTTCAACAGCAATTAGGCAAGACAACTTGCCAGAGCCCAGCAGGGGGGGTGCAGATATGTACCAGCACGGACATCTGGCGGCTGCCGGAAGGGTATCGATACTCGCAGCCGCGGTAGCGGCGGCAACACTCCCCGCGCAGCAGGCACGGGCACAGGCACTGGAAGAGGTCGTTGTCACGGCTACTCGCCGGGCCACTTCGACCCAGGACGTGCCCTACAACATCTCCGCCTATTCCGGCGACCTGCTGGACAAGCGGGAAATCATCAACCTGGGGGAGTTCGTGCGCCAGGTGCCCGGTGTCAGTTTCAATGATCGTGGCATTCGCGAGGCGGGCAATAACAGCACCCTGGTGATGCGCGGCCTCTCCGCCGAGCCGGGCAACGGCGCCGGCGAGATTCCCAACCTTGCCCGCCCGACCGTGTCCACCTATGTCGGCGAGACCCCTGTCTATTACAACCTGCGCCTGACAGACATTGACCGTGTGGAGGTGCTCAGGGGTCCCCAGGGCACGCTATACGGGGCCGGCTCCCTCGGAGGAACGCTGCGGATCATGCCCAACAAGCCGGACCCATCGGTGCTGGAGGGCAGCCTCCGCACGAGCATTTCAACCACAGAAGATGCGGACGACCCCAACTACGACTTTGACGCCATGATCAACCTGCCGCTCGGAGAGCGCGCCGCGCTGCGGGTTTCCGGCGGGCATACCTACCTGGCTGGCTTCGTGGATGCCATCAATCTGGGCCTCCGGGACGAGAGTGGCGCCTTCCTGCTGGAGGACCCGAGTGATTTTGTCGGCAGTGGTCCGGACCGGTCCGGCTCCGAGGAGGATTCCAACGAAGGGAGCATCACCCACCTGCGCACTTCCCTGCTCTGGAATGTGAACGACGATATCGAGGCGCTCTTTACTTATCACTACCAGGAGTCGGAAACGGACAACTACCAGGCGGAAAGTCTTGGTGAGGACCGGACGCTGTCCCTGCACGGCACCAACCCGTTCGAGTCTGACATGAACCTCGGCGCGCTCGAGATCACGGCCAACCTGGGTTTTGCAACGCTGACTTCTGCGACTTCGTACTATGAACGCACCACCGAGACGCAGGTCGATGCTTCCGGTCTGTACGAGGACTTCTTCTCCTTCTTTTACTTCTACTACCCGCGGATCTCGACGGTCTCCAGCTATGACGCCACCGATGAGAGTTTCGTGCAGGAACTGCGCCTCACCTCCAATAGCGATGGTCCCCTCGGCTGGATCGTCGGTGCCTTCTACCTGGACCAGGAAATGACCTTTGAAACCGGGCAATCGATGCCAGGCTTCGAGGCCTGGTTCGATGCTTCCGGGCTCGCGTCCTACTTCGGCGTGCCCATACCGATCACCAGCCCGCCGGACCTCGTGTACGGGCAGGACCGAACCACGGACTTCACCGAGCGGGCGCTCTTTGGAGAACTCAGCTACCAGTTGACCGATGCCTGGCAGGTCACCGGCGGTGTGCGAGTCTTCGAGCAGGAAATCGGCAACGACGACACCTCCATCCTGCCTACCTGCTATACCATCCTGGAGGAGGGCTTCGGGGAGGGCTTCTATTGCGGCATGCCACCGCTGGGCGGTTCTGCGAACAGCTCCAATGACACGGTGAATGACGAGGTATTCAAGCTCAATACCTCTTACGAGCTGAACGATGATACAAACCTCTATGCGACCTGGTCTCAGGGCTTCCGCAACGGCGGCGTTAATGCACTGCCCGACGTAGGGTTCATCGATGAGACGCTCGGCGGCGAGTTCCCCAACATCAACAGCTTCTCTGCCGACAAGGCGGACAACTACGAGGTAGGCATCAAGGGTTTTCTCGCAGAGCGGAGCGTTCGCTACAGCCTGGCCGCCTACTACATCGAGTGGAAGGATCCCCAGGCGCGCATCGTCGGTTTCAACAGCGGCATCGACGGCGTCAGCAACGCCACCGCTGATGCGGAATCCCGCGGTCTGGAGCTCGAAATCGATGGCGTGGTCGGCGATCGCTTCAACTACTCGCTCGGCTACGCCTATACCAACGCGGAGTTCGTCGAAGATGGTGAGCTCTACACCACAGCCATTGCTGACGGTACGCGGCTGCCGGGGCACTCCAAGCATATGCTTGCCGGTTCCCTGGGCTACACGGTTCCTGTCGCTGGCAACGACCTCAACCTGGCAGTCGATGCGGTCTACCGGTCGGACTACGAGAATGCCCTGCCTGGAGGCCCGGGCGCCTTCACGCTCGACTCCTATACTATCTGGAACGCCCACGTGAGCTACGAGATCCCCAGTTGGACGTTCCGCCTCTTCGCCAAGAACCTGTCGGACGAAAATGCCGCGATGTCTGCCTCGCTTGTCTCGCCGCAGACCAATCGCCTCGTTCTGACCCGGCCGCGGACGGTTGGCCTGAGCCTGACTTATCAGTTCCAGTAACGCGCCGGGAGCCGCGTTACCATGATGGCGTCCATGCCCGCAGGTGAGTCAGACCCGCGCAACCCCGTTCGGCCGTCGAGAGCGCAGCTCCTGGGGCGCCTCGCCAGGGTGCGCGAGCCCAGGGAGGCGCGCGAAGCACTCCCGCTCTTGCCGCGCATCGCCGAGGCGTTCAAGGAGGACTGCCGCGTGCAGCGGGCGATCAGCGAAATCGCGCTCCGTGCCGGGGACGCCGGGCTGGCGGCAATGTATGCGAAAGCGGCGCTGGAGCCCGCTGCTGCCGATGCGGGGCAATATCTCCACCTCGCGATCTGTCTTGTCGCCGCCGGGGAGCAGGCTGAGGCGACCGCAGCACTCAAGAAGGCCGAGCCCTGCGCGCTGGGCTCTGGCGACAGCGCCGCCATGCTGGCCAGCCTCTATGTCAAGGTCGACGAGCATGAGCGTGCCCTGGTGGCTTACGAGCGAGCCATTGAGCTGGAGCCTGGCAACGCAAAACACCACTTCAGCCAGGCAGCCACCCTTCGCTTCCTTGGCCGGCTGCGCGAGGCGGAACTGGCCTGCGACCGCGCTCTCGAGCTCGACCCTGCGGAATACGAGGCATACCTGATACGCGCAGACCTTCGAACGCAGACGGCTGAGGACAACCACATCGCTGCGATGGAGCGGGTTCTGGCACGCGGCGGTGCGCCTTACCTCGGAGAGGTCATGCTCTGCTATGCGCTCGCCAAGGAGTGCGAGGATACCGGTGACTATCCCCGCTCCTTCCGCTACCTGGCCCGCGGTGCACAGCTCCGGCGCCGGCACCTGTCCTACGATGTATGCCAGGACCTCGCGCTCATCGATGAACTGATCGATCGCTTTTCATCGGCCTGGCTGAACCCGGTCCGGAACACAGGCTTCGATTCCGAGCTGCCGGTCTTCGTACTCGGTCTGCCGCGCACGGGAACCACCCTTGTAGAGCGGATCCTTGCCAGTCACTCCGAGGTGCGGTCGGTGGGGGAGTCCCCGGACTTTCCCCGCCTGATGGCTGAGCTGGCCGAGCGGCAGACACACGGGAGCAGTAAAGACCCCCATGCGCTCGTCGGCGCCTCCCTCGAGCTGGATATGGAGGAGCTGGGACGACGTTACGGCGACAACCTCGCACGGCGGGCCGCAGGCAGCCGCCGGGCGATCGACAAGCTGCCCTTCAACTACCTCAATGCAGGGTTGATACACCTGTCGCTACCCAGGGCGACGATCATCCACGTTACCCGGGACCCGGTGGATACCTGTTATGCCATTTACAAGACACTGTTCCAGCGGGCCTATCCGTTCTCCTATGACCTTGAGGACCTGGGGCGCTACTTCATCGCCTACTACCGGCTGATGGAACACTGGCACCGCTGTCTGCCGGGGCGGATCGTCCGGGTGCGCTACGAAGACCTGGTGGCAGCTCCAGAAGAGGAGAGTCGAAGACTCATCGAGGCCTGCGGGCTGTCCTGGGAGGCGGGAATGCGCGCCTTCCATGACAACCCCTCGCCGTCGATGACGGCGAGCGCCAGCCAGGTGCGTCGCCCGATCTATCGCTCATCGGTAGGCAAGTGGCGGCACTACGCCCGAGAGCTGGAACCGCTGCTGCGACTGCTGCGGGACGAAGGAATAGCGGGAGCGTCGTGAATCGGGAAGTCATCATCACCTGTGCACTCACCGGCGCCGGCGACACCGTCGAACGAAGCCCCCACGTGCCGGTCACGCCCGAGGCGATAGCCGCGGATGCCCTAGCCGCCGAGGCCGCCGGAGCGGCAGTGGTACACGTCCACGTTCGCGATCCGAAAAGCGGCAGGCCGTCGCGCGATCCCGGGCTGTTTGCCCAAGTGCATGAACGCATTCGCGCCGGGAGCCGTGACCTCATCCTCAACTACACCGGCGGCATGGGCGGCGACCTGTGGTTTGCTTTCGAGGACGGGGCCGCTCTCGCGCCGCAATCCGACTTCGTCGGCGCGCGCGAGCGTGTAGCGCATATTCTGCAGCTCGGGCCGGACATCGGCAGCCTCGACTGCGGGTCGCTGAACTTCGGCGAGATGGTGTACGCCACCACCCCCCGCCTGCTCCGGGAGATCCTCGTGGCCTACCGGGAGCGGGGGGTCAGGCCGGAGATCGAGGTATTCGAACTCGGGCACCTAGAGATTGCAAAACTGCTCATCGACGAAGGCCTCGTCCCCGAGCCGCCGATGTTCCAGCTGTGCCTGGGGGTCAAGTACGGGGCGCCGGCGACGCCGCGCAGCATGATGGCCATGCGCGATGCGCTGCCGCCCGGCGCACTCTGGGCCGCCTTCGGTGTCGGCAGAATGCAGTTCCCCATGGTAGCGCAGGCGGTGCTGCTCGGTGGTCACGTGCGGGTCGGCCTGGAGGACAATCTGTATCTCGACCGCGGTGTTCTCGCGACGAATGCGGGTCTCGTCGCGCGTGCCGCCGACCTGGTGCGGAATCTCGGCTGTGAGGTCGCCGGTACGGCGCGCGCGCGGGCCCTGCTGGGACTCCCTGCAGCGCAGGGGAGCAGCGCGCCATGAAGCCGCTGATCGAGCCGGGCGCAGTCAAGCGGGTCGCTATCGTCGGCACCGGCCTCATCGGGGCGGGTTGGACCGCGCTTTTCCTGCAGCGAGGATACCGGGTGACGGCCTGGGACCCGTCGCCCGGCTTCGAGGAAGCGCTGCTGCGGAGCGTTCGCAGGATCTTCGGGCGCCTGAACCTGAGAGCCGACGAGCAGGCAGGGCATCTGTCGCGGCTGGAGTTCGCCGGTAGTGCGGAGGGCGCGGCCTCGGCAAGCGATTTCATCCAGGAGAACGCGCCGGAGGATATCGAGACCAAGCGGGATACCATCGCCAGGCTGGACGCGGCTGCCTCGCCGGACGTGGTCATCGCGTCTTCGTCTTCCGGTTTGCCCATGAGTGAGCTCCAGGCAGGCTGCCCGGGCGCCGGGCGGCTCGTGGTCGGTCACCCGTTCCATCCCGTTTACCTCCTGCCACTCGTGGAAATCGTCCCTGGGCGGGCAACGGCTGCGGAAACGGTCTCGTGGGCTGAAACGTTCTATCGTGGCATCGGCAAGTTTCCGGTCGTCTGCAACAGCGAGACCATCGGCTACATCGGCAACCGGCTCCAGGAGGCCGTCTTTCGCGAAGCGCTGCACATGGTCGAAGCCGGTGAGGCGACGGTGGCGCAGGTCGATGCGGTTATCAGTCAGGGCCCCGGGTTGCGCTGGTCCTTCATGGGACCCTTCCTGTGTTATCACCTCACCGGGGGCGAGGACGGCATACGCGGCTCTTTCGAGCGCTTCGGCGCTTTCCTCGGGCAGCCCTACTCGCGCCTCCTCGCGCCGGAACTGACCGAGGCGTTACTCGAAGCGGTGATCGCCCAGACCGAGGGCGCCTATGGCGACCTGCCGCTGGCGGACATCGAGGCCTGGCGGGACGAGCGGCTGCAGGCACTGTTGTCGTTACTCGGGGCGGATTCGGAGGTAGTTAACCTTGAGGGCCGCGCGGCACCGGACGGCAGCCATGGCCGCTAGCACCCGGGGTCCCGCCACGGCGTCGTGCTCCGGGGTTGCCGGGGCGTGAACGCCGGTCCCGCAAGGTTGCGACGCTGGTGGCAGTTGCCCGAGGGCAGCCACTGGCTGCTTTTCGTCCTCTTCCTCGTGCCGCTGATCGGCTACGTACACCGTCTCATCATCAATATCCTTATCGAGCCGATCAGCCTCGAGCTCGCAATCTCGGACACGCAGGCCAGTCTCCTCCAGGGCCCGCCTTTCGCCGTCGCCTATGCCCTGATGGTGATACCCATGGGACTGCTTGCCGATCGCGCCAACCGCCTGCTGCTGCTCAGCCTCGGTGCGCTGGTCTGGAGCCTGGGCACACTGCTGTGCGGCGTGGCGACGGGCTTCGGGATGCTCTTTTTCGCACGGATTGTCGTCGGCGTGGGTGAGGCCGCGCTCACACCCGCCGTGGTGTCCTTCATCGGAGACAGCTTCGCAGGCGATCGCCGCGGGCTCGCCATGGGTGTCTTCTTCATGGGTATCAACGCCGGCTTCAGCTCCGCCTACGCCATCGGCGGTCTCACCCTGGAGGCTGCCCAGGCGGGTTTTTTCCAGCTCGTGCCCCTGGTCGGTGAGTTGGCTCCCTGGCGCCAGGTCTTTGTCGTTCTGTCTGTGCCGGGCTTCCTCATCCCCTTGCTCCTACTATCCCTGCGGGAGCCGTCGCGCCAGGACATGCCTGAGCCCGGCGGCTCCAGCGGTACGCTTGCGCTGCTGTTTCAGCGCTCCACCTTCACCGTCGTGCTGCTGCTGGTGGTGCTGGTGATCTCGCTGCTGGCGGTGGCGGACAACGGCATTTACGCCTGGCTGCCGCGGCTTCTGTCCCGAAGCTATGCGCTCGCCCCCGGTGAAATCGGCATCGCGCTCGGGGTCATCGTAGCTATCGGCGGTCTTGTCGGCGGTCCGGTCGGGGGTAATCTCAGTGACTATTTTTCGCGTCGCAGCGGGGCCGCCGGGCCGCTGCTGGTCGTGTTGCTGGGCACGGTGGCAGCCGCCTGCGTGCTTCCCCTCTATGCCACTGGCTCCCTGTGGCTGGTCTACGCCGCCACGTGGCTGTGGGTCATCGCCCTGGTATCGACGACGGCGTCCGCCTATACCTTCATCGCCGTTGCGGCGCCGGCTCGGCTTCGCGGCGTGGCATCGTCCGCAGTCGCCTCGGTCAGTTCCCTCATTGGTCTGGGCCTCGGGCCCACGGTGATCGCGCTGGCGCTCGAGCAGTTCGCCTTCTCCAGGGAGCGGGTGGACCTGGCAATCATCGTTGCTGCGCTGCCCCTGTGCGCAGCGGCCCTGTGCCTGGCAACGGCTGTCTGGCGGATCAACCGTCGTTCACCCCTTGGCCTGGTGCCGGCTCCGGGGAAAGCGACGGAATGACGAGGAGTATCGTTTTCGTGGACACCCTGACTGCATGCAAGGAACGCAATAGTCATCGAGCGCGGTTGCGCCGCGGACCGCGCCGGGCCGTCACGCTGGTGCTTGCCTTGCTACTCTCTGCCGCGGCGTCATCCGGCGCCGTCGCGCAGGACGCCCGTTGTCTGCTGGATGCGGATGACGCCGCGCGAAAGGCGATTCCCCCTGGCGCTGCGGAGGCGGAGGGCGTGCATGGAACCGTCGCTGCGCGCGACGAGTGGACACGCCTCGCCCGGGAGATACTGGCCGAACTGGTCGGCATCAACACGACACACAGCACGGGTAGCAACACCCGGGCGGCGGAGGCAATTGCCGGCCGGTTCCTGGATGCCGGCTTTCCGGCCACGGAAGTCGAGGTGCTGGCGCCGGCGCCGCGCAAGGGCAATCTCGTCGTCCGCTATCGCGGCACCGAGCAGGAATGCGAGCCCCTGCTGCTGCTGGCCCACCTCGACGTGGTGGAGGCGGATGCCGCCGCCTGGGACCGCGACCCCTTCAGCTTCAGCGACGAGGATGGTTATCTCTACGGTCGTGGCGTATCCGATGACAAGGACGAAGCGGCTATCCACATAACCAATCTGCTCAGGCTTCACGCCGAGGGCTATCGTCCAAGACGTGACATTGTGCTGGCGCTCACCAGCGACGAGGAGGGCGGCAGTCACAACGGCGTGGAATGGCTGCTTGCCGAGCATCCCGAGAAGCTGCGCGCCGCGTACGTGGTCAGCGAGGGTGGTGCCGGCGTCCTGGTCGGTGGTGAACGGCTGGCCCACGAAGTGCAGGCAACCGAGAAGCTGTACCAGTCCTTCGAACTCACGGTTTCGGGTCCGGGTGGACATTCCTCCATGCCGTCCAGCGATAACGTGCTCTACCTGGCGGGTGAAATGCTGTTGGCGCTGCGGAACGTCGTATTCCCTGTCGAACTGAATGCAGTGACCCGCAGCTTCTTCGAGCGGTCACTCGCGATCACCGACGGGGAACTTCGCGCAGCGATCGAGGAGCTGCTGGCGGAGCCGCCGGAACCGGCATCCGTTGCCTTCCTCTCCGGCATTCCTTTTTACAATGCGAGTATGCGTACCACCTGTGCCCCGACGATGATCGCCGGCGGTCACGCCGAGAACGCGCTCCCGCAGCGGGTCGTGCTGACGGTGAACTGCCGGCTGCTTCCCACCGAAGACCGTGACAGCGTGCGAGCGCGACTCTCTGCAGCGCTTGCGGATGGTGTAGCGCTAGAAGCCCTGCCGCACAAGTCGGTACAGCCGGGAATCTCCCTGCAGCCGGAAGTTCTTGCGGTCATTGAACAGGTGTCCCGCAGCGTCTGGCCGGATGTCCCGACGATGCCGATCATGGGGCCCGGCGGAACCGACGGCAGGTTCCTGCGCGAGCGCGGCATACCGGTCTACGGCGTCAACGGTATCTTCATCGACGTCGAGGACGACCGGGGCCATGCAAAGAACGAGCGGATCCGTGCCAGGTCCTTCGACGAGGGGCTCGAGTTCCTCTACCGGCTGACCCGGGCCCTGGCGGAATGACTGTCCCTTCGCCCGGCGTCCGTCTGTTCAATTTCCCACTACCGGAGCATCGATGAGAGAGACCGCGAAACTGATCGAGGCTGCAGACAGCCTCCTCCTGGTCATCGACGTGCAGGACAAGTTCCTGGTGCGGCTTGCGCAGGAAGATGCGCAGCGCGTCGTGGAACGCTGCCGCTGGCTGATGCAGGTCGCAGCCTGGCTGGCGGTACCGACCTGCGTGACGGCCGAAGAGATTGCCGTCATGGGCCCGACAACAGGCGCCCTTCGCGACTGCATGGCGACCGGGTCCTCCGAGCACGACAAGATGGTTTTCGGACTGACAGGGCAGGCCGACATCCTCGAGGCCGTGGCGGCGACGGGCCGGCGTACGGCGGTCCTCACCGGCCTGGAAACCGACGTGTGCGTGGCGCAATCAGCGCTCGGGCTGCTCGAGCAGGGCTACCGCGTCGTCGTAGTTGCCGACGCCTGCGCTTCGCCCCAGGAGGGGCATGACTATGGCCTGCTGCGCATGCGCGATGCCGGCGTGACGGTCACCAGCAGCAAGGGCCTGTTTTTTGAATGGGTCCGGGACGTCGAGCGCTGCCACGACTTCTTCCGCAACAGCGGCATCGGTGTCCCGGAGGGGCTTTACATTGGCTAGGGACGCGCGGGCATCGGCCGGTCTCACAGCGCAGGGGGTGAGCGTGCGTGGATGATATCGCCTTCAGTGATGCTTCGTCGCTGGTCGAGAGGCTGGTAGCGAGGGAGTTCTCCAGCATCGAATTGCTCGAACACTACGTCGAGCGAGTGGAGCGGTACAACCCTCGAATCAATGCCGTTGTCGCCATGCAGCTCGACGAGGCTCGCGCGCGTGCGCGAACGGCGGACGAGGCGCTGGCGAAAGGACGGCGCCTGGGTCCGCTCCACGGGCTGCCGATGACCGTGAAGGAGTCCTATGACATCGCGGGTATGGCGACCACCTGGGGGAATCCGCTGCTGAAGGACAACATTGCAGCAGCTGATGCCGTCGCCTGTCAGCGGCTGCAATCGGCAGGCGCCATCATCTTCGGCAAGACCAACGTGCCTCTCTCTCTCGCGGATTTCCAGAGTTACAACGACATCTACGGAACGACCAGCAATCCCCATGACCCTGGGCGCGGGCCCGGCGGGTCGTCCGGCGGCTCGGCAGCGGCCCTGGCCGCAGGCATGACCGCACTCGAAATGGGCAGCGACATTGGCGGCTCCATACGCAACCCCGCGCACTACTGCGGCGTCTTCGGTCACAAGCCCACCTGGGGCATCCTGCCCATACGCGGCCACGCGCTCCCCGGCATCCTGACGCCAACGGACCTGTCCGTGATCGGCCCCCTGGCGCGCAGCGCCCGGGACCTGGCGTTGGTGCTGGACGTGGTCGGTGGCGCGGATGCGCTGCAGACGCCGGGCTGGCACCTCGAACTGCCTGCGCCGACGCAGAAGCGGCTGGGAGACTGGCGGGTGGCGGTATGGGCCGATGAAGAGATGGCGCCGGTTGACGAATCGATCAAGGCGCGGGTTCTGGAGGTTGCCCGGCTGGTGGAGGATGCCGGTGGCCGGGTCGACTACCGTGCACGCCCGGCCTTCTCGGCGGATCACTCCCACGAGCAGTACGAGCACCTCCTCTATGCCGCGATGTCCGCGCGCCAGCCGGAGGCCGTCTTCGAGGAGAATCTCGAGCGTCTGTCCCGTCTCGACCCTCGGGACAAGAGCGAACTCGCCTACGAGATCCGCGGTTCGACGCTTTACTATCGCCAGTGGCATGCCTGCAACGAACGGCGGACGCACCTGCGCTGGGCGTGGCACGAATTCTTCCGCGACTTCGACATCCTGCTGACGCCCGCCGCGGCAACCACCGCCTTTCCCCACGATCATTCCGAGCCGCTGGAGGCGAGGGAGCTGACGGTCAACAGGGAGCAGCGCCCCTACTTCGAGCAGATCTTCTGGGCGGGCCTTACCGGCGTCGCCTACCTGCCGTCCACGGTGTTCCCTGCCGGCCTTGACGAGCAGGGCCTGCCGCTCGGAGTGCAGGCTGCGGGGCGGGAAATGGGCGACCTGGCGACCATCGAGTTTGCACGGCAGGTCGGTGAGGTGATGGGCGGGTGCGCGATTCCGGCTGCTTGCCGCGCTTGAGAAATGGACCCTGTTCGGGGAGGTATGAATGACTGCGCCAGAAAATCAGCAGAACCGTATTGACCTTGCCGCCGCCCTGCGCCTGGCGGCACATTTCGGTCTCAATGAAGGTATCTGTAACCATTTCAGCTTTGCCATCGGAAGTGACAGCTATCTGCTCAACCCGTTCGGTATCCATTGGTCTGCGGTGACCGCGCCGGATCTGGTGGTGGTAGGCCCCGAGGTTTCCGGGGAGGCAGAGGTCACTGCGCTGCAGATTCACAGTGCCATACACCGGCAACACCGTGATGCGGCTTGCGTCATGCATACGCATATGCCCTGGGCGACCGCACTGACCTGCCTCGAGCGGCCATCCTTCCGCTACGTTCACCAGAACGCACTGCGCTTCTACGAAGATATCGCCTGGGACAATGACTACCGGGGTCTCGCGGACAGCCCGGAGGAAGGCGAGCGAATCGCTGCAGCAATGGGTGACGCGCACGTTCTGTTCATGGCCCATCACGGGGTGATCGTGGTGGGTGCCAGCGTCGCTGAGGCCTTCGATCGTCTTTACTTCCTGGAGCGTGCCTGCGAGATACAGGTCAAGGCGATGGCGACGGGAGAACCGCTTCGTGACGTGGGTGCGGATATCGCCCGGGCAACGAAAAAGCAGTTCGATGCGGGCGGTACCTACGTTGCAGCGCACTTCGAGGCACTGAAGCGGCTGCTCCCGCCCGCGCCTGCCGGCCACGGCGCCTAGCGACTTTCGCTTGCGCTCTGCTTCACTACCAGCTCCTACGGGTTAGCCGCTATGACTCCAGCAAGGTTTTCGAACAGATCGCCAGGCAGGGGACGGTCCGGTCCGCATGGCGCCGTGCCGATCAGGGCCGTCGCTCTCCTCTTCGCCTTGTTCGTCGGCGCGGTTCAGACCGCGGCTGCACAGCCCCGGGACACCCTGATCAGCGATGTCACCGTCATCGATGGTCTCGCCAACCCACCGGTACCTCATCAACATGTGCTCCTGCAGCAGGGACGAATCGCCAGCATCAGCGACGACCCGCCGGCAACCGGCCCCGATACCGTGATCTTGGACGGGCGCGGCCGCTACCTCATACCGGGGCTCTGGGACCTGCACGCGCACAGCTTTGCGGACGAGACGGCAATGCATGCCTACCTGACCGCAGGTGTCACCGGGCTGCGCGACATGGGCTGCAGCGCGGACTGCGCGCGGGACCTGGCTGCGCTGCGCGAAGCCTACCGCGCCGGCAGCGGTGAGTTTCCCCGCCTGGTATTCGCCGGCCCCATGCTGGACGGGGATTCTCCCTACGACGATTACCCGTCTCACCTGCAGCTGACCCTTGCCTCGCTCCCCGGTGCCCTCGATACCCTGCGGGAGCTGGACGTGGATTTCATCAAGACCCGGGATTTTCTAAGCCGCGATGAATTCATGGCGCTGGTGGGCGCCGGTGCAGCCATGCATCTTCAGCTCGTCGGCCATGTACCGACGGCGGTTCCCGTCGGCGACGCGGTCCGTGCCGGTCTCGCCACCGTCGAGCACGAAGGCAGCCTCTTCGGCGGCATGCTGCTCGCCTGCTCTGCCGACGAAGGCCGGCTGCGCGAGGAACTGCTCGCCTTGATGAGCGAGGCCACCGCGAGCGGCGACGTAACGTCGCTCTACGCGCGCGCGCTCGGAGCAGACTTTCTCGATCGCCTGGTCGACTCCTTCGACCCTGGAAAGGCCGACGCCCTGGTCGACGCCTTCGTCGAAAGCGGTGCGGCCATTGTGCCGACCCTGATCGTGCAGCACCCGTCGCTGCGCGCTGCCGATCCGGTCTTTGCCGGGCGGCGCAAGGCCGCGGACGAGGAGTTCCGCGAGGCGCCGGAAACCCTGCTGGAGCGCTGGCGACAGACGGCGGGTGTGGAGGTTCTGGGTCAACCCTTCTCCGACGCGGATCGCGCCGCCATGACCCGGCACTACGCTTTGCTCGTCGAGCTTTTGGGCCGGATGCATGCGGCCGGCGTGCCAATCCTTGCCGGTACCGATGCCATCTTTCCGGACGGGACGCCGTGGATGTGGTCCGGCTTCAGCCTGCACGATGAACTGCAGCTTCTCGTCAGCGTCGGGCTGTCACCCCTCGAGGCGCTTGCCGCCGCTACGGGGCATGCCGCACGGATGCTGGGCCTCGAGGATGTCGGGGTCGTCGCGCCCGGCCTGCGTGCCGATCTCGTGCTCCTGTCCCGGGATCCTCTCGCAGCCATTCACAATACTCGAGCAATCGAGCGGGTATGGGTGAACGGTGAACCGGTGGACCGGGAAGCTCTCCTCGAGCACGTGAACCGACGTGCCGCGGACCACGCCAACTACTGGGACTAGCTTTGTCATGCGACGGGAACACAAGCCGGGAGCACAAACCATGGAGCCGCCAGGAAGCGTTCTCTCCGCTGAGCAGCTTGAGCGCATCAATGAGCCGATAGCCACTGCGCAAACCCTGCCAGCGTCGTCCTACTACAGCCAGGCCTTCTACGAGGCCGAGCGAGAGCGTATTTTCAGCAGGCACTGGGTGTGCGTCCTGTTCGACTTTGACGTGCCCGGGCCGGGCGATGCGCTGCCCTTTGAGCTCTGCGGCATGCCGCTGCTTGCGGTCCGCGGCCTGGACGGCACGCTGCGGGTTTTTCACAACGTGGTGCCCTATGACGGCTGCCTGGCCGTGATCGAGCCGGCCGCGGGGCTCAGCGAAATCGTCACCCCCTACCATGGCTGGGTCTACGACCTCGAGGGACGCCTGCGGGCGGCACCGTTCTGGGACGGCACGCCGCAACGTGAGCAGCTCCCCGACGGAGCGCCGGCCACGGACCTGGTTGAGGTTCGCTGCGAAAGCTACCTGCATACCGTGTTCGTGAACCTCTCGCCGGAACCGGCCCCTTTCGAGGGTTACGTTGCCCCGATCGCCCGGGAGTTCTCGCAGTACGATTTCGGCGATGTGGCCGTGGTCCGCGATCGCTCGGGGCAGCCGATCGTTCCCCGCGCAGTGACCCACTGCAACTGGAAGATCTTCTTCGATATCGACGGTCCGAACGTGTTGCACGAGAACTTCGTGCACCGTGCCTACCGGGAGTCTTCGGCCCATCCGCGGGTGACCGCAGAGGGTGAGAAGACCTATCGCGAGGTCGTCGACGGCTATCTGATCGGGCTCGGCTTCGATTACAGCGCGTTCAGCGAGACCTACGGGGAAATCGATCCGGCGGAGCCGCACCTCGGCGCCGACGGCCGCGTGCCCGAGCAGGCAGCCTACGTCGATCTTTACCCGGCGATGAGCCTCTCCATCGCTCCGGGCTACCTCGAGATCGCCATCAATCTACCGGATGGTCCCGAACGAACCGTCGACCGGCGCATGTACCTGCTGCCCTCCGCCGCAGTCACTCCGGAGAACGCGGCGAGGCACGAGAAGGTCTTCGGCTTCCACGGCGAGGTCGCGCCCGAGGATAACCGGGTTTCCGAGGCCGTGCAGAAGGCCGCGCGGTCACCGGTGTACCGCGAGCGCTTTTACTGCCCTTTCTGGGACGGTATGCGTCACCAGTTTCACCGATGGGTGGCGGCGGACGTCGCCAGCGCCGCGAAAGGCAGAAAGCAGGAGCCGCTATGAGAATCGAACACCGCTGGTTCGAGCACCGCAGGATCGACGACGACATCACGCTTATCTGGGAGCCCTGGGTCGAGCCTCTGATTCGCTGCAATATCTGGCATGTGCGCGGCAGGGACAGCGACCTGCTGGTCGATACGGGGCTCGGCATTGCCAGCCTGCGCAGCGCCGCCCGGGATATCTTCGACAAACGCCTGACCGCGGTGGCGACGCATACGCACTTCGACCATATCGGCGGTATCCACGAGTTCGAGGAGCGCGTGGTGCACGAGAGCGAGGCGGCGGTCATGGCGGACGGTTCCTCGCCCATGATGTTGCGCGCGTGCGACTTCAGTGATGAGGAGCGGCGTGAGCTGGGCGAACTGGGCTACCCGGTCGAGAGTGAAGTGCTGATCAGTGCCTTGCCCGAGGCGAGCTTCGATATCGCCGCGCACACCACGCGAGCCGCACCCTGTACCCGGTCCGTCAGGGAGGGGGACCGGCTCGATCTGGGTGACCGCAGCTTCGAGGTCCTGCACCTGCCCGGCCACTCACCGGGCAGTATCGGTCTGTGGGAGGCGGCAACGGGAATCCTTTTCTCTGGCGACGCGGTCTACGACGGTGCCCTGCTTACCAACTTCCCCGGTGCCGACCTCGATGATTACGCACGAACCATGCACAGGCTGCGGGAGCTGCCGGTGCGGGTAGTCCACGGCGGCCACGAAGCCAGCTTCGGGAGAGATCGGCTCCGGGCGATTGCCGACCAGTATCTGCGAAGCTGGGAAAAGGCGGGCGTCGCGGTCCCGGGCCAGGACGGGCCGTGAGCATGCAGCTTCATGAGCTCATCGGGACGCTCGGTGCCGCGCTCATCGTGGTGACTTACCTGTTGATCCAGCTGCGCCGGATCGATGTCTCGGACGTGCGCTACTCGGTGCTCAATGCGACCGGCGCCGCACTTATCCTCTATTCGCTGACCGTGGACTTCAACCTGTCGGCCTTTGTCATCGAGGCTTTCTGGCTGTTGATCAGCCTGGTCGGGATCATCCAGGTCCTGAGGGAACGGTCGCGACGCCGCCGGTCGCCCTAGCTGTCCCTGGCGCATAAGAAACGACAAGGTACCGGGTAGACCATGCAGTCAGTCGCCGAGAGTTTCCTGTACATCGCCAGCGCAGCGACGTCCTTCTTCAGCGGACTTGCCTTCAGCCAGCTGCACCTGTTCGGCGTCGACATCGAGTGGGCCGTGCTCTGGATGGCAGTGCCGATGGTTTTCTTTACGCTTTACCTGGGCTTCATTAATGTGCGCGGCTTCCCGATGGCCATCCGGATCCTCAAGGGGCGCTACGCTGACGCCGATGCTCCCGGCGAGGTCAGCCAGTTCCAGGCGCTGACTACCGCCCTCGCCGGAACGGTCGGGCTCGGCAACATTGCCGGTGTCGCTATCGCGATCGGTATCGGTGGTCCCGGCGCCGCGTTCTGGATGATCGTCATTGCCTTCTTTGCCATGTCCCTGAAGTTTGCCGAGGCAACCCTGGCGGTGAAGTATCGGACCATTCTCGAGGACGGCTCGGTATTCGGCGGCCCCATGTACTACCTCCGGGCCGGTCTGGCAGAGAAAAGCTGGCCCCGGCTCGGCAAGGCGCTCGGTTTGATCTATGCCGCCTGTGCAGTACCCCAGATGCTGGTGTACACGCAGGTCAACCAGGCCTACAGCCAGCTGAGCGCGGTAAGCGGGATCGACGCGCCCTGGGCCTTCGGCTTTGCTCTGGCGCTTGCAGTGGCGCTGGTGATCATCGGGGGAATTCGCAGCATCGCCAGCGTTACCAGTCGCGTCGTTCCCCTGATGTGCGTGGTCTACCTGCTGGCAGCGCTGACGATACTTCTGCTGCATGCCAGTGCCATACCCGCCGCAATCGTAGCCATTGTTACCGACGCTTTTGCGCCGGAAGGGGTGGTCGGCGGTGTGATCGGGGTCTTTGTGATCGGCATGCGCCGGGCGGTGTATTCCACCGAGGCAGGAACTGGCATTTCGACGATGGTGCACGCGGCTGCCAGGACCCGCGAACCGGTCTCCCAGGGGCTGGCCGCGTCGGTGGAGCCTTTCTTCGACACCATTGTCGTCAACGCCATGACCGCCCTGGTGATCGTCGTCACCGGGGCCTACCAGCTCGAGGGTCTCAATGACATCCAGATCACTTCGGCGGCCTTCGGCAGCGTGATCTGGTGGTTTCCCTATGTGCTTGCGGCCTGTGTCCTGCTGTTCGCGTTCACGACGATTGTCTCGTGGTCCTACTACATGAGCCGGGCCTGGGCGTACCTCCTCGGCTATTCGCGCCTGTCTTTGTACAGCTACCGCGTGCTCTTCTGCCTGGCCGTAATCCCCGGCGGCGTGCTGACCGTGCAGCAGGTGATCGACTTCATAGACAGCCTCGTGGTGCTGGTCACGATACCCAATATCATCGGTCTCTACCTGCTGGCGCCGACCATCAGGCGCGACCTGCGCAGCTATCTTGCGAGGATGTCGGCCGCCGACGCCAAGCCGTCGGGCACCGACCCGGTGTTGCCGAACCAGGACCACTGATCATCAAAGTGGCGAGCGCGGCGGCTGGTCTTCCACAACGCCTGCTGCCACGGATGCCTCCCAGTCCAGGAGCGACCGATGCAGCTCATCGGCGAGTTCCGCCTGCTGATAATAGAGGTCGCTCGACTCGCTCGGGTCGGCTTCCAGGTTGTAGAGATAGGTGGTGGGCTTGCTGAAGATCGCGAAGCGATGTACCAGGAGCTTCCACTTGCCTCTGCGCACGGCGGCCTGGCCGAAATCCCCGAGCTGCAGGCGCCAGAAAAAGGTTCTCTCTTTATCGGGCGCCGTGTCGGCGAGTAGATTCACGCCATCGAGGCCCAGTGACGCCGTTTCGACCCCAGCGGCAGCGAGAATGGTCGCTGTGATATCCATGCCGATCGAGGGCCTGCCAGTCGTTTCCCCGGTGGGTAGCTGGTCGCGCCAGCGCATGATCAGCGGAACACGGGTTCCGCCCTCGTTCAGCATGGCGAAACCACCGGAGTAGGGGGCGTTGCGCACCAGGTTCCGACCGTTGTGGTCATAGGTGAAGAGGACCAGCGTATTCCCCGCGAGGTCCAGCTCCTCGAGCGAAGCCAGCACTCTGCCGATACCGTCGTCCATGGCCTCGACCATCGCGATGTAATCGGCGCGGGTGGCGCCATTGATGTTGAATTCGGCATCCCAGCGTTCCGGCGGCAGACCGGGTCCCAGGTAGGGCGGCAGCGCCGTGTTATAGGAGAGGTAGACGAAGAAAGGATTGTCCCGGTTCGCCTCCATGAAGCGGATACTTTCTTCCGTGAGGATGTCCGTCAGGTAACCGTCCCGCTCAACGATAGCGCCGTTGTGTACGAGCGCCTCCTGGCCACTGTCGTTGCGATGGGTGTAGTAGTTGATGCTCCACTCGTCATAGCCGAGAAACTCGTCGAAGCCATGGGCCAGGGGGTCCATGCCCGCAACATGGCCCAGGTGCCACTTACCGAAGAGCCCGCTTCTGTAACCCCGCTGCTTCAACAGGGCAGGTATTGTCGGGATTGCCGCGCTGAGCCCGCCTTCATGACCGATGTTGTCTTCGAAACCGATGCGCGCCGGGTACTTTCCCGTCATCATCGCCGCTCGCGAGGGGCCGCAGATGGGCGCCGCAGCGTTGTAATTGCTAAAGCGGACACCCTGTGCGGCAAGGCTGTCCAGCGAGGGCGTGCGAATGTCGGTCGCACCATAGGGGCCGATATCGCTCGCCCCCATGTGGTCGGCAACGATGAGAATGACATTCGGTGCCTCCGGCTGCGACGCTTCGACGCGCCAGGCGCAGCAAAGCAAAAAGACAATAAAAAAGATGCGTTGCATGGAGAAGGCCCTTATCAGCAAGCGGGAACGTCGAGGGCATGACGCTCATACACTCGACCTCGCAACAGGGCGCCGCCCGGGAACGGGGTGCATGCCGCCCGATTGATGGCGCGGCCGGAAAGGGACAACTGCCCGGTTGTTCCGGGTCGCGCAGCATAGCTACATAGATAGGCGATTTTCGATTGCCTGTTAACCGAAGCCTGTTTAAATTTTCTTACTTCGCCGTCACAGAATTGATTAACTGAACGCGATTCTTGTTGCCGTGGGCTGATGTGTCGTGACGTCAGAAGCGCCCCTCAGGATGGATTTGCGGCTCTTGTGTCACCGAAGCTTCGCATCCGTGCAGCGTGCGGCAGCGCTGCTTGAAGAGTTCCGTTAAGCCTGTCTCGCCGCTATGCAGTGCTTCTCAGCCAGGCTGCAAAGCGGCCCAGCCAAGGGGTTGCTCACACCAGCAACCAGGCGCCCGTGAGAATGAAGGGCGTCACCACGATGGTCCTGAGAAGAAAAGTGATCAGCAGGTCGCCAAGGGTGATCGGTAGCGGGGAGCGCAGAAGGAGCAGCGCAAACTCGGAGAGGTAAACCAGTTGCGTTACCGACAGCCCCGCGAGAACGAAGCGCGCGAACTCCGAGTCGAGCCCCCTGGCCACCAGGGCGGGCATGAACTGGTCGAGTGCGCCGACGACGAAGCCCTTTGCCGCCGCCTCCGCTTCCGGGAAGCCGAAGGCCCCCAGCAGGTGCCCCAGAGGCCTGGCGGCGATATCGAACAGCGGCGTATGAAACACGAGTATCGCTGCTGAGGTGGCGACCACCATGATCGGTCCGAGCAGCCCGAAGAGCAGGTCGCCGCACTGCAGCAGCGCCATGCGCAGGTAGGTGGCGGGCCTCGCCCCTGCGGCTGAGCGCATCACGGCCGCATCGAGCGCCCGCCGGAAAGTTTTCCCATTCTGCCGTCCGGTGGATGGCGGCAGCGGGGCGGCAGCGCCCGCAAAGCGGCCCTCGCCCTTGCCCGCCATGGGTCCGATGCGCGCAATTACCATCGCTGCGGCGATGCAAGCGACAACCAGCGTGACATACCAGCCGAAGAACAGCTGTGGGATCCCCGCGACCTCGGCGATCACCAGGGAGAAGGGTATCGATACCACGGAGAAACTGCAGCAGATGACGCAGGCCTCCCGGGCGCTGTAGCGCCCGTTCTCGTACTGACGGATCGTCAGGATAAGGCCCAGGCCGGATGCGGCCACGAAGGATGCGATGGCGTCTACCGCTGCGCTTCCGGGAAGGCGGAACAAGCGCTGGAAGGGCCGCTGGACCAGGACACCGGTGAACTCCATGAGGCCGTAGTCCGTGAGCAGACCCAGGAAGAGGGTGCCGGCGAAGTACACCAGCATCACGGGCATGCAGATGTCGTAGAAAACCGTGCCGCCCGTGTCGGCGGCGCGGATCGATGCGGGACCGACGTCAAAGTAGACCGCTACGGCGATGAGGCTGCCCGCCAGCCGCAGGCCGATCCACGCCGGCCGGGCCGAGAACCAGCGCCGCATGAGTTCATGCCGTCCCGGAGCGCTGTTGCGCAACAGGTACTGAAGGGGCGTCAGCAAAGCCGAAAGCAGCAGCAGCCCGAGCAGTACTTCATCCTGTGCGGAGGAAAGCAGGGACGACAGCGCATCGGTAATCAGACCGAAAACGATGGTCTGGCGATCCGCCAGAAGCACTGGAAACAGGAAGATGAAGGCACCCAGCAGCGACGGCACTAGAAAGCGCAGCACCGCTGAACGCGGGACCCTCTCCGCCGTGCTCAGCACCGCCGGGCGCCGTTGTTTCGATCAGGCAGGGCCGTTCTCAGGCGACGCTCACCGGTGGAGCGTCGCAGAACCCGTCGCGTACCGCTGCTGAGGGATAATGAGTGATCAGCCTGCATGCCGGCCCTGTCGCTGGGCCCCTGGGGAAAGCGAATTTCCGGGAGCGATGGAGCGCATCATGTCGGTCGCGCGGCTGAAAGTACAGACACGCGCAATCGGAGCCGGTTTTCAGGCCCGCGATGCGGCGCGTTCTCGCTGAGTTCCGGCGTGGTGTTCTATCGTGGGCTCCGCGAGGAAGCGTCGCTGGCTACGCAGCTGTTGCACGGGTAGCCCAGCACAGCGACGAAGACGGCCCGGTCGCTCGATGAGGGGTATGGCCGCCGGCGTGATTCGGCTGGTCGACCCCGTACGCGATGCCAGAAACCGATTCTCGATCGGCGCGCCACGGCGCCGTGCGGGAGCCACGGCGTGTACCGTCATTGGCGCAGCCCCGGTGTCCGCGTTGAGCCCGGCATCATCGGGCACTCGGCTGCGAAGAACCGGGAGTCGTCCGTGCTCCAGTCGCCGCGTGGCGTTTCGCGGATGGCGGCGCAGCGCTCGTTGACGGTGTCGAGGTGGTCTTCGTAGTCGCGATGCCAGAGGGCGGCAATCAGCCGGCCTTCGTAGCCGGCGCCGCGCCAGACGGTTTCCAGCGTGTTGGTCACCCGCACCTGCAGGCGCCGGCCGCCGTCGTGCCAGCGCATCCGCAGGTCATCGTCCTCCGCCCGCACGGCGTCTGGCTCTCCGAGCGCCTGCGTCAACAATTGCCGCGCGCTTTGCGTGACCACCCGGGCGCGAAAGAACTCCTCGTAGGTCACCTGCCCCACCCGGCCGTCGTCCATGAGATCCAGGCTGACCCGCGGTCCCGTACGGCGCTCGGCCAGGTACTGTGCCGCATTCTCGCGGGGAACGGCGAACTGTGCGGAATCGATCGGGTTCGCCGCGCGCGCCAGACCGAGGCCGCGCTGAACCTGGTCCATCGCGGCCGCCTGTGCCATCTCCGGCGCCAGGCCGGCGATAGCGAGACGCTTTATCCCGTTGCCGCTCACCAGGTCCTGCAGGTGCGGTCCGAGGTCGATGGGCCGTGCGGCCTCCGCCTCGGCCCTGGCCTGCTCTGCCGCCTGCACTTCGCGGATCGCCTGCGTTTTCTGCTGCATGGCACTGTTGAACGCGGCCAGCTGCTGTCGTGTCAACGCGCTCCGATCGGTGTTGTAGGAGATCTGCTTGAGCTGCGCGTAGCCCTCGGCATTCAGCGGCGCGTCGGCGATTGCCCGCAGCGTGGCCTGGAACGCGGCGTTCTCTGCTGCCAGCGCCTCGGCGGCGGCGGCCCGCGTACCTTCCAGGCGGGCCCGGTACGCCGCTACCTCCGCCGGTGCCAGCAGCGGTGCATACTCGCTCAGCTGTGCCACCTGTCGCGCCAGGCCCTGGTAGCGCCGTTCCTGGTCGCGCACGCGATCAGAGACGTCGATGCCCTGCAGGGCGTCCGCAGCCATGGCGAACACGCCGGCAAGCTCCGGTGACGGCTCCAGCTCGAGCAGCTTGTCGACCTGCCGCTCGACCCGGGTCTGCGCGGTCCACAGCTGCTGCATGGCGGAGGTGACGTCGCGCGACGCCTTCATCACAGCGTAGAGCGCGTCCCCGGCGGGCCTGTCGTCGCGGGCGTACAGCTCGCGGCGGCAGGTGTTCATCATCGCGCCCAGATCACGGAAGTGGTCGCGTTGCCATTCGACCACCGGGCTGCCGAACAGGGGCAGGAGGCGTTCGTCGCTGAACAGGGCGTTGACCTCCAGGCCGGGCCTGGGCGCAAAGGTTTCACCGGGGTCGAACTCTGCCGCCCAGGCGGCCAGCACATCGCAATCGACCTCGGGTAGCACGGCCTCTGCCGCGGCGAGCGGGAGTCCTCCCGCGCTTCCCAGCGCCCACAGGAAAAGCGGTAGGCCGAGACGCTTCATGATGCACCCCCTCCACGATCCGTTTGCCCTGGGCTGACCCTGCCAAACGCGGGCATTGAGCGCAACCGCGGAGGGGACGTGGAGACCGGTGCCGGCAGGTGCCGCGCTCACGCCGTGAGGAAACAACCGTGAAAGCCCAGCGGCACCACCCTGTCCATTTCGGCAGTCGCCACCGGCCCATCTGCCAGCGCGTCCGCGCGCAGGATCGACACCCCGGAGCGCCTGCGTTCGACATCGAGATAGCTGTGCACCAGGTAGCTCGCTGCTGCCCCCGGGCCGGGCACCGGCAGAGGCTCCTCGACGAGAGTTCCGTCGCCGTAGTCGAAGCGGTCCACCTCGCCGCTGGACGGGTTAACCCGCACAACAGCCGATGCCGGTCCGGATGGAGAGTTTCTCCCTTTGCTCACGCCGAAGAGCGCCTGGGGCTCGAAGGGACGACGGCGATCGAAACCCGGAAACTCCAGGTCGATACCCAGGTCGGTCACGGCTGCCTGGCCCCTGTGGAGGTCCACCCGGTAGCGCAGCAGCCGGGGCTCGTCGTGGTAGGGCCCGGGCTGCTGACGGGCCAGCCGCGCCATGCCGATCGTGGCCAGGCGGGCGTCGGGGTATTGGCAGGCGGTGAACTCCAGGCCACTCCGCGTGTCCCAGCCGTTGCCGAAATGGAAAACGAAGGCGGCCGGCACCTCCACCGTGTGCAGAAGGTCGAAACTGTCCTTGTCAAAGACCAGCAGCTGGCTCGCGCGGGAGGGCTCCCAGCGCATGCTGTCGATGAACGTCTCGCCTTTGCCCAGCACCGCGGAGCTGTTGAGTGCCACCAGGTAGCGCCCGGTCAGCACGAAGTCGTGCATGTACCCGGCAAAATCCAGGCGATGCGTGCGGGCCTTGCGCAGCCTGCCGGCGGCGTCGATGTGATAGAGCACCAGCAGTGGCTCGGCACCGAAACTCACCGAACCGATGTTCCACAGGTCGCCGCGCCCGTCGAAGCGCGGGTGCGCGGAAAAGGGCACCCCCGCCAGGTCCTCCCGCCAGCTGCGGGTGCCCAGGGTCTCGAGGCTTTCCGGGTCGACGCGGTAGGCCGAACCCGCCTCCCACAGCGCGAGCAGTTCGCCGTCGAAGGCCTGCACGTTGATGTTGGCGGTATTGAAGTCGTCATTGTTCCGCGGCGGCAGGCTGCCCGAGATCCGCGTGCCCGCGCCGTCGAACAGGAAACGGCCGGCGGCGGCCTCCTGCCGGAATTTCCGGGTGCGGACGAAGCGCCCCGCATGCACGGCTCCCTCCCGCCCGAACCGAAAGGCCTGGATCATGCCGTCCGGGTCGAACCAGTGCCGGTAGCGCTGGCCGGCCCGCTCGTAAAGTGCCGGGCCGTTCCGGTAGAGCGTGCCCGTGCAGGCCTCGGGTATCTTGCCGCGAACGGCCATGGGCAGGGGCGGCAGGTCCGAGGACACACCCTGGAAGCCCAGTGCCCAGGGGGGCGACTGGACGTCGCGGGCGAGGCCGGGAAAGGCGTGCAGCGCGGCCAGCGCTGCCGTGCCCTGCAGGAACGCACGTCGTTGCATGGCGGCTACCTCAGGCGGATCGTGATCTGGGTGTCGCGGTCGACCGCAACGCTTGCATCCTCGAAGGACGCGGGGCCGCGTCGGCCGGCATTGTTGCTGAAGCCGTAGCCTTCCACCGGTATGCCCAGCATGTTCGTGTCGAGTTCGCCGTTGCCGTTGGCGTCGTGATACAGCTTGATCGCGTACACGCCCGCAGGCAGATCGTGCAGGGTCACCCGAAGCTTGTTCCCGGTGACCCTGCTGCGTGCCGAAACGACCGGGCGGGTATCTGCGGCGAAGGCCTCGGCGCTGTCGAACACAGACCAGAGCAGGGTGCCCTGCGGGTCGGTGATGTTCTCGACCAGCAGGCCGAGGTCAGCGGCCGCGACCTGCTGTACGAGTGCGGTGGTGACGGATGCGGCAACTATGAGCTTCTTCATGTTCGCGGTCTCCCAATGACTTCTTGACGACGTCTGCCAGTATCGCCGGGCGACCTGTGCGACGCAGGTGCGAGAAGTCATGGGCTCGCGCAGGTCAAAGCGTGACTTTCGGCACACTCCCGGCTGTGGCGGTCTGCGCTAAGCTGCAGTCCATGAGCAGACGTCGACAGGGCATCGAGAACCACCTCCTTATCGCCAGCGGCGCCGCAGCGGTCGCGCTGACCGCGATCATCAACGGCATTTACACGGATTTCTGGCCGCGCAGCCTGCTGTTCGCAGCCTTTCTGGGGCTCTTTCTCGCGGCGGCTTACGACGCGGAACTGGAGCTGACCCCGCGGGCGGCGGCGCTCTGCGTCTACGGCATGGCCGCGCTCAGCGCGGGTGCGCTGCTGGCCAATCCCGACAGCATCAACCTGATTCTCGCCGTGGTGTTGATCGCGAGCGCACCCTACCACCTCTCGCCGCGACGCTGCTGGCTGCTCCTGGCGCTGGTCAACGTGGCCTACCTGGCGATCTTCGAGCTGTCCCGGGAAGGCGATAGCTATCGGCTGGCCTGGTTCTCCTTCCTGGCCCTCGAAGGCTTCGCCATCACGTCCAGTCTCAGCCGACAGCGCGAGGTGCAGGTGCAGGAAGTACTCACGCGGCAGAACAATGAACTGCTGGCCGCCCGCGCCATGCTGGCCCAGCAGAGCCGCGCGGAGGAGCGGCTGCGCATTGCCGGCGACCTGCACGACAGCATCGGCCACCAGCTCACCGCGCTGCGGCTGCAGCTCGAGGCCCTGGCGCACCAGTGTCCGGCGGACCTGCACGCTCGTGTCGAAAGCTGCCAGCAACTGTCCCGGGAGCTGCTGGACAGCGTTCGGGGTATCGTTCGGCAGCTGTCCGAGGAGCGCCGGTCCGACCTGGCCGCGGCGATCGATCGGCTTGCCGAAGTCACGCCGGACGTGGAGCTTCGCGTCACCACGCCACTGCCGGACCTGCCGGCGGAACTGGGCCAGCAGCTCGTTTTCTGTTTCCAGGAAGCCATCCACAATGCCATCCGTCACGGCAGGGCGACGGTGATCGAGATCGCCTGCCGCGACCGGGTATTCTCCGTCACCGACAACGGCATCGGGACGCGCGGTGCGGTGGTGCCGGGCTTCGGTCTCGGCAACATCGAAAAGCGCCTGTCGCCCTACCGCGGCCGGGTGAAGCTCACGCCGCTCGACGGGCGCGGCTGTCGCCTGACCCTCGAGCTGCCGCACCCGGAAGGCGCCGCGGCATGATCAGCGTAGGGCTGGTGGATGACCAGGTGTTGATCCGCGAGGGCATCGCGCGCCTGATCGAGATCTCCGGTGCCGCGACCACCGCCTGGCAGTGCGACAACGGCGAGGCGGCCCTGACCGAGCTGCGCCGCGACCCGGTTGATATTCTCGTCTGCGACATTCGCATGCCGGGCATGGACGGCATAACCCTGCTCAAGCGCCTCCGGGGTGAGGGAAACCCGCAGCCGGTGCTGGTGCTCACGACCTTTGATGATCACCAGCTATTCCTGGACGCGCTCGCCGCCGGCGCCAATGGTTTCCTGCTCAAGGACGTATCGCTGGAGAAGCTGATGCACGCTATCGAGACGGTGGCGGGCGGCGGTTTCATCGCCGAACCCAGGCTGGTCTCCCAGGCCACCACGGGTATAGACGATGCCCCTCCGACCGACCCCGAGATTCTCAGCAACAAGGAGCGGGACATCCTCAAGCTGGCGGCCGGCGGCCTGTCGAACCGTGAGATCGCCGCGGTGGTCCACCTCGCCGAGGGCACGGTGAAGAACCACGTGTCGAACATCCTCGCCAAGCTCAACTGCCGCGACCGCACCCAGGCGGTGCTCTACGCCATCCACTGGAAGCTCCTCTAGACCGGCACCCCGGGGCCGACACGGTGTCGGCAACCCACGATGAATCCGTGGTATTTGGTTTAGGGAGTAGAGGAGATTGGTGCCCGGAGACAGAATCGAACTGCCGACACGGGGATTTTCAATCCCCTGCTCTACCAACTGAGCTATCCGGGCAGGGTAGTGCGGTGAGGCCGCGTATTAGACCTGCTGCGACCCTTTGCGTCAAGCGTCGCCGGCGTCCGGGGGCACGTAGCCTTCCGCCTGGTCGTAGTCCTCGCCGGCCAGGAACTTTTCCATCTCGCCCTGCAGGTACTTGCGCGTGGACGGGTCGACGAGGCTCAGCTGCTTCTCATTGATCAGCATGGTCTGCTGCGCCTGCCATTCCTCCCAGGCCCGCTTCGAGACGGTCTCGTAGATCTCCTGGCCCCGGGGGCCCGGGTAGGGCGGGCTGTCCAGCCCCTCGAGTTCCTGCTGGTACTTGCGGCAAAAAACGTTGCGGGTCATGGGTCCTCCGCTGGGTCGAAAGTGGTCAGGGTCTCGATGAGTCGCAGCACGGGCGCGGCGAGGCCGATTCGCGGCGGTGACGCGGGATCGTACCAGAGTCGGCCACCGCTTTCCGTCACCGCCTCGCCGGCGCTGTCCAGGGGGATCACCACCGGCGTGATGTCGAGGTGGTAGTGGCTGAAGGTATGCCGGAACGGGGCCAGGGGGCTGCCGGTACCGGGTTCTGCCTGCAGGGCGTCGCGGCACCAGGTCTCGGCGTCCCCGGGGCTGGTCACTTCCGGGAAGCACCAGAGGCCGCCCCAGATCCCCGCCGGGGGCCGCTGTTCGAGCAGCCAGGCGCCGTCCGGGTGGCGGGCGAGGACGAAGGCCGTCTGCCGTTGCGGCAGGATCTTGCGCGGCTTTTTCCCCGGGTAGTCGCCGGGGTTGCCCGCCGCGCGGGCCGCGCAGCCCTCCGCCAGCGGGCACAGGGCGCAGGCGGGGCGGCTGCGGGTGCAGACCGTGGCGCCGAGGTCCATGATGGCCTGCGTGTAGTCGGCCACGCGCTGCCCTGGGGTGTGCGCTTCCGCGTGCTCCCAGAGCGTGTTCAGCACCGCGCTGCGCCCCGGCCAGCCGGCGACGGCGTGGTAGCGCGCCAGCACGCGCTTGACGTTGCCGTCGAGGATCGGCGCGCGGCCGCCGCAGGCGATGCTGACGATCGCCCCGGCCGTGGAGCGGCCGATGCCCGGCAGGGCGGCGAGTGCGTCTACGGTTTCCGGGAAGCGTCCGCCGTGCTCGCCGATCACGGCCCGGGCAGCGCGGTGCAGGTTGCGCGCCCGGGCGTAGTAGCCGAGGCCGGTCCAGTGGTGCAGCACGTTGTCGATGTCCGCCGCGGCCAGCGCCTTCACGTCCGGGAAGGCGGCCATGAAGCGCTCGAAGTACGGAATCACGGTGCTCACCTGCGTCTGCTGCAGCATGATCTCCGACACCCAGACCCGGTAGGGATCGATAGCCTGCTGCCAGGGCAGGTGCTTGCGGCCGTGGTCGTCGAACCAGGCGAGCAGCCGCCCGGCAAAGCCGTCCTCGAAGCTGTCTTCGAAAGCGCGGCTCACGGCAGGGTTCGGTCCGCGTCCCCGAAGAAGCGGCGGTAGCCGTAGAGCGCCTGGGCGCCGCCGGTGTGCAGGAAGACGATCTGCTCGCCGGCGCCGTAGTGCCCGCGGCGGATGAGGTCGATCAGTCCCGCCATGCCCTTGGCGCTGTAGACGGGGTCCAGGAAGATGCCTTCCAGTTCGGCGAGCAGGCGGATGGCCTCGATGGCGCCCTCCGTCGGGATACCGTAGCCCTCGCCGATGTAGTCGCAGTTCACCTGCACGTCATCGTCGTCAAGGGCGGTCCTGGCACCCAGGTAAGCGGCAGTCGCCCGCGCGAGGTCGAGAACCTTGGCATGCTGTACCGGCGCCGGTGCGCGCACGCCGACGCCGAGCACCGGGATGCCGCTGTTCGCTGCCACCAGCCCGGCGACGAGACCTGCCTGGGTGCCCGCGCTGCCCGTTGCATGGACGAGGTGGTCGACGCGCAGGCCCCGGTCGTTGGCCTGCTGCAGGAGCTCGAGGGCCGCGTTGGCGTAGCCCAGGGCGCCGACGCGGTTCGAGCCCCCGCCCGGAATCACGTAGGGAGTGCGGCCCTCGGCAGTCAGGCGCTCCGCGACCTCCGCCATGGCGGCATCCATATCCGTATCGGCCGGGCGCTCCTCCAGGGTGGCGCCGAGGACCCGGTCCATGAGCACGTTGCCGTTGTCCCGGTAGTCCGTATCGGTGAAGCCCGTCCTGTCCTCGAGGAGCAGGTAACAGGGGAGGCCCTCCCGGGCACAGGCTGCGGCGGCCTGGCGCACGTGGTTCGACTGGGTGGCGCCCTGGGTGATCACGCAATCCGCACCCCGGGCAAGCGCATCGCCCATGAGAAACTCGAGCTTGCGGGTCTTGTTGCCGCCCCCGGCGAGCCCGGTGCAGTCATCGCGCTTGATCCACAGCGTGGGGCCCCCGAGTTCCGCACTCAGGCGCGGCAACGGCTCGAGCGGCGTCGGCAGGTGGGCGTAATGGCGGCGGGGGAAGCGAGAGAAGTGCATTTCGAAGAGTCCTGGGCTGCGGAAACGTTCATGATAACGGCGGGGTGCACCGGGGGCACCCTGCCGCGGCGGGATTCACGTATAATGCGCCGTTTTTCACCAATGGCCCGCGGGCAGTACCCGCGGCCGGGAGCAGGAGCGACATGGCAGAGCGCAAGGCCTCCGTCACCCGCAACACGCTGGAGACGCAGATCAGCGTCACCCTCGATCTCGACGGCAGCGGCGAGGCCCGCCTCGACACGGGTGTACCGTTCCTCGAACACATGCTCGACCAGATCGCGCGCCACGGCATGATGGATATCGAGATCAATGCCAAAGGCGATCTGCACATCGATGCCCACCACACGGTGGAGGATATCGGCATCACCCTGGGCCAGGCCTTCGCCGCCGCCATCGGCGACAAGAAGGGCATCTACCGCTACGGCCACGCCTATGTACCGCTGGACGAGGCGCTGTCCCGCGTCGTGGTCGATTTCTCCGGGCGGCCGGGCCTCGTGTTCCGCGTGCCCTTCACGCGCGCCGTGATCGGCGGCTTCGACGTCGACCTGTTCCACGAGTTTTTCCAGGGCTTCGTCAACCACGCCCAGGTGACGCTGCACGTCGACAACCTCCGCGGTGAGAACAGCCACCACCAGGCCGAGACGGTGTTCAAGGCCTTCGGTCGTGCGCTGCGCATGGCGCTGGCGCAGGACCCGGCCATGGCCGGCGTCACCCCGTCCACGAAGGGCGTTCTCTAGCCGCCATGAGCTCGCCGGCAAAGGGCGGCAGCGTTGCCGTCATCGACTATGGCATGGGCAACCTGCACTCCGTGGCCAGCGCCCTGGAGCACGCGGGGGCCGGGGCGGTGCACGTTTCCTGCGACCCGGCGGTGCTGCGCGCCGCGGACCGGGTCGTGTTCCCCGGGGTCGGCGCCATCCGCGACTGCATGGCGGAAATCCGCCGCCTCGGCTGTGACGAGTTGCTGCAGACGGCGCTCGCGGCGCAGCACAAGCCGGTGCTGGCCATCTGCGTGGGCATGCAGGCACTGCTGGACAGCTCCGAGGAGAACGGCGGCGTACCCTGCCTGGGCCTGCTCGGGGGCGAGGTGCGTTTTCTCGGGGCCGATCTCCGGTGTGATGACGGCGAGCGACTGAAGGTTCCCCACATGGGCTGGAACGAGGTCCGCCAGCGGCGGCCGCACCCGCTCTGGGAGGGGATCGCCGACGGCACCCGCTTCTACTTCGTGCACAGCTATTACGTCCACGCCGCGGACCGCGACCTCGTCGCCGGCAGCGTCGATTACGGCGTGACCATCGATGCCGCGCTCGCCCGCGACAACCTCTTCGCCGTGCAGTTTCACCCGGAGAAGAGCCACACCGCGGGGCTCACGCTTCTTCGCAACTTCCTCGCCTGGGACGGCACATGCTGATCATCCCCGCTATCGATCTCAAGGACGGCCAGTGCGTCCGCCTGCGCCAGGGCGCCATGGACGACAGCACGGTGTTCTCCGACGACCCGGTCGCCATGGCGCGCCGCTGGGTCGACGCCGGCTGCCGGCGCCTGCACCTGGTGGACCTGAACGGCGCTTTCGCCGGAGAGCCGATGAACGGCGCGGTGGTCGAGGCCATCGCCGCCGCGTACCCGCAGCTGCCGGTGCAGATCGGTGGCGGCATCCGCGACCTCGCCACCATCGAACACTACCTGCGGGCCGGGGTGAGCTACGTGATCATCGGCACCCAGGCCGTGAAGCAGCCGGCGTTCGTCGCCGAGGCCTGCCGCGCCTTCCCCGGGCGGGTGATCGTCGGCCTCGACGCCCGCGACGGCCGGGTCGCCACCGACGGCTGGGCGGAGGTCAGCGACGTGCAGGCCACGGAACTCGCCCGCCGCTTCGAGGCCGACGGCGTGGCCGCGATTGTGTACACGGACATTGCCCGCGACGGCATGATGCAGGGGGTCAACGTGGAGGCCACGGTCGCCATGGCCCGGGCCTCGCGCATCCCCGTGATCGCCTCCGGCGGCATCACCGACCTCGACGATATCCGCGCCCTGCATGCTGTGGCGGGCGAGGGCATCATCGGTGCCATCACCGGCCGCGCCATTTACGAGGGCACGCTGGACGTGGCCGAGGCCCAGCGTCTCTGCGACGGTGACGGCTGATGGGGCTGGCGCGCCGCATCATCCCCTGCCTCGACGTGGATAACGGCCGCGTGGTGAAGGGCGTGAATTTCGTCGACATCCGCGATGCCGGCGACCCGGTGGAGATCGCCCGGCGCTACAACGAGGCGGGGGCCGACGAGATCACCTTCCTCGACATCACCGCCAGCCATGAGGCGCGGGAGACCACCGTGCACACGGTGGAGGCCATCGCCCGGGAAGTGTTCATCCCGCTCACCGTCGGCGGCGGCATCCGCTCCGTGGCGGACATCCGCACCATGCTCAATGCGGGGGCCGACAAGGTCAGCATCAACACCGCGGCGATCCGAGAGCCGGAGCTGGTCGCCGAGGCCTCGGCCCGCTTCGGCGCCCAGTGCATCGTGGTCGCCATCGATGCCAAGCGAGTCGAGGATCGGGACGGTGCGCCGCGCTGGGAGATCTTCACCCACGGCGGCCGACGGCCCACGGGCATCGACGCCGTGGCCTGGGCCCGGCGCATGGCCGAGCTCGGTGCCGGCGAACTACTCCTCACCAGCATGGACCGGGACGGTACCCGCGACGGCTTCGACCTCGCCCTGACCCGGGCCGTGAGCGACGCCGTTCCCGTCCCGGTGATCGCCTCCGGCGGTGTCGGCAACCTGGAGCATCTCGCCGAGGGCGTCCTCGAGGGCGGCGCCGCCGCGGTCCTCGCCGCCAGCATCTTCCATTTCGGCGAGTACACCATCGCCGAGGCCAAGGCCCACATGGCCGGCCGGGGCATTGAGGTCCGGTTGTAACGATGGCGGCCTGCGCCGCCGGCAGCCTGGTGATTCCCCACGAGCGGCCGCTCCTGCCCTGCCGCTTCCTCGCCCGCTACGATCGCTTCATCGCCAGCGTCGAACTGGACGGTGAGGTCGTCGATGCCCACTGCGTGAATCCCGGCCGCATGGAAGGGCTGGTGCGGCCCGGGGCGCGGGCCTGGGTTTCCGCCGTGCCGCCGGAGAGCAAGCGTAAGCTGCGCTACACGCTGGAACTGCTCGAGATCGACGGTGGCTATGTCGGCGCCAACACGGTGGTGCCCAACCGCCTCGCGGAGTTCCTCGTGCGCGAAGGCTGCGTGCCGGGGCTCAGGCGCTTCCGCAGCCTCGCGCGGGAGGTGCGCTACGGCGAGAATTCGCGCATCGACCTGCTGCTGGAGCAGGGCAGCCGCCGGCACCCGGTGCGGCACTATGTCGAGGTGAAGAACTGCCACCTCGTCTACCCCGACGGCGGCGCCTACTTTCCCGACAGTGTCAGCGTCCGCGCCGCGGGGCACCTGCGGGAGCTGGCGACGGTGCTGGCGGCGGGGGACAAGGCGACGGTGCTGTTCACGGTGCAGCGGGAGGACGCCCGCTTCCTGCGTCCGAGCCGGCTGCACGATCCCGCCTTCGCGGCTGCGGCGGCGGAGGCCGCGGCGGCCGGGGTGCGCTTCCGCGCGGTGACCATCGCGCCCCGGCCCGACGGGTTTCATTATCTCGGGCCGCTGCCGGTGCGCCTGGGGCCCTACCCGATTGCGCCCCTGGAGCCGTTCCGCGACGCGCTGGCGCCGTTCTCGGGCTGGCGCCGGCGCGGGGGCCGCAGCTGAGCGAGGCCTACTCTGAGGCCGGCTCCTTGGCCGCGACGCTGGCAGCAGGCGCCGCCGGCGCGCTGCGCAGGCCGAGGATGCTGACGCCCTTGAGGAGCGTTAGCGCCTCGTAGAGCTGGTTGTCGGTGCCGAGCAGGGCACTGGCGCTGCTGCCCGACCCGCTGCTGCCTTCCTCGTCGCCGTCGCCGTTGCCGTTGGCGAGATGGCCGACGAGGTCGGCCTCGCTGATCCGGCCCTCTTCCGACAGCGCCTCCAGCCTTGCGCGCTCGACCACGATGTCCGGGGCGATGCCCGCGGCCTGGATCGAGCGGCCGCTGGGCGTGAAATAGAGGGCCGTGGTGAGCTTGACGGCGCGGTCCTCGGAGATCGGCAGTACCGTCTGTACCGAGCCCTTGCCGAAGCTGCCGGTGCCCATGATGATCGCCCGGCCATGGTCCTGCAGCGCGCCGGCGACGATCTCCGAGGCGCTGGCGGAGCCGCCATTGATGAGCACGATCAGCGGCACACCGCCGGTGGCGTCCTCCGGCGTCGCATCGTAGGTCTGGGCGGCGTTGGCGAGCCGGCCCTCCGTGTACACCACCTGCCCCCCGGGGAGGAACAGGCCGGCGACGTCGACGCTGGCGCCGAGCACTCCGCCCGGGTTGTTGCGCAGGTCCAGCACCAGGCCCTTGAGAGTCTGCTCCTCCTGCAGCCGCTCCAGGGCGGCGCCGACGTCATCACCGGTGCTCTTCTGGAATTGCGAGATGCGGATGTAGCCGAAACCCGGCTCCAGCCAGCGCTCGCGCACGCTGGCGACCTTGATGACATCGCGCACCAGGGTCACGGTGAAGGGACGGCCCTGGCCGGCGCGGCCGATGGTGAGCTCGATCTCGCTGCCCTTTTCTCCCCGCATCTTGGCGACCGCGTCACCGAGGCTCATGCCCTTCACCGGCTGGTTGTCCAGCTTGAGGATGATATCGCCAGGCTGCATGCCGGCTTCCGCGGCCGGGGAGCCGTCGATGGGGGCGATCACCCGGATCAGGCCGTTGTCCATCCCGACCTCGAGGCCGAGGCCGGAGAACTCGCCGGAGGTGGTGGTCTGCAGGTCCTCGAACGCGTCCCGGGTGAGATAGACCGAGTGCGGGTCCAGCCCGGTGAGCATGCCCTCAATAGCGTATTCGAGGAGCGTGCTGTCGTCGATTTCCTCGACATAGCCCTGACGGATCTGGTTGAAGACATCGGCGAAGGTGCGCAGGTCGTCGAAGGCCAGCCGGCCCTCTTCCGTTTCCATGGCGCCCTGTGCGGTGCCGGCGAGGAAGGCGGTGGCGAGGGCGACGGCGCGAAGGTAGCGGCGCAGCAGCTGTCGTGGATCGAGGAGCATGGTGCGTGCCTTTATGGCTGTGGGCTTGGCCGAGCAGGGCGGGCGGCGCCCGTCAACTCGCGAACAGGCGGGAAAGTGTAGCGCAATCCCGCGCGCCGCGGCCAAGGGCCCGGCTCCCTGCTTCGACCGGTTACGCCTACGCGGGTTCCGCTTCAACGGGTTTCGCCAGTCCGTGCCGCGCGTTCCGGGGTCAGCCCCGGCACCAGCGGGCGGGATCGACCGGCTTGCCGTCCTCGCGGATCTCGAAGTACAGCGCGGCACGCTCGCGCCCGCCGCTCGCACCGACGGTGGCGATGGGAGTACCGGCGGTGACCCAGTCGCCCACGTCCTTGAGCAGGCTCTGGTTGTGCGCATAGAGGCTCATGTAGCCCTCGCCATGGTCCAGCACCAGGAGCAGGCCGGAGCCGCGCAGCCAGTCCGCGTAGACCACCCGCCCGTGGTGGATCGCCGCCACGGTGCTGCCGGCCTCGGCGTTGATGGTAACCCCGCGCCAGCGCATCTTGCCCTGATTCCGCGGCCGGCCGAAGCGGTTCGCATGCTCACCCGCCGCCGGCCAGGGCATGGCGCCGCGTGCCGCCGTGAACGGCTGATAGTTCGCCGGTATCGCGAGGTCGCGGATCGCCGCCTCGATCTCGACGAGGACCTTCTCCAGCGCCTCGGCATCGCGGGCCAGGCGCGCGAGTTCGGCATCGCGTTCGGCGATGCTGGCGGCCAGGGCGGCGACCGCTTCCGCCCGCCGGTCCTGCGCCGCTGCGAGTTCGCGCTGCCGGGCCACGAGGGCGTCGCGCTCGGCGTCGAGCTCGTCGCGCCGCGCCGCCGCGCTCGCCTCGACGATGGCGAGCTCGGCCAGGGTCTCGCGGAACCCGGCCAGCGCCTCGCTGCGCGCGGCGGTGAGGTAGCGGTAGTAGGCGAGCACCCGGGCGAGCGCCTCCGGGTCCTCCTGGTTCAGGAGCAGCTTGAAGCTGCTGTCGCCGCCACTGGCCCAGGCCTGGCGCAGTTCCTCGGCGATGCGCGCGCGCTGGGCGTCGCGACGGGCGGCGAGGGTCGCCTGTTCCCCGGCGAGCTCGGAGAGGCGCGCCACCAGCGCATCGATGCGGCCCTCGATGGTGCTCACCCGCCCGGCGAGGCGGGTGAGCTCCGTCTCGGCAGCGCGAAGCTCGGCCTGCAGCGAGTCCCGGGCGGCCTCGTCCCGGCGCTGCTCGGCCCCGATCTTCTCGATGGCCCGGGTCAGGGCCTCGAGCTTCTCCCGCGTGGCGCGCTCGTCCTGAACCGGGTCCGCGCCGGCGGCCACCGGGGCCAGCGCGGCGACAAGCACCGCGGCGGGGGGCAGGCCGACGGCAAGCACGGCGGCAATGAAAGCGGCCCGGGCCATCCCCGCCGGCCCGGGCCCCGCACGGCGCCAGCGGACCATGGCGCTCAGCGGTCCGTGAGCAGGCTGTGGCCGGTCATTTCGGGGGGCTGGGGTATGCCCATGAGGGCCAGCAGCGTTGGCGCGATGTCGGCGAGGATGCCGCCGGCCGGGTCGAGTGCCACGGGCTCGCGGCCGATAAAGACGAGGGGCACGAGCTCCGTGGTGTGCTGCGTGTGCTGCTGGCCCGACTCGTAGTCGACCATCTGCTCGCAGTTGCCGTGGTCGGCGGTGATGAGGGCGCGGCCACCGGCCTCGAGCACCGCCGCCTCGACCCGCCCCAGGCAGGCGTCCAGGGTCTCCACGGCGGCCACCGCGGCCTCGTAGCTTCCGGTGTGGCCCACCATGTCGCCGTTGGCGTAGTTGCAGACGATAAGGTCGTAGGCGCCGCTGCCGATGGCCTCGACGAGCCTGTCCGTGACTTCCGGGGCGCTCATCTCCGGCTTGAGGTCGTAGGTGGCAACGTCCGGGGAGGGAACGAGGATGCGCGTCTCGCCATCGTACTCTTCCTCGCGGCCGCCGCTGAAGAAGAAGGTCACGTGCGCATACTTCTCGGTCTCGGCGATGCGCAGCTGCGTGCGGCCGGCGTCGGCGAGGTACTCGCCCAGGCCGTTGGCCGGCGCCTCCGGCGGGAAAGCGCAGGGCGCGTCGATATCGGCCGCGTACTCCGTGGTCTGTACGAAGCCCGCAAGCCGCGGCTGCACGCGGCGCTGGAAGCCGTCGAAGGCCGGATCCGTGAGGGCGCGGCTGAGCTGCCGGGCGCGGTCAGCGCGGAAGTTCATGAACAGCACGGTGTCGCCGTCCTCGATGCGCGCGGCGCTGCCGCCGGCATCGGTGATCACCGTCGGCGCGACGAACTCGTCGCTCTCGTCGCGCTCGTAGGCGGCGGCGAGGCCTTCCGTCGCGCTCGCCGCGCGGTGGTCCGCATCGCCCTCGGTGAGCAGGTTGTAGGCTTTCTCCACCCGGTCCCAGCGCTGGTCGCGGTCCATCGCGTAGTAGCGGCCGCAGAGGCTGGCGATGCGCCCGATGCCGAGCTCGGCGAACACTGCCTCGGCCTTGTCGATGGAGGCCTGCGCGCTGCGCGGCGGCGTGTCGCGGCCGTCGAGGAAGGCGTGCAGGAACACCTGCTTCGCGCCGCGGGCAGCGGCGAGGCGCAGCGCGGCGAAGAGCTGCCGCTCGTGGCTGTGCACACCCCCGGGTGACAGCAGGCCCAGCACGTGCACGGCGCCGCCGCGGTTCACGGCGGCATTGATGGCCTCCGTGTAGACCGGGTTCTCGTCGAAGCTGCCGTCGGCGATGGCCTGGTCGATGCGGGTGATGTTCTGGTAGATGACGCGGCCGCTGCCGAGGCTCATGTGGCCCACCTCGGAGTTGCCCATCTGTCCCTCGGGCAGGCCGACATCGAGGCCCGACCCCGAGATGAGCGTGTGCGGAGCTTCGGCCCAGAGCCGGTCCCAGACCGGGGTGTGGGCGTTTGCGATGGCATTGTCCCGGGTTTCTTCCCGATGCCCCCAGCCGTCCAGGATGATGAGGACGGTGGGGACCCTGCTCGAGTCTGTCATGCCTGCTCCCGTGGTGGAAAGCGCGCTATTGTAACCGCTGGCAGGGGGCGCTGCGACGCGGCCTCGCCGGGGACCCCGGGGCGCTGTGGAGCGCGCCGGACAGACAGGGTATACTGCGCGCCTTTTTGCCGAGGCCCGGCTTTCCGCCGGGCGCAAGACGGACCCGGAAACCGCTCCATGGCCCTCTTCCTAGAGTTCCTGCTCCAGCAATGGATCCTGGTCGCCGCGTTGCTCGTGGCGATCGGCATGCTGCTGTTCCACGAGACCCGCAAGGCGGGCCCGGCGCTGAGCCCGCAGCAGGCCATCGACCTCGTCAACGCAGAGGACGGTATCTTCCTCGACCTGCGCGATGGCGGCGAGTTCAAGCAGGGGCATATCGTCGACGCCCTGCATATTCCCATGGCGAAGCTCGCGGACCGAAAGAGCGAGCTCGACGCGTACCGGGACCGGCCGATCATCCTGGTCTGCAAGATGGGCCAGCAGGCCGGCGCTGCCGCCAAGCAGCTGCGCGGCGACGGCTTCGGCAAGGTATACAAGATGGCCGGCGGCATGCTCGAGTGGCGCAACCTGCAGTTGCCCACGGTGGCGAAGAAGTAGCAGCGCCGTGGCCGTTCCCGTCACCGTCTACAGCACCCGCTTCTGCCCCTACTGCATCGCCGCGCGGCGGTTGCTCGAGGGCAAGGGCGTGGCCTTCGAGGAGATTGCCGTCGACGGCAATGCCGCCCTGCGCGCGGAAATGACCGAGAAAGCCGGCCGCCGCACGGTGCCGCAGATCTGGGTTGGCGACCAGCACGTGGGCGGCTTTGATGAACTTGCGGCACTGGACCGCAGCGGGCGTCTCGACGGGCTGCTCGGGCTTTCCGCGTCCCCCTGACCGACACGCTTTCACACTGACACCACCTCACACGGAGACAGCAAGCCATGGCCGACGAGCAGGCAGCAGCACAACAAAACGCCCCGCAACAGCAGTTCTCGCTGCAGCGAATCTATTGCAAGGACGTATCCTTCGAGTCCCCGGCGACCCCGGAGATCTTCCGCAAGTCGTACCAGCCGAAGGTCAATATCGACCTCAATACCAAGAGCAACACCATTGACGAGAACGGCAACTTCGAAGTCGTGCTGACCATCACGGTCACCTCGAAGGTCGAGGAGCAGACCGCGTTCCTCGTCGAGGTGCAGCAGGCCGGTATCTTCTACATCGCCGGCTTCGACACGGAGCAGCTGCGCATGGTGCTCGGCACGGCCGCACCGAACATCCTCTTCCCCTACGCCCGCGAGGCCATCGACGGGCTGGTCGTCAAGGGTGGTTTCCCGGCGCTCATGCTCGCCCCGGTTAACTTCGAGGCGCTCTACCAGCAGGCCATGGCCCGCTCCCAGGCCGAAGGCCAGCAGGCCGCGGCCCAGGGTAACGGCGAGGCGCCGGCCGAAGCCTGAGCCCCCGCGACGGGCCTGCCCCGCCTACATGTCCAGCTCCTTCATCTTGCGGGTCAGCGTGTTGCGGCCCCAGCCGAGGAGCTCCGCGGCATCCCGCTTGCGGCCCTGCGTGTGTCTCAGGGCCACCTCGATGAGCGTTCGCTCGAAGGCGGGGACGGCGGCACGAAGGATGTGCTGCTTTCCCTGCACGAGCTCGTTGTTCGCCCACAGCGAAAGCAGCTCCCGCCAGTCCGTGCCCTCGCCCGTCGGCGCCGCGGCCTCCCGGCGGCCGAGCTCCGGCGGCAGGTCTGCCAGGTGTACCTCCCGTCCCGACGCCATGACCGTGATCCAGCGGCAGGTATTCTCCAGCTGGCGCACGTTCCCGGGCCAGTCGAGCCCGGCCAGGAAGCGCTCCGTCTCCGGCAGCAGTACCTTGGTCTCGCCCCCCAGTTCCCTGGCCGCCCGGGCGAAGAAGAAGTCCATGAGCTTGGGGATGTCCTCGCGCCGCTCGGCCAGCCGCGGCAGGTGTATGCGGATCACGTTGAGGCGGTGAAAAAGATCCTCGCGGAACTCGCCCCGGCTCACCCGTTCCTCGAGGTCCTGGTGGGTGGCGGCGATGATGCGCACGTCGACGCGTACCGGGGTGTGCCCGCCCACGCGGTAGAACTCGCCGTCGGCGAGCACCCGCAGGAGCCGGGTCTGCGTCTCTGCCGGCATGTCGCCGATCTCGTCGAGGAAAAGGGTGCCGCCATTGGCCTGCTCGAAGCGCCCCTCGCGGCGTGAGGCCGCCCCGGTGAAGGCCCCCTTCTCGTGTCCGAACAGCTCGGATTCCATGAGGTCCCGGGGGATGGCGGCCATGTTCAGGGCGATGAAGGGCTGACCGGCCCTCGGGCTGTGCCGGTGCAGCGCCCGGGCGACCAGCTCCTTGCCGGTGCCGGACTCGCCGTTGATGAGCACGGTGATGTTGCTGTGGGCGAGGCGGCCGATGGCGCGGAACACCTCCTGCATGGCCGGGGCCTCGCCGATGATCTCCGTACCCGGGGCGAGGTCGTCCCCGGGGCCCGCCGGCGCCATGTGTTCCCGGGCGTGGGCGAGGGCCCGCTCGGTCACCGCCACCACCTCGTCGATATCGAACGGCTTGGGCAGGTACTCGAAGGCCCCCTGCTGGTAGGAGGCCACGGCGCTGTCGAGATCTGAGTGGACCGTGGTAATGATCACCGGCAGCCGCGGATGGCTGGCGGTGAGCCGCTCAAGGAGCTCGAGGCCGTCGGTGCCCGGCATGCGGATATCACTGATCACGGCGTCCGGCTGGTCCTCGCCGAGGCGGCGCAGCATCCGGTCGCCATTCGCGAAGCACTCGCTCTCGATGCCGGCCTGGCTGAGGGCGCGCTCCAGCACCCAGCGGATCGATTGGTCGTCGTCGACGACCCAGACTTTAGGGGGCTTGGGCATAGGATTCTTCCAGCGGTAGATAAAGACTGAAACGGGTCTCGCCGGGCCTGCTGTCACAGGTCAGCAGACCGCCGTGGCGGTTGACGATGGACTGGGAGATCGCCAGCCCGAGGCCGGAGCCGTCGGCGCGGCCGCTGATCATGGGCACGAACAGGGAGTGGCGGAGCTCCTCGGGAATGCCGGGGCCGTTGTCGACGATGTCGACACGGCAGACCAGCCGGTGCCGCCGATTGCCGATGGTGAACTGGCGCTGGGAGCGGCTGATGATGGCGAGCTCCCGCACGACCTGTTCGCTGGTAGCCTGGAGAGCGTTGCGGGCGATGTTGAGCACCGCCTGCACCAGCTGGGTCCGGTCGCCGAGAATGTCGGGCAGGCTGGGGTCGTAGTCGCGGGTCAGCGCCAGCGCCGGCCCGGCCTCCGCCCGCACCAGGCGGCAGACGTGTTCCAGCACCTCGTGCACGTTGAGCGGCTCGAGCTGGGGCTGCACCTTCGGCCCCAGCAGGCGGTCGACGAGGTCGCGCAGCCGGTCCGCCTCGCGGATGATGATCTCCGTGTATTCCCCGAGCTCGCCATCGGGCAGCGCGCGCGCCAGGAGCTGCGCCGCGCCGCGGACGCCCCCGAGGGGGTTCTTGATCTCGTGGGCGAGGCCGCGGACGAGGGAGTGGGTCGCCTCCTGCGCGTTGAGCAGGCTCTCCTCGCGGCTGATGCGCTGCAGCCGGTCCACCGCCTGCACCTCGACCACGAGCGCCACCGGCCCCTCCTCATGCAGGGGCGTGATCACCAGGTCGACCTGCCCGTAGGCACCGGCCGGCAGCACCAGTTCCACTCCCCGGCGCACGATCGGGTGTTTCTCCCGGAGCGCCTGCTCCAGGGTGGTCAGCCACACCGGCGGCAGCGAGTCGATGTGGCGTGCGTGCAGCCCGCAGACACGCGCCGTGGAGATCGCCAGCTGTGCCTCCGCCGCTGGGTTGAGGTAGCGGACACGCAGCGCCTTGTCGAGGCAGAGCACCCCGGTGCTGATGTTGTCGAGAACGTCCGCGTCCTGCATGCCTGCCCTGTTTTTTACCGCCCGTCGAGTGGCTGCCTCTCGACAAAGCAAGATTGGAGCCACGACGGGGCATTGGCTTAAGACGGGGGTTTAGGTCCTTGCAAGCGCCGATTTAAAGCGTAGTAAGTGCTAACCTCAACTATGCCGACCAGAATTCGTGCGCCAAAGCGGACAGCGGTATCGGCGTCCCCGTCGGTTTATGCACCAGTATTGTGCATGTATGCCGTCCCGGCCAGCGCGGGGGCCGCCGGGATCAGCGCACCGAGGGGCGAAGCACGTAGACGCGGACGGACTCCGATTCGGCGATCGTCTTGCCGCTGTTGTTCAGGCGGCGGATGACCAGGTCGTGAGGGCCGCGCAGCACGCCCTGCAGGCCCCAGCTTGCGCCCGCCTGCGGCGGCCCGACGGCCTCGCCATCCATGAACAGCTGCAGGCGCTCACCGGGACCCAGCGGCGGCTCTGCGCTGCCGCTCACGCTGAAGTTCCCGGGCCCCATGGCGATGGTGGTCTCGTTCTCCGGCGAGGCGATGGTCACGGTCGGCGCCGGCGCCGGCTCGGGCTTACGCTTCGCCGGCGCGGGCCGCGGCCGCGGGTCCGGCGGCGGCGTCGTGTTCAGGTCCCGTAGCTCGACCTTCTCGCCGTCCTGCCCCGGGGCCGGCGGCTGGTCGCTGAACACGACGTTGCCGTGCTCGTCCACGCTGCGGTAGATCTGCTGCGCCAGGGCAGACCCGGAAACGGCATACGCGACAAGAAAACCCAAAACGGCGACAAGCTTGCTCATGGTCACCTCCGGCGACTGGCTGTTTCCCATTATGTGCCTTTTTGCCGTGTTTGCGCCAAGTTAACGGTTCAGGGTCGCCCCGGGAATGCGCGCAAAAAAAAGGCCCGCAAGAAGCGGGCCCTCGGGTGCAAGCTGCAAGAGAGCTTACACGGAGTAGTAGAGGTCGAACTCCACCGGGTGGGTGGTCATGCGCAGGCGCTCGATGTCCTCTTCCTTGAGAGCGATGTAGCCGTCGATCATGTCGTCTGTGAACACGCCGCCAGCCGTCAGGAAGCTGCGGTCCGCGTTCAGAGCATCGATGGCCATCTCCAGGCTCGAGGCCACCGTCGGGATCGCCTTGCCCTCTTCCGGGGGCAGGTCGTACAGGTCCTTGTCGGCAGCGTCGCCGGGGTGGATCTTGTTCTGGATACCGTCGATGCCGGCCATGAGCATGGCGGCGAAGGCCAGGTAGGGGTTGGCAGTCGGGTCCGGGAAGCGGACCTCTACGCGCTTGCCCTTGGGGCTCGGCTCGTAGGGGATGCGGATCGAGGCGGAGCGGTTGCGCGCCGAGTAGGCGAGCATGACCGGCGCTTCGAAGCCCGGCACCAGGCGCTTGTAGGAGTTCGTGGAGGCGTTGGTGAAGGCGTTCAGGGCGCGGGCGTGCTTGATGATGCCCCCGATGTAGTAGAGCGCCGTCTCCGAGAGGCCCGCGTAGCCGTCGCCGGCGAAGACATTCTCGCCGTCCTTGCTGATCGACTGGTGCACGTGCATGCCGGAACCGTTGTCACCGACCAGGGGCTTGGGCATGAAGGTGGCCGTCTTGCCATAGGCGTGGGCGACGTTGAGCACGCAGTACTTGAGGATCTGCACCTCGTCGGCCTTGCGCACGAGGGTGTTGAACTTCACGCCGATCTCGCACTGGCCGGCCGTACCCACCTCGTGGTGGTGAACCTCGACGGGCAGGCCCATCTGCTCCATGGCGTCGCACATGGCGGCGCGGATATCGTGGAGGGAGTCGACCGGCGGGACGGGGAAGTAGCCGCCCTTGACGCGCGGACGGTGGCCGATGTTGCCCTCGTCGAACTTGTGGCTGGAGACCCAGGCCGCTTCCTCAGAGTGGATCGTGTAACCGGCGCCCGACATATCCGAGTGCCACTTGATGTCGTCGAAGACGAAGAACTCGGGCTCCGGACCGAAGAAGGCGGTGTCGCCGATACCCGTGGACTTCAGGTACTCCTCGGCGCGGTGCGCGACGGAGCGCGGGTCGCGCTCGTAGCCCTGCATGGTGGAGGGCTCGACGATGTCGCAGCGGAGGTTGATCGTGGGGTCGTCGGTGAAGGGGTCGACGACGGCGGTGGAGTCGTCGGGCATGAGGATCATGTCCGACTCGTTGATGCCCTTCCAGCCGGCGATGGAGGAACCGTCGAACATCTTGCCCTCTTCGAAGAAGTCATCATCCACTTCCGTGGCCGGGATGGTGACGTGCTGCTCCTTGCCCTTGCTGTCCGTGAAGCGCAGGTCGATCCACTTCGCTTCGCTTTCCTTGATCAGGTCCAGGGTCTTGTCTGACATGGTCAGTCCTCCATTGGGAATGTAATCGGGTCCTCGAACCCGTTTCTTGCGAGCTGTCGGCGCCACGCACCGCAAAGGGCGCACCGCGTCAGTTCTGGTGCTTCGCGGAATTGCAAGTCCTGTGCCAGCCGACCCCGGCTACAAGCCTCTGATTCCGGGAAGCTTTTTTTCTCCCGCGACGCGGCTGGAGCAGGACTTGCACCACAATAATGCATCAGGGCCTCTGAATGGTGCATGGCTGCCGGGGCTGCTGCAAGCAGGCTGGTGGTCGGCGCTGCGTCAGGTATAATCCGGCGCCTTTTTTCCGCCGCACCGCGGCCTGCGGAGAACCCCGTGATCGAGTCCCTGCGCAACATCGCTATCATCGCCCACGTCGACCATGGCAAGACCACGCTGGTCGACTGCCTGCTGCAGCAGTCGGGCACCCTCGACCGGCGCAGCGCCGGCGCGGAGCGGATCATGGATTCCAACGACCAGGAGCGCGAGCGCGGCATCACGATCCTCGCCAAGAATACGGCGATCCGATACGACGACTACCGCATCAACATCGTCGACACGCCCGGGCACGCGGACTTCGGCGGCGAGGTCGAGCGCGTGCTGTCCATGGTGGACTCGGTGCTGCTGCTGGTGGATGCGGTGGACGGGCCCATGCCGCAGACCCGCTTCGTCACCGCGAAGGCGTTCGCCCGCGGCCTGCGGCCCATCGTCGTCGTGAACAAGGTCGACCGCCCCGGTGCCCGGCCCGACTGGGTCGTGGACCAGGTGTTCGACCTGTTCGACAACCTGGGTGCCACGGAAGAGCAGCTCGATTTCCCCATCGTCTTCGCCTCGGCCATCCAGGGCATCGCCGGCCTGGACCACGAGGCCATGGCCGAGGACATGACGCCGCTCTTCGATGCCATCATCCGCGAGGTGCCGGCGCCGAAGGTGGACGAGCGCGGCCCGCTGCAGCTGCAGGTGAGCGCGCTGGACTACAACAGCTATGTCGGGGTTATCGGCGTCGGCCGCATCACCCGCGGCCGGCTCACGCCGAACACCGCGGTGGCGGTGGTCGACAGCGAGGGCGGGCAGCGCAACGGCCGCGTGCTGCAGGTCATGGGCTACCTGGGCCTCGAGCGCGTCGAGGTGGCTGAGGCCAGGGCCGGTGACATCGTCTGCGTCACCGGCATCGACGGCCTCAACATTTCCGATACGCTCTGCGACCCGGCAAAGGTCGAGGCGCTGCCGCCGCTCACGGTGGACGAGCCGACGGTGAGCATGACTTTCCAGGTGAACGACTCGCCCTTCGCAGGCAAGGAGGGGAAGTTCGTCACCTCGCGCAACATCGCCGAGCGCCTCGAGCGCGAGCTGATCCACAACGTGGCGCTACGGGTCGAGCCGGGCGACAGCCCCGACCGCTTCATCGTATCGGGCCGCGGTGAGCTGCACCTGTCGGTGCTGATCGAGACCATGCGCCGGGAGGGTTACGAGCTCGGCGTATCGCGCCCGGAGGTGATCCAGCGCGAGATCGACGGCGAGCTCTGCGAACCCTACGAGCAGCTCCTCGTCGACTGCGAGGAGGCACACCAGGGCGCGGTCATGGAGGCTTTGGGCGAGCGCCGGGCGGAGCTCTCGAACATGGTGCCGGACGGAAAGGGGCGGGTGCGCCTGGAGTTCATCGTGCCGGCCCGCGGGCTCATCGGCTTCCGCTCCCTGTTCCTCACGCTGACTTCCGGCAGCGGTATCCTCACCCACGTCTTCGACCACTACGGCCCGGTGCGCACCGGGCTGCTGGCGCAGCGCAACAACGGCGTGCTCATCTCCATGGTGACCGGCAAGACTCTCGCCTACGCCCTGTTCAACCTGCAGGACCGCGGCCGGCTGTTCGTGAAGCCGAACGTAGAGGTCTACGAGGGGCAGATCATCGGCCTGCACAGCCGCGGCAACGACCTCACGGTCAATCCCACTAAGGCCAAGCAGCTGACCAACATCCGCGCCGCGGGCACGGACGAGGCGCTGACCCTGACCCCGGCCGTGGAGCACACCCTGGAGCAGGCGCTGGAGTTCATCGCCGACGACGAGCTGGTGGAAGTCACCCCGGCGAGCATCCGCCTGCGCAAGAAGTTCCTCAAGGAGCACGAGCGCAAGCGCGCCTCGCGGGGCTGACGCCGCCGGCAGCGCGCGTCTCCCTCAGGCCCCGGCGGGCAGCGTCATGTGGATGTGCTCGATGCCGTCCTCGTCGTAGCTGTCGCCGTCGACGGTGAAGCCCAGGCTCTCGTAGAACGCGGTAAGCCGCGCCTGGGCGCCGATGCGGATGGCATGGCCCGGCCAGCGCTCGCGGTTGAAGGCAATGCCCCGGCGCACCAGTTCCCGGCCGAGGCCGAGGCCGCGGCCCGCCTCGGGAACGATGATGCGGCCGATGGAGCTCTCCCGGTACGGGGTTCCTGGCGGCAGGCAGCGCTGGTAGGCGAGGAGCGTAGCGCGGCGGTGGCAGAAGAGGTGCCAGGCGGCCGCGTCGAGCCCGTCGCAGTCCAGGTAGGGGCAGTCCTGCTCCACCACGAAGACGGCCTGGCGCAGGGCCAGGATGTCGTAAAGCCGGTGCACGCCCAGCGCGTCGAAGGGCAGCGCCTCCCAGCGGTCCCCGGTCTCGTCCCCCGTCGCCATGCCTGCTCCGTGCCTAAGCTCTCCGCCCGCTGCGGGCGGGCATGCTAGCGCGGTCGCGCGGGCGGCGCCAGCGCTGTTTTCGCAAATTGCAATCGCGCAGCCCGTGAGAAATTGGTATGATCACGCTGAGACAGCGGTGCAGGGCCAAGCCGTCTCCCCGGGTGCCCGGGCAGGCCTCCCAACCGGATCCGACCGAATGCTCGCGAGCGTAGATCTTCCCGACGATTTCACGGCCCTGAACCGCCAGTTCCGGGAGCTCGTCCAGACCCTCCTCGACGATGTCGACCTCCCGCCCGGCCGGGTCGAGGTCACAGCGACCCGCAGCGGCAACTTTCGCAGCTTTGACGGCGGCAAGTTCTACCTCGTCGAGAGCGGCACGATCACGGCCCGCTACCGGGACCGGTCCGTGTTTCTCCTCGAGGAGGGCGACCTGCTGCTGCCGGACATCGCCGGTCTCGGTGACCCGGACGCCGCCGTCTACTACGGCAGCGAAGCCGGCGCCAGCCTGCAAAGCTTCCCGGCGCTGGAGTTCATGCGCCAGGTGTTCTCGCGCTCCTCGACGACCAAGCTCTGGACCCGCCTGCTGGTGACCTACTCGGGCATGATGGTGCGCCTCGCCGCCGTCAACAGCAGCGCCGATGTCGTCACCACCCCGGGTTTCGAGGTCTACCAGCCGGACGATATCATCATCCGCCAGGGTGACCGGGCCGAGTTCGTCTACCACATGACCTCGGGTGTTGCCGACGTGCTCGTTGACGGCGTGATGGTCGGGCGTATCGGTTCCGGGGAGATCTTCGGCGCCATGGCGGCGCTAACCCACGCGGACCGCAGCGCCACCGTGCGTGCGCGCAGTGCCTGCTCCGTGGTCAAGGTGCCCACGCACCAGTTCTCGGACCTGATCAAGAGCAACCCGGCGACCATCCACGCCCTGCTCTCGGACATGGCAAACTCCATCGCCAGCCTGAACGAGCAGGTCGTGCGCCTGCAGGCCAGCGCCGGGGACGCCTGAGCAGGGCACCGGTGCCCCGCGGTGCCGGCAACATCATCCACCCCCCGATCGGAGCGAGCGACGAGACAAACGCATGGCTGACACGGAAGTGAACGACGGCGACGCCACCGAGCAGGTCTCCCTGCGGCAGTACGCCGAGAAAGCCTACCTCGACTATTCCATGTACGTGATCCTGGACCGGGCCCTGCCGCACGTCGGCGACGGGTTGAAGCCGGTACAGCGGCGCATCGTCTACGCCATGAGCGAGCTAGGGCTCAAGGCGACGGCCAAGTACAAGAAGTCCGCGCGCACCGTGGGCGACGTGATCGGCAAGTTCCACCCGCACGGTGACAGCGCCGCCTACGAGGCGATGGTGCTGATGGCACAGGACTTCAGCTACCGCTACCCGCTGGTGGACGGCCAGGGTAACTGGGGCTCACCGGACGACCCGAAGTCCTTCGCGGCCATGCGCTACACGGAGTCCCGCCTGGCGCGCTACGCCGAGGTCCTCCTCGACGAGGTGGGACAGGGCACGGTCGACTGGGTCGCCAACTTCGACGGCACGCTGAAGGAGCCCGCAATCCTGCCGGCGCAGGTGCCCAACGTGCTGCTCAACGGCACCACGGGCATCGCCGTGGGCATGGCCACGGACATTCCGCCGCACAACCTGCGCGAAGTGGTCGACGCCGCCGTGCACCTGCTGGAGAACCCGAAGGCGAGCGTCGCGGACCTGTGTGCCTTCGTGCGCGGCCCGGACTTTCCCACCGACGCGGAGATCATCACCCCCGAGGAAGAGCTGCGCACGATCTACGAGACCGGCCGTGGCAGCCTGCGCATGCGCGCGGTGTGGGAGCGGGAGAACGGCGACATCGTGATCCACGCGCTGCCCTACCAGACCTCCGGCGCCCGCGTGCTGGAGCAGATCGCCCAGCAGATGCAGGCGCGCAAGCTGCCCATGGTCGCGGACCTGCGCGACGAGTCGGATCACGAGAGCCCCACGCGCCTGGTGATCGTGCCGCGCTCGAACCGGGTCGACGGCGAGGCACTCATGAGCCACCTGTTCGCGACCACGGACCTCGAGCGCAGCTACCGGGTCAACCTGAACGTGATCGGCATCGACGGCCGCCCGGGCGTGCGCAGCCTCGAGCGGATGCTCAGGGAGTGGCTGGAGTTCCGTCGCAGCACGGTGCGCCGCCGCCTGGAGCATCGGCTGGACAAGGTGCAGAAGCGGCTGCATGTGCTCGCGGGCTACCTGATCGCGTACCTCAACATCGACGAGGTGATCCACATCATCCGCACCGAGGACGAGCCCAAGGCCGCCCTCATGGCGCGCTTCGGCCTGACTGACGTGCAGGCGGAAGCGATCCTCGAACTGAAGCTGCGTAACCTCGCCAAGCTCGAGGAAATGAAGATCCGTACCGAGCAGGACGAGCTCGAGAAGGAGCGCGACCAGCTGGAGAAGCTGCTCGGCTCCGATGCGCGGCTGAAGACCCTGATCAAGAAGGAACTGCGCGCCGTTGCCGAGAGCTACGGCGACGACCGGCGCTCGCCCATCGTCGCCCGGGAGGAAGCGCAGGCGTTCAGCGAGCTTGAGCTCATGAGCGCCGATCCGGTCACGGTGGTGCTCTCGGAGAAGGGCTGGATCCGCGCGGCCAAGGGCCACGAGATCGACCCCGCGACCCTGAGCTACAAGTCCGGCGACGGCTTCAAGCTGGCGGCCCGTGGTCGCAGCAACCAGCCGGCGGTGCTGCTCGACTCCACGGGCCGCGCGTACACGGTGGCCACCCACAACCTGCCCTCGGCCCGCGGGCAGGGCGAGCCGCTGACCGGGCGGATCAGCCCGCCTTCGGGCGCGGTCTTCAACGGCCTGCTCATGGGCGAGGCGGACCAGCGCTGCCTCCTCGCCAGCGATGCCGGCTACGGTTTCATCGGCCGCCTCGGCGACCTGCAGGCGAAGAACCGCGCCGGCAAGGCGGTGCTGACGCTACCGAAGGGCGCCCAGGTGTTGGCGCCCACGCCGGTGCCCGAGGCGGCCGCCTGGGTCGCCGCGGTCTCCAGCGAGGGACGGCTGCTGGTCTTCCCCCTCGAGGACCTGCCCGCCCTCGCCCGCGGCAAGGGCAACAAGATCATCGGCATTCCGCCGGCGCGGGTACAGGCCCGGGAAGAGTACGTGGTCGGCGTGCTGGCGGTCGGTAACGACGAGTCGCTGGTCATTCATGCCGGTAAGCGCCACCTGACCCTCAAACCCGCGGAGCTCGAGCACTACCGCGGCGAGCGTGGCCGTCGCGGCAACAAGCTGCCGCGGGGCTTCCAGCGGGCGGAGCGCCTGGAGCGCGGGTGATCGCCGCGCCTCAGGCGGCGGCCTCCCGGCGGCCCCGGAGGCGGGCGAGGAGCAGTGCCGACTGCCGCTCCAGCAGCAGCTGCTGGGTATCGGCGAAGCCGGCCAGCCGCTTGAAGCCCGGCTTCTCCAGGCGCAGTTCCGCGTGCGCCGCGAGGTCCTTGTCGGCGGCGGCATCCTCCGTCACCAGCACGTGCTCGCGATCGTGCAGGCAGGCGTCGCGCAGCTCATCCAGCACCCCCTGAAGGTAGAGGCCCGGGTAGATGTCCGCGGCGTCGCCGGGGCCGAGTTCGCTCCGGCCGACGGCCATGCCCATGGACAGGGAGAGCGACATCCCGGCTTCCAGGGTGCCGGCAACCTCCCGGACCAGGGCGGCGCAGGCCACGGCGCGCAGCGTCGCGCTACCGGTTCCCTCGCCCTCGGCGAAGCACAGGGCCAGGCCGAAGGGGCGCGCGACCTGCAGCTTGCCGCCGTAGCAGGCGGCCGACGCGTAGATGATGCGGTGCAGCCGGTCCGTGTAGCGGTGCAGGTTGCGCTCGTTCAGCGTGTCGACGTAGCCGGCCAGGCTGGCGAGGTGCAGGTAGAGCACCGTGTTCGTGCGGTAGTGCTCGCCGCTCGGCGCGCCCGCGTCCCGCGGCCGCAGCAGCTCCAGCGGCAGCGCCTCGACCCGTGACTCCAGCAGCTCGAGCTCGCTGATGCCGGCGGCCGGCGGCGACGCGCCGTCGAGGGCCAGGCGCTCGGCCGCGCCGGCGATGCGGCCGACCAGGCGCGCGGCGCCGTAGCGGGCCACCAGGAAGACCAGCAGGCTGAGGACGACGGCCAGGGCACTCAGGCTGAGCAGGAAGCGCTGCCGGGATTCGCGGGCGCTGCCTGTATCGAGGGCGATGCGGACCCGCCCGGCGATGTCCGGGCCGACCCGGACCGGGGCCTCGTAGTGGGCCTCGCCGGGGCGGCCGTCCGTGCCCGCGCGCCCTAGCGCCTGGCCCTCGACATCGTAGATCTCCACCACCGTCGCCGGCGAACTCTCGACGAAGCGCTGCAGGGAGGCGGCCACGCTGAGCAGGTCGCCGGACTCGAGGGCGGTGCTGATGCGGCGGGCGATCTGCTGGGCGAGGGCGCTGCCGTAGTCCGCCTGCTGCGTTTCCAGCAGGTAGCGGCTGGAGGTGGCGGCCAGGGTGACCAGGGCGAGGGCCACGGCGAGGCTCAGCGCCGCGGCGGCGAGGGGCAGCTGCAGGGTGAGGCTGAGGTTGCGTAGCGGGCTCTTCACTGCGGTGTTTTCACGGTGCGTTGGCGGTCCTCCCGACGCGGCGGCGCCAGTATAGCGTGCCCGCGCGAGGCACCGTGAATCGCCGCGTCATCCGGGCTAGAATGCGCCACCGGCCCGCAAGGATCCCTGCCCGTGTTGCCCCCGCCTCTCAACGACCTCTTCGCCGCGCGGCCGCGGCCGCCGAGCCACGTTGCCACGCTGGTCGGCCGCCCCCTGGCCGCGGACGCGGTCGCCGCCTTTGCCGAGCTGCTCGCTCGCGGCGGATGGCAGGTGCTCGGCGGCGAGTGGCTGTCTCTGCCGGGTTCGCCGCGGGGTTGCCTGGAGGTTGCGCTCGCCGGTGACGAGACCTCGCTGCCCGTGCTGCGTGAAGCGTCGCTGGCTCTCGCGGCGGAGCGGTCCCTGGACATCTGCCTGCAGCGCGAGGGCCCGCTGCGACGCCACCGGCGCCTGGCCGTGTTCGACATGGACTCCACCCTGATCGAGGCGGAGGTGATCGACGAGCTCGCGGGAGCCGCCGGCGTGCGCGAGGCCGTCAGTGTGGTGACCGAGCGGGCCATGCGCGGGGAGATCGACTTCCGCGAGAGCTTCCGCGCCCGCCTAGGCACGCTCCGCGGCCTCGACGGCGACTGCCTCGACGACATCGCCGCGAGCCTCCGGCTGGTGGATGGCGCCCGGCAGCTGGTGGCAACACTGCGCGCCCTGGGCGTGCACACGGCGATTCTCTCCGGGGGCTTCGACTACTTTGCCCGCGACGTGCAGGCCCGCCTGGGTATTCACGAGGTGCACGCGAACCGGCTGGAGCTGGAGGCCGGGCGGCTCACCGGCGAGGCGGTGGAGCCGATCGTCGATGGCGCGCGCAAGGCGTCGCTGCTCAGGGAGCTGGCGGCCCGGGAGGGGCTGACGCCCGCGCACGTGCTGGCGGTCGGTGACGGTGCGAACGACCTGCCCATGCTCGGCGAGGCCGGCCTCGGCGTGGCCTTTCGCGCCAAGCCCGTAGTGCGCGCGGCGGCGCAGCAGGCTATCAGCCATTTCGGCCTGGACTGCGTGCTGTTCCTGCTCGGCGTGCCGGAGCGGCACTGGGTATCAGAGGTCGTCCCAGACTGATTCGAACTGGTTGGCGTGGAGAGCATCGTGCCCGGCGTCGATGTCCTCGTCGAGCTGGCGGCGGTACTCAAAGTCGAACTGGCCGAAGGCCGCCGTCGAGGCGATCTGCCGTTTCAGCTTGACCAGGAACGTTTCGTCCTTGCGGGCGAGGATGATCTTCTGGTTCTCCTTGAATACCAGCCGCGGGGCGAGCAGCGTGTGCGGCTGGCCAACCAGGGCGATTTCCGGCAACAGGATGACGCGGATCGGCCGCGAGTAATCGCCGTCCGGGAGCCGGACCTGCGCGGCGTAGGCCGTTCCCCGGGGGCTCAGCAGTTCGAGGCCGAGGAGCGTCGGCGCGTTCTTCACCTGGCTGATCCAGCGGATCACGGCGATGGACCAGTCGCCCTCGCCGTGCTGCTGCTCGCGCAGACAGACCACGTCGCCGATACTGATGCCGTCCGGCAGGCCGGTCCATTCCACGCAGTAGCCGCCGGGGCTGACGTTGGCGGATTCGACGGTAAAGACCGTGTAGCGGCGCGGGGGGGCGTCCTGCTCTGGCGCGGCCAGGGACCCCGCATCCACGACGAGAGCGCTATCGCTGTGGTCTGCGTCATCCTCGAAGTCTTCCTCCGGGTTAGCCTGCTGCCAGCGGTCGCCGCCCTCGGAGGTTTTCAGGAACGGGTTCTGCGGGATCTGTTCCGTCACCGGAGGTTCATAGTCGTCGCCGTGCAGTACCTTTTCGAGACCGCGTTCGCCGGCAACGTAGTAGTGCACCGCTGACAGGCCCGTGGCGATCCACAGCTGGTGGCGCGCCGGCTGGCGGTTGAAATGGCGCTGGCTGACCTCGCCGAGGGCCCGGCCCAGGTGCGCGCAGAGGTGGCCGTCGAGGCGGGTTTCCCGGTCGAGGCTGTAGCTGCCCTGTTCGCTGCGCCCGCGGAGCTCGGCCAGGTGCCGCACCAGCGCCCGGGTGTTCAGGTAGCGCTGGCTGCCACCGAGCGGCTGCGCCTGCAGGGCGCTGTAGCCCGGCGGGCGGTCGCTGGTGAGGTCGAGGAAGAACAGGCCCTCGCCCACGGCCGGGTCCTCGATGCGGGCGAGATCGCGCCAGTGCCAGAGCGCGTGAAAGGTGGTGAGGATGTCCTGCTGCCGGAGCTGGTTGCTCTTGCAGCAGGCGAGCAGGACGCCCGGCAGGTATTCGCCGGCCACGGTGGACTCGGTGTCCGTGAGCGGGTCCCTGACCGGCAGGTTGGCCAGCTGCTGGCGCTCGGCCAGGGCGTAGAGGTGATGCAGCATCGCCCAGTGGTTAAGCGGCACGGGTTGGTAGAGCAGGTGGTACTGGAGCAGTTCCCGGCTGCGGAAGGCCACGGCGCGCTGCAGCGCCTCGCAGGCCAGCCGCGCCGGGTTCAGGCCCTCGATGGCGTCCGGCTTGCGGATCGTGTTCACGGCGACCAGCGCGTAGCCCGCGGCGCCGAGCTCGCAGAGGTCCGAGACCAGTTCCGAGCGCTGCCGGATGTGCTCGGAAACCACTGCGCTGTCCGCAATGAGCCCCTGGGTCAGCGCCTCCGTCACCTGCTTGAGCGTCGCGCGCAGCGCCTCGAGGATTGCGAAGCGCTGCGGCGGCGCGATGGCCACCCGGTTCAGCGAGGACAGTGCGTCGCGGAGCGCGGCGGCGCCCTTGGCAGGGTTGCCGCCCGGAAGCGCGGCAGCCCAGGCCTCGGCGGCCGCCGGCGTAAGGTCAAACAGGTCGAAGGAATCGAGGTCCTGTTGCGGCAAATGGAGGATGCCCGTGCTTCTGTCCGGCATGGTCGCCACCCTCCCCGGGGCTCTCACCAGATGCGGCCAGTTTATCGCATGCCGGCTCCCGCAGCGCAATGCATCGGGGGCTGCACTGGGGACTGCGTCACGGAATGCACCGCTGACTTCCACCGCCCTCCTGCGCTATGATGCGCCGCTTTTCCGGTACAGGTGGTCACCCATGGCTAGCTACTCGACCAATGAATTCCGCTCGGGCCTCAAGGTGATGCTCGACGGCGATCCCTGCAGTATCCTCGAGAACGAGTTCGTGAAGCCCGGGAAGGGCCAGGCCTTCAATCGCGTCCGGCTGCGCAACCTGAAGACCGGCCGGGTCTGGGAGCGCACCTTCAAGTCCGGCGAGTCCCTCGACGGGGCCGACGTCATGGACGTTTCCATGGAGTACCTCTACACGGACGGCGAGTTCTGGTACTTCATGGATCCCAAGAGCTTCGAGCAGCACCAGGCCGACGCGGCCGCCGTGGGCGATACGAAGCAGTGGCTCAAGGAGCAGGAGCCGGTGGAGGTCACCCTTTACAACGGCACTCCGCTGTCGGTATCGGCGCCGAACTTCGTGGAGCTCGAGATTGTCGAGACGGACCCCGGGCTCAAGGGCGATACCGCCCAGGGCGGCAGCAAGCCGGCGACGCTGAGCACCGGCGCGGTCGTCCGCGTGCCCCTGTTCATCTCCCAGGGCGAGGTGATCCGCGTCGACACCCGCACCGGCGAGTACGTGGCCCGGGCCAGCAAGTCCTGACATGGACGACTGGCGGCCCGCCGCCAGCCCCGCGGCGCTCGCGCGCCGCGCCGAACTCCTGGCCGCCGTGCGCGGCTTCTTCGCCCGCCGCGGCGTTCTCGAAGTCGAGACACCGCTGCTAGCCAGCCACGGGGTGACCGACCCGGCCATCGAGCCGCTGGTGGTGCAGGGCGGCGCCATCGTTGCCGCGCCCCGCTACCTTCAGACCTCCCCCGAGTACGCCATGAAGCGGCTGCTTGCCGCCGGTAGCGGGTCCATCTACCAGCTCGGCAGGGCCTTCCGCGACGGCGAGGCGGGGCGGCGGCACAACCCGGAATTCACGCTGCTGGAATGGTACCGGCCGGGCTTCGACCACCACGCGCTCATGGCCGAGGTCGCCGAGCTCCTCGAGCACTGCCTGGGCCGCACGGGCTGGCGCAAGGTCAGCTATGGTGACCTGTTCCGGGACCACCTCGATCTCGACCCGCACCGGGCCAGCACCGAGGCGCTGGCAGGCCTCGCCCGCGCGGAGCTGGATACCGGCGGGCTCGAACTGGACCGCGACGGCTGGCTCGACCTGCTGCTGTCCCACCGCATCGAGCCCGCGCTGGAGGGCATCGTCTGCGTTCACGCCTACCCCGCCTCCCAGGCGGCGCTGGCCCGCGTCGACGCGAGCGGCCCCGTGGCCGTGGCAGAGCGCTTCGAGTTCTACGTCGACGGGCTGGAGCTCGCCAACGGTTACCACGAGCTGGCCGACCCCGAAGAGCAGGCGCGGCGCTTTGCCGCCGACAACGCCTCGCGGCGGCGCCGCGGCCTCGCCGAGCGAGCACCGGACCCGCGGTTGCTGGCCGCCCTGGAAGCCGGCCTGCCCCCCTGCAGCGGCGTGGCCCTGGGTTTCGACCGCCTGGTGATGGCGGCCACCGGTGCGGCGAGCGTCGATGAGGTGCTGGCCTTTCCCTGGGGGCGGGCCTAGGCCTGCCCGGTCCCCGCCTTCACTCCCCGGGCCTACTCCCCCGGTTCCGTGGGATCGATGATCGCGGGGCCGTAGACCTCGATGAACACCGGCGGCATGCGCCGGGGCTTGCCGGTCGAGATCTCGATGCAGGCGAAGGTCACCCGGCCGCGAAGCAGCGTGGTGCCGTCTTCTTCCCGGCACACCTGGAAGTTGCGGGTCATGGTCAGGCGCCGGTCCCAGCCGGTGATCCAGGTGGCGATGGCCAGGCCGTCGCCGAGCCTTGAGGCCGCGAGATAGTCGTACTCCCCGCGAATCACTGCCATGGCCCGGTTCAGGGACCGGTAGGCCGCGAGATCGATACCCAGTGCCTCCGTGTGCGCCCAGGCAGCCTGTTCGCACCACTGTACGTAGACGGCATTGTTGGTGTGCTCGAGGCCGTCGATGTCGCCTTCGCCGACGGTCCGCCGGATGACGAACGGGGCGGGGTGGTCCCATGCCGGCACGCTCAATGCTTCCCGGCGATGCGCCCGTCCTCGCTCTCGAGGGGCTTCTGGGCGAAGTGGAGGAAGCCGTAGGCGATCGCGATCAGCGGGCAGGCGATGTTGAAGAATGCGAAGGGCGCGTAGCTCGCCGTCGCGACCCCCAGGGTGGCGCTCATGTAGGCGCCGCAGGTGTTCCAGGGGATAAGCGCCGAGGTGATGGTGGCCGAGTCCTCCAGCGTCCGCGACAGGTTCAGCGGCGACAGGCCCCGGGCGATGTAGGCGCGGCGGAACATGCGCCCCGGCAGGGCGACGGAGATAAACTGGTCCGCCGCGAGGACGTTGGTGGTGAAGCAGGTGGCCACGGTGGTGGCGACCAGCGAACCGGTGCTGCGCACGCCGCGCAGGGCCACCTCGAGCCAGTAGTTGAGCACGCCGGTGCGCTCGAGCACGCCGCCGAAGCCGAGGGCGCAGAGGATCAGCCAGACGGTATTGAGCATGCTGCTCATGCCGCCCTTGCTGAGCAGGGCGTCTAGGTCGGCGTTGCCGCTTTCGGACTGGTAGCCGTCAGCCAGGGCCATCCACAGCCCCTTGCCGTAGGCGGCGACGCTGCCGCCGGGCGTCTCGCCGGCCAGGCGCAGCACCTGCTCCGGCTGGAAGATGATGGCCACCAGCCCGCCGGCAAGGGCCGAGAGAACGATGGCGGGGTAGGCGGGAAAGCGCCGGTAGACCAGGTAGAGCATGAGCAGCAGCGGCAGCAGCAGGTGTGGCCCGATGGCGAATTCCTGCTGCAGGCTGTCGGTGAGCCGGGCGATCTGCGCCGGCTCCGCGGCATCGCCGCTGCCGAGAAAGGCGAAGATCACAAGCGCCAGGCAGAACGCCGGTGCCGTGGTCCAGACCATGTGGCGGATGTGATCGAAGAGGTCCACCCCCCCGGAGGCCGCCGCGAGGTTGGTGGTATCGGACATGGGCGACATCTTATCGCCGAAGTAGGCGCCGGAAACGATCGCGCCGGCGGTGATCGCCGGCGACAGGCTGAAGGTGCCGGCGATGCCCATGAGGCCGATACCGAGGGTACCGGCAACGGTCCAGGAGCTGCCGATGCTGAGGGCGACGATGGCGCAGAGCACGGCGCTGGCGGCGTAGAACACCCGCGGATCGAGGATCTGCACCCCGTAGTAGATCATCGCCGGCACCGTGCCGCCAAGAATCCAGGTGCCGATGAGCATGCCGACAGCGAGGAGAATCAGCGTCGGGCCGAGGCCCACGCCGATGCCGTCCACCATGCCGGCCTGCGCGGCGTCCCAGCCCAGGCCCGTGCGGTAGCCGACCAGCGCGGCGACACAGGTGGCGAGGACGAGGGCGATCTGGTTCGGGCCGTAGGAGGCGTCGGAGCCGAAGAGAAAAACGGAGCAGGCGAGAAGGGCAACGAGGAAGACGATCGGCGTTGCGGCCAGGGGCAGGGTCAGTCGGTCATTGGCGTGTTCACTGGTCAAGGCCTGCCCCCGTTGCTAGCCGGCTCGCCTGGCTCTGCCGCCGGCGCTCCGGGCGAAGGATGCCGGAAAACCACGGCGCGGTACAGGCGACAGGGGCGGGCGGCCTCTGACAGCCCGCGGCCGCTGGCGTACCATGGCGGGGTTCTGTCACCCCTGCCGGCGCAGCGAAGACCTTGGAACCCGAGCCCCTGAAAACAGAGCCCCCGGAGCACGAGCCCGCTGCGCTGCCCACCCTGCCGCCGCGCTACTACCTGGACAACTTCCAGCGCCTGCGCGAGGCCGTGGAGGCGCGCTACGGGGACCTCCTGAATGCGGGGGAGCGGGCGGTGCTCGCTGCCTTCGATGCGCTGCCGGCCCCCGCCCGCTGCCTCTACCTCCGCCTGCTGTCCCGGGTGGGGCCGTGGTTCCGCGCCTCCCGTCTCGACTACGCGGAGATCGGGCCGCCGGGCCCGGCCCTCGATGCGCTGGTCGACGCCGGGCTCGCCGTTGAACTCGACGCGCTGCCCGTGGCGGAGCTCGGCCGGCTGTTCACCCGGCCGGAGATCGCGGCGCTCTATGCCGCTGCGTTGCCCGGGGCCGCGCGCCTGGCCAAGGGGCCGCTGCTGGAGGCGGTCGCCGCGCTGGGCGAGGACGATGAAGCCCGCTGGGCGCGGCTGCAGGCACAGGCGCCGGAGCGCGTCGTGGCGCCCCTGGCCCTGGAGGTGCTGGAGGTCCTGCAGCTGCTCTTCTTCGGCAACCGGCGCCAGGGGCTGGTCGATTTCGTGCTTTCCGACCTCGGGGTGGCCCGCTACTACCCTTACGCCCTCGACCGGGAGACGCGGCTGTTCCGGGATCGGGACGCCCTGGAGGCGGTGCGGGCCGTCGGCGAGCTGTCGGACCTGTACTGGCAGTGGCGCGAGGACCCGGAACTCGATCCCGGCGTGCTGCCGGCCCTGGCCGAGGCGACGCTGGCGCTCGAGGTCCGTGGGGATGCGGCGCAACGATCCTGGTGGCGCCTGCTCAACCGCCTCGGGCGCGACTGCGAGCGCCAGGGCGCCGGCGACGTCGCGCTGGCGCTCTACGCGGCCAGCGGACGCCACCCGGCACGGGAGCGCCGGGCCCGCGTGCTCGAGGCCGGCGGTGAAGAGGCGGCGGCGCTGGGGGCGGTCGAGGCCATGCTCGCCGCGCCCTGGTGCGAGGCAGAGGCCGCCGCGGCGGAGCGCATGGCCCGGCGCCTGCGCCGGCGTGTCCACGGTCGGCCGCAACCCCGACCCCGGGACCATTTCCCGGTCGCCGGCCTCACCGTGACGCGCGTGACCGGCAGCGTGGAGCGCGACAGCGCCGCCGCCCTGGAGGCCCGCGACGGGCGGCCGGTGTTCTATCTCGAGAATGCGCTCTTCACCGGGCTGTTCGGCCTCGCCTTCTGGGAGGAGCTGTTCGCGCCGGTGCCGGGCGCTTTTCATCATCCCTACCAGGCGGGCCCCGCGGATGCGTTCAGTGCCTCCTTCCGCGAACGCCGCCGCGACGCCATCGATCGGCGCCTGGAGGCGCTGGCCGCCGCGGACCTGCCGACGCTCCTGGCCGGCGCTTTCCGTCGCTACCGGGGCTACCAGTGCCACTGGGTGGACTGGCGCGCCATCGACGAGGCGCTCGTACGCCGCGCCGCCCGCTGCATCCCCTTCGACCACCTCGCCGGCACCTGGGAGCGGCTGCTCTTCGACCCTGCGGACAACCGCCGCGGTTTCCCGGATCTCGTGGCCCTGGGCGAGGCGCCCGGCGACTACGCCCTTTACGAGGTAAAGGGGCCCGGCGATGCGCTGCAGGAACACCAGCGGCGCTGGCTGAACCACTTTGCGGGCCTCGGCATGCCCGCCTCGGTGCTGCAGGTGAGCTGGGCCGATGATGGCTGAGACCGACGGGACCGCCGTTGCGGTGCGCGAGCTGGTGGCCTTCTGCCACCGCAGCGGAGACATCGACCAGCGTTTCCAGGCCTCGCCGACTGCGGCGGACGGGCAGCGCGGTCACCGCGAGGTCGCGCAGCGCCGGCCGGCGGGCTGGGAGGCGGAAGTTGCGCTCAGTCATCGCTGGTCCGACGGTGAGCGGACGCTGCTCCTCCGCGGCCGGGCCGATGGCGTGGAGCGCGGCGCCGCCCTGGTGGAGGAGATCAAGACCTGCCGGGTCGACCCGGCGCGCATCCCGCAGGCGCAGAGCCGCCAGCACCTCGCCCAGGGCCGCCTCTATGCCGCCATGCTGGCGCAGGCGGAAGGCCTGCCGGCGGTGACCGTGCGCCTTACCTGGTACCAGCTGGACAGCGGCGACGAACACATCCTCGAGCAGCACTACGAGGCCGCCGAGCTCGCGGCCTTTCTCGAGGACAGCCTGGCGCGCTACGCGGCCTGGCTGGACACCGTCGCTGCGCTGGCTGCGGAGCGCGATGCCAGCATTGCCGCCCTGGCCTTTCCGCACCGGGACTACCGGGCCGGCCAGCGGCGCGCAGCGGAGCTGGTCTACCGCTGTCTCGATCGCGGCGGGCAACTGCTGCTGGAAGCGCCGACGGGCATCGGCAAGACCCTGGCGGTGCTCTTCCCGGCCCTGAAGGCGCTCGCCACGGGAAAACACGACCGGCTGGTGTTCTGCACGGCGCGGCACACGGGGCGGCGGGCGGCGGAGCGGACCCTGGCACAGCTGGAGGACGGGGGGCTGGCGGCCACGCGGCTCACGCTCACGGCCAAGGAGCGCATCTGTTTTTCGCCGGGCAAGGCCTGCCGCCCGGAGGAGTGCCCGTTCGCCAGGGGCTACTACGACAAGCTGCCCGCGGCCCGCGCCGAGGGCGTTGCGCTGCGGCGCCTCGACCAGCCGGCCCTCGAGGCCCTGGCGCGGCGGCACGAGCTCTGCCCCTACCAGCTCGCTTTCGACCTGTTGCCCTGGTGCGACGCGATCATCGCCGACCAGCACTACGCGTTCTCCCTCGGCGCCACCCTGGGTCAGCTCGCCCTGGAGCGGGGGGAACGCTGGTCGCTGCTCGTCGACGAGGCCCACAACCTGCCGGCCCGGGCCCGCGACATGTACAGCGCGTCCCTGTTCCTGCCGCTGGTCCGCCTGGCCCGCCGCGCCGCCCGGGGCCGCCTGCGGCGCGCCCTGGCCGCCGTCGACGGGGCCCTCGCGGACCTCGCCCCGCCGAAGGCCGCTACCGGGGAGCGGGTCCATCCGCTTGACCGGCCGCCGGCCACCGTGACCGGGGCGCTGGAGGGGCTGGTGGCGGCGGCCGCGGCGCTGCTGGTCGAGCGCCCGGACGTGCTGGCGGCGCCCGGCCCGCTGCGGGACGCCTGGTTTGCCGCTCTCAACTACCTGCGGGTCAGCGAGGAATGGGGCGAGGACTACCGCTGCGACCTGCAGCTCGACGGCGGCGGGGAGCCCGCGGCCCTGGTGCTCAACTGCCTCGACCCGGGACGCCTGCTGGCCCGGCGGCACGACGCGGGCCATGCCAGCGTCGCCTTCTCCGCCACGCTGGCGCCGCCGGCGTGGATGGGAGAGCGTCTCGGCTTACGGGCCGACGCGGTGTGGCACCGCTGCCTGTCACCCTTCGAGCCCTCGCAGCTGGCGGTGACCCTGGAGCCCGCCATCGACACCCGCTACGCCGCGCGCGCGGCGAGCCGCGACGCCTTGGTGGCGCGCCTGCTCGCCTGGGCCGATCAGCACCCGGGTAACTGCCTGGTGTTCTTTCCGTCCCATCGCTACCTCGCCGATTGCCGCGAAGCGATCGACGCGGGCCTCGCCGGACGCCGGCTCTGGGTGCAGCCGGCGCCCGGCGGGCCGCCGGGGGAGGACCTGCTGGCCCTGCTGGGTACGGCGCGGGACGTGTTCGCCCTCTGTGTGCTCGGTAGCGGGTACAGCGAGGGCATCGACCTGCCGGGGGACCAGCTCTGCTCCGTGGTGGTGGTCGGCCCCGGCCTGCCGCAACTTTCCCACGACACCCGCGCCCTCGAGGCGTGGTTCGACGCGCGCGGGCGCGACGGCTTCGCCTGCGCCTGCCTCTATCCGGCGCTACAGCGCGTGAACCAGGCCCTGGGCCGGGTGGTCCGGGCAGACGCGGATCGCGGGGCTGCCCTGCTCATCGACCCGCGCTTCCTGCGCGCACCCTACCGCGGCCTGCTGGCGCCGCACTGGGACTACCGGCTTGCGGGCGCGGAGGACGCTCAGCCCTCGGGCGGGCGGTAGCCGGGCTTGGCAAAGGCGAGCTGCGTCGTGCCGATGATGCGCTCGCGGAAACCGCCCTCGCAATAGCAGAGGTAGAACTCCCACATGCGGATGAAGCGCTCGTCGAAACCCAGCTTGCGCACGCTGTCGAGGTTGGCGAGGAAGCGTTCGCGCCAGTGCGCCAGGGTGCGGGCGTAGTCGCGGGTGATGTCGCGCAGGTGCACCAGCTGCATGTCGGTGTCCTCCGCGATATGCTGGGCGATCACCGCCAGCGAGGGCAGGCAGCCGCCCGGGAAGATGTAGCGCTTGATGTAATCCACGGAGCGGCGGGCGCGATCGTAGCGCTGGTCCGGGATGGTGATGGCCTGGATGACCATCTTGCCGTCGGCCTTGAGCAGCTTCGAGCAGCACTGGAAGTAGCTGCGGTAGAAGTCGTGGCCGACGGCCTCGATCATCTCGATGGACACCAGCTTGTCGTACTCACCGGTAAGCTGCCGGTAGTCCTCGCAGAGTACCGTGATCCGGTCCGAGAGGCCGTGGCGGGCGACCTCGAGGCGCGCGTGCTCGTACTGCTCCCGGGAGATCGTGGTCGTTGTGACCCGGCAGCCATAGCGGGAGGCGGCGTGGATGGCCATGCCGCCCCAGCCGGTGCCGATCTCCAGCAGGTGATCGTCCGGGGAGAGTTCGAGCTGGCGGCAGATCTCGTCCAGCTTGGCGACCGCTGCGGTCTCGAGGGAATCGGCCGGGTCTTCGAAGATCGCCGAGGAGTACATCATGGTCGGGTCGAGGAACAGGCGGAAGAAGTCGTTGCCGAGGTCATAGTGAGCCGAGATATTGCGCCGGGAGCCCGCGTGCGTGTTGCGGTTCATGGCGTGGGCGACGGCGAGGCCGGCGCGCACGTACCAGTGCTGCTTGGCCTGCAGCGTGTCCAGCGCAGCCATGTTGGCGCTGAACAGGCGCGTCACCTCCGTGGGGCTCGGTGACGACCAGTCGCCCTCGATATAGGCCTCCCCGGAGGCGATCGTGCCGCCGGTGAGCACCTTGCGATAGGCCTCGCGGTTGTGCACGACGATCTCCGCCTGCGGTTCGCCGGGTGCCCCGCGCTTGCCGAAGTGGAAGGTCTCGTCGCCATCACGCAGCGTAAGGCTCCCGGTGCTGATCTTCTCCAGCACGCCCAGCATGAGCTTGCGGGCGAGGTTGCCGCCGAGCAGGCTGCGGGCCTGCGGTAACAGCCGGATCCGGCTGACGCTCAGGTCGTTCATGTCACACTCCAGACGGTTTGCTTCTCTCGGGGTGGGGATACAGGGGCACTCGCTTGACGAACAGCTTCAGCGCCTCGAAGTAGATCGCGGCCGCGACTTTCGCAGTCATGAAGGGGTAGCGCAGCAGCATGCGGTTGAGGTTGCGCGCGGTCAATGGCTCCGCCGTCAGCGCCAGCGTGGCGTCGAACACGAGGTCGCCGCCCGCGCTGTTGGCAAGGTGAATACCGAGGCGCCGGCCCGGGGTGTTGCTGCGCCAGTGGTAGCGCTGCGCCATCGGGTTGAAGGGCGAAACGTGCAGCGCCTTGTCGAAGTCGCAGGACAGGCGCGCCTCGTCGCCGGCGCAGAGCACATAGCTGTGACGCTCATTCCAGGGCGTGTTGGTGACCTCCGCCACCAGGTACTCGAGGCGGGTCTCGTCCTCGTTGTAGCAGTAATAGCAGCAGATGGGGTTCATCTGGATGCCGAAGTAGCGCAGGTTGGCCAGCAGGTAGATCGGCCCGCGGTGCTCCCGTCCGGTCTCTTCACGGATCCGCCGGCGGACCTCGTCGGCCAGGGGCTTAGCCGGGTCGCCGAGGAAGTCCTCGCGGCGGAAGCGGCCCGGGGCCCAGCGCCGGGCCGACCACAGGGGGATGTCGTCGAACAGCTTCGGTAGCTCGTCCAGGCACAGGTAGGGCATGAAGACCCGGTAGCTGAAGGCATGGTCGCGGGGGCGGTGTCTGCGGTGGCGCAGCAGCCCGGTGTACAGCCGCGATTTCATGCCGCGGCTTGCTCGCTCCCGGCCAGGGCCTGGGCGACCCGAAGCGCGCTGACCACGCCGTCTTCGTGGAAGCCGTTGTGCCAGTAGGCGCCGCAGTACCAGGTGCGGCGCTGTCCGTTGATGTCACCCCACCGTCCCTGTGCGCGGGCGCCGGCCAGGGAAAAGACGGGGTGCGCGTAGCTGAAGCGGCCGAGAATCTTGTTCGGATTGATGGCGCTGGTGTTATTGAGCGTCACGCAGAACGTCTCCGGTGCCTCCAGTCCCTGCAGGATGTTCATATTATAGGTAACGACCGCGCGCTGCTCATCCACGCCCAGGCGGTAGTTCCAGCTCGACCAGGTGTTGCGGTTTCCGGGCAGCAGGCGCACGTCCGTGTGCAGGACGACGTCATTCTCCTGGTAGGGCAGCGCAGCGAGCACGGCGTGCTCGGCGTCGCTCGGGTCCGCGAGCATGGCCAGCGCCTGGTCCGAGTGGGTGGCGATGACCACCTGGTCGAACTGCCGCTGCTCGCCGCTGGCGAGGGTCAGCGTGACCCGGTCCGGCTGGCGCTGCACGGCGGTCACGGCGCAACCGGTATGGATGCGGTCTTCGAAGCGCTGGCACAGGGGCCGCAGGTACTCCCGGGACCCGCCCTCGATGACGTGCCACTGGGGCCGCTCGCGGATCGACAGCAGGCCGTGGTTGCGGAAGAAGCGCAGGAAGAACTGCAGCGGGAAATCGAGGACCGAGTCGCAGTCGGCGGACCAGATCGCGGAGGCCATGGCGACGAGATACTGGCGCCGGAACGCCTGGCCGTAGCGGCACTGGTCCAGGTACTCGCCGAGCGTGGTGGCGTCGTCCACACGGCCGGCCTCCAAGTCGTCGATGGCCTCGCGGTTGAAGCGCAGGATGTCGCGCACCATGCCGAGAAAGCGCGGCGAGAGGAGGTTGCGGCGCTGGGCGAACAGCCCGTTCAGGCCGCTGCCGCAATACTCCAGCCCGGTCACCTCGTCGTGCACCGAGAAGCCCATGGTCGTCGGCCGGCTGCTCACTCCGAGCTCTTCCAGCAGGGCGATGAAATTCGGGTAGGTCCAGTCGTTGAAGACGATGAAACCCGTGTCCACCGCGTAGCGCCGCGTTCCGAGCTGTACGTCGACGGTCGCCGTGTGCCCGCCGATCTGGCGATTCGCCTCGAAGACCTCCACCCGGTGGTGAGCGCTGAGATAGTGAGCGCATGCTAACCCGGAGATGCCAGACCCAATTACTGCAATTTGCAAAGCGACTGCCTCGGTGAGTACGAGGTGACTACGCCGTCCGGAGGTCGCCGGATCAACACCGCGGGCATTCCCCAAGCGCCTGTCCCCGGTGCTGGCTGGCGCCTGGCACCGGGCACGTTCTGGCTCTGCCGCTTCCGTCCGGGAAGTTGCCCAGGAAAAGCAAGACAACTAATGGTCAGAACCTGGTCAACGTGAGGCGGGCGCTCCCCCGCGTGATAGCGTATGCTTTTTAACCGAGAGCCTGGAGGCGATCACATGGAAAGCAGTGCAGGGCAACAGGAAGTAGCAGCGCAGGCAGACGAGAAAGTGGTGCGCTGGCCGCAGGCCGGGCGCCGCACGGACGAGTGGAGCGAGTGCCTGGTGAAGATCGCCAGGGACCAGGACCGGGCCGCCTTTACCCGGCTGTTCCGGCATTTTGCACCGCTCATCAAGGCCTTTGCCCTGTCCGGGTCGACCCTGTCGGCAAATCACGCCGACGAACTCGTGCAGGAAGTCATGCTGAAGGTCTGGCAGAAAGCCGGTGCCTTCAACCCCGAGAAGGCGGCGGCGAGCACCTGGGTCTACACCATCGCCCGTAACTGCCGAACGGACCTCTTCCGGCGGTTGCAGAAATTCGACACGCCCCTCGCGGCGGAGGATTTCGTCCCCGAGCACGAAGAAAATCAGGAACCGTTCGCCCAATTGCAGTCCAAACGTAGCGGGGAGCGTATAAGAGAAGTGATGGCGGGGCTGCCTCCAGATCAGATGCAGATCCTCGCCAAGGTATACATGGAGGGTAAATCGCACGCCGAAGCCGCTGCGGAACTCGACCTGCCCCTGGGCACCGTGAAGTCCCGGGTCAGGCTGGCGATGCAGAAGATGCAGGTCCAATTCGAGCGTGCCGAACAGAGCTAGAGACAATGGCCACGCACCATCATCCACAACTGGAACTTCTCACCGAGTACGCGGCGGGCACCCTGTCGCTCGCACAGCTGGCCTGTGTGTCGGCGCACTTCAACTACTGCGACGGCTGCCAGCGCACCGCGGAGCAGCTGCAGGACGTGGGCGCCGCGCTGTTCGAGGCGCAGGATGCCGCACCGGTCGGTGACGCACTGCTGAACACCGTACTGGCCCGCCTCGACGAGGCCCCGCCGCTTTCCTACGGCAAGCCCCGGCGAAGCGAGAATGGCGTGCCGGCGCTGCTGCAGCGGCTGATGAGCGGGGATTTCTCAGACCTCGCCTGGCGCAAGATCACCTCGGCGCTGAGTATCGCCTACCTGAAAACCGGCGACCCGAACTACGAGTTCGCCCTCTACCAGATCAAGGCGGGGGGAACGATTCCGGACCACGACCACCGCGGCAGCGAGATGACCCTCGTCCTCGAGGGCGGCTTCAGCGATGACCGCGGTACCTACCACCCGGGGGATTTCACGTTCCGGCAGGCGAGCGAGGCGCACGCGCCGCGAGCGTTGCCGGGGCAGGATTGCATCTGCCTGGCGGTGCTCGACGCGCCCCTGCGCTTCACCGGCTGGAAACACCGCTGGATGAACCCTTTCCTTACGCTGCACGCCGGCTGAAGCGCCGCCGTCGGGGTCCCCCGCCGCGGATGCCGCCCTGCTTTTCCTGTGCTAAAGTCAGCGCCCCTGTGCGCCCGCGCCCCGGCGGCAGCGGGTGAAGCGGGAGCTGCACCATCGAATAACGCAGGCGCATCCGGACGCCCTGGTCGGGCTATGGAAAGCGGGCTGTGAGAAGCGGGCTGTGAAACAGGCTACGACATGGTAGAGAGGGGATGAAAAACATGCTCTTAGGTGTGCCAAAAGAGACCCACCCGGGGGAGAACCGCGTTCCCATTACCCCGGAATCCGCGAAAAAGCTCGTGCGGCTCGGCGCCGAACTGCAGGTCGAGGCCGGCATGGGTGCCGGTGCCGGCTTCGAGGACGCCGAGTACACGGAAGCCGGAGCGACGGTCGTCAGCGATCGCGAAAAGCTGCTCGCCGAGGCGGACGTGCTGTTGCGCCTGCGCAAGCCGACGGTCGAGGAGATCGGCGGCATGAAGGAAGGCTGCATCCATATCAGCTACCTCGACCCGTTCAACGAACACGAGCTGGTGCACGCGTTCCGCGAGCGCAAGATCAGCGCCATCAGCATGGAAATGATTCCGCGCACCACGCGCAGCCAGAAAATGGATGCGCTGTCTTCCCAGGCCAACCTCGCGGGCTACGTCATGGTGATCCAGGCCGCGGCCCACCTGCCGCGCATCTTCCCGATGATGATGACCCCGGCGGGCACGCTGAAGCCGGCCAAGGTCTTCATCATCGGTGCCGGCGTGGCCGGCCTGCAGGCCATCGCGACCGCCAAGCGCCTCGGTGCCCGGGTCACGGCCTTCGATACGCGCCCCGTGGTTGCGGAGCAGGTCCGCTCGCTCGGCGGTACCTTCCTGGAGATCGACCTCGGGGAGACGGGTGAGACCGCCGGGGGCTACGCCAAGGAGCTCACGCCGGAGCAGATCGAGAAGCAGCGCGAGGCGCAGAAGGCGGTCATCGCGGAGTCCGACGTGGTCATCACCACGGCCCAGGTCTTCGGCCGCAAGCCCCCGGTGATCGTTACCCGCGACATGGTCGAGGGCATGCAGCCCGGCTCCGTGGTCGTGGACATGGCGGCGGAAACCGGTGGCAACGTCGAGGGCTCCGTGCCCAACGAGGTGGTGGAGATCAACGGCGTGACCGTGATCGGCAAGGGCAACCTGCCGAACCATGTCTGCCGCGATGCCAGCGTCATGTACTCCAACAACCTGTTCAACCTGGTTGACGACGTCTGGAACGGGGAAGAGGGCAAGCTGCTCATCGACCTCGAGCACGACATCCTCTCCGGCTGTGTGATTACCCACGGTGGCGAGATCGTCAACGAAACCATCAAGAACCTGCTGGCGGGAGGGGAGTGATATGGAAGCCGTATTCCTGATGTTCATCCTGATGCTGTCGATCTTCGTCGGCTTCGAGCTCATCAACAAGGTACCGGCGACGCTGCACACGCCGCTCATGTCCGGTGCCAACGCCATCTCCGGCATCACCGTGGTCGGTGCCGTGGCCCTGGCGGGCACCGGTCGGGGCGATCTCGCCAACTGGCTCGGCGCCCTTGCCGTGGCCCTGGCCTCGATCAACGTGGTCGGCGGCTACATGGTCACGGACCGCATGCTGGCCATGTTCAAGAAGCGGGGGGGTTGAGCATGGCGAACGAACAGATCGGTATCCAGCTGGCGTACGTCATCGCGGCGGCGCTGTTCATTTTCGGCCTGAAGTACCTCGGCTCGCCGGCCACGGCGCGGCGGGGTAACCAGATCTCCGCGGTCGGCATGCTGCTCGCGGTGGTCGCCGCGCTCATGGACCAGGGCATCGTCGATTACAGCTACATCTTTGCCGGCTTTATCATCGGCGGTGCCATCGGTGCCGCGGCCTCACGCCTGGTGCAGATGACCGCCATGCCGGAAATGGTGGCGCTCTTCAACGGCTTCGGCGGCCTCGCCAGCCTCTGCGTCGGTATCGCCGCCGTGGGCGCGAGCGCGGGCACCTTCACGCTGTTCACGGTGGTGCTGTCGATCCTCATCGGTGGCGTGACCTTCACCGGCTCGATCATCGCCTGGGGCAAGCTGAGCGAAAAGCTGGGCCACCTCAAGGCCCTGCCGAACCAGAAGCTGGTGAGCTTCGCCGTGGTCGGCGGCATCGCGGCCTCTTCGCTGCTGTTCCTGGCCTTCCCCGGCGGGGACCTCTGGCTGCTGCTGCTGGTGGTGCTGGCGCTGGTCTTCGGTGTGCTGCTGGTGATCCCCATCGGCGGTGCCGACATGCCGGTGGTCATCTCGCTGCTGAACTCCTACTCGGGCCTGGCCGCCTGCGCCGCGGGTTTCGCCATCAACAACAACATCCTCATCGTGGCCGGCTCCCTGGTCGGCGCCTCGGGGATCATCCTCACGCAGATCATGTGCAAGGCCATGAACCGCTCCCTCACCAACGTGCTGTTCAGCGGTTTCGCGGACCCGGTGGAGGCCGCGGCCGCGATCGAGGGTGAGGTCAAGCCGCTTTCCGTGGAGGATGCCTTCTACGTGCTCGAGGCCGCCAGCAGCGTGGCGATCATCCCGGGCTACGGCATGGCTGTCGCCCAGGCCCAGCACGTCGTCAACGAGCTGCGCGAGCTGCTCGAGAAGAACGGCGCCGAAGTGGTCTTCGGTATCCACCCGGTGGCAGGGCGCATGCCCGGGCACATGAACGTGCTGCTCGCCGAGGCGGACGTACCCTACGACCTGCTGCTGGAGATGGACGAGATCAACCCGCGCATGGACACGGTTGACGTGGCGATCGTCATCGGCGCCAACGACGTTGTGAACCCTGCCGCGCGCGAGGTGGAGTCCTCGCCGATCTATGGTATGCCGGTCATCAACGTCGACAGCGCGCGTACGGTCTTCGTCCTCAAGCGCTCCATGGCCTCGGGCTTTGCCGGCATCGACAACCCGCTGTTCTTCAAGGACAACACGCGGATGATCTTCGGCGACGCGAAAGAGACCATCACCGGGCTGATCCGCGAATTCGACTGAACCGCGGCAGTGCCGCCCCGGAACGCCGGCCTTCGCGCCGGCGTTTTTTTTGCGCCGGTTCGCGTGTTGCCGCCCCGGGCCGCCTCCGCTACGCTTCCAGCACTGTAGTTTCCGCGGAGTACACCATGGCCCCCAGCCCGCGCCGGGAGAAGCCGGCAGGTCCGCACGAGGCCGCCATGCTGGTTGCCCTGCGCGCAGAGCACCGTCATATCGCGGCGGTCATGGCGCTGCTGTCGCAGCAGCTGAACGCTATCGAGCGCGGTGACCTCGTCGACACTCATGTGCTCTACGAGATCATGGATTACATGGTGACCTGGCCGGACCGCTTCCACCACCCGCGGGAGGACCTCATCTACGACCACGTGGCCGAGGTCGACCACGGCATGGCCGGCGAGGTGCGGGAGCTCGAGCGCGACCACGACCGCATGGCGCGGGAGGGGCGCGAGGTGCTCTACGTGATCGAGCGCTGGCGGGCCGGAGAGCTCTCCGGTCGCGAGGTGGTCGAGAAGGGTCGCGCCTACGTCAAGCGCGCCCACGAGCACATGAACCTCGAGGAGGAGGAAGTCTTTCCCCTCATCGACTCCGTGCTCACCCGCAGCGACTGGCGTGACCTGGAAGCCGAGGACAGCCTGAACCCCGCGGCGGACCCGGTGTTCGGGCGCCGCGTGCAGCGTGAGTTCCGCCACCTGGCGCGCAAGGTGCGGCGGAGCCTGCGCCACGGTGTCGAGCAGGGGGCGGTCATCGAGTGGGTCGGTATCGAAGCGCTGCTCGAGTCCTGGGAGGTCATGACCATGGCCTGGCAGGGCGGCGCGACGATCACCGGTGATCACCTGCGCTCCTCGCTGCGCGAGGCCGTCTACATCGCCCTCGACCGGCCGCTGCAGGCGCCGCTGCTCTGCGCGGCTAACAATGCCCGGCTCACCCTGAGCTGGCTGGAGGAGCTCTCCCAGCTCACCCGCGACACCGCGAGTGACCTCGCCCGCGTCAACCGGGAGCGCAAGGACCGCATGCGCCTGCTCAAGCGCGCAGGGGCACCTCGCTGACCGCGTCGTCGCGGAACTGCAGGCTGGCCAGGCGGGCGTAGAGCGGGTTCTCCGCGAGTAGTTCCGTGTGGCTGCCGGTCGCCACGAGGCGGCCGCCTTCCATCACCGCGATCTTGTCCACGTGGCGGATCGTCGCCAGCCGGTGCGCGATGATGACCGTGGTGCGCCCGGCCATGACCTCGGCCAGCGCGAGCTGTACCTGGTGCTCGCTCTCCGCATCCAGCGCGCTGGTCGCCTCGTCGAGGAGCAGGATCTTCGGGTCCTTCAGGATGGCCCGGGCGAGGGCGATACGCTGGCGCTGGCCCCCGGACAGGCGCACGCCGCGGTCGCCGAGCTCCGTGCCGAAGCCCTGCGGCAGCCGCTCGATGAACTCGAGGGCGTGGGCGCGCCGCGCCGCCGCCTCGATCTCGGCATCGGTGGCCCCGGGCCGCCCGTAGGCGATGTTGTAGCGCACATCCGCGCTGAACAGCACGGGCTGTTGCGGTACCAGCGCCAGCTGCTCGCGCAGGTCGGCAAGGGACAGCTCGCGAAGATCGATGCCGTCGAGGGTGATGCGGCCCGCCCCGGGGTCATAGAAACGCTGCAGCAGTTCGAACACCGTGCTCTTGCCGGCGCCCGAGGGGCCCACGAGCGCGAGAGAGCGGCCGGCGGGGATAGCCAGGGAGAAATCGACGAGGGCGGGAGCGGTCGGCCGCGAGGGGTAGTGGAAGGTCACCGCCTCGAAGGCCATGCGCGCCCCGCCGCCGGCCTCGCGGCGCGGTTCGTCCGGCAGCGCGCTCTCGGCAGCGGCGAGCTCGAGCAGCCGCTCCGCTGCCCCGGCGGCGCGCTGCAGTTCGCCCCAGACCTCCGACAGCGTGGCGAAGCCGGTGCCCACCATGATCGCGTAGAAGGCGAAAGCCGCGAGCTCGCCGCCGCTCATGCGCCCGGCGATCACGTCCTGGCCGCCGGACCAGATCATCGCCGCCAGCCCGCCGAAGAGCAGCAGGATCGCCGCGCCGACGAGGATGGCCCGCTGGCGCACCCGGCGCCGGGCGATGGCGAAGGCGCGCTCCACCTCGTGCCGGAACGCGTCCGACTCGTGGGCTTCGCGGTTGAAGCTCTGCACCACCTTGATGTTCTGGAAGATCTCTCCCGCGTAGCTGCCGACGCTGGCGATGCTGTCCTGGCTCTCGCTGGACAGGCGCCGCACCCGCCGCCCGAAGATGAGAATGGGCAGCAGGACGAGGGGCACCGTGGCCGCAATGATCAGGCTGAGCCCGAGGTTGGTGATGAACATCAGCACCAGGGCGCCGGTGAGCGTGAGGGCATTGCGCAGCGCCATGCTCAGGGAGGAGCCGATGATGGTCTGCAGCAGCGTGGTATCGGCGGTCAGCCGCGACAGGATCTCCCCCGCCCGGTTCTCCTCGAAGTAGGCCGGGTGCAGGCGCACGAGGTTGTTGAACACCGCGAGGCGCAGGTCGGCGCTGACCCGCTCCCCGAGCCAGGACACGAGGTAGAAGCGGATGAAGGTGCCGGCGGCGATCAGCGTGCTGATGAGCAGGATCAGACCCACCGCGCGGCCGAGATCGGCGCTGGTGCCGCCGGCGATGCCGCGGTCGATGAGGAACTGGATGCCGCGCCCGAGGGCGAGGGTCGCCCCGGCGGTCACCAGCAGGGCCGCCGCCGCGGCCGCCAGGCGCCAGCGGTAGGGGGCTAGGAAGCGGGCGACCGCGAGCAGCGGCCCGAGGCGGCGCGCTGCCATCAGGCCGGCCCGCGCGCCGGGTAGTCGAGGGAGCCCCGGAGCCGTTCCTTCTCGTCGTCGCCGAGGTCGGGGAAGGGCCAGCGGTCCTCCTCGCGCCAGCTGGCGAGCCGGGTCTCGGCGTCGGACCGGCCCTCCGGCGAGCCCTGCCGGTGCCGGTCCACGGCGACGTACTGGCCGGGTGCGGTGAGCGACAGCCCGGCACCGGCGACGAGCTCGAGCATGCGCAGGTTCAGGTCCTCGGCGACGGCGAGGAAGTCCTGGTAATCCCGCGTATCCACCCGCGCGTCGATGCGCACCACCGCCGCGGCGCCCTCGAGCCGTTCGAGGCGGACGGAAACGCTTTCCTGCTGCAGCCGCGGGTGCGCCAGGAGCAGGCGCCGGAGCTCCGTCAGCAGCACCCGGAACTGGTCGGCGCTGCCGGCGAGGACGTGCAGGTGACGGTAGTAGCGGATGCGGTCGCGGGCCGAGATGTTCTCGATCTCGACCGCGGAGAACATGGCATTGGGGATGACCATGAGGGACCGGTCCAGGGTGCGGATGACCGTGGAGCGCAGTCCGATTTCCTCCACGGTGCCGACGACCTTACCGAAGCGGCAGAGGTCGCCGGGGTTGACCGGGCGAGCGGTGTACAGCATGAGCGCGCCGATAACGTTTTCCAGCGTTTTCTGCGCGGCGAGCGCCACGGCCAGGGAGCCGACACCGAGGCCGGCGAGGACGGTGGACATGTTGTAGCCGGCTTCCTGCGCCCAGAGCAGGCCGATGATCACCACGACCAGGATCTTCACCATCAGCGCGAAGGGACGCATCAGGGGCACGAACTGCGGTCGCCCGGATCGCTCGAGGCGGCGGACCTGGAAATCCCGGAGCAGGGTGATGGCACCCAGGATCAGCACGCCCCAGGCAACGAAGTCGACGCCCGAGGACTGCACGTAGATGCGCGCGGTCATGGACAGGCCGAGGTACTCGATGATCAGGGCCCGGGCCAGCAGCAGGAACAGGAAGAAGCGCACCGGCACCCGGAAGAACCGTGCCAGGGGGCGGCCGGCATCTTTCAGCAGCCGCCGCGTCGCCAGGGACAGGAGGCCGGCGGCGAGCGCGGCGACGGGCCAGGCAACGAGGAAGGCGACGAGTGCGCCGATCACCTGCCAGTTCTCCATGCCGAGGAAGCGGAAATGCGGCAGGAAGTCGCCGAGGCGTATCGCCAGCGGATGGTAGCCGAGTTCCTCCCAGATGGCCGGCACCTGTGCCACGGTCGCGTTCGAGATTCGCCAGACCCGGCTGTCCCCGGGTCCGGGAACGCGCTGCAGGTAGACCGGCACGTCTTTCCCGGGCAGGTGCACGGTGCCGATCAGCTCGCGGTAGCTGGGGAGGCCGTCTTCGCGGTTCCCCTCCGGCTGGTCCGAGAGGCGCGAGAGGTCGACGAGGTTCTGCTGTGCCCAGGCGTAGACCAGTTGCCGGGCGAGCACCGCGGGCTCCATGGAGGCCGCCGGCTCCGGCAGGTAGCGGGTGTCGAGGAACGCGCCGGCGGCCTCCCAGTTGCTCGCCTGCACCGCGTCGCGCAGCTTGACCATCGCGCCGAGGGGTGTGCTTTCGCCGTCGCGGGCCAGTTTTTCGCTTTTCTCTTCGAGCAGCTTCGCGGCCTGCTCCTCCGCTGCGAGGACCTCGCGCACGGAGGTCCCGGCGGGGGCCGTCTCCTGGGCCGCAATAGCGCCCGCTAGAAGGCAGGAGACCAGGCAGGTGAGCAGGCAGGCTGGAACGCGCTTCATGCGGGCGTTTCCTGGCGGTATCGCCGGCTAGTGTAGGCGCCGTGCCCGCCGCAGGCCAGCGGGCTCAATCGTCGGCCGGACCGCGCTCGCGCACGAGCAGGCGTCCGGCGACCACCCCCGCCTCGAACAGCAGCCACATGGGCAGCGCAAGCAGGGACTGGGAGATGATATCCGGGGGCGTGAGCAGCATGCCGAAGACGAAGCAGCCGACGATGATGTACGGCCGCTTGCGGGCGAGGGCCTCCGGTGTGGTGACGCCGGCCCAGATCATCAGCACCGCGGCGATGGGGATCTCGAAGGCGATACCGAAGGCGAAGAAGAGCTTGAGCACGAAGTCGAGGTAGCGATTGATGTCGGTCATGATCGCGATGTCCTCGGGACCGACGCTGGTGAAGAAGGCGAAGATCAGCGGGAACACCACGAAATAGGCGAAGGCCGCGCCGCAGTAGAAAAGCAGGATGCTGGAGGCGAGCAGCGGGAAGGCCAGCCGCTTCTCGTGCCGGTACATGCCCGGGGCGATGAAGCCCCAGGCCTGGTAGAGCACGTAGGGAATGGCGAGGAACAGCGCCGTGAACAGGGTCAGCTTGAACGGCGTGAGGAAGGGCGAGGCCACTTCCGTGGCGATCATGCTCGTTCCCGGGGGGAGCAGGGCGCGCAGCGGCTGCGACACGAAGGTGTAGATGTCGTTCGCAAAGGGGAACAGGCAGATGAACACCACCAGCACGGCGAGAATGGCCCGGAGCAGGCGGTCGCGCAGTTCGGTGAGGTGTGCGACCAGCGGCATGGCGCTGTCGTTCGGATCGTCGGTCACCGCTGCTCCCCGTCGTCGCGCGGGGCCGGGTCCGGCCGGTCGGCTTCGGCCGCAGCGTCGCCGGGCGCCTCCCCGGCGCCGCCTTCGCCGTGTCGCAACGGGGTGCTGTCCTGTGCCGTCTCCCCGGCCTTTTCCCCCGCTCTCCCTTTTGCCTTGTCCCCGGCTTTATCCGGCGTCCCTGCCTCGCCGCTGCCGGTAAGGTCGTCGCGCCAGCGCTCGGTCTCCTTGCGCACGCTCTCGGACGTCTTGCGCAGCTCTTCCATGACGCCGTCGTTGTGCAGCTCCCGCTGCACCTCGTGCTTGAGTTCGTTGAAACCGCGGCGCAGCCGGTTCAGCCAGGCGCTGCCGGTGCGGATGGCGCCGGGCAGCCGCTCCGGGCCGATCACCAGCAGCCCGACCACGGCGATGAGCAGCAGCTCGGCGAAACCGATATCGAACATGGGTCGTCAGGTCAGGCGTGGCGCTGGTCGTCGTCTTCCTGCGCCGGCTTGTCGCCGTTTTTCGTGCGCTCTTCCGACGCGTGCGTATCCGCGTCGGGTTCATCGCCCGCGCTGCCGGTCGCCGTGTCTTCGTCCTGCATGCTCTTCTTGAAGCCCTTGATGGCACCGCCCAGGTCGCTGCCGAGGCCGCGCAGGCGCTTGGTGCCGAACAGCATGATCACGATCGCGAGAATGATCAGGAGCTGCCAGATGCTGATGCCGCCGAGTCCCATGGTGTCTTCCTCTTACTGTTGTGAGCGTCCTAGTGTGAACGCTCGCGTGCCGCCTTTTCCGCCAGCCCCGAGAGGCCGAAGCGTTCCTCGAGCCGGGCCAGTACCGCCTCCGGCCCGGTGCCGGCCTGTTCCAGCATGACCAGGCAGTGGAACCAGAGATCCGCCACCTCGCCCACCAGTGCCTCGCGCCCCGCGTCCCTGTCGGGGCCCGTGTCGGCGTCCTTTGCGGCGATGATGACCTCCGTAGCCTCCTCGCCGACTTTCTCGAGGATCTTGTTCAGCCCCGCGGCCTGCAGGCGGGCAACGTAGGACTCCTCCGGGGAGGCCTGCCGGCGCTCCGCGATGATCGCGCCGAGGCGGACCAGGATGTCGTCACTCATGCTCGCCTCCCTGCACGCTCCCGTACAGGCTGGCCGGGTCGCGCTTGACCGCTTCGGTGACGGTCCAGTTGCCGTCCTCGAGCAGGCGGTAGAAACAGTGTGCCCTGCCGGTGTGACAGGCGATGCCGCCGACCTGTTCCACGGCGAGCAGCAGCGTGTCGCCATCGCAGTCCAGGCGCAGGCCCCTGAGCTTCTGTACGTTGCCCGATTCCTCGCCCTTGCGCCAGAGGCGCTGGCGGGAGCGGGACCAGTACACGGCGCGCCCCTCGGCCACCGTCGCGGCCAGGGCCTCGCGGTTCATCCAGGCCAGCATGAGCACCTGCCCGCTGGCCGCGTCCTGGGCGATGGCCGGGATCAGCCCGTCCTCGTTCCAGCTGATCGCGCTCATCAGGTCGTCGTTCATGGGCTTTCCATGGCCGCTTGCGGGCGCAGGATTGTCTCACAGACCGCTCAGGGCTGCCTCACAGATGGCTCAGGGCTGTCCCACAGGCAGCTCAGGGCTGCGCCCGGCGGGGCCAGGCGAGGGCCAGCGCCAGAGCGCCGAGAAGCAGGCTGGGAAGCGGCACCGCCGCCAGGCCGGCGCGGACGCCGGGCAGCAGCGCCACGGCAGCCAGGCCGCAGACCGCCGCGGCGAGAAGCCGGCGCCGCTCGCCGCGCCGGGCCTCGTCCCGCCGGCGTGCCTGGCGGGCCAGCTCCGCCTGCAGTCGCGCCTCGCTGTCGCGGGCTTCGCGCAGGTTCTCGAGCACCACGTCCGGTACCCGCGGCAGCTGCTCCAGCCAGCCCGGTGCGTGGTGCTGGATGCGCTTGAGCATGCTCTGCGGCGAGTAACGGTCCTGCACCCACTTCTCGAGGAAGGGCTGCGCCGTATCCCAGAGGTTTAGCGCCGGGTAGAGCTGGCGGCCGAGTCCCTCGATGTTGAGCAGGGTCTTCTGCAGGAGGACCAGCGAGGGCTGGACTTCCATGTCGAAGCGGGCCGCGGTGCGGAACAGGTAGACCAGCAGCTGGCCGAAGGAGATCTCGGCGATGGGCCGCTCGAAGACCGGTTCGCAGACGGCGCGCATGGCCTGCTCGAAGTCCTGCACCCGGGTATCGGGCGGCACCCAGCCGCACTCCACGTGGAGCTGCGCCACCTCGTGGTAGTCGCGGCGGAAGATGCCGAGGAGGTTGCGGGCGAGGTAGTACTGGTCCGAGTCGCTCAGGCTGCCGATGATTGCGCAGTCGATGGCGATGTAGCGCGGGTCCGCCGGGTCCGAGGCGTCGACGAAGATGTTGCCCGGGTGCATATCGGCGTGAAAGAAGCTGTCGCGGAAAACCTGGGTGAAGAAAATCTCCACGCCGCGCTCGCCGAGCACCTTGAGGTCCGTGCCGGCGGCGCGCAGGGCCGCGAGGTCGGTCACCGGGATGCCGTGAATCCGCTCCATGGTGAAAACCTTGCGCCGGGTGTAGTCCCAGTGCACTTCGGGCACGTAGACCAGCTTGCTGTCGGCGAAGTTGCGCCGCAGCTGGGAGGTGTTGGCCGCCTCGCGGCCGAGGTCCAGCTCGTCGAGGATCACGTGCTCGTAGTCGGCGACGACCTCCACCGGGCGCAGGCGACGGCCGTCGGGCAGGTAGCGGGCGGCGAGGCGGGCGAGCGTGAACAGGAGCGCGATGTCCTGGCGGATCACCGCCTCGATGCCCGGTCGCACGACCTTGACCACCACCTCGCGGCCGTCGTGCAACGTGGCGGCATGCACTTGTGCCACGGAGGCGGAGGCCATGGGCGCCTCCTCGAAGCTGGCGAAGAGCCGGCCCACGCTGTCGCCGAGCTCGCGCTCGATGATGGCCCGGGACTCGGCCGCGGGGAACGGCGGCACCCGGTCCTGCAGCCGCGCCAGCTCGTCGGCGATGTCCACGGGCAGGAGGTCGCGGCGCGTGGACAGGGTCTGGCCGAACTTGATGAAGACCGGCCCGAGCTCCTCGAGCGCCAGCCGCAGCCGCTCGGCCCGGGGCCGCTCCGGGGGTGCCTGCAGCCGCCAGGGGTTCAGTCGCAGCGCCAGGCGCAGCGGCGCCGGCAGGCTGCCGTCCGGCAGCAGTTCATCGAGGCGGTGGCGGCCGGCCACCCGCAGGATCTGCGCGAGGCGCGCCAGGCGCGACATGGTCAGTCTTCGCCCAGGCGCGCCAGCCGGGCGCGGGCCCGCTCCAGGCGGGCGCCCAGGCGGTCGACGGCGAGGCCCAGGGCCTGCACCTCGCTGTAGAAGTCCTCCAGCTCCGCCCGCGGCGGGGTGAGCCTTGCCTCCTCGTGGACGAACTCGTCCAGCTGTCGGGCCAGGCTGCGGCCCGCGTCCCGGCCGAAGCTGAACAGGCCGCGCAGGGCCCCGGCGAGCTGGTGACCGGCGACGTCGCCGAGCGTGTCCACCAGGGGCGCCTCCCAGTCGACATCGAGATCGGCGACGATGCGCGAGAGCTCCGTGAGCGGCGCGCTGTTGCCCTCGAGAGACAGCTCCCCGTTCACCAGCGTCGCCGCCGGGTCCGCAGAGCCGGCGAGCTCGGCGAAGGCGCTGCCACTGCCGCGCACCCGGGTGTCCACGGGTCCCTCGTGGACCCCGCGCAGGCCGAGGTCGCCTTCGGCGGTGGGCAGGAGGTAGACGCTGAACGGCGGCGCCGTGCAGTCGATGGCGATTACCCGGCCCGCGAGCGCCGCGAGCTCGCGGCGGCTGTGCGGGGACAGCGCCAGGGCGCCGTTCACGGCCCGCTCCAGCGCGGCGATGGCGGCCGTGTGCAGGGTCGGGCTGACGATCATGGCTCGACGACGGCCCTAGGCCTTGACGCCGCGGTGCAGCGCGACCACGCCGCCGGTCATGTCGTGGTACTCGACCCGTGCGAAGCCCGCGTCTTCCATCATGGCCTTGAGCGTCTCCTGGTCCGGGTGCACGCGGATCGACTCGGCGAGGTAGCGGTAGCTGTCGCTGTCGCCGGCAACGAGACGCCCCATGACCGGCAGCACGCTGAACGAGTAGGCGTCATAGGCCCTGGACAGCAGCGGGTTCTTCGGCTTGGAAAACTCCAGCACGAGCAGCCGGCCGCCGGGCTTGAGCACGCGCAGCATGGCTCGCAGCGCCAGGTCCTTGTCGGTGACGTTGCGCAGGCCGAAGGCGATGGTGATGCAGTCGAAGCTGTCGTCGGGGAAGGGCAGGCACTGGGCATCGGCCTGGACGAACTCGAGGTTCTGCGACAGGCCGTGGTCGAGGAGCTTGTCCCGGCCCACCGCGAGCATGGCGTAGTTGATGTCGGCTAGGATGACCTGCCCGGTCTCGCCCACGATCCTGGAAAACTTCGCCGCGAGGTCGCCGGTGCCCCCGGCGATGTCGAGGACACTGTGCCCGGGACGCACGCCGGAGAGCTCGATGGTGAAGCGCTTCCAGAGCCGGTGGATGCCGCCGGACATCAGGTCGTTCATGAGGTCGTAGCGCGAGGCCACGGAGTCGAAGACACCGGCGACCAGCCCGGCCTTCTCGTCCTTGTCCACCTCGCGGTAGCCGAAGTGCGTCGTGTCCTTCTCTTTCATAGTGAGTCTTTCATCGCGCGTCGCCCAGGGTGCGCCGCTCGGGGTATACCCCGTGGCATGGCAGGGGCGCCATTGTAGCGCGATGGCGGGGGCGGGTCAGGCGTCCCGGGGGGTCAGGGCTCGAAGTGGAGCACCTGCGTGTCCGGGTCCCGGGAAGCGCCCGCGGCGGCGAGCCGGTCCAGGTAGTCCTGCCACCAGGCCTCGTGGTGCACGCAGAGGGCGCGCAGGTAGTCCCAGGCATAGATGCCGCTGTCGTGGCCGTCATCGAAGACCAGCTGGACGGCGTAGTGCCCGACCGGCTTCACGGTCTCCACCAGCACATGCTTCTTGCCTGTCTGCAGCGTGTCCTGGCCCGGGCCGTGCCCGCGGACCTCGGCCGAGGGAGAGTAGACGCGTAGGTACTCGAAGGGCAGCGCGAAGGGCGTCTCGCCGGGGTAGCTCACCTCCAGCACGCGGGAGCCCCTGCGGAGTTTCAGGCCCTCGGGGCGCGGTGCGTTGTCAGCAGCCATGGCCTGCCTCCTACAGGATAAAGCGCGACAGGTCCTCGTCGGCCGCCAGGTCCGAGAGCTGGGCGTCGACGTAGGCCGCGTTCACGACCAGCTCGTCGCCGGCCAGGCTGGCGTCGGCCGCGGTAAAGGAGGCCTCCTCGAGGAGCCGCTCCATGACCGTGTGCAGCCGCCGGGCACCGATGTTCTCGGTGGTCTCGTTGAGCTGCCAGGCGAGCTCGGCGATGCGCTCGAGGCCGTCGTCCGTGAAGCGCACCTTGAGCCCCTCGGTGCCGAGCAGGGCCTCGTACTGCCGCGTGAGCGAGGCATCGGGCTCGGCGAGGATGCGGCGGAAGTCCGCCGGCGTCAGCGCCTGCAGCTCGACGCGGATCGGCAGGCGCCCCTGCAGCTCGGGGATGAGGTCCGACGGCCGGGACAGGTGGAAGGCGCCGGAGGCGATGAACAGGATGTGGTCCGTGCGCAGCATGCCGTGCTTCGTACTCACGGTGCAGCCCTCGATGAGCGGGAGCAGGTCGCGCTGCACGCCTTCCCGGGACACGTCGGCGCCGGCGGTCTCGCCGCGCTTGGAGACCTTGTCCAGTTCGTCGACGAAGACGATGCCGTTCTGCTCGGCGGCTTCGCGGGCCCGCTGGACGATCTCCTCCTCGTTGACCAGCGTCGCCGCTTCCTCCTCGCAGAGGGCCTCGAAGGCGGCCTTGACGGTCAGCCGCCGCGTCTTGCGCTGCTGCTTCGACAGGTTGGAGAAGAGGCTCTGCAGCTGGCTGGTCATCTCCTCCATACCCGGCGGCGTCATGATGTCGACGCTGCGTCCCGGAGTGCTGAGCTCCACGTCGATCTCGCGCTGGTCGAGCTCGCCCTCGCGGAACTTCTTGCGCAGGAGCTGCCGGGTGCTCTCGCCGGACCCCGCCTCGCCGTCGCGGGCCGCGGGCAGGAGCAGGTCGAGGATGCGCTCCTCGGCGGCCTCCTCGGCGCGGGGGCGGACGCGGCGCACGGCGGCCTCGCGCTCCATCTTGACGGCCGTTTCCACCAGGTCGCGGATGATTGACTCGACATCGCGCCCGACGTAGCCGACTTCCGTGAACTTGGTCGCCTCGACCTTGATGAACGGCGCGTTCGCGAGGCGCGCGAGGCGGCGGGCGATCTCGGTCTTGCCGACGCCGGTGGGGCCGATCATGAGGATGTTCTTCGGCGTGATCTCGCCGCGCAGGTCCTCGTCGACGGCCTGGCGGCGCCAGCGGTTGCGCAGGGCGATGGCGACGGCGCGCTTGGCGTCGTCCTGGCCGATGATGTGCTTGTCCAGGGCGTGGACGATTTCCCGGGGGGTCATGGAGGACATGGTCAGTGGCCGGTCTCCAGCTCTTCGAAGCTGTGCTGGTGGTTGGTGTAGACGCAGATGTCGCCGGCGATGGCCAGCGCTTTCTCGGTGATGGCGCGCGCGTCCAAGTCGGTGTTCTCGAGCAGCGCGAGCGCCGCTGCCTGCGCGTAGCTGCCGCCGGAGCCGATGGCGATGAGGTCGTGCTCGGGCTCGATGACATCGCCGTTGCCGGAAATCACCAGCGAGCTGTCGCGGTCGGCGACGACGAGCAGCGCCTCGAGCTGGCGCAGGCTGCGCTCCGTGCGCCAGGCCTTGGCCAGGGCCACTGCGGCGCGCACGAGCTGGCCCTGGTGTTTCTCGAGCTGTCCCTCGAAGAGTTCGAACAGGGTGAAGGCATCGGCGGTGCCGCCGGCAAAGCCGGCGATGACGCGGTCCTTGTACAGGCGGCGGACCTTGCGGGCATTGCCTTTCATGATCGTGTGCCCCATGGACACCTGGCCGTCGCCACCGATCACCACGCGGTCGCCGCGGCGCACGCACAGAATGGTGGTGCCGTCGAATTGCTTCACGAGCGTTCTCCGCCGGGGTTTCCCCTGTCTATGGGTCCGGCAGCACCCCAATTCAAGGGCGGCGGGCCTTCAGCCTTCGGCGCTGCGCCGCATCAGCAGCGTGTCGATGTTCTGCTGGGCCGTGAGGCTGCGCGCCGCGGCCATGCGCGAGCGCGAGGGGAAGGGCCCGAGGAGGACCCGGTACCAGCGGCCGTTGCTGCCGTTGGTCTCCTCCACGCGGGGTTCGAGCCCCAGCAGGAGCAGCTCGGCGCGGCGCTGGTCCGCGTCCTCGGCGCGGCGGAAGGAGCCGGCCTGGAGCAGGTAGACGGCGTTGTCGCTGGTGCCGCGCTGCGCGGCGACCTCTGCCGGGTCCACGTCGACCTCGATGGTCTGCCGCGGCAGCACCTCGAAGAACTCGTAGCGGGGCTCCGCCGCTGGCTCGCTCCCTGCGCTCGGCTTTGCAGAGGGTGCCTCCGTGGCCGGCCCGCCCGGCAGTGTCGCCAGGTAGACCAGGAAGCTGGCGAGGACGCCGGTGGCGACGCCGCCGCCGTACCAGCGCAGCAGCCGGCCGCGGCTCTCGCCGCCGGCCGCGGGGCTGCGCCGGCTCGCGCCCTGGCGCCGCCCTTTTCCCGGTGTACGACCCTGCGTCCTGCCGCCTCCCGCCATCTACATGCGCTCCGGCGCGCTGACCCCGAGCAGGCCGAGGCCGTTGGCGATGGCCTGGCGCACGGCCTCGGCGAGGGCGATACGCGCGTCGCGCAGCGCCGGGTCGTCGACGAGGACCTTGTGGGCGTTGTAGAAGGTGTGGAAGTGGCCGGCGAGCTCGCGCAGGTAGTTGGCGACCGCGTGGGGCTCGGCCTCGCGGGCGGCCCGCGCCACCGTCTCCGGGTAACGGGCCAGGGAGCGCAGGAGCTCCTGCTCCTCCTCGTTGCCGAGCAGCGTGAGCTGCGCGAGGGCCGCCTCCCGGTCCCAGGCCAGCCCCGCCTCGGCGAGGCGCTGGTGCACGCTGCATACCCGGGCGTGGGCGTACTGGATGTAGTAGACCGGGTTGTCGTTGCTCTGCGACAGGGCCAGGTCGATGTCGAAGGTGAGCTGCGAGCTCGGCGCCCGGGCGGCGAGAAAGTAGCGTGTCGCGTCCCGGCCCACCTCGTCGATCAGGTCGCGCAGCGTGACGTAGCTGCCGGCGCGCTTGGACAGCTTTACCTCGGCGCCGTCGCGCATGACCGTCACCATCTGGTGCAGCACGTAGTCGGGCCAGCCCTCGGGGATGCCCTGCTCCAGCGCCTGCAGGCCGGCGCGCACGCGGGTGACGGTGCTGTGGTGGTCCGCGCCCTGCTCGTTGATAACGCGCGTGAAGCCGCGGCGCCACTTGTTCAGGTGGTAGGCGACGTCCGGCAGGAAGTAGGTATAGCCGCCGTCGGCCTTGCGCATGACCCGGTCCTTGTCGTCGCCGTAGTCCGTCGTGCGCAGCCACAGGGCGCCTTCCTGCTCGTAGGTCCTGCCGGCCTCGACGAGCAGCCCGACCACGTCGTCGACCTCGCCGGAGCGGTACAGGGAGGACTCGAGGAAGTAGACGTCGAAGTCGACGCCGAACGCTTTCAGGTCCAGGTCCTGCTCGTGGCGCAGCCAGGCCACCGCGAAGTCGCGGATCGCCGCGAGGTCCTCCGGGTCGCCGGCCCCGGTGACCTGCCGGTCCTCGGCGGCGACGCTGTCGCAGCGCAGGTAGGCTTCCGCCACCTCGACGATGTAGTCACCGCGGTAGCCGTCCTCGGGCCAGGCGGCATCGCCGGGCGCCTGCCCCCGGCAGCGGGCCTGCACGGAGCGGGCGAGGTTCTCGATCTGCTGGCCGGCATCGTTATAGTAGAACTCGCTGGAGACCTCCCAGCCCGTGGCCCGGAGCAGGCGGCAGAGGCTGTCGCCGACGGCCGCGCCGCGGCCGTGGCCGACGTGCAGCGGGCCCGTGGGGTTCGCCGAGACGAACTCCACCTGCACCTTGCGGCCGGCGCCCTCGTCGCACTCGCCGAAGCGCTCGCCGGCACGCAGGGCCTCGGCCACCACCGCCGTGCTGGCGTCGGCGGCGAGGAAGAAATTGATGAAGCCCGGGCCCGCAATCTCCGTCCGCTCGACCGCCGGGTCGGCGGGCAGCGCCTCGCTGATGCGCCCGGCTAGGTCCCGGGGCTTCATGCCGGCGCTCCTGGCGAGGGCGAGGGCGATGTTGCTGGCGAGGTCGCCGTGCGACGGGTCGCGGGTGCGCTCCACCTGGATCGCCGGCGCGGTGCCCTCGGGCAGCGTGCCCTCGGCAACCAGCGTGGCCAGCGCGTCCCCGAGGAGGCGCTCGATCAAGCTTTTCATGTGCGATTCATGCGGGAAAGGAGCCCGTTTGCGTTGGCGGAAGCCGCCCCGGGCGGGGCGCCGTGAAAGCCGCGCATTATCGCGCGTCTGCCCGCCGCTGGCCAGCTGCGCGGCGGGCTCAGAGCGTTTCCAGGGGGTCGATCTCGATGAACCAGTTGAGACCCCCGGGGGCGCGCAGTGCCTCGCCGGCACGAACGAGGGCAGCGGCCGCGCGGCTGCCGCTGGCCCGGTCCGGGCAGAGGCAGAGAAGCTGGTCCCGGTAGCGCCCCGCCCGGCGCGGCAGCGCCGATGGCAGCGGGCCGACGAGCCGGCTACCCGGCGGCAGGACGGCCTCGGCGCCGCGGCGCAGCGCGGCGAGGAAGCGCTCGCCCTCACCGGCGCGCGGGCTGTCGGCGCGGACCAGGGCGAGCTGCCCGAGCGGCGGCAGGCCGGCCTCCGCGCGGCGGTCAAGCAGTGCCGCCGCCACGTCGCCGTAGGGCTGTTCGAGGATCGCCCGCAGCAGCGGGTGATCCGGGTAGTGGCTCTGCAGGAGCATGCGCCCGGGACGGCCGGCGCGCCCGGCGCGGCCCGCGACCTGCGTCAGCAGCTGGGCAAGGCGCTCCTCGCCGCGGAAGTCCCCGGCGAAGAGCAGGGCGTCGCAATCGACCACGCCGACCAGCGTCACGCCCGGGAAGTGGTGTCCCTTGGTGAGCATCTGCGTGCCGAGAAGAATGCAGGGCTCGCCGCGGCCAACCTCGGCCAGCAGGTCCTCCATGGCGGCGGGGCTGTCGATCGCGTCCGAGTCGACCCGGTGCAGTGGCCAGTGCGGCAGGGCAGCGGCGAGAAAATCCTCCGTCTGCTCCGTGCCCAGCCCCCCCGCGAGCAGCTGCCCGCCGCCGCAATCCGGGCAGGCGGCGGGCAGGGGTTTGCGGGCGCCGCAATGGTGGCACTGCAGCCGCTTGCGCCGCCGGTGCACCGTGAGCCTCACGTCACAGTGGTCGCAGCCGGCGACCCAGCCGCAGTCGTGGCACTGCAGGCTGCTCGCGTAACCGCGCCGGTTGAGAAACAGCAGCACCTGCCCGCCCTGTGCCAGGGTCTCCTCCACCGCCGCGAGCAGCGCCGGGGACAGGCCTGCGCGCAGCGGCTGGCGGCGCAAATCCACCGGCGTGAGTGCCGGCAGGCTGGCGCCGGCGGCCCGGCGCGTGAGCCGGTGGTGCCGGTAGCGGCTGCTGCCTGCGTTGTGCAGGGACTCCAGCGACGGCGTGGCGCTGCCGAGGAGTACCGGGCAGGCCTCGAGCTGGGCCCGCTTCACGGCCACGTCCCGGGCGGAATAGCGGAAGCCGTCCTGCTGCCGGTAGGAGGCGTCGTGCTCCTCGTCGACGATGATCGCGCCGCAGCGCGGCAGCGGTACGAACACCGCTGAGCGCGTGCCGATGACCACGGCGGCGCGGCCGCTGGCCGCCGCCTCCCAGTCGTCGCTGCGCTCGCCGGCGGCGCGGCCGGAGTGGAGCACGGCCATGGGCGCGTCGAAGCGCCCGGCGAAGCGGGCGAGGGTCTGGGGGGTGAGGCCGATCTCGGGGACGAGGAGCAGCGCCTGCTCGCCGCGTTCGAGGCAGGCGGCGATGAGGCGCAGGTAGATCTCCGTCTTGCCGCTGCCGGTTACGCCCTCGAGGAGGTGGCAGGCGAAGCGGCCCAGGTCGGCGCCGAGCGCGTCGACGGCGGCCGCCTGCTCCGGCGCCAGCTCTGGCCCCGGCTCGCGCACACGCGCCGGCTGCGGCCCCGGGGCGCAGCGCTCGGCGAGCCCCTTGCGGGCCAGCTCGCGCAGGGCCTCGCGACGGATGCCGGCGGCGGCGAGCCCGTCGTCCGCAAGCAGTGCCGCGCGGCGCAGGGCGGCGAGAGCCTCGCGCTGTCGCGGTGCCCGGGCCAGCGCATCGTCGGCAAGGCCCGCGCCACGGTCCGTGAGCTGCCAGGCGTGCCGGGCCGGAGCGCGGCCGCTGCGCAGGCGCTGGCTGAAGGCGGCCGCGAAGACCTCCCCCGGCGCGTGCTGGTAATAGGCCGCCGCCCAGCGGCAGAGGGCGGTGACGGCGGCCGTCAGCAGCGGCGTCTCGTCGAGCAGGGCCTCCGCGGGGCGCAGGCTGTCGGCGGGCAGGTCGCTCTGTGCCGCGACCTCCGCCAGGAAACCCACGACGCTGCGCCGTCCGAAGGGCACCCGGAGCCGGCAGCCTGGCGCGAGCGCGGCTGCCGCGGCCGGGTCGAGGTCCGCCGGCGGCAGGTAGTCGAAGTACCGGCGCAGGGGGTTGCCGGGCACGGCGATGCGGAGGATGACGGGCATCGATGGGCGATCTCGCGGTGGTCGGCGCAGTCTAGCACTGCCCTGCGGCCCGACCGGAGGCGGGCCGGCGGCCTCAGTCCTCAGTCCTCTTGCGCGCGGGCGCCGTTCTGGTAGTATTCGCGCTCTTTTTCCCCGGGCCCTCTGGCCCGGAGAGTGGCACCCACAGGCGCGGTGCCCGGCAGGGACCGGGTGGCGGCGTCGAACGGCAGGAGTCAACGCCATGAAAAGCGATATCCACCCGAAGTACGAGGCGGTCACGGCAACGTGCAGCTGCGGCAACACCATCACCACCCGGTCGACCCTGGGGCAGGACTTCCACATCGACGTCTGCTCACAGTGCCACCCGTTCTTCACGGGCAAGCAGAAGATCGTCGACTCCGGCGGCCGCGTCGACCGCTTCAAGAAGCGCTTCGGCAACCGCGGCGCCAAGCGCTGAGGACCGTTCAGCGGCGGCGCGCCCGCGCCGCCGTGTTTCTCACCCGCCTGCGCGGGTGACGCCAGCCGCTAAAAGATATCCCGGATCAGGTCGTCGGTCCCGGTCTTGCCGGGCACGTCCTCACCGCCGCCCTCGCCGGGCGCCGGCACATACTCTTCCCTGAAGTACTCGAAGATCGCGTCACTGTCGCCGGCGCCGGCAAGGCGCCCGGTCTCCGGGTCGATGCGCACGCTGGCGATGCCCGCCGGTACCGGCCGCTCCCGGTCCGGGCTGTCCGCGAGCGCCTCGCGCATGAAGTCTATCCAGATGGGTAGCGCGGCCGTGCCGCCGAACTCCCTGCGCCCGAGGGGCGTGTAGGCGTCGAAGCCGACCCAGGTAGTCGTTACCACGTCGCGGTTGTAGCCGGAGAACCAGGCGTCCATGGGGCCATTGGTGGTCCCCGTCTTGCCCGCGAGGTCCTTGCGCTTCAGGGTCAGGGCGCGGCGCCCGGTACCGCGGGTGATCACATCCTGCAGCATGTCGTCGAGAATGAAGTTCACCCGCTCGTCCATGACCCGCCCGGCGCGGCGGTGGCCGTTGGCGTTCTCACCGGCGAGGATCTCCTCCATGCTCAGCTCCCGGCCCTCGCAGTCGCGACAGATCCGCACGGGATCGGCCGCCCAGACCGTCTCCCCGACGCTGTCATCGACGCGGGCGATGAGGTAGGGCTCTACCCGGTAGCCGCCGTTGGCCAGTACCGCGTAGGCCGCCGCCAGCTCGAGCGGGGCCATCGCGTGCGTACCCAGGGCGAGGGAGAGGTCCGGGGCGAAATCGCTGGTGTCGAAACCGAGCCGGCCGGCGTAGTCGATAAGGCGGCTCACGCCCAGCTGGCGCAGCAGGCGGATCGACACCAGGTTGCGCGACTTGGTCAGGGCCCAGCGCAGCCGCGTCGGACCGTAGAATTTGCCGCCGTCGTTCTCGGGTCGCCAGATACCTTCCAGGGACGCATCCTCGAGGACGATCGGGGCGTCGTTGATGATGCTCGCCGCCGTGAAGCCCGCATCCAGGGCGGCGGCATAGAGGAAGGGCTTGAAGTTGGACCCGGGCTGGCGCTCGGCCTGGGTCGCGCGGTTGAACTTGGAGAGCTCGAAACCGATGCCGCCCACGAGGCTGATGATGGCGCCGTCGTCCGGGTCCAGGGAGACCAGCGCGGCCTGGGCGGCCGGCACCTGCGACAGGCGCCAGGCATCGTCGCGGCGGTCGACGCGGATAACGTCGCCGACGGCGAGCACGTCCGCCGGGCTGCCCGGCGCGCTGCCGACGGCGTTTTCACTCAGGTAGGGCCGGGCCTGGCGCAGGCCGTTTTCCCAGAGCACCTCGTCTTCGCTGCCGTCGGCGAGCAGGATACGCACCCGGTCGGCCTCCACGGCAGTGACCGCGGCGGGTGCGAGGCCGGCGACCGCCGGCAGCTCGGCGAGCGTGGCGAGCCAGGCCTCGCGGGGCAGCGGCGTTGCGCCCGGCGGCGCGTTCGGGTCGTCCCCGACGGCCGGCGCGGCGGCTTCCCCGTCATCTCCCGCAGCCGCGACCGGCCCGGGCACCGGGAGTTCCAGCTCGGGCCCGCGGTAGCCATGGCGCCGGTCGTAGGTCAGCAGGCCGTCGATGATCGCGCGCTGCGCCACCCGCTGCAGGTCGCCGCGGAGCGTGGTGTAGACCTCGTAACCCGCTGTGTAGGCCTCGCTTCCGAAGCGCTCGAGCATCTCCTTGCGGGCCATCTCGGCCACGTACTGGGCGTCGAAGGTCGCCTGGGGACCGTGATGGTCTGCGGTCACCGGCGCGCGCACGGCCTCCTCGTAGGCGGCGCGGGTGATTAAGCCGAGGCTGAGCATGCGTCCGAGGATCCAGTTGCGCCGCTCGCGGCCGGCCTCCGGGCCGGAGAGCGGGTTGTCTCGGGACGGCGCCTTGGGAATGCCCGCGAGCATCGCGTGCTGCGCCAGGGTGAGTTCGCCGATGCTGCGGCCGTAGTAGACCTGCGCCGCGGCCTCGAAGCCGTAGGCGCGGTGGCCCAGGAATACCCGGTTGAAATACAGCTCGAAGATCTCTTCCTTGTCGAGGCGCCGCTCGATCTCGATGGCGAGGAGGATCTCCTTGAACTTGCGCAGGAAGGTGCGTTCGAGCGACAGGAAGTAGTTGCGCGCCACCTGCATGGTGAGCGTGCTGCCGCCGGAGCGCTTCTCGCCGGTCATGACCAGCTCGGTTACCGCCCGGGCCAGCCCCATGAAATCGATGCCGCCGTGCTCGAAGAAGCCGTCGTCCTCGGCGGCGAGCAGCGCCTCGATGAACTGCGGCGGGATATCGGCGTAGGCCAGCGGGTTGCGCTTCTGTTCGCCGAACTGGCCGATCAGCTCGCCGTCCGCGGTGTACACACGCATGGGCGTCTGCAGCTGCACGTCGCGCAGGGTTTCGACGTCCGGCAGCCCGGGGCCCAGGTAGAGATAGACGCCGGCGAGCAGCCAGGCGAGGCCGAGGCCGCCGAGAACGGCCAGGCGCAGGAGTCGGCGCAGCAAACTCAAGACAACTCCGGGTCTGTGTCAGGAGGGCGGGCAGAATACGGCAAAAGGTTTACCTTGTGGTAATAGTATGCTTTTTTTGTGTTTAAATTGTGTAGCAGACTGGCTTAACGGCCGATATTGAAGTATAAGAACACAAACAATAGCTAAGTCTGTGAATCATATAGGAAAATGACTTGCTTGGCATTTTAGGGAAGAGAAAGCAGGTGGCGCTGCTGGGGCTGGATATCAGTTCCACCACGGTCAAGCTGCTAGAGCTGAGCCGCAACGGCGACTCCTACCGTGTGGAGAGTTACGCCGTTGCTTCGCTGCCGCAGGACGCGGTGGTGGAGAAGGCGATCAGCGACATCGATGGCGTTGCCAACGCGATCCGCAGCGTGCTGGCGCAGTCCCGCAGTAAGCTCAAGCTGGTGGCCGCTGCCGTCGCCGGCTCCGCGGTCATTACCAAGCAGGTGCAGATGCCCGAGGGCCTCTCCGAGGAGGAGATGGAGACCCAGCTCACCCTCGAGGCAGACCAGTACATTCCCTATCCGCTGGAGGAAGTCGCGCTGGATTTCGAGGTGCAGGGCACCGTACCCGGCCGCGAGGGCATGGTGGAGGTGCTCCTTGCCGCCTGCCGCCGGGAAACCATCGACGCCCGCGTCGAGGCCATCGAGAACGCCGGCCTCGAACCCAAGGTGATGGACGTCGAGGCCTATGCCATGGAGCGGGCCTACGGGCTGCTTCGCGAGAACCTCGGCCTCGAGGAGAACGCGGTGGTCGCCGTCGTCGACATCGGCGCCACCATGACCACGCTCAGCGTCCTCGCCAACGGCCAGACCATCTACACCCGTGAGCAGCTCTTCGGGGGCAAGCAGCTCACCGACGAGATCATGCGTCGCTACGGCCTGCCCCTCGAGGAGGCCGGCCTTGCCAAGAAGCAGGGCGGTCTGCCGGACGACTACGAGGAAGAGCTCCTGAACCCCTTCCGCGACGCCGTCGTGCAGCAGGTCACGCGCTCACTGCAGCTGTTCTTCTCCTCCAGCCAGTACAACGACGTCGACTTCATCATCATGGCCGGCGGCGTCTCCTACATGGAAGGCCTCGTCGAGCTGGTCCAGGAAAGGTTGGGTACGCCCACCGCCATGGCCAACCCCTTCGCCGAGATGAGCATCTCGCCGCGGGTGAACGCCGTGGCCTTAGGCAGCGACGCACCGGCGATGATGATCGCCTGTGGCCTCGCCCTGCGGAGCTTCGACTGATGGCGCAAATCAACCTGCCGCCCTGGCGCGATGCCCGCCGCGAAGAACAGAAGCGCCAGTTCCTGACCATCCTCGGCCTGGTGGCGATCGGCGCCGTACTGCTGGTGGTGCTGGCGGACCGGGTGGTCAATGCGCAGATCGATCACCAGCGGGCCCGCAACGCCTACCTGCAGGAGAACATCAAGGAGCTGGACAAGCAGGTGGCGGAAATCCGCGACCTGCAGCGCAAGCGCAACCAGCTCATCGACCGCATGCGTGTCATCCAGGAGCTGCAGGGGAACCGGCCGATTATCGTCCGCATCTTCGACCAGCTCGTGCGCACGGTGCCCGACGGGGTCTTCTACAACCGGGTCCAGGCCCAGGCGAAGAAGCTGCAGATCACCGGCGTGGCCGAGTCCAACAACCGGGTCTCGAGCCTCATGCGTCGCCTCGACGGCTCCGAGTGGCTGGAGAACCCGAACCTCGACGCGGTTCGAGCGGCACCGGCCTACGGGGAGCAGGCCGCCACCTTCGACCTCTCGGTGATGGTGGACCTGCCGCAGGACGACAAAGATCAAGGAACGGGGGGCTGAGCTGATGGCGCTTGAAGATTCCCTGCGGGCCTTACGGGAGTTCGATCTCTCCGACCTCAACATGGACAACATCGGCACGCTGCCGGTGCTGGTCAAGGCGATCCTCTGCGTGCTGCTCTTCGGCGCGCTGGTGGCAGCGGGCTACTACTACCATGTCGAGGAACTGCGCAATAACCTCGCGCGGGTCGAGGGCGAGGAAGGCAAGCTCAAGCAGGAATACGAGAAGAAGGCCTTTCAGGTTGCCAACCTCGATGCCTACCGCCGGCAGATGATCGAGATGGAGGAGAGCTTCGGCGCGCTGATCAGCCAGCTTCCCTCCGACACGGAAGTGCCCGGGCTGCTTGAGGACATCACCAACAAGGGGCTCCAGAACGGCCTCAAGATCGCCTCCATCGACCTGCAGAAGGAGGTCAGCCGGGAGTTCTACGTGGAGCTGCCCATCGCCATCTCCGCCAGCGGCTCCTACCACGACCTCGGCGCCTTCATCAGCAGCATGGCCGGTCTGCCGAGGATCGTGACGCTGCACGACTTCGTGATTTCCGGCGGCGGTGGCAACGCAAGCGCGCTGCAGATGAACATCACCGCCAAGACCTACCGCTACAAGGACGGGGACAGCTAGCAATGTTGAAGCGTGCCCGCGTTCTCGCCGCCCTCGCCCTCGCCCTCGCCCTGGGTGCCTGTGGTGGCAAGGATTTTTCCGACCTCGACCAGTTCATGGCCGAGAAGAAGGCCCGGCCCGGCGGCGTCATCGCGCCGATCCCGACTTTCAAGGCCTACGAGCCCTTCGCCTACAGCGCCACCCGCATGCGCAGCCCCTTCGACCGGCCCATCGCCGTGCGCGACATTGCCCGGCTCGCCGGCAAGAACGCGATCAAGCCCGACACGGAGCGGCCGAAGGAGTTTCTCGAGCAGTTCACCTTCGATTCGCTGTCGATGGTGGGCACGCTGGCCCGGGGCGGCAGGGAATGGGCCCTGGTGCGGGATCCCGATGGCGGCATCCACCGGGTGACCGAGGGCAATTTCCTCGGCCGCGACCACGGCAAGATCGTTGAGCTGACCGATACCTACCTGGCCGTGGTAGAGATCGTCAGCGACGGCACCAGTGAAGGCTGGGTCGAGCGGCCGCGCACCATCGAACTGAGTGGCTTGTAGATGATTACCACAATGACGGCCATGGGGAAGAGCAGGACAAAACGGGGAGCTGGCATCATGGCACAGAGACAAGAACGCTCAGGGGGACGGCTCGCGCTGGCGCTGCTGCTCGCCGGCGTGGCGACCCTGGTGGACCTCGCGGCGGCCGCCGCGGCGACCCACGCGGTCACCGATATCGAGTTCAGCTCCCGGCCCGGAAGCAAGTTCGAGGTGCGCCTCGACTTCGATGGCCCGCCGCCGGCGGAGCTCCAGTCCTACACGATCGAGAAGCCGGCGCGGATCGCCATCGATTTTCCCGATACCGCCAGCCGTCTCGAGCGCAAGCGTTTCAGCCTGCCCTACGGCAATGCCACCGAGGTCCTCGTCCTCGAGGCCAGCGAGCGCACGCGGCTGGTGCTCAACCTGGTCAAGCTGGTGCCGTACGAGACCCGCGTCGACGGCAACAGTCTCTACCTCACCGTCGGCCAGGATTCCGAGGGCCAGTACTACAAGCGCAGCTCCGATCCGAACCGCGTCAAGTCAGCGGTGGAGGATGTGATGGAGGTCGTCTCGCGTATCGAGGACCTGCAGTTCCAGCGCGGCCCCGACGGCGAGGGCCGGCTGATGCTCGAGCTGTCTGACCCCTCTGTGGACGTGAACGTGTTCAGCGAGCGCGGCGACGTGAAGGTCGAGTTCATCGACACGGACGTGCCCGAGCGGCTCATGCGCAACTATGACGTCACGGATTTCGCCACTCCCGTCGTCTCCGTGGATGTGGGCACCACCGAGCGCGGTGCCACCCTGACCCTGAAGACCACCGGGGATTTCGACTACCTCGCCTACCAGGCAGATGACCAGTACGTGGTCGCCGTGAAGCCCCTCACCGAGGCCGAGGTGGAAGAGCGCCGCAGCGAGTTCGCCTACGTCGGCGAGCGCATCTCCCTGAACTTCCAGGACATCGAGGTGCGCGCGGTGCTGCAGCTCATCGCCGACTTCACGGAGCTGAACCTCGTCGCCTCCGACACGGTTTCCGGCCGCATCACCCTGCGCCTCAAGAACGTGCCCTGGGACCAGGCCCTGGAGCTCGTGCTCAAGACCAAAGGGCTGGACAAGCGCCAGGTGGGCAACGTACTGCTGGTGGCGCCGGCGGCGGAGATCGCCGAGCGCGAGCGCCAGGAGATCGAGGCCAACAAGCAGATCGCCGAGCTGGCGCCGCTGCGCTCGGAGTTCATCCGTATCCGCTACGCCAAGGCCGCGGAGATGGTGCAGCTGTTCCAGGCCGGCTCCGAGGAAGGCGGCTCGCTGATCTCCTCCCGGGGCTCGGTGATCGTGGACCCGCGCACCAACTCGCTGATCGTTACCGAGACCTCCTCCAAGCTGGCGGAGATGCGCGACCTCATCGACAAGGTCGACATCCCGATCCGCCAGGTCATGATCGAGTCGCGCATCGTCATCGCCCAGTCCGACCTCGAGAAGGAACTCGGCATCCAGTGGGGCGGCGGGTACCTCGACCCCGACGCCGATGGCAACATCCTGTCCATCACCGGCGACAGTGCCAACGCCGTGAACCTGAACAACTCGGTCATCAACGGCACCCAGCCAAACCTGTCCTACCCGGGCGCGCTCATGGTGGATCTCGGCGTCGGCAGTGCGACCAGCGGCTTTGCCGTGGGCTTCACCTCCGAGGACCTCTTCCTCACCGCCGAGCTCAACGCCCTTGAGTCGGCGGGCAAGGGCGAAGTGGTGTCGCAGCCGAAGGTGATTACCGGCGACAAGCAGCAGGCGAACATCAAGTCCGGTACGGAGATTCCCTTCCAGCAGGCCGCGGCCTCCGGCGCCACGGCGGTGCAGTTCAAGGAGGCGGTGCTGTCCCTGGACGTGACGCCCAACATCACCCCGGACGATCGCATTCTCCTCGACCTGGTGATCACCCAGGATTCCGTGGGCGACCTCGTGCCCAGCGGGCAGGGCGGCCTCATCCCCGCCATCGACACCACGGAGCTGACCACCCAGGTGCTGGTGGGCAACGGCGAGACCGTGGTCCTCGGCGGGGTGTTCCGCACGGAGCTGGTGGAGACGGTCAACAAGGTGCCGTTCTTCGGCGATATTCCCTACGTGGGTGCGCTGTTCCGCAACGAAGCGCGGCAGACGACGAAGACCGAGACGCTGATCTTCATTACGCCGCGCATCCTCGCCGATACGCTCCTCGACTAGCGGGGTCCCCGGCAGGCCGTGCCCGATCTGCGCAGGGTCTTCCTGGTCGGCCCCATGGGGGCCGGCAAGACCACGATCGGCCGCCAGCTGGCCCGCTCCCTCGGCCTCGGCTTCGCCGATACCGACGCGGAGATCGAGGCCCGGACCGGGGCGGACATTCCCTGGATCTTTGACGTCGAGGGCGAGGCGGGCTTTCGCGACCGCGAAGAGGCCGTGATCGCTGAGATGACCACCTGGGACGACACGGTGCTGGCGACGGGCGGCGGCGCGGTGCTGCGGCCCGCCAACCGGCAGGTGCTTTCCGAGCGGGGCTTCGTCATTTACCTGTGCACGACTCTCGAGGAGCAGCTTCGCCGCACGCGAAAGGACCGCAACCGGCCCCTGCTGCAGACGGCCGACCCGGAAGGCACGCTGCGACGCCTGTTTGCCGAGCGCGACCCGCTCTACCGCTCGGTGGCGGACCTGGTGATTGACACCGATTCGAGCAGCCCCAAGACTGTTGCCCAGCGCGTGCTGGCCTCCCTGCGCGCCGCTACCGACAGCTGACAGGACCTGCGCCATGGCGCTGATCATGCACATGCTGCACGTCGACCTCGGCGAGCGCAGCTATCCCATCTATATCGGCCGAGACCTGCTCGGCGACCCGACACTCCTCGCCCGGCACCTCGCCGGACGCCAGGTGGTGATCGTGTCCAACGACAAGGTGGCACCGCTCTACCTCGGCCGGCTCCGCGATGCGCTGGACTCGCCGGTGGCGGTCACCGAGGTAATCCTGCCCGACGGCGAGGCGCACAAGACCCTCGAGAGCTTTGAGACCATCCTCGACCGGGCGCTCGCCGACGGACACCATCGCACGACGACCTTCATCGCGCTCGGCGGCGGCGTGGTCGGCGACCTTACCGGCTTTGCCGCCGCCTGCTACCAGCGCGGTGCGGCATTGCTGCAGGTGCCGACGACGCTCCTGGCCCAGGTCGATTCCTCCGTCGGCGGCAAGACCGGCGTCAACCACCCGCTGGGCAAGAACATGATCGGCGCTTTCCACCAGCCGGCGGCGGTGCTCATCGACCTGCAGGTGCTGCAGACGCTGTCGGACCGTGAGTTCGCGGCGGGCCTCGCCGAGGTGATCAAGTACGGCCTGATCCGCGATGCCGGCTTTTACCGCTGGCTCGACGAGCACCTGGCGGCGCTGCTTGCGCGGGAAGAGGCCGTGCTCGCGGAGGCCATCGAGCGCAGCTGCGCGACCAAGGCTGCGGTGGTGGCGGAGGACGAGCGCGAGGGCGGTGTCCGCGCGATTCTCAACCTCGGCCACACCTTCGGCCACGCCATCGAGACCGCGCAGGGCTACGGCAGCTGGCTCCATGGCGAGGCGGTGGCCGCCGGCATGGTGCTCGCCCTGCGCTTGTCCGCGTCCCGGGGCTGGGTGCCCGCGGCAGAGGTGGACAGGCTCATCGCCCTGCTGCGCCGCGCCGGCCTGCCGGTGGTGCCGCCGGCGGACATGGACGCGGAGCGCTTTCTCGCGCTCATGGCCCGGGACAAGAAAGTTGTCGACGGTCGCCTGCGGGTCGTCCTGTTGCGGGAGATCGGTCACGCGGTAGTCGTGGGCGACGTTGACGGGCAGGAAATCGATGCCCTCCTCGGCGGTGCCGTGGCCATTTAGGACCACCCCGGGGTGGTTTGTTCGCCCCCTCCCATCTGTGTAGAATTGCCGATCCCCGCCCTGCCCAGCTTCGCCGTGGCGAGGCGACTGCCGCGGTAACCAGCTGATTTATCTTATTTTTTGGGAATCTTATGAGAGCAGGCCTGTATCGACCTGAGGAGTTCCGTGACAATTGCGGTTTCGGGTTGATCGCACACACGGCCGGTGATGCGAGCCATCGCCTGCTGCAGTCAGCCATCGAGTCCCTCACCTGCATGACCCACCGCGGCGGCATCGCGGCGGACGGCAAGACAGGTGACGGCTGCGGCCTGCTCATGCAGATGCCCAGGGACTTCATGGCCGCCGTGGCGCGCGAAGACCTCGGCGTCGAGCTGCCCGCGAACTTCGCCGTCGGCATGGTCTTCCTGGCCGCCGATGAGGCCCGCGCCGATGCGGCCCGCGCCGCCATGCAGGGTGCCCTCGAGGACCAGGGCCTCCCCGTGCTCGGCTGGCGGGCCGTGCCGACGGACCCGAGCGTCTGCGGCGAGATCGCCCTGGCGTCGCTGCCGCGTATCGAGCAGGTCTTTTTCGATGGCGGCGAGTGCACCGAGGCCGAGCTCTCCACGAAGCTCTTCGTCGCCAGGCGCAAGGCGGAGATCGCCAACGAGGGCGACGAGGACTTCTACATCTGCAGCCTCTCCGGCCGGGTACTCAGCTACAAGGGCCTGGTCATGCCGGTGGACCTGCCGCGCTTCTACCCGGACCTGGGCGACGAGCGCCTGGCGACGGCGATCTGCGTCTTCCACCAGCGCTTCTCCACCAACACGCTGCCGCGCTGGCCCCTGGCCCAGCCGTTCCGGCTGCTCGCGCACAACGGTGAGATCAACACCATCCAGGGCAACCGCAACTGGGCCGAGGCGCGCACGGCGCTGTTCGAGTCGGAACGGCTGCCGAACATCCGCGAGATTGCGCCGATCGTGAACCGCACCGGCTCGGACTCCTCGAGCCTGGACAACATGCTCGACGTGCTGCTCACCGGTGGCGTCGACATGCCCCGGGCGCTGCGTATGCTGATCCCGCCGGCCTGGCAGAACATCGAATCCATCGATCCGGACCTGAAGGGCTTCTACGAGTACCACTCCATGCACATGGAGCCCTGGGACGGCCCGGCGGGCATCGTGCTCACGGACGGCCGCTACGCGGTCTGCCTGCTCGACCGCAACGGCCTGCGCCCGGCGCGCTGGGTGCGCACCAAGGACGGCTTCATCACGCTGGCCTCGGAGGTCGGCACGCACGAGTACCGCAGTGAGGATGTCATCGCCAAGGGCCGGGTCGGCCCGGGGCAGATTCTCATGGTCGATACGCACACCGGCGAGCTGCTGCAGAGTGAGGAGATCGACAACCGCCTGAAGGCCAGCAAACCCTACAAGCGCTGGCTGAAAGAGAACGCCGAGCGCATCGTCGGCAGCTTCGACCCGGAGGTCACCCCGGGCATCGAGCCCGAGCGCATGAACGCGTACATGAAGATGTTCCAGGTGAGCTTCGAGGAGCGCGAGCAGGTGCTGAGCCCGCTCGCCGAGACGGGCAACGAGGCCGTCGGCTCCATGGGCGACGACACGCCCATGGCGGTGCTTTCCGCGGGGCCGCGCTCACTCTACGACTACTTCCGGCAGCAGTTCGCGCAGGTCACCAACCCGCCCATCGACCCGCTGCGCGAGGCCATCGTCATGTCGCTCGAGACGGACCTCGGCGGTGAGAAGAACATCTTCTCCCAGGGTCCCGAGCACGCGGACCGGGTCATCCTCACCTCGCCGGTGCTGTCCCAGGGCAAGTTCAACACGCTCATCAACCTGAAGCGCGAGGGCTTCTCGCCGCGGGACGTGGACTGCACCTACCATCCCTCGGAGCACACCCTGGCCGAGGCCATCGACGCCATGGTGGCGGAGTGCGCGCGGCTGGTGCGGGAGGAGGGCGTGACCATCCTGGTGCTCTCGGACCGGGCCATCGCCCCGGACCGGCTGCCCATCCACAGCCTGCTGGCCACGGGCGCGGTACACCATCACCTCATCGCCGAGGGCCTGCGCTGTGACGCGAACATTGTCGTCGAGACCGCCAGCGCCCGCGATTCCCACCAGATCGCCTGCCTGATCGGCTTCGGTGCGACCGCCGTGTATCCCTACCTCGCCTACAGCGTGCTCGAGGACCTGATGCGCTCCGGCGAACTCCTCGGCGACCCGGGCGTGTGCTTCAAGAACTACCGCAAGGGCATCAACAAGGGCCTGCTCAAGATCATGAGCAAGATGGGTATCTCGGCGGTGAGCTCCTACCGCGGCGCCCAGCTCTTCGAGGCCATTGGTCTCGGGCCGGACGTCGTCGACCGCTGCTTCTGTGGCGTCACGTCGCGGATCGCCGGCGCGGGCTTCGCCGAGCTGGAGTCGGACCAGCATCGGCTGGCACTGGATGCCTGGCGCGAGCGCAAGCCGATCCAACAGGGCGGCCTGCTCAAGTACGTGCATGGCCAGGAGTACCACGCGTTCAATCCCGACGTGGTGACGACGCTGCAGCAGGCGGTGGCGAGCGGCGACTACGCGGTCTACCAGCGCTATGCGACGCTGGTGAACGAGCGCCCGGTGGCGACGATCCGCGACCTGCTCGAACCGGTGTGCGCCGACCAGCCGCTGGCTCTCGATGCGATCGAGCCGCTGGAAAACATCCTCAAGCGCTTCGACTCCGCCGGCATGTCCCTCGGGGCGCTGAGCCCCGAGGCCCACGAGGCGCTCGCCGCGGCCATGAACCGCATCGGTGCGCGCTCGAACTCCGGCGAGGGCGGCGAGGATCCGGCCCGCTTCGGCACCGAGCGCGTGTCCAAGATCAAGCAGATCGCCTCCGGCCGTTTCGGGGTCACGCCGCACTACCTGGTCAACGCCGAGGTGCTGCAGATCAAGATCGCCCAGGGCGCCAAGCCCGGCGAGGGTGGCCAGCTCCCGGGCGGCAAGGTGAACAGGCTCATCGCCCGCTTGCGCTACTCCGTGCCCGGGGTCACGCTGATCTCGCCGCCGCCGCACCACGACATCTACTCCATCGAGGACCTGGCGCAGCTCATCTTCGACCTTAAGCAGGTCAACCCGGAGGCGCTGGTCTCCGTGAAGCTGGTGTCCGAGCCCGGCGTGGGCACGGTGGCCGCCGGCGTGGCCAAGGCCTACGCGGACCTGATCACCATCTCCGGCTACGACGGCGGCACCGCGGCGAGCCCGCTGACCTCCATCCGCTACGCCGGTTCGCCCTGGGAACTGGGCCTTGCCGAGGTGCAGCAGACTCTGCGCGGCAACCGCCTGCGCGGCAATATCCGCCTGCAGGCGGACGGCGGCCTGAAGACCGGTCTCGACGTGATCAAGGCGGCCATCCTCGGCGCCGAGAGCTTCGGCTTCGGCACCGCGCCCATGGTTGCCCTGGGCTGCAAGTACCTGCGCATCTGTCACCTGAACAACTGCGCCACGGGCGTCGCCACGCAGAACGAACGCCTGCGCGACGACCACTTCAACGGCACCGTGGAGATGGTGGTGAACTTCTTCACCTTCGTCGCCACGGAGGTACGCGAGTGGCTGGCCCGCCTCGGTGTCGGCTCCCTCGAGGAGCTCATCGGCCGCACCGATCTCCTGCGCGTGCTCCCGGGAAGCACCGACAAGCACAAGCGCCTGGACCTGTCACCGATCCTGCACAAGGACGAGGACAGTGCCGACCAGCCGCAGTTCTGCCAGGTCGCGGCGAACCGGCCCTTCGACCGCGGCGAGAAGGCGGAAGCGATGGTCGCCGCCACGCTGCCGGCCATTGAGGCCCTGGCGGGCGGCGAGTTCCACTTCACCGTGACCAACTGCGACCGCTCCATCGGTGCCCGCCTCTCCGGCGAGATCGCCCGCCGCCACGGCAACGCGGGCATGGAGGCGGCCCCGATCACTCTGCGTCTCACCGGTACCGCCGGTCAGAGCTTCGGCGTCTGGAACGCCGGCGGGCTGCACATGTACCTCGAGGGCGACTGCAACGATTACGTGGGCAAGGGTATGGCCGGCGGCAAGCTGGTCGTGTACCCGCCGGCCGGGTCCGAGTTCCGCTCCCGGGAGGCGGTGATCGTCGGCAACACCTGCCTCTACGGCGCGACCGGCGGCAAGCTGTTTGCCGCGGGCATCGCCGGCGAGCGCTTCGGCGTGCGCAACTCCGGGGCCCATGCCGTCGTCGAGGGTACCGGCGACCACTGCTGCGAGTACATGACCGGCGGCTGTATCACCGTGCTCGGCGACACCGGGGTCAACTTCGGCGCCGGCATGACCGGCGGTTTCGCCTACGTGCTGGACTTAGAGCGCCGCTTCATCGACAAGTACAATAGCGAGCTGGTCGAAATCCACCGGGTGAGCTCCGAGTACATGGAGGCCCACCGTACCCACCTGCGCGCCATCATCGCCGAGTTCGTCGAGGAGACGGGCTCGGAGTGGGGCGCGGAGGTGTTCGAGAACTTCGAGGATTTCGTCGGCAAGTTCTGGCTGGTCAAGCCGAAGGCGGCAGATCTCGACCAGCTGCTCACGCGCCTGCGCGAGACCGACTGAGGCCGCGCGGGCAGGAGGTAATCCCATGAGTGGACGCGTCAGCAACAATTTCCAGTTCATCGATGTCGGTCGGCACGACCCGGACAAGCGGTCCATGACGACGCGCAAGACCGAGTACGTCGAGATCTACGACCCCTATACCAAGGCACAGGTCGAGGAGCAGGCGGACCGCTGCCTGGAGTGCGGCAACCCGTACTGCGAGTGGAAGTGCCCGGTGCACAACTTCATCCCCAACTGGCTGAAGCTGGTGGCCGAGGGCAACCTGTTCGAGGCCGCCGAGCTGTCGCACCAGACCAACACGCTGCCGGAAGTCTGCGGCCGTGTCTGTCCCCAGGACCGCCTCTGCGAGGGCGCCTGCACCTTGAACGACGGTTTCGGCGCGGTGACCATCGGCTCGAGCGAGAAGTACATCACGGACACTGCCCTCGCCATGGGCTGGCGGCCGGACCTGTCGCAGGTCGTACCCACGGGCAAGCGCGTCGCGATCATCGGCGCCGGCCCCGCGGGCCTCGGCTGTGCCGACGTGCTCACCCGCGCCGGGGTGAAGGCCGTGGTCTATGACCGCTACCCGGAAATCGGCGGCCTGCTGACCTTCGGCATTCCCGAGTTCAAGCTCGAGAAGCAGGTCATGATGCGCCGCCGGGAGATCTTCGAGGAGATGGGCATCGAGTTCCGCCTCAACATGGAGGTGGGTAAGGACGTGGAGATCGATGATCTCCTCGCCGACTTCGACGCGGTCTTCCTCGGCATGGGCACCTACAAGGCCATGCAGGGCGCCTTCCCCGGAGAGAACCTGCCGGGTGTCCACAAGGCGCTGTCCTACCTCATCGGCAATGTGAACAACAACCTGGGCTTCGACCAGGCCGACGGCGAGTACGTGAACCTGCGCGGCAAGCGCGTGGTGGTGCTCGGCGGCGGCGACACGGCCATGGACTGCGTGCGCACCGCCGTGCGCCAGGGCGCGGCCGACGTGACCTGCGCCTACCGCAGGGACGAGGAGAACATGCCGGGCTCTCGCCGCGAGGTGAAGAACGCCCGCGACGAGGGCGTCACTTTCCTCTTCAACCGCCAGCCGCTCGAAGTCGTGGAGTACTTCGGCGAAGCGGGCGGCGTGAAGCTGGTGAAGACGGAGCTGGGCGAAGCGGACGCCGACGGGCGTCGCCGCCCGCAGCCGATCCCCGGCAGCGAGCACGTGCTGGAGGCCGACGCGGTGATCATCGCCTTCGGTTTCCAGCCGAGCCCCGCAGACTGGTTTCCGAAGGTCGGCGTCGACACCAACGACTGGCAGGGCGTGGTGGCGCCCGAGCACCAGCAGTACAAGTTCCAGACCACCAACCCCAAGGTGTTCGCCGGCGGCGACATGGTCCGCGGCTCGGACCTCGTGGTCACCGCGATCTGGGAGGGCCGCCAGGCGGCCGAGGGCATCCTCGACTATCTCGAGGTGTGAGCAGCGCCGGCGCGCCGGCGCGCCGGCCATCGGGCAATCTTAAGGACAAGGCACGACCCATGAGTGAACTGAAGAACGACCGTTTCCTGCGCGCGCTGACGCGCCAGCCCGTGGACCGCACCCCCCTGTGGATGATGCGCCAGGCGGGCCGCTACCTGCCGGAGTACCGTGCCACCCGGGAGCAGGCGGGGTCCTTCATGGACCTGTGCAAGAACGCCGAGCTCGCCTGCGAGGTCACCCTGCAGCCGCTGCGCCGCTACCCCATGGACGCAGCCATCCTCTTCTCGGACATTCTCACGGTGCCGGACGCCCTGGGTCTCGGCCTCTACTTCGAGACCGGCGAGGGGCCGCGCTTCAAGAAGACCGTGCGCAGCGAGGCGGACATCGAGGGCCTCAAGCCCATCAAGGCCGAGGACGACCTTGGCTACGTCATGGACGCGGTGCGGACGATCCGCCGCGAGCTGAACGGCAGCGTGCCGCTCATCGGTTTCTCAGGCAGCCCGTGGACCCTTGCCACCTACATGGTGGAGGGCGGCTCGTCCAAGGACTTCGCCCGGGTGAAGGGCATGGCCTACGACCAGCCGGAGCTCATGCACCAGCTGCTCACCATCCTCGCCGACGCGGTTGCGGACTACCTCACGGCGCAGATCGAAGCGGGCGCCCAGGCGGTGCAGATCTTCGACACCTGGGGTGGCGCGCTCTCCGCCGCGGGCTACAAGGAGTTCTCCCTCAAGTACATGCAGCGCATCGTCGCCCGCCTGCCGAAAGAGGCGGACGGCCGCAAGGTGCCCTGCATCCTCTTCACCAAGGGCGGCGGCCAGTGGCTGCCGGCCATCGCCGAGAGCGGTGCCGACGCGGTCGGCATCGACTGGACGACGGACATCGCCACGGCTCGCGCCGCGGTGGGCGACAAGGTTGCGCTGCAGGGCAATATGGACCCGTCCATGCTGTTTGCGTCCCCGGCGCGGATTCGCGAAGAGGTGGCCTCGATCCTCGAGGGCTTCGGCCACGGCAGCGGCCATGTCTTCAACCTCGGCCACGGCATCACGCCCGGCGTGAACCCGGACCACGTGACCGCCTTTGCCGACGCCGTGGTGGAGCTTTCGCCCCAGTACCACAAGAACGACTGAGCCTGCCGCGCGCCGGCCCCGTCAGCCCTCGCTGCAGGGCCAGCCGTGATCCATCTCGAGAGCCGGCTGGTCCGAGCCCGGCCGCCCCACCACCTTCGCCGGCACGCCGGCCACGGTCGTGTGCGGCGCCACCGGCTGCAGCACCACGCTGCCGGCACCGACCTTGGCGCCCTCGCCGACGGTGATGTTGCCGAGGATCTTCGCTCCGGCGCTGATCAGGACGCCGTCGCCGATCTTCGGGTGCCGGTCCCCATCCTCCTTGCCGGTGCCGCCCAGGGTGACCGACTGCAGGATCGACACGTTGTTGCCGACCACCGCGGTTTCACCGATGACCAGGCCGGTGGCATGGTCCAGCATGATGCCGCGGCCCAGGCGGGCCGCCGGGTGGATGTCCACGCCGAACTTCGAGCTCATGCGGTTCTGGATCAGCAGCGCCAGCGAGCGCCGGCCCTGCTGCCAAAGCCAGTGCGACACCCGGTGCGCCTCGAGGGCGTGAAAGCCCTTGTAGTAAAGGAAGGGGATGTACAGCTCGCAGCAGGCGGAGTCCCGGTCCACCACGGCGCAGAGGTCCGCGCGCACCGCATCGAGAATCGCCGGGTCAGCGGCGAAGGCCTCGAGCACCACGTCCCGCAACAGTAGCGACGACAGCGCGGGGCTGTCGAGCTGGTTGGCGAGGTGAAAGCTGAGGGCGCTCTCGATGGAGCGATGGTTGAGGATGGTGGCGTGCAGGTAGCTGGCGAGCATGGGCTCTTCCGCCGCGTGCGACGCGGTTTCCTCGAGGATCTGCTGCCACACCGGATCGAGCCGGCTGCGATCCTGGGCTGTCTTGGCCATGGCTAAACCTCCGGGTCGGCGTCAGAGGGTAGCGCATTCACCGTACGAGTCACAGCCGCGCCCGGCAGCGCCAGAGGGGGTGGCCGCTGGCCCGGTACTTGGCTTCGAAACGCGTGAGGGGCTCGCCGGCGGGCACCGCGCTGATCGCCGAGGGCACGCCCGCCAGGTGCAGTGCGATGCCGAATTCCTCGACATAGAGACGCCAGTTGCTGCGCAGCTCGAGCGCACCGCCGAGCTCGAGCAGCAGCGGGAAGGCCGGGTGGCCGTGAACCCGGCGCTTCAGCTGCGCGGCCTTCGGCCAGGGGTTCGCGTAGAGCAGGTAGTGTGCCGCCAGCCGCACACCTTCCCCCGCCAGCACCTGCCACACGGCCTCGCAGTCCGCCTGCAGGAGCAGGTAACCGTCGCCCGCCTCGCCGTGCTTTGCCAGCCGCGCCGCGGACTTGTCGATGCCCACCACGAGGCAGTCCGGGTGCCGCTCGGCGAGCGCCCGGGTACTGGCCCCGGTGCCGCAGAAGCTGTCGAGCACCAGCGGCCGCGGGTCCACCGCACGCTGCGCCGCGAGTGCGTCCAGGGCCGGCCGGTTGTGCGCCGCGACCGGCTTGCGCCAGGGCTCGCGCAGGTGCCGCGCGACCAGCGGCCCGAGTGCCCGGTGCGGCCCCGCCTGGTTGCTTTCTACCTGCCTGGAGTTACCCGTCATGGCCCACGCTGCCCTCACTCCGCCGCGCTTGTTCTGCCCCCGTGATTGCCGCTGCTGCGCGGCCCTGCGATCATAATCGCTGGCACCTATGGCCCCAAACCAAGGCCCCCAAGCGATGCACGAGGACCTGCGCCCCTACTGGCTGAAAAAGCTCTACCTGCGCCTGCGCGACGCGTACACGGACTATTTCCTGCGCCCGCGCTGCGCCGGTCTCGGCCCGCACGCCAACCTCATGAAACCCTGGTACGTGCACATCTCGGGCAACAATATCCGCATCGGCCGCAGTTTCACCGCCATCGGTGAACCCGGTGCCCGCGTCGAGATTGGCGTCTGGGGCCGCGAGCAGGGGTTGGGCCGCATCGAGATCGGCGACTGCGTCCTCATGAGCCCCGGCAGCCGCCTCTCGGCCTCGGACGAGATCACCATCGGCGACGGCACGATGCTCGCCAACGGCGCCTACGTCACGGACTCGGACTGGCACACGCTCTACGACCGCACCGCCCGCGCCGAAACCCCCACCCCGGTGCACATCGGCCGCAACTGCTGGCTCGGCGACCACGCCACGGTCCTCAAGGGCGTCACGGTGGGCGACAACTCGGTGGTCGCCGCCCGCGCGGTGGTCACCAAAGACGTCCCCCCCAACGTCGTCGTCGCCGGCAACCCCGCCCGCGTGGTCCGTGAACTCGACCCGGAGCGCCCGATGACCACCCGCCTCGATTATTTTGCCGACCCGGAGGGCATGGAAAGCTTCTTCGATGCGGTGGATCGGGAGGTGCTCTCGGGGAATTCTTTCTGGCGGTGGCTGTTGTCGATGGTCTATCCGCGGTCTGTGGTTAAGCGCTAGCTGGCGCTTGGGGTACTTCGTAGTCGACGCCGGGGGCGCTTCGTAGTTCGGCGTCGGGGCCTGGGATTTACTGTCCCGGGACCGCAAAAGCGCCATCCATGGCAGCTCGACGAAGGCCATCCATGGCCTTCGACGTCCCGGGACAGTAAATCCCAGCCCCCGCCGCCTGACGTTTTTGCTACCCCCGCCACCGGACGTAATTGCCGGTGCTTAATGCGCCAGGTAAGTCGGCGCTCAATGTGTGGCTACACGGCAGGTGCTGGAGGGTGAGGTATACCCTGCCGGGGCGTCAGCGGACATGGATGTCCGCTGTCGAGCTGCCATGGATGGCGCTTTTGCGGTCCCGGCAGGGTATACCTCACCCTCCAGCGCCGGACTACGAAGCACCAGCCCCCAACCACCGAAGCACCAACCCCCCAACCACCGAAGCACCGAGCCGAAGTTCAATCAGAGCAACCGCAACGGCTCCTCATCCATCGCCGCCAGCTGCTCGCGGAGTTCGAGCACGTGGTCGGCCCAGTAGCGGTCCGTGTTGAACCAGGGGAAGCTGTGGGGGAAGGCGGGGTCGTCCCAGCGGCGGGCGAGCCAGCCGGCGTAGCGGATCAGGCGGAGCGTACGCAGGGTCTCGATCCAGCGCAGCTGCCGGGGGTCGAAATCCATGAACTCCTCGTAACCGGCGATCAGCTCCGACAGGAACGCCTCGCGCTGCAGACGCTCGCCGGAGAGGAACATCCACAGGTCCTGGACCGCCGGCCCGGTCATGCAGTCGTCGAGGTCCACGAAATGGGCGTTATCGTCGCGCCATAGGATGTTGCCGCCGTGGCAGTCGCCGTGCAGGCGCTGGCAGTCGGCGGGGGTGATCTCGGCCCAGAGTGGCGCGATGCGGCCGGCGAGGTCGGCGGTGAGGCTCTCGTAGGCGGGCTTGAGGTCGCGGGGGATGAAATGCTCGAGGAGGAAGACCCGGTTGTCGTCGAGCATGTCCTTCGGGTCCATGGCTGGGCGGTGCTCAAAGGGCCGTGCGGCGCCCACGCGGTGGATGCGGCCCAGCGTGCGGCCGAGGACGAGGAGGGCGTCCGGGTCGTCGAGTTCCGGGGGATAGCCGCCGCGGCGCGGGAACAGGGCGACGCGGAAGCCGGCGTGCTCGAAGAGCGTGCGGCCGTCGGCGCCGCGCAGGGGCGCGATGACCGGGATTTCCGCCTCCGCGAGCTCCGCGGCGAAGGCGTGCTCCTCGAGGATCTGTTCGTCCGTCCAGCGGCCGGGGCGGTAGAACTTGGCGATAAGCGGTTCGCCGTCCTCGATGCCGACCTGGTAGACGCGGTTCTCGTAGCTGTTGAGGGCGAGGAGCCGGGCGTCGCTCAGGTAGCCGGCGGCCTCCACGGCGTCGATGACCGTGTCCGGACCCAGCTGGTCGTAGGGGTGGTTGCTCAAAGGCTGTCTCCGGCAAGGGCCGTGCTCTTGATCTGGGCGTAGAGGGAATCGCCGGGGGCCAGGGCGAGCGCGTCGGCGGACTTGCGGGTAATGCGGGCGAGTAGCCGCTGGCCATCGATGGCCAGCTGCAGCAGGCAGTGGCTTTCCCCGGCGGGTCGCAGCGCCTCGAGGGTTACGGGCAGCAGGTTGAGGATGCTGGTGTCGGTCGGTCGCGTGCGGCACACGGACACGTCCCGCGCCGGGATGCGCAGCCGCCGGCGCTGCCCCGGGGTCACCGCCTCTGCGGTGACCCAGAGCGGCTCGCCGGCGAGGGTGAGGCGGGTGAGGCCGTAGGCGTCTTCCGTGCCGGCCACCGTCACCTCGACGATGGCGGCCGCGTCGGGCTCGTCGGCGAGGGGCGAGTCGAGGCGGCCGGCGAGGTCGAGGAGGGGGCCGCGGGTAAGGAGAGCGCCGTCGGCGAGAACCAGGAGCTCGTCAGCGATGCCGGTGATCTCCTCGATGCTGTGGCTGACGTAGAGCAGCGGGATCGCCAGCTCGCCGAGGGCCGCCTGCAGGGCCGCGAGGCACTCGCGCCGGGCCTCGCCGTCGAGGTTGGCCAGCGGTTCGTCCAGGAGCAGCAGCCGCGGATTGGCGAGCAGGGCGCGGGCGATGGCCACGCGCTGCTTCTGCCCGGCAGAGAGCGTGTCCGGCCGGCGCGGCAGCAGCGCCTCGATGCCCAGGGCCGCGCTCACGGCCGCCGCTTCCGGCCCGCCGGGTGCGGCACGGCGCCGGGCATAGGCGAGGTTGCCGGCGACGCTGAGCTGGGGAAACAGCCGCGCATCCTGGAAGACCACCGCGGCCCGCCGCCGGTGGGCGGGCAGGCAGCTGCCGCCTGTTTGCCAGGTCTCGCCGGCGAAGGCGATGCGCGAGCCCGGGTCGCCCCGGCGCAGGCCGGCGATGCAGTGCAGCAGCGTGGACTTGCCGGCCCCGGAGGGGCCGTAGACGGCGGTGACGCCGCGCGCGGGGAGTTCGGCGGCACAGGCGAGGCGGAAGCCGCTGTCGGGTGCCGTCCAGGCGAGATCGAAGCTGAGCCCGTTCATCGGCCGAGGCGCCAGGGGCGCAGGCCGCCGCCCCGGTAGATAAGGAAAAGGAGCAGCAGGGAGCAGACCACGAGCCCGCCGGCGAGGCGGTGCGCGCTCGCCAGCTGCAGCGACTCCACCTGGTCGAAGAGCGCGATGGACACCACGCGCGTCTCCCCGGGTATGTTGCCGCCGATCATCAGGACCACGCCGAACTCGCCGACCGTGTGCGCGAAGCCGAGGGCACCGGCGGTGAGAAAGCTGCGCCGGGTAAGCGGCAGCACCACGCTGGCGAAACGGTCCCGGGGACCGGCGCCGAGGGTGGCGGCGGCCTCGAGCAGCTCGCCGGGAATGCGCTGGAACGCGTGCTGCAGGGGCTGTACCACGAAGGGCAGGGAATAGATGACCGAGCCGATCACGAGCGCGGGAAAGCTGAAGGCCAGCTGCTCGCCGGTGAGCCACTGCCAGCCCCGGCCGAGGGGGCTGTCAGGCGCAAAGAGCAGCAGCAGGTAGAAGCCGAGCACCGTCGGCGGCAGCACCAGGGGCAGGGCGACGATCGCCTCGATGGCGGCCACGGTCTCTCCCCTGCGCCGCGACAGCCACCAGGCCAGCGGCGTTCCCAGCAGTAGCAGCAGCACGGCGGTCACCGAGGCCAGGGCCAGGGTGAGGCGGATCGCCGTCCACTCGTCGCCGGTCAGGGGCACGGGTCGTAGCCATCCCGATCGAGGATGGGGCGGGCGGAGGGCCCGGTGAGCCAGGCGAGAAAGGCCCCCGCAGATTCCTCGCGGCCGCCGGCGACGACGATGCCCTGCTGCTCGATGGGCGCGTGCCAGTCCGCCGGAATGGAAGCCGAGGCCTCGCCGTCGCCGACCAGGGAGCGGGCGACCAGGGCCAGGTTTGCCGCGCCGGTGGCGTGGAACTGCCAGGCCTGCTGCACGCTGGCGCCGCGAAGCAGCCGTCGTTCGATTTCTGCGAACGGGGGCCGTGCGAGCACTGCCTCGGCGGCGACGCCGTAGGGCGCTACGGTCGGGTTGGCGATGGCGACGCGCTGCCCCGGCGTCGCCAGCGCGGCCAGGGGACCGCCGAGGAGCACCAGCCGCCCGCGGGCGTAGCAGCGCCGGCTCGCGGCGAGGCCGACCCCTTCTTCGGCGAGGCGCCGCGGCCGCTCGGCGTCGGCGGCGAGGAACAGGTCGAAGGGGGCGCCGTGGCGCAACTGGTTGTAAAGCATGCCCGTGGCCGCGCTGCTCAGCAGCACCGACGTGCCCGTCTCGCGCTCGAAGGCGGCGCCCGCCCGCTCGGCGGTCGCGCGGAAGTTGGCCGCCACCGCCACGCGCAGCGGCTCCGCCACGGCGGGCAGCGCCAGGAGGCAGAGGGAAAGCAACAGGGCGTACAGTCGCTTGCGGCGGGGCATGGCGCTCTCATCGCTGGGTCGTGGCCGGCGCGCGGGCGATACACCAGAGGTCTACCCGCCGCGCCCCTGCGGCCTTCAGGGCGCGGGCCGCGGCGTCGGCGGTGGCGCCGGTGGTGCAGACGTCGTCGACCACGGCGAGATGGAGGTTGTCACAGGGCCCCCGGGGAGTAAAGGCGCCGCTCACGTTGGCGCGGCGCTCGCGCTGGCCCAGCGCCGCCTGGTTGCCCGTGGGCCGGTGGCGGCGCAGCAGGCGGCGGTCGATGGGCACGCCATCGAGTGCCGGATGGATGCGGACGATGGCCGTGGCCAGCCGTTCGCCCTGGTTGAAGCCCCGCCACCACAGGCGGCGCCAGTGCAGCGGCACCGGCAGGACCCGGTCGGGGCGGTCCGGCGCCGGCGCATGGCGCAGCCACAGGTCCGCGAAGAGCGCGTTCAGCGCGAGGTCGCGCCGGTACTTCCAGCGCCCCACGAGCGCGGCGAGGGTGGCGTCGTAGCTGAGCGGCGCGAGCACCCGGTCGAAGGCGAGGCCGCCGCGGCAGGCGGGGCAGGGTGGGCCGCCGGGCGGCGTATCCGGCAGCGCGCAGCGCTCGCACCCGTTGAAGTTGAAAGTAAGTAAGCCTTCACATTCGCCACAGAGCGCCAGGGGCCGGCGACTCAGCCGATCACAGAGAGCACAGTGGTGCGGGAACAGGCCGTCGACGAGATCGCGGCCCGCGCGGCGGGACCGGCGCCAGGCCCTGACTGCCGCGTCTCTCGCCAGAGACTCTTTCGCCATGGCACCAGTTTGCCTGCACCGGGCGCGCGGGGCGCGCCCTGCGTTTCGTCATTTCCGCGATCCCGGGTGGCGCGGCGTGCCGTTCGCAGGCCTGTGAACCGCGTCTGAAAAAACCCGTCGGGCGCCTTCCGCTGCCATGGATATCGACTATATTAGCGATCCATGTAAACGGTGAACACATGCACCGCTGAACACCGGCCGGTGGCAATCCGCCGCCCCGTGCCCGCTACCCCCGCGGCCTCGCCGCGGTCCTGTTGGAGGAAAGACACCATGCCCGAGTACAAGGCTCCCCTGCGCGATATTCGCTTCGTCATCGACGAGGTGCTGGATTCCGGGGCCGTCTACCAGACCCTGCCCGGCTACGAAGAGGCCACGCCGGACCTGATGGCCGCGATCATCGAGGAAGGTGCGAAGTTCGCCGAAGGCGTGCTGTCGCCCCTCAACCAGAGCGGCGACGAAGAGGGCTGCACCTGGTCCGAAGACGGCGTGAAGACGCCGGCCGGCTTCCCGGAGGCCTACAAGCAGTTCGTCGAGAACGGCTGGCCCTCGCTCTCGGCCGACCCGGAGTTCGGCGGCCAGGGCATGCCGAACATGCTCGGCATCGTCATCAACGAGATGGTCGGCACCGCGAACTGGTCCTGGCTCATGTACCCGGGCCTGTCCCACGGCTGCATCAAGACCCTCGAGGCCCACGGCAGCGCCGAGCAGAAGGCGCAGTACCTGCCGAAGCTGGTCGCCGGCGAGTGGACGGGCACCATGTGCCTCACCGAGTCCCAGTGCGGCTCGGACCTGGGCCTCCTGCGCACCAAGGCCGAACCGCAGGCCGACGGCAGCTACGCCATCACCGGCACCAAGATCTTCATCTCCGCCGGTGAGCACGACATGGCCGAGAACATCGTCCACATCGTGCTGGCGCGCCTGCCGGACGCCCCGGAGGGCACCAAGGGCATCTCCCTGTTCGTGGTTCCCAAGTTCAACGTGAACGAGGACGGCAGCCTCGGCGCGCGCAACGCCGTGCACTGCGCCTCCATCGAGAAAAAGATGGGCATCAAGGCCTCGGCCACCTGCGTCATGAACTTCGACGGCGCCACCGGCTACCTCATCGGTGAGCCCAACCGCGGCCTCAACCTCATGTTTACCTTCATGAATACGGCCCGCATCGGCACGGCGATCCAGGGCCTGGCCCACGCCGAGCTGTCCTACCAGGGTGCTCTCGCCTATGCCCGGGAGCGCCTGGCGATGCGCAGCCTGTCCGGGCCGAAGAACCCGGACGGACCGGCGGACCCGATCATCGTGCACCCGGACGTGCGCCGCATGCTGCTGACCCAGAAGGCCATCGCCGAGGGCAGCCGCGCCATGCTCTACTACCTCGCCATGCTCGGCGACGTGGTCGACCGGGGTGACGAGGAGCGGGCGAAGCAGGCCGACGACCTGATGGCCCTGCTCACCCCGATCGCCAAGGCCTTCGTGACCGAGGCCGGCTTCGAGGCGGCCAACCACGGCGTGCAGATCTTCGGCGGTCACGGCTTCATTCGCGAGTGGGGCATGGAGCAGATCGTGCGCGACGCGCGCATCGCCATGCTCTACGAGGGCACCACGGGCATCCAGGCGCTCGACCTGCTCGGCCGCAAGGTGCTCGGCTCCGGCGGCAAGCTGCTCACGGCCTTCACGGACCAGGTGGGCGAGTTCATCGCTGCGCACGACGACGAGCCCGTGGTGGAATTCATGGACCCGCTGGGCCGCTACAAGGACGAGTGGCTCACGCTCTCCCTCGCCGTGGGCGAGAAGGCCATGGCCAATGCCGACGAAGCGGGCGCTGCCGCGGTGGATTACCTGATGTACGCCGGCTACGTGACCCTCGGCTACTTCTGGGCCCGCATGGCGGTGGTCGCGCAGGCAAAGCTGGCTGCCGGTGAAGGCGACAAGGACTTTTACGAGGCCAAGCTGCACACCGCGCGCTTCTACTTCCAGCGCCTGCTGCCCCGCGCCGACGCGCACCGGGCGGCCCTGCAGTCCGGCGCGGACAACCTGATGGCCATGCCGGAGGCGCTATTTGCCCTCTAGGCCGTTGAACGGCCCCGGGCGCCGCCCCGGGGCCGGATTTTCCGCTAGGGTAGGTAGCCCGCAAAGCCCCAGACGCCAACCCCCCGGGAACGCGCGATCTTCTCCAGGGTCTGGTAGGCGATGGGTGCATCGGGCAGCGCGACCGCCCAGCCGCGCTCCAGCAGGTAGGCGGCGAGGTCCTCGCCTTCGTCGAAGGTGCTGGCGTCGACGCGGCAGCGCCCGGGTACCGTGCCGTCCTGCAGGCGCTCGCCGAGCACGCAGCGCACGAAGCCGTCGATGCGGAAATCCAGGGCCAGCGCCGCCTGCGACCCGCAGACCACGGGCCGTCGCGACGTGCGGCAGGTGCGGTCGGTGCGCGGGATGTGGATCCCGTAGAGGCGCACGGTCTGGCCCGCGATCCGTAGGGTGGCATCCTCGTTGAGGATGGCATAGCTGTTGATTTCGCGGGCGCTGCCGGGTGCCGCGAAGCAGAGGCAGGTGGCCAGGAAAACGGCGCTGGCTGGAAGACGTCGACCGGTCATGCTCTCAAGTCTAGGCGAATCGGCGCTCGCCTACCGGGCGGGCGATGGCCAGTGGCGCTACAATGTGGCCATGGACGACAGCAAGCACGAACAGGATCGCGACCCCGTGGACGACAATAGCCCGCGCCTGAAGCCGGAAGACCAGGCCAAGGTCGACGAATTCCTGCAACAGGGCGTCAACTCCGTCGAACGCAAGCCCTTCAAGCCGCTGCGGCTCCTCGTCCTCCTGCTCGTGGTCGTGACCACGCTGAGCGTTATCAGCCAGCTGCTGGCAAAATGGGCCGGGGTGTACTGATCACTTCGGCCGCGGTGGAGCCAGCCGGCGCCCCAGCCGAAGCAGCCCATAGCCGGCGCCCACCCCCGCCACCGTCAGCAGAGCCATGACGGCGAGCTGGTCGCCCGCCTCGCGGCCGCCCGTGCCGATAAAACCCATCAGCAGGAGTCCCACGAAGCTCCCGCCGACGAGGAGTGACCAGGCGCCAAGCCCGGCGCCGGCGATAATCAGGAGCGTGCCGAGGAAGCGCTGCATGGTTCCTTCGCCCCGGACTCACGATTCGTGTGCATGCCCGAAGCATAGCGCATGGCCGCGATGGTTAGAGAGACGGGAGGGTGCAGGGCGCCTTTCAGAATCGGAGTCTAGCCAAGGAAAGGCAGACCGGTTACCGCCTGTGTATTCTCGCCGCTGTTCAAGGCAGCGCCTGCGATATCCGTCAGCCGTTGACGCTGGTCATGCACGGCCGCGTAGAGCGCGAACTGGGACTCGGCACGCCGCTGTGAATGCTCGCTGTGACTGGGGAAGCGCGTGGCGTCCCACGCGAAATAATCCTCACGGATCGCGTCCACACAGAAGCGCACCGCCAGGGTCAGGCAGGCCCGCGCGATCCCGGCCACCAGGGAATCGCCCTCCGCCTCGTCGAGAAAACCACTGGCCGCGGAGGCATAGCCCAGCACGGCGTTTCGGAAAAGCTCGTCACTGAAGTGCGCTACCGCGTTGTCCTCTGCGGCCAGGTTGCACCAGGACCGCATGGCGTCACCCAGCTCGAGCGGGAGTAGACCCTGCCCGACCGTATCGAGGTCTATAAGACATGTGGCGACCCGGTCTTCGCGCCGGAACAGGATATTGGATATCTTTAGATCGCCGTGACAGGTTCGCGTGGGCAGCGCCGGCAGTGGCGGCAGTCGACTCGCCGCGTCCCCGAGCGTGTCGACGAGCGGTAAGAGCGCACGGCGCCGCCGGTGGGTGACAAGTGCCTTTTCGCAGGCAAGCAGCCGTGCCAGGTGGAAATCCAGGTCCAGCAGCTTCATGTCGTGATGTTCGAAGCCGTCCGGCTGCCTCGCCAGGGCGCGATGGAACCGGGCGACGAGGCGCCCGGCGTGATACGCGTCAGCGGGATGCAGAAAAGCTGTCTGACTGAAACCGTCGACGTAGCTCAAGGTCCGCCATCGCGCACCGCCGATGCTTGCCTCCGTATCGCCATCGAGCGTGCGGACCAGCTCCGGCGACTGCAGGCCGGAGGCCAGCAGTTGCCGGCTTACCCGCTCGATGTTTCGGGAGACGGCGTCGGGGAGCGCAGGGTGGAGCCGCTGCAATATGTAGCGATCCCGGCACGCGGTGGTGACGAGCAGGGTCCTGTTGATCAGGCCCGCCGTGATTTCCTCGACCGTCGCCTCTTGAAAGCCGTAGCTAGCGAGCACGCTCTGCAGCTGCTGGGGTTCGCTAGCGCCCGTTGCCATCTGCCCCAGGGAGAAAGGGAGTCCGCCTAGACATCGAACACCGCGTCGTTATACGGATACCACCATTCCTGGACTGCCTGTGAGGGGTCAAGGGTCACGTATTTGACGTTGCGAAACACGTTGAGGCCTTCTGGCCCCAGCTCGCGTCCCAGCCCGGAACGCTTGCGTCCGCCGAAGGGCAGCGCGTCGTTGTCGACGAGGGGGTTGTTGATCCAGACCATGCCACTTTCCAGCTCTTCCGAAGCCCGCATCGCCTCCTGGAGGTTACTCGTGAGGACCGTCGCCCCCAGGCCGTAGCGGGACGCGTTGCAGAGATCGAGCGCCTCTTCGAAGCTGGCTGCCTTGCATAGGGCCACGGCGGGGCCGAAGATCTCGGTCTTCATGATGGGCATTTCGGGCGTCGCGTCCAACAAGACGGTCGGCTCGTAATACCAGCCAACCGGTTGATCTGGTGGTATGCGGCCACCGCAGGCAAGGCGAGCACCCGCCTCACACGCCTCCACGACAAGCTTCGCCAGCCGCTCGCGGGATTTCTCGGTAGCCATGGGGCCGATTTCGTGGCGGCCCAGGCCATCGCCGATACGCAGTGCCTTGACGCGTTCGACGAACCTGTCCACAAACTCGTCGTATACGCTTTCCAACACATAAATCCGCTCAGTCGATGTGCAGATCTGGCCGGAGAGGTGGAACGCCGCGCAGGTCGCAGCGGCGGCTGCGTAATCGAGATTGCCATGGCTGCTGACCACCATCGGATCGTTGCCGCCGCCTTCGATTACAGACGGAATCATGCGCTCCGCGCATTTGATTGCGACGGTTCTCGCTGTTTCCGCAGAGCCGGTAAATGCGACGACATCCACGTGTTCCGACTCCACCAGGGTCGCTCCGGTTGCCCCGTCGCCGGGAATACAGCTGACAACGCCGACAGGTAGCGCTGCAAAGTGCTGCATGAAGCGTAGCGTGCAGAGCGTGCTGACTTCCGATGGCTTGATGACCACCGCATTTCCCGCCGCCAGCGAGGCGGCTACGGTGAAAGCCATGATCAGGATCGGGTAGTTGTAGGGAACGATGTGCGCGCTGACCCCACAGGGGTCGTAGCGCTTGAACTGCAGGAGACCCGGCTGGATTGCACCGGCGATGCTGCCGGCGTCGTCCCGTGCCAGCTCGGCGAAGTACTGGAAGATGGGCGCGATGTTTGCGAGCTCGCCGAAGGCCTCGGGCAGCGGCTTGCCGACCTCGAGGGTCATCAGCCGCGCAACCTCGTGGTGCAGTTCGTGGCGCATGGAATGGGCGACCGCGTGGAGCATCGCCGCCCGCGTTTTCGGGTCCGTTTTCGCCCAGGCGCGCTGGGCACTGCGCGCTTCTGCGAGGATCTTTTCAAGCTGGGCTCTGTTCGGCACGCCCCGCTTGCCGACCGTCTCCAGCGTCGAGGGGTTTGCCACCTCGAATTCCTCGCCGTCGACGGCGAAGTAGCGATTGGCGCTGAAACACTGCGCTATCCCGGGGTCGAAGTCGGACATCGGATCACCTGCGCCTCGCTTGCTATCGCACCATGTAGACTTTTCTTACGGTCTGCTTCACTTCGCAGGTGCCCTTCCAGCCCGCCGGGAAAGCAGCCGCGATTCCTTCACGGACCACGAATTCACTGCCGTCATCCGGCCGGTAGACGGCCTCCCCGGAGAGGAAATAACAGAATTCGTCTTTCTCCACGTCGCAGCGCCAGGTGCCCGGCGTGCATTCCCACAGGCCCATCTCGGAGGATCTGTCCTCTCGGCGAAACAGCAGCACGCCGCACTCGTGGGAGACGGGCTCGCCGATTGGCACCGCAACATCGCCCCAGTCGGTCATTTCCTCCCGCGACAGCGTCAGCGGATCTTGGAGAAGCTTGGCTTCGGACATTGGCTTACCTCGTTCATCGTTGGAGAAATTCGTCGATGGCAGCGGCGGCCTTCTCCTTGCCATCCTGCGAGCGCATGTACTCGCCGGTCTTCCTCACGTTTTCGCGTAGCTTCTCTTCGGTCAACAGGATCCGGATGTTCTCGAGGAGTTCCTCGTCCCGCCAATGGTAGCGGTGCATACCGATGCCGTGATGAGTATCGTTCACGCGCTGCGCATTGTCGTGACCGTCCCAGACAAAGGGCATGACGAGCGGCGGGATACCGTGGTACAGGCTCTCGTTGAAGCTGTTGTTGCCACCGTGCTGTATGAACACGTCGACATGGGGCAGTACGGCGACCTGGGGGTACCAGTTGCTGATGTGTACATTCGCAGGGAGGGATGCCTGGTCGTACTGATCCAGGTATTCGCCGACGTTCACAAGGACCCGGTAGGACTGCTTGCCCAGCAGGTCGATGATGCGCTTGATCAGGTCGACGTCCGCCCCCCCCAGGGTACCGTAGCTCAGGTAGATAAGCGGTGCGTCGGCGTGCTCGCGGAACGTCGGTAGGGTGTAGGCCTGCTCTTCGGTCCTCACGCAGCCGTCCAGGTAGATGAACAGCTTGTCGTCGAGCGGCTGCCGGCGCCTGAAGCGCAGGGGTTCCGGATAGAGCAGCATGTTCAGGTGCGGCGAGGGGCGCAGGAACTCCGGGAAGGGCGGGCACTCGCAGCCGCAGCTTTCGAGGAACGACCTGAAATCATCGTGAATCGGCTTGATGTGCTTCTCGAACTCGCGGTTGTAGCCCTCGAAGCACGCCTTGTCGTTTTCGGAACAGCCCGACAGGTGCGGCGGTATGTCGGGATCGGGAATTTCGTTCTCCGAACAGGAGACCATGCGTACCCAGGGGCAGGGCGCCTGTTGCGTTGCGGGGTAGGTGGTGACGTTGTCGTTGATGATGAGGTCCGGTGCGATTTCTTCAAGCACCTTGTCGAGGCCGTTTTTCACGGACCACTTCGACGTATCGACGATAGCCTCCCAGCAGGCCTTGACGTAGGTTCCAACCTGCTCGGTCGGTGAATCGCGGAAAGTGGGCATGTACTCCATCATGAAGTCGTCCCAGTACTTCGCCTGCTCCGCCTCGGACATGGGCGGCATGCAGCTGATGTATTTCTCCGCAAAGCCGTACTTTTCGACGTGGCCGCGCAGGCCGGGTTCCAGGATGAAAACGACCTCGTGACCCCGACTGCGCAGGCCCTGGGCAATGCCGACGAGGTTCATGACTGGCCCCAGCGCGCCGGGCTCCGGGAACACCGCAATTTTCTTACCCATCAATGACTCCTGTCGCCCGGGGTTCCTGTACGGTGAGAAACCTCATCGCCGGCTCAGTTCCAGTTGTAGCGGAACTGCGCTCCGGCCCAGCGGGGCGGGCCATACACGAGCAAGGCGTAGCCGAAGAAATCGGACAGATCGAAGCGATAGGTCTGGTACTCCTCATCGCCGATGTTGTTGACGAACAGTGCCACCTCCCAGCTGTTCGAGCCATGCGATGCCTCGTAGGAAATGCGGGCGTTCCACAGGTCGTACTCCTCACCCAGCGTGAGCGGGCTGTTGTTGGTGTTGTACTGCTGCTCATCGACGTAGGTCCCGTCGAGCTGCGCAGACACCGTGGCGCCGCTGGCCAGGGTCCAGCTGCGGCGGCCGAGGAAGTTCACGGACAGATCCGGCGCCGTGATCATGTCCTGGTCTTCGAACACACCCGGTGAAAGCTCCACATCGTTCACGGTCGCATCGAGGAGCGACAGGCCCGTGGCGAATTCCCAGCCCTCGCCGGGGTTGACGAACAGCTCGATCTCGCCGCCGAAAATTTCCGCGTCGAAATTGCGCACCTGCGAGGTCACGCCCTGGAAGACGAAACCCTGGTAGTCCTCATAGTCGTAATAGAACGCGCTCGCGTTGAGACGGGCCCTGCCGTCCCAGAAGTCTGTTTTCAGGCCGATTTCGTAGCTGTCAAGAATTTCGGGGTCGTAGGACAGCTCGTCGACCAACAAAAAGCCGTCGAGCGGCGCCGTGAAACCGCCGCCCTTCATGCCGCGACTGAATTTCGCGTAGGCAAGGACGTTGTCCCGGGGTTTATAGTTCAGGGACAGGGTTGCGGTAATGTCCTCGTCATCCCGGGAGAGGTTGATGGGCCCGGCCTCCACCGCGAGAGGATTCTGCGGGTCACCGGAAGTAAATATGCTGCAGTCGTTAGGCGGAAAGCCTGGCAGCCACGGTTCGCCGACGGGAAGGGCCGGCGATGGCGTGCACTCGGACAGCAGGTCGTAGTCTTTCTTGTCCTCGACGTAACGGGCGCCGGCGATCACGGTCAGCGTCGGACTGAGATCCAGCTCAAACTGGCCGAACAGCGACCAGGAATCGGTTTCCAGCGAATAACGGTTGGTGTTGGCACCGCCGAAGGTGGGGGCCGAGAGGAAGCTGATGTAATCACCATCCAGGTTCAGGTAGTAGAAACCGCCGACCCAGCGGCTGTTTTCCGTTTCACCGTTGATGCGGAACTCCTGCGAGAACTGGGTGCTGTCCTGGTCCGTGAAGTAATCGAGAGACAGGCTCGGGTTGCCGTCCGAATCCTCAAGGTAAAACTTTTCAAGATCCGTAAAGTCGGTGATCGAGGTGAGCGTGAAATTGTCGGCCCTGAACACCAGGGTGGTGGTGGCGCCGTAGGCCTCACGGTCATTTTCGCCCAGGGGGTTCAACGCCCCGTCGTTGATGCCGGGAAAGCTGTCCGGAGAGCCTTGGAAGTCGGTCGGCATATCGCCGAGCTCGTTTAACGCGGGACGAAAGTCGTAGGCGCCTGCTACCGTATCGCTGCGCGCGGCGCGGAGCGCGATATGCGCGTCGAGCCAGTCCGTCGGTCGATAATCGAACTGGAGCCGCGCGCTGCTGAAATCCCGATCCCGGGCGTCGTCGCCTAGCGCGTTGTCGAAGTAGCCGTCCGCGGTGTCCTGGAGCAGCGACAGCCGCGCTGACAGTTTGTCCGTTAGAGGTCCGCTCACGGCGCCTTCGAAGCGCAGCTGGTCGAATTCTGCCACCGTTAGGTCGGCATAGGCTTCGAATTCCCGGGTAGGCTTCTTGCTGATCAGGTGCACCAGCCCGCCGGTGGCGTTGCGGCCGAACAGCGTGCCCTGGGGGCCGCGTAGTACCTCGACGCGATCGAGATCGTACAGTTGAACGCCCGCTGCGCCGGTAAAGCCGACATAGGCGCCGTCTACGTACAGCGCGGTCGGCGCCTCCTGGTGGTCGGCGAAATCATTCTGCCCGACGCCGCGAATGGTCAGGATGGAAACGGTCGAGTCGCCGGAGAAGGACGTGCCGATCAGCCCCGGTGTCTGGGCGGCGATGTCCTCGCTGCTGCGCCAGGCCAGTTCCCGTACCCTGTCCCCGCCAAAGGCGGACATCGATACGCTCACATCCTGGATGTTCTGCTCTCGCTTCTGCGCGGTGACGATGATTTCTTCCAGCTGCTGCGCGGCGGTCGGCAGCGCCGCCATTCCCAGCCCCGACGCCAAAACGGCTGGCAGTGTCTTCTTTGCGCTGACCATAGCGAATCTCCTGTGTCGTGACCCGAGTGATCCAGGGGTGCGTCACCCGCCGGGTCCTCAGGACGCACGAACTTCACGCCGCCTCAGCGCGGCTCCTTTGAAGCTAGTTCATGAACTTTATTAGTACAACGTAAAAAATAGTACAACGTAAAATAATTGCTCGACTCCGCCGCCGTGCACCAACCCGGGTCGTTTCGGGTTCACCGCGGGGTGTGCCGCGGACCGCGCTACTCGTCCCGAGGGCGAAGGTGGTAGCCTTGGGACCCGGGAAGTTGCCTGGAATGCGCTGGAGACCGTCTCCTTCGCAGCGGCTGGCGCGCTTCCTTTCGATCAGGTGTGCCGGAGATGAGGTCATGGGGGCCGTAACCCCGACGCGAAAAAAAGGTCAGAAAACGCGAAACGCCGTCATTGCCGCCGCCCGCAAGGTCCTCCTGGAGGAGGGCTACGGCCATTTCGTGTACCGCCGGGTCGCCGCGGCGGCGGGCGTGGAACCCGGCAACGTCCAGTACTACTTCGCGAACAAGCGGGACCTGCTCTGGGCGGTGCTAGAGCCGGAGCTCGATAACTACCAGCAGCGCCTGGAAAAGATCTGCCAGGCCGGCCAGTCTCAGCGGGACACGGTCGTCGAGATGGTCACGTTTCTGCTCGCGGACGTGAGGCTGGAAGAGACCCTTAATCTCTGGCTGGCCATCTGGAGCATGGCCGCCCACGATGCGGAAATCCGCGCCATCACCGGCCGCTTTTACACGCAGTACGTCAAGACGCTTTCCGCTTCCCTGCGGAGCGCTGCGCCCGGCCTCAGCGCCAGGGATGCCGAGGAAGCCGCGTGGCTGATCACGTCGGAGTTCGACGGCCTCATGGTCGTGCTCAGCATGGGCAGGCCTCGGGTCGAGGTACTCGAGGCACTGGAAGGCCGGCTGGTGACCTATCTCTGCCGCATGCTCGAGTGAGCATGCTCCGGAGCGGGCTCAGCAGCCACCCCCCGGGCGGCAGCGGCGGCCACTCCACTGAGTACAAGCTCTACAAGCCGCTGCGGCTCCTCGTCCTGCTGCTCATGGTGGTGACCACGCTGAGCGTCCTCAGCCAGCTGCTGGCAAAGTGGGCAGGGGTGTACTGGCCGCATTGGGTGACGTTCCCGCGGGAACGCTTTCTGGTTATATCGAGGCCTCGCTGAAGGCCGCAGCGCGTAGGGCGCCGGTGCCGCTGCTGCGGTCAAGTCACCCCGGGGCTATGGTCGATGGACGTTGGCGTGCATTGCAGCCCGGCCGCCGTCGCTCAGGCCTCGGGCTTGATGAACTTCAGCGTCATGCGATCCGATTCTCCGATTGCGGCGAGTTCCTCTCTGCGCCCCGGGTCGTCCTGGCTGGTTGCGAAGCTTGGCGCGAGTCGCCAGACGATGTCCTCCTCGCCCGGCTGATCCGCCGGGTTGGCGTTGATCTCGCTGGTCGCAACAAGTTCAAAGCCCGCGTCCTCGATGCGCTGGATCAGCCAGTCCTGCTTGAGGTAGCCGCGTGAGCCATCGGCCCAGTCGTCTGTTGCGTCGGCGGGCGCGCGGTGCTGTACCACCCCGACGGTGCCCCCGGGCTTCAGGACCGCGTAGGCGTCGGCCAGGGCCCGCCCGACAAAATCACCCTTGTCCGCGAAGCGTGCCATGTTGTGAAAGGCGCGGATGAACAGCACCGCGTCTGCCGTGCCGTGCATCGCGTCGGGCAATGAGTTCAGCGCGAAGGCGGAAAGCTTCGGGCCCGGGTTCGACGCCCACGCAGCCGCCTGCGCCGGCCAGGTGGCGGCCCAGTCCTCCTTCTTGGCAAGTGCTTCATCCGTCATGAAGTTGAAATTCCGATAAAGCGCGATGGGGTAATCCGCGCCGATCAGGTGGCCGGCCTCGCCGAGGTAGGGCAGCAGGAGTCTCGTGTACCACCCGCCGCCCGGAAGCACCTCGACCACCGTCATGCCGGGTTCAATACCAAAGAAGGCCAGCGTTTCGCCGGGGTGACGCCAGGGGTACCGCGCCGCCACTTCCTCGGGCTGGGCGGCAAGCACGGCCGCGAGGCGCTCTTGCAGGTCGGTCGCGTCCGGCTTGGCCGGGACTTGCACCGCTGTCGATTTTGGAACTGCGGTACTGGCTGCCTCCGGCGACGGGCCTTCACCGCTACAAGCCGTTAACAGGGCAGCGACAAGGGCGTAAGCCATAAAGTTCTTCATACGCTGAACCTCCTTCTTGCGACGGCCGCTTCGGCGCCCGATCAGATGCTTACGACTATAGATTGCGGTAAGCGCGCATGGAAGGTGCCTCGACGCCGTCGAACGCAAGTCCTTCAAAGCCGCCTCGCGCCGACGCCTGCGCTAGTCCCGCGTGCGCAGCCCGAGGACGGCCAGCCCGACGGCAACAAAGGATGCCAGCGCCACGCTGATCAGAAGCGCAGCCACGATCGCCTCCACCAGAGTCGTGCCGGTCCGGCCTCCCGCGGCCAGCGGTGTCACCCTGCCCGCGCCGACGATGCTGCCGAGCAGGATCGCGAACCAGTTGACGTAGCCCGTGTAGAGCCAGGCGAGGCGCATGACCTGTTGCTGGCGCGCGGACAGAAGGAACAGCTCCCAGACCGAGCCGATGGCTAGCAGAAGGACCCCGCTGAGCGCACCGATGGTGTGTGCCGAGAGGCCGAGACGCGGCAGCGCCAGGGCCGGTAAGACCAGCCCCGTCAGCAGCGCCAGCAGGATAAGGATGAAGCCGTGTCTGATGATGCGCCTGTCTATCCGCTGTTCTCCGGCCGGTGTACGGGTGGGGTGAGCTGCCGTCGCGGTCAGCGCCGCCCGGAATTGTCGCGCCCGGCGCGCAGCAGCAACAGCCAGCGCACGCCGGCAAAGAGAAAAAGGAGGCCGATGGCAACCAACACCCAGCGCCAGCGGTAGCCGAGCCCCGCCCCTTCGCCAGAGACGCGATGAATGCCCGGGAAGCGGCTCGCATAGCGGACGAGGATCGTTTCACCCACCTGCCCGGCATAGCCGCTCGACTGCCCCGACCGCACACGGCCTTTCGGGTCCGTGAACCAATACCTGATGTAGTCCACGTAGCCCCCCGAGGACCTGCGGACCGAACCCGAGGCCGTGATCTCCGCCACGACCGTTTCTCCGCCGTTCTCCAGCAGTTCGTCGTAGACGACCAGCCGGCCGCCGACCACCGCGAGGCCTAGGCCGAAAAGGGTCGCCGCCAGAGCACCGATCCAATCACGCATGGTAGGCCTCCTCGTCTAGCGACAGCTTAGTCAAGGCAGCAGCGGAGCGCTCACCGGTCCAGCAGACAGCGAAGGTGCGCGCGTACCTCTGGCCATTCCCCCCGGTGGAGGCTGTACATCACCGTATCGCGAATGGTGCCGTCCCGCCGCAGCGCGTGGCCGCGCAATACGCCATCCTTCTTCGCACCGAGGCGCTCGATCGCCCGCTGGCTGGCGAAATTGAAGTTGTCGGTGCGCCAGCCGACCACGTTGCACCCCAGGGTGTCGAAGGCATGCGCCAGCAGCAGCAGCTTGCAGGCGGTGTTGACGTGCGTGCGCTGCGCGCGGCGGGCGTACCAGGTGTAGCCGATTTCCAGGCGCTTCACCGCGGGCAGGATGTCGTGATAGCTCGTGGAGCCGAGCACGTCGCCGGTCGCGTCCTCGATTACCGCAAAGGCGAAGCGCTGGCCTTCCCCCCGGTCTGCCAGGGCGCGGGCTATGTAATCGCGCGTCTCCGCGGGAGCGGGCACGGAAGTGACCCGCAGTTGCCACAGCTCGCCGTCCGCCGCTGCAGCGCGCAAGCCGCCCTCATGCTCGAGCTCGAGCGGTTCGAGGGTGACGCCATGCGCGCTGAGTCTTGCCGGTTCGACGAATGCCATGTGCGTGCCCGCGTGGCACCCCGGGGTCAGGCGACGTGATGTGCTACCCGCACTTCGAGTCCGCACAGTTCAGGCAGGTCATGCAGCCGTCCATGAGGACGACCGCCTTGGTGTGGCACTTCATGCACAGGCTGGCGCTGGGCGGGAAGGGATTGTCCTCCGCCTCAGCGCCGTCAGTCTTTTTTGCGCCCGGCTCCTGCCCCTGCATTTCCATGCGCTTCTGTTCCAGGTACTCCTGCTGGTGCCTGTCGAGGTCCGTGTTGATGAGGCCGATGTGCTTCATGTGGTCCTCGATGGCATAGCCGATCTCGGCCACGATCGAGGGCATGAACACGCCGCCCTTCTTGAAGTAGCCGCCGCGCGGGTCGAACACGGCCTTCAGCTCTTCCACCAGGAAGGTCGCGTCGCCGCCCTTGCGGAAGATCGCGGAGATGAGACGGGTCAGCGCCACCACCCACTGGAAGTGCTCCATGTTCTTCGAGTTGATGAACACCTCGAAGGGGCGCCGGGCCTCGTGCTCCGTGCCCTCGTTCAGGATCACGTCGTTGATGGTGATGTACATGGCGTGCTCGGAGAGCGGTGTCTTCACCTTGTAGGTGGAGCCCACCAGCCGCTCCGGGCGTACGAAGGCTTCGTGCATCTGCACGACGTTGCTTTCGGGCTGCTGCGGGGCCTCGGTGACCGCGGCTTCTTCCGCGCTGCGCTCGGCTTCCGGCTCGCGGACCTTGTAGCCGACGATTTTCTTCTCGATCTTGGTAGTCATTGTCTCGTCGCCCTCCCGGCGCTCAGAACTTGCCGTAGTAGCCTTCTTTCAAGGCGTCGAAAAGATTGGCGGCGGTATGGATCTCGCCGTCGTATTCCACTTCCTCGTTGCCCTTCAGCTCCACGGTCGTGCCGTCGTCCAGCTTGAACTCGTAAGTGGTGTTCTCCAGGTCCTTGTCCTTCACCAGCACGCCCTGGAAGGCCTCCGGGTTGAAGCGGAAGGTGGTACAGCCCTTCAGCCCCTTCTCGTAGGCGTACATGTAGATGTCCTTGAAATCCTCGAAAGGGTAGTCCGTGGGCACGTTCGCCGTCTTCGAGATGGAGGAATCCACCCACTTCTGCGCGGCGGCCTGGATGTCGACATGCTGCTTGGGCGTGACGTCGTCGGCGACGGTGAAGTACCCCGGCAGCTGCTCGTCCTCGTTGTCCGAGTAGGGCATGGCCTTCGAGTTGATGAGCTGGCGGTAGGCCAGCAGCTCGAAGGAGAACACGTCGACCTTCTCCTTGGTCTTGCGGCCCTCGCGGATCACGTTGCGCGCGTAGTGGTGAGCGAAGCTGGGCTCGATACCGTTGCTGGCGTTGTTGGCCAGGGACAGGGAGATGGTGCCGGTCGGCGCGATGGAGCTGTGGTGCGTGAAGCGCGCGCCGTTTTCGGCCAGCTTGTCCACCAGCTGCGGCGCTACCTCGGCCACGCGCTGCATGTAGCGGCTGTAGCGCGCGTGCAGTACACGGCCGGGTAGCTTGTCGCCCACCTTGATGCCGTCGCGGGCCATCTCCGGGCGGGCGTCCATCATCGCCGGGGTGACCTCGAACTCGTCATTCATGATCGGCGCCGGACCCTTTTCCTCGGCCAGCTCGACCGCCTGCTCCCAGCCGGCGATGGCCATTTCCTTGGCGACCCGCTCCGTGAAGGCCACCGACTCCTCGTCGCCATAGCGCATGCCGAGCATGGTCAGCGTGGAGCCAAGGCCCAGGAAGCCCATGCCGTGACGGCGCTTGTAGGTGATCTCGTGGCGCTGCTCTTCGAGCGGCAGGCCGTTGATCTCGACGACGTTGTCGAGCATGCGCGTGAACACGGCCACGACCTCGCGGTAGCGCTCCCAGTCGAAGCGGGCCTTCTCCGTGAACGGGTCCAGCACCAGCCGGGTCAGGTTCACGGAGCCGAGCAGGCAGGAGCCGTAAGGGGGGAGCGGTTGTTCGCCGCAGGGATTCGTCGCGCGGATGCTCTCCACCCACCAGTTATTGTTCATCTCGTTGACCTTGTCGATCAGGATGAAACCCGGCTCGGCGAAGTCGTAGGTGGAGGACATGATGAGGTCCCAGAGGCGCCGCGCCGGCAGCGTCTTGTAGACCCGGCAGGCGATCTCGCCGTGCTCGTTGCAGAGGTAGTCCTTGGTGACCGGGAACGGGCGCCAGACCACCTGCTTCGGATCATCGAGGTCGAGGCCCGAGTCCCTGGCCTCCTTCTCCGTCATCGGGAAGGAAAGGGGCCACTGCTCGTCGGCCTTCACCGCGTGGATGAACTCGCTGGTGATCAGCAGGCTCAGGTTGAACTGGCGCAGGCGCCCGTCCTCGCGCTTGGCGCGGATGAAGTCGAGCACGTCCGGGTGGTTGACGTCGAAGGTGGCCATCTGCGCCCCGCGGCGGCCGCCGGCGGAGGAGACGGTGAAGCACATCTTGTCGTAGATATCCATGAAGGACAGGGGCCCCGACGTGTAGGCGCCGGCGCCGCTCACGTAGGCGCCCTTCGGCCGCAGCGTGGAGAACTCGTAGCCGATGCCGCAGCCCGCTTTCAGGGTCATGCCGGCCTCGTGGTTCTTGTTGAGGATGTCGTCCATGGAGTCGACGATGGACCCGGACACCGTGCAGTTGATGGTCGAGGTGGCCGGCTTGTAGGCCTGCGCGCCGGCATTGGAGATGATCCGGCCCGCCGGCAGGGCGCCGTTCTGCAGCGCCCAGACGAAGCGCTGGAACCACTGCTTCTGTTTCTCTTCCGTGGGCTCCGCCTCGGCCAGGGCCCGGGCAACCCGCTTGTAGGTATCGAGGATGTCCGCGTCTACCGGGTTGCCGGCGCGGTCCTTGAGCCGGTACTTCTTGTCCCAGATATCTTCCGATGCCGGTTGTACATCGATGTCAGGACCCGCCGTGAAAGCCTGGACTGCTTCTCCCATGGTTGTTATCTCCGCTGCGCTCGGTGTGACGTGACGAACCCACAGTCTGCGCGACACGGCGGGGGCTGACAAGCCCTGAGGCCCCTTATTTAGATTTTTTCTATGGGGCGCCCACTATATGTAGTGTTTTTTCCTGTGACTAAGCTGTGGACAGGCGGTGGGGGGAGGACGCGCCGGGGGCGGTCGATTTTGCCGTTGGCGATGCCGCCCCGGTCTGCTATGATCGCGCTCCCGCTGACGTCGGTGTGTAGCGCAGCCTGGTAGCGCACTTCCTTCGGGAGGAAGGGGTCGCAGGTTCAAATCCTGCCACACCGACCATATTTTCAATGACTTACGGCCGCCCCGGATTTCAGATTTCACTGCTAGGTGGAATCTCAGGTGGAATTCGGTTGTCGGCGACACTCAGTCGTCATGACCCCTCAGCGCTCCCTGATCAGTAACAAGTCCGGAAATAGTGCCCGTCGGACTGCCCGTAGTCATACATGAGTTCCCGCGCCGCGTAGTCCCAGTCGATGCAGGTGTGCGGCCACTGAGCGTCCTCCTGAAGCAGTCCCAGATCCTCTGCCATGGAGCAGGCAAACTCTCTGTCGCTCTCAAACTCGCCCTGGTAGAGCTCCTCGACCATGTTGGCTGGGATATCCAGCGCGGCAGCAGCCATGAAGACGTCCTCATCAAGGTAGCTGGCGTCCAGGGCTTCCCGGTAGTCCCAATAGGCGGCATCCAGGCTGTATTCACCAACGAACTGCCGCGGCAAGCCTTCCACGTCGGCCACAATCCACTCCTCGCACAGATGCCCGAGCTCCCGCGTAAGCCGTCTGAGCCAGTTGCTGACAGCCGACAGCCAATCCTGGTAGGTGGGCGTCTCTTCCAGATCGAAGGTCCCCGGGACGAGGCAGCCGCCGTTGTAGCTGCTCAGTTCATAGAGTGTGATCTTTGCCATCGCTAAGTCTCCCAATGAATCGCGGGGGTCTCATACCGCACCGCTACCCACTTCAAACCACGGGTGGGGTGGGGGGGATGGACCAAGGCGGGCTCGGGAGGGGGGGAGGGTATAAGTCACTGCCTTGGTAAGCGGAATCGATTGCCGAGATAACGAGAAAAAGGCATCAATTTGGTGTATGCTATTAAGAAACAGCATTCATGGTGTGAATATATGGCCCGGCGTTGCAAAGTCTGCGAGTCCCCGCATGCGGCTGATATCAACCGGGCGCTCGCGTCGGGGGAAACCCTGAAAGACCTGTCTGATCGATTCGGGATCAGCACCCAGGCTATCTCGCGTCACAAGCGAAACCACCTACGCCTGCTGCAGAATGCCGGTTCCGGGCGTGTCGCAGCCTCCCCGGAAGACGTGACGCCTCTGCGCGTTGTCCCAGAGGCTGAGCGGCAGGCTTTGTTGGATACCTTTCGCAACAACCCGATGCGGATGGAAGACATCACCCCTGATTACATCGTTACCAAGCAGGCCAATGTGCTCCGCCGCCTGGAGCAGCTGTGCGATCGCTTAGATTCGGATGACGACAAGCGCGGCCTGCTCGACGGCCTCAAGGCCTGCGCCGGCCAGATCAAGGAGCTGGGCCTCTCCTCGGGAGCTATCCACGCGAGCCCCAGCGTGCAGGTGGGAGTGAAGGTATCGCTGCATGATGTCTCGACTGCCATCGATACGTCGCTAGGGGAGAGCCTCGACAGAGCCCCCGCCGAGATCCGGCGCTGGTTTGCTGACAATGTGTTGGGGGCGCCTCGGTGACACTGGCAATCCCCCCCGAACTGCATCGGGCTCTCCGATACCGGTACTGCCGGGAGCTCTTCGCGGAAGAGGTCTGCGGCCTGCAGCTGGATGACTGGCAGCGGGACGTACTCTCCGAGCCGTATCAGCCGACGATTCTCTGCTGCAGTAGGCAGGTGGGGAAAACAGAATGCGTGGCATTGCTGGCTGCCAGTCAATGCATACTGGTGCCCGGGAGCTTCAGCCTCGTGGTATCCACCGGTAGAGAGCATGCCGGAACCGTACTTTCACGCATCAAAGACTACATTCGGAAAGGGGAAGAGCAGGGCCTTTGCCAGATCGACTCTGACAACGCGACCCGCATCCAGCTCGACAATGGCGCTGGCGTGGCATGCATCTCTTCTTCGCCGAAGGCTGGTCGTGGCTTCGTGGTCAAGCAAGGCCTGCTTATCGTGGACGAGGCAGCCTTCCTGCCGGACGAGGAGGGTGGCGAGGCGGGAGTGATTGATTCCCTCCTGCCAACGATCAGCGCGGGCCATGGGACGCCAATTCTGCTTTCGACGCCGAATGGCAGGCTTAATCGATTCGCTCAGATCTGGCACTCCGGCGATGAATACTGGCGCCGCATATCCGTGCCGTGGACCGATTGCCCGCGGCTCAACGCAGGCCTGATGGCAACCATTCGAGCGTCAATACCCCCTGCCGTGTTCGACCAGGAGTACTGTTGCAGCTTCGCCGCGAACAGCATGAACCCGTTCACGCAGGAAATGCTGGCCGGCGCCCTGGGTGGCCAGTCGCCTCCGGCATCCGCTCACGAACCGGATGCGGAAGATCCTGTCATACAACGCTCGCAACCGTTCTCTCTGCTACGGAGTGCTGCCCATGCCAATCTCTGACCTCGACCCCTCCAAATGGCGTGGATCCGAGTACACGGTCCTTGCTCATGACTTCGGTCTGACTGCCGACTTCTCTACGGCTGTCGTGATGGGTAAATGGACTGACCTCGGAAGGCCTGTTTTCGCTGTGATGTACGCCGAGCGCTTTCCTCATGGGCTCAGCCCGACCGAAACCGTGGAGCGGGTCGTTCGCCTCGCCGTCGACTGGCGCGCACACGAGGTTGTTGCAGACATCTCGAACCAACAGGCACACCTCGAAGCCCTCGCCGGAGCCTCACCGATTCCCATCTGCCCACTTAAGATTACGTCTCGAGTTCAACACGCGCTCGACCCCTCGCTCGGCAACATCACAGTGGGCGGCCAGAAGGCCCGTGTACCGATCTGGATGCTGTCGAGGACCGAGTTGATCGATGGCCTATATCCGTTCTTCGAGCTCGGGACGCTACGCATCACGGAGCAGGGCGATGGACCGGAGATCATTCGAGAGTTGAGCAGCCTGTCGCGGGAGATCACGCGGGCGTCGAATGTCGTGTGGACGTGTCCGCCCAGTGGGCACGATGATATGGCGATCTCTGGCGCGATCGGCGTATGGGCACAACACTACCGCCCGGCCTGTGCCATAATCGAGCCAAGCAGGCTGAAGCCGCGCAATGCGGCATTGACCGTTACCCGCGGTGTGCCAGCAGCTGGCTGGACATAATAATTGCTGTTGGAGCTCGTATTGGCTCCCACATCTAACTTTGGCTATCCGGGCATCGGCGACCCGTATCAAAATTCAGACGTATGGAAGGCTGATGATGAGGCGACGGAGTAAACCCAAGAAGCCTGAGATAGGCAAAAAGTAGAATGTAAGAGCCTCAAGATGTAAGGCGTAGTAATGGAAGAACAACTACAGAGCCTGCTGATAGAAAGCCCTTGCTAGCTACTTAGATGGCGCAAAGGCTCTTAGGAAAACTGATCATGGTGGTCTAGGGTATCTCAATGGAGAGATTAACCAACATAAACGTCGACCGAGTACTTTGGAGTTGCAACGACCTTGGCGTTGACCCTGCAGAGGTCGCGGCAGCTTCACGAATCCCAGAAAAAACCTTTGAGAAATTGTTACAAGAGCAGCAGGGGCTAACCTTCCGTCAATTAAAGCAGCTGGCCAACTTCTTCGGGAGAGGCGCGCTCTTCTTCCTCGAAGAGGGGAAGGTAGACGAGGAGCGTATCCACACCCCGAACTTCCGCAGCTTGACGAAACAAAAGCCAGCACTCTCTGCGAACACTAGAAGCATAATCGAGAGAGCCGAAAAGCAACGCAAAATCTATCTCGAGCTGCTCTCTGACCTTCGCCCCGAGGCGATAGTTGCCTTTGATCCGCCGGAGGTTGCAGGGACGTTACCTGCGGAAGCGGCGGGTATTGCTCGAGCGTGGTTGCAGTTGGGCGAGACAAATAGCTTCGATACGTACAGGCAATCTATTGAGGCCAAGGGCGTTCTTGTCTTTCGAAGTAATGGGTATCAAGGCAAGTGGCAGATTCAAAGACAGAGTCCGATCTTGGGGTTTAGTCTTTATCATGAGGTTCTGCCCATTATCTTTGTGAGGAAGCAGGACCCAGCGAGCAGGCAGTCTTTCACGTTGGCACACGAGCTGGGCCACATATTGCTGCATCGTGAAAGCTCCGTTGATGAGGAGGCAGACTTTCTATCAGATTCTGGCAGGGAGTCTCAGGCGAACAAGTTTGCGGCACATTTCCTAGTCCCAGACAGTTTTATCGATTCCATACCCGAGTTAACTGATGCAGGTAGCTTTGAGGTTGTGAACGACCTCTTGAGAGACTGCCGCTCCTCCTGGGGTGTCAGCAATGACGTACTCATTCTTCGGTTGATAGAAGTAGGGCGACTTGAGCAAGAGTTTTACACTGCTTACCGGCAATGGCGAGAGGCGCTGCCACAAAAAGAGTCGTCAGGGAGTCGTATATACCGGTATCGAGAGCCGATTCATTTGTTTGGCGACAAGTATGTAAAAACTGTACTGGACTCACTGAGCGATCAAAAAATCACTGTTACTCGCGCAAGCCGCTACTTAGACGGCATAAAGCTCCAGGACATACATAAACTTGCCGGGTACTATGCGGGCAATTGATGCCTCTTCAATCGTGTATGGCTGGGATAACTACCCTCCTGACCAGTTTCCGAGACTATGGGACTGGCTTGCTACAGAGATCAGCAGCGGGCAGCTCGTGATCGCCAGCGTTGCGTTGGAAGAGGTGGAGCATGTCGCGCCTGACTGTGCTAAATGGTTGAAAGACGCGTCCGTACGCCAGCTGGGGATAGGTAACGCAGAAGTTACGAAAGCCCTTGAGATACAGAAAGCTCTCGGCGTTTCAGACGGAGACTTTCACCCTAAAGGCGTTGATGAGAATGATATCCTGATCATTTCGTCTGCTCAGACAAACGGAATGCCGCTGATCACTAATGAGGGTCGACAGGATGATCTGCCAGGAGACATGAAGAAATACAAAATTCCAGCTGTATGCGGTCTTCCTGGCGTGAATGTTGCGACGATGAGTTTTGTGGAGTACATCAAACAGTCAAAAGAGGTCTTCGGCTAGAGGGCTTGAGATGAAACGGCCTCTCTCGGTCGCGGTTCGACCCGCGCTGCTCTAGACCTCTTTTAAAGTGATTCAGCATGCAAACGGTTGCATTGGGAATGGCGTAGCACCGCAGGAATTAAAGAATCGGTCTTCATAATTCTCTTTCAGCTTTTTTATGTCATTGTAATCCCAAGAGTCGCCTTTGGCTTCGCGCTGATCAAAAAACTCATCCCTGAAGCAATCAACAAGCTCTGAACAATCTACCTGTCGTGAGAGCTCGCCTCCGACGAACTCCCAGTACCGAACCTCTTCCCAGTACAAGTACTCTTGGAGAGACCTGAAGTCGTCAGGCAATCGCGTTCGCCTGATTGGCTTCGCGCCCACGATAACTCTGCTATCGAACTTCAGAGGAAGCCGCAAACCTTGGTAGCGATACTCAAATAGTTCATCTCGGCTTTCTTCGATCTGCTCCGGGATTACTCTGTTGATGGTAGGAGGCCTTACATCTGAATCAAGAAGCAGGCTATCCAACTCAAGGCGACCTTCGACGATATTGAAAAAGCACCAAAGCCCACGCCAGCTCCACGTTGACCGCATAACCGGTGTGAGGCTGAGCTGCTCAGGAGTGAACATTGGCTCACCGGCGTACTCGCAGATCTGATACACCTCGTCCCCAAGCTGAATCTGATCAACAAGCTGTGTCGTCATAGCGTTTCCTCGGGTGGCATTCCGGCAACGCCATCGGACTCCTGTTTGGTCTCTTCAAACAACCGCAGCCGAATGCCGACTGGGCAGGTTGAATTGTTCATCACGGCTCTTCTCACGCTCTCATTGGGATCAGACGCCAGAAGCTCGAACAATTCAGCAGGCCCTGAAGAACTTGATGCGGCAGCCAGGCGCCACTGAGTTGACGGGTCGGAGGCGATGCGTGCGACGAAGCTAGCGGGACAATCTTCCCTGCAGAGAACCTGCTCCCGAACTTCCCACCAGGGGTCATCTGCAAATCTCTCCAATAGATCAGAGCCCACCTTTGCAGATGTCGCCAGCGCCTTGCGAACCCTCCCGTCCGGATCATTGGTCAGCCTGAACAGCAGATCTCGATCCGGGGTCGGCAGCGAGAGAAACTTCAACCTGACTTCGGCACATGCGTTTTTGGCAAACGCTTCTTGGACTTTTCTGCTTATCGCCTCTCTTCGGGAGATAAAGGCTTGCGCCGCCATGACGCGGATTTGCGACTCTTCATCTTTCAAGAGGGTTATCAGTGTAGCGGCGGTACAGTTCTGGTTCTGAGCGAGGAGCTCACGAACCTCTCTTTCTGGATCCTCGGCAAGGCTTGAAAGTATCGCCCCCGTTGAATTCTTGTGCCCTGCAATCAACCCCCGTAGTACGGCGAGTGCTGAGTCCTCGTACTGCTTCAATATGTTGGCTGAGCAATTAGCCGACCGCACCAGATGTATAGGATGCGCGGCATGAGTGAGAGCAGCCGAAAGAATGGTATCGAATCCAATCCCGCCTCGCTTTGCTATGCCGTCCGGGTCGGAGTACTCATTCTCATAGTCGTTCTGGTAGTAGTTGTTCAGACCACGCATGGCCAAGTACGCCCGCTCGGAGATTGTGTACACGACATCGCTCGGAGAGTTTGGGTGACACGCTAGCAGGTGCTGGACCAGCCTGTCTTGCAAGGTAGCTAGGCGCGACAACAATCGAGGGTCCGTATGCTCCCAGTGCAGGTGTTCAGTAGAGATTCTCTGCCGAACATCGCTGCCCACTTTGCTTGGGATTGGCTCGACCGTTCCGTGATCAACAAGCTCACTGAGTGAATCCTCGAGGTCCGCCATGCTGGCCCGTGAATGATTGTTGAGATCTTGCCAAAGCGATCCTCCATAGGGAACTAGCCAGGCCAACTCGGCAAGATGGCGTTTTTCCGAATTTGGGTTCTGGGTGAATCCAACAGCCTGTGGATCATCCGCTTCGATGGTGCCCGACATCCACTGCCCGGTGGAAACCCATGCCCAGAACCATTCGTCCAGGAAATCATCTGGCGTTTCTGGGTGAGCGAGTACCTGACTTAGGACCGCCTCGATCCCAAGAGCGCTTGCGGTGACCACTAGGGATTCCCAGCCAGTCTGTCCCCACATCAATCGATTGATTACTTTCTGCAGAATCTGGCTATTGCAGCGGGGGTGCTTGCAGACGCCATGTACAGTCTTGATATCCCGGTGCACAGCCAGAGCTGCCAGCGTTTCTATTGAGAGACCTTCGTCCTCAAGTAACGCAAAGAGGTCATCCTGCCTTAAGCGCTCTAGTATTTTCTGGACTAGAGTCGTCGTGGCGTTGGGATTCTTCGCAGCGAGTGCCAGTGCGGCCATATCATCGTACTCGAGCAGACGCTCAAGCTGCTCCGTCGTGGCCTTCGAGGACTTCGCTAGGTAGTGGCGATCATGCTCTCTGCTTAGCCATAGGCGAACGGTCTTTCGGTTCGAATCTCCGCGCTGTTGACTTCGGTCTTGCTTGGATTGCTTCGGAGCGCCTCTGGGCTGCCCCGAGACATCGGTGCTACTTCGGATACCCTCGGTTGGTTTAATTATGCTGCTCGTCCGACCGAATGGTGGCTCGAGGACCTTTCGATGGAGAAGCTCGAAGAAGCACGCCATGCATGCTTGTGTATCAGCAAGTGCGTCGTGTGGGTTGTCAAACGGGCGTCGGAAAACTTTGGCATGCAGCTCTTCGAGTTTTGGCCACTTATATCCCGGCTTTGAAGAAGGCTTCGGTAGACGGCACCAGGTGGTGGTCTCTTTCATGGTGCAAACCTTCTTCTTCCCGCTCAGCGGGTAGTCGCGAAAGTACTCGTCTTCATAGGCCCTTCGAACAAACGCCTCGTCGAAGCTCAAATTGTGCGCAACAACTACCTTAGCTTGCGCCCCGGCCTTCGCGAATTCAGAGAGTACGGAGTTTAGAGGCCTACCTTCCCTAGTGGCTCTTGCGGTGGTGATTCCATGAACCGCCGTTGCAGCTGGTGGAATCGAGTAGCCGTCTGGCTTGATGATGTGGGAGGCGCGGGCGATTTCCTTGTAATCCTCGCCGGCAAGAATCCATGCGAGCTGAACGATATGATCTTTCGATCTATTTGTTCCGGTGGTCTCTGTGTCGAAGAAGAGGAACATTTGCCATCACCTCAGTAAGCCCCCGCTATATGAAACTAGTAATATTCCCTGATGTACTTATACGCCCGGTCGAATAGCTCTGAGTCCTGATGTAGCTTGTATTTGAACAGTGTCTGCCGAAGCGCCTGTTTCACTTCGCGCTCACCGGCATGCGTAGCTTGCCACCCATCGAACCGCACAGCGCGCACAATCTCGTCAATGTCGTCGACGATTCGCCGGACCATCACGGGAGTGTCCCCATTCTGTGCTTCTTCGAAAAGCTCGGTTAGTGCGGCTTTGCCCCGGTCGATATCCTCATCGACAGGCGTCTCTCGCTCCATCTTGACCACGTCTTTGGCTAGCGCAAGCAGCTCTTTCAGGAAGTCGATGCTATGGAGCAAGCCTTGTTGGTGCCGCTCTTTTAGGTCCTCCAAACGCTCCGCGAGCGCTTTGTAGTTCGGGTTTGCCGAATGCTTGCGGAGGCGGCCCGTCAGCTTGACGGCGATCTCCTTTGCCTTCTTTTCCGGGTCTGGGTTGCCGAGCACGGCCTCAAGCAGCTCCGCGTCCATTACCAGCGTATCCAGGTCATCGCGCACTGCGTCGACGTGAACGTTGGCGTGGATCAGCTCAATGGTCTTGGCTCCCAGTCGATGCCACAGTAGCTTGCCGGTGCCGGTTGATGGCTTTAGGGACTCGTAGACCTGTGCCAGCCATCGGTAGTCAGCTTCGTGGGGCGTCAGTAGCGGATCCGGAGAAAGCGCTTCCCAGATGCGGCTGAGAATGCTGAAGTCTGATGCAAAGGCGTCTCTGAGCTCGTTGGTTGGCAGACAGTCCTGCGCCGCAATAAGGCCCTCGTACCCGGTTAGCGTTCGGTCCACTCCGGCGAAGTACTCAAGGCATTTCTGGAGGGCGGAAGGCAGCATGCCCGCCAACTCCGCGATATTCGAAACCGCCTTTTGCACACCTTTCTCGTCAAACTGCAGCGCTTGTGCCACATCGTCGAAGCTTCCCAGGTAGTCCACGATGAGGCCGTGCGTCTTTTGCTCGCCATAGGGTCGATTCGTCCTGCATATGGCCTGCAGCAGTGTGTGATCACGCAGAGGCTTGTCGAGGTACATCGTCTGCAGGATGGGAGCATCGAAGCCTGTCAGCAGCTTTGATGTAACGATGATGATCTTTAGCGGGTCCTTGGGGTCGCGAAAGCGGTCAAGCAGCTTCTCTTCGGCATCCCGGTCGCGACTGTAGGGTGCATACTCCGTCTCACCACTGTTCACCGACATGACGATGTCAGATGTTTCCGGTGGTAGATTCCTGTCGAGCTCCTGCTTGTAGAGAAGGCAGCTCGCGCGGTCGAAGGTGACGACCTGCGCACCGAAACCGTTCGGCTGGACTTTCGACTGAAAGTGCTCAGCGATATCCGCGCAGATGGCGCTGATTCGCTCTGGGGCCTTCACGAGAATCGCCATCTTCGCAGCGGCGCGACCGAGTTTGTCCTTGTCCTCGTCGGTGAGGCCTTCGGTCAGCTCGGCATAGGCTTCCTCGATCGCTTCCTGATCGATATGCAAGTCGACCAACCGCGGCTCGAAATGGAGCTCCTTGGTCGCCCCGTCTCGGATCGAGTCGTTGAGCCCGTATCTGCTCATGTAGCCGTTCTCGTCGACCTCGGCACCGAAAGCGTAAAAGGTGTTCTTGTCGGCGCGGTTGATAGGTGTCCCGGTCAGGCCGAAGAGGAATGCATTGGGGAGCGCTTCGCGCATCTTGCGGCCCAGGTCGCCCTCCTGCGTCCGGTGCGCCTCGTCGACCATGACGATGATGTTGTCTCGGGTATTCAGGACGCCATAGGCCTCCCCGAATTTGTGAATGGTCGTAATAACGACCTTGCGAGCATCCTTCTCTAACAGCTCCTTGAGCTCATTCCGGCTCTCGCTGCGGACCATGTTCGGCATGTCGGCGGCATAGAAGGTGCCGGCAATCTGGCTGTCGAGGTCGATGCGGTCCACCACAACCAGTACGGTTGGATTCCTCAGCGCCGGGTGCAGGCGCAGCTTGCGTGCGGCAAACAGCATCAGGAGCGACTTCCCTGAGCCCTGGAAGTGCCAGATCAGCCCCTTGCGCACCTGGCCGGCGACGACGCGCTCTACGATCTTGTTGACGCCGTCGACCTGCTGGTAACGGGCGATGATCTTGATACGCTGTTTGCCCTTCTGCGTGGCGAAGGCTGTGAAATTGGCGAGCAGGTCCAGCACCATCGCCGGCCGCAGCATCGCGTTGACGGACTTCTCGACCTCGCCCATCGACTGCGGGCCATTGGCGTCCGTCCGCCACGGGCCCCAGAGATCGATGGGCATCCGGACGGAACCGTAGCGGTATTCCTTCCCCTCGGTGGCGATCGAGAAGACGTTCGGCACGAACAGCTCCGGCACGTTCTGCTCGTAGTCGTCATGGACCTGGAGCGCGGCGTCGAGCCAGCTCTGGCTGGAGCGGACCGGCGTCTTGGCCTCGATCAGTACGAGCGGTAGGCCATTGACCAGCAGCACCAGATCGGCGCGCTTTTCGGTCTTACCGGCGCGGAAGGTGAACTGCTGGGTGACGACGAAGCTGTTCTGCTCGATGTCGTCAAAGTCGATCAGTCGGATTGTGACATGCTGCCCGTCCGCGCCGAAGGGCATGGAGCGTTCGCCGAGCATCCAGGCGGCGAATTCCTCGTTGGCTTTCACCAGCCCGTCCGAGCGCGCGCCCATGACGATGGCGCGCAGGCGGTAGAGAACGTCGTCCACGCGGGACGGATTGGCGGCGATGTCGGGGTTCAGGCGGATCAGGGCGTCGCGCAGATAGGGCTCGACCATCGCCTCCTGCGACTGGCGTGGCAGGTCAGTGGGGCCGACGAAATGCCAGCCGAGGCCGGAGATCGTGCCGCCCTGCCGGGCGAGACCGGGCGCGACGGTGGATGGACCGGTGCTGCCTGCGAGGCGGTCCCGGATAAAGGCTTCGACGGTGTTGCCTTCGTTGAATGTCACTCGACGCCTATTTCTTCAATGATGATCCTTCGGAGCTTCCGGACTTCCGCGATACGATTCCTTGCATTAGAGATTTGACGCCAGACACTTTGAAGTTCTGTTACGATCTCATCCTGAGCTGGCTTGCTCGTCACCGGCACCAAAACATCCCTGAAGTATGCTGCGTTCATCTTGAAATTGATCTGTTGAGATGTGGCCGCCCCAAAGAGTTTTCTTTTTCGCATAAAGTTCAAAAGACGCCACAGATATTGAGTATTCTGCTGCTCATTTACTCTAATGCGAAGAATGAAGCTCGCGTATGTCCAATTGCCCTCTTCGGAAAAAATGGCTGCCTTTCCAACATGTGCAGCGCTCCCCGATCTCCAATTGAGAAGAATATCGCCCTTGCTGAGCATGAAACTCTCTTTTGTCGGCTCTGGATGGTAGACGAGTTTTCCAAAGTCGAGCCTGCCATCAAGAGTGATATTTGCACCTGTAATGATGGGCCATCCAATCTCTGGTGAGGTGTTCCCCGACACGGCTGCGGAAATGCCGTAGGCAACATCAGCGATTTCAGAAACTCGATCCATAGAAAAGTTCGAACGTAAGCGTTCGAATTGATTGCCCGAAACCAATCGTGAGTCTGTTTTCTGAACAAAGAGCCTAAACCCGAAAAGGCTTTCTTCCAACTTTGTCGCCTTAGATACAGCGGCTCTAAGAGATTCCTCGTAGTATTGCAGTGCGCTAAGAACCTCCACCAGCCGCACCTGCTCCTTGACCGGGGGCAGCAGGAATTCAAAGCTGGCGAGGCTCTTCCAATTCGTTCGCGGTGACAGGGAGCCCGCAGAGGTTCCGACAGCATGATCGAAGAATGCATCTGTCTGGCAGATGAATGGGAGCAGCTCTGGCATAAGCGCATCGCCCGATGGCTCGAGCACGTAAATGTCGCCCGAGCAGACGCCCGCGAAATCCGCGACAGCCACCTTGCGCTGGTATGCGCGCCGCTTGCCGAAAAGGACCTGTCCGGGCTTGAAAACCGACGTGAAGGTCGTCCCGTCCGCGATGTCGGCCCAGCGGCGAATGCGCACATCGCCGGAATCGATATGCTCCAGCCCCACGACGCATTTATAACCCTCGGCTTCCGGGTTCTTTGCCCGTTTCTTGGACAGTCGCACCACATCGCCGAACGCGACACGCGTCCATCCGGCCTTGTCAGAAATCACCTGTTCAAGCATCGGCATCCTCCGCCGGTGCGATCCCGTCCAGCATGTCGACCAGCGCATCCATGCCCGTCCAGAACTCGTGCGCCTCTGCATCGAAGGCACGCCAGGCCGCCGGGAGCGTCACGGCATCCTCCGCCGCCACCGCGGGCCTCTGCTTTTTCACATGGCGGGCGATAGACAGGTTCCCCTCTGCCGCCAGCACTTCGGCCGTGCTGACCACGGCTGCGAAGCCGGGCGCGTCGTCGAACGCGTGATAGGCCATCAGGATGCGCGCCTGATGCGCATCGCGCAGGAAGCTCTGCGCCTGCTCGCGCGCGACCTCGGCCACGGCGTCGATGAACAGGATGCGTCTATGCCGCTCGGCCGGCTTGCGGCTGCGGCAGACTATCACGCAGGCTTCCATGGGCGAGTTGTAGAACAGCCCCGGCCCGAGCCCGAGAACGCATTCCACCAGATCGGCCTCGATCAGCTTGCGCCGCATCTCGGCCTCTTCGTTGCGGAACAGTACGCCATGCGGGAACAGGATCGCGCAGCGCCCGGTCTCGGAGTCCATGCTTTGCAGGATGTGCTGAAAGAACGCGTAGTCCGCGCGCCCCTGCGGCGGGGTGCCAAGGAAGTTGCGTCCCCAGACATCCTTCTCCCACGCGACGCGGTTCCACTTCTTGATCGAATACGGCGGATTGGCGAGGACCACGTCGAACGTGCGCAGTTCGTCGCCTTCGATAAAAGCAGGATCAGCCAGCGTGTTGCCACTGGAGATCTGGAAGTCCGACACGCCGTGGATGACGAGGTTCATCCGGGCGATGGCGGCGGTGATGGTGATCAGCTCCTGCCCGTAAAGGCCCATGGTGCGCGTCTCGCCGCCGCGCCGCTTTACCTCGGCCAAGCACGAGATCAGCATCCCGCCAGTACCGCAGGTCGGGTCGTAAATGCTCTCGCCCGATTTCGGCTCAAGCATCTGCGCCATGAGGTGGACCAGCGTGCGGTTGGTGTAGAACTCCTGCGCGGTGTGGCCGCTGTCGTCGGCGAACTTCTTGATGAGGTATTCGTAGCCGTTGCCGAGCTCGTCCTCGGGCACGGCGGCGAGCGTGAGATCGTGCTTCGAGAAGTGCTCGATCAGGTTCTTGAGCGTGGCGTCGGGCATCTGGCCCTTGTCGGTCCAGGGCGCGTTGCCGAAGACCCCCTGCAGCCGCTTCGGGTTGGCCGTCTCGATGGCGAGGAAGGCCGAAAGCAACGCTCGCCCAACATCCTTCGGTGCGCCCCGCACGTCGGTCCAGTGTGCGCCTTCGGGGATGACGAAACGGTCGTTCGCCGTGGCGGTCGCATAGCCTTCATCGCCTGTCTCGTCGAGCGCCTCCCGGTAATCCTCGTCCCAGACGTCAGATAGGCGTTTGAAGAACATCAGCGGGAAAATGTACTGCTTGTAGTCGCTGGCATCGACGAGGCCGCGGAGCAACGTAGCAGCATCCCAGAGATAACTTTCGAGCTCGCGTTGGGAGAGGTATGCAGTCATTTGGGAGTCTTTGGTACAGGTCTGGGTGCTAGGCGTTCATCAACAGGCATACCCTGCGCTTCTGCAAATTTCCTAAGCTTTCCGCTAGCCTTAAGAAACAGGCTTATGCCCTCGAGAGCCTCTTTTCGGGAGATCGTTCCATTTCCATGCACAACCTTTCCCCGAGCAGATATGGCTTTGTTATCGAGCGTCGCGAAATTTCCCACAACTGTGCCTAGTGCAGCTCTTCTATAGCTGGGTTCCACCTCTCGCTTCCAAATATCAAAGTAGTTCTTACCGCGCCGCTTCTTGCTGAACGAGAACACTCTTTCTAACTCTTTTCGCAGCGGCTTGGTGGGGGATTTTCCGAGCTTCAGTACGACGCGCTTGAGGGTCCACTCGAAATGCATCGCGGCCAAAACCACCGCTCCACAATGATCTACTTCAGAGTGCTTTCGGATGAAAGTCTCTCGATTGTCTGACCCGTAACCAACGTTCCAGATCATAGCCAACCCCTGTCATTCAGCACCTTGCGCAGGTGATCCTCGGCCGCACGCGCGTCTGCGAGAGCGTTTTTGAAGGCATCAATGGCCTCAGGCAGGGGTGGAACATCTTCGCCGATGGGCGGGAGCACGTAGCGGGAGATGTTGAGCGTCCATCCTTCCTTCTTGATCTCGTCGATGGTTGCGACCTTGGTACGATCATCGACATCCTTGAAGGCGCGGTACCAGGCGACGATCTGGTCGCGGTGCTCCTGGTCGAGGAAGTTTTGCGCGCGGCCTTTGCGGGAGAGGCTCGACGCGTCGATGATCAGCACTTTGTTCCTACTTTCTGCCGGCTTCTTGCGCCGTAGCACTACTACGCAACCCGCTAGCTGGGTGCCGTAGAAGAGATTCGGTGCCAGGCCGATGACGGCCTCGATCATATCTTTCTCGAGCAGCGCCTGGCGGATGGCCCCCTCGGCCGACTTCCGGAACAGGGCGCCCTGCGGCAGGACGACAGCCATTCGGCTGTTACCTGCGGGTGCCATGGACGAGATCATGTGCTGGACGAAGGCGTAATCGCCATAGCTTTCGGGCGGGACGCCGTACTGGGCACGACCCCAAGGGTCGGCCTCCCAGAGCTCGCGCCCCCACTCCTTCAGCGAGAACGGCGGGTTCGCGATCACACAGTCAAAAGTGGCGATCCCACTCGTGCTTGAATCCGTGAAAGCGGGATTCCGGAGCGTGTCTTCGCGAGCGATCTGGAAGTCCTCGATCCCGTGTAGCACGAGGTTCATCCGGGCAATAGCAGAGGTGGTGAGGTTCTTCTCCTGGCCATAGATTTTGCCGAAAAAAGTCCGCGGGTCGCCCCCCTTGCGCATCACGTGCTCGATTGCGCCCAGCAGCATGCCCCCGGTACCGCAGGCGGGGTCATAGATGCTCTCGCCTTCCTGGGGGTCGAGGATCTCGACCATCATCCGCACAACGCTGCGCGGGGTATAGAACTCGCCGGCCTTGTTGCGGCGGGTTACGTCGGCGAACTTGCCGATCAGGTACTCGTACGCGTCGCCGAGGACATCCGTACTCACTGCCTTGTTGCCGAGCCCTATGTCCGAGAAATCCTCGATAAGGTCCTTGAGAAGTTCGTCTGAGAACTTTTCCTTATTCCCCCAGTCGGCTGTCCCAAAAACACGAAAGAGCGTGTCCGGGTTGGCTCGCTCGATTTCCTGCATTGCCCGATGAAGCGCCGCACCGACATTTGCCGCAGTTTCCCTCACATCGCGCCAATGACATCCGTCAGGAACGTTAAAGCGGTGGACCTCAGGGAACAGTGAAGGGTCAGCTTCACCGTAGATCTCCCGCGCGTCTGCAGTCTCTTCGTCCCAGACGTCAGATATTCGCTTGAAGAAGAGCAGGGGCAGGATGTAGCCCTTCCAGTCGGTGCGGTCTACGGCTGACCCCCGCAGCGTGTTGGCTGCATCCCACAGGGCAGATTTTAGGGAGTTGGGTTCGGGCATTTTTGGGAAGTGTACGGTAGCTCGATGGTCATCATAGCTGCGTGCTCAGGTTTCTCGCTACTCCTCCCGCGTATGACGAGCATGACGCAGCAGCGTGTCTCACTGAAGCGTGCGGATTGTGCGGAAAGTGCGGATTCAGGTCAGGTGAAGCACCCTCAAATCTCGTTGGCCTCCCCGTCTCTCTGCAGATTCAGTATTCACAATCCGCACAATCCGCACAATCCGCACAACCCGCATGTGCAAAGGACTGCCTCAGCTACAGACCTCCCACGCACTCGCGTCACCATTTGTGTTGCACTCGACAACGCGCACATGTCCTGATTCCTCCAGAATAGCTAGAAGAGATCTGAGGTGGCTTACCGATTTGCGCAGTTCGCGTTTGGGGATTAGTCGCTGTATGTCGTCAATCTTCGCGCGGCCGTCGTTCTCCTCCAGCCAGCTAAGAATCTCAGCAGCTTGCCTGCGAGTCTTGCTTTGCTCATTAAGCAGCGCACGTCGAAGCGTAGTCTCGAGATAGTAGTGCATCAGGCGCCACGCGCGCTCAATCTGGTGTTCTGTGATTCGCTCGATCGCAGCTTTGTTTGGCTTTGCGGAGGATTCGAGCAACGAGATTACACCGGCTAAGCGCAGCGCGTTCTCGCCGGCCTTAGATGCGAAGGGTCTGATTGGTTCGTACCTGCCTGACGGCCCGAGCTCTCGCTCCACAGCGTCGTAGTGCTCGATCCAGCATTCTCGCGCCTTCTTTGTGAGGGTCTTCGATGGCAGTTGAAGGCCGTGCCCAGCGTCCAGCGCAGGCTCATGTTCGAGTAGTTCCTTGATGCGACGGTGAAATTCTTGCATAGCGTCAGAGGCGTGGGCATCCTTGCCATGGTAGAAGCGCGTTCCGGCCAGGCTGGCGCAATCGGCGATAAGAAACCGGGCCAGAATTCCTTGCTGCTGCATGAGGGCATCACTCAAGACCTCTTCCGCGATGATTGGCTGCATTTGTAGATGCACTGTCAACCGCCGGTTGAAAAGCATCATCGACTCCCCTTTAGCGGCTCGCGTGCGAGCAATGGGTCCGCCGTCCCAGAACTTGCTCAGACCTGCTATCGTCTTGCCGCGCTGCTCTGGTTGCATGGCGTGGCCGCCGAAAAACTGCGCCCCTTCGTCGTTATTGAGTATCTGGCTTGGTGGACCAAGGTGGAACGCCCTCTGCAAGCCCTCGAGGGTGGGCTCTTGCACGATCAGCTGGGGGTCCCGCGGCATATCAGGTTCTTGCAGATGCTCAAGCTGAGATCGGCAGTTTTCCTCCCCGGATTTCGAGGCGAGAGCCTTCTTTCTGTTTGACTCGATGAGGGCTTTTTCGTCTCGGTAGGCCTTCAGGTCAGCGGCGTGGTCGTGGATTTGCTGCTGTCGGAACTCGAGCAGCGGCCTGCCGGCAACCTTGTCGCATGCGCTCTTGCGGTCGCCCGATTCCGCTACCGTAGCAAGGAAGAGTGAGACCGGTATGATGCGCCCATCAAGCTCGACGTTACATACAGACTGGGCGCAGAAGCTCGCGTATGAAAGTATCGAATGCGCCGCCATCGCCAATGGCGCCTGTACATCTCGCGCAAGACTGGCTGCTGCTGAGCCGAGACGGGCTCCAAGGTCAGACACAGGGTACTTCTGCTTAGGTGTAATCTCGATAAAAGACGTCGCTGGAGGTCCTGAAGCGCTTTGCATCGGTGCACCGATTAACCGGTTGAGCTCATCTTCTCGACCTACCTCACGGGAGAGCCAGCGTGGCCCGATCTTGTTGGTGCCCTGATTTGCCTCGCCATCGAACCGGGCGAGGTCAGCTTCGTTACCAGTCTTGTCATAACCAGGTGCCCGCTGGCACCGTGCTTCCCAAAGTGCCTCTATCGCCTCACGCTGGCCGTCCGAGTAGCAGCGTTTCCGAAGTTCGGCAGTGCATCGGGTGAGCCTTTTATAGAACCCCTCGTTGGCTAGCTGAGTATCAGTCAAGTCCTCGAGGCAAGTGCGGAAGTGTTCAACAACGTTGTCGTTAACGAGGAAATCGATCGCGTCCACTTCCGGGTAGGCGAACCAGTTATCAGCCTCCTGCGTGTTCGCAAGCTCGTGAATCCAGGGGTAGTCGCTCACCGACGCCAGATTGAATGCTGACTCAGAGCCCAAGACTGAGGGGCTTCCCGCTTCTGCGACCGGCCGCAACAGATTGCGACCGCAAGCCAGTTCCTCGCCAGATCCCGGGATTCGTTCCCCCGTCATCGCGATGAATCGCTTTGAGTTGAATACTTCAATGATTCCTCCGCCATCCTCGAGAACAAGTCTTTGGACCGGCGTGGAGGATCCTCTGACGAAGATATGTAGCCCGGCGCCGGACACAGATCGCTGCACAAATGCTCCTTCCCGCAGTGCGCTTTGTACGATTCTCCGAGCCGCTGGGGAGTAAAAGACCAGGTCATCGTTGGTCGAGGAGGGCTCCAACACGTCGTCCATGTCGATGACAGTGATGCCATCCGCTTCGGTAAGTACGTAGCCAAGCAGTCGGCCTTTTCGCTGTCCAAGCAAGGACATTGCCTGGGCAAAGCTGCCATAGCTTCGCGGATCGAGCGGGTCTGCTGCCGTCCCTGCCTCGAGCTCTACTTTTCTTCCGCGTCGCGTCGTGGTGTAGGCCCTGATAGTGCAGGGTATTTTTCGGAGTTTCGCCGAGCCGGCATCGGATGCAACCTTGCATACCAGCCATCTGTCTTTGCCTCGCAGAAATTCGGGAAACGAGATCTCGTTCGCATCGATTCCAGCCCCACTGCCACTAACTGGTCGACGGCTATTGCTGGCCGTGCTGAGCCGGACGTCAGCGGTTGAGGAGCGCGTCATAAAATTGCTCCTTTTGCGAGCCTGGGTTGAATTCCCGCCGGTCGCTTTACCCTGCGCAGCAGCTTCTGGAGCTCGGATTCGTCGAGCAAGAGCTTCTGTTCGAGCCGGTCAGCGATAGCCAGTACCACCTTTTCATTTGCACGCAGCAGGGTTGCCGTCCGTGAGGTGATCTGTGCGTAAGCCGTTTCTACGTCGAGACCCGAGTGCAGCGCGATGTTGAGCGCAACGACCTGTGCCGCTACTACCTCGTCTAAGGATGAAGCCCTGCGAGCGTCGGCAGGGTTGAATAGATGTTCACCAACTAGTCCAGAGATATGTCGCATCCCGAGCGCATACAGCATTGGATGATCTCGAGGATCAGCATACTGTCCTAAGTAGTTTCCTAGTTTCGGCGTTATGTAGCCGAGCCAGGTCTCGCCTACCTCCTCAGGCGGCGATTTCTCCTCGTGGATTACCACTTCTGCTGGAGGCGGCAAGCGGTCGCAGGTAGTGATCTGCCACACCACGGCATGAGATGCTTCATGGAGCGCCGCGGTTCTGCGTGTAGAGCCCAGCGTGCTCCATCCTTCTGCTGCGACTGCTTGCTGGCTTCTAGACATGACTTCGGCGAAGAGCAGCGGCTGTGCTTCCGGAGGGAATGTAGCGAGAGCGCTACGTTCCATGCCCGGTAGGTCGGTGATTGAGAGGTTGCCATTCAGCTGATTCCGCATGGCGCGACCTCCTTTTTCACCATATCCAGGTCGTCACCTAGGATCTGGCGGTCTGCCTCGGCAACCTGCTCAGGGCGCCAGTAGTTCTGGTCGTTCAGCTTGAACGGTTCCGGGATCCTCCCCGACCGTCGCCAGCGCCACAGAGTCGCGGAAGTGATGCCGTACCGCGCGAGTAGGTCGCGTGTGCGGTAGATTCGAGATTGATCAATGTGCATGCCCGACGTCCCTCGTTGTGTTGGGTGACGTCGTTCATGCTAAGGAGTGTTCGAAAATTAGAGCAGAGGGGGCGATCACCGATTTTTCCAAGCAGTAACCCCCTCTTGACTAAACGTAGCGTGCTCTCTTACTTGTCGATCGCGTTGTTGACGACTTCTCTGATCGGGTTTTTGCCTACTTCTTGCAGTCCAATCAATGGCATAGCCACTCGAGCGAATCGCTCAAATGGATGCTCAGTTTGCGACTGCACTCTCTTCAAGCGCCCGCCGAGCTCCCGGTAGATGGCAGCTAGCTCAAGAATTGCCCAGTCGCGTACATGGTTTTTTCTTGGTCGTTGTCCCGCAAGCTCTGCTCGCGCCGATTTGGCCGCTAACTCGAGTTGTTCTATACGCTCAAGTAGATGCGGTAAGGCTTTTGCGTCGCGGTCCCCCTGATATGTTCGGAAAGCGCCGTGTTCGTAGAGCTTCGCTTGCGATGCGTCGCCCATCTCAGTGAGGATTTCCTTGATAGTCGCGGCGGAATCGAGCAAATCGTCAAAATATTCGCGCTGAGCGCCAGGGTTGCTGGTAACTGTATGATCGTGGGCCTCCACCTCCTGCATGCGCCGGACCTCGCAGCTTAGTCGCATCAAACACTCTCGCACTTGATCAAGCTTGCTCTCACAAAGAACCTGTTGACCAGCTGAATTGGTCGACCTGATTACTAAGGCGGCATCTTCTTCGGAGATTTCGTCGCCAATGAAAGAAGTAGGCGGGGAGTGTTCCGGATTTTCAGGGGCCAGCTGATCATCCCATCCGGCAATTGTAATGACGGTGCGCCCTGAGTGCGAAGGCCTGCGAGCCCTGGCCGCTGGTCGTCCGTTTTTGGCGCGTATTTTCGTCTTCGCCACTATGCTGCTCCCCGTCGGAACTGACATACATTTCCCGCGCCAACCTGAAGAATGGCGTCAACGTGGTTTGCCCATTGCTGCAGTGCGAACTTGCGCTCCTCGAAGTAGTCATGGTGATCGTAGACATCGATGATGCCGCCCAGACTGTGATTGAGGCAGCGCTCTGCGATGTGTGGTGCGACCTTGAGCCGGCTTAGTCCCGATCGCAGCGTGCGCCGCAGGTCGTGGGGCGAGAACGAGGGGATAGGCAGCACAGGCTCGCGTTTCGGGTCAGGCTTCGTAACGAGCCGGCGTACCGCCCGCCCTAGTGCTTTGTCCGAGAGCGGCTGACTCGTCTCAGCCTCCGACCTTAGTTTGCCGGGGAACAGCCAAACCGGATCTAGCCCCTCGAGTTCCTTTATCAAGCCAATGGCCTGGCGGGGCAGGGTACATACGAACGGCTTCGCTTTCTTCGCCTGCTTCGGAGAGAGCTTCTGGTGCTCGACGGGGATCATCAGCGTGGCCGCCTCGGCGTCGTAGTCCTCCCATCTAGCCTGCCGTAGCTCGCCGCTCCTTAACCCGGTGAGAAGTAACAACTTGAGCGCAATCTTGATCTGCAAGGAGAGTCGCTTGTGCTTGTCCAGCGCCTCGTGCAACTGCCTGATCTCGGAGTCGTTCAGGATTCGATCACGGACAGTTTCCGATACGCCAAACAAGCTCAAGGTCAGCGTCTGGGCTGGGTTTGCCTCCATCGCACCTATCGATACACCGTAGTTGAACATTTGCTTTGTGTGGGCCAGGACCTTTCCAGCCTGCGCCGGCGCGTCCCGGTCGATGACATCTCGGATCAGGGAGCGCACGGCAGGAGCTGTGACGCTTCGCAACTTTAGCCTGCCCAGCCGGGGGAGGATGTCGTTATCGAGCGTGCGGCGGACATTTTCCGGGCGGCGCCTGTGAGGTTTGATGCGTTCGTTGTAGAACGCCTCGCCGAGCTCGCGCACCGTCGTCGGCGTCGCGCCGCTGACTATGCTGACGCCATCTTCATGCCGCTGCTTGGCCCTACGGTGTTCTCTGGCGGCCTCTTCGAGACCCATGCTCGGATAGTGACCGTAAGTAATGATCCTGGGCTTGTGGCCTCGCCCGCGATCCCATCGAAAAGACTTTTTCCCATGAGGCGACACACGCACGATCATGCCCGGCGCGATAGCGACCGGTACGTCAAACGGTGCATTCCGAGGACGCAGCCGGTCTAGTTGAAGCTCTGTCCTAACCGGCGACCTTTGAGCCATTGAGCTGCACCTCGCTCCAGGTGGACTTCCAGGTGGAATTGCCCGTGAGTTGGAATGAAATGAAATGTTAGACCTGACCGCCGATGCTTGTCAAAAAAATCAATTAAAACAGATAGATATGAAGTTGGGATGTTATGGTTTGAAATGGTATGAGAGGCGTGAAAGTCTTCTTCGGGAGGAAGGGGTCGCAGGTTCAAATCCTGCCACACCGACCATTTCAGCCGAAAACTTCCGTCCCGCCCTCTACTTTTCTGCCGGTGTCTCGCTCGCTTTTGCCAGGCGCGCCAGGTTTCTCGCCGCGTCCTTGAACCCCGGGTCGATGGCCAGCGCACGCTCGTAGCTGCCCCGGGCGCCGGCGGGCTTGCCCAGCGCCCGCAGCGCGTTGCCCAGGTTGTTGTGCGCCTCGACGTAAAGGGGGCGCAGGCGGATCGCGTGCCCGTAGGCCCGGGCTGCTTCGGCGGGCCGACCGTGGCGCAGCAGTACGTTGCCGTGATTGAAATGCAGCACGGGGTCGTCGTCGATGCGGCCGAGCAGCGCCTCGAAGCAGCGCAGGGCATCCTCCAGGTCACCGAGCTCCGCCAGGGCGATGGCAAGGTTGCTGAGCGCATCCGTGTAGGCCGGCTCGAGGGTCAGGGCGCGCCGGTAGGCGAGGCAGGCCGCGGCGAGGTCGCCCTTGCCGGCGAGCAGCACGCCGTGCAGGTTGTGCAGGGAAGGTTGCTCCGGGTGCAGCCGGCACAGGTGCGCCACCTCGCTGCGCGCCGCCGCCGGGTTGCTCTTGCGCAGGGACTCCAGGCGCTGGAAATCGGCGCTGCTGAGCGGTGCCCGCTGCCCCCGGAGATCACCCTGCAGGGCCTTCAGGGCCTTGCGCGCCTTCTTGTGTCCCGGCTCGCGGGCGAGGATCTGGTGATAGCGGCGCTTCGCCTGCTCGATGTCGCCACGCCGGGCCGCGTTCTCGGCGGCCTTCAGGGCTTCCTTGGTGACGTAGATGCGGGGTGCCATGCGCTGCTCCGGGCCGCGGGGCCATTCGGTGACTCGGGCGGAGTATACGCGATGCCCTGCAGCTGCCGCAGGCCCTTGCCGGCGCGAGGCGCCATGCCGATACTGGCTGCCCGGCGTTGAGAGACGAGGAGATGCCGTGAACGAAGTCCGCAGCGTCAGCCTCGTGCTCGGCAGCGGCGGCGCCCGGGGCCACGCCCACATCGGGGTGGTCCGCGCGGTGCTCGAGCGGGGTTATGCGATCAGCAACATCGCCGGCACCTCCATGGGGGCGCTGATCGGCGGCGTTTACGCCGCGGGCGCGCTCGATACCTACAGCGATTGGGCCTTCCACCTGGAGCGGCGCGACGTGGTGCGCCTGCTCGACATCTCCTTTTCGCGCCGCTCCCTGTTCAAGGGCGAGCGGGTCTTCGACGTGCTGCGGGAGCTGCTCGGCGAGCGCCACATCGAGGACCTCGACCGCGGCTTCGTCGCCGTGGCCACGGACATCAACGCCCAGCGGGAGGTGTGGCTCAACCGCGGCGAGCTGTTCCGCGCCATCCGCGCGTCCAGTGCAGTGCCCGGGGTCTTCACGCCCGTCACCCAGGAGGGGCGGGTGCTGGTCGACGGCGGCCTGGTAAACCCCATTCCCATCGCGCCCACGCTGACCGACACCACCGACGCCACCATCGCGGTCAACCTCAATGCCCTCGGTGGACGCCGTCGTCGCAAGGCCGCGGCGCGGCCGGCACCGGCCGGCGGCGAAGGCGCGGGGGAAACCGAGAAAGAAGCGGCGACGGCGGAAGTGGACAGCTACCGCGAGCGCATCGCCCAGTTCTTCCGCGACCAGTTCGGCGACAGCGAGCCGGCGGAGGCCCACCCCACGGCGATGGAACTGCTGTCGAAGTCCTTCGACACCATGCAGGGGCAGATCGCGCGCATGAAGCTCGCCACCTACGCGCCGACGGTGACCGTCGAGATCCCTCGCGGTGCCTGCGGCTTCTTCGAGTTCGACCGGGCCGAGGAGCTCGCCGAGATCGGCTACGAGGCGGCCAGCCGGGCGCTCTCGGCCCTGGGGCCGCCCGCCGGGCAGCCGCCGGTCGCCTGAGCGGCGACGCCCCAGCGGGTGCTGTCAGCTGCGGAAGGCTTCTGCGCCGGGCAGTCGCGCGAGGGCGTCGCTGCCCTCCCAGCGGTCGGCCCAGGCAGCGAACTCGGCGGGCGGCAAGGGCCTCGCGATGCCGAACCCCTGGGCGACCTCGCAGCCGATGGACCGCAGGCAGTCGAGCGTGTCGGCGTCCTCCAGCCCCTCGGCGACCACCCGCATGCCGAAGATCCGCGCCAGCTCGACGATGGTGCGGACCAGCCCCGCGTCCTCCGGCGACAGCAGCAGCCGAGTCACGAAGGAGCGATCCACCTTGAGCTCGTCGGCGGGAATGTCGCGGAAGTAGGCCAGGGACGAGTAGCCGGTGCCGAAATCGTCGATGGAAATCCGGCAGCCCAGGTCCCGCAGCTGCCCCATGATCTTGAGCCCGGCCTCGGCGTCACGCATGAAGGCCTGCTCGGTGATCTCCAGGGTCATGCGTGCCGGGGGCATGTCCCAGATCTTCAGCGCGCCGTTGATCATGCCGGGCAGGTCCGCGCGGTCGATGAGGCTCGCCGGTATGTTTACCGAGAGCGGCACCTCCCGCCCCGCCCGGGACCAATCCCGGTACTGCCGCGCGGCGGCGTGCACCACCCACTTGGTCAGCTCGAAGCTGCGCTGGATGTCCTCGGCGATCTGCACCGCGACCTCCGGTGATATCCAGCCGCGCTCGGGGTTGTGCCAGCGCAGGAGCGCCTCGGCGCCGGCCAGTTGCCCGCTGCCGATGGCGACCTTCGGCTGGTAGTAGAGAAGAAAGTCGTTGTCGTGCAGCGCCTCGGTGAAGGGCCGGATCAGGTCGTCGGGACGCGCCTGGCTGTCGGCGAGCACCTCGCTGAGTTCCCGCCCGTCGCCGCGGCGAAGCGCGGCCAGGTGTTCTTCCGCCCGGGCCAGGGTGAGCAGTGGCGACAGGCGGCAGGCCCGGTTCAGGGCGATGGCGATGAGGAGTTCGGCAGCGGTCAGGTAGCCGTCGAGTTCCAGGGCTTCCTCGAGCGCCGTGCGCATGCGGCCGACGACCACCGGCAGCAGCTCCGCTTGCGTGACCGTCGGCAGGATGACCGCAAAGGTGTGCGAGGCGATACGAAAGACCGTGTCTTCGGCCGGTGCGAGTGCTGCCAGCTGCCGTTCAGTCTCTGCCAGGACCGCGTCGCCGATGTCGAAGGCGTGCCGGTGGTTGATCTCGCGGAGGTTGGCGATGTCGACGAGGAGCAGGCCGAGATCGGGGGCCTCGCCGCCGGCCCAGGCGGCGAACTGACCCAGGCGGTCCAGGAAGGCGTCGCGCGCGATGGCTGGAACCGCGGGCACGTCACAGACCCAGGCGGCAGGGGTCGATGCCGTGGGCGCCGGGCGCGAGGCTGGTGAGAATCTCCAGCGGCCCTCCGCTCGCGTCTTCCGTGGTCTCGAGCAGGTCGAGCATGCGCGGCTTCGCCAGCGGCTGCTTGTCGCCATCGAGGAGCAGGAGGACCCGGGGGCGCAGGCGGCGGGAGCGGTACTCCGACACCACGACCGCGACTTCCCCGGAGGTCAGCTCGACGAGCGTACCCGCCGGGTAGATGCCGATAGCCTGGATGAACTCCTCGACGAACTCCGCCTGGAATTCGCGGTCCCGGACGTCGTGGAGGTACTTGATGGCGCTCGACGGCGACTGCCCGCGCGCATAGCTGCGGTCCGAGGTGAGGGCATCGTAGCAATCGACGATGCCGGCGATGCGGGCGAAAATCGGAATGTTGTCGCCCTTCAGGCCATCGGGATAGCCGGAGCCGTCGTGACGCTCGTGGTGGTGCAGGGCCATCGCGATGATGTCGTTGTTCAGGGTGCCGCTCTCGGTGATGAAGGCCGCGCCATGGTGGACGTGGGCCCGCACCTGCTCGAGATCCTCGCCTTCAAGGCGCTCCGGGCTGTTCAGGAGCTCCGGTGGTACCTGCAGCTTGCCGACGTCGAACAGGAGGCCGCCGACGGCGAGGGTCCGCAGGTCCTGCTTCGGCAGACCCAGCTGCCGGCCCATGGCCACGGCCCAGATCGAGGTGGCCACGGAATGCTGGTAGGTGTACTCGTCGAGCTGCCGCAGCCGTGCTAGCCATATACATGCGTCGGGGTTGCGGGTGATGCTGTCGATCATCGGCTCCACGGAGCGCTTGATGCTCAACATGTCCACCGCACCGCCGCGGGCGAGGGAGCCGTAGACGCCGCGCACCTCGGCCGAGAGTGTATCGACCGCCGTCGTGGCCTGCGGGTACTCGGTCTCCCAGTCGGACTGGTCCCGGTAGGTCGTGAGCTCCCGGCCCGGCAGCAGTTTGGCCTTGTCGAGGCGATCCCGCGTGATCGGGTCGCTGCCCTTGCGCGGCTGGCGCCGGCGCTCGTGGTGCGCCGGCGCGACCTGGGGAGCAGGTCGCCGCGGCTCGCGCTGCTCGCCCTTCTCGACGTCGATGAACACGTACTTGCACAGGGCGCGCAGTGTCGCCAGATCCTTCTCGTCCTTGATGAGCAGGCCCTGCACGGCAAAGGGGCTTTCCAGCCAGGATCGATCCAGGCCCGACACGAACATGCCGAGCTCGAGATCTTCGACGTTTACCTTGACGATTTCGAGCATCTATCAGGCCACCGGGGACGGGACTAGCAGCTTTCCTGAGTTGCGAGCCTACACGAGATGGCCCCGGCGCGCCCAGCGAGAGCCCGGGGCTTCGGGGACAGGGCCCGCGGGGCTAGCGCGGGTAGGCGGGGGCCAGCTCGCGCTTGCTGGCGGCCCCGGGGACTTCCCGCACCAGTCGCGGCACGAGGTACCCGGGCCTGCGCGTCGCCAGCTCGCCGACCAGCGCGCGCGCGCACTCCTCGCTCACATCGAAGTGGGCCGCGCCGTGCACCGGGTCCAGGAGGTGCAGGTAGTAGGGCAGGACGCCCGCGTCCCAGAGGCGATCCGACAGGTTGGCGAGGACATCCGCGCTGTCGTTCACCCCGGCGAGGAGCACGGCCTGGTTCAGCAGCGTGATGCCCCGGGCCCGGAGCCGGTCACAGGCCGCGCGCACGGCAGCGTCGATCTCGTTGCCGTGGTTGGCGTGCAGCACCACGACGCTCCGCAAGCCCTCCTGGTCGAGGGCGTCGAGCAGGCCGGGGGTCACCCGGTCCGGGATGACCACCGGCAGCCGCGTGTGCACGCGCAGCGTCCTGAGCCGGGGCAGTCGCGCCAGCGCGTCCACGAGCTCGGCCAGGTAGCCGTCGCCCGCGAGCAGGGGGTCGCCGCCGGAGAGAATCAACTCCTCGAGGTCCTCCTGGTCCGCGAGCCAGGCGAGCGCCTCGTCCCGCTCGCGACGCCCGAGGGCATTGTCGCCATAGGGAAAGTGGCGGCGGAAGCAGTAGCGGCAGTTCACCGCGCAGCCACCGGCCACCAGCAGCAGGGCGCGGCCGCCGTACTTCTGCACGATGCCGGGGCGCGGGTTGGCGCCGGCAACCTCGCCGACCGGGTCGTCGTTGAAGCCGGCCGCCGGCTGCAGCTCGGCACCGGCGGCCATGACCTGCCGGAGCAGCGGATCATCGGGGTCGCCGGGGCGCATGCGGGCGAGGAAGGGCCGGGGCACGCGCAGGGCGAACGCCGCCGCCGCGCCCGCGCTGTCGCCGAAGAGCCCCGGGTCGAGGTCCAGCGCCGCGGCGAGCTCGGCCGGGTCCGCGACGGCAGCGCGCAGTTGCGCCTGCCAGTCTCCCGCCGGTGTGAGGCGGATCGGGTCCGGGGTCATCGGCAGGGTCAGCGGGCGAGGCGGTCGCGCAGGCTGTAGAAGAGCATGCCCGCGACCAGGCCCGGGAAGCGGAGCACGGTGCCGCCGGGAAAACGCCGCGTGGGCATCCCGGCCATGATATCGAAGCGTTCGGCGCTGCCGCTGATGACCTCGGCGAGGATCTTGCCGGCGAGGGTGGCGATGGGTACGCCGTGCCCCGAGTAGCCGTGGGCGTAGAAGATGCGTGCGGACAGGCGGCCGAGGTCCGGGAGCCGGCTCATGGTGATGGCCAGCGTTCCGCCCCAGCCGTACTCGATGGCAGCGTCCTCGAGCTCCGGGTAGATCTTCAGCATGTAGGGCCGCACGAAGGCCTTGATGTCACTGGGGAAGGTGCGCGTGTAGGTTTCGCCGCCGCCGAAGAGCAGCCGGTTGTCCGCGGACAGCTTCCAGTAGTTGATGACGAAACGCGTGTCGGACATGGAGGCGTCGTCGCGGATCAGCCGGCGGGCGGTCTCTTCCGGCAGCGGCTCCGTGGCCAGCATGTAGTTGTTGATGGGCATGATGCGCCCCGCGCAGCGCTTCTCGAGCTTGTCGAGGTAGCCGTTGCAGCCGAGCACGAGGTAGCGCGCGTTGACCGTGCCGCGCGCGGTGCGTACGCGCACGGCGGTGTCTTCCCGGTAGTCGAGGACGCGGCTGTCCTCGAACAGCTCCGCGCCCAGGTCGCGCGCCGCGGCCGCGAGGCCCAGGGCGTAGTTGAGCGGGTGCAGGTGGCGGGCGCCGTAATCCATGAGGCCGCCGTGCATGCCCTGGGCCGAGGTCCACTCGGGCAGTTCCGCCGGCGGCACGTAGCGCAGCTGGTCGTAGCCGTAGCGCTCTGCCAGGTGCTCCGCCTCGCCGGCGAGGTCCTCGCCCGCCTGGGCGCTCGAGGCGACGTGCAGGTTGCCGGTCTTCAGCTCGCAGTCGATGGCGAACTCGTCGATGAGGCTGCACACCGTGCCAACGGCTTCGAGGCCGAGGTCCCAGAGGGCCCGGGCGCGCTCATCGCCGACCATTTTCTCGAGCTCGGGCTGGTCGACCCGCTGCCCGGTACCCACGTGGCCGCCGTTGCGCCCGGAGGCGCCCCAGCCGACCTTGTTGGCCTCGAGAAGAATGACGCTGTAGCCGCGGCGGCGCAGGTGGATGGCGCTGGACAGGCCCGTGTAGCCGCCGCCGATGATGCAGACGTCGACCTCCCGGTCGCCCTCGAGGCGCGCAAAGGTCAGGTCGCGGTTGGCACTGGCGGCATACCAGGAATCGGTGTGGGGCTGGCCTTCGTCCATGGCAAAACTCTAGCAGCTGGCGATGCGCGCCAAGGATACCACCCCGGGGTTAGCCGCACTTGCCGCCTCGCGAAAGGTACTGCGATACTGCCGTCAACTCCCCCAGCGGACGCGCCCATGGACGATGTAAAGCAGGTCATCCGGGACTGGCTCAAGCAACACCAGATCTCGGAGGTCGAGGTGCTGGTGCCCGACCTCACCGGCAACGCCCGCGGCAAGTTCATCCCCGCGCACCAGTTCCTCAACGACAGCCTGCCGAAACTCCCAGAGAGCATCCTGGTCCAGACCGTGACCGGCGAGTACTCGGACGAGCACTGGGAGTTCGTCGAGCCCACCGACACGGACATGCTGCTGAAGCCCGATGTCAGCACCCTGCGCGTGGTGCCCTGGGCGCGGGAGCCCACCGCGCAGATCATCCACGACTGCTATAACCTGAAGGGCGACCTGCACCCGCTGGCCTCGCGCACGATCCTGCGCAAGGTGCTCGCCGCCTACAGCGAGGCCGGCCTGTCGCCGGTGGTGGCACCGGAGGTCGAGTTCTACCTGGTCGCCCGCAACCTCGACTCCGACTACGAGCTCGAGCCCCCGGCGGGCCGCTCCGGCCGCAAGGAGACGGCGCGCCTGTCCTACGGCATCGATGCCGTGGCGGAGTTCGAGGACTTCGTGGAAGACATGTACGAGTTTGCCGATGCGCAGGAGCTCGACGTGGATACGCTGATCCACGAGAACGGCGCCGCGCAGATGGAGATCAACTTCCGCCACGGCGACCCGCTCAAGCTCGCGGACCAGGTCTTCGTGTTCAAGCGCACCGTGCGCGAGACGGCGCACAAGCACGACATGTACGCCACTTTCATGGCCAAGCCCATGCGCATCGAGCCCGGCAGCGCGCTGCACATCCACCAGAGCGTGCTTGACGTCGAGACCGGGCGCAACATTTTCGCCAAGGACGACGGCAGCTTCACGCCGGCGCTACTCAGCTACATCGCCGGCCTGCAGCGCTACACGCCGGAGCTGATCAGCCTCTATGCGCCGAACGTGAATTCCTACCGGCGCCTGGCGCCGGACATCTCCGCGCCGATCAACCTGAACTGGGGCTTCGACAACCGCACCACCGCGTTCCGGGTGCCGCACAGCGCGCCGGACCACACGCGGGTCGAGAACCGTTTCCCCGGCGCCGATGCCAACCCCTATCTCGCCATTGCCGCGAGCCTGGCCAGCGGCCTCCTCGGCATGCGCGAGCAGCTGACACCCACGGAGCCCCACGCCGGCACGGCGAATGAGGACGACGTGGAAGTTGCGCGCACGCTGGAAGAGGGTCTGCGCAACCTGCGCGCCACGCCCGCGCTCTGCGACCTCTTCGGGGACCTGTTCCTGCGCGCCTACACGGCCGTGAAGCTCGACGAGTTCGAGGAATTCAACCGCGTGATCAGCTCCTGGGAGCGGGAGCATCTCCTGCTGCAGGTCTGAGCAAGCGATGACCCTGACCGGTCGCCTGTTCGACAGCCGCCGCGGCTACCGCCTCTTCCAGGCGGTGAAGTACGCGACCTATCTCGCGCTCTGCTTCAATGTCTACCTGTTCCTGCGCGAGGAACTGCTCTCCCTCGAGCATACCTTTACCGGCGGCCTCGCCCTGGGCGAGGTGGTGCAGGTCTTCGCCGCGACCATCGACACCGCGGCCTGGGTGATCCTGCTGCTGCTGTTCGAGCTGGAGACCTCGGTGCTGGAAGACGAGCAGATCCGCGGCTGGACGCGCAGGGCCCTGCACTGGACGCGGCTCGCCTGCGGCGCCGCAATCGTCTACGCGTTCACCGGCTACCTGGCGGAGCTGTCGACGCTCCTGGACGCCACCGTGCTCGAAGGCTTCGACGCCTGCCAGCGGGTGTCCGAGCCCTGGTCGGTACTCGAAAAGCTCGATAAGTACGCGCCGCTGTCCACTGCGAACTGTGCCGGCCTGGGCGCGGCACCGCTGCAGATCGACGGCTTCCAGATCCTGGCCGACGCCGACGTGCTGCAGCAGGCGCGCTGGCTGGCGTGGACGGACGTGATCAACGCCGGGGCCTGGATCCTGGTGGTGCTCCTGCTTGAGGTGGAAGTGCGTCTGCAGCTGCGGGGCAACCTGTCGGACCACATTATGCGGATCAACAAGTTCCTGAAGTTCGGGGTGTACGGGGTACTGTTCCTGGCGGCGGCCTACTGGGGCTACGCGGGGGACTTCCTGGATTTCTGGGATGCCTTCCTCTGGCTCTTCGCGTTCATCTTCATCGAGCTGAACGTCTTCGATTGGCAGCAGGAGACGGCGCACGGCGCGCCCGCCTGAGGCGCGCCGCCGGGTTTCCTTCGCCCGGGCTAGTAGTCGTCCAGCTCGAGGTCGTAGTCGCCCAGTTCCTCGCGCAGACGCTTTTCCTCCAGCCGTCGCTCCGCCCGCCGCCGCATGGCGGCAAGGCGCTGCTTCTGGGAGCTGAAGGCTTCCAGCGGCTCGAAGTCGTCGTTGTCGTAATCGCCGACGAGGGGCTCGAAGCCGTCGTCGTTGCCGTCCAGGTCGGCAGCCTGTTCGCGCTCACCCATCAGAGAACCTCCCCCGGTATTGGCCAGCACGCCATTTCCGCGGAATATCGGACACAGAAGCCGCCGAGTAAAGTGAATTTTGCTGGCATTTGCAGGGTCAGACCTGTCGCCTTTCGCGGCCCGTTCCGGCGGCCGATCCCTTTCCTCTAGCCATCGCTTCAGCCTCCGGTCGTCGCCTCGAAACCAGGCGGCCCGGCCCCTTCCCTGGCGGGTGCCGTGCAACGTCCCTGTCGCCGCTCCTCCCTGAGCGCGTGGCAGACCGGGCCGCCCGGGGGTGTATCAGCAAGGCGCGTGCCAGCGTCCGGGGCCCGGGTTCGCCGTGCTTTCCGGGCCGGCCGCAGGGCGGCCGGTGTCGCGGACGCGCCCGCGGACACGCCGGGGTCAGGGCAGCGCGCGGAAGATCGCGTCGGCCACGGCATCGGCGTTGCCGGCGGCCGCGTCCACGATGATATCGGCGTACTGCTCGTAGAGCGGGCAGCGCTCCGCGTAGACATCCGCGTAGCTCTGCCCCGCGCCGCGGGCGATACCGCGCAGCGGGTTCGCGGCGACCCGCGCCTCGAGGGTGGCGAGATCCGCGGCGAGGTAGACCACGGGCCCCGCGGCGCGGAGCCGCTGCATGACGGCGTCGGAGTAGATCACGCTGCCGCCGGTCGAGACCACCGCATCGTCGAGGGGCACTTCGAGGAGCACCTCCTCTTCGATATGGCGGAAGCGGGGGTTGCCCACGCGGTCGACGATGTCCTGCAGGATCTCGCCCTCGCGCACCTGGATGGCGAGGTCCGTATCGGTGAAGGCGAGCCCCGTGCGCTTGGCGAGAATGACACCGACCGTGCTCTTGCCCGCGCCGGGCATGCCAATGAGGCTGATGGTCTGGTGGCGGCTGGTCATGGCGGGCCTCGTTCGCTGGGGCAGGGGGCATTATGCGATTCCCTGCCGCCACAGCAAGCGGCGCGCGCTCGCCGTGCCCGGAAGCAGCTTGCCTCGCGGCCGGGGCGCTGGGTAGAGTGTCGCGCCTGCCCGCCCGGAGAATGCCCATGAGCCTGCTGACCACTCCTCTCGACGCCCTGCACCGCGAACTCGGGGCCCGCATGGTGCCTTTCGCCGGCTACGAGATGCCCGTGCAGTATCCCGCCGGCATCCTCCGCGAGCACCAGCACACGCGTGAGCTGGCGGGGCTCTTTGACGTTTCGCACATGGGCCAGGTCGTCATCGAGGGCCCCGGCACGGCGGCCCTGCTCGAGCGGCTGGTACCGGCGGATGTCGCGGGGCTGCCGGCGCACAGCCAGAGCTACGCACTGCTCACCAATGACGCGGGCGGTGTGCGCGACGACCTCATCATTACCCGCTGGGGCGAGGAGCGCTTTTTCCTGGTCGTGAACGCGGCCTGCAAGGCCGAGGACATCGCCTACCTCGAGGCCAGCCTTGACGGACAGTCCCTGGCCGTACTGGAGGACCGGGCCCTGCTCGCGCTGCAGGGGCCGGCCGCGCGCGCGGTGCTGACGGAGCTCGCCCCGGAGCTCGCCGGGCTGCCTTTCCTGCGCGGCAGCGAAGCGGTCATCGACGGCGTCGACTGCTACGTCACCTGCTCCGGCTATACCGGGGAGGACGGCTTCGAGCTGTCGCTGCCCGCCGCCGGCGCCGAGGCGGTCGCCCGCCGCCTGCTCGCGGTGCCGAGCGTGGCGCCGGCGGGCCTGGGGGCACGGGACTCGTTGCGCCTGGAGGCGGGGCTCTGCCTGTACGGCCACGAACTCGATGCCGGGACCAACGTGGTCGACGCCGGCCTGTACTGGTCCGTGGGCAAGGCCCGCCGCCCGGGCGGCGAGCGCGAGGGTGGCTTCCCCGGCGCCGATGCCATCTTCAGCCGCAAGGCTGCCGGCCCCGAGCGGCGCCGCGTCGGTCTGCGGGTGGAGGGCAAGCGCCCCGTGCGCGACGGGCAACCGCTGTTCGCCGAGTCCGGCGAGGAGGTGGGCGTCATCACCTCGGCCTGCTACGGGCCGAGCGCCGGCGGCCCCATCGCCATGGCCTACGTACTTGCCGCCTTCAGCGAAGTCGATACGCCGCTGCAGGCCGAGGCCCGCGGCAAGCGCCTGCCGGTGGCGGTGGCGCGGATGCCGTTCGTGCCGCAGCGCTACTACCGCGGCTGACTCCCCGCAGAATGCCGCGGTAGCTGCAGAAACAGGGTGCTCAGAAGCTGTGCGGGTTTTGAGCGAGGAACTCGCCGGCGCTCAGTTGGCCCAGTCGCGCTCGGCGCGGAACTGCCTGGAGAGATACTCCATCTGGTCCGCGAGGATCCGCTCCTTGGCGAGGAAGTGCCACTCGTAGGAGTTCGGCCGGAAGGGCACCGCCAGCAACGGCATGCCCGCCTCCTCCGGTGTCTGGTTGTCCTTCTGCCAGTTGCAGCGCCGGCAGGCGGCGACCACGTTTTCCCAGCGGTCCGAGCCGCCGCGGGAAACGGGCAGCACGTGGTCGCGGGTCAGCTCGCCGCGGGTGAACTGGTTGCCGCAGTAGAGGCAGCGGTGATCGTCCCGGCGGAACAGGGTGCGGTTGCACAGCGGCGGGGTGAAGCCCTGGATCACGCGCCCGTCGAGGGCGACGATCGGCTGCACTTGGATAAAGGAACGCTCACCGCTCAGGCGCTGGATGCCGCCAAAGACCGGCGGCAGCAGGTCGCCGATGCCGTAGACCACCGCGCCACGGGCGTAAGCGGTAATCGCCTCGTGAAGGCTCATCCACCCACGGGGCTGCCCCGCGAGGTCCAGCTTCAGTATCGCTTGCACTTCGGCACCGCTCGCATAGGCCGCGATCCAGGGAAGTTCGATTAACGCTACTGCAATTGCCGCAGTGAGACAATCCCTCGTCAGGGCTGCGCAAGCCACTGAGCGCTGCTGAGGGGTGCGTCGTCTGCGAACACCGTACCCTCGAAGGTCGCGCCGGGGTCGATGGGCCCTACGCCGGCCGGCGTGCCGGTCATGACGATATCCCCGTCCTCGAGCGTGAATACCCGGGACAGTTCTTCCAGGATGAAGGCGGGCTTGTAAATCATGAGCCCCACGCTGCCGGTCTGCCGTTCCTCGCCGTCGACGGTGAGGCGCAGGGAAAGGCTGGTGAGCGAAAGGTCCAGGGCTGCAAAGGGGCTGAACAGCGCCGCGCCGTCGAAGGCCTTGGCCCGCTCCCAGGGCAGGCCCCTGCTCTTCAGCTCACTCTGCAGCGCCCGCCGCGTGAGGTCCAGACCGAAGGCCGCCGCGGTGTAGCGGCCGCCTTCCACGAGCAGGGCGATCTCGCCCTCGTAGTGCAGCGTCTCGCCTTCCCGCGTTGCCTGCAGCCGGTCGCCGATCGCCGAGTTCGGCTTGGCAAAAACGACCATCTGGTCCGGTATCTCGTTCCCGAGTTCCTCGATGTGGCGAACGTAGTTGCGCCCGACGCAGAGGATCTTGGACGGGATGACGGCGCGGCCGTCAACGTCGATGCTGTTCATGGCTACCTCCTGCCGGCGACGGCTGTTGGCGCGGCACCGCGGGGTGTCAGTCCCGGGCGGCCCAGACCAGGGCGATGAGCTTGCTGCCCGGGTCCAGGGGCGGCTCCTCGTCCTGGGTGAATACGCGCAGCTTCTGGCCCTCGCCCAGCGAGAACAGCGGGATGAGCCGGTTGCCCGTGGTCTCCTTCCAGTTATCCACGTCGAACGTCTCGGTGAGATTGATCACCTTCAGCTCCGCGCCCTGGGCGAGCAGGCTGGCGAACTTCTCGTAGGAGAGATCCTCGCTGAACATGCGCGGGACCTGGTAGTCCTCCGGCAGGCGCTCGCGCTCGCTGGCGTCCCGGTCCTCCGCGTTGCGCAGGCTGAAGACGCGGTTCGGCCCGAACTCGCCGCGATACTTCATGCAGGCCAGCGTGTTCCAGCGCGAGCGGCGGGACATGGCAAAGAGCCGGCCGATGCCGACGAGTTCCAGGTACTGGTCGGCATGCGAGGAGATCGGGTCGCCGTAGTAGGTCTCGAGGCCCGCCATGCGCGCCGCGCGCACTTCCTCGTAGGAGGTGTCGGCGAGCTTGACCCGGAAGCCCTGGCGGCGGAGCACGTCGCCGACGGCACGGGCCACCGGGTTGGCGCCGACGATAAGCATGCCGTTCGGTTCTTCCTCGGCAAGGCCCAGCGCGCGGGTCACGGGGCGCGCCGTGATGCTCTGCAGGACGACCGTGGCGATGATCACGAGGAAGGTGTAGGGCACGAGCTGCACCGCATCGCTGTAACCGACGTCGGCAAGCCGCAGCGCGAAGAGACTGGAGACCGCGGCGGCGACAATGCCCCGGGGCGCGACCCACGACAGGAGCGCCCGCTGCTGCCAGCTGTAGCCGGCGCCGATGGTGCAGGCCCAGACCATCACCGGGCGGGCCAGGAGCACGACCAGCAGCACCGTGACCCCGCCCCAGCCCGTGGCGAGGATGTCGAGCGGGTCTACCCGGGCACCGAGGACGACGAACAGCACCGAGATGACGAGGATCGACAGGCTCTCCTTGAAGCTCAGGATCTCGCTGACGCCGACGTCCTTCATGTTGCCCAGCAGGACGCCCATCACGGTCACCGCGAGCAGGCCGGACTCGTGGGCCGCGAAATCGCTGGTGGCGAAGACCAGCACCACCCAGGCCAGGGTGACGACGTTGGCGAGGTACTCGGGTACCCAGCGCTTGCGCAGGACGAAGCCGAGGCCGAAGGCGCCGGCGAGGCCGACGACCAGCCCCACCGCGATGCTCTTGCCGAAGACCACCCAGCCCTCGCTTCCCGGCACCAGGTACTGGAAGACGAGCACGGCGAGCAGGGCGCCGACCGGGTCGATGAGGATGCCCTCCCAGCGCAGCACCTGGCTGACATCGGCGCGGGCGCGCATGGTTCGCAGCAGCGGGTTGATGACCGTCGGCCCGGTCACCACCATCAGGGCGGCGAAGAGCAGCGCCAGGTGGGGCGCGAAGCCCGCGAAGGCGACGCAGCCACCGGCGATCAGCAGCCAGTTGAGCAGTGCGCCCCAGCTCACCAGGTTGGTGACTGTGCGGCCGTGCCCGCGCAGGTCGCGGAAGCGCAGCGTCAGGCCGCCCTCGAACAGCACCAGGGCGACGCCCAGGGAGATGAAAGGAAACAGCAGGTCGCCGAACTGCTCGTCCGGGCGCAGCACCCCGGTAACGGGACCGGCGACGATGCCGAGCACCAGGAGGGCGAGGATCGACGGCGTCTTCAGCCGCCAGGAAAGCCACTGCGCTCCCACGCCGAGCACCAGCACGGCGGCGAGGATGTACAGCAGGTGGTTTTCCATGGGCGTCCCCCGGTCAGCGGGCCGCCCGCGGGGCGGCGTCAGTTGTCGTCGCTACAGTACAGCGTGTAGAGGACGCTGACGACCTCCGCGACCTTGCCGTCGCTGATGCGGTAGTAGACGGTCTGCGCTTGGCGGCGGGCGACGACCACGCCGCGATGGCGCATGCGGGCGAGGTGCTGGGACAGGGGGGACTGGTTGATGCCGAGGCGCCGGGCGAGCTCGCCCACCGAGGCCTCGCCACTGTTCAGCTCGCACAGCACCATCAGTCGGTCCCGGTGGCCGAGAAGCTTCAGCAGCTCGGTGACCTCCGAGGCAGCGGCGCGCATCCTGTCGGGGTCCATCGGTTTGTCTCAGGCGTCCGTGCCCGGAACGTAGCCCCACCCGCCGCAATACGCAAGGGCTCGCTCACGCATCGGCCAGCGTGGGCTGGCGGGCCAGGATGGCCGCCCGCAGCGCGGCGGGTATGGGCGTGGAGCGCCGGCTCTCCCGGTCGACGAAGACCTGGTGGATGTGCCCGCGGGCCAGGGCGGTGCCGCAGGCATCGTTGTACAGGGCGAAGTCGAGCTGTGCGCTCGAGTTGCCGAGACGGCTGTAGCCGACCTCCGCCCGCACCGTGTCCTCGATGCGGCACTCGTCGAGGTAGTCGATGTTGATGTTCACCGTGAACACGAGACAGGGCGTCCCCGCCGGGTCGCTCCAGTCGAAGCCGAGCGATGACATGTAGGTGCCGGCGGCCTCGTCCGCGAAGACGAGGTAGTTGGCGAAATACAGGTGCCCCTGGGCATCCGTGTCCCGGTAGCGGACCTTGAAGTACTCGCAGTGTGCCGGTGTCTGTGCCGTAGCGCTCATGCCGTCCTCCCTCCTGTTGAAGGGGAGTCTCGGCCGTCTCCCGTGCGCTGTCCAGCGCCCCGCTAGCTCGCGGCAGCGTTCTCGCGCGCCGCGAGGCGCCGGCGCAGGTCGCTGTGCTCGGCCTCGTCGATGGGGAAGCGGGCCATCATGGCGACGGCGATCAGCTTGAGGGCGATGCTCGGCGCACCGTAGAGCACCGCCAGCAGGCGCACGGCCTGGTCGCTGTTGCCACCCTGGGCCGAAAAGCCGACCAGGTCCAGCAGCGGGAAGATCGTGCCCACGGCCAGGGCGAAGGCGAGCTTCGAGGCGGTGCCCCAGAGCGCAAAGAAGAGCCCGGGGCGTCGCTGGCCGTTCTCCCACTCGTCCCACTCGATGAGGTCGCCATTGATGGCGCTGGGCAGCGAGAGGTCGGCGCCGATCATCAGCCCCGTGCCCGCCACGATCGCGATGTACCACACCGTGTCCCCGGCGCCGAGGAAGGGTGCGCCGGCGAAGAACAGGCACGAGCCCACGACTGCCACGCACCAGGCCTGGTGCTTGCCGATGCGCCGGGCGACGGCCACCCAGACCGGAATGGAGACGGCGCTGGCCGCGAAGTAAAGGAACAGGATCGGTCCCGCGATGCCCGGGCGCTCGAGCACGTGGGTCACGTAGAGCAGGAACAGGGTCGCGGGCATTGCGTTGGCTGTACCGTTGACGAGGAACGCCAGCAGCAGGCGCCGGAACGGCGAGGGTTGGTGAAGAAGCGCCCAGGCGCCGCGCAGGCTGTTGCCGCCGCCGGTCACCGGCGAGCGGTCCGGTACCCGCCAGACCGCCCACGGCACGACGACGGCGAGGCCGATGGTCAGCAGCAGGGCGATGGCGCGCAGGGACGCCGCCAGCGTCTCGTTATCCGTATTGTCGATGAGCAGCAGGCCGCTCAGGGTGCCCAGCAGCCCGAAGAGGGTGCGCGCACCGGTGATCCGCGCCCGCTGGTGGTAATCGGCGGAGAGCTCGGCGCCCCAGGCGTTCATGGGCACCACGGCGAAGGTGCCGGCGATATAGATGGCGATGCCCCACCAGAACAGGTAGCCGTTGCCCACGCCGGGAGCGGGATTGAACAGGTACCAGGCGGCGATGGCGAGGAGCGGGGCGCTGGCGGCGACCCACACCCGGCGCCGGCCCAGGCGGGGCGGCGTGCGGTCGGAGAGAAAGCCCACCAGCGGGTCCGTCACCAGGTCCCAGAGCCGGGCGACGAGAAGAATGCCGCCCACGGCGCTGAGGCTGAGGCCCAGCACCTGGGCGTAGTAGGTGGGCACGATCACCTGCAGGGCGATGAAGCCCGCGGCCAGGGGAAAGGCGAGGGCGCCGTAGGCGGCGAGGAGCCCGAGCCCCGGCGCGGCAGCCCTCTCTGCCGGCGTGTCTGGCGAGCGTTCCTGAGTGCTTTGCTTTGATGTCATGCCCTTCCTACGCGCCGCGGCCGGAAAAGGACGCACGCCGGTCCGCGGAGTAAACTGTCGTCATCCCGTTGCGAGGAACGGCACCGTGACCGAGAGCGTCGCCAAGGCTTCGGCCCCCACCAGCGCCTTCGTGGCCGCGGATTTTGCCGTGCCGGCAGGGCTCGAGACCCCGCGCTGGCGCCTGCGCATGCTCACGGTGGACGATGTCGACCTCGACTACGACGCGGTGGTCAGCAGCGAGGCGCACCTGCTCGCGCGCTTCGGTCCCGGCTGGCCCACGGGACTCACCCGCCGCCAGAATCTCGTCGACCTCGGCTGGCACGAGAAGGAGTTCCAGCGCCGCAGCTCCTTCGCCTACACGCTGGTGGCGCCCGACGAAAGCCGGGTGCTCGGCTGTGTCTACATCGAACCGACGGCACTGCCCGGGCACGATGCCGTCGTGCGCTACTGGGTGCGTTCGAGCGAGCTGGAAACCGGTCTCGAGGGCGAGCTCGGCGGTGCTCTTCGCGACTGGCTCGCCGGCCGCTGGCCCTTCCGCAACCCCCGTTTCGTCAGCTGAGGCCCGCCATGACCCGCAGCCTGCGCACGCTCGTTCTCGCTTTCGCGGTCCTCGCGATCCTCGGCGGTGCCGCCTACCGCTGGGCGCTTGCCAACCCGGGTAACCTCGGCCCGCGCGAACTCGCGGAAAGCGCCGCCCGGGGCTACCTGTTCGGCTACCCGCTGGTGCTCATGGACGAGTCCGCGCGCAGCGGCGGCACCGACGTGCCGGGCTCGGCCGTGAACGCCCTGCGCCACGTGCGTGAGTTTCCCGGCGCCGGTTTCCGGGCCGTGGTGCGTCCCAACCTCGACACGCTCTATTCCATCGCCTGGCTGGACCTGGCTTCGGGCCCGCTCCTGCTGACGCTGCCGCCGATCCCCGACCGCTTCTACCAGTTCCCGGTCCTCGACGGCTGGAGCAACGTGGTGGCTTCTCCGGGCTCGCGGACCCTGGAAGGCCGGCCGGGTCGTTTCCTCATTGCCGGTCCCGGCTGGGCGGGCGAGGTCCCGGAGGGCGCCGAGCTCGTCGCCGTTCCGACGCGCATTGCCTGGCTCCTCGGCCGCATTCACGCGCGGGGAGAAGCGGACTTTCCGGTGGTTCACGCGTTGCAGGACCGGGTCCGGCTGGCGCCCACGGGCGGCGCCGCGGCAGGGCCCTGGCCCGCGGCGGCTGCCGCGCCGGATGTCGCCGGTGGTCTGCCGCCGGACCGTGTCGCAGCGCTGCCGGCGCTGGCGTTCTTCCAGCGCCTGGCCGCGCTCCTCGCCGACAACCCGGCGGCGCCGGCGGACCGGGAGGCGCTGGCCTCGCTCGCCCGCCTCGGCGTCGAGCCCGGTGCCGGGCCCGATCGGGATGCCTACGGCTGGCTGGCCCGGCGCCTGCTCGAGCGGGGCGTCGAGGAGGTACGCACGCGCCTGGCGGCCGCCGTCGCGGATGCGGCCGGGGGGCCGACCGGCTGGCGCCTCGTGGTCGATGGTATGGGGCGCTACGGCACCGACTACCGGCTGCGCGCAGGCGTCGCCCTGATCGGTTTCGGCGCCAACCTGCCCGAGGATGCCGTCTACCCGACCACCGACCGTGACGACAACGGCGACCCGCTGAGCGGCGGCCGCGCCTACCGCTTGCGCTTCCCGCCGGGGAACCTGCCGCCGGCGCGGGCCTTCTGGTCGCTCACGGTTTATGACGGCGAGGGCTACCTGCTGCCAGGCGTCGGCGGGCGGCATCGCCTGGGCAGCTCCGATGCGCTGCTCCGCGATGCGGACGGCGGCCTCACGCTGTTGCTGCAGCCCGAGGCGCCGGCCGGCGACGCGCTGGCGAACTGGCTGCCGCTGCCGCCGGCCGGCCCGGTGCAGCTGACGCTGCGCCTGTACGAGCCCGGCGGCGAGGTGCTCGCCGGTCGCTGGCAGCCGCCGGCGGTGCAGCCCGCAGGCGGTTGATCAGGGCGCGCGGTAGACCAGCTCACCGTCGACCAGGGTCATGACCACGTCGGTCTCGTGGATCGCATAGGGGTCGAGGTCGAAGAGGTTCCGGTTCAGTACCACCAGGTCTGCCTGCTTGCCGGGCTCGATGGAGCCGATCTCGTCCTCCAGGCGCAGCTGCCACGCCGCATCCAGCGTGTAGCCGCGGATCGCCCGGGTCAGGGCGATGCGCTCGTCCTCGGGGGGCTGGACCGGGTAGTCCGCGTCGCCGGCGGGCTGGCGGGTGAGCGCCATCTCAATGTTGTACAGCGGGTCCAGGCCGTTGAGGCCGATCCAGCTCGCCGGGTAGTCGCTGCCGAGGGTCACCTTCGCCCCGCCTTCGGCGATGGAGCGCAGCGGATACAGGTGCCCCAGCCGCTCCTCGCCCAGGTAGGCCAGCGCGATCTCGTCGTAGGCGTACCAGGTGGGCGTCGACTGGACCACAACGCCCAGCTCGCCGAAGCGCGGCACGTCCGCCGGGTTGACGACCTGCGCGTGGCAGATCGTGAAGCGGCTGGTGGTCTGCGGGTGGGCCGCCCGGGCGGTTGCCACCATGTCGAGGGCCATGCGCACGGCGCCGTCGCCGATGGCGTGCATGTGGATGTCGATGCCCCGCGCCGCCGCCTCCGAGGCCACCGCGCTGGTCGGCCCGATGGGAATGAGCGGCTCGGCGCGGTGCCCCGGCGGCTGCAGGTAGGGCTCCAGGGTGTAGGCGGTCTGGGCTTCCACCGTGCCGTCGAGGGACAGCTTGAGCACGCGCACGTCGAAGAACTCGCCGTTAAAGCGCGCCTGCAGGGCGGCGAGGTCGTCGATGGCCGTGGGCAGCTGCCGCGGGCTGTTGACGTAGTGGGAGCCGACGATGCGCAGGGGAATCCGGTCCTCGGCGGCGAGGCCGCCCATGAAGTCGAAGAGGCGGCCGCCGCCCTCGATCATGCCCGCGTCGAAGGCCGCGGTGATCCCCATGGCCGACAGGGTCGGCAGGAACTGCTCGGCCGCCCGGGCGAGCGCATCGCCGGAGGCGACGCCCAGGGCATCGCTCACCCAGCCGAAGGCCTCGCCCTCGATAAGCCAGCCCGTGGGGCGCCCGTCGGGGTAGCGCTTGTAGTAGTGCGCGCCGGGGATCGGGTCCTCGCTGTCGGCATCGAGGCCGACCTTTTCCATGGCCGCGGTGTTGATCCAGGCCGAGTGACCGCCCTCGTCGATGATGATCGCCGGCCGGTCCGCCACGGCCCGGTCCAGGTCCTCGGCCGTCGGTCCCTGTGGACCGAAGGCGGCACCGAGGAAGCCGAAGCCCAGCACCGGGTCCAGCTCCGGGTTGGCCTCGGCGTGGGCGCGGATGGTCTCGATCAGCTCCGCCGGCGCCATGTCCGGCGACAGGCCGACGGCCTCGAGGTAGGGCAGCGTGCTGCCGATGTGCATGTGGCTGTCGATGAAGCCGGGCAGCACCAGCTGGCCGCCGAGTTCCAGGGTGTCCGTGCCGGGCCCGGTGAACGCGGCGACGCCGGCGTTGTCGCCGACATACAGGATGCGGTCGCCGCGGATCGCCACCGCTTCGGCCCAGGGGGCATCGCTGTTCAGCGTGTAGACCTTGCCGCCGCGCAGTACGCGGTCGGCGACCTCCAGGGCAGCCGCCTGCGCGCCGGCCAGGGTGAGCGCTGTGGCGATGATCGCTGCGCGGGTTGCGGGTCCGATCGCGGCCCCCTGGAAAAAGCTGTTATCAGCTGCCTGCATGCCGTCGTTCCCCCGCGCCTCCGCCCGTGTGTTCTGCCCCGGAGTATAGCCTGCACCCGGCACCGGGCCGATGGCGCCTACCCCCTAATGGGTAGCTCCGGGGCGCTGCTTCTGCTTGCCGGCCCCCGGGCTTTTGCGTAGCCTCAAGCGAAATACCGACGGGCGATCGCTTGCACTCCTGGACACGGGCGAAGTCAAAGACTGGACGCCGCAGGACGCGGCGAACAGCCCCAGCGACAGATCGGTAGCAAGGCACCCGCAAGCTAACGTCGAGTTCAGCGCGACGCGCACCGGTCCGGCCGGCGTGGTCCGCTCCGGGCTCGCTAACAAGAGAGGGTAGCCATGAGCAAGCGTCACCGTTCCATCCCGTCAAGCGCGCGCAGGGGCCTGAGCCTCGCCGTCTCCGCAGCACTGTTTTCCGGCGCCAGCAGCGCGCAGCAGCTGGAGGAAGTGATCGTCACCGCCACCAAGCGGGCCGAGTCCGTCATGGACGTGCCACTCGCGGTACAGGCCCTGTCCGGCGACTTCCTGCGCACCGTCAACACGGACGATATCAAGGACCTTGTCAGTTTTACCCCCGGGGTTACAGGGAACTCGAAGGACAGCTTCCTCGACAGCATCGCCGTTCGAGGTATCTCTACCAACGACTTCGGTAACGGCGGCGATCCTTCCTTCGGTGTCTACAAGAACGGTTTCTACCAGGGCCGCAACGGAGCGGCGGTCACCAGCATCTTCGATCTCGAGCGTTCCGAAATCCTGCGTGGGCCGCAGGGTTTTCTCTTCGGACGCAACTCCATCGCCGGCGCTCTCAATGTCATTACCCGCAAGCCCGTGCGTGGCGACAGCGACAGCTACGTGGACCTGCGCGGCGGGGAGCGTGGTATTTTCCGCGCCGAGGGTGGCACCAACTTCAACCTAGGCGATGCGTTCGCCGTGCGGGTCGCCGGTCTGCACTCGCGCGAGGACGGCTATGTCGACAACTTGTTTACCGGCAACGATCACATCGAACACGAAAAGACGGCTTTCCGGGTGACCGGCGTCTACGATACCGGCGGCGCTCTGGAGGCGACGCTTTACCTCGAGTACGAGGATCGAGAGCAGTCGGGCACGGTGTACCGTGCTACCGGAGACGGCCCCGCCTACGCTTTTCTCGAGAGTATCTACGGCGAAATCCCTGTTCCCGAGGATCCTCGGGACATTCGCATCGACGAGCCCCGCAACGGGCTCATCGACAACGGCGAGATTTTCCAGGTCGGCCTCGAGGTGAACTTCGATCTCGGCTGGGCGACCTTGACCTCGCTGACCGGCTACAAAGACCACGACTACCACTACACCGAGGACTTCGACGCCACGGCGCTCACGATCTTCAATTACGAGCAGGAGCAGGAGGGGGAGTACTTTGAGCAGGAGCTCCGCCTGACCTCGGACACGGATGGACCGCTCAGCTGGTATGCGGGTGTTTCCTATTACCGCGAGGACATCGACAGTGAGTTCCTCGGTCAGCAGGACGAGGACGTCTACTGTAACGTCTACTTCGGCGACAACTGCCAGGGCCTGTTCGACTACTATAATACCTACGGGCTTAGCGATTACCTCCTCTACTACTTCGGTACCAGTACCTGGACCCCGAGCGCGAACGACGGCCTGATCGACGACTGGAACCGCACCCGCGGCAAGTTTCAGGGCTGGGCCGCCTACGTCGACCTGCAGTTCCGCTTCAGCGAGCAGCTCGATGCCAGCTTCGGCGTGCGCTACAACGACGACGAGAAGGAATTGTCGCAGGAAGTCCTGGCGGACAGGAACCAGAGCCTGATTGGCCAGGTGGTGCAGACCGGTTTCACGACCCCCGAGGGGCCGATTTCCGACACGCAGAGCTGGAGCGAGCCCACCTGGCGCGCCGTGGTCAACTGGCGTCCCACGGATGGGCAGTTGCTCTACGCGAGCGTGACCACGGGCTACAAGCAGGGGGGGTTCGATACCTTCCAGGTTACCCCCGGCGGCCCCTTCGGCAGCCTGGAGGCGGTGCCGGGCCAGCACCGGCCCGCTTCCTTCGACTCGGAGACGGTCATTTCCTACGAGGTGGGCTATAAGGGCACGCACTTCGATGGCGCCAGCCAGGTGCAGCTCAATGCGTTCGTCTATGAGTACGAGGATCTTCAAGCAACCTGCAGCGAGCCGGGCTCGCCACTCGTGGCCGTTTGCAACACCGGTACCGTCGACGGACAAGGTGTCGAGGGCGTATGGAACTACGCGTTTGCCCAGAACTGGAGCTTCGGAGTCGGCTTTTCCTGGTTCGACAGCGAAGGCAAGGGGATTCAGGACTTCTGTGCCGATGGCGAGCAGGTGCTGGGCGATCGCAATGCCTGTGAAGGTTCGCCCCTGCCCGGGATCCCGGAATGGACCGCCTATGCCACCCTCGACGGCACGATTCCCCTGGGCAGCGGGGAGCTTTTCGGCAACCTGACCGGTTCCTGGGAAGACGATGCCCCCTCGGACTGGGTGCCTTTTACCCCGGAAACCATCGCCGCGGGCGCCACCATGGGCGGCAGTTTCACCGAGGTGCAGGCCCTCGCCGGCTACCGCGCGCCTGCGGGGTGGGCGCTGGCCCTGTACGTCGAGAACCTCCTCGACGACGAGTACTTCGATGCCGAGGGAGGGGTGACCGGCATGTCACCCTACGTCCAGTCGAATATCAGCCCCAGTCGGCCGCGCACCGCCGGTTTGCGTTTCACCTGGAACCTGTAGCGCCGGAGCTGTCGCGATGACGCGACGCCTGTCGATCACCCGCCGGGATTTCCTCGGCGGGGTCGCCCTCGGTACGGCCGCCGGCACGCTGGCGCCGGGCGAGCTGCTTGCCGGCACGGAGCCGGTTTCCTATCCACCCGCCCTGACCGGCCTGCGCGGGAGCCACCCGGGCGCGTTCGACGTCGCCCACGCCGTGGCCTGGGCGGGGCGGGAATATCCCCGCCCGGCGGCGCCGGACGAGGCGCCCTACGACCTGGTGGTGGTCGGTGGCGGCATCTCCGGCCTCGCCGCGGCTTTCTACTGGCGCCAGGCCAGGGGGCCGGACGCCCGTATCCTCATCCTCGACAACCACGATGACTTCGGCGGTCACGCCCGGCGCAACGAGTTCACCGTCGACGGCGAGCTCCTCGTGGGCTACGGCGGCAGCCAGTCCATCGATACGCCGCGCAGGTACTCGCCGGAGGCCGGCAAGGTGCTGCGCGACGTGGGTATCGTCACGGACCGCTTCTACGAGTATTTCGACCAGGCGTTCTCGGAACGCATGGGCCTGGAGGCCGGCACCTGGTTCAGCGCCGAGGCCTATGGGCGCGATGTCACGGCGCCGGGGCTCGACCTCTGGCGCAGCCCTGAGAAAAAGCTCGACCCCGCGCAGATCGCCGCGTATCCCATCGACGATGCGTCCCGCGAGGCGCTCCTCGACCTGCTGGGGAGCCGGCGCAATTACCTCGCCAACCTGGCGCCGAAGGCGCGCGTGCCCTGGCTGAAGCGCACCAGCTACCGGGACTTCCTGCTCGGGACCGTCGGCGTTCCCGAGGCCGTGTACCTGCTGTTCCGCGACCAGATGCGCGGCTGGTGGGGCGTGGGCTGGGATGCGGTGTCCGCGGCCCAGGCCGCGGATCTCGGCATGCCCGGGACGCGCTACCTGGACCTGCCGGAGCCCCCGTCGGATGCGCCGGAGCGCGACGAGCCCTACATCTTCCACTTTCCCGACGGCAACGCAGGCGTCGCCCGTTCCCTGGTGCGCGCGCTCATTCCCGGGGCCATCCCGGGCAGCACCATGGAGGACCTGGTCCTCGCGCGCGCCGACTACGGCGCGCTCGACCGCCGGGGGCAGGCCTGCCGCCTGCGCCTGTCGAGCACGGCCGTGGACGTGCGCCACCTGCCCGACGAGTCTGCCGTGGATGTCTGCTACGTGCACAACGGCCAGGTGCGCAAGGCGCGGGGCCGCCACGCGGTGCTGGCCTGCTACAACGCGATGGTGCCCTACCTCTGCCCCGAGCTGCCGGCGGCGCAGCGCGAGGCAATCGAGTATTCCGAGAAGGTACCGCTGGTCTACGTGAGCATGGCCGTGCGCAACTGGCGGCCCCTTGCCGAGCTGGGCATGCACAGCATCAGCGTGCCCCAGCCGGACCTCATGCACTCCTTCGGCCTCGATTTTCCCGTCAGCATGGGTGGGGTCGAATTTGCCCGGGACCCGGATCAGCCCACGGTGCTGCACGGCAGCTACATCCCCACTGCGCCGGACCTGGGCCTCTCCGCCGTCGAGCAGCACCGGGCCGGGCGCCGGGCCATCTACGAGCTCTCCTTCGACGGTTTCGAGCGTCGCATCACCCGCCAGCTCGACGGCGCGCTGGGTGTGGCCGGTTTCGACGTGGAGCGGGACCTCGCCGGGCTGACGGTGAACCGCTGGCCCCACGGCTATGCCTACGAGTACAACGAACTCTTCGATCCTGCGGACTGGGGCCGCGACAAGGGCCCGCATCGGCTCGGCGCACGGCAGCTCGGCCGCATCTCCATCGCCAACTCCGACGCCTCGGCCTGGGCCTTCGTGGACGGCGCCATTGACGCGGCCTGGCGCGCCACGCGCGAGCAGCTGGGCTAGCCGGGGGCGGCCGTGGAGGCGACCGACTGGGGTGCGCTCTGCCTGTTGCCGACGGGCCTGGTCTTCGTCCTCGCCCTGTGGACCCACCGGCCCATCGAATCCCTGCTCTCCGGTTCGCTGCTCGGCCTGATGATGCTCCATGGCCCGGGCTTCGTGACGGCCATGGCCGAGACCTCCGTCGCGGTCCTGACGGACCCCGATGTCGCCTGGGTGATCCTGGTCTGCGGTCTCATGGGCGGCCTGATCGGCCTGCTCCTGCGCACCGGGTCCACCGCGGCTTTCACGGCCTATCTCACCCGGCGCGCGGGTACACAGCGACGGGCGCTGTTCATCACCTGGCTGCTCGGCATCGCCATGTTCGTGGACGACTACCTCAACTCCCTCGCCGTCGGCGCGGCAATGCGCGACATCACGGACCGCTTCCGCGTCTCCCGGGAGAAGCTTGCCTACATCGTCGATTCCACGGCGGCGCCGATCAGCGTGATCATTCCCTACTCCACCTGGGGCGCCTTTTTCGCCGGCCTGATCGTTGCCAACGACCTGGCCGCGGACGGCGAGGGGCTGGCGGCCTATATCGCCGCCATCCCCTACATGTTCTATGCCTGGGCGGCGGTGCTGGTGGTGCCGCTGGTCATCATGGGCTGGCTGCCGTCCCTCGGCCCCATGCGCGCGGCCGAGCGCCGCGCGGTCGAGGAAGGCGAAATGGTGCCGCCGGAAGCCGCGCACATCGAGGCGGCGAACCGCTCCATCGAGCCGAAGGCCGGCGTCAGGCCGAGGATGTGGCTGTTCGTGGCGCCGATGGTCGGCCTGGTCGCCGCCACCATGCTGGCAGACAACGATTTCCTCGTCGGGATCTACATTGCGCTCGGCCTCACGGTGATCACCGTGCTGGTCATGCGTCTGCTCGACCTGCACGAGACCTTCGACACGGTCATCGACGGCTTCAAGATCATGATCGAGCCGCTGGCCGTGCTGGTGGCCGCCTTCATCCTCAAGGAGGTGAACGACGATCTCGGCCTGCCCGCCTACGTGGTCGCCAGCCTCGAGCCGCTGCTCTCGGCGCAGTCGCTGCCGGTGGTGATCTTCATCGGCATGGGGCTGGTCTCCTTCATGACCGGCTCCAACTGGGGCGTTTTCGTCATCGTGCTGCCCATCGTGGCCAGCCTCGGCCAGAGCCTCGGTGCCGACATGACGCTGCTCATCGGCGCCACGCTCTCGGCCAGTACCTTCGGCAGCCACGCCTGCTTCTACTCGGACGCGACGGTGCTGACGGCGCAGGCAACGGGCTGCACCCCGCTGCAGCATGCGCTGACCCAGCTGCCCTACGCGCTCGTGGCCGCGGCCATCGCCGCGGCCGGTTACCTGGCCATCGGCTATCTTTAGCACGGTACGCCGGCTTCAATCACTGACCCGAACCCAGGAGGTTCCCATGCTTCGCACCAAGTCCCTGGTCGCCACCGGCATCCTCGCCGCCGCGCTGCCCCTTGCCGCCCTGCCCGTTGCCGCCGAGGAGGCCACCCACCCGGCAGAAATGAGCCGGGAAGACCTCGCGGGTGGACTCTTCGACAGCCCCGAGACGCTGGTATCGGAGAACGGCTCGGTCCTCGACATCACGTCGCTGAAATCGAGCGACGGCAAGTTCGCCTCCGGCATGTACCGCGCCGGCCCCTCGCGCTGGGAAATCGACGAGCCCTACGGGGTCGACGAGTTCATGTACTTCCTCGAGGGCGGCGTCACGCTGACCTCCAGTGACGGCACGGTCATGGAGATCGAGGCGGGCGAGGCGGTGACCATTCCGAAGGAGTGGACCGGCGTCTGGGAGACCGACGGCTACACCAAGATCTGGGTGATCTACTCCGCCGACGGTTCCGGCCTGTAGCGCCCGTCGCCATGCCGGTCGCAACGCGACCCATGACGCGCTAGGGTAGGGAGCCTGATCGTTTCGGGAAGCTCCGGGAGAGGCTGATGATCGAGTTCACCATCAACGGCGAGGCGCACAGCGTCGAGGGCGACGGCACGCTGCCGCTGCTCTGGTACCTGCGTGACGTCGCCACGCTGACCGGCACCAAGTACGGCTGCGGCGCCGGGCTCTGCGGCGCCTGTACCGTACACCTCGACGGCGAGGCCGTGCGCAGCTGCGTCACCTCCGTCGCCGCCGCCGAGGGCAAGGCCGTCACCACCATCGAGGGCCTCGCCGAGAACGCGGACCACCCGGTACAGCAGGCCTGGGCGAAGCACCAAGTGCCCCAGTGCGGCTACTGCCAGCCCGGGCAGATCATGCAGGCGGCGGCGCTGCTGGCGAAGAACCCGTCGCCGGACACGGACGCGATCGACGAGGCCATGGCCGGCAACATCTGCCGCTGCGGCACCTACCCGCGCATCAAGGCCGCCCTCCTCGATCTCGCGGAGCCCGCGTCATGACCGATTACTTCGATCTTTCCCGCCGGCGCTTCCTGCGCACGACGGCGGTCGCCGGCGCCGCCGTGTTCGCCGTCCCGCTCCTCGGCCGCCGGGCCGTGCCCGGCGCCATCGCCTCGGAGGCGGCCGCCGCGGACAGCGAAGCGCGCCTCTTCGTCGCCCTCCAGCCCGACGGCACCGTGGAAATCACCTGCCACCGCTCCGAGATGGGTCAGCACGCCCGCACGGCGGTGGCGCAGATCGTCGCCGACGAGCTCGAGGCCGACTGGGACCGCATCACCATCGCCCAGGCCCTCGGCGACAAGCGCTACGGCGACCAGAACACGGACGGCTCGCGCAGCATCCGCTTCAACCTCGAGCGGCTGCGCCTGGTCGGCGCCACCGTGCGCCGGATGCTCCGGGACGCTGCGGCCGAGCGCTGGGGCGTGGAACCCGGCAGCTGCCGGGCGGAGCAGCACCGCGTCTACCACGATGCCAGCGGAAGAAGCCTGGACTACGGCGAGCTGGTCGAGGCCGTTGCCGGCCGGGAACCGCCGACGGACGTCACGCCCAAGGACCGCAAGGACTGGCGCTACATCGGCAAGGGCAAGGCGATCGTCGACATGCAGGACATCGTCAGCGGCCGCGCGACCTTTGCCGCCGACGTGCGCCTCCCCGGCACCCTGGTGGCCATGATCGCCCGGCCCCCCGTCGTGCTTGCCGACGTGGCTTCCGTCGACGACAGTGCCGCGCGCGAGGTGCCCGGCGTGGTGGACGTGATCCGCATGCCCTCGCTCACGGAGAACCCCGTGGATTTCAACCCGCTGGGCGGCGTGGCGGTGCTCGCCGAGCACACCTGGGCCGCGCAGCTGGGCCGCGACAAGCTCGACATCAGCTGGACCGATTCGCCGAACGCAAGCTATGACTCGGCCAGCTTCCGCGGCCGCCTCGAGACCGCCTGCCGGGAATCCGGGGACGTGCACCGCAGCAAGGGCGACGTGGAGGCCGCGCTGGCCGAGGCCGGCGACGAGCGGCGGCACAGCGCCGAATACTACGTGCCGCACCTGGCCCAGGCGCCCATGGAGCCGCCCTCGGCCACGGCCCGCTTCGAAGACGGTGTCATGGAAGTCTGGGCGGCGACCCAGAATCCGCAGGCTGACCAGTCCCTGATCGCCGGCCTCCTCGACCTGCCGCCGGAGAAAGTGAAGGTGCACGTCACGCTCCTCGGCGGCGCCTTCGGCCGCAAGTCCAAGCCCGATTTTTCCGCGGAGGCTGCCTGGCTCGCCTACAAGAGCGGCCGCCCGGTGCGCGTGCAGTGGCAGCGCGAGGACGACATCCGCCACGGCTTCTTCCACACGGTGAGCGCGCAGCGCCTGGAGGCGGCGCTGGACGACGGCGGCCGGCTCACGGCCCTGCGTCACCGCTCGACCTTCCCGACCATCAACGCCACCTTCGAGGCCGGCGCCGAGGTGCCGGGCTTCGAGACGGATCTGGGGCTCTCCGACGCGCCGCTGGCCATTCCGCACATCCAGGCCGAGACGGGCCGCGCGCCGGCGCAGGTGCGCACGGGCTGGATGCGCTCCGTGGCCAACATCTACCACGTGTTCGCGCTGCAGTCCTTCCTGGCGGAGATGGCCCACAAGGCCGGCCGCGACCACCGCGACTTCCTCCTCGAGGCCATCGGCCCGGACCGCGTCATCGACTTCGAGGCCGAGGGCTCGAAGTTCGACAATTACGGCGCCGACTTCGACGAGTACCCCTTCGACACCGGCCGCCTGAAGCACGTGCTGCGCCGCGCCACCGACATGGCGGGCTGGGGTCGCGAACTGCCGGCCCGGTCCGGCCTGGGCCTGGCGGTGCATCGCAGCTTCCTCACCTACGTCGCGACCGTGGTCGAGGTCGCCGTCGCCGAGGACGGCAGCCTGCGCATCCCGGGCACCTGGGTCGCCGTGGATGCCGGCACGGTGGTCAACCGCGACTCGGTGCGCAACCAGATGGAGGGAGCGTCGGTGTTCAGCCTGAGCTACGCGCTGCACTCGGCGATCACCGTCAAGGACGGCGCCGTGGAACAGGGCAACTTCGATGACTACCCGGTGGCGCGCATGCCGGAGGCGCCGGCGTCCATCAGCGTGGAGGTGGTCGACTCCGACGCGCCGCCCGCCGGCGTCGGCGAGCCGGGCACGCCGCCCTTCGCGCCGGCGCTGTGCAATGCGATCTTTGCAGCGACCGGCAAGCGCATCCGCGAACTGCCCATCGGCGAGCAGCTCCGCGCCTGACGGTTCAGGCCGCCGCCGGTCCCCGGTGGCGCAGCTGCACCAGTTCCGCCATGATCGCCACGGCGATCTCCAGCGGTGTCTTGCTGCCGATGGGCAGACCCACGGGGGCATGCAGCCGCGCCAGCGCGGTCTCCGGCACACCCAGTGCAAGCAGGCGCTCACGGCGCGCCTCGGTGGTGCGCCGCGAGCCCAGCGCGCCCACGTACCACGCCTCGCTTTCCAGGGCCTCCATGAGCGCCATGTCGTCGATGCGCGGGTCGTGGGTGAGGGTGATCACCAGCGAGTGCCGGTCGGCGGCGTGCTCCCGGGCGATGTCGTCGGGCATGCCCTGCAGCAGCGGGACCGCGGGTCCGCTCCACTGGTCCAGGGCGCTCTGCCGCGGGTCCGTGACCAGCACTTCGTAGTCCATGGCCAGCGCCAGCTCGGCGAGACTGGCGGCCAGTTCGCCGGCGCCGACCAGGAGCAGGCGCTGCCGGGGTCCGAAGACCTGGCGGAAGATGCCCTCGCCCAGCTGTGGCAGCGCCGCTGTGTCATCGTCAGCGAGGGTCGTCTCGCCGCTCGCCAGGGCCACGCTGCGACAGAGGCAGCGACGTTCCCGGATGGCCGCGCCCAGGGCCGCGAGCCAGGACCGGTCCCCGGGCCCGAGGCGTTGCAGCAGCAGGATGAGCCGGCCGCCGCAGGGCAGGCCGAGGCGGGCGTTTTCCTCGGCGCTCACGCCGTACTCCACCTGCGCCGCGCGGTGGCCGGCGAACTCGCCGTCCGCGAGGCGTTCGAGGAGGTCCTCCTCCACGCAGCCGCCGGAGACGGAACCGGCGCGGGTGCCGTCGTCGGCGCAGGCGAGGAGCGAACCCACGGGCCGCGGCGAGGAGCCGCTGGCGGCGATGATCGTCACCAGCCAGGCGCCGTGCGCGCTATGCTCGTGGGCGAAGTCGAGGACCTGCTGATCCCGGTGTTCCATCCATGCTCTCTGCCGGCGGGGCAGTGACCGCCCCGGGGCCCTCGATTATAGTCGCGCCCATGGTGACCTCTCGACCCTCGATCACGCTGCGCCCCGCGCACCCCGCCGACCTGCCCGGCCTGCTGGCCATCGAGGCAGAGAGCTTCACGGGCGACCGGCTCAGCCGCCGCGCCCTGCGCCGCTGGCTTCGCGTGCCCCATGCCTGCTGCCTCGTGGCGGAAAGCGCCGGCGCGGTCGTTGCCTACGGTCTGGCCAGCCTGCACCGGGCCGGGCGGGTAGCGCGCGTCTATTCGCTGGCTGTGTCGCCCGGGGCGCGCGGCAGCGGACTGGGCGGCCGGCTGCTGGCGGCGCTGGAAAGCGCAGCCCGCGAACGCGGCTACACGGTGGCACGCCTCGAGGTGGCCGTGACCAACGGGCCGGCACGGGCGCTCTACCGCGCCGCGGGCTACGGCGAGCGCGAGCGGCTGCCGGGTTACTACGAAGGCGGCGGGGACGGGTTGCGGCTCGAGAAGTGCCTGGACAGCTGAAGGACACCCGCCGGGCTAGCCCCGGCCGCGGAGTTCCAGGCGCCGGGCGAACTCGGCCATGATCAGCGCATACAGCTCGTCGCCCAGGTAGCGGTCCTCGACGCCGCGCTCGATGCTCGGGTTGTCGTTCACCTCGATGACGTAGACCTGGCCGTCGCGTTCCTTCAGGTCCACCCCGTACAGACCGTCCCCGACCACGGCGGCGGCGCGGGTCGCCGCCTGCAGCACCTTGGGGGGCGCCTCGAAGGTGGGCAGCGTATCGAAGCCGCCGGAGCTGTCCCGGCGCCGGCCGTGGTGGTAGATCTGCCAGTGGTTGCGCGCCATGTGGTAGCGGCAGGCGTAGATGGGCCGTCCCGCGAGCATGCCGATGCGCCAGTCGAAGGCCGTGAAGCAGTAGGCCTGGGCCAGCACCAGGGTGGTCTCCTCCAGCAGCTCGCCGAGGCGCTGGCGCAGCTCGGGCCGGTCGTGGATGCGGAACACCCCGCGGGAGAAGGAACCCTCGGGCAGCTTCAGCACCACCGGGTAGCCCAGGGCGGCCTCGATGCGGTCCAGTTCGCTCTCTGTCGCCGCGCCCACCACGAGGGTGGGCAGCGCCGGCACGCCCTGGTAGCTGAAGGCGTCGTGCAGGAAGATCTTGTTGCAGCAGCGCAGGATGGAGCGCGGATCGTCCATCACCACCAGCCCCTCGCGCTCGGCGCGTCGCGACAGCCGGTAACTGGCGTGGTCGATGGCCGTGGTCTCGCGGATGAACAGGGCGTCGTAGCGGCTGATCGGGTCCGCCTGGTCGTGGCTGATCGTTTCCGCGCGGATGCCCACCGCGGCGGCGGCGGCGATGAAGCGGCGCAGCGCACCGGCGTCGCTCGGCGGGCTGCTCTCGCCCGGGTCCGTGAGGATGGCCATCTCCCAGCGCAGCCGCTTGTCCGCCGGCGGCGCGCGCCAGACCCGGCTGGTGAAGCGCTCGAGGGCGACCAGGCATTGCCCGCGTTCCTCGTTCTCCAGGTTGGCGAAGCTGCCGCGGCCGATGCGTACCGCGCCGCTGTTCTCGCGCTGCAGGATGAGGATCGGCGCCGGGTAGCGGCGGAAGGCCTGCCGGGCGACACCCTGCCAGGCGGCGTCGCTGCACTGGCCGAAGAACACCAGCGCTGTTTCCGCGGGCGCCTCGCTCACCTGGCGGGTATCCTTGCCGGCGGGCAGCAGCAGCGGCCCGGGCTCGTCCTCGCGCTGGCGCAGGTCGTTGATGGTCTCGACGCTCGGCAGGGCGGCGTGCTGCCGCGCCTCGGCGAGGAGCGAGCAGTAGTAACCACGGCTCAGGTACTGGGCCGTGTCGCAGAGGTTGATCAGTCGCGTCGGGGGCTCCCCGGCGCGGGGGTAGTCTTCCAGGTAGGCCTGGAAGGTGAGCCAGTGTTCGCCGGCGTCGGCCGGGAGGCAGCTTTCATCGTCGACAACGATGAGCGTCTTGCGCATATGCGAAGTTTCCAGGACGTTGCGCTCACCATTGTGGCCGCGCGACCTTGCGCCCTCGGCAGCGTAAGTAGCACAGGCAGCAGGTGACGACAAATGGTATTTTTGCGAGACAAGCCCCGGGGGGAATCACGATGGAGGATTGGCCGGAGGGTGTGATCCACGCCCTGCAACTCGACGGCGCCGGCGGCGCCCGGGAAGTCTCCTGGGACGAGGTCCTGGCCTGGCGCCCCGGCAGCGGCTGCCTCTGGGTGCACCTTCGGCTGGACGAGCCCTCGACCCGCGCTTACCTGGAAGGGCACAGCGGTCTCAACGACATCGCCATCGACGGTCTGCTCATGGAGGAGACCCGGCCCCGGGTGCTGACGCGGGCCAACAATCTCCTGCTCACGGTGCGGGGTATCAACCTGAACCCGGGGGAGGACCCGGAGGACATGGTCTCGCTGCGCCTCTGGAGCGACGGTGAGCGCGTGATCACCGTGCGCCGCCGCCGGCTGCAGTCCACGGAAGACATGCTCGCCGTGCTGCGCGCCGGCGAAGGCCCCGAATCCGCGGCGGCGCTGCTCGTCGCCTGGCTCGACCGCCTGGTGCAGCGCATGAGCGACAGCATTGAGGGTTTCGAGGATGCGGTGCTCGGCGTCGAGGAGGACCTGCTGCTCGACGACACCAGCTCGCTGCGCGCGACCCTGGGCCGCCTGCGCAAGCGCACCATCGCTATCCGTCGCTACCTGGCCCCCCAGCGCGAGGCCCTGGCCCGCCTGGCAACGGAGCCGCTGCCGTGGATCGGCGAGCTCGACCGCTTGCGCCTGCGCGAGATTGCCGATCGGCAGGTGCGCCTGGTCGAGGCCATCGACGAGGTCCGCGAGCGCGCCGCGGTCTCCCACGACGAGCTCGCCGCGCGCCTGTCGGAGCAGCTGAACGCCCGCATGTACCTGCTGTCCCTCGTCGCCGCACTGTTCCTGCCCCTGGGCTTCTTTACGGGGCTCATGGGCATCAACGTCGGCGGCATGCCCGGCGTGGAGAACGAGAGCGCCTTCTGGGTCGTCGCCGGGGGCTGCGTCGTGGCGGCGGTGCTGGTGTTCGTGGTTTTCCGCCTCCGGCGCTGGCTTTGACCGGGATCATTTGGCCAGGCCGGCGCTGCAGCTAGACTGCAGCCTGATCCATGAACAGGAGCGACCCGTGAAGACAGCCCACGACCTCGTCGCCGACGCCAAGGCGAAGATCCACGAGGTGACTCCCGCCGAGGCCGAGGCGTCCCTCGCCGATATCGACCTGCTGATCGACGTGCGCGAGCCGGAGGAATTCCGCGAGGATCACCTGCCAGGCGCCGTGAACATCCCGCGCGGCATGCTCGAGTTCAAGCTCACCGCCGACCCGGACCTGGAAGATCGCACCCGCCGCGTGCTCGTCTACTGCAAGACCAGCGGCCGCGCCGCGCTGTCGGCCGTCGCCATGCAGGAGATGGGCTACCTCCACGTGGCCTCCATCGCCGGCGGCATCGACGCCTGGCGGGAGGCGGGCAAGGCACTGGTGAAACCCGCGCTGCCGGATTTCGAATAGACCGCCCGGGCAGGCTGCCGGGGCGGGGTTTCAAGCGGGGAGGAGCACCTCCTCGCAGATCGCGCGCACGTCGTGCGCCTGCCGGCCCTCCTCGAGGGCTAGGTACAGGGTGATCAGGTAGAAACCGACCCAGACGAAATCGCTGTGCAGCGTGTAGTCGTGGGCCAGGAAGAAATCGAAGAGCTCGTCGAAGGACGCCTTGAAGCTGTCGATGGCGAAGTGCTGCCGCGACTGGCTGATGCCGAAGTGCTGCCGCAGCAGGCCGAACAGCTCGTCCCGGGCGGTATCGGGGAGCCCCTCCCGGAGCATGCCGGTGGCGAGGAGCGCCCTTTCGAGCAGGGCCTCGTCAGCGCTGTAGAAGCCCCGGTAGATGTCGGCCATGCCCTCGCGGAACGCCGGGCGGAGCTGCACCCAGAGCCCGTTCGGGGCGAACACCAGCGCCTGGCCGTCGATGGCGAAGCGCTGGCTGCGCAGATCCAGGAAGAGACCGTCCTCGTTGAGCCACTGCGCGAAGTAGAGCCGCAGCAGGGCGTCGCCGCAGCGCTTGCGCAGCCGCGGCCCGTCCACCGCCGGGAGCGGCCGGAGGCCGTCCAGGTCCGCGGCCAGTTCCACGCCCGGGTCCCGGGCCGCCAGCCCTTCGCGCAGTTTCTCCACCCCCGAGCCGCTGACGAAACGCCAGCTGACAGAGCGCAGGCTGCCCAGCAGGGGCTTCCACTCGATGGCATCCCAGCCCCGGGCCGGCACGAAGCGGGCGAGCTGGCGCAGGTCCTCGGGAACGAAGCGGGGCAGCTGCACGGCTCAGTCGTCGTCCCGGTCCGCGGGCCGGGTCATGGCGTCCACGTCCACCAGCCGGTCGAAGGTCTCCCCGTCCACGGCGCCGTCGGCGAGGGCCGCCTCGCGCAGGGTCGTGCCCTCCGCGTGGGCGCGCTTGGCGATGGCCGCGGCGCGGTCGTAGCCGATGGCCGGGGCCAGGGCGGTGACCAGCATGAGCGACTGCTCGAGGTGCATGGCGATCCGCTCCCGCTCCGGCGCCATCCCCGCGAGGCAGCGCTCGGTGAAGCTGTCCGCGGCGTCGGCGAGCAGGGCGATGCTGGTGAGCACGTTGTGGATGATCACCGGCTTGAAGGTGTTGAGCTGCAGCTGTCCCTGCAGCCCCGCGGCGGTGACCGCCGCGTGGTTGCCGATGACCTGTACGCAGACCATGCCGAGGGCCTCGGCCTGCGTCGGGTTGACCTTGCCGGGCATGATCGAGGAGCCGGGCTCGTTGGCCGGAAGCCGGAGCTCGCCGATACCGCAGCGCGGGCCGGAGGCGAGCAGGCGCACGTCGTTGGCCAGCTTGCCGAGGCTGACGGCGAGGGTGTTCAGTGCCCCGGAGAGCTGCACCAGCGCGTCGTGGGCTGCAAGGGCCTCGAACTTGTTCGGTGCCGTGCGGAAGGGCAGCCCGGTTTCCCCGGCGACGAGGGCTGCGAAGCGCTCGGCGAAGCCGGCCGGGCAGTTGAGGCCCGTGCCGACCGCGGTGCCGCCCTGGGCGAGCGCGTAGACGTCGTCGAGGGCCGCCTCGACGCGGTGGCGCCCTGACCGGGCCTGTACGGCGAAGGCGGAAAACTCCTGCCCCAGGGTGAGGGGCGTGGCGTCCTGCAGGTGTGTGCGGCCGATCTTGTTGATTCCCGCCCAGGCGCGGGCATGGCCGGCGAGGGCCTGTTCGAGTCGCGCCAGGGCGGGCAGCAGGCGTTCGTGCGCCTCCCGGGCCGCGGCGATATGCATGGCCGTGGGGAAGGTGTCGTTCGAGGACTGGCCGCGATTGACGTGGTCGTTGGGGTGCACCGGGTCGCGGCTGCCGAGCGTGCCGCCGAGGAGCTCGCAGGCGCGGTTGGCGATGACCTCGTTGGCGTTCATGTTCGACTGGGTGCCGGAGCCGGTCTGCCACACCGGGAGCGGGAAGTGATCGTCCCAGCGCCCGTCCATTACCTCCCGGGCGGCGCGGGCGATGGCGTCCGCGATGTCCGCGGGCAGGGCGTCGAGCTCGCCGTTGCAGCGCGCTGCGCAGTACTTCACCAGGCCGAGGGCGCGGACCAGCGGGAGCGGCATGCGCTGGTCGCCGATGGAGAAGTTGCCCAGGGCGCGCTGGGTCTGCGCACCCCAGTAGCGCTCCGCCGGTACCGCCACCGTGCCCAGGGCGTCCTGTTCCTCGCGCGTGTTCACAGCGAGGGGCCGCCGAGGACCCGGCGCAGGGCGTGCTGGAAGGTCTGCATCAGCGCGGCGGTGGAAATGCCGACCATGAGAATGCCGTTGATGGCTTCGAGGGGGCCGAGCAGCGCGTGCCGTTCGGACATGACGATATCACCGTAGCCGAGGGTCGCGAAGTTCACGGCCGAATGGTAGACGGCCACGGAGAGTTCGTCGAATTCGCCGATGAACACGAACAGCGCGGCCCACGCGGCGACCTGGGCGAGGTTGCCGAAGATCAGGATGAGCATCACCACGGTGAGGATCTTCAGCGCCGAGCCCAGCGCGTGGTCACGGATGTTGGCCTGCCGGTTGACGTAGAAGCGCAGGGCGAACACCACGAGCGTGGACTGGAGGATCAGGCAGACGGCCATGACAGGCACGCCGAGGAGCAGGTTCAGGAGCACGGTACGGCCTCCGGGGTACGGGTGGGCGCGGCGCGGCGCTGCTCGCGCCAGCGTTCGAGCGCTGCCATGGCCACTATGGCGTAGCCGGTAACGCCGAGAAACAGCGCCATGCGCAGCGCGAAAGCCTGGTAGACGTCCCTGCCCGCGGCGCTGTCCTGTACCGCCGCGCCGAGCAGGATGAGCAGGGTCACGAGGGCGTTCACCCACCAGGACGGGCCGTGGCGGGTCGGCGCGAGGCCGTAAAGGCGGTAGCCCGTGTAGCCGGTAAAGACCGCGGTCCAGAGGGTGAAGAACCACAGGGTCGGTGCAAGGCCGAGGAGCAGCCAGAACAGCACGGCCCCGGCGCCGCCAGCGAGGGTCGAGGTGAGCAGCTCCCGGGTCGCCGCCCGGGCGCTGACGGCAGAGGCCTCCCGCGACAGGAGCAGTGATTTCATGGCCACGGGCAGGTAGAAGGTGGGGTCCAGGAGCAGCAGCCCGACCGGGGGCACCATGAACAGCGTCGCGCGCAGGGCGATCCACTGGCTGTCGGCGAGCGCCGGGGGCGGCGGGGGTGCCGGCGCCGGGCCAGTGGCGGGAAAGAGGGCGAAGGCCACGACCTGGCAGAGCAGGGCAACAGCCATGGCCAGGACCATGGCCTGGATCAGGGTGGCGGCAAGGCCGGGGTCAACGGCGGCGATGGCCGGGATGACTGCACAGCCGATGGACAGGAGCATGCCGGCGGGCGCCTTGCCCTCGCTGGTGGCAATGCGCGTACTGAGGTAAATGCCCGCGGCCATCAGCGCGAGGCCGGTCGCGGGATAGGTGCTGGCGAGCGTGCCGAGGATCACGCCGATGCCGAGGGTCAGCGCCAGGGCAAGCAGGATGACGACGATGCGCTTCGCCCGGGGGGCCTCGCTGGCGCCGCTGGTCAGGAACACGGCGAAGAGCGCAGCGAGGTAGGGCAGCGGCAGCGCCAGGCCGTAGCCCGCCGCGATGGCGAGCGCGGTTGACGCGGCGAGGCGGTGACTGCGGCGGCGGGCCTCGAGCGGATCCATCAGTAGGCGTAGGAGAGCAGGCTGGCGAGGCGGATATAGAGCTTGCCGAGGGGCACGAGCAGCCCCGAGCCCTCGCCGTAGGCGATCACCGAGGCCTGGCCGCCGACCAGGAGTTGCGCGCGGAACTCGGCGGGCAGCGGTTCGTCGAAGGCCACCTGCACCGGGAAGCGCTGCGCGGGGCGCAGCCAGTCGCGGCTCGAGCGCAGCGTCGGCAGGTTGCCGGCCTGGGCCTCGCGGCTGCCGCTGACACCCCGGCCGATACCGCGGATGCGCCCCGGGTAGACGCGCCCGGGCAGCACGTCGAGAACCACCTCCACCGGCGTGCCCGGCGCCAGGTGGCCGAGGTTGTTCTCGGTGAAGGCGGCGTCGATCCACAGGTCGTTGAGGGCGATCAGCGTGAGCACCGGGTTGCCGGTGCCGGCGAACTGCCCGACCTCCGTCCGCAGGTCGGTCACGAAGCCGTCGCTCTCGGCGACCACGGTGGTGTTGGCGAGGTCGAGTTCCGCCTTCGCGACCCGGGCCCTGGCCGCCGCCAGCTGGGTGTTGTCGTCGCCCGCGCCGCCCATGGCGTCGATGGCCCGCTGGATCTCGGACTGGGCCGCGGCCACCTGGGCCCTGGCCGCCTCCAGGCTGGCCTCGGAGATTTCGAGCCGGCGCAGGGAGACCGTGCCCGGGTCGTCCTCACGCAGCCGCCGCAGCCGCCGCGCGTCCTTTTCCGCCTTCTCCCGGTTGGCCTCGGCGGCGCGCAGGTTGGCCCGGGCGGTGGTAACCGCCGCCTCCCCGGCGCGCACCTGCTGGCGGACGTTGGCGAGGTCGGCCCGGGCGCCCTCGGCGGCGATCGCGTACTGGCTGTCGTCGATGCGGAAGAGCGGCTGTCCCTGGCTTACGCGCTCGTTGTTGCCGACCAGCACGGCGGTAACCTTGCCGGCAACCTTGGGCGCGACCCCGACCACGTAGGCCTGCACCCGCGCCTGGCTGGTGTAGGGCGTGTAGCGGTCCGCCAGCAGGTACCAGCCCAGGCTCACGATGATGAAGGCGAGGAGCAGCAGGCCGCCGCGGCGCCCGGCCGGGGGCGGGGCCGGCTCCCGGGTCTCTTCGGGGGGCGCTTCCGGCGCCGGCGTGTCGGGCTCGGTCATGGCGTCATCCTACTCCTGGTGGGCCGGCGGGTCCGCCGGCGCCGCGTCGATGAGATGGTCCCAGGCGCCGCGGGCCCGAAGCTGCTCCCGGGTCTCCGCGGGCAGCAGCGTCTCGGCCGTGGCGGGCTCCCAGCCGCCGCCGAGGGCGGCGTAGAGCTGGATCACCGCCTGCAGGTGGTCGCCCTGGTTGCTGATGGCGCGGTCCGCCTGTGCGGCGAGGGCGCGCTGCGCGTCGAGGACTCGCTGGAACCCGGAGTAACCCTCCTGGTAACGGCGGGTGGCCAGGGCGAGGGAGCGCTCGGCGGCGTCGAGGGAGGCATCGAGGTCTCCCTGGCGCTCGGCGGTCTTCACGACCTGCACGGCCGCGTCGTCGATTTCCCGGGCCGCCGTGAGCACCGCCGCCCGGTAGCCTTCGAGAGCCTGCTGCAGCCGCGCATCCTCCACGCGCACCGCGTTCTCGAGGCGGCCGTAGTTGAGGATGTTCCAGCGCAAGGTGGGCCCGGCGGCGAGCACCGTGCGGTCCGGCGACAGCGCCAGGGAGCTTCCGGACCAGCCGACGCTGCCGGCCAGGCCGATGGCCGGGTAGAGATCCGCGGCGGCGATGCCGATGCGCGCGCTCTGCGCCGCGGCCTGCCAGGCGGCCGTGCGCACGTCCGGGCGGCGGGCGAGGAGCCGCGCCGGCAGCGCCGGGATCGCCTCTGGTGAGACCGCCGGCAGGCTGTCGTCGATGCCCTCGAGGCCCGGGATGTCCCCGGGCGGGCGGCCGAGGAGCGCGGCCAGCGCGTTGCGCTGGCGGGCGAGGGCGATCTCCAGGCTGGGGATGCCGGCGCGGGTGCCGAGGTACTGCACCTTGGCCTGCTGCAGGTCGAGCTCGGAGGTCTGCCCCTCGTCGTAAAGGCGCGTCGTGATCTCGAGGCTGCGCGCCTGCACCTTGACGTTCTGCCGGGCCACCCGAATGCGCCGCAGGGTGGTCTTGTAGCCGTAGTAGCGCGCGGCCACCTCTGCGGTCAGCAGCAGCTGGGCATCGCGCTGGGCGGTGATGGAGGCGAAGCTCGCCGCCTCCGCCGCCTCCACGGCGCGGCGGAAACGGCCCCAGAAGTCGAGCTCCCAGGCCAGGGACAGGCCGAGGCTGGCGCTGGTGTCGCTGCGGTCCGGTGACAGGCCCGAGCTGTCGTCGACCCCGGCGATCGAGGCGCTGGCCTCGATGCGCTGCAGCTGCGGGTAGCGGCTGCCGCTGGCAATCCCAAGGGTCGCGCGGGCCTCGAGGACCCGCAGGCCCGCGCTGCGCAACCCCGGGTTGTCGCGGCGGGCGAGCGCCAGGAGCGACGCCAGCTGCGGATCCTCGAAGCGGTCCCACCAGTGGGCGAGGCTGTCCTCGAAAGCGGGGTCGCTGCCGTCAACCTGCCCGTAGAGCGACGGCTGCCAGGCTGCCAGCCAGGCGACCTCGGGCTCCCGGAAGTCGGGGCCCAGCGGCGCGCAGGCGGCACCGGTTCCCAGTGCCAGCGCGAGCGTCAGCTGCCGTGCGACACGCATGGTCGGCGGATCAGGCGCCGTCCTGGCCGGCTGCCGGCTCTGGCTCGGGCCCGGGAACGGGCCCCCCGGCCGCCGCCGGCGCGGTCCGGTCGACCCAGGCCATGAGCAGCTGGTAACCCACGGCGAGCAGAACGGCGCCGGTGAACAGGCCCATGAGGCCGCTGCTGACCATGCCGCCGAGGGCGCCGAGAAGAATGACGGGCATGGGCGCATCGACACCGCGGCCCAGCAGCAGCGGCTTCAGGATATTGTCCGCCAGGCCCGCCAGGAAGAAGTAGACCGTGAAGACCGTGTTGGCGAGGGTGCCGTGGTCGCTGCCGATCCAGAGCCAGGCGATCGCCGGCAGGGTGAAGATGAGCGCGGGGATCTGCACGATACCGAGGATCAGCGCGGCCAGGGCGAGGAGCCCGGCAGCGGGGACGTCCGCGAGCAGGAAACCCACGCCGAACAGCACGGCCTGGATGAAGGCGACGCCGACCACGCCGGCCGCGACCGAGCGGGTGGTAGCCACGGCCAGGGTGTGCAGTCGCGTGCCGCGCTCCTCCCCGGCAGCGCGGCAGCAGAGGCGCTGCAGGGCGCCCGTGCCGCTGTCCGCATAGGCCATCATGACGCCGGCGATGATGAAGGCGCCGGTGAAGAACAGCAGCGTGGCCACGGAACTGCCGGCCGCGCCCATGGCCCAGCGCGCGATGCTGCGCAGCTGCTCCCCGTGCTCGTCGAGGAACTCGGAGAAATCGGCGGCAGCCTCGGTCCAGGCGGCGTGGAGCTCCGGGCCGATCACGGGCCAGGCAGCGACCGCATCCCGCGGCGGCGGCACCTCCAGGGTGCCCGCCTCGAAGGCGCGGTAGCCGCTGACCACGTCGCCCGCGAGAGAGACGGTCAGCAGCACCGTCGGCGTGCCGATGAGGACGACGATGGTCAAGACGAGCAGCGTGGCGGCATGCCCCTGGCGGACGCCGATAGCGCCGGCGAGGCGCCGGTTCAGCGGGTTCAGGGTCACCGCGAGGATCAGCGCCCAGAGCAGCAGGTTGGCGAAGGGCGAGAGGATGTGCGCGCAGGCGTAGGCGAGGAGGGCTAGCAGCGCAACCTGCACAACCGTTTCGATGACCGGACCGCCGCGGTGCTCCGTGGTCATGGCGTGCTCCCCTTTACTGGTTCCCCATGGGTTCTTGTCTCCGGGCAGCGTCCGACCGGTCGTTGTGCCCCGGAGGATGTTAGCACGGCACCAGGGCGCGGTTTCGCGTGCCCCGCGGGGTCTGTTAGGGTTATCGAATGCCTGGTAATGACACCGGGTCCACAGCCAAGCCCGGAGGAGGCAGAAGCATGAAACAGGCACAGGCGGGTGACACCGTGCGCATCCACTACAGCGGCACGCTCAACGACGGTACCCAGTTCGATACCTCGGAAGGGAGCGACCCCCTCGAGTTTGCCGTGGGCGGTGGCATGGTCATCGCCGGCTTCGACAAGGCCGTGGAAGGCATGGCCGTCGGCGAAAGCAAATCCGTGAAGATTCCGCCGGAGGAGGCCTACGGCCCCCGGCACGAGCAGCTCGTGCAGGAGGTGCCGAAGAGCGCCCTGCCGGACGACATCGCACCCGCTGTGGGCATGCAGCTCCAGGGCAAGAGTGCGGACGGCCAGGTCATGAACCTCGTCGTTACCGAGGTGGGCGATGCGGAAATCACCGTCGACGCGAACCACCCGCTGGCCGGTGAGGAACTGACCTTCGACATCGAGCTGGTCGAGATCGTCTGACTCGAGGCACCGCCGTCGAGTATCCGCCCCGGCGTTCTCTGACCGTCCCCTCTGCCCGTTGCCCGGGCGGGTGACCGGGACAGGGCTAGCGCACCAGCAGCCAGCTGGCGCTGGCGATGGTCAGCACGGTCGCGCTGCCGTAGCAGAGCAGCGCGGCCAGGCGGTGGGGCAGGGGGACGTGCAGCTCCTGCAACCCGTGATGCAGCCGGTGCACCGTGTGGTACAGCGGCAGGGCGATCACGGCGAGGAGAAACAGCTTGCCCAGCGGGTGGGCAATGAACTTATCCACGGCGTGCCAGGTGGCGACCGGTTCGCCGAAGGGAAGCAGGAACCCCGTGGCGAACACCAGCCCCGGCCCGATGAGGGCCAGCAGCATGCCGCCGGCGCCGAACAGGCTCCAGGCGATGGGTTCGTTGGACCGCTTCACGACCCGCCCCCCCCGAGGGGCCAGCTGGCGAGGGCCGCCCCGACGATGACGGCAGACCCGATCAGCGCCGCGACCTGGTGGCCGCGCTTGATCGTGGTACCGCTGATGCCCGGCACCACCAGCAGCTTGGGCACGAGCTCGATCCAGGTGACCGCGTGAAGAACACAGGCCGCCGCGGCAAGCGCGTGGAACGCGAGCCAGCCCGGCGCTTGCAGCGCTTCGAGCCAGCGCGTGAAGGCCAGCTGCCCCTGCGTGTAGCGATAGAGGCCGCTCACCAGCACCAGGGCGTAGACGAACAGCGGCAGCGCCGTCGCTTCCCGCAGCAGGTAGCGGCGGTAGGCCCGGTTGTGCTGCCACCAGTTCCAGCGCTGCGCCGGTCGCCAGGGTTTACGCATCGCGTTTGCCTCCCGCCAGCCGAAGCAGGTTCAGCCCGTAGTTGATGGTGGAGGCCACCTTGCCGCGGTTCACGGCCTGCGCCGGGTCGACGTCCTTGGGGCACACCTCGGAGCAGTAGCCGACAAACGTGCAGCGCCAGACCCCCTCGTCCGCGTTGAGGGCCGGCATGCGCTCGGCGCTGCCCTCGTCGCGCGAGTCTAGGTTGTAGCGCAGCGCCAGGGTCAGCGCCGCCGGCCCCAGGAAGCTGTCGTCGCGTCCGAACTGCGGGCAGGCGGCGTAGCACAGGCCGCAGTTGATGCACTGGCTGAACTGCTGGTAGCGCTCGAGTTCCGCCGGTGTCTGCCGGTATTCGCCCTCCGCCAGCGGGCGCTCGGCCTCGTGGAACATCCAGGGCTTCACCGTTTCCAGGTGGTCCATGAAGCCCTCGAGGTCGACGACGAGGTCGCGCTCCACCGGGAAGTGGTCCAGGGCCCGCAGGTGCAGTTCGCCCCGGTCCGCGAACTCACGCAGGAAGGTCTTGCAGCCGAGGCGGGGCTCGCCGTCGATCATGACGCCGCAGCTGCCGCAGATGGCCATGCGGCAGGACCAGCGGTAGGACAGCGTCGGGTCCAGCTCGTCCTTGATGTAGTTGAGCACCTCGAGAACCGACAGGTCCGCGCTGAACGGCACGTCATAGCGTTGCTCCGTCGGCGCCTCGTCCTTGCCGGGCCGGTAGCGGGCCACGTAGATGGCGATGCTGTCGCTCATTGTGCCGCCTCCTTCGCCCGCGCGGCGCCGCCGTAGAGGCGCTCACCGGGCTGCGAGCGCGTGATGTTCACGGCCTGCCAGTCCACAGTGGGCGCTCCGGTGCCGCCGTAGTGCGCCAGGCTGTGCTTGAGAAAATTGCCATCGTCCCGCGCCGGGTAGTCCTCGGGGCGCTGGTGACTGCCGCGGGACTCGCGGCGGGCCAGCGCTGCCGCGGTCATCGCCTCGGCCACGTCGAGCAGGAAGCCGAGCTCGATCGCCGAGAGCCACTCGGTGTTGAATGCCAGGCTGTCGTCCTCGAGCCGCAGCTGCCCGTAGCGCTCCCGGAGTTCGCGGAGCGTTGCCGCGGTCTTTTCCATGGCGGCGGGCATACGCTGGATGCCGACCCCTTCCTCCATGGCCTCGGCCATGGCGTTGCGCAGGTCCGCGAGCTTCTCCGTGCCGCGGGTGGCGCGCAGCGCGTCCCAGCGGGCCGCGTTGTCCCGCGCCTGGGCGAGCAGTTCGCCTTCGGAGGGCGTGCTGCCGGCGCGGGCCATCGCCGCCGCCGCCTCCCCGGCCACGCGGCCGAAGACGGAAAGCTCCGCCAGCGAGTTCGAGCCCAGCCGGTTGGCGCCGTGGAGCCCCACGCTGGCGCATTCGCCGGCGGCGAACAGGCCGGGCAGGGCGGTGGCGGTGCGCCCGTCGGTCTGGATACCGCCCATGGTGTAGTGAGCCGTGGGACGCACCGGGATGGGCTCGTGCACCGGGTCGACGTCGATATAGGTGCGGGCGAGTTCGCGGATGAAAGGCAGGCGCTCGTTGATCCGCGCCTCGCCGAGGTGGCGCAGGTCGAGGTTGACCGCCTCGCCGCGCGGTAAGCTGAGCGTGCGCCCGGCCTGGGACTCGTGCCAGAAGGCCTGGCTCACCTTGTCCCGGGGCCCGAGCTCCATGGTCTTGTTCTGCGGTGCGCCGAGCGGTGTCTCCGGGCCCAGGCCGTAGTCCTGCAGGTAGCGGTAGCCCTCGCTGTTGGTCAGCACGCCCCCCTCGCCGCGGGCGGCCTCGGTGATCAGGATGCCGGAGCCCGGCAGCCCCGTGGGGTGGTACTGGACGAATTCCATGTCGCGCAGGGGCACGCCCTGGCGGTATGCCATGGCCATGCCGTCACCGGTGACGATGCCGCCGTTCGTGTTGTAGCGGTAGACCCGGGCGGCACCGCCGGTGGCGATGATCACCGCGGGCGCGAGGAGCGCGACCGTTTCCCCGCTCGCCATGTGGATACCCTGAACGCCGCCGCAGTGCCCGTCCGCGACCAGCAGGTCCGTGCAGAACAGCTCGTCAAAGCGACGGATGGACGGGAACTTGAGCGAGGTCTGGAACAGCGTGTGCAGGATGTGAAAGCCGGTCTTGTCGGCGGCGAACCAGGTGCGCTCGATCTTCATGCCGCCGAAGGCGCGCACGTTCACCCGGCCGTCGGGCTTTCGGCTCCAGGGACAGCCCCAGTGCTCGAGGCGCAGGTTCTCCTCCGTCGCGTGGCGCACGAAGTACTCGACCACGTCCTGGTCGCAGAGCCAGTCGCCGCCGGAAACGGTGTCGTCGAAGTGATGGTCGATGGAGTCGTGGTCCTGGACCACGCCGGCACAGCCGCCCTCCGCCGCCACCGTGTGGCTGCGCATCGGGTAGACCTTCGAGACGAGCGCGATGTCGAGGGTCGGGTCCGCCTCGGCGGCTGCGATGGCCGCGCGCAGGCCGGCACCGCCGCCGCCGATGATCACGATGTCTGAGCGTTCCTGCCGCATGGCGGGGCCTCTCGCTGATCGAGGGGGAAGTGTAACGAAGCCGGGCGCCGGCGGTCAGGCCGGCACGGCTTTCACTTGATCCAGGTCAGGGCCCGCCGCGGTGCAGGGCCTCGAGGCGGTGGGCGATACGCAGTAGCCCGTGGTCCTCGCCGCGACGGCCCACCAGGGAGATTCCCAGGGGCAGGCCGTCCACCGTTCCCAGGGGCAGGGTGACGTGCGGATTGCCGGCGATCGCCGGCAGGGACGCCATGCTCTCGCCGAAAAAGGCGTCGCCGTTCACCGTGTCGATCATCCACGCGGGACCCTCCGTGATGCCGATAAGCACGTCGAGCTCAGCCTCCGCGAAAAGCCGGTCGAGCCCCTCCTCCCGCGCCTGCCGGCGGCGCCGGTCCCGGGTGGCCTCGTAGCCTGCCGCGTCCAGGTCAAGGTCGCGGGCAGCCAGGAAGATCTCCTGCCCGAAGTAGCGTAACTCCCGGTCGGCGTGAGCGGTGTTGAAGGCGATGAGGTCTTCCAGGTTGAGGCCGGCAAGGGCGTTGGGCAGGCCCGCCAGGTAGTTCTCCAGGTCGCGGCGGAACTCGTAGAGCAACACGGCTTCGGCATCGTCGCTGAAGCCGTCGTAGCGCTCGATCCCGAGACCGGGGATCACGCTGGCGCCGTCTGCCCGGGCGAGTGCCAGCACCGCGTCGAGCTCCCGGTCCCGTTCGGCGGCATAGCCCGTGGTGTTGCTGAACACGCCGATGCGCAGGCCTTCGAGGCTGTCGAGCCCTTCGACGTCTGCGAGGCCCGCCGCGATCGCGTCCGCTCCCGGGGCTGCCGGGTCGAGCATGGCCGCCAGCGTGCGGGCGGCCAGGGCGACTGTGCGGGTGATCGGCCCAGCGGTGTCCTGGCTGGCGGCGATGGGCACGATGCCGGCGCCGGCGACCAGCCCGTGCGTCGGTTTCACGCCGACCACGCCGTTGACAGCGGCGGGGCAGACGATGGAACCGGAAGTCTCGGTACCGACGGCAATGTCGACGTAGCCCAGGGCGACGGCCACCGCCGAGCCGGAGCTCGAGCCGCAGGGCGAGCGGCGGGGATCCACCGCGTTGACGGTCTGGCCGCCCACGGCGGACCAGCCGGAGACCGAGTGGTAGGAGCGGAAGTTCGCCCACTCGGAAAGGTTGGTCTTGCCGAGCACGATCGCGCCGGCAGCGCGCAGCTGCGCCACCAGCGGTGCGTCGCGCCCGGTGCGGTTGTCCGCAAGGGCCAGGGAGCCTGCCGTGGTGGGCAGTTCCCGGCTCTCGATGTTGTCCTTGAGCAGCACCGGCTGCCCGGCCAGGGGCAGGCGGGCGCGCTCGGCCGGCGCCAGGGCGTCCTGCGCGGTCGCGGCAGCGCGGGCGGCCGCGCCATCGACGGCGACCACGGCGGCGTAGCTCGCGTCAGTCTTCGCGATGCGCGCCAGGGCGGCATCCACCGCGTCGAGCGCGGAACCGGCAGACCCGGCGAGGGTGAGCGAGGGCGTAAAGGCGGTAAGGGCCATCGCAAGGAGGGCGGGGCGGGCGCAGCGCATGGGGTTCTCCGTCGGAATCGCGGCGCATTTGACGTTAGCACCGCCCCGGGTGACTATCCAGCCTTTGCCCGTCGCCTGGAAAAACGGAGCGCTCTCATGGTCCACATCGACCCCACCCGCGAGCAGTTCGACGCCTTCAAGTCCCTGCCGCGGGATAGCCCGATCCTCATGCTCAACCTCATCCGCCTCAAGGATACGGTGGAGTATCCGGACGGCGAGACAGTGAGCGGCGCCGAGGCTTACCGGCGCTACGGCGAGTACAGCGGGCCGATCTTCCGCGGTCTCGGCGGCGAGATCGTCTGGCGGGGCACCTGGGAAGCCATGGTGATCGGACCTGACGACAAGCAGTGGGATATCGCCTTCGTGGCCCGCTACCCGAACGCCGGAGCCTTCATGGCGATGGTCACGAATCCCGATTACCAGGCGATCGTTCACCACCGCACCCTGGCGGTGGAGGACAGCCGCCTCATGCGTTTCGGTGAAGGGTCCGGCGGCGAGGGCTTCGCCGGCTGACCCGCCGTGGCCGCGGGCGAGCGACAGTCATGGGCCTGACCCCGGAGCTGCTCACCGACCGGCTGCGCCTGCGTGAAACCCGGGCCGGCGATTTCGACGGCTGCGCCGCGCTCTGGGGCGACGAGGAGGTGGTGCGCTATATCGACGGCACGCCCTCCACACCCACGGAAGCCTGGGCGCGCATGCTGCGCTTTCCGGGGCTCTGGGCCCTGCTCGGCTACGGTTACTGGACCGTCGAGGACCGGGCGACCGGCACCTTCGCCGGCCAGGTGGGCCTCGCGGATTTCAAGCGCGACCTCAAGCCTGCCATCGACGGCATCCCCGAGGCCGGCTGGGTCATTGCCCCGGCCTTCCATGGCCGCGGTGTCGCCAGCGAGGCCATGGCGGCTGTGCTCGCCTGGGCGGACCGCGAGCTGCCGCAGCAGCGCACCTGCTGCCTGATCGACCCGGACAACGGCGCATCGATCCGCATTGCCGAGAAGCTCGGCTACGCTGATTGCCGGCCCGCCAGCCTCGGCGGCGCGGCAAGCCTCCTCTACTTCCGTGACCGTCCAGGGGGAACCAATCCATGATCTGCAATCTGCTCCGCCGCCCGGGCCTGTGCCTCGCCTGTATCCTCCTGGTGCTGGGGTCTCCCGCCCGCGCCGCCTATCCGCACGAGGACGAAGCCATCGGCTCCGTGCGCGAGGTCTATGACGGCCGGCTCCTGCCCGATATCCAGGTCAATACCTTTCGCAATATCCACCGCCTCTTTCCCACCCGGACCGTGCGCGCTGCGGGGACGCCGCGGCCCCTGCCGCCGGCCGGCGAACCGCTGGGCAACTTCCATTTCGAGTCCCGCGGCCGCCGCTGGGACTTGTACGACTACCTCTCGCTCAACCGCGTGGCCGGCATGCTGGTGCTCAAGGAGGGCGAGGTGGCCTTCGAGTACTACGGCCTCGGCAATGGCCCTGATACGCGCTGGATGTCCATGTCGGTGGTCAAGTCCATGACCGCCACGCTCGTGGGGATGGCGATCCGCGACGGCTACATCGACAGCCTGGACGACACCCTCGAGCGCTACCTGCCGCGTTTCGAAGGCAGCGCCTACGAGGGGGTCACGGTGCGCCAGCTGCTGCAGATGGCCTCGGGCGTGCGCTGGAACGAGACCTACACGGATCCGACGTCGGACCGGCGGGCCATGCTCGAGGCGCAGCTGGCCCAGGAACCCGGCGCCATCCTGGATCTCATGGCCTCGCTGCCGCGCGCGGCAGCGCCGGGAACGCGCTGGAACTACAGCACCGGTGAAACGCAGGTGGTCGGCGCCCTGGTCGCAGCGGCCACCGGCCGGCCCGTGGCCGAGTATCTCGCCGAGAAAATCTGGCAGCCCGCGGGCATGGCCACGGATGCCACCTGGTGGCTCGCCGCCCCCGGCGGGCTGGAGATCGGCGGCAGCGGGCTGTCGGCCACGCTCCGGGACTACGCGTGCTTCGGCCAGTTCATGCTCGAGGGTGCGGTCGTGGCGGGTGCGCCGACGCTGCCGGACGGCTGGATCGAGGAGGCGACCCGGCCCCAGCGCATCGGCGGTGAGACGGTGGAATACGGCTACATGTTGTGGCCTCTCGACGAGGGGGCCTACGCTGCCATCGGTATTTTCGGCCAGTTCGTCTACGTGCACCCGGCGGACCGGCTGGTGGTGGCCCTGTGGAGCGCCCAGCCGAAGCCCGAGGGCACGGACGCCATCGACGAGTACGTCTTCTTCAACGCCCTCGCCGCCGCCCTGCGCTGACCGGGCCCGCCCCCGGAACCTTGACAGACCTCAAGGCCCGATACGCTCCGCCCCGCTAGCATGAAGGGGCTCTCACCCGGGACGGGGTTCCCTTGCGCGACAACCTGCTCGCCTTCCTGAAGATCACCCTTGGCAGCCTCCGCGACCTCGCCCCGGTGGTGCTGCTGGTACTCGTTTTCCAGCTGCTGGTGCTCGGACAGCCGCTGCCGAATGCGCTCGAGCTCGGCCTCGGCCTGGCCTTCGTGGTCCTCGGGCTGACCTTCTTCATCTTCGGCCTCGAGCTCGGGCTTTTTCCCATCGGCGAGTCCATGGCCTACGCGTTTGCGCGCAAGGGCTCGGTGCTCTGGCTCCTGCTGTTCGCTTTCGCCCTGGGCTTCGGCACCACCATCGCCGAACCGGCGCTGATCGCCGTCGCCGGCGAGGCGGCGGCCATCGCGGCGGACGGCCGCATGATCGACAACAGCGAGGCGTCCATGGCGCGCTATGCGCTCGGCCTGCGCCTGACCGTCGCCGTGTCCGTCGGCATCGCGATCATCATCGGCGTGCTGCGCATCCTCCGCGGCTGGCCGATTCATCTCATGATCGCCGGCGGCTATGTGCTCGTGGTCTGCATGACCGCCATCGCGCCGAAGGAGATCATCGGCATCGCTTACGACAGCGGCGGTGTGACCACCTCGACGATTACCGTGCCCCTTGTCACCGCTCTGGGCGTGGGCCTTGCGTCGGCGATCCGCGGCCGCAACCCGATGATCGACGGCTTCGGCCTCATCGCCTTCGCCTCGCTGACGCCGATGATCTTCGTCATGGGCTACGGGATGCTCTACGCGTGAACGTAGAGGCACTGCTCGCGGAGTTCCTGGCGACCACCGTTGGCACCATCCGCGACGTTCTGCCGATCGCCGCCGTCCTGCTCGGCTTCCAGTTTCTGGTCATCCGAGAGCCGCCGCCGCACCTGCGCCGCATCGTCATCGGCTTTCTCTACGTGCTGATCGGCCTGTCCCTCTTCCTGCTCGGCCTCGAGAAAGCCCTGTTCCCGCTCGGCCGGGTCATGGCCGCACAGCTCACGGCCCCGGAGTTCATTGCCGGCCCCGGTGCTGTGGCTAGCCTGCTGGGCTGGGAGGACTACGGCTGGGTGTACCTGTTTGCCTTCGCCGTGGGCTTCAGCACCACCATCGCCGAGCCGTCGCTCATCGCGGTGGCAATCAAGGCCAACGAGGTCTCCGGCGGCGCCATCGGCATCTGGGGGCTGCGCCTTGCGGTAGCTCTCGGGGTGGCCGTGGGCATCACCCTCGGCACCTTCCGCATCATCATCGGCGCGCCGATCCATTGGTTCATCATCACGGGTTATGTCGTGGTGGTGCTGCAGACCTTTTTTGCGCCGCGGCTTATCGTGCCCCTGGCCTATGATTCGGGGGGCGTGACCACGTCGACGGTGACCGTGCCGCTGGTGGCGGCCCTGGGCCTCGGGCTCGCGGAAACCGTACCCGGGCGCAGCCCGCTGCTCGACGGCTTCGGCCTGATTGCCTTTGCCAGCCTGTTTCCCATGATGACCGTCATGGCTTACGCGCAGCTCTCCGAGCTGCGAGCCCGGCGCCGGGAGCGCCGCGATCCGGGACCTACGGAGGTAAACTAGCACCATGCATTTCAAACTGATCATGGCCTTTGTGGAAGACGCGCGTTCTGACGACGTCCTCGATGCCGCCCGCGCCGCGGGTGCCACCGGCGCGACGGTCATCAACAACGCGCGCGGCGAGGGACTCAGGCAGAAGAAGACCTTTCTCGGTCTGTCGCTGGAGACCCAGCGGGACGTCCTGCTTTTCCTCGTCGAGGAGCACCTGTCTCGTCAGATTCTCGAGGAGATTGCCCGGGTCGGGGAGTTCGATGACACCTCGGGAACCGGCGTCGCGGTGCAGGTGGATGTGGAGGATGCCGTCGGTATTTCTCACCAGTTCACGGAGATTGCCGAACGCATCGAGGAGGACCTATGAGCAGCAGCAGGATCGTCCGCGTCCGCGACGTGATGCAGTACAGCTTCGTCTGTCTCGAGGGCCTCGCGACCGTGCAGGAGGCCATCGACACCATGGTGCGTGAGAACGCCGACACGGTGTTCATTCACCGCCGCCACGAGGACGACGAGCCCGGCATCGTCGTCCTCGCCGACATCGCCGACCAGGTGCTGGCGCGGGACCGGGCGCCGGACCGGGTCAATCTCTACGAGATCATGACCAAGCCGGTGATCGGCGTCGCCCCGGCGATGAATATCCGCTATTGCGCCCGGCTGTTCTCCCGCTTCGGCCTGTCCACGGCGCCCGTGGTCGAGAACAAGGACATTGTCGGCGTGGTCACCTACCGGGAGATGGTCCTTAAAGGCCTGCTCGCGCACTGATCAGGTTCCGTGTCCTCAGGGCCGGTAGCCGGTCATCTCCAGGTAGCCGCGGCCCAGGGTCCGGTCGCTGTCCGCCTCCGCTACCGAGACGGCACCTTCCCAGTAGCGCACGGCCGTGTCCATGACCTGGTCGTCAAGCAGGGCCTCGACCCGGAGATCGAGCCCGGCGCCGGGTACCTGCAGCCGCCAGGCGACGGGGTAGCGTGTGCCATCCTCGCTCCGCCACCAGCGACGCGGCTGCAGCTGGAAGTCACCGGCGGCCAGGGCCTGCCGCCGGCCGTCGGCGCCGAGCAGCGTGCCGGCGCTGTGCCGGTCGGTGCTGCCGTCCTTCTGCCGCAGCCGGTAGACCATCAGGTCCGCGCCATTGTCGAGCTGCAGGGAAAACCAGTCCCAGCCGGCCTGGTCAGCACCCAGCGCGCTGGTACTCCACTCCCGGTCAAGCCAGGACCGGCCCGTCACGGTGTGACGCTCGCCGCCCACGGTGATCGCACCGGCCGTGGCCAGGCGCGTGATCGAGTAGTAGTAGGAGGCGTTGCCTGCCTCCGCGCTTTTCTGGCTCAGCCCCTCGTCGCCCTGGAGTAGGGGGTCGCGCTCGGGACTCAGGCTGAGGGCCAGGGTGAAGTCCTCCGTTGCGACGGCCAGCTCCCAGGGAAAGCTGCCGCCCTCGCCCCCGGTGACCTGCCAGTCTTCCAGCCAGACCCGGAAGGGCCGCGCCTGCTGGCCGGCGAGCCCCAGGGCCGCGCGCGCGAAGCGCTCCCCGTGCCAGTGCGCACCGGCATCGATGGCGCTGAGGGCGACGTGAGCCATCCACACTTGGCGCGTTGCCCAGGCTGAGGACCGGCCCGGCGCAGCTGGCGCCAGGGCGATACGAAAGAAGGTCACCTGGTAGCCGAAGCCTTCCCCGTCCGCCGTCGCCAGCTGGCCCGTGAAGTACCACCACTCGTTGCGGAAGGCGCGATGGGCGTTGTGGTCCTCGGGGAAGGCGAAGCGCCGCGGTTCGCTGGCGCGCGCGAAGCCGGCCGCCGCTTCGCCGCCGAGGGCGCTGGACACGTCGAGCCCGGTGGCGGGCCGGCGATCACCGCAGGCGACGCCGAGCAGGCAGAGCAGCAGCAGCGAGGCCCGTCTCATGGCGCGTAGAGAGCGTCGCGGAGATCGCTGCCGGCGAGGCGGCGGGCCGGCCAGAGCGCGGCGAGGGCGGCCGCGGCGACGGCAAGCAGGAGCGAGTGCAGGACGATGGCCGGATCCACGCGCGTGGCGAGGGACCAGCCGAAGGAGCGCCGGTTGATCACGTCGATGAGGAGTATCGAGAGAAGGCCGCCCAGGGGAAGGGCGAGGAGCCCTGCGAGGAGCCCGCTGGCGCCGGCCTGCGTCAGCACCAGGCCGAGGAGCTGTCGCGGCGTCATGCCGGTGGCGCGGAGCACGGCGAACTCGCGGCTGCGCTCGAGGAACAGGGCCATGAGGGCGCTCAGGATGCCCACGAAGGCGACCACGATGACCAGCGCCCGCAGCACCTCGGTGATGACAAAGGTGCGGTCGAAGATCGCCAGGGAGTGATCGCGGATGGCGCGGTTGGAGTTCACGTTGAGCTCGAGGCCGCGTGCGGCGCCGAGCGCGAGAAGTTGCCGGCGCAGGGCTTGCGGGTCCGCATCCGCGGCCAGCGTGAGCGCGATGCTGGACAGCTCCCGGTCCGGCCAGTGACGCTCGTAGAGGGCGCGGGGCAGGACCGCCGCGCCGTAGGAGCTGGCATAGTCGCGGTACACGCCGCGTACGCTCAGCGTCAGTGGCGCCGCCGGCGTGGCCAGCTCGATGGTGCTGCCGACGGTGAGCCCGCGCCGCCGCGCCAGGGGCTCTGACACGAGGATGCCGTCGCCCGCCGCGAGCATATCCCCCGCTGCCGTCGCCGGGCCCGTGACGATCGCGAAGCTGCGCGAGGCCACCGCGTTGGCGCCGAGCACGAGAACGCGCAGCGGCTCGCCGTCGATGCGCAGCGTGCGCTGCCGCGCGGCGGCGACGGTCTCCACACCCGGCAGGGCCGCTAGGCGCGCTTCCCAGTCCGGGGCGAGGCGCTCCCCCTCGCCCTCGAGGTAGACATAGAGGTCGCCCTGCAGTGTCCGCTCGAGCCAGCTGGCAACGCTGCCGCGGAAGGAATCGATCATGATGGCGACGCCCACGGTGGCGGCCACGGCGACGGCGAGCGCAGTCAGTGCCGGGGCTGTGCGGGGAAGGGCGCTCTCGACCCCGCGCAGGGCGAGCGCCGGGCCCACGCCGCCGCGCCGCGGCAGGACCCGCAGCAGCCCGGCGAGCAATCCGCGCAGTAGCGCGGGACAGAGCAGCGCGTAGCCGGTGATGAGCAGGAACAGGGCGGTGAAGCCGGCGAGGAGGGAGCTGCCGGAAACGGCGAGTAGCAGCGGACAGGCGGCGAGCAGGACGAGGCCGGCGGCGGCCTGCAGCCGACGCCGTCCCGGCGCCGCGCTGCTCTTCTCCAGGGCCACGGGCGCGGTGCGCGCGGCCTCCCGCGCGGGCATCAGGGTGGCGGCAAGCACGGCGCCGAGGGTCACCGCCAGCGCGGTGAGCAGCTGCGACGGGGCGATGGCCGGGCGTGTCGGTTCGATAGCTACATAGAGATCGGAGACGGTCCTTGCGACCAGCGTCAGCAGGCCCTGTCCGAGGACGAGACCCAGGGCGATGCCGAGAAGCCCGCCGACCAGGCCGAGGGCCGCTGCCTCCAGCAGCAGCCGGTGAAAGAGCTGCCGCGGTGTCGTGCCGACCATGCGCAGCACGGCGAAGGTGGCCCGTCGCTGCACCACGGCAAAGGCCATGGTGTTGTAGACCAGGAAGGCGCCGACGAGCATGGCTAGCAGGCTCATGGCGGTCAGGTTGGTGCGGAAGGCGCCGGTCATGGCGTCGAAGGTGTCCCGGCGGTCGGCATGGCGGCGAAGCTCGACCGTCGGCGACAGCGCGCGCCGCAGGACCTCGGCCTCGCCGGGCGCCAGCCTGAGCTGGATACGGTCCAGTTCGCCCTCCCGACCGGCGAGCTCCTGGACCGTGGCGATATCGGCGAGCAGCGCATCGCCGAGCCAGTCCCCGGGGCCCGCGGGAAAAAGGGCCAGCGGCAGGAGGGCCATCCCACGCTCCCGGATCGTGCCCCGGGCCGGCCTCCCGGGCCGGAGGCCCGTCTCCGCCGCGATCGTCTCGGGCACCAGCACCGCACCGGGCTCCGTGAGCAGCCGCGGCAGCTCGCTGCTGACTGCCCCCGGGGCAGGGCCGCCCGGAGGCAGCGCGAGCGGATCGATGCCGACCAGGGTTAGCTGCCGATCACCGATACGCAGCTGCGCCTCCAGCATCGGCAGGGCCGGCGGCGGGTTGCCGCTCAAGCGCAGCCGGCGGTAGAGGTCTTCCTGCAGGGCGCCATCGCGGGCACGAAGCTCGTGCGTCATGGGGCCGGCGAGCGCCTCGAGGGAGCGGTCGAAGGACAGCGCGGCGGTGCGGGTAGCCAGCGCAACGGCGACGATCACTGCCGCGCCCAGGCTGATCCCGAGCAGGGCGAGCAGCAGCTGCAGCGGATGCTGCCGGTAGAAGCGGGTGCTGGCCGCGACGGGAAGGCGGCTGCCGCTCACAGCGACGTCACGCGACCGCCCTCGAGGCGCAGCACCCGGTCCGCGCGGTGGGCGACCGCCTCGCTGTGGGTCACCAGCAGCAGGGCGCCGCCACCCTCCCGCGCCCGCGCCAGCAGCAGGTCGAGGACGCGCTCGCCGGTTTCTGCGTCGAGGCTTCCGGTGGGTTCATCGGCGAGGACCAGCTCCGGCGCGTGAACCAGGGCGCGGGCGATGGCCACCCGCTGCTGCTCGCCCCCGGAGAGCCGGTCCGGAAAGCTCTCGCCGCGGCTGCCGAGGCCCACGGCGTCGAGCCAGTGCGCGACCCGCGCGTCGGCGTCGTTGCCCGGCACGCCGAGTAGGTCCAGGGGCAGGCGGACGTTTTCCGCGACGGTCAGGGTAGGAACGAGCAGGAAGCGCTGGTAGACAAAACCGAGGTGTTGCCGGCGGAACAGCGTCCGCTCCGGCTCGACGAGTCGGGAGATGTCGCGCCCGCCGATATGGATCGCACCGGCCTGCGGGCTGTCGATGGTGCCGAGGAGGTTGAGCAGCGTGGATTTCCCGGAGCCCGAGGCGCCGAGAAGCGCAACGCACTCACCGGCGGCAAGCTCGAGGTCCAGGCCGGCAAAGAGCTCGTGGTCGGCGCCACCCTCGCGAAAACGGTAGGTCAGTCCCTTTGCCGTCAGCACGGCGGTCTCCGCTGCTGCAAAGGGTCAAGGGTAACGGAATGCGGCCCGCTGCCACGACCGACGCTTCCGCGGACCGTCGCGCCGCCGGTCAGAGCAGCGGCGCGATGACCAGGCTGACGATGGCCATGACGTTGATGAGAATGTTCATGGACGGGCCGGAAGTGTCCTTGAAGGGGTCGCCGACCGTATCGCCCACTACCGCTGCCGAGTGCGTGTCCGAGCCCTTGCCGCCGTGGTGCCCCTTCTCGATGTACTTCTTGGCGTTGTCCCAGGCCCCGCCGGCGTTGGCCATCATCAGCGCGAGCAGCACGCAGCCCAGCAGTGCACCGCCGAGCATGCCGCCCAGGGACTGCGCGCCGAGGCCGAAGCCGACGATGACCGGGGCGGCCACGGCGATGGCGCCGGGCAGGATCATGCGGCGCAGGGCTGCGGTGGTGGCGATGTCGACGCAGCGCGCCGTATCCGGCTCCGCGGTGCCTTCGAGGAGCCCGGGGATCTCGTGAAACTGGCGGCGGATCTCCTTGATCATGTCGAAGGCCGCGTCCCCCACGGCCGTCATGGTGATGGAGGCGATGAGGAAGGGGATCGTGCCGCCGATGAACAGGCCCACGAGGACCTTCGGGTCTGACAGCTCGAGCGCGAAGCCCGGGTGCTCGAGGGTCACCGTTTCGACGAAGGCAGCGATGATGGCCATGGCCGCCAGCGCCGCGGCGCCGATGGCGAAGCCCTTGCCGATGGCAGCGGTGGTGTTGCCCACCTCGTCGAGACCGTCGGTGATCTTGCGGGTCTCCGGGCCCATGCCGGCCATCTCGGCGATGCCGCCGGCGTTGTCGGCCACCGGCCCGTAGGCGTCGATGGCCATGGTGATCCCCACGGTGGCAAGCATGCCGACGGCGGAGATGCCGACGCCATAGAGGCCGGAGAGCTCCGTCGACAGGTAGATGATGCCGGCGAGGAAGAGGATCGGCAGCACCACGGACTGCATGCCCACGGCGAGGCCGGTGATCATCACCGTCGCGGGGCCGGTACCGCCGGACTCGGCGATTTTCCTTACCGGCGCGCCGCCGGTGTAGTACTCGGTGATCAGGCCGATGAACACACCGCCGACCGCGCCGGCGACCACGGACCACCAGACCCGGCTGTCCAGGCCCATGACGCCCACCAGGAACCAGGCGGCGATGATGAAGACCACCGGCGCGAGGATCGTCCCGGTGCGCAGGGCTGCTTCCGGCGCGGAGCCGGAGCGCGCCCGGACCACGACGATCCCCACCAGGGAGGCGAGCAGGCCGATACTGGCCAGCGCCAGGGGAAGAAACATGAGCGCGCTCTGCGTGTCAGCGTCGACGGCCATGGTCGAGGCGATGGCGATGCAGGCAATCATGGAGCCGCAGTAGGATTCGAAGATGTCCGAGCCCATGCCGGCGATGTCGCCGACGTTGTCGCCGACGTTGTCGGCAATGACGCCCGGGTTGCGCGGATCGTCCTCCGGGATCCCCGCCTCGACCTTGCCCACCAGGTCCGCGCCGACATCGGCACTCTTGGTGAAAATGCCGCCGCCGACCCGTGAGAACAGCGCGACCACCGAGGCGCCCATGCCGAAGCCATGGATGGCGTGGGCCGTGTGCGGATCACCGCCAAAGTAGTAGTAGAGGCTGCCCAGGCCGATCAGCCCCAGGGAAGCGACGCAGAGCCCCATGATGGAGCCGCCGTAGAAGGCGATGGACAGCGCGAAGGCCTGGCCGTGGTTCTGCGCTGCGACTGCCGTGCGCACGTTGGCCTTGGTCGCTGCCCACATGCCGAGGAAACCGGCGGTCGCCGATGACAGGGCACCGACGGTGAAGGCGATGGCCGTGTTCACGGACAGCGGCGAGGCGAGGATGGCCACCAGCAGCGCGGCGGCAAAGAGCGCGAGTAGCTGGTACTCCCTGCGCATGAAGACCATGGCGCCGAGGTGGATCTGATCGCCGATGTGCTTCACCACGCCGTCGCCGTGGTTGTGGCGCAGCAGCAGGTGGTAGATGAAGAAGGCGACCAGCAGACCGCCGATACCCAGGAGAGGTGGGTAAATGAAGAACTCGCTCATGCAGGGACCCCCGTGCGGTTGGCGTGCTTCTACTTATCATTTTCGCCACGATAGCACCCCGTCGCAGCGGCGGGGAAGCGCGCCGTGCGGTGGCTTGTTCAGAGTGTTGCTTTCAGCGCCGAAACCGTGAGCCCGAGGAGGCAGAAGGTCGAGAGCAGGAACAGCAGGAAGCGCACTGGCACGTAGTTCACGGTGCACTGCACGAGGCTGTGGGCAACGCGCAGGCCGACGTAGGCCCAGGCCAGGCGCAGGTCCCAGCTGCCGACGCTACCGGTGATCGCGAGAATAGCGCCGATTGCGTAGAAGGCTGTGGGCTGCTCTAGCAGATGCGCATAGTTGTGGGCGATCCAGTTGGCGGAATCGGGTATCACTCCATCGAGGTCCTGGCCGCGTCGGCCGCCGGGCTGAGGCTTGGAGAGGTCGATGCCGGCCTGCTTCATGGCCGGGAAGCGGCGCGCGGCCATCCAGAACAGGACGAGGATTGTCCAGGCGACGAGAACGGCGGCGGGGGCGAGGATCTGGGTGCTCATTCGGGCTGTCCGCGTGGAGTTTATGAGGAGTCTAGGCGCGGGGTCGGTTTTCGACAACGCCGCGCTGGTTGGCGGACACGGAGACTCCCTGCAAGCCCCGGAGCAGCGCGGTCGCGTCCACGTCGTCGATCTGCGAGGGGTTCATCCACACCTCCGCATAGCGGTAGTGCAGGCCGCGCTCGATGAACAGGCGGAACAAATCCGCGTCGATGTGCCGGTCCAGGGCCATGAAACGCATGATTTGCAGGGATTCCGACAGGGTCTTGCCCTTCTTGTAGGGGCGGTCCGGGGCGGTGAGTGCTTCCAGGATATCGGCGATGGCCATGATCCGCGCCGCCACGCTCAGCTTCTCTGCCGGCAGGCTGCGCGGGTAGCCGGTACCGTCCAGCTTCTCGTGATGGCCGCCCGCGATTTCCGGCACGCGGGCGAGCTCTTCCGGCCAGGGCAGGGTTTCCAGCATCTCGATGGTGGAGGAGATGTGCTCGTTGATGCGGTAGCGGTCCTCGTCCGTCAGCGTGCCGCGGCGGATGGAGAGGTTGTACAGCTCTCCCAGGTCCTGCTCCAGCGCCGGCGGCCTCATGGTGAAGCCGAAGCCGGCGAAGCGCGACTCGGCGTCCTCGCGGGGCGTGCGGTGCTCGGGCCGGTCCGCGAGGAGGGGCTCCCACCGCGGGGTTTCGCTGGAAAAGTCGGCGAGGCGCAGCGCCTCCATCGGCGACAGGCCGAGGCGATCATCGAGCGTGCGCAGCCAGCTGCGGCCCGCGATGTGATGCAGGCGCTCGATGGCCGCGTCGCTCATGGCTTCGCCGCCCACGTTGCACTCGGCCACGAAGGCGAAGTCCTCCCGCAGCTGGCGCTGTTTCTCTGCCAGCTCGGCGCGCAGCTCCGCCTCTGCGCCGGGGTCTTCCCGGAGGGCACGCAGGTAGTCGATCTCCGCGTCGCGCAGCAGCACCTCGAAGCGCATGCGCACTTCGTGGATACGGTTGTACAGCGCCTCGAGCTTTGCGCCCTTGTCGACGATATGTTCCGGCGTGGTGATCTTGCCGCAGTCGTGCAGCCAGGCGGCGATCTTGAACTCGCGCCACTTCTCCTCGGAGCGCAGGGCGAAATCGTCGAAGGGGGGTTCCGCTGCTTCTGTCGCGGCCTCTGCCAGCAGCGCGGCGATAGCCGGTACCCGTTCGCAGTGGCCACCGGTATGCGGGGATTTCTGGTCGATGGCCGCGGCGATCAGGCGGACGATGGCGTCATGCAGGTCACGCTGCTTCTGTTCGTAGTCGCTGATGGCCTCGGCCATGTTCACGAGGGAACTCGACAGCCAGCCCACTTCGCGGATTGCCGTGGGTACACGCGTCACGCTCGCGTAATCCCGGTGTCGCACCTTGTCGCTCTGCTCGACCAGGGCGCGAATCGGCCGCGATACCAGCCGCGTGGAGACGAAGACCAGCGGCAGTAGCAGCAGCGCCGCGGCCAGCGACAGAGCTAGGGTGACCAGCGCCTGGCGGCGATAGGGGGCCATGACTTCGGCGCGCTGGCCGAGGAGGCCGATGTACTCCTGGGTGCTCTGTGAACTGAAGCTGTCCAACGGCTGCACCCAGGCGTAGTAGTCGGCCGTGCCAACGCGCGTGCGCTGCAGCAGGCCGTAGCCGGCGGGGTCGCCGGCGAGCGCCACGAGGGTCGGGTAGACCTCCGTATCATCGCGGATGTTGGCGGCGGAGGTCACGCCGCGGAAGCGGCGGTCGCGGGCGCTGCTGGCGACGATGCGGCCCTCCGTGTTGAAGATCATCGCCGCGTGGGTCTGGGGAAAGCGGCTGCTGTCGAGTAGTGCGTCGAGGCTGGACAAGAGCACGATGGCGCCGGCGACGGCGCCCTCCGGGGAGCCGACGGTATAGCTGATGCCCCGTTCCTGCACCATGGTGAGGACGTAGGGGGCCGTTTTTCGGACCTGGCCCGGTCGCGCATCGGTGAACCAGGGTCGCAGGTCGGCATAATACTGGCTGGAGCTGTCTGTTTCGCGCACCACCTGCAGTGCGTCGTCCAGGAAGCGGCGCTTCTCTACCCGCTCCCCGTCGAAGTCCGAGACCTGCATGACGACCCACCGCTCGTCGTCGCGGGCGCCCCAGGCCGCGCGCACGCCGGCGGCGACTTCCAGGTTGGAGACCTCCAGGTAATCGCCGTTGGCGTAGCCGACGAAGAGGCTGAACACGCCCTTCCGGCGCTGGAGGTACTCCACCAGCGGGCCCACGATAGGATGCAGGCCGTGCCCCAGCGGAGCGCTAAAAGCCTCTTCGCGGCGAACGGCGATGGCCAGCTGTTCGCCCCGGCGCTCGAGGCGTCCGGCGGCCTCCGCGCTGCGCTGGGCGATGGCGGTGAACTCCTCGGCAGCCACCCGTTCCGCGGCCCGGGTATCGAAGTAGTAGTTGATCGCGGTGATCGTCGCCGCCGCGAACAGCACGGCTCCGAGGACGAGCGCCGTCAGCAGCGTGCCCAGGCTCAGCCTGGGAGCGTGTTTGCGGGGGCGGTCCATGCGGCGGATGCTGTCTCTGGCGGGTTCCTCCGGACACTATAGCGTGCCGGGGGGTCGGTGAAGAGCCCGGCGCCGGACATAAAAAACCCGGCGGACTGCCGCCGGGTTCCAGGGTGGGGGACGGGGCCCGGGGAGGGCCCCGCTGCAGCCGTGCCTCAGGCCTCGTCGAGGTCGAAGCGGTCGGCCCGCATGACCTTGACCCAGGCGTCGACGAAGTCGTTGACGAACTTTTCGTCGCCGCCGGCCTCGGCGTAGACCTCGGCCACCGCGCGCAGCTCGGAATTGGAGCCGAAGATCAGGTCGACGGGCGTGGCGGTCCACTTGAGCTCGCCGCTGGCGCGGTCATAGCCCTCGTAGATCCCTTCCATGTCGTCCGACTTCTCCCACTTCGTGTCCATGCTGAGCAGGTTGACGAAAAAGTCATTGCTCAGCGTGCCCGGCCGGTCGGTGAAGATGCCGTGCTCAATACCGCCGCTGTTGGCGCCCAGGGCGCGCATCCCGCCGACCAGGACCGTCATCTCCGGGACACGCAGGCCCAGGAGGTCGGCGCGCTCCACCATCATTTCTGCCGGCGAGAGGCGGTTGCCCTCGGCATAGTAGTTGCGGAACGCATCGGCATGGGGCTCGAGCGGCTCGAAGGACTCGACGTCCGTCATCTCGGCGGTCGCATCCACGCGGCCGGGGATGAACGGCACCTCGACGTCGTAGCCCGCCTCGCTGGCCGCGCGCTCGACGGCCGCCGCGCCGCCGAGGACGATCAGGTCAGCCAGGGACACCTTCTTGCTCTTGAACAGACCGCTGTTGAAGTCCTCGCGGAGCTCTTCCAGTGTAGACAGTACCTTTGCCAGTTCCTCCGGGTCGTTGACCGGCCAGTCCTTCTGCGGCGCCAGGCGTACCCGGGCGCCGTTGGCGCCACCGCGCATGTCGGTGTTGCGGTAGCTGGCCGCCGAGGCCCAGGCCGCGCGCACGAGCTCTGCGTTGGTGAGATCGGTCTCGAGGATCTGCTCCTTGAGCTTGGCGACATCGCCGTCGTCGATCATCTTGTAGTCCGCCTCGGGGAGCGGGTCCTGCCAGAGGAGATCGGCGTCGGGCACTTCGGACCCGACGTAGCGGGCCTTCGGACCCATGTCGCGGTGCGTCAGCTTGAACCAGGCCTTGGCGAAGGCGAGCTCGAACTCTTCCGGGTTGTCCAGGAAGCGCTTGGAAATCTCCCGGTAAACCGGGTCTTCCTTCAGCGACAGGTCAGTCGTCAGCATGATCGGCGTCGACTTGTCGGCGCCCTCGACAACCGGTGCCACCGTGTCCTTGGTGGCGTCGTTCTTGGCCACCCACTGCACGGCCCCGCCGGGGCTCTTCACCTTCTCGTACTCGTAGGCGAACAGGTTCTGCAGGTACAGCATGGTCCACTGCGTCGGTGCCGCCGTCCACGCACCTTCCAGCCCGCTGGTGATGGTGTCTTCGGCGTTGCCCTTGCCACAGCTGTTCTTCCAGCCGAGACCCTGCTGCTCGACCGGTGCGGCGGCGGGATCGGGGCCGACGCACTCGGAGGCCTTGCCGGCACCGTGGACCTTGCCGAAGGTGTGGCCGCCGGCGATCAGGGCGACGGTTTCCTCGTCGTTCATGGCCATGCGGCCGAAACTCTGGCGGATCTGCTTGGCCGCCGCCACCGGGTCGGCGTTGCCACCCGGGCCTTCGGGGTTGACGTAGATGAGGCCCATGACCGTGGCGCCGAGGCCCGGCTGCAGGTTCATGTCCTTGTCGTGGCGGTCGCTGGCGAGCAGCTCCTCTTCCGGGCCCCAGTAGACGATATCCGGCTCCCAGTCATCTTCACGGCCGCCGGCAAAACCGAAGGTCTTGAAACCCATGTCTTCCATGGCGACGGTGCCGGCGAGAACCAGCAGGTCGGCCCAGGAGACGTTGCGACCGTACTTCTGCTTCACCGGCCAGAGCAGGCGGCGAGCCTTGTCGAGGTTGGCGTTGTCGGGCCAGCTGGCAAGCGGCTCGAAGCGCTGCTGGCCGCCGCCGGCGCCGCCGCGGCCGTCGGCCGTGCGGTAGGTGCCCGCAGCGTGCCAGGACATGCGGATGAAGAACGGACCGTAGTGGCCCCAGTCGGCCGGCCACCAGTCCTGGGAATCGGTCATGACTTCTCTCAGGTCGGCCTTCAACTGCTCGAAGTCCACCTCGGCAAACGCCTCGGCGTAGTCGAAATCGTCGCCGTAGGGGTTGGATTCGATTGCGTGGTCACGGAGCGGCTGCAGGTTGAGCTGGTCGGGCCACCAGAAGCTGTTCGGCTTCGGCTTGCCGGTCATCATGCCGCTCTCGGCATTGTGCATGTCCGCTCCTGCGGATGCGGACATGAGGGCCGCGAGGATCGCGGCGGGCAGTGTCTTCTTTACCATGGATGTTGCCTCCCGGTTCATCATTTCTTGCGGTTACAACGTGCAAGAGAAAAGCAGGTACCTGCTTGCACCGTCTCTCCCGTAACCCGGTCCTTACCCCGACGCGATGTCTTCGGAGCTTCAGGCCGACTTCACGCTGGCCACGAGATAATTTAAGGGTAGGTCGATCACAAACCGCTTTTCCATCGGTTTTTTTCGATGATGGTGAGCAGCATTTCCGATCAAGCCCCTTGTCGCGGTAGGGGTACCCTCGCTGTGAAGGCGCGCCGGACCAGCCGGAGCAGGGCGTAGAGAAACAAAAGGGGCAGCAGCACGGTCTTCAGCAGCAGTGCGGCGAGCAGCGTGATCAGGTTGCTTGCGAACGCATCCACCCGCTCACCCAGCGCCGCCAGCTGAGGCCGCAGTTCTCCCATGCCGCGCAGCCGGTCGCCGAGGCCGCTCTGCTCTCCTTCGGCGCCGTCCTCGAGGGAGACGCCGGCGCTGCGGCCCACCTGCTCGAGCTCCCCGCGGAAGTCCTGCATCTGCGCATGGCGCGCCCGCTCCTCGCCGGCGAGGAAAAGCTGGTCGGTCCAGCCCGCCGCCAGCGCCGCCAGCACCAGCGCAAGCCGGGCGGCGGCGAATAGCGTGAAGGCGAGGAGCAGGCCCCGGCGCAGCGCGGCCGGGCCGCCTGCACTGGCCACCGCAGCGGCGATGCCCACGACGGTGAGCATAAGATTGAACAGCCGGTCCGTGACCAGCGCGAGCAGGACCTTCTGCAGCGCCAGGGAGCCGAGGGCCAGCATCATCACGGCGGAGAAGCGCTCGACCAGGTCGTTCACCGGGTCCAGGAACTCACCGATGGTGAACGACAGCATGGGGATGCTGAACTCGGTGCCCTGCAGCACCGAGACCAGCCCGTTGATCGCCCGTGCCGTTGCATAGATGGCGCCGGCGCCGAGGAGCGCCGCATCGAGGTAGGCCTCCGAGGGGCGGTCGAGCACACCGCTCCAGGCCAGGGCGAGCACGGCGGTGACGGCCGCCGTAACAGGCAGGGCGGCGCCGGGGCGAAAGGATGAAGGCGTTGCGGCCATGAAGGGCAGGAGGTTCCTCGGGGCGATGACTGTGCCCCGAGTATGACGCGTCCCCGCCTCCGGGGCACTGTTTCCCGGGCCTCAGGGCATGAACGTGGCCTATACTACGGCGGGTGTTTATCGTTGCGGCTGCCGTGGGGGCATTGTTGACCTCCAACCCCTTCCATGGAGTGAATGCCTCATCATGATGCGCTGGCTCGCCGCCGCAGCGCTCGCACTCGGCCTCTGGCTGTTCGTCGGCTTGCTCGTTTTCGCCTATGCCCAGTGGCTGGCCCCGCAACTCTGAGCCGGGGCCGCGTCAGCGCACCGGGCTTCTCGCCAGGGTGATACGCACCGCGTCCCAGAGCGAGGGCAGGAGCACCAGCGACACGGGCACCGCCGTGACCACGATAAAGCTCTGCAGCTTGCCGATGCCGCCGGAGCCGAGGGAGACCAGCACCAGCGCCATGGCGCCCATGGCGCCGCCCCAGAAAACCCGCATCGCCGTGGACGGCCGGTCGCTGCGCGACAGGGACACGGACAGGCTGTAGGTCATGGAGTCGCCGGTGGTGGCGACGAAGATCGTCGTGAGCAGCAGGAACAACAGCGAGACAACGAAACCCAGGGGCATGGCCTGGGTGACGGCGAGCAGCGCCGCCGGCAGGTTGAGGCCGGCCATGGGTTCGGAGATGACCCCCGGGTCCGCCAGCTCCAGCCCCAGCCCGGCGCCGCCGAGGATCGTGAACCAGCCCATGGTGATGAGCGGTGCAGCCAGGGAGAGCATGACCACGATGGCGCGGATCGAGCGGCCGCGGCTCACCCGGGCAATGAAGATCGCCATCAGCGGCCCGTAGCCGATGAACCAGCCCCAGAAAAACACCGTCCACCAGCCCAGCCAGCCGGCGGGGCCGAAAAGCTCGGCGTCGCCCCGGTACAGGGCAAGGTCGAAAAAATTGGCGAGGTGCGTGCCCAGGCCCGAGAAGAAGCTGCTGACAATGAAGCGGGAAGGGCCCGCCGCCAGGATGAAGACCAGCAGCAGCCCGCCCAGCAACATGTTCACGCGGCTCAGGAACTGGATGCCGCGGCCGATGCCGCTCACCGCCGAGACCAGGTAAACGACCATCAGCACGCCGATCACGGCCGCCTGGGTCAGGAAGCGGTCGGGGATGCCGAACAGCGCCTCGAGGCCGTAGCTCACCTGCAGGCCCAGGAAGCCGATGGGGCCGACGGTGCCGGCGACCACGGCGATGATGCAGGCCGCGTCGGCGAGGTCGCCGACGGGCCCGTCGATGGCGTGCCGGCCGAACACGGGATACAGGAGGGTTCGCGGTGCCAGCGGCAGGCCCTCGTCGTAGTGGTAGTGCATGAGCATCACTGCCGTCAGGCTGCCGAGAATCGCCCAGGCGAGGAAGCCCCAGTGCAGGAAGGACTGCGCGAGGGCATAGGGTACGGCTGCCCTGGTGGTGGCCTCTACGCCCGGGAACGCCGGGGGTACGTCGACGAAATGGGCAAGGGGCTCGCCGGCCGCCCAGAACACGCCGCCGCCGGCGAGCAGCGTGCACATGATCATGGATCCCCACTGGAACAGGCTGAACTCCGGTGTCGACCGGCCGCCCAGAACGCTGCGCCCGCCGGGGAGCAGGGCAATGAGCAGGCCCACGAAGAAGGTCGCCAGCAGCAGCAACTGCCAGTAGAGGCCGAAGAAGCGCGCCGACCAGGCGAAGCTGGCATCGACGATCCGGTTCAGCGTTTCGGCGCTGACGATGGCCAGGCCGCAGAAGGCGGCGATGAAGCCCGCCGTCAGGGCGAACAGGGGCCAGTTGACGGCGGCGCCGGTGGGGCGGCCGGGAGGTTCACCTGTCTCGGGGTCACTCACCCGGGACGATTCACTGCTCGAAGTCCAGCGGCGGCGGCCCCGGGGGCACGATGCCCTCGTAAACGTAGTCACCCTTGCGCTCGCGGAACTCGGCCTTGATGGCCTGCACCAGGTCCGGGTTCTGGTAGAGGTCGACCATGGTCATGGCCAGGGCCTTGGCCTGGGCGTCGACGGAGGCGATGACCTCCGCCTTGAGCGGATCGTCCGCCGCGCTGTCGGCGATGGCGAAGGGTGAGAGGGCAAAGGCCGTCAGCACGGCGAAAAGACGAAGGGTCGACATGGATAAGTCCTTGTCCGGTAAATGAGTTGCCGCCCCGGGTGTCACCGGGGCGCGGTGTTGCTTCCGAGGGGCTTACTCGGCGTCGTCGTCAGGCGCGGCGGCGAGGCACTCGATTTCCGTGCGGGCCCCGAGGGCGATGCCGCCCGCGGTACCCAGGGCGCTTCGCGCCGGCTTCTTGTCGAAGAACTTCACGTACTCCGCGTTCATGGCGGCCCACTCCTCGATATCGGCCAGGAACACGGTGCACTTGATCACGTCATTCATGGTGGCGCCGGCGCGGGCGAGCGTGGCCTGGATGTTCTCCATGGTCTGGCGCGTTTCCGGGCCGATGCCGCCCTCGACGAGCTCGCCGGTTGCCGGGTCTACACCGAGCTGGCCGCTCAAGAAAATGAAATCGTCGTAGATGACCGCCTCCGAGAAGGGGAGATCCGCGAGGGCGCCGGGCGGTGCCATGTGCACCAGCTCGTCGGCGTTTGTGGCTGTCGCGGTCACCGCGAGCAGGCTCGCGGCCGCAAGGGTTCTTCGGAAAGAGTCCATGTCACTTCTCCTTGTTGTGCTGGACAGGGTAGGTCGCCGGGGCGGTACCCGAAACGTCAGGGTAGGCCGCCCGTACCGCGAAGTCACGGCTTCGAAGCCTCGACGGAAGTAGACAGCGGGGGGCCTCTCCGCTCAGAAAAACACCAGGCAGCGCGACTCGAGGCTTTCGCGCGCGGGCGCAGCCTGCGGCGCAGTCGGGTCGGCAAAGGACGAGTGCGGCGTGAAACGCGCCCGGCCGTCTTCAGCGGAGTCGTAGGTCTTGAACAGCAGGACTTCCTCCGGTCGCATCCGCGGGTAGTAGTACCAGCGCTGCTCCGGGTTGAAGAGCGCGACCTGCAGCTCGCCGACACGCTCCTCGGCGCGCCGCTCCATGGCGACCAGGTCGCCGTCGGCGATCGTGCTGGCATCGCAGAGCACCAGTGGCTGGTCATACACGGGGCCGTTGATCGGGCGCCAGGCATTGATGATCGCGAAGCGCCGCTGGCGCAGTGTCTCGGCCTGTTCCGGCGCGTCGGCGAAAAAGTCCCTGAGCCGGCGCGGGCCGGAGGCGGCGGTGTAGTCATTGTGCACGATGTTCGCGGGCTCGCGGATGCCGCGCTCGCGCTGCGTGGCGATGGAGGCGCTCCGGCGCGTGTCGTCGAAGACCTCGACGCGCTGTGCCCCGGTGGTCGCCTTGATGAGCGCGATCAGCTCGCCGTGGTAGGTGTCATGCAGTGCATCATCGTCGTAGAAATCACCGACGGCACTGGGCTGTGCGAGAAGCACGAAGCCCTCCCGGTCCAGGTCGGTGGCGGGCAGGGCACGCCGGGCGTCGTGAACCTCGACGCTGTGCGTGCGGAAGTTGCCCTGGTGTTCCGTCTGGTCGCCGCCGCCCTTCGAAGGGACGTAGACCAGCGGTTGTGACAGGTCGGCCAGGAACTTGAGCTCTGCACAGGCTGTCGTTTCGGGGTTTTCAGCCAAGGGTACCTCCCGGGTCCTGGTGTGTTGAGACCGCAGGTCTCATGGTGCCGGGCCCATGGCCCAGGCGACAAGGTGCCGGAAGTCGGTCAGCAGGTGACTGCGTGCGGCCTCAGCCGGTGCCGCCCTGCCGGCGGGCGCATAGAGTACCGGCGTCATGCCCGCGCGCACGGCCGCCTCGATGTCGAAGCGGAAGTCCCCGACATAGGCGCAATGCGCTGGCCGCAGTGCCCAGGCGGCGGCGAGCGAGAGCAGGGCCTCCGGGTCCGGCTTCGGCGCCGCGTCCTCCCGGGCCTTAAGGGGAATGGCCGGCATGCCCAGGCGCTCCATGGTGAGGCGCGCGGCCTCGCGGCTGTTGCGCGTAACGATGCCCGTACGCAGCCCCGCACGGTGCAGCGTGTGCAGGGCCTCCTCGGCACCGGGCATCCAGGTTGCCGCTGCAGCGCCTGCCATTTCGTGCCGGTGCACGACCGCCATCGCCGAGCGCCTTGCGCCGGCGGTCGGCAGGCCCTCGATGTACTCCAGCAGGCCGACATCCACCGGTGCCTGCAGCTCTGCCCGCATGGCGGGAAAGTCCAGCCGCGAGTCGACGAGCGTACCGTCGAGGTCGAAGATAACGGCGCGTGGGCCCGGCGTTTCGAAAACCATGGCGTGCCAGCTGCTAGCGCAGCTGGCTGTCCTTGCTGCCGCGGCGGTTGTAGCCGGTGGTCGCCCGCTGCTTGCCGTCGGCCAGCTCCTGGCAGGCAACGCAGAGGCGGACGCCGGGCACTGCCCGGCGCCGCGCTTCGGGAATCTTCGCGCCGCATTCGTCACACTCGCGCGCACTCTCACCGCGCGGCAGCCGGCTGCGCGCCCGGTTGATCTCGTCGGTCAGGCTGGCGTCGATCTGTTCCTGGACCGCGCCGTCCTTTGCAAAGCCACCGGCCATGGGGGCCTCCGTTGTTTCTCCGTTAGCGCCGATTTATTGGGGCGGTAGCAGCGTTGCTGTGCTAGCTTGGAACGGCAGTACTCCAACCAAAGCAGAAAAAGGATACATGCCCATGTTCAAGAAGCTGTCAGTCCTCGCCCTTATTGCCTGCCTGCCGATGGCCGCAGGTGCCGAGCTATGGAAAGACTATACGCCCAGCGAAGAAATCACGGAACTCGTGGTCGTTGACGTTAAATCAAACTACGCCGATGACTATCTCATGCAGATCAAGACCACCTGGGTCAGAGCCATGGAGATTCAGAAAGAGATGGGTCACGTCGTCGATTACGGCGTGTGGGCTGCCAATGTGTCCGACTCTCCAAACATTTTCCTGACCACAACGTTCAAGAACGCCGCCGCCATGCAGGGCAGCGAAGCTCGCTACGACCAGCTGATGGCGGCGCTCCGGGAGGCGGGCATGAACGAGGAAGAGGAGGACGCGACTGCCAAGGGCTACGAGGACATGCGGGAGATCGTCGACTACAAGCTCCTGCGCAGGATCACCTACAAATAGCACGGCGTATTGAACAGAGTGCCGCTCCTCCGGGGGCGGTTTTTCTTGCCTTTTTTGCAAGCTGCCAGCTGTGGGCGGTTGGCCAGGAGCAGATGATCGCGAGGCGCACGAGCTGGCCCGGCACGCGACCCCGGCCCACTGATTCCTCCGCGATCAGCCCGGCATGCGCACGCAGCGTTCCGGCGTGCGTTCGCGCCAGCAGGTCAGCGTCCGGGGCTCGACAGCGACGTGGGCCAGCATGACCGTGGGCTTGATCAGGCCGCCGTTGATTGCCGTGTCGTTCAACAGCTCGAGATTGTTGACGAAGGCGAGGTCATCCTCGTTGTCCACGCTGAAATTGGGTCCCAGGGCGCGATTCAGGATCTTCTCCGTGATGCCGCCGAAGGCGTAGAAGCGCGCGAAGGAGAAGCGCTCCAGCATGAGCGGCAGGATATCCTGCGCACGGATGCCCTCGAAAGAGTTCCTGGAATAGTCCCGGTCCGGGGGTTCATCGAGAAAACGGTTCTCCCGGTGGCTGTAGCGATAGCGCCGCGGGATTTCGCTCCATACACGATCGATCAATTCGCGGCATTCAGGCCATGCCAGGTGCCCGTTGCGACCGATCATGTCGCGCGTCAGCAGAATGCCGTCCTTGCCCAGGATATGTGCCAACGCGTCGAACAGGTTCTCCAGCGCCGATACATGGTGCAGCACCTGGTTGGCGATGACGAAGTCGCGCTCGCGGTCTGCGGTCAGCGTGTTGAAGTCCCCCTCGAAGAAAGACACCTTTCCCTCGAGGCCCTGCGCCCTCGCGTTTGCATTGGCCGCCTCGACGTTAACCGTGGAGAGCTCTAGACCCTCGATGTGAAAACGGTCCGTACCGCCGCGCAGAAGATCGCTTGCAAGGCCTAGCTCTAGCTCGCCGTTGCCACTGCCGAGGCTGAGGACGGTGACCTGGCGGCCGGATGCCGCTTTTTCCAGGATCGGGCGGGTGTAGAAGTCTGCCTGGGTAAGAGTGCCGAACACTTCGTTGACCCGCGGCTGGACATAGCGGCGGGTCCGGTAGCGGCAGATTTCCGGGAGCGGGTCGTGGGCGCCGGCGCTCTCGAAATGGCGCCTCTCGGCGGCGACCCTCGCTTCATCAGCGTCTTTTTTTGCAGTCACCGGCCGCACCGGCCCGTTGAAGGCGCTGCGCTTCCTCCAACCATGGTGCCCTGCGCGCCTTCGGGAATCGAGCGCTGCGCGTTGCTATTCATCCTCTCAACTATAGCAGCGGATTCCGGATTATGGGCCGAGCCCGCGTAGCGGCAGTTCCCTCGAGCGCCGTACTCCCGGCCGGGCGTCGGCAGCCTTCTACCTCCTTGCGGTGCTTTCGGCAGCCAGGCGGATCTGACTCGGGGAGAGCTGGAGCACGCTCACCAGGTGCCGGGCAGGAGGGAGCGAAGCTTGCGCAGGGCGCGCCTGGCGAAAACCATTGCAGGGTTTGTTCCCTTCAGTCGATCGTGCAGCAGGCCCATCTCGCTGTGCAGGCGACGGCTGATCAGCAGTTTGTATTCGGTGGCAATATCGGCGTTCCACAGTTCGCGCATGCACGAGCCCATGGCCTCCAGCCATTGCTCCCCGCTGAACTCCCACAAACGCGACAGGCTGTCCGGTTGATATCGCTTGTGAACGAGCGTTTCCGGTACGCGCGCGAACTCACCGAGCAAGCTCATATGAAAAAGCCACGGGTAGTCCACGGAGAACTCCCCGGCGCGGTGCGGCTTGATACCGCCGATCGCGCGCGCCTCCTTCAGACGGAACATGCCACGGTTGGGCGCCCACCAGAGTCGCGGCCGTCCCTGCATCACGAGCCCCCGCTGCAACGGGGTTTCCAACCCCTCCAGGGCGGTGAACTTCCAGTGCTCCTGTGAACCATCCGGGTTTGTCAGGTAGGTATCGGGAAAGGCGAGGATGACCTCGGGTCGCTGATCCAGAACGCGACAGAGCTTCTCCGTAAACTCCGGTTCCAGCAGGTCATCATGGAAGGCCAGCATCACGTAGTCAGCGTCGGCCTCGTCCATCAGGAAGTTGCAGTTGCCCGAGTACCCAAGCCGCTCGCCCTGCTGGCGGATTACCCGGAACCGGGAATCCTGTTCGCTGTGCGCGAGACAGGTTTCGTAGGTGCCGTCATTGCAGACGTCGACAGAGACCAGTACCTCGAAGTTCGGGTAGGTCTGGGCCGATAGCGAGTCCAGCGTTTCCTGTATGATTCCCGCCGACGCATAGGCCGGCACGAGCGCCATGACTTTCGAGGGCTGTGGCATCCTTCAGTCCTTCCTGGGCCGATGCGGGCAATGATAACCATCCAGCTCACCGATGAGCTTGCTTATCCTCTGCTATCGAGTGAGACCGATCCCCTGGTACCGGGTGTGTTGACCACGTGCCCGGGAAGTACCGGGTTCAGCTGGCGCTAGTCTCTCGCCCGGTGCCGTCATGGGCTATGCTGAAAGCTCGGCCACGGAACCTCGCTGGAGACTGCTCGATGAAAAACGCTCTGTTGATTGCCGCCACGGCGGCCGCCCTGTCACTGGCCTTCCCGGCTGTTGCCGCTGATCGCACAACCGAAAAGGTCCAGGCCGCCCTCGCGCTTGCTTACCGCACCGAGGCTGACACCCGTCGCGATGCCAACCGGGCACCCCTGCAGGCGCTGCAGTTCATGGGTCTCCGGGACGACATGAAAGTCTTCGAGTTTGGTCCGGGGGCAGGCTGGTACACGAAAATCCTGGCACCGGTCCTGAAAGACGAGGGCGAACTCATCATCGGCTACAAGAAGGAGTGGATCGACGAGCTGGCCGATCTGCTCGCCGAGCCGGAGCTGTCGGCGGTGCGCCGGGTCAACCTCGACATGGACTGGGACAGTGAGCTCTACGCATTCTCCTTCAACAGTATGGATTTTGATGCGGAGGGCCTGGACATGTTCCTGAACATCCGCGAGTACCACAATCTGCATGGTGGCGACCGCATGGCCTTCAACAGGGCGGTGTTTGAAGCGTTGAAGCCCGGTGGTCGCTACGTGGTGGTCGACCACTCCCGACGGCACATGCAGCCCGATGGCCCGGAAAACGTGCGTCGAGAAGACCCGGTCAAGGTGCTGGTCGAAGTCCAGTCAGCGGGTTTTGACCTCCTCGACTATTCCGACATGTTTTATCGGCTCGATGACAGCCTCGAGTACGAAGTGGGGCGCCGCACGGTCGCCGGAAACACCGACCGCTTCTTCTTCGTGTTTACGAAGCCTGAGTAACCCGCGTCTGGGCGCGGGAACGCCCCGCGCCGCGGGCTATGGGAGGAGATCCGGGCTTGGGGTCCCGCTATAACCAGCTTAAATCTAGGCCGTTCCCTTCAACCTGGCCATGGGCCCGAAGACGAAACCGCTGCGGCAAGGCACGGCGCGAGCTCAGGCTTCCACTAACACGCTAACCGTCTGTTTCTGCAGCGTGATTGGTTCAAAGCTCGCGAGGAATGCCACCTCGGCTGCATCGAGCCCCATGCCGATGAAGGCTACTTGGTTTGATGAGGACATTCCTGTCGCATCGACAAGGTGCCAGGCGTGATCGAGGTAGACTTCTGCAACTGCGTGAAAGTCGGGAGGCGCAACGTAGGGTGCGTAGCCGCTGACAAATCGCGCAGGAATCGACGACGCTCGTGCCAGCGCTATGAGGACATGGGCGAAGTCCCTGCACACGCCTTGAGCATGCACGAGTGAATCCACCGCAGTGGTGTGTCGGTTGCTGCTGTCTGCCGAGTACCGGAAGCGCTCAAAAACCCAGTCCCGAATACTCGCAATGCGCTCGCCACCGGCACTGCCGCCAAACTCCGCTTCGACAAAGCTTTGCAGCTCATCGGATTGGCAGTAGCGAGAGGGCATCAGGTAGCGCAGCGCGTCATCAGAAAGTCGGTGGGGAGGCACTGCAGCGAGAGGGCTAATGTCAACGAGCGGTCGGTCGATTACCACCTGCGCTCTGTAGTGGCACTCGAAGTCTCTCTCAACACACAGAAGCAGACGCGTTCCGACTCCCGCCTCACCAGGCACTGAAGTGCTGTGCAGCGATTCGCTCAGAACCAGCTGTTCACTGACGACGCGTTGACCTGCAAAGTCCGGGACCGTGATCTGTAAGATTATGTCCGTCTGTGCCTGGACCGCGTATTGCAACTGGACGTCAATATTGAGTATCACGCTGTTCTGCTCCTTGAGGGAGCTTGTCGAGCTGTCGCCGGACTGCTTTCCACCATTAAACGTAGACACCGGGGTCATTAAACTGATTTCAGCATGGCGTGATCCCGATGGGTGCCCCGAAGAGGCCGAGGCGAGAGTGCCAGCTTGTCTGTGCGGCAACCGGTTCACCTGCCGACCCGGAGCTATGTGTCACGCCCCTGGGCGATGGGTCAGCGGTGCTAAAAGTCCATGAACTTCATAGGAGATAGTGGGCCCAGCAGGGCTCGAACCTGCGACCAATCGATTATGAGTCGACTGCTCTAACCAACTGAGCTATGGGCCCGTGTACGGGCGCCGAGTATAGGCCATGGCGCCGCGCGGGCACAGGGCGATGGGCCCGGGTGGGGCGAGGCGGGGTTGGAAGGAGCGGGATGCTGGAAGAGAAAAAGGCGGGCGACCGCGGCGACGCGGCCACCCGCAGGGGGGGTCAGAACTGGGGCAGCAGGACGCTGTCGATCACCCAGACGATACCGTTGCTGGTGCTCACGCCCTGGCAGCTCACGCCGGCACCGTTGACGCGGGTGTGGCCGTCGACGAACGCGTAGGACACGCGCTGTCCCTGCAGCGTGTTGCGCAGTACGGACGTGAAGTGAATACGCGGATCACGGCGACCCGTGGAGACGTGGTAGGTCAGGACCGACGTCAACACGTCCGGGTCGGCGAGGATCGCGTCCAGCATGCCTGGCGGCAACGCCGCGAAGGCATCGTTGGTCGGTGCATAGACCGTGATGTCTTCCGTGGTGGCGAGCGCATCGACGAGGCCGGCGGCCGTTACCGCGTCCACCAGCGTGGACAGCTCGGGCGTCGCGAGGGCGGCGTCGACGACAGTGCCGTCGAAGAATACGCGGGGGGTGGCATTGCAGGCGGCGAAAGCTTCGCTAGCCTGCACCTGGGCACCCTGCAGCAGGGCGAAGGTAGCGGCGGAACCAAGGACAAACTGCTTCAGCGTCTTGCTCAACTTCATGCTCGGACTCCTTGCGTGGGGCAGTTATTGACAGGTTTTGGGGGAGCCATTCCCGTCCGGCACTTGGTCACCAGGGCGGCAGGCTACAAAACCTACGCGGCCGCTTTTGCAGTCGGATGAACCTTGCGCTGGACAGCGCGCAATGAGGAAAATTGAATCAGAAACAGGGAGTTAGCGGCATTTACCCACGGTTTTCGGGGGCTGCCGCACAGTTTCTGTCAAGCTTTAAAGGGCGGCGCCCGGCCGGGCGCCGCCGCGGGGCTTACTCGTCGAGGAAGCTGCGCAGGTAGTCCGAGCGGGTCGGGTGGCGCAGCTTGCGCAGGGCCTTGGTCTCGATCTGGCGGATGCGCTCGCGGGTCACGTCGAACTGCTTGCCGACCTCCTCGAGGGTGTGGTCCGTGTCCATGTCCGGGTCGGCTGACCTGGTTACTGCTGGGAGGAAGCCACGCCTTCAGCCGTGTCCGGCACGTCTACGCAGACCGGCGGCCAGCAGCATGAGAATGGCGAGCATTGCGATAGACCATACAGGCGTCGCCGGCACGACCTCGGGCTCGAGGTTGAGGTCACCGCCGGCGGCGGTGTAGGCGATGATGTTGGCACGCAGGTTGGCGGCCTCCGGCTGGGGGTCGTGAAAGTTGTCAGTGGTCATTCCGCCCAGTAATACAAGACCACTGCCGAAGTTCCTTTCTCCGAGGACCGTCTCACCCTCGTTGGTATCGCCGGGCGCCCCGATAATAATAGGCGAGAGTCCGTTTCCAACAATGGCGTGACCGAAAGAGGAGCCGGAATAGCTGGTTACGACGGGGGTGAAAGGTCCATTGAAGACCGGGTGCCCAGGGCTCGCGGCAACCACGTCACTAGTAAAGGCCGGGTACGTCAGCGTGACACCGCCGAAGCCGTAATTGATGTTACCACCCTGGTTGGGCGCGGCATTTAGCAGCAGGGCGCCGCCGCTGCTAACAAAAGCTTCGATTTCCGTGCGGTAGGTGGTCAGGTAAGTCGACAGTTCATTTGCCGTGCTGTCCCCGCCCTCGAGGAAGATGAAGTCATGCGCACCGGACGTGAAAGGGGTCGCGCCGTCCGCCATACGTAGATCGTCCCAGCCTCCGGCGCCGAAGACCGTGTCCATCGCCGTTTCGTTAGTGTTCTCACCCCATGGTGCACTGGCGCCCCGGATGTAGGCTGCGCCATTTGCCAGCGAGCTCGCGAGACAAGCGATAAGGGTAATAACGATTGGCAGCGTGCGCATTTCTTCTCCCCCCCCTTCCTGATCTTCCGGCCAGGATTTTAAATAGTCAGCGCAAAGTAACCCCGTTTGAGCGAAGGCGCAATGGCAGGGTGGTCCCCGGTCATGCGCCAACCAGTGAAGCCCCCGGGGCTTACTCGTCGAGGAAGCTGCGCAGGTAGTCCGAGCGGGTCGGATGGCGCAGCTTGCGCAGGGCCTTGGCCTCGATCTGGCGGATGCGCTCGCGGGTCACGTCGAACTGCTTGCCGACCTCCTCGAGGGTGTGGTCGGTGTTCATGTCGATGCCGAAACGCATGCGCAGCACCTTGGCCTCGCGGGCGGTGAGGCCGGCGAGCACGTCCTTGGTGGCTTCCTGCAGGCCCTGGCCGGTGGCGGAGTCCACGGGCGAGTGGATCGTCGTGTCCTCGATGAAGTCGCCGAGGTGCGAATCCTCGTCGTCGCCGATGGGCGTCTCCATGGAGATCGGCTCCTTGGCGATCTTCAGCACCTTGCGGACCTTGTCCTCGGGCATGTCCATGCGCTCGCCGAGTTCTTCCGGCGTCGGCTCCCGGCCCATCTCCTGGAGCATCTGCCGGGAGATGCGGTTCAGCTTGTTGATGGTCTCGATCATGTGCACCGGGATACGGATGGTCCGGGCCTGGTCCGCGATGGAGCGGGTGATGGCCTGACGGATCCACCAGGTGGCGTAGGTCGAGAACTTGTAGCCGCGCCGGTACTCGAACTTGTCGACCGCCTTCATCAGGCCGATGTTGCCCTCCTGGATGAGGTCCAGGAACTGCAGGCCGCGGTTCGTGTACTTCTTGGCGATGGAGATGACCAGGCGCAGGTTGGCCTCGACCATTTCTTTCTTGGCGCGGCGGGCCCGGGCCTCGCCCATGCTCATGCGGCGGTTGATCTCCTTGATCTCGGTGACCGAAAGGCCGGTCTCTTCCTCGATCTGCTGGATGCGCCGCTGGGCGCGCTGGATGTCATCCTTGCGCGCGCTGAGCTTGCTGCCGTAGTCCTTCTTGCGGGCGTGGCGGCCGGCCCACTTGAGGTCCGCTTCCGCGCCCTGGAAGGACTTGATGAATTCCTTACGCGGCATTCCGCAATCGCGCACGGCGATGCGCATGATCTCGCGCTCCTGCTCGCGGACCTGCGCCAGGGCGGTGCGGGCCTCTTCGGTGATGGGCTCGAAGACGCGCGGCGTGAGCTTGAAGAACTTGAACAGCTCGCCGAGCTTCTCCATCTCGGCGATGGCTTCCTTGTGCTGGCGACCCTTCGCGGTGATGACCTTCTCGGTCTTGTTGAACTGGCGCTTGAGGGCGGTGAAGCGCTTCTTGGCTTCCACCGGGTCCGGGCCGCCCTCGTTGTCGTCGTCGGAATCGTCCTTGGCAGCGGCCTCGGCGATCTGCGCGGCGGAGGGCACGTGCTCGGCGGGGTCGAGGTAGCCGACGAGCACATCGCTGAGCTTGCGCTCCTCCTTGGTGACCAGGGCGTACTCGTCGAGGATCGACTTCACCGCGCCCGGGTAGAAGGCGAGAGCGGCCATTAGCTCGCGGATGCCTTCCTCGATGCGCTTGGCGATGACGATCTCGCCCTCGCGGGTGAGCAGCTCGACGGTGCCCATCTCGCGCATGTACATGCGCACCGGGTCCGTCGTGCGGCCGGCTTCCGTCTCCACGGCGGCGAGCGCGGCGGCGGCCTCGGCGGCGGCGATATCGTCGGCCGAGCTGTCGCCCTCGGTCATCAGCAGTTCATCGGCGTCCGGGGCCTGCTCGTAGACATGGATGCCCATGTCGTTGATCATCTGGATGATATCTTCTACCTGGTCCGGATCGGAGATGTCGTCCGGGAGGTGGTCGTTCACCTCGGCGTAGGTGAGGTAGCCCTGCTCCTTGCCCTTGGCAATCAGGGACTTCAGCCGGGACTGCTGCTTCACGACGCTCGTCATGCAAGAAAACCTTTGTAAATCAGCGATAAAGAGAAAAAACGTAGCCGGCCATTATAGCGGGTATCAGGGTGATTTGCCCACAAAATGTCCGGGAAAATGTCGCTTTGTCTCGTAGCCGGTGTTGATGATCGTGTTGCCGGGTGTCTGTTCGGGGCGAGGCGGGCATTGAACGCGCTAACGGCGGTCGTCGCGGGATTGCCTGTCGAGTTGCTGCAACTGATGCAACAGTTCCCTCAGTTCTTGTTTTTGCTCTGCGCCCATCGAAGCGTAGTCGGTGCTTCTTAATTTGTCGACCCGCGCCACAATGCGCTCCCGCTCCGGCTGGGCCAGCAACCGGTCGATGGTGGCGCGGAACTGGGTCTCGATGCCCTCGGCCGGGATGAGCCGCTCCTGGCCGGCCAGCCGTCCCAGCAGCTCGCCCTCCGCGGTCCCGTGCCAGTGACCGAGGAGCATGGCGGTGCTGGAGTCCGGGTGACGCTGAAGCAGCTCGACCATCGCCCGTAAAAGCGCCGCTTCCTCGCCGGCGAGGCTTTGCAGGGCCGCCGGGTCGGCGTGGCGGGCGGCGGCGGGCTGGTGCAGGAGCAGGGCGATGGCACTCTGCAGCAGATTGGCGTGCCCGCTGCGCCGCTCCCTGAGTGGCGAGCGCCGCCGCGGGGCCGGGCCCGGGGCGGCATCGGGGGCCGGTTCTTCCGGCGCCGGCACCGGTGACTCCCGCGGCGGCGGGGGCGCCTCCAGGGCCATCAGGCTGGCGAGTTCCAGCCCGGTCCGCTCGGCGAGCTCACGGAACATGAGTTCCCGGTAGACGCCCTGGGGCAGGGTACGCAGGTGCGGGAGCGCTGCCTTTGCATAGCGGGCCCTGCCCTCCAGGGTGCCGGTGTCGATGCCCTCGGCGCAGGCTTCGAACAGGAAGCTCTCCAGCGGCGCGGCCTGGTCCGCCAGCCCCCGGAAATGCTCCGGGCCACGGGCGCGGACCAGCGTGTCCGGGTCCTCGCCCTCCGGCAGGAACAGGAAGCGGGCCTGCCGGCCGTCGGTCATCGCCGGGAGCGTCGCCTCCAGGGCGCGGAAGGCGGCCTTGCGGCCGGCCTCGTCACCGTCGAAGCAGAACACCACCTCCGGACACAGGCGGAAGATGCGCTCGAGATGGGTCTGGCTGGTCGCCGTACCGAGGGTGGCGACGGCGTTGCGGATGCCGTGCTGCGCGAGGGCGATGACGTCCATGTAGCCCTCCACCACCAGCAGCCGTTCCAGCTTGCGATTGTGCTGCCGCGCCTCGTACAGGCCGTAGAGCTCCCGGCCCTTGTGGAACACCGGCGTCTCCGGCGAGTTCAGGTATTTGGGCTTGTCGTCGCCGAGCACCCGGCCGCCGAAGGCGACCACGCGGCCGCGCTGGTCGCGGATGGGGAAAACCACCCGGTCGCGGAAACGGTCGTAGACCCTGCCCGCATCGTTGCGCACGACCATGCCGGTGGCCAGCAGCCGCTCCCGGCGGGGCTCGTCGGTGCCGAGGGCCCCGAGCAGGTTGTCCCAGCCCGGCGGGGCAAAGCCGAGGCCGAAGTCCCGGGCGATCTCGCCGGTGAGGCCGCGGCCGCGCAGGTAGCCCACGGCACGCTCAGCGGCGGGGTGGCTCCGCAACGCCTTCTGGTAGTAGACAGCCGCTTCCTCGAGGAGGCTGAACAACGGCTTGTGTCGGTCCTCGTTGCCGCTGCCGCGCCGGCCCCCCGCCTCGCGCGGGACCTCGAGGCCGACGGTCCCGGCGAGGCTCTCCACGGCCTGCGGGAAGTCGATGTTCTCGTAGTCCATCAGGAAGCCGAGGGCGTTGCCGCCGGCACCGCAGCCGAAGCAGTAATAGAACTGCTTCTCGGGGTTCACCGTGAAGGAGGGGGTCTTCTCATCGTGGAACGGGCAACGGGCGCTGTAGTTCTTGCCGGTTTTTTTCAGCCTCACGCGGCGATCAACCACGTCGACGATGTCGACCCGCTCGAGGAGGTCGTCCAGGAAGTTCTGGGGAATGCGGCCGGCCATCAGCGGGGCACCGGTCGGTGGGCGCGGGGCCGGGCCGGGGGACGTTGCACTGCGGTTAGCCGGAGAGGCGGGCCTTGACCAGTTTGCTCACGGCGCCCATGTCGGCGCGGCCCGCGAGCTTCGGCTTGAGTTCACCCATGACAGCGCCCATGGCCTGCATGCCGCCGGCGCCGCTGTTCGCGATGGCCTCGTCGACCAGCTGCTCGAGCTCGGCGTCCGAGAGCGGAGTGGGCAGGAACTCGGTGATCACGTCGATTTCCGACGCTTCCTGGGCCGCGAGTTCCGCACGGCCGGCGTCTTCGTACTGGGCCTGGGAGTCGCGCCGCTGCTTGACCATCTTGTCGAGGATGGTCAGCGCCCGGGCATCGTCGATGTCGATGCGCTCGTCGACCTCGACGCGCTTGAACTCGGCCTGGATGAGGCGGATGGTGGCGAGGCGTTCCTTGTCACGGGCCTTCATGGCCGCCTTCATGGCGGCCTTGACCTGCTCGGGGATGCTGCCTTCGCTCACGGCGCCTGCCTCAGTAGAGGCGGGTGCGCTTGCGGTTTTCGCGAGCCAGCTTCTTCAGGTGGCGCTTGACGGCGGCGGCCTGGGCGCGCTTGCGCACCGTGGTCGGCTTTTCGTAGTGCTCGCGGCGGCGCACTTCCGAGAGCACGCCGGCTTTTTCACAGGAGCGCTTGAAGCGGCGCAGGGCCACGTCGAAGGGCTCGTTTTCCTTAACCTTGATGTGCGGCATGTAACCTCACCTGTCTGTTCATCGTTCGCGCACGCCTGAGCACGGCAGTGCACGTCCCGTGCAGTAAAGGGGCGCGCATTCTATACGCAAGGTGTGCGTAATGCAAAGCCTGCCGGCGGGCGGTATCATGCGCCCTCTTTTCGCCCTAGGGAAGGGTAATGCGGGTTCTTGGCCTCGAGACATCCTGCGACGAGACCGGCGTCGCGGTCTATGACACGGACCGCGGCCTGCTCGCGCACGCCCTGCACAGCCAGGTCGGCATGCACGCGCTCTACGGCGGCGTGGTGCCCGAGCTCGCCTCCCGGGACCATGTCCGGCGCGCCATCCCGCTGCTGGAAAAGGTACTCGCCGACGCGGGCTGCACGGCCGCAGATATCGACGCGGTCGCCTACACTGCCGGCCCGGGCCTGGTGGGGGCCCTGCTGGTCGGGGCAACGCTGGCGCGCGGCCTCGCCGCCGGCTGGGGCGTGCCGGTCCTCGGCGTGCACCACATGGAGGGTCACCTGCTCGCCCCCATGCTCGAGGATGCGGCGCCGGCTTTCCCTTTTGTCGCCCTGCTGGTCTCCGGCGGCCACACGCAGCTGGTGCGGGTCGACGGTATCGGCGCCTACCGCCTCCTCGGCGAGTCCGTGGACGATGCCGCCGGCGAGGCCTTCGACAAGGTCGCCAAGATGCTGGGCCTGCCCTACCCGGGCGGGCCGCAGGTGGCGGCCCTGGCCGCGGACGGCAACCCGCAGCGTTTCACCTTCCCGCGGCCCATGGTCAACCGGCCTGGCCTCGATTTCAGCTTCAGCGGCCTGAAGACGCACACCCTGGTCACCCTGCGCGAGTGTGCCGGCGGGGGCGAGGCGAGCGCCCGCGACAAGGCCGACATCGCCCGCGCCTTCGAGGAGGCGGTGGTCGACACGCTGGTGATCAAGTGCCGCCGGGCCCTGGAGCAGGAAGGGCTCGCCACCCTGGTCATGGCCGGCGGCGTCAGCGCCAACCGGCGCCTGCGCGCGCGGCTGGCGGACAGCCTGGGCGCGCGGCAGGCGCAGGTCTTCTACCCGGCGCCGGCCTTCTGTACCGACAACGGCGCCATGATCGCCTATGCCGGTGCCTGCCGCCTCGCCGCCGGCGAGGTGGACGGGCCGGAGGCGCGCGTGCGCCCGCGCTGGCCTATGGACGAGCTGGCGCCCCTCGCCTCCGCGACGGGCGCCGCGACCCCGTGAGCGACCGGGTCTTCATCCGCGGGCTGCGCGTGGACACGGTCATCGGTGTCTACGGCTGGGAGCGCACCGTGCGCCAGACCCTGGTCCTCGACCTGGAGCTGGCGGCGGATATCGCCAGCCCAGCGGCCACGGACGACGTCGACGGGGCCCTCGACTACGATGCCGTCTGCCAGCGGCTCCGCCGTTACGGGGCAGAGAGCGAGTGGCAGCTGGTGGAGACCTTTGCCGAGGGTGCAGCGACTCTGCTGCGCGAGGAGTTCGCCGTGCCCTGGCTGCGCCTGCGCCTGGCCAAGCCCGGCGCCGTCGCCGGTGCCGACGACGTGGGGGTGATCATCGAGCGGGGTGCGCGCCCCTGATGCCGCGTATCTACCTGGGCATCGGCAGCAACATCGAGCGCGAGCGCCACGTGGCCATCGCCCTCGATGCGCTGGCCGCGCGCTTCGGCGAGGTCGCCGTGTCGCCCGTCTACGAGGCGCCGGCCCTCGGCTTTGTCGGTGATCCTTTCCTCAATCTTGTCGTCGGGGTCGACGGCGAGCTGCCGCTGCGCTCGCTGGCGGACGACCTGCGCGCCCTCGAGCGGGCCCACGGGCGCCCACCGAACGCGACCCGCAACAGCCCGCGGCGCCTGGATATCGATATCCTGACCTACGGTGACCGGGTCGGTACGGAGGAGGGCGTGGAGCTGCCGCGGGGGGAGATTCTCACCAGCGCCTTCGTGCTGCGGCCGCTCGCGGCGCTCGCCCCCGGCGACCGGCACCCGGCCTGCGGCGAGACCTATGCGGCCCTGTGGGACCGCTTCGACCAGGCCGCGCAGCCGATCCGCGCCGTGCCCTTTGCCTGGCGCGGCCGCGACCTCACGCCCCGGCGGGACTGTCCCTGAGCGCCTCGAGCCGGCGCAGCCGTTCCGCCTCCATCGCCCGGCCGATGGCCTTGCCCCCCAGGCCCTCCGCGACGAAGGGCGCCGCAGAGACGTCGCGCACCAGCTCGCGGGCGCGGCGCAGGTAGTCGCCCGGGAAGCCTTCGCCGGCGAGCGCCGCCGCGCCGTCGAGGAAGACCTCGAAGCGGCCGTGGTCGCGCAGCGCCCCCGCGGCTTCCAGCAGCAACAGCAGTTCCTCGCCGCCGAGGCTCCGCGCCCGGGCGGCGCGCTCCGCCTGGGCGGCGAGCAGCAGGGCCAGCTCCCGGTGCTTTCGGGGAACCTTCAGGCGCTCGCAGACCTGCTCCAGCGCCGCGGGCTCGAGGCCGTGGGTGAGCGCGGCGAAGCGCAGGGCGCTGTCTTCGCTGCCGGCCGCGGCGGCCGAGAGCTGCTCCAGGGACGCGTCGCCCCGGCCGGCCAGCTCCGGGGCAAGGGCTGCCAGCGCCCCGCAGTCGTTCAGCACCGAGAAGTAGACCGCCGGGTCCCGCTCGCGCAGGGCCTTCTCCGTCTCCACCCAGACCCGCTCGGCCGGCAGGTGGGCGAGCTCGCCCTGGGCGACGATCTCGGCCATGAGCGCCAGCGTCTCCGGCGCGATCGTGAAGCCTAGGTGGGCATAGCGGGCGGCGAAGCGGGCCGTGCGCAGCACGCGCAGCGGGTCCTCCACGAAGGCCGGTGAGACGTGACGCAGTACCCGCGCCTCGAGGTCGCGCTGGCCGCCGTAGGGGTCGATGAGGCGGCCGTCCGGGTCGCGGGCCATGGCGTTGACGGTGAGGTCGCGGCGCTTCAGGTCCTCCTCGAGGGTCACCTCCGGGGCGGCGTGGACGTCGAAACCGGTGTAGCCGTGGCCCTGCTTGCGCTCCGTGCGTGCCAGGGCGAACTCCTCCCTGCTGTCCGGGTGCAGGAAGACCGGGAAGTCCTTGCCCACCGGAGTATAGCCCTGCTCGAGCAGGTCCTCGGCGCGGGCGCCGACGACGACCCAGTCCTTCTCCGTGAACGGGTAGCCGAGCAGCTCGTCGCGGACGGCGCCGCCAACCAGGTAGATTTCCATGGGCCCAGTGTAGACCGGGCCGTCAGCCGCCGCAGGGCTCGGCGAGCCGCTCGCCGTTGGCCAGGATGAAGAAGGTCAGCTCGCCGCCCCAGACACAGCCCGTGTCCAGGCCGATGAAGCGCGGGTCGTCCGTGGCGCCGCCGAGGGCGGCCCAGTGGCCGAAGATCACGCGCTCCCCGTCCTCGAGGCGGTGCGGGTGGCGGAACCAGGGGCGCAACGGCTCGTCTTCTCCGTCGGCCTGGCCGCGTTCGGGGGGCGGCCCCTTGTTCTCGAGTTCCAGGGTGCCGTCGGCGGCACAGAAGCGCATGCGGGTGAAATAGTTGGTGATCACGCGCAGCCGCGGCCAGCCAGCCAGGTCGTCCGCCCAGGTGGCCGGCTCGTTGCCGTACATGTGCCCGAAGAAGCGGTCGCAGTCGGCACCGGTGAGGGCCGCTTCCACTTCCCGCGCCCGCGCCTCGGCGGTGGCGCTGTCCCACTGCGGCGGGATCCCGGCATGGACGAAGAGGTCGTCGCCCGCCCGGCGCAGGAGCGGTTGCTCCTGCAGCCAGTCCAGGAGCCGGTCGCTGTCCCGCGCGCGGAGGATGGGCCCGAGCGTGTCCGAGGGGGACAGGGTGCGTGCGCCGGCGCGGGCGGCCAGCAGGTGCAGGTCGTGGTTGCCGAGTACCAGGCGCAGGTTGTCGCGGCGCTCGTAGAGGAAGCGCAGGGTCTGCAGGCATGCCGGGCCGCGGTTGACGATATCGCCCACGGACCAGAGCAGGTCCCGGTCCGGTGCGAAATGCACCCGGGCCAGCAGGCGCTCCAGCGGCGGCAGGCAGCCCTGGATGTCGCCGACGGCGTAATCAGCCATGCCTGTCTGCCTCGGCGGTCAGTTCAGCGCGGTGGGCGTGTGCAGGGTGAACGCCGGGATCGGCACCTCGAAGGCGGGCTGCGCTTCCGGATCGATGGCCGTCTCACCGGCGAGCACCATGGTGTACTCCCCCTGCATGTAGCCCACGGGCGTGGGCAGCGTCGCACCGCTGGTGTAGCGGAAATAGCGGCCGGGCTCGATCACCGGCTGCTCGCCGACCACGCCGGCGCCCCGCACCTCCTGCACCTCGCCGTTGCCGTCGGTGATCTGCCAGTGCCGCGACAGCAGCTGCACCGGCGCCTCGCCGAGGTTGCTGATGGAGATGGTGTAGGCAAAGGTGTACTGCGCTTCCTCCGGGTTCGAGTGGGAGGGAAGGTACGTGGTCTGCACCTCGATGCGGACCTGGTCCGGGTCGAAATCGCTCATGGTCTCACTACTTGTCGCCGTTCCCGCCGCCTGTTTCATCGGTCTTCCCGTTGCCGTGCTCGGTGCCGTGCAGCGCGTTCGCCAGCCTGATGAAATCCGGGAGTTCGAGGGTTTCCGCGCGGGCGCCGGGGTCGATGCCCAGCGCCGCGAGGGTGTCCTCCGTTGTAAGGCCTTTGAGGTTGTTGCGCAAGGTCTTGCGGCGCTGGGCGAAGGCGGCCTGTACCGTCGCCCGGAGCGCCGCCCGTTCGCAGGCCGGCCACGGGGACTCACGCCAGGGCACGAGGCGCACCACGGCGGACTGGACCTTCGGCTGCGGCGTAAACGCCTCCGGCGGTACGTCGAAGAGTGCCTCCACCTCGCAGAGATACTGGGCCATGATGCCCAGGCGCCCCCACTGCCCGCTGCCGGGGCTGGCCGCCAGCCGCTCGACCACCTCGCGCTGGAGCATGAAATGCATGTCCTCGACGAGTTCCGCCTGGTCGAGGAGCCGGAAGATCAGCGGCGTGGAGATGTTGTAGGGCAGGTTGCCCACCACCCGCAGTCGCGGTGCATCCGGGCCTTCGCACAGGGCGGCAAAGTCGAACTTCAGAGCGTCGGCCTTGTGCAGGCGGAAGCGGGGGTAGATGCTGAACGCCGCGAGCAGCCCCGTTGCCAGGTCCCGGTCCAGCTCGATGGCGTCGAAGCGACAGCCGGTGCTCACGAGGGCCTCCGTGAGAGCGCCGCGGCCCGGGCCGATCTCGACGAGGTGGTCGCTCTCCCGCGGTGCGATGGCGCTCTCGATGCGGTGGATGACCGTGGCGTCCTGGAGGAAGTTCTGACCGAAACGCTTGCGCGCCGGCGGGGGGCTGGGGGTGCGTGGGGGCATGGCCCGTATGTTAGCGCGTGCCAAGTTGGTAACATAGCGCCCCTCGCGGGACAGACACCCCACCCATGACTCTCAGGCACTACTTCACCCTCGTCGACACCATGGCGCGCATGTCGCTCAAGGCCGACGCTGCCCGCTTCTTTTTCGGGTACCTGTGGTGGATCCTCGAGCCGCTGCTCTACGTCGCCGTGTTCTACGTGGTCTTCGAGGTGATCCTCGGCAGCAAGCGCGCCGATTTCCTGGTGTTCCTCATGTGCGGCAAGCTCACCTTCATCTGGCTCTCCAAGTCCGTGAACCAGGCCTCCCGCAGTATCGTGGCTAGCAAGGGCCTGGTCGGGAAGATTGACGTGCCTAAGAGCCTCTTCCCCATGGCCACGATCCAGGAAGGGCTCTACAAGCAGGCGTCGGTGTTCCTCCTGCTGTTCATCGTGCTCTGGGCCAAGGGCTACGCCATGAGCGCCAGCTGGGCCTGGCTGTTGCCGGTGGTGATCGTGAACTACCTGGTTATCGTGGGGCTCTCCCTGTTCGGCGCCTTCCTGGTCTGCGTGGCCTTCGACTTCAGCATGCTGATCTCCCTGGGCATGATCTTCCTGCTGTTCACTTCCGGCATTTTCTGGGATGTGCGCGACCTGCCGGACCCGGCCATGACCGACGCGGTGCTCGCGGCGAACCCGGTGGCCTTCCTCATCGATGCCTACCGGCAGGTGCTGATGGAAGGTGTCGCGCCGGACCCCGTCCACCTCGGCGTGATCGGCGCGGCTGCCGCGGCGCTGGTGGCGGCCGGCGTGCTGCTCCTGCGGCGCGCCAGCCGCTTCCTCGCGCTGAAGGCCATCACGGGATGAGCGAGGGGGCTGTGGCCAAAACCCGGGATGCGGAGCTCGTACTCGAACTCCAGGGGGTGTCGCACAGCTACCACGCGCGTCGCGCGAACTTCGAGCGCGGCCTGCACCGGGTGCTCGATGATGTGTCCCTGCGCATCCGCCGCGGCGAAACGCTCGGCATCCTCGGCCGCAACGGCGCGGGCAAGACAACGCTGCTGCGGCTCCTCGCCGGGGTGCTCGCGCCCCGGGCCGGTACCGTGTGGCGGCGGCCGGGGGCGAGCTGCAGCCTGCTGACCCTCGGCCTCGGCTTCCAGCCGCACCTGTCCGGCCGCGACAACGCGCTCCTCTCCGCCATGCTGCAGGGCGCGACGCGGCGCCAGGCCCAGGCCTGCCTCGAGGAGATCCGCGAGTTCTCGGAGCTGGGTCCGTCCTTCGAGGAGCCGGTTGCCACCTACTCGGCCGGCATGCGCTCCCGCCTCGGCTTCAGCACGGCGATCATGACGCGGGTGGATATCCTGCTCATCGACGAGATCCTGAGCGTCGGCGATGCGGCCTTCCGCAAGAAAGCCCGCAGCCTGATGGAAGACCGTCTGACCGGTGAACAGACGGTGGTGCTGGTGTCGCACCAGGAGGACCAGGTGGCGACCCTGTGTGATACTGCGGCCTGGATCGACGCCGGGCGCATCCGGGCCCACGGCGCGGTGGACGACGTCCTGGCCGCCTACGGCGCGGCGTAGCGACGGCAACCGGCAATAGCAAGAGGGAAGCAGAATGCAGCCATTGCGCAAGCGCTGCCTGGTGACCGGCGGTGCGGGGTTTCTCGGCTCTCACCTCTGCGAGCGGCTGCTCGCGCGGGGGCACGACGTGCTCTGCGTCGATAACTTCTTCACCGGAGCCCGGGACAACGTCATCCACCTGCTCGACAACCCACACTTCGAGCTCCTCCGCCACGACGTGACCTTCCCGCTCTACGTAGAGGTGGACGAGATCTACAACCTCGCCTGTCCGGCCTCGCCGGTGCACTACCAGTTCGACCCGGTGCAGACCACGAAGACCAGCGTGCACGGCGCCATCAACATGCTGGGCCTGGCCAAGCGCGTGCGGGCGAAGATCCTGCAGGCCTCGACCAGCGAAGTGTACGGCGACCCGCAGGTGCACCCGCAGGAGGAGTCCTACTGGGGGCACGTCAACCCCATCGGTGCCCGCTCCTGCTACGACGAGGGCAAGCGCTGCGCAGAAACCCTGTTCTTCGACTACTACCGCCAGCACGACCTGCGCATCAAGGTCGCCCGCATCTTCAATACCTACGGCCCGCGCATGCACCCGAACGACGGCCGCGTCGTATCCAACTTCATCGTCCAGGCGCTGGCCGGCGAGCCGATCACCCTCTATGGCGACGGCGAGCAGACCCGCTCCTTCTGCTACGTGGACGACCTCGTCGACGGTCTTATCGCGCTGATGGACAGCGCGGACGAGGTGACCGGGCCGATCAACCTCGGCAACCCGCTGGAATTCTCGATCCGCGAGCTTGCAGAGCAGGTGCTGGAGCTGACCGGATCGACCTCCGAGCTGGTATTCCGCCCCCTGCCGGAGGATGACCCGCGGCAGCGGCAGCCGGATATCACGCGCGCCCGGGAACAGCTTGGGTGGGAGCCGAGTACCCAGCTGAAGACCGGGCTCGAGCGGACCGTGGACTACTTCGCATCGCTACAGCGGGCGTCCTGAGCGAGGGCGACGGTCAAGGGGATGAAACGACTCCGCAGGCGCACGCGCAGTATCGTCAAATTGCTGGAACGTCGGTCCCTTCCCTATCGCGTGGCGCTGACCAGCCGGCTGCGCGAGCCCGGCGTGCTGCCGGACTTCCTGATCATCGGCGCCATGAAATCGGGCACCTCCACGCTGTTCGCGATGCTCTGCCAGCACCCTGGTGTGTTGAGGCCGGTGACCAAGGAGCTTCAGTACTTCAGTCACCCCCGGAACTACCGGCGTGGGGAGCTGTGGTATCGAGGCTGCTTTCCGCCGCGATCGGCCGTTGAGGCCTCGCAGCGGGTCCTGGGCTATCGACCCCTCACCGGTGAAGCCACCCCCGCGATGTCGCTTCCGGATTATGCCGAGCGGGCGGCGCTGCTGCTGCCGGAGGCGCGCCTCGTGGTCTCGCTGCGAAACCCCGTTGACCGCGCCTACTCCCACTACCAGCACATGGCCCTCGCGGCCATACCGGACAGGCGCGCCTTTGAGGTGGCGCTGGAACAGGAGGCCGCGCTCCTCGAGCAGGGTTTGCAGCTCACCGAAGACAGCTCTCGGCGTCAGCGCCGCCTGTTGCATAACTATGGGTATCTGAACCGCGGCCATTACGTGGAGCACCTCTCCCATTGGCTGCGTCACTTTCCTCGAGAGCGGCTGCTGATCCTGAACTTTGACGCCTGGCGAGGTGATGCCCGGGTCGCCGCTGCGCAGGCCGCGGCGTTCCTCGGCCTGCCATCCCATGATTACGTGGCCATCAGGGCTAACGAGGGCGCCTATCGCGACCCCATGGCCCCTGCCACCCGCGAGTGGCTGACGGACTACTACCGTCCGTACAACCGCCGCCTGTTCGAACTGCTCGGCGAGGATTGGGGCTGGCCATGCTGAAGCACAGGACGCCGTCGATCTCGGTCGTCGTGAACAACTACAATTACGCCCGCTTTCTTCCCGCGGCGCTCGACTCGGCGCTCGTGCAGCTGGCCGAGGGCGATGAACTGGTGATCGTTGACGACGGATCCACGGACGGGTCGGCGGCGGTGCTCGCCGATTATGGAGGGCGCCCAGGGGTACGGGTGATCCGACAGGCAAACAAGGGACAGCTGAAGGCCGTCACGAACGGCCTCGCGGCAGCCCGCGGCGAACTCATGGCCTTGCTCGACAGCGACGACGAGTACCTCCCCGGTTACCTGGAGCGCCTGCGCGAGTGCGCGGCCGGCAACCCGGGGGCCGATTTTTTCTTCGCCCGGGCACGCCCCGAGGGACCGGACGCTGAAGCGCTGAGCCCGGTCGCCCGCAGCCTGGCGCGCATGCACTACGACGAGGGCCCGCTGGGCGTGACCCGCTGCGCCGCGGTGCTTTTCGGCGAGTACCTCGGTAGCCCGACCTCGGGCCTTGCGCTGCGGGCGCCGCTCGCGAGAGAGCTGTGTCGGGCATGCAAGGACATGCCCGACAGCGTGCCGATGAACCCGCGCTGGCGGCGGCTCCTCGGTATGCCGCCGGAGGTGGGGCATCACAACCGGCTCTACGCCGACGGCGTCATCGTTCGCCTGGCGTCGGCGCTCGGTGCGCGCAAGTATGCCGTCGCCGCCGAGGGGTTTTCCTACCGCATCCACGGCGGCAACGCCTTTGCGATGCTGCCGCGCCGGGCCCGTCTCTATCTTCGCTTCCAGCGCGTGCGCCAGGTCGCTACCCTCGTCGCCGCGGCTGCCGGAGTGCCGCGGCGTCCCCCTATCGATGAACTCGCGTTGGAGGCGGAACAACGCGCCACCCCACTGTATCGGCGGCGCCGGGTAGTACTCGCGACGCAGTATGGGCTCGGCGCGCTAGCTGCCCGTGGGCCGATCCTGACCAGGCTGCTGCGTTCACCGCGGATCGCGCGCGCACTACTCCGCCCCCGACCGGCACAACCGGCGCCGGAACTCGAGGATCGGCGCGACCAGTGACCAGGGCTCGAGCAGGTAACGGCGCCAGAGCCTTCGCGGGTTGCGCAGCAGGCGATAGAGGCCAGCGAGGCCGAGGCGGCTGAGCAGCGCCGGCGGCCGGGCCTGGGCGCCCGTGTAATAGTCCAGGGTGCCGCCCGCCTGGAGAATCACGCAGTGGGGCAGGCGCTGCGCGTGGGCCATGATCCAGGCCTCCTGCTTAGGCATGCCCATGCCGACCAGCAGGACGTCGGGGCGTGCGTCCTCCACGGCCGCGAACGCGTCCCCGTCCTCTCGATAGCCGTCGACCAGCGTGAGTTGGAGGGCCGGCCATTGCCGGGCGGCCCAGGCCCTGGCGCGTTCCACGACGGCCGGTGTACTGCCGAGATAACAGAGGCGCCAACCCCGTTGCTCGGCCTTCCCGAGGAGCGAGGGCAGGCAGTCCATGAGACTGAAACGGGCCGCCGGCTCGCGGATTCCAAGCGCCCGCAGTAGCCACAGCACGGGCACGCCGTCCACGTAGCAGTAGTCACAGGCCTCGTAGAACCGGGCGACCGGTGCCTCTTTGTGCCGGCGGTAGAGACTGTGCAGGTTGTGGTGGCCGATGATCGCGGCACCGCTCTTCGCAGCCCGGCAGCGTTCGATCATGGCCGGGAGTTCGCTCTCGGGGAAGGGTGTGAGCGTCGTGCCGAAGAAGTCCCGCGCCGCGCAGTGATCGAGGGTGATTGCAGGCACGTCAGCGCTGCCAGGCAGAGAGGTCCAGGCCGGTCATGGCCTCCAGCTCGCGCACTTCTTCGCGATAGTCCGCGACAAGCAGCTCGCGCGCAGCCGGCGGCATCGGCGGAAAGCGCTCCAGGTTCAGCCGGTCCACCTGGGCCTTGGACCAAGCGGCGAGAGGCGTCGGCAGCAGCCGCTTCATCGTGCTCTTGAAGCCTTCGTGCTTGAGAAGGCGCTGCACCTGCCGGGAACGCGGCATGCCGGAGCGGTTCTGGCGATAGGCCTTGGGCGCGGGCAGCGACGGATCGAGCTCCAGGAACAGGAGGCACTGGAGCCAGAGCGCGTCCACCGAGTCCCGCAGGTCCTCGTAGCGCAAGACGAGCACGCGCTCCCGTCCGAACGTCTCCAGGTAGGGGCGTAGCTGCGACGCGTACCGGCCCATGGCGCGGTAGCGGAGGAGGTGCGACGGGCTTTGCCGTGCCGTCTCCGCGGCCAGGGCGTCGGCAAAGTCGGCAAGCGGCTCCTCGCCGTCCCGCCGCGCGTGGCTCCACGCCGAGTAGGCGCGCTCCGCGGGGTGTCGAAGGATGACGATGATGCGCGCGTCGGGGCTGAACGCCTGGATGCGCTCGGCCGTGCCGGGCTCGGAGAGGTACCAGGTGCTGGCGTCGCCCAGGTAGCTGGCAGCCTCCGGTGCGCGAGCGAAAAGCTGAAGGTAGCTGCTTTCCTCCTGGACCACCCAGTCGCTGGCAGCGGCCGGTTCGCCACGGCCCGTCGGGAACGGGTAGCCCCGCTCGCCGAAGGCGAGAAAGCCGGGCTCCTTGGGGCTGCAGAAGAAAACCTGCGGATGGCAGGACAGCAGCGTGGCCAGGGTCGTGGTACCGCTCTTCTGCGCGCCGACAAGAAACAGGTTGGGTCGCCGCTCAGTAGGCATTGCGGCCGGTCCAGGCGCCGAAGGCCGTCATCAGCAGGATGCGGATGTCCAGCCACAGTGACCAGTTCTCGATGTAGTAGAGGTCGTGCGCGACACGCTGCGCCATCTTCTCTACCGTGTCCGTCTCGCCGCGATAGCCATGGACCTGAGCCCAGCCGGTGATGCCGGGCTTGACCCGATGGCGCTGCATGTAGGCATCGATCTTGTCCGTGAACTCGAGGTTCAGCTCCACGGGGTGGGGGCGGGGCCCCACCAGCGACATGTCGCCGCGGAGTACGTTGAACAGTTGCGGCAGCTCGTCGATGCTTGTACGCCGCAGGAAACCGCCGAGCCGGGTGACCCGCGGGTCGCCCCGGGTTGCCTGCTGGTAGCCGGCCCCGGGTTCGTGTCGCATGGTGCGGAACTTGTAGACTTCGATGACGTTGCCGAGGCCGCCGTGACGCCGTTGTCGAAACAGCACCGGACCGGGCGACTCGAGCCGGATGGCGGCCGCGACCAGCAGCAGTAGCGGTGAGAGCAGCAGTAGAAGCGCCAGCGCTCCAAGGCGGTCGAAGCCGCCCTTGATCAGGGCGGCCGAGCCGGTCAGCGGTGTGGCATTGAGCTCGATGACCGTCATGCCGGCGATCTCCCGCGGCATGTGGCCGAGGAGATCGAGGAGGGAGAGATCGGGGACGAAGCGGACCGTGAGGCAGCTCGCCTGCAGCCGGGCGACCAGCGCAGCCCGGCTGGCCTCGGGCAGGTGGCTGCTGGCCAGCCAGACCTCGTCGATAGCGGACTCCTCTTCCCGGAGATAGCGGTCCAGGTCGGCGGTTCGCCCGAGCACCGGGGCGGGCAGGTTGCCGGGCACCGGGTCGTCACCGGGGTGCAGCAGGCCGACGACCACCGCGGGGTCGCGGTAGGCCTGGCGCAGGCGCTCGACCGTCTCCGCGGCGAGCCGGTCCGTGCCGATGATGAGGATGCGCGGCGCGCCGGCCGACGCCAGGGCGGGAAGTTTGGCGAGTAGCAGCCGCGCAAGGAACAGGAGCAGGGTCGCCGCGAGCACCCAGTAGCCCATCCACAGGCGCGAGTAATCGGCGGTGGTCTTGCTCAAGGCCGCGATGACCACGAGGGCGAGGAAGGTCGCCGCGAGGCCCGGCAGCGCGTTGCCCGCCTGCAGGCTGTGGTCGCGGCCGCGCCAGGAACGGTAGGCGCCGGTGGCCGGCAGCAGCACCAGGGCGAGGAGGCCGCCCAGCACCAGGGCCAGGCTGTAGTCGGGGCGAGGGGGCAGGTGTTGCCAGCGCAGCCAGTAGGCAAGCAGCCCGGCTGCGACGAGCATAGTGGCGTCGAGCAGTGGAAATACGCGCGACAGGTCTCTCCGATCGGCGTTCATGTCGCTCGCTGGTCTGGCATGGGGCGGGGTTGCACCGACGTAAGCACCCGGGAGAGTATCGCAGAAAGCCGGAGGGGATTCAGTGAAGGCGTCATTTCCGGGCTGGCGGCCCTGCCTGTCCGCCCTGCTCATCGTCCTGCCGCGCAGCGCCGCCATGTATCCGGCTTACCTGCTCGGAAATGGCCTGCTGGTCGATCTGGGGCTCTCGCAGCGTCGGGCGTACGGCTGCCTCGCTTTGATTGTCGGCTGGCTGCTGCTGGCCTATCTCATCCAGAGCGCGACGGGTGCCGTGCTGTCGCCGACGGCGCTGTTGCTGGAGCTCCTGCTGGTCGCGCCTTTCCTCCTGTTCGTTTCGGGCTTCAGCCCGGGCGTCAGTGCCCGGGACGCGTTGTGGATGCTCCGCGCCATCAACCTGGCCTGCCTGCTGCTGAGTCTGGCCAGCTACCTCGGCCAGGGGTTCCCCGCGAAGCTTCCCTACGTCGACTTCTCGGCGGATTATTACTGGGCTGCATACGGCTGGGGGGGTGCCCGCATTGTCACCGTCCTCGGTTTCACCGGGCTGTTGCTGGAGGCCGCGGCGCGCGGGCCCTCGCTGCTGCGCACCGTCGCGTGGAGCCTGGTCCCGGCGGCAAACTTCATCCTGCCGAGCTACAACTTCGGCATCCTGATCGGGCTGGTGGCGCTGGGGTTCCTGGCGCGGCGTCGCCCATTGCTGCTCCTGGGCACGGTGTTGCTGGCCGCGCCGGCAATCTACTACGCCCTGGTGGTCCGCCTGGCGTCGGTCAACAACACGCTCTACGCCATTTACGGGGTGCCGCCGAAGGTGCTGGCCTATGGCCTGGTCGCCGACATCTACCGGGGCGAACCCCTGACGCTGCTGACCGGCACGGGTCTCGGACAGTTCCTGTCGCGCCCGCAGCAGTGGTGCACCGAGGCGGTCCGGCTCAAGCGGGATCCCGTGCAGTTACCGGGCCTTTTCACCAGCAGCTTCTATGTCGACTACTTCGGCCCCGTGTTGAGCCACTTCCAGGAGCACCCGCGGATGATGGTATCCACGCTCAACAAGCCTTACGCGGGGCTGTCGAACCTCCTGGCGGAGACCGGCCTGGCCGCCCTCGTTCTCGTGGCGCTGTTCGTCAGGCGCGCGTGGGCATTGTGCCGCCGGCATCCGCTTGCGCTGGTGTTCTTTGCGTTCTACGCCGGGCTGGTCGTCGTCGAGCCCTGGCTCGATGATCTCTGGCTCGGCTATGCGCTACTGCTCGTTACCGCCTATTTCTCCGCGGAGGCTCCGGTCGAAGCGTCTAGCGGTGCGACGCCACCGTAGCGCCGTGGTTTGCACCGAGCTGCGACGCACTAGCACCGTGTCACTCCGAAGCACTCGGGTTTTTCCACCAGGCATCGAACTCGCGCAGGCAGAACACCACGGCCGGGAGCGCCGGGTACAAGAGCGTTCTGCTCAGCGTCAGCAGGTTGGCCGCCTGGTCGAAGTACTGGGTAAAGCCGAACACGAAGTACAACAGTGCCAGGGCAACGATGATGGCCTGGAGGAGCGCATCCCCCACGACCGCTCTGCGGCGGCGGATGCAGCTCGCGGCGATGGCCAGCAGCAGCGCGGGCCAGAGCAGGTGCCAGTTGGCCGAGAAGAAGAGGTTCTCCCCGAGGATGGGAAGCAGCGGGTGGGCTGAGAGCCTGAGGCTGCCGAGGTAGGGCAGGCGCAGGAAGGTTCCGTCGAAGCCGAGCGAGGCGCCGCCGGGCAGGGGGATCTCGAGTCGAAAGACAAAGAGGCTGATGGCGGCCAGTCCGGAGGCCAGCAGCAGCGTGACCCAGGTGCGCAGCGACCAGCCCAGCGCCCGCGCGGCAGCGAGGAGCACGATGACCGCGGCAAACGCGAGGCCCGGTTTTTTCACCAGCGCGGCACCCAGAGCCAGCAGGAGAACCAACGCCAGGAGCCCTGGTGTCCGATCACGGGCCCAGCCCGCCAGGGCGAGCGCGGCGAGGCCGAAATAGCCGGCGAGCCAGAGGTCCGCGTAGCCGGCGTGGGCGACGTGAACGTTGAGCAGGGGCAGCGAAACCAGCCCGAAGGCCGCCGCCGCCGCCGTGACCGGTGCCGCGCCGAGGCCGCGAAGGTAGCCCCAGCAGGCAGCGCCCATTGCCAGCAGGAGCAGTGCCCAGGGCAGGAACGCCAGGCTGCTCTCGGCGCTGCCCGCTGCGAGCATGTGCCAGAGAATGATCAGCGGCACCCCGGGCGGATATGCCGAGGCAGCGCGGTTCCCCAGGGTGTAGACGCCGCTGTCGGGCGCGGCGGCGAGCCACTCGCCGGGCGGCACGAAGGGCACGAGGCGCTGCTCGTGGAACCAGACCACGGCCTTGGGCGCCCAGTTCATCCAGGCGTCCCAGGCGTAGAGGGGGCGGGAGAGCAGCTCCGCGGCAAATAGGCCGATCCGGGCCAGGACCAGGATGAGCAGGAGCGCGGTCAGCGTCTGCGCCGCTGTGCCGGACAGGACAGGCCCGTCGGGTCCGGAGCTCTCGTGGCGTCGCCGGTAGGCTGCTAATGCGAACCCGGCGGCGAAGGGCACCAGTGCAGCAGCGAGCGGCAGCGCGGCCAGCGTCAACCCCAACCCTTCGAAGACGAGAAGCAGGCCGATTACCAGCAGCATGCCCAGGGGGTAGCCGTAGCCAAGCGCCAGCGCCAGCGTCCCTGTCCTGCCCCTGGGCAGGCAGAGGTACGCGAGGCCGGTACCGGCCAGCCAGGGCAGGAGCGAGGCGATGATGAATCCCGTCGTCGCCATCAGGGCGCTGAGCCTCCGGCTTCCAGGCGGTAGAGGGCGGCCGCCTCGGTAACGTCCACCGGCGAGGCTGCGACCGCCCGCTTCTCATCGCGCAGGACCCCCGAGGCCGCATCGAAGGTCACGTTGGGGACGCTGCCCAGGAGAAGCACGTGGTCGCCGGTCCGGAAAGTGCCGAGTGCGGGGAGCGAGCTGCCGAAGTTGAACAGGTTGCGAGGCAGCAGGTGGTACTGCAGCTTCAGCCGGTCGTACTGGTGACCCTTGGCCGGGTGCAGGAGAAACACCCGTCGCGCGGGGTCCACCGGCAGCTGCGGCGCCAGCCTCTGCGACAGCGCGAACAGGTGGGCGTCGATGTCCCGCTCGGGCCTTTCGGCCACGGGAACGCCGCCGAAAGTGTCGCGGGTCACTGCAAGCTGAAGCAGCAGCTTGCGCTGCCAGGCGGCGTCAAGCAGGAGCCAGCCGGTTGCGATGACCAGGGCCAGCGCCAGCGGCGCCCGCTGCCGCCCCGCCCCATGCCCGGCGATCAATGCGAATACCGCTGCAAGGGCGCATGCCGCGAGGATGGCGGGAACGAGCCGTGGTGCCGTGCCGAGGCCGTGGGCGCGGAGAAAGTTGATATCGACCAGCTGCCACGGCCCGAAGTGAAACCAGTCATCCCGGCGGGCGCGCAGCCAGTTGGTGACGGAGGGTTCCCGCAGTGTAAGTGACTTCACTCGCAGCGCCTGCCCCGGTTGCCCGGCGACCAGCAGCCCGATCTCGCTGATGGTGCCGCGCCACGACGGGGGCAGGGCGATTGTTACCGTACCTCCGCCCGTCCACGGAAGGCGGGCCTTGACCGGCGTTGTGACACCCTCCTCGCGCGCCTTCCAGGCGAAACGCGCCTGCCGGCTGGGCGCGAGGCCCTCCAGGGCGATGGTTGCGTAGGCGTAGTCGGCGGCTTCGAGATGCACCGGCCGGTGGACGACGGCCTGTCCGTCGGTCCAGCCATGCACAATCATGGTTCCCTTCTCCCGCGTTATGGCTGCACCGGGGAGTGGAACCAGATCCGCCCCGTTCAGCCTGTAGGCCTCCCCCTGGGCAATTGCCGGGGGTATCGCCAGGCCTGCGGTGAGGACGAAGCCGGGGCAGAGGAGCGCGACGAGCTTGCGAAGCGCGCTCATGTTGTTTGCGCCAGGTGCCGGCTAAGCTGCGGATAGACTGCTGTGGGAGGCCGCATGCAAGCAACCGTCAGCCGGGCTCTGGCTCCCGCCGGTTGAGCACGGCGTTGCGGATGAGTGCCGCCACCACACCGAGCATCAGGCCGAGGACTACAGCAGCCGCTAGAACGAGTCGCTTGCGCGGCGCCACCGGCTGCGTGGGCGGTGTAGCGACCTGGTCAATGCGGGCGACGCGTAGCTCGCTGAAGTCGCGCTCGAGGAAGCCCTCCAGCTTTTCGATCTCGGCTTCAATCTCGTCGGCTTGCGGTGCAAAGGCTGCGAAGTCCTTTCTTGCGCGCAGAGACTCGACGGTGCGGTTTTTCTCGAGCAATTGCAGTTGCTTCTCGATCTCCCTGGCGAGGGCGGTATAGGGTTTGTCGTCCTCCCGAGCTTCAAGCTCCCTTAGCTCTGCCTCTAGCATGACCGTCCCGCGCAGGAATAGCAGCTCTTCTTCTCGACCCGCGGCATCGAGGTTGAGGATGCTGGCATCACCGGGCAGTGACTGTGCAGCCAGCGTTTCGAGGTTGGTTGGCTGCTCGATGTCCAGGGATCGGGCGATGGCCAGTGCGGCCCGCAGCGCGGTGATGCGGTCGGCACGCGCCTGTGTGGTCTTGCGCAGCTCTGCCGCCAGCTCGTCCTCGAGCTGGGCCCGTTTAAGCGAGTCCTGCTCGAGCAACTGGGTGATGGTGCGCGCGGTAGAGAGCCGAACAGCGCTGATGCGTCGTTTCAGTTCCGCACGGAGCGAAGTGATGCGCGATGTGATTGCCGTGCGGAATTCGTCCACAATGTCAGTGACAACTGAGCTGCTTGCGACCCGGATGAGTTGGTTGACGGCATTAGCGGCAAGCGTTGGATCCGCGTTTCGGAAAGCAATCTCTAGCGTGACTTCCACCGCAGGGTTGCGCTGGTCGACGCCCTTCTGGGCTACCGCATAGGCGTCGAGGAAGCGGGAAAGCGCTCTCGAGCGTTCTTCGGCGGATGCTTCGGGCTCTACGAGTGCAGAGGCCAGCCCATCGAATACCGCACGCTTTGCTGCATTTGACTGCGCTGTGGCAATGATCTGTTTAAAGACCTCAGATGCCTCTGGAGCATATAGCGTCAAGAGCTCGGCGTCGTTCTTGTCTGCGCCGACGAGCAGTGGCGGCGACCGCGCCTCCAGCAAGCGCAAGTCCGCAGCGGTAGGGGGGCGCAAACGCGCCTCCGCAAGGTATTCCGGGCTCGCGATGAGAAGGTACAGCAGGGCGAGCAGCGCTGCTGCCGCGGTGGTGGCGAGAATCAGCAGCCGCTGATGCCACAGGCCGGCCCCCAGCTCCAGCAGGTCGATCTCGTCGTCGTAGCTTACGAACTGCGCGCCCGGGTACTGCGCCGGCGGCATCGCCTCACGGCGCGGAGTGTTATTCATCGTGGGAAGCTGCGTCTGACATCGCGGGAAGCGTAGCATGCTCGCTCTGCACACCGACAGGCTTCCGGCGTTCTGCAACCACCCAGGCCTGCTGCATCAGCACGCAATAGAGCAAGAAAAGGCCCACGAAAATATAGAACTGGTAAGGCGTGCTGGCCCCGGAGCGGGCGAGCATCAGGCCGAGCAGTGGCGAGGTGAGACCGAGTGTGCTGATCACCAGGAGGCCGCGGCGGTCGCTCAAACCAAGCTCCTGCATGAGGTGGTGAATATGGGAACGATCCGGCCTGATCGGCGAGTAGCCGCGGAAAACCCGCCGCAGCGTGGTGAAGGTCATGTCGTACAGCGGCAGGCCCACCAGGTACAGGGCCGTGACGGGCTCGATGTATTTGAGGCCCGCCACGCCTGCGTCCGCCACGGTAAGTATGAGAGAGACGACGATCAGGCCCATGAGCTTGCTGCCCGAGTCCCCCAGGAAGGTCTTGGGTATCGCCGGCCACAGGCCCAGGTTGGATACGAGGAAGGCTAGCAGAGACATACCGATAAAGATGGTGATAAAGCCCGGCGCCGTATCTGTGAAAAGATGGAAGCCGAGCAGCGTAATCAGGCCCATAATCCCGAGCACGCCATCCATGCCGTCCAGCATGTTGTAGGCGTTGATGATGCCGAACACGCAGATCACGGTAAACGGGTAGGCGATCCAGCCCTTGAGGCTGACGGGTCCAGTGCCAACGAGGTCGCCCAGGTTGTTGGCGCGCAGGTCGAGGCCTTCGATGATCAACAGTGCGACGGTGATTTCCGTCAGCATACGGGCAAAAACGCTGATGTGGCGTATGTCATCGATAATGCCGACCAGCACGAGGATGCCGCCTGCGAGCAGGAAGACCCATACAGGCTTGCCATGGCTGGAAAGGCTGTCCACGCCTTCGTTACCCCAGAGCAGCGCTCCCAGCAGTAACGAGAGATAGATCGCGATGCCGCCCACTAGCGGGATTTCGCCGGTGTGGAGCTTGCGCTGGTTGGGGGCATCGACAAGCCCAACCCGTGGAGCAATCGCCGCCAGCACGCGGATGAATACCAGCGTAGCGGCAAAGGCGACCAGGGTTTGAATCAGCAGATCCGACATGCGGGGTGGCCTACCGCTTACGCGGGAAGAAATGGGCAGTTTAGGAAAGCTTGATTACGACAGGCACTGCACCCTGGCTTCCGGGCTGCGATACTATCGCGAAATGGTCCTGGCACGGCGTTAGTCCATGGATTGGTTGGTGGTCTACACAAAGCCCCGGTGCGAAGCGCAGGCAGCGGAGCAACTCGCCCGGCAGGGTTACGATGTGTTCCTGCCGCCGCTGGAGGAGCGTAAACGCCGCCCCGGCGGTTGGCAATGGGTGGCCGGGCCGCTGTCTCCACGCTACCTGTTCCTTGCGGCAGAGGTCGGGCAGCAGGACCTCGCGCCGATCCGGTCCACCCGGGGCCTGGTTTGCGTCCTTTCGTTCGGAAGCAGGCTTGGGCGCGCCCCGGTGAGCGAAGTCGACTGCGCAGGACTATTGCGAAGCAGGGTTTGCTAGAGATCACGCCTTCGCAAATTGCTTTACCTGAGCGCCCCGCTAGAGCCTTCCGGATTCTTGAGCGCAGTCAATTGCCTACGGTCGTGTGACGTTTGGCTTGACGCAAGAAAGCGGAACAAACCGCTGGAGCATTCCGTAATCGACACCCTCTGATTGCAGATCGAGGTTCTTGCCGCGATCGGTCATGCTCGTGGGTACATCCGAGTGACAGCGACCTGCTACTTTACTTCGGGTGGCGAACTCGCCGATGGTGGATGGGTGCTGCGCCGCAGACCGGTTCCGTGAGGCCGTTCAAGGTCGGGAGCAGCGGTCCTCGATGCTGGGAAAGAGATTCGCAATAAACCGGCCCGTTATGAATAGCGCCTCAGACATGCGCCGCGGTCGCACCGAAATCATGTATGATCGCTGGAAATGATTGTTCAGGATCTACTCCTACTACCATACGTGTCTTCGGGACTTGCCACTTCCCATCGCCGCAGCGTTCATCTTCTGGCTCTGGAGATCAATGACTATAGAGCCGAGGGTCTGGGGCCACGAATCTACGGTTGTGCGTATGATCTTTGATTCAGGGGAAGGTAATGATCACGTCTGAACTTTCCTGATTAGCACGCATATTGGGGTTGCGCTAGCTGCACCTTAGCCAGGGGGAGAACTCCGCTTTCTCATTTATCAAGGTCGTGGCGTAGGCCAAAAAAATCATTGATACAGGAATGAACAAGTTATTAGCCGCCAATCGAGTCGCCGCTTCTGGAATTCAGGTTGGGACTATGCTTGTTATCGCCTCTCTGATGTCTCTTGAAGAGTTCGGAAGGTTTGCGGTCTACTGGTCCACCATCCTAGTTCTGGGAGCGTTCGCCTCCATTGGCGCCCCACAATTTCTGCTGCGAGAACTTGCAGCTTATCAAGCTGCGCCAGGCCGCGGAGTTTCGTTAAGCTACGCAACCAAGCTGGCCGTCATAATCCCCGGCATCGTACTTGCGTCTGCTTACGGCATTTATTCCGCATTAAGGTTATTTGGCATTGCGCTTCCGTTGCTTCCTGGAGACGTTGCTGCTTTCTCGATTGTTATTGCGTCAATGGTATCAGTTCAGGTGCAGCACGTTGCTATCATCTTCCGTGTCTTTGAATGTAAAAATTCTGCGATGTACATTTCGCTCGCTGGCAACCAGTTTATATTGCTGGCAAGTTTGGTGCTAATGACTGCGTGCGCTGAGCCCAGCGCTGACCTCCTGCTAAACATGTTTGCGTTGAGTGGAGCGGTGGTCGTCATTCTAATCTGGATCTGTCACTGGGCCTTCTTTCCAGTTGGAACACTTTTCAGAGAAACGGAAGAGTCTAAGCTATCCCTATCATTTTGGGTTAACGGCACCTTGAGTATTTTGATCAAGCATACCGATACGTTTATCGGTGGTGCCTTTCTGGTTGCTGAACACCTAGGTGTCTATCAGGTCGTAAAGCGCATATCCAATCTTGCCATATTGCCAAAGACAGTATCAGATTGGGATCTAACCACCGAGATCGCTCAGAGCGCGGCGGTAGCAGACGCTGCGAGATTGGAAGCTCATGCGCGGAGATATCTGCACATATCCGTTTGGCCATCGCTAGTGTTCGCCGGGGCCGTGCTTTCTTTATCCCCCGTCATTATGCGCTTCTATGAAGTAGGTTTCTCGTGGTACTGGGTTGCTCTTTTTGTGCTCATGCTGGCTAACCCGATTATTAGAGTCTTGTACGGTGGCCATATGACCTTTGCAACCCAACTGCAGCTCGAACACTTTAGCGCGATTGCACGGTTCGGTGCCTTTTTTGTTGTTGTCGGCGCATATTTGCTGCTCCCCGTCAATAAGACGCCGATCTCGATCGCCGCCGCATTTCTGCTGATGACCACATTGAGCAGCACTGTAATATGGTTGGCTGTTAGGGCGAGGGCAGGGGTTGACACTTCAATTGGGCTATATTTCCGGCCAGGCCCGGGACAGAAACCGAAGGTAAGACGTCGTTAAACCACCGGATTGTTGGGAAAGTTAAAGCTGTGTCCACAGTTTGATGTGCCGCTCACACTACGCGTCCCTGCGTATTCGTCCCAGTGTCGAAGATTGTAGCTAAGGCTGGCAAAGTGCTTGCAGCGCTAACACAATGCTAGGCTAGAGATTGAGGTAATCTACCCCAAGGGCGAGTTGGCTTCTGCATGCGCAGTTGGGGAAGTCTTATCGGCAAGCGATCTTGTCCGAACGCATTCTTCAGGCCTTTGTTATGAGGGTTATGTCAGCAATTGCGTCGATGTCGACTGACAGATCTACGACTTTCTGCCGAGTGACTCCAGTCCATTTCGTAATGGACGAGTTCTAAACCGTGTATTGGAGAAATGACTATGGAGGATCACACGTCCTTTAGAATTCGCTTGGCATCAATGCTTGTTCAAGCGAAAGCGTGGGGTGTAGCAATAGCCCTTCTGCCGGGTGGTGAGGAATTTTCTCAGGTCGCTTGCAGATGTCGCCTCCTACAAGATATAGCCAATCGTCTCGCCAAGATGGTTATTGCGCGATCTAATGAACTGTTCACTCTGATCGTAGAGACATTTTGCATTAACCTTTCGGAGGAATGTGTCGCAGAGGAACGATCCCTCATCCAAGTTGCACACGACACAACACGCCTGAATTTCAGAGCGTGAGATCTGGCGCGATGACCTCCCGCTTCCCAAACCTTTTTCTAATTGGCGCCATGAAGGCTGGCACTAGTTCGTTCTACGCCGACATATCCCGCCATCCCGAGATCTTCTTCCCTGAAAAAAAAGAGCCCAACGGGCTTCATGGGATTGCCCAGGGCGACCAAGCTGCCTCAAGAGCATATGCCGATTTATATGCGGGTCGACAGGAGATCTATCTCGGTGATGCGTCGACTGGTTATTCTAAGTTCCCTATGCTGCCCTGCCCGGCAGAAGCAGCTTCCGTGCAGCGGGAGGAGATTCGTGTGCTTTACATGCTACGCGATCCGATTCGACGGATTGAGCGTCACATTGCGCATCACATTGGCAACGGAGAAACCCGAAGCTCTGCTCTCGACGTATTTGAGAACCCTGAGTACGCATTTGTTTCTGCATACGAAATGCAACTGTCCCTGTGGAAAAAATGGGTGCCCCGTGAACACATAATGGTGTTCGATCTTAAAGAATATAAGGAAAACCGCAATGAACTTATAGCGCGCGTGTTTGACTTCCTTGACCTGCCCGTATTGGATTTGGCTTCTTTAGACGGTATGAACATCAATCGAGGATTTTCTCGTCGCTCGGCCTACCGATCACGACTGCGTTTCTTGATTCATTCTCAGGCATACGGAGTGGTGAGAGAATACATTCCGAGATCGTGGCGTCGCGCTCTAGCTTACGGGCTGCTGCCGCCCGCCAACCCTCCTGATGTAAACCTCAATAAAAGTGAAGTAGCATTCCTATGCGAAGCTATTCAGGCCTTGGACAATCTCGACGCGCCGGGTGAAGCCGAGGCAATTGCGACATTTGAGCTGGTTAGAGCGCGACACATTGCTTCAGCGGGTACCATGCCATGAAGGTCGCGATTATCTTCGAGCGTTTTGGAGAATACCACCATGCGCGCTTACACGCGGTAGCAAAGTTGATCGATACTGTAGGCATCGAAATCGCGCAAGCGGATGATACCTACGAGTGGGGCCATGCACGGTCTCGTGGCTCCTATAAGTTCGAATGCCTAGCAAAAGATATGTCAGTTGGCAGAAACGCGATAGCAGACAGGCTGTTCGATCGACTCGACAAGCACAGCCCCGATATCGTTGCTGTACCTGGGTGGTTTCCGAGCTATGCGCATGCCGGAATCGATTGGGCTTACCGCAACAATGCTCGCGCTCTCATAATGTCGGATAGTAACCTCTTCGACGCGCCGAGGCGATGGGTTGTCGAGCGAATCAAGAAGGCTATCGTGCGGCATGCATGTGGAGGCTTTGTCGCTGGTCGGTGTGCTAGAGAGTATATATGCAAACTTGGTTTGCCCTCAGATAGGGTTGTTTTGGGCTACAATTGCGTAGATAACGCTCATTTTGCACGCGATGAACACACAAAAATTCGCGGCTCTGGGGTTTTCCTTTCGGTCGGGCGCTTTATTCCCCGGAAAAACTTTCTCGGTTTATTGAAGGCCTTCCGAATCTATTTGGATCGGCTCCCTGCTGGACGAAGCCCATGGCGCCTAGTCCTGGTTGGAGATGGTGGGCAGCGTGACGAGCTTATAGCAGAGGCTCAGCGGCTTGACTTGGCGGAGCTTGTGGAGTTCCCAGGCTTCGCGCAGTATATCGAGCTCCCAGGCATCTATCATGCCGCTAATGTGTTTATTTTGCCTAGCTTGGTGGAGCAATGGGGTCTTGTAGTCAACGAAGCGCTCGCTGCCGGGCTGCCCATTCTTGTTTCGGAGCGTTGTGGGTCAGCGCGCGATCTGGTCCTAAATGGTTTCAATGGTTACGAGTTCGATCCGTCCGATCATGTAGAGCTTGCACGTTATATGGAGGCCTTGTCGGGTGACCCTGAACTGATCCAAAGGATGGCATCAGTTTGCCCAAGCATCAGTGCAATCTGGGACGCAGACCGGTTTGCCAATTCCGTTCTGGCTATCTCACACATCATGATGGCAGAGCCATTGCCCGTCCTTTCATTATTGGATCGCTCCATTTTCCGCGCGATTCGGATCAGTTCGAAAGCCATAGAGAAGTTGCCATTTTCATATATAAGTAGGTCTCGAGTATGAGTAGTTTCCTGCGCAGGTTTCGCGCGTGGCTTAGTCAGCCAAGGCTGGTGGTTCAAGACCGTATTGTCATTTTGTCTGATATTGACCCGTGTGAAGACCCCATCTTCATAATCGGTTTGCATCGCTCGGGGACTTCGCTCATGCGGCGAGTATTAAATGCACATTCCAATATAGCGTGCCCGCCAGAAAGCTTCTTTATGGCTCATTATGCGAAAATGCTCATGGACACTAAGGTCGCCGCCGGCTATCGTGGCTTTGGCAATGAAACCGACTTAATGCGAGCGGACTTGGCTCGCAAAGCTTCAAGCCTACACGAGGGTCTTCGAATTGCGCGAGGTAAGCGAATTTGGGCTGATAAGACGCCTGGTTACATTGCGGTTTTGCCTGAGCTTAAAGCTTTGTTTCCGGGCGCGCGTTTCATAATGGCCTACCGCCATCCCTTTGATGTCGCCGAATCCATTCGACAGCGGGGGTGGAGCCTCTCAGGTCAGGGGTCTGCGACGTTTGAGGGAATCCTGGCACACATGAAGTCTCAGTACGCGATGCAGATTGCGTTTGAGAAAGAAAACCCTCAAATATGCCGGCGTAGTCGCTACGAGGACCTGGTAGCCGCCCCAGAGGCGCAGATCCGCGGGCTGATGGAATGGTTGGGCGAATCGTTTGAACCAGCGCAGCTTGAGCATCATAAGGCGCTGCATAATTTTGGAACTGAAGATCCGATCGCGCGAGGCACTAAAGGATTCGTGCCCAGCACAGACAACTGGCTGTCTTGGAGTGCTGCGGACACTCTCCGGGCGGAGGCATCGTTGGGGGTCGCTTGCGCCGATCTCGGCTATAAGACTGCGCGGGACAGCAGGCGCGGTTCAGTAGCAAGTACCTTATGACTAGGCACGCGGGCGCTTTGGATTACCCCATTCTGATTGTGGGTGCGGGGCGGTCCGGGACCAACCTTCTAGCTATGGCTCTGGGGGAGGTCACAGGAATCGTAAATTGTTTTGAGCAGCGGTACGTGTGGATGAAAGGACAGCGGCTCTTTGGCTCTGACGTACGCAGCGCGAAAGAAGCTACGCCCACGACCAAACGGTATATTAGGAAACATTTTGCACGGGTGGGGCGAGGCGCGCGGGTGGTGGACAAAACGCCGTCGAATTCGCTTAGGCTTCCTTTCTGTCGGGCAGTGTTCCCCGAGGCGCAGATCATCGGTGTATTTCGAGATCCGTTCGACAATGTGGCTTCAAGGCTCAAAGAACTGCACATGATTGGGCAAGAAATACCTACCGCCAATGATACAGCTAGTGCGAGCCAGCATCGTTTTTCAATACTCAAGGATCGGATTGCCCACGCCCGTCGCATCGTCGCTCGCGGTAACATCCCTTTGGGTCGTCTGCCGTACGCCGTGGTTGATCAGGCTTTTGAGACATTGCGCATAGCGATCACTGGCCGCGCCGAGAATTGGGGCGAACGCGTACCGGGTCTCGCCGATCTGCGCCGCGCTTTTGATGTTGAGATCGCCGCGACTCACCAGTGGGTGACCTGCAATTCGCATATCTACCTGGGTAGCCGAGGCCTTGGCGGTGACAATTTTATGCCTCTGCGCTACGAAGATCTCGTGCTCAAGCCCGCAGAAACAGGTGCGGCAGTGGCGGCGTTTCTTGGTCTCGGCGATCCTGAACCGATGATTGGATATCTAACACGAAATGCACGCCCACAGACCGTTGGACGACACGTAGACCGCATGTCTGAGAAACAAGTGGAAGCGATCGCTACCTACCTGGAGGCGACCGCGCGGTGGAACCCAGGGTCATGACGGCGCTGAACCTGGCAGGGTTGTTGGGCATCCAACTTCTCTGCTTTGCTGGGATTTTTCTTTTCTACCGTGGACTCGCTGGTCGTGGCTTTGAAACGTGGATGTCGTTCTCTTTCTTGACCTTCATTGCGGTGATTGGACTTTATGTTTACGACTTCTTGCGTATGCCCGGATATATGAGATGGTATTTTATCACACCCGATGAATACTCGATTCTTTTACTGTTATCAGGAATCTTCGTTCTATGTGTCATGGCTGGCGAGTACGCTGGTCGCCGTATGGTTGCAAGGAAGAAAGTGCATGTGGAGAAGCCAAGACTGTATCTCCAGATTGCGGCATTACTATTCTTTGTGGGCGCTGTGGGGATGGCAGTGTTTATTTCGCAGTCAGGTGGATTCTTAGCGAAGTATTCAGCGACACATGGCGCGAGCGCCAACTTCACTACAGCCTATATATATCGACTGCCGCTATCCCTCTTCACCGCCATATTCATACTCATGATCCATCGTCTCTCTGGAAGAAGTATTTCCAGAACGCTCAAGCTTCTGATGGTGTTTGGGGCGGTATTCCTGTTCTTTGACGCTTTCACTCAAGGCAAGCGCGGCAACACTATCCGTTTCGTGCTGTTAATACTTGTACCTTTCTATGTCTACGGCTATCTGACACGAGCTCGGCAGCTGCCTGCACTCTTGCTACTCGGCACAGCAATGGTCTTGCTCAACTTCTTGCCCTATTTAAGGCAGGCCACTAGCCTATCTACGCTCGGCAATTTTACAGAGGTAGTGCGGAACCTCCCGGAGCTTTCAGATAAAACCGGCCGTGAGATGAGAGTCTACCTCGAAGGCAAGCACGTAATCTTCGCGGCAAACACTTTGAGCGGGGCGATGGAACGCTATGATCCCAACTATGGAGTCCGCTGGACCTTTCCAATAGTCAATCTTATACCGAGGGCCGTCTGGGCCGACAAGCCCTCGCGCTATGACATGGGAACAACAACCTACCAGGTTTTTGACTCCACGGAAGATTTCTTTATACCTTCCGGATCCCACACGGGAGGTATGGTCGAGTCCTTTATTGAGTGGGGTTTGTTTGTAGTGTTTTTTTGGTTCTTTTTCGGCTTTATAGGGGGGTACTTACTCAAGCACGTGCGGCAATATCGAGGTTATTTTCTTTCGGTTATGCTGTTTGGGTACTATTCCTTTTACGTACAATTCCTGCTGCAGGACACTGTTGCAGGTCTTCTATTTTGGATTTTTACGGTCGGACCCTTCCTGGTATTCTGCGGACTTTCCGCTCTCCTGCCGCGCTCCCGAGCAGCGTCCGCTTGCTTAACACACGCGGATTGACGTTCGCGGTACGAAGGTCAGCATATGTTCAGTACGTATCGTAGGCTTAAAAAGACAACCTTCCTTCGTCGCCATGCTCCCCCAGGCATGGTACGGGCCGTCAAGCGGACTGAACTGGTTGCATTGGGCGCCGCGAGAATGCTGCGCCCTGTGCGTCACCACTCGCGATTCCGCGCGATTGCTCATGTGGGTCTGCAGAAGACGGGCTCCGTATGGTTCCGCGAGATGTTCAGCGACCTTGACGTATATTCCTATTCCGGCCTGGTCTTTCGAGACCAAGCTTGGCGCCACACTATAAGCCCGCTACCTGTAGACGGAGTGTACAGTCCTATCCGCCGCTTTGGTCCAGAGGATGCCAAAACTCTTGCATCTGATGGCGTCGCCGTATTGGCAGTGGTGCGCGATCCAGTAGCAATGGTGCTTTCGTGGATCAAATCGACGTCGAAATACCATATCACCAAGCGCGGAGAAGAGATGTTCCGACGGCGCGCTGACCTTTTGGCTTGCAAGACGGAGCACGAGCGGATCGTCTACGCTATATCCTATTTTGCGGAAAAGGATAGGTTTGGCCAGTACGATAGACTCCTAGCCTTTTGTGAGGACCATCCCAATGCAATCGTAGTGCGGTATGAAGACTGTTGTTCGGAGCCAAATGCGACCTTCGGAAGAATATTTGGTGCGCTCGACATTGGCATGAAAGGGGATGTCCTTAAGTCTTTCCTAGACCGCCATTCCTTTGAGGCCTACAGCGGGCGGTTAATCACCGATCCGGCTGCCAGTGCAGAGTCTTCGCTGCAAGGGAGGACTCACTTGGAGGCGCAGGCGCTTTCCGAGCCAAGTCGCGCTACGATCGTTCAGGCTTTACCGCCGCGGGTTCGTCGACTGTATGGTGGTAGCCAGTAGATGACCGGACGCATAGTTTTTTGGAGCCCTGATACGAGCGAGGTTACGGGGCAAGCGCTAGTGACCCAAAGGGTGATCCATGTCGATTGTGATTGGGTCATGGCGACGTTTCCTTCAGGACGAGGCCCACGAGCGGTCCTCGGTGTTGTGTATAGCGCGGTTAGGGCGTGGTCGGCGGTGCTGTTGGGGCGGGCGGCTACCGTCTATTTGGTCTGTTCGCGCTCGACTGGCGGCTTTCTGAGAGATGTGCCCGCACTGGTTTTGGCTCGCTTTGGGGCGCGAGTAGTCGTCCATGCGCACGGTTCAGACCTACCCGATTTGCTCCAACATCGGGCAATCAGCAGGCTGGCAAAATTTTTATACAGTAAATGCGAGGTGATCGTGCCATCTCTTCATTTGATTGACGATCTTCACGCGTTCTGCGCCAAAGTACATCTTTGCGAAAATTTCGGCCGTCCCGATGAGATATCCTTGCTAGACGAGTCGACCTCGGGCACCGTCACTGTACTTTGGAATTCGAACCTGATGGTCAGCAAGGGCGTCCTAGATCTGGTAACTGCTTGCGAGCGCGTGCGGGCCGACCACCCCTCTCTGCGCCTTATTCTACTAGGTAGTCCTATGGCTGATGCGGAGGCTGATCAAGATGAGGTGCTCTCCTGGCTAAATGGTCTGATTGATAGTGATTGGATCTCCGTGGTTGGCGCTGTTCCACCGGAGGTCGTTCCATCATACCTCGCGAGTGCGGATGCAGTGGCGCTGCCGTCGCGCTACGCTAGTGAGTGTCAGCCACTCGCGCTGATCGACGCCATGTGCGCCGGTAAAGCGGTCATTGCTTCCGATACCGCCGCTATGCGGGCAACGTTGGGAGACTACCCATCCATTCTTTGTGCTTCGAGTACAGAAGGCGTAATCACAGCACTCACGACGCTCTGCTCAAGGCCACCTGATAATAGTGAGTTGTCCGCAGCGGCCGCCCGCGCAAGGGCTCGTTTTTCCTTGGAAAGATTTGATCGGCAGATGGCGTCGATTCTCAGTTTTTCAGATCGCGATGCAGATCGACAATCTCGCTAGGAATCTAACATGAGCTATGTGAGTCATCTCAAGCGGACGATGCCGTTTAGGCGATATTGAAGATCAACGTGCGTATAATCCTAGTGGACGGGTAATGTCGGCCTTTCAGATCAAATTTTCTGCTAACTTGCGACCGGTGGTCATTCACTTGGAATAGTTCGCCACGGGAGGCACCCGTGGATGGCACAACTCGCAGACGCATGCAGGTGCGTCACGATGTGATGCCTTTGGAGCAGGGAATTTGGGAACAGCCGAGATGCAACAGTTTGGCATTTGATCCCCTCAATGCCGGCTAGCGGCCGACTGGCGACGCGTTTGCCGGTATCATGGGGGTGCGTTTCATTGCTGGGGAGCGGACTATTGAAAAGACCAGAGACTCATTACGACGATGCCTACTTTCAGTGGCAGAGCCAGAATATGTATATTCAGGCCAAGGCCAATGCTTTCAAGTTTGAAGCCTATGTCAAGCCTGCCATGGTTGTTCTTGATTTTGGTTGTGGCAGCGGAGCTTTGCTTAGAGAACTTGGCGGTGGGCTGGGAGTAGAGATCAACCCTGCGGCCAGAGAGATCGCCAGAAAAAACGGGATCGATGTCTACTCGGAGTTATCGCAAGTGGAAGAAGAGAGTGTTGATATAGTGATATCTAACCACGCAATTGAGCATGTAGAGAGACCGCTCGATGCTATTCGGGAGATGTATCGTATATTAAAACCCGGCGGCCGCATGATCATAGTTGCACCCATCGATGCTGCTACGGTTCCATATAGGCAGAACGATAAGGATTTTCATCTATACTCATGGAGCGCTGGCAACCTTGGAAATCTTGCATCGGCAGCGGGCTTTGAGGTCGAGAAAGCTGAACGTATTTTGCACAGTTGGCCACCAAGCTGGGCGCTAATCCAGAGAACCTTTGGCTGGAAGTTGTTTCATTTGTTCTCTCGACTATGGGCAATCATAGATTGGCGTCGACGTCAGGTGCGTGTGGTGGCGAGAAAGAGTCAATGAGCGGTCTCTTCGCCAAGTTGATTTTGCTGTCTGGTCGTGCTCGTTGTGGTTTACAAAACTACTTTAGTCTGGCTCATCGGAGGTCGTTGGGTTCTGTTTATGTCGCAGGTCGCTGCTTTAGGGGTCTGTTTCTCGCAGTGCTTTGCTGCACTTGATTTTCGTCAATTGAATACCGCGAGCAGGTAATCTCTCGGTGAAGATCTCAGTTATTACAGCCGTTTACAACCGCGCTGATACAGTAGGTCACGCTATTTCAAGTGTGCAGTCACAAACTCATGGTGATATCGAGCATCTGATACAGGATGGCGGATCAACAGACGGGACCCTAGAAGAGATCAGCCGACTCGCAAATTCGGCCACAATGCTCTACTCCGAGTCAGACAATGGCCTCTATGAGGCCGTAAACCGCGGGATTTTGAGATCCACCGGCGACATCATAGGACTAATGCATTCCGACGATTTCTATGCCAATGATTACGTTTTAGAAAAGATCGCGAATGCTATGGCCAATCCCAGTGTTCAAGGGGTTTATGGGGACCTCCAGTACGTCTCTACTAGCGATCCGGACCGTGTTATCCGAAACTGGAAGGCTGGTACCTACGCACTACACAGGCTGCGTCGCGGCTGGATGCCACCTCACCCCACGCTTTACTTACGACGTGAGGTTTTCGAGAAGTGGGGGCTTTATGACACCGAATATCGGATCGCCGCGGATTATGATGCGGTGCTCCGCTACCTTGCGCACGGTCGGATTAGTTTAGCCTATGTTCAAGAAGTCCTGGTCAAGATGCGCGTAGGTGGAGAGAGCAATCGATCGGCCGGTCGTATTATTGAAAAGAGTCGCGAGGACTACCGGGCCTTGCGGAGCAATGGAGTCGGTGGTCTTCGTGCGCTCGCCATGAAGAACCTAAGCAAGCTTGGACAGTTCTTATGAAAAGATGTTTGCGCGAGATGGGAATCAAAGGACCAACAAGTCGAAACTGAAGTTGACAATTTTTCGGCCGGAACTATTAAGAGCGGCGCTACGCGGGCTGCAGTTCATTACAGAGTTTGAAAACATCCTAGGTTTTGTGTCCCGCAGCGTAAGAGAACGAATCAAGGTGCGAACAGTGTTTACCTTTATGCTGCTCCAACCATCGGCGTCCCACGCTCGTCGACAGCGGACTGTCTTGTAGAGCTCACTTATTCAAGCCGCACTAAAAATAGACATAATGGTTTGACCTGCCCTTCGCAATGTCTCTGTGGCATGGTTCTACACGTCGTCGACATAGCCTGAGTGCGTTGAGGGCGGGCAGGTCAAAATATCACACCTAGCTTCGACGGGCAGGCTGGCTGTACAATTGCACGTGCCGATTTACACTTTAGAGGCCGGCATGTCCATTCTAAAAACTCTTTGCTTCATTACATCTCATCCGCTCAACGAAGGCAGAGAAATTGCAGCGCTGTGCAGATTTGCCAAATGGCAGCTTAGTAGCCGTATGGCGCCAGGGGCTGTGGTTGTAGACTGGATTAGCGGCACTAAGCTTCTAGTCCGAAATGGTGAAACAGGCCTCACCGGCAATATCTATACTGGTCTACACGAGTTTATAGACATGGCGTACGTTCTTCATCTACTGCGCAAAGCAGATGTCTTCGCTGATGTTGGCGCCAACGCGGGCTCCTACAGCATTCTCGCATGTGGTGCCGTCGGAGCCAGGGGCTTTGCGTTTGAACCGGTACCCGCAACGCACGCAAGGCTCGTAGAAAACCTACGATTGAATTGTATTGAAGAATGTGTCGATCACCCGCAAATCGGCATAGGTAAAGAGTCTGGGATAATCCGATTCACGACCGATGGAGACACAGTTAATCATGTGCTTGCTGAGGGTGAGGTCACGGTGGATGCCGTAGATGTCGAGGTGTTAACGCTGGATGAGGCACTGGGAGCAAGTGAGCCGATGCTGCTTAAAATTGACGTGGAGGGTTTTGAGATGCCCGTGCTTATGGGGGCGTCAAGAGTATTGAACTCATCAGCTTTGAACTCAGTGATTATAGAATTGAACGGTAGTGGCAGTCGATATGGATTTGATGAGTCGCTTATACTCGAACTAATGTTCGACTACGGGTTTCGTAGTTATGCCTATGACCCTTTTACCCGTAGCCTTGACGACCTCGCTGGCGAGAGCAGCGATTCCGGAAATACTCTGTTTATCAGAGACCTGCAACTCGCCAAAGCGCGAGTCCAAAGTGCAAGAGGTTTTCGCGTGAACGGCAGAGAGATATGATCATGCTGCTAATGGTTAGCGTCGATGTCTGTCCGCGGCCGGAAATGCTTGGTCCGCTCCCTCAGCGGACATCGAGAGCGATCGGCTCGTGTCCCCGCGGAAACTATTTAAGAAATCCTTTCGAGTGCGGTTAAGTGCGGAAGGAGCATGCTTTCCTGGCTTGCGCCGCTCTCTTGGCTGTCCCGTTAGTTGACGCGCTCCGGTCAAGTAGCCTGCGGTCAGTGACTATGGAGCGCGGGCCACGCGTGGAGCCCGCTTACAGAGGCGCCGGCGAGCCGAGTGATCCGGGCGACATGTGGTCTCACTACTACACTCGCCTCGTCTGTATGAACCTAGGCGCGTCAGCCCGCGCTACGACCCTACATGAAGCTATATCACTTGGGGGCTGTAAGATATCTGGACATGCGAACCGATAATTCATATGCCATGCTAGGGCACTGGAGACAGGATTGCTCTGGCGTTGAATCAATGATCAACCCATTATGGTAGGCGGTAGCGCGCCCGTGTTGGATGCTAGTGGGCGCTTGCTCTTGTACCCAAAGGCAGTGCAGAAAATGTGGGGACTATAGTAACCCCGTTAGATCCACATGCGGCGGACGGCGCAACGCGTCGAGAAGGACCTCTTGGGCTGGCCGATTGTTACGAGACGTTCAAGGATATGGTGGGTAATTGGGAGGAGTGACATTTTTGAGTTTTTCAGCGCGGAGCGCGTCGCGCTGCGAGGCGCGGGGAATCGTTAGAAAGTAGGGTGGAGTCGATGAAGAGGGCACTAATCACCGGCATCACCGGCCAGGACGGGTCCTACCTGGCCGAGTTCTTACTCGACAAGGGCTACGAGGTGCATGGCATCAAGCGCCGGGCCTCACTGTTCAACACCGAGCGCATCGATCACCTCTACCAGGACCCGCACGAGGAGAATAAGCAGCTCATCCTGCACTACGGCGACCTCACCGATGCGTCCAACCTGATCCGAGTTGTGCAAGAAATGCAGCCGGACGAGATCTATAACCTCGGCGCCCAGTCGCACGTGGCTGTGAGCTTCGAGTCCCCCGAGTACACTGCGGATGTAGACGCGCTGGGTTCCCTGCGGCTGTTGGAGGCGATCCGTCTCCTGGGTCTGCAGGAGAAGACGCGCTTCTACCAGGCGTCGACGTCTGAGCTCTATGGCCTTGTGCGCGAGACGCCGCAGACTGAGACCACGCCCTTCTATCCGCGCTCGCCCTACGGAGTCGCCAAGCTCTATGCCTATTGGATCACGGTGAACTACCGCGAGTCCTACGGGATGTATGCCTGCAACGGGATCCTCTTCAACCACGAATCGCCGCGGCGGGGTGAGACCTTCGTGACGCGCAAGATCACCCGGGGGCTGGCCAATATCGCCCAGGGCCTGGAGGATTGCCTTTACATGGGCAACCTGAACGCGCTGCGGGACTGGGGGCATGCGAAGGACTATGTGCGCATGCAGTGGTTGATGCTGCAGCAGGAAAGCGCTGAGGATTACGTGATCGCGACGGGACAGCAGTATTCGATCCGGGAGTTCATTCGTTGGGTGGCGGAGGATCTTGGCTTGTCCCTCGCCTTTGAGGGCGAGGGCGTGAACGAGGTGGCCCGGGTTATGGCGGTTAAGGGAGCCTGGGCGCCGGCCGTGAGCGTCGGGGACGTGATCGTACGGGTCGACCCACGCTACTTCCGTCCGGCGGAGGTGGAGACGTTGCTTGGGGATCCTGCTAAGGCGAAGGCTCAGTTGGGCTGGGAGCCGGAGATTACTGCACGGGAGATGTGTTCGGAGATGGTGTCGGAGGATGTGAAGGCAGCTCAGCGGAATGCGTTGTTGCGGGCATATGGGCATGATGTGACGATGCCGCAGGATTTGTAGGGGCGAGGCGTGGGCCAGATGTGTGTTGAACGGGCCTTCGGCCCTGATCGCGACGAGCTGTTGCTAGTGAAGCGTGGGGTAAGCTGGTAATGCATCGGGTCTTCGTGGCTGGGCACCGGGGTATGGTGGGGGCAGCGCTTTGTCGGCAGTTGGCCGGGAGGGATGATGTTCAGCTGGTGACCGCCGGACGGGAGGAACTGGATCTCACTGACCAGCGCGCGGTTCATGCGTTTCTCGCCAACGGAGCGATCGACCAGGTGTACTTGGCGGCGGCGAAGGTCGGCGGGATTTATGCCAATAACACGTACCCGGCGGATTTCATCTACGAGAACCTGTTGATCGAAGCGAACCTCATTCATGGCGCGCACGCGGCGGGGGTTCAGAAGCTTCTTTTCCTGGGCTCATCCTGCATCTATCCACGGCTGGCGGAACAGCCCATGCGGGAGGAGGCCCTGCTCACGGGCCCCCTCGAGGCCAGCAACGAGCCCTACGCCATCGCCAAGATCGCCGGCATAAAGCTTTGTGAGAGCTACAATCGTCAGCATGGGCGGGATTACCGCTCGGTTATGCCTACCAACCTTTACGGCCCCGGCGACAACTTCCACCCCGATAACAGCCATGTGATCCCGGCCATGCTGCGGCGCTTTAGTGAGGCAGCCCGACGGGGCGATCAAGAGGTGATGGTGTGGGGAACCGGCACGCCCAGGCGTGAGTTTCTGCACGTGGACGACATGGCCGCGGCTTCCATCTTCGTTATGGAGCTGGCTCAGGCGGTTTACGCTGCTAACACCCGGCCCCGTCTAAGTCATATCAACGTTGGCACGGGGCGAGACTGTACCATCGCTGAGCTGGCCCGGACGGTCGCCGTAGTGGTTGGCTTTGAGGGGGGTCTAACTTTCGATACCAGTAAACCTGATGGGGCACCACGCAAGCTGCTGGATGTGTCGCGCTTACGGACTTTGGGGTGGGCCCCAAGCATCAGCTTGGAGGAAGGTTTGGCAAATACCTATCAATGGTTCCTGGAGTTTCGGGCGGAAGCCCGCCTGTAAATTTGCAAGGGTTGTCGTGCCGTAAGCTTACCTTTAGTTGGGCTCTGCTGGTCTTCCGCGCTTGATTCGTTGGTCTATTTTGTAATTTGGCTTTCTCTCTGCCTTTGCCGAAATGTCCTACGTCTCGTTCATTGCTACTGGGGCTTCGATAGGCTCCGGCTGAGTGTTCTGACATCAACCTCTCTGGTTTGTGTGTACTGGAAGGCGATCACCAGCCAACAGATAAGGGCGGGCACGAAGTAGAGCATGGATCGGGTGAGGCCCTGGTGGCCGGCGGCTGCCTCCGGTGCAGCGAGTCCATGGTAGAGAGCCGAGTAGAGTAGTCCCAGTACAAGGGCCAACGGCGTCGAATGAAAGCACGCGCGCCGATAGTCTCCCCGCAGAAGGGTCCAGAGGTACGCGCCAATCGCGATAGGAAACAAAAGGTGCCAGCTGGGGAAAAGGAACAGACTTTCAAACAGGTAATGTCCAATGCTGTCATAGGCATCGATTTTTACAAGCATAAAGCCAGTGATGCCCAGTTGTTCGCTATCCATCAGCAGCAGGTGCTCGCCGAAGAGAGGTAGGCTCACTTGTAGCCCCGACTGAGGGAGCAGGAGACAGAGGGCCGAAGCGGCGGCAGCTATGGTAGGGATGACCGAGGCGGCCCAGGCCTTGGACCGACATAAGCAGGAATGCACCAGGCAGGCGAGGAGGATCAGCGCGCAGCCGAAGCCGGCCTGCTTGATGCTGGCACTTAAGCCCGCGTAGAAAACTACGAGCAATGCTCCTGCCACAGTCGGCCTTTCGGCGAAAGCAGCACAACTTGACAGACCCAGTAACATGGCCAGCGTCAGCCAGAGGTCCGCATAGCCCGCCAGCATACTGTGGATATCAAAGAAGGGCAGGCTAATCAGTAGGTAACAGCCCAGCAGGGCCGGTAGCAATGGAGCGCCTGCCGGGCGCAGCCAGCCGTAGACGCCGAGGGTGATCGACAGGCTCGCCCCGAGCCAGGGCAAGGCCGTAAAGGTGGCCTGTGGCGTGCCGGCCCCAAGCATGGCCCAGTAATGAACTAAGTTGGTGAAAAGCCCGTGGCTGCCCTTGATCGTCTTGAGTCCAGCTTCCAGCGTCCCGGTTTCGAAAAACTGCAGTGTTCGAGGCACCCAGGACGCCCACGCATCCCAGGCGAAGACGGGCCGAATGAGCGCCTCGACGGCGATGGTGTAATAGCGCCATGCGATAAGGCCGAGAAGCAGCATGGCGCTCAGCACGCGGAGCCAACCCCCTTCCTGCAACTGATGCAACGGCCGCCTTGCTTCAGTGGCGTACCTTGAGAGCAGTTGGTTCTTCGACAGTCGGGGTGGCAGAAGCCACAACAGCAGCCCGCCGAAGAGCAGGACGGCACTGATCGCGATGAAGTTGATCGACCAGTTCGCAAAGTTGCACAGGCGAAGCAAGATCGTGCACAAGAAGGTTCCTATCAGGTAGCCGTGTGCCAGGCGGAGGGCAGGGTTGAGGTTCGCTGTTACTGGTAAACGTGACGCCAATAGGAAGCCCAGCACCCACGGGGCAATAACAGCAAAGCAGACGCCGGCGATCATCACGGCAGCAGGCCCCGGGGCCTGCCTCTTTGGTCCGTCAAAGCTCTTCTGCGCCTGCTAATCATCTTCGAGTCGCACCTTGAACAGAACCGCGGCCTCATTGGCGTAGACATTCTCTTCGATCCCGCTGGGCTCTACGTTAGCAAGCGAGAAGACGTCCACCTTGTTTGCCTTTATCTGCGGCGGGGTGATCACTACAAAGTATTCACTGCTTCGAATGGCTTTTTTCAGCAGATCGCTATTCATTGGGCGGAGGTAGTCGCTGCCTCCTGGCGGATAGCTGAAGTGTGAGATATCGGCGTAGTGACTCGGAAGCAGGTGATAGCGTATGCGGAATCCGTATCGCTTCGGAGTCTGCGGCACGGCCAGCAAGGGGATGCTGTCCTTGTTTCCCGGAAGGTATGTTTCACTGATTTTCCTTGCGAATGCAAAGTAGTCGCCGTCCCAGTCCGCCAGCAGCTTTTCTTCATGTTCTAGGCCAGCGAAGAGCAAGCGAGTTTCTGCGCCTTGTCGTGTAAGGTGGTGCTGCCATAGGGCATCCAGAGCGAGCCAACCGACCCCGATGACGGCGAGTGACACCCAGCGCATGTTGTGAGAAAACCCTGCGTAGCCCTTCATTCGGCCAAGTAGCAAACACGCAATCGCAGAAATGCCCAGACCTACGATCGTCGCAGCGCCTATCAACAGCACAGGGCTTACGAGCATGCCGGGCGTCTGCCCCCGATAGGCATGGATCGTGTTCTGCTGCCATGGTAGGAAGTTCGTCCACTCCTGCCATACCACCCGCCGCGCCGCAGCCGCGCTATACGGCTCCAGCGCGACCGCCTCGAGGGTGAAGGCTGTCTCGCGGAGATCGCCGAAGACGCCGATACCGAGCTCAGTGATCGTGCCCCGCCAGTCCGGGTGCTTGGACAGGTTGGCCCAGTTCGCGCCCTGCCCTGCGTACTGCAGCGGTGTGCTGAACAGTTCGTCCGGTCGCTCCGCCACGCGCCAGAACAGGTGGGTCATGTAGCCCGGATGGAGGCCGGTGGCCCGCCAGCGGAGGAAGGGGAAGTGGTTTGCCGGCTCGCGCAGTTTCGCGACGAGCACCGCCTCGCCGTCCCGCAGGCTCGTGATGCGGCTGGCGTTGCCCGCGTAGCCGCCCTCACCGTAGACGACGGGTCGGAAGCGGTTGCCCGCGACTTCTACAGGGGCGACCGCAGCAGACCCCAAAAAGGGAGCCAGGGCCGGGTTCAGCAGCGGCAGTGCGCGAGGTAGCAGGAGCGCTGCGAGCGCTGTGCTGGCGAGCAGTGAAAGAAGTGCGATGGTGAGCGTCGCGGCAAACGCGGGGCCGCGCGGCAGGGCTGTGCTTTCCACGGGCCCCCGCGTACCCTCGGCTCCGGTCTCTGAATGCATCTCCGCCCCGGATCCGGCCATAGCCAGCCTCTCAGCGACCGCCGGTCGCCTGGCATACCTCTCGCGCTGCCGGCCACGCCTCCAGCGCCGCCGCCCACCCTTCGGCAAACCCGCGAAACTCCGCCACCAGCCCCTCCTCCGTCGCCCCCTCCGGCACGCCCCGGATCTCCATGGGACTGTGCCGGCGCTGCAGCGAACTGCCAAGCTCCTCCACGGCGCGCGACAGGTAGCCCTGCCAGTTCATGGACGGCAGCTCCTGCGCCCGGCTGAGCTGGGCCCGGGCCAGGGCGAGGGTCTCGGCCTCGCTCTTTGCCTGTTCGCGCCGGTAGTCGAGGAGCAGGTCGGCGTCGGAGCGGGCGGCCAGGCGCCGCGCGTCGTCGGCGATGTGCTGCAGGCGGCCGGCGGGGTTGCTTGCATCCTCGTAGTCTATGCGGCTGGTCAGGTAGCGCGAGAACAGCCCGATGCCGCCGGCGTTCGCGATCGGATCGCGGATGCTGTGCCGGCGCTCATCCAGCGGCAGGTGGGGCACGGCCCAGGGGCATTCCACCAGCGCGCCGCGGTGGTACATGGCCTCGAGCATGGTCCCGAACAGCAGGTCCTCGCCGCGGAAGGCCGGGAAGTAGGGCGGCAGGAAGTGGCTGTTGTCGAGGCCGGTCATCTGCGACATGAAGGCCATCTTGTGCAGCGTGGGCTGCGCGCAGCCGAGCCAGCTGCTGCGGCTCTCCAGCGCGGCGGCCATGCCCTGGGGGGCATTGACCAGCCGCTCGATGGAGTCCTCGCCGAGGTGCACTGCCCAGTGAACGCTGCCGGTGCCGGGGTCGCCCCAGGAGCCGCACTGCGTCACCAGGATCGGGGCCGTCGGGTCCAGCACGTTGAGCATGGCGGCATTGCAGTCGCCGAACTGGGCCTCCTCCAGCGCCGCGCCGTTGAGACTGGTCAGCGCCGACCCCAGCGACTGGCCGAGGCAGCGGGCATGGCCGGTTAGCGGGTCCTCCGGGGCGGGCCGGCGGGCCGCCATCAGCGACTCCCGGTCCGGGTAGAAGGCCGCCTTGCGCTCGCCGCTGAAGCTGACCCGGTCATCGCCGGGGATGGGCGGCAGCACGGCCTCGCAGAGGATATCGTCGTCCATGACGATGGCCCGGCAGCCCATGGAGAGCAGCAGGCACAGCGTGCGGCTGCGGCCGTAGGTCTTCCTGCCCTCCCAGCGCGCGGGGTCGATGAGGAAGCGGATGCCCGCCTCGTGCTCCGGCAGTGCGCTGACCAGCTGTTCCAGCAGCGTCGCCTGTTCCCCAGCGCCAAAGTAGCGCATGTCCTTGGCGCTGCGTAGGTTGAAGCGCTCTACCGCGTCGCGGTTGGCGGCCCGGTTGGCGGGGTCGCGGGAGTCATCGACCAGGGTCAGGGCATCGTGGCGGGCCAGCGTTCCGATGCGCAGCAGCGATTCGAGCAGCCGCTCGACGGCGTCCGGCCGGTCGCAGGTGATGACGAAGACCCGGGTTGGCGCCAGCTGCCGCTCATCGGCAGCCCCGAGCCGCTCGCGGATCGTGCCGGCGGCCAGCAGCAGGCCGGCATCGCGGACCTGTTCGAGCGCCTGCATCGCCAGCGCCCGGTTGCCCTTGAGCTCCGGCCGGGTGCGCGCGAGCTGGTCGGCGTGGGCGTCGAGGGAACGGAAGGTGGTGCAGGTCTTCAGTGCATCGACCACCTGCGGCGAGATCAGCTGCTGCTTGCCATTGTCCCGATTGATCACTAGCGTCACGGCATGGTCTACCGGGACCAGTTCGCAGTTGGCGAAAGCGTAGAGCGCGGGCGCGCCGGCGCTTGCGGGCCCGGTGGTGCTGTAGGAATAGGAGATGCCGCTGTCGTTGCTCATCCGTGGGCCTGGCGCCGGTGCGTGTGAAGCTGAGAGTGTAGGGAGGGCGCCCATGGGTGTAAACCGCGCCCCGGTGGCTCGGGTATGTTCCTCGACAAGCTGGTAATTGCGCTGCTGGCACCGCTCGGCAGCGCCCTCGCGCTGGGGGGCGCGGCCCTGCTGCTCGCGGTCCTGGGCCGGCGCGGCCTCGCCTGGCTGGCGGGGCTCGCCGCCTTCGCCTGGCTGCTTACCTGGTCGCTACCGCCCGCGAGTTTCGCCCTGCGCGGTATGCTCGAAGAGGCCTACCCCTACATTGCGCCGCTTGATGCGCCGCGGGCGCCGGTCGCCGTGGTGCTCGGCGGCGGCATCGATCCGCCGGGAAGGCTTCATGGTCCGGCCAACCTCAATGCGCAGGCCGATCGTGTCCTCTACGCGGCCGAGCTCTACCACGCCGGCCGGGTCGGGCGCCTGCTCCTCAGCGGCGGTGCCAATCCCGTGATCAGCGCCCGCAGCGAGGCCGCCGTCACCCGGGAGCTGTTGCTGGCGCTCGGTGTACCGGCAGAGGCCATCCTGGTCGAGGAGGAGAGCCGCAATACGCGCGAGAACGCGGCCTTCAGCGCACGCCTGCTCCGCGCTCGCGGTATCGAGCGAATCCTGCTGGTCACCTCCGCCCTGCACATGCGCCGCGCCGTGGCCCGCTTCGAGGCGCAGGGGCTCGAGGTGATCCCGGCAGCGACCGACCACGAGGCCCGGGACCGTTTCACCGCCGTGGACTGGTTGCCGGACGCGGAGGCGCTGGACGGCGCGGGCCGCGCCTTCAAGGAGATCGTCGGCTACCGTGTGGGCCGATGATTCGGTGCGCGGATGTGATGGATCGCCGTGCTTGCCCCCACCCGGGCTGCGGGCACAGACTGTGTTGAGGTCCCCGGGTTGCCTTGCCGCAGGAGTCGGCTACCATGACGACAATGGCCTTTGACACGCTGCGCTACGCCCGCCGCCTGCGGGAAGCCGGCGTGCCGGAGCCGCAGGCAAACGTGCAGGCAGAACTCATGGCCGAGGCATTCGGTTTCTACGCCGACAACCTGTTGACGAAGGACTACTTCCACGAGGTGCTCGACGCGCGTTTTGCGGAGCAGGAAGCCCGGTTCGACGCCAAGCTCGTGGAGCAGGAATCGCGTTATGACGCCCGTTTCGCCCGCCAGGACCGAATCCTGGTGCTGCATACCTGGATGCTGGGCCTGATCATCCTCGTCCTGGTGGTGCCGCAGCTGCAGGCCTGGCTAGCCTAGCCCGGGCTCGCCAGGTCCACTGCCAGCCTGACGGCCGCCCGCAAACTCCCCGCATCCGCTTTTCCCGTCCCGGCCAGGTCCAGCGCCGTGCCGTGGTCCACACTCGTGCGCACGATCGGCAGGCCGAGGGTGGCGTTCACCGCCTCGCCGAAACCCGCGTGCTTGAGCACCGGCAGGCCCTGGTCGTGGTACATGGCGAGCACCGCATCCACGCCGGCCAGCGCGCGGGGCGTGAAGGCGGTGTCAGCGGGAAGGGGGCCGGTGAGATCGAGGCCCTCGGCGCGCAGTGCTTCCAGTACCGGGACTATGACGTCAATCTCCTCACGCCCCAGGTGACCGCCCTCGCCGGCATGGGGGTTGAGGCCGAGCACCGCGATCCGCGGCGCGTCGATGGCGAAGCGCTCGCGCAGGTCGCCATGGAGAATCTGCAGCGTGCCCGCCAGCAGCTCCCGGCTGATGGCCCCGGGCACGGCCGCGAGCGACAGGTGCGTGGTGGCCAGGGCGACGCGCAGCGAGCCCGCCACCAGCAGCATGACCACCCGCTCCACGCCGCAGCGCGCGGCGAGGTACTCGGTGTGGCCGCTGAAGGCGAAACCGGCATCGGCGATGACGCTTTTCTGCACCGGCCCGGTCACCATGGCGGCGAAGCGGCCGTCGCGGCAGCCATCCACGGCGGTGTCGAGGGTGGCGAGGACCGCCGCGGCGTTGGCGGGGTCCAGGCGTCCGGGATCCGCCGGGCGGGCAAGCGGCGTGTGCAGGACCGGCAGGCGGCCCGGCGCGTGAGGGGTCGGCGCCGCAGAAGGGTCGAAGTCGTCGAGGGCGATCGCGCCCAGCCCCGGGACCACGGCGGCGCGGACCGCGAGCATGTCCCGGTCGGCGATGGCCACCAGCTGCACCGGCCAGGGCTCCGCGGCGATCGCCAGCAGCAGCTCCGGGCCGATGCCCGCCGGTTCCCCGGCGGTGATAGCCAGCCGCGGCACGCTCATGCCGTGCCGCCGCGTTTACTTGATGTCGACAAAGGCCTCATCGCGGATCTTGCGCAGCCAGGCGTCCAGTTCCTCGTCGTACTTGCGCTGGTGCAGGAACTCCGTGGCGCGGGCGACCTGCACCTCCTTCGTCATGTCCTTCTCGCGCCGGTCCAGCACCTCGATGATGTGCCAGCCGAATTCCGTGCGCACCGGGTCCGAGATCTCGCCGATGGGTGTGGAGGCCATCGTGTTCTCGAAGGCCGGCACCATCTGGCCCGGGTTGCTCCAGCCCAGGTCGCCGCCCTCGGCGGCGGTGCCGATGTCCTCGGAGTACTCGCGGGCCAGGGCGCCGAACTCCTCGCCGGCCTGGATCCTCGCCTTCAGCTCCGCGGCGAGCTCGCGGGCCTCGTCGTCGGTGAGGATCTCCGAGGGCTTGATGAGAATGTGCCGGGCGTGGGTCTGGGCCACGGTCTGGCCGCCGGCGCCGCGCGCATCGGCGAGATAAACGAGGTGGAAGCCGCTCGGGGAGCGGAACACGTCGGCGAGCTCGCCCGGGGACAGCCCGGGGGCGACATCCTGGAACAGCGACGGCAGGTCATCGAGCTTGCGCCAGCCGAGGTCGCCGCCGGTCATGGGCACCCGCTCGCTCGCCTCGCTGATAACGGTCTGGAAGCCTTCTCCGCCCTGGATGCGGCGTGCCAGGGCCTCGGCCTGTTCCCGGGCCGCCGAGGCTTCCGCGTCGGGCGCGTCTTCGGACACGGGGATCAGGGCGTGGACGATACGGTACTCGGGCTGGATCAGCTTCTGGCCCTCTTCCGTGGCCATGAAGTTCTTCACTTCCTGCTCGGAGAGCTCGATGAGCTGGTTCACGTTGCCCATCTGGACCCGCTGGATGACCATCTCCTGGCGGATCTTTTCCCGCATGGCGCGGTAGGACTGTCCCTGCTGCTCCAGCGCTACGCGGAACTGGTCCAGGGAGAGGCCGTTCTGCGCGGCCACGCGCTGCATGGCCGCGTCGAGCTGCGCATCCGGGATGCGCACGCCGAAGCGCTCGCCCATCTGCAGCTGGATGCTGTCGAGGATGAGCCGGTCCAGGGTCTCGCTGATCAGCACGTCCTCCGGCGGCACGTCCATGCCGCGGGCCTCGAGGTTGTTGGTCACGGTCGCCAGGCGCTCGCGCAGCTCGCTGGCCATGATCACGTCGTCGTCGACGATGGCCACCACCTGGTCGAGCATTTCCGTTTCCGCGCCGGCCGGTGTCGAGAAAGGCGCCGAGAAAACGGCTGCCAGCAGGCCGGCGCTTGCGAGGGTGCTTGCGAAGGCCCGGGTCGCGGCCAAAGCGCGCAGGGTGTTGCTGATTGCTGTCACGGTCGGAACCCCCGGATCATGTCGGTCATCAGTTGCTCCACCTCCGTCCCCAGGCCGCCGAGGCCCTTGAGCACGAATTGCACCTGGACGGCCCGCTCGCGGTCCAGGTTGGGCGAATCGAAATCGGGGACGATGCCACGCGCGGTGTCGAAATAGCGCAGGTGCAACAGGCGGATTTTCCAGCAGCAGTTATCGTACTCGATGCCCAGCATGTCTTCCACGCTCTCGTCGGCCTCGAGACTGTAGTTCCACGCGCCGAAGACGCGCCAGTTGCGGCTCACGGGGTAGTAGGCGGAGACGTGCGCCTGGTCCGTGGTCGGCTGCGTGCCCACCAGGTTGATGGGTCGCCGGTAGGTGTAGCCGACGTTGAACAGCGCGCCGTCCTCGCGCTCGTAGCTGCTGAACAGGTTGCCGGCGTTTACCTTTTCCGTCGACGGGTCGTACTGCACCGTCGCCCGCAGGTTTAGACGCTGCGTGGGATAGAAGTTCAGTTCCCCGGCAATTTCCGATTCCGTGCGGTCCAGCTCCGGCGCGGTGGGTGTAAGGCGCACCTTGCGGTTCTCGAAGTAGACGATCTGGCCGAGGCTGGCGTTGAGAAGCTCCGTGCCGGTCTCGCGGCTCAGGAAGCGGGTGGTCACGCCGATGGCGAGCTGGTTGGCGTCGTCGAGGCGGTCCCGGCCCGAGAAGCGCGTGTCCCGGAACAGCTGGTTGTAGTTGAAGGTGAGCTCGGCGCTGTCGAAATCCGGCTGGTCGCGCTGGTCCTCGTAGCTCGAGTAGAGGTAGTAGAGCCGGGGCTCGAGGGTCTGCACGAGTTCCCGGTCGGCGAAGTTGAAGGCTCGCTCGAAGTAGAGCCCGCCGTCGACGCTGGCGAGGGCCGACCCGGCGCTGGGGTCGTCCCGGTCCGGCAGCAGCGGGTCGTCGAGGCGGTAGTCGAGGTAGCGGTACTTGGCGGTGCTGCGCAGAAAACCGTACTCCCACAGCATCGGGTAGCTGACCCCCGCTTCCGTATACAGGCGCTGGCCGGTGACCCGCTCCTCGTCGCTGTCGAAGTGGCTGTACTGGGCGAGGAACACGGGCTCTAGGCGGAAGGGCTCGCGCTCACCGCGGCGCTGCACGGTGAGCTGCGGCAGCTTCTTGTAGTCCTCGCGGATGTCGTCGGCCAGGCTCTGGAACTGCTGCAGCTCCATGTTCACCAGCCAGTCGTCGCCGAGGTAGTCCAGCGAGGCCAGCTGCAGCAGGTTGACCTCGCGACGGGTCTCGAGGTTGGAGGTCTCGAGGTCGCGGATGTAGGCCACGTCGCTGACCCGCGTGTAGTCGATGCGCGAGCGCCAGCGCTCGCCGTAGAGGCCGTTGTGCAGCACCTGGGCGAGCCAGCGGTTGGCATTGTCGTCCGCCGGGAAGTCTTCCTCGTACTGCTCGTCGCCGGGGAGGAAGGCGCCGCCCACCAGCCACTGGCCGCGCGCCGGGTCGAGGTAACGCGCCTGCACCTCGTGGTTCAGGCCCCGCTCCTGGATGTAGCGGGGGACGTAGAGCAGGTCGTAGTTGGGCGCCGCGTTCCAGTAGAACGGCGCGCTCACGTCGATGCCGCCGCGGCTGTCGTTGCCCACGGTGGGAAAGAGAAAGCCCGTGCGCCGCCGGTCATCCAGGGGGAAGCTCAGCCAGGGGGTCCAGAAGAAGGGCACGCCGGCGGCGGAGAGGGTGGCGCCGCGGGCCACGCCCACGCCCTTGTCGAGGTCCAGGGTCATCTGCCGGCTGCGCAGGTACCAGTCGCGGTCGCCGGGGGCGCAGTAGGTCAGCGCGCCGTCCTCCACGCGGATCAGCGCCTCGGCGTCCCGCGACAGGAGCCTGGCCTCGCCGCGCATGTGCTTCTCGTGGAGCACGAAGACGCCGTCCTCGAGCTGGGCCTCGCCGGTGCGCGAGTAGAACTCCCCGCGGCTGCCGCGCAGCAGCAGGCCGGGCTCGCGAAGCACGATGTTGCCCTCGACGTTGCCGGTCTCGCTGATCCGGTCGTAGTCGGCCCGGTCGCTGGCGAGGTCCCGGTAGCCCTGGGTGACCTCCACACCGCCCTCGAGGCGCAGCTGGCTGCCGCGGAGCTCGGTGCGCGCCGCGGTGGCCTCGATGTCGGCCTGCTCCGGGTCCTTGCCCCCGGCGAGGTCCGCCTTGGGGTCGATGTAGCGCCCGCGGCAGAGCTGGCAGCTGCGGTCCCGGAGCGCCGGCGGCACGTCCTCGATGGGGACCCAGTCCAGCCCGGCGCCGGGCTCGACGACCTCGACCTCGAGGCGCTCTTCCGCGCAGTCACCGCTGGCCGCGCAGCGCTCCCCGTTGCTATCCTGCGCTCGCCCCGGCAGCGCCTGCGCGAGCAGCAGTGCGGCAACCGCCGCGCGCAGGAGCGTGTGCTTCGCTGGGGCCGGGATCATGGGGTGTCGGGTATGGGCCTTTGAGCGATGGAAGAAGACGGGGGACGTGCCTGCGGGGGATGATAAAGCATCCCCCGCTGCTTGTCCGTTCCCGCCGTGGGGTCTTTGCCCGGGTACAGCGCCCGTGAGCAGTGCCCCGGCGGACCTGCTGCCCTGGTGCCTGGCGCAGCTACCCGGGGCGGCCGGGGCGGCGCTCGCGCCGCTCGCGGGGGATGCCAGCTTCCGCCGCTATTTCCGGCTGCGCTGGGACGGCGGCACCGCCGTCGCCTGCGTGGCGCCCCCGGCGACCGAGAAGAACGCCGAGTTCATCGCCGTGCGCGCGCAGTTCGCCGCCGCCGGCGTGCGCGTGCCCGGGCTCCTCGGGGCCGACCTGGAGCGAGGCTATCTGCTCCTCGAGGACCTCGGCGATGCGCTGCTCCTGCCCGCGCTCGACCGCGACAGCGTCGACGGCTGGTACCGCCAGGCCATGGTCCCGCTCCTCGCCCTGGCCACGGCGCCCTGTGACGGCCTGCCGCCCTACGACGACGCGGCGCTCCGGGCCGAGCTGGACCTCTTTCCGCACTGGTTCTGCGAGCAGCTCCTGGGGCTCTCGCTGGATGCGGATGCGGCCCGCCGCTTCGACGACCTCTGCGCCCGCCTCCTTGCCAGTGCCGCGGCCCAGCCCCGGGTGCCCGTGCACCGCGACTACCACAGCCGCAACCTGCTCATCACCGGCGGGGGCCTCGCCACCATCGACTTCCAGGATGCCCTCTGCGGCCCGGTGACCTACGACCTCGTGTCCCTGCTCCGGGACTGCTACTGCCGCTGGCCCGACGACGACGTCCAGCGCTGGGCGCGGGCGTTTCACGGCGAGCTGGCCGCCCGCGGCCTCGCCGGCCTGCCGGATGCCGGCGGCTTCCTGGTCGCCTTCGACCTCATGGGCCTGCAGCGGCACCTGAAGGTGCTCGGTATCTTTGCCCGGCTCTGGCTGCGCGACGGCAAGGACGGCTATCTCGGCGACCTGCCCCGGGTCTACGGCTACGTGCGCGACGTGCTCGCGGCACTCCCCGGGGAGCCCGCGCTCGCCGCCTTTGCGGCCTGGCTCGACGCCGTGGTCGCGCCCCGGCTGCCGGCGCAGCCCTGGTGGCGCGCACCGTGAGGGCGATGGTTCTCGCCGCCGGGCGCGGCGAGCGCATGCGCCCGCTCACCCTCGAGACGCCCAAGCCCCTGCTCGCCGTAGGCGGCAAAGCGCTGCTCGAGCATCACCTCGAGCGCCTCGCGGCCGGCGGGGTGGGGGAGGTCGTGATCAACGTCTCCTGGCTCGGCGGGCAGATCGAGGCTTTCTGCGGCGACGGCAGCGCCTGGGGCCTGTCGATCCGCTATTCCCGGGAGCCTGCGCCGCTGGAGACCGCCGGGGGCATCGTGCAGGCGCTGCCGCTCCTGGGCGACGCGCCGTTCCTGGTGGTGAACGGCGACGTGTTCATGGACTACGACGTGCCGGCGCTGGCCGCCCGGGCCGCGGCCCTCGTCCCCGCCGGTGCCCACCTGCTCCTGGCCGACAACCCGCCCCACCACCCGGGCGGCGACTTCGCCCTGCGCGACGGGCGGGTCGTCGAGCCCGCAGCCGGCGAGGGCACGCTGACCTTCACCGGTACCGCGCTCTACCACCCGGCCTTCTTCGCGGGCCTGGCACCGGGGGCCCGGCCCCTGCGCCCGCTCTTCGAGGCGGCCATGGCGGCGGGGCGCCTCAGCGGCGAGCTTCACCGCGGGCGCTGGGTCGACGTGGGCACCCCGGAACGGCTGGCGGCGCTGGATGCGGCGCTCCGCGGGCAGTAGATCAGGTGTCAGCGCGGGCCCAGCATGGCGCCCAGCTCATCGGGGGTGACGATGCCGGGGAATTCACCGCGCAGGGCCAGGAGGTCCTTGTCGCCCGTCACCAGCGCATCGGCGTTGGCGGCGGCTGCCAGCACCAGGAAGACTTCATCGGCGGCGTCCCGGCAGGGCGGCAGCGGAGGCCTTCGGCGGGGTAGTCGCACCGCGTCAGCACAGGGCAGGAACTCCGCGAGCAGGACCTGTTGTTCCCCCCGGGAGAGCCCGAACTTCGGGTAGCCGAGCACGCGCAGGAGTTCCGTCGTCGTCTCGCGGCAGACCAGGGGGCGGATGGTGCCACGCTGCCAGCCGTGGCGGAGCCAGGCAAGGCGTCCCGAGGTGAACAGGAGCGCCGACAACACCACGTTGGTGTCCAGCACCACCCGTTTCGGGGTGGCGGTGCTGCCGCCTCTCACCGGCCCCGTGCCCAGTTCACAGCGTCATCGACATCTTTCTCGCTGATCCCCAGTTCCTCGAGCTTGTCGCGAACATACTGCGCGCCCTGGGGACGTACCGGCGTGAGGACGATACGGCCCTGTTCAACGGTGACCTCGAAGTACTCGGTCTGATCGATGCTGGAGACGACGGCTTTGGGCAGCGTGATCTGGTTCTTGGCGGTGAGCTTGGCAAGCATTCTGCGAATTCCTTCTTTAGTAAAGTAAGGAAATCTTACATTCATCACCAGGCGGGCGCATCAGCCCTTTTCGGTCGCCGACGGCGCATGCCCCGGGCAGCCTGCTGCGAAGGGTGTGCCCGGGGGCGCAAAACGCTAGAATCCGCGTCCAGACCCGCTGGAGAGCCCCATGCCCGATTACCTGATCGCGCCGTCCATCCTGTCGGCGGATTTCGCCCGCCTCGGGGAGGAGGTGGACAACGTGCTCGCCGCCGGCGCGGACGTGGTGCACTTCGACGTCATGGACAACCACTACGTGCCCAATCTCACCATCGGGCCCATGGTGTGCAGGGCGCTCAGGGACCACGGGGTCACCGCGCCCATCGACGTGCACCTGATGGTCAGCCCGGTGGACCGGCTCGTCGGCGACTTCGCCGAGGCCGGAGCCAGCTGGATCACCTTCCACCCGGACGCCGTCACCCACGTCGACCGCACGCTGCAGCTGATCCGCGACGCCGGCTGCAAGGCCGGGCTCGTGTTCAACCCGCACCTCGGCCTGGATGCCCTCGACTACGTGATGGACAAGGTGGACGTGGTGCTGCTCATGTCGGTGAACCCGGGCTTCGGCGGCCAGTCCTTCATCCCGGCGACCCTCGACAAGCTGCGCGAGGCGCGCCGGCGCATCGACGCCTCGGGCCGCGACATCCGCCTCGAGATCGATGGCGGCGTGGGCCCGAAGAACATCGGCGAGATCGCCGCGGCCGGCGCCGACACCTTCGTCGCCGGCTCGGCGATCTTCAACCAGCCCGATTACGCCGCGGTGATCGGCGACATGCGCGCGGCGCTCGCCGCCCCGGCCTGATGACCCCGGCGGCTTTTCGGGCACTGGCGGCCGAGGGCTACAACCGCATCCCGGTGAGCCTGGAGGTGCTGGCGGACCAGGAAACGCCGGTGAGCACCTACCGCAAGCTCGCCGACGGCCCCTACTCCTACCTGTTCGAATCCGTGCAGGGCGGCGAGAAGTGGGGCCGCTACTCGATCATCGGCCTGCCCTGCCGCACCCTGGTGAAAGTCTTCGGCCGGCGCGTGGAGACCTGGGAGGCCGGTGAGCTGGCCGCCAGCGAGACGGTGGCGGACCCGCTGGCCTGGGTCGAGGCCTTCCAGGCGCGCTTCCGGGCCGCTCCGGCCGACGATCTGCCGGTCTTCCACGGCGGCCTGGTCGGTTACTTCGGCTACGACACGGTGCGCTATGTCGAGGAGCGGCTGGCGGAGAGCTGCCCGCCGGAAGGGCTGGGGACGCCGGACATCCTGCTCATGGTTTCCGACGAGGTGCTGGTCTTCGACAACCTCGCCGGCACGCTCAAGCTGATCGTCAACGTCGACCCGGCCGCGGACGGCGCCCTGGCCGCCGGCGAGGCGCGGCTGGCGGCCCTGGCCCGGCAGCTGCGCGAGCCCATCGCCCCGCTGCCCGAGGTGGATCTGGCCGCCCGCGGCTCGACCACGCTCGAGGAAAGCGCCCGCACGAGCATGGATCAGGCGACCTACGAGGCCGCGGTGGAGCGTGTGCGCGAGTACGTGCTCGCCGGCGACGTCATGCAGGTGGTGCCGGCGCGGCGTATCAGCGTGCCCTTCGCGGCGCCGCCGCTGAACCTGTACCGGGCGCTGCGCAACCTGAACCCGTCGCCCTATCTCTACTTCCTCGACCTCGAGGATTTCCAGATCGTCGGCTCCTCGCCGGAAATCCTCGCCCGCCTCGAGGACGGCATGGTCACCGTGCGCCCGATCGCCGGCACCCGCCACCGCGGCCGGGATGACGCCGAGGACGCGGCGCTCGCCGAGGAGCTGCTCGCGGACCCGAAGGAGATCGCCGAGCACCTCATGCTCATCGACCTCGGCCGCAACGACGTCGGCCGCATCGCCGAAACCGGCAGCGTCGAGCTCACCGACAGGATGGTCATCGAGCGCTACTCGCACGTGATGCACATCGTCTCCAACGTGACCGGCCGCCTCGCCGGGAGGCTGAGCGCGGTGGACGTGCTGCGCGCGACGCTGCCCGCGGGCACGCTGAGCGGCGCGCCGAAGATCCGCGCCATGGAGATCATCGACGAGCTCGAGCCGGTCAAGCGCGGTGTCTACGGCGGCGCCGTGGGCTATCTCTCCTGGGGCGGCGACATGGACACGGCCATCGCTATCCGCACCGCCGTGATCAAGGACGGTGAGCTGCATGTGCAGGCCGGGGCCGGGATCGTGGCCGACTCCGTGCCCGCTCTCGAGTGGCAGGAGACGGTGAACAAGGCCCGCGCCGTGCTCCGTGCCGCGGCCATGGCCGGTAGTGGCGCCGGTAACGAGGCCGGCAGCGGGGCCCGGGGCGGGGAGGGCTCGCCGTGATCCTGATGATCGACAACTACGACTCCTTCACCTTCAACGTGGTGCAGTACCTCGGCGAGCTCGGGGCCGAGGTGGTCGTGCGCCGCAACGACGAGATCGACGTCGCCGGCGTGGAGGCACTGGCCCCGGAGCGCATCGTGCTCTCCCCGGGCCCCTGCACGCCGAACGAGGCCGGCATTTCCATGGCGCTGGTAGAGGCTTTCGCCGGCCGCGTGCCGCTCCTCGGCATCTGCCTCGGCCACCAGTGCATCGGCCAGGTCTTCGGCGGCGACGTGGTACGGGCGCGGCAGGTCATGCACGGCAAGACCTCGCCGATCCACCACCGCGGCGAGGGTGTCTTCCGCAACCTGCCGTCGCCGTACACGGCGACCCGCTACCACAGTCTGGTGGTCGCCCGGGAAAGCCTGCCGGACTGCCTCGAGCTTACGGCCTGGACGGAGACAGAGGACGGCGCCGTGGACGAGATCATGGGTCTGCGGCACCGGGAGCTGGCGGTGGAGGGTGTGCAGTTCCACCCCGAATCCATCCTCACGGAGCACGGCCACGCCCTGCTCGACAACTTTCTGCGCGGCAGCTATCCGGGCGACAGGGCGCTGCGCGATACCGGGAGCGACGCGTCATGAGCCTCAAGGATGCACTGGCGGTGCTCGCCGAGGGGGGTGACCTGGACGGGCACGCCATGGCCGAAGTCATGCGCACGGTGATGACCGGCGGGGCCACGGACGCGCAGATCGGCGCGCTGCTGCTCGGCCTGCGCGCCAAGGGCGAGACCATCGAGGAGATCGCCGCGGCGGCGCGGGTGATGCGCGAACTGGCCACGCCGGTGACCGTGCCCGGCAACTTCGACCTCGTGGACCTGGTCGGCACCGGGGGCGACGGCGCCAACCTGTTCAATGTCTCCACCGCCGCGACCTTCGTCGCCGCGGCGGGCGGCGCCCGCGTGGCGAAGCACGGCAACCGCTCGGTCTCCAGCACCAGCGGCAGCTCCGACGTGCTGGAAACGCTTGGCGTACCGCTCGACCTCAGCCCCGGGCAGATCGCCCGCGCCATCGCCGAGGTCGGTGTCGGCTTCATGTTCGCGCCGGCGCACCACAGCGCCATGCGCCACGCCATCGGTCCGCGGCGCGAGCTTGGCATGCGCACCCTGTTCAATGTGCTGGGCCCGCTGACCAACCCGGCGGGCGTGCGCCGGCAGGTGCTCGGGGTGTTCGACGGTGCGCTCTGCGAACCGCTGGCGAAGGCTCTCGGTGAGCTCGGCAGCGAGCACGCGCTGGTCGTGCACGGCGAGGACGGCCTCGACGAGTTCTCCCTCGCCGCGCCGACGCGGGTGGCGGAGCTCCGCGATGGCGCGGTGCGCTGCTACGCGGTGACGCCGGAGGAACTCGGCATCGAGCGCCGGCCTGTCGACGGCCTCACGGTGGACAGCGCCGAGGCTTCCGCCCGGCTGATCCGCGCGGCGCTCGCCGGTGACAATGATGACGCGGCGGCGCTGATCGCCCTCAACGCCGGCGCCACGCTGCACGTGGCCGGTGTCGCGGGCTCCCTCGCCGACGGCGTGCGCCTGGCCGAGGACCTCATCGCCACCGGCCAGGCGGCGGAGAAGCTGAAGGCCTTCATCGACTTCACCCGGCTCATGGCCGAGGAGGGCGCGTGAGCGACGACGGTCTGCCCACGGTGCTGAAGCGCATCCTTGCACGCAAGGCCGAGGAGCTGGCCGAGCGCCGCGCCCGGCGCCCGCTGGCGGCGCTGCAGGAAGACGCCCGAGCGCAACCGCCGGCCCGGGGCTTTGCCGCCGCGGTCGCAGGCGCGGCCGCGGGTCCGGGCAGCGCGGTCATCGCCGAGGTGAAGAAGGCCTCGCCGAGCAAGGGCGTTATCCGCGAGCACTTCGACCCGGCGGCCATCGCCGCCAGCTACGAAGCGGGCGGCGCCACCTGCCTGTCGGTGCTCACGGACGTGGATTTCTTCCAGGGCGCCGACGCCTACCTGCAGGCTGCCCGTGCCGCCTGCGCGCTGCCGGTGCTGCGCAAGGATTTCACGATCGACCCTTACCAGGTGGTCGAGGCCCGGGCGCTCGGCGCCGACGCCGTGCTGCTTATCGTCGCGGCGCTCGGCGACGCGCAGCTGGCGGAGCTCGCGGCCTGCGCCGCCGAGGTGGGCTGTGATGTGCTGGTGGAGGTACACGACCGGGGGGAGCTCGAGCGCGCGCTGGCGGTGCCCTCGCCGCTCCTCGGCATCAACAACCGCAACCTGCACGATTTCTCCTGCACCCTCGCTACCACCTTCGACCTGCTGCCGCTCGTCCCCGGGGACCGCACGGTCATCACCGAGAGCGCCATCCACGGCCCCGAGGACGTCGCGCGCATGCGCGCCGGCGGTGTGAATGCCTTCCTGGTAGGAGAGGCGTTCATGCGCGCCGAGGAACCCGGCGAGAAGCTGCGCGAACTGTTTGCCTGAGCCGTCCGCGGCCTCAGCGCGTGCCGAACACCACGATGGTCTTGCCGGAGACGGAGATCAGCCCGCTTTCGGCCAGGGTCTTGAGCACGCGCCCGGCCATCTCCCGGGAGCAGCCGGCGATCTTGCCGAGCTCCTGGCGGGTGATGCGGATCTGCATGCCGTCCGGGTGGGTCATGGCGTCCGGCTGGTGGGCGAGGTCCAGCAGCGTGTGCGCGATGCGGCCGGAGACGTCCACGAAGGCGAGGTCGCGCAGCTTGAGGGTGGTCCGGCGCAGCCGGCTGGCCAGCTGCTGGGCGATACCGAAGAGGATCTCCGGGTAGTTGTCGCGGATCTGCCGGTAGCGGTCGTAGCTGATCTCGGCCACGGTGCAGGCCGTGCGCGCCTCCACAAAGGCGCTGCGCTCCGGGTCGTCCTGCTCGAAGAGCCCCATCTCGCCGAAGAATTCCCCCGGGTTCAGGTAGCTCACGACCATCTTGTGGCCCTCGTCCTCCTCGTCCTGCACGATCACGGAGACAGAGCCGTCGAGGATCAGGAACAGGCTGCGGCTGGCCTCGCCGGCGGCGAGGATCACCGTCTTTGCCGGGTACTGCTTCTGCTCGAAGTAGCGGAGAAAGTTCTCGACGCTAGGGAGACTTTGCTTGACCTGCGGCCTGACCACAGTTGCCCCTTGTTGTTCTGATCCCGACGCAAGAATACTGCATCGCGGGCGCGGTTAAAATGCGGTTATGCTTCGCGCCTCGAGAAACCGGCAGGCGGAAAGGAACGGATTGTATGGAAGCAACAGTGAAGTGGCTCGACGGCGCCCTGTTCGTGGGCGAGTCGGGCAGCGGCCACGCGGTGGTCATGGACGGCCCGGAAGACCTCGGCGGCCGCAACCACGGCCCGCGCCCGATGGAGATGCTCCTCCTCGGTACCGGCGGCTGCTCGATCTACGACGTGCTGTCGATGCTGAAAAAGTCGCGCCAGGCGGTCTCCGACTGCCGGGTGGAGATCAGCGCCGAGCGCGCCGATGCCGTGCCGGCGGTGTTCACGCAGATCACGCTGCACTTCGTGGTGACCGGCCGCGGCCTGAAGGAAAGCCACGTGCGCCGGGCGGTGGAACTGTCAGCGGAGAAGTACTGCTCCGCCTCGATCATGCTCGGTGCCGCGGGCGTGGCGATCAGCCACAGCTTCGAGATCGTCGAGGAGGATGCCGCCGCCTGAGCGGTGCTCAGACCCAGTAGCTGCTCCGGGTCATGGCTTTCGAGACGGCGGTCATGGCCTGCTTCACGGGCCGGGGGAACTCCGTGCCGCCGGCATCCAGGGCGTTCTGCCCGTGCCGCTCCTCGTCCTCGAGCATCTGCTGCAGGATGAGCCGCGACTTGCGGTCGTCCTCCGGCAGCTCCTTGAGGTGGTCCTTCAGGTGGCGGCAGACGCGCTCTTCCGTCGCGGCCACGAAGCCCAGGCTGACCTTGTCGCCGATGGCGCCGGCGACGGCGCCGAGGGCGAAGGAGAGGCCGTACCAGGCCGGGTTGAGGACGCTGGGGTGGCTGTCTAGCTCGCGCAGCCGCTCGGCGCACCAGACCAGGTGGTCCACTTCCTCGGCGGCCGCCTCCTGCATCTCCTCGCGCACCGTGGGCAGGCGCGCGGTCAGCGCCTGGCCCTGGTAGAGGGCCTGGGCGCAGACCTCACCGGTGTGGTTTACGCGCATCAGCCCCGCCACGTGCCTGCGCTCGGTCTCGGTCAGCGGGGTCTCGCTGTGCCCGGCGGCGGGCGATTCACGGCCCGCGGTGTTGCCGCGGTTGGCGAGGGTGCGCATGACCGTATCCGTCTCGCTGATGAGGCGGTCGATGAGGCTCAGCCGGCGCTGACGCCGGGGGCTGGAAGGGGTGCCGGGGGTAGCGGAAGAGGTGCTGGACATGGCGCTCGGCAGGGTCACGATGTGCTTCAACTATAGCGCTCGACAGCGCGCCAGCCAATGTCGCTGCGGCGGGTGAGGCCGTCGAAGCGGATGTGCTCCGCGGCGGCATAGGCCGCCTCCTTCGCTGCCTTCACGTCATCGCCGAGGGCGGTGACGCAGAGCACCCGCCCGCCGGCCGTGACCAGCTGGCCGCCTTCCTCGGCGGTACCGGCGTGGAAGATCTTCACCGCGTCGCCGAAGGCCTCGTCGGCGCCGCTGATCACCGCGCCCTTGTCGTAGCTCCCCGGGTAGCCGCCGGCGGCGAGGACCACGCCGAGGGCCGGCCGCGGGTCCCAGTCCGCGCTGGCGCCGGCGAGGTCGCCGTCAAGGGCCCGCTCGCAGAGCTCGACGAGGTCCGAGCGCAGGCGCAGCAGGATGGGCTGCGTCTCCGGGTCGCCGAAGCGGCAGTTGAACTCGATGACCTTCGGGTCGCCGGCGGGGGTGATCATGAGGCCGGCGTAGAGGAAGCCGGTGTAAGGTCGGCCGTCCTCGGCCATGCCGCGTACCGTGGGCATGATGATCTCGTCCATGATGCGCTGGTGCAGGGCCTCGTCCACCACCGGCGCGGGCGAGTAGGCGCCCATGCCGCCGGTGTTCGGCCCCGTGTCGCCGTCGCCGATGCGCTTGTGGTCCTGGCTCGTCGCCATGGGCAAGGCGCTGCGGCCGTCGGCGATGACGATAAAGCTCGCCTCCTCGCGGTCGAGGCACTCCTCGATGACCACCCGCGCGCCGGCGCCGCCGAAACGATTGCCCTCGAGCATGTCGCGCACCGCGGCCTCGGCCTCCTCGAGGGTCCCGGCAACCACCACGCCCTTCCCCGCGGCGAGGCCGTCGGCCTTGACGACGATGGGCGCGCCCTGCTCGCGCAGGTAGGCCAGCGCCGGCTCCAGCTCGCTGAAGGTGGCGTAGGCTGCGGTGGGGATGCCGTGGCGGGCAAGGAAATCCTTGCTGAAGGCCTTGGAGCCCTCGAGCTGGGCTGCCGCCTCGCTCGGGCCGAAACAGCGCAGGCCGCGGTCCTGGAACTCGTCGACGATGCCGGCGACCAGCGGCGCCTCCGGACCGACGATGGTCAGCTCTACGCCGCCGAGGCCTGAGGCGAAGTCCGCCAGGCTGTAGAAGTCCATGGGGTCCATGGCGAGGTTGGTCACGCCCGGCTCCCGGGCCGTGCCCGCGTTGCCCGGGCAGACAAAGACCGTGTCGACCTGCGGCGACTGGGCCGCTTTCCAGGCGAGGGCGTGTTCGCGCCCGCCGCTGCCGATGATGAGTACGTTCACAGCTGTTCTCCTCAGTGGCGGAAGTGGCGCATGCCGGTGAAGACCATGGCCATGCCGGCCTCGTCGGCCGCGGCGATGACCTCGTCGTCACGGATGGAGCCGCCGGGCTGGATCACCGCGGCGATGCCCACGGCCGCGGCGTTGTCGATGCCGTCGCGGAAGGGGAAGAAGGCGTCGGAGGCCATCACCGAGCCGGTCACCGGCAGCCCCGCGTGCTCGGCCTTGATGGCGGCGATGCGCGCGGAGTTGACCCGGCTCATCTGCCCGGCGCCGATGCCCACGGTCTGTCCGCCGCCGGCGTAGACGATGGCGTTGGACTTGACGAACTTGGCCACGCGCCAGGCGAACAGCAGGTCCTTCAGCTGTTCTTCGCTCGGCGCGACCTTCGTCACCACCTTGATGTCGGCGGCGCCCACGGCGCCAAGGTCCCGGTCCTGCACCAGCAGGCCGCCGGTGACCCGCTTGTAGTCCATGGCCGGCACCGGCGCCTGCCACTCGCCGCAGGCCAGCAGGCGCACGTTCTTCTTGCCGGCGATGGCGGCCGCGGCACCGTCGCTCACTGATGGGGCGATGATGACCTCGACGAACTGCCGTTCGACGATGGCCTTCGCCGTAGCCTCGTCGAGCTCCCGGTTCACGGCGATGATGCCGCCGAAAGCGGATTCCGGGTCCGTGGCGAAGGCGCGCTCGTAGGCGGCCAGCAGGTCGCCGGCCACGGCGACGCCACAGGGGTTGGCGTGCTTCACGATCACGCAGGCGGGTTCGCTGAAGCTCTTTACGCACTCCAGGGCCGCGTCGGTGTCGGCCACGTTGTTGTAGGAGAGTGCCTTGCCCTGCAGCTGCCGCGCGGTGGCAACGCCGGCCTCGGCCGGGTTGTGCTCTCGGTAGAAGGCGGCGCGCTGGTGCGGGTTCTCGCCGGAGCGCATGGCCTCCACCTGGCTGAAGCTCAGGTTCAGGGTCCGCGGGAAGCCCTCGCTGCCACCCGGCACGCGCTGGCCGAAGTAGTTGGCGATGGCGCCGTCGTAGGCGGCGGTGTGCTCGTAGGCGCGGATGGCGAGGTCGAAGCGGGTCTCGAGGGTGGTTGCACCGTCGTTGGCCCGCAGCTCCTCGAGCACGCGGTCGTAATCCTGCGCATTGACCACGATGGCCACGTCGCGTTGGTTCTTGGCGGCGGCGCGGACCATGGTCGGCCCGCCGATGTCGATGTTCTCCACCGCGTCCTCGAGGGTGCAGCCGGGCCGGGCGACCGTGGCCTCGAAGGGATAGAGATTGACCACCACCATGTCGATGGGGGCGATACCGTGCTCCGCCATCACGGCGTCGTCGGTGCCGCGCCGGCCGAGGATGCCGCCGTGGATCACCGGGTGCAGCGTTTTCACCCGCCCGTCCATCATCTCCGGGAAGCCCGTGTGCTCCGCCACTTCCGTGACCGGGAGCCCCTCGCCGGTGAGGAGCCGGTAGGTGCCGCCGGTGGAGAGCAGGGCGACACCGAGATCGGCGAGGCCGCGGGCGAAGGCGACGATGCCGGTCTTGTCGGAAACGCTGATCAGCGCCCGCCGGACGCGCACCGGGTGGCTTTCTGTCATGGTTGAGCTGTTCCTCGTGTCAGGGTTCGCCGTAGAGCCTGTACAGGCGCAGTTTCTTGCGCAGCGTGCCGCGGTTGAGGCCGAGCAGGTGCGCCGCGCGGGTCTGGTTGTTGCGGGTGTGGCGCATGACCTCCTCGAGCAGCGGCGCCTCCACCTGCGACAGGACCAGCTGGTAGAAGTCCGTCGGCAGTTCGCCGTCGATCTCGGCGAGGTACTGGCGGACGGAGGTGCGTACGGTGGCGTCGATGGGCGTGGCGTCGGTCGCAGGCACGGCGGGCACCGCGCCGGCGTTCTTCTTGCTGTTCGTGCTGCTGTTGGTCTTGCTACCGGTGCTGCTGTTCTTCGTCATGCTGCCAGGTCCTGCATTGGCCGTTGGGCCGCGAGTTCCGCGAGCAGGGCGAGCTGCTCCGCGGGCGTTTCGAGGCGGTTGAACTGGCGCCGGATAGCGGCGGATATCCCGGCATCGGTGAGGTACCAGCCCACGTGCTTGCGCGCGATACGCGGGCCGAGGAAGTCGCCGTAGAAGGCGTGCAGTGCGGCCAGGTGCTCGCTGAGCACGGCGAACTGCGTGTCCCGGTCCGGGGTGGCCGGTACCGGGCGCCCGTCGAGGCGGGCGGCGACCTGGCCGCAGAGCCAGGGCCGGCCCTGGGCGGCGCGGCCGATCATGACGCCCGCGGCCCGAGTGTGGGCGAGCACCTGCTGCGCCTTTGCCGGCGAGTCGATGTCACCGTTGGCCCAGACCGGGATGTCGACCGCGGCGGCGATGGCGGCGATGGTGTCGTACTCGGCCTCGCCGCCGAAGGCGCAGGCGCGGCTGCGCCCGTGCACCGCGATGGCGGCGATGCCGGCGTCCTCGGCGATGCGAGCGATGGTCACGCCGTTGCGCCGCTTCGCCGTGGGGCCGGTGCGGGTTTTCAGGGTGACGGGCACGTCCACGGCCGCGGTCACGGCGTGGAGGATGTCCGCGACCAGCGCCTCGTCGGCGAGCAGCGCCGACCCCGCGGCCTTGCGGCAGACTTTTTTCGCCGGACAGCCCATGTTGATGTCGATGACCTGGGCGCCGAGAGCGACGTTGTAGCGGGCTGCCTCGGCGAGCATGGCCGGGTCGCCGCCGACGATCTGCACGGCCCGCGGCTCGGCCTCGTCATCGTGGCGGCTGCGCAGGCGGCTTTTGCGGGAGTCGCGGAGGGAGGGGTCGGCAGTGACCATCTCGGCGACCGCATAGCCCGCGCCGAAACGGGTGCAGAGGCGACGGAAAGGCAGGTCCGTGACGCCGGCCATGGGGGCCAGGGCAACGCGGTTTGCCAGCGTGTAGTCGCCGATGCGGATCATGGGTCAGCCGTCTGACAGGGGACGGGCGATGATACGCGAGCGTCGCAACTGGTTAAAGCCTGACCGCCTAAAAACGCGCCAACAGTCACGTTTGCCGGGCAGGCAGCACCCCGCGCAGTACCACCCATCCCTCCTGTTCACCGGCGACCGCCAGCGGCAGCCGGCCGGCATAGCCCTCGATGAGCGCGGCGGCCTGCGAGGCCAGCAGCCCCGACAGCAGGAGCACGCCGCCAGGACGGAGGAAACCGGTGATCACCGGCGCCAGCTCGAGCAGCGGGCCGGCGAGGATGTTGGCGACCACGAGGTCGCTCTCGCCCGTCCAGGGCCCGGCGTCGTAGTCACCGGGCAGGGCGATGGTGAGAGCGTCCAGCGGCACGCCGTTGCGGGTGGCATTATCCGCGGTGGCCAGGAGCGCCTGCGGGTCGTTATCCACGCAGAGCACCGGCCCCGCGCCGAGCTTCGCCGCGGCCACCGCGAGGATGCCGGAGCCGCAGCCGTAATCCACCACCCGCGCGCCGCCGGCAACGGCTTCGGCGAGCTGGCCGAGGCAAAGCGCCGTGGTCGGGTGCGTGCCCGTGCCGAAGGCGAGCCCCGGGTCCAGCAGCAGGTTGATCGCCCCGGGGTCCGGCGGGGCCAGCCAGCTCGGGCAGACCCAGAAGCGGGGGCCGAACTGCATGGGGCGGTAGTGCTGCATCCACTCCCGGGTCCAGTCCTTGTCCTCGAGGATCTCGACCCGCGGCGTGGCGTCGACGGTGAACGCCGGGTCGAGCCCCGCGAGCACGGCGTCCATGTCCGCATCGGCAGGGAACAGGCCGGTGAGGCGGGTCCGGCGCCAGAGCGGGGTCTCGCCGACGCCCGGCTCCAGGACCGGCTCGTCCGCGTTGTCCTCCAGGGTAACGGCCACCGCGCCGGCGGCGAGGAGCGCGTCCTCGAGGGCTGCGGCCGCGTCCGGCTCCGTGTCCAGCCGCAGCTGCAGCCAGCTCACGGCACCGTCCGTGCCGGCACCACTAGTGGTCCTCGAGCTTGCTTTCTAGGTAGTGGATGCTTACGCCGCCGGCCTGGAAGGCCCTGTCGCGCACCAGGTCCCGGTGCAGCGCCGTGTTGGTGCGGATGCCCTGGACGATGAGCTCGTCCAGCGCCTGGCGCATGCGTGCCATGGCGCTGTCGCGGGTCTCGCCGTAGCTGATGACCTTGGCGATGAGCGAGTCGTAGAAGGGCGGCACCGTGTAGCCGTCGTAGATGTGCGAGTCCACCCGGATGCCCGGGCCGCCGGGCGGGTGATAGGTGCTGATGGTGCCCGGCGAGGGCATGAAGGTGTGCGGGTCCTCGGCGTTGATGCGGCACTCGATGGCATGCCCGCGGAAGCGTACTTCCTCCTGGGTCACGGAGAGGGGCAGGCCGCTGGCCACGCGCAGCTGCTCGTGCACGATGTCGATGCCGGTGATCATCTCCGTCACCGGGTGCTCGACCTGGATCCGCGTGTTCATCTCGATGAAGTAGAAGCCGCCGTCCTCGTAGAGGAATTCGAAGGTGCCGGCGCCGACGTAATCGATATCGATGCAGGCCTTCACGCAGGCGTCCGCCACCTGCTCGCGCAGGTGCGGGTCGATGTCCGGCGCCGGGGCTTCCTCGATCACCTTCTGGTGCCGGCGCTGCAGGGAGCAGTCGCGGTCGCCCAGGTGGATGGCGTGGCCCTGGCCGTCGGCGATCACCTGGATCTCGACGTGCCGCGGCTTCTGCAGGAACTTCTCGAGGTAGACCACCTCGGAGCCGAAGGCCGCGCCGGCCTCGGACTTGGTCACCTGCACGGAGTTAAGCAGGGCCGCCTCGTTGTGGACGACGCGCATGCCGCGGCCGCCGCCGCCGGCAGCGGCCTTGATGATCACCGGGAAGCCGACCTTGCGCGCGATGGCGAGGATCTCGTCCGGGTCGTCCGGCAGCGGGCCGTCGGAGCCGGGTACCGTGGGCACGCCGGCGGCCTTCATGGCGGCAATGGCCGAGACCTTGTCGCCCATGAGGCGGATCGTGTCCGCCCGCGGGCCGATGAAGGTGAAGCCGCTTTTCTCCACCTGCTCGGCGAAGTCGGCGTTCTCGGCCAGGAAGCCGTAGCCGGGGTGGATGCCGTCGGCATTGCTGACTTCCGCGGCGCTGATGATCGCCGGCACGTTCAGGTAGCTCTGGGAGGAGCCGGCGGGACCGATGCAGATGGCCTCGTCGGCGAGGCGCACGTGCATGAGTTCCGTATCGGCGCTCGAGTGCACCGCCACCGTGGGGATGTCGAGCTCTTTGCACGCGCGCAGGATGCGCAGGGCGATCTCGCCGCGATTGGCGATGAGCACCTTTTCCAGCATGGGCATGGGGTTACCTCGTGGCCGTTCGATCAGACGATGGAGACGAGCGGCTGGTCATATTCCACCGGCTCGCCGTTGTCGACGAGGATCGCGGCGACCGTGCCCGACTTGTCCGCCTCGATCTGGTTCATCATCTTCATGGCCTCGACGATACAGAGCACGTCGCCCTCCTTCACCGTGGCACCCACCTCGATGAATGGCGACGAGGAGGGCGACGGCGAGCGGTAGAAGGTGCCGACCATGGGCGAGCGCACCAGGTGGCCCTTCTCCTCCGGCGCCGCGGCCGGCTCCGGGGCGGCCGCGGCCGGCTGTTGCGGCGCGGCTGCCGGAGCGGGATGGGCCGGCGGCGGGGGCGGCGGTGCGTAGCCGGCGGGCGCATACTGTACCCGGGAGCCGTTGCGGCTGATGCGCACGGATTCTTCCCCTTCCTGGATCTCGATCTCGTCGATGTTCGACTCCTCCAGGAGCTCGATCAGCTTCTTGACCTTGCGAATGTCCATAGCGGCGTTCCTGTAATGAAAAAAAGCGTTGTCGGTATCAGGTATCCAGCTGGCGCAGCGCGGCCTGCAGGGCGAGTTCATAGCCCTGGGCCCCGAGCCCGCAGATGACCCCGCGTGCGAGGTCGGAAAAATAGCTGTGGTGGCGGAAGGGTTCGCGCGCGTGCACGTTCGACAGGTGAACCTCGATGAAGGGGATGGCCACCGCCGCCAGGGCATCGCGCAGGGCGATGCTCGTGTGCGTGAACGCGGCCGGGTTGATCAGGATGAAATCCACCCCCTCGCGGCGCGCATCGTGCACCCGCTCCACCAGCTCGGACTCTGCATTGCTCTGCAGCGACAGCAGGTGGTGGCCGGCATCGCGGGCCACGGCGGCGAGGTGCGTATCGATGTCGTCGAGGGTCTCGCGCCCATAGACCGCCGGCTCCCGCTCACCGAGCAGGTTCAGGTTGGGACCGTGCAGGACGAGGATGCTGGCCATGGCGCGCGCAAGCCCGAGTTGCTCCACAAGAGGGCACAGTGTGGATCAGGATGGGGGCCCTGTCCACCGCAAACGGGGTTTTTGGCGATTTTTCCCGAATTTAGCCGCACTATCGCGGCAATATATGAGGTGAACACATTGCCGGGGGTCATCCCCTCAGGTGGACGACAGGCCTTCCAGCGCCTCGAGGACCACGCCCTTGCGCAGCAGCTGGGGCAGCACCACGGGCGCGGCGCCGGCACGGCCGGGATAGAGCAGGTACAGCGGGATGCCCGAGCGGCCCTGGCGGGCGAGGAAGTCGGCGATGACCGGGTCCCGGTTGGTCCAGTCCGCCACGAGATAGCGCACGCCGCGGGCCGCGAAGGCGTCCCGGACGGCGTTCGTCTCCAGCACCGTGCGCTCGTTGGCGAGGCAGGTGATGCACCAGTCCGCGGTGAAATCCACGAACACCGGCATGCCGGCCGCCTGGGCCTCGCGCACAGCGGCCTCGGACCAGGGGGTGTGCCCGCCGGCCGGGCCGCCCGCCGCCGGTGCTTCGCCGCGGTAGCTGCCCGCCGCCACCGCGGCGACGAGCGCGAGCAGAGCCGCACCCCGGCGCCAGCCGCCGGTGCTCCACAGCCACAGCGCGAGGGCGAGGAGGAGCGCGCCGCCCAGGGCCGCGGTCATCGTATCCACCCCGGACTGGCGCCCGGCCACCCAGAACAGCCACAGGGCGGTGGCATAGAGCGGGAAGGCGAGCAGCTGCTGCAGGCGCTGCATCCAGGCCCCGGGCTTCGGCAGCAGGCGCCGCGCCAGCGTGCTGTGGCCTAGCAGCACCATGGGCGCGGCCATGCCCGCGCCGAGGGCGGCGAACACGGCGAGGCCGATCAGCGCCGGCTGCGTGAGGGCAAAACCGAGGGCCGTGCCCATGAACGGGGCGGTGCAGGGGCTGGCCACCACCACGGCGAGCGCGCCGGTAAAGAAGGCGCCGCGGTCGCCGCCATCGCTGGCCAGGCTGTTGCCGAGGTTCATGAAGCGCCCGCCGAAGTGCACCAGGCCGGAGAGCGACAGGCCCATGGCGACGAACAGGTAGGCGAGGCCGATGACGAAGCCCGGCGACTGCAGCTGGAAACCCCAGCCCACGGCCATGCCGGCACCGCGCAGGGCGATGAGCGCCGCGGCCACCACCAGGAAGCTGAGCACCACCCCGGCGCCGTAGAGCCAGGCGTGGCGGTGCCGCTCGGCGGGCTCGGCCGCGGCGAAGCCCAGCGCCTTTAGGGAGAGCACCGGGAACACGCAGGGCATGAGGTTGAGGATCAGCCCGCCGAGGGCCGCGAACAGCAGCATGGTCAGGAGGCCGCCAGCGGCCCCGGCGGGCGGTGCTGCTGGCACTGCCCGGCCCGGGCGCGGGAGCGCAATTTCGCTGATCGACCCCGAGGCCGCGTCGATGCGGAAGGCCTGGTCCCGCGGCGGGTAGCAGAGCCCGGCGTCCGCGCAGCCCTGTGAGCGCACCGTTAGCGTCGCCGTGCCCTCGAGCGGGCGGGCCGGAGACAGCGTGATATCGGCGTTGTCGTAGTAGACCGCGACCTCGCCGAAGAACTCGTCGGTGCGCGTGAGTGCCGGCGGCAGTGCGGCCTCCAGCGGCACGTCAGCCCGCGCATCACTCAGCGAGAAGGCGAACTGGTGCTGGTAGAGGTAGTACTCGGGGGCGATCTGCCAGTACAGGCGAAGCGTGCCGTCGTCCTGCAGCTCCACGGCGGGCACATAAGCCTCCTCCACCGGGAGAAAGTCCTGCTCCAGACTCGCGAAGGGCGAGCCCGCCTGCGGTGAGGCCGTCAGCGGCCCCGCGGCCCGGGTGGCCGTCACGGCGGTGACCGTCGCGAAAAGGAGCAGGAGGGCTGCGAGGAGTGCGCGCATGGAGCCGGGGCCCGGAGGATCGAGAAGGAGGCGCATTGTAGCAGCGCCTCGTCGCCCCCCCAACGCGCCGCCCGTGCGTCGGGATGTTATGATCGGGGCTCGGGCGCGGCGTGCGCCCGCCAGACAGCTATCGAGGTTTTCCGCGTGTTCCGACCCCTGCACCTTCTTGTCCTGGGCGCGGTGCTTGCCGCTCCAGCAATCGCCGACCCACTCACCGTCGAGGGCGCCTGGGTGCGGGCGCTGCCGCCGACCCAGTCGATGACTGCCGGCTACCTGACCGTGACCAACAACGGCAGTGAGGCCGTGCGCATCGTCGGCGCGGCAGCCAGCGGCGCCGGCCGGACGGAGCTGCACGAGAGCCGCGCCGAGGGCGGTGCGATGCGCATGGTGCCCGTTGCGGTCCTGCCGCTGGCTCCCGGCGAGAGCGCCAGCTTTGAACCCGGCGGCCTGCACCTGATGCTCAAGGACCTCGCGCGCATGCCCGCCCCGGGTGAAACCGTGCGCCTCTGTCTCATCACCGACGAGGGCGAACCCAGCTGCGCCGAAGCCGCCGTGCGCCGCGACGCCCCGGCAGGCGGCCAACACCACGAGCACTGATCATGGCAGACGACACCCTTGACGTGACCCCGAAGAAGCCCGGCCTCCGCCAGCGGCTGCAGAACTTCGCTGACGATTACCTGCCGCGGGGCAACTGGCTCCGCTTCCTCGGTGTCCTGCTGGCGATCTACGCCGTGATCGTGATCATCCTCGGTTTCGTCTGGAGCGTGGCGCCGTCCGAGTTCGACGTGAAGGTGAAAACGGCGGAACTGGTGCCCGCCGGCCGCAGCGACGTGACCGGCGCAGTCACCACCGCCACGCTCATCGGCGTGGTCGATACGCTCCTCGATAAGCGCGGCGGCTTTCTCTACAACGACCGTATGCCGCCGGGCCTTTACCTCGACAACATGCCGCACTGGGAATACGGCGTCCTCATCCAGAGCCGGGATCTCGGCCGGGCCTTCCGGGAGGTTCTCTCCCGCTCCCAGTCCCAGTCCAAGGAAGACCCGGACCTCGCCCTCGGCGAGCCGCGCCTTAACTTCCAGACCGACAGCTGGCTGCTGCCGCCCTCCGAGTCGGAATACCGCAAGGGGCTCAAGTATTTCCGGAACTACCTGGAGCGCCTGGTCGACGAAGAGCAGGCCGACGCGCAGTTCTATGCCCGCGCCGACAATCTGCGCGAATGGCTGACAACGGTGAACTCCCGCCTCGGCAGCCTGTCGCAGCGGCTGGTGGCCAGCGTCGGTCAGCGCCGCCTGAACACGGACCTCGCCGGCGATGCGAGCGCTACCCAGTCCACCGCTGCACCGGGCGAAATGGAGGTACGCACCCCTTGGACCGAAATCGACGACGTCTTCTACGAGGCCCGCGGCAGCGCCTGGGCGCTCATTCATTTCCTGCGCGCGGTGGAGATCGACTTTGCCGAGATTCTCGAAAAGAAGAACGCCCGGGTGAGCGTGCAGCAGATTATCCGTGAGCTGGAGGGCACCCAGGCCATCGTCTGGAGCCCGTTCATTCTGAACGGCACCGGCTTCGGCCTCCTCGCCAACCACTCCCTGGTGATGGCCTCCTACCTAGCCCGCGCCAACGCGGCGATCATCGATCTCCGTGACTTGCTCGCCCAGGGCTGACCCGCGGCTAGCGTTGGTAGCGCAGCCGGGTGCCCGTATCCAGCGACAGGCGGATCTCCTCGGCGGAGAGTTCCGCCGGGAAGTACGTCCCCGAGAGCTTGGCGTCCAGCAGGCTCGCTCCCTCGAGGTTGGTGGTGCGGAAGTCGACGCCCGACAGGTCCGCGTTGCGGAAGTAGGAATCCGAGAAATCCAGCCCGGCGGCATTCATGTTGCGCAGGTCACGGCCGCGGTAGTCGCCGCTCTTCAACTGGCTCGTATCCAGCTTGTCGCGCTGCTCGTTGAAGCCCTTGATGTCCTCCTGGCGGAGGAGTTGATAGAGGGGGTCGGATTTGATGACGGGTTTGGTCATGGGGGGTCCCGGTGCAAGGTTGAAAGCCCTTGGGGTGGTAGCTTACGGTAGTGAAGCGCGGAAACCCAGTCATGGGCACCGGGGGGTTGACGCTGGCGCTGCGGTTGGAGTCGCTGTTGACCTGATTATTGATTCCACCGGTACATGATGAAGTCGCTCGGCCCTGATGAATAGCGATCATAGAAGCGTCGCGCCCGGTCGTTGAAGTGCTGTGTTACCCACCGGATTTCGGGCCACGCCCGGCATGCCGCAATCTCTGCCAAGGCATCAAACATCGCATCCGCGACTCCCGTGCCTCTCGCATAAGGGCTGACAAACATATCGTCCACAAACCCGATGTAGCAGCCGCCCAGAGGACGTGGGCATGCGCGGAAATGGACCAGCCCCTGTGCTACGCCTTTGCTATCCCTTGCTAACAGGCCCTCGACGGGGTGGGACGGCTCTTGCAGCCAGTTCCAGACGCGATCAATGATCGCCTTTGAGACGGGGACTTCGTAGAAGGCCGCATAGCCTTCGAAGAGTGGTTGCCAATCGGCCCGGTCATTCGGGTGAAGCGGTTGCGTTGAATAGCTGGTGTTCATGGCTCCAGGACTCCCCATCCCAGGAAGGTTTGCTGCCCACCGTTCCGGTGCGGCGATTCACAAGGCGCGATGCCGCCTAGGGTGAAATATGAAGCATCAGGACGCGGTTGGTTGCCATCTCGGGGATCATCAATTGCTGTGTGTCCGGCCGATAGCCAAGGTCAGCCGGATTCTCAAGGCCCGACAACACCCGGGTAAAGGCGCCGTCCGCTGCAATACGCAGCACTGCGCCTGCTAACCAGTCGGTTGCATAAATGTACTCGCCCACCTTTACGATACCATCCATGCTCCCGGTGGGGCGGCCGTCAGCGTAGGCTGACAGGGAACCTGTGCTCAGGTCCGCCTTGAGCAGCGTTCCGGGTTGCGAAACCGCGAATGAAGACGGATCCAGCATCTCCCCCCAGGTTGCTATGAGCAACTCGTCCCCATCGACGAGAAGACCATTCGGGTAGCGAAGCTCCGGGTCGTCGAGAAAGACTTCTGCCTTTCCGTCGGCCACGCGGAAAATGCGGTGACCGGTGAAGTCCGAGACGTAGGCGGCGCCGTTGCCGTCAACCGCCACGTCGTTCGGGAAACGAGCTTCGGGGAGAAGCACGGTGCTTTCGATTGATGCTTCGGCGATCGAGATGACAAGCAGTCTATTTCTGTCCGCGACGTAGAGTCGCCCTCCGCGGGAATCCATACCGGTGGGAGCGTCAAGTCCCGAGAGCCAGCGGGAATCGACTACCCTGCCGCTTTTGTCTAGTCGAGTGATCCAGCCATAGCCGTCCCGCTCCAAGGAGATTCCACCGCCGAGGTTCGAGACGAACCACGTTTCTGATTGCCGATGCCAGTGCGCCTGTTCAGGCGCGTCGAAGGCCGCGTCGGTATCTTCGCTCGCCTTCAGTTCAGCCGCACCGGATAGAGTCAGGAACACAAGCACTCTTAACATATTGGTCTTCATGGCTGGTCAGCCTCCTGTCGGATCGTGGTGAGTATCAGTCAACCGCGGCGGTAGGCCCGGCCGTTGCTTCCTTGCATGAACAAAGTGTTATGTGCAAGTGATTGCGCGTCGTGGCTGTGCGTGCAGTCAGAACGCGGCAATGCACGTCTGCGCGCGGCCCAGTATCAGTGCATGAATATCGTGTGTTCCTTCATAGGTATTCACTGCCTCAAGGTTAACCATGTGACGCATGACGGGGCACTCGTCAGAGATTCCATTGCCTCCCAGCATGCCTCTGCCGCGCCGAGAGCGCCCCAGGCAATCCCGTAACGCGCGTTATTCAGGCAGCCGAATGGCCCTTTGAGTCCGCGGGCCCCGGGCAAAAGGCTTTCATGACCGGCGAAGACATTCTCCATCACGATTTCACCGGTGATCGACGCTCTGAGTCCGAGCTTGCTGTCGATCTCAGGCGCGCTGAGACCAGCTGCCTCCCGGTCCAGAATGAAACCGCCGATATCCCCGCTGTCGAGCCTGGCCCAGACGATAAACACATCGGCGATGGGGCTGTTGGTGATCCACTGCTTGGTGCCTGAAAGCCGGTAACCGCCCTCGACGGAGCGCGCTCGAGTCGTCATGCCGGAGGGGTCAGAGCCATGATCCGGCTCGGTGAGGCCGAAGCAGCCGATCAGTTCTCCTCGTGCAAGCCCTGGCAGGTATTGTTGCTTTTGCGCTTCTGTTCCATAGGCGTAAATCGGGAACATCACGAGCGAGGACTGCACGCTCATCATGGAGCGGTAGCCTGAATCAATGCGTCCGATTTCCCTGGCGATGATGCCGTAGCTGACATAGTCAACGCCCGCGCACCCGTAGCTGTCGATGGTGGATCCCAGGAACCCCAGGTTACCCATGGCTTCGAAGATAGATCTGTCAATAACCCCGGACCGAAAGTCGGCCCGGACTCGCGGCGCCAGAACCTCCTGCGCAAAAGCGCGCGCACTCTCCAGGATCATGAGCTGCTCGCCACTGAGTTGTCGCTCAAGACCGAGGGGGTCTTTCCAATCCATCTTCTGCCAAGCGGGACTCATAGTCTGGGTGTGCATCCGGGTTGAGTATTCTTCGAAGGGCGCGGCACCGCCTCAGCGGGCGCCGCGCCGTGCGAACTCGAGCGAGTCGTCGAGGGCAGCTTCAAGAGCGACGACAAGCTCGTCGACCTGCGCTTCCGTGATGATGAGCGGGGGGCAGAGTGCGATGGTGGGGCCGAGTGAGCGAACGATGACACCATGGCGCATCGCGCTTTGCTGCATAAACTGGCTGACAGTGTTATCGGCGAAAGGTTTTTTCCTCGCCGGATCTTCCATCAGCTCCAGCGCGCCCAGCAACCCTACGCCCCGTACGTCTCCCACCAGCGGATGGTCCGAGAGTCGACCGAGCCGCCGCTGGAAATAGCGTCCGACTTTTGCCGCGTGCTCAAAAACCCGGTCCCTGCGGTAGATCCGTAGCGTTGCTAGCGCCACTGCGCAGCTGACAGGGTGACCCGAGTAGGTGTATCCGTGGCCGAAGGCGCCGACGTTGGCGGCAGGTTCTACCATCGCCTCGTAGAGGTCACCGCGGACAATCGAAGCAGAGAGCGGCAGGTAGCCTGATGTCAGGGCCTTGGCCGCAGTCATCATGTCCGGTTCAATGTCGTAGGTTGCGCAGCCGAAGGCCGTGCCGGTGCGGCCGAAGCCGGTAATGACCTCGTCCGCGATGAACAGGATACCGTGGCGGCGCAGCACCGCCTGTATCTTCTCCCAATAGCCGCGCGGAGGCACGATGACGCCGCCGGCGCCATTGACGGGCTCAGCGATGAAGGCGGCTATGGTTTCCGCGCCCTCGCGGTCGATGAGCGTCTCAAGCTCTGACGCGCGTCGTGAGGAGAAATCCAGCTCAGACTCGCCCGGCATCGCTTCCCGGTAATAGTGCATGCCGGGGGCGCGCACGATGCCAAGCGCTTCCATGGGCAAATCAAAATGCTGGTGGTTAATGGGCAGCCCTGTCATCGCTGCGGCAGCAACGGTAACGCCGTGATAGGCACCCTCACGGGCGATCAGCTTTCTGCGTTGCGGTTGCCCGATAGCGTTGAAGTAGTAGCGAAGCAGCTTCCAGTGCGTATCGTTGGCGTCGGAGCCACTGGTACCGAAAAAACTCTTAGCAGACCGCACGGGTACAACCGCCGCCAGCTCCTCCGCCAGCCTCATGGCCGGTGCGTGACTGCGGCCGCCGAAGAGGTGGCTATAGGCGAGGGTCTGCATCTGTTCCCTTGCCGCCTCTATCAGTTCCTGGTTTCCATAGCCGAGGGCGTTGCACCAGAGGCCGGAGAGCGCCTCAAGATAGCGCTTCCCCTTGTCGTCGAAAACGTAGACGCCTTCACCGCGCTGACTCAGCCACTGCTCGGTTGCAGCGGGGTTGGTGCTCGGGTAGATGACGCTGCTCATCGGTCGACGCCGCCCACGCAAAGCAGGCGTGTATCGACATACTCCTGAATGCCCTGTCGAGCGCCCTCCCTGCCGAACCCCGACTGCTTGATGCCGCCAAAGGGAGCGGCGGCATTTGACACGAGGCCGGTATTCAGCCCCAGCATTCCAACCTCCAGCGCGTCGTGAAGTCGCAGTGAGCGGCTGACGTCCCGCGTATGGACATAGGCCGCGAGGCCGGAGTCAGTGGCATTGGCGAGCGCTACGGCCTCCTGTTCGTCTCTGAAAGTTGTGACCGGGACCACCGGCCCGAAGACCTCTTCCTGCATGATTGCTGCTTGCGGGTCCACGCTCTCAAGCAGCGTGGGTTCAATAAAGCTGAGGCCGAGTCGGTGCCGCTTGCCGCCCGTGCGCAATTCAGCGCCCCGCGCCGTGGCGTCTGCGAGAAGTCGCTCGATTTTTCCGACCGCTGCATCGTTGATGAGGGGGCCGAGCCGGGAGGAGTCCTCGATGCCGGGACCGACCACCAGCCCTTCCATGCTGCGGAGAAGCCTGCTGACGAAGCGGTCGGCAATGCTCTCGTGGAGCAGAAAACGATTGGCAGCAACGCAGGTCTGGCCGCTATTGCGGAACTTGGCGAGCATCGCGCTTTCAACGGCCAGCTCGATATCGGCATCATCAAAAACCAGGAAGGGTGCGTTACCGCCGAGCTCCAGTGACAGGCGCTTTACCGTTGATGAGCATGCCTCCATAAGTTTCTTGCCGACGGCGGTGGAACCGGTGAACGAGAGTTTTCGGATGCGCGGATCCCTGGTCAGCACCGCGCCGATTTCCACCGGTGGTCCAGTAACGACGTTGAACACTCCTGGTGCTATGCCGGCCTCCAGCGCCAGCCGCGCCAGGGCGAGCGCCGTCAGTGGTGTTTGCTCCGCGGGCTTCAGAACCATCGTGCACCCGGCTGCCAGCGCGGGTGCCGCTTTCCGGGTAACCATGGCGGCAGGGAAGTTCCACGGCGTGATTGCCGCACAGACACCGATGCCCCGATGGCTCACCGTAAGGTGCCTTCCCGGGCCGTCGGCCGGAATGGTCTCGCCGTAGATGCGGCGTCCCTCCTCAGCAAACCAGCGTATGAAGCTGGCGGCGTAGTCAATTTCGGCGCGTGCCTCCTTCAGCGGCTTGCCCTGCTCCAGGGTGATCGTAGTGGCGAGCCATTCTCTGCTCGACAAAACCATCTCGTACCAGCGCTGCAGATGGTCTGCCCGCTGCAGTGCGCTGAGGGATCGCCACTCTGCCAGCGCCGCGGTGGCTGCATCCACCGCCCTGATCGCGTCGGCGCCACCCGCGCAGGCAAACTCACCGATGGTCCTGCCGGTGGCGGGGTTGACCACCGCGGACCGGGCGCTTCCTTCGGCGTCGCACCATCGACCCGCAATGACTAATCGCGGTTGAAGGCGGTCATCGGCATCTGTCAGTAGCGTTTGCATCGATCTGCGTCTCCGGCTCACCGTTTCCGGAGACTAATCGGAGAAAAATATTGATAAAAACGATTTATTCTCTGATATTTTGTCAGTAAAACTCACAATAGACAGGCGTGAGCTGATGTTGTGGATGTGAATTCGTCGGGGTCACCGCCGGCCGCAGTCAGCAGTCGGGACCGCCGGCTGTTGCCACTGAACGGGCTGCGGCATCTGGAGGTGCTTGCACGCTGCGGTACCTTGCAGGCAGCGGCGCGGGAGCTGGGCGTCACCCATGGCGCTGTCAGTCGTCAGCTTCGCCTTCTCGAAGAACGTGCGGGCGCACAGTTGGTCGATCGCCAGGGGCGGCGGCTGCAGCTCACCGCGGCCGGTCGGACGCTGGCCGCGAGGCTCGGGCAGGTATTTGATGACCTTGGCGATACACTCGCCGTTGTTGCGCAGGGCCAGGCAGACGCTCGGCTCCGAATCGGTTCCACGCCGTCGGTGACGATGACCTGGTTGCTGCGGGGGCTGGAAAGCTTTCGCCGCACCCGCCCAACCATCGAACTGGAACTTGTCAACCTTGCCCCGGCCTCTACTGAGCTCCCTGAATCATTGGACCTGGCCGTGACCTTCGGCAGCCCGATGGACGCCCGGACCCGCAGGATTGATACGCTGTATCGGGAGAACCTGTTGCCGGTTGCCAGTCCTGAACTGCTGGCGCGCTTCGGTGCACCGAAAAGCCCGGCCGAAATTCTCACGCTACCTCTGATACACGACCGTCATCGCCACTGGCAGCGCTGGTCACACCAGGAGGGTGTGGACCTACCCGAAGGCATGGCCTCGCTGTATGTAACGGATGCTTATCAGGCGATTGAGGCCGCGCGACTGGGTCTTGGCGTTGCCCTGGCCGACGGGCTCGAAATTGCCGAGCATGCGAGGGCCGGGAAGCTGACCGTCGTCAGCGAGCGCGGGCTCTCCGGCGATCGCTCGATCGAGCTTGTCAGCAGGCTGGGGGCCACCCGACGCGATGCAAGCGTCGGCCTCGCCTTGCACTTGAAGACCTTCATCCGCGAGCAGCGCCACGGGCTACTTCCAGCTCGCCCGCCTCAATAGCCCCGGGGAAAGGTTCGCTTGGTCGGCGCAGGCGTCAGGGCCTGGCGCATCTCACAGGCTGGATGCTGTCGCATGCTGCCGGGAGACGGAATCTTTCACTCAAACGCGGAGTTTCACTCCGATGAAATTTGGCCGGCAAGTTGAAAAAGTGTGACTGTTAGCCCGTTCTGGTCGGCTTTGCCTCGGACCATGAAGCCAGCTGCCAAACACTGCGAGTGCCTTCTTCTGCGCTGTAGTCCAGTTGCCACAGCAAAACTTTCTATTGACATACCTCAAAATTTATACAATGGTGAAATCTGACGAGGGGAATTTCACTTTCTCATGAATATTCAGTGGGGTTCCTGGAAAAGCGGGATAGCGACGACTCCGGAGGATAACGACGAATGTGGCGAGTTGGTGTAGACGTTGGTGGAACCTTTACTGATCTTTTCGCCTGGAACGCAAAGACAGGGCAACAGGTAACGGCAAAGGTACTCACCACGAAGCAGGACAGGTCGATCGCAGTTGTCGAGGCTATCCACCAGGCCGATATAGATATCGGCGAAATCAGCCACTTGATGCATGGCACGACGACGGCGACAAATGCCCTGATCGAGCGCAGTTACCCCGATGCCGCTTTCATCACTACCGAAGGTTTCCGCGATACGATCGAAATCGGCCGGCAGCACCGCCAGCACCTTTATGATCCCTATCAGGAAAAGCCCAAGCCGATCATCAAGCGTCGTTTCCGTTTTGCCATACCTGAGCGGATAAATGTGGACGGCGGCATCGACCGCCCCCTGGACACAGATGCAGTCCGCGCGGTCGCCGAGAAGATCCAGGACTCCGGTATTCAGTCAGTCGGTATCGGCTACATCAACTCCTACAAGAACGGCGAGCATGAGCTTGAGACCGCTCGCATTCTCAAGGAGTACTGCCCCGACATCCACGTAGTGACCTCTCACGAGACGCGCCCGGTATTTCGCGAGCATGGCCGCTTTACAACAACCGCCATCCGCTCGGCCCTCATGCCCGTTATGGCGAAGTACATCGACGATCTCGAGGCGAGGCTGGGCAAGTACAATTTCAGCGGGATTCTTCTGATACTCAAGAGCAGCGGTGGCGTGATGTCTTCCTCCCTGGCGCGCCAGCACCCCGAGGACATGCTCGAGTCCGGGCCGGCCGGCGGTGTCGCCTACGCAAGTTATCTCACGGAGCACGGCGGGTTTGAGAAAATCCTCCACTCGGACGTGGGCGGTACCAGTTTCGACGTTTCGATCGTCGAGCACGGGAAGGGCCTGATTACCCGGAATCACGAACTCGAGTGGGAGGTTCCCGTTATCGTCCCGATGCTGGACATTCACAGTGTCGGTGCGGGCGGCGGCTCAATCGGCTGGGTGGATTCGGGCGGTTCGCTGCGGGTGGGTCCGCAGAGCGCCGGGTCCGAGCCGGGCCCGGTCTGCTACGGCCGGGGGGGGACCGAACCGACGATCACCGATGCCAATCTCATCCTGGGGCGCCTCGAGCACACGCTGGGAGGCAAGATGAACCTGGACATCGCTGCCGCTGAGAAAGCAATGGAGCGTCTGTCGAAACAGATAGGCCTCTCCATGCTCGAGACCGCGGAAGGGATGATCAGGATCGGCTGCGAGTACATGGCGCAGGCGGTAAAGAAAATGCTGGTATCGCGTGGTCGCGATCCGCGGGACTTCGTGTTTGCAAGTTTTGGCGGTGCCGGCGCCCTGCACGCTGCGTTCGTGGCGCAGTCAATGAATATTCCGAGAGTCATTGTTCCCCCGTTCGCGGGCGTTGCCTCGGCATTCGGCGCGACGGCGATGAACCTGCGGCAGGACCTTGAAGCGTTCTATTACACCCCAGTGGCTGAGGCTGACATCAAGAAAATCAACAGTATCTTCGACGAGCTTGAGCAGCGAGCGGTCGCCGTACTGGCCGAGCAGGGCGTTACTTCCAAAGCCGATATCGAGATTCAGCGCTCGGCCCAGATGCGCTATGTGGGTCAGTCCTACGAGGTCGATGTTGAAGTGGAAAGCGGGAAAATCAGCAGCTCCGAGCTCCCGAAGATTGAACAGGCGTTCCATGAGGCGCATGAACGGGAGTTCGGTGTCAGTTCAGACGATTTTGCGCCGGCATTCGTTTCTCTGGGCGTTACGGCGGTTGGCAAGATGACCTCTCCCCCCCTCCTTGATATGGAGAAGGTCGAGGGGGCAGAAATTAACAAAGGTGAGCGGGAAGTTTATTTCGACGGCGAGTGGATCAACTGTCCCGTTTATGACGGTGATGTCCTCGGCGCCGACAAGCCGCTCTCCGGCCCCTGCATCATTGAATACGATCACGCCTGTGCCGTACTACCTCCCGATTCGGAAGGTGTCGTCAACGAGCGTGGCTCACTGGTCATTACCCTCAACTGAGCGGAGAGGAGGCAGCAGATGAATCATCCAGCACTGTTTGATATGGACTCCGGGCTTGACCCGATCACCTTTGAAGTACTTCGCAGCATCTTCGAGTATGCAAGTGACCGTATGTCGACGGTGCTGCAGCGCTCGTCGTTTTCGCCGATTCTCTCCGACATGATGGATTTCTCCAACGCCATTTATGACGCTGATATCAACCTGCTGTCGCAGGCTGCCAACTGCCCGATACACCTGGCCGCGATGAAGTTCAGTGCCGAGGAAGCGATTAACACCTTTGGCGCAACCAACGTCAACAAGGGCGACGTTCTGATTGTGAATGACCCCTACCGCGGGGGCACGCACATTAACGATATCTCGTTCATCATGCCGATCTTCTTCGGCGATACGTTGATGGGCTACGCCGTGAGCCGCGGCCACTGGATGGACCTTGGCGGTGGCGGTGCAGGCGGGCAGTCTTTCGGTACTCACATCGCCGGGGAAGGGTTGCGGTTGCCTCCCCTGAAGATGTACAGCGAAGGAAAGGTCAACGAGGATGTACTTAGCATCATGCTTAACAATACCCGGACGCCCCATTTCGTAAAGGGTGACCTGCAGGCGCACCTGGGCTGCCTGAAAGCCGCAGAGCAGGAGATTCAGCGCGCCTGTGAGCGCTACGGGGCGGACACGGTGAGACTGGCGATGAAACACATTCAGGCCTACACCGAGCGCATGATTCGTGAGGCGATCAGGACTATCCCGGATGGTGTCTATGAGGCAGAGGACTTCGCGGACACCGATGGGGTCACCGATGATCCCGTCAAAATCAAAGTGAAGCTCACCGTGAGCGATAGCGACATTGAGCTTGATTTTGAAGGTACCGATCCGCAATGCGCGGGCGCTATTAACAGCCCGGCGGCCAACACAATTTCCTCCGCGCTTTACTCGCTGCAGTTCTTCCTCGCGCCCGATGCGCCGCAGAACCAGGGCATGTTTAACCCCATCACGGTGAAGCTGCCTGAAGGCTGCTGGCTGAACTGCAAGTGGCCTGCGCCGACCATCGGTTGTACCACCCTCACCGCTGCGAAGATAACCAGCGCCGTTTGGCAGGCCCTGGCTCAGGCCGTCCCCGAGCGTGTGACCGGCTCGACCTGCTCTGAAGCGAACTGGTTTGTGTCCAGTTGCACGACTCCAGAAGGCGATATCGATGTATTTTCTGATCTGCCTGCTGGCGGCTGGGGTGGAACGCCCTACGCGGACGGCATGAGCGTGACGATGGATCCATTGGGCAACTGCATGAACATGCCTGCCGAGAGTGCCGAGCTCTTCTTCCCTATCGCCTACGAGGCCTTCGAGCTGCGCAAGGACTCGGCGGGTGCGGGCAAGCACCGGGGCGGCCTCGGCGCTATCTTCAAGGTGCGCTTCCTGAATGGTGGTGAGTTGGGCATGGAAACCGCCCGGACGCGGGAGGGCAGCCCCGGCGTTGCCGGTGGTGGACGCTCCGCGGTTCAGCGTGCCTACCACCTTTTCCCCGATGGGCGTTCAGAGGTCATCGGCGGCAAATCTCTCGACGAAAGCAGTTGGAAGAACCCGCTGTTGGCCTCCCACAAATTCGGTCCCGCTGAGATGTTCATGTTCGAGAGCACCGGTGGCGGCGGCTGGGGTGACCCGCGGCAGCGTCCGGAAAAGGCGGTTCTTGAGGATGTACTGGACGAGTACATCTCCATCGACAAAGCACGCGAGGTCTACGGCGTACATATCGATCCGAAGACCATGCTGATCGATGAGGCGCGAACCGCGGAACTCAGGGCTGCCGCGAGCACGAGCTGACCCTAACGTAACACAACGCTAACCCGACCTACGGCGGGGTTTTCTACCCCGCCGCAGGGGGACTCTGCCTAAAAAGAGGGGTAATCGACATGACGAATAAAGAGCAGCACCACCTATTGCCGGGCCCTTCCGCGGTGCCAGCTTTCAATCCTCGACTGCTGGTCACCGCTGTAGCGATGTCGGTGACCCTGCCGCAGGTGGCCGCTGCCCAGGAGGGGCAGGCCACTCGGTCTTCGGGGATGCTGGAGGAGGTGACCGTGACCGCACAAAAGCGCTCACAGTCAATTCAGGATGTGGGCATTGCCATTTCCGCGTTCTCCGGGGATCAGCTGAAGGATTTCGGCTTCAATGACAGTATTGATATCGCGAAGATGACACCTAATGTTGCGGTGTCCGGCAGCTACGCTGGCCAGATGTCACAGTTCACCATCCGCGGCGTGACTCAGAATGATTTCAATGATCACGTAGAATCGGTGATCGCGGTGTACATTGACGAAGGGTACGTGGCCATGCAGCAAGGCCAGACCTTTTCGATGTTCGATGTCGATCGCGTCGAAGTTCTGAAGGGGCCGCAGGGAACTCTCTTCGGGCGGAATGCGACCGGTGGCCTGGTCCACTTCCTGAGCAAGCGGCCGACAGAAGAGTTTGAGGCATTCCTTGATCTTTCTTACGGTTCTTACGATGAAACCCGGATCGAAGGTGCGGTCAGTGGCGCTCTTGGCGACGGTGTGCGGGGGCGGCTCTCGGGTCTGTATCACTCCTTCGACGGTTTCCTGGACAACGTTTATCCCAACGAGACCTTTGTTCCGCCTGAATTCCAGGACGCGCTGAACAGCGTGACGCTGCCCGGCGCCGGGGATGACCTCGCCGGGCAGACCTCCTGGGCGCTCCGCGGCCACCTGGAATTCGACGTGACAGACCGCGGCACCCTGCTGCTGACTGCGGTCGGAGCGGAAACGGAAGGCTCAATCGGCCCCTACCAGCAGGTGCCGTCGATGTCGGTATTCAATGCGGCCGGCGACCAGGTCAACACGGTCTACCCGGGGCCTGACGAGACCTGCGAAGCGCTCGTGCTTGGAGTAGGGTGTGCTAACGGCACCTTTGACAACGACCCCGAAGATGTCACGCGTCCGGTACCCGGTCGCGACTTCTTCGGTTATCTGGACCCTGATGGAAGCGACTTCACCACGTCGAGTGATTATGCTTTCGACGATTTCAATACTTATGAGACCTACGGCCTGACGGTCAATTTCACCTACGATTTTGACGCCTTTACCCTGACGTCGATAACCGACTACAAGGACTTCGACAAAAAGTTCGGGCTCGATCTTGAGGCGGCTCCCGTTAACCAGTTTTTCTGGATTGGTGAGGCCGAGACCGAATCCTTCACTCAGGAACTCAGGCTGGATGGCGTGAACGGACCGCTGACGTGGGTGGCAGGCGCCTACTTCCTCGGTATCGACAATGAGAGTGTCCACGGTATTGGAGCCCTTCCGGACAGTGCTTTCCACATACCCTCCTGGGATCAGCCGCGTGTTGCAGCGATGGAAACGCGATCCTATTCACTGTTCGGGCAGGTGGAATATGAGCTCTCACCGCAGTGGTCTGTCATCGCGGGCCTGCGCGGCACAAAGGAAGAGAAGGACTACGATTTTGAAGTGCTCTTCGTGTTTCCGAATGACGACGGCGACCCGTTGGCCTGGGACTATGAGCCGGCGATACCTTTCCCCGGATTCTCGCGGGATCTCTACCAGGACTCGATTGATGAAGACCTCTGGACCTGGAAGATGCAGCTTGAGTACCGTCCTACGGACGATCTGCTGGTTTACGGTGGCATCAGCCAGGGTGTAAAGGCGAGCAGCTTCAATGCGGGGGCGGCAACGCTGCTTGACGAAGAGATTCCTTACGATGAGGAAACGCTCATCAGCTACGAGCTTGGTATGAAGTCGACCTGGCTGGGCGGAAAGGTCCGGTTCAATGCGGCGGCCTTTTACTACGACTACGAGGATTACCAGGCGTCCCGCTGGACCGGTATTGCCAATCAGATCGTCAATGCCGATGCAACCATCATGGGGGCGGAGTTCGATTTGACCGCATCCGTCACGTCGAACTTTGATGTAATGATCGCCGCAGGCTACCAGGACAATGAAGTAGAGGATGTGCCCTTTGATAATCGTACGGAGGATGTCGAGACAACCTTCGCACCCGAATGGACTGCCTCTGCCATGGCCAAGTACTACTTCCCGATGCGGGTTGCCGACGGGGAGCTTTCGCTGCAGGTAGACGTGAGCTACCAGGATGAAGTTTGGCATAACCTCACCAACTACGATGCCACTACGCTCGATTCCTGGACGGTGTGGAATGCCAGGCTGAGCTGGTTGAACGCGGAGGGCGATCTGCGGATCGATGTATTCGGGCGCAACATTACCGACGAGGTTTATGACGTCATTGGCTTTGACCTGTCCCAGGTGTGTGGCTGCAACCTGCAGGCGCAGGGGCGGCCGGAGTGGTGGGGCGTGTCTCTGCGCAAGGACTTCTGACAAGTACGCTTCGCCCCGCGCTCAGCGTGGGGCTAAGAAGCGGTGGTTGCCTTTGCCCCCTGCTATCGAGGCTGGTGCGCGGTTTATTGATGGAACGCTGAGCCTATGACATCATCGCAACGCCCCGGGGATGAGATAGTTGTTGCGGTGAAAGATTTGGCGACCATGCCGGAGGGTGCCCGTGCGCCCGGTCACTCGGAAGGGGATCTTGTAGGTCAAGAGATCCGTCGGCTGCGCAAAGCGAAAAAGATGACCCTCGCAGAGATGTCTGAAGCAACGGGCATCTCTATCGGTTATCTAAGCCAGATCGAGCGGGATATCTCCTCGCCCACGATCAAGGTTCTCTTCGAGATAAGCCATGCACTCGACGTCAATGTGGCCTGGTTTTTTCATCAGGGTGATGGCCATGCGAAAGACTCCAGCCGCTTTGTTGTCAGGTCCGGGAATCGCCTGGAGCTGAACTTCCGCACGGGCGTAACGGACTTTCTTTTGAACACCCGTTCCATCAGTCAGCTGGAGGTTTTGTGGTGTACCTTTGAGCCCGGCGCGGGCTCCGGTGATTTACCCTACCAGCATGAAGGAGAAGAGTGCGGCATCGTCATTGAGGGAGAGTTCGAAATCTCCATAGACGGCGAGGTGCAGTCCCTCCGCGAGGGCGACAGTTTTTCCTTTCCCAGCACGCTGAAGCACAGCTACCGCAATCCGGGTCCGACGCGCACCACCGTCGTCTGGTGCATTACACCCCCTTCGTACTAGTTCCGGCGCGCCACCACACCGAATTAGTGTTGCGGTGCCATGCTTCGCGGGGCCGGTGCCACCGCCGCCTGGCGGCTTTTTCTGTTTGCAGCACCGGGCGCACAAAGCATTCAGGGGCGGCGTGCAGCGCTCGTCCTGACCAGAGCGACGTAAGTCCACAATAAAATTTTCACTATTGGCGCCCAGCTGTTGCGCAAAAGTGAAAATGATGCGATAAATTTCACCTGAAAGAAAATTGAATGCGCCGCTTCATACGAGGAAAACATGCCCAAGGAGCTTCCAGCCACGGCTTCCGTGGTGATTGTCGGTGGTGGAATCATCGGTTGCAGTGTTGCCTACCATTTGACCAAGCGCGGCGTCGCCGACGTGGTGCTTCTTGAGCGGAAGCAGCTTACCTGCGGGACCACCTGGCACGCGGCTGGTCTTATCACGACGCTGCGGTCGACGGAGAATCAGACCTGGCTCGCCAAGTACACGCGCGACCTCTATGCCCGCCTGGAGGAAGAGACCGGTCAGGCCACAGGTTTCAGCGAGATCGGATCTATTCAGATCGCCAGCAGCCCCGAATGGGTAGAAGAGATGCGGCGGGGATGTGATGTCGCCCGCTCTTTCGGTGTTGAGTCCAGGGAGCTTGCGCCCGCGGACGTAAAGGAATTCTGGCCGCTGGCCAACGTGGATGACATTATCGCCGGCTTTCATTTTCCCCACGACGGTCGTGCGAACCCGACAGACACGACACAAGCCCTGGCCAAAGGTGCGCGCGCGGGTGGCGCGAAGCTCTTTGAAGGTACCGTGGTCGATGAAATCCTCATTGAGGATGGCCGGGTGGTCGGTGTGAAGACCGGCGAGCACACGATACGCACCGACGTCGTGGTGAACTGCACCGGCATGTGGGCCAGGGAGTTCGGTGAGCGGTCTGGCGTTTCTGTTCCTCTCCAGGCAGCAGAACACTACTACCTCGTCACCGACAGCCTTGAGGGCGTCCGTGCCGACTTGCCGATCCTCCGCGATCCGGGAAACCAGGCCTACTACCGTGAAGAAACCGGCAAGTTGATGATCGGTCTGTTTGAAGACACGGCAGCACCGTGGAAGGTCCCCAAAATTCCTGAAGAATTCTGCTTTGATGAGCTGCCGCCTGACTGGGAACGGCTCATGCCCTACCTGGAACGCGCCATGGGCCGTATTCCCGCATCCTATGATGCGGGCATCCAGCTCTTTTTCTGCGGACCTGAAAGTTTCACCCCCGATCACAACTACATTATGGGCGAATCTCCCAACGTTCCCGGATACTTTGTCGCAGCCGGCTTCAATTCCCTCGGGATCCTCTCTGCCGGTGGTGCCGGCAAGGCTCTCGCGGACTGGATCGTTGACGGCCACAGCCCCCGCGACTTTTTTGACAGTGATTTACGGCGGTTCATGCCTTTTCAGAGCAACCGCAAATACCTCGAAGACCGGATCGTTGAATCGCTTGGCATCGGCTACCAGAATCATTGGCCATTCCGGCAATGGAACTCTGCACGAGGCGTAAAGCGTCTTGTATTGCATGACCGTCTGCTTGCCGCGAACGCCTGTATGGGCGAGGCGGCTGGCTGGGAGCGTCCGAACTGGTATGCGCCCGAGGGCGTTAAACCGGAATACGAATACAGCTTTGGCAGGCAGAACTGGTTTGAATATTCCCGCGACGAGCACCTCGCTGTGCGTAACGGGGTGGGAATGTTTGAGCTGAGCGCTTTCAGCAAGTTTCTGGTGCAGGGAAGAGATGCATGCGCCTACCTGAACTGGATCAGTACGAATGAGGTGGACGTGCCGGTCGGAGGCGCTGTTTACACGCAATGGCTCAACCCCCGCGGCACCATCGAGGCTGACCTGACCATCACGCGCATGGCCGAGAACGAGTTTCTTGTGGTCACTGCAGCGTTCACGCATTCACACGTCTTTCACTGGCTGCGGCAGCATATCGGCAAAGACCAGTTCGTTACGGTCACCGATGTCACGGCTTCCTGGGGCGTGCTCAGCGTCCAGGGGCCGGGGTCACGCGCATTGCTGGAGGATGTCTCCGGGCAGTCCTTCTCGGCGGCTGGTCATCCCTTCGGCACGATGAGATCCGCCGACATTGGTTACTCCAGGGTGGAGGCGCTCCGTATCTCCTACGTCGGCGAGCTGGGTTGGGAGCTCTACGTGCCGACAGAATTCCTGCCGCAGGTATTCGATACCCTGCGAGAAGCCGGCGCGCCTTGCGGGCTCAAGCTGTGCGGGTACCACGCGCTGAATTCCCTGCGCATTGAGAAAGCCTTCCGGGAGTGGGCCCATGACATAGGCTCCGATGATGACCCGAGGGAGGCTGGGCTGCTGTTTGCCTCCAAGCTCGACAAGGCAGGCGGGTTTATCGGCGCGGACGCGCTCAGGGCCAGAATCAACAAGGTGGAGAAGCCTCTTCGAAGACTCGTGCAGTTCCGGTTGGAGGACCCGGAGCCGATGCTCTATCACAACGAGCCCATACTCATGGATGGGCAGGAGGTGGGGTACCTGACTTCAGCGATGTACGGTCACAGCCTGGGTGCGAGCGTGGGCCTCGGTTATGTTCGTTGCGGCGATGGTGTCGACAAGCAGCTGCTTGAAAGCTCGAAATTCGAAATTCTGGTGGCGGGGGAGCGCTGTCCGGCACTTGCGTCGCTGAGACCGATGTATGACCCCAGCGGCAGCAGAATGAAGGGGTAGCCCAAACGCTTCTCACGTCAATGAAGGAACTACGGATACGTCATGAATAAGAACCAGACCCCGGACCGGCTTATCCTCCGGCTTAGCTGTGATGATCGCCCGGGCGTTGTTGCTGCGGTGACGACCTTCTTCGCAGAACGCGGCTGGAGCATCGTAGAGTCCGCGCAACATACCGAGCCGAGCGGTAATCAGTTCTTCCTGCGCAGTGTGCTGTGCCCACCGGCAGCGAGCAAGGACACGCTGGAAACGCTGCAAGCCGCCTTTGCCACCGTGGCGGAGGAGTTTTCCATGGACTGGTCGCTGCGTAAGGAGAGCGATTGGCCGCGTACAGTGATCGCCGTTTCGAAGTGGGGACACTGTCTCAACGCGCTGCTCAACGCCTGGAAAAGCGGTGAGCTGCCACTGGCTATCGTCGCGATAGTGTCCAATCACCGTGACATGGAAGGTCTCGCGGAATGGTATGAGGTGCCCTATCACCACCTTCCGGTAACCCCCGAAACCAAGGCGGAGCAGGAAGTCGGAATCCTCAAGGTGATGGAGGACCGCGATGCTGAGCTCCTGCTTCTTGCGAGGTATATGCAGATCCTTTCCGACTCGCTTTGTGAAAAGCTCGAGGGCCGGGCGATCAATATCCACCACTCCTTTCTGCCGGGGTTCAAGGGCGCCAAGCCGTACCACCAGGCCTATGACAAGGGTGTGAAACTGATCGGCGCTACGGCCCACTACGTGACGGCTGACCTGGATGAGGGCCCGATCATTGAGCAGGATGTCGTCCGCGTGTCGCATGCTGCAGCTGCGACAGAACTCGTCACCGTCGGCAAGAATGTCGAGGCGCAGGTCCTGGCGCGCGCAGCAAAGTGGCACGCGGAGGGTCGTGTAATGTTAGCGAGCAATAATCGCACGGTTGTCTTTGACCGGTAGTCCACCCCCGGATCCAGGGCAGGGAACTTCTACATGAACTTGATTGATGGCAAATTGATAGCTGATTCGCTCTGCAGCGACCTCACGCGGCGTCTGCAGGACTGTGGGTACTCGCCGGAAACGGCGCCGCGACTTTCCGTTATCCTCGTGGGAGAGGATCCAGCCAGCCAAGTCTACGTGCGGAACAAGCAAAAGCGTGCTGAGCAGGTCGGCTTTCGCAGTGAAGTGAAACGCTTCCGCGAATCGATCAGTGAGCAGGACCTTCTCACCGAGATAGCGGCTTTGAATGCGGACCCTGATGTGAGCGGCATTCTTGTCCAGCTTCCGCTACCGGAACACATCGACGAGACCCGTGTGCTCGACCTCATTGACCCGGCGAAAGACGTTGATGGTTTCCATGAAGTCAATGCGGGCCGCCTCATGATCGGTGATAGCCGTGGGCTGGTGCCATGCACCCCGCGGGGATGTATGCGCCTGATCACCGAGGCTGCGAGTGAGCCTATCGCGGGCTGTCATGCCGTCGTTATCGGCCGCTCCAACATCGTCGGCAAGCCTGTTGCTATGCTGCTGTTGCGGGAAAGCTGCACGGTAACGCTTGCGCATTCGCGGACCCGCAATCTGCCGGAGCTTGTCCGCCAGGCAGACATCGTTGTCGCGGCGGTGGGGGTTCCCGGCCTTGTTAAAGGTGACTGGATAAAGCCCGGCGCGATTGTCATCGACGTGGGCATCAACAGGATATCCCGGGGCGACAAAGCTGTACTTGTCGGCGATGTAGACTTTGACGAGGCCGCTGCTGTCGCGGGTGCGATCACCCCGGTTCCGGGAGGGGTCGGGCCGATGACGATCGCCTGCTTGCTTGAAAATACGCTAATCGCTGCACAGGCTGCCCGGCCCCAGGGCTCTTACGGAGTTTCCACGGGTCAATAGGCGTGGGCAGCGCGGCGTCCGCGTGCGGAAAGCTAGAGGCGGGCCCGAGATGGCAATACGTTAGAAAATTATGAGCGAACTGGCAGGTGGTGGCGTAAAGAAGGTCCTCTACACGCTGAACACCGTAAGGCGCATCGGCGTGGGTAGGTCCGCAAAGGCACTTACCGCGAACAACACCTGCAAGGCCTGCGGCCTGGGCATGGGTGGCCAGCGCGGCGGCATGACCAATGAGCTCGATGAGTTCCCGTCGGTCTGCAACAAGAGCGTCCAGGCGCAGTCGACGGACATCCAGCCTGCCATTCCTCCGGAGGTATTCGGGCACAGCCTCGCTGAGCTTCGGGAGCTGACTCCCCATGAGCTCGAGCACGCCGGGCGTCTCGGCAACCCTTTGTACAAGGACGCCGGGGCGCAGCATTACCGTGAAGTCTGCTGGGATGAGGCGATGGCACGCGCGGCCGACCGGCTTGCCGCCGTCGACCCGGGGCGGGCATTCTTCTATGCTTCCGGGCGCTCCTCTAACGAAGCCGGTTTCCTGCTGCAGCTTCTCGCGCGTTGCTGGGGCACCAATAACGTCAACAACTGCTCTTACTATTGCCACCAGGCAACCAGTGTCGGTCTCGATTCAACCGTGGGCACAGGTACTGCGACGGTGGAGCTGACGGACCTGTCCGGCTGTGATCTGGTGTTTCTGATCGGCGCCAATCCGGCGTCCAACCATCCCCGCTTCATTCACCAGTTGCTCGCCTGCCGGCAGCGCGGCGGCATGGTCATTGTGATCAACCCCGCCCGGGAGCCGGGCCTTGTCCGCTTTGCGGTGCCCAAGAGCGCCCGGTCCATGATTGCCGGGGGGAGCGATATCGCTTCGCACTACCTGCAACCGCGTATCGGCAGCGATATCGCCGTGTTCAAGGGCATCGCGAAGGCATTGCTGGAGCGTGATGCCATCGACAGGCCGTTCATCGAGCGTCACTGTCGTGACTGGCCGGCTTTTCGTGCCGATCTCGAGGAGACGTCCTGGGCGGCGCTGCTCGCATGCTGCGGTCTGGAGCGGAAGGCTATCGAAGTGGTAGCGGATTGCTACGCGTCGGCCAATGCGGCGGTATTCGCCTGGGGCATGGGTATGACGCATCACCGTCACGGCTGTGACAACGTCGAGTATATCGCCAATCTCGCGCTGCTGCGCGGGATGGTTGGCAGGCGCCATGCGGGGCTGTTGCCGCTGCGCGGGCACAGCAACGTGCAGGGTATCGGCACCATTGGCGTAAAGCCTGTGCTAGCGACGGACGTCCTCGAGCGTCTGGAGTCCGAGCTCGGCGTCAAGCTCCCGGTGGGGCGCGGGCTGGACACCATGGCGGGGCTGGAGGCGGCTCACGCCGGTGCCATAGACGCCGCTGTTGTTATGGGAGGTAACCTCTACGCGGCAACACCCGATAGCGCCTGGGCATCAACCGCCCTTAACCGAATCCCCTTCAAGCTGTTCCTGACCACAACCCTCAACCAGGGCCATCTCCATGGTGTTGACGACGGTGAAGTGCTCGTGCTCCCGGTCACGGCTCGCGACGAAGAGCCTCAGCCCACCACCCAGGAATCCATGTTCAACTATGTGCGCCTGAGCGATGGCGGGATCCGCCGCCTGCCCAACGTTCGTTCCGAGGTGGCGATCCTTGCCGATCTCGGCAGCCGTCTACTGCCCGATCACCCTGCGGATTTTGCGGCCTATGGCGACCATGAGCGCATCCGCCAGACCATCTCGCGGACCGTTCCCGGCATGGAGGAACTGGCGGACATTGCCGTAGCACGGCGGGAGTTTCATGTTAGCGGTCGCACGCTGCACCGCCCTGTTTTTCGGACCAGCGACGGCAGGGCGCGTTTCCGTGTTCGTTCGTTGCCACCGTGTACGGTGCCGGAGACGTATCCCTTATTGCTGGCGTCGGTGCGCAGCGAGGGGCAGTTCAACAGCATCATTTACGAAGAAACGGACAGCTATCGGTACGGTGCGGAACGAAGGGCCGTGCTCCTCTGCCCCGAAGACATGCAGGCCATGGGGCTGGAATCCGGAAGTCTGGTGGACGTGTATTCCCGCGACGGCGTTATGCGCCGAGCGATTGTGCGACCATTCGATCTACCTCCCGGAAATGTGCTTGCCTATTACCCGGAAGCCAATTGCCTGTCCGCCCGGGAGCGAGACCCGCGCAGCCAGACACCGGCCTTCAAATCCATTCCCGTGCGTATCGAAAAGGCCGCGGAGCGTACGCGCCGATGACAGGTGAGTTGACCTACTCACCGTCGTCGCCGACCTCCCGCGTGCGGCTATAGACGCTTTCCGATGACCTGCGCGGCGGCCGGCAACCACAGTTCGCTCGTGGGTAATGCACCGCTTGGGTCAGGTCACCAGGCGCCTCGCTCGTAGCCAGCTGGCCATACTGCCGGCTGTAACGCCTGATGTTCCCCAGGCGGGTAGCCGGCAGGGGGATCGCCTAGGTTGGAGGGTTTGGTCGTGGGTGCTTCCAGTGCACGGTCGGTCGCCTTTGGGGTCGTAGCCTGATCCAGTGGTAGGATAAAGCTTCAGCATGTACTGGCGTTAACGGGGGGCGATATGGCATCAGAGCCGAATGAGAAGCGCGATTCCGGCGCGGTCGGTGCCGGGCTCGCGATCGGCATCGGCCTCGGCCTTGCCCTGGGCGCGGCGATGGACAACACGGGGGCGGGTCTGGCTATCGGTATTGCAGTGGGTCTTGCCCTGGGCAGCGGGATGCGGAGGAAGAAATGACGACAACGCCGCTCAGCTGGGCCGATTTTGAAAAGGTCGAACTGCGGGTCGGGACTATCGTCGAAGTGCAGGACTTCCCGGAAGCCCGGAAGCCGGCCTGGAAGCTGCGCGTCGACTTCGGCGATGAGATCGGCATCAAGCGCTCCAGCGCCCGGATCACGAACCTCTACGTAAAGGAAGCCCTGCTCGGCAAGCAGGTGCTGGCTGTCGTCAACTTCCCGCCCAAGCAGATCGGCCCTTTTATCTCCGAGTGCCTGGTGACCGGTGTGCACCGCGAGGATGGTGCCGTAGTGCTGGTCAGCCCGGAATCGGACGTTCCGAACGGCGCCCGGTTGGCGTAATGGAGGTCAGGTCGCTGCTGTGGGCGAGGGGGCGGAAGTCAGCGTTGACCGTAGTGGCCACCGATGGCGAAGACGTAGATGGCCTTCTCGTCGAAGCGGTAGATCAGCCGGTCCCGCTGCAACAGGCGCCGCGACCACAGGCCGGTGAGGTTGTATTTGAGCGGTTCGGGTTTGCCGAGGCCTGGGGACGGGTCTTCTGACCGAAGCATTTCCCTCAGTAGCTTGCAGAGCGCCTTGTGCAGCCGCTTGTCCTTCTCGCGCAGGGTCTCGTAGGCCTCCCGGGTGTTCCCCTCAAAGACCAGTGATCTCATTCAGCTGCTCGTCGGTTGGCCGGTAGCCCTCACCGCGGGTATGCGTCTGCAGTGACTCGCCGATCTGCTGCATGAGCGCCTTGCTTTGCAGTACGTGCAGCGTTTCCTGCTCGCGCTCCCAGTCTTCGGCGCTCATCACCACGAAGGCCTCCCCGGCGCGGCGCGTGACCTTGAGCGGCTCGTGCCGGCTGACAACCTGCTCAATGAGGCTTTTCAGGTTGTCTCTGAACTTGTTGACGCTGACCGATTCCACGATAGTACCTAAGCGTACGGAATTACCGCACGACAATAGCCTGAAGCGGGTCGCCGTAGCGACACTTACAATTCGTCTTTTCTGGCGGTCGGCGATATAACGTGCGGATGTTAGAGGCGCTGCTATTTATTACTAGAAAGCGTTCCCGCGGGAACGTCTTGCTCCCGGCGTGACCCGGCAACTCACCGGTTGCCTGTTGTCCCGCCAGTGGCGAGATGTTGCGGGCGGGGTCGCGATTGACCTTTGGTTTGCCACGGCAGATGGATCGCTCTGTGCCCACATCACCGGAGAGCAGAGCGTTTTCTTTCTCCCCGCGGAGCAGTGGCCCAAGGCGGAGCGGCTGCTGGCAGGTGAGCGAGGATTCACTTCCAGCGAGCCCGGGCTGCGCGATTTCTCGCGACGCTCGGTGCGCGCGCTCTACTTTCCTGCGCACCGCCAGGCCCGGGAGGCCTCGCGCCGGCTCCTTGACGCGGGGCTTGAGCCGCTGGAAGCCGATCTCAACCCGGCCGACCGCTACCTGATGGAGCGTTTCATCACTGGCGCCGCCACGCTGGAGGGGGCGGTCGAGCGCATGGACGGCCACCTGGTCATGAAGTCTCCCCGGCTGCGCCCGGCGGATTACCGCCCGGCGCTGCGCATCGCCTCCATCGACATCGAGACCGCCATGGAGGGACTGGAGCTCTACTCCATCGCCGCGCATGGCACCGGGCCGGGCGGGGTGGAGGAGCGGCGGGTGTTCCTGCGCGGGCCCGGGACCGGGCAGGCCGTGGTACAGGCCTTCCCGACGGACCGCGCGGTGCTCCTCGCCTTCCTCGACTGGCTCGCCGCCTACGACCCGGACGTGATCACCGGCTGGAACGTGATCAACTTCGACCTGCGCTTCCTCCAGCGCCTGGCGGACCGGCTCGGCGTGTCCCTCACGCTCGGCCGCGACGGCCGGCCGTCGCACTGGCGGCCGCTGGACGACGATGGCGAGCGCCACGCGCTGCAGGTGACCGGGCGGCTGGTGATCGACGGGCCGGAGTGGCTGCGGGCGGCGTTCTACCGCTTCGAGAGCTTTGCGCTCGACAACGTGGCGAAGGAACTGCTCGGCGAGGGCAAGCTCCTGCGCGGGCCCGAGCGGGGCGAGGAGATCGGCCGGCTGTTCCGGGAGGGCCGGGAGCGGCTGGTGGACTACAACTTGCGCGACTGCGAGCTGGTGAGCTGGATCCTTGAGAAGACCGGGCTCATCCAGTTCTGCCTGGCGCGCAGCAACCTGACCGGGCTGGCGGCGGACCGCTCCGGCGGCTCGGTCGCAGCCTTCGACTTCCTCTACCTGCCGCGGCTGCACCGCCGCGGCTTCGTGGCGCCGGTGGCGGCGAGTACGGCGCCGGATGCGCCCGGGGGCTTCGTGCTCGACTCGCGTCCCGGCCTTTACCGCCATGTGCTGGTGCTGGACTTCAAGAGCCTGTACCCGAGCATCATCCGCACCTTCAACATCGACCCGCTCGGCCTGGTGCTGGCGGCCGATCCCGAATTGCCGGAGTCCGCCGCCGTGCCCGGCTTCCGCGGTGTGCGCTTCGCCCGCGACGGCCACATCCTGCCGGACCTCATCGAGCAGCTCTGGGCCCAGCGCGACGCGGCCAAGCGGGCCTCCGATGCGCCGCTGTCGCAGGCCATCAAGATCATCATGAACGCCTTCTACGGCGTGCTCGGCTCGCCGGGCTGCCGCTTCTTCGACCCGCGCCTCGCCGCCTCCATCACCCTGCGCGGCCACGAGATTCTCAACCGCACGAAGGACCGCATCGAGGTCGCGGGCCATACGGTGATCTACGGCGACACGGACTCGGTGTTCGTGTGGATCCAAGAGGCGGAAGACGATGAGGCCGCCGAGGCCGCCGGGCGCGAGCTGGAGCGTACGCTCAATGACTGGTGGCGGGAAACGCTGGCGGCCGAGTTCGCCGTGGAATCCCGGCTGGAGCTGGAGTTCGAGACGCACTACCGGCGCTTCCTCATGCCCACGGTGCGCGGCTCGGAGAAGGGCAGCAAGAAGCGCTACGCGGGCCTGGTGGCGGATGGCGCTGGCGGCGACCGCCTGGTGTTCAAGGGTCTCGAGAACGTGCGCTCGGACTGGACGCGCCTCGCCCGGCAGGTGCAGGAGGAACTCTACGGCCGCATCTTCCGCGAGCAACCGTGGGAGGAGTGGCTGCGGGCCGAGGCGGCCGCCGTGCGCGCAGGCGAGCGCGATGACCAGCTCGTTTACCGCAAGCGCCTGCGCCGGCGCCTGGACGACTACCAGCGCAACGTGCCGCCGCACGTGCAGGCCGCGCGCCTCGCCGTCGAGCGGGGCCTGCGCAAGCCGCACCGGGGCGGCGCCGTGCGCTACGTCATCACCACCGCCGGCGCCGAACCCGCTGACGACCCGCGTGCCCCGCTGGACTACCAGCACTACATCGACCGCCAGCTGGCGCCGGTGGCCGACGGCATGCTCCACCAGCTCGGCACGTCCTTCGCCGAGGTGGTGGACGCGCAGTACGCGCTCTTCTAATTGCCGAAGAACTCCTCGCGCAACGCCGTGTACTCCTGCGCTTCCAGCCGCGGGCCGTACTGCGACACCACCTTGCCGGCGGCCAGGCTGGCAAAGCGGCCGGCGGTCGGGAAGTCCTCGCCGCGGGTGATCGCGTAGAGGAAGGCCCCGGCGAACATGTCGCCGGCGCCATTGGTGTCCACCGCGTGCACCTTGTGCACGGGGATCTCGTGTGCATCCTGCCCGTCGTGGCAGAGCGCGCCGTCGCCGCCGCGGGTGATCACGAACTGTTTCGCCGTGGCCTTCATGCGCTCCACGGCCACGGCGAGGTCGTCCGCGCCGGTCCACTTGAGCGCCTCGTCGCCGTTGGCGAAGACGAGATCCACGCCGTCGCCGACCATCTCAGCCAGCCCGTCGCGGAAGTGCGCGACGATGCCCGGGTCCGCAAAGCTGATGGCCACCTTCACGCCCGCGGCCTCGGCCAGCTGCCGCGCGCGGATGGCGGCGGCCCGACCGCTGGGCGAGGTCACGAGGTAGCCCTCGATGTACAGGTACTCCGAGGCGGCGAGCGCGTCCGGGTCCAGCTCGTCCACCGACAGCGTCTCGGAAACACCCAGGTAGGTGTTCATGCTGCGCTCGGCATCCGGCGTGATCAGGACGAGGCACTTGCCGGTGGTGCCGCCGCAGCGCTGGCCCTTGAGCGGATGGTCTACGCCCGCAGACTCGAGATCTGCAAGGTACAGGTCGCCGTCGGCATCACCGGAAACCTTGCAGGTCATGAAGGTCGGCCCGCCGAACTGGGCCGTCGCGATCATGCTGTTGCCCGCGCTGCCGCCGCTGGCATGGTTGGCCTTGATCAGGTGCCCGCGCAGCCCGTCGAGCAGCTCACCCTGCCGCGCCTCGTCCACCAGGGTCATGAGCCCTTTCTCCACGCCGAGCTTCCCGAGTTCGTCGTCGGTCACCTTGATTTCCGTATCGAGGAGCGCCGCCCCCATGCCGTAGACCCGGTATTTCTTCATCGTCGATCCGTGCTTCTGCCGCAAAGCTGGCCATTATCCTGATCCGTCTGTCTCGGTGCCACCAGTGTGGCCCTGGGTGCCAGTAGTGCCGGCCCGGGCGGTGATTCCAGTGTGCCATCCGAGCCGGGTCGGTCGTGGTAGTAGGGGGTTCCGGAATCGCAAAAGCGCCATCCATGGCAGCTCGGGCTCGGCATCCATGCCTCGCACGTTCCGGAACCCCCTACTACCACGCCCGCCCCTACCGCCTTCAAGTTTCCTGCAAGGCTCGAACTTCTCTTGCGCTGTCTGAGCTGATGCCTCTGACGTTGGCACGGAGCAGGCCCGGGCGGTGGGACAGGGGGTGCCGGGGCGTCAGCGGACATGGATGTCCGCTGTCGAGCTGCCATGGATGGCGTTTTTGCGGTCCCGGCACCCCCTGTCCCACCGCCCGGGCCTGCTCCGTGCCAACGTCAGAGGCATCAGCTCAGACAGCGCAAGAGAAGTTCGAGCCTTGCAGGAAACTT
>NZ_JAVJOA010000012.1:0-337299 GCF_040217025.1 Pseudohaliea sp. | reverse complement strand
GAAGGCGTCGAGATGGTGATGCCGGGCGACAACATCCAGATGTCGGTGACGCTGATTGCGCCGATCGCGATGGAAGAGGGCCTGCGCTTTGCGGTCCGCGAAGGCGGCCGCACGGTGGGTGCGGGCGTCGTCTCGAAGATCCTCGAGTAAGCGCGTCCCCGTGGGCCGCTCGCCGGCCCATGCTTCGCGGAAGGCCCGGCTCTGCCGGGCCTTTTTCGTTTCTCGCCCGGTCAATGACTTGCGTCATTGCGCCGGACAGGGCAGCTGGCCATTGTAGGAAACACCCGCCCGGGCCGGGAGGCTCGCAGCGAGCGGATCATAACGACAACCTGAGGAATCACCATGTCCGTAGAACACCACGACCTGATCCACGAGTTTCCCGAGCTCAAGGAGCGTATCCACGAGCTCAAGACAACGGACGAGCACTTCCGCGAGCGCTTCGACGAGTACCACCGGCTCACCCGCGAGATCGAGAACATGGAAAACGAGGTCACGCCGGTCTCCACCCGCACCGAGGAGGAGGCAAAGAAGCGCCGGCTGCACCTCAAGGATGAGCTCTACCGCCTGCTGACGGCGCAGAGCTGAGGAGGAACCGTGGCCTTTGAAGAAATCGAACGCGAACTGCGCAAGCGCCTGGCAGAGCTCCAGCAGCGCATGGCGAGCATCAAGCACGATGCGAGCAGGGAGTACCCCTCGGATTCCGCCGAGCAGGCCCAGGAGCGTGAGAACGACGAGGTGGTTGATGCCATCGGCCACGAGACGGCGCACGCCATTCGCGAGGTCACCGCTGCCCTGGAGCGCATCGGCGACGGCAGCTACGGCATCTGCGAGCACTGCGGCGAGTCCATCGGCGAAGGTCGGCTGAAAGTCCTGCCCCAGGCGACCCGCTGCGTGAACTGCGCGGAGTGACCATCGGGAGTGACGGGAAAGGGCAAAATACCGGTTGACAGCCCCCGGGGCGGTCACTAGACTTCGCGTTCCTTTTTCGGGGGGTTCTTAGCGAGCTCCCGGTTTTTTATTGTTTGGAGTCTGATCGCGTGCAAAACCAACGTATTCGCATTCGCCTGAAGGCCTTCGATCATCGCCTGATCGACGCGTCCACCCAGGAAATCGTGGAAACAGCCCGTCGCACCGGCGCCCAGGTCCGCGGCCCGATCCCGCTGCCGACCCGCAAGGAGCGCTACACGGTGCTGATTTCCCCGCACGTCAACAAGGATGCACGCGACCAGTACGAGATTCGCACCCACAAGCGCCTTCTGGACATCGTCGAGCCCACGGAGAAAACCGTGGATGCCCTGATGAAGCTGGACCTGGCCGCAGGAGTCGAAGTACAGATCAGTCTTGGTTAACGACAATTCGTAGCAAGACCTGCCGCGCGACCGGCCTCCAGCCGGCGCGCGGTGTGTAACGCCCGACCCCCAGCCAGGGGCCCGGGCGGCCATAGAGGGTGACAGCCCCGTACACTGTGAGGTTGGCAACATGACTATTGGCTTAGTCGGCCGGAAATCCGGCATGACGCGCGTCTTTACTGAAGACGGCGCCTCAATCCCAGTAACCGTAGTGGAGATTGCTCCAAACCGCGTTACTCAAATCAAGCAGCCCGAGAGCGATGGCTACCGGGCAGTCCAGGTCACGGCGGGAAGCCGCCGGGCCGACAAGGTGAGTAAATCGGAAGCGGGACACTACGCCAAGGCGGGTGTCGAGGCCGGCAATGGCCTGTGGGAATTCCGCCTGGCGGACGGTGATGAAGCGTTCGAGGTCGGTGCCGAACTGACCGTCGAGCGTTTCGAGGCGGGCCAGATGGTCGACGTTTCCGGCCGTTCCAAGGGCAAGGGTTTCCAGGGCGCGGTCAAGCGCTGGAACTTCCGTACCCAGGACGCCACTCACGGCAACTCCCTGTCGCATCGCGCTCCGGGCTCCATCGGCCAGTGCCAGACCCCGGGCCGCGTGTTCAAGGGCAAGAAGATGGCAGGCCACATGGGCGCCGAGAGCGTCACGGTGCAGGGCCTCGAGATCGTTCGCGTGGACGCCGAGCGCAACCTGCTGCTCATCAAGGGTTCCGTACCGGGTGCGCCCGGCGGCAGCGTCATCGTGCGGCCGGCCGTGAAGGCCGGGGCGTAAGGGGGTCAGGCAGTGGAATTGAATGTAGCAAAGCCGGGTAACGCCTCGGCGGGTACCGTTTCCGTCTCCGACGCGACCTTTGCGCGGGAGTACAACGAGTCCCTCGTGCACCAGGTGGTCACGTCCTACCTCGCCGGCGCCCGGCAGGGTACGAAAGCGCAGAAGAACCGCGCCGCGGTCAGCGGCGGCGGCAAGAAGCCGTGGCGCCAGAAGGGTACGGGCCGCGCCCGCGCCGGCACCATCCGCTCGCCCCTGTGGCGCAGCGGCGGTGTGACCTTCGCAGCGCAGCCGCAGGACCACAGCGTCAAGGTCAACCGGAAGATGTACCGCGCGGCACTGCGCGCCATCTTCTCTGAGCTGGCCCGTCAGGACCGCCTGCTCGTGGTCGAGAACATCGACGTCGAGCAGCCCAAGACCAAGCTGCTGGTCCAGCAGCTTGGCGAGTACGGCGTGGACAACGCCCTGATCGTGACGGGCGACGTCAGCGAGAACCTGTACCTCGCGGCGCGGAACCTGCACAAGGTCGACGTGCGCGACGTCGCCGGCGTCGACCCGGTCAGCCTGGTTGCCCACGAGAAGGTGATGGTCACCGTAGATGCGGTGAAGCAGTTTGAGGAGATGCTGGCATGAACCCCGAGCGCGTATTCCAGGTGCTGGCAGGCCCGCATGTCTCCGAGAAGGCGGCAATCGTGGCCGACGCGGCCAACCAGTACGTCTTCAAGGTGGCCGTGGACGCGACCAAGCCGGAAATCAGGAAGGCCGTTGAGCAGCTGTTCAAGGTCAAGGTAGAGAACGTCACCACCATGAAGGTCAAGGGCAAGACGAAGCGGAACCGCTACGGCTACAGCACCAAGCCCACCTGGAAGAAGGCGTACGTGAGCGTGCAGCCTGGCCAGGAAATTGACTTCACGACGGCGGACTAAGGAGTCGTTTCGAGATGGCAGTAAGAAAGACCAAGCCGACCTCGCCCGGTCGCCGTCACGTCGTTCGCATCGAGAGCGAGGGGCTGCACAAGGGTGCGCCCTACGCGCCGCTGCTCGAGAAGCAGTCGCGCACTGGTGGACGCAATAACAATGGCCGCATCACCACGCGGCACGTCGGCGGTGGCCACAAGCAGCACTACCGCGTCATCGATTTCAAGCGCAACAAGGACGGTATCCCTGCGCGCGTCGAGCGGATCGAGTACGACCCGAACCGCTCCGCGCACATCGCCCTGGTGCTCTTCGGTGACGGTGAGCGCCGCTACATCATTGCGCCCCGCGGCCTGGCCGCCGGCGACATGGTGCAGTCCGGCCCGAGCGCGCCGATCAAGACGGGCAACGCCCTGCCGCTGCGCAACATCCCCGTGGGCTCCGTGGTCCACGCCGTGGAGCTGAAGCCCGGCAAGGGCGCCCAGCTTGCCCGTTCCGCCGGCGCCTCCGTGCAGCTGGCCGCCCGGGAAGGCCGCTACGCCACGATCCGCCTGCGCTCCGGCGAAATGCGCCGGGTACTCGCGGACTGCCGCGCGACGATCGGTGAGGTATCGAACGCCGAGCACAGCCTGCGCAAGCTCGGCAAGGCCGGCGCTGCCCGCTGGCGCGGCGTGCGCCCGACGGTGCGCGGTGTCGCCATGAACCCGGTGGATCACCCGCATGGTGGCGGTGAAGGCCGCACCTCCGGTGGCCGCCACCCGGTGAGCCCCTGGGGTACGCCCACCAAGGGCTACAAGACCCGGAAGAACAAGCGGACCGACGACCTTATCGTGCGTCGCCGCCGCAAGAAGTAATCGGCCGCCGATAGAGACAGCGAGAGGAAAGTACTGTGCCGCGTTCATTGAAGAAAGGCCCGTTCATCGACCTGCACCTGCAGAAGAAGGTGGAGGCTGCCATCGAGAGCAACGACCGCCGGCCGATCAAGACCTGGTCGCGCCGCTCCATGGTTTCTCCGGACATGGTCGGCCTGACCATCGCCGTGCACAACGGCCGCCAGCACGTCCCGATCCTCATCAATGAGGACATGGTCGGCCACAAGCTCGGCGAGTTCGCGGTCACGCGGACCTTCAAGGGCCACATCGTCGACAAGAAGGCAAAGCGCTAGGTCGCGCGTGCCAAGCGAGGAACTGGAAATGGAAGTTGCAGCAAGGCTCAAGGGTGCGCAGATCTCGGCGCAGAAGGCCCGCCTGGTCGCCGACCAGGTGCGCGGCAAGCCCGTGGAAGAGGCCCTCAACGTGCTGGAGTTCAGCAACAAGAAGGCGGCCCAGATCGTGAGGAAGGTACTCAACTCCGCGATTGCCAATGCGGAGAACAACGAAGGTGCCGACGTGGACGAACTGAAGGTGTCCAGCATCTACGTGGATGAGGGCATGACCATGAAGCGCATCCGCGCCCGGGCCAAGGGCCGTGCGGACCGCATCTTCAAGCGCACGTGCCACATCACCGTCAAAGTCGCCGACGGCGCCAGCGAGAGTTAGGAGAAGACCAGATGGGTCAGAAAGTACATCCCACCGGCATTCGCCTGGGTATTGTCAAGGATCACACCTCCGTGTGGTACGCCGACAACAAGAACTATGCGAAGAACCTGATCACGGATCTCGAGGTTCGCTCGTACATCGAGCAGAAGCTCGACAACGCCTCCGTGAGCCGCGTGGTGATCGAGCGCCCGGCGCAGACGGCCCGGATCACCATCCACACGGCCCGCCCCGGCATCGTGATCGGCAAGAAGGGTGAGGATGTCGACGCGCTGCGGCGCGACCTGGCCGAGCGCATGGGCGTGCCCGTGCACATCAACATCGAGGAGATCCGCAAGCCGGATCTCGACGCGCGGCTCGTGGCCCAGAACGTGGCCCAGCAGCTGGAGCGTCGCGTGATGTTCCGTCGCGCGATGAAGCGCGTGGTGCAGAACGCCATGCGCCAGGGTGCCGAGGGCATCAAGGTGCAGGTCGGCGGCCGCCTGGGCGGCGCCGAGATCGCGCGCAGCGAATGGTACCGCGAGGGCCGTGTGCCCCTGCACACGCTGCGGGCGGACATCGACTACGCGACCTACGAGGCGAAGACCACCTACGGCGTCATCGGCGTCAAGGTGTGGATCTTCAAGGGTGAGGTGATTGGTACCGAAGACGGTGCCGAAGCGCCGCGCAAGACGGCAACCAACTAAGGCGTCAGGGAAATGCTTCAACCGAAACGCACCAAATTCCGCAAGACCATGAAGGGCCGCAACCGCGGCCTGGCCCACCGGGGCAGCAAGGTCAGCTTCGGCGAGTACGGCCTGAAGGCGACCGGCCGCGGCCGGATTACCGCGCGCCAGATCGAGGCGGCGCGTCGTGCCATGACGCGCCACATCAAGCGCGGCGGCAAGATCTGGATCCGTGTGTTCCCGGACAAGCCGATCACCGGCAAGCCCCTCGAGGTACGCCAGGGTAAAGGCAAGGGTAACGTCGAGTACTGGGTAGCCCAGGTCCAGCCGGGCCGGGTGCTCTACGAGGTACAGGGCGTTTCCGAGGAACTCGCGCGCGAGGCCTTCGAGCTCGCGGCGTCGAAGATTCCGGTTTCAACCACTTTCGTTAAGCGGTCGGTGATGTGATGAACGCGAAGGAACTGAAAGACAAGGCGACCGAGGAGCTGGGAAAGCAGCTGCTTGAGCTGCGCGAAGACCAGTTCAAGCTGCGCATGCAGAAGGCGACCGGGCAGCTGGGCCAGACGCACCTGCTGAAGCAGAACCAGCGCGACATCGCACGCGTCAAGACCGTGCTCCGGGAAAAGGCGGGTAACTGAACATGGCAGCAGCAGAGAAACGCACGCGGACGGCGACGGGCAAGGTCGTCAGCAACAAGATGGACAAGACGATCACGGTGCTCATCGAGCGCCGGGTGAAGCACCCCGTCTACGGCAAGTACATCACCCGTTCATCCAAGGTGCACGCCCATGACGAAGACAACCAGTGTCGCATCGGCGACCTGGTGATGGTGGCCGAGTCGCGCCCGCTGTCACGCACCAAGACCTGGAAGCTGGTCGAGGTCGTGGAGCAGGCCGCGGAGCTTTGAGCGCGGACTGAGTGAGTGCGGCGGGAGCCGCAGGCTGGAGTAGACAATGATTCAGACACAATCTTACCTGGATGTCGCGGACAACAGCGGTGCCCGTCGCGTCATGTGCATCAAGGTGCTCGGTGGCTCGAAGCGCCGCTACGCGCGCGTCGGCGATCTCATCAAGGTCACCGTCAAGGAAGCCATCCCGCGCGGCAAGGTGAAGAAGGGCCAGGTGATGACCGCGGTAGTCGTGCGCACGCGCAAGGGTGTTCGCCGTCCGGACGGGTCCATCATCCGCTTCGACGACAACGCGGCGGTACTCCTGAACAACCAGGAGGCCCCGATCGGCACGCGTATCTTTGGTCCGGTGACCCGGGAGCTGCGCGGCGAGAAGTTCATGAAGATTATTTCCCTGGCGCCCGAAGTTATCTAGGCGCGGCGCAGGAGAGAGAGGCACACAAGATGGCGAAGATCAAGCGTGACGACGAAGTGATCGTCCTGGCCGGCAAGGACAAGGGCAAGCGCGGCAAAGTCCGCAGGGTGCTCGGGGAGAATCGTCTCCTGGTGGCCGGCGTGAACATGGTCAAGAAGCACCAGCGCCCCAATCCGCAGCTGGGCGTGCAGGGCGGCATCGTCGAGCAGGAGGCACCCATCCAGGTGTCCAACGTGGCGATCTTCAACCCGGCCACGAGCAAGGCGGACCGCGTGGGCTTCAAGGTGGAAGGCGAGCGCAAGATTCGCGTTTTCAAGTCGACCGGCGAAGCCATCGACGCGTAACGCAGCGAGGAAACAATGGCAAACATGGCGACACTGCAAGAAAAGTACCGCACGGATATCGCGCCCCGGCTCAAGGAAGAACTCGGCCTGGCGAACGTGATGGAAGTGCCGCGGATCACCAAGATCACGCTGAACATGGGCGTGGGTGAAGCCGTGGGCGACAAGAAGGTTCTCGAGAACGCCCTCAGCGACATGACCAAGATCGCCGGCCAGAAGCCGGTGGTCACCCTGGCCCGCAAGTCCATCGCCGGCTTCAAGATCCGCGACGGCTGGCCGATCGGCTGCAAGGTCACGCTGCGCCGCGAGCGCATGTACGAGTTCCTCGAGCGCCTGATCAGCATCGCGATTCCGCGGGTTCGCGACTTCCGCGGCATCAGCCCGAAGTCCTTCGACGGCCGCGGCAACTTCGCCATGGGGGTCTCCGAGCAGATCATCTTCCCGGAGATCAACTACGACGAGGTGGACACGCTGCGCGGCATGGATATCACGATCACGACGACGGCTCGCACGGACGACGAGGGCCGCGCCCTCCTGCGCGCCTTCAACTTCCCGCTGAAAGGGTAAAGGGGTTTAGCTATGGCCAAGAAATCCATGATTGCGCGGGAGGTCAAGCGCGAGAAGCTGGTAGCGAAGTACGCTGCCAAGCGGGCGGCGCTGAAGGCGGTCATCCGGGATCCGAAGGCTTCCGACGAAGAGAAGTGGGAAGCGCAGACCGCGCTGCAGAAGCTGCCCCGCGACGCGAGCCCCGTGCGCAAGCAGCGCCGCTGCCAGCTCACGGGCCGGCCGCACGCGGTTTATCGCAAGTTCGGCCTGTGCCGGAACAAGCTGCGCGAGGCCGCCATGCGGGGCGATGTGCCCGGCCTGGTCAAGTCGAGCTGGTAACGGGCAGTTAACGGAGAGTAACGACGATGAGTATGCAAGATCCGCTATCCGACATGCTGACCCGCATCCGCAACGCGCAGATGGCAGGCAAGACCAGTGTCGACATGCCCGGTTCCAAGCTGAAGGCGGCCGTGGCCAAGGTCCTCGAGGAAGAGGGCTACATCGAGGGTTCGGAAAGCCGCGTGGAAGATGGCAAGTCCCGCCTGGCGCTGCGCCTGAAGTACTTCCAGGGCAAGCCGGTGATCGCCGAGATCGACCGTGTTAGCCGCCCGGGCCTGCGCAGCTATGCCGGCAAGGACGGCCTGCCGTCCGTGCGCGGTGGACTGGGTATTGCGATCGTGTCCACCTCCCGGGGTGTGATGACCGATCGCGCCGCGCGGGCAGCCGGCGTCGGTGGCGAAGTGCTCTGCACCGTATTCTGAGCACCGGATATTCGAAGCGAGCCCGGATTTTCGAAACGAGAGTGAAGAGCCCGGATTTTTGAGACTAGCTTGAGAGCAGATAGCAATGTCTAGAGTAGCAAACTACCCCGTGGCGGTGCCCGGCGGCGTCGAGGTCAAGATCGACGGCCACGACGTCACCGTCAAGGGTGCCAAGGGAACGCTGAGCCTGGCGCTGCAGGAAGGTATCAGCCTCAGCCAGAAAGACGGCTCGGTGACCCTCGCCTACGAGGGCGACGCCGTGAAGGCGATGGCCGGCACCACCCGTGCGCTCCTGGCGAACATGGTCAAGGGTGTGTCCGAGGGCTGGGAGAAGAAGCTGGTGCTGAACGGCGTCGGCTACCGGGCCAAGGCCAGCGGCAGCAGCGTCAACCTCACGGTGGGCCTGTCGCACCCGGTCGATTACGACCTGCCGGAGGGCGTGAGCGCCGAGACGCCCACGCAGACGGAGATCGTCGTCAAGGGCATCGACAAGCAGGTGGTCGGCGAAGTGGCTGCGAAGATCCGCAGCTTCCGTCCGCCGGAGCCGTACAAGGGCAAGGGCATTCGTTACGCCGACGAGTACGTGCGGCGTAAAGAAGCCAAGAAGAAGTAGGTATCGAGATGAGCATCAAGAACGAAGCAAGGCTGCGTCGCGCTCGCCGTTCCCGCGCGCGCATGCGCACCGCCGGCGTCAACCGTCTCAGCGTGCACCGTACGCCGCGGCACATCTACGCCCAGGTGTTCAATGCGACCGGCGACAAGGTGCTGGCCAGCGCGTCCACCCTGGACGAGAGTCTGCGCAGCGGTGCCACGGGTAACGTCGATGCGGCGGCAAGGGTCGGCAAGCTCGTGGCCGAGCGTGCCCGCGAGGCCGGCGTCGAAAAGGTTGCGTTCGACCGCAGCGGGTACAGGTACCACGGCCGCGTGAAGGCCCTGGCCGACGCCGCGCGGGAAGGTGGACTGGAATTCTAGGATAGCGATATGGCATTCAATAAGCAGGCAGAGCAGCAGGAAGGCGACCTCCAGGAAAAGCTGGTGCAGGTCAACCGCGTGGCCAAGGTGGTCAAGGGTGGCCGTATCTTCGGCTTCACGGCGTTGACCGTCGTCGGTGACGGCAAGGGCCGCGTTGGCTTCGGCCGCGGCAAGGCGCGGGAAGTGCCCGTTGCCATCCAGAAGGCCATGGAAGCGGCGCGCCGCAACATGATCCAGGTGGAACTGAACGGGAACACGATCCAGTACCCCGTGAAGGCCCGCCACGGCGCCTCCAAGGTCTACATGCAGCCTGCTTCGGAAGGTACCGGCGTGATCGCTGGCGGCGCAATGCGCGCCGTGCTGGAACTGGCCGGCGTTCACGACGTTCTCGCCAAGTGCTACGGCTCCACCAACCCGGTAAACGTTGTTCGCGCCACCTTCAATGGCCTGCGCGATATGACCTCCCCGGACGCGGTGGCCGCAAAGCGCGGCAAGAGCGTCGAAGAAATTCTGAACTAACGAGTGAGTCGGCGAGTCATGGCTAAAGAAACCATCAAGGTGACCCAGGTCAAGAGCATCCACGGGCGCCTGAAGGCGCACAGGGATTGCGTCCACGGCCTGGGCCTGCGCCGCATTGGTCACAGCGTAGAGGTGGAAGACACCCCGGCTGTGCGCGGCATGATCAACAAGGTCAGCTACCTGGTCAGGGTCGAGGAGTAAACGATGTCTGAAGTAATGCGCCTGAACAGCCTGAGTCCCGCGCCCGGTTCCAAGAAGGACGCGAAGCGGGTCGGCCGCGGCATCGGCAGCGGCCTCGGCAAGACCGCCGGCCGTGGCCACAAGGGCCAGAAGTCCCGCTCCGGCGGCAAGGTCAGCCCCGGTTTCGAGGGCGGCCAGATGCCGCTGCAGAAGCGGCTGCCGAAGTACGGCTTTACGTCCCGTATCTCGCGGACCACGGCACAGGTGCGCCTGGGCGAGCTGAACCGCGTCGAAGGCGAAGTCGTGGACCTGGCTGCGCTGAAGGCGGCGAACCTGGTTCGCGGCGACGTCACCCGTGCGCGGGTGTTCCTGTCCGGCGAAGTCGGCCGCGCGCTGACCGTCAAGGGCCTCGCTGTGACCAAGGGCGCGCGCGCGGCCATCGAGCAGGCAGGCGGCAAGGTCGAGGACTAGATGGCAACGAATCCCGCCAACAACAAGGCCGGGCTGGGCGAGCTTTTTGCTCGCCTTCGTTTCGTTCTGCTTGCGATTTTCGTGTACCGGGTCGGCACGCACATCCCGGTGCCCGGTATCGACCCGAACCAGCTCGCGGCGCTGTTCAACCAGAACCAGGGCACGATCCTGGGGCTGGCGAACATGTTTTCCGGGGGCGCGCTCGAGCGCATGAGCATCCTGGCCCTCGGGATCATGCCCTACATTTCGGCCTCCATCATCATGCAGCTCATGTCGGCGGTGACGCCGCAGCTCGAGCAGCTGAAGAAGGAGGGCGAGTCGGGCCGGCGCAAGATCAGCCAGTACACCCGCTACCTGACCGTGGTACTGGCGATCATCCAGGCTACCGGCATGACCGTGGGCATGGCGAACCAGGGCATGGCGTATACCTCGAGCATCCTGTTCTACGTCATCGCCATCACGTCGCTGGTTACCGGTGCCGTGTTCATGATGTGGCTGGGGGAGCAGATCACCGAGAAAGGGGTCGGCAACGGGATCTCCCTGCTGATCTTCGCGGGCATCGTCGCCGGGCTGCCGGCCGCCATCGGCCAGTCCCTCGAACAGGCGCGGCAGGGCGAGATCAACATCCTCGTGCTGCTGATGATCCTCGCCCTGGCCATGGCGGTGATCTACATGATCGTCTTCATCGAGCGCGGGCAGCGGCGTATCACCGTGAACTACGCCAAGCGCCAGCAGGGCCGGAAGATGTACCAGGCGCAGAGCTCGCACCTGCCGCTGAAGGTGAACATGGCGGGCGTGATCCCGGCGATCTTCGCCTCGAGCATCCTGCTTTTCCCGGCGTCCATCGCCCAGTGGTTCGGCAGCTCCGGCTCCGCCGACTGGCTGCAGGACCTGGCCGTGGCCATCGGCCCCGGGCAGCCGCTGAACATCCTGCTGTTCACGGTGTTCATCGTGTTCTTCTGCTTCTTCTACACGGCGCTGATGTTCAACCCGCAGGAAGTGGCCGACAACCTGAAGCGCTCCGGCGCCTTCGTACCGGGCATCCGTCCCGGTCAGCAGACGGCGAATTACATCGACGGCGTGCTCACGCGGCTGACGGTCTTCGGCTCCGCCTACATCGCCCTGGTCTGCCTGCTGCCGCAGTTCCTGGTGGTGACCTGGAACGTGCCGTTCTACCTCGGTGGGACCTCGCTGCTGATCGTGGTCGTCGTGGTCATGGACTTCATGGCCCAGGTGCAGAGCCACATGATGTCGCACCAGTACGATTCGGTCATGAAGAAGGCCAACCTGAAGAATTATGGGAGTGCCGGCCGCGTCCGCTGACGCCCGGCTGATAGAGAGAGTCGAGAGATGAAAGTTCGCGCATCCGTGAAGAAGATCTGCAGGAACTGCAAGATCGTGCGCCGCAACGGCGTGGTCCGTGTGATTTGCAGCACCGACCCGCGCCACAAGCAGCGCCAGGGCTGAGCCGCTGTCGCTGTGGATACCGGCAATAAGTGATTGATTTTTGGGTTATGAATCGCTAGAATCCTGCGCCCTTCAACCGGGGCTCGGCAGGATGGGGCGGCGTTTTCGCCGTGCGCAGACAAGCGCTAGCGCCTAGAGAAAGAATTTGGAGAAGCTTGCATGGCTCGTATCGCCGGCGTCAACGTACCGGACAACAAGCACGCGGTCATCTCGTTGACCTACATCTACGGCATCGGGCGGACCACCGCCAGGCGCCTGTGCGACCTCTGCAACGTACCGGAGTCCACCCGCATGGGTGACCTCACGGAAGAGCAGATGGACGCGCTGCGCTCGAGCATCGGCGATATGTCCGTCGAGGGTGACCTGCGCCGTGAAACGTCCATGAACATCAAGCGGCTCATGGACCTCGGCTGCAACCGCGGCCTGCGCCACCGCCGCAACCTGCCGGTCCGCGGTCAGCGCACCAAGACCAACGCGCGCACGCGCAAGGGTCCGCGCAAGCCGATCCGCCGGTAACGACAGCGGGTAGCAAAAAAATAGAGCGCCGTTCGCGGCGCATCCTTACAGTGTAGCTGCACCGCTAGTGCAGTGTTGATATTGACAGGAAGACAGCATGGCCAAGCCAGGTGCCAAGGGCACTCGAAAGAAAGTCTCGCGCACGATTGCCGATGGCATCGCGCACGTGCACGCGTCCTTCAACAACACGATCATCACCATCACGGACCGCCAGGGCAATACCCTGAGCTGGGCTACCGCCGGCGGTTCCGGTTTCCGCGGCTCGCGCAAGAGCACGCCGTTCGCCGCCCAGGTGGCCGCCGAGCGTGCCGGTGAGGCCGCCAAGGAATACGGCCTGCAGAACCTCGACGTGCAGGTGAAGGGTCCCGGCCCGGGCCGCGAGTCCGCCGTGCGCGCGTTGAACGCCTGCGGCTACAAGATCAGCAACATCACCGACGTCACGCCGATCCCGCACAACGGTTGCCGTCCGCCCAAGAAGCGCCGTGTGTAAGGATTACAGGAAGGTTTTTTATTATGGCTAGATATCTCGGTCCCAAGTGCAAGCTCTCCCGTCGCGAGGGCACTGACCTGTTCCTGAAGAGCGGCGTGCGCGCGCTGGAATCCAAGTGCAAGCCCGAGTCCGTTCCCGGTCAGCACGGCGCCCGCCGTGGCCGCCTGTCGGACTACGGCGTGCAGCTGCGCGAGAAGCAGAAGGTGCGCCGTATCTACGGTGTGCTCGAGAAGCAGTTCCGCGGCTATTACAAGGAAGCCGCCCGTCGCAAGGGTGCGACCGGTGAGAACCTGCTGCAGCTCCTGGAAAGCCGCCTCGACAACGTCGTCTACCGCATCGGTTTCGGCTCCACGCGCAGCGAAGCACGGCAGCTCGTGTCCCACAAGGCGATCCTGGTCAACGGCAAGTCGGTCAACATCCCGTCCTACCAGGTGCAGCCCGGCGACGTGGTGTCCCTGCGCGAGAAGGCCAAGAAGCAGTTGCGCGTTCAGTCCGCCCTCGCCCTGGCCGCCCAGCGCGGCGAGCCCGAGTGGATCGAGGTGAACAACGAGAAGCTGGAGGCCGTGTTCAAGGCGGCACCGGAACGCCAGGATCTGTCGACGGACATCAATGAGAACCTGATCGTGGAGCTCTACTCCAAGTAAGTCCTGGAAGTAAGCCCCGGCGAAGCAGGTCAACCAAACAGCTACAGGTGCCCCCATGCAGAGTGCAGTGACAGAATTACTGACGCCCCGCGTCATCAAAGTTGAAGAGAAGAGCAGCACCCGTGCGCAGGTGACCCTGGAGCCGCTGGAGCGCGGCTTCGGCCACACCCTGGGCAACGCCCTGCGCCGCATCCTGCTGTCTTCCATGCCCGGCTGCGCGATCACGGAAGTGGAAATCGACGGCGTGCTGCATGAGTACAGCACCATCGAGGGTGTGCAGGAAGATGTCATCGAGATCCTCCTGAACCTCAAGGAAGTGGCCCTGATCATGGCCGGCAAGGATGAAGTCGAGCTGACCCTGAGCAAGGAAGGCCCCGGTGCCGTGACGGCGGGTGATATCCAGACCGACCACGACGTCGAGATCCGCAACCCGGACCACGTCATCTGCCATATCAACGACAAGAAAACCCTGAGCATGAAGCTGACGGCCGCCCGCGGCCGCGGCTACTCCCCCGCGGATTCCCGCGAGGATCCGGAGGAGGAGACGCGCTCCATCGGCCGGCTGCAGCTGGATGCGACCTTCACGCCCATTCACCGCGTGGCCTACGTGGTCGAAGCGGCGCGGGTCGAGCAGCGCACGGACCTCGACAAGCTTGTGCTCGATCTCGAGACGAATGGCACCATCGACCCGGAAGAGGCGATCCGCCGCGCCGCGACGATCCTCCAGCAGCAGCTGGCGGTGTTCGTGGACCTGGAGAGCGAGGCGCAGTCCGAGGCCTCCGACTCCGAGGACGAGGTGGACCCGATCCTGCTGCGCCCGGTCGACGACCTGGAGCTCACAGTGCGCTCGGCCAACTGCCTGAAGGCGGAGAACATCTACTACATCGGCGACCTCGTGCAGCGCACGGAAGTCGAGCTGCTGAAGACGCCGAACCTGGGCAAGAAATCGCTCACGGAGATCAAGGACGTGCTTGCCTCGCGCGGTCTGTCCCTGGGTATGCGCCTGGACAGCTGGCCGCCGGCCAGCCTGAAGAACGACGAGCGGGTGCTCAGCGCCTGAGCCGCCCGCAGGGAAACAGCGTGCCGGGAAGGCACTGAGTAAAGGACCAGAACCATGCGTCACCGTCACAGCGGACGTCAGCTCAACCGCAACAGCTCGCACCGGAAGGCCATGTTCCGCAACATGACCGCCTCCCTGGTCGAGCACGAGCTCATCAAGACCACCCTGCCCAAGGCGAAGGAGCTGCGCGGTTACGCCGAGCCCCTGATCACGCTGGCCAAGCAGGACAGCGTCGCCAACCGCCGCCTGGCCTTCAACCGCCTGCGCGACAAGTCGGCCGTGGGCAAGCTCTTCGCGGAACTGGGCCCGCGTTACCAGGGCCGCCCCGGCGGCTACATCCGCATCCTCAAGTGCGGCTACCGCGCCGGTGACAAGGCCCCCATGGCCTACGTCGAGCTGGTCGACCGCCCGCAGGTGGAGCGCTTCGAGGAAGACGAGGACTGAGGCTCCCCGCCAGCTACGCGACGAAGAGCCGGGCCTAGCCCGGCTTTTTTTTGCCTGCTGCGGGCGTACGGCAGGCTTGCCAGCCGCGTGCGTCATTGCCAAGCTGCAGCTTTCCCGTGCAAGGAGTGCGTCCATGGCCAAGGCTGAGATCGTCGCGGAAGGGCTCTATTTCGGCGAGGGGCCGCGCTGGCACGAGGGCCGGCTCTGGTTCAGCGACTTTTACGACCGCGCCGTGCGTTCCGTCGGCCCCGACGGCGACCTGCGCACCGAGCTGCAGCTGCAGTGCCAGCCCTCGGGGCTGGGCTGGCTGCCCGATGGCTCCCTGCTGATCGTCGATATGGAAGACCACCGGCTCTTCCACCACGGCCCCGAGGGTCTCGCCGACTATGCCAGTCTCGCGCAGTACTCCCGGCATCTCGCCAACGACATGGTCGTAGCCGCCGACGGCCGCGCCTTCGTCGGCAACTTCGGCTTCGACCTCGACGCGGCCATGGCCGAGCGGGGCCCGGAGGCCGTGCTTGCCGACCACCCGGTAGCCAATCTCGTGACCGTGGCGCCCGACGGCCATGTGGACATCGCGGCTACGGACCTGAGCTTTCCCAATGGCATGGTGATCACGCCCGATGGCGGCACGCTGGTCGTCGCCGAGAGCCTGGGTCTTCGCCTCACCGCTTTCGATCTCGCTGCCGACGGCACACTCGCCAACCGCCGGGTCTGGGCGGGCCTGGAGGGGGTTGCGCCGGACGGCATCTGCCTCGATGCGGAAGGCTGCATCTGGGTCGCCAACGCCCTCGCGCCCGAGTGCGTGCGCGTCGCCGAAGGCGGCACCGTGCGCGACCGGGTCGAGACCAGCCAGAACTGCTATGCGTGCATGCTGGGCGGGGAGGACGGCCGCGACCTCTACCTGGTCACCGCACGGGACTCGAGCGCGGCCGTCGCGCGCAAGAGTCGCAGCGGCCGCATCGAGCGCTGTCGCGTGGAGGCCGCCCACGCCGGCCTACCCTAGGCGGTTTCCCCCGGAGGCAACCCGCCCTAAGCGACTTTCTTGCGGGCGCGCTTTTTCGCCGGGGCTTTCCTTCTCGCGGCGGCGTTCGCCGGGGTCTTCGGCGCCTGGATGCCAAGCATCGGCCCGAGGAACCGCCCGGTGTGGGAAGCCGGGTGGCCCGCCACCTCCTCCGGGGTGCCCGTGGCGATGATCTCGCCGCCGCCGCTGCCGCCCTCGGGCCCGAGGTCCACGAGCCAGTCGGCGGTCTTGATGACATCGAGGTTGTGCTCGATGATCACCACGGTGTTGCCGTGGTCGCGCAGCCGGTGCAGCACGGCCAGGAGCTGGCGGATGTCCTCGAAGTGCAGCCCCGTAGTCGGCTCGTCGAGGATGTAGAGCGTCCGGCCCGTGTCGCGCTTCGAGAGCTCCCGCGAGAGCTTCACCCGCTGCGCCTCGCCGCCGGATAGCGTGGTGGCAGCCTGGCCGAGGCGGATGTAGGACAGGCCCACGTCCATCAGCGTCTGCAGCTTGCGGGCGATGGCCGGCACCGGCTCGAAGAACTCGAGGGCATCTTCCACGGTCATCTCCAGCACCTCGTGGATGTTCCTGCCCTTGTAGCGGATATCCAGCGTCTCCCGGTTGTAGCGCTTGCCCTTGCACACGTCGCAGGGGACGTAGATGTCTGGCAGGAAGTGCATCTCCACCTTGGTGACGCCGTCGCCCTGGCAGGCCTCGCAGCGGCCGCCCTTGACGTTGAAGCTGAAGCGCCCCGGCTTGTAACCGCGGGAGCGCGCTTCCTGGGTGCCCGCGAAGAGCTCGCGCACCGGCGTGAAGATGCCGGTGTAGGTGGCCGGATTGGAGCGCGGCGTTCGGCCGATGGGGCTCTGGTCGATGTCGATACACTTGTCGATGTGCTCGAGGCCCTCGATGCTGTCGTGGGCCGCCGCCGTCAGGCTGGTGGCGCCGTTGAGCGCGGTGGCCGCCAGCGGGTGGAGGGTGCCGTTGACCAGCGTCGACTTGCCGGAGCCGGAGACACCGGTCACGCAGGTGAGCAGGCCCACCGGCAGTTCCAGCGTGATATCGCGGAGATTGTTGCCGCGGGCGCCGCGCACGACCACCTGCCGCGCGGGGTCGGGCTTGTTGCGCCGGGCCGGCACCTCGATGCGCCGCTCGCCGGACAGGTAGGCGCCGGTGAGCGAGCCTTCGTTGGCGACGATGGCATCGAGGGGACCCTCCGCCACGATGCGTCCGCCGTGGACGCCGGCGCCAGGGCCGATGTCGATGATGTGGTCGGCACTGCGGATGGCATCCTCGTCATGTTCCACCACGAGCACCGTGTTGCCCAGGTCGCGCAGGTGCCGGAGCGTGTTCAGCAGGCGCTCGTTGTCGCGCTGGTGCAGGCCGATGGACGGCTCGTCGAGGATGTACATGACTCCGACCAGCCCGGCGCCGATCTGCGACGCGAGGCGGATACGCTGCGCCTCGCCGCCGGAGAGCGTCTCGGCGCTGCGATCCAGCGTGAGGTAGTTCAGGCCCACGTCCACCAGGAACTGGTAGCGGGCGCGGATCTCCTTGAAGATCTTCTCGGCGATGGCGGCGTTGCGCCCGCTGAGCTCCAGTTGGTCGAAGTAGGCCGCGGCCTCGCCCACGGGCATCCCCGTAATGCTCGGCAGGGTGCGCTCGTCCACGAACACGTGCCGCGCGTCCTCGCACAGCCGGGTCCCGTGGCAGGCCGGGCAGGGCGCCGTGGACAGGAAGCGGGCGAGATCCTCGCGCACGGACTGGGACTCGGTGTCCCGGTAGCGCCGCTCCATGTTCGGCAGGATGCCCTCGAAGGGATGGGTGCGTTTGAATACGGTACCGCGGTCATTGATGTAGGCGAAGGCGATTTCCTCGTCGCCGCTGCCGTGCAGAATGATGTCGCGGTGCTTTTTCTTCAGTTTCTCGAAGGGCGTGTCGATGTCAAAGCCGTAGTGGTCGGCCAGCGACGTGAGCAGGTGGAAGTAGTAGACGTTGCGCCGGTCCCAGCCGCGGATCGCGCCCTCGGCGAGGCTCGCCTCCGGGTGCAGGATCACCCTCGACGGATCGAAGTACTGCTTGACGCCCAGGCCGTCGCACTCAGGACAGGCGCCGGCGGGGTTGTTGAAGGAGAACAGCCGGGGCTCCAGCTCATTGATGCTGTGCCCGCATTCGGGGCAGGCGAAGCGCGCGGAGAACACGACGTCCGCCACTTCGCCGTCCATGTCGCTGATGGCGGCAATACCGTCCGTGAGCCCGAGCGCGGTCTCGAAGGACTCGGCCAAGCGCAACCCGAGGTCCGGCCGCACCTTGAAGCGGTCCACGACCACCTCGATACGGTGCTTGCGGTTCTTCGCCAGCGCCGGCACGTCGTCTAGGTCGACGACCCGCCCGTCCACCCGCGCCCTCACGAAGCCCGCCGCACGCAGTTCCTCGAACACCTGCAGGTGTTCGCCCTTGCGATCCTGAACGACCGGCGCGAGCAGCATGAGCCGTCGGCCCTCGGGCATGGCCAGCACGGTGTCGACCATCTGGCTCACGGTCTGCGCCTGCAGGCTGGCGCCGTGCACGGGGCAGCGCGGCTCGCCGATGCGCGCGAACAGCAGCCGCAGGTAGTCGTAGATCTCGGTGATGGTGCCGACGGTGGAGCGCGGGTTGTGCGATGTCGACTTCTGCTCGATGGAGATGGCCGGCGACAGCCCCTCGATGTGGTCCATGTCCGGTTTTTCCATCATGGACAGGAATTGCCGCGCGTAGGTGGACAGCGACTCGACGTAGCGGCGCTGCCCCTCGGCATAGAGGGTGTCGAAGGCGAGGGAGGATTTCCCGGAGCCGGAAAGGCCGGTGATGACGACCAGCTTGTCCCGGGGGATGTCGAGGTCGATGTTCTTCAGGTTGTGGGTGCGCGCGCCGCGTACCTGGATCGTATCCATGGGGGTTCCGGATCGGGAGGCAGAAACCCGCCAGTATAGGCGGATGCCGTGTCCTGCAAAACCGCCTGTTTGCAGCGGTGCCACTGGTAGGGGCAGGGAGTGCCACTAGTCCGGGCCTGCCGCACGCGCACCCGCCCGGGACACGCTACAAGCACGTCCCTGTGCGCTCGACTGCGGCCATCCATGGCCGCAGACGGTCCCGGGCGGGTGCGCGTACGCCAGGCCCTCTGCCTTGCTACGCTGAATGCCGTTACTGTTTGCGACACCAGAGGTCGGGGCGAGGCAGCCTTTCAGGCTTTCCGCGGCGTCAGGGTGGGCGAGGGGGAGCCCCCGGCGCATTCAGGCCGCGCTTTGGCGCCAGGCGAGGGCCGGGGCTTTCCGCGAGCACTGTCCGAGTCCCGAAAATTCGCGCAGCGAATTTTGGTCGAGTTGCGCAGCGGCCGGCCCTCGCCTGGCGCCTGCGGCCGCGCCGGGGGCTCCCCCTCGCCCACCCGGGCTACGAAGCCCCATGAATAGCCCCTGTTCCAATGCCGTCACCGCATCGTGCTACCATGCGACCCGTTCAGGAGGCCCTCAGTTTGTTGACCAAGAACCCCATGACCCCGGTCGAGCGCCGTGCCGTCGGTGCGCTGGCGCTGCTTTACAGCTTCCGCATGCTCGGGCTGTTCATGGTCCTGCCGCTGCTGGCCCTCTACGCCGCCGACATGCCCGGGGGGACGCCGCTGATGATCGGCATCGCGCTGGGTGCCTATGGCTTCAGCCAGGCGCTGCTGCAGATTCCCCTGGGCTGGTTGTCGGACCGGATCGGGCGCGTGCCGGTGATTCTTGGCGGGCTGGTCGTCTTTGCCATCGGCAGCGTAGTTGCCGGTATGGCGGATACGGTCGAGGGCATCGTCCTGGGGCGCCTGCTGCAGGGCGCCGGGGCGATCGCCGGGTCGGTGATGGCGCTGGTCGCGGACATCACCACCGACGAGCAGCGCACCAAGGCGATGGCCATCGTTGGTGCGAGCATCGGCCTTTCCTTTGCCCTGTCGCTGGTCCTCGGGCCCATCATTGCCTCCTTCAGCGGGCTGCACGGGGTGTTCCTGCTGACGGCGGCGCTGGCCACGGCGGGCATTGCCATCGTGTTCTTCGGCGTGCCGCGGGGGGTGCAGAGCCGGCATCACGACGAGGTGGGAGCGCAGCCGGGCATGATCGGCAAGGTGCTGGCGGACCCGGCGCTGCGGCGCCTGGATTTCGGCGTGTTCAGCCTGCACTTCATTCTCACGGCGAGCTTCCTGGTGATCCCCTTTGCCATCGAGGACATCCTCGGCGTGGCCCGGGAGGCGCACTGGAAGGTCTACCTGCCGGTGCTGGTCGCCTCGATCCTCGGCATGCTGCCGCTGCTGCGCCTGTCGGAGCGGCACGGGCACGTGCGCGGTATGCTGCTCCTGTCCATCGCCATGCTCGTGCTGTCAGTGGCCGGTGTGACGCTGCTGGCGATCCCGGCCGTGCTCTACCTGGCGCTCTGGCTCTACTTCGTCGCCGTCAACTACCTCGAGGCCAGCCTGCCGTCGCTGGTGAGCAAGGCGGTGTTTCCCGGCGGTAAGGGCACTGCGCTCGGCGTCTACTCCACCAGCCAGTTCATCGGCGCCTTCTGCGGCGGCGCCAGCGGCGGCTGGGTGATGCAGCAGGGCGGTGTGCACGCGCTGTTCCTGCTCTGCCTGGTGCCGGGGCTGCTCTGGATCGCCAGCAGCTGGCGCCTCGTGGCCGCGCCCCGCGCACAGGAGGCCGCGGCCCGCGGCTGACCGCTTCTGCTGTCGCATTCGCCCCGGGGCGTTGCTATAGTCGCGTCTTCCCAGGCGCAAGGAGGCAGTGCGAGCCATGGCATCGCGTGGTATCAACAAGGTGATCCTCATCGGCAACCTCGGGGCCGACCCGGAGACCCGCTACATGCCCTCCGGCGGCGCCGTCACCAACGTCCGCCTCGCCACTTCCGAGCAGTGGAAAGACAAGCAGACCGGCCAGCCCCAGGAGCGTACCGAGTGGCACCGGGTGGTGTTCTTCAATCGCCTCGGCGAAATTGCCGGCGAATACCTTCGCAAGGGGTCCAAGGTGTACATCGAGGGCTCCCTGCGCACCCGCAAGTGGCAGGGCCAGGACGGCCAGGACCGCTACACGACCGAGATCGTCGCCAGCGAGATGCAGATGCTCGACAGCCGCGGCCAGATGGGCGGCGGTGGCTACGACGCGCCGGCAGACAGCTACAACCAGGCGCCGCCGCGGCAACAGCAGGGCGGTGGCCAGGCAGCGGCGGGCGCCGGCGGCGGGGACAACCCGTCTGACTTCGGTGACTTCGACGACGACATCCCGTTCTAGGTTGGAAAGGGCCGCGCCAGGCCGGGCCGCGCCGGGCTTTGGAGGGCCGGGCCGCAGCATGCCGGGCCGCACCCCGTCGGGCGGCGGGGCGCCACAGCCGAAGCGTCCGCGGTAGGCCTCGATGGAGGTTCTCGTCATCGCCTCGGACAGCGCCGCCGGTGCGTCGCTGATCTCCTCCCTCGTCCGCTGGGGGCGTCACGAGATTACCCCGGTCACGCTCGCCGCCAGCCGCTGGAAGAGCGAGCGGCAGGCCAAGAAGGTCGTGCGCCGCGCCGCGCCGGCCTGCGTGGTCGACCTGCGCTTTACTCATCTCCTCGCCGCCGGCGACCCGCTCCAGGAGCTGGACTGCGCCCGCTCCCACTGGCTCGCCAAGGCTTCGGAACGGGCCTGCGCCGACTACCTGCTGCTGTCCAGCGCCGGGGTCTTCTCCGGGACGCTGCCCCACCCCTACCGGGAGCAGGAGACCCCGGATGCCAAGGAACCACCCGGCTCTCTCCTCGCCGCCGTGGAGGCACAGGTGCTTGCGGCCTGCAGCCGGGCCGCGGTGCTGCGCACGGGCCCGGTCTTCGCCAGCGATGGGCCGGGCTTTCTCCACGACGTGATGCGCTCGCTGCTGGCCGGCGAGCCGCGGGTGCTCGATGACACCGACAGTTTCTGCCCGGTGCCCGCCGCGGATCTCGGCCGGGTGCTCGCTGGCATGCTCGATCAGATGGACGCGGGGGCAGAGCCGCGCGGCGTGTTCCATTACGCGAGCCCGGATCGCACCACGCTGTACGGCTTCGCCGAGGCCGCCATCGCCGCGGCGTCGCAGTTCGTGGCGGTGGCCGACAACGCGATCGCCCGAAGCGCCGCGGACGCGGGCGACAGCGGCCGCAACTGGTCCCTGGACTGCCGCGAGCTTCGCGATACCTTTGCCATCAAGCAACTGCCCTGGCGCGCCGTGATCGGTGACGTCGTGCGGGCCTACCTCTCGAAGCAGCAGGGAGACTGAACCCATGGCTCAGCCGAGCGGCCCCGATGCCGCCCAAAGCACTGTCGATCTTGCCGTGGCCGTGCTCACCGTGTCCGACACGCGCGGCCCGGAAGACGACACCTCTGGGGACTACCTCGCGAGCGCCGCTGCCGGGGCGGGACACCGCGTCGTGGCGCGGGACCTCGTGCCGGATGACGTCTACCGGCTGCGCGCCGTTCTCTCCGCCTGGATCGCCGATACGACGGTGGAGGTCGTGCTGGTTACCGGCGGCACGGGCTTCGCAGGTCGCGACTCGACGCCGGAGGCGGTGACACCGCTCCTGGACAAGCATATCGTCGGCTTCGGTGAAGTCTTCCGCTCGCTTTCCCTGGCGGAGATCGGCTCTTCCACGGTGCAGTCGCGGGCGCTCGCCGGCCTTGCCAACGGTACGCTGCTGTTTTGCATGCCGGGCTCGACCGGAGCCTGTCGCACGGCCTGGGAGGGTATCCTGCGGGAGCAGCTGGACAGCCGGCACCGGCCCTGCAATTTCGTGGGCCTCCTCCGCGGCACATGATTCCCCTCGAGGACGCCCTCGCGCGACTGCTCGCCGCGGTGCCGGCCACGCCGGCGCTCGAGACGGTTCCCCTGGAGACAGCGGCGGGCCGGGTGCTGGCCGCCCCGGTGCGGGCGCCGGCCGATGTCCCCGCTTTCGCCGACAGCGCGATGGATGGCTATGCGGTGCGCTGCGCAGAGGTCGTGCCCGGTGCCCGGCTGCCGGTAAGCCAGCGCATCGCCGCCGGCAGTGCGCCGGAGCCCCTGGAGCGAGGCAGTGCGGCGCGCATCTTTACCGGTGCGGCCCTGCCCGAGGGTGCGGACGCGGTGCTGATGCAGGAGGAGTGCGAAGCCGACGGGGAGGGGGTGCGTCCGGGACGGGTGCCGGGCGCCGGCGAGAACATCCGGCCGCGCGGTGAGGATATAGCCGCCGGCAGCGAACTCTTTGCCTCCGGTCAGCGCCTGCGGCCGCAGGATATCGGTCTGCTCGCGTCGACCGGCTGCGGCGAGCTAGTCGTCTACCGGCGCCTGGCGGTGGCGGTCCTGGCCACGGGTGACGAACTGGTGCCCGCCGGGCAGGGCCCGCTGGCGCCGGGGCAGCGCTACAACAGCAACGGGCCGATGCTTGCCGCCCTGCTCGCCCGGCTGGGTTTCGCGGTGCCGCCTCCGGTGCTGGTCGGCGACAGTGCACAGGCCACCCGCACCGCGCTCGCCGAGGCGGCGGCCGGTGCCGATCTCGTGCTCTCTACGGGCGGCGTTTCCGTCGGCGAGGAAGACCACGTGCGTGCCCAGGTGGCGGCCCTCGGCGAGCTCGACCTGTGGAAGGTCGCCGTGAAACCGGGCAAGCCCTTCGCCTTCGGGCGGGTGGGTGAAACGCCCTTCCTCGGCCTGCCGGGCAACCCGACCTCGGTCTTCGTGACCTTCTGCCTGCTGGCGCGCCCCTACCTGCTGGCGGCGCAGGGCGCGCGGGTGGATCCGCCCACGGCGCTCTGGGCCCGGGCGGCCTTTGCCGTGGAACGCCCGCTGTCCCGCGCGGACTACCGCCGCGTCTGGCTGCGGTCGGGGGATGACGGGGAAACCCGCGCCGAGCCCTATCCGAAGCAGGGCTCGGGCGTGCTCAGCTCCGTGTGCGCGGCCGATGCGCTGGCGCGGGTGCCGGCCGGGCGGACGCTCGCCGCCGGGGACGCGGTGCAGGTGCTGCTGCTGGACTCGCTGTTGAACTGAAGTCCCCGGCGGGGCCCGCGCGATTCTCGCTTCAGTCCCGGAGCGCCTGGAACACCAGTGAGGCGTTGGTGCCGCCGAAGCCGAAGCTGTTCGACATGACCCGGGTCAGGCTCGCGCCGTCGACGCGTTCGCGGGCGATGGGCATGCCCTCCGCCTCCGGGTCGAGGGACTCGATATTTGCCGAGGCGGCGATGAAGCCGCGCTGCTGCATGAGCAGGCTGTAGATCGCCTCCTGCACGCCGGCCGCACCCAGGGAATGCCCGGACAGGGACTTGGTCGAGCCGATCACCGGTAGCTCGCCCGCGCCTTCGAAGGCCTCCCGCACCGCTTTCAGCTCGGTGATATCGCCCGCCGGCGTGCTGGTGCCGTGGGCGTTGATGTAGTCCACCGGACCGTCGAGGGTGGCCAGCGCCTGGCGCATGCAGCGCACGGCGCCCTCGCCCGAGGGAGCAACCATGTCGTGGCCGTCCGAGGTGGCGCCGTAGCCGACCAGCTCGGCGTAGATCTTCGCGCCGCGCGCGCGCGCGTGCTCGAGTTCCTCGAGGACCAGCATGCCGCCGCCGCCGGCGATCACGAAGCCGTCCCGGTTGGCGTCATAGGCTCGTGACGCGCGCTCCGGCGTATCGTTGTACTTGGTCGACAGGGCGCCCATGGCGTCGAAAAGCGCGCTCATGGTCCAGTGCAGTTCCTCGCCGCCGCCGGCGAAGATGATGTCCTGTTTCCCGAGCTGGATCTGCTCCGCGCCTGCGCCGATGCAGTGGGCGCTGGTGGAACAGGCCGAAGAGATGGAATAGTTCACGCCCTTGATATGGAACGGTGTCGCCAGGCAGGCCGACACGGTGCTGCCCATGGTCTGGGTCACGCGGTAGGGGCCGACGCGCCGCAGGCCGCGCTCGCGGAGAATGTCCGCCGCTTCGACCTGGCTTGCGGAGGAAGCGCCACCGGAACCGGCGATAATGCCGGTGCGTTCATTGGAGATGTCGCTTTCTTCGAGGCCCGCGTCGGCGATGGCCTGGGTCATGGAGACATAGGCGTAGGCCGCGGCGTCACCCATGAAGCGAAGGCGTTTGCGGTCGATGTGTTCGGAAGCGTCGATCTCCGGCGAGCCGGCGATATGGGAGCGCATGCCGGCGTCTACCTGCTCCTGCCGCAGGCGGATTCCCGAGCGCCCCTCGTAGAGGGCATCGGCCACGCTGTCGGCATCGTTGCCGAGGCAGGAAACAATACCCAGACCGGTAATGACGACTCGTCGGCTCATAGGTCAGAAGCTCTCCGTACTCTGGAACAGGCCCACGCGCAGGTCCCGGGCGGTGTAGATCTCGCGGCCGTCGACGGACACGCTGCCGTCGGCGATGCCCATCACGAGCTTGCGCTCGATGACGCGCTTGATGTCGATCTGGTAGCTCACCACGGAGGCGCTGGGCAGAATCTGTCCCGTGAATTTCACCTCGCCGGAGCCGAGAGCACGGCCGCGGCCAGGGTTGCCCCGCCAGCCGAGGAAGAAGCCCAGCAGCTGCCACATGGCATCGAGGCCGAGACAGCCGGGCATGACCGGGTCGCCCGGGAAATGGCATTCGAAAAACCACAGGTCCGGGCTGATATCCAGCTCGGCGCGGATCTCGCCCTTGCCCGCGGCGCCGCCCTCGGAGCTGATGTGGGTGATGCGGTCCAGCATGAGCATATTGCCCACGGGGAGCTGGGCATTGCCGGGGCCGAAGAGCTGGCCGGCGCCACACTCGAGGAGTTCGTCCTTGCTGAAGCTGTGCTGTAGGGTCATCGGTTTTCCGGGTTTCGGGGGCGTCGGGCGGGGTCTGTGGCCGGGCGCCGGTTGCGTGGCGTGGTCACGGCCGGGCGTTGCAGGCAGGCAGCCTGTTCCATAGACAGCCTTGCGCAGAAACAAGGCCCCGCATTCTACCCGCTGGGGCCCAAAAATCCACCGCCCCAGGGGGGCACCGGGGCCGCTGCGGCGCCTCCTTCCGCACCCCCGGCGACCCCCGGGGCCGCTGGCGTCGGCGCGCGGTCTTCCGATACCATCCCGTAACCGCCGCGCGACCGGGGTTGCCGGCAACGAAATCCCAGGAACGAGGATCCGCATGCTGGTACCCGTCTTATTGTCCGGGGGCGTCGGCAGCCGCCTGTGGCCGGTCTCCCGGGAGGCCTACCCGAAGCAGTTCCTGCCGCTGGCCAGCGAGTTGTCGATGCTGCAGGAAACCCTGGCCCGCACCGACGGGCTGGAGGCGGCCCCGCCCCTGGTGGTCTGCAACGAGGAGCATCGCTTCCTGGTCGCCGAGCAGCTGCGCCAGCTGGCCGTCGCCCCCGGGGCCATCATCCTCGAGCGCGAGGGGCGCAACACGGCCCCCGCCGTGGCGCTCGCCGCCCTGCGCGCCCTCGCGACAGACCCGGAGGCCACGCTGCTGGTGCTGCCGGCGGATCACATCATCCACGACCGCGCGGCCTTTGCGGCAGCGGTCGACGCTGCGCTGCCGCTGGCCGCCGACGGCCACCTGGTCACTTTCGGCGTGGTACCCACGAGCCCGGAGACGGGCTATGGCTACCTGCGCCGGGGGGAAGCCCTCGGCGACGGCGCCGCGCGCCTGGATCGTTTCGTCGAGAAGCCGGACCGGTCCACCGCTGAGGCCTACCTGGCGAGCGGGGAGTACCTCTGGAATGCGGGCATGTTCCTGCTCCGCGCCGACAGCTACCTGGCCGAACTCGAGCGCCAGGCCCCTGCCATGGCGGCGTCCTGCCGGGAGGCCATGGATGGCGTCAGCGGCGACGGGGACTTCCTGCGCCCGGACGCAGAGGCCCTCGCGGCCTGCCCGAGCGACTCCATCGACTACGCTGTCATGGAGGGGACGGACCGCGGCGCGGTGGTGCCCCTCGACTGCGGCTGGAGTGACGTCGGCGCCTGGTCGACGCTCTGGGACGTATCCGCGCACGACGGCGACGGCAACGTGCTGCACGGCGACGTCATCGTCGAGGACAGCCGCGACAGCTACCTGCGCGCCGAGTCCCGGCTCCTCGCGGCGGCCGGCGTGGAGAACCTGGTGGTGGTGGAGACCGCCGATGCCGTGCTGGTCGCCGGCCGGGACCAGGTGCAGGATGTCAAGCGCATCGTCGAGCGCCTGCGCACCGCGGGGCGCAGCGAGGCGACGCTGCACCAGCGGGTCTACCGGCCCTGGGGCAGCTACGAATCGCTGATCGTCGCCGAGCGGTTCCAGGTCAAGCGGATCGTGGTGAACCCGGGCGAGACTCTCTCGCTGCAGATGCATCACCACCGGGCGGAGCACTGGATCGTGGTCCACGGTACCGCCGAGGTCACCTGCGAAGACCGGACTTTCATGCTCGGCGAGGACGAATCCACCTACATCCCGCTCGGCCACAAGCACCGCCTGGCCAACCCCGGTAAGATACCCTTGGAGCTGATCGAGGTGCAGTCCGGCAGCTACCTGGGCGAGGACGACATCGTCCGCTTCCAGGACGCCTACGGCCGCGGCGGCGCCGCGGGCTGACCCCGGGCCGGGGGCCTCGCCGACATTTTGCTGTTTGCACCACACGAGCAGCGCGACAGCTAGCGCACGACACAGACCGCACGAGACTGATGGAGAGTTTGCCGATGATCGAGAAGTGCATGTTTCCCGTGGCGGGCTACGGTACCCGCTTCCTCCCGGCAACCAAGAGCATGCCGAAGGAGATGCTGCCGATCGTCAACAAGCCGCTGGTGCAGTACGGCGTCGAGGAGGCCATCGAGGCCGGCATGACCACCTGCGCCCTGGTCACGGGCCGCGGCAAGCGGGCCATCGCCGACCACTTCGACATCAGCTACGAGCTCGAGCACCAGATCGCCGGCAGCGGCAAGGAAGCCTACCTCGACAGCATTCGCAACGTGCTCGACAAGGGCGTCTTTACCATGGTCCGCCAGCGCGAAATGAAGGGCCTCGGCCACGCCATCCTCACCGGCGAGACCCTGGTGGGTAATGTGCCCTTCGGCGTCGTCCTCTCCGACGACCTGTGCCTCAACGACGGCCCCGGCGTGCTCGCGCAGATGGTGGAACTCTACAACCAGTTCCGCTGCTCCATCGTCGCCATCATGGAGGTGCCCGAGGACGAGGTGCACAAGTACGGGGTCATCGCCGGCGAGGCGCTCAAGGACGGCATCTACCGCGTCGACCGCATGGTCGAGAAGCCGAAAGCCGAGGAAGCGCCGTCAAACCTCGCCATCATCGGCCGCTACATCCTCACGCCGGACATCTTCGACATCCTCCGCGAGACCGAGCCCGGCACCAATGGCGAGATCCAGCTCACGGACGCCCTGCAGACCCAGGCCCAGCGAGGCTGCGTAATGGCCTACAAGTTCAAGGGCCGGCGCTTTGACTGCGGCAGCGTCCCCGGCTTCGTGGAGGCGACGGACTTCGTCTACCACAACATCTATTCCCAGCCCTGACCTCCGTGGACCTCTTTGCCTGCTTCAAGGCCTACGACGTCCGCGGCCGGGTACCGGACCAGCTCAACGAAGACATCGCCGAACGCATCGGCCGCGCCTATGCCACGGTCCTCTCGCCGCGGCGTGTCGTGGTCGGCCACGATGTGCGCCTCACCAGCGAAGCGCTCAAGGCGGCGCTCATCGAGGGCCTGCGCGGCCAGGGCGTCGACGTCTTCGACCTCGGCCTGGCCGGCACCGAGGAAATCTACTTCGCCACCTTTCACGGGGATGCCCACGGCGGCTTCGATGGCGGGATAGTCGTCACCGCCAGCCATAATCCGATGGACTACAACGGCATGAAGTTCGTGCGCGAGGGCGCTCGCCCGCTCTCCGGCGACACGGGGCTGTTCGACATCCGCGACCTGGCGGCCGCCGGCGATTTCCCCGCCGCGGCCCGCCGCGGCAGCCTCCAACCGCTGGATCTCGACGCAGCCTACGTCGAACACCTCCTTGGCTATATGGACCTGCCGTCCCTGGCCCCGCTGAAGATCGTCACCGACCCGGGCAACGGCGGTGCCGGCCGCATCGTCGACCTTCTCGAGCCGCACCTGCCCTTCGAGTTCGTGCGCCTGCATCACGCACCTGACGGCCGTTTTCCCAATGGCGTGCCCAACCCGCTGCTGCCGGAGAACCGCAGCGCCACCATCGACGCGGTGCGGGACCACGGCGCCGATCTCGGCATCGCCTGGGACGGCGATTTCGACCGCTGCTTCCTCTTCGACCACACGGGCCGCTTCATCGAGGGCTACTACGTGGTCGGCCTCCTGGCCGAGGCCTTCCTGCGCCAGTCCCCGGGCAGCGCCATCGTCCACGACCCGCGGCTGACCTGGAACACGCAGGACATCATCGCCGCCGGCGGCGGCCGCGCCGTCGAGAGCAAGACGGGCCACGCCTTCATCAAGGAGCGCATGCGCGCCGAGAATGCGCTCTACGGTGGCGAGATGAGCGCCCACCACTATTTCCGCGATTTCGCCTTCTGCGACAGCGGCATGATCCCCTGGCTCCTGGTCGCCGCCCTGGTCAGCTCCCGCGGCCAGCCACTCGCCGAGCTGGTGGAGGAGCGCATGGCGCGCTTCCCCTGCAGCGGCGAGATCAACCGCACCATCGACGACCCCGCCGCCGCCCTCACCGCCACGGAGGCCCGCTACGCCCCCGGCGCCAGCGCCGTCTCCCACGTCGACGGCCTCTCCATCGCCTACCCCGACTGGCGCTTCAACCTCCGCCGCTCGAACACGGAACCGGTAGTCCGCCTGAACGTCGAGAGCCGAGGCGATGAGCAACTCATGCGTGAGAAGACCGCTGAGCTGCTGGCTTTCCTGGATGGTGGCTGCGCATAGGGCCTGGCGTCTGAGTGGTAGGCTACGCCTGGAACCTTTGATGCCGGTGCCTGTGCCATAGGTCGACGCTGGGGGCGCTTTGTAGCCCGGCGCCGGGGCTTGCAACACCCTGTCCCGGGACCGCAAAAGCGCCATCCATGGCAGCTCGACGAAGGCCATCCATGGCCTTCGACGCCCCGGGACAGGGTGTTGCAACCCCCGTCGCCTGATTCAGGCAGTCAGCTCCACCGGCGCAGCATTGATGGCGCCTGGTCCGTGCCACTGGAGAAGCTTGGTCCCGGTTATTCTGGTCGCTGATGGGGTGGTAGATGCTCCGTAATGGGATAGGCAGCTGATTCAGGCGTCGGAGGTTGGAGCTTCCTGTCCCGGGACGTCAGCGGACATGGATGTCCGCTGTCGAGCTGCCATGGATGGCGCTTTTGCGGTCCCGGGACAGGAAGCTCCAAACTCAGGCGCCGGGCTACGAAGCGCCCCCAGCGTCAACAACGAAGCACCCAAGCGCCGAAACTAACCGTTGGCAGACTTCCAGAGCTCCACCAGCGACAGCGTCCCGTCGTCCAGATCTGCTCCATCATCGTCGCCCTGCATCACGGCGAACACCTGCTTGCCGATCTCCTTGCCGAGCTCGACGCCCCATTGGTCGAAGGCGTTGATGTTCCAGAGGACGGCGCTGCAGTAGGTGCGGTGCTCGTAGAGGGCGAGGAGGGCGCCGAGGGTCTCGGGGGTGAGGCGGGGGAAGGTGATGAGATTGTGCGGGCGGTTGCCCGGCATGGCGAGGTGGGGGGCGAGGCGGTCGGCTTCAGCCGGGTCCTCGCCGCGGGCGAGGAGTGCCTCGCGGGCCTCCGCCTCGCTGCGGCCGATGACCAGGGCGCGGCTCTGGGCCAGGCCGTTGGCGACCAGGCGGGCGTGATTCTCGCGATCGGCGGGGTCCTCGGGGGCGAGGGGCAGGAGTATGTCCGCGGGGCAGCGGCGGGTGCCCTGGTGCAGGAGCTGGTGGAACGAATGCTGGCCGATCGTGCCCGCGCTGCCCCAGAGCACCGGGGCGGAATCGATGCCGAGGGGCTCGCCGTCGCGGGTGACCGCCTTGCCGTTGCTCTCCATCGTCAGCTGCTGCAGGAAATCCGGCAGGCGCCGCAGGCGGTGGCTGTAGGGGAGGACCACGTGGTTTCCGGCGCGAAGGTACTGGCAGTTCCAGGTTTCCAGCAGGGCGAGGAGCATTGGCAGATTGTCTGCCGGGGCCGCGCTGGCGAAATGGGCGTCCATGGCCTCGGCGCCGGCGAGGAGCGCGGCGAAGCGGTCCCAGCCCAGGGTGGTGGCGCAGGAGAGGCCCACGGCGGACCAGACCGAGTAGCGGCCGCCGACCCAGTCCCACATGGGCAGGCACTGGCTCTCGGGGATGCCGAAGTCGGCGGCGGCCTCGAGATTGGTGGTGATGGCGAGGCAGTGGCGGGCCAGGCCGCTGTCGGCGACGCCGCCGTCCCGGAGCCAGCGGCGGGCGGCGAGGGCGTTGGCGAGGGTCTCTTCCGTGCGGAAAGATTTCGAGCAGATGACGAACAGGGTGGTGGCCGGGTCGAGGGCGGCGAGGGTGGCGGCGAGGTCGTCCGGGTCCACGTTGGCGGCATAGTGGGCGCGCGGTGCCGTGTCGGGCGCGGCGAGGGCCTCGCTGACCAGGCGCGGGCCCAGGTCCGAGCCGCCGATGCCGATGTTGACCACGTCGGTGATGGCGCGGCCGGTGTGGCCGGTATGGGCGCCGGCGCGGATGGATTCGGCGAGGTCGCGCATGCGCTCACGGGTCTCGGCGACGGCCGGGAAGCGCGCGTCGTCACTGTGGCTTGCCCGCAGCAGGCTGTGCAGGGCCGGGCGGTGTTCCGTGTTGTTGACCTCGGCGCCGGCCAGCAGGTCGCGGGCCGCGCCGGGCAGGTCGGCGGCGATGGCGAGAGCGACGAGGTCGTCGAGCGCGTCGCCGTCGAGGAGCTGGCGGCTCGCATCCAGGCGCAGTCCGGCCCCCTCGCGCAGCAGCCGGTCGGTGCGCGAGGGCGCAGCGGCAAGGGACGCCAGCCCGCCGTCGCGCAGGCGGTCGGCATGGGCGGTGAGGGCGTTGCTGGCCGCCTCACCCTGGGTCAGGCTGTCTCGCGACACGGTGTCTTGCTCCGCAGGATGTCTCCGCAGTATAGGGAGCCCGGCCGTCCGGAAGCCACCCCGGGGCAGGGCGGGGGTGTTCCGTGCCAGTCCCGCTGCTATCCCGCGGCTGGTTCCCGCCTGTTCAAAGCAGGGGGGGTCAGGCGTTGCGGTCGACGGATCGGTGGGCGAGGGTGGCCAGGGCCGCGAGGGCGTCGCCGTCCTCTAGGCCGTCCAGCGCCGAGAGGGCGCGGTCACGATGCAGCTCTGCCTGTGCCCGGGTGTAGGCGAGGCTGCCGCAATCGTCCACCGCGGCCACTACCGCGGCGAGGGCGCTGGCGTCGCGGCCGGCGATGGCGTAGTGGACAACCCGGCGCTGTGCGTCATTGCCGGTGCGAAGAACGTGAATCAGCGGCAGCGTCGGCTTGCCTTCGTTGAGGTCGTCGCCCACGTTCTTGCCCATGGTGGCGGTGTCCCCCTCGTAGTCGAGCAGGTCGTCCACCATCTGGAAGGCAATGCCGAGGTTGAGGCCGAAGTCGTAAAGGCGCTGCTGCAGGGCCGCGTCACAGCCGTGGAGCTGGGCGGCGCCGCGGCAGGCGGCGGCGAAGAGCACGGCCGTCTTGCGGGTGATGACGTCCATGTACTGCGCTTCCGTCGTCTCCGGGTCGCCGGCGCGGGCCAGCTGCAGCACCTCGCCGGCGGCGATCGCGTTGGTAGTGTCGGCCATCTGCGCCAGCAGGGGCATGTCGTCCAGGCTCACCATGAGCTGGAAGGCCCGGGTGTACAGGAAGTCGCCTACGAGCACGCTGGAGGCGTTGCCGAACGCCGCATTGGCCGTCGGCCGGCCCCGGCGCAGCTCCGACAGGTCTACGACGTCATCGTGGAGGAGTGTGGCCGTATGGATGAACTCGATGACCGCCGCGAAGCAGATGTGCCGGGGTGTGCAGGATCCGAGGGCAGCGGCCGTGAGCAGGGCCAGTACCGGGCGCAGGCGCTTGCCGCCGGCCTCGACGATGTAGTGGCCGATATTCTCCACCATGTCGACATCGGACTCGAGCTGCTCGATGATCAGGGCGTTGACCTCGCGGAACTCACGGTCAACGACGGCGCGGATGTCGTGCATAGAAATGGCGGGCCTGGAAGTGCCCGCGCATGCTAGGTTGGACACCGTGGGGTGTCAATAGAGACGGCCCGTGCGGTGCTTGTACCGCCCCGGCAAAACCCTTACAATCGCGACCCCTTCGGGGCCATGGGCCTCGGAACCCTGTTTCTGCCTCGCCCTGCCCACCGCCAGCGCGGTGTTTATAAGAAGACAGCGGGAAGGCTAACGTAACGGAGTGCGGACATGTACGCAGTAATCGAGAGCGGTGGCAAGCAGCACCGCGTGGCTGAGGGGGAATCCCTCAAGCTGGAGAAGATCGAAGCCGCGACCGGCGACACGATCGACTTCGATCGGGTCCTCATGGTCGGCGGCGGTGACGGCGTGAAGATCGGCCGGCCCCTGGTCGACGGCGGCAAGGTAACCGCCGAGGTCGTGAGCCACGGTCGTCACAAGAAGGTGCGGATCGTCAAGTTCAACCGGCGCAAGCATCATCGCAAGGAAACGGGCCACCGCCAGTGGTACACCGAGGTCAAGATCACCGGTATCACGGCGTAGCGCGGGAGGAAGCAGGCTATGGCACACAAGAAAGCAGGCGGTAGTACCCGCAACGGGCGCGATTCCGAGAGCAAACGCCTCGGCGTCAAGCGCTTCGGCGGCCAGGCCGTGAAGGCGGGCAACATCCTCGTCCGGCAGCGCGGCACGCGCTTCCACGCCGGCGAGAACGTGCGCATCGGCAAGGATCACACGCTCTTCGCCACGGTCGACGGCAAGGTCGAGTTCATCACCCGCGGGCCGAAGAGCCGCAAGTTCGTCCGGGTCACCACGGCCTGAGGCGTCGCGCGCAGCGCGCCCGCGAGCCTCGTCAGCCGACGGGGCTTTTTTTTGCCCACACGAACTTCCCGCTCGGAGGTTCTTCGGGCCGCTGGGGGCGCAGATCGCGCCGGGATAGACTGACAGCATGAAATTCGTCGACGAAGCCATCATCAGGGTCAGCGCCGGCAAGGGCGGCAACGGTTGCCTGAGCTTCCGGCGCGAGAAGTACGTTGCCAGGGGCGGTCCGGACGGGGGCGACGGCGGTGACGGCGGCAGCGTGTTCCTGCGCGCCGACCCGGCGCTGAACACCATGGTGGACTACCGCTACCAGCGCGCCTTCCGGGCCGCCAACGGCGAGCCCGGCCGCGGCCGCAATTGTACCGGCGCAAGTGGTGACGATCTCGTGCTCCCGGTTCCCGTGGGCACCACGGTGATCGATGCGGACAGCCAGGAGGTACTCGGCGACCTGACGGCGCCCGGCGAGGAGTTGCTGGTCGCCCGCGGCGGCTTCCACGGCCTTGGCAACACCCGCTTCAAGTCCTCCGTCAACCGTGCGCCCCGGCAGACCAGCGCCGGCACGGAAGGGGAGGAGCGGCAGCTGCGCCTCGAGCTCAAGGTGCTCGCGGACGTGGGGCTGCTGGGTCTGCCCAACGCCGGCAAGTCCACCTTCGTGCGGGCCGTCTCGGCGGCGCGCCCGCGGGTGGCGGATTATCCGTTCACGACGCTTGTTCCCAGCCTCGGTGTGGTGCGCGTCGACCCGCTGCGCAGCTTCGTGGTCGCCGATATCCCCGGTCTCATCGCCGGCGCGGCCGAGGGCGCGGGCCTCGGCGTGCGCTTCCTGCGCCACCTCACCCGCACGCGCATCCTGCTGCATCTCGTCGATGCGGCGCCGCCGGACGGCAGCGACCCCGTGGCGGCGGCGCGCACCATCGCCGAGGAGTTGGAGACCTTCAGCCCCGCCCTGGCGGCCCGCCCGCGCTGGCTGGTGCTTAACAAGCAGGATCTCCTCGGCGAGGAGGCCCTTGACAGCCTGGCAGCCCGGCTGCGCCAGGAACTGCCCTGGGAGGGCCCGCTCTACCGGATCGCCGCAGCGAGCGGCGCCGGTACCGAGCGGCTCTGCCAGGATCTCATGACCGCTCTCGAGGAACGCCGCGAGGCCGAGGCCGCGGACCCGGCCCTCGCGGAGGCAGAGGCCGAGGCGCAGGCCCGGCTGCAGCGGGAGGCGCGGGAACGCATCGACGCCCTGCGCGCCCGACGCAAGGCGCAACCGGACGACGGCAGCGACGAGGACGGCGACGACAGCGACTACGACGTCGAGGTCGAGTACGCCCCATGAGCGCACCCCGCGCCGAACTGGCCAGCGCGCGGCGCTGGGTCGTCAAGGTCGGTTCGGCGCTGCTGACCGCGAACGGCCGCGGCCTGGACGCGGCCGTGATCGGCGGTCTCGCGGCGCAACTTGCCGCCCTGCGGGCCGACGGGCGCGAGGTGGTGCTGGTGTCGAGCGGCGCCGTGGCGGCCGGCGTGGTGCGCCTCGGATGGCCGGCGCGACCCACCGCGCTGCACGATCTGCAGGCCGCGGCGGCGGTGGGGCAGTCGAGCCTGCTCCAGGCCTGGGAGCAGGCCTTCGGCGCACACGGGATCGCCACGGCCCAGGTCCTCCTCGGCCACGACGACGTGGTAGCCCGCGACCGCTACCTGAACGCCCGCGCCACGCTCAATACCCTCCTGCGCCTGGGCGTCATGCCCGTGGTGAACGAGAATGACACCGTTGCCACAGACGAGATCCGCTTCGGCGACAACGACTCCCTGGCCGCGCTCGTCGGCAACCTCATCGATGCCGATGCGCTGCTCCTGCTGACGGACCAGGCCGGACTCTACGAGGCGGACCCGCGCCGCGTCCCGGACGCAAAGCTGGTGGGCGAGGCGGCCGTCGGCGACCCGGCCCTGGACGCCATGGTGGGCGAGGGCGGTGCCCTCGGCCGCGGTGGCATGGTCACCAAGCTCCGCGCGGCCCGCCTTGCCGCCCGCTCCGGTACCGAGACCGTGATCGCCGGCGGCGACGAGGCGGGCATCATTGCCGTGGTGGCCGCCGGTGGTGTCGCAGGGACCTGGCTGCGCAGCGGCCGGGAGCCGCAGCGCGCGCGCAAGCAGTGGCTCGCCGGGCTGGTGCAGGTGGCCGGAGCGGTGGAGCTGGATGACGGCGCAGTGGCGGTGCTGCGCGGTGCCGGGCGCAGCCTGCTGCCGGTCGGTGTTCGCGCGGTGCGTGGCGATTTCCGCCGCGGCGACGTGGTGGCGTGCACCGACGGCGCCGGGCGGGAGATCGCCCGTGGCCTGGTCAACTACCACGCGGCGGAGGTACGCCGCATCGCGGGACGTAGCTCCCGGGACATCGAGACGATCCTCGGGTACGGTGGCGACGAGGAGCTCATCCACCGCGACAACCTGGTACTGCTGGATCCCCGTGACTGAGCCGCTGCCCCTGCTGCTGGCCTACTGCGCTGCCATCGCCCTCGCCTCCGTGGCCGGCGGCGCGCTGCCCAACCGTGTGCGCATGACGCACACGCGCACCCAGCTGGCCATGAGCGGGGTCTCCGGCCTCATGCTCGGTGTGGCCTTCTTTCATCTGCTGCCCCATGCCATCGTTCTCGGCCCGGGGCCCGACGCCCTCGACCACGCGAGCATCTTCGTGGTGCTGGGGCTGGTGACGATGTTCCTGCTGCTGCGGATGTTCCATTTCCACCAGCACGAGTTCCAGGCGCCGGACGCGGGCCACGACCACTCCCACGGGCACGGCGATCACCACCCGGGCGCGGCAGAGGCGCATGGGTTTAGCGGTCTCGGCATCGCCCTCGGCCTGTCCGTGCATACGGTGATCGACGGCATCGCCCTCGGCGCCGCGGTCGGCGGGGGCGGGCACGCCGGCGCTTTCCTCGGTGCGGGCGTGTTCCTGGCGGTGCTGTTGCACAAGCCGCTCGACGCCATGTCCATCACCGCGCTCATGCAGGCGGGGGGCTGGAGCCGGATGGCAACGGGTCGCGTCAATCTCGCCTTCGCCGTGCTCTGCCCGCTGGCGGCGATCCTCTTCTACCTGGGCCTCGACAGCCTGAGTGGCGACGCGGCGCCGGTGCTGGCCTCGGCCCTGGCCTTCGCGGCCGGCGCCTTCGTCTGCATCGCCCTCTCGGACCTGCTTCCGGAGGTGCACTTCCACAGCCACGACAGGGTCAAGCTCACCATCGTGTTCCTCGCCGGGATTGCCCTGGCCTGGCTCATCGGGGGCTTCGAGCCCGCGGGCGCCCACCACCTCGACGCCCACAACCCCGGCGCCCCGGGACCCGGTGCTCTCGTGCATGAGGCCTACCCGTGAGTGAACGCCGCATCATCTACCCGCCGGTGTGGCTGGTCATCGGTGTCGTGGTGATTTTCGCCCTCGACGAGTTCCTGCCCGGCCCGCGCTTTGCAGGCGAGGCGGCGCAGTTCGCCGGCAGCGCACTGCTCGTCGTCGGGCTCGCCCTGCTGGTGGTGGCGGGTGGATTATTCACCCGTGCCGATACGGGGATGGTGCCCTTCAAGGATACCCGGGCGCTCGTCACCCACGGGCTTTACCGCTACAGCCGCAACCCCATGTACGTTGCCATGGCGCTGGTGCTGCTGGGCGTTGCGGTGACCGTGGGTGCCTCGCTGGCGCTGCTGGTGCCGCCCGCTTTCCTGTTGATCATCGACCGGCGCTATATTCGCGCCGAGGAGCGACAGCTGGAAGCGCTGTTCGGAGACGAGTACCGGACGTACTGCCAGCGGGTGCGTCGCTGGCTCTGAGCGGGGCTCAGGCGGCGCCGGAGTAGCCCAGGGCCGCGGCACGCTCGGCGGCGGCGGCCGGATCGGTGCGCTCCACGAGCCAGTCATCGATCTGTTCGCCCGCGAGGTCGGCCAGGAAGGCCACGTGCGCGTCGCTGGCGTTCAGGCAGGGAATATACCGGTACGTCTCGCCGCCAGCCTCGAGGAAGTACTCCCGGTTCTCCTCGCCGATCTCCTCGATCGTCTCCAGGCAATCCGACGAAAAGCCCGGGCAGATCACCTGCACGGATTTCACGCCCTGCGCCGGCAGCTCCTTCAGGGTCTCGTCGGTGTAGGGCTGCAGCCACTCCTCCCGGCCGAAGCGGGACTGGAAACTCGTCAGGTATTCATCCTCCGCAAGGCCCAGGGCCTCGGCCACCAGCCGCGTCGTCTTGTGACACTGGCAGTGGTAGGGGTCGCCCTCCTCGAGGTAGCGCAGCGGCTCGCCGTGGTAGGAAAACACGAGCTTCTGCGCACCGCCGTGCTCTGCGCGGAAGGCGCGCACGCTGTCGGCGAGGGCCGCGATGTAGCCCGGGTGGTCGTGGTAGCAGGAGACGAAGCGCAGGTCCGGCAGCCAGCGCCGGGCGCGGAAATCCTCCGCGACCGCATCGAAGGTGGAGCCGGTGGTGGGGCCGCTGTACTGCGGGTAAAGCGGCAGCAACAGCAGCTTGCGCGCTCCTGCCTCGATCAGCGCCTGGATCCGGGCGGACACTGAGGGCTCGCCGTAGCGCATGGCAAAGTCGACGACGACGCGGTCGCCATAGCGGTCCCTGAGCGCGACCTGCAGGCCCTCGGCCTGGTCCCGGGTGTGCAGCAGCAGCGGCGACCCGTCGTCAGTCCATACCGTTTCGTAGGCCTCCGCCGAGCGGGCCGGGCGCACGTTGAGGATGATGACATTGAGGATGAACCACCAGAGCAGCCGCGGCACCTCGACGACCCGCGGGTCCGACAGGAACTGCTTCAGGTAGGGGCGCAGGGCCTTTCTCGTCGGCGCCTCCGGCGTGCCGAGGTTGGTGATCAACACGCCAACGCGGGGAGCCTGGCCGTGATCAAAGCCGGGGGAGCCGAGGTATCTCATAACCGCGCCAATATACGTTTGTGTGCTTGTCGTGCCAAGCGAAACGGCTCGCCGAAGCGCTTTGCATCCCTCCAGAGCATCATACGGCAACCGTTCGTCGCTGGATTCCGACAGTTCGCCGTGCGCAAGCCGCACTTTGGCGAAAGCGCCTGTCGACGGCCGGTCGGCTGCCCTAGGCTGATCGTGTCGGCAGGCGCTACGGCCGGGCCGGGAAGCGAGACAGGCAGACAGCAAACGTGGAGAGACACACCATGAACAGCAGCAAGAAGAGCATAATGGCAGGCATCGGCGCGAGCATCGGTATCCTCGTGCTGTCGGCGAGCGCCGGCGCGGGGGCCTTCGAGGGCGAGACCGTCGAGACCATGGCACCCGCCGCCCGGGAGACGACGGTGTCTTACGGCGACCTGGACCTGACGAATCCTGCGGGCCAGGCCACCCTGGCGCACCGTATCGAGCGGGCCGCCCGGGAAGTCTGCGGCGCGACGGACTTGCGCCGGGCCGGCAGCCTGGCGCTGGCGACGCGCAACAGCGCCTGCGTCGAGCAGGCGGTGAGCGCCGCCAGCCGGCAGGTGCCGCAACCGATGGTTGCCGTCACGGAGTAAGCAGCACCACGGCCGGCGTTTCCCCTGGCGCCGATCGTGCGGGGAGCGGGTTCTACCCGCTCCCCTTTTTTTTGTTTTGCCGCATTCACAGGGCGACCGGCCTGCCTCGTCGCGCGGCCGGTGGGTGGCATTCGCGGTCGCAACTGCTATCGTGGGCAGCCCGTTCACCGACAGGAGCCCGCCATGCGACGCCTCGCGATCCTCGTCCTTTTCTGTAGCGGCCTCGCCACCCCGGCGCTCGCCGATGACCGCGACAGCATCCTCAGCTACCTCGATGCCGAGAGCGAGCGCTTCGGCAACCTCGCGCGGCAGATTTGGGAGAAGGCCGAGGTGGGTTACCAGGAGACCGAGAGCTCCGCGCTGCTCCGGCGGGCGCTGGCCGACGAGGGCTTCAGCATCGAGGAGGGCGTGGCCGACATCCCGACGGCGTTCGTCGCGAGTTACGGCAGCGGCGAGCCGGTCATCGCCTTCCTGGCCGAGTTCGACGCGCTTCCGGGCATCAGCCAGTCGGATGCGCCCGTGCGCGACCCGCTCCCGGAGAAGGCCGCCGGCCACGCCTGTGGCCACCACCTTTTCGGCGCCGGCTCCACGGCCGCCGCGGTGGCCCTGCGCCACTGGCTGGAGGACACGGGGCAGCAGGGGACGGTCCGCCTCTACGGGACGCCGGCAGAGGAGGGCGGCTCGGGCAAGGTCTACATGGTCCGCGCCGGTCTCTTCGATGAGGTCGACGCGGTGCTGGGCTGGCACCCCTCGGACCGAAACGCGGCCGATGCCGCGACCACGCTGGCCAACAAGTCGGCGAAGTTCCGCTTCCGCGGCACCTCCTCCCACGCCGCCGTGGCACCGGAGCGCGGCCGCTCGGCCCTCGACGGCGTCGAGGCCATGAACTTCATGGTCAACCTGCTGCGCGAGCACGTACCGCAGGAAACCCGCATCCATTACGTGATCACCAGCGGCGGCTCGGCGCCCAACGTGGTGCCGGACTTCGCCGAGGTCTTCTACTATGTTCGCCACCCGCAGCGCGATGTCCTCGCGGGCATCTGGGACCGGGTCGTTGCGACCGCCGAGGCCGCGGCGCAGGGCACGGGCACCGAGCTCGATTACGAGATCATCCACGGCAACTACAACAAGCTGCCCAACGAGACCCTCGCCGAGATCATGCACGGCAACCTGCTTCGGGTCGGCGGGGTCAGCTGGGACGCCGAGGAGCAGGCCTACGCCGAGACCCTCGCCGAGTCCCTCGAGCGCGACCCCGACGTGGTCGGCCAGCAGGCCCGCATCAAGCCCCTCGGCTTCACCCAGAGCATGGGCTCCACGGACGTGGGCGACGTGAGCTGGATGGCGCCCACCACGGAGATGCGCGCCGCCACCTGGGTGCCCGGCACGGCGCCTCATTCCTGGCAGGCCATCGCCGCCGGCGGTACCAGTATCGGTACGAAGGGTATGCTGGTCGCGGCCAAGACCCTCGCGCTCACCGGTGCCGAGCTGATCCGCTCTCCGGACGTGCTGGTATCCGCGAAGGAGGAGCTCGAACAGCGCCGCGGCGCCGACTTCGAGTACGAACCCCTGCTGGGTGACCGCGCGCCGCCGCTGGACTACCGCCGCTGAGCTGTCACGGCGCCGTAACAATGCCCCGTTAGCCTTGCGACGCTACTGGCCGGAGACCTCCCATGCTGTCACGTCGTCACTTCCTGCGCCTCTCGTCCGGCGTCGTCCTTTCAACAGCCGTTACCGGGTGCACCCTCGGCGGACGCCAGCCCTCCCTGTCGGCGGCCCGCTTCGACCACGGCGTCGCCAGCGGTGACCCCCTCGCCGACGGCATCATGCTCTGGACCCGCGCCACGCCTGCGGCGGGCACGGGAGGGGCGGGTAGCGGCCCGGTGAGCGTGGCCTGGGAGCTGGCGGCGGATGCAGACTTCCGCAAGGTGCTTCGCGATGGCGTGGCCGACACAGGCCCGGCCCGCGACTACACCGTGAAGATCGACGTGCGCGATCTCGACCCCGGGCAGACCTACTACTACCGCTTCCGCGCCGACGGTGCCGACAGCGCCACGGGCCGCGCGCGCACGCTGCCCGCCGCTGGCGCCCGGCAAGTGCGCCTGGCCGTGTTCTCCTGCTCGAACTACCCGGCGGGCTACTTCTACCCCTACCGCGAGGCGGCCCGCCGGGACGACCTGGACGCTTTCCTGCACCTCGGCGACTATTTCTACGAGTATGGCGCCGGCGGCTATGCCACGGAGCGCAGCGAGGAACTGGGCCGCGCGCTGCCCGCGGACAACGCAGGCGAGCTGTACACGCTGACCGATTACCGCCGCCGCTACGCCCTTTACCGCGGCGACGCGGACCTGCAGGCCATGCACGCGGCCGCGCCCTGCATCAGTGTCTGGGACGACCACGAGTTCGCCAACGACGCCTGGCGCGAGGGCGCCCAGAACCACGGCCCGGACGAGGGCGACTGGCAGCCGCGGCTGCTCGCGGCCCTGCAGGCCTACTACGAGTGGATGCCCATCCGCCCGCCCGCCGGCGAGGGCTCCTTGCGCATCTACCGCAGCTTCGATTTCGGCGGCCTGGTCGCCCTGCACATGCTCGACACGCGCCTGATCGGCCGCGACGAGCAGCTCGAGTACGGGGACTACATCGACGAGAACACCGGCCAGCTCGACCGCGACCGCTTCCTCGCGGACCTCGGCAGCCCGAGCCGCCGGCTCCTCGGCGATCCCCAGCGCGAGTGGCTGGCCGGCCAGCTGGCGCAGTCCAGCGCCCCCTGGCAGCTCCTCGGCCAGCAGATCCTCATGGCGCGCATGCTCATGCCCGCAGAGATGCTCGGCGCCGCATCCTACGCCGACGTTCCGCCCATCCTCGAGGAGCTCGCCCGCCTGAAGGCCGCCGCCGAAGCCGGCCAGTCACTCACTGACACCGAGCTCGCCCGCCTCGCCGCCGTCACGCCCTACAATCTCGACGCCTGGGACGGCTACCCGGTGGAGCGCGAGCTGCTCTATGGCGCGGCACAGGCCACGGGCAAGCGCATCGTCTCCCTCGCCGGCGACACCCACAACGCCTGGTTCGCCACCCTCCGCGACCGCAGTGGCACGGCCGTCGGCATCGAGCTCGCCACCCCGAGTGTGTCGTCGCCAGGCATGGAAACCTATTTCCAGATGGACGCCCCCACGGCGGTGCAGATGGCCGAGGCCCTCCCCCTGCTCATCGACGAGCTCAATTACTGCAACCTCCACCAGCGCGGCTACCTCCTGGTCAGCGCCACCCCGGACGAACTCCGCGCCGACTGGACCTTCGTGGATTCCGTGCAGACACTGGAGTATTCGATTGCCGGGACGCACACGGAGCGCTTTGCCCGCGGTTGAGGCTGCCAATTCCACAGAAATACCTTGGCTGGCTTAACGAATTTGTAGTTCTTTCCGGATTCCGGGGTGCCACTAGGTCGGCCCGGCCGTGGCGGCTTACCCCCCGGGAACCGCAAAAGCGCCATCCATGGCAGCTCGACAGCGGCCGTCCCTGGCCGCTGACGTTCCCGGGGGGTAAGCCGCCACAACCGGGCCTTGCGCCAGTGCCGCTCCGGATTCGCGGATCCAGCGATACGCCGCGATTGAGCATGCCAACATTTCATGGAGCATGCTCATGCCCCTCATCACGCACCGTTAGCGCCAATTCGCTGGCACCACCGTCAGGCGCTGGCGCTCTGCATACCCTCACGGGACGTCAGCGGCCATGGATGGCGCTTTTGCGGTCCCGTGAGGGTATGCAGAGGGCCAGCGCCGAAGCTAGAGGCACCGTCGAGCCCAAAGCTTTGCAGTGAGAACCTCCGGGGCCGGGAACGGACCCCGGTGAACGACCTCAATAGGCCCCGAAGTCGTAATCCAGCTGGACGCCCCAGAAGAGGGGTGGGCCGGCGACAAAGGTGGGGTTGCCGAAGGAGCCGCCGGTGTTGCCGGCGTCGACCAGGTATTCCTCGTCGAGGAGATTGCTGGCGAAGACGCTGAGCTCCCAGCCCTGGCCCGGGTTGGCGATGCCGAGGCGCGCGTTGAGGAGGCCGTAGGCGTCCTCCTCGATGGGCAGGCCGGCGATCGGCGCGTTTTCCGGCTCGAAGAACACCTCCGAGCGCCAGCTGTAGACCAGCGAGCCCGTGAGCTTCATGTCGCCGGCGAGCGGGTGGTCGAGGAACAGGCCCGTGCTGGCCGTCCACTCCGGCTGCAGGCGGAAGCGGTTGCCGGCGAGCGTGCCGTTGCTGGCGTCGTCGTCGATCTCCGCGTCGATCCAGGCCATGTTCGCGAACAGCTCGACGCTGGCGCCGAGGAGGGCGCGGACGTCCGCTTCCACGCCGAGGTTCGTCGCCGAGCCAGCATTGGCGGTGAAGAAATTGCCGGCGTCGTCCTGCAGCGTGACCTGGAAATCCGAGTAGTCCTGGTAGAACAGGGAGACCGTGTAGGAGACGCGGCGGTCGGCGCTGGAGCCCTTGGCACCGAGCTCGTAGTTCCAGACGATCTCGGCGGGGACTTCCGTGACATCGGCCACCGGGTTGCCGGCGGCATCCGTGGCGGCGACCACATCGATCACGTCCGCGCGCCGGCCCTTCGAGACCGTGGCGTAGAGGTTCGTGTTGTCGCTCATACGCCAGAGGGCGTTGAAGCGCGGCAGCCAGTCGTCGAAGCTGCCGTCGGCGCTGACGATGACGCCGTCCGTGTTGACCACGGGCAGGAGCGGCTGGTTGAGGCCGAGGAAACCCAGGATCGTCGAGTTCGGCGCGATCGCGCTGAAGCCGCTCTCCCGGGTTTCGTCGATGTAGCGCAGGCCGGCGGTGAGCTCGAGGTCGTCGTTCACGGCCCAGGTGACGTCGGCGAAGGCCGAGAGAATCTCGTTCTCGCCGTAGTTAGCGAACTCGGACTCGTAGGGCAGCACCTCTACGAGCCCGCCGGAGAGCAGGGGCGTGAGCAGGTTTACGCGGCCGTCGGGCTCGACGCAGGCGAAATCGACCGGCAGCACCCCGAGGCAGTTGAGGAAGATGGATTCTTCGGAGCTGAAAGGTACGCGCTGGCTGCCCTCCTCGTCGAAGTAGTTCGCGCCCAGGATCGTGGTGAAGCGGTCGCCGGTATAGACGGCGCGGAGTTCCTGGTTGAACTGCTCGCCCTCGGCGTCCTCGCCGAACTCGAGGAACCAGGCCTGGGTGCCGTCGGCATCGAAGACCTCGAGCGACTCGAACTCGCGCCAGGCGGAGATCGAGGTGAGCGTCAGCCGCTCCGTGGGCTGCCACTCGATGCGCAGGTTGTAGTCCTCCACCTCGCGCTCGATGCCCAGGTCCGCCTTGCCCAGGGCCGCCTCGGAAAACGGGCTGCCCGACAGCTCGACGAAAGAGAACGGGCTGGTGTCGCCGCCGGTGGGCGCGTAGAGGCCGTTCTTGAAGGACGTGCCGGTGTCGTCGTTCTCTTCCCAGGTGTAGACGAAGTCGATGCTGAGATCGTCCGTGGGGGTGAAGCGCAGGGAGGGGCGCAGCGCCGTGCGCTCGATACCCTGCATATCGTTCTGGCGGAAGCCGTCGGGATTCTGCGAGGCGGGGCTGCCGGCGATGTTGTCGATGAAGCCGTCGCGCTCCCGGTACTGGAAGGCGAGGCGTGCCTGCAGCAGGTCGCTGCCGCCGGTGACGTAGCCGCGGGCGAGGCGCGCGTTGTAGTTGCCGGCGTTCAGGGTCAGGGAGCCGGCCAGTTCCTCTTGGGGGCGCGCCGTGTAGACGCTCACGGCGCCCACGGAAGCGGCGGTGCCGAAGAGTGTTGCCTGCGGGCCCTTAACCACCTCGATGCGCTCTATGTCGAAGAGCTCGAAGTAAGAGCCGCGGGAGCGCGAGACGTCGACGCCGTTGTAATAGACGGAGACGCGCGGCGCGGCCTGGGAGGAACCGCTGTCCGAGGTGATGCCGCGGATCACGAAGCCCGGGTTGTTCGGGCTCTGCTCCTGGATGACCAGGCCCGGCGTGATGTCCGACACGGCGTCGAGTTCGACGATGTTTGCGCGCTCGAGGAGATCGCCGCTGTACGCGGTGATGCTGATGGGCACGTCGGCGACGGTCTGCTCCCGGCGCTGGGCGTAGACGGTCACCTCTTCGATCTGGCCCGCCGCGGGGAGGCGGTCGTCCTGGGCGAAGGCGCCCGTCGAGCCCGCCGTGAGGGTGGCCAGGGCGACGTAGAGGGGGGTGCGCTGTTTCATCGTGTGCTCCGCATCGATGGATGGAGAAATCGACGGGAGCTTACGGTGTGATTGGGGCGTGCTGATGACGCTCCGGTGAAGCTTCTGTGACAGCCGGGGCGCGTTGCGCCCCGGCCTGGCGGCCTCGCAGGGCCCGGTTACGAGCCCTGCTTTTCGGGCCTACTTGCCCTTCTTGCTTTTCTGCTTGCCGGCGTCGGCCGCGGTGAGGTCGACGGTCTCCGCGCCCGGGGCGTTCTTCATCACCGACTGGATGCCCTTTTCCATACCCGGGGCGCTCGTGTACATCTGGCTCTTGCCGATCACCTGGCCGTTGGTGGCCGTCATGGTGAAGTACGCCTGGCCCTTGGTGGAGCTCTTGCGCTCGAAGCGCTCCGCCTTGCTCGCGTTGGTCTTCACGGACTTGATGCCGGCGTTGGCCGCGCGTTTGTCCGCATAGCTCTGGCTGGTGAAGATCACCTGGCCGTTGCCCGCCTTGAGGTTGAAGCTGAATTTGCCGGTACGGCCTTTCTTGAGTTCAAACTTGCCCGCCATGCTGCGTTCCTTGTTGGCTCTTCCGAAGAGGTTGATGCCGATCGCCAGAGCGCAGTGATACCGCAGCACGCATCCGAAGTCCGACAGGTTAGAGAATAGCGTACGCTCACTTGCTGGCAAGGGGCGGGCTTTGGCCCATCTTTCGCTGGCGAGAGCCTAAAGCTATACTCAATTATCTCAAGCAACACTCAATATCGACTTGATCACGCGCGGAGGCGTGCCCATGGCCCTGGACTTCGACAGTGCCCGCTTGCCCAATCCCCACCTCACGGAAGCCCACGAGGCCTGGCGGACGCAGCTGCGGCGTTTCGTCGATACGGAAATCGCGCCCTTCGCCGACGCCTGGGACGAGGCTGGCAGCATCCCCGCCGGGCTCTGGCCAAAGGCCGCCGCGGTGGGGCTGCTCGGTCTCGGTTACCCGGAGGAATTCGGCGGCACCAGCGAAGGCATCGACAGCTGGTACCACTGGATTGTCGCCGAGGAGCTGGCGCGCTTCGCCGTGGGCGGGGTGAACGCGAGCCTCATGGTCCACGGCATCGGGCTGCCGCCGGTGCTCAACTGGGGCAGCGAGACGATGAAGCAGGCGGTGGCGCCTCCGGTGCTTGCCGGTGAAAAACATATTGCCCTGGGCATCACGGAACCCGGCGGCGGCTCTGATGTCGCCGCGCTGACGACGACGGCGGTACGGGACGGCGACCACTACGTGGTCAACGGCTCCAAGACCTACATCACCGGCGGGCTGCGCGCAGACTGGATATCCACCGCCGTGCGCACCGGCGGTGAGGGCCACGGCGGCGTGTCCATGCTGCTCATTCCCACCGACGCGGAGGGCTTTTCGCGCACGCCGCTGGACCGCAAGATGGGCTGGTGGGCCTCGGATACGGCCACGCTCTACTTCGACAACGTTCGCGTCCCCGTCGACAACCTCATCGGCGGGGAGAACCAGGGCTTCCGCGTGATCATGACCAACTTCAACGGCGAGCGCATGGGCATGGCCGCGGCCATGGAGGCCCTCGGTCGTGTCTGCCTCGAGGAGGCCGTGCAGTGGGCGCAGGAACGGCGCACCTTCGGCAAGCGTCTCGCCGATCACCAGGTAATCCGCCACAAGATCGCCCAGATGAAGCAGAGGCTGAACGCGACCCAGGCCTACCTGCGCGCCTGCTACGAGGCGATCGAGGCGGGCAGCGCCAACCCCGGCGATATCGCCCTGCTCAAGGTACAGGCCAGCGAGACCCTCGAGTTCTGTGCCCGGGAGGCGATGCAGGTGCTCGGCGGTATCGGTTACCTGCGCGGCAACCGGGTGGAGCGCATCTACCGGGAAGTGCGGGTCAACGCCATCGGCGGCGGCTCGGAAGAGATCATGCGCGACCTGGCCGCGCGCCAGTATGCGCTGTGACGGAGAACGCTGTGACTGAGAAGGTGACCATGAAGCTCTGGCACTGCGGCGGTGCCCGCTCCCTGCGCCCGCTCTGGGCGCTCGAGGAACTGGGCCTGCCCTACGAACTCGAGGTGCTCAAGTTTCCGCCGCGGCTGCTCGAGAAGGACTTCCTCAAGCTGAACGCCCTGGGCACCGTGCCCTATTTCACCGATGGCGACACTTCCATGACCGAGTCCGTGGCCATCTGCCAGTACCTCGTCGACCGCTACCCGAACGACGGTCTCGGCCTCGAGCCCGGGCACCCGGTGTACGGCGATTACCTCAACTGGCTGCACCAGGCGGACGCCACGCTGACCTTCCCGCAGACCATCTACCTGCGCTACACGGCCTTCGAGCCCGCGCCGGAAAAGCTCGCCGTGGCCGAGGACTACGCGAAGTGGTTCCTGGCCCGCCTGCGCCGCCTCGACGCTTTCCTCGAGGAGCGCGAGTACCTGGTCGCCGGCCGTTTCACCATCGCGGATATCGCCGTCGGCTACGCGCTGTACCTCGGCCGCGTTCTGCGCCTCGACGACCGCTACAAGCCGCAGACCGCCGCCTACCTCGACCGGCTCCTCGCGCGTCCGGCCTTCCAGCGCGCGGATGCGCGCGCCCCGGGTTTCAACCCTTTTCCGGACGGACGCTGAGCCCGCCCGTCGCCCTTGACCGGAAACCAGGAGGTTCTCCCATGACCGCCCCGCAGAACGAACTGGATGCCTTCCGCGCCGAGGTCTCGGCCTGGCTGAAGGACAACCGGCCCGCCGATCCCGGCTTCCTCCTGCCCCAGTCTTTCATGGAAGTGGGCAGCGACGAGCAGCTCGATTTTCTCCGCGAGTGGCAGTTCAAGGTATGGTCCGCCGGCTATCTCGGCCTCGCCTGGCCGAAGGAATACGGCGGCGGAGGCATGGAGCCGGCTTTTCAGTCCGTCGCCGACCAGGAAATGCGCCGGGCCGGGGTGCCGATCTGCTTCAACGTCATCGGCCTCGGCTGGGCCGGACCGCTGATCAACGAGATCGGCACGGAGGCGGAAAAGGCCAGGTACCTGAAGGGCATCCTCACCGGCGAGGACATCTGGTGCCAGGGCTTCTCGGAGCCGGACCACGGCTCGGACCTCGGCAACGCGCAGACCCGCGCCGTGCGCGACGGCGACAGCTACGTGGTCAACGGCACGAAGATCTGGACCACCATGGGCAACTACGCGAAGTACATGATCCTGCTCGCGCGTACCAACCCTGAAGCGGAGCGCAAGTACGACGGCCTGTCCTTTTTCCTTGCGCCCATGACCGTCCCCGGCGTGGAGGCGCGGCCCATCCGCAAGCTCACCGGCGAGTACGGCTTCACCGAGACCTTTTTTACCGATGCGCGCATCCCCGCCGACTGCCGCATGGGCGAGGAGGGCGACGGCTGGAAGATCGCCATGAAGACGCTGCAGTACGAGCGCGGCGCCGAGGCCGGCGCCGCCGGGGGCCTCGCCTTCGTGCGCATCGTGCTCGACGATCTCGTCGACGGGCTCGCGCACGTGCGCCGCGACGGCGCCCCGGTCCTCGAGGACCCGCTGGTGCGCGACCAGCTCGTGCGCCTGGCGATGGAGGAAAAGGCCATCGCCCTCGGCGAAAAGCGGGCCGCGATCGCGCCGCTCACCACCGACTACCCGTTTTCCCTGCCCCTGTCGCACAAGCTGCGCTGGACGGAGTACACGCGGCGCATGCGCCAGTTCGCCATCAACGCCCAGGGCGCCGATGGCGCCCGCTACGTCGGCGATGAGGAAGCGCTGGCGGGCGGCTTCTGGCAGCGCGCCTACCTGAACAGCTTCTCCGCGACCATCGGCGGCGGCACCAGCCAGGTGCAGGCCAACATCATCGCCGAGCATGTGCTCGGCCTGCCGAAATAGGAGCTTGCCCATGTCCCTGGTCGGCAATACGAAGATCGCACTCTCCGAGGAACAGGCCATGCTCCTCGACGTCGCCCGCGAGTTCTGCCGCGACAAGGCGCCGCGCGAGGTGGTACGGGCGCAGCTGGAGACCCACCGGGGCTACGACCCGGATACCTGGCAGGCCCTCGTGGAACTCGGCTGGACCGGTATCGCCCTTCCGGAGAGCGCGGGCGGCTCGGCTCTCGGCCCGGGCAGCGTGGTGCCCGTGCTCGAGGCCATGGGCCGGGCCATGCTCGGCACGCCGTTCCTCAGCACGACCCTGGCCGGCCAGCTCCTCTGCCGCGCCGCTCCCGGCATGCACGACGAGGTGCTCGCCGATATCGCCGCCGGCGCGGTGGCCACCATCGCGCAGCTGGAGGGCGGCGACTGGGACGCCGCGCCCGCCTGCCACCTCGACGACGACGGTCTGCTTGTCGGTACGAAGCGGCTGGTGGGCGATGCCCACGTCGCCCGGCATTACCTCGTCGTGCTCACGGTGGGCGGCGCGCCCGCCCTGGCGCTGGTCCACCGCGACCATTTCGATCGCACGCGGGTACGCGACAGTGAGCTGATCGACCAGACCCGGCGCGCGGCGACGGTGGACTTCACCGGTGTGGAGCCGGCGGCGCTCATCGTCGGCCCCTCGGTGGCGCCGGCGCTGCGCGACGCGGAGCTCCTCGGCGCCCTGTATGTCGCGGCCGAGGCCGCGGGCAGCGCGGCGGCCTGCCTCGACACCACCGTGGACTACCTGAAAACCCGCAAGCAGTTCGGCCGGCTCATCGGCTCCTACCAGGCGCTCAAGCACCCGGCCGTGGACATCCTCTGTGCCGTGGACAGCACCCGCTCCTTCGTCTATCACGGGGCGACCCTGGTCAGTGACGAAGTGTTGGGTCGGGACGCGGAGATCGCCTGCCGCATGGCCAAGGCGCAGGCCACAGAGACGCTGTGTCACGCCGGCGACCGGGCGGTACAGTTCCACGGCGGTATGGGCTTTACCTACGAGTGCGATGCGCAGCTCTACATCCGCCACGCGCAGTGGGTGCAGCAGCAGTACGGTGACGCCCAGCACCACCGCAAGCGACTGGCCGGGTTGTTGCTGGACGCCGCCTGAAAGCGCTACCGTTGGGCCCCCGCGGCAGCACAGGCCGCGCGAATGCCCAGCGATGCCCATGAGTAAACGACCCTCCCTGACGCGCCGCGGCGCCTTCGGCCGCGGCCTCGCCGTGTCCGTGGCCGGCCTGCGCGCGGGCGGCGCCTTCGCCCTGGACAGTGCCCTGAGCCGCCTGCGCGGGGGCGACGGCCAGGACTCGGAGCTGCTGCGCCGGGAGGCGCGCCGTTTCGTCGCCGAGCTCGGGCGCCTCAAGGGCACCTACGTGAAGATCGGCCAGATGTTCGCCCTGCTCGGCGAACATTTCCTGCCGCCCGCCCTGACCGAGGCGCTGCACGAGCTGGAGTCGGCCACGGAGCCGCTGCCCTGGCCGGAGATCGAGCCGGCGCTGCGCGAGGCACTGGGTGAACGCCTCGACGAACTCGACGTGGAGCCCGAGGCCATCGCTGCCGCCTCCCTCGCCCAGGTGCACCGGGCCACCATCCGCGACAGCGGCGAGACCATCGTTCTCAAGGTGCAGTACCCGGGGCTCGCGGATGTCATCGACAGCGATTTCGACGCCGTGGTGCGCATGCTCCTGCTCGCGCGCTGGATCAGGGCCGGCCGCGAGCTTGACGACTGGCTGGGCAGCCTGCGCCAGCAGCTGCACAACGAGATCGACTACGAGCGCGAGGCCGCGATCGGCGACCGGGTGGCAGCGCTCGTCGCGGAACGCCGCGAGGCCTTCGCCGAACGGGGGATCCGCTACCACGTGCCGCTGCGCCACGCGCGCTACTGCGGCGACACGGTGCTGGCGCTGGAGTACATCGACGGTGATCCCGTGGGGTCGCCGGCGGTGGCAAAGCTCCCGCTGGGGCGCCGCAATGCCCTGGGTCGGGCCATGCTAGAGCTGTTCTTCCTCGAGCTCTACGACTGGGGTCTGTTGCAGACGGACCCGAACTTCGGCAATTTCCTCATCCGCCGCAGCGCCGGGGGCGACGAGCTGGTGCTGCTGGACTTCGGCTCGACGCTCTACTGTGACGAAGACTTCCTCGCCAACCTGGGCAGCGCCATCGCCGCCGGCCAGCGCCAGGACCGGGAGACCCTGGCCGATGCGCTGGTCGGCCTCGGCTGCCTGCGCGAGGACTCGAGCGATTTTGCCCGGCAGACCTTCAGCGACTTCTGCCTGCAGCTCCTGGAGCCGCTGCGCCCGCCGGAGGCCCTGCCCCGGGAGCACCTGAACCGGCGCGGCGAGTACTGCTGGGGCCGTTCCCGGCTAATGCAGCGCGTGGGCAGGCAGGCCGCCAGCTCGGCGGCGACGCGCCACTTCACCACGCCATCGCGGGAGTTCGCCATGATCGCGCGAAAGCTCACCGGCGTATTCACCTTCATCGCCGTGCTCGACGCGCAGTTCAATGCCCACGACACGGTGCACGACTACATCGACGACTACGCGGAGGCGGGAGGCCGAACGGCGCCGTGAGCGAGGACAGCGACAACGAGGTTGGCCGGGCGAAGACGCGCAGCCGCGCAGTACCCACCGGCCGCACCGGGCGCGCCCTGCGCGTGGCCGGCCTCGCCGGCCGGGTGGCCGGCAGCATGCTCGCCGAGGGCACGCGGCAGTGGCGCGCAGGCAAGCGCCCGCGCAAGCGCGACCTGCTGTTGACGCCCGACAACGCCCGCCGGGTGGCGGACCAGCTCTCGGAGATGCGCGGCGCCGCCATGAAGCTCGGGCAGATCCTGTCCATGGACAACGGCGAGTTCCTGCCCCGGGAGCTCGCGGACATCCTCGCCCGGCTGCGCTCCGAGGCCACGGCCATGCCCGAGGCGCAGCTCGAGACGGCCCTGCGCAGTGCCTACGGCAAGCAGTGGCGGCGCGAATTTGCCGAGTTCGACCCGAACCCGATCGCCGCGGCCTCCATCGGCCAGGTGCACCGGGCCGTGAGCCACGAGGGCGAGGAGCTGGCGCTCAAGATCCAGTACCCCGGCATCGCCGACAGCATCGACAGCGACATCGACAACATTGCCTACGTGCTGCGCGTCGCGAACGTGCTCCCGGCCCACGTGGACGTGGGGCCGCTGCTCGAGGACGCCAAGCGCCAGCTCAAGGACGAGGCGGACTACCTGCTGGAGGCCGGGTACCTCGAGGACTTTCACCGCGTGCTCGGCGACGACGAACGCTTCGTGCTGCCGCAGCTGCACCGGGAGCTCACCCGGGGTAATGTGCTCGCGATGAGCTACGAGAGCGGCGGTCCCATGGAGAGCCTGGCGCGCAAGCCCCGGGCGGAGCGTGACCGCGTGATGAGTGCGCTGGTGGGCCTCATGGTCACCGAGCTGTTCGACCTGCACATGGTGCAGACGGACCCGAATTTCGCCAATTACCAGTACCGCTACGCCAGCGGTGAAATCGTGCTGCTGGATTTCGGCGCCACGCGGCGCTTCGACGAGGGCTTCGTCGACAGCTACCGGGAGCTGGCCGGTGCCGCGATCGACGGCGACAAGGACGCCATGGCCGATGCCGCGGAAAAGGTAGGCTACGCCGTCGGCGACGAGGACGGCGAGTACCGCGCGCTGCTGCTGGAACTCCTGCTGCTGGTGCTCGAGCCGCTGCGCCACGAGGGGCCTTACGATTTCGGGGCGTCGGACATGCCTGCACGCCTCGCCGCCCTGGCCCAGCAAGCGGCGACCTACGCGGATTTCTGGCACGCGCCGCCGACGGATGTGGTCTACTTCCACCGCAAGGTCGGCGGCATGTTCCTCCTCGCCAACCGGATGGATGCCCGCGTCGACGCCAACGCGCTGATGGTCGAGCGCCTTTGATCCCTGCGCCGCCGGGTGACCCCCAGACGGGTCAGGGTCAGCGCGAGGCGCGTCTCCTGCCCGGCGCCGTGTTCCGCTAGAATGCTCGACGGAAACAGATAACAACAAGGAAGAACCGATGCGCTGGAAGCACCTGCTGGCCACCTGCCTGCTGCCCCTCGCCATCGCTGCCTGCAGCGACAACAACAACGATCCCGACATCCCGCCTGCGCCGGAGCCCCCGGAGCCCGAACCGGAGCCCACCCTGAGCGCCGAGATCCGCCGTACCGAGTACGGCATCCCGCACATCAAGGCCGACGACTGGGAGAGCCTCGGCTACGGCTTCGGCTATGCCTACGCGCAGGACAACTTCTGCGTGACCATGCGCGAGATCGTCTTCGCCACGGGGCAGTCGGCGGCGCTCATGGGCGAGGACATGGGCAGCGTCGACTCCGACTTCCTGTTCACCTACCTGAACGGTGACCGCGAGGCCTTCCAGGCCGAGTTCATCGATGCGCTGCCGCAGTTCGCGCGGGATCTTGCCGCCGGTTTCACTGCCGGTATGAACCGCTACCTCGACGAGACCGGCGTCGACAACCTCCCGGAGGGCGATCGCGGCTGTCGCGGTGCCGACTGGGTCTACGCCTTCGACGTGGTCGACTATTTCTACTACCTGCGCCGCGAGGCCCTGCGCGGCAGTTCGGACCAGGGTCTCTTCCGCAACGCGCTGCTATCGGTCACCGGCCCCGACGGCGTCGCCCCGGATGCCAGTCCGGAAGACCTCGAGGGTGCCCGCGACGCCATCGGTGCCGCGGCCGCTGAGCTGCGCGATATCGATCGCGGCAGCAACGGTCTCGCCCTCGGCAGCGAGGCCACCGTCGACGGCAGCGGCATGCTCCTCGGCAACCCGCACCAGCCCTGGTTCGGGGCCGGCGCCTGGTACCAGGCCCACCTGACCCTGCCCGGCGAGTACGATGTGGCAGGCGCGGCGCTGCACGGTTTCCCCTTCATCGGCATCGGCTTCAACAAGGACGTGGCCTGGACCCACACCGTGTCCTTCGCCAACCGCTTCACGCTCTACGAACTCACCCTGAACCCGGACGACCCGCTGCAGTATGACTACGACGGCGGCTGGGAAGACATCGTGCCGGTGCCCGTGGAGATCGAGGTCAGGCTCGCCGACGGCACCCTGGAGACGCGCAGTTTCACCTTCTATGAGACCCGCTACGGCCCGGTGGTGAACCTGGCCAGCGTGTCGCCGCTGCTCGGCGGCTGGCCGCTCCCCGGCGGCCGTCTCCTGGCCTTCAAGGATGCCAACCTTGACACCGGCGTGCGCGGTATCGAGCAGTGGATCGAGAAGGGCAAGGCCACGGACCTCGACGGCTACATCGCCGCCCTCGACAGCCTCGGCAACCCGGTCTTCCACGAGCTCGCCGCCGATCGCAACGGGGAAGCCTTCTACGGCGAGATCTCGGCGATCCCCTACCTGACCCAGGCGCAGCTCGACAGCTGCATCGACGGCGTCGTCGGCCCGCTGCTGGCCGATGCCACCACCAACGTGATCCTCGCCCTGGACGGCTCCGACCCGGGTTGCGCCTGGGGCGAGGACCCGGAGGCGCCGGAGGGCAGCGGCCTCTACCCGAGCCGCCTGCTGCCGCAGCTGCGCACCCGGGACTACGTGGGCAACAGCAACAACAGCTACTGGCTGAGCGACGCCAACAATCCGCTGGAGGGCTTCCCCACGATCATGGGCCCGCTGGGCTACGAGGGGCTGCAGCAATTCCTGCGCACCCGCATCGGCCACCTCATGGTGGCCGAGCGCAAGGCGGCGACGGACGGCCTCTCGGAGACGCCCCTGTTCACCCTCGATACCCTCGAAGGCCTGATGTACGCGAACCGGGTCTACGGTGCCGAGGTGACCCTCGACGACGTGCTCGCGGTCTGCGCGCGCGAGGCCGCCGCGGGGGTGAGCGAGGCGTGTGATGTGCTCGCCGCCTGGGACCGCCGCGTGGACCTGGACAGCCGCGGCGCCCAGGTGTTCAACGAGTTCTGGCGGGAGATCCGCAGCGAACTCGGCAATGACTTCCAGAGCGTGGTCGACAGCGAGGAGTTCTGGGCGGTGGGCTTCGACCCTGCCGACCCGCTGAACACGCCGCGCGGCATCGCCATCGACCTGCCGGCAAACGAGACCCGCGTTATCGAGGCCCTGGCCGCCGCCAGCACGCGCCTGGCCGATGCCGGGGTGGCCCTCGATGCCCCCTGGGGCGAGGTCCAGTTCCTCGAGCGCGGCAACGAGCGCGTACCGATCCACGGCGGTCCCGGCAACATGGGCGTCTACGGGGCGATCAGCGCGAGTCTTTCCGAAGGCGGCTATGCCAACCCGTCGTCGGGGAATTCCTACATCCAGGCCGTGACCTGGGATGAGAGCGACTGCCCCATCGCCGACGTGATCCTGGTACCGTCGCAGTCCACGGACCCGGCCTCGCCGCATTTCGCGGACCAGACGAAACTGTACGCCGACAAGCGCTGGGTGCGTTTCCCCTTCTGCGAGGACGACATCGCCGCCAACCAGCTCGGCGATACGCTGGTCCTGGAAAAGTTCGACTGAAGCTCGACAGGAACGCGCCCGCACCGCGCCGCGGGCGTAAGCTCCCTGCATGAGTGCAGCGACCCTCACCCTGGTCCTCGGCGACCAGCTATCTCTCGCCAACCCGGCGCTCGCGGCCACGGACCGCGAGCGCGATCCCGTGCTCCTCGCCGAGGTGGCCGAGGAGGCCGCCTACGTCGCCCACAACCGGCACAAGATCGCGCTGATCTTCTCGGCCATGCGCCACTTTCGCGACGTGCTCGAGGCCGAGGGCTACACGGTGCACTACATCGCCTACGAGGACGGCGTGGAAAGCCTCGAGGCCGCTGCCGGGCGGGCGCTCGATGCCTCGAAAGCCGGAGCGCTGCGCTGCTGCGAGCCCGGTGAGGCGCGCCTCGCGGAGGCCATGGCGGGCTGGGAAGAACGGCTGGGCGTGCCGGTGACGCTGCTCGAGGACAGTCGTTTCCTCTGCTCCATCGACGACTTCGCCGCCTGGGCAAAGGGGCGCAAGCAACTGCGCATGGAGTATTTCTACCGGGAGATGCGCCGCCGCTACCGGCTGCTGCTCGACGACGGTGGCGAGCCCGAGGGCGGCCAGTGGAACTACGATGCCGACAACCGCAGCGGCTGGCGGGCGAGCGAGGCCGTGCCCGAGCGCCCGGCAGCCCCCCTCGATGACATCACCAGGGAAGTCCTGGCCCTGGTGGCCGAGCGCTTTCCGGATAACCCCGGCGACCTCGAGGCCTTCCGCCTCGCGGTCACGGCAGAGGAGGCGGAGGCGCAGTTCCGGTGGTTCCTCGATCACGCGCTGGACCGCTTCGGCACCTACCAGGACGCGCTGGCGGAGGAGTCACCCTGGCTGTTCCACAGCCTCATCTCCATGTACCTGAACATCGGCCTGCTCGAGCCGCTCGCGCTGTGCCGGGCGGTGGAAGCGCGCTGGCGTGACGGGGGTTGCTCGCTGGCCGCTGCCGAGGGCTTCATCCGCCAGATCCTCGGCTGGCGCGAGTACGTGCGCGGCATCTACTGGCTGCACATGCCCGGCTACGGCGAACACAACGCGCTCGACGCCACGCGCCCGCTGCCCGGCTGGTTCTGGAGCGGCGACACGGACCTGCGCTGCCTGCAGCAGGCGCTGCAGCAGACGCTGGACCTGGGTTACGCCCACCATATCCAGCGCCTGATGGTCATCGGCAATTTTGCCCTGCTCGCCGGGCTGGACGTGCGGGCGGTCTGCGACTGGTACCTCGCGGTCTACGTGGATGCCTTCGAGTGGGTCGAGCTGCCGAACACCCTGGGCATGGCGCTCTACGGGGACGGCGGCATCATGGCGAGCAAGCCCTACGCGGCCTCCGGCAAATACATCCAGCGCCAGGGTAACCACTGCGCGAGCTGCCGCTACGATGTGCGCAAAACCACGGGGGAGGGCGCCTGCCCCTACAACGCTCTCTACTGGCGTTTCATCGACCGGCACGCCGACTACCTGAAGAAGAACGCCCGCATGGGGCTCATGGTGGGCAGCTGGCAGAAGCGCAAGGCCGCCGATCGCAGGGCTATTGTCGCCTGGGCCGACGGTGAACTCGAGCGCCTCGCGCCGGAAAGCAACTAGTCGTCTAGCGGTCCCGCCGCTTCCAGCGCTGGCTCGAACAGCGCCGGGAACAGTACACCACCTCGTCCCAGTTCCGCTTCCAGCGGGCGCGCCAGGTAAAGGAGCGCTCACACACCGGGCAAACCTTGCTGGGCTTCGGTTTCTTCGGGGATGCCTTTCCCGCCATCAGTGACCGATGGGCCAGTCGGCGGCGTCGGTGACGTAGTCCGGTTGCTTCGGTCGCTCCCCGTCCCACTTGGCGGTGAACACGCCTTCCGGGTCGTGCCGCGCCGCCTGCGCCGCCTGGTCGAAGCGGCGGCCGCCGCGCGGATCGGCGCCGACACCGGCGATGTACTGCCAGTTGCCGTAGTTGCTGGCGACATCGAAGTCGATGAGGTGCTTCTCGAAGAAGGCCGCCCCGAAACGCCAGTCGATAGCGTACTCGTGCACCAGGCAACTGGCGGCGAGCTGGCGGCCGCGGTTGCTCATCCAGCCCGTTTCCACCAGCTGGTGCATGCAGGCGTTGACCAGCGGGAAATTGGTGTCGCCCTGGCACCAGCGGGCGAAGTTGCGCGGCTCGAAGGTGCAGTTGTGCAGCCGCCGCTTGCGGTTACCGCCGTGCAGGCGGAACAGGCTGCGGCTGTCGGCGAGGGCCCGCCAGTGATAGAACTCTCGCCAGAGCAGCTCGAAGAACAGCCAGTAGCTGGACTCGTTGCTGCCGTGGGCGGCCTCGCAGTCCGCGATGGCCGCGGCCACCTCGCGCGGTGACAGGCACCCGGTGGCGAGCCACGGCGACAGCGTCGACGAGCCGTCGAGGGGGTCGAGGCCGTCGCGGGTCTCCTTGTAGCGGTAGAGGCCGCCCCCGGGGCTGACAAAGCGGGCCAGGCGGCGCTCGCCCTCGGCGCGGCCCCCGCGCAGCGGCAGCGCCGCGGGCGGCCGGGTGGACGGCGGGGGCGTGTCGTCGAAGGGCACGGCCGGCGGAGGCGGGAGCACCGTCGGCGCCGGGAGCGGCGGCAGCGGGACGGCCTTTTCCTCCACGGCGCGCCGGAAGGGGGTGAATTGCGCCGGCAGCCCGGTCAGCGGAAAGGGCAGGTCCGCCTCGGCGAAGAGCGTGTCGCCCTGGTGATCGTCCACGGGCACGCTGAGCGTGCGCTTGAGGCGCGCCAGGGAGGCCTCCTCGTAGGCGCCGGGGGTGCGCGCCGTTGCCACGCGGTCGATGCGCAGCTGCTCGACCAGCTGCGGGATGACCAGCTCCGGCGAGCCCTGGACCACCAGGAGGTCCTGGCCCAGCGCTGCGAGGGCCTCGCGCAGGGCGCGGACACTTTCCACGAGGAACCGCTCCCGCTGCGGCCCGGGCTCGTTCTGGTGACACCAGGGACGTTGCCGCGGCCACAGGTAGAGAAGCAGCAGCTGCTCGCCCTCGGCCTGGGCAGCCAGGCCCGGGTTATCGGCGAGGCGCAGATCGTTCTGAAACCAGTAGAGGCGACGCATCGGGGAGCTCGCGGGGCGCGTGAGGGTGTGGGGAGGCTACGCAGGCGCCGCTGCGGCAGATTGGCGCCCCGGGGACGCTATCGCCAGACGCGGCGGGGCTCGGCGTGCGGTCGCGGGGCGTCCTCCGGCGCTGCAGCTGCTCTCGTCGGCGATACCCGGCGTGGTATGTCTGCCGGTGCCGTCCCCTTCTCCATCTTCTCCAGCAGATCCCGCCGCAGCCAGAGGTTCCTGGGCGCAGGCTGGCCGGCGCCGGCCTCGAGCCGGTCCTCGCGTGTCCGGCGCCGTCGGCTCATGGCGCCTGCTCCGGCAGCCGGGAGCGGAACGCCTTGACGCGGTAGAGCGACTGGTCCGCGCGTTCCAGCAACGCCGTGGGCGACTCGCCGGGCTGGTGTGCCGCCAGGCCGATGCTGACCCGGGGCAGTGCGAGGCTCTTCGTGCCTTCGGCATCAGCCGGCTGCAGGAGTCCCCGCGAGAGGTTCTCGCGAATGCGTGCGGCGACGTCGGCGGCGATGTCCTCGTCGGTTCCGGGCATGAGCACCGCGAACTCGTCGCCGCCGTGACGGAAGACGAGGTCCGTGTCGCGGGTACTCGCGAGCAGTATCTCGCCGATGCCGCGCAGCGCGCGATCGCCGGCTAGGTGCCCGTGGCGGTCGTTCAGGGCCTTGAAGTCATCCACGTCGAGCAGCAGCAGCGAAAGCGGTGTCCCGACGCGCCGGGCGCGGGCGAACTCGGTCGCAAGACCCTCGTCGAGGGCGTTGCGGTTGAGAAGGCGGGTCAGCGCATCGCGGGTGGCGAGGTCTTCGAGGCGCTGCCGCTCCCGGGCGAGGCGCAGCCCCTTGGCGAGCGCACCGAGGCCGCGCTCGAGGGCGACGAGGTGCGCCTCCTCGTACTGGGCGCGGCGCATGAGGGTGATTTCGCCGAGGTACTCTCCGTCCAGCTGCAGCCGGTAGGTGCAGCGGTACGGGTGGCTCTGGCCCAGCTGGCGCTCGGTGCTCTCGCTATCCAGGTGCAGGCCCAGGCCCTGCGCGAGCTCTGCGCCCTCCGCCCAGGACAGGAAGCGCTGCAGCAGCAGGTCGTCGTTGTCGCAGCCGAGCAGCCGCTCGTGGAGCGCGAGGAGGCGCTCCGCGAGCTCGGCCCTGGCGGTTTCCGGGGGGCTGATGGCTCTCCGGGCCGGTGCCCGGTGCCGGATCAGCGGGATTACAGTGTCCACGATCATGCCTCGGCAAAATGTACCCAAGACTGATCTGCAAACCGCGTGCCAGTTTGTTTTAGCGGATTTTAGGCGATTTTAAGCGCCTGATCGGTGCTTTTGGTGTGCTTTTTGCCATGATGTCATGAAACCCACCGGCAAGGCGGCAAGGTGTCAAGGATCCGTCACGCCTTGCCCAGGGTCTGCCGGTCGCCGGATCGCTCCGTGCTGCCATCGCCGGCATAGAGCCGAAGCCCGGAATCCGTGGCCCGCAGGATGCCAAGGGCGCGCTCGGCGCGATCCTGCTGCCGCCGGATAAGCTGGCCGTTCTCCCGGTTGATTGCCTCGCAGCGCTCGCCCTGCGCCAGCAGCCGGTCGCGCAGAGCCGCCGCGGCGGTCGCGTCCGCCAGGGCATCGATGATTTCGCCCAGCGGACGCCCACCGCAGCGGTCCACGCGCTCCGCCTGCAGGCGGCTGTGCTGTTCGAGCCGGGTGGCCTTGTCGGCAACGGCGGCCTCGATGGCGGCGGGGTCGCGCCCGGTGAGGGCGTCGCGTTCGGCGATAAGGGCGGACTCAAGCGCCTGCAGTGACGCGACTTCCTCCTCGAGAGCAGCGAGCATAGCGGGAGTCTCGATTGAGGATTGCGCCACGGGGGCTAGGATCGCTCCTGTTCGGCGCGCAGAAGCTTGTCGGCGATATCGAGCGGGTCGATGCGGTAGCTGCCCTCGCGGACGGCGTCGCGCAGCTCGGCAACCCGGGACTCGTCGACGCCGGGCAGTTCCTGCAGCCGCGTCTCCAGGGCCAGCAGTTCCTCGGCGGTGCGCGTCAGCGAAACCTGGTCCCCCCGGGCACCGGTTGCCGCGGTGCCGGAAGCGCCGGTGCGCGCCGCCCCGCCGGCGGGACGCGTTCCCTCCGTCTCCGAGCGCCCCGGCCGGACGTTCACGTTGTTGTCGATGGGATCCATGAATCTCCCGATGGGTGCGCGTGGCGCCCCGTTCTGCGGCTTACTTCGCCCTTAGCGACCAGAGCGCAAGAAAGTTTAGCATAGCGCACCGGTCCGCTCACGGAATGCGCACCGTGCCATCCTCGGCGACCACCCCTTCCACGGCCCGGCCGGAGCTCAGGTTGGTCACGCGCAGGCGGTCACCGGCAGCACCGCTGTCCAGCGCCCGGCCCTGCATCCTGACCTCCAGGCCGGCGCTGCCCGCCACCAGCGTGACCGTCTGGCCGCGTTCGACGAGCAGCGGCGCCGCCAGCAGCCCCTGCTGCAGGGTCGATCCCGCCGGCAGGTCGCGGCGCGCCTCCAGCCCCACGATCCGCGCCGGGTCGAGAATGAGCGTGCCGGGGCGGGTGCCGATCTCCCGCCGCACCAGTTCCAGGTCGGAGCGGGCGATGCGCTCGCCGCGGCCGACGGAGCGCACCAGCACCGGTACCTCCAGGGTGGCCAGCACCGTGGCCTGCACGTACAGCGACCAGGGTGCGGGTTCGGCGCAGCGGACCTTGACGCTCATGGTGCCGAGGCGCGGGCTGCTCCCGGTGACCGCCGTTGCCAGTGGCGTGCCGCAGGCGGGCAGGCGCAGCCGCTGGTCCAGGGGCTGCACCGTGACCTCGAGGTCCTCGAAGCCGGCCTGCCGGGCCCGCGACACCGCCGCCCGGGAGGCGGCATCCGCAATCGCCTGCAGCGACTGCACGGGCTCCGCGACCGCGGTGCCTGGCAGCACGGCCAGCGCAGCGACTGCCAGTGCAGCCAAAGGGGCCGGGTAGCGCCAAAAAAACGTCACTTTCACCTCCACAATGCCCGTTGCCAGGCCTTTTGCTGAATCCGGGTGCAGCATCCGTGCCATCGTTGGGGGCGGCAAGGCCGGCGGCAAAGCTTGCCGCTCCGCCGCCTGCACCTGCTGTCCCGGCATCCCGCCTTCTTTCTAACTCATTGAAATAATTGAAATAAATAAACTGGCACGCAAATTGATAGCAGACGGATGCAGATGGGCGGCAGCCAGCGAAGCAGTTCAGCGTTCAGGGAGAGGATTGATGGCATTTGCAGACCGGGTCATGGGCGTTTCGCCGCAGGCTTTGCACCTGCGCGCCCAGCGCCTCGAACTCATTGCAGGGAACCTCGCCAACGCCGATACGCCCGGCTACAAGGCGCGGGACATTGACTTCCGGCAGGCCATGGCCGCCGCTTCGGGCGCTGCCCCGGGTGCCGGCGAGCTGCGGCGGACCCACGCCCGGCACCTCACGGCAGCCGGGCTGGCGCCCGGTGGTGACGCTGCAGCCGACGTGCGCTTCCGTATCCCGTCGCAGCCATCGATGGATGGCAACACGGTGGAGACCCAGCGCGAGCAGGCAGCCTTCATGGATAACGCCGTGCGCTACCAGGCCAGCCTCACGCTCCTCGATGGCCGCATCAAGAGCGCGATCAGCGCGCTGCGCGGTGGCCAGCGATGAGCCTCTTCAACATCATGGCGGTCTCTGGCAGCAGCCTCGAGGCACAGGGACTGCGCCTGAACACCATCGCCAGCAACCTCGCCAATGCCAACAGCGTGGCCGGCTCGGAGCGCGACGCCTACCGCGCCCGCCTGCCGGTGTTCGAGACCGTCTACCGGGGTGCGGCCGGTGAACGCGGTGCCAGTGCCGGGGTCCGCGTGCGGGGGGTCGTCGAGTCGGCGCTGCCGCCGCGGCAGGAGTATGACCCGGGCCACCCGCTGGCCGATCCCGAGGGCTATATCTACCGGCCGCAGATCGATGCCGTCGATGAGATGGCGAACATGATTGCCGCGTCGCGCGCCTACCAGAACAGCGTTCAGACCATGAACACGGCCAAGCAGCTGATGCTGCGCACGCTGACGCTGGGCCGCTGAGCAGGATACAGAGCGAAGAGACGAGAGCCATGGATAGCGTCAACCCCCTGAGTGAACTTTTCCCCGCGCGCGGAAGCGCCAGCGACCGGGGCCCGCGCAGCGTGGAGCAGATGGGGTCCGAGGACTTCCTGGCCCTCATGGTCGCGCAGCTGGAGAACCAGGACCCGACCAAGCCCATGGACAACATGCAGTTCATGGGGCAGCTGGCCCAGTTCGGCACCGTTTCCGGCATCCAGGATCTGCAGGACAGCTTTTCCGGCCTGTCCAGCAGCCTGACGGCTTCCCGCGCCCTCGAAGCGGCGAACCTCGTCGGGCGCCGCGTGGCGACGGAGGGCAACGTCGCGCTGCTGGCGCCCGGTGGCGCCGGTGCGGCGGATCCGGAGCAGCTGTCCCTCGGCGCGACCGTCGAGGTGCCCTCCGGTGTGACGGCCGCGCGGCTCTTCATCCAGGACATGAGCGGCCGGCTGGTCTACAGCGCGGACCTGCCGGTCGGCGAGGGCCAGCTGCCGGTCAGCTGGAACGGTGTCGATGCGGGCGGTGAACAGCTGCCGGCGGGTGCCTACCGGATTTCCGCCGAGGCGGTGCGCAATGGCGAGCCGGTGACGATGGCGGTCAATGCACACCAGCAGGTGACCTCCGTCGCCCTCGACAGCAGCAGCGGTGGCGTCACCCTTGGCCTCGCCAACGGCCAGGACATCGCCATCGACCAGGTAGTGAGTTTTCTCTAGCAACAGTCAACGGCCGGTAACCGGCAGCAACAGCCAGCGGAGCGCCCGGCGCCTTCCCGGCTAGCGATCGTCAGGAGCAGGAACATGGCATTCGACACGGCAATCTCGGGTATCAACGCGGCAACCGCCGACCTGAACGTGATCAGTAACAACATCGCCAACGCGTCCACCGTGGGCTTCAAGAGTTCCCGCGCGGAGTTTGCCGATGTCTACGCGACGAGCCTGCTCGGCGCTGGCAGCAACGCGATCGGCAAGGGCGTCAGCCTGGTGGGGGTGACCCAGGAGTTCGGCCAGGGCAACGTCAGCTTTACCAACAACTCGCTGGACCTGGCCATCAACGGTGGCGGCTTCTTCCAGCTCAGCAACCAGGGCGCCCTCGAGTACACGCGGGCCGGTGCCTTCCAGGTCGACCGGGAGGGCTTCATCACCAGCAACCAGGGGGCCCGGCTGCAGGGCTTCCAGGTGACACCGGCGGGGGAAATCTCCGGGCAGATCGGCGATATCCAGATCGATACGTCCCTCATCGACCCGAACCCCACGGGGCTGGTCGATCTCACCTCGAACCTCGATTCCCGGGAGATCCAGCCGACGGTGCCCTTCGGCGGTCCCTTCGATGCCTTTGCCACGCCGCCGACGGCCCCGGATCCCGCCTCCTACAACGCCACGACCTCGACCACTATCTACGACGGGCTGGGTAATCCGCACGTGCTGAGCCTCTTCTTCGTGAAGACCGGGACGGCGAACGAATGGGAGGTCCACTCGCTCATCGACGGTGTGACCACGTCCGGCCCCGACACGCTGACCTTCCAGTCCAACGGCCAGTTCGACCCGGCCTCGCTCCCCATCGAGGTGAACATCACCGGCTGGACGCCGCTCAACGACGCGGGGGTGCCGACCGGGGCGGACGCCCAGGACCTGGTGGTGAACCTCTCCGATACTACCCAGTTCGGCACGCCCTTTGCCGTCAGCAGCGTGGCCCAGGACGGGTTCAGTGCCGGCCAGCTCCGGGGTTTGGAGATCGACGAGTCGGGCGTGGCCTTCGCGCGCTACACCAACGGTGAGTCCCGGGCCCTGGGCCAGATTGCGCTGGCCAACTTCAACAACCAGAACGGCCTGCAGCCGATCGGCGACACCAACTGGGTAGAGACTTTCGCCTCCGGTCCGGCCAACGTCAGTGAACCCGGCACCTCCGGGCTGGGCGTGATCCAGTCGGCGGCGCTGGAGGAGTCGAACGTCGAGATCACCGCGCAGCTCGTGGAGCTGATCGTCGCCCAGCGCAACTTCCAGGCGAACGCCCAGGTGATCCAGTCCGAAGACGCGATCACGCAGACCGTGATCAACCTCCGCTAACGGGACTGACCGGACGCCATGGACCACTTCATCTACACGGCAGCTTCCGGGGCGCGCGAGGTACTCCTTGCGCAGGCGGTCAACAGCCATAACCTGGCCAACGTTTCCACGCCGGGGTTCAAGGCCGACCTGGTGCAGGCGGAGAGCCGCTACCTGGTCGGCGCCGGCGAGGAGACCCGGGTCTTCGGCGCCCTGCGCGACCAGGGCGTGGATTTTTCCGCCGGGCCCATGCAGACCACGGGCCGGGACCTCGACGTGGCCATCGTCGGCGACGGCTGGATGGCCGTGCGCGGACCGGACGGGACCGAGGGCCTCACCCGCCGCGGCGACCTGCGGGTGGACCCCTTCGGCCAGCTGACCAACGGCGCCGGGCAGCAGGTGTTCGGCAACGACGGGCCGATCGCGCTGCCGCCGTTCAGCACCCTGACCATCGGGACCGACGGCACCGTTTCCATCGTGCCGATCGGCGGACGCCCGGACAACCAGGTGGCGATCGACCGGATCAAGCTGGTCAATCCTCCGGCAGCCTTGCTGGAAAAGGGCCCCGAGGGCCTGCTGCGCCTCGGCCCGGGCCTCGAGTCCGTGGCCGATGCGGCGGTGCGCCTCACCCCCGGCGCGCTGGAGGGTAGCAACGTGAACAGCGTGTCCGCCATGGTGAAGATGATCGAGCTCGCCCGCGAGTATGAAACCCACGTGCGCATGATGAAGATCGGCCAGGAGCTCGACAGCTCCTCCGCCGAACTCATGAGCCTGCAGTAGGTGTCCAGGAAGGAGCCCGAAGCGTGAACCAGTCCCTGTGGATTTCCAAGACCGGCCTCGATGCGCAGCAGACGCGCATGGCCACGATTGCCAACAACCTGGCCAACGTCGGCACCACCGGCTTCAAGCGCAGCCGGGCCATCTTCGAGGACCTGCTCTACCAGAACGTGCGCCAGGTCGGCGCCCAGTCCTCGCAGACGACGCTGCTGCCCTCGGGGCTGCAGCTGGGCACCGGGGTGCGCGTGGTGGCCACGGAGAAGCTCTTCACCCAGGGTAACCTGACCCGCACGGAGAACTCCCTCGACATCGCGGTACAGGGGCGCGGCTTCTTCGAGATCCTGCTTCCCGACGGTTCCCAGGCCTTCACCCGGGACGGCTCCTTCCAGATCAACGACCAGGGCGTCATGGTCACCTCCGAGGGCTACCAGCTGCAGCCTCCGATCAGCATCCCGCAGAACGCCCTCTCGGTCAGCATCGCCCGCGACGGCACGGTGTCCGCCAGCCTGCCGGGCGTCGCCCAGGTCAGCCAGGTCGGCAACATCCAGCTGACTGACTTCATCAACCCCGCGGGGCTGGAGGCGCGCGGCGAGAACCTGTTCGTCGCCTCCGGGGCGAGCGGCCCGCCGCAGCCCGGCAACCCGGGCATCAACGGCCTCGGTACCCTGGTGCAGGGTTACGTCGAGAGCTCGAACGTCAACGTGGTCGAGGAGCTGGTCAGCATGATCGAGACGCAGCGTGCCTACGAGATGAACTCGAAGGCCATCTCGACGGCGGACCAGATGCTCCAGTTCGTGTCCCAGAACCTGTGACCGTGACGCCGACTGAGACCATGAAACACCTCGCTGCCGGTTTTTTCCTCCTGGTCCTCGCCGGCTGCGGCGGTATCCCGGAGGACAGCCACCCGCTCTACGGCCCCGTCGAGCCGATCGACTACTCGCAGCTGCCCCAGCCCGAGAACAACGGTGGGCTATACACCCAGGGCCGCTACCTGTCGCTCTTTGCCGACGTGCGGGCGGGGCAGGTGGGCGACATCGTCAGCATCGTGCTGGTGGAATCCACCGACGCGAGCAAGAGCGCGGATACCGCCCTCGACCGGGCCAGCGGCATCGATATCGGCAATCCGACGGTTTTCGGCAAGCCCGTGTCGATCAATGGCGGCGAGTACGACCTCAGCGTCGCGGCGGAGAGCGAGAGCAACTTCGCGGGGGAGGCCGAGAGCAGCCAGAGCAACAGCCTGCAGGGTTCCATCGCCGTGCAGGTCTCCGAGGTGCTGCCCAACGGCAACCTGGTCGTCCAGGGCGAGAAATGGATCCGCATCAACCAGGGCGACGAATACATCCGCCTGCGCGGCATCATCCGGCCCCAGGACCTGAGCCCCACGAACACGATCCCGTCCACCCGCGTGGCGGACGCGCGGATCTCCTACAGCGGCACCGGGGTCGCCAACGAGACCAACACGCCCGGCTGGCTCACGCGCTTCTTCATGAGCCCCCTGATGCCTTTCTGATGCGGCTGTGAGGCCCTTTGTGATGTCCCGGAGTCCCGCCATGCGCCGTCTCGTCCAACCCCTGCTTTTCCTGCTGGTGCTGTTCCTCCTGGTGTCGGTCCTCGCCGTGCCGGCGCAGGCCGCGCGCATCAAGGACATCGCCTCGATCGCCGGGGTGCGCACCAACCAGCTGGTGGGCTACGGCCTGGTGGTCGGCCTCGACGGCACCGGCGACCAGGTGATCCAGGCGCCGTTCACGGTGCAGAGCCTGAAAAGCATGCTGGCGCAGCTCGGCGTCAACGTGCCCGAGGGCGTCAACCCGCAGCTCACCAATATCGCGGCGGTCATGGTCACGGCGGAACTGCCCGCCTTTGCCAAGCCGGGGCAGACCATCGACATCACCGTCGCCTCCATCGGCAATGCCAAGAGCCTGCGCGGCGGCTCCCTGCTCATGACCCCGCTCAAGGCCGCCAACGGCGAGACCTACGCACTCGCCCAGGGCTCGCTGATCGTCAGCGGCTTCGGCGCCCAGGGGGCCGACGGTTCCAGCGTGACCGTCAACACGCAGGCCGCTGGGCGCATCCCCAACGGCGCGACGGTCGAGCGCACCGTCGCCAGCCCCTTCGGCAACGCCCCGGCCCTGGTCATGAACCTCAATGCCCCGGATTTCACCACCGCGCAGCGCCTGGCCGCGGCGATCAACGGGCGCATCGGCCAGGGCACGGCCCGCGCGGTCGACGCGGTGTCCATCGAGGTCCGCGCCCCGGAGACGCCGGAGGACAAGGTCGCCTTCGTCTCGGTGATCGAGAACCTCGAGGTGGACCCGGCCTCGTCGCCGGCGCGGGTCGTGGTCAACTCGCGCAGCGGCACCATCGTCATCGGCAGCGAAGTCCGGGTCGAGACCGCGGCGGTGGCCCACGGCAACCTCACGGTCACCGTCTCCGAGAGTATCAACGTGAGCCAGCCCGGTGCCTTCTCGCGCCGCGGCGACACGGCGATCACGCCGGATTCCGAGGTGAGCATCGAGGAGGAGAACGCGCGCATGTTCCTGCTGGAACCGGGCGTCACGCTGCAGGAGCTGGTCACCGCCGTGAACCGGGTGGGCGCCGCGCCGGGGGACCTTATCGCCATCCTCGAGGCGCTGCAGCAGGCGGGCGCCCTGCGCGCCCAGCTGGTCGTCATCTAGCATGCAGGCGGCGGCGCTCTACAACGATTTCGCCGGCCTCGCCGAGCTGCGCCATGCCGCCGGTCGCGATGCCGGTGGCGAGCTGCGCACGGTCGCTGCGGAGTTCGAGGCCCTGTTCCTGCAGCAGGCGCTGGAGGCCATGCGCGACGCCACCATCGAGGGGGATCTCTTCCAGAGCGATGCCGTGCGCAGCTTCCGGGAGATGGCGGACCGCCAGCTCGCCGCCGACCTGGCCCGCTCCGGGGGTATCGGCCTGGCCGATGTCATCGTCCGGCAGCTGGAGGCGGCGGGCGCGGACGGTGCGCCCATGCTCGACCGGCTGATGAACGACGGGCTAAAGCTTTCCGCCCCGGGGTCGCTAGAGGGGCATGAATCAGAAGGCAACACCGGCGCAGGCGCGGCTGGCTAGGGCATCGTGGCAGACACACTGAACATCGGCACGTCCGCTCTCCTGTCGCTGCAGCGCGCGATCAGCACGACCGGGCACAACATCGCCAACGTCAACACCGAGGGCTACAGCCGGCAGCGGGTGGAGTTCGCCACGCTGCCGCCGCAGCGCACCGGGGCGGGTTTCCTCGGCACCGGGGTCACGATTGGTTCCATCACGCGGAGCTTCGACCAGTTCCTGGCCGATGACGTGCGCGCGCGGACATCCTCGAGCACCGGGGTGGAGCTGTTCCGTGACCTCGCCTCGCGTATGGACGGCATTCTCGCCGACCCGGCGGTGGGCCTGGGGCCGGCGCTCGACAGCTTCTTCTCGTCCATCCAGGACGTGGCCAACAATCCCTCCTCGCTCCCGGAACGGCAGGTGCTGCTGGGCGAGGCCCAGGGCCTCGCCGACCGCTTCCAGTACCTGGACACGCGCTTTCGGGAACTCGGGGCAGAGGTCAACGTCCGCATCGAGAACGCCGTCCGCGACATCAACAGCCTCGCCCGCAGTATCGCCGACCTGAACGAGCAGGTGGTGCGGGCCACGGCCCAGGCCGGCGGGCAGCCGCCGAACGACCTGCTCGATGCGCGGGACCGCGCCATCAACCAGCTCGCCGAGCAGATCGGGGTCACGACCGTCACCCAGGACGACGGCGCGATCAACGTGCTGGTCGGCAACGGCCAGGCCCTGGTGGTCGGCTTCAACGCGGAGGCGCTGGCGACCTTCACCGACCCCTTCGACCCCACGCGCACCAACGTCGGCATCGCCGGCCTGCCCACCCAGGGCGACATCGGCCGCTTCCTGAGCGGTGGCCAGCTCGGGGCGGCGCTGGATTTCCGCAGCCGTGTCCTCGATGGCACCCGCAACGAGCTCGGCCTGCTGGCCACCGGGGTTGCCAGCACCTTCAACGCCCAGCACCGCAACGGCCTGGACCTCAACGGCCAGCTCGGCGGGGATTTCTTCCGGCCGCTGACGCCGACGGTGGTCGACTCCAACGCCAATACCGGTACGGCGGCCGTGACCGCGGCCATCGACGATGCGTCGGCGCTCACCGGCGACAGCTACCGGCTCAGCTTCGACGGTGCGCAGTGGACGCTGCGCAACGAGACCACCGGCAGTGCACAGACCGGGGCCGGCCCGGCATTCTCCGTGGATGGCGTCACCGTGACCATCAGCGGCACGCCGGCCGCGGGCGACGCGTTCCTCATCGACCCGGTGGCCCAGGGCGCCAACCTGTTCGAGGTGGTCGTGCCCAATGCGGCGGCGATCGCTGCTGCCGGTCCCCTGCGCTCGGCCGCCTCGCCGGGCAACGCGGGCAGCGGCACGCTCACCGGCCTCGCCGTGGAGGACCCGTCTGGCCTGCCCCTGGCGACCCCGGTAACCCTGACCTTCAACCCCGATGCCCTCGGCGCCGGCGTGCCCGGCTATGACGTCGCCGGCGTGCCCGGCGGCCCGATCGCCTTCGACCCGGCCAGTGACTCCGGCGGTATCGAGGTAACGCTCGCCGGCGCGACCTTCACCCTCGGCGGCCAGCCCGTGGCCGGGGACGTACTCACGATCGAGAACAACGTCGACGGTGTCGGGGACAACCGCAATGCCCTCGCCCTCGGCGCCCTGCAGGGCGCGCCGGTGCTGAACGGCGGCCAGGCCAGCTACCAGGATGCCTACGCCTCCCTGGTGGCCGGCGTGGCCGTGCAGACCCGCCAGGCGACGACCGCGGCGAATACGGAAAGCGCGCTGCTACAGCAGGCCATCGACGCCCGCGACAGCGCCCAGGGCGTCAACCTCGACGAAGAGGCCGCCAACCTGCTGCGCTACCAGCAGGCCTACCAGGCGGCGGCCCAGGTGATCGCGGTGGCCGACGAGGTCTTCCAGACCCTGCTCGCCGCCACGCGGCGTTAAGGGGAGGGAGCCGGCATGCGCCTGTCCACCGTCCAGATCTTCCAGCAGGGCGTCAACGCCATCCTCGATCGCCAGTTCGAGCTGAACCAGACCCAGCAGCAGATAGCCAGCGGCAAGCGCGTCTCCTCGCCGGCCGATGACCCGATCGCGGCGGTGCAGATTCTGGATATCTCCGAGGACCTCGAGCGCGTCGACCAGTTCCAGCGCAACGGCTCGCTCGCCGAGACCCAGCTGGCCCTCGCCGAGACCACCCTGGCGGACGTCGGCAACGTGCTGCAGCGGGTCCGCGAGCTGGTCGTGCAGGCCAACAACGCCACCCAGGATGCAGGGGCCCGCAAGGCCATCGCCGTTGAGGTGGAGCAGCGGCTGCAGGAGCTGGTCGATCTCGCCAATACCCGCGATGCCAACGACGAGTACATCTTCGCCGGTTTCCAGAGCCGCAGCCGGCCCTTCGAGCTGAGCGGCGGGCAGGTGGTCTACCAGGGCGACGAGGGTCAGCGCTTCCTGCAGGTGGGCGCGGATGCGCAGGTGGCCGTGCGCGAGCCGGGCTCGGGCATCTTCGTCGACGTGCCGGTGGGCAACGGCCGCTTCGCCATCGCCGCGGACCCGGGCAACGGCGGCACCGGGGTGGTGCAGGTCACGGAGGCCACCGGCAGCTACGTCGCGGACAACTACACGATCACCTTCAGCCAGCCCACGCCGCAGGACCCGGTGACCTACGAGGTGACCGACGGCAGCGCCGCGGTGGTGGCCAGCGGCAGCTACACGGCCGGCGAGCCCATCACCTTCAACGGCGCCAGCGTCACCCTCGAGGGTGCGCCGGCGGACGGCGACAGCTTCAGCATCGGCACCGCGCGCCGGCAGGACCTGTTCGGCACCCTGTCTGCCATCGCCGATGCCCTGAGGGGTGCGGAAGACACGCCCGCCGGCGGTGCGGCGGTCAACAACGCGCTGAACAGCGGCCTGCGCAACCTGGACCAGGGCCTAGAGGTCATCCTCGGCAAGCGTGCAGACATCGGCGCGCGTCTGAACCGCGTCGAGACGCAGCAGGCGGTGAGCGAGGACTTCGCCCTGCAGCTGAAAGAGACGCTCTCCGAGGTGCAGGATCTCGACTATGCCGAGGCCATCTCCCGCCTCAACCTCCAGCTCGTCGCCCTGCAGGCTGCGCAGCAGACCTTCGTCCGCGTACAGGGCCTCTCCCTGTTCAATTTCCTCTGATTCCCCCGGGCCGCCGCCGCAGGGTGTGACGGCTGTCAACATTTTCTGCAAAGTTTTTCGATTTTCGCCCTAAAGTTCCCCCCGGCTACGTCGCTAAACCGGTTGAAGGCAGCAATGCCGAGCACGGCAGCCGGGCTGCCAGCAACTGGTGAACAGCGTCGTTAAGGGCAAGGCCCGGGACGCGGACAGAGGGAACGAAACCATGGCCCAGGTAATCAACACGAACATCCCGTCGCTGACGGCTCAGCGCAACCTGAACGGTTCGCAGAACGACGTGGCGACTGCCCTGCAGCGCCTCTCTTCCGGCCTGCGCATCAACAGCGCCAAGGACGACGCCGCCGGCCTCGCCATCTCCGAGCGCTTCTCCACGCAGATCCGCGGCCTCAACCAGGCGGCGCGGAACGCCAACGACGGCATCTCCCTGGCCCAGACCGGCGAGGGCGCCCTGGCCGAGTTCACCAACAACCTGCAGCGGATCCGCGAACTGGCCGTCCAGTCCGCCAACGCCACCAACTCCGACAGCGACCGCGCGGCCCTCGACCTCGAAGTCCAGCAGCGCCTCGCGGAACTCGACCGCATCGCCCGCCAGACCTCCTTCAACGGTCGCAACATCCTCGACGGCACCTTCGGCAACGCCCAGTTCCAGGTGGGTGCGAACGTCGGCGAGACCATCGGGCTGAACCTGGATTCCAGTGTTCGCACGGCGGATGTTGGGGCCGTTGCGACCGCGACTTCGGTCAATCTGTCTACCGAGTTCTCCGATGATGCCGGCACTGAAGCCACTTTTGTCTTTGACATCAGCGGCAGCGACTTAATCGCAGATTTCACCGCCGCGGCGGCGACTGGCGGCAGTGCAACATTTACAGGCGCTGACCTTGTTGGTGACTTTAGCACTGCGGATGAGGAAATCTCTTTCGAGGTCGTAGACGATTCGGGCACCAATCCTAATGAAACGGTGCTTTTGAATACCAACTTGGCCAACGTAGGTGCCGTAACCGCCGAGCTAAACAGCCAGCTTACTAACTTCACGGTTACCGACGATGGCACGGACATCACTATTACCAATAATGCGACTGGAGCCGGCACTACCGTTAGCTTTGCGAACCTTAATCTCGACCCAGATAGTGACGGTACCGACAGCACCATTGCCACTGCGCTTCCCACGATTGACGGGAGCTCGCCTGGCACCGATGAGGTAACGAATAGCTCTTTCACTATTACCGATCCGTCAGGTAACACCGTGAATGTCACCCTTGATGGTGATATCACTAACGGAGCTGATCTGGCCGCTGCTATCAATGACGCTGTCACTGGCGACGACATCGCGACGGCCGCTGGTGACGTGGTGACTTTGACCGCCACGGAGAATGGAGAAGGATCGTTCTCCATTTCGGCTGACCCGGACAGCCTGTTTGACAGTTTATCGGCCGCGCCCACCAGTACGCCCGGGACCGACGATGGTGTCTCGATTGGAATCTCGGATCTGACCATTCAATTCGGTGACAATGATGCGATCACCGTTGCCGCAGGAACGTACACCTCAGTCCAGGCGTTCACCGATGCAGTAAATCAGGCTCTGGGGAGTAACGCGACCGCGTCAGTTGATGAGGGCGTGCTCAGTTTTACCTCTGGTGAGGCAATCACCATCGGCGGTGGTGACGCCGCCACGGTCTTCTCTGCAACTTCCTTCGCCGCCTCGGGCAACCTTGCGGATGTGAGTGTGACATCGGTTGCGAACGCCAACTCGGCGATTCAGGCCATCGACGCCACGCTGACCACGGTCGCCGACCTGCGCAGCACCTTCGGCGCCATCCAGAACCGCTTCGAGTCGACGATCGCCAACCTGGCGACCACGACCGAGAATCTGGAGGCGTCCCGCTCGCGGATCCGCGACGCGGACTTTGCAGCGGAGACGGCGGCCCTGGCCCGGGCGCAGATCCTGCAGCAGGCCGGCATCGCCGTGCTGGCGCAGGCCAACGCGCAGCAGCAGAACGTGTTGGCGCTGCTGCAGTAAGCCAATGGCCGAGCAGTGGCGTGATAACGGTGGAGTTCGCTCAGGCGGGCCCCGCCGTTGTCGTCATCGGCTGACTGCCTGTTGTCCACGGAGGCAATGACCATGGCCAGTCCAATCAATACCAGCAACATGGCATCGGTGACGCAGCTGGCGCCGCGTCCCGCGGCCGTCGATACCCGGTCCGAGGCCCGGCAATCGGTTGCCGCCGGCGGCAACGGCACGCCGGCGCCCGAGGCCGCGAGCAGTGCCGGCGCGGAGCGGGTGGCGGATGCGGCTCGAGACCTGTCGCAGTTCATCCAGACAGTGAACCGCTCCCTGCAGATTTCCGTGGACAGTGAACTCGGCTCCACTATCATCACCGTGGTCGACAGCGAGACCGACGAGGTCATCCGGCAGATTCCGCAGGAAGAACTTGTCGAGATCGCCCGTTTTATCGCGCAGCAGCGCGCAGAAATGTCCGCGGAAGACGCCCCGGTTCGCGGTTTGTTCATGGACAGCGAGAGTTAGCGTGCCGCCCGTGCTGGCACTGATATTGCCTGCTCACCGGCGCTACAAGCGGTAAAAGGTAGGGAAAATGGTCCAGGCGACAGGCATCGGTTCCGGCCTCGATATCGAGGGGCTCGTGACCCAGCTCGTCAACGCGGAGCGGGCGCCGGTCGAGAACCGGCTGCTGCAGCGCGAGACGCGGCTGACCAGCGAGCTGTCGGCCTTCGGCCGGCTGCAGAGCGCCCTGGCGAGCTTCCAGGATCGGCTCGCGCGCCTCGATTCGGCGGCGGACTTCAGCGGCCGCAACGCGAGCAGCAGCGATGACGGCGTGGTCACCGCCAGCGCGACCGGCGAAGCGGCGAGCGCCAGCTACAGCGTCCGCGCGGACCAGCTGGCCAGCGCCCAGTCGCTGGCCTCCACGGCTTTCGCCGACAGCGCGGCGGTGGTCGGCGAGGGCACGCTGACCCTGCGCTTCGGCAGCACGGACTACACCCCGGCCGACCCCGGGCCTGCCAGCTATAACGGCTTCACGGTCGACGCGGACCGCGACCCGGTCACGATTACCATCGACGACAGCAACAACACGCTCGCGGGCGTGCGCGACGCGATCAACGCGGCCGACGCCGGCGTCGGCGCCTCCATCGTCGCCGACGGCTCGGGTGCACGGCTGCTCCTGACCGCCGACGAAACCGGGGTGACCAACAGTGTCGAGATTACCGTGGACGACAACGACGGCAACGATCTCGACGCGAGCGGCCTGTCGCGGCTCGCCTTCAACGGCGACGCGGCCAACCTCGAGCAGACCGCGGCCGGGACCGACGCCGCCTTCAGCATCAACGGCCTCGCGCTGACCAGCGCGAGCAACACCGTGGCCGACGCCGTCGATGGTGTAAGCCTCACCCTGCGGGGCGTTTCCGAGGGGCAGCCGGCGACGGTTTCTGTGGAAGCCGACCGCGGCGCCGTGCGCAGCGCCATCGAGCGCTTTGTCGAGGCCTACAACGGCTTCGTACGCACCGCGGGCGAGCTCACCCGCTACGACGCCGAGACCGGCAACGCCGGCCCGCTGCAGGGCGATATCTCCGCGCGCTCCATCCTCGACCAGGTACGGCGGTCGGTGACCGACAGCGTCGGCGGCGCCGGGTCTCTCGCCGAGCTCGGCATCACTACCGGCGCCGACGGCACCCTCTCCATCGACGACGGCCGTTTGTCCGATGCGCTGGAAGCCGACCTGCCGTCCGTGGCCGCGCTGTTCTCCACGGAGGGCACCGGCGTGGCCACGCGCACCGATGCGCTGCTCGACGGCTACCTGCGCAGCGGCGGCCTGTTCGATACGCGCACCAGCGGCATCCAGGCCCGGGTGGACGGCATCGCCGACGACCGGGAGGCCCTTAACCGGCGCCTCGACGCCCTGGAGTCCCGCTATCGCGCCCAGTTCAACGCCCTCGACAGCCTGCTCGCCGAACTGCAGAGCACCGGCGACTTCGTGGCTCAGCAGCTGGCCAACATCCCGCTGCCCGGTGACCGCGACAACTGATTGTTCCAAGGAGTACAGCCCCCATGAATGCAAGCCAGGCCCTGAATGCCTACCGCAGCGTCGGCGCGCACGGCGCGGTGACCGATGCCTCCCCGCACCGGCTGGTGACCATGCTCTTCGAGGGGGCCATGGACCGGGTTGCCACGGCCCGCGGGGCCATGGAGCGGGGCGACCGGCAGGCGCAGGGCGAGGCCCTGGGCAAGGCCATCGCCATCATCGACAACCTGCGGGCGAGCCTGGACCTGCAGCAGGGCGGCGAGCTGGCAGAGCGCCTGCGTGACCTCTACGACTACATGGAGACGCGGCTGCTTACCGCGGGGCAGGAGCGCGACGTCGCCGGGCTGTCAGAAGTGCACGGTCTCCTCGGCGAAATCCGCGCCGGCTGGGAGGGCATCGCGCCGGAGCGGGCCGGTGGCTGAGGTCCTGCCCTTCCCCGGTACTGAGACCGTGGCCGCTGCGGCCTCTCCCCAGTGCCGCCGCCTCGCGCGGGTCCTCCTCATGACCCAGGAGATGCTCGAACACGCCCGGGAGGAAGACTGGGACGCCGTGGCCGAGCGCGAGCGCGAGCGCCGCGACGACCTCCGCCGCTGCTTTACAGAGGCAACCCCGGCCGAGCACGGCGAGCTGGTGGCGGAGGCCCTGGCGGCCTTGCTGCACCTCAACGAGGAACTCATGGCGCTGCTCGCAGCGGCGCGGGAGCGCGTCCTCGAGCAGGGCGTCGCCCAGGTGCGCACGCGCACGGCGATCGACCGCTACCGCGACGTGAACGGCGGCCGCTGACCGCCCGCGGAACCCTGTGCTATCGTTGCCCCGACGCCGGCAAGGGGCACGGTGAGCGAGGGAACCCGGCATGGCCGACAACGAACCGCAGCCCGGTGAAGGCCTGACCTACAGCGACAATATCTCGCTGAGCTGGAAGCCCGCCGACCACGATCTCGACCAGACCCATCTCGCCATGGTGAGCGCCTCCAACGAGGCCTTCCTGCGCGCCGTGGCCATCCTCGGCGATGGCTGGCCGGGGAAGGAACCCCCGGAATCGGGCTCATCCCTCGGCGCCGAGGTGGCCCGCCTCGACCTAAAGCTCAACCTCGTGCTCGACCTGGTCGCCACGCTGGTCTACCGCGAGCTCGATATCCCCGAGGCCCGGGCCGTGAAGGTGTCCTCCACCGGGGTCGCCTGGCGCGGTGAAGCGGTGCCGGCGCCGGGCGAGCAGGTATTCCTCGAACTCTACATCCAGCGCGGGCTGCCCAAGCCCCTGTGCTGCTACGGCGAGGTGGTGACCAGCCCGGAAGACTACGCGGCCGGCATGGCCCGCGCCCGCTTCATCGGGCTGTCCGGTTCGGCCCACGACTGGCTGGACAAGCTTATTTTCCGCCACCACCGCCGGGAGGTGGCGTTCCGCCGCGCACAGGACCAGGAAGCGTCAAATTCTTGACAGCGGACCGGCCGGGTAGGGATACTCCCGCCTCGCGCTGCAGGAACTTCCATGGCCCTTCGACTTCGTGAAAACCAGCTCGCTTCCGTAATGCAGGGGCTGGAGAAAACCCTTGTGGGAGCGAGCCGGGCCATGTCCCACGTGCGCAAGCTGGTGGCGCAGGTCGCGCCCAGCGACGCTTCCGTGCTCGTGCTGGGTGAATCGGGCACGGGCAAGGAACTGGTGGCCCGCGGGGTGCACGAGGCGTCCCAGCGCTGCGACGGGCCCTTCGTGCCGGTGAACTGCGGGGCCATCCCCGGTGAGCTGCTCGAGTCCGAGCTGTTCGGGCACGAAAAAGGCGCCTTTACCGGTGCCATCAACAGTCGCCGCGGGCGCTTCGAGCTCGCCGCCGGGGGCACCCTGTTCCTCGACGAGATCGGCGACATGCCGCTGGCCATGCAGGTCAAGCTCCTGCGCGTGCTGCAGGAACGCTGCTTCGAGCGGGTCGGCAGCAACGTCTCCCAGACCTGCGATGTCCGCGTGATCGCGGCCACCCACCAGGACCTCGAGGCCCTGGCCGAGGCCGGGCAGTTCCGTACCGATCTCTTCTACCGGCTGAATGTCTTCCCCATCGAAATGCCTGCGCTGCGCGAACGCAGCGGTGATATCCCGGCGCTCGTCCGTCACTTCCTCGCCGAGCTGCGCCGCAGCCAGGGTGTTGAACTGTCCCTCGATGAGCGGGCGCTGGCGGCCCTGCAGTGCTACCCCTGGCCGGGCAACGTGCGCGAGCTGGCAAACCTCATGGAGCGCCTCGCCATCCTCTATCCCGACGACCGGGTCGGCGTGCAGGAACTGCCCGCCCGCTTCCGTGCGGACATCGGCGGGGATGCCTTCGCGGAACCGCGCGCGCTCGAGGCCGTTGCACCCGCCGGGGACGAACCCGCCGTGAACGGCGAGATTACGGAAAAGGTCCCGGGCGAAGACCCGGGGCCGGTCGCGCCGTTCCAGCTGCCGGCCGCGGGCACCGCGCTCGATGGCGACGGCCTCGACCTCCGGGCGCGCACCTGGCGGAGCTGGAGCGCGACCTGCTGCAGCAGGCGCTCGAGCGCTCGGACTGGGTGGTGTCCCGGGCGGCCAAGCTGCTCAACCTGCAGCGCACGACCCTGGTGGAAAAACTCCGCAAGCACGGCATCGAGCGCCCCCTGCCAACGTCGGATCCTTGACGCCCTCACGCCAACTCCCTGATCGAAAAGGAAAAAGCCTGCGGGCACGGTCCTTGCTAAGCCTGCTGTGCAGGTAGCAGGGGGCCGTCGGCCCCGGTGACGGGATCGGCATCCGCGGCAGGCGGGTGGGGAGGGACGATGCGACAGGCAGCCGCGGCGGACGAGGGTGAGCGCGCCAATGTGCTCGAGAGCCTGGAGCGGGTTTCCCGTGAGCTGGATGCGTCCTACCGGGACCTGGAGGGCCGCGTCGCCCGCCTCAACCAGGAGCTCTCCCTGGCCCGCTCCGCCCGCATCGCCGAACTCGCCGAAAAGGAAAAGCTGCTCGAGCGCATGGCCACGCTCATGGCGGTGCTGCCGGGCGGGGTACTGCTCGTCGACGGCGCCGGCCTCGTGCGCGACGCCAACCCGGCCGCGGAGGAGCTCCTCGGCGGGCCGCTGCTCGGCGAGGCCTGGGCCGCCGTGGAGGCGCGGGTGGCAGCGCTCACGGCCGACCCGGCCGGCCGGCAGCTGTCCGTGGTCAGCCGCGTGCTCGACAGCCAGAGCGCCGATCGCGGCGCCGAGGGCCAGGGTGAGCGGGTCGTGCTCATCACCGATACCACCGAACTGCACCGCCTGCAGGCGCGCGTCGGCCGCGAGGAACGCCTAGCGGCCCTCGGCGAGATGGCGGCGAGGTTCGCGCACCAGGTGCGCACGCCGCTGGCGTCGGCCACACTCTACCTGTCGATGCTGCGCCGGCCGGACCTGCCGGCGGAGCGGCGCGAGCAGATCTGCGACCGCCTGGCCGACCGTCTCCGGCACACGGAAACCCTGATCGACAGCACCCTGACCTTCCTCCGCGGCGAGCGACCGGCGTATGCCGCGGTCAACGTGCAGGACCTCCTCGCCGATGCGCGGCGTCTCGTACAGGCGCAGGTCGAAGCCGCCGGCGCCGCCCTGGCCGTGACGCCCGTGGACCGGAGCCTGGTGGTCGAGGGCGCCCGGGAAGAGCTGGCGGGCGCCCTGGCCAACCTGGTCAGCAACGCCGTGGAGAACGGCGGCGAAGGCGTCGAGATCGCCCTCTGGGCCGGCGCCACCGATGCCCGCACCCTGCAGCTCCGGGTCTATGACACGGGCCCGGGCATTCCCGAGGCGCACCTCGACAAGGTCTTCGACCCGTTCTTCACGACCCGCGCCCAGGGCACCGGCCTCGGCCTCGCCGTGGTCGCGCGCACGGTCGCCGATCACGGGGGGGCCGTCGTCGCGGCGAACCGGCCCGGCGGCGGTGCGGAATTCACGCTGGAACTGCCGCTCAGGGCATTGTCAGGTGAAATGGTCCGGGAAGTGACCGGGCAGGCGACCCCGCAGGAGGGCGGGGCATGAATGCCCCGCAGGCGCTGGCCCACGGCGAACCGGGGCGCATCCTCGTGGTTGAGGACGACGCCACGCTGCGCGAGGCGCTGCAGGACACCCTGCTCGACGGCGGCTACGAGGTGGTCACCGCCGCCGACGGCCAGGCGGCGCTGCTGGCGATGGACGAGGAGCGGGTCGACCTGGTGATCAGCGACGTGCAGATGGACCGCATGGACGGGCAGGCGCTCCTACGCGAGGTCCGCCGTCGCCGCCCCGAGCTGCCCTTCGTGATGATCACCGCGCACGGCTCCGTGGAGGACGCGGTGCACGCCATGCGCGGCGGGGCGACCGATTACCTGCTCAAGCCCTTTCCCGCGGAAGCCCTGCTGGCGATGGTGGAGCGGCTGCAGCCGGCGCCGCCGACGGGCGAGCCGGTCGCCGAAGACCCGGCCACGCGCGAACTCCTGGACCTTGCCCGCCGCATCGCGGCGAGCGACGCAACGGTGCTGATCAGCGGTGAATCCGGCACCGGCAAGGAGGTGCTGGCCCGCTACCTGCACAACTGCTCACCGCGGGCGTCGTCGCCCTTCCTCGCCGTCAACTGCGCGGCGATTCCCGAGAACATGCTCGAGTCCATGCTGTTCGGCTACGAGAAGGGCGCCTACACCGGCGCCCACCAGTCCCGGCCCGGAAAATTCGAGCAGGCCAACGGCGGCACGCTGCTCCTCGACGAGGTCTCGGAGATGGACCTGGCCCTGCAGGCCAAGCTCCTGCGGGTGCTGCAGGAGCGCGAGGTGGAGCGGCTCGGCGGACAGCGGCTGATTCCCCTCGACGTGCGCGTGCTGGCGACAACGAACCGGCGGCTCGCGGATGCGGTCGCCGAGGGCGCTTTCCGGGAGGACCTCTACTACCGGCTCAACGTGCTGCCGCTGACCGTGCCGCCGCTGCGTGACCGGCCGGGCGATATCCTCGCCCTGGCGGAGTCCTTCCTCGCCCGCTACAGCCCCCGCGGCCGCGAGCTCGTGCTGGCACCCGGGGCGCGGGAACGGCTGCTGGCGCACGGCTGGCGCGGCAACGTGCGCGAACTCGAGAACTGCATGCAGCGCACGGCCATCCTCGCGCCGGGCGAGGTGATCGGCGCCGCAGACATCGAGTTCGGGGAGACGCCTCGGGACGCCGTCGCGGCTGCCCCGGCGCCTCGCCGCCCGCAGCTGGAGGGGGACCTGCGCCAGCGTGAACAGGAAGTGATCCTCGACGCCCTGACCGCCAGCGGGGGCAGCCGCAAGGCCGCGGCTGAGCGCCTGGGCATCAGCCCGCGGACGCTGCGCTACAAGCTGGCGCGGATGAAGGAACAGGGTGTGCCCGTACCGGGATCGGAGCTACGTGCAGGAGGTGCAGAGTGAGTGACGTCGCCATTGGAGAGGTGCTGGCGCAGATGCGCGCCATGGCCGCTGCCGCGCGCGGCGAAGAGGCCGGGAGCGCCGGTAACGCGGCGGGCGAGCCCGCCTTCGGCGAGTTGATGAAGGCGTCGATCGACGAGGTCAACCGGGCCATGCAGGACTCCAAGCACCTCGCCGAGCGCTTCGAGAGCGGCGACCCGGAGGTCTCGCTCACCGAGCTCATGGTGACCGCGCAGCGGGCCAACATCGAGTTCCAGGCGCTGACGGAGGTCCGCAACAAGCTGCTGACGGCGTACCAGGAAATCATGAACATGCAGGTGTGATGGCTGCCGCAGCGCGCGCTGTTCGCTGCACACTGTCTGTTAAACTAGGGTCTTGAGGAGTCGCATTGCGCCATGGCCGAAAGCGCCAATCCCATCGTCAACCGCTTTTCCAACTACAGCCGTCAGCCCGTGGCCCGGCAGCTGGCGCTATTGCTGGGTCTCGCGGCCAGCATCGCGCTCGGCATCGGGCTCGTGCAGTGGGGCTTCGCACCGGCGTACAAGCCCCTGTACGGCAGCATGAGCGGTGAGAACACGAACGGCGTGATCAGCGCGCTGGAAGCCAACGGCTTCGACTACCGGCTGGACCCGCGCACCGGCATGGTGGCCGTGCCGGCCTCGGACCTGCATCGCGCCCGCCTCGCCCTCGCCAGCGATGGCTATCCGCGCGGTGAGGGGCTGGGCTTCGAGACTCTCTACGAGGAGCAGGAACTCGGCGTCAGCAGTTTCATGGAGCAGGCGCGCTTTCACCGGGCACTGGAGCAGGAGCTGACACGCACGATCTCCGCCATGGACGGGGTGCGCGCGGCACGGGTGCACCTGGCCATGGCCAAGCAGTCGGCCTTCCTTCGGCAGCGCGAGAAGCCGGCCGCGTCGGTCATGCTGCAGCTGCTGTCCGGGCAGACGCTCAGCGATCGCCAGGTGGCCGGTATCCTGCACCTCGTCTCCTCCAGCGTACCCAATCTCGAGCCCGAGCAGGTATCGGTTGTCGATCAGCGCGGCCGGCTGCTGTCGCGCAAGGCCGTGGATGACGGGCTGGGCTACACGCAGGAGCAGTACCGCCTCGCCCAGGAGCTCGAGCAGCGCTACAGCCGGCGCATCGTCGACATCATCGAGCCGATCCTCGGCCCCGGCCGCGTCCGGGCGCAGGTGGCCGCCGACATCGATTTCACGCGCGTGGAGCGCACCAGCGAGCAGTATGCGCCGGAGACGGTCGTGCGCAGCGAGCAGACGGCGGAGGAGCGCGGCAGCCTGCTGGATACCGGCGGTGTTCCCGGCACGCTGGCGAACCAGCCGCCGCCGGAGGCGCAGGTGCAGGCGGCACCGCCCGGGAATCCCGCTAACCCCGAGGATCCGGCACTGGCGGCTGAGGAACTGCAGCCCGTAAGCCGCCGGGTGACGCGCAACTACGAGATGGACAAGACCATCAGCCATGTGCGCGAGCAGCCCGGCACGCTGCGCCGGCTCTCCGTCGCCGTCGTCGTCGACTACATCGAGGGTGAGGGCGAGAACGGCAGTACCGGCCGGGTTCCCCTGGCTGAGGAGCGGCTCGAGGAGATCCGCGCGCTGGTGCGCGAGGCGGTGGGCTTCGACGCGGAGCGGGGCGACACGGTGAGCGTGATCAACGCCTCCTTCGCGCCGCCGCCGGAGCTGGCGCCGCTGGAGGAGCCGTCCTTCCTCGACGCCGAGTGGCCCTGGCGCGTCGGCCGCGGCGTGCTGGCGGCCGCGGCCCTGGGGGCGCTGATCTTCGTCGTGCTGCGCCCGCTGATGAAATTCTCCGCGGCGCCGGTGCCTGCGGCGCTGCCCGCCGCCGGCGGGCAGCGGGCCCTGCCCGGCGAGGAGCGCGCGGGCGAGCTTGGGGACGACCGGGTGACCCTCGGCGGCCAGGGCGCGGGCGGCGGCGGCTACCAGCAGCAGCTGCAGATGGCCCGAAACCTGGCCGAGGGAGAACCGCAGCGGGCCGCGCAGGTGGTGCGCGGCTGGGTCTCCACCGATGGCTGAAGCCACGCTCACGGGCGCGCAGCGCGCGGCCATCTTCCTGCTCGGCGTGGGCGAAGAGGCGGCCGCCGCCATCATGCGGCACATGGAGCCGCGGGAGGTTCAGCGGGTCGGCGAGGCCATGGCCTCGCTCGCCGGCGTATCGAACGCCCAGGTCGCGGAGGTGCTGCGGGACTTCCACCAGGAGGCCGGGAACGTCAACCCGCTGGCCATCGGTGCCAGCGATTTCACCCAGCGCGTGATGGTGCAGGCCCTGGGCGAGAGCAAGGCGCGGACCATGCTCTCCAAGGTCCTCCCGGGCAAGCAGCAGACCCGGGGGATCGAGGCATTGAAGTGGATGGACGCGCGCGCCGTGGCGGAGATCATCGAGGACGAGCACCCGCAGATCATCGCCATCGTGCTTGCTTCCCTTGATGACGACCACGCTGCGCAGGTCCTCGCCGCGCTGCCCGAGGCGCTGCGCCCGGAGGCGATGCTGCGGGTGGCGCGGCTCGAGGTCATCGACCCGGCGGCCATGGAAGAGCTCGACCAGGTCCTCGAGCGCCAGCTGGGCAAGGTGCGCAAGTCGCCGCCGCGCTCCGTCAACGGCATGACCAGTGCCGCGGCGATACTCAACAACGTCGACACGAACATGGAGTCGGCGCTGCTCACCGCGCTGCGCGAGGCCGACAGCGACCTCGGCGAGAAGGTCAGCGAGCTGATGTTCGTCTTCGAGGACCTGCTCGACCTCGACGACCGCGGCATGCAGCGCCTGATCCGGGAGATCGCCGTCGATAACCTCGTGATCGCCCTGAAGGGGGTCGACGACGCGGTGCGCGAGAAGTTCTTCAGCAACATGTCCAGCCGCGCGGCCGACATGCTCAAGGAGGACATCGAGGCGAAGGGCCCGGTGAAGCTGTCGGAAGTGGAGCTGGCGCAGAAGGAAGTTCTTTCCGTCGCCACGCGCCTGGCAGACGAGGGGGAGCTGGCCCTGGGCAAGGGAGGCGACGATTTTGTCTGACCCCGCCGATACGCGTCCCTGGCAGCCGCCCAACCTCTCCGGGCGCGCGGTTAGGCGGGAGGAGCCGGCGGTGCCGGACCCGGATGCGCTGCGGCGCGAGGCTTTCGAGGCCGGCTATGCCGAGGGCGTGGCCGCGGGCCGCGCCCGCGGTGAGGCCATGGTCGCCGAGCTGAGCGCACTCTGGCAGGCCATGGCCAGGCCCCTGGCGGAGCAGGAGGAAACGCTGCTCCGCGACCTGACCGGCATCGCCCTGGATGCCGCCGAGGCGATCCTGCGCCGGGAGCTTGTCCGGGGCGCCGACGTGGAGGCGGTGCTGTCGGAAGCGCTGGGCCAGCTCGGCGACATCGAGGGGCTGCTCGAGGTGGAGCTGCACCCCGCGGACGTGGAGCTCGTCAACGACCTCCTCGGCCGCCGCGGTGAACCGGCGCAGTGGCGCTTGAAGGAGAATCCCTCGCTTGCCCGTGGCGGCCTGCGCCTGCACACCCCCGTGTCCTACATCGACGCGTCGCTCGAGCAGGCGCTGGAGGAACTCTTCGCCCGCCTGCGCCGCGAGGCCGAGCACGGGCTGCAGGAACCCTCGTGAGCACCGCGGCGGAGGAACTCGCCGGGCGCCGGGAGCGCCTTGCGGCCGGCCTCTCCCGCGTGCGCGCTGCGGTCTCGGTGCCGCCGCCGCTGCGGGAGGGCCGCCTGGTGCGCATGGTCGGCCTGCGCCTCGAGGCGGAGGGCTGCCGCGGCGCGGTCGGTTCGCGCTGTCGCATCATCACCGAGGACGGCGGCTCGGTGGAGGCGGAGGTCGTGGGCTTCTCCATGGGCCGCCTGATCCTCATGCCGGAAGGCGATGTCGCCGGTGTCATGCTCGGCGCCCGCGTGCAGCCCCTGGGCCCCAGCCAGCGCGTGGCCGTGGACGGGCAGCTCATCGGCCGCATCGTCGATGGCGCCGGTCGTTTCCTCGATGGCGGGCCGGTGCCGCAGTACCGCGAGCACGTGCCCCTGCGCGGCGAGTCGATCAACCCGCTGGCGCGGCGCACCCTCGACACCCCGCTCGACGTCGGGGTCCGCGCCGTCAATGCCCTGCTGACGATCGGCCGCGGTCAGCGCATCGGCCTCTTCGCCGGCAGCGGGGTGGGCAAGAGTACGCTGCTCGGCATGCTTACCCGCCATACCGCCGCCGACGTCGTGGTGATTGCCCTGGTCGGGGAGCGGGGCAGGGAGGTCCGCGAGTTCGTGGACCAGATTCTCGGCCCCGGGGGCCTGGCGCGCGCCATCATCGTGGCCACCCCCGCGGACGATCCGCCGCTGCGCCGGGTGCACGGGGCCTGGCGGGCGACCGCGATCGCCGAGTACTTCCGCGACCAGGGCAGTAACGTGCTGCTGCTCATGGATTCCCTCACCCGCTTTGCGCAGGCCCAGCGCGAGATCGGCCTGGCGGCCGGCGAGCCGCCTGTCACCAAGGGCTACCCGCCCTCGGTCTTCTCGCTGCTGCCCAGCCTGGTCGAGCGCGCGGGCAACGTCGCGAGCGGCTCGATCACCGCGGTTTACACTGTCCTCGTCGAGGGCGATGACCCGGCCGATCCCATTGCCGACGCGGCGCGGGCGATCCTCGACGGCCACATCGTCCTATCCCGGGAGGTAGCGGACAGCGGGCTGTTTCCCGCCATCGATATCGAGGCGTCCATCAGCCGGGCCATGCCCGGGCTGGTGGACCCGGCACAGCTGGCCATAGTCCACGAGATCAAGAACTTGTACAGCACCTATCGGCAGAACCGCGACCTGTTTAATATTGGTGCCTATGAGCGTGGTGCGGATCCCCTGGTCGACCGGGCCCTGGCCGCCGTCGGGCCGCTGCGGGAGCTGGTGCGCCAGCCCCGGGAGCAGCGCGTCGACATGGCGCGAAGCCTGGCGGACCTGGTCGAGACTGCCCGCGCCTGCGGCATCGGGAGTGACAGATGAACCCGATTGACAAGCTCGACAAGGTGGCGGAAAAGGCGCGGGCCGACCAGGCGCGCGCGGCGCGGGGCCTGAACGCCTCCCGCGAGCGTCACGAAGCGAGTTCCGCACAGCTCGACCAGCTGCAGCGCTTCAAGGCCGAGTACGAGGAGCGCCTGGCGCAGGTCGCCGCGGGGGGCATCAGCCCGCGGCAGCTGGAGGACTACCGGCGCTTTCTCGCCAACCTCAACCGGGCCATCACCACGCAGGACGGCGAGGTCGCGCGCAGCAGCGCCGAGCTCAAGCAGCAGCGCGAGGTCATGGCCCGGCAGCGCCAGCGCAGCAGCGGTCTCGAGGATTACCTCGCGCGGCGGCGCCTCGAGGCAAGCCTGGCCGAAGAGCGCCGGGCGCAGCGCGTTGCCGACGACCAGCACGCCAGCCAGGCCGCCGGGCCCGGGGAGCCGGACGGCGAGACCTGAAGCCGGCGCCAGGGGGCGGCAGGGAAAGCTGGCACGTCCCTTGCTAAGTCTTCCTCGACGACCCACTGACGGACACTCACCCCCATGCTGACACAGCTGCCCCTGGCCGTCGGGCCCGCCGTTTCCACCGGTGAGAGCGTTGCCGCTGACAGCGTGGCACCGCAGCGCCCGGCCGGCGAGGCTCCCGCCGACCCCTTTGCCGGGCTGCTGGCGGGGCTCCGGGTTGCCGCCGGCACGCAGGCCAGTGCCGGCGGCAAGGGCCTGCCGTCCGACGGCAGCCCGTTGCCGCTCGCAGAGGGCCCGCCGGAGGCGCTGGTCATCACCGCGCCAGTGGCGGGCCCGCTGGCGCCGGGAGCGGCTGCCGGCCTGTCCGCGGAGCCGGCGCCGATCTCCCCGGCCGGGGCGCGCCTGGCGGCAACGCCTCCGGCGGCGCCGGGACTCTCCATCGCCCTCACCGCCGCTCGTGCGTCCAACGGTGCTGTCACCGGTCCTGCCACCGGTGCTGCCGCCGGTGCGAAAGGTATCGAGGGGCCCATGGCTGCCAGGCCTCCCGCCGGGCAGTCGCTGCCCCAGGCCGGCCCGTGGCCGGGCGCCCCGGCGTTGCCCGCGGCCGATGGACGGGGGGCGGTTACCCTGCCCGCGGGCGCGGCCCCGGCGGCAGAGGGTGAACCGCGAATTCCCGTCCCGTTCACCGCGACCGGCGCAGGGACGGGCGAGGCGGACAGCGCGGGCGCCCGTCCCGGCATCCGCCCCGCTGCCGCCGCGGCGGATGTCCCCGACGTACCGCAGGCACCCGTACCGTCGGCTTCTCCGGCAGCCCGCGACCTCATGGCGGCGGCAGCGGAACCACCCGACGCCGACACCCGGCGCCCGCCGCTGCCGGGCGGCCCGGTTGCCGCCGCGCAGGGCGGCGACAGTGTCGCGGCGCAGCGGGCGGATGCCGCGGCGCTGCCGGCGCTGTCGCAGCTGTCTACCGACGGCGGCGCGTCACCGCGGCCGACGGCGCTGGCCTACAACCTGGCGGGCCCGCAGGGCGATTTTGCCGAGGGCCTGGCCGGCCAGGTCCGGATCCTCGTCGGCACGGCCTCGCGCGAGGCCACGATGCAGCTCCATCCCGCGGAACTCGGCCGCCTTCACGTCACTATCAACACCGATGGTGACCAGGCCCGGGTGGTATTCGTCACCGACACGGCCCACGCCCGCGACGCCATCGAGCAGTCCCTGCCCCGGCTGCGGGAATTGCTGCAGCAGAGCGGGCTCGATCTGGCCGAGGGTGATGTGAGCTACCGGGAGCCACAGCAGCAGGCCCGGGGCGACGGGGGTGAGCGCGATGGCCTGCCCGGCACCCCCGGCGGGAGCGATCCCGCCGGCCTGACAGCCGAAGCGCCGGAGGGACAGACCTCCGGGACGCTGGCGCTGCGTGTCGACGGGCTCCTCGATACCTTTGCCTGACACCACCGGCTGCAAGCACCGCCCGCCACCCCCGCCCGATAGCACACGCCGACCCTACTGCCGGGTAGCACTGCCCGGGCCCACCGCCCGGGTCCCCGTTCCTGGCCGCGAACACGGTGTCGAAGCCCCGGCTCGGGACGTGCGCCCGCTCACGCTTCGCGGATAGTCCTCTCTGCCGAATACGTCTAGACTGCCCGGCGGACGCCGGTCCGCTGTCAGGCACCCCCGTGGGGGCGTCAAAATGTTGTCGCGGCGTCCCCGGGAATCCCTTAATGCATTGTTTTTAATAGAAAAAACGACGGTGGTACAGCTCTTGCTGGGAGGGGTGGCGCGTGTCGCTGCACCCGACCGGATGGCCGATGGTGAGGAAGGAACATGGCACGCAATGACGATTTGAACCTGAACAGGAACGGCGAGGAAGCGCAGGAGAAGAGCGGTGGTGGCAAGGGCAGGCTTCTCCTCTGGGTGTTGCTCGCCGTGTTGCTGCTTGGCGGAGGGGCCGGCGGCGCCTGGTTCTTCCTCGCGGGCGGCGAAGAACCGGCAGGGGCCGAGACCGCTGCCGAAGAGGAGCCGGAAGAGCCGGAAGAGCGCGAGGCGCTGTACCTGGACCTCGGGCGCTTCCTGGTGAACTTCGATTACAAGGGCGGCATTCGCTACGTGCAGACGGAAATGGAGCTCATGGCCTACAGCCAGGACGCGATCGATCGCGCCGAGCGCAACCGTCCCGCCGTGCGCAACGAGGTGATCATGCTGCTCAGCGGGCAGGATTTCGATGCCCTGCGGACCGTCGAGGGCAAGGAGCAGCTGCGCCGCGACGCGCTAGCTGCGGTCAACAAGGCGCTGGGCGCATCCGGCAAGGATGCGGTGCAGGAGGTCTACTTCACCGCGTTCGTGTTGCAGTAGCCGATGAGGGATTATGGCCGATAGCGAGATCCTGAATGAGGATGAGATCAATGCCCTGACCCGCGAAGACACCGCGGCCGAGGGGAGCTATCGTCCCTTCGACTTCACCGCCCGCGAGCGGTCGGTGCTCGGCCAGTTCGCCGCGCTGGCCGGCATCAACCAGCGCCACGCCGACCTGCTCGCGAGCGCTCTCTCCGACACCTTTTCCATCGAGTTCGAGCTGCAGCCCCAGTCGCTCCAGCTCTCCAGCTACGGCGACCTCGCCGTCTCCGTCGGCCCGGTCGTCGGCGTCGCCAGCGCCGAGGTCGCGCCCCTGGCGGGCCACTGTCACGTGCTCATGGCGGGGGATTTCCTGTCGCTGCTGGTCAACGACTATTTCGGCGGTGGCCGCAGCGGCCCCCCCGCCGCGCGCGAACGCAGTGCCCTGACCCCCAGCGAGCTGCGCCTCGCCGAGCGCGTTGCCGGCCTCAGCCTCGACACCATGGCGGCGGCCTGGGCCGACAAGCTCGCGCTCACGCCCGGCGAGCTATCCGTGGCGCCGACGCCGGACCGGCTGGAGGCCCAGCCGGCCAGGGATGTCGCGTTGCTCATCGGCTTCGACATCACCGCCGGGGAGTTCCGCAGCCAGCTGCAGCTCGCCCTGCCCCTCGCGGCCCTGGAATCGCACCGGGAGCGCTTTGCCCCGCCGCGGCGTTCCGCCGAGACGGGGCCCGGCTGGGAGCCCTATTTCCGGCGCGAACTGCGCGCCGTTCCCCTGGAGTTGACCGGCGTGCTGTGCACGCGGGAATACGCGCTTGCCGACCTGCTCGCCCTGCGCGTCGGCTCGGTCCTGCCCCTCGAGATGCCCGGGGAAGTGGAGCTGCTGGTCGAGGGTGAGCCCCTTGCCAGCGGCAGCTACGGCACTCACGAGGGTCGCAAGGCCATCAAGATAACGCGGCTGGCCTTGGCAAAGGCCGCAGGCAACGGAGGTAAGTCATGAGCGATGAAGAGCGGCAGGACCCGGCGGCAGGCGGCGAAGCTGCCGCGCTCGAGCCCCTAGAGAGCGATAGGGCGGCGGCCGCGGGCAGTGGCGAGGTGAGCCTCGACCTGCTCCTCGACGTGAACGTGACGCTCTCGGTGGAGATCGGCCGCACCCGGATGCCGATCAAGGAGTTGCTGTCGCTGACCCAGGGCACGGTGGTCGAGCTCCAGCGCGACATCAATGATCCGCTGGACCTCATGGTCAACGGCACGCTGATCGCGCGCGGGGAGGTGGTCGAGTCCAACGGCCGCTTCGGCCTGCGCCTGATCGACGTGGTGAGCCCGTCGGAGAGGCTGAAGAAACTGAAGTGATCGACCTGTCCCCAGCCCGCTTCCGCTTCCTCGCGCTGGCCGCCGTGTCCCCCGGCGCCGCCGCTGCGCCCTCGGCACCGGATGTGCTGAGCCCCGGGTACGCGGCGCAGGTGCTCGGTTCGCTGCTGCTGGTGCTGCTCTGCCTGGCTGCGGTGATCTGGCTGCTGCGGCGGGTGAACCGCGCGGGCAGCGGGCGCGGCGGCTCGCTGCGGGTGCTCGCGACCGCCAGCGTGGGCGTTCGCGAGAAGGTCGTGCTGCTGGCTGCGGGTGACCGGCAGCTGCTGCTCGGCGTCGCCCCGGGGACCGTGCGCACGCTGCACGTGTTCGACGAACCGGTCGCCGATGCGGCGGACAATGCCGGCACCGCCCCGGGGCGGGACTTCGCCGGCCTGCTCAGTGGCCTTGCCGGGCAGCGGGGAGCGGGGCGATGAGACGCCGGCTACCGCTCCTGCTGCCGCTGCTCCCGATACTGCTCGCGCTGCTGCCGGGGCTCGCGCAGGCCCAGGCCACGATCCCCCTGGTATCGGTGCAACCTGCGCAGGGTGGCGGCAGCAGCTACGCGCTCAACATCCAGATCCTGCTGCTGATGACCGTGCTCACGCTGCTGCCGGCGGCGCTGATCACCATGACCTCGTTCACGCGGATCCTGATCGTGCTCGCCATCCTGCGCCAGGCGCTGGGTACGGCACAGACACCGTCGAACCAGATCATCCTCGGTCTCTCGCTGTTCCTCAGCCTGTTCATCATGGCGCCGGTGCTGCAGACGGCGTACGACGAGGCCCTGAAGCCCTACCTGGACGAGTCCGTGGGGTTCGAGGAGGCGCTCACCACGGCGCAGCGGCCCTTCCGCGACTTCATGTTCAGCCAGACCCGCGAGAACGACCTGATCATGTTCGGCGAGCTGGGGGGCTATGATCCGTTCGCGACGCCGGATGACGTGCCGATGGTCGTCCTGCTGCCCTCCTTCCTCACCAGCGAGCTGAAAACCGCTTTCCAGATCGGCTTCCTGATGTTCGTGCCTTTCCTGGTCATCGACCTGGTGGTGGCGGCGGTGCTGATGTCCATGGGGATGATGATGCTCTCCCCCATGCTGATATCGCTGCCGTTCAAGCTCATGCTGTTCGTGCTTATTGACGGCTGGTCGCTGATTGCGGCGACGCTCGTCTCCAGCTTCGCGGTGTAAGCCGTGGGACCGGAGCAGGTACTCGATGTCGGGCGCGATGCCCTCTGGCTCGCGGTGCTGCTCGCCGCGCCCCTGCTGCTGTCTGCGCTGGCGATCGGCCTGCTCATCGGTATCTTCCAGGCGGCGACCCAGATCCAGGAAATGACGCTGAGCTTCATCCCCAAGCTCATCGCGCTGGTGGCGGCCCTGTTCATCGCCGGGCCCTGGATGCTGCAGGTCGCGATCAGTTTCGCGCGTCGCCTCTACGGCGATATCCCGGGGTTGCTGGGCTAGTGGCCCTGGACCTCGACCTGATCCTGGCGACCCTGCGCGGCTGGTACTGGCCGTTTCTGCGCCTGTCTGCGCTGCTGCTGGTCGCGCCGGTGTTCAGCGCCGGCACCGTTTCCGTGCGCGTGCGTATCGCGCTGGCGGTGGTGGTGGCGGCCCTGCTCGCCCCGCTGGCCGCGCCCGCCTCGCCGCCGGACGCGATCAGCGGTATCGGCCTGCTGCTCGCCGTGCGCGAGGTGGCCATCGGCCTGTGCATCGGCTTCATCATGCAGATGGTTTTCGCGTCGGTGATCGTCGCCGGTGAAACGGTGGCCATGAGTATGGGCCTCGGCTTCGCCATGACGGTGGACCCGCAGAACGGGGTGCAGGTGCCCGTGGTCAGCCAGCTCAACGTCATCCTCGCCACGCTGCTGTTCCTTGCCATCGACGGGCACCTGGTGCTCCTCATGGCGCTGGCCGAGAGCTTCCGCCTGCTGCCGGTTGCGCAGCCGGGCCTCGCCTTCGACAGCTTCGGCAACGTCGCCGCCTTCGGCGGACAGATCTTCGCCACGGCGCTGCTACTGGCGCTGCCGGCGCTCACCGCCGTGCTGATGATCAACATCGCCTTCGGCGTCATCACGCGCGCGGCGCCGCAGCTGAACATCTTTGCCGTCGGCTTCCCCGTGACCATCCTCGCGGGTTTCTTCTTCATGCTGCTCGCGCTCCCCGGGTTCCTGGACACGCTCCGGCGGTTCATCGAGGCGGGGCTGCAGCGCACCCTGCTCGTGTTCTGAGGGGGCGCTGTGGCAGAAGAGCAGACCGGCCAGGAACGCACAGAACAGCCGACAGAGCGCCGCAAGCAGGAGGCCCGGCGCCGCGGCCAGGTGCCGCGTTCGAAAGAACTCAACACGTTGCTGTCGCTGCTGGCCCTGTCCCTGGGCCTTCTCGTCCTCGGGGGCACGCTCGTGCGGGGGTTCCAGGCGCTGCTCGCCGACGGCTTCTCGGTGAGCCGGGAGCTGGTCTTCGCCAGCGAGCGGCTGCCCGTACACCTGGGCTGGATGCTGGCGCAGGCGATCCTGCTCCTGCTGCCGCTCTTTGCAGTGGCCATCGTCGCCGCCTTCGCCGGACCCCTGGCCATGGGCGGCTGGACCTTCAGCGGCGAGGCGATCGCCTTCAGCCTGGAAAAGCTCAACCCGGTCAAGGGCATCGCCCGGGTCTTCTCGGCCAAGGGGCTGGTCGAGATGCTGAAGGCGCTGGGCAAGTTCCTGCTGCTGCTCGGCGCCACGCTGGTCGTTTTCGTGCTTTTCGAGCGCGACATCCTGACCCTGGGCGCCTACGAGCCCGGCTATGCCAGCCGCGCGGCGGTGCAGGTGCTGCTCTGGGGGCTCCTGCTGCTGACCGGAACGCTGGTCTTCATCGCCGCCCTCGACGTGCCGTTCGAGCTCTGGAACTTCAACCGCCAGCTGCGCATGACCCGGCAGGAGGTGCGCGAGGAGCTGAAAGAGACCGACGGCCGCCCGGAGGTGCGCCAGCGGATCCGCGAGCTGCAGCGGGATGTAGCCCAGCGCCGCATGATGCAGGACGTTCCGAAGGCGGACGTGGTGATTACCAACCCGACGCACGTCGCCGTCGCGCTGCGCTACGACGAGGCCGGGGGCGGGGCGCCAACGGTCGTGGCCCGGGGCCGGGACCTTGTCGCGCTACAGATCCGCAGCGTCGCCCGCGCTGCCGAGGTGCCGGTCTTCGAGGCCCCGCCCCTGGCCCGTGCGCTCTACGCGACGACGGAGCTCGGGCAGGAGATTCCGCGCGAGCTCTACCTGGCCGTAGCGCGCGTGCTCGCCTACCTGCTGCAGCTGCGCCGCGCGGGGCCGACCGACTACGTGCCGCCGCCGGCGGACCTCGAGGTCCCCGAGGAGTGGGCGGCTGCCGACAACATGGACGAGGAGCCTGCAGATGGCGACCAGTGACGCCCTCGAGAGCGCCGCAGCACCGGGTATCGGCATGTTACTGAAGGGCGTCGGCACGCCGTTCGTGCTGCTGCTGATGCTGGTGATGATCGTCCTGCCGCTGCCGCCGCTCGCGCTGGACCTGCTGTTCACCTTCAACATTGCCCTCGCCATCATCGTGCTGCTGGCCGCCGTCTACGCGGCGCGGCCCCTGGAGTTCGCGGTCTTTCCCACGGTGCTGCTCATCGCGACCCTGCTGCGCCTCGGTCTCAACGTCGCCTCGACGCGCGTGGTCCTGCTGGAGGGCCACACGGGCACGGATGCCGCGGGTAACGTGATCCGCGCCTTCGGGGAATTCGTGGTCGGCGGCAGCTACGCGGTCGGCCTGGTGCTGTTCACCATCCTGGTGGTGATCAACTTCGTGGTCGTGACCAAGGGTGCCGGCCGCATCTCCGAGGTGACCGCCCGCTTCACCCTGGACGCGATGCCCGGCAAGCAGATGGCGATCGATGCTGACCTGAACGCCGGCCTCATCTCCCAGGAGGACGCCCTGGCCCGGCGCGAAGAGGTCGGCCGCGAAGCGGACTTCTACGGGGCCATGGACGGCGCGAGCAAGTTCGTCCGCGGCGATGCCGTCGCCGGGATCCTGATCCTGTTCATCAACATCATCGGTGGCTTCGCGATCGGCACGCTGCAGCACGATCTCACCGCCGCCCAGGCGGCACAGAACTACACGCTGCTGACCATCGGTGACGGCTTGGTCGCGCAGATACCGTCCATGCTCCTGTCGACCGCGGCGGCGATCATCGTAACGCGCATGTCCGGTGCCCAGGACATGGGCGAGGCCGTGGCCAGCCAGCTGACCGACAATCCCCGGGTGATGATCGTCGCGGCGGGCAGCATCGGCCTCATGGGGCTGGTGCCGGGGATGCCCAACCTCGTCTTCCTGGCCATTGCGGGGATCCTCGGCAGCGTCGCCTGGCTGCGCTGGCAGCGCGGCCAGGAGCCGCCGGCCGCAGCGGCCGTGGAGGAGCGTGAAGCGCGGCCGTCGGAGCCCGCGGAGCTGAGCTGGGACGATGTCAGCGACGTGGACGAGATCGGCCTCGAGGTCGGCTACCGGCTCATTTCACTGGTCGACCGCAACCAGGGCGGAGACCTCCTCGCGCGGATCAAGGGGGTGCGAAAGAAACTGTCGCAGGAACTCGGATTCCTCGTGCACTCCGTGCACATTCGCGACAACCTCGATCTCTCACCCAACAGCTACCGGATCAGTCTGCACGATGTCGTCGTCGGCGAGGGCGAAGTGTTTCCCGGCCGCGAGCTGGCGATCAACCCGGGGCAGGTCTTCGGCGAACTCGAGGGCGTCGCCACCCGGGATCCCACCTTCGGTCTCGAGGCGGTGTGGATCGACCCGTCGCAGCGCGATGACGCCCAGTCCAAGGGCTACACGGTGGTCGACAGCAGCACGGTTATCGCCACGCACCTGAGCCAGCTGCTCAAGAACCATGCCCGGGAACTGCTCGGCCAGGACGGTACGCAGCAGCTGCTGGACAAGCTGGCCCGCTCCTCGCCCAAGCTGGTCGAGAACCTGGTGCCCACGACCATGAGCCTGGCGGAGGTGACCCGCGTGCTGCAGAACCTGCTCGAGGAGGGCGTTCCCGTGCGCGACATGCGCACCATCGCCGAGGCGCTCGCGGCCCAGGCGGGCAAGGAAAAGGATGTCGAGGAACTGACCGCGCGGGTCCGCGTGGCGCTCGGGCCGGCGATCTTCCAGGCCGTGAACGGCACGGCGAGGGAGATGCCGGTGATGGTGCTGGATTCGCAGCTGGAGCAGATCCTCAACAACTCGCTGCAGGGCGGGGCCGGCGGCCTGGAGCCCACGCTCGTCGACAGCGTGATCCGCCAGGTCATGGACGGCTCGAAGAAGCTCGAGGCCGAGGGCCGCACGCCCGTGCTGCTGGTGTCCAGCGGCCTGCGGGCCTTCCTGTCGCGCCTGCTGCGCGGGCGCATGGAGAATTTCTACATCCTCGCCTACGAGGAGATTCCCCCCAACAAGTCGATCAGGGTCGTGGCAACGATCGGCAGCGCCGCTCCCGCGGCGACGGCGACCGCTGAAGGAGGTCAATAGTGGATATCAGGCGTTTCAGAGGCAAGAACAGCCGCGCGGCCATGGCCCAGGTCCGGGAGGCGCTGGGGCCGGAGGCGGTCATCCTCTCCTCCCGCCGCTCGGCCGACGGCGTGGAGCTGGTGGCGGCGCGGGAGCTCGACGAGCAGCACATCGAGGCGCTCGGCGGGGCCGAGCCGCGGGTAGCCGCCGACCCGGCGCGGGAGCTCACCATGCAGCGCCTCCAGGACGAGCTCGTGGAGCTGCGCAGCGTGCTCGAACAGCAGCTCAGGGGTCGCAGCTGGAAGGACAGCGCGGGCGTGCCGCCGGTGCGCGCCGCCGTGGGCCAGCGGCTGGCCCGGCTCGGGTTATCCCGAGGCATCAGCGGGAGCCTGCTCGACGCAGTCCCGCCGCGCGGGGGGCTCGACGCCCAGTGGCGGATCGCCATGCAGGTGCTCGCCGACCGGATCCGCACGGCCCGGCCACCGGCGATCGAACCGGGCGAGGCGCTGGCCTGCGTCGGCGTGACCGGGGTGGGCAAGTCGACCACGGTCGCCAAACTGGCCGGCCTGTCCGCGCTGCGTCACGGCCGCGACAGCGTGGCGCTCGTCACCGCGGACGCCTACCGAATCGGCGCGGACGAGCAGCTCGCGACCTTTGCCCGCCTGCTCGGCATCCCCCACGTGAGCGCCACTACCCGCGAGGCGCTCGACGAGGCCCTGGCGGGCTTCCGCGACCGCCGGGTTTTCATCGACACCGCCGGCATGGGCCAGCGGGACCGGCGACTGCTGGACCAGTGCGAAATGCTGGGGGGCCGGATAGCGCCGGTGACCCTGTGCCTGGTGCTCTCGGCGGCGGCCCAGGCCGCGCAGACGAAGGAAGTGGTACTCGCCTTTGGAAGACAGCAGCTGGCGGGTGCTATCATCACCAAGATGGATGAAGCGACCAGCCTGGGCGGCGTCCTCGAGGCCCTGGTCCGCACGGAATTGCCGGCGCTGCTTACCTGCGACGGCCAGCGTGTGCCGGACGATATTGAGCCCGCCAAGGCGGGGGAACTGGTGCGGGTGGCCATGGCCCTGACAGACGCCCGGTCGCGTCGGAGCACCCTGCCCGGGGCCGTGGCGAGTTGAGCCTCCCGGCCTGAGCATGGGTCAATGTCACTGGCGCTGGAGGCAGGCGCACTATGGGCCGCACTTTGGGCCGTAACCAGGGCGAGGAAGCCCCTATCAACGTCATTGCAGTCAGTAGCGGTAAAGGGGGCGTTGGCAAGACCAGTGTAGCGGTCAATCTCGCCGTGGCGCTTGCCGAAACCGGCGAGGCCGTGCTGTTGTTCGATGCCGACCTGGGCCTCGCCAATGTCGACGTCGCGCTGGGGCTCAAGCCCGAGCGGGATATCAGCGCGGTGCTGGCCGGTGAGTGCACCCTGGCCGAAACCATCGTTGCCGGGCCGGCCGGTATACGCATCGTGCCCGCGTCGTCCGGCGTGGCGCGCATGGCGAGCCTGAGCGCGTCCGAGCAGGCGGGCCTGGTGAGCGCCTTCAGCGAGTTGCCGGGACCCCTGGACACACTCCTCGTCGATACCGGCGCCGGGATCGACAGTGCCGTACTGACCTTCGCCAGCGCCTGCCCGGAGATCATCGTCGTCGTCTGTGATGAGCCGACCTCGCTCACCGATGCCTACGCGCTGATCAAGGTCCTGAGCCGGGATCACGGCGTCAAGCGCTTTCAACTGCTTGCCAACATGGTCGACAACGAGCTCCAGGGGCGCCGCCTGTTCGACAAGCTCTGCGGGGTTGCGGACCGCTACCTCGATGTTCACCTGGGCTACCTCGGCCACATTCCGCGGGACGATTACCTGCGGCGGGCCGTGCGGCAGCAGCAGGCCGTCATGACGGCCTATCCCCGCGCGCCCTCTGCCCAGGCCTTCCGTCGCGCCGCGGCGCGGGTGCAGAAAACGCTGCGCGCGACCGCGGTCTCAGGGGGCATCGGGTTCTTCCTCGAGCGCCTGATCGAGGCCGAGGCCGAGCATGGCTGAAGTGGCGAGCGCCGGCGCGGCAGGGGATCCGAAACAGGCTCTCGTGCTCGAACACCTTCCCCGCGTGAAGCAGATCGCCCTGCACCTGGCGGCGCGCCTGCCCGCCTCGGTGGACACGGACGACCTCATCCAGGTGGGGCTCATCGGTCTCCTCAAGGCCAGCGAAGACCACGATGCCACGCGTGGCGCCAGCTTTGCGACCTACGCCGGTATCCGCATCCGCGGCGCGATGCTGGACGAACTCCGTCGCCACGACTGGCTGCCGCGCTCGGTACAGGGCAAGCTGCGCCAGGTCTCCGAGGCGATCACCGTGGTCGAGCAGGAGCAGGGGCAGCTCGCTACCGATGAGGCCATTGCCCGGCAGCTGGAGCTGCCCGTGGATGAGTACCGGGAGCTCGCGGCGGAACTCGCCTGCGCGCGCATGACCACGCTGGAAGAGCTCGGGGGCGAGGACGCCGTCGCGTCCGCCGAGGCAGACCCCGCCGGCGAGACGACGCGCGAGGCTTTCCGCCGGGCGCTCGCGGACGCCATCGCCCGCCTTCCCGAGCGGGAGGCGCTGATGATGTCGTTGTATTACAGTGAGGGCCTGAATCTTCGTGAAATCGCCGGCGTGCTAGAGGTGACCGAATCACGCGTTTCCCAGCTGCACGGCCAGGCCATCGCCCGGCTGCGCGGCAAGCTTTCTGCCTGGACAGGTTGATCTAAGGATGGCGCGCAAGGGCAAACCGGCCGGCTCGGCCTTCGATTACCTCACCCTGATCGGCGTCACGCTGTCGGTCGGTGCCATCGTCGGCGGCACCATCCTGGAGGGTGGGCGCGTTACCAGCCTCCTGCAGCTCACTGCCTTCGTCATCGTCGTGGGCGGTACGCTCGGTGCGGTGCTGCTGCAGACCCCCCTCGCGGATTTCCTCTTTGCCATGCGCCGGCTCAAGTGGGTGCTGCGCACGCCGCGCTTCGACCGGCAGCCCCTGATCAATGACGTGCTCGAATGGAGCCGGCGCGTGCGCCGCGACGGGCTCCTGTCCCTCGAAAAGCAGGCGCAGGGCGTGGCCGACCCGTTTCTGCGCAAGGGCCTCACGCTACTCGTGGATGGCGTCGAGCCCGACGAGATCCGCGCCATCATGGAAGTGGAAATCGACAGCAAGCTCGTCCGCGAGGAGCGCGGCGCGCGCGTGTTCGAGTCCATGGGGGGCTATTCCCCGACGCTGGGCATCCTCGGCGCGGTCATCGGGCTGATCCACGTCATGAGAAACCTGTCCGATCCGTCCGCCCTCGGGGCAGGTATCGCGGTGGCGTTCGTGGCCACCATCTACGGTGTCGCCTTCGCCAACCTGCTTTTCCTGCCCGTCGCCAACAAGCTCAAGGCGCTCTACGGCGAACAGCTGCAGTACCAGGAAATGATGCTGGACGGTGTCATCATGATCGCGGAGGGCGAGAACCCGCGCGCGATTCAGAGTAAGCTCGAGGGCTACCTGGGGTGAAGGGGCGGCGCCGGCGCCAGCTCGAGCACAGTGAGAACCACGAGCGGTGGCTGGTTTCCTATGCCGACTTCATCACGCTCCTGTTCGCCTTCTTCGTGGTCATGTACTCGATTTCCACGGCCCGGGACGGCAGCTATCGCGTCCTCTCGGATTCCATTGTTCGCGCCCTGAACACGCCGCTCCTGGCGCTGCAGCGGGACAGTTCGGGCGGGGTGCCGATGCCCGATGCCTGGTCCGCGGGCGCGCCGGGTGCCGATGCCTCCCAGGCGCTGATTCCGCTCAAGCCCGAGCTTCTCAACCCGGGGCTTTCACAGGCAGAGCCCGGTGATGCCGCCGCCGAGTCACGGGGCGAGATCAACCGCCTTGCCGGGGCCGTAGAGAACCGCGTGTCCGATTTCATCGACGAGGAACTGATTAAGGTCGAGCGCAACGACTACTGGCTCGAGATCGAGATCAAGGCGCAGCTGCTCTTTGCCTCGGGGAGCCGGGTGCTGCTTTCCGATGCCGTGCCGGTGCTCGAGAATTTTGCGCTCGTGCTGCGCGATGTGCCCAACCTGGTCAACGTCGAGGGATTTACGGACAATGTCCCGATCCTGAACGGGCGCTTCCCCTCGAACTGGGAGCTGTCCGCGGCCCGCGCGGCGACGGTGGTACGGCTGTTCGAGGAGAACGGCATTGCGCCGGAGCGCCTGTCTGCAACCGGCTACGGTGAGCACCGGCCCATCGCGAGCAATGACACGCCGGAGGGCAGGGCGCGGAACCGCCGCGTCGTCCTGGTGGTCATGTCATCCGCGGCCTCCGGGGAGCGCCTGCCCGGCATCATGCTCGCGGCGGGGCGCAATCCAGCCGCCGGGTGAACGGATGAGGGAGGAGGGACCCATGGTCGATCCCATCGATCCGAAAGGCATCAAACCGCTGCGGCCGACACGGCCGGTGCATCGCGGTGCCGAGGAAAAGCGACGGCGCGCCGAGCGGGAAAAGACCGCGGAGCAGGATGGCACCCGGCCCCGCGACGGCGGTAAACGCCGCGGGCGCATCGACGAGCACTGCTGACCCGGGATTCCCCGGCCCGGGAGCCAGGGCTCTTTACTGCTCCGAGCGCTCCGCGACCAGCAGGCCCTGCTTCTGCACCACGTGGCGGATGAGTTCCTCGCGGGCCCAGGCTTCATCATCGAAATCCACGCGTGTCCAGAAGCGTGCTTCCCCGGGGGGGCCGGCAGGCGCTGCATCGACCACCCGTCCGGTAATGCTCACCTCCAGCTGCGACGGCTGCAGGATAAGCCACAGCTTCAGGGCGGTGCCCGGCGGCAGCTGCTCGCCGGCCTCGAAGGCAAGGCCGCAGCCGCTGAGGCTGACCAGCATCTCCTTGTAGCTGGCGGCTTCATCGCCGTCTTCGGAGAGGCTGAGGGTGGCGAGCAGTGACACCTTGCGGTTCAGGAGGCCCAGCGCACGCGCGGCCAGGGGGTCTTCACGCCCGAGCAGGTTGATGCATTCCGCCAGCTCGTCGTCGAGCTCTCCCAGCAGCTGCCCGGTACTCAGGCCGATGGCCCCGCCTGCCTGTCCGCTGGCTTCCGACCCCTCTTCGATCGTCTCGTAGCGCAGCTTGACCCGGTCCGCGATGCGGTAGAACTGACGTCGTTCTCCGTGGTTCCGGTCAGCGCCCCCGCTCATCGATCCAGCTCCAGCACGTCGACGACGTCCGAGTTGGCCTCCCGGATGACATCGAGGTCCTCCTGGCGGCTGTCCTCGAGGGACTGCCTGATCACCAGTTCCACCCGCCGGTTCATCGCGCGTCCCTCGGGGCTCTCATTGTTCGTGAAGGGCTCTGTCTCGGCGTAGCCGACGACCATGAGGCGGTCATTGGACAGTTCACCGCTTTTCAGCAGCTCGTGGGTCACGGACAGTGCCCGGCTCGCCGAGAGATCCCAGTTGGAGCGGAAGCGGCCGCCGCTGATCGGCACGTCGTCCGTGTGGCCCTCGACGGCGATCGTGCCGGGAATCTCCAGCAGCGCTTCCCGCAGCCGGTCCATGACCGGCAGGAAGTCGGTATTCAGGGTTGCCGAGCCCGACGGGAAGGAACCGTTCTCGCGGATCCTGACGATGATGGACCGCCCTTCGGTCTCGATGTCGACCTTCCCGGTCTGCACTTCCTGCGCCAGGATCTCGCGCAGTTCCTCCGCGTCTTCCTTGGTCTCCTCGAGGAGCGCTTCCACCTTTTTCTCGAGCAGCTCCCGCGTTTGCTCGTCGTCGAGCTCCGGTGCGTCGGGGTTGCCGACCTGCAGGGAGTTTTCCGTGTTCTGCTGCGTGACCTGGTTGATGGTGTCCATGATCGTCGGTTCCGGCTTCCCGGGGCTGAACTCCCTGGCAATCACGCTCGTTCCCTTGGGAATGTCGTCGACCTTGACGCGGTTCTGGACCCCGAAGGCCAGCTTCATGGAGCCGGCAATCTGCTTGTATTTCTCGACATCCATCTCCGAGAAAGACAGGAGCAGCACGAAGAAGCACATGAGCAGGGACATGAGGTCGGCAAAGGTCGCCATCCAGGCCGGCGCGCCCTGTTGCTCGTCTTCCGGGTCCTCGAAGTCGATCATTCCTCGCTGTCACCGTTGTTGCGCTTCTTGGGTTCCAGGTAGGCCTTGAGCATGGATTCGACAATGCGCGGGTTCTGGCCTTCCTGGATGGCGAGCACCCCGTCGATGCACATGGCCTTGATGCGCCCCTCCTCGCTTTTGCGCAGCTTCAGCTTGTCGGCGATGGGGAGGGCAACCATGTTGCCGAGGATCGCGCCGTAGAGCGTGGTGAGCAGCGCAACCGCCATCGCCGGCCCGATGGCCTTGGGGTCGTCCATGGAGGACAGCATCTGCACCAGCCCGATCAGGGTGCCGATCATGCCCATGGCCGGCGCGACATCGCCGGTCGCGCTGAAGACTTTCATGCCCCAGTTGTGGCGTTCGATGGTCTGCTGCAGGTCCTTCTGCATGACCGTGCTGACGACCTCACGGCTGTTCCCGTCGATGAGCATCTTGATGCCGTCGTCGAGGAACTCGTTCTCGATTTCCTGGTTCTCGAGCGCCAGCATGCCCTCTTTCCGCGCGATGTTGGACAGCTCGACGATCTGGGCGATGAGCGCCTCGGGATCATCGAGGCGGAAGACGAAGGCTCTCGCGGCCACGCGGAAGGCACCGAAGAACTGCGCCAGCGAGAACTTGATCATCACCACGAGCACGGTGCCCCCGAGCACGATGAGAATCGAGGGGACATTGAAGAAGACGATGGCAGAGCCGCCGGTGAGAATCGCCGCCATGACGACGCCGATGGCGCCCACCAGGCCGAGGAGCGTGGCCAGATCCATGCGCTGTGGTCTACCTTCGCAAAAAGCGGAAGGGAGAGTGTATCCAACGCACGTGTCGGTTGCCTAGCAGCCGTCGGGTTTTCCCGGTGCTAGACTGAGTCGAGAGACCGCGTCGGAGGTGTCGTGGAAGACGTCCAGCTGGCCCTCACTGCAACCCGGGTAGACCAGAAGAACTTCGGCATCTGGCTGCGCAACTGGCAGGTCGGGCAGGTGCTCAATGCACTGGTTGCCTCGCAGCGACCCAGCGGTGAACTCGTGCTGCGAGTGGGCGGGCAGCAGCTGACTGCGGCTACCGATGTGCCCGTGCAGCCGGGTACGCGGCTGCTGCTCGAGGTGAAACAACTCGAGCCCGTGCCGGTGCTGCGGGTGCTGCGCTCCATCCCCCCGCCGGCGGGCCAGGCCGTGGAAACGGGCGGCGCAGTCCGCGCCGCCGCCACCCCGGGCGCGCCTTCGCTCGTTTCCGCCCTGCAGGCCCTGGGTGCCGAGGGCATCGCGCGGCTGCCGGGCAATGCCCAGGCACTCATCGGCCAGCTGCTGGACCTGCTGCCCCGGCTCTCGCAGCTGGGCGAGGCGAGGAACCTGAAGCGGGCCGTCGAGCAATCCGGCACCTTTTCCGAAGCCCGCCTGCTCGCGAGCGGGGGCCAGTCGGCGGAGCGCGATCTCAAGGTCCTCGTGCAGCGCCTGCTGGTGGTGCTGCGGGGCGCCGGCGGGTCGGGCGAGGAAGCGACCTCCGCCCGGGGGGCGGGCGCGTTCGCCCGCGAGCTCGAGGGCATGCTCGGTGCCCTTCAGCTCAACCAGCTCGCCTCACTGCCCGGCGATGCGGGGGCAGGGCGTAGCTGGCGCATCGATCTGCCCTTTTTCCTCGGCGAGGATATCCACAGCGCACGCCTGTCCATCAACGAGGAAGAAGGGCGCGAACGGCCCGACGGCGACGCGGGCACCCGCCGCTGGCATGCAGTGCTGTCCCTGTATCTCCCGCGCCTCGGCGCGCTGGTCGTCCACGTGCACGCGGGGCCGGAGCAGGCGCGGGTGAGTATCGAGGCGGAGAAGCCGGACAGCGGCGCCGTGCTCGGCGGCAGCCTGCATCAGCTCGGTGATGCGATGAAGGCGCGGGGCCTTACCCTCGAGGGTCTCGAGGTCCGGCTGGGGCCGGAGCAGGCAGCTGCCGGCACGGAGAGTGACGGCGGCGTCGTGACGGGCTGGAAGGCATGAACGACGACCGCAACGAAGACCATAACGAAACCCACAACAGGGTACCGCCCCGGTCCGCCGCACTGGTCTACGCGGGTGTCGGCGCCCCGAGGGTGGTCGCAAGCGGAGAGGGCGATATCGCGCAGCGTATCCGCGCCATTGCCGAGGCGCACGGCGTGCCCCTGCAGGAGGATGAGCGGCTCGCGACGCTGCTCTGCGAAATTCCACTGGGTGACGAAATACCGGAAACATTGTATGTTGCCGTGGCGGAGGTGTTGGCGTACGTCTACCGGCTTGAAATGGCGCTGTCGGAGCGCGCCTGACGCCAGCGTCCGGCGCCGGGACGTCGGCCGCGACCGCGGCATTGTGAACAAGGGATGACATCAACCATGGATCGGGACGAGGCGCTCGCGCGATTGACCCTGAGGCTGCTGCGCATGGCCGAGGGCGTCGACGCCGACGTGGATGCGGTGCTGGGCAAGATCCGGGGTCTCGTCCGCGAAGGGGCCGATGGCAACCAGCTCGGCGAAGCCTCCGAGGAACTGGCTCACCATGTGCTCTCGGCGACCGGCGTCGGCGTCGATAGCAACCAGGCCATGCCGGGCGCCCTGGATGTCACCGGGCTCAGTCAGCTCGTCAAGCGCATGCCCGTCCGCTCCGAGGACCAGCAGCACCTCGACGGCCTCGTGCGCCGGATCGCCGCCGGCCAGAGCGCCCTGGAGCGTCAGGCCGCCCTCAGCTCACTGTTGAAGGCCGCGGCAGAAGCACTGGTCGAGGTCGCGGCCCGCGGCCGCAGCGAGAGCGGGGCCGCGCGCGGGCTCTTCGGGCGCCGGCGTACCGACCGCGAGGAGGGGCAGCGGGACCGCTCCGTGATGCTCTTCGTCGAGCTGCTCACGCGCCTTGTCGATCACATCGATGTACTCAACGGCTCGCCGTCCCGCGGCGGCGAACTCCGGCAGCGCCTCGAGGGGCTGCAGGCGCTCGAACAGGCCGAGGCCCTCTTAAAGGAAGTGACCCGGGAGATCGATCGCATCGACGATCGCATCCGGCAGGAGCGCGCGCACGCGTCCAATTTCCTCGGCAGCCTGCGCGAGCGGCTCGAGTCCTTTGAAGACGCCGTCACCTCCGTGGCGGACGAAGGGCGGCGCTCCCTGGAGCGGTCGGAAGCGCTGGAAGTCGACGTCGGCGCAGATGTGAGCGGGCTGTCCGAGGCGGTGACCCACGGTATCGACCAGGAGGCGGTGCACGGCTCCCTGCTGCGCATCACGGAGCGTCTCGCGCGGCACGTCGCCGAGGAGCGCGAGCAGTACGAGGCGGCCCAGGCGCGGGTGAAAGAACTCTCCGAGCAGGTGGAAACGCTGGAGCAGGAGGCGGACAGCCTGCGCAACGAGATCCGCGACAAGGCGGACCTCGCGCTGAAGGACCCGCTCACGGGGGTGTATAACCGGGCCGGGTACGAGGAGCGCTCGGTGGAGCTCTACGCGCGCTGGAAGCGGGCCGCGGCACCGCTGTCGATCGTGTTCGTCGACTGCAACAAGTTCAAGGAAATCAACGATACCTACGGCCACGCGGCCGGGGACCTCGTGCTCATGAAAGTCGCGGACATCCTTCACGAGCGCTCCCGCGCGAGCGATATCGTGTGCCGTTACGGGGGCGACGAGTTCCTGCTGCTGCTGCCGGATACGCCGCTCTCCGGTGCGGAGATCTTTGCCCGCAGCGTCTGCCAGGAAGTCGCGCATGCCGGTTTCAACGACAACGGCCGTCCGCTCGACGTCTCTATCTCCTGCGGGGTGACGCAACTCAACGATGACGACACCATGGAGACCGCCCTGGCTCGCGCAGACGAGGCCATGTACAACGCCAAGAAGCTCGAGGGCACTCGGGTCCAGGCGGTCGCCTGAGTCTGTCTTGCGCCTGACCCTGCGTAACAACATGAGGCCAAAGCGCTCCGCGGCGCTGCTGGGGCGATACCGGGCAGCCTGGTTGCTATCCCTCCTCGCATTGCTCACGGCCTGCGCGCAACTGCCGCCGGCGGAGCCGGAAGCGCAGGGCGTGGGCGAGCGCATCGATCGACTGTCGGACGAACTGGCCGGGCTTTCCGCGGGGCTGGAGGCAGCGCGCGAGGAACGCCAGGCGCTGGCCGGCAACGTAGCGACCCTGCAGGCGAGCCTCGCCGGTGTGCCCGCGATGCTCGAGTCGATGGAGAAATTCGTCGCGGCGGAGCAGACGGCACCGGCGTTTACGCCTGCGGCCGCCTGCGACCGCGCGGACGACGCCGACGGCCTGGGGGACAAGCAGGTGGTCGGCCGCCGCGAGGAAGTCTGGGTCGAAGACCTTCAGCTCGCACTCCCCGCCCGCATCGATACCGGTGCCGAAACGGCTTCCCTCGACGCGCGCAACATCCGTGAGTTCGAGCGCGACGGTGATGAGTGGGTCCGCTTCGATATCGTCCATCCCGGGACCGGTGAGCCCCTGACCCTCGAGCGACCGGTGGCCCGCGTCGTGCGTATCCTCCAGTCCACGTCCGAGGAGGCAGAGCGGCGAGCCGTCATCGAACTCGGTATCGTCCTCGGCGAGGTACGGCAGATGGCCGAGTTCACGCTAAGCGACCGCAGCCACCTGGACTTCCAGATGCTCGTCGGCCGGAATATCCTCAAGGACCTCATGGTCGTCGACGTGGGTCAGTCGAATATCGCACCTTACCGCGCGCCCGAGCCGCCCGCACAGTGAACCCCCGCGCCACCTTTTTCGCCACGGTGGCGCTGCTTGCCGCTTCCGGCATTCTGGTCGCCGTCCTCAGGTTCCTCGAAACGGGCACGCCGTTCCTGCCCGGGCAGGAGCGTTCCGTGTGGCAGGTGGAAGCGCGGGTGGACCTCGTCGCCCTCGGTGGTCCGGTCTCCGTGAGCCTTTCCGTGCCCGAGGACCTGCCGCAGTTCACCATCACCCAGGAGCAGGCCGCCTCGCCGGGCTTCGGTTTCTCCATCGTGGAGGACGGGGGAGACCGGCGGGCCGAGTGGACCCGGCGCGAGGCCAGCGGCCCGCAGTCCCTCTACTATTCGGCGCAGTTCCTGCCGCGCCCGCGCGCGCCTGCGGCGCCGCCGCCGCGGTTGCCGAGGGCGGAGCCGGTATTCTGGAGCGAGGTGCAGGGCACCGCCGCAGCGGAGCTCCTCGCCCGGGCCGGGGAGACGAGCAGCGACCCGCTGAGCCTGGCACGGGAGCTGGTCAAGCTGATGGCGACCCGCCAGGGCGACCAGAATGCCGCGCTCCTGCTGGGCCAGGCCGAGTCCCGTGCCGCGCTCCTGAACAAGCTGCTCAATGATGCCGATGTCCCGGCGCGGCAGGTGCTCGCGCTGCAGCTGGAGGATGCGCGCCGGCGCCAGGACCTGAAACCCATGGTGGAGGTCTTCCAGGCCGGTGAATGGACGCTGATCGACCCCCAGACCGGGGCTGCCGGCGTGCCGGAGGACCTGCTCCTCTGGCACCGCAAGGGCCGCTCGCTCATCGACGTGAGCGGCGCCCGCCAGTCCCGCGTGAACTTCTCCATGCTGCGCCAGTCCGTGCCGGCGGAAACGCTGGCCCGGGCCGCGGCCGGCGACAGCGCCTTCTACAAGGTGGGACTGCACAGCCTGCCCATCGAGGAGCAGGGCATGTTCAAGATGCTCCTGCTGCTGCCGCTGGGCGCCATGGTCGTGGTGTTCATGCGGGTCCTGGTGGGGGTGCGCACCGCGGGCACCTTCATGCCGATTCTCATCGCCCTCGCATTCCTGCAGACTTCCCTGCTGCCGGGGCTGGCGAGCTTCATTTCCGTCGTTGCCCTCGGCCTCATGATGCGCGGCTACCTGTCGCGGCTGAACCTGCTGCTGGTCGCGCGGATCGCGACGCTCATCGTACTGGTGATCTTCATCATTTCGGCGCTGAGCATCCTCGGCTACCAGCTCGGTTACAGCACCGGCATGATCATCACCTTCTTCCCGATGATCATCATCGCCTGGACCATCGAGCGCATGAGCATCCTCTGGGAGGAGGAGGGCGTGCGCGAGGTGCTGATCCAGGGTACCGGCAGTCTCGTCGTGGCGGTCGCGGCCTACGCGCTCATGCGCTGGCCCCTGGTGCAGCACCTCACTTTCAATTTCCCGGAGCTGAACCTCGTGCTGCTCGCGGCGATCCTCGCCATGGGACAGTACACGGGCTACAAGCTGTCGGAGCTGCGCCGTTTCCACGCCATCGAGGAGGAGTGGCGGTGAGGGGCTGGGTCTCGCCGCAACGCCTCGAGGCCTACGGCATGCTGGGCATGAATGCGCGCAACCTCGCCTTCATCCAGCGCTACAACGAGCGCTCCCGCTTCCCGCTGGTGGACGACAAGCTGCGCACCAAGCTCCTCGCGGAGGAATACGGCGTGCCGACGCCGTCGCTTCGCCTCGTGCTGCGCGCGCAGCACCAGGTACAGCGCGTGGGCAGCCGGCTGGCGGCCCTGGAGGGCTTTGCGATGAAGCCCGCCAAGGGATCCGGGGGCAAGGGCATCTGGGTGATCCAGCGCCGGGACGAAGATGCCTGGGTCAAGGCCTCCGGGGCCCGGGTCGGCCTCGCGGACCTGCAGCGGCACCTGTCCAACACCCTGGCCGGGCTCTACTCGCTCGGCGGCAACCCGGATGCGGTGCTGGTAGAGGACCTGATCAGCGCCGACGACTGCTTCAGCGGTTATTCCTTCGAAGGGGTACCCGACATCCGGGTAGTGGTCTTCCGGGGTTACCCGGTCATGGCCATGCTGCGCCTGTCCACCCACGATTCGGACGGCAAGGCGAACCTGCACCAGGGCGCGGTCGGTGTGGGCCTCGCGCTCGACGGCGGCCGCTGCCTGCGCGCCGTGCAGTTCGGTCAGCCGCTCGCGCTGCATCCGGACACGGGGCGGCCCCTGGATGCCATTCGCGTTCCGGGCTGGCGTGAGCTGCTGGTGCTGGCAGCGCGCTGCCACGAGATGACCGGGCTTGGCTACCTGGGGGTGGACCTGGTGCTGGACCGGCAGCAGGGCCCGTTGCTCCTCGAGCTCAATGCCCGGCCGGGCCTCGCCATCCAGGTCGCCAACGGCTGCGGCCTGCTGCCGCGGCTGCGCCGCGTGGAGGCCCTCGGCGACCGGCGCCTTCCGGAACCCGCCGAGCGCGTGGCCTGGGCCATGGAGGCCTTTGCGGGCGCCTGATCGCCGAGGCCGGCGTGGCACCGCGGCGTCAGCGGTTCAGGAACACCCCGTGCTCGTTGTACCAGCGCTCGTCGAGCTCCCAGCGCACCGCGCGGACATCCTCCTCGGCCTCGACCAGCTTCGCGGCCCGTGACTGCTTGTCGACCAGCGTATCCTGGGCCGCCATCATGGCCGGGTCGTCGACCGGGGTGTTGCGCAGGGCCGGGAAAGCCGTGCGCAGGAACTGCATGACCGGCACCTCCGCTGAGCGCGGGCTGCCCATGATGGCGATACCGTTGGCGAGGCTCTTTACCCGGAAGGGATAGGGGTACTCGGCGAGCTCCGCGTCGGCCGCGAGCATGGCGTTGAGGTCCGCGACCCGGGTGTCCCGGTTCAGGTACCAGTAGCCGGCGGCGATGAGGACCACCGCGACGAGGCCGACGAGATACTTCTTTGCGAAGCTGTCCATGGGTCCCCCCTGTACATGGCTGAGCCGTCATTTTCCCACGGCCTTACCCGCCGGTGCATGACCCCTGTCAGTGTTTTGTCCCCTTCAGCTTGTTCCCTGCTTTCCGCCTTGCAAAATTGGTGAACACAAACAATAATGATTCGCATTAAAGTTAGCGTTCGTTCATGGAGGCCGCCGCTTATGCGGTGGCGGTAACAGGGAGATCGATAATGATGCACACCATGACCGGGGCCCGGCGGCCCCTTAAGCTGGCGGCGGGGCTGCTGGCGACGCTGCTGCTCACGTCCCTCGGCGGCTGCGCGAGCAGCGGCCCGGGCGTTGCCGATAACACGGCGGCGCCGCCCGCCGCGGACCGCGAGGCAATTCTCGCGATGGCCGGGGACTACGCCGTGACCTTCGATTTCGAGGAGACGGTCAGCTTCGATGCCGCCTATACGCCCGCAGATCCCTATCACTCCGGTGCCTTCGAGGTAGTGCGGGTCATCCGCGACGAACCCGGGCTGATCGAGCTGCAGCACATCCTGGTCGTGGGTGCCGATGGCAAGCAGCTGCCGGTCAAGCACTGGCGGCAGAAGTGGGTCTACGAGCCGGCTTACGTCTTCGACTACCTGGGCGACAACCGCTGGCGCCGTCGCGACCTCGACCCCGGGGAAGCCGCTGGCCGCTGGGCGCAGTTCGTCTACCAGGTCGATGACAGCCCCCGCTATGCAGCCCTCGGTGACTGGCGCCACGACCGGGGCACGGCCGCCTGGACCTCCGAACCGGCCCTGCGTCCGCTGCCCCGCCGCGACGCGACCAAGCGCGATGACTACGATGCGATCCGCGCGGTGAACCGCCACGCGCTCACGCCGGGGGGCTGGGTGCACGAGCAGGACAACACGAAGGTGCGTCTCGGTGCGGCGGGGCCGGAGCCGCTGGTGCGGGAAGTCGGCGTCAATCGCTACCAGCACAACGGTGACTTTGCAGTGGCCATTGCCGAAGACTACTGGCGGGAGACCGCTGACTACTGGGCCGCGGTCCGCGAGCTGTGGACGCGCCTGGAACAGGAGCAGGGTGAAATCGGCCTGACGCTCGAGGGCGAGCCGGAGGCGATGTACGCGGACTTCCTCGGCCACGCCGATGCGCTGGCGAGTGGTGAGCAGACCCTCGCCGCGGCTGTCGCCGAGGCGCGGCAGACGCTGCGCCGCTATACCGTCGACAGCACGGCCATTGCCCGTCGCTGAACCGCTGTTGCAGGCCCCTGTCTCTGCCGGGGGGCAGGTCAGCCGGAGGTCGCGAACACCTTGAGCTGGCTGCGGCCTGCGCGCTTGGCGTCGTAGAGCGCCCGGTCGGCCCGGTCCACGAGGACGTACGGGTCTTCCAGCTCGCCGGCGCGGGCGGTGGCGCAACCGAGGCTGACCGTCACGTAGGGAGAGACATCGCTCTCGGGGTGGCGCAGCTTCAGCGCGTCGACCTGCTCGATGATCCGGCGCGCCACGCGCGCCGCACCCTCGCCGTCGGCGTCGTAGAGGAGGATCACGAACTCCTCGCCGCCGTAGCGAGCCACCAGGTCGTTATCGCGCAGCAGGCCACCCTGCAGGCCCTCGGCGATCTGCCGCAGGCATTCATCCCCGGCCTGGTGGCCGAGGCTGTCGTTGAACTGCTTGAAGCGGTCGATGTCCAGCATGATCACGCTCACCGGCCGCACTGCCCGTGCCGCCATCTTCCAGGTCGCCGCCAGTCGCTCCTCGAAGTAGCGCCGGTTGGCGACGCCGGTGAGGCCGTCGATACGCGAGATCTCCTCCACCTTGGCGAGCGCCGCCTGCAGTTCCTCGGTGCGTCGGTTTACCAGCTGCTCCAGGCGCTGCTCCCGGCCCCGGGCCCGCCGGGCGAGGAACCGGTAGCCGAGGCCCGCCGCCAGCGCCAGCAGCAGCGCGCCGCCAACGGGGGCCCAGGGCGTTTCAAACCAGTGGGGTGTGCGGTGGAGGAGCAGCCGCGCACTGTCGCCGTTGGGCTCGGGGAAGGGGCCGGCGCCGGTTTTCGCCTTCACGGTGAACACCTGTTCGCCCGCCGGCATGGACGTGAAGTACGCCGTCCGCCGGGCGCCGGCATCCTGCCATTCGCCCTCGTCGCCGACCCGGTAGCGGAAGCGCACATTCTCGGCATTGGAAAGCTGCGGCGCGGTGTAATCGATCTCCAGGCTGTTGAGCGTGGCCGGCAGCGTCAGCGGCCGGCTGAGTGCGACGGGTTCGCCGTTGACCCGCACGGCCTCGATATAGGTCTGAAGCCGCGGCGCGGGCGCGAGCACGGCTCCCGGGTCGAAGCCGACGACACCGCCATTGGTCGGCAGCCAGAGGCGCCCGTCCGGGCCAACGGCGCCCGCGGGCTGGAAGCCGCCCTGGAATTGGGCCGAGCGCAGCCCGTCATTTTCGCGCAGTAAGCGGGCGGTCGCCTGCGCGGCTTCGCCCCGGGCCACGGCGTCGAGGCTGTCGCGGTCCGCCCAGGTGAGACCCTCACCGCCCGACAGCCATAGCCCGCCCTCACTATCTTCGAGAATGGCCTGCACGGAGGGCTGCGGCAGCCCCTGCTCCGCCCCGAAGGCAAACAGCGTTTCGCCCTCGCGGCGCGTCAGGCCGCCATCGCGGCTGCCGATCCACAGGATGCCCCGCGGGTCCTCGTGCATGGCGACGACGATGTTCCCGGCCAGGCCGTCGTCGCGGGTCCAGCGGCGCACCGACTCTCCGTCCCAGGCGAGGAGCCCGTCGTTGGTACCCAGCCAGAGCGTGCCGTCGCGGGTTTCCCGGAAATGCCGCACGAGCGTTCCGGAGACGGCCTGCTGCAGCGGCGCCGGCCCGACCGCCCCGTACTGCCAGCGGTCGACGCCGCCGTCGGAGGCGATCCAGACGCTGCCGTCCGCGCGCTCGACCATCGCCAGGATGTGCCTGCCGGCAAGGTTGTCCACGGTGCCGATAAGCCGGCCGCCCGCGCTGTCGGCGAAGCGCTTGAGGCCATCGCCGAAGGTGCCCACCCAGAGTTCACCGTTGTCCCGCAGCAGCAGTGACGACACGCTCTGCCCGGCGAGCATGGGCCAGGGCTCGCTGCTGCGGCCGTCCGCGGTGATGCGGAACAGCCCGGCGTTCTCGGCGCCGGCCAGGACGTTGCCGCCGCCGTCGACGGCGACGACAAAGGCGGCATCGGAGACACCCTCCGCCTCGCCGAAGGGCAGGAAGGCGCTGTCGCGGATGCGGAACAGGCCGCGTACCGTGGATGCCCAGAGGTTGCCGTCCCGGTCCTCGGTCAGGTCGAAGACCAGCCCGGCACCCGGCAGCGGAAAGCGCTCCCGTCGGCCGTCCGCCCACTGCCGCCAGAGCCCCCGGCCATAGGTACCCAGCCAGAGCGTTCCCTCGTCATCCCGAAGCATGGCCTGCACGGGGAGCGGCTCGCCGAGGCCGAGCGTGTCGATGCCACCGTCGTCGCCCAGGCGATAGAGGCCACCGGGCTGGGTGCCGGCAACGATGCCCAGGTCTGCGTCGCGGTGCAGCAGCAACACCTGTGGCGAGTCCAGCCCCCCGTCAACGCCGACGGCCCGGAAGCCTTCCCCGTCGAAGACGGAAAGGCCGCTGGTGAGGCTGCTGAACCAGAGCACGCCATTGCCGCCTTCCGCTATCTGGAACAGGCGGTCGGTGGCCAGCCCCTCTGCTTTGCCCCAGCTTCGGAACTCCCCGTCCCGGTAGCGGCTAACGCCGCTCCCGGTGGCGAACCAGACGGTGCCGTCGTCGGCGACGTGGATGTCGTAGACGGTGTCGCTGGCGAGCCCGTCCTCGCGGGTGACTGCTGTGAAGCGGTCACCGTTCATGCGCAGGGCGCCGCCCCCGTAGGTGCCGATCCACAGCTGCCCGTCCGTGGTCCACTCGATCACCCGCACATCGCTGTTGGCGAAAGCCGGGTGGTTCTCGGCGTTGAATACGGTGAAATTGAGACCGTCGAAGCGCACCAGGCCCCGGCGCGTCGCCAGCCAGAGATAGCCCGACGGTCCCTGGCGCGCCATCCAGACCGTCTCGGAGGGCAGGCCGTGCTCGCGCTCGTACTGGCGCAGGAGGAACTGGCTGGGGCTGCGCTCGTGCTGAAGTGCCAGGCTGCTGGCGGGCCCGAGCATCAACAACAGCAGCGGCAGGTAGAGGGCGGCGCGCCGCAGCAGGGGCAGGCGCGGCCCCGCGGCGCGTACGCGGCGTCCTCCGTCGGCAAGGCTTCTAGGATTTTGCATTATTGGTCTTGATGTCGGCCGCCCCCCGCAGCGGCCCGCAGGATAACCCGGCAGGCAGCGCAAGAGAACAGCCGCTGCGCCGCCCCTGTTATACTCGCGAGCAGAGTCGTTACAGGTAGCCGCGGGCTTTCGGGGGCGGGATGCGCAAGCTGCTGGCCGGTGTATACAAGTTCAAGACAGAGATCTTCCCGGAGCGGCAGGAGCTGTTCACGGAGTTGTCGAGCGCGCAGAACCCGAGAATCCTCTTCATCACCTGCTCCGATTCGCGCATCGACCCCAACCTGGTGACCCAGGCGGCCCCCGGCGACCTGTTCATCATCCGCAATGCGGGCAATATCGTGCCGCCGCACGAGCGCCATGCGGGTGGTACCACGGCCGCCATCGAGTACGCCGTCTCCGCGCTCCGGGTGAAGCATGTCGTGGTCTGTGGGCACACGGACTGCGGGGCCATCAAGGGCGCCATGGCACCGGAGGACCTCGCGGAACTCCCGCACACGAGTGACTGGCTGGGCCACACGCTGGCAGCGGTTGCCACGGTGCGGGCGCGGCACGGCGGCATCCGCGGTGAGCACCTCTCGGAGCTGACAGAGGAAAACGTGGTGCTGCAGCTGCGACACCTGATGACCCACCCGGCGGTAGCCGCCGCCATCGCCAGCGATGCCCTCGAACTCCACGGCTGGATCTACGACATCGGCCACGGCGATATCCGCTGCTATGACGAGCGTGAGCGGCGCTGGCGCAGTGTCGAGGACGTCTACCGCGAACAGCCCGAGCTGGCCGCCGAGATCGCCGCGAACCTGCCGGAGCACGGCGACCACTGACGGCGGCGCTTGCCACGGGGGTGGGATCGGCGTAAAAAGCCGCACCGGCGGTTCGCCGCCCCTGTCGAGATCAATCCATGCCAGCGCAGCCAGCCACCACCGGTGGGGGCGACGAGACCCTCTTCGAGGCGGTAGCCACCGACCTGCACGAACACGGCTACAGCGTTCGTCACGGAGCCCTGCCGGAGGATCTCGCGGCGTCGCTGCGGACCGAGGTGGCAGCGCTGCCGGCACAGGCCTTCCGGCCCGCCGGGGTCGGCCGGGCCGGGGACCACCAGCTCAACCGTTTCGTGCGCAGCGACGCCATCTGCTGGATCCAGGGTGCTTCACCGGCCGCCGCGGCCTGGGTAGCCTGGACCGGCCGGCTGCGCGAGGCACTGAACCGCCACCTGCTCCTCGGCCTGTTCTCCTTCGAGAGTCACTACGCCTGCTACGGCCCGGGTGATTTCTACCGACGGCACGTGGACGCCTTCCGGGGTGAGGCGAACCGGGTCCTGTCCCTGGTCGCCTACCTGAACCCCGGCTGGGGGCCGGCCGACGGCGGTGAGCTGGTACTGTACCGCGACGCCGACGACCACGAGGGGCTGCGGGTGACGCCGCTGCAGGGGACGCTGGTCACCTTCCTGTCCGAGGAAGTCCCCCACGAAGTACTGCCGGCGGCCCGCCCGCGCTACTCCATCGCGGGCTGGTACCGGGTGAACGGCTCGAGCGCTCTGCGGGTGGACCCGCCGCGCTAGGCGTTGCTGAGCCGGGAGTCGCCGAGCTAACCCCGCCGCCAGCGGTGGTAGCGCTCCAGCAGCGCGAGTACACGCTCCGGCGCGTGGGCCTTCTTCCACGCGCCGGCGGCGAACTTGTTCGCTTCCGCCCAGGTCGGGTAGGCGTGGATGGTGCCCAGGAGCTTGTTCAGCCCCAGCTTGTGCTTCATGGCCAGCACGACCTCCGCCAGCAGTTCGCCCGCATGGTCACCCACGAGCGTGGCGCCCAGGATGCGGTCCTTGCCGGGCGCGGTGAGGATCTTCACGAAACCGCCGGGGTGGCCGTCGGCGATGGCGCGGTCGAGATCCTCGAGGTCGTAGCGGGTCACCGTGACCGCGATACCACGCTCTGCCGCCTCTGCCTCCGTGAGGCCGACGCTCGCGACCTCCGGGTCCGTGTAGGTCACCCGGGGGATGACCCGGTAGTCGACGGCGAAGCGCTTGAACTGGCCGAAGAGCGCGTTCACCGCGGCGTACCAGGCCTGGTGCGCGGCGACATGGGTGAACTGGTAGGGGCCGGCCACGTCGCCGGCCGCATAGATGTTCGGGTACAGGGTCTCGAGGTAGTCGTTGGCAACCAGCGGCGCGCCGGTTTCGATGCCGAGGTCCTCGAGGCCGTAACCGGTCAGCCGTGGCCGCCGGCCGATGGCGCAGAGCAGCGTGTCGAAGGCGTGGCGGTGCTCGGTACCGTCGCACTCCGTGACCAGCACAGCCGGCTCGCCGTTCTCCCCCGGGTCGCAGCGCACGGCGCGGTGGCCCGTTTGCACGCTGACGCCGTCGGCAGCCAGGGTCGTGGCGATGATCTCCGCGGCCTCGCCGTCCTCCCGGCCCAGCAGCCGCGGCAGCATCTCGACCACCGTGACCCGGCTGCCCAGCCGGGCAAAGGCCTGCGCGAGCTCGCAGCCGATGGGCCCGCCGCCGAGTACGACCAGCCGTGCGGGGGGCTCCGAGCGGGTCGCCATGGCATCCCAGAGCGTCTCGCTGGTCAGGCACTCCACCGCATCGAGGCCGGGCAGGGGCGGCACCACCGGGGCGGCACCGGCGGCGATGACGATAGCGCGGCTGCTCAGCCGCCGCTCGTTTCCGTTCTCGTCACGGATACTGACGGTCCACGGGTCCACGATCCGCGCGTAGCCGCGCGCGACGTCGACGCCCAGGCCCTCGTAGCGCTCCACGCTGTCGTGGGGCTCTATGGCCCGGATCACCGACTGCACCCGCCGAACCACCGTGGGGAAGTCCACCGTGAGTTCGCCCCCGGGCCGGATGCCGTAGCGCTCCGCGTCGCGCAGGCGCGCCGCGAGGCGGGCGCTGGCGAGCAGGGCCTTGCTCGGTACGCAGCCGGTGTTCAGGCAGTCACCGCCCATGGCCCCCGCCTCGACCAGGGTCACGCGCGAGCGCACAGTGGCGGCGATGTAGGCGGAGACGAGGCCGGCCGCACCGGCGCCGATGACCAGCAGGTTGCGGTCGAAGCGTTTCGGCTTTTCCCAGCGCCGGTAGACCCGTCGGCGCTTCAGCGCTTCCGTGAGCTTGCGGGCGAGCAGTGGGAACAGGCCGAGGAGAACGAAGGAGGCGATGAGCTCCGGCGACAGGATCCCGCTCGCGCTCTCCAGCTGCCCGAGCTGGGTGCCGGCGTTCACGTAGACGATCGTGGCCGGCAGCATGCCGACCTGGCTTACGAGGTAGTAGGTACCGGCGCGGATCGGTGTGAGCGCCATCAGCAGGTTGATGATGAAAAAGGGAAACACCGGCACCAGCCTGAGCGTGAACAGGTAGAACGCCCCGTCGCGGCGCATGCCGTCGTTGATGGCCCGGAGCCGGTCACCGAAGCGGTCCTGCACCGTTGCGCGCAGCAGGTAGCGCGCGACGAGGAAGGCGAGCAGGGCGCCGATGCTCGAGGCGAAGGAGACGATCAGCGTCCCCTGGGCGAGGCCGAAGAGGGCACCGCCGGCGAGGGTCATGATCGCCGCGCCCGGCAGCGACAGTGCCGCCACCGTCACGTAGACGGCGAAGTAGCCGGCGATCAGCGCCACCGGCTCGCTCTCCCGCAGGGCCTGGAACTGCGCCACGCTCTCGCGGGCGTAGGCGAGGGTCAGGTAGCGGTCGAGGCCGAGACCGAAGAACAGGCCGATGGCGACGGCGATGGCGAGGAACAGGGCGAGGCGGCGCATAGCGGGTGTCCTTTCGATCCGTGAGACGATCAGTCCGTGGGGCTGCCGGCCTTTCCCGCGGCCGGTTGCGGCCGGGCGAGGGTGGCTGCGCCCCGGGGGCGGGTGTAGCATGGCAGGACGTTCGCAGTGAGGGAACCGCCCATGGCCAGGGTACTCGTCACCGGCGCGACCGGTTTCATTGCATCGCACACGATCCTCAGGCTGCTCGACGCCGGGCACGAGGTACGGGGTACGGCGCGCAGTGCAGAGCGTGCGGCCACGCTCAACGCCACGCTCAGCCGCTACGCCGGCCGCGACATCGCCATCGAGATCGTCGCGGCGGACCTCACCAGTGACGACGGCTGGGCCGAGGCCATGGACGGCATCGACTACCTGCAGCACCTGGCGTCACCGCTGCCGGCAAACCTGCCGAAGGACCACGACACGCTGATCCGGCCGGCCCGCGAGGGCGCGCTCCGCGCCCTGCGCGCGGCGAAGGCGGCCGGGGTGCGCCGGGCGGTGATGACCTCGTCCATGGCGGCCATCGCCTACGGCTGGGGCGACCGGCGCCCCGCGGTGCTCGACGAGAGCCACTGGTCGAACCCCGACAACCTCGCGGACAACACCGCCTACACGCGTTCAAAGACGCTGGCGGAGCGTGCCGCCTGGGAGTACGTGGAGGGCGAGGGCGCCGGCCTCGAGCTCGCCTGCATCAACCCGGTGGTCGTGCTCGGGCCGGCGATGAGCGGCGATGTGTCGGCATCGCTCGAGGTCGTCGTCCAGCCCATGCAGGGCAAGCTGCCGGCCTACCCGAAGCTCACCTTCGGCGTCGTCGATGTGCGCGACGTCGCCGATGCCCACGTCGCCGCCATGACGGACCCGGAGGCGGTGGGGCGGCGCTTTCTCCTCGGTGAATCGGTGCTCAGCTTCCGGGAGATCGGCGAGGTGCTCCGCGAGGCCTACCCGACGCGCAAGCTGCCGAAAGGCGAACTGCCCAACTGGCTGGTGCGCGCGCTGTCGCTGCTGAACCCCACGCTGAAGCAGATCGTCCCCGAGCTCGGCAAGACCCGCGCCTTCGACAACAGCCGGGCGCGGGCCCTGCTCGGCCGCGACCTGGTGCCGGCGCGGGAGTCCATCCTCGAAAGCGCGAGGACGCTGGTGGACCTGGGCGAACTCTAGGGTTCTGACCGGGGGCAACAGGGGCACCCGGCCCTGTGCTATGTTTGCCGGAGATTGAATGCACAAGATCCCTTGCAAGCGATGGTTTGCACGCGCTCGTTTGCAGTAAACCGCTACCGGAGAGTTCCCATGCCCGTCCTGCGCGCTTTCTTCGTTGCCCTGGTGGCCCTGCCGTTGCTGTTACCCATTGCCTCGGCCCGGGCCGGTGATGCATCCATCGAGCGGTTGGCGCCGATCTATCGCCACTCGATCCTGGTTGCGGACCTCGAGCGCGCCCTGACCCTCTACCGTGACGTGCTCGGCCTCACGGTGAGCCGGGTAACGGACACACCGGCAGACTCCTATTCCTACCGTTTCTTCAACATCGAGCCCGGTGCCATGAAGCGCTTCGCCTACCTCGACGGTGACGGCGGGCACAGCAACGTCCTCGGCCTCGGCGAGGTGCCGGGCATCGCGCTGGGGCTGCCCGACAGCCCGCGCGCCGTCGCCTTCGTGCAGACCGTGGCCGATGTCGAGGGGGTGAAGGCCCGGGTCGAGGCCATGGGCCTCGAGACCATCGAGCCGGTCGAGTTCATGAGCCGCGAGGCCGGACGACCGGGCATGGAGTTCGGCATCATCGATTTTGACGGCCATCTCATCCTGGTCTTCGGGCTCCTGCGCGACGACGAGCGGGACGGGTAGCCGATGCCGGCGAGCCACCCGTTGCGGAAAGCCGACACGCCCGCCCTGGACCTCCCCTGGGTGCGCAGCCAGTTCCCGGCGCTCGCCGGGCTCGGTGAACAGGTCTTCTGCGCCAATGCCGGCGGCACCTTCGTGGCCGAGCCGGTACTCGGGATTCTCGACGACTACCAGCGACGCATGCGCGTGCAGCCCCACAGCCCCTTCGAACCGTCCCGGGAGGCGGGGGCGGCGATGGACCGGGCGCGCGAGGGCTGGGCGGAAGCGCTCGGTGTGCCGCTGTCGCAGCTGACCTTCGGCCCTTCCACCTCCGCCAACAGCTACGTCATGGCCCAGGCGTTCGCGCCGGGCTGGGAGCCGGGTGACGAGATCGTGGTCGCGGTGCAGGACCACGAGGCCAACCAGGGCGCCTGGCGGCGGGCCGCGGCGGCGCGCGGTGTCACCGTGCGCGAATGGCCCGTGGACCCGGTGAGCGGGGAACTCGACCCCGATGACCTCTACCCGCTGCTCGGGCCGCGCACGCGCTGGGTGTTCTTTACCCAGAGCTCGAACATCCTCGGCGGGACCAACCCGGTGCAGGCCATCGCCAGCGCCGTGCGCGAGCGCTCAGATGCCCTGGTCGCGGTCGATGCAGTCGCCCACGCCCCGCACGAGCTTTGCAGCCCGGCCGACCTGGACGCCGACCTGTACCTGTTCAGTGTCTACAAGGTCTATGGCCCGCACCAGGGCATCATGACCCTCTCGAGCGCCGCCGAGGCGGTCGCGACACCGCAGTGCCACTACTTCCTCGAGGGCGACAGCCACAAGCGTTTCAACCCCACGGGGCCGCAGCATGCGGCGGTGGCTGGCTGTGCCGGGGTCCTCGATTATTTCGATGCGCTGGCCGTCCGGCTTGGCGTGCCGGAAGCCGCCCCGCGCCGCGAGCGGCTGGCCTGCGTGGGGGCCGCCATGGCCGCGCACGAGGCCGGTCTTGCCGCGCCGCTGCTGGCACTGCTGGCCGACCGCGCTGACGCACGCCTGCTGGGCCGGCGCGATACGGCGAACCGCTCGGCCACCGTCTCCTTCGTGCCAACGCGGCAGGCTCCCTCGGCGGTGGCGGCCGGCCTGCACCGCGCGGGCATCGGCGCGGAGAGCGGTCACTTCTACGCCCACCGCCTGCTCGAGGCCATGGGCATCGACCCGGCGAGCGGCGTGGTCCGCCTGTCGCTGGTTCACTACAACAGCCCGGAGGAGGTGGAGCGGGTCTGTGAGGCGCTGAAAGCGGTGCTCGGCTGACCCGCTCCCGATCCGCCGCTGCCACTATTCGCCACGATCAATCGCCGGACCGCCACGGACCTGCCTCCGCGCTGCCCGCGACGCGCGCTGTAATTCTTCTTGCCCGCCGGCCCTGCCGGCATTCCCGGAGCAAGGAGACAGCCATGAAGAAGCCCCTTACTACTGCAGCCAGCATCCTCGTCCTCGGCAGTGTGCTCGCCGCACCCGCCGGCGCGGCCGTTGCCACGGAGGTCAAGCGCGATGCCACGACCCTGACGGCCATTGCCGCCGGCGCCGCTGCCGGCGGTCCCCTCGGTGCGTTTGTCGGCGCCCTCGGCGGCGCCTGGCTCGGTGAGCAGGTTGAGCGCGCGGACCGGTTGCCTGCGGTCAGTGCCGAGCTCGCCGAGCGGGAGCGCGACGTCGCCGGCCTCGAGCAGGACCTGGCCGCGCTTGACCAGGCCCTGCGCGCGGAGCGGGGGGAAACGGCCCGCTACGCGCGCATGGCGCTGGAGCAGCTCGAGCTGGAACTGCTGTTTCGCACCGGCGAGAGCCGGCTGACCGACGCCGGCAGAGCGCGGCTCGGCCTGCTGGCGCAGTTCCTGGCCGCAAACCCGGATATCGAGGTGCGCGTGGATGGCTACGCGGACCCGCGCGGTCCCGCCGCTGACAACGCCGTCCTCGCCCGGGACCGCGCGCAGGCGGTGGCCAGTGCGCTGGTGGATGCCGCGGTTCCGGTCGAGCGGGTCTCGGTCCACGGCCACGGCGAGGACCAGTCCCGGGCTGCGGAGGGCGATCTCGACGGCTATGCGCTGGAGCGTCGCGTGCGCATCGAACTGCGTCGCCGCGGTGCGGCGATCGCCAGCAGCGACTGAGAGGCGGGCACCAGGGCTCCGGCACCCTTCGACCTTGGTTGAAGGGTGCGCGCACGCCCCCTTGTCTATACTGCGCCGGAATGGCGGGCGGCCCCGCCCGCCGCCACGGTCAGCAGGGGGACACCATGGACAGGGATCAGGCCAACGCACACTGGGGGGCGGCCGCGGAGGTCATCGACTGGGTCCGCGCTCCGGAGACCATCCTCGACGACAGCGCGGCGCCGCTCTACCGCTGGTACAGCGACGGCCGGTGCAACACCTGCCACAACGCCATCGACCGGCACGTGGAGGCGGGGCGCGGTGACGAGCTGGCCCTGATCTACGACAGCCCGGTGACCGATACCGTCACCTATTTCACCTACCGCGAGCTCCGCGACCAGGTCGCTGCCTTCGCCGGCGGACTCCGGGAACTCGGCGTGGGCCCCGGCGACCGGGTGGTGATCTACATGCCCATGGTGCCGGAGGCGGTGATCGGCATGCTCGCCTGCGCACGCCTGGGCGCCGTGCACTCCGTGGTTTTCGGCGGCTTCGCCGCCAGTGAGCTCGCCTTCCGCATCGATGACTGCCGGGCGAAGGTCGTACTCTCCGCCTCCTGCGGCATCGAGCACGCGCGCATTATCTCCTACAAGCCGCTCCTCGACGCGGCAGTCGAGGCCTGCGAGCACAAGCCGGCGCACTGCGTCATCCTGCAGCGCGAGGCCGAGCCCGCCGGGCTGGTGCCGGGCCGTGATCTCGACTGGGAAACGGTCGCCGGCACCGAGCCCGCGCCCTGTGCCACGGTGGCGGCGACGGACCCGCTCTACCTCCTGTACACCTCCGGCACTACCGGCAGCCCCAAGGGCGTCGTGCGCGACAACGGCGGCCACATGGCGGCCCTCTACTGGAGCATGGCCAACATCTACGGCATCGACCCGGGCGACGTTTTCTGGGCGGCATCGGATATCGGCTGGGTGGTGGGCCACTCCTACATCGTCTACGGACCGCTGCTGCGCGGCGCCACCACCGTGCTCTTCGAGGGCAAGCCCGTGGGCACGCCGGATGCCTCGACCTACTGGCGCCTCATCGAGCGGCACCGGGTGAAAGTGCTGTTCACGGCGCCGACGGCGATCCGCGCCATCAAGCAGCAGGATCCGAACGGGGAGGGCGCCGGGGCCTTCGACCTGTCGAGTCTTCAGTACCTGTTTCTCGCCGGCGAGCGCGCGGATCCGAATACGATCATCTGGGCCGAGGAACTGCTGGATGTCCCGGTAATCGACCACTGGTGGCAGACAGAACTCGGCTGGCCGGCGATCGCCAATTTCGCCGGCGAGCGCTTTTTCCCTGTGCGCCACGGCTCCTCCGGCAAGGCGGTGCCGGGCTTCGACATCGCGGTGCTCGACGAGGCCGGCGAGCCGGTGCCGCGTGGGGAGATGGGGGCGCTGGCGATCCGGCTGCCGCTGCCGCCCGGCGCACTGCCGACGCTCTGGAACAATGACGCGGGCTTCCGCGAGAAGTACCTCGAGCGTTTCCCCGGTTATTACGATGCAGGCGACGCGGGCTATATCGACCCGGATGGCTACATCCACATCATGGCCCGCACCGACGATGTCATCAATGTGTCGGGGCATCGCCTGTCCACCGGGCGCCTGGAAGAGGTGATCGCCTCCCACCCGGATGTGGCCGAGTGCGCCGTGTTCGGCGTGCGCGACGAAATCAAGGGGCAGGTACCGCTGGGCCTGATGATCCTGAACGCCGGGGTCGACCGGCTGGAGGCGGAGATAGCCGACGAGGTCGTCGCCCTGGTGCGCAGGGAAGTCGGCCCGGTGGCTGCCTTCCGCCATGCGCGGGTAGTCGCGCGGCTGCCCAAGACCCGCTCCGGCAAGATCCTGCGGGCCACGCTGCAGAAGATCGCCAACGGCGAGGACTACAAGGTGCCCGGCACCATCGACGATCCGGCGACCCTCGACGAGATTGCGCCGCTGCTGCGCGGCGCGGGGTCCTAGACGCGGGGCGGCCGCGGGGGCAAGCTGTAGCCTTTCAGACGGCACAAGGAAAGAGCCATGCCCGGTGACGGACGCCACACGCTGACCGTGCGGCGCGTTGGTATCGATACCTACCGGGAGAACGTCGCCTTCCTGCACCGGGATTGCCACGTCTATCGCAGCGCGGGCTTCCAGGCCCTGAACAAGGTGGAGATCACCCCGGCAGATGGCGGCGAGCCGGTGCTCGCGGTGCTCAACGTCGTCGATGATGACGCCATCACCCGCCCGGACGAGCTCGGCCTCAGCCTGCAGGCCTTCCAGCAGCTGGGTCTCGCGGAGGGGGAGGCGGCCCGGATTGCGCACGCGCGGCCGCCGCGCTCCATCGGCGCGGTGCACCGCAAGATCGCCGGCGAGACCCTCGGCTACCCCGATTACCGGGCTATCGTCCGCGAGATCGGCGAGCACCGCTACACCAAGATCGAGATGGCGGCATTCCTGGTGGCCTGTACCCAGGGCGGCATGGAGCGCGACGAGGTGCTGCATCTCACTCGCGCCATGGCCGAGAGCGGGGACCGCATCGACTGGAAGGAGCCGCTGGTCGCGGACAAGCACTGCATCGGCGGCATTCCCGGCAACCGGACCAGCATGCTCGTGGTGCCCATCGTTGCCGCCCACGGCATGTTCATTCCCAAGACCTCCAGCCGCGCCATCACCTCGCCCGCCGGCACCGCGGATACCATGGAAGTGCTGGCCAACGTCGAACTCACCGCGCGGCGCTTCAACGAGGTGGTGCGCGCGCAGCGCGGCTGCCTGGCCTGGGGCGGTACCTCGCGGCTGGCGCCGGTGGACGACATTCTCATCGCCGTGGAGCGGCCGCTGTCCCTCGATTCTCCGGGGCAGCTGGTGGCCTCGATTCTCGCCAAGAAGATCGCCGCCGGCGCCACGCACCTCCTGGTCGACATCCCCATGGGGCCCACGGCCAAGGTGAGCAACCAGGCCGAGGCGCTCCGGCTGCGCAAGCTGTTCGAGTTCGTCGGCGACCGCACCGGTCTGCACGTGGAGGTGATCATCACCGACGGGCTGCAGCCCATCGGCCGCGGCATCGGGCCCGTGCTCGAGGCCCGGGACATCATGCAGGTGCTGGAAAACGACCCGGACCAGCCCCGGGACCTGCGCGAGAAGGCGCTGCAGCTGGCGAGCCGCATCCTCGAGTTCGACCCGGACGTGCGCGGCGGTCAGGGCTACGTGCTCGCCCGCGACATCCTCGATTCCGGCCGGGCCCTCGAGCGCATGCGCGCGATCATGGAGATGCAGGGCCTCAACCCCGAGCCGCCGGAGCCGGGGCGCCTGCGCCGCGAGATCGCCGCGCCCCGGGACGGCAAGGTGGCGGCGATCGACAACCTGCAGCTGGCGCGTATCGCCCGCCTGGCCGGCGCACCCCTGGACCAGGGCGCGGGGGTCGACCTGCTGCGCAAGGTGGGCGACCCGGTGCGCGAGGGCGAACCCCTTTACGCGATTCACGCGGCCTTCGACGCGGACTTCGCCTTCGCCTGCGAGGCCGCCGAGGCCGACAGCGGCTTCGTGCTGGCGGTGGACGGTTGAATGGGCGCGGTCGCCGACGTTGTCCTCGGCTTCGCCGACTACCGCGCGCCGGCGCAGCGCCTCGCGATTGCGCTCGGCGTCGCCTATGCGGAGGTCGATGTGCACCGCTTCCCGGACGGGGAGAGCCGGGTGCGCCTGCCGACGCCGGTGCCGCCAAGGGTGCTCTTCTGCCGCAGCCTCGACCGGCCCAATGACAAGCTGGTCGAGCTCCTGTTCGCGGCGGCCACGGCCCGGGAACTCGGCGCCGAAGCGCTCGCGCTGGTAGCGCCCTATCTCTGCTACATGCGCCAGGACAAGGCCTTCCACCCCGGGGAAGCGGTCAGCCAGCGCATCATCGGGCGGGAGCTGGCGCGCTGCTTCGACACCGTCGTTACCGTCGACCCGCACCTGCACCGGACGCCGGTGCTGGCGGACGCGGTGCCGGTACCGCGGGCCCTCGCGCTGAGCGCCGCGGAACCGCTCGCGGCGCGCCTTGCCGCGCGCGAGGATGCGCCGCTGCTGCTCGGCCCGGATGAAGAGTCCGCGCAGTGGGTCGAGGCGATCGCCGACCGCGCCGGCCTCGATCACGCCGTGGCGGCGAAAACCCGCAGCGGCGACCGCGCCGTGGTCATCGAGCTGCCAGCGGTGCCCCTTGCCGGGCGTTCGGTGGTGCTGGTCGACGATGTCGCGAGCACCGGCCGCACCCTCGCGGAAGCCTGCCGGGCGCTGCGCGCGGCGGGCGCGGCCCGCGTCGATGTGGCGGTGACCCACGCCCTGTTCGCGGGCGATGCCCTGGCGGTGCTCGCCGAAGCCGGTGTGGGCGAGGTGCTGAGCACCGACTCGATCCTGCACGAGAGCAACGCCGTGGAACTCGCGCCGCTGCTGGCCGCCGCGCTCGCCGAGGTCTGAAGCTGCCAGCCGCGGCGGCGAAGCCGACGGCCTTGCAACGGTCCTGGCGGCGACCGTCACATCGTCCTGACAGTTAGTCGAACGCCTGCAATTCCTGCTGCAACTGTTGCTGGATGGTTGCGAAGTATTCCTGCATTTCTAGCTGTATCGCCTGGCGTTCGCCGGGATTGCCCGCCTTCATCATGCGCTCCTGGAACTCCTGCAGCTTGGCGGCGACGCGGCGTTGCTGGTCCTGAACGAGCTGCTCCCGGTCCTGGAACTGCCTGGCGCTGTCGACGCCCCCTGCTGCGGCAGCGGGCGTCGACTTCCCTGAGGTACTGCTTCCCGGCACTCTAGCTGGCTGAGAGTCACCCTGAATATTCGCCTGGCGCACTTGCCAGTCCTCGATTGTCCCGATCTGATTGCGTTGACGAATCGCCTGTTCGGCCTGGCGACGGCGCTCCTGGAGCGCGGCTGTAAAGGCGGGGGCCGATGGCCCGTTGTCCGGATACTTGATGAGTGGCTTCTTGCTGGTGTCGTACCTGCCGGTAATGGCGGCGGGCTGCTTGCGCGCGTAGCTGATCATATTCGTCTGAGCCGTGAGCAGCTTGTCGTCCCTGCAACGATCGCGAGTGATGTCTTCGAGCTGATCGATGGTGGCGGTCAGGAAACCGAAGCTGCTGAACACAGCGTCGACCGGCCCTCGCGCACTGCTTTGCTGGCTCATTACCTTGTTGAGTACGTAGGTCGTGGCCCAGGCCTTTGCAGAGCCGAAGTAGCGGTCATAGTCGTCGGCATAGGCGCTCTCGATCACGATCAGCCTTTCTGCGCCGAAATCCTCGTCTATCAAGACGCCGTTATCGTAGGTGCGCTCGACGATCTGCGTCTTGCGGCCCACAGGGTTTTCTATGTGCGCCTTGCACATGTCGGAATACGCGCCAAACCAGTTTTCAAAGTAGAAACGGAAGAAGCCGTCATAGTCCGCGAGAATGTCAAAGCGGCCTGCCGCAAGCACTTCGAACATATCCCGGGCATCGGCGATGGGATTGTTGTATTCCTTCAACTCAAACTGCTGTTTGCTGATGGTCCAGCTATTGTCTGCGGCAGGCGTGTGCACGGCCTCCATAAAGCAATCGCCGTCCTCTTTGCACCGATAATCATCGGGCATGGGATTCAGCGCATAGCGTATGCGTGTCACGCCCGGGCATTCGCTGACATAGGCGCTGGCTATCCTCGGCGCGATGAACGCGTATTCGCTCATGGGGATGGGCTTTGCGGCGGCTCGCTCCGTGTTGTTCTGGTAGATTGCCTCGAGTAAAAGCGTCGGTTCGTCCTCGCACCCACCTTTGTATCGGACTCCGGCCGCGCTGAAGGGGCTGTGCATGAGCAGGCTGAAGGTATAAGCGCTATCGTAGTCCGAGGCTATTCTGCCGTCCTGTAGCTGCCAGCCGTTGGCCTTGCTGAGGGTGCCCGTGTAGGAGTAGTCGCGCTGGCGCTCGTTGATGGCATCGAAGCTGAGCCGGATGACCTGTAACTGCTCGCACTGTTCGACCAGTGACTCGCGCATGGCCCTCAGCGTTGCATCGATGGGTAAATCGGCGCCGCGGTGGGTTTCTGCAAAGCGGCTCAAATCGACCTTGCGGGCGTCGGTCAGCCTGATATCGACCGCGACCACCGGCGAGCACACCCCTCGAAAAATACCTCTGATACTCGTCTCTCGTTCCGTGGCAATGACGGAAAACGACTCCGGCTCCGCGTCGCGCGCAAACTCCCTTGCCATAAATACGTAGACCCCGCCGACTTTTCGCTCAACGGACTGGTCGGTCTCCCAGATTTTTCCTTCGGCCCGGGTGGGTAGTGCAGTGGCGAACAGGAGGGTCGCAAGAGACACGACGATAGCAGCAGGGATCGGCGAGTACCGGCCCAGCGCCCCTGGCATGATTGCTTTCACAACGTCCCCCTTTGTTCTTGTTCAGGCTCCGGTCCGTGTGCCGAAGGCCCTTGGCTTTCCAGCGCAGGTTGGCGACAGCGAAAATATCGCGCGCACGATATCGTGGTCGGGCAAGCCGAGCTGGTTTCGTGGATGCGCACTAGCTTGCAGCTTTTGCTGGGTCGTGGGAAGCACCGCTGCTCGCCGCCCTCCTCGTCAAGACCTGAAGCGGCTCGCTGCTGCCGCTATACTGGCGATCCGCAACAAGCCCGGAACACCCCATGGAACTGACCGCCGAAATCAGCCTCTACCCGCTGCAGGAAGACTATGAACCACCGATCCGCGCGCTTATCGACGACCTGGCCGACGAAGCCGGGCTCACGGTGGTGACCAATGCCATGAGCACGCAGCTGCGCGGTGACTTCGACACGGTGATGCGCACCGTGGCCCGCGCCTTGCGGGCCAGCGCAGAGCGCTTCGGCAGGCAGGTGCTCGTGTGCAAGTTCATTCCCGGTGCGCTGGCGATCGACGCGGCGCGCTGACCGGTGGCGGCCGCCTGGCAGTGGCTGGCGACCTGGGAGGCGCTCGCCGTCCTCCTCGGCATCGCCTACCTGCTGCTGGCGGCCCGGGAGAGCCTCTGGTGCTGGTATGCCGCCTTCGCCAGCACGGCGATCTTCCTCGTGCTCTTCTGGCAGGTCCGCCTGTACCTGGAGTCGGCGCTGCAGGTCTACTACCTCGGCATGGCCGTCTACGGCTGGTGGCAGTGGAAGCGCCCGGGTGAGACCGGCGCCCTGGCGATCAGCCGCTTCGGACCGCGGGATCACTTTTTCGCCATCACCGGCGTCCTCGTGCTGTCCGTCCTGTCCGGGGCGCTCCTGACCCGCTACACCGATGCCGCGCTGCCGTATCTCGACGCCTTCACCACCTGGGGGGCTATCGTCACTACCTGGATGGTGGCGCGGAAGATCCTGGAGAACTGGCTGTACTGGATCGTCGTCGACGGGGTGAGCATCGTGCTCTACCTCGACCGGGGACTGAAGCTGACTGCGGCGCTTTTCGCTGCATACCTCGTGATCGTGACCGTCGGTTTTTTCACCTGGCGGCGCCACTACCGCGCGCAGGTGGCCATTTCGGGCTAAGCTACAGGGAACGATGAACGATGCGCGCGGAGGAACCGTCATGCTGAGCGCGGCCATCCTGGCTACTCCCCTGGGCTCCCTGCAGCTGATTGCCCGCGACGGGCTGCTCGAGCGGATCGCCTTTCCCGGGACCCACGTCGAGCGCCTGCCCCCGGGCGACACGCCCGTGCTCAGCCGCGCCGTGGCGCAGCTGGGCGAATATTTTGCGGGTCGGCGCCGCGCCTTTGACCTGCCCCTGGCAGCTGCCGGGACCGCGTTCCAGGAGACCGTGTGGGCGGCGCTCGCGGCCATCCCCTTCGGCGAGACCCGCAGCTATGGTGACCTCGCCCGCGACCTGGGCCGGCCCCGGGCGGTGCGCGCCGTCGGTGCGGCGAACGGCCGCAACCCGCTGCCCATCGTCGTGCCCTGTCACCGGGTGATCGGCGCGGACGGCAGCCTCACCGGCTACGCCGGCGGCATGGCGCGCAAGCGCTGGCTGCTGGAACTGGAGGGGTGGCGCGGCTGACGCCCCGCCACCGGTTCGGTCCGGGCCCTAGGTCGCCGAGGCGTCGTAGATGCTCTGGATGGACCGGTCGAGCGCGGTGTTGAACTCTTCGTCGCTCTGCTGGGCGGAGAGCCCCTCGGTCAGGGCGCGGGAGAAGCTGGCGACCACCCCCGGGTTGCGGGCGAGGCGCTCGTTGGCCTCCGCGCGGCTGTAACCGCCGGACAGCGCCACGACCCTCAGCACCGCGGGGTGGGCGACGCAGTCGCTGTAGAAACCGTCCTCTTCCGGCAGAGTCAGCTTGAGCATGACCTGCCGTCCCTCGCCGAGCTGTTCCAGCGCGGCGAGGATGCCCGCCTTCAGCCGCTGCTCGGCAGCGGCCTTGTCGGGGCAGTGGATGTCCACCTCCGGCTCGACGATGGGCACGAGGCCGGCGTCGATGATGCGGCCGGCAATTTCGAACTGCTGCGCCACCACGGCATTGATCCCCGTGTCGTTCGCTTCCTTGATCACCGAGCGCATCTTGGTGCCGAAGATCCCGGCCCCGACCGCGCGGGTGAGCAGGTCGTCGAGCCCCGGGATGGGCTTCATGCGCTGCACGCCGTCGGCGGGATCGTCGAGGCCCTTGTCGACCTTGAGGAAAGGCACGACGTGCTTGACGCCCCAGAGGTACTCGGGGGTCGGCCGCCCCAGGACCTCCCGGTCCATGGTGTCCTCGAACAGGATGGCGCCGAGGATGCGCTCGCCGTCGAAGGCGTCGGCGGTCATGATCCGCGTGCGCATGGCGTGCACGAGGTCGAACATCTCGGCGTCCGTGGTCCAGGCGTCCTCCTCGATGCCGTAGAGTCGCAGGGCCTTCGGGGTGCTGCCCCCGCTCTGGTCGAGGGCGGCGATGAAGCCGGTGGCACTGCGGATTTTCTCGCGTTGTTCGTCGACTTGGCTCACGGGTGCTTTCCGTTCTCGTGGTGGCTGGGGGATCGGGACCCAGGGTAAATGCCGTGGCCCCGTGGTCCTATGTTAGGCCATAGGAGGTGGCGCCGTGAAGGCGGGGCTGCTGCGCCCGTTCAATAGAACCGCAGGTCACCCAGGGCGAGGTCCACGGGCCCGGGCCGGCCGATGGCCACCAGGCCGATGCGCCGCAGCCGGGAAAGGTCCAGGGGTGCGTCGAGGCGATGCGGGGCAAAGCCGCTGAAGGGCAGGGTGACGGTGGTCCAGGCGCCCGGTGCCCGGAAGCGGGCCCGATAGCTCTGCCAGGGGCGCCGCACGTCGTCCGTGCGCAGGTGCACGCCGTACTCCTGGCCGTCGCCGCAGACGATCAGCGAGAGCCCGGTAGAGGCGCTCGCATCCACGCTGCTGCCGTCCGCGGCGAGATCGATGGCCATCTGCAGGAAGCCGCCGTTGTTGGCGAGGCTGACGGTCCCGGTCAGGTGCCGCGCGCGCCGGCCGGCGACGGGCTCCGTGCGCAGCTGTCCAGCGGAGACCCCGCCCATGACCGTGTCGGCGACACAGGCCCAGCGGCCGCCGCCGGGCGGGTCGCCGGCGAGGTCGTCGATGACGCCGGCCGTCACAGGCGCTCGACGAGCTCCACGCGCCGGTTGCGCTCCCTGCCCGCGTCGTCGGCGTTGCTGAAGACCGGGACCAGGGGACCCACGCCGGCGGCGTCGAGGCGCTCCCGGGCGATGCCGTGGTCGTTGACCAGCGCATCGACGACCGCCTGGGCCCGCGCCTGGCTGAGTTCGCGGTTATAGCCCAGCGAACCGCGGGCATCCGTGTGCCCCACCACGTAGAACGCGCGCTCAGGGTTCGCGTCCAGGTAGCTGGCGATGTTGCCGAGCGCCTCGGCGGAGCGCGGTTGGAGGGTCGGGCTGTCGAAGTCGAAGTAGAGGCCGTCGAGCACAACCCGGCCCTTCTCCTCGAGGTCCCGGCCGATCGCTTCCGGGTCCACGGCGACCAGGCCTGTCTCGGCGCGCTCCACTTCCACGATGTCGACGAGGGTGCCGATGTAGTCCTCGGCGTGCTGCTCCACGGTGACGACCACGTAGACGGGGCCGGCGGCCCGGTCCCGCGTCGCCACGAAGGCGCCCTGGCCGCCGGAGGTGGAGGAACCCGCCGCCAGCGTGCCGACCTCGCCGCCCGTCCCGGCGGGGTTCGTGCGCAGGTAGATCTCCAGCCACTGGCGGCCGCCGACCGCGGGCCCCTTGCGGTCCTCGGAGGAACCCTCGGCGAGGATCTCGAAGCCCTCGGCCTCGAAGGCCCCCCGGTAGTTGAGGTATACCTCGGACCAGGTCCGCCCGCTGCCCTCCAGGGCATAGAAGGTCCGCGTCACCCGGCCTTCCGTGTCGACCCAGTCGTCGATGTGGCGGTAGCCGGTGACCGGACCGACGGGAAGCCGGAACTCGCGGTAGTTGTCGATGGTCTGCCAGCGAAGCTCCTGGCCCGGGTAACGCTGGACCATGGGGTGCTCCACGACATCGGGAAGCTCGTCGGCCAATACCGGCATTGCCAGCAGAAAGGTGATCATGGCCGCTGCTGCGGTTTCTCTTTGCCTCATTGGCCTGCCCCGGGGTCTCTTTTCGGTTCCAGTCTAGCCGACGATCGCGTGTACCGCTCTGTTGGTCTTTACTACCGTTCCTAGGCGTCGACCGCCGGGCAGCGGTGAATCTCGACCGTGGCGTGGACGACACGCAGTGCCTCCGGAAGCCGCGCCCGGACTTCATCGGGGGACAGATCGTCGTGGGTGATGACAGCGATTTCTGCGGCATGCAGGCCCGGGCCGATGGACCACAGGTGCAGGTCCGCGATGCGGTCGTGGCCATGGCCCTCGACGGCGCTGCGCAGTTGCTCGCAGAGCGGCTCTGGCGCCTGTCGGTCGAGGAGGGTGTGGCTGGTGTCGCGCAGCAGTCCCATAGACCAGCGGGCGACCAGCAGCGCGCCGACGATGCCCATGGCCGGATCCATCCAGTTGAGGCCGAGGTACTTGCCCGCGAGCAGTGCGAAGATGGCCAGCAGCGAGGTCAGCGCGTCTGCGAGCACGTGCAGGTAGGCCGAGCGCAGGTTGTGGTCGTGGCCATCGGCGTGTCTGTGCTCATGCCCATGCGAGTGCCCGTGATCGTGCCCATGATCGTGGCCTTCGCCCAGCAGCAGCACGGAAACGCCGTTCACGATGAGACCGAGCACCGCTACGCCGATGGCCTGGTCGAAGGCGATCGGCACCGGCGCGATAAAGCGCGCCACGCTCTCCCAGGCCATGGCGAGGCTGAAGCCGGCGAGCAGCAGGGCGCCGGTAAAGCCCCCCAGCGCGTTGACCTTGCCGGTGCCGAAGCTGAAGCTCGGGTTGGCGGCATGGCGCCGCGCATAGACATAGGCGAACGCAGTGATGCTTAGGGCAACGGTGTGCGAGGCCATGTGCAGCCCGTCGGCGAGCAGGGCCATGGAGCCGAACAGGATACCGGTGCTGATTTCGAGCACCATGGTCGCGGCCGTGAGGGCGATGACCAGCAGGGTCCGCCGCTCACCCGCCCGGCGCCGGTCCTGGCCGAAGACATGGTGGTGCGTCCAGAGATGCAGGTTGTCGCTGTGCATACTGCCTCCCGCTTGGTGTTCATTGGCCATGGTACGCCTCCACGGCCGCTGGCTCAGCCCCGCACGCGACACTCGGGACGCGACAGCGTCGCCAGCAGCTCCAGGTGGGGCGTATGCGGGAACTGGTCCAGGGGCTGTACCGCTTCGAGCGTAAAACCCGCGTCGAGCAGGACGCCAAGGTCGCGGGCAAAAGTGGCGACATCGCACGAGATGTAGCGTACGGCGCTCAGCCGGGGCGCGTACTGGAGGAAGACCGGTAGCTGGCGCAGGCCGTCCCGTGGCGGGTCCAGCACCAGCAACTCCGCACTCGCGAGCGCCTCCGCCAGCCTAGCCGTGGCGGTATCGTCGAAGAGGTCGAGGGCCTGTGTGGTCGCGGCGGGCAGCGCCCGCCCCTCGAGGGTGGCAAGCGCATTACCGGCGCTGTCCACGGCCAGCACAGGGCTGCAGCCCCCTGCCGCGAGGATCTCCGTGAAATTGCCGGAGCCGGCGAACAGCTCCACCGTGGCACGCCCTGCGTAGTCTCCGATCGACCTAGCCAGCCATTCGCGCATGCGCGCGTTCTGCGCGCTGTTGCCCTGGCGGAAGGCTTGCGGGGCGCCGGGTACGACCGCCTCGGGGCCGTGCTCATCGTCGATCGGCAGCACCGTGAGCGGCCCGCGGCGCCGCGGCCGCCAGGCGGGCTCGGGGAGCCGCTCGCGCAGGGCCGCGAGGGTTTCGCGGTTGCGCGCGGTAAGCACCGGGCAGTCTTCGATCGGCGCCAGCCGATTGGACCCGGCGGCGAGGAAGCCGATCCGCTCGCCGTCGCTGCGCAGCCGGGCCCGGTTGCGGTAGCCGAGGGTCTCGGGCGCCGCCCAGATCGGTGCCTGCGCGGCCTCGACGCCGAAGCGCGCCAGGGCGCGCCGCAGCCTGGCCTCCTTCGCCGCCAGCTGCGCGCCGTAGGCCACGAACTGCCACGGGCAGCCGCCGCAATGGGTGTCATCGTGACCGTGGTGCGGGCAGGGGGGCGCGACCCGGTCCGGGGAGGGCCATTCCAGGGCGACGAGAGCGCCGAGGGCCGCCCGGCCCCGGTGGCCGGTCACCCGGAACCGGCCGCGCTCGCCGGTCCATGCGCCCGGCACGAAGCACACCTGCCCGGAGGGATGCTCGACGATACCTTCGCCCGTAGCCGCCATATCCCGCACCGTCCCGGTGAATTCCTCTCCGATCCCGGTCGCCTGCCGGGCAGGCCGGCGACGCGATTGCGTGGGGCCGCGGCGCCTGCCGCATCGTTCTGGGGGTGTTCTCTTCGGCATGGACGGGTATCCGGAGTGGCCGCAGTGGACGGAATGCTACCGGAGATGGCCGCGCCCTGCGGCGTTTTCCGCCACTCTAGCTAGCCGGAAGCAAGCGCATGCATCGACCTCTATCCGGGAGTGGATTTCACTCGAGCCGGTAGGCCGAATGGCAGGAAACGCAGGCGCCCAGCACGGGTGAGAGTGCCTTCAGCGCCGCTTCGCCATCGTCCTCACGGGCGACCTCGGCGAAGCGGCTGGCCGCTTCGTGCATGCCGATGCCGACGCTGCGCATGGGTTGCGGGAAAAAGCGCCCGGGGCCCATGCCCCGAGTCGCCGCGGCGTGCTTGCCCATGGAAGAGAGGCCGAGGTCGCGTTCAGCCACCTCGGCCGCCCGCGCCAGCTCACCCTTGCCCAGCAGGTCCACGAGCTGCTGCACCGTGGCCGTGTGCTGGATCATCTCCTCGCGGAGAAGGGCCCGCTGCAGCGGGGGCATGGCAACGGCCTGGCGGCCGTCTTCGGGCACGGCCGCCGCCGTTGCGTCTGCCGACTCCTGCGCCGCCTGGACGGCGGAGACAAGAGCCAGCAGAGCAAGCAGGGACCAGTATCGCATGGCTGCCTCCGGTCAGACGGTGACCGCGTTGCCGCGGAAAATCCGCGCCAGGTAGCGGCTTTCCGCCGGGCTCGGCGCGGGTACGGCACACTGTAGCACCGCCTGCACCAGGCGCTCCATTTCCTCCGCCAGCTCCTGCTCGTTCGCCGGTTCTTCGGCCCGGGCGCGGCGGGTGAGCTGCACCTGGTTTACCGCCGGCGTCGTCGGCAGCCGCTCGGTCTCCACGCCCAGGGTTACCGTGAAGGCGTGCAGGGCGTTCTTCACGAAAAGCGCCAGGGCGAACTCCTCCCGGGACGAGACGAAAGATGTGTCCGGCGTGAGCAGCACGATCTGGCAGTTCGGCACCAGCGCTGCCCGGCGGGCGACGCGGAAGTGGTGCGTGAGCTGCTCCTCGACCAGCCTTGCGAAGTCCGTGTGCGAGAGCACCCGGTCCCATGACTCGCCCTTCTCCGCGGCGAGCGCGTTGAAGGGCAGCCGCGCGAAGGGCGCGCTGACCACCACGTCGAAACCGCCCTGGTTGTGCAGGAGGTCATCGAGGGCCGCCTCCAGGTCGTCGCCGATGACGCGTACGTCGATGGGGATGCTGGCCTTGGGCTCCAGGCCGTGCTGGATTTCCTCCTGCGCCTCCTTCGAGCGTGTGAGCACGGACAGCGAGGCGATGCCCAGGTTGATGAAGCCCTCGCCGATGGCGGCCAGTTCCTCGCGCATGGCGTCGCCGATGAGCACGACGCGCTTGCCCTTGAGCTGCGCCAGGCGCTCCCGGTCCGGCGGCAGCAGCAGTTCGCCCTCGGTCACCGAGCGGTCGAACTTGAGGCCGCCGGAGGGGTGGAAGGTCTCGCCGCTGGCGATGTCGTCGGCAAGGTGGAACACCGTCGACAGCCCGATCTGCTCGTCCGTGGGCATCTTGTGCAGGTGCAGGCGGTTGAGGATGCCTGTCTCGATGCCCTTGGCCGCCTTTTTCACGGCGCTGTCGTCGAAGAACGGCGTCGGCGTGTCGACGAAGCTCTCGAGGAACTGCTCGGCAATCGCCGGCGGGAACAGGCCGCCGGTGGTGAGGCGGTTTATGAGCTTGCCGGCGAGGTCCCGGTTGAGCAGGAAGGCGGTGGAGTTGCCGCCCTCCCGGCTCTCCTCGACCTGCACGAACAGCTTGGCCAGCGCCTTCGCCGTGCGCGGCAGCTTGATGTCGCCCACCGCGTTCTTAGCCAGCACCAGCAGGTCTTCCGGCGTCATGCCCTCGCCGAGGGCGGCGAGGACCGCCGCGTGGATCCGGTTCAGGCGCTTGTTCTCCAGTACCAGGCGACCGCGGCGCTCGAACAGCCCCGGCGCGCCGCCGAGGCCGCGCAGGCGGGCGCCGTCCACCGGCCCCGGGGCCAGGGCGTTGATCTGGATCTCCGGCCCGAGGTGGCGCGAGAGGATTTCCGCGAGCACCCGCTGACCGGCCTTTGACACGGCGTAGTCGGCGCGGTTCGGGTAGGCCACGGCCACGTACTTCTCGCCGCCGAAGTAGCTGGAGACATTCATGACCACGCCGGACCCGCGCGCCTTCATCAGCGGCGCGTACTTGCGGATGAGCGAGTAGTTCGAGATGAGGTTCGCATCCATGGTGCGGTTCCACGCCTCGAGGGTCATGTCGACCACCATCTCCTCCGCGCCCGAGATACCGGCGTTGTTGATGAGGAAATCGACATGGCCGAAGAGGTCGATGGAGTGGTGGAAGAGCTTCTCGAGGGACGCCTCGTCGCCGACATCGATATCCGCGAGGATGTGTACCCGCTCCTCCGGCTTCGGGTAGCCGATGCCGCGCAGCTCCTCCACGATCTCGTCCCGCGCCTCGCGGAGCTTGGGTTCGCTGCGCGCGGAGAGCAGGACCCGCGCGCCGGCAATGGCGAGGAAACGGCCGAGCTGCAGGCCGATGCCAAGGCTGCCGCCGGTGATCACGGCGGTCTTGCCCTTGTGCAGGCCCGGGAGCACGCGCTGGATCGCCGCTGGCATGCTGCCCTTGCCGGTGGCGCGCTTGATGCTCTTCGGCACCCAGAGGTTGATCGGGTCCATGCGCCGCACGCGGTTGGTGAGCGTCGCCGCCCAGTCCGCCGAGAAGGTGAGGTTGTCCTCCTCCTGGTTGTCGTAGCGCACGAGCTGGTTCGGCAGCACCGACCAGCTGCGCTCGCCCTTTTTCTTCTGCTGCGAGTCCTCGTGGCGCCAGGTGCGCAGCAGCGCCTCGATGGCGGCGCGCTTGATCTCGTTCAGGTAGTTGCCGTGACCGTCGCTCGGGTTGGTGACGTAGGTCAGCGCCGGCGCCTCGGTGATCGTTCCCCAGCGGTCCAGGTTATTGGCCAGGGCCTTGGCGAAGGCCACCGGGGAGACGATCTCGTCGCGGACGAAGTCTGCCACGTCCTCGTCGCCGGCGGTGCTCAGAGAGTAGCCGTGCACGCCGTTGCCGGAGCGCGGCAGGACCACCACTGCGTCGAGGCGGCCAAAGTGGTCGCGGATGTAGTCGAAGCAGCGGTCGGCGGACTCGCCGCGCAGCGGCTCCAGGTGCAGCAAATGCAGCTGGTCGAGCCCGCGGGAGGCCGTTAGCGAGCGTGCGTAGCCCAGGGCCTCCAGGGTACGGAAGGCGAGGACGACGCGGGCGCCGCTGACCAGGTGGCGCTCGGCGAACACCAGCGCTTCCTCGTACTCGCTGCCGCCGAGGATGAACACGACCTGCCCGGTCAGGTCCTCGAGACGCTTGTCCGGCCAGGACACGAGCTTGGAGCGGCTCTGCGCCGGCACCTGCATGCCGTTGGTGACCTCGAAGGCGTGTCCGGACAGCGACGCCGACTCCTCCGTCGACAGGAAGGTGATGGTCGAAGCGACGTCGGCGGGCGTCGGGTAACGGTATTCCAGCTCGCCGTCGGGCCCCGGGCGCCGCGCGATCATCAGGTCGCGGAACTCCTTCGAGGTGCTCCCCGGCTCGGCACCCTGCAGCGCGTCCATGTTGGCGAATACGTTGTCGATGCGCTCGGACTCAATGGGCCCGGGGAAGACCGTGTTCACGCGGATGCCGCGCTCGTCGCCGAGTTCCAGGGCAAGACCGTGGGAGAGGGCGTTGAGGCCGCTCTTGGGCACCGTGTAGGGAATACGGCCGTAGTAGTGCGTGCGCGAGAAGATCGTCGAGACGTTCACGATGGAGCCGCACTCGGTCATGTGGGGCACCACGGCGCGCGCCATGTTCCAGGGTGCGGCGAGCAGGTTCATGGCCGAGTCGAGCATGGTCTGGTCGTCGCCGCGGGCGCGCATCTCCGCCTCGCTGAAAGGGATTTCCCGCAGTGTGCGCCGCGGCCCGGCGGCGCCGGCGTTGTTCACCAGCACGTCGATGCGGCCGAAGTGCTCTAGGGCGGTGGCGACGATGTCACGGCAGACCTGCGGATCGGCGGTATCGCCGAGGGCCGGTGCCATCGCCGCGCGGTCGAAGTCCTCCGCTGCGAGCTCGTCCATGAAGGCGTCGAGCTTCTCCGCGTTGCGGCCCGTCATCACCACCTTTGCGCCCTCGCGCAGCAGGCTGCGGGAAATCCAGCTGCCGATGCTGCCGGCGGCGCCGGTGAGGATGATGACCTTGTCCGCGAGGCGGGCCCCCGCGGCGCTGCCGGTGGAAGTGTTGTTGTCGTTCATCGCAGTGCTCCTGCCGATCCCGTATCGATGTGTTGCAGGGTTTCGCCCCGTTTCTCCGCCTCGCGGATGGCCCAGGCGCGGTACAGCTCGTCCCGGGTCTTCAGGCCCGCCCGCGGCAGACCGTGGACGGCGACGTAGTTGGCGCCGGCGTGGCGGTTTTCCCACATGGCCTGGTGCGCCTCGTGAATCTCCTCTAGGGGCACCGGCACCGGGGGCATCACGTCACCCATGCCCGCGGCGATGCGCTCCTGCATCTCGGCGAACTCCCGCGCCGTGTTCAGGTGCGTGCCGCGGATTTCCGCGCTGGGCATGAGGATGCGCCGCTGGCGCATCCAGACCTGCGGGGCGTAGAAGGACAGGCGCTGGCCTGCGAGGTCCTCGGCGTAGACCACCTTGCCGACGTTCGGCTTGACCAGCGCGGTGGCGAGGCCGAGGCCGTCGCGGCCCGGGCGCTCGAAGACCACGTCCGGCAGGCCGCGCTTGTCCAGGGTATTGCGCAGGAACGGTGCGACCGCCGAGCCGATGGGCTTGAGCGTGCGATCGGAGAAGCGGCGCACCGCTTCCTTGAACTCCGCGGATTCGTTGAACGCGTCCGGCAGCACCGGGAAGGGTCCCGGCGGGTCGAACTCGTCGCCGAGGCGGCGGGCGATGGCGTCGATGCTGACAACGCCGGTGAGACGGGTGCCGAAGCCGAGGGAGGTCACGAACTCCCGCTGCGATACCGTGTCGGCAAGCACGGCGACCTGGGCTCCCAGGCTGCAGCCCACCTCGATGGCCTCGATGGCCACCGGGTCGACGATGCCGTCCTCGGCGCCGGGGCCGTAGACCACCAGCAGGGTGTTGCCGGCGCGCAGGCCGGCGCGCTCGAACACGGCCGCCGGCGTCGAGGCGCCCGGCTTGCCCATGAACGAGAAGCGGTAGCCCGAGGACGCGCCGTAGAAGGTGAGGACGCCGGTCTCACCGAGCGCCTGGAAGGAGCGCGGGAAGGCGTTCTCGCCGGCGTGGGACACCACGTAGTCGATGTCGCCGCCGGCGGCGCTGCGCACGTAGTCTACGAAGGGCTCGCCGGCTTTCTCCCAGGCCTCCCAGCCCGCGGGGTCGTCCGGTACCGGCGTGAAGCAGCCGGCCCAGCGCTCGTCGCGCCGGTTTACCGGCTCGCCGCCGAAGGCGCGGACGCGTTCGCCGCGCTCGTCCGAGGAAACCATGCCGACCACGGACAGCCCGGTCTGCCGCGCCGTGCGCAGGCAGTCGAGGCCGGTTCCGGTGGCCGCACCCTCGACGAAGAGGCGGCGCCCGGGCTGGATGTCCAGGGTCGTGAACAGGGCGCGGTGGATGGTGCCCTGGGTGAGGCCGTAGGAACCGGCCTCCTCGATGGTCAGCGTCGGCAGCTTCTTGTGCAGCTGCGGCCCCTGGACCACGAGGAACTGGGCGTGGCTGCCGTCGTTGCGCTCGTAGCCCTGGATGCGGAAATCCGCCGCCATCGGGTCGAGGCCCTGGTCCGGCGACAGCAGCTCGCTCTGGCCCGAGTAGATCGTCACCAGGTCGCCGACGGCCAGGCGCCCCTCGCGCACCAGTTCCTCGCCGAGCTGGGCGATGAGGGCGACGCCGCCGGAGCCGGTGACCTGCACGTCGGCGTCCCGCGCGTCGAAGGGCGAGACCGGGATGCCGGTGATGGCCCAGATGTCGTTGAAGTTCATCTCCGAGGCGAGCACGTACACGAGCGCCTCGTTCGGGCCCGGCTTCGGCGTCGGGAAGACCAGCAGCTTCTCGGCCACCTCCGGGTCACCGTGCGCCGGCGCGCCGTCAGCGGCGCTGCGGGCCACGCCCATGCCGTACTGGTAGGGCGGCAGCGGGGTCACACCGGGGTAGAAAGGCGCATCGAGGGGCAGCAGTTTGCCCGCAGCCTCGAGCTCCGCCCGCTCTGTCGCATCCGCGTCCGGCGCCACCGGGTTGTACTTGAGCGGCAGCGGCGCGCTGCGCCGCTCCAGGAAGGCGCTGATGCCCACCGGGCCGGCCGCCGGATCGCAGACCGCCTCGGCGAAGAGCCGGGCCTCGTGCTTGAGGCCCGCGGCCTGGCCCTCGCGGGCACCGTAGCCGATGGCGTCGATAATGCGCTCCAGGCAGTGGCCGCGCCCGCCGGCGCGGAGCTGCGCGAGCGTCGGCGCCAGCCGCGGGTCCTCGAGCAGGCTGTCGTCGTAGGGCAGTTGCTCCTCCCGGGCCGCGAGGTAGGCCCGATGCCGCTCCATGGCGGCCGTGAGCAGGCCGCCGCCCTCGAGGTACTCGCGCACGAGCGCCATGGCGGCCTCCACCGGCCCCCGGCGCTCGACCACGACATCGACCAGGCCCGCGGTCTCCGCTTCCTGCGCGTCCAGGGCCCGGCCGGAGGCGATCAGGCGCACCGCCTCGAGCAGCCCCTCCTCACCGCGGCGCTGGTACAGGCGCCGGGTCAGTCGCTGCGTACCGCCGTAGCCGGGCAGAAGGTTCAGGTTGATCTCCGGCTGGCCGAAGCGCGCGTGCCGGTCCGCGACCACGCAGGCGCAGGCGAGCATGAGCTCGCAGCCGCCGCCGAGGGCCGGGCCGTTGACCGCGGCCACCACGGGCTTGCCGAGGTTCTCGAGCAGCGAGAACGCCGTGTGCGCGGCGTTCGGCGGCGTCTGCGCGGACTCCAGGTCGCCGGCCTCACCGACCTCCAGCAGTTCCTTGACGTTGGCGCCGGCCACGAAAGCGCTGCCGGCGCCGGTGATCACCAGGGCCTCGATGTGGTCCTGGTGGGTAATGTGCTGCAACACCGTGTTCAGCTCGTCGAGGGAGCGCTCGTTCAGGGAGTTCACCGGCGGTGAATCGATCACCAGCAGCGCCACCTGGCGGCCGGGCACGATATCGTGCGTCTCCACCCGCAGGTGCCGGTAGCTCTGCACGATCTGCCGGGCCTGGGCGAGCTGGCCGAAGGCCTTCCACTGGGCCACGGTGTCGCGGATCTCGTCGACGACCTCCGGGTTGCGCAGCGTCGACAGGTCGCCGAGCGGGTCCTCGAGGAGCAGCGAGCGCAGGGTCCGCCGCATGTACTTGCCGGAGCGGGTCTCCGGGAAGGCGGACACGACCAGGAAGTCCGAGGGCACGGCGGTGACGCCCTTCTCGGCGCGCACCAGCCCCTGCAGGCGGGCGAAGTCGTCGTCGCCGAGGCGCGAGCCCGGCGCCGGGATGAGGAACGCCACCGGCGTCTCGCCCTTCTCGTCGTGTGGCGCGCCGACGACCACGGCGTTGCCCACCGGGGAATCCGAGCGCAGCGTCTTGTCGCGCAGGATCGCGCCCTCGATCTCCTCGGTGCCGATGCGGTGGCCCGAGACGTTGATCACGTCGTCGGAGCGGCCGTGCAGCGTGATGCCGCCGTCGTCGAGCTCCCGCGCGTAGTCGCCCTGGGTGTAGGCGAGGCCGTCGGTCCAGCGGTTGAAGTAGACCTCGGCGAAGCGCTCGATGTCGCCGCGCCATTCGTCGGAGCCCAGTTTCTCCGCATCGCCCCAGATGGTGCGGGCCAGGTAGGGGTAGGGCTGGGTGAGCACGAGCTCGCCTTTTTCGCCAGGCTCGGCGCGGCGCCAGGCCGTGGCACGGCCCGCCTCGTCCGTTTCCGTGGCGACGCGGACCTCGGCCTGGATCCAGGGCAGCGGCCAGGTACGCGCATCGGGCTTCAGGTCCTTGAGGTCGCCCCAGGGGCAGGAGAACACCATGCCGCCGTGTTCCGTTGCCCAGTAGGAGTTGATGTAGCGCGGGCAGATGCGCTCCATGCCGAACTGCTGCACGGCCGGCGATACGGGCTCGGCGCAGAAGGTCGCGACCTTGACGCCGCTCATGTCGTAGGCGGCCATGTCCTCGATGCTGGCCGGGTCGGTCATGACCGCCTTGAGGAAGGTCGAGCCCGCCTTGAACAGGGTGACCCCGTGGCGCTCGATGGCCGAGGCGAAGCGGCCGGCGTGCGGGAACAGGGGCGAGCCCTCGACAATCACCGTGGTGATGCCCCGCGCCAGCGGCGCGGCCACGAGGTAGGACTGCCCGGTGATCCAGCCCGGGTCGCCGACCACGTACAGCCGGTCGTCGTCTTTCGCGTCGAAGACCATGCGCATGGTGTGCGCGATGCCGGCGAGCCAGCCGCCGTGCGTGTGCACCACGCCCTTTGGCTTGCCGGTGGACCCGGAAGTGTAGATCACGAACAGCGGCCAGTCGGCCGGTACCGGTACCGCCGGATGGCTGCCCGCCAGGGCGCGCCAGTAGTCGCCGTCGGCCAGCGCATCGAGGGCCTCGAGGCTGTCGGCCTTAAAGCCCGCGTCGGTCGCCTCGCGCAGAATCTCTGCCGTGGCCTCGGCCACGAGGTCCGGCGACCAGCGGTCGCGCGGCTGCACGACGATATCCTGTCCGGTGTAGCGGACCACCACAACCTGCTCCACCGTGTGGTTGACGCCCGCGAGTTCCCGCGCCACGGCGGTGCGCAGCTCCGCAGAGCGCTCCGCTGGCAGGCCCTCCTCCGCGGCCAGGGCGGCGCCGAGCTCGCGCATGAGGTCACTGCGCTCCAGGGTGATCTCTCCCGCGATGCCGTCGCGCACGGCGTCTACGATGCGCTCCCGGGCGTCGCCGAGGTCGTAGTCCGCGAGCACGCGCTCGAAGCAGGCCAGCGCCGCGGTGCGGGGAATGAAGTTGTCGAGGGCCTGGTCGGTGAATGCCTCCTTGTAGGGCACGACTTCCGCATTGCGGTAGCCGCCGTCGGCAGTGATCACCACGCGGGCGCCGGCGTCGTAGATCCGGTCCGACAGCGTCTTGGCGGAGAAACCGCCGAAGACCGGCGTGTAGATGATGCCCAGGCGCTTCGCGGCCTCGGTGTAGTAGATCTGCTCGAGGATGTTGGGCAGGTTGAAGGCGATGCGGTCGCCGCGCGCAAGGCCCAGCTTCGTCAGCACCCGCGCCCGCAGTACCGTCTCCCGGAGCAGCCGCCGGTAGCTGACGTGCTCCTCGTGTACGGGTCCGCCCCGGCCATCATTGCGGGACGGGTCCCAGCGGTCGCCCTCGAAGATGATCGCCGTGTGACTGCCGCGGCCGGCCAGCACGTGGCGGTCGACTTCATTGAAGCAGGCGTTGGTCTCGGCGCCGACAAACCACCGGTAGAAAGGTGCGGCACTGTCGTCGAAACCGGTGTGCCAGGGGCGCCAGCTGTCGTCGTGGGATGCTTCCGTGGCGCCGCCGGCGTCGAGGCGGTGCCAGCCGCCGTCCGGGTCGCGATTGACCCAGCCTTCGCCGTCATACCAGTGCAGTTCGCCGGCCGCGATCGTACCGTGGTAGGCCCCGGGATCGTCGATGGCCTGCCGCCGTTGTGCCGCTTCGTCCGTCTCGCTGGACAGACGCCCCCACAGGTCGCTGTTCGCCGTCACGCGATCCCCCTCATTTTTGCTGTCGTTATGGTGTGGTTGCCGAGCGGCCCCAGAGGGGCCGAGGTTTGCGCGGCACCAAGACGAGTTACGCCCGCCGGCAAACGGCGGATCAAGCCACGCCACGCCTTTCAGCCGGTCTACCTGCCAGCCGGTTTATGGAAAGTAGAAGGGAAGTGCCGGCGGCGGCAAGCTCGGACGCCACATTTCCCATGTTTTTGTCAGGGAAATTGACCCCGATCGACTCTCCGGGCGCAAGCGTGGCTCAACCGGGGGTGATGCGGCGTCCTCCCCGGGGGTCTACCAGTCGAGCACGTAGGCGAACACCAGGGGGGCGACGATGGACGCGTCAGACTCGATGATGAAGCGCGGCGTGTCCACCGCGAGCTTGCCCCAGGTGATCTTCTCGTTGGGCACGGCGCCGGAATAGGAGCCGTAGCTGGTCGTGGAATCGGAGATCTGGCAGAAGTAGCTCCACTTCGGCGTAGGCCGGCCGAGGTCCTGCTCCAGCATGGGCACGACGCAGATGGGAAAGTCCCCGGCGATGCCGCCACCGACCTGGAAGAAGCCGAAGCCGTGCTCGCCGCCCTCGCTCGCATACCAGTCGGCGAGAGCGATCATGTAGTCGATGCCGCCCTTCATCACGGAGCGCTCGACCTCGCCGGTGATCACCCGGGCGGCGAAGATATTCCCCGTGGTGGAGTCCTCCCAGCCTGGAACCACCATTGGGATATCCTTCTCAGCGGCGGCGACCAGCCAGGAATCCTTCGGGTCGACCTGGTAGTGCGCCTCGAGCACACCGGAGCGGATGAGCTCGAAGAAGTACTCGTGCGGGAGCCAGGCCTCGCCTGCCGCTCCCGCGCGCTGCCAGAGTGCCACGATGGCATCCTCGATGCGGCGGATGGCCTCCTCTTCGGGGATGCAGGTATCGGTGACGCGATTCAGGTGCCGGTCCAGGAGCGCCTGTTCCTCGGCGTCGCTGAGGTTGCGGTAGTGGGGAACCCGCTCGTAGTGGTCGTGGGCGACCAGGTTGTAGAGGTCCTCCTCCAGGTTGGCGCCGGTGCAGGAAATGGCGTGGACCTTGCCCTGGCGGATCATCTCCGCGAGGGAGAGGCCCAGCTCGGCCGTGCTCATGGCCCCCGCGAGGCTGACCAGCATCGGTCGGCCCGCGTCGATGTGCGCACGGTAGGCCTTCGCGGCGTCCATCATCGCCGCGGCGTTGAAGTGGCGGTAGTGGTGGTCCATGAAGCGGGAAAGGTGTCCCATGGGTCGTTCTCCTTCTGCGCCTTTCTTGCGCCTTTAACCTGAGGTTCTGCGTGCGCCGCTCGTGTACCGTGCTACGCCGTTCGCCGTTCGCCGGTCCCGGCGCGGATCAGGGTGTGCCCGGTTCCACGGCGCGGGTGGCCAGGGCGTGCCCGATGAGCTTGTAGAGCAGCCTTGCACCGACGTTGCCGTCCCACTCGTCACCGGCGGGGCCCGGCGCGACCTCGACCAGGTCGAAGCCGACGAGCCGACGCCCGGACTGCGCCAGGGCCCGGAGCAGGAAGCAGGCCTGCGCGAAGTTGAGCCCCCCGGGCACCGGCGTGCCCGTGTGCGGGCAGAGGGCGGGGTCGAGCCCGTCGATGTCGAAGGAGAGATACACGGTTCGCGGCAGCGGCGCCAGCATTTCCTCCACCAGCGCGGCCCACGGTTCGCCGGCCGCCAGGCGGGCCTGCAGGTCCGCATCGAAGAAAGTGACGATGCGCCCGGCGCTCCCGTCGATGCGCTGCGCCTCCTCCTCGCAGAAGTCCCGGACGCCGACCTGCACCAGGCGCGTGACGCCGGGCAACTCGCGGCAGACCGCCTCCATGACGGAGGCGTGGGACCAGCGGAAGCCCTCGTAGTCGCGCCGGAGGTCCGCGTGGGCATCGATGTGCAGGAGGCCGATCTCGCCGTAATGCTCGGCATGGGCGGCGATCGCGCCGAAGGCGGTCGCATGGTCGCCGCCCACGGTACCGACGATGCGGCCGGCCCGGAGCAAGCCGGCGACGCTGTCGCGCACCGTGTCGTTGACCTCGCCACAGAGCCTGTTGACGACCTCGAGCTCGCCGGCGGGGTCGCCGCTCTCGCCGTCCCGCAGCGCATTCACGAGCCGCCTGGCTTCGCCCGCGCGCGTCGCGATGGCCGGGTCCTCGGGCAGGAGCGCGATGCCCGCGCGCCAGGGGTCGCCCACCTCACGGTCATGCAGGTCGACCTGGCCGCTGGCCGCCAGGATCGCCGCCGGGCCGCCGGCGGTGCCGGGCCGGTAGGAAGTGGTCGCGTCGAAAGGGACCGGGACGAGCACCACTGCGGCCTCTTCCGGAGTGCAGTCGAGGCCGAAGATGCCGTCGCCGGCCGACGCTGCATTGGGGTCCGTCAACGTCATGCTTGCCGTCATTCTGAAGGTTTCGCGAAAGGGTAGCACGCTTGTCCGGCGGGCCAGGATTTGCGTAAGCTGCGACCCCCTTTCCGACACAACACGAGGCCTCTCCATGAGCTGGACGCTCGACGACGCGACCGCGCTGTACGGCATCGATCGCTGGGGCAGCGGCTACTTCGCGATCAACGACGCCGGCCATGTCTGCGTGCGCCCGGGCGGCACCGATGGCCCCGCCGTGGACCTCCACGACGTGGTCGAAGGGCTGCGCGCTCGCGACCTCACCGCGCCGCTGGTGATCCGCTTTAGCGGCATCATCGCCGCCAGCATGCGCCGGCTCGCCGGAGCCTTCGAGGGCGCCATGGCGGAGAACGGCTACCGCGGCAGCTATCGCGCCGTGTTCCCGATCAAGGTCAACCAGCATCGGCAGGTCGTGGAAGAGGTCTACCGCCAGGGCGAGCCCCTGGGCTTCGGCCTCGAGGCCGGCTCCAAGCCGGAGCTGCTCGCGGTGCTGGCGATGACCGGTGACGCCGGCGACCGGCCCATCGTCTGCAACGGCTTCAAGGACGACAGCTACATCGAGGTGGCGACGCTGGCGGCGAAACTCGGCCGCAACATCATCCCGGTGGTGGAGAATTTCGAGGAGCTGCAGCTGATCCTGAAGCACGCGCACCGGCACGGCGTGCGCCCGGCGATCGGCGTGCGGGTGAAGCTGGGCGGCCAGGGCATCGGGCGCTGGGCCACGACCATGGGGCCGAAATCCAAGTTCGGCCTGTCCGCCACCCAGGTCCTCGAACTCGTCGACGTGCTGCGCCGGGAAGACATGCTCGACTGCCTGCAGCTCGTGCACTGCCACCCGGGGAGTCAGCTCAGCGACATCCGCGCCATCAAGGACGCCGTGGGCGAGCTCGCGCACATGTATGCAGCCCTGCACCAGCTAGGCGCCGGGCTGCGCTACATCGACATCGGCGGCGGCCTCGGCGTGGACTACGAGGGCACGGGCCAGGACCTGCCGCGCTCGCTCAACTACAGCCTGGCGGAGTACGCCTCGGCCGTGGTCTACCGCATCGCGGCGGTCTGCGACCAGGCGGGCATCGAGCACCCGGTCATCCTGTCCGAGTCCGGCCGGGCCCTGTCGGCCTATTGCAGCGTGCTGGTGGTGAATGCCCTGGGCAGCCTGCGCTTCGAGGACCGGGACCCGCTGACACTGCCGGCGGACGACGACCCGCAGCCGCAGCCGCTGGCGGACCTCGTCACCGCCTGGCGCGACCTCGACGGTGACCGCCCGGTGGAAGTCTTCCACGACGCGGAGCAGGCCTACCAGCAGGCCATGCAGCTGTTCACCGTGGGTCTTCTCGGCCTCGAGCAGCGCGCCCTGGCGGAACGGCTCTTCTGGGCCATCTGCACCCGCCTGCGGGATCGCTACGGCGACGGCGAGGAGCTGCCGGCCGCGGTGGCGGACCTGCCCGCCGCGCTCAGCGATATCTACTTCTGCAATTTTTCCGTGTTCCAGTCCCTGCCGGACTTCTGGGCGATCGACCAGCTGTTTCCGATCATGCCGATCCACCGGCTCGACGAGCCGCCGGCGCGCTCGGCGACGCTGGCGGACATCACCTGCGACTCGGACGGCAAGGTGGATCGCTTCGCCCTGCCCGGCGGCCCGAGCCCGGTGCTGCCGGTGCACCCGCTGCGCGAGGACGAGCCCTATTACCTCGGCGCGTTTCTCATCGGTGCCTACCAGGAGACCCTCGGCGATCTGCATAACCTGTTCGGCGACACCCACGTGGTGACCATCCACCCGGAGGCCGATGGCGGCTGGTCCATCGATGAGATCGTCCGTGGCGACACGGCCAGCGAGCTGCTGGGCTACATGCAGTTCAGCACCGAGTCGCTGCGGCCGAGGATCTGGCGGGACTGCGAGCGCGCCGTGCGCGACGGTCGCCTGACCCTGGCGGAGAGCCAGGCGCTGCGGCGCTTCTACGAGGAGGAACTCGAATCCTACTCCTACCTCGATCTGCCCTGACCCCGGGGGCCGTCCGGGCCCGTGCCGGCCGGGGGCACTAGCAGCGGCGGAGCAGTTCCCGCACGCGCACCCGCGCGAGGCCTTCCTCGAGCTTCAGGCCCCCGGCAATGACCCGCTTGGCCCGCTGCTCGTAGCGCAGGTCCAGCAGGTGCAGGCCCGCGAGCCAGCGGTAGGCGGCGAGGCGCTGGAACACCGAGGACGCCCGGGCCAGCTGGCAAAGAGCGACGAAGCGCTGCTCGAGGGGCAGGCGCTCGAGCGCCTCCTCGAGATCGAGGAGCACCGGTGGCGCGGGTTCCGCGGCTTGCCAGAGGGCGTCCAGGTCATTGCGGGCCGCGTCGCAGCGGGCCAGCGAGTCCTCGCCGGTGTCCTGGCGTTCGGAGGCTGTGTTCACGGTTTCGGGGGCTTTGTTCACGTTGCGGTACCTCCTTCGCTGACCGCCCGGAGCTTCTCCACCGGGTCGGCAAACTGGATCGGGGTGGTGAAGCCCCTGGGCTTGATGGCGAGAACCGGAGTCTCGGCGGCGGCGAGGATCGCCTCGGCGGTGGTGCCGATCAGTACGCCGGGCAGGGAGCTGGTGCCCACGGTGCCGAGCACGACCAGCGAGGCGCGGGTTTTCCGCGCCAGGGCCGGGATGACATCTACCGGAGCGCCGCGTTCGAGGTGGTGTTCCAGGCCTACCGCGGGTTCCCGGCGGCTCACGTCGCGGGCGAGGCGCTCGAACCAGGCGCGGTGGTCCTTTTCCTGGGCCGCCAGGTAGCTGGTGACCTCGGCAGGCGACAGACCCGCCCGGGGATGGTCCAGGAGTGCCTCGCCGTAGGGCTGCCAGGCGTGCACGAGGTGTAGCGCGGCACCGCGGGCGGCGGCGAGATCGCAGGCGGTGGTCGCGAGCTCGCGTGCAAAGCGCTCGGCGGCGTCGGCCTGCGCGGTCACTTCGCGGTCGATGGCGAGCAGCAGGCTGTCGCCGTGTTCCGCGCGCTCGGGGTGTAACGTCCATACCGCCGCGGGGCACTTGCGCACGAGGTGCATGCCGGTGGGGTTGAGCGCAGCGCCGGGGCCATCGGTGGCCACTTCCGAGATATGCACCACGAGATCGAAGCCCTGCCGGGTGACCTGCTCGGTCACGGCGAGAAACGGGCTTCCGGTGAGCACCGCGTAGTCGAGGCGCACGCGGCCCTGGTGCGGCGCGCAGAGGCCGCGCAGCCGTTCGAAGGCGAGGCTCCAGTCCAGCGCCTTGAGGCGCGCAACGGCGCCGTCGCTTTCGAGTGTCGGTGCGTGTGCGATCACGTCGCACACGCTCAGCGCCGCCCCGGACTGCTCGGCGAAGGCGACGACCTCGGCGAGGCAGTCGGCATCGGCCGCCTCGGCGTAGACGAGAATATTGCGGAATACACTCACGGGGTGAGCCCCGCGAGGAGCAGGATGGCGAAGGCGCCCGCGGCGGCGAGCGGCGCCCGCCGCGGTGTCACGGCGCGCTCCGTGAGGGCCACGACCAGGAAAGCGGCAATCCACAGCCAGGGGCCGGCAAGCCCGTCAGGGCCGGCCGCAAGGGCAACCGCCGCGGCGAGCGGTACGGCGAGCACGAGGGCACCGGCCCAGGCATCGCGGGGTGCCTGCGGCGCGACGGGCTCCCGGTCAGCGCGGGCCAGCAGCGCCTGCCCCACCTCGCTGCGGGCCACGGCGCAGGCGGCGGCAGCGATCAGCTGCAGCACCGCGAGCGCCGGCAGCCCGAGGGCGATGGCCGTGGCGGCCATGCCCGTGTGGGCAACCGTTGCGGGGCGAAGGCGGCCGGCAAAACGGGGCGCGCCGGCCCGCGCCATGGCCAGCACAGCCAGCAGCGGGCCGGTGGCGAGGAGCATTGTCGGGAGGCTTTGCAGGGCGGGTGCCAGGGTCATGGTGCCATCCTTGTCGTCCCTCGTGATTGATGGCAGGAGTATCCCGGCGCATAAAGCGCAAGTAAAATAGATATATATTTGATTTTGGTTCTATAATTAAGAACCTAGGGCAGATGGTTCTGTTTTTCTTAACGATTGAGTGATTGCGTTTCCTTACCGGGAGGTGGATCGTGCGTCTCAACTACCGGCATCTCTACTACTTCTGGCGGGTCGCCGCGGAGGGCAACCTCACCGCAGTGGCGAAGAAGCTGCACGTCTCCCAGTCGGCGCTGTCGTCGCAGATCCGCCAGCTCGAGGAGAGCACGAACACGCAGCTGTTCGACCGCAGCGGCCGGCGCATGACGCTGACCGACGCCGGGCAGCGGGTCCTTGGCTACGCCAACGACATCTTCGCCAAGGGGGAGGAACTGGAGTCGATGCTGCGCCACGGCATGGAGCCGGAGGCGCAGATGCTGCGCATCGGCATGCTCTCGACGCTGTCGCGGAACTTCATCGACCACCTGGTCACGCCGCTGCTGATCGACCGGAAGATCCGCTTCACGCTGCACGCAAATACCCTGGACGGGCTCCTCGACGGCCTCGCGCGACACCAGCTCGACGTGGCCCTCACCAACGGCGACGTGCGCGGCAGCGACGAGCAGCTATGGCAGAGCCAGCTGCTGGCGAGCCAGCCGGTATCCATCGTCGGGCCGCCGGAGCTGCGCCCGGAGACGACCTTTCCCCACGGCTACGATGGCAAGTACTGGGTGCTGCCCTCGCGGGACAGCGAGGTGCGCCGGGCCTTCGACGGTCTCTGCACGCTCTGGCAGTACGCGCCGGATATCCAGGCGGAGGCGGACGACATGGCCATGCTGCGATTGCTGGCGCGCGATGGCGACGCGCTCGCGGTACTGCCGACGGTCGTGGTCCGCGACGAGATACAGCGCGGTCAGCTCGTCGAATACATGACGCTGCCCAACGTCTTCGAGTATTTCTATGCGATCACGATCAAGCGCAGCTACGTGCCCACGGCCCTGCAGACGCTGCTCGTGGATATCGGCCGGGTGGAATGACGCGCGCCCGGCTCAGCTGTCGATAACGATGATGTCCGCGGGCTGCTGCTTGCGCAGGATCTCCCGGATCTCCTGCGCGAGCTCCCGGAACAGGGCCCGGGCGGGGGAGGAAGAGCGCCAGGCCATGGCCTGGATCCGGGCGATGCTGTCGCCGTGCAGGTCCGTGACCCGCAGCTCGCTCTGGTCGTGGATCTCCGAGGCCACGTAGAGCGAGGGCAGGAAAGCCATCCCGGTCCCCATCACCACCATGTGCCGCAGCGTGTCCAGGCTGGTGCCCTCGAAATCCCGGCGCACGGTGGCGCCGAGCCGCTCGCAGAGCTGCGCCACCTGGCGATGGAAATGGTGGTGCTCCTCGATACTCAGCACCTCCTCGCCGAGCAGGTCCTCGCGGTTGATGCGCGCCTTGCCGGCGAGGTGGTGGTCATTGCTCATCACCAGTTTCAGGGGCTCACGGAACAGCGGCACGATCGTAAGCTGCCGGTCCGACACCGGCAGCGGCGTAAAGATGAAGTCGTGCTGGTTGTTGCGCAGGCCCTCCTCGAGGTCCCGGGGCACGCTCTCGCGCACGTAGAGGCGCAGCCCGGCGTACTTGCGGTGCAGCGGGGGGAGGATGTGTGGCAGCAGGTAGGGTCCGAGGGTGGGCGGGACCCCCGTGCGATAGGTGACCACGGCGCCGCCGGAGAGCGTCGCCGCCCGGTCGACGAAGCCCTGGAACTCCTCCAGCACGCGGTGCGCGCTGCCCAGCAGCTCGCGGCCCTCCGGCGACAGGGCGGCGCCGCGTCTGGAACGTTCGAACAGCTGCAGCCCCAGGCCGGATTCGAGCGCGGCAATCTGGGCGGTGAGCGCCGGCTGGGTGACACCGAGGCGATCGGCGGCGCGGCGAAAGCTGCCGGTCTCGGCGATCGCGGAAAGGCAGCGCAGCTGCTTCAGGGACACCTTGTCCGGGTCCAGGGCGGCGCTCCGGGGCGCCGCGGGCTTGTCCGCCTGGGTCACGTTCTTGTCCTCTGGCTGCCGGTCCACGCGGGCAGTGATAAGAAAATCTTATCACAAACTCCGACTAACTACCGTATGCCTTTCGCTCGCCTGCCCCTAAGGTTTCAGGGAACCGCTGAAAGCGCCGGTGCGTGGCACCGGCATCAGAACCCGATGGAGGCAACAACATGGACCACGTGGTCGACGGTATTCTCAAGTTCAAGCGCGACGTCTTCCCGGGCCACCGGGAGCTCTTCGGCGAGCTCGCCAACGGGCAGAGCCCGGAAGTGCTGCTCGTCACCTGTGCCGATTCCCGGATCGATCCCAACATGGTAACCCAGACCAAGCCCGGGGACCTGTTCATCTGCCGCAATGCGGGCAACATCGTCCCGCCGCACGTGAGCCAGGCCGGCGGCGTGACGGCTTCCATCGAGTACGCCGTCGCCGTGCTCGGCGTCGAGCATATCGTGGTCTGCGGCCACACCGACTGCGGCGCCATGAAGGGTGCCCTGGCCACGGAAGCGCTCAAGGACCTGCCGCACGTCAAGGAATGGCTGGACCACGCCCGCAGCGCCGTCGAGGTGGTGCGCGCCCGGCACGGGCACTGCGGCCCCGAGCACCTGGACGAACTCACCCGGGAGAACGTGCTGCAGCAGCTTCAGCACCTGCGCACGCACCCGGTCGTCGCTGCGCGGGTCCGCGCCGGCACGCTGCAGCTGCACGGCTGGGTCTACGATATCGAGACCGGTGAGGTGAGCTGCCACGAGGAAGAGACCGACACCTTCATGCCGATCGCGGAGCGCTTCGAGCGTCTCGCGGCGCGCAAAGCGGCGGCGAGCGCCTGAGCGCCCGGGAGAACCTCATGCGATTTGAATTGAACAACCTGCGCGGCGACATCTACGGTGGTGTCACCGCCGGCGTCGTCGCCCTCCCGCTGGCCCTCGCCCTCGGCGTTGCCTCGGGGCTCGGCCCGATCGCCGGACTCTATGGCGCGATCTTCGTCGGCTTCTTCGCCGCTCTCTTCGGTGGCACGGCGTCGCAGATCTCGGGCCCGACGGGGCCGATGGTGGTCGTGGTCGCGGGCCTTGCAGCCAGCCTCTCCGGACGCCCCGAGCTGATCTTCACGGCGATCTTTCTTGCCGGCATCATCCAGGTAATCTTCGGCGCCATGGGCTTCGGCAACTACATACGGCTTGTGCCCTATCCCGTGGTGTCGGGCTTCATGAGCGGGATCGGCGCGATCATCATCATCCTGCAGGTCGGCCGCCTCATCGGGGGGGAGCCGCCCGGCGGTACCATCCCGGCACTGGTTTACATCCCCACGGCAGTCTCCGAGCTGAACCTTTCGGCGGCCGGGATCGGCGCCGTGGCCCTGGCCACGGTGTTTCTCTGGCCAGCGAGCTGGGGCAAGTACCTGCCCGGACCGCTGGCGGCACTGGTGATCTGCACCTGCCTGGGGCTCGCCCTGCCGGCCGCGCCGGTGCTCGGGGATATTCCCAGCGCACTGCCCAGCCTGCACATGCCCGTGTTCGAGCGCGACGCCATGTTCCTGGTGCTGGAGGCGGCGTTGATCCTCGCGGCCCTCGGCGCCATCGACTCGCTGCTCACCTCGCTGGTCGCCGACAACATGACCCGTACGCGCCACAACTCCAACCGGGAGCTGGTGGGCCAGGGTATCGGCAACACCGTGGCCGGCCTCTTCGGTGCCCTCGCCGGCGCCGGCGCTACGATGCGCACGGTGGTGAACATCCGCACCGGCGGTCGTACCCGCCTGTCCGGCATGCTGCACGCCCTGCTGCTGCTGGCGGTCGTGCTCGGCCTCGGTCCGCTGGCGGCGAAGATTCCCCACGCCGCTCTCGCCGGCATCCTGGTCAAGGTCGGCTGGGACATCATCGACTGGCGTTACCTGAAGAATGCGCACCGCGGTCCGCGCTGGGACCTCGCCCTCATGGTGCTGGTCCTCGGTCTCACGGTCTTCGTCGACCTGATCACGGCGGTCGGTGTCGGCGTGGTGCTCGCGGCGCTGGCCTTTGTCCGCCAGGTGGCCGAGCAGCAGACGCGGGCGATCCGCGAGATGCAGTTCGAGCCGGACTCCGAGGAAGAGGCGGCGCTGCTCAAGCGCGCCCAGGGCCTGGTGCAGGTGTTCGACTTCGGCGGCCCGCTGAGCTTCGGCGCCGCGGCGGACCTCGGCCACCACGTGCGCGAGCGCACCCGCAAGGGACGCGGCGCGGCGGCGCTGGTGCTGGACTTCTCGAGCGTGCCTTTTATGGACGTTTCGGCGGCCCGGGCGGTGGAAACGATCGCCACGGATGCAACCGAGGCCGGCAAGCATGTTTATGTGACGGGTCTCAAAGAGGAGGTCGCCTCGGTGCTGGCAGGCCTCGATGCAGACCACCACCTACCCACTGATACCCGCTTCAAGCGCCGTATCGATGCGGTGCGCCAGGCCGTGGAAGACCTCGAGCGCGGCCGCATCGAGGCGGCCCCGAACGGCGTGGCGCCCGCGCCGGCCTGAGGCTTTCCCGGCACAACCTGCGCCGCTGCCGAGAGGCAGCGGCGTTTTTGTTTTCAGGCCCGGATTGCGGGAGCTACTGGCCCGCTGCAGTGCGCCGGCGGGGCAGGAAGTGCGTGTCGATACCCTGGTCGCGCAGCTTGCTGTAGACGCGGTTCAGGTGGGTGCGCAGGGTGGCGTGGCTGATACCGAGGTCGGCGGTGATCTCCGTGTTGCTGCGGCCGCGCAGGAGCAGGGAAACCACCTCCAGTTCCCGCGGGGTGAGGTCCTGGGCCCGGTAGTAGGCCATGGCCTCCTGGTACTTCTTCTCGAGCGGCTGCAGCAGGGTGACGACCCGCTCGCTGCTGCAGATGAGCGTCACGTCGTAGTGGCCGTCATCGATGCGGGCATTGCGGTGAACGGACGTGCCCCAGTCGGGCCACTGCAGGCTGTCGTCGTCCCTGTGCAGGGCCATGCAGCCGTCCTCGCACACCGCGCCGCTGCGGTCACCGCAGATGCTGCGGCAGCGGTCATTCTGTGCGAGCACGAGCCGGCTTGCGTCCTTGATGCAGATGCCGAGTTCGGCGCTGGTGAGAGCTTCTTCGAGCACAGTCAATCCTCCACTGGGAGTCTAGCGTTTCAGGGTACCGGATTCGCCCTGCCGGCAGGCGGGCAATCCTGCGCAACCTTGATCGCGGTCAAGGCCGCGGTAGTCGTGTCCGGGGCCGGCAGGCGGTAGACGCGGTCGGCGATCTCGGCGAGGGCGGGCCGGTGCGAAACGGCGAGGATCGTGAGCCTGCCCTTTAGGCGCTGGAGCGTCCGGCAGATCGCCGCCTCGCTGAAGTCGTCGAGGGCGCTGGTCGCCTCGTCCAGGATCAGCAGCCGGGGGCGGTGAGCCAGGGCCCGGGCGATGAGAATGCGCTGGCGCTGGCCCCCGGAGAGACGCCCGCCGCGCTCGCCGACCACGTGCGAAAGCGCCCCCGGGAGCCGGGCGACGAGGTCCCAGGCATCGGCCTCGCGCAGCGCCCGCTCGGCATCGGCGGGACCGAGGCCCGGGTCGCCGAGGGTGACGTTGTGCAGCACGCTGTCATGGAGCAGGTGGGTTTCCTGCGGCACGTAGCCGACCTGCTGTCGCCAGGCGGCCAGCGCGGTTTCCTGCAGCGGTTGGCCGTCGACCAGTACCTGCCCTGCCTGGGGGGTCGCAAAGCCCAGCACCAGGTCCAGCAGCGTCGATTTGCCCGATCCCGAGGGACCGATCAGCGTGGTCAGGGTGCCGGCGGCAATATGCAGGTCGAGCCCGTCGAAGAGCGGTGCGTCGCCGTAGCTGAAGCGGATGTTGTCCAGGGTAATGCCCCGGCGCAGCGGTGGCGGCGGGCGCGATCCTCCCCGCTCGCCCGCAGCGCGCGCCGCGGCAATGGTGCCTAGGCAGGACAGGTAGGCACTCTCGCCGGTCGCGACCCTCTGGTACTCCTTCTGCACCTTGCCCAGCTGCGCCAGCATCCTGCCGAGCACGAGGACCAGCACCAGCACCGTCGAGAAAGGCATCTGCAGCGGCACCAGGGCCAGGTAGAGGCCGGCGACGATGACGATGGCGAACAGCTCCTCCTGGCCGGCGGTCAGCGCTGCCGCACTCACGACCTGCCGCCGCAGGGCGCGGTCCAGGCGCTGGTTCTCGCCGACCAGCGCCGCCTCCACGAGGGATGCCCGGCCCATGGCCTTCAGCGGCCGCGCGGAGAGCAGGATATCGGCGAGCTGCCCGGCGAGGTCGCGCATGGACGCCGTCTGCCGGTGCCCGGCGCGGCGCGACGCGGCGACGAGAAGACTGCAGGTGCCGATGACCACGACGCCCGTGGCCAGGCCCACCAGCGTTGCCTGCCAGGAGATCGCGACGGCAACGGCGGCGTAGACCAGCGCCTGCAGCAGGAAAGTCACGGCGTTGATACCGGCGAGAAAGGCGGTGGCGACGCGCTGCGTTTCCATGCTCACCGTATTGGTGAGCGCGCCGGCGGGGAGCTGGAGGAAATGGCTCCAGCGGCTGGCGAGCGTGCTGGCCAGCAGTTCGTGGCGCAGCGCGGTCACGAAGCGCGTTGCCGTGATTCCGACCTGGCCGTGGGCCAGGAGCAGGAGCACGCTCTTCAGCGTGATGCCGAGAAGAATCAGGAAGAGGAGCGGGCCCAGCTCCGGCTCGATCCCGGCGGCTGCGAGCCAGCGCACGACCGCGTAGCCCGGGCCGTCGCCCGCCTCGCCCTCCACGGCCACCGTGAGCATGGGCAGGAGGCTGCCGAGACCCACGCCCTCGGCGAGGCTGGCGAGGAGCAAAGCGAGCAGCAGCAGGGCGCCGCGCAGCGGGTAGCGTCGGAAGATGTCGCCGAGCAGTCGCACGCTCAGGCCTCGATGCGGCCGGGCCAGCGCCGGCGCATGCACAGCCACTGGCCGGGCCGCTCGCGGATCCAGGACTCGAACAGCGCGTTCAGCCGCCGGCTGAGCGCGAGCACACCGGCGCGGGACGCGTCGTCTCCGACCAACGGCGCAAGCACACGGACGCGGTAGCTCCCCTGGGCGCGCCGTCCCGCCCGCACCGGCACCAGCGGGCAGCCCTGGCGCAGGGCGAGCCAGGCCGGGCTGATGGCAGTCATGGCCGGCCGGCCGAAAAACGGCAGCTGCTCACCGAAATCCGTGCGCTGGTCCGAGAGCAGGCCCACGGAACGGCCCGCCTTCAATGCGGCGAGCAGGGTGCGGATGGAATCGGTTTTCGGCACGAAGTCGCAGCCGAGAGCGCTGCGGTGGCGCTGCAGCATGGCGTCCACGTGGGGGTTGCTCTGCGGCGCATAGACCACGCTCAGGGGGATGCCGAGGCGGCTGAGGGCGAGCCCCGGCAGCTCCCAGTTGGCCAGGTGAGCCGTGACGAAGACCGCGGGCCGACCTGCGTCGAGCAGCATCCGGGTCGCCGGGTGCACTTCGGTCTCCAGCGCCCCCGCACCCGGTGCCGCGTAGCGGCCGAGGTGGGGATACTCGGCCAGCACCGCACCGAAGTTGCTCCAGACATCGCGGGCGATGGCGTCGCGTGCCGCGGCGCCGAGTTCCGGGTAGGCGAGTTCGAGGTTGCGGGCGACGAAACGCTGCTTGCGGGTCAGCGGCCCCAGCCAGCGGAACAGCCTGCTCCCGGCCGCGGCGGCGAGCGGCGGCGGGAGCAGGCTCGAGCAGGCCCAGAACATGCCGAGGGGCAGTGCCTGCGCGTGCCAGGCGAGGCGTCGGGGCCAGGGGGCGCTGTCCGGTCGGGCGTTCATGGCGCGTGGGTTGTCGGTGTCCTTTGCACGGCGCGCACGGTAGCAAACGGGTCCGGGGCGCCGGATAAGCCCCCGGGGAGGATTGCCGGGCCTGTGCCCTGGGCTAGTTTCGGCGCCACCTTCACCGACCAGCCGGGGACCGATGACCGCACCGCTGAAAGCCGCCTGCCTTGAAAAGCCTATAGAAACAAGGGTCTGGCTTCTCCAGAGCGACCGGGCGGGGGACAACAACCAGGTCGTCGCCCTGGGGGAACTACTCGGCCTGCCTGCGGCCCGGAAACGGGTCGTCTACCGCTCGCCGGTACTATTACCGAAGATCATTGCTGCCCGCTCCAGCAACCTGCTTGTGGCGGGCGTGGACCGGCGCCGCAGCACGCCGCTGGCGCCGCCCTGGCCCGACCTCGTTGTCAGTGCTGGACGGGAGATGGAGCCGGTGGCGCGCTGGATTCGCCGGCAGGCCGGGGGACGCACCCGCCTCGTGCACATGGGCCGCCCCTGGGCGCCGCTCGAGGCCTTCGACCTCGTCATCAGTACGCCGCAGTACGCGCTGCCCGAGCGGGACAACGTGCTGGTGATCGGTATGCCCCTGCACCGCGTCACGCGCGAGCGACTGGCCGTGGAAGCGGCGGCCTGGGCACCGCGGTTCAGCCGTCTGCCGGGCCCTCGTACGGTGGTGCTGCTCGGGGGTAACAGTGGCTCCTTCGTGTTCAATCCGCGCAAGGGCGCCGAGCTCGGGCGCCTGGTGAATGACCGGGCACGGGCGGAAGGGGGGTCCCTGCTGGTTACCGACAGTGCGCGGACGGCTCCGGAGACCTTCGAGGCCTTCGCTGCCGAGCTCACGGTGCCCAGCTATCTATATCGCTGGCAGGAGGGAGCAGCGAACAACCCCTATTTCGCCTTTCTCGGTGCAGCGGACAGGCTCGTCACCACGGGGGAAAGCGTGTCGATGCTTGCCGAGGCCAGCGTGACCGGCAAGCCGCTGTTCATCTACGATCTCGCCGAGCCCCTGCCCGCTGGCGGGACATCGCTGCAGCGCCTGCGCGCAGCCTTTCGCTATCACGCGCTGCGGGACCGCCTCGCCCACCTCTTCGGGCCCGCGTACATGCAGCGCGATATCGGCGTCATCCAGCGGCAGCTGGTCGCGGGCGGCGGGGCCGCCTGGCTGAATCGCGATGACGCCTACACCCGCGAAGCGACCTCGCGGCCTGCCGCGGCTGCCGATGAGCTCCGTGCCCTTTGGCGCATCCGCGATCTCCTTGGCCGGGCCATGCCGTGCTGATGCGCAGGACCATGGTGGCGCTCTCCCTGGCTGGTCTGCTCGCCGTGGACCTGCTGCTCGCCCGGCTTCCCTGGGGAGCGCTGGCGGAGGCCTACCAGGAGAACAGCGTGCTCGAGTACGGCCAGCTGGCGCTCGTGGCACTGGCAGCGCTGCTCGCTTGGCATCGCGTGGTCGTGGCAGTGGATGAATTCGGGCGCCGGGTGTTCGGCGCGCTGGCCCTGGCGCTGCTGGCGATCAGTTATCGCGAGGCGGACTTCCAGGCCTGGATTGCCCCCGGCAGCCTGCTGCACCAGCTCTCTTACCTGCTCAAGTACTCGGTCTTCCCGGCCTGCTACGGGTACCTGCTCTACCTGCTCCTGCGTTGCCTCTACCGGGAGCCGGCCCGAATGCTCCGCTTCCTTCTCGCCGGCGCCGGCCTCCTGCTGCCGCTGGCCACGGGACTCGTTCTTGCGGCGGCTGCGCTGGACAAGGGGCTGGTTCAGCTGGCGGTCCCGAACCGCCTCTTTGAGGAGCTACTCGAATTGAACGCCTACGCGTTGCTGCTCGTGCTGGTCACCGTAGGCGAAGCGCCGGCCGCAGACCTTGATCCGGGGTGCGGCCCGCGGGTTGACTGCGGCACGCTGCCGCCGGGATCGAAATGACCGCCGCGGAGCCGAAGGGGCTGCTGGCCGGCGGTGCCGTCGCCCGCTGGCCCCTGCCCGCGTTCGATGAAGGCGAGGTCCAGGGCGAGGCGCCTGCGGCCCTGCGCCAGGGAACTCTGCGCCTGGGTTTGCTCAGCAACGCCAACAGCGGCCGCAACCGTCGCCAACTCGATCGCCTGGAGGCTCTTGCGCAGCGTTACCCTCACGTCACGCACCTGCCCACGGGACACGGCGGGGAGGTGCGCGAAGCCCTCGCCGAGTTCGCCCGGCGCGAGATCGATGTGCTGGCCATCAACGGCGGTGACGGCACCGTGGCCCGGGTTCTCGGCGAGCTCCTTGAGCACGAGCCGTTCTCCAGGCGCCTTCCGCTGGCCCTGTTGTCAGGCGGCACCGCCAACATGACCGCGGGCCGGCTGGGCGTACGCGGCAGCCTGACTAGGGCTGCCAGGCGGCTGTTTGACTGGTCTGCCGGGCGGCATCGGGGCGCATGCGAAATGCTCAGCAGGCCGATCCTGAGGGTGCGTTTCGCCGACGGTCGCGACAATGCCTACGGCATGTTCGTCGGCGCCGGTGCGGTTATCCAGGGCACCGAGTATGCGCACCGCAAGCTCCACGCCCGCGGGCTCCGCGACAACGCCGGCCTCGCCATCGCCGTGGCGCGCACGCTTTGGGGTCTCAGTCGGGGGGACTGCCGCTTCAAGCGTCCGGTTCGGCTTTGCCTTTCCTTGGACGGCCATGCGGTTCTGGAAGAGGCGTCCGCTTCGATTCTGCTGGTCAGCAGCCTTCCGCGCCTGTTTTGCGGCGTGCGGCCGTTCTGGGGAGAGGGAGCCGGTGCCGTCAGGACTACGGTCATTGGCGGAGATGCGGAGTACCTGCTTCGCAGGCTGCCGCGGCTGCTCGCCGGACGACCCGGGACTAGCCTGTGCGCAGCCGAAGGCTTCTACAGCTACACGGGGCACCGCCTGTCGCTACGGCTGGACGGAGAGCTCAACCTTGATGGCGAACTGCATCGGGTCCGGCGTTGCCACGGTCCGGTGACCGTAGAACGTGGCGGCGACTTCACCTTCCTACGGTTGTAAAGCGATCGAGACGGCTGAAATCGACCTCGGCGCGCCGTGGCCCTGCTTTCACGTTTCGCTCACGCGGTAGGAACACAGGCTGCGGGCAGGGTCGTCACGCTCGAGTGCTTGATGCATCCCTGCGATACCCGTCGCGGTATCCGCACGGTATCCGCGATCGCCAGTGCGCGGAACGTCCGCTCGTGGATGCTCTGAGAGCGGGCCGACTTTCGCCGGCCCGCTTAGCTTCAGTGCCTTTCGTCCTTGTCCTCGATGCGTACCCGGGTCAGCGCAGTTTCGGACTGACGAAGCTGGTACACACCGTAGGCCATGAAGGAACCCAGGATCAGGAGATTGAGAATGGGTACTGCTGCTTGTGCCATGACGAAACTCCTTCGGCTATCGCGGACAACCGATCTGTTTGTTTGCAGGCAACATTACCTACGCTTTGAGCTACGCCCGCACCCTCGCAGGCAGATGCTGGCTGTCGAGCTTTTGCCACAGAGCGATGTGTAGCTGTCCGAATCAGCTGTCGGCGTCCAGGCTCGAGTTCACCCGCACGTGCGGTTCCTGGTGAGCTGGAATAACGCCGTTCTCAGCGTGGCACCGGGGGCTGCTTCGACATTGGATGGGCTGGCCGGCGCGGGTGGACTACTAGCGCTGTGCGTGCCTATCGAGGTCAGCAGCGCTGTGGCGCTCCAGCACCTGCTCTTCTTCCGGGCCCCAGGCACGATTCACGCGTCGGCCCCGGATCACGCCGGGGCGCTCAAAGACCTCTTCGGCCCAGCGCAGCACGTTGCGGTAGGAACCAACGTCGAGGAACTCAGCTGCGTCGTAGAGCTTCCCCATGGCCAGCGCGCCGTACCAGGGGAAGGTCGCTATGTCGGCGATCGTGTACTCGTCGCCGCAAAGGTAGCGGCGCCCCGCCAGGTTCCGATCGAGCACATCGAGCTGCCGCTTCACCTCCATGGCATAGCGGTTGATCGGATATTCCAGCTTCTCCGGTGCATAAGCGTAGAAATGCCCGAAGCCGCCGCCGAGGAAGGGCGCGCTGCCCATTTGCCACATGAGCCAGGAGTAGCACTCTGCGCGCGCGGTGAGGCTCGTGGGAACAAACCGGTCAAACTTCTCGGCAAGGTACAGGAGAATGGCGCCAGACTCGAAAACCCGCGCCGGATCGGGGCCGCTGTGATCTACCAGCGCAGGGATCTTTGAGTTGGGGTTGATCCCGACGAAGCCGCTTCCGAACTGCTCGCCCTCCTGGATGTTGATCAGCCAGGCGTCGTATTCCGCCTCGGCAACACCATCAGCCAGGAGTTCTTCCAGCATGACCGTAACTTTGACGCCGTTCGGCGTTGCGAGAGAGTAGAGCTGGAACGGATGCTCGCCGACGGGCAGTTCCCGCTCGTGTGTCGCGCCGGCGGTGGGGCGGTTGATGCCCGCAAAGCGACCGCCGCTTTCGTTGTCCCAGGTCCAGACCTTCGGGGGTGTGTAGCTGCTCTCGCTCATGGGTGTTCCTCCTTGGTTGCATTGCCTGTGGCGGCCGCTTAGGCCAGCTGTCTTTCGACGAATGGCCTCGCCATCTGCTTCGCCCGCGCTGCCGCTTCCTTGTCGCCCATCACGTAGGCATACACGATGGCGCCTTCCATGAGCAGGTTGAGTTCACCAGCCAGTGCAGCAGGGTCTTTTGCCCCGGCCAACTCCGCTTGCTGGCGGATGTAGTCCTCGACGAGTCGTTTGTGCTCCGCGGAAATCTTGTGGCTGGGGTGGCTTGGTTCGGCAAATTCTGCTGCGGCATTGATAAACATGCAGCCGCTGAATCCTTCCTCGTGGAACCAGCCGGTAAGAAAGTCGAACACGGCAAACAACCGCTCGCGCGGGTCAGAAGTTCGCCGTTCGGTCTCGCGCATCAGGTTGTTACGAAACAGTTCATCCCGCTTGCGTAGCGTCGCAAGGATGAGTTCATCCTTGGTTCGGAAATGGCTGTAGAGGGTTTTCTTGGAAACGCCGGCCTCGGTAATGATGGTGTCGACGCCCGTGCCGTTGAAGCCCTGGCGATAGAACAACTGCAACGCCTTGTCGACTATCTGGTCTCGCTTTGACGGTGACGGCATGATCGTCGCTCCTCTAGATACACCGATCAGTATATCTACTTGACACCTTAACTCAATCGTCAGTGTCGGTCATTTGCCCTTTTTCAAAGATAAATCGAGAGAAACTGCAGATTTATATAACAAAAACGTCTAGTCGGCGCGTTGACTAGCTAAACAGATCGGTCTACCTTTACCTCAAGATAGACAGATCGGTTTACCTAGCGAGGCACACCATGACTGAACAGATAAGGCCCCCCTTCACCCGCGAAACGGCGTTGGCGAAGGTCCAGCGAGCGGAGGACCTCTGGAACACGCGGGACCCCGCAACGGTTGCCCTGGCCTACACGGAGGATTCCCGCTGGCGCAACCGCAACGAGTTTCTGCGGGGGCGTGGCGAGATCGAGGCATTTCTGCAGCGCAAGTGGCGGCGGGAATTCGACTATCGCCTGCGCAAGGACCTGTTCACGTTTACCGGCAACCGGATCGCCGTGAAGTTTCACTACGAGTACCGGGACGACAGCGGCCAGTGGTTTCGCGCGTTCGGCCTCGAGCACTGGACCTTCGACGACGACGGGCTGATGAACAATCGTGACGCCAGCATCAATGAAGTCGCGATTCGCGAGGACCAGCGGCAGCTTTTCGCTGCGGACGATCGCTCCTGAGCGGGTCAGCGTCGTGCCTTGGGGCCCGGCGCTTGCTCCAGAGGTCGTGCCATCCATGGTCAGTACAAAGGACGAGAAAGGGGAGGATCGCGATGCAGAAAAATCCGAGCTGATGTCACGCGCCTGCAGCGACCCGCTGCCGGCGATGACTGCAGCCACGCAGTACCGGCAACACTCACTTATCCACGACGAGTAACAAGGAGTCACACGACATGAAACTTTTTCAGACCCTGAAGCGTTTTACCGCGGTTATCGCGGTCGCCCTTTCCGCCGGCAGTTTCGCGGCGGATGTCCACATCAACGCTGACGCCAATGACCTGGCGATTCATGGCTACGATCCGGTTGCCTATTTCTCGGGTTCCGGCCCGGCAAAGGGCAAGTCGAAGTACAGCGCCTCTTACGAGGACGCGATCTACCACTTCGCATCGGAGTCGAATCGCGACGTTTTTCGCGCCGATCCCTCCAAGTACGCACCGCAGTTCGGGGGCTACTGCGCAATGGGGGTAGCTCTCAACAAGAAGCTGGACGTCGATCCGATGGCCTGGCACATCGAGGACGGCAAGCTGTATCTGAACCTCAACAAGCAGGTCCAGAAGAAGTGGTTCGAGGATGTACCGGGCAACATCGCGACCGCCGAGCGCAACTGGTCCGGCATTCACAACCTGACGGTTGCCGAAGTCAATGAAGACTGACTGAACCGGTCCCCTATTGGCCTTCGAGGGTCCGTTCTACGGGAGAGGTGTGAGACTCCAAGCTCCTTCCCCTGAGCCCCTCCCCAGGACCTTCGGGGCCCTTTTTTAAGACACAGCTGAAGGAATAGACAGTTATGGACAAGAAACTGATTGCAAGCGCCGCCCTGGCGGCAGCCCTCTCCACCCTGGTGGTCGCACCCGTAAGCGCGGCCGGCAAGGAGAAGTGTTACGGCATCGCCGGCATCGGCCAGAACGATTGCGGCAACCTGGCCGGAACCCATTCCTGCGCCGGCCAGTCCACGGTCGATAAGGACCCTGGCGAATGGAAACTGGTGGACAAGGGCACCTGCGAGGATCTGGGCGGGATGCTCAAGACAGAAGCCAAGGCGCGTTACGAGGCCAGCAAAAAGAAAGGCTAGGCCTGGCCATAAACATCACCTTGAACCACGAGGCGCCATCGGCGCCTCTGTCCAGACGAAGAGGCAAGTAAACATGGAACAGCTAAAGAAAGTGGCCTTCATGGCCGCATTGCTGGCGTCGGCGACTGCGGCTGCAGACACCGTCACCGGACACGTGATCGATACCGCACCGGCAAAAACTGCGGTCGGTATTTCGGGATTCCTCCTGGGAGGAGCCGTCACTGGTGGCCCGGTAGGTGCCTTGATCGGGGGCGGACTCGGCTGGGTGCTGGGCGACAAGAGCCAGGAAGCGATCGGCGTCGGCGATACGGCGTACCGGGTCAGAAAAGCGGACGGAAAGGAAGTTACCGTGCGCTCGCCAAAGGCAACCTGGTTCATCGGTGACGAGGTGGAAATCATCGGTAATCGCCTGGTTGCCGTGCCCTCGGCTGAGACCGCCAGTAGCCGCTACGCCTTCTAGCTGAACAAGGTGCACAGGACAATGAACGCGGAAGCAGGAAACAGCCGGACAACAGCACCGCTGGTGGGCGTCGGGCTGCGGCATCCGCATTACGAGGCGGCTCTTTCCGGCGAGGCCGATGTCGACTTCGTCGAGGTCCATGCGGAGAACTTCTTTGTCGATGGCGGTGCAAGACTCGCCGTGCTGGAGCACGCCCGCGAACTCTATGACATCAGCTTGCATTGCACGGCCCTGGGCCTCGGCTCGGCGGTCGGTACGTCCGAGCAAGCAGTGGCGAAGCTCGCCGAGCTGGTTGCGCGCTTCGATCCTCTGCTTGTCTCCGATCATCTCTGCTTCAGCTGGGTGGATATCGACGGCCGGCCGGTGCATGCCGGTGACCTGCTACCCCTTGCGCGAACGGCCGAATCCCTTGCCGTGCTGGAAGTCAACATTGACCGTGTTCAGCAGGCTATCGGCAGACCGCTTCTGGTAGAAAACGTCACCTCTTATCTCGATGAGGCGGAGCCTGACTACGGTGAAGCAGAGTTTCTCTGTCGCCTCGTTGAGCGCACCGGTTGCCTGCTGCTGGTCGATATCAACAACCTGCTTGTAAACGCCCATAACCAGGACAGTCCAAGCCCGATCGAGGCTGCGAAGTCCTGGCTCGACGAGATTCCCGGCGCGGCTGTCGGTGAGATTCACCTGGCCGGGTATTCACCCGTGCAGCGCGGAGAGCTCGCGATCGACGACCACAGCGCGCCGGTATCGGAAGCGGCCTGGCAGGTATACGACTACGCCCTTTGGCGCCTGGGCATGGTTCCCACACTGGTCGAGTGGGACCAGGACCTGCCCGAGTGGACTGTGCTGCAGGAGCAGGCGCAGCGCGCCCGGCACATCGGCAGCGCTGATCCGGCTGCTCGGGGTAACTTCTGATGAGAAAGATGAACAGCCGCGAGCTGTCATTGGCCGAGCAGCAGTCCCGGCTGGTGACGCTGATCTTCGATGCTGCGGCGCGGGGTGGTCCTATGAAGCGGGGGCAGGGCATCGACGTTTACCGCCGGAACCTGCTGGCCGTCGCCACAGCTGCCCTCAGCGTGACCTACCCAACGGTGCAGCGTGTGCTGGGTCAGACGGCCTTCGCGGCGCTGGCAGGAGAACTGCTGGCGCTTCACCCGCCCGATAGGGGTGACTGGGGGGAGTGGGGCGACCAATTCCCGCGTCTGATCGGGAACTCCGCGAAAGGAGAGCAGTTTCCCTTTGTCGCGCCGGTTGCTGAACTCGATTGGCTGCGTCATCGAGCCGACCGGGCGGCTGACAATCGTTTCGATGCCTCTACGGCATCGTTGCTCGAAGCTCATCCCATCGATGAGGTCGGGATCGCCCTCGCACGGCACGTGGGTGTGATCAGCTCCGTCTTCCCGCTGGTCGAAATTTTTGACTGGCATGCGGCCCCGGCCGCTTCCGGTGCGAACCTCAAGGTCGCCGGAACTCCCCGTCCGATGCTCGTCTACCGGCCCGAGTTCCGGGTAGAGCAGCGGTACATCGACCCCGTGGACTACGCGTTCCTGCTTGGGCTACGTGCGGGTCGCCCCATCGGCAGTCTGCTCGATGAGCTGACGAGCGAGGGGTTCGACTTTCCTGCGTGGCTGGAACAGGCCATCGAATTCAACATCATCCACCGTTTCTACCTGATCTAGGAGGCACATCATGCAACTCACCTTTCAGTCACTGGCCCGGGGCTACTATCGCTTGTCAGAGCCGCTTGTGAACGGGGCCTTTCTCGCCCAGGCGGCAGCACGTTTCTACGTGGCGTGGGTCTTCTTCGCCTCAGGGCTCACGAAACTCCGCGACTGGGAGACTACGCTCTTCCTGTTTGAGTACGAGTACAGCGTCCCCCTGCTGCCTTTTGACGTGGCTGCCTGGCTGGCTACGGCGGGTGAGATTGCTTTACCCATTCTACTGCTGGCCGGGTTTGCCAGTCGCTTCGCGGCCGCGGGTCTGTTCATCGTCAATGCCGTTGCAGTGGTCAGCCTGGAAGAGCTGGCGCCCGCGGCGCTCAACCTGCATTACATCTGGGGCATCCTCCTGCTGCAGATCTTCATCTGGGGTGGTGGCCTGCTGTCCTTCGACCGTCTGACGCGCCCGGCCCGGCACTAGGGGAGACCGACGTTGCTTTCGGTTCAACATCCTCGCTGCGCAGTCACCGATGACGTTCGTGCGCCCTTTGGTCTGAGCGCCGTGATTCGCTGCTTCGCTCTCGGTGTGCTTCTCCTGCTTGCAGGCTGCGCGACATCGGGCGACCCCTACGAGCCGTTCAACCGCGGGGTTCTGAAGTTCAACGACGCGGCGGACAGTGCCGTCCTGAAACCGATCGCCGGGGGCTACAGGGCCGTGGTACCGGCCTTCGCGCAGGCGGGGCTCTCCAATTTTCTTGGCAATCTTCAGGAACCCTGGACCTCGGTGAACCAGCTACTGCAGGGCAAGCCCGGGCTGTTTGCCAGTGACCTCGCCCGCTTCGTCGTCAACACCACGGTCGGGGTGGCAGGTCTTTTCGATGTGGCGACCGCCGCCGGGCTCGAAAAGCACCGCGAGGACTTCGGTCAGACCCTGGCTGTGTGGGGCGTGCCGCCAGGCCCGTTCCTGATGGTGCCGTTCTGGGGGCCGAGCACTGCCCGAGACGGTATCGGTGATATCGCGGGAATCTACGGCTGGCCCCCTTCCTATTTTGACAGCCGCGCGGCACGCAATGTCACTGCTGCACTCTGGATCATCAAGACAAGGTCGGATTACCTCGGAGCCGAGCGTCTGCTGCAGGGCGATCGTTACCTGTTCCTCCGCGATGCTTTCCTTCAGAACCGGGCGTATCGGATCAATGACGGGCAGATCGTCGATGATCCATTCCTTTCGGAAGTGCTCTAGCCCATGAAAAGCGCATCGTCGATCCTCGACCTTCGCTCGATTCTCGCTCTTCGATACCGGCGCTGCATCGAACAGCCGATCCTGATACTCGCCGTTGTGTTCGTCCTCTGCCTGCTCGCCGGAACGCAGATCAAGTATTTTCGCTTCGACGCATCTTCAGATTCGCTGATCGCTCGTGGCGACCCGGACCTTCTGTTCTTCGAAGAGGTTTCGGAGCGCTTCTCCCAGGCCCCTGCGTTGATCGTCACTGTTCGTCCCCTGGCCAGAGACCTCTTCTCCAGCGCCGGCGTGAAGCTCGTGGACGGGCTGGTGCGTGAACTGGAGGCGCTGGCAGCCGTAGCCAGCGTCCAATCGCTCCTGGATGCACCCCTGCTGCGAAGTCCACCGGTGCCCCTGTCGGAGCTGGCCGAGGGGTTTCGTACCCTGCGGTCGACCGATGTCGACTTCGCGCTCGCCCGCGACGAACTGCTGAACAGCCCTGTCTTCAGCGAGTTGCTTGTCAACGTCGAGGGCAGTCTCGCGGCAATCGTCGTCAATCTGAACGAATCCGAGACCCTGCGCGACGCCCGGGTGCGCATGGAGGCCGTCGCCAGCGATCCGGCAGGGGATGGCGACGCACGGGCGCTTGCCCGGGCTGCCTTGACCGAGGCCAGGGAGACCGCGCAGCAGGAACTGGCGGCGACCATCGCCGGGATACGCAGTATCCGGGAAAGCCATGAAGGCGAGGCGGAGATCTATCTCGGGGGCGTACCCCTGGTGGCGTCCGATATGGTCCGGTTCGTTCGCAGCGACATGCTGGGTTTCGGTGCCGCTGTGCTCGCGCTGATTGCCGTGGCGCTGTTTTTCTTCTTCCGCGAGCTAAGGTGGGTGTTTATCCCCCTGGGCACTTCCCTGGTGACCGTGTGGCTGACGATGGGTGTCATCGCTGCGCTGGGTCAGCCCGTGACCGCTGTGTCGGCAAACTTTGTGGCACTGCTCACGATCACGACCGTCTCCTTTACGGTCCACCTCATCGCGTCGTTTCGCGAGCTCGCGGGGAGGGCGTCGGACATGCTGGCCTGTGATCTCGCCTTCGAGACAATGAAGGACAAGCTGGCGCCCTGCGTGTTTACGGCGCTGACCACGGTGGTTGCGTTCGGCTCGCTCGTAGTGAGTGATATTGTCCCCATTCGCACCTTTGGCTGGATGATGTGTGTCGGCATCGTCGTATCGCTGGTTGTCACTTACAGCTTCTTTGCGAGCATTCTCGTACTGCTGCCTGGTAAGAAGCTGCCCGGCAAGCATCACGGAACGCCGCGGCTCAGCGAGATTTTTGCGCGCCTTTCGACCACTCGCAGCAGAACCATAGTCGTTCTCGGCATCGTACTCGCCGTGGCCGCTGTCCATGGTGCGTCGGAGCTGACCCTCGGCAACAAGCTGGCCAAGTACTTCCGGGGGGATACGGAAATCCGCCAGGGACTCGAGGTGATCGACCGGGAGCTGGGTGGTACGGTGCCACTCGACATCATCCTTCAGTTTGACGCTTTCACGTCCACTGCGAGTCACGATGAGGACGCCTTCGCCGACCCTTTCGATGACCCGTTTTCCGACGGCTCGGGGCCCGACCCCTATCCAGAACGGTTCTGGTTCACACCGGAAAAGCTTCGCATCGTCGAGCGGCTGCAGGCGTTCCTGGATTCGCAGGACGCGATCGGCAAGACGCTGTCAGTCAGCAGCTTCGAGCGGGTGGCCCGGGGTTTCAACGACAACCAGCCACTTTCCTACGTCGCTCTCAGTGGCGTGCTCGGCGCCATCCCCGAAGACGTTCGCCGCAGCCTGATCGATCCTCTGGCCTCGCCGGCCGCCGGGCAGCTCCGCATCTCCGCGCGCCTGCGTGAGACGGCTACCGATTATGAGCTTTCAGCATTGATCTCCCGCATCGAGCGCCACGCCGTTGAAGAACTGGGGATCGAGCGCGCCAACTTCCATATTACGGGTATCGGAATCCTGTTCAACAACATGCTCAAGTTGTTCTTCGAATCCCAGTTTTCCACGCTGGGATTCGTGCTCCTGGCCACGCTGACCATGTTCACGTTACTGCTGCGCTCGTGGAAGTTGGCAGTGATCGGCCTTTTGCCGAATCTGCTGGCGGCGGGCCTCGTGCTCGCCTTCATGGGCTTTCTGGCGATTCCACTGGATGTCATGACCATCACCATTGCGGCGATCGTCATCGGCATCGGTGTCGATGATGCCATCCACTTCCTGCACCGATACCGCTCGCAGCTACAGCGAGGAAGCTCGGTCAGGCAGGCGGTCCTGATGAGCCACAGGACTACCGGTCAGGCCCTCTATTTTACCTCCGCGACGGTGATGGCCGGTTTCTCGGTGCTTCTGCTGTCGCGGTTCGTACCAACGGCGTACTTCGGGTGCCTGGCTGCGCTCGCGATGCTGCTCGCCCTCGTCGCGAATCTCATGCTACTGCCTGCGCTCCTGATGCTTTTCCATCGCCCAACTGGGAGGACCTTATGAGGATTCTTGCATGCAGCACCCTCGCGTTGCTGTTTCTTATTGTCTCGGTGTTGCATGCCGACGCTGAGCCTGTGGACCCCGCCGGGTTCGTGACGGTGCTTGTCAGTGATCTCGTCGCTACCGGAGCATCAACGGACGAAGTGTCACCCTCGACAGAGGCGCTGCTTGCCACAGAGGCGCTGCTTGCCGCTGCTCTCGATGTGGAGCGTATCTCGGCCGGTGTTCTCGGCAGGTACCGCTCTACGCTCGGGGTTGAGGAGATCACGCGCTTCCAGGCGGCGTTGCAGCGCTCCTTTGCCGGCCTGATTGTGCAGGCCCTGGCCGCGTTCGATGACTACGAGCTGGCTATTGTCTCGGTCAGGGAGGTGAAGGGCAGGGCCCAGGTGACTGCGCTCATGGCCCCCGACTCCGGCGGACGCTATGAGGCGGTCTTCGCCCTTGCCGAGGATGGCGATTCCTGGGCAGCCCAGAATCTCACGCTGAACGGGGTCAACCTCGGGCTTACCTACCGCAACCAGTTTGCAGCCCTGATGCAGGAGAACGGGGAAGATTTCGACGCGACGCTGGCCGCCTGGCAGCGGGAGCTCAAGACGGTGGTTGCGGCTTCCGGTGGGTGACGGCAGCCGCTTGCGGCTCGGCGCTGACCTCGCTGCCAAAGGTGTCCTTCAGCCACTCCACGAAGGTACGGATCTTTCGGTTTTCCATGGTCCTGGGTAGCGCCAGCGCTCGGTAACTCGCGCCGGGCAACGCCACTGCACAGTCAAGGGGTTGCAGCAGGCCCCGGGCCAGGAGGTCCGCCGCCAGCACAGAGCTCGCCAGCGCAATACCTCGGCCCGCAATAGCCGCCTGCAATACGTAGAGTTCCTCGTCGAAGGTAACGAGCCGGCTCTCCTCGAAGGCGGGCAACCCGGCGACCTCGAACCAGCGGGCCCAGTTCACATCGCCCAGCACCGGCTGTTGCCAGCTTGTCGCCAGCAGTATGCCGTCCCTCGCGATGTCCGTTCCGACCAGGGATGGTGCCGCCATGGCAATAAAGTGCTCCGCCATCAGCGGCAGCTCAGCCAGCCCCGCCTGCGGATGGGCGCTATAGCGGATGACGAGGTCGGTGCCCCGCTCGCGGTGCAGGTCCACCCGTTGCGTTGAGGTGTCAATCTTCACCCGGATTTCGGGCTCACGCTCGTAGAACCTGGGTAGCTCCGGCACCAGCCGCAGCGTCGCGAAGGCCGCTGTGGTGGAGAGGTGAATCACCGTTACCTGGTCGAGCGCGTTCTCAAGGCCTGAGCGGATTTCCAGGAAACCCCGGGTCAGTGCCGGTGCCAGGGCACGGCCGACCTCCGTCAATGCCACGCTGCGCGTTCTGCGCTCGAACAGGCCCATACCGAGGGTCGATTCCAGGGACCGTATCTGGTGCGAGATCGCCGTAGGCGTGACGAAGAGTTCGTCGGCGGCCGCCTTGAAGCTGCCCAGCCGTGCCGCCGCCTCAAAGGCGCGAAGTGCGGGCAGCGGTGGCAATCGTGCGAACATTTATACCTGAATGCAGCTCATCTATTAGTGGAATTTACTCCTTTGTCATGCAGCTTTTGAAGGGTGAATAATTCATCTGACACACCATTGACTAACCATTATTCATTTATAGCTACAGCGGAGAACAACTCATGACTCAACTGCTTCGGATCGACGCCAGCGCCCGCCAGGAGCGCTCCCTGACCCGGCAAATGACAGATGCCTTTGTCGCCCAATGGATGTACCGCGAGCCAGGCGCCCGTGTGACCGGGCGGGATGTGGGTCAGGCGCCGCCGCCTGCGGTGAGCGAGGCCTGGATTGCCGCCGCCTTCGCCGGTGAGGACCGCAGTGCAGCCCAGCGTGAGGTGCTGACCTTATCCGATGAGTTGATTGACGAGGTTGAAGCGGCAGACCTTATACTGATTGGCGCGCCCATGTATAACTACGGCATGCCCGCGGCGCTCAAGGCCTGGTTTGACCAGATTGTCCGCATTGACCGGACCTTCAGCTTCGACCTCGCTCGAGGGGACAAGCCCCTGGAGCCGTTGCTCTCAGGCAAGCAGGTCGTGGTATTGGCTTCCTGGGGTGAGTTCGGTTTTGAGCCCGGTGGCCAGAATGCGGCGCACAATCACCTGTTGCCGCATCTTCGCACCTGCTCGCGTTACCTCGGCGCCGAGAGCTTTGATTCCATCGCCATCGAGTATCAGGAGTTCGGCGATGAACGTCACGCCGCTTCAAGGCGTGAGGCCTTCAGCGAGATCCCCGCGCTGGTGGAGCGCCTGCAGGGTGCTTCCTCCGAGGCAGCCTGAATCAGGCTGGATCCGCGATAATGCTGGTCACTGCTCCTGCTGTTGGGCGAGGTCCCCCGGACCTTGGCCCGGGCGGGGCAGCCTGGTGATGGCGCAGCTAGTTGCAACGCAGCTGATAGCAATAGTTTCGATTGCTGAGCGCGGGATGCCCCCGCTACAGGCAATGGACTCCTGATTCACGGACGTGCGCGCAACGCAGCATTTTCGGCTTCCAGCTCGGCCAGGCGATCCTGCAGCGGGCGCAGCCGCTCCGCGACCTCCGCTTCGCTTAAACGGGGCGTAATGTGCTGCGGGCAGTTCCAGTCGAAGCTCTCGAGTCGGAGCACGATAATCCGTTCGGGTCTCGCCCGGTAGTCGGGCACGACGACCTCGGCAGTGAGCGTCGGATCGGCGTCCAGCGGGATCAGTTCCATCCTTGCGTAGATCTTGAGTCGCGCCCTCCCAGGGTAATCCACAAGGAACAGGCAGGCCCGGTTGTTTGCGGTGGCATTGCCCGCGCTGATGTACTGGCGGTTGCCTCGGAAGTCGGCGAAGGCGAGCGTGCGCTCGTCGATACACCTGAGGAAGCCGGGCGGTCCGCCGCGGTGCTGGACGTACGGCCAGCCGGTTTCCGACACGGTGGCGAGGTAGAAGCTGTCGCGCGCGGCGATGAAAGCTGCCTCGCGGTCGGTGAAACGATCGGTAGCGCGGTGCGCGGTGTGCTTCCGCCAAAGTTCCTCGCTGCCCATCTCGGCCTGTACCGCGCGCACGCTCGGAGTGATCGCGATAGCCAGAAATCCCGTGGACATATCCGTGCTCCTGTCGTCGCTGTGGGTGGGATAGCGCGGGGCCGGGAGGTAGTCCCGGCCCCGCGAGGCTCAGGCGGCGTCGGCTGCGAGGACGACGGGAAAATCGATCTCGGTGCGAGCGACCTCGTTGAGGTAATTGGTGAAGGTGTTCTCGGCGACCAGCGCGACGATCTCGACGATCTGCGCATCGCTGAAGCCGGCGTTGCGCACGGCATCAATGGCGTCATCGGCGACGTGGCCACGGTCGCGCGCGACCGTTGCCGCGAACTGCACCGCGGCGTCCGCCCTGGTGTCCGCCGAGTGGCCGCGCCGGTTGAGCGCGATCTCTTCCGCACCCAGCTTCGCGAGGTTCAGCCCGAGATAGGTGTGCGCCGACAGGCAGTAGTCGCAACCATTGACCTGCGCCACGGCCAGCGCGATGCGCTCGCGCGTCTTGACGTCGAGCGCCTGGCTGAGCGCGCCCTGCAGGCCGGTAAAGGCGGTGAGGGCAGCCGGGCTGTTGGCGATCAGGCGGAACAGGTTGGGCACCGTGCCGAGCTGTTTCTCGACCGCGTCGAGCGTGGCGCGAGTGGCTTCGGGGGCGTTCTCGATGGTGGGGATGTTGAGGCGTGTCATGGCTTTCTCCATTGCTTGTCGGGTCGGCATGACCCGGTAGAGACCATGATGTCGCTAGCCGGAAATAAAGAGAATACGCTACAATCAAGAACGTCCTTTCCAGAAAATGGAAGAATCGATGGACCGGTTCGAAGCCATGGCGATGCTCGTGACGGTCACCGAGGAGGGCAGCCTGTCGGCCGCTGCCCGCCGCCTGCACGTGCCTCTGGCCACGCTCAGCCGCAAGGTTTCCGATCTTGAGAAGCTCCTCGGCGCGCGCCTGCTGATCCGGACCACCCGCAAGCTTACCCTGACGGATGTCGGCGCCGCCTACGTGGCCGCCGCGCGCCGCATCCTGGAGGACGTCGAGCACGCCGAGCGCGAAGCGGCCGGCGAGTACACCACCCCTCGCGGCGAACTCACGCTCACCGCGCCGGTCATGTTCGGCCGTCTGCACGTACTTCCGCTGGTGGCTCAGTTCCTGGCGACCTGGCCGGCCATCAACGTCCGACTGTCCTTCACCGATCGCAACGTCGACATCGTCGAGGACCACGTCGACCTTGCCGTCCGCATCAGCCAATTGCCCGACAGCACCATGATCGCGACGCAGGTGGGGGAGATGCGCACGGTGACCTGTGCGAGCCCTGCGCTGCTCGCGGAGCACGGCAGTCCGGAACGACCGGACGACCTGCGGCGCCTGCCCTGCGTTACCGTAGATGCCCCGATCCTGTCGCCCTCGTGGCGCTACCGGGTGCCGGGCGGCTCCGCGGTCATCGAGGTACCGGTGGCATCGCGCCTGTCGTTGTCGAGTACCGAGGCTGTCGCCGAGGCAGCCATCCAGGGTGTTGGTGTCGCGCGCCTGCTTCACTACCAGGCCGCCCGGGGACTCGCAAACGGTGCGCTGCAGACCGTACTCGAAGACTACGAGCCGGGACTTCAGCCCGTTCACCTGGTACATGTATCGCGCGGCCAGATGCCGCTCAAGATGCGCTGCTTCCTCGACTTCGCGGTGCCGCGCCTCCGGGAGGCGCTGAAGACGGCCGGTGGTCACCAGAGCCCATAAGTATGTAGCGACCGGCCAATTGCTCTGCCTCCGCCATGCGGTCCCTTGCCGCGGCTTCAGTTCTTTGCCTGTCTCACCAAACGCAAAAGGGGCGACCCTGTCGGGCCACCCCTTATTCGTTTGGTGGAGGCGGCGGGAGTTGAACCCGCGTCCGCCAGTACTCCGCCTTCGGCTCTACATGCTTAGGTTCCGTCTATTGCTTTAGCCTTCCACAGCCCGACGGGCAGGACGTGGTCGGCGAGCCCCGCTAATGTTTAGCAGCCTGACCCGGGGCGAGCCCGGCTGCGATCCAGTTCTCTATGACAGTCAGTAGCGCGGTACTGGCACCTTGCTAAAGACCGCTGGGGCCGAAGCCACCAGATGAGGGTCACGATGGACCGCTTACGCGGCCAGCGCTACCTCGTAGTTGTCGTCGTTGGCAACTATTGGTTTGCAGCTTTGGATTTACGTGATTGGCTGCCCTCACGGCATGCACCTCAGGGTTCGTTACTGCCGTCGAATCCGTATCGCCCCCAGGTTCCGGCGCAAGCATAACACATCGGCCATGCCCCGCCGTCATCAGCTTCGACCGGCGGTAGCACCACGAGTTCCCCGGCAGGCCCGACGGCAGCGGTGGCCGAGGGTCCGCCGGGCACTGCATAATGTCGCCTCGATCCTGTCTTCCGGAGCCCTCGGTGAGCGAGAAGCTCGAACACATGGCCTTCCTCAGCCTGCTGGTGGCGGTCACGCTGCTCTTCGGCCTGCTGCTGTGGCCGTTCCTGGCGCCGATGCTCTGGGCCGCGATCATCGCGGTGCTGTTTCACCCGGTGCAGGTCTGGCTGTCCCGGCGCTGGGGCGAGCGGCCGAACACGATCGCCCTGGTCACGCTGCTGGCCTGTGTCGTGCTGGTCGTACTGCCGGTACTCTTCCTGCTGATCTCCTTCCTGCAGCAGGGGTTGGCGCTGTTCGAGAAGATCGAGGCGGGCCAGCTCCAGCCCGGCGTCTACCTCGAAAAGATCCGCGCGGCCTTCCCGGGTGTCCAGGCGCTCCTGGAGCGCCTGGATATCGACATGACCACCGCGCGGGAGAATGCGGCGCAGGCGGCGGTGACCGCGAGCCAGTTCCTGGCACGCAACGCGCTCGCCTTCGGCCAGGGGGCCTTCGGTTTCATGCTGCAGCTGGCGCTCATGCTCTACGTCGCCTTCTTCCTGCTCCGCGACGGCCGGGCCCTGGTCGAGAAGCTCATCCATGCGCTGCCCCTCGGCGACGAGCGCGAACGGCACCTGTTCCAGAAGTTTGCCGAGGTGGCCCGCGCCACCGTGAAGGGCAACCTGCTGGTGGCGATCGTCCAGGGGACGCTGGGCGGGCTGATTTTCTGGATCCTCGGCCTGCCCGGCCCGCTCCTCTGGGGGGTGGTGATGACCGTGCTCTCCCTGATCCCGGTCGTCGGCGCCGGGGTGGTCTGGTTGCCCGCCGCGCTCTACCTGTACGCGATTGGCGAACTCGTCTCGGCGACGGTGCTCATTGCCTACGGCGTGCTGGTCATCGGCCTTGCCGACAACATCCTGCGGCCGATCCTGGTCGGCCGGGACACCAAGCTCCCGGACTGGATGGTCCTCCTGTCCACTCTCGGCGGCATTTCGCTGGTCGGCATCAACGGCTTTGTCATCGGCCCGCTCATTGCCGTGCTGTTCCTGGCCTTCTGGCAGATTTTCAGTGACGAGTTCAATCCCGGCACGCGCATCGAGGCCGCCCCTGACGAGACGTCCGTCGGGGAGTAGGCAGGCACGGCAAGGGTGCCGGGCCGGCCCCTGCGGCAGGATGAGTCCGTGCTGCGATGAATGGCTCTTGACCGCGCGGCCCTGCTGGCCAACGCTTCCCGTACAACCATAACAAGCGAGGGGGGACGGTCATGGATCCGAGCGTCATCAATCTGCCCGCCGTGGTCGTCGCGGCACTGGTCGGCTTCGTCATCGGCGGCGCATGGTACGCGCCCGCGCTCTTCGGCGCTGCCTGGCAGCGCGCGGCCGGTCTCGACGATGCCACGGTCGCCGGCGGCAACAAGGCGATGATCTTCGGGCTCGCCTTCCTGTTCCTGCTGGTCATGGCCTTCTGCCTGGCCATGTTTCTCGCGGCGCCCGGGGTAACCCTGGCCTCCGGTGCCCTGTACGGCTTCCTCACGGGCTTCGGCTGGTTGTTCTTCGCTATCGGCGTGGTCGCGCTCTTCGAGCGTCGTCCCTGGGCCTACCTGCTGGTCAACGGCGGTTACTGGGTCGTGACCATGACCGCCATGGGCGCCATCCTTGGCGCCTGGAAATAGGCGGGCTGCCGCGGTTCAGGAGGTCGGATCGCGGCTCTCCTCGTCCTCGGCAGCGTCCGCGTCGGTCGTGCGCTCCTCGACCGCATAGCTGCCGGTCTCCGGGTAGGGTTCCGGTTCTTCGAGCGGCTCCTGCGGTGCCGGGCGCTCGACCACGCGGCGCTTGCCCTTGGCCGCCTGCGCGAGTTCGCGCAGGCCGTCCGGGTCGAAGGCATCCACGCGAAGCACGTCGTAGAGGGCGGTCAGCGCCGCCAGCAGCGGTTCGCGCTCCTCCTCTTTCACGATGCCTTCGCCCACAGCCCAGTTCACCAGCTCCGCGCGCTGGTGGCCCATGAGCAGGGCGATGCCGTCGAGCTCGTCCTCGTCGCGCTTGCGGATCGCGGCGTGCAGCCGGTCGCGGATGTGCGCCGTTTCCCGGGCGAGGCGATAGGCGTTCAGCACGCGGCCCAGCGAGTCGTCGGGATTCTCGTTGCGGTAGCAGCCGGCGGCGAGGGTATCGCGCAGCGGTGTGTCCTCGACGATGGCAGCGGCTACGGTGCGGCCAAGGGTATCGTCGGGGCCCGAGAGGCGCGTGTGCCCCGGCGGGAACACCAGCCAGCGCAGCGGGCGGCGCAGGGCGGGCACGGGGAAGTTGTCCACGGCGCCGCGCAGCGCGTCCTGCAGGTCCGCCAGGTTGCGCTGCAGGCACCATTCCACCAGCGGCTTCTGCTCCGGCGGGTAGCCCTGGTCGTGCCAGAACTTGATCACCGCCGAGGCGTAGTAGAGGGCCACCAGGCTGTCGGCCATGCGCCCGGACAGGCGCTGTCGCGCCTTCAGGCCGCCGCCGACGGAAAGCAGGGTGACGTCGGTGAGCAGGGCGAAGGCCGCCGAGAAGCGTGCCAGCTGGCGATAGTAGCGCTCGAGGTCCGCCTTGAAGGGCACGCGTTCGAGCCTGCCGCCGGCGTAGCCCAGGAGCAGGGCGCGCAGGCCGTTGCGGACGGTGTGCCCCATGTGTCGATAGAAGACCCCGTCGAAGGCCCGGGCCCCGCGCACGCTGTCGCTGCCCCTCGCGGCCTCGATTTCCCGGGTGATGTAAGGGTGGCAGCGGATCGCCCCCTGGCCGAAGACCATGAGGCTGCGGGTCAGGATGTTGGCTCCCTCCACGGTGATCGCGATGGGCACGGCCTGGTAGGCGCGTGCGAGGAAGTTCCGCGGCCCGGTGATGACGCCGCGGCCGGCGACCACGTCCATGGCGTGGTTGATGGCCCGGCGCATGAGGTCCGTGTTGCGATACTTGAGCAGCGCAGAGGGCACGGAGGGACGCACGCCGCGGTCGAGCATGCCGACGGTGAGCAGCCGCGCCGCGTTCATCTGGTAGGCGTGGCCCGCCAGCGGTTCCAGCGCTTCCTGAACGCCCTCGAACTCGCTGATGGAGCGGCCGAACTGCTCTCGGGTGTAGGCGTAGGCGCCGGTGGCGAGGCTCGCGAGCTTGCCGGCGCCGGTGCCGAGGGCCGGCAGGGAGATGGAGCGGCCGATGGACAGGCACTCGAGAAGCATGGTCCAGCCCTTGCCGATGCCCTCGCGGCCGCCGATGACCTGCTCCAGGGGGATGAAGACATCGTTGCCCCAGGTGGGCCCGTTCATGAACACCGTATTCATGGGCAGGTGGCGCGCGCCGGCGTGCACACCGTCGAGGTCCCGGGGCACCAGCACACAGGTCACGCCCACGACCTCGTCGCCGCCGAGGAGCCGGTCCGGGTCGTAGACCTTGATGGCGAGGCCGATCAGCGTCGCCACCGGCGCCAGGGTGATATAGCGCTTGTTCCAGGTGACGCTGAGGCCGAGCACCTCCTCGCCCTGCCACTGGCCGCGGCAGACGATGCCCTTGTCCGGGATGGCGCCGGCGTCGGAGCCGGCGACCGGCGAGGTGAGGGCGAAGCAGGGGATTTCCTCACCCCGTGCCAGGCGCGGCAGGTAATGGTCTTTCTGCTCGTCGGTGCCGTACTCGAGGAGCAGTTCGCCCGGGCCGAGGGAGTTCGGCACCATCACGGTGACGGCGGCGGAGACGCTGCGCGTGGACAGCTTCATCACCGTTTCCGAGTGGGCCGTGTGCGAGAAACCCTTGCCGCCGTAGGCTTCGGGAATCATCAGCCCGAGGAAGCCGTCCGCCTTGATCCGCTCCCAAACCGGCGCGGGCAGGTCGAAGTCCTCGTGGACCATGGCCCAGTCGTCGAGCATGGCGCAGAGCTCCTCCACCGGACCGTCGACGAAGGCCTGTTCATCCTCGCTCAGCTGCGCGGGCCGCGCGTTGAGCAGCTTGTCCCAGTCCGGGCTGCCGGAGAAGAGCTCGCCGTCCCAGTCCACGGAGCCGGATTCCAGCGCCTGCGCCTCGGTGTCCGAGAGCTTCGGCAGCATGCTGCGGATGCGGCCCAGCAGCGGGCGGCTGAGGAACCGCTCGCGCAGCGGGTTGGGCTGCATGAGCAGGAGCGCGACGCCGATGAGAACCGCGGCGAGGACCAGCGTGAAGGTGCCGATACCGTCCAGCAGCACGCCGAGACCGGTGGCGACGACGATCGCGATGCGGGCCTGGTTGGCGTCCGTGGCGCGGTAAATGAGAACGAGAGCAGTGATGAGAAAGAGCAACAGGGTCATGGTGGCGCTCCTCGGAAAATGGCCTTAATAACCGTAGTCGAAGCCGGGCCATTTTCCAGCGCTCCCCGGGTGGAGGATTTGGCATCTGCGCCCCCGCTCGTTAGGGTGGGTGGTTCAGTCACACCCTGGAGGACTCATGTCCGATGACAAGAAGAGCCTGAACCCCGAGAACTACAACCCCGAAAAAGGCTATGTCGCCCTGCTGGGCTGGAGCCTGAATGCCATCGAGGCAGCGGAGCAGTTCGATCGCCGCTACGTCGTGGTCGCCCCGGACTGGGCCGAGGAGTACTGCCAGACCCACGACATCCCCTACCTGCCCTGGAATTTCGAACGCCTGAACGACCGCTCCGTGGAAATCGCCCAGACCCTCAAGGACATGGGTGTCGACGTGGCCATCCCCCTGTTCGAGGAAACGGTGGAGTGGGCCGGTGCGATCAACTCCGTGCTCCTGGACAAGCCGCGGCTGTTCGGCCAGGCCATGCTGCTGCGCGACAAGGCCCTGATGAAGCGGCGCGCCCAGCTCGGCGGTATCCGCGTCGGCATCTTCGAGGAAGCCCACGACAAGGACGACGTTATCCGCTTCCTGAAGCGCGTGAACCAGACGCTGCTCAAGCTCGACGGCGACCCGAACGACCCGATTCACCTCAAGGCCTTCGACAAGGCGGGCTGCCTCGGCCACCGCGTGATCCGCACCCCGGACGAAGTGGATACGATCCCGGAGGAAGAGTTCCCCGTGCTCATGGAGTCGCACCTCGACGGCTGGGAGTTCGCGGTGGAGGCGTGGATCCACGACGGCAAGATCGCCTTTCTCAACATCTCGGAGTACGTGACCCTCGGTTACTCGGTGTTCGTGCCCGCCACGCCGGACCTCGAGCAGTACCGCGACCAGATCCGCCAGCAGATCGAGCTGCTAATCAAGACCTTCGACATCGACTTCGGCTTCTTGCACCCGGAATACTTCGTGACCAGCGACGGCACCATGTACTTCGGCGAGGTCGCCTACCGGCCGCCGGGCTTCAAGGTCTTCGAACTGCTCGAGCGGGCCTACGGCTTCAATGCCTACCAGGGCCTGATCCTCGCCTTCGATCCGAAGGCGACGGCCGAGGAGATCGCTGCTTTCTTCCCCAAGGAGGTGGTCGACGCGAAGACCTACGCCGGCTGCTTCGGTGTCTATCCGCGCCGCCGCGTGGTCAGCCGGCTGGAGATGCCCCCGGAAACGGAGGATCATCCCTACTTCGAGTCGCACGAGCTCACGCCGCCCATGGAGGAGACCGTGACCAAGCGCACGGCGTTCGGCACGCACTGGGGGCTCGTTTACTTCCAGGGCGAGGACCCCTACAAGCTGCGCGACCTGCTCAAGGCGCAGGAAGAGTTGGATTTCTATGTGTGAGCACGCGGGTCGGCGCCGGCCCGGCGAGGCAGCCGATGGTTGAAAACAGCAGCCTTGTAGACGAGACGGCGCAGCGGCTGGCACTTCGGGCAGAGCGCCTGGACGGCGCGCTGGAGGCACTGCGTGGCGCCAGCCGGGTGACCCATGGCGCGAAGGTTCCCCGGGCCCTCGACGCCGCCCGGCAGATCCTGGCCGAGGAGGGGGGGCTCGAGCTCCTCCATGAGCGCATAGCGGCGCTCGTGGAGGCGGGTATCTTCCGCGGCTCGGACTGGGATCAGCCGGACCGGCTCGTACCGGCCCTCGCCCGCCAGGCGCTCACCAGCCCCGATGCCGCAACGGTAGTGATCGAGGTGCTCAGCGAGCTCCGCTTCCTGGCGATTGCCGAGGGCAGCTACACGCAACTGCCGCTGACGCCGGCGGCGGCCCACAGCCACCTCGTGCGGGTCGTCGCGCTGAGCCTGTCGATCCTGTTCGGGATCGCCGGCGAGGCGGAGCGGCAGCAGGGCGAGCGCCTGGCGGCGATCGCGCGGCGATCGCTCGCCTTCATCGTCGAACGCCTCGGTTTCGAGCAGGTGATCGACCAGCTCATCGCGGAGATCTGGCGGATCCTCGAGCAGCGGCCCATCCGGGTGGAGCCGGTGCGGGAGATGATCACGCAGATCGCCCGCTGCTTGCAGGACCCGGCTATTGATCTCGGCGGCAGCGGCCGCGGCGCCGAGCGGCTCGTGAGCAGCCTCTACGGGCCGACCCGCGCCTGTAGCGAGGACCCGGGTGTCGCCGGCTACGCGGAGCGGCTGGCGGCCATGGACGCCGTCGCCCTGCAGGGGGAGGTCCGCGGGCTCGCGCGCTCCATGCATGACACCGGGCTCGTCTCGCCCTACCACGCGGTTGCGGTGCGGCACCTCCTGGACAGCAACCAGGGCTCGCTGCTGCCGGATGTGCTGGGCCTGTCGAGCACGGGCCGCGACTGCCTGCTCTGCTACCAGGGGCTGGTTCACGCGCTGGTGGAGGCGGCTATCCACCCGCAGAGCTGCCAGGCGCTCTACGGCCTGGCCCTGCTGCTGGAGCGGGGCATCCTGTACCAGCCGCCGGTCGCGCCGGCGCTCTGGCGCCAGCTCCGCCTGGTGCTCGCGCCTGCGGCGCGGGAGCGACTCCTGCAGACCTACGGCGACACGCCGGCGCCGGAGCAGCAGCTCCTCGCCGGGGTGCTCGCCGTGCTCGGCCAGCCGCTCGGCATCGGCCAGGGCAATAACCCGACCTGCCAGTCGGCCCGGGCCCTGTCCATGTGGTCCTACGCCGAGCCGGACTACCTGCTGCAGCTGGTGGCCTGGGCAGCGCGGGACGACGAGATCATCATGCATTTCGAGGGCGACGCGATTTCCTCCCGGGGCGGCGGCACCGTGCTCTCGCCGCTCCTCGGCTTCGACCTGGACCCGGTATCGCTGCTGGTGGTCCCCCACCTGGACCACATCTACGCGCAGATGATGCAGCGCTGCGTCGGCCGCGCGGAGGACCCGCACCGCTGGGTGAACCCGGAGTTCCATGGCTGGTGGGCCGGCCGCGGCTTTCGCATCAACGTGGACGTGGCCACGGGCAAGCTGGCGGCCCTCGAGGACTTCCTGCGCCACTTCTTCGCCTGCTACCACCCCTACTACAACGGCAACCAGCCGCTCATTCACCCGCAGCCGGCGGGCATCGCGGTAACCGACAGCGCCGCGCGTTTCATCGGCTGGCACGCGATCACGATCCTCCGCGTCGCCCTGGACCAGGAGGAGGAGATGCGCGTGTACTTCTTCAACCCGAACAACGACGGTGGCCAGGACTGGGGCGAGGGGGTGGTGGTCAGTACTGCCGGCCACGGCGAGCGCTACGGGGAGTCCTCGCTGCCCTTTGCCGAGTTTGCCTCGCGCCTGTACATCTTCCACTTCGACCCGCTGGAGCCTGGCGCCCCGGAGACGGTGGAGGAGAGCGTAGTGGCCGGCTGTGCGGAGCGGGTGCGGGGAAGCTGGGCGGCGGACCGGATCCCGGAGCTCGCCGCCCAGGCCGTCCCCCCGCCCTGAGCGATCAGCCCGCCATCAGCTGCCGCAGCACGTAGTGCAGGATGCCGCCGCCGGCGTAGTAGCTGGCCTCGTTGGCGGTGTCGATGCGCGCCTTGAGCTCGCAAGAGCGGGTGCTGCCGTCGGGGTAGCTGACTTCGAGCGTGACCGTCTGCCCCGGTGAGACACCGCCGGCGATGCCGCGCAGCGACAGGGTCTCTTCCCCGGTAAGGGCGAGGGACTTGCGGCTTTCGCCTTCCCCGAACTGCAGCGGCAGCACGCCCATGCCGATGAGGTTGGAGCGGTGGATGCGCTCGAAGGATTCCGCGATGACCGCCCGCACGCCCAGCAGCAGGGTGCCCTTGGCCGCCCAGTCGCGGCTGGAGCCGGTGCCGTACTCGCGCCCGGCCACCACGATGAGCGGCGTGCCTTCCTCCGCGTAGCGCATGGCGGCATCGTAGATCGGCAGCTGCTCGCCGCTGGGCACGTGCCGCGTGTATCCGCCCTCGACGCCGTCGAGCATCTCGTTGCTGATGCGCACGTTGGCGAAGGTGCCGCGCATCATCACCTCGTGGTTGCCGCGGCGGGAGCCGTAGGAGTTGAAGTCGGGCTTGTGGATGCCGCGCTCCACCAGGTAGCGGCCCGCGGGGCTGTCGGCGCTGAAGGAGCCGGCCGGCGAGATATGGTCCGTGGTCACGCTGTCGCCGAGCAGGGCAAGAATGCGCGCGCCATCGACGTCCGCAAGGGCCTCGGGTTCCGGCGCCATGCCCTGGAAATAGGGCGGGTGCTGGATGTAGGTCGAGGTGTCGGACCAGTGGTAGGTCTTGCTGTCCGGCACGCTGATGGCCCGCCAGGTGGCATCGCCGTCGAAGACCGAGGCGTACTCCTCCTTGAACATGGCGGTGCTCACGCGGGCCACCGCCTCGGCGACCTCGGCCTGGGTCGGCCACAGGTCAGCCAGGTACACGGGCTTGCCGTCGGCATCCTCGGCGATCGGGTCCTTGCTGATGTCGAGGCGCACGTTGCCGGCCAGCGCGTAGGCGACCACCAGGGGCGGCGACGCCAGCCAGTTCGCCTTCACCAGCGGGTGGACCCGGCCCTCGAAGTTGCGGTTGCCCGAGAGCACGGAGGAGACCGTCAGGTCGCCGGTGACGATGGCTTTCTCGATCGGCTCCAGCAGAGGCCCCGAGTTGCCGATGCAGGTGGTACAGCCGTAGCCGACGAGGTTGAAGCCTAGCTGGTCCAGCGCTTCCTGGAGGCCGCTGGCGGCGAGGTACTCGGTCACCACGCGGGAGCCGGGGGCGAGGGAGGTCTTCACCCAGGGCTTGACCGCGAGCCCGCGCGCCACCGCCTTCTGTGCCAGCAGGCCGGCCGCCATCATCACGCTGGGGTTGGACGTGTTGGTGCAGGACGTGATCGCGGCGATCACCACCGCCCCGGGGTTCAGGTGCATCGCCTCTCCGGCGAGCTCGCACACCTGGCTGCTCGCATGCAGGTAGCTGGTGTCGATGCCCACGGCGCCCTGGCCGCCCTCGCCCTCGAGGCGGGCGGCGTCCTGGTCGGGTGCGCCCTCGCCCTGCTCCATGAGCAGCTCGAAGGTGCTGCGCACCTGGCCGAGGCCGACGCGATCCTGGGGCCGCTTCGGCCCCGCCAGGCTCGCTTCCACGTCGCCCATGTCGAGGTCCAGGAGGCTGGAGTAGGACGGCTCGTGCCCCGGCTCCCGCCAAAGCCCCTGCGCCTTGCAATAGGCCTCCACGAGGGCGACCTGGTCGGCGTCGCGGCCGGTGAGCTCCAGGTAGGCCAGGGTCTGCTCGTCCACCGGGAAGAAACCGCAGGTGGCGCCGTATTCCGGCGCCATGTTGGCGATGGTGGCGCGGTCTGCCACCGGCATCTCGGCGAGGCCGTCGCCGAAGAACTCGACGAACTTGCCGACCACGCCGTGCTTGCGCAGCATCTCGGTGACCGTGAGTACCAGGTCCGTCGCGGTGATCCCCTCGCGCAGCTTGCCGCTGATGCGGAAGCCGACGACCTCGGGAATCAGCATCGAGACCGGCTGGCCGAGCATGGCCGCCTCGGCCTCGATGCCGCCCACGCCCCAGCCGAGGACGCCGAGGCCATTGATCATGGTGGTGTGGGAGTCCGTGCCGACCAGCGTGTCCGGGAAGGCCATGAGGTTGCCGTCCCGGTCGTCGCTCCACACGGTGCGCGCGAGGTACTCGAGGTTGACCTGGTGGCAGATGCCGGTGCCGGGCGGCACCACCCGGAAGTTGTTGAAGGCCTGCTGGCCCCAGCGCAGGAACTCGTAACGCTCCCGGTTGCGCTGCATCTCGATGGCCACGTTGTCGGCAAAGGCCGTGGGCGAGCCGTACTGGTCCACCATGACCGAGTGGTCGATGACCAGGTCCACCGGGGAGATCGGGTTGATCTTCGCCGGGTCGCCGCCGGCGGTGGCGAGGGCGTCACGCATGGCCGCCAGGTCCACGATGGCGGGCACGCCGGTGAAATCCTGCATCAGCACGCGCGCCGGGCGGAACTGGATTTCCGTGTCCGAGCGGTTGTAGTCGAGCCAGGCGGCCATGGCGTCGAGGTGGGCGCGACTGACCGTCTCGTCATCCTCGTGGCGCAGCAGGTTCTCGAGCAGGACCTTCAGGGAGAACGGCAGCTTCTCGAGATCGCCGAGCTGACGGGCCGCGCGGGGCAGGCTGTGGTAGCCGTAGCTGCGATTGCCGACCTGCAGGTCAGTCAGGGTATTGAGGCTGTTCTTTGCAGTGGCGTGGGTCACGTTGGCCTCCGGATTACTCCGTGGGGCGCCCGGTCACCGGGGCGCGATTAAGGGCGTGGGGGGCGGCGCGCTGGCCGCGCCCGACGCCCGCGCGGGGTCGCTGGACACTTACTGCGGCATCTTCGTGGTGCGCAGGTAGGGCAGTCGGATCTCGATCTCGCCGAACTTCGCCTTCGCGGCGTCGTCATCGAGGGACAGGGCGACGATCACGTCCTGGCCGTGTTCCCAGTTCGCCGGTGTGGCGATGGGGTTCCCGTAGGTGGCCTGCAGCGCGTCGAGGGCGCGCAGCACCTCGGCGAAGTTGCGACCGACGCTCATGGGGTAGGTCATGGACAGCTGCAGCTTCTTGTCCGGGCTGATGATGAACACCGAGCGCACGCTGGCCGAGTCCGCGGCGGTGCGGCCGTCGGGCAGGTAGGCATCCGCGGGCAGCATGTCGAAGGCTTTCGAGACCTCGAGATTTGCATCGGCGATGATCGGGAAACCCGCGGGGGCGCCGCAGAAGTTCTCGATGTCGGCCTTCCACTGCTTGTGCTCCTCGACCCCGTCCACGGACAGGCCGATGACCTTCGTGCCGCGCTTCTCCCACTCGGCCGCGAGCGTGGAGACGGCGCCGAACTCGGTGGTGCACACCGGGGTGAAGTCCTTGGGGTGGCTGAACAGGATCGTCCAGCTGTCGCCGACGAAGTCATGCAGGCTGAAACTGCCCTGGTCCGTCTCTACGGTCAGGTTGGGGATGGTGTCGTTGATGCGAAGACCCATGATTTCACTCCTCTGTCGTTGGCGGGAGGGCCCCGAGTATAGACCCTGAGGCCGGTCAGCGTCCTGCCCGGCAACGCGATCCGCTCAGAAGCCGCCGCCGTCTGCCAGCCAGGCGGTCTCGGCCTCCGTGCTTTCGCGGCCTAGCGCCGCATTGCGCCCCGGGTAGCGGCCGAAGCGCTCGATTTCCTCCCGGTGCCGCTGCTCGTAGTGGAGCGCCGTCGCGTTGCCGAGGGCCGTAAACAGGCGCAGGGCCTCCTCGTGTACGGCGAGTGATTCCGAGTGCATGTAGGGCATGTAGGTGAAGTAGCGCTGGTCCTGGTCCATGCGCAGGTCGTCGCCGCTGGCGACGGCCTCCTGAGCCAGCGCCAGAGCCATGCCGTCCTGGGCATAGGCGCGGGGGCTGTCGCGGAAGAGGTTCCGGGAGAACTGGTCGAGCACGATGATCTCCGCGCAGCGCCCGGCGGGTGTCTGCCGCCAGCGCCAGAGCTCGCCGGCGGCCGCCGCCCCGTGGGTGGCGAGAAACCGGTCCCGGATGGCGCTATCGACCGCGTCTGAACGGCGGAACCGCGCGCGCGGCTCCAATTCTTCGAACCAGAACGAGAGAACGGTCCCTGGTTGCATGGTGCCTCCTTTCCTGGGCTCGCGTGCCTGGGCCAGCGTGGTCGCTTTGCCTGGTTGAACGCCGGAGGGAGGCCAGGGAACGCTCCGGATCCGCGTTGACCGCGCCGGTAAAAAAACCTACTTTGCGCTCTCCTGCCCGCCCTGCCAAGGACCGAAGCCCATGGGATTCCACGCCGACACCGCCGTCGAGGCGATTACCGGGAGGCGCTACGGCGCCACGCTCTGCGAGGGCTGGGACGTCGTCGGCAATGCCAACGGGGGTTACCTGCTGGCGATCGCGGCGCGGGCGATGACGGCAGCGTCCGGGCGGCCGCACCCGGTCACCCTGAGCGCGCATTTCCTGTCGCCAGGGCGCCCGGGGCCCCTGACCATCGACTGCGAGACCATCAAGGAAGGGCGCCGCTTCGCGACGCTGTCGGCGACCCTGGAAAGCGCCGAGAAACCGCTGCTGCGCCTGCTCGGCGGCTTCGGCGACCTCGGTGCTCTCGAGGGGCCCGCGCGCATCGAGGAGCAGCCCCCGGAGCTGCCGCCGCCGGACGAGTGCCCGCGGGTTCGTGCCGCCCCCGAGGGCTTTCCGCCGGCGATGATGGACCGCATCGATCTCCGTCTGCACCCCGAAGATGCCGGTTTCAAGGCCGGCAAGCCCTCGGGCCGCCCCCTGTTCCGCGGCTGGTTCCGGCTGCTGGACGAGGAGCCCCTGGACAGCTCCGCGCTGCTCTTCGCTCTCGATGCCTTCCCGCCGACGATCTTCAACGCCAACCTGCCCGTGAGCTGGACCCCCACGGTCGAACTCACCGCCCACCTGCGCGCGATCCCCGCGCCGGGCTGGCTGCGCTGCCGCTTCAGCACGCGCTTCGTCGCCGGCGGTCTGATGGAAGAAGACGGCGAACTGTGGGATTCGGCAGGGCATTTCGTCGCCCAGTCCCGCCAGCTGGCGCTCGTCCCCCGGGCGGGTTGAGGCGCCAGCGCCGATTGCCCCGATTACTGACCGAGGTCAATGCCCCGGTCTCGGCTGCGGGAGGAGCATAGGAGGCCTCATTCGCAGTTCCGGGAGGCGGCCATGCACGCCGCGGACACCCTCACGATCGATGGTAACGAGGCGGCGGCCCGTATCGCCCACCTCACCAACGAAGTCATCGCCATCTACCCGATCACGCCGGCCTCGCCGATGGGCGAGTGGTCCGACGAGTGGTCGGCGCAGGGGCGGCAGAACCTCTGGGGCAGCGTGCCCCGGGTGGTGGAGATGCAGAGCGAGGCCGGCGCCGCCGGCGCGATCCACGGCGCGCTCCAGGTCGGTGCGCTGACCACCACCTTCACGGCGTCCCAGGGCCTGCTCCTGATGCTGCCGAACATGTACAAGATCGCGGGCGAGCTGTCGCCGACGGTATTTCACATCGCCGCGCGCTCCCTGGCCTGCCAGGCGCTGTCGATCTTCGGTGACCACAGCGACGTGATGTCGGCGCGCAGTACCGGTTTCGCCATGCTGGCCGCGAATTGCCCGCAGGAAGTGCAGGACATGGCGCTGATCGCCCAGGCGGCGACGCTCCGCGGCCGCGTCCCGGTGCTGCACTTCTTCGACGGCTTCCGCACCTCGCACGAGGTGGCCAAGCTGGCCGCGGTGTCCGAGGAGACGGTGCGTGCCCTGATCGATGAGGCGGCCGTACATGCCCACCGCCGCCGGGCCCTGTCGCCGGAGCACCCGGTGCTGCGCGGCAGCTCGCAGAACCCCGATGTGTATTTCCAGGCGCGGGAGACGGTGAATCCCTACTACACCGTATTCCCGGGCCTGGTGCAGGAAACCATGGACGCCTTCGCGGCACTCACCGGTCGCCAGTACCGGCTCTTTGACTATGTCGGCGACCCTGCGGCGGAGCGGGTGCTCGTGCTCATGGGCTCCGGTGCCGAAGCCGCCGAGGAGACGGTCGATTACCTCGTCCGCCAGGGTGAACCCGTAGGGGTGCTCAAGGTCCGCCTCTACCGGCCCTTCGACGCGCAGGCGCTGCTGGCCGCACTGCCGGCCTCGACCCGGGCCATTGCCGTGCTCGACCGGACCAAGGAGCCGGGTGCGGACGGTGAGCCGCTGTACAAGGACGTGGTCACGGCGCTGGCCCGCGACGCCATGGGCGAACGGCGTTTCCCGGCCCTGCCCAGGGTGGTCGGCGGCCGCTATGGCCTGTCTTCCAAGGAATTTACCCCGGGCATGGTGAAGGCGGTGCTAGACGAACTCGTGAAGGAAACGCCGGCCGATGGCTTCACGGTCGGCATTCACGACGACGTGAGCGGCACCAGCCTGTGCTGGGACGATGGCTTCCGCACCGATGCGCACGACGGCTGTTTCCAGGCACTTTTCTACGGCCTCGGCAGCGACGGCACCGTGGGCGCGAACAAGAACAGCATCAAGATCATCGGCGAGGCCACGGCGCTCCACGCCCAGGGCTACTTCGTTTACGACTCGAAAAAATCCGGCGCCACCACCGTCTCGCACCTGCGCTTCGGGCCTCGGCCGATCCGTTCCAGCTACCTCATCGAGAACGACAGCGCGGACTTCGTCGGCTGCCACCAGCCGAACTTCCTCGGCAGCGTCGACATGCTGTCCTGCGCCGCACCCGGGGCCGTGTTCCTGGTGAATTCGCCGGAGCCGCCGGAGCGCTTCTGGGAAAGCCTGTCGGCCGAAGTGCAGGCACAGGTCATCGAAAAGGGGTTGTCGCTGTATTGCATAGACGCCTACCAGGTGGCGGCCGACTGCGGCCTCGGCAAGCGCATCAACACGATCATGCAGACCTGCTTTTTCGCCATTTCCGGCGTGCTGCCGCGGGACGAGGCCATCAGCGCTATCAAGAGCGCGGTCGAGAAAACCTACGGGCGCCGCGGCCGGCGCATCGTCGAGGTGAACTTCGCTGCCATCGACGCCACCCTGGCCGGGCTGCACGAGGTGCCCGCGGGCGAGGTGGCGTCCACGGCGCCTGCGCTGGAAACGGCAGAGGACGACAGCTTCGTCGCCCGGGTCACCCGCCGGATCATGGCCGGCCAGGGCGACCTGATCCCGGTGAGCGCCATGCCCGACGACGGCAGCTTCCCGGTGGGTACCGCGGCGCTCGAGAAGCGCAACCTCGCGCTGGAGATCCCGGTGTGGGATGCGGACCTCTGCACCCAGTGCGGCAAGTGCGCGCTGGTCTGCCCGCACGCGGCGATCCGCGCCAAGGTCTTCGACGCCCGGCTCCTGGAGGATGCTCCGCCGACCTTCAAGGCCGAACCCACCCGCAGCAAGGATTATCCGGACGGCACGCTCATGAGCTACCAGGTGGCTCCGGAGGACTGCACCGGCTGCACGCTCTGCGTGGATATCTGCCCGATCCGGGACAAGTCCAACGCCAGCCACAAGGCCCTGAACATGGCGCCGCAGGCGCCGCTCCGGGACGATGAGCGGGACAACTGGACCTTCTTCACCGGCCTGCCCGAGTACCCGCGGCCGGCGCTGAAGACCGGGACCATTCCCGGCGCCATGGTGCTGGAGCCGCTGTTCGAGTTCTCCGGCGCCTGCGTGGGCTGCGGCGAGACGCCGTACCTCAAGCTCGCAAGCCAGCTCTTCGGCGACCGTATGGTGATTGCCAACGCCACCGGCTGCTCGTCCATTTACGGCGGCAACCTGCCGACCACGCCCTGGAAAGCCAACGCGGAAGGGCGCGGCCCGGCCTGGAACAACTCGCTGTTCGAGGACAACGCGGAGTTCGGCCTCGGCATGCGCATGGCCATCGACCAGCAGGCCGTGCATGCACGGGAGCTGCTTAGCGCCTTGCGGGACCGGCTGGACCCGGTCCTGGTGGACGCGATCCTCGACGCGGACGAAAGCGACGAGGCGGGCATCTTCGAGCAGCGCCAGCGCGTCGCCACCCTGCGCGAGGCTCTGGCTCGCCTCGACGGCGAGGCCGCGGCAAACCTCGCGGAGCTGGCGGAGAACCTCTGCCGCAAGTCGGTCTGGTGCGTGGGCGGCGACGGCTGGGCCTACGACATCGGCTTCGGCGGTGTCGATCACGTGCTCGCCTCCGGCCAGGACGTCAATATCCTGGTGCTGGACACGGAGGTCTACTCCAACACCGGTGGCCAGACCTCCAAGGCGACGCCGCGGGGGGCCGTGGCCAAGTTCTCCGCCGGGGGCAAGGCGGTGGCGAAGAAGGACCTCGCCCTGCTCGCCATGGAGTACCCGGACGTGTACGTGGCCCACGTCGCCTACGGCGCCAAGGACACGCAGACGCTGAAGGCCTTCCTCGAGGCCGAGGCGCACCCGGGGCCCTCGTTGATCATCGCCTTCAGCCCGTGTATCGCCCACGGCGTTGACCTGTCAAACAACCACCGCCAGCAGGACCTCGCGGTGAAGAGCGGCCACTGGCCCCTGTTCCGGTTCAACCCGGAGCGCCTGGCCAAGGGCCAGAACCCGCTGCAGCTGGACTCGAAGGCGCCCAGCGTCCCCTACCGGCAGTACATGGAATCGGAGACCCGCTTCAGCATGCTCTGGCACAGCCATCCGGAGGATGCCGAGGCCTTCGCGGAACAGGCCCAGCGGGACATCGACACCCGCTTCGAGCACTACCGGCAGCTGGCCGCCCTGGAGTGGAACGAGGGGGAGACGCTGAGCGCGGCAAAGGCGCAGCGGCGCAAGCAGGTGGAAGGTAGTGACGCGACACACGGCGCCGGGAAGGAGGGCGAGTGACATGGCAGACCTGAGCAGCGCCTATCTCGGCCTACCCCTCAAGAACCCGCTGGTACCGTCCTCGTCGCCGCTTACCGGCGACCTCGACAGCGCCCGGCGCCTCGAAGACGCGGGCGCGGCAGCCATCGTTCTGCCGTCACTGTTCGAGGAAACGATCATCGCCGAGGAAGAGCGGCTCACGCGCTTCCTCGACGACCAGGGTATCGGGCACGGGGAAGCCGACAGCTTCCGGCCCCTGCCGGCCCGTTTCCAGGGCACCGAGGAGACCTACCTCGAGCGGCTGCGACGGCTCAAGGAGTCGCTGGAGATCCCGGTCATTGCCAGCCTGAACGGCACCACCGATGGGGGCTGGCTCGGCCACGCCGCGGCGCTGGCGGAGGCGGGGGCCGATGCGCTGGAGCTGAACATCTACTACCTCGCCGGGGATCCCTCGGATACGGCCGCCAGCGTGGAGGCGCGCTACCTCGCCGTCGCTCGGAGCCTGGTGGCCGCGGTGGACCTGCCGGTGGCCGTGAAGCTATCGTCGCAGTTCACCGCGCCCCTGCACCTCGTGCAGGGCCTGGAGCGGGAGGGCGTGCGCGGCGTGGCCCTGTTCAACCGCTTCTACCAGCCGGACATCGATCTCGAGACCCTCGGGGTGGTCCCGCGCCTCGCACTCTCCACGGCAGAAGAAGCGCTTCTGCGCGTGCGCTGGACGGCCATGCTGCGCGGCCACACGCGCTGCGGGATCGCCGTCACCGGCGGTTTCCACAGTGCCGACGATGCCCTCAAGGCGCTGCTCGCCGGCGCCGATGTGGTTCACCTTTGCAGCGTGCTGCTGCGCGAGGGCCCCGTGGCCCTGGCCGCCATGCTCGACGCCCTCGGGCGCTGGCTGGAGGAGCGCGAGTACGACTCGGTGACCCAGCTCAAGGGCAGCCTCAGCTGCCAGCATGCGCCGGACCCGGCGGCCTACGCCCGCGCGAACTACGTGCAGGTGCTGGAGAACTACAGCGTGCCGCCCGGGGTGCGCTACTGAATGGCCCGGGACCACGACCCGGCGGGTGCCGGAGCGGGCAGTCAGCCGAGATAGCGGGTCACGTAGCCGGTACCGAAAACCGCGGCAACCAGGAGCATGCCCCCGGATAGCGCATGCCAGCGCGAGGGACCGGCGCGTGTCCGGCGCCAGGTCAGCCACACGCCGGTTGCCGAGAGCCCCGTGAGCACGAGGCCGAAGACGAACCACAGCAGCTTCGTGGCCAGGCCGCCCACGTCGCCGAAGTGCCACGGGTCGGCGAGATCGGCCAGGTATTCGAGGGTGGTGAGTGATCCGGGCTGCTGCACCGCCAGGACCCGGGCGTCCCGCGCATCGACGGTAACGCGGGCGGCGCGGTCCCTGACCAGCCAGTCGCCGCCGCGCCCCGTTATGATCAGCTGTGCCCGGCGTTCGTCCGGGAAAAGAATGCTCCGGGGCTCAAAGCCGGGGTAGGCGCGCTCCGCGGCAGCCACGTAGTCGCCGAGCGGTCGCAGCCGCGCCGCCGGCCCCGCCGGGGCGGACACGGCGGCCATGGGGGCGGCGGCGCGGCCGCCGCCGGAATGAATTACCCATTCCGCGAAGTACCAGAGGCTGGTGACGACCATGAGGGCGGTGAACCACGTTGACCACAGGCCGGTGCTTCGGTGCAGGTCACCGAGGAACACGCGCAGGCCGCGGTTTGCGCGCAGGGTGACCAGTCCCGAGCCCCACTTGCGGACGGTCACCAGCCCCGTCGCCAGTTGCACGGCGAGGACCAGGGCAACCACCGTGACCAGCGGTAGCCCCAGTCCCGACGGAATGATGAACAGATAGCGATGGAAGTCCCGCAGCACGCGCTGCACGGATAACCAGTGCCCCTCGCCGAGCACCGCGCCGCTGGCCGGGTCGAGGAACAGGCGCCGCGGCCGGCCGTCCTCGAGGCGGATCCGTGCCTGGGCGGCCATGGTCGGCAGTTCGCCGAGCGACAGCATCTGCACCGGCCGGCCCGGGTAGCGGTCGCGAACTGTGGCGTACATGGCAGACCAGGCGGGCCGACCCTCGAAAGCTTCGATGCGCCGGTTCTCGTCCAGCAGCCAATCGATTTCATCCCCCAGCACCGCGAGGGTACCGGACAGCAGGACGATGAAGCTGAGCAGGGCCAGCTGGAATCCGGCCCAGCTGTGCCAGCCATAGAGACGCTTGCGCAGCGTTCGCGGCCGCGGGCGGCTCGTGCGCGGGTTGGCGGCAGGAACTGGCAACGCGTGTGGGACTCCTGAAAAAGAATGAGAATCATACGCAAAAAATGGACAAGGACAACCCGGTGACGGCAGGCCTCCACCCCCGGGCTTGACAGCCTCGGAATGGTAACCTTTAATCAAATGCGTATGATTCGCATTTACGCATGAGAATGGAGGTTTGCCGTGCCCTACCCGTCACCCCCCGCCCGCCGCCGCTGGTCCTGCCTGGGCGTTGTCCTCGCGCCTCTGGCCACCGCGTACGCGGTGGCCGACAGCAACGAGGAGGGGCGCCAGCTGCTGCCCTCCCTCGAAACGGTCACCGTCGTCGGTACCCGCACGGAGCGCACCCTCGACGAGGTGGAGGCGACCATTTCCGTCTACGGCCGCGAGGATATCGAGCGGCAGATCGTCAGGGACATCCAGGATCTCGTGCGCTACGAGCCCGGCGTGAGTGTGGGCGGCACGGGCAGCCGCTTCGGCCTGGAGGGGTTCACCATCCGCGGCGTGGGCGGCAACCGGGTGCTGACCATGGTCGATGGCATCCGCATGCCGGAGGAGTTCTCCTTCGGACCGTTCCTGTCGGCACGGCGCGACTTCGTGGATGTAGACACGGTCTCGCGGGTGGAGATTGCACGGGGCCCGGTGTCGACGCTCTACGGTAGCGACGCGTTGGGCGGGGTGGTCGCCATCACTACCCGTTCGCCGAGGGATTACCTGGCCGATGGCGACCCGGCCTACCTCGGCCTGAAGACCGGCTACTCCAGCGAGGACAACAGCTACATCGGCGCGGTGACGGGGGCCTACGGCAGCGACCGCTTCGCCGGGCTCATCAACTACACCTACCGCACCGGTGACGAGACCGAGACCGGCGGCAGCATCGGCGGCAACGGCCCGGAGCGCAGCGAAGCGGACCCGCAGTCCATTGACACGGAAACCCTGGGCGCCAAGCTCGCGTTCATGCCCGCCGAGGGCCACGAGCTGATTCTCGGCCTGGAGCGCTTCGAGAGTACCGTCGACAGCACGCTGCTGTCGGATTTCGGGACGATAGCGCGCGGCACGGTCACCGATAGCCGCTTCTCGAGCGACGAGCGGGAGCGCGAGCGCTATAGCCTGGAGTACCGCTACGACAACGCCGGTGGCCTGGTGGATTCGGCGCGTGTCACGATCTACCGGCAAGCGTCGGATACCTTCCAGGCCACCTTCGAAGACCAGACAGCGCCGGGTTTCCGGTCCCTGCAGCGCGAACGCTTCTCGACCTTCGAGCAGGAGATCCAGGGGCTCTTCGCCCAGGGCACCCGGACACTCGCCTTCGGCGGCATGCGGCATACGGTGACCGCGGGCATCGACTGGTACCGCACGGAGAACGAGAACATCCGCGACGGCTCGACGGTCGACGTGCTGACCGGGGTCACGCAATTCGAGTTCAACCCCCTGCCGACGCGTGATTTTCCGAATACCGAGGTAGAGAACCGGGCGTTCTTCCTGCAGGATGAAATCGTCATGCTGGATGGCCGCCTGCGGGTAACGCCGGGCCTGCGCTACGACGACTATACCGCCGATGTCTCGGCGGATGGCCTCTATTTCGAGGGCAACCCGGGTGTCGCGCCGCCGGAAGACTATGACGATAGTGACCTGACGTTGAAGCTGGGCGCGCTCTACCGTTTCACGGACGCGGTGTCAGGCTGGGCGCGCTACAGCGAGGGCTTCCGCGCACCGCCTTATGACGACGTCAATGTGGGCTTTTCGAACTTCCTTGGTGGCTACAAGTCGATTACCGCGCCCAACCTCGAGAGCGAGACCAGCGAGGGCCTGGAAATCGGACTGCGCCTTAACAGCGATTGGGGACAGGCACAGTTCGCGGCGTTCCGCACGGACTACGACAATTTCATCGAGGCCAATGCGCTGGCGCCGGCCTTCCTCGCCACCGGCGGCATCGACCCCAGCGACGGCCTGCTGACATTCCAGTCCGTCAACCGCGGCGGCGTCGAAATCCAGGGGCTGGAGTTCCGCGGCCGGCTGAACCTTGGCGCGCTGACGCCGGCTCTTGCGGCCCTGACGCTGGAGACGGCGGCGGCCTGGGCCGAGGGCGAGGCCGAGAACGGCGTGCCCGTGAACACGGTCGATCCCTTCAACGCCGTGCTCGGACTGCGCTGGGCGCCGGTGCAGGCGCGCTGGGAGGCGGAACTGGTCTGGACTTACGCGGCGGAAAAGGACCGGGACGATATCGACGGTCCCCGGGTGGCCTCGGACAGCTACCATGTCCTCGATCTGCTCGCTCACGTCGACCTGCGCGACAACCTGCAGCTGGACATCGGCGTGTTCAATCTACTCGACGAAACCTACCTGCGCTGGGCCGACACGGCGGGGATTGCTGAGGTCAACAGCGGTGCGCCCAACAACCCCGAGCGCTTTACCCGGCCTGGGCGCAATATCGGTGTGACGCTGCGGGCGAACTGGTGAGGGGGCGCGGCTAGCCGACGAACGCCCGTTCGATGACGTAGTCGCCGGCGGTGCCCTGGCTGGGCGAGACGGAGAAGCCGCGCTCATCCAGCAGCCGGGACAGGTCTTCCAGCATGGCGATGCTGCCGCAGATCATGGCCCGGTCGCTCGCCGGGTCGAGCGGGGGCAGCCCCAGGTCGCCCGTAAGCCGGCCGCTGGCGATGAGGTCGGTGATGCGGCCCTGGTGCTCGAAGGGCTCGCGGGTCACCGTCGGGTAGTAGCGGAATTTCTCCCGGACAACCTCACCGAGGTAGGGATGCTCGGGCAGTTCCTTGGCCAGGTAATCGCGATACGCCAGGTCGCTGACCTGGCGGACGCCGTGGACGAGGACGACGTGGTCGTAGCGAGCGTAGGCATCGGGGTCGCGGACGATGGCCATGAAGGGGGCGAGGCCGGTGCCGGTGGCGAACAGGTAGAGGTTGCGGCCCGGGTGCAGGTCGGTGAGCACCAGCGAGCCCACGGGTTTCTTGCCCAGCAGCACGGTATCGCCGGCCTGGATGTGCTGCAGCCGCGAGGTTAGCAGCCCGTCGGGCACCTTGATGCTGAGGAACTCGAGGTGGTCCTCGTAGTTCGCGCTCGCGATGCTGTAGGCCCGCATGGCGGGCTTGTTGTCCACCTCGATGCCGACCATCGTGAAATGGCCGTTCTCGAAACGGAAGGCAGGGTTGCGCTCGGTTGCGAAACTGAACAGGCGATCGTTCCAGTGGTGTACCCAGGTCACTGTGGCCGCTTCGACGGCTGCCATGCGTTTCTCCTCAGGTGCTTCGGCGCCTATTGAGCGCCCGCTGCGGGCTGACTTGCGGTCGGCAGGCCCGACAAGGCGCAAGCGAACAGACCGCGTTATCAACGACATTACTGCAGAAGACAGCAACTAGTTCACTTTGCTTCTTGATTTTATAGTAAATGATACGCATACTCATTCGCAATTGAAAAAAGGGAGGGTGTGACGTTGAACAGGGGGTTTGCAAGGGTCGGCGGGGTAGTCGCAGTCCTCGTCAGCGCAAGCGCGGCAGCCCAGGAACCGGCGCTGGAGGAGGTGCTGGTCACCGGGCGCGCGCAGGCGTTCTACCTCGAAAAGCGCACTTCGGTGGGCTCCAAGCTGGATCTCGATGTCATGGACCTGCCGCAGTCGGCGCAGGTGCTGCCCGAGCAGCTCATCATCGACCAGGCGGCGCGCGACATCACTGACCTCTACCGCTCGATTGCGGGGGTCAGCGAATTCTCCTATTCCGGCATCACCTTTCGCGGTTTTCGCGACGACAGCAACGTGTTCTACGACGGTGTGCGCGGGGATCCCTTCTCCGGCTTCAGCGTGCCGCAGATCTACAACATCGAGCGTGTCGAGGTGCTCAAGGGGCCGTCGGCAGCGCTCTACGGCGGCGGCGAGCCGGGCGGCATGATCAATTATGTCACCAAGAAGCCCACCTTCGAGGAAGAGCATGAGCTGATGGTGACCGGCGGCAACTTCTCCCTCATGGGGGCGGCGCTGGATTCCCGCGGCGGGCTCAGCGACCGGGTCGCCTACCGGGTGGCCGCTTTCTACGAGGAGCAGGACAGCTTCCGCAATAACGCCGATTCCGCCAACCTGCAGGTGAATGCCGGCCTGCTGTTTCAGCTGACGCCGGACACCCGCCTGACTGCGATGATGGACTACATCGACCAGGATCTCGGCGGTAACCGGCTGCGTGGTGTGCTCGCCGATGACAGCGGCGATTTCATTGTCAGCCGCGAGTTCAACACCAACGAGGCGAGCGATTTCCAGGACCTCGAGGCACAGGTCTTCCAGGCGATCCTGGAACACGATTTCGGCAGCGGTTTCTCAGTCCGGAGCACCTTGCGCTACCTCGACAACGAGCGCGGCCAGGAGTATCACGAGCCCCGGGGCTGGGTAGATGCGAATGGCGATGGCGTCGCCAACGTCGACGATGGGGTCATCCGCCGGGAGTTCCGCGATCAGTTCCGCGCCAACGAAGAGGTCAGCCTGACCACGGATTTCACCTGGGAGTTTGCCACCGGTGGCGTCGGGCACAAGTTCCTCTTCGGCGGCGACTGGTTCGACGTGGAGACGGAGTACGATTACCTGCGCGCCCGCTACGAGGCCGACAACGTCCGCGACCTCAACGTGTTCAACCCCAAGTACGGGGAGACGGACCCCGCCAGCTACCGCCTGACGGACCTCAACACCGATGGCGCGGAAACGGAGCGCTACGGACTCTACGTGCAGGACTACCTGTCCTTCGGCGAGCACTGGCATCTGCTGCTTGGCCTGCGCTACGACGACTTCAGCGATCGCGACAAGGCCAGCGGCTTCGAATTCTCCGATGACAACATCGCACCGCGCGCGGGACTGATCTACCAGCCCCTGGATAACACGACGCTCTATTACAACTACTCGGAGAGCTTCAATCCCACTTCCCTGCGCAGCCAGGAATTCGTTTCCTCGGAGGGCGCGGCGCTCGATCCGGAGCGGGGAATCCAGCACGAGCTGGGCTGGAAGCAGGAATGGGCGGGTGGTGCCATCATGACCACGGCGGCGCTCTACCAGATCACCAAGGAGGACGTGGCACAGGCGAACCCTGCCGATGTCGGCCCCGATGACGGCGAGCCGGCGCTCCTGAACCTCGGCGAGGTGGAGAGCGAGGGCGTGGAACTCACGCTCGTGGGGGATCTGACGGAGCGACTGACCATGACCGCCAACTACGCCTACAACGATACGCGGGTCGTGGAAGGGGTCGAAAACGACAGCATCGGCAATACCTTTGGTGACGGCCAGCGCTTCGTGAATGCGCCGGAACACCAGTTCGGCATCTGGGCGCGTTATGCGATCCCGTCCATCAACTCGGCGGTTGCCCTGGGCGCGGATTACGTGAGCGAGCAGTTCAGCTTCAGTGGCCAGCGGGTGAAGCCCTACACGATCTTCGACGCCAGCTGGACGACGACCTGGGAGCGCATCACCTTCCAGCTCAATGTCCGCAACCTGCTCGACGAGACCTATGCGGTGAGCGGTTTCATCGACCGCACGGGCCATTTCCCGGGCACGCCACGGGAAGTCATCGGCCAGCTTCGGTACAACTTCTGAGAGGGGCCGCGCGGAGGCCGCCGGCTGGACGCTGACGGGCGCCGCTCCTACACTCCGGTTCGGTATAACGATAACGATCCGGGAGCAGGCCATGGTCTACGACCTCAAAATCACCGGCGGTACGGTCTACGACGGCGATGGCGGAGAGCCGCGGCAGGCGGATATCGCGGTGCGCGACGGCGTCATCGTCGCCGTGGGTGACTGCCCCGGCGAAGCCCGGGAAACGCTGGACGCAGGCGGCCATATCGTCACGCCGGGCTTCATCGACCTGCACACTCACTACGACGGCCAGGTGTCCTGGGACCCGGAGCTCCGCCCCAGCATCAATCATGGCGTCAGCACCGTGGTCATGGGCAGCTGCGGTGTCGGTTTCGCGCCGGTGCGCCGCGAGGACCGGGACAGGCTCGTGCGCCTGATGGAGGGCGTGGAGGACATCCCCGGCATCGCCCTGACCGAGGGGATGAGCTGGGACTGGGAGAGCCTGCCTGACTACCTCGACGCGCTGGAGCGCAAGCCGCACGCCATCGATTTTGCCGTGCAGGTCACGCATGACCCGCTGCGGGTCTACGTCATGGGTGAGCGGGCGGTGTTCAACGAGGCCGCCACGCCGGAAGACATCGACGCGATGCGCCGGCTGACTCGGGAGGCGCTAGAGGCCGGCGCCATCGGCTTTTCCACCGGCCGTTCCGACGTGCACCGCAGCGCCGACGGGGAGTGGACCCCGTCCTCCGAGGCTACCGCCGAGGAGCTCGCGGGCATCGCCGCCGCCTTCCAGGGTCTCGACCACGGCGTGCTGCAGGCCGTCAACGACTTCGATCTCGAGCGGGAGGGCGATGCCTTCGACCGCGAGTTCGATATTCTCGAGGCCTTTGCCCGCGGCGCCGGTGGCCGGCCCTTCTCCCTGTCGCTGATGCAGCGGGACTTCGCCCCGGACCAGTGGCTGAGAATCATCGAACGCGCAGAGCAGGCCCATGCCAACGGCCTCGATATCCGCCTGCAGGTGGCGCCCCGGGGCATCGGCGTGATCACCGGGCTGCAGTGCACCTTCCACCCCTTTATCGGCTTCCCGAGCTACAAGGCCATCAGCCAGCTACCGCTTGGCGAGCGCGTGGCGCGCATGCGCGACCCGGCCTTCAAGCGCCGGCTCCTCGGAGAGGAAAGCGAGAAACTGGCGGGTGACGGCACGCCGGTGCCGCCGATCGTCGATGCGCTCATGGCCGCCATCGACTACGTCGCCAGCAAGACCTTCCTGCTCGGCGACAACCCGGACTACGAGCAGACCGCCGAGACCTCGTTGCTGCACATGGCCGAGGAGCGCGGCATCCCCGCCCTCGAGATGATCTACGACCTGCTCCTGGAGGACGAGGGCAGGGCGCTTCTTTACTTCCCGATCTACAACTACACGGAGATGAGCTTCGACAACCTGCACACGATGATGCAGCACCCGCTGTCGATCATGGGCCTGTCGGACGGCGGCGCGCACGTGGGCACGATCTGCGACTCGAGCTTTCCCACCTACCTGCTGAGCTACTGGACGCGGGACCGCGATCGGGGCGCGCGGCTGCCGCTGGCCGACGCCGTGCGCCGGCTCACGGCGGACATCGCCGACTACGCCGGGCTCAACGACCGCGGCCGGCTGCGCCCGGGCCTCAAGGCCAACATCAACGTGATCGACTACGAGCGTCTGCGTTTGTTCGCCCCGCGCATGGTGCAGGACCTACCGGCGGGTGGTCAGCGGCTGTTGCAGGATGCCGCGGGTTACCGTGCGATCATCGTCGCCGGAGAGACCGTCGTGACCGACGACCGGCTCACCGGCGCCCGGCCCGGCCGGCTGGTCCGCGCCGGTCGCGGCGCCCTGCAGAGCGCCGCCTAAAGCACCATCGCAAGAGCGTCACAGTTCACAGCTATAAATGACTGCTACAACCCGGGGAACCCCCCGTCAACGAGGAGATAGTCAATGATTCGTCCTTTTTTCGCCGCGGCCATGGCCGCGCTGTGCCTGGCCTTTGCCCTGGGCGCCGGTGCTGCCCGGGCAGACGACGCGGCCCTGGAGCGCGTCCTCGAGAGCCGCACCCTGGTAGTCGGCATGTCCGGCGACCAGCCGCCCATGAACGCGGTCAACCGCGAGGGCAACTTCATGGGCCTCGACGTGGACCTCGCCCGGGCCCTCGCCAACGCCATGCGCGTCGACCTGCGGATCGAGAAGATGCCCTTCGGTGAGCTCATGGGCGCGCTGGAGGAGGGCGAGGTCGACCTGGTCATCTCCGGCATGGCGATTACCCCCGAGCGCGCCGTCGACGCCACCTTCGTCGGCCCGTACATGCTCTCCGGGAAGTCCATCCTCACCCGCGGCGACGTGGTAGAGCGCTTTGCCACGGGCGACCTCGCCAGCCAGGACGTCAAGCTCGCGGCGCTGGCCAACTCCACCAGCGCGACCTTCGTGCGCGAGGCAGCACCGAACGCCGAGCTCGTCGAGGTGGACGACTACGCCAGTGCCGTGGCCATGATCCAGGCCGGCGAGGTCTCGGGGCTCGTGGCGGACATGCCCACCTGCCTGCTCGCGGTCATGCGTCACCCCGATGCCGACCTGGTCACCCTGGACGAGCCGCTCACGGTCGAACCCCTGGGCATCGCCGTGAACGCCGGGGACGCGCAGTTTGCCGGCCTCGTCGATAACTACCTCGACGCCTACGAGCGCACCGGCCTGCTCATGGCGCTGCGCAAGAAGTGGATGGAAAACAGCGGCTGGATCGCAGCGCTGCCCTGACCTCACGGGCGGCACCCGGCGCGGGCCGGGTGCCGCTCACTGCTTGACGGTGTCGCGCAGGATGCGCTGCTTCTGCCGGTTCCAGTCGCGCTCCTTGGAAGTATCCCGCTTGTCGTGGGTCTGCTTGCCGCGGGCCAGGGCAACGCGCGCCTTGACGAGATGCTTCTTCCAGTAGAGCTGCGTGCACACGCAGGTCTGCCCCTTCTGCGCCGTAGCGGCCAGGATCTTCGCCAGTTCCTTCTTGTGCAGCAGCAGTTTGCGGGTGCGGGCCGGGTCCGCCACCGTGTGCGCGGACGTGGTATCCAGCGGCGTGATCTGCGAGCCCAGCAGGAAGGCCTCACCGTCCTTCATGAGGACATAGGAGTCGGTGAGCTGTACCTTGCCGGCGCGAAGCGCCTTCACTTCCCAGCCCTCCAGGGCGATGCCGGCCTCGAAGGTCTCGAGGAACTCGTAGTCGAAGCGGGCGCGCTTGTTCTGGACAATGACATTATCGGGCGTTTTGCGTTTCTTTTTTGACATGGGGCGGCATTATACGTAGCGCCCCCGGTGGGGGAACGTGAATGTTGCTCTTTTCACCGGCGGGCCCCGGCGGCAGGCTGTCCGGGCCCGACGCTAGCGACCCTGCCGGCCAACCCTGCGAACAAGGAGTTCCACCGCCACCGTGCAGCTTACCGACCCTCCAGGAGCCTGGCACTCGCGCTCGACCTTTGTGTTTGCCCTGGCGGGGGCGGCGGTCGGTCTCGGCAATCTCTGGCGCTTTGCCTACCTGCTGGGCAGCCACGGTGGCACGCCGTTCCTCCTGGCCTACCTCGCCGGGCTGCTGCTGATGGCGGTGCCCGTGGTGATCGCCGAGGTGGCCATCGGCAGCCTCGGCCGTGCCGCGCCACCCATGGCCTGGGCCTCGGCGGCACGGCAGGCGCGCCTCGGCGCCGGCTGGGGCGCGTGGGGTTTGCTCGCAGCGGTCACGGCCCTGGCCGTGCTGGGCTACGGCGCGGTGGTGGGCGGTTGGTCCCTGACCTACGCCTGGCACCTGGCGCGGGGTACCTTCGCCGCGGCCAGCCCGCGGGACGTGAGCGGCTTCCTCGACGGCCTGCTCGCCGCCCCCTGGCGCATGCTGGCCTGGCAGTCACTGTTTCTTGCGGTGGCCATTGCCGTTTCCGCGGCGGGCGTGCGCCGCGGCCTCGGAGCCCTGGCCTGGTTGCTGGTGCCGTCGATCATGGCGCTGTTCTGGCTCCTCATCGACTTTGCCCTCGTCCACGGCGACCTGGCGGCCGCCCAGGCCTTTCTCTTTTCCACGCAGCCGCTGGATTTCCACGATGAAGCCCTCTTCGTCGCCTTCGGCCAGGCGCTGTTTACGCTCGGGGTGGGGTTGGGCGTGGGCATCAGCTACGGCAGCTACGCCCCGCCACGGCTGCCCCTCGGCCGCTCCGTGCTCGCCGTCGCGGTGTTCGACTGCGCGGCGGCACTCGCCGCGGGCGTGGCCATCTTCCCGGTCGTTTTTGCGAACAACATTGCCCCCGATATGGGGCCCGGACTGCTTTTTGTCAGCCTGCCTTATGCCTTCGGCAACCTGCGCGAGGGCGATGCCTACGGCATGCTGTTCTTCCTGCTTGTAGCGCTGGCCGCCCTGGGTACGGCGGTCGCGCTGCTGGAGCCGGCCGTGGCCACGCTCTGCCAGCGCCTGCGCTGGCGGCGCTGGCAGGGCGCGCTCGCCGCCGGCCTTGCCGCCTGGCTGCTGGCGCTCGCAGTCGCCTTCTCCCTCGTCCCCGACTCGCCGCTTGCGGGCCTGCTGCCGCTGCTCGAGCAGGCTACGACCGCCTGGCTGATTCCCCTCGGTGCGCTCGCCGCGGCGACCTTCGTCGGCTGGTGCGTGGACCCGGCGTTCCTGCGCCGGGTGCTGTACCGCGAGTCGGACCATTTCTTTCGCGCCTGGCTGCTGCAACTGCGCTTTGTTGCCCCGCTGGGGCTGCTTATCGTATGGTTCTGGCTCGCCGTGTCGGGCCCCTGACCGGCGCCCCGAAGCTACGGACCGCAGCATGCCCGCCATCAACCGAAGCGCCCTGTTGCCCTACACCCAGCGCCAGCTGTTCGACCTCGTCAACGATGTCGAGGCCTACCCGCAGTACCTGGAAGGCTGTGTGGGCGCGCAGGTGCTGCACCGGGACGATGCCAGCATGGAGGCGCGCCTCGACCTTTCCCGCGGCGGCATTGCCCAGAGCTTCACCACCCGCAACCGGCTGCTCGCACCGGAGAGCATCGTCCTCGAGTTGAAGGAGGGACCCTTCGAGCGCTTTGCCGGCCGCTGGCACTTCCAGGCGCTCGGCGACGCCGCCTGCAAGGTGACCCTGGAGCTCGACTTCGCCGTGCGCTCGAGCCTGCTCGGGGCCGCCGCAGGTCGACTCTTCGACCGGGTGACCAACAACCTCGTGGACGCGGTCGTACGCCGCGCCAGGCAGCTTTATGGATGAGTGAGGGTGAGCTGTTTGCCGTCGAGGTGGCCTACGCGCTGCCCGAGCGCCAGCTGATCGTTCCGCTCGAGGTGACCGCGGGCACGACGGCCCTGGAGGCCGCACAGCAGTCGGGCATCGAGCAGGAATTTCCGGGTTTGGTGATCGATGCGGGGACGAGTCTCGGCATTTTCGGCCAGGCCGTGCCGCCCCAGCAGGCGCTTAAGCCCGGGGACCGGGTGGAGATCTACCGGCCCCTCAAGGCCGACCCGAAAGCCGCGCGCAAGGCGCGGGCGGAAAAGGCGAAGGCCCGTCGTGCCGGCGAAGAGAGCGAGAAAGAGACTGACGGGGGCGGGGAGCCCTAGCTCGCGTCCGCGGCGGGAGCCTCTGCGGTCCCCGTTGCGTTCTCTCCAGCGCCCGCGGCCCAGGCCGGCAGGTAATCCCCTTTCACGTCGACCAGCCGGTCGCCGTCGAAGTAGACCGTGACCATGGCCTTGCGGATGATCTCGTCACCGAGCTTGATCTCGTAGGGATAGTCCCAGCGGTCCTGGTCGAAGGTATCCTCCACGAGCGGCGTGCCCAGGATGAAGCGGACCTGCCGGCGGCTCATGCCGGGCTCGAGCTGGTCGATGATGTCCTGGGTGATGATGTTGCCCTGCTCGATGTTGATCTTGTACACGCCGGGGAAGCCGACAAAGCCACAGGCGGCGACGGAGAGCAGGAGCAGGGTGGCGATGAGGACGCGCATGGGGCGGTGCTTTCCCTCGGAAATCAAGGGTGGCATCATACCGGCACGCGTCAGACCAGAGAACCCCCGACATGGCTCAAGAAAACCAGGAGCTGCGCAACGCCGGCCTGAAAGTCACGCTGCCGCGCGTGAAAATCCTGCAGATTCTCGATGCCGCGGAAGCGAGCTCGCAGCACATGAGCGCGGAAGATGTCTACCGCGCGCTGCTCGACGCCGGCGACGATGTGGGTCTCGCCACGGTCTACCGGGTGCTTACGCAGTTTGAATCCGCCGGGCTCGTGACCCGGCACAACTTCGAGACCGGTCACTCGGTGTTCGAGCTGGCCAAGGGCGAGCACCATGACCACATGGTCTGCGTCGATACGAACGAGGTGATCGAGTTCCACGACGAGGTCATCGAAGAGCGGCAGCAGCAGATCGCCGATGCGCACGGTTACGAACTGGTGGACCACTCCCTGGTCCTCTACGTGCGCAAAAAGGGGCAGGGCGGGAACTGACCTTTACCGGGTCCCGACCTAGCCCTGCCGGCAGCGTCAGCCCGCTGCCGCCTCTTCCAGCATTTCCCGCGCGTGGGCCAGGGTCTGCTCGGTCACCTTCACACCGCCGAGCATCCGCGCCACTTCCTCGACCCGGCCGTTGTCGTCCAGCACGGCCAGCGCCGTGCGTACCGCTTTGCGGTCGCCTTCCTTGCTGACCTTGAGCTGACGGTGCGCCTGGGCCGCGACCTGCGGCAGGTGAGTCACGCAGAGCACCTGTGCCCCGCCGGCCAGGCGCCGCAGCAGGCGGCCGACGACCTCCGCAACGGCACCGCCGATGCCGACATCGACCTCGTCGAAGACCATCGTCGGTACCGTGGTGGCGCTGGCGGTCACCACCTGGATGGCCAGGCTGATGCGTGAGAGCTCGCCGCCGGAGGCGATGCGGGCCAGGGGCTGGGGTGCGGCGCCCGGGTTGGTGGCAATCAACAGCTCGACCGCCTCCGCCCCCGCTGGGTGCGGAGTGCGTGCCTCCCGCGGTGCCAGCCTGACCTCGAAGCTGCACTGGCCCATGGCCAGGCTGTCCAGGGATTTGCTGGTCTCGCGCACGAGTTTCTTCGCCGCCTTGCGCCGGGCCGTCGTCAGCCCCGCGGCGGCTTCCTCCCAGGCCTTCTCCAGCTCGCGCTGGCGTGCGGCCAGGGCCTCGGCCTGGGCCTCGCCGCCGCTCAGCTTCGCCAGCTCGGCGGCGAGCGTGGCATGCTCCTCGCGCAGCGCCTCCGGCTGCACCCGGTGCTTCCGGGCCACCGCGTAGATCTGCTCCAGGCGTTGCTGGGTCGCCGCGAGCCGTTCCGGGTTGATCTCGATCGCGTCGAGGTAATGTTCGAGGTCCGACTGCGCCTCGCCCGCCTGAATGGCGGCCGACTCCAGCATCTCTCGCGCATTGTCGAGGCCGGCGCCCGGGTGCTGGCCGGCATCGATCAGCCGCCGCGCACGCTGCGCCGTGGCCTCCAGCTGCTCGCAGAGCTCCCGGGCTTCGCCGGCGCTGGCGAGGATGTCCTCGGCGCCCGCCAGCTGTTTCTCCTCGGCCTCCAGGGTGGCGATCTCGTCGTCGCCCAGGGCCAGCTCATCGAGTTCGCGGACCTGGTATTCGAGCAGCTGCCGCCGCGCTTCACCCTCGTCACCGGCGCCGCGCAGGGCCTCGAGGGCGTCGCGGGTCTCCTGCCACTCCCGGGCGAGGGCCGCGACGTGGGCTGCGGCCTTGCCTGCGCCCGCGTAGCTGTCCAGCAGGCCCCGCTGGACCTCGCGCCGCAGCAGGGACTGGTGGGCGTGCTGGCTGTGGATGTCGGCGAGGTGTCGCCCTAGTTCCGCGCACTGCTGCAGTGTGGCCGGGCTGCCGTTGATCCAGGCCCGGGAACGGTCGCCGGCGATGACCCGGCGCAGGATGCATTCCTCTGCGGGCAGTTCGCGCTCGGCGAGCCAGGCGCGGGCGGCGGGGAGGTCGCCGAGGTCGAAGGTGGCGGTCACCTCGGCGCGCTCGCAGCCCGGGCGGATGGCCCTGGGGTCGGCGCGGTCGCCGAGGCATAGGCCCAGGGCGTCGAGCATGATGGACTTGCCGGCACCGGTCTCCCCGGTAATCGCAGTCATGCCCGGCCCGAGCTCCACCTCGAGAGCCTCGACCACCGTGTAATTGCGTATGCCCAGGTGTACCAGCATGGAATCGGTGCGCCCTCAAGGGTGACAGGCTGTTATACCGCAGACATCGGCTCGCGGGAAACATCGGCGCCGGCCGCCGCTTTGCGCGCACCCCCCGCTGTGATACAAGACGAGCATCGAAAGCGACGTAATGGCCGTGCGCGAGGAAATTTCGGACAGGGCGCGAACGCTCCTCAAGGTGCTGGTGCAGCGGCATATCCGCGACGGCCAGCCGGTGGGGTCGCGGACGCTGCAGGAAGAGGCGGGGCTGCCGGTCAGCGCTGCCACGATCCGCAATGTCATGTCGGACCTGGAGGAGCGCGGATACCTGCACTCCCCCCACACCAGTGCCGGGCGCGTGCCCACGGCGCTGGGGTACCGCTTTTTCGTTGACAGCCTGCTCGAGGTCCAGGCCCTCGACGAGGCCTCTGTCGATATCCTCCGCTCCGCCCTGAACCCGGACAAGAGCTCGACGGACCTGGTGCAGAGCGCCTCCTCACTGCTGTCTGCCATCACCTCCCAAGCCGGTATCGTCACCGTGCCCCGGCAGGACGCACAGCAGCTTCGGCAGGTGGAGTTCCTACCGCTGTCGGACCGGCGCGTGCTGGTGATCCTCGTGGTCAACGAGCGCGAGGTGCAGAACCGCATTATCCACACCGCGCGGGATTTCTCCGACGAGGAACTGCGCACGGCGGCGGCCCTGGTCAATCAGCGCTTCGGGGGCCAGCCCCTGGACCGGGTCAAGGTGCAGATTCTCGGCGAGATGCGCGAGGCGCGCAGCCGCATCGACGACTACCTGACGGCGACGCTGGATCTTGCCAGCCAGGCCCTCGACCCGGAAGAGCGCGACGAGGACTGCCTCGTGGCCGGCGAGGCGCACCTGCTCGACAGCGCCAGCGCCGAGGATGTCGACAAGCTGCGGGAACTGTTCGAGGTCTTCGAGCGCAAGAAGGACCTTCTTCACCTGCTCGAGCGTTGCACCCGCGCCGACGGGGTGCAGATCTTCATCGGCGAGGAGGCGGGCTACGAGGTGTTCGGCGACTTCAGCGTGATTACCGCGCCCTACGGCGACGGCCGCCGGCCCCTGGGCGTGCTCGGCGTCATCGGCCCGACACGCATGGCCTACGACCGGGTGATCCCGATCGTCGACGTGACCTCGCGCATGCTCTCCTCGGCGCTCGCCCGCTAGCTCTCCGCGCCGGCGAGCGGCCCGCGCCGCGCGTCGGGGGCAGGCGATGCCCCCTGGCGCCCGCCCGCGCAAAGCCCGGCCTCGAAAAGGACGGCCTTGAAATGCGCGGCGGCGCCCCAATGAACCCTCCATCGCAAGCCATGACGCAAGGGAGGGAGCGCGTGTCTGACAAGGAGCAGGAACCGCAGATGCCGCCGGATGTAGCCGCGCAGGACGGCAGGCCGGAAGCCGAGCAGGACGCCGGGCCGAAAGCCGCTCAGGAAGCTGAGCGGGAAACCGGAGGGGCCGCCGAGGCTGCAGCCGGTGACAGCGATGCGGTAAACGCCGGAGAAGATGGCGCTGCGGCGGAGGCCGGTGACGAGGACGCGGCACTGGCCGCCGAACTCGCGGAGGCGCGCGACCAGGTCCTGCGCGCCCAGGCCGAGCTGCAGAACACCCGCCGGCGTGCGGAGCAGGATGTCGAGCGGGCGCGGAAATACGCGCTGGAGCGCTTCTGCAGCGAACTCCTGCCGGTGGTGGACAACCTCGAGCGCGCTCTCGAGTCCGCCTCGGGCGACGACGAGCAGATTCGTCCTATTGCGGAGGGCGTCGAGCTGACCCTGAAAAGCTTCCTGAACGCCCTGGGCAAGTTCAACATCGAGCCCGTGGACCCCGCCGGGGAGCCCTTCGATCCCCAGTTCCACCAGGCCATGAGCAGCGTCGAGAACCCGGACGTTGAGCCGAATACCGTGGTCGCCGTCATGCAGAAAGGCTACACCCTGAACGGACGTCTCGTGCGGCCCGCCATGGTGATGGTGAGCAAGGCCGCGGCGGGGGATTCCGGGGCCTGACAGGCCCGGTCCCCGTGCCCTTGAATTCTGCGGCTCAGGGCCAATATAGAAATCAGTTAGCGAAACAGCGGGTCGCCGGCGCGACCCGAGAGGAGATTTGACATGGGCAAGATCATTGGAATCGACCTGGGTACCACCAACAGCTGCGTGGCTGTCATGGAAGGTGACAAGACCCGGGTGATCGAGAACGCCGAGGGCGACCGCACCACGCCCTCCATCGTCGCGTACACGGAAGACGGCGAAATCCTGGTGGGGCAGAGCGCCAAGCGCCAGGCCGTAACCAACCCGAGGAACACCCTGTTCGCGGTGAAGCGCCTCATCGGCCGCAAGTTCAAGGACGATGTCGTCCAGAAAGACATCAAGATGGTTCCGTACGAGATCGTCGCCGCGGACAACGGCGACGCCTGGGTTGCCGCCAAGGGCGAGAAAATGGCGCCTCCGCAGGTGTCTGCCGAAGTGCTGCGCAAGATGAAGAAGACGGCCGAGGAGTATCTCGGCGAGCCCGTGACCGAGGCGGTCATCACCGTCCCGGCCTACTTCAACGACTCCCAGCGCCAGGCCACTAAGGACGCCGGCAAGATCGCCGGCCTCGAGGTCAAGCGCATCATCAACGAGCCGACGGCCGCTGCCCTCGCCTACGGCATGGACAAGGCCCAGGGCGACCGCACGATCGCGGTGTATGACCTCGGCGGCGGTACCTTCGATATCTCCATCATCGAGATTGCCGAGGTGGACGGGGAGCACCAGTTCGAGGTGCTGTCCACCAACGGTGATACCTTCCTCGGCGGTGAGGACTTCGACCTGCGCCTCATCGACTACCTGGCGGCGGAATTCAAGAAGGAAAGCGGCATCGACCTGCACAACGATCCGCTGGCCCTGCAGCGCCTGAAGGAAGCGGCCGAGAAGGCCAAGATCGAGCTGTCCAGCTCGCAGCAGACGGAGGTCAACCTCCCCTACATCACCGCCGACGCCTCCGGGCCGAAGCACCTGGTGGTGAAGCTGTCGCGCTCCAAGCTCGAGTCCCTGGTGGAAGACCTCGTCACGCGCTCCATGGAGCCGGTGAAGGTTGCCCTGAAAGACGCCGGCCTGTCCCCCAGCGAGATCAACGACGTCATCCTCGTGGGCGGTCAGACGCGCATGCCGCTGGTACAGAAGCAGGTCGCCGAGTACTTCGGCAAGGACCCGCGCCGGGACGTAAACCCGGACGAGGCGGTTGCCATGGGCGCGGCCATCCAGGGTGCGGTCCTCTCCGGTGACGTGAAGGACGTACTGCTGCTGGACGTGACGCCGCTGACCCTGGGTATCGAGACCATGGGTGGCGTGGCCACGCCGCTGATCGAGAAGAACACCACGATCCCGACGAAGAAGTCGCAGGTGTTCTCCACGGCGGAAGACAACCAGACGGCCGTGACCATTCACGTGGTGCAGGGCGAGCGCAAGCAGGCTGCCCAGAACAAGTCCCTGGGGCGCTTCGACCTCGCCGACATCCCGCCGGCGCCGCGGGGCATGCCGCAGGTCGAGGTCACCTTCGACCTCGACGCCAACGGCATTCTCAACGTCTCTGCCAAGGACAAGGCCACCGGCAAGGAGCAGTCGATCCGAATCACTGCCTCCGGCGGCCTCTCCGAGGACGAGATCGAGAAGATGGTGGCCGATGCCGAAGCCAACGCCGAAGCCGACAAGAAGTTCGAGGAACTGATCACGGCGCGCAACAGCACCGAAGGCCTCATCCACGCGGCCCGCAAGACGCTGGAGGAGGGCGGTGACCACGCGACCGGCGAAGAGAAGGCCGCCATCGAGGCCGCCATCACGGAAGCCGAGGAGGCGGTGCAAGGCGACGACAAGGACGCCATCGACGCGGCGGCGAACAAGCTCACCGAGGCGACGGGCCCCGTGGCGCAGAAGATGTACGCCGCCCAGGCCGAGAATGCCGGGGGCGCGGCCGGCGCGCAGGGCGCTGCCGATGCCGGTGAGAGTGCCGCCAGCGGTGACGAGGCCGTCGACGCGGAGTTTGAGGAAGTCGACGACGACAAGAAGTAAACTGGCGCTTTTGCGGGGCCCGCGGGGCCCCGCGTGACGCCCCCTCCTGGCGCGGGACTCTGTTTCCCGCGTTGTCGTTTCCGAGCGAGGGGCATTTGCGGGACGGGATATGGCAAAGCGGGATTACTACGAGGTGCTCGGCGTCAGCCGCGGCGCCGATGAAAAGGACATCAAGAAGGCCTACCGCCGGGTAGCCATGAAGTACCATCCGGATCGCAATCCCGACGATCCGGACGCGGACGACAAGTTCAAGGAGGCCACCGAGGCCTACGACGTGCTCACGGACAGTGAGAAGCGCGCGGCCTACGACCAGTTCGGCCACGCGGGCGTCGACCAGTCCATGGGTGGCGGTGCCGGCGGCTTCGGCGGCGGCAGCTTCAGCGACATCTTCGGCGACGTTTTCGGCGACATTTTCGGCGGCGGTGGTCGCGCCCGCGGCGGGCCGCAGCGCGGCGCCGACCTGCGCTACACCCTGGATATCACCCTCGAGCAGGCTGTGCGGGGCACCACGGTGGAGATCCGCGTGCCGACGCTTGTCTCCTGCAGCACCTGCAACGGCACCGGCGCGAAGAAGGGCACTTCGCCGACGACCTGCGGCACCTGCGGCGGCATCGGCCAGGTGCGCATGCAGCAGGGCTTCTTCCAGGTGCAGCAGACCTGCCCGACCTGCCGCGGTCGCGGCACGCTCATCTCCGACCCCTGCACGAGCTGCCGGGGCCAGGGCCGGGTAGAGAAGACCAAGACGCTGTCGGTGAAGGTGCCGCCGGGCGTGGACACCGGCGACCGCATCCGTCTTTCTGGCGAGGGCGAAGCCGGGCCCGAGGGCGGGCCGGCCGGGGACCTGTTTGTGCAGATCTCGGTCAAGCAGCACCCGATCTTCGAGCGCGACGGCAAGAACCTCTATTGCGAGATTCCCATCACCTTCGTCGACGCTGCCCTCGGTGGCGAACTGGAAGTGCCGACCCTCGACGGGCGCGTCAAGCTCAAGATCCCGCCGGAGACGCAGACCGGCAAGCTCTTCCGCCTGCGCGGCAAGGGCGTGCAACCGGTGCGGGGTGGCGGCGTGGGCGACCTGCTCTGCCGCGCCGTGGTCGAGACCCCGGTCAACCTCAACAAGGAACAGAAGGAGCTCCTGCGCAAGTTCGAGGAGAGCCTGGGGCAGGGCGGCAACGCCCAGTCGCCGCGGCAGACGAGCTTCTTCGAGGGCGTCAGGCGTTTTTTTGACGACATGAAGCCATGAGCCTGCGTATCGGCATCACCGGCGCCGGCGGGCGCATGGGACAGACGCTGGTGCAGGCGCTCCAGCTGGCCGGCGACGGCATGGTGCTCGCCGCGGCCCTGGAGCGCCCGGGAAGCAGCCTGCTCGGCGCGGATGCCGGTGAGCTCGGCGGTACCGGCGCTAACGGTATCTTTGTGGGCAGCGATGTCGACAGCGCGCTCGCGGCCGCGGACGTGCTGGTGGATTTCAGCTCCGTAGCGGCAACCCTCGCCAACGTCGCGGCCTGCCGTGCCCGCGGCAGGGCCCTGGTCATCGGCACCACGGGCTTCAGCCCCGACGAGCTGGCACAGATTGACGCCGCCGCCGCCGACATCCCCATCTGCAAGGCCTCCAACTTCAGCACCGGCGTGAACCTCTGCTTCCGCCTGGTGGCGGAAGCTGCCCGCGTTCTCGGCGACGAGGTCGACGTGGAGGTGATCGAGGCGCACCACCGGCACAAGGTGGATGCACCCTCCGGGACGGCGCTCAGTCTCGGCCAGGAGGCCGCCGCCGCCCTCGGCCGCGACCTGCGCGAGGACGCGGTGTATCACCGGGAGGGTCAGACCGGCGCCCGCCGGGCCGGCAGCATCGGTTTCAGCACCATCCGCGGCGGGGATATCGTCGGTGACCACACCGTACTCTTTGCCGGCGACGGTGAGCGGATCGAGATTACCCACAAGGCCAGCAGCCGGCTGGCCTTTGCCCGGGGCGCCCTGCGCGCCGCCGCCTGGCTGGCGGCACAGCCCCCGGGCCTCTATGACATGCAGGACGTGCTCGGCCTGCGGCCGAAGGAGGAATCAGCGTGATCGACCAGGCACCGGCGGCAGGCGGCAACGTCGTCGACATCGACGAGAGCAACGCCGCACACTACCTCATCGACGAGTCGCACAAGCGGCCCGTGGTCATCGATTTCTGGGCGGACTGGTGCGAGCCCTGCAAGACGCTCATGCCGGTACTTGAGCGCCTTGCCGACGAGTACCGCGGCGCCTTCCTGCTGGCCCGGGTGAACGCCGACAGCCAGCAGATGATCGCGCAGCAGTTCGGCGTGCGCAGCCTGCCGACGGTACTGGTGATGCAGCGCGGTCAGCCCGTGGACGGCTTCGCCGGCGCCCAGCCGGAGGCGGCGGTGCGCGAACTCCTGCAGAAATATCTCCCGTCTCCTTTCGAGGGCGTGCTCGCCGAGGCGGCGGAGAAGCTCCAGGCCGGCGACGCCAGCGCTGCCATTGCGTTGCTGCGGCCGGCCTACGAGGCCTCCGGCCGCGAGCACGAGGTCGCGATGGTCTACGCCCATGCGCTGATCGAGGGCTATCGCCTCGATGAGGCCGAGCAGGTGCTCGATGCGGTCAGGATGGTCGACCAGGACGCCGCGTACGAACAGTGCCGGGCGCAGCTGGCGATCCGCCGCGAGTCGGCGAAGTCGCCGGAGGTGACGGCCCTGGAAGAGCAGCTCGAGGCCGACCCGGACAACCTGGACCTGCGCGCGCAGCTGGCGGTGCATTACACCGACACCGGCCAGTTCCGCGAGGGCCTGGAAGCGCTGTTCGTCATCCTCCAGCGGCAGCTGGACCACAACGACGGCGCAACTAAGAAAGCCTACCTGGACACCATCGCCTCCCTCGGTAAGGGCGACCCGCTTGCCGCCGAGTTCCAGCGCAAGCTCTACAGCCTTCTGTACTGATCGCGGCGAATTGCCCGGGCGTCCCCGGGGGCGGGGTGCCCTTTGGGCCCTGCGCCATCGTGCGGGCGGAGCCCGCAAAGCCCGCCGGTTGCAGCTGAAAAGCGTCACCAGAACACGCTTGTTTCACTTTCCTACTCCCGCTAGAGTACTCGGCCGAGGAAAAACATACTCGAAAGTCAAAATCTCGGGGGCCAGCTTTCTGGTTAACCCAGGTAACCGGTAACCAAGGAGAACGACCGTGGATACCAGCTTTTCCGCCGAAGACCTCGCCTTCCGGGATGAGGTCCGCGCCTTTTTCACAGAGGCCTACGACGACGAACTGCAGGCCCGTCTTTCCGACAAGGCCACGTTCCGTGAGGCCGTGATCGACTGGCAGCGCCGCCTCTACGAGAAGGGCTGGATTGCCCCGAACTGGCCGAAGGGCCACGGTGGCGCGGAGTGGACGCCCACCCAGAACTTCATCTACGAGACCGAGCGGGCTGCCTCGGGCGTTCGCGACGTGGTCCCCTTCGGACTGAAGATGGTCGGCCCAGTGATCTACACCTTCGGCAACGACGAGCAGAAAGAGCGCTTCCTGCCCCGCATCCTGCGTAGCGAAGACTGGTGGTGCCAGGGGTACTCGGAACCGGGGGCCGGCTCCGACCTCGCCTCCCTGAAAACCCGGGCGGAGCGCGATGGCGACGACTACGTGGTCAATGGCGCCAAGATCTGGACCACCTATGCGCAGTACGCGGACTGGATCTTCTGCCTCGTGCGCACGAGCAGCGAGGGCAAGAAGCAGAACGGCATCTCCTTCCTGCTCATCGACATGCATTCGCCGGGCATCAAGGTGAACCCGATCGTCTCTATCGACAATCACCACAGCCTGAACGAGGTGGAGTTCAACAACGTCCGCGTACCCGTTTCCAACCTGATCGGCGAAGAGGACAAGGGCTGGACTTACGCCAAGGCGCTGCTTGCCCACGAGCGCACGTCCATCGCCGGGGTCGCTGATTCCAAGCGCGCGCTGGCAGAGGTGCGCGATTTCGCCGCTCGCGAAGAGAACGGAGGCCGCTTCCTCATCGACGACCCGCTGTTCCAGCAGCGCCTGTCGGATATCGAGATCGAGCTGATGGCCCTCGAGTACACGGAGTTGCGGGTGCTCGCGTCCGTGGCCGCCGGTGGTGCGCCGGGTGCCGAGTCGTCGCTCTTGAAGATCAAGGGCACGGAAATCCAGCAGGCCATCCAGGAACTGCGCATGGAACTGGCCGGCTACTACCAGGGAGTGCTGCCCACGGAACTTTCCCCCGAGGTGCTTGGCCACAGTTTCGGCAGCGATGCCCGCCAGGCCTTTATGTACGGCCGGGCCGCCACCATCTACGGTGGTTCGAACGAAGTGCAGAAGAACATCATTGCCAAGGCCGTTCTGGGCCTCTGACAGCCGCCACGAGGTAAGCGACATGAATTTCGACTTTTCCGACGAGCAGGTGATGCTGCGCGACAGCGTCGCGCGCTTTATCCAGGACGACTACGACTTCGACACGCGCCGCAGGATCGTCGCCTCGGATGCCGGGATGAGCAAAGAGAACTGGGATACCTTTGCCGAGCTGGGCTGGCTGTCCGTGCCCTTTGCCGAGGAGTTCGGCGGCTTCGGCGGCGGGGCGGTGGACCTCATGGTCATGATGGAGGAATTCGGCAGGGGGCTCGTGGTCGAGCCGTACCTGGCTACCGTCGTGTTGTTCGGCGGCCTCCTGCGGCACGGCGGCAGCGAGGCCCAGCAGTCCGACTTCATCCCGCGCATCATCGAGGGCAGCTGTCTCGGCGCCTTCGCCTACCTCGAGCGCCAGAGCCGCTTCGAGCTGGCCGACGTCAAGACTACCGCCACGCGGAACGGGGACGATTACCTGCTGCACGGCGAGAAGGTCGTGGTGTTCAACGGCGCCAATGCCGACACGCTGATCGTCTCGGCACGTACCGCCGGCGAGCAGACCGACGACCACGGCATCACCCTGTTTCTCGTGCCGGCCAATGCGCCGGGCGTGGAGCTTGTCGATTACCGGCTCATGGACGGTCAGCGCGTCGCCAACGTCGTACTGCGCGACGTGACCGTGGGCGCGAGCGATGTCGTCGGTGCCGTCGACGAGGGCCTGTCGCTGATGCAGGCGGTGATCCACGAGGCCTGCGTGGCCCTCGGCGCCGAGGCGCTCGGCATAATGGGCCAGCTGAACGCGAAGACCCTGGAGTACACCCGGACCCGGGAGCAATTCGGGGTGCCGATCGGCAGCTTCCAGGCCCTGCAACACCGCATGGTCGACACCTTCATGTCCTACGAACAGGCAAAGTCGCTGCTGTACCGTGCGGTCTGCGCCCTGGAAAAGGACGACGAGGACCCTGCCAGGAATATCCACGCGCTCAAGGTGATGATCGACAAGGCCGGAAAGCATATTTATGGCGAGGCCATCCAGCTCCACGGCGGGATGGGTATCACGGACGAGCTGGACATCGGCCATTACGCCAAGCGGCTGATGATGATCAACGCGACCTTCGGCAACGGGGACTATCACCAGGGCTGTTTCAACGCCCTGAGCTACGGCAGGGACGCGGCCTAGGCCGTCCGGGGGCGCCATGGATATCAGGGACCGGATCGTCGTCGTCACCGGTGGCGGCAACGGCATCGGCAAGGCGCTCTGCGAGGCTTTTGCAGGCGCCGGGGCAAAGGCGGTCATCGCAGCTGACCTCGACGCGGCGGCGGCCGAAGCCGTGGCCGCGGCGATCGGTGGCGAGGGCCATGGTCTGGACGTGCGCGACGAGGACGCTGTCAAGGCGCTTGTCGAAGACGTGGAAGGGCGTCACGGCCACATCGACCTCTTCTGCAGCAACGCGGGCATCATCGCCGGCGACGGTGAACCCTGGTACGCCACCTCCGCGCCGAACGCGACCTGGCAGGCCATGTGGGAAATCCACGTAATGGCGCACGTCTACGCGGCGCGGGCCTGCCTGCCGGCAATGATCGAGCGTGGCGAGGGCTATTTCCTCAACACGGCATCGGCCGCCGGCCTGCTCAACCAGGTGGGCGATGCGGCCTACTCCACAACCAAGCACGCGGCCATCGGCTTTGCGGAGGCGCTGGCCATCACCCATGGCGATGACGGCATCAAGGTTGCCTGCCTGTGCCCGCAGGCGGTGGACACGCAGATGATCGCTTCCGTGGAAGGCGGTGGCACTGCCGGCGTCGACGGCGTTATCTCCCCCGCAGAGGTGGCGCAGGCGGTACTCGCGGGGCTGGCGGAGGAGCGTTTCCTGATCCTGCCGCACCCGCAGGTCGAGGAGTACCGGCAGCGCAAGGCGCAGGACTACGACCGCTGGCTCGGGGGCATGCGCAAATTGCGCCGCCGCTTTGGCAACCCTACAATCTGAGGCCTTCTGCCAGCGCCCGGAAACGCCATGGAACGCAAGGAGCGCTTCGCGCGCATCATCCTCAACGGTTTCGAATCCTACTTCGCCGACTTCCAGAACATCACCCTCGCCGCCCGGACCCGCTTCGAGAACGCGGACTGGCACGGAGTGCAGCAGGGTTCCCGGGACCGCATCGATCTCTACAAGACGAAAATCGGGGCCGTTCTCGATTATGTGAAGCTGGTAGCCGGCGACCAGCTCGAGAACCTGGATTTCTGGCGCCAGGCCAAACCCGTCTATGCGGAACTGATCCGCGGCCACAACAACTTCGAAATCGCCGAGACCTTCTTCAACTCCGTGTTCTGCAAGGTGTTGGACCACGCGGAGATCCGGGACGACTACGCGTTCGTGTTCTCACCGCAGGGCGACATGCCGCCGTCGGACATGAGCAAGGTGCTGCGCCGCTATCCCGTCACGGAGGACTTCCGCGCCGCTTTCACGAAGCTCCTGGACGACTACCGTTTCAACGTCCCCTGGGAAGACCGGGACCGGGATGTCGGCTTCATCGTGGACGTGATCGACGAGGTGCTGGTGCCCCCGCGTATAAACCTCGAGGCCGGGCCGCTGCGCCTGGAGGTGCTGGAGCATCACTTCTTCCGCAACAAGAGCGCGTACATCGTGGGGCGCATTTTCGCTGGCGAGGAGCAGATGCCCTTTGCCCTGCCCGTGCGTCACAACGAGCGGGGCGCGGTGTATGTCGACACGGTACTTTTCGGTGCAGACCGGGTGAGCGTGATCTTCAGTTTCACCCGCAGCTACTTCATGGTCGATGCATCGATCCCGTCCCAGTACGTGCTGTTCCTGAAGCAGCTCATGCCGGCCAAGCCGATCTCGGAAGTCTACAGTGCCATCGGGCACTACAAGCACGGGAAGACCGTGTACCACCGCACCGCCGTGCGGCATATGCAGAACACCTCGGACAAGTTCTCCATCGCCCCGGGGATCAAGGGCATGGTCATGCTCGTTTTCACCATGCCGTCCTACGAGTACGTGTTCAAGGTGATCAAGGACCGCTTTACCGCACCGAAGGAGGTGACCCGGGAAGAGGTCATGCACAAGTACCAGCTGGTGAAGCGCTGGGATCGCGCCGGGCGGATGGCCGATACGCAGGAGTTCCGCAAGCTGGTGTTCGCCCGGGACCAGTTCTCCGATGAGCTCATGGAGGAGCTCTACCGCGAAGCACCCTCGCAGATCGAGGAGCGCGGTCGCGCCCTGATCCTCAATCACGTGTACGTCGAGCGGCGCATGGACCCGCTCAATCTCTATCTGCAGCACGCGACGGACGAGCAGGTAGACGACGTGATGGACGAGTACGGCAACGCCATCAAGCAGCTAGCAGCGGCGAATATCTTTCCCGGCGACATGCTGCTGAAGAACTTCGGCGTGACCCGCCATGGTCGTGTGGTTTTCTACGACTACGACGAGATCATGCCGCTCACCGAGTGCAATTTCCGCCGCATACCGGAGCCGCGCACGGAAGAAGAGGAATTGTCCGGACAGCCCTGGTATTCCGTGGGCCCTAACGACGTCTTCCCGGAGGAGTTTCGTCTTTTCTTCTCCGGCAACCAGCGCGCCCGGAAAGCCTTTGACGCGCGCCACAGCGACCTCTACGACGTGGAGTTCTGGTGGCGCCTGCAGCGGCAGATCCACAACGGCGTAATCACCACTTTCTACCCGTACCGGCGGCGACTGAGTTTCCCGCGGAAGGGCACTAAACTGAAAAGGGCCGGCTGATGGCTACGATCTACCTGGTGCGCCATGGACAGGCGTCCTTTGGCACGGATGACTATGACCGGCTTTCGGAGCTCGGTGTGCGCCAGGCGGAGCGCGTGGGCGAGTACTTCCGCGACCACGGTATCGTTCTCGACAGCGCCTACTGCGGTGGCCTGAGACGCCAGCGGCACACGGCGGAGCGGGTACTGCTGGCCCAGCCGGGAGAAGTAGTGCTCACGGAGGATTCGCGCTTCGACGAGGTGCGCAATGACGAGCACCTGGAGCACTTGCTGCCCATCGTGCTAGAGGGTAACGAGCGCCTGCAGGCTGTGGTGAACCGGGGCCTCAGGTCCTCAAAGGATTACCAGAAAGTCATCGATGCCGTGTTCAACTACTGGGTCTCCGATGCCTGTGATGTGCCGCAGATCCAGAGCTGGGCCGATTACTCGGGCGGCGTGCGCGCGGCGATGAAGGACCTGATGGCGCGGGAGGGCGCGGGCAGGACCGTGGCCGTGTTCACCTCCGGGGGCACAATTGCCACCATCGTTGCCGACGTGCTGGGCCTAGATGGCAGCCACGCCTACAAATTCTACGAGCCGGTCTTCAACTGCTCCGTGACACAGCTGTTCTACAGCGGCGAGCGGGTCTCCCTGTCCTACTTCAACGATTGCTCCTTCCTGCGCGTGCTCGGCCGGCAGCGCGACGAAGACCTGGTGACCTACCGCTGATGGCAGCGGGCACCCGCTGTTTCCTCGTGCGCCACGGTGAAGCTGCGGCGCACTGGGGAGAAGAGGATGACCCGGGGCTGTCCGCCCTGGGGCGGCAGCAGGCGGAGCGGGCGGCAGCGGAGTTGCTGGCTCTCGGTGTGTCCGGCGACTACGCCATTCTCACCAGCCCCAAGGCACGGGCCCGGGAAACCGCGGCGCCGCTCGCCGCGCGCGCAGGTCGTGAAGCGGGCCTGGCGCCTGACTTCCGGGAAATACCGGCACCGGTGCCCCTGGCGGAAAGGCGCGACTGGCTGCGGGGCTTCCTGCGCGAGCGCTGGTCTGCCTGCCATCACCGGGAGGTGCTGGCCTGGCGCCAGGGCTTGCTCGATGCGCTTGCCGGCCTTGACCGGCCGGCGGTCATCTTTACGCACTTCCTGGTGATCAATGCGGTAGTCGCCCATGCCCGGGGGCAGGACGATGTATTGGCTTTCTGGCCGGACAACGGCTCCGTGCATGAGATCGCGATCCTGCCGGGCGGCAGCCTGGAGGTCGTGCGCCTGGGCGCCGAACTCGAGACTGTCGTCAATTAGCCGGACAAGTCACTAGCCTGCAGATTCCGCGCGCCGCCGGATGAGGGCCTCCTGGGCGGTGGAAGCGACCAGCCGCCCGTCTCGCGTGAAGAACTGTCCACGGCAGAAGCCTCGCCCGCCGCTGGCGTTGGGGCTGTCCATGGCGTAGAGAAGATATTCGTCGGCGCGTGCGGGCCGGTGGAACCAGAGTGCATGATCCAGGCTCGCGATCTGCATGCCCGGGCTCTGGGCCGTGTAGGGGTGAGGCAGCAGGGACGCGCCGAGCAGCGCGAGGTCCGAAATGAAAGCGAGCAGGACCTGGTGTCGGCGCGGGTCGTCGCCGACCTCGCCAGTGGCGCGGAACCAGCTATGCTGCACCGGTTCCTGTGGCTGCGGGTTGTCGTAATCGCGCCGGTTCACCACCCGGCGCTCGATGGCCTGGGCCAGGGGCGCGGGGTAGCGGTCCGGGTTCGCCTCATGCTTCCGCAGCCAGAAGTCGTAGTCTGACTCCAGTTCTTCGGGTGGTGTTACCGTCACCGGGCTGGCCTGGTGCTCCAGGCCTGCCTCGCCGCGCTGGAAGGAAATGGCCGTGTTGAAGATGGCACGCCCATCCTGCTTGGCGACCACCCGGCGCGTGGCGAAGCTGCGCCCATCGCGGATCGGGTCCACCTCGAAAACGATCTGCCGGGACGGGTCCCCGGGGCGCAGGAAGTATGCGTGCATGCTGTGCGCCTCGAGCGCTTCGTCGACCGAGCGCAGCGCCGCGTTCAGCGATTGCGCCAGTACCTGGCCACCGAAGATGCGGCGCGGCCGGGCCGGGCTCTGCCCGGTGAACAGGTAGCGGTCCACCCGCTGTACCTCCAGGTAGTCGAGAAGCCGGTCGAAGGGTCCCTGGTCCATAGTCATTCCAATGCATGCGCGGGCTCGCGCCGGAGGAGCCCGTTGAAGAAAACGTCGAAATAGTCCCGCGCGGCATCGTCGATGTTGTCGACGCGACGCCACAGAGAGATGTCCATGGAGGCGTTGATGGCACCGGCGAGCAGGTTTCTCGCTACCAGCGGATCTACCGCACGGATGCTGCCGTCCGTCACTCCCTGGGCAAGAAAGTCGAGGAAATGGTTGTTTGCTGCGTCCGTGCGGGCAAGCACCTCAAGCCGTCTGTCCGTGGGGAGGGCCGTGATCGTGTTGTAGCGGATAAGGGGACCGAGGTCCGAGTTCTGGATCAGGAACGTGCGCCGACTCGCATAGTCGATCTTCTCGATGCCGGTGCTGCCCGCGTGCTCGGCCTCCCGGTACACGCGCTCGACGATCGAGAGAGAGTGGTTGTAGCAGTTGTAGAGCAGGTCTTCCTTGTTGCGGATGTGGTAGTAGAAAGCTCCCTTGGAGACGTTCAGGTACTCGGCGATCTCGTCGAGAGAGGCGCCATTGAACCCCTTCTTGTTGAACAGCCAGGTGCCCGCCTTGTAGAACGCTTCCTGTTTCAGGCGGTTCTGCTCGTCGCGGTCGAAACCGCTGGTGGTGACCCCGCTGTCGACGTCGGCCGGTGCGATGGCGCTGTGGTAGCAGCCCGGCCCGGCGTACAGTCCGTGCAGCAGCAGATCCGCGGCCTGCTCCGCCGCGGCCGCGACGCCGTCTTCCGGAACACTGTGCAACCAGTGGAATACCCAGTCCAGGCAGCCGATGATGGCGCGGGTCATGGAGGTGCTGTCGCCGTCGCGCAGCGACCCGTCCGCCATGCCGTCCCGCAAGTAGCCGCGGAGACGCTTGAAAAGGTCGATGTAGGCGCCTTCAATCGCACCCCGATGCTCATCGTTGAGCGATGCGATCTCGAGGAGCGCCGCAAGGTGCACGTCGCGGCCGCGACGGGCGTCCTGCCACTGGTCGAACTGCCGCTTCAGAAAGCCCACGATTCGCTCGACGGGTACCCGGGTCCGCGCTTCCAGTTCACCGAGGGCCTGGTGCTGGCGTTGCAGCGTCGCCAGGTAGCACTGGTAGATCAGCTCTTCCTTGGTGCGCACGTAGTAGTAGAGGCTGGTCTTGGTGAGGCCGAGGCTCGCGGCGATATCCTGCAGCGTCGTCGCGCGGGAGCCTTTGCCATTGAAGAGACGGGCTGCTTCGGAGAGGATCGCGGTGCGCTTGGCGTCGTGCTGCGCCTGCCGGTTGAAGGGCTGGGCGCGAGAGGTGGATGACTCGCTGCTACTCATGCTGCGCCGGCGCTGCTCCCGCAGTGGCTTGACTCAATAGTTGGAAATTCCAACTTTAAGTATTTTATTTGTTCCTGTCTAGGAGCGGCCTCCGCCAGGACCGGTAGAGCTGGCTCCCAGCCGGCGACAGTCCTCGTGGCGGAAACAGTCTACGAGGTGGTCGTTGACGATGCCGACAGCCTGCATGAACGCGTAACAGATTGTCGGGCCGACGAAAGCGAAGCCGCGACGCTTCAGCTCCCGGCTGAGTTGCTGCGACAGGGGCGTTTCCGCGGGAACGTCCTCGTGCCGTTGCCAATGGTTCTGTACCGGCCGGCCATCGACAAAGCTCCAGAGGAACGGCGAGAGCCCGGGCCCGCTCTCCGCCAGGGCGATGGCCGCCCGGGCGTTGGTCACCACCGCCTTGATCTTGAGGCGGTTGCGGACGATGTCGGTGGTTTCCGCCGCGTACGCCAGGTCCGCTTCGGTCCAGCGGGCCAGCCGCTCCCGGTCGAAACCCTCGAAGACCCGGCGGTAACCCTCCCGCTTGCGGAGGATCGTCAGCCACGACAGGCCCGCCTGCGCGCCCTCGAGGATCAGGAACTCGAAGAGCCGGTCCTCATCGGCAACCGGCACGCCCCACTCCTCGTCGTGGTAGGCCCGGTAGTCGGCGTGTTCGCCACACCAGGAGCAGCGCGTCTTCTCGGTACTTTCCTTGCCAGGCACTCGACTGGCCCCTCCGTGGCGGCCCCCAGGTCCTTGTGCCAGAATACCAGCGCCCGGCGAGGAGGGGATATGACAGAGACGGTCACGTTCAGCATTGAAAAGCATGTAGCGCGCCTAACCCTCAACAACCCCGAGAAGCACAACGCGCTTGGGCGGAAGGAACTCGACGCCCTCCGCTCGGCGGTTGCGGAGGTGGCGGCGAGCGACAGCGTACGCGTGCTTGTGCTCACCGGGGAAGGGGACAAGACCTTCTGCGCAGGCGCCTCGCTGCAGGAACTCAACGCTGGCGAGATCCGCGGCGACGACTACCAGGACATGACGGATGCCATCGCTGACCTGGCGATACCTACGGTCTGCGCGATCAGTGGCAATGTTTTCGGCGGCGGCGTCGAACTGGCTCTCAGCTGCGATTTCCGGATCGGTATCGAGGGCACGCGCATGCGTGTGCCGGCGGCATCGATCGGTCTCTGTTACCCGGTCCGCGGCATTGAGCGGTTCGTGCAGCGCCTTGGCCCGGGCGTGGCCAAGCGTATTCTCGTTGCCTCGGAAGCCCTGAGCGCCGACGAGATGCTGCGCATCGGGTTCCTCGATCATCTGGTTATGCCGGCGCAGCTCGAGCAGACCGTCGCCACCTACGCCGCTCAGCTGGCCGGCCTGGCGCCGCTCTCTGTGCGTGCCATGAAGCAGATCATCGGTAACGTCGCCTCGGGAACACATGACCGGGAAGAGGCAAAGCGTCTGGCAGTGCTATGCGAGGCGTCCGAGGACCTCGCCGAGGGGTTTGCGGCCCTGAAGGAAAAGCGGCCCCCGGAGTTCAGCGGACGCTGACAAGCCTCAGGCTACAGCGTCCTCCGGAAGCGGTAGTTCGACGCGCAGTGAAGACCCGCCACCGGTTGTCTTGTGCGCGAGTCGCCCGCCGTAGTGGGCAGTAACTTCACGGACCAGTGAGAAGCCGGAAGTTTCGTATTCTTCCAGCGAAACGCCCTCGGGCAGGCCTACTCCGTTGTCTTCGGCGATGACGCTCGCCGTTATGGCTTCTGCATGAGGTTCGGGCGTGAGCTCAAGGGCGACTCGGAGGAAGTTGCCATACTCCCGACCGACAAACGCGTGGTCCAGCGCATTTGCGAGCAGCTCGTAGATTACCGTTGCCAGCCGGGCAGCGTGCGCTGCGTCGATGAGGGTATCGCTGACCTCGTTGATCAGCGTGACCGTGCTACCGTGGCTGCGACGAGACAACAACATCGCACTGCACTCGTCCGTGAAACTGCGCAGATCTGCCAGCACGCGGTCATCCCGGTACCGCAGGGCATGCTCCAGGCAGACGAAGGCTTCTATGCGCTCAAGGGAGGCCTTCGCCATTTCTGAAGACAAGGCGTCGGGCAGCGTATCAGCCTGCCGACCCACAACCTCCCCGATCCAGGAAAGGGTCGCTACATTCCTGCTGGTCACGTTCTCGAGCAGGCGTGCCTGCGTCTCGACCTCATCCTGCATGTCCTCCATCGCCTGTTCTGCAGTGGCGGTCATCTCGCGGGCTAGTTGGGAAGCCCGGCGGGAGACTAGGATTGTTCCGTAATAGTGCTTCGCCACCGCGAGCAGTCCGATCGCTGAAATCGCGTAAACAATCAATGCCCAACTAGAACGCCACCACGGCGGTAGCACTTCTACCTGTAGTGATAGAGTCGAGTAGTTCCACTCTCCTCCCCGAGTTCTGGTCTGGGATTGAAATTCGTAGCTTCCTGGAGGCAAATTGGTATAGGAGACCTCATCCTCTAATCTGCCTCGTATCCAGTCTGAATCGAATCCTTCGAGTCGATATCTGTGTTTAAGGTCGTGAGCTGCCCAGGGCGCTAGAGAACCAAGTTTAAACGTGAGGCGTTGCTTGTCCGCACTGAGCAATACTTTGTCTGCCTGAGTCAAAGGTCGATAGAGTCGAAATTCGCTACCGCCGATCGCGTAAGAAGCAACGTGATGATGGGGTGCTGTCCGGGGAGGGCGAATAGTTGATGGGTCAATCCTTGCGTATCCACCAGTCCCACCGAAATAAATGCCCGATTGGTCTCTAAATGACGCCCCAAAGTCGAACCTCACTGCTGTACTGCCTGCTGAGCTAAGCGCGTGTTGTACGGAACCATCGGTAGACAATTTGAATAAATCTGTCGTTGAAGAAACAAGTGCTTCTGTGTTCGATATTGCCTCAACCGCCTGAACAGTCTTTCCAGAAAGTACATGGTGAATAGTAATTTCTGGCTCTCGAGAGGGAAAATCTTTGAGAGAAACTGCGAAGACACCATTCGTGGGAGTTGCAAGCCACAAAGTGTTCCCGAATGTGGATGCCGCCCAGGGGGTCGTCCCCTCAAGCAGCATAGCAACCTGATTTAAAGCTGCCTGCGTGTTAGGTTCATTCGGTGCTGTGAGAACTCCGCCCTCAGTAAGCAGTAAGAAGCCTAAGCTTCTTATCTGTTCGATGTGCAGTACCCTCTTGTGGGCGAGGTCATTGTGCTTCGTCGCCTCAATCTCTTTGAGGCCTGTCTTGGAATTGAATCTATACGCGCCCTTGCCGAACGTACCGATGAGCAGATCGTCGCGCGTTGATATGAGTGTGCTTATCGGACCAACATTGGTGATTAGGGTTGATGCGCCGCAGGGCAGCTGTCCTGCTTCGACAGGAACTTGAAAAACGCCACCACTTCGCAGCCCGTAGATAATATTATTCCCCCAGGTAGTTACGGCCGTAATCCCGCCTGAGATATCACACATATGTTGTATCTTGCTCCCTAGGGCTGTTCCTCCCTCCCTCTGCTGGGAAAGGAAAAGACCGGCGTAGTCTGCAACAACTACGCGATCTTCTCGGCTAGCGAAACCCACTATCGACGGCGTCGGATTGCCGGGCAGATCCTTCGTGACTACGGTAGCAGAAGCATGTAGCCTGTAGAGTCCGGCAAAGCTTGAGGCCCAGACCGTATCATTGCCTTGTAGAGCTAGCGCGGTGAATTCAGTATTAACCAGATCGCTCGCGAACTTTGAGCTGTAGAGCAGATTAAGGGATTCGGCGTCAAGAACATCAACACCAGAGTCTGTACCTACAAAGATCCTCCCTGACTCTACAGCCACTGTTATCTCATGAACGGTCGTCTTTCGAGAAACCGAATCAACAGCCTTTGCAACGCCCAATTCCCTGAAGTCTGCTCGTAGCGAACACTTGAACAAGCCATTTCCAAGAGTGCCAAGCAACATTGTGTCTCTGTCAAGTGCCGATATTTGAGTGAATTTCTTGTCTGCAAAGGAACAATGATTTATTGATCTTTCGGGGCCTGCCGCAGGGTCGGCGTTAAAACGAAGGACAGTGCCGTGCTCAGATAGGATGAAAGTCGATGCCGAATCAAAGGCGAAATCAACTATTGGCCCCTCCATGCCTTTGCATCTCTTCTGAGTACTCTGCATCTCAATGTCAACAACGAGACAACTCCCGTCAGAAAATCCAAACCATAGCTCAGTTTCTCCGTCATGTTTTGCTTCGGTTACCGCTTTATCCTGCACATCAATCGAGCGGACAGTCTGAAACCGCTCGGCATCTGGGTTGAAGCGGAAAATTCTTCCATCGAATCCCGCCGCCCATACACGTTGCGCTGAATCGATAAAAAGTTCCGCTACTCTCGCTACTGGAAGGCCTGCGCTGCTTACGCCTGGCAGTCGGTGGTTGGCTACATCATGCCCATCATAACGAACGATCGTATCAAGACTGGCTGCCCATACGTCTAGGTTAGGGCGCAGTGCGATATCAGTGAAAGTAATTCCCGAAACCTTCTGCAGAACGGTAGGGGTCGTGTTTAGGAAGCTCGAAGGTGTATTCGTGTCTGACGCCCCGTGGGCAACTGCAACAGGTACGAGAATAAGTAGAGCATTCAGTAGTACTTTCACGAAATAAAGTGCATATGTTCTTGAATGGCGCCCTGCTAAAGTGGCATGTGTCTCGTAATCTGCATGAAGGACGTGAAAGCACTGCTGATCCGTTCCCGATGCGCCTCAAAGTCTGCGATGCTATTCTCCTTGGCCTCTTTCTCAAGCTTGAAGGCTTCCTCCTTTACGAGCGCAGCACCCATATTGGCACTCATTGACTTTATGGCATGGGCGATACTGGCAATCTTCTCGGCATCGACCGTAGATTCTTCCGCTACCAGATCTTCAAGCTTGCTGCTCATTTGTTCGCTATAGCCTTCTAAGAGGCGCTTTATTAATTCAGGGTTGGAAGTTTGCGCCGCGAGGCGCCGCAATCCATTAATGACATTTTCGTCTACTTGTGCGCCCACGTGCACGCTTGGGTCCACTTCGAATTCAATGTCGCTGCTTGTAGCCGGAGGATTCTCCATGTAATCCTCCTGGGTGAACTCGTCAAGCACTGCGGTGATGTCGGCCTGCTTGAACGGCTTTTGAAGGACTTTGTCCATTCCCGCCTCTTTGCACTCCATTAAGTCATCCTTGCTGCCGCCCGCAGTGAGCGCGATTACTGGCGTGTGCCCTCGCCCAGCCTGTGTTGATCGGATCTCTTTGGTTGCGGCGTATCCATCCATGATCGGCATCTGGCAGTCCATCAGTACCAGGTCGTACTTTCTTGTCGAGAATAGTTCCACAGCTTGCTTGCCATTATTAGCGATATCAAATGAGCATGAAGCGGCGTGAAGAAACTCGCCGATAATCATTTGATTGACTGGCATATCTTCTGCGACGAGCACATGAGCTCTCTTAGTACTATCAGAAGCGTCCAGCAAACGTGAACCGGGGCGGCTTTCGGTCTCCTCGGTACAGTTGGTTCCTCTGTGTACAAGAGCCATCTCCATTTCTGCGCTGACTACGGGAAGATGGAGTGCGTGCATCCCCTCATCCAATGCTAGCGCTACCTCGCTGGCAGAGTAACTATAGAAAACTACAGTTTCAGAAGTGTTGTTCTTCGCGGCATGTCTCGGGCAAGTGCCTCTCTGCCCATAGTTAATCGGGGCAAAAACGATATACTCAAGCGAAGACCGAAGCGTGATTTCGTCATTTTCAGCCTCCTGAAGACTGATGGCATGCCCTATGCTCGTCACAGAGAGAGCCCTGAGGTGTGACTCAAGCATTTTGCTGGTGAGGGCATCCTCAGAGACTATCGTACAGTGGAGAGATGGAATTATCTGGGAGCGGTGCGGTATGTTCCTGTTCTCTGCTTCCAGTGGAACGACTAAAGAGATGGTGGAGCCGATATCGATACTTGATGTGACGCGTATTTCGCCTCCCATCAACTCGGCGTACTTCCTTGAGATAGTTAATCCCAAACCGGACCCGCCGAAACGCCTTGTCGTACTCGCGTCGGCCTGCGTGTAAGATTCGAAGATTTTCTTCTGGGTCTCTTCATCCATGCCAATTCCGTCGTCTTCAACAGCTATAGTGACTTCGAATTGAGCTTGGCCGGGAGCCGGGCCTGTAATCTTCTGCCTTACTCGTACAGAGCCCTGCTCCGTAAACTTGATTGCATTCCCGACAAGGTTGGTTACTATCTGTCTAATCCGAGTGGGGTCGCCGATGAAGCGCCGAGGGCCGGATTCATCGCATATATTATAGACTTGAATTCCCTTTCTGTAGGCGACTTCAGACTGCAACCGACACACTTCATCTATCAAAGCAACAAGATCAAAATTGGTGTTTTCTATCTCAGTTTTCTCCGCTTCCAGTTTTGAATGGTCAAGAATGTCGTTTATGAGCTGAAGGAGGGACTCTCCGCTCTGTTTTGCTGTTTCAGCAAATCGGCGTTGTGACGGGGTGAGTTTAGAGTTAATAAGGAGCTCAGACATTCCGATAATTCCATGCATCGGAGTCCGGATTTCATGAGTCATGGTGGCCAGGAACTGTGACTTAGCTTTGTTCGCCTGCTCGGCAATCTCGGTGGCTTTCTCCAGTTCATATGTGCGTTCTCTTACTTTGGCTTCAAGTTCCAGTCGCCGGGCCTCGGCTCGCCTCGCACGAGATGTGACTGAGGCGATGAGGGCGAGTGCAGTAGCTGTTATTAACACTGCGTAGAACAGGTATGCAGTTCTGCTCAACCACGGGGGGGGTGCGACGGTTATGTCAATTTCTTTGGCGTCCCAATTCCAAGTGCCTGCAGCATTGGCTGCTGCAAGCTTGAGACGATACTCTCCAGCAGGGAGTGTCGTGAACGAGGCCTTTCTCGCATCCTTTGAGATCACCCAATCTGGCGATATTCCTTCAAGCTTGTAGGCGTATCGAATACTCTCTGGTGAGGAGAAGTCTGCTGCAAAAAAATCGACGGTGAACATTCTGTCGGTGTAGTCGAGGTATAGTTGCGTTACGTCATTATATGGTTTCCCAAGGGCTGCAGGTTGGTTCATTACTCGTATGTCGGCAATGGATACCTGTGGTGTTGGCGCTTTCGCGGGCACTGCAGCAGGAATTATCTTGTTGTAGCCTCTTGGTCCGCCGAAGAAGATGCCGCCTTGCCCGTCGCTGAATGACGCACCCATATTGAACTCTGAGTCTTGCAGGCCATCTACCTCTCGGAAATGACGTACTTCGAGTGTTGACGGATTGAAGCGCGTTACTCCCTTGTTGTGACTTAACCAGAGGCTGCCACTCCCATCTTCTTCAATGCCGAAGATTGAGCTGCTCGGGAGCGATATGTTCTCGGAAAAGTGCTCAAACTGAGGGTTATTGGATTCGATTTCGTTCCTTCGCCAAAGGTTCAGTCCACCTCCATTGGTGCCGAGCCAGAGGTTTCCGCTGCTGTCCTCGTGGAGACTCCATACCATGTTGCTGGATAGGCTATTTATATTGCCTTTTTCTGCGTAATACCTTTGAAACTGTCGAGATTTAAGGCCGAAGAGATTGAGACCGTTCTCTGTGCCGACCCAAACTCTTCCCCATGAGTCCTCTAGGAGCGCAAGAACATTGTTGCTGCTTAGCGACTGACTGTCTGTTGGATTGTGTAAATATACTGTTGCATGTTCCCCATCCGATTCAAAGACCGAAAGTCCTCCTTGGTAAGTGCCCACGATTAAATGACCGGTCGAGGTTCGGAGGAGTGAAGTTATACCGTCAGAAGCCAGTTTTCTTTCTGTGTCGTTCGAGGCACGTAAGGTAGTAATTGTATTCTTCTCGAGATCGTACTTGTTGAGGCCGCCGGAGTAGGTGCCAATCCAAAGAGTGTTTCCCTCACCGAGTAGCGACATTACTGTGTCGTCCGAGAGGGCAGGATCTGTATACGTGTTGTACCACGTGAACTCATTGCTCTCGGGGGTGAGTCGATTCAGGCCGTCGTCAGTACCAACCCAGATACTGCCATCTCCTGTCATGGCAAAAGCGTTCACAGAGGCATTAGAGAGTCCAAAGTTCTCTTCTGTGTACTTAGTGAAGTACGATCTTCTAGCCTTGGAGAGACCGAAGAACGTGCCTATCCAGTATGTGCCGTCCCTTGTTTGGGCTATCGAAGTAATTCTGGCAGCTGGCAGATTGCTGTCTTCACTACTATATATTTGAATCTCAGTTCGCTTGCTGTTGAGTATGGCCAGGCCGGAATTTGTGCCAATCCAAAGATTCGACTGATCATCGAAGTAGATATCGTAAACTGTATCCGAGGGTAGCCGCGTCAGGCCCTTCGAACTGGTGTATTGGGTGAGCTTTCCGCTGCCAGTCTCCAGCATGAATAAGCCGTTACTGAGGGTTCCGACCCATAATTCGTCTCCATTGAAAGCTACCTGCGAGGGTTGAATGCGGCGAGAGGCTGATGTGCCGGTGCTCTCCAAGACCTGCCGGCGCTTTATCTCAAGTCGGCTATCGATCTGCAGTAGCCCAGCTTCGGTGGTCGAGACCCAGATATCACCGGCCTCATTTTCGGCGAAGCTGGTAACCAGCCCCAGCGACCTTCCTAGATCCTGCTCATACACGAGATGTCGGTAGGACATTGTTCTGGGGTCGAGATGGCTGATCGCACCCTCATATCCAATCCATATTCCTCCTTGCGTATCGGCGTAGACTGAATAGATGTCATTCGATATTGGGCTATTAGATGCAGAAGAAGCAAAGAAACTCTCAAACTTGCGCGATGTCGGATCAAAGCGATTCAGGCCGCCATTTATTGTCGCTATCCAAATGCTGCCATCCGATGATTCGGTTATGCTCGTGATGGCATCTGAAGAAATTGTGCCCTGCTCCGAAGGTGAGTTGCGATGAGTGATCAGGGTGTGGCCGTTGTAACGGTTTAAGCCTTCCTGTGTTGCAATCCACAACTCACCTGACTTTGATTGAAGAATGTCTTGTACAGAGCTCTGCGTCAGATCCTCTGAAATCTCTGCCAGCTGGAATTCGTACTGGGTCGGAAGCTCTTCTGCCGTTTGAGCGAAGAGCGGAGAAAGTTGGGCGATTAGAAGCAGGGTGGTCCTGCTTAAAATTGATCTTTGAAACATCGTGCAGACACGCCAGTTATTTAGGCGAGTCTAGCAGATCGATCAGAAGGGGTCGTAATAGATTAAGGCCAGCGTCGTAGACGCTGGCCTTGGTAGAGGTTGAATCCTTTGCTGAAGTATTGCTTCTCTAGCGGATGCCCCACTTGTATCCAGCTTGGTCGGCGTCGGAGCGGATACCCCACTTATAGCCAGCCTGGTCGACGTCGGAGCGGATGCCCCACTTGTAGCCAGCTTGGTCGGCGTCGGAGCGGATACCCCACTTGTAGCCAGCCTGGTCGACGTCGGAGCGGATGCCCCACTTGTAGCCAGCCTGGTCGGCGTCGGAGCGGATACCCCACTTATAGCCAGCTTCGGCGGCAGCGACAGACCCAGTGTTGTCGGCTGATGCACTATCACCCTGGCCTTCTATTCGACCCCACTTGTAGCCTGCCACGTTGCTCATAACCTCAGACTGTGTGGTCACGACTCGGTCAGAGTGCGTTTGCACATTCCTTTGCGCATTCCACTTGTAGCCGGAAACACCCTTTGAGTGTGTGCCGTAAAGCATGGCTTTAGCTATCTCGGTGCGCACACTGCCGGCTTGCTGACTTTCTTCAGCAGCTACGAATGCTGGTGTAAGCACGATACCGACGCCAAGGAGGGCAAACGCCGTCTCTTTTACCAGTTTCTTCATAGTCCCACGCCTACCTTCTTCATCGAATTCTATTTACCAGTGCCGACAGCGCCGCGCGCCTGGTGCTTGAAGTGATCTTTTGCTGATCATTCTTCTCGCTTTTAAAAAGACTCTAGGGGAGGGGTCAGATTTGATGAAGATGGGGGGGTACCCCCTTTGGGGTAGGGGGCTATCCGGGCGGTTGAATCAGGGGAGTGCGCTGAGCGCAGAGGCGGAGTAACTGCCTTGGGGTGAGGGGTGGACTTCCTGGAGCGACGGGCCTCGAAACGCGTCTGGCTATTCTGCCGGGCGGGAAAGTTGTTCCACGCGGGCTTTCTCCTCCAGGTAGAGGCCGTGCCAGTCGAAGGGCGTTTGTGGTTCAGCGGGCATGTCGGGTTCGCCGGGGTTGGAGCGCGGCCGCTCGATGTGGGCCTTGATCCCCCAACGTCGATTGTCGCTGGGGCCCTTCTCTGGCGGCTCAGGGGCGACCATGCGTTCGAGGCCCGGCAGGGTGGGGGACCCATCCTTCGCGAGGATCGCCGGGCCCTCGAAGTGGCTTTCACCGGCCATGTCGGCTTGCAGGTCCAGGCCCCGGTTGCCGCAATCCCTGTCACCGAGGGTCAGTGCGCGCTGGATGCTGACGGCGCCGGCTCCCTGCTCGAAGGGTGAGTAGCTCAGCAGGCCATCGGCGTTGATGGCGGGGTCGGCAGAGGACAACAGCTTGCACTTCACTTGGTCCGCAGTCAGCTGAGGCTCTACCTGCAGCAGGAGGGCTACGAGGCCCGATACGAGCGCGGCGGCCTGTGACGTGCCGGTCATCACGAAGTCGCCGTTTACCAGTTTATACTCGGGAAACTCTTCGGTCAGTGTGGATCCCGGCCTGGTGAGACCCGCCATATGCCCGCCGGGGGCCACGAGATCGGGCTTTATGTGGGCGCTCGGCGTAGGCCCCCGCGAGGAGAAGTCGGGCAAGTAGTCGTCGTTGCGATCGTCAACGGTCCAGCTGTCGGTGATGGCGCCGACGGTGATCAGGTAGGGCAGGTTGCCCGGAGAGCCTATGGTCATGGCGTCCGGACCCTCGTTGCCTGCCGCTGCGACCGCGACGATGCCTGCGTCCCAGGCGCGCATGAGTGCCTGGTTGATGGGGTCCTGCCAGTAGGGCCATCGTGGCTTGGCGGCGAAGGAAAGGTTGATCACGCGGATGCCGTACTCTTCCCGGTGGTCCACGATCCACTGTACGCCGCGGACGATATCAAGGAGACCACCCTGGCCTTCCTTGCTGAAGGCCTTCACGATCACGAGTCGCGCATCGGGGGCCACGCCGCGCCAGGCGCCGGGGTCAGGGCCGGGCCGGGTAATGGCGCGGCTCTGCGCGAGGATGCTGGTCATGTGGCTGCCATGGCCGCTCTCGTCGAAGGCGGTGGTGACCTCCTCACCGGCAATGGCATCGTAGCTGGCGAGCACACGGGGATTACCCTGCGTGTCATGGGTAAGCCTGGGGTCGTCCCAGAGGCCGGAATCCAGCACGGCCACGGTTACGCCGGCCCCGGTGATGCCGTGTCGGTGGAGCAGGTCCGCGCCAGCAACCGTGCTGTAGTAGCTGTCGCCGTCGTTGTCGTCGTAGCCGGGTATCAGCTCGACATCGCAGTTATCATCGTAGGTGACGGTGAGCTCCAGGTCGCGCTGGAAGAGCCTCCCCTCAGGCCAGGGGCGGGAGAATTCTAGCGCCAGCGTGGCCCGCGTGCCGCCGGGGATTGTAGCCCCGTCAGTCGGTCGCAGGGTGGTGGCCACGCCCGACTTCCCCGGCTCGACGACCAGTGCGTCGCCTGCGAGGTCTGCCTGCATTAATTTGCCGAGTGTTGCGGGCCAGGTGATCTCGACACCCGTCAAGTGAGCCGCGTCCCCGCTCTTGTTGTAGAGACGCCACCTTACCGAGGTCCCGTCGACGATCAGTTCGAGGGCCCCACCCAACTGGCAGGGAGGTGGCGCCGCTTCGGGCTCCTCCCGGTCGAGATCGTCGATGATGCGTTGTATGCCGGGGCTGTCGCGCAGCTGGTCGACCTGGACGGTCGTCAGCTTTGCGCCGACCGCATCGATGATGGGCAGGAAGTGGGTCACCTCGCCGCCGACAGCCTCGACCTGCTGGCGAAGTGCTGCTGCCGAGTCACCCTGGAGCATCACGGAGTTCGGGTTGGCGTGGGCCGCAGTGGCGAGGATACACAGCACGTGAGCAATGACGGCCCGCAGCAGCCCCCTGGTCCTACCGCTCATGCGTGTTGATCAATCTCTGAGTGCGTCGGCGATATCCCGGGCGTAGTCGGTACGCAGGGCGTCGGGTACGTCCTCGGGGTAGAGCGGACGGGCGAAGAAGAAGCCCTGCAGCAGGTCACAGTGCTGCGCGGCGAGGTGGCGAAGCTGGTCGCGCGTCTCGATGCCCTCCGCGATGGAGCGCAGGTTGAGGGTCTTGGCAAGGACGATGATGGCGTCGACGATGGCAACGCCATCCTGGCTCGACATGTCTGCCACGAAGCTCTGGTCGATCTTCAGCGTGTTGATGGGAAAGCGCTTGAGATAGCTGAGTGAGGAGTAGCCGGTACCGAAGTCGTCCACCGCGAGATCCAGCCCGAGCTCGTTGAGCTGGCGCAGTTTCTCGATGTTCGTCTTGGCATCGGTCATGATGGCGCTTTCGGTCAGCTCCAGCTCCAGCCGCGCCGGGTCGATGCCCGAGTGGTCGAGGAAGTGGCGCACCCGCTCCACGAGGTTCGGCTGATTGAATTGTAGCGGTGAAATGTTCACGCAGACCCGGAAGTCGTTGAGGCCGAGTGTCTCCCAGTAGGTGCAGTGCCGGGCCACCTCCGCAAGTACCCATTCGCCCAGCTCGATGATCTGCCCGGTGCGCTCCGCCACCGGGATGAAGTCGCCCGGTGAGATCAGGCCGCGGACCGGGTGCTTCCAGCGCACCAGCGCCTCGAGGCTCACTACGCGCCCCGTGAGCGTGTTCACCTGCGGCTGATAGCGCAGTTCGAGCTGCCCTTCGCGCATGGCCTCGCGCAGGTCTTCTTCGAGCTTGAGCTGCTCGACGGAGCGCGCATTCATCTCTTCGTTGTAGAAGCGGAAGCAGGCGCGGCCGTCTGCCTTTGCCGCGTACATGGCGGTATCCGCGTTGCGCACCAGGCTGTCGGCGTCGAGGCCATCCTGGGGATACATGGCGATGCCGATGCTCGGCGTCACTACCGGGTTGTGGGAGTGCAGCGAAATCGGCTCCGACAACGTCTGGATGACACGTTGCGCCACGCTCTCTACATCCCGCATGTCGCGCACGTCGGAGAGCACCACGGTGAACTCGTCCCCACCGAGGCGGGCGATCTCCGTGTTGCGGTCGCCCGGGTCCACGTCGCCCGCATTGCTGTCAGAAAAATAGTTGATGGCGTCGTCTTCGCGCAGTTCATTCGCCAGGCGCTTGGCGATTTCAACCAGCAGCCGGTCCCCCCGGCCATGGCCGATGGAGTCGTTGATGCGCTTGAAGTTGTCGAGGTCGATGAACAGCAGCGCCGCACTGTGCTTCATCCGCTGTGCGCGTTTGAGAATCCGTGTCAGCTGCTCGTTGAAGCTGCGCCGGTTGGGCAGGTTGGTGAGCGGGTCGTAGTAGGCGAGGTAGCACAGCCGGTCTTCCTGGCGCTTCAGGCTGTTGAAGGCATTGCTCGCCCGCAGCATGTACTGGACTTCGCGACCCAGGAGCGACCAGTTGACCGGCTTGGTCTTGTACTGCGTGGCGCCCGCCTCGAAGCCCTCGTCGATGGACTTCCGGTCGTCGGAGCCGGTGACGATCATGATGGGGATGTTCTCCCCCTGGGGCATTTCGCGGATACGCCGGCAGACTTCAAGGCCCGACAGGCCCGGCATCTCGACGTCGAGGAAGATCAGGTCGGGCCGCTCGCGGAGGAAGGCTTCCAGGGCTTGCTGACCGTCGGCGGCCTCGACGACGGTCATGCCCTCTGCCTCGAGGCACTGGCGGGTCAGCAGGCGCACGTTCATGTCGTCATCGCTGACGAGAATCTTGGCCTTCGGCTGAGCGGTGGCCGGTGTCACTTTCGCTTGCGGCTGCGAGGTCATGTCGTGCGCGTGTGACAGACGTTCAGGGGAGGCTATCACCGATGACTGTCCTTGCCTAGCGCAGGGCCCGCTACAACCAGGCGAACCCATAGGGAAGAGTCTCGCGTGTGTGGTAAAATAGGGGGTTCCATCGAACGACTGGCATGTCCCCCCATGAGCCTTGCATCCGAAAAGCTGGAAGCGATCCGCCTCCAGGTGCAGCAGCATCTCGACCGTGCCGAGGCCGAGGAGCTGACCCCCGAGGAAGAGGCGGGTCTCATCGACCGTATCAAGGCCGACCTGGCGCGGCACAATGCGGTGATAGTCGCTCACTATTACACGTCGCCGAAAATCCAGGCCCTCGCCGAGGAGACCGGCGGCTGCGTGTCCGATTCGCTGGAGATGGCCCGCTTCGGCCACGACCACCCCGCGAGCACGCTCGTGGTCTGCGGTGTCCGCTTTATGGGGGAGACGGCCAAGATCCTGACGCCCGACAAGCGCGTGCTCATGCCGACGCTGGAGGCGACCTGTTCCCTCGATATCGGCTGCCCGGCGGATGAATTCTCGGCCTTCTGCGACGCCCACCCGGACCGGGAGGTGGTCGTTTACGCCAACACCTCGGCTGCCGTGAAGGCCCGCGCGGACTGGGTGGTCACCTCCAGCATCGCCCTCAACGTCGCCGAGCATCTCGCCGATGAGGGGAAGAAGATCCTCTGGGCGCCGGACAAGCACCTGGGCGACTACGTGCGGCGGGAGACCGGCGCCGACATCCTCATGTGGGATGGTGCCTGCATCGTGCACGAGGAGTTCAAGGCCCGCGGCCTGGCGGACCTCAAGAAGGTCTACCCGGATGCGGCCGTGCTGGTGCACCCGGAGTCGCCGGCGGCCGTGGTGGAGATGGCCGACCGCGTCGGTTCCACCACGCAGATCATCAACGCCGCCACCGAAATGCCCAACGAGCGCTTCATCGTTGCGACGGACCAGGGCATTTTCTACAAGCTCCAGCAGAAGGCGCCGGAGAAGGAGTTCATCATCGCGCCGACGGCCGGCAAGGGCGCAACCTGCCGCAGCTGTGCGCACTGCCCCTGGATGGCCATGAACGAGCTTGCCAACCTCGCCACGGTCTTTGAGCGGGACGATAACGAGATACACGTGGACCCGGTCATCGGCGAGCGCGCCATGCGTCCCCTGCGGCGCATGCTCGACTTCTCTGCGGCGCTCCGCCGCTCGGGGGACTGACTGCCCCGGGGGTTCCCCTAGGACCCCAGCTGTTCCTTCATCTCGACCACATCCTTGAGGCGCTCGTTGATACGGGCGCTGGTGGTGTAGTCGGACTTCACGCTGCGCAGGGCGTACCGCAGCTGCTTCTCGGCTTCGTCGAGTACGCCGTTGAGGATGAAGTACTCGGCCCGGGACTGGTGCAGGCCGACGATGTTGCCGGCCAGCCCCTGCACTTCCGCCAGCAGGTACCACAGGTAGGGGTCATCGGGGCGCTGCTTGCTCTGCTCGGCCAGCACCTGCTCCGCGATATGGGGCTGCTCGTTCTTGAGCAGGGCCCGGGCATAGGTCATCACCAGCGGGTGGTTGCCCGGCGACAGCAGCAGCCGTTCCGAGAGCTTCTTCACTGCCTTTTCCGGCTGGTTGCGGGCGAGGTCGATCTCCGCGTCGGCCAGGAGGTATTCCAGCCGCTCCCGGTCGGCAGCCCAGATCGTGTCCAGCTCCAGGGCGGCCTCGTCGGTGCGCCCGGCCTCGGTCAGGGCGAGGACGAGGCCATAGCGCGCGGCGGTCTGCGAGCGCGGTGAGCCATCCAGCTCGCCGCGGAACTTGCGAATGGCTTCCTCCGGGGTCTCTGCCAGCTGGTTGATGACCCGGGCCCGCATCAGCTGGTAGGTGAGATCCGTCGTCCGGATCTGTTTCGGGTACTGGCGGGCGCGGTTGCGTGTGTCGGCGATGCGGCTTTCCGACAGCGGGTGCGTGCGCAGGAACTCCGGAATCCGGTTGCCTGTCGCGTACCGGGACGCCTGCAGCATGCGCTCGAACATCGCCGGTGCGGCGTGCGGATCCATGCCGGCAGCGACGAGGGTCTGCATGCCTACCCGGTCCGCCTCGGCCTCGTTGCCACGGCTGTAGCGCAGCGCGGAGTCCTGCGCGGCGGCCTGGGCAGCGCTGAGCGCGGCGAGCCCTGCATCGCCGCCGGCTGCGGCCATCAGCACGAAGCTGGCCAGCATGGTCGCCAGGGTCAACGGCTGCTGCTTCTTCGCGAACTCCACGCGCCGGGAGAAGTGCCGCTGGCTCAAATGGGCGATCTCGTGGGCCAGCACAGTGGCCAGCTCGTCTTCACTCTGGGCGTAGAGAAGAAGGCCATTGTGCACGCCGATGACCCCGCCGGGTACGGCAAAGGCGTTGATCGTGGGGTTGTCCACGATCACGAGGTCGACCCGTCGATCCTTGAGCTGGCTGTGGTTCACCAGGCGGAAAACCAGTCCTTCCAGATAGTCGAAGAGCAGGGGGTCGTTCACGGTCGGTACCTGCCCGCGGAAGATCCTCAGCCAGGCCCGGCCCAGCTGGTATTCGTACTCCGCCGAGAAAAGGCTGGTACTCGACTCGCCGAGATTGGGCAGCTTGAGATCCTCGACGGCGGCCGCGGGCACGGCCGCGAGCACCAGCGCGAGCAGGGCTGCAGTCATTGCTTGGCGGGGGCGGCGGGGCATGAAGATCAACCTGGTGTCCGGGCGCCCATGGTCTGCTCGGGCGGCTTGACGTATTCTACGCGACCGGGCTCGTTCCGTATCGGTGAACGGGCCCGCGCGCAGACTTAGGCGACCGCCGTGGGTAAAAGTTCACCGCGGCGACCGGAGGACACCACCCCATGCTCGAGACCGCCGACAGCGAGGTTGACGCGCGCGGCCTGCGTTGCCCCATGCCGCTACTCAAGGCGAAGCGGGCCCTGAATGCGCTCGCCCCCGGGCAGGCGCTGGCGGTCCTCGCGACGGACAGCGGCTCGGTGCGGGATTTCGCCGTTTTCTGCGAGCAGAGCGGTCACGAGCTCCTCTTCAGCGAAGAGCGCGACGGCGTCTACCGCTACCTCCTGCGCAAGGTATGACACGCACGTCGCACCCGGGCGCCGGCGGGTGACCTACCGCCCGGAAATCGACGGTCTGCGCGCCATCGCCGTGATGGCGGTGGTGCTGTTCCACCTCGGCATCGAGCCGCTCGCCGGGGGGTTCGTCGGGGTCGATGTTTTCTTCGTAATCTCCGGCTACCTGATTACCCAGCTCATCCTGGCCCGCGTCGCTCGCGGTGATTTCTCCCTGGCCGGCTTCTACCTGCGGCGCATCCGGCGGCTGCTGCCGCCGCTCCTGGCCACGGTGGCGGCGACCTTTGCCGCCGCGGCCCTACTGCTGAACCCCTATGATTTCGCGCCCTTTGCGCGTTCCGCGCTGGCCGCGATGGTCAGCGTTTCCAATATCGTTTTCTATGCCGAGGCCGGGTACTGGGACGCGGACTCGGAGTTGAAGCCGCTGCTGCATACCTGGTCCCTCGGGGTCGAGGAACAGTTCTACCTGGCCTGGCCGGCGCTGCTGCTCCTGCTCTGGCGCTTGCGCGGGCGCCTGCCGCTGGGTGCGTCGCTGGGCGGGCTCGCTGTCGTGAGCGCCGCGGTGACCGTCTGGTATACCGGCGTCGATGCGTCCGCGGCGTTCTTCCTGTCGCCGTTCCGGGTCTTCCAGTTTGCGACCGGCGCCGCCGTCCCGTTCCTGCTTGCTGCCGGCCCGGGTGTGCGCCTGGGTGCCCGGGGCCCCGTGGCGCGTGGAGCCCTGGCGCTGGGGCTCCTCCTCGTGCTGGCGAGTGTCCTTGGCCTCGACGGCGATACGCTCTACCCCGGGTGGGCCGCGCTGCTGCCGACGGTCGGTACGGCGCTGGCACTGCTCGGCGCCGCAGCGCCGGCGGCCGGGGGCCCGCTCTTCCATGCCCTGCGTCACCCGCTGTCCACCTGGCTGGGCAAGGTATCCTACGCGCTGTACCTCGTGCACTGGCCGGTGGTGGCGCTTTACCGCTATCACACGGGTACTGCGCTGGTGCCGCTCGAGCAGCTGGCACTCGGTGCCCTCATGCTGCTGCTGGCCTGGCTCCTTCATGCCGGCATCGAGCGGCGCTTCTACTCGCGCGCGGGTGACCCGGGCCCCGCCGCGCGCCTGCCGGATGGCCGCTTTGCCCTCGCCGTGGCCGGCCTGGTCGCCGTGCTGGCGGCCCCTGCGCTGCACGCCTGGCTGGGCGACGGCTGGGGCTGGCGCTACCCGCGGCAGCAGCTCTCCGCCGCGGCAATCGAGGCGGGTGAGCAGCGCCGCTTCCTGGATAGTCGCAGCGCCTGCAACCTCCGCCTCGGTACCGACGGGGCCTGCGCCGGGGCGCCGATCCAGGTGCTCGTGCTCGGGAATTCGCACGAGGTGGACGGCTACAACTTTCTCCAGGCCATCTACGAAGATGACCCCAAGGTCGCCCTGGTGCTGTTCGGCGGTACGGAGAAGTGCGGACGGCTACGGGTGGTGGCGGGCACGGTGCGCGCGCAGTACCCGGCCTGCACCGAGCGCTTCGCGGCGTTGATGACGCCCGCGGTAGCGCAGCGCTTTCACGTGGTCGCAGTCTCGGCCTCGAACCGGGCGTTCTCGCGTATCGCAGAGCCCTTCCTGGTTGCGACGCGGGCACTGCGCGAGCACAACCCGGCGCTGCGCGTGATGACCTTCGGCAGCTACATGAAGACCCGTGTCCCCTGCGCCCGCCTCATCAACGAGACCGGCGTCAGCGCCGCCTGCGGCCGCCCGGAAAACCTGGACTACTTCGAGGCAGACCCGGCGAGCGACCGGCTCTTCGAGCCGTTCATGGCGATCACGGACCTGTACATTGATCGCATCGACCTGCTCTGCAGCGAGCGGCGGCCGGAGCGCTGCTGGACGGAAACCCCGGACGGCGTCCCGGCGTTCTACGACAAGCACCACCATTCCCGTGCCTTCGCCCGTTACAGCGGCGAGCGCTTCGCCGAGGTCCACCCGGACCCGGTCCGCGAACTGCTCGGGGCGGGTGCGCACTGACCCGCACCCTGCCTCCGGCGTATACATCCCACCGCGGGCTCGGGCATGATAAACGGGTTTCTGCGGGGCTGCCCCGCGGTGTGCTGAGGGAGCCGACTTTCCCATGATGGAAGTCTTCAAGAAGTGGTACCGGCGCTACCTGCAGGAGGAGGAGTCCATTCTGCTCCTGCTGCTGCTGCTCGTCGGCACGGTGCTGCTCGTCACCATCGGCGATATCATGGCGCCGGTGCTCGCCGCCGTCGTCCTCGCCTACCTCGTGCAGGGCGTCGCCAACGTGCTGCAGCGCACCGGCCTGCCGCAGTGGCTGGGTTTCACGCTGGCCTTCATTATCTTCATCGGCGCTTTCTTCGGCGTGATCCTCGGCCTGTTGCCGCTGGTATGGCGCCAGCTCGTGGCGCTCGCCGGCGAGGTGCCGCGCATGCTCGAGCAGGGGCGCCAGCTGCTCGCGGTCCTGCCCGCCCAGTACCCGGAGTTGTTCAGCCAGGAGCAGCTGAACCAGGTGGTGGCCGCGGCGCAGGTGGAGGTTGCCGGCTTCGGCCAGCGCCTCGTGACCCGCACCCTGGCCGGCATTCCGGGGTTCCTGACCGTGACGGTCTACCTGGTGCTCATACCCATCATGGTGTTCTTCCTGCTCAAGGACCGGCAACAGATCACGAACTGGCTGACCAGCTTCCTGCCCCCGCGGCGCCCGCTGCTCACCCGGATCTGGGCGGAGATGAACGTGCAGTTCTCGAACTATGCCCGCGGCAAGATGGTGGAGATCATCATCGTCGGCGCGGCCAGCTACGTCGCCTTCACCTGGCTCGGGCTCAACTACGCGGCCCTGCTCGCGCTGCTCGTCGGTCTGTCGGTGATCATTCCCTATATCGGCGCCTTCCTGATCACTATCCCGATTCTCATGGTCACCTTCTTCCAGTGGGGCCTGGGCGGGGAATTCTACGTGGTGATGGCGGTCTATATCGTCATCCAGATCCTTGATGGCAATGTGCTGGTGCCGCTGCTTTTTTCCGAGGCGGTCAACCTGCACCCCGTGGCCATCATCATCGCCGTGCTGTTTTTCGGCGGTATCTGGGGCCTCTGGGGGGTCTTCTTTGCCATCCCCCTGGCCACGCTGATCAAGGCGGTCATCAACGCCTGGCCCACCCGGGAAGTGGAACCGGAAGCCATACAAGGAGACTGATACATGCCCCTGCGACCTGCGCCGCGTCTGTCGGCGCTTCCCGTCCTGCTGCTGTCCTTGCTGCTCGCGGCCTGCGCCGCAAGCCCTGTGCGCGAGCATGTGGAGCCGGCCCGGAGCCCGGCCGATGACTACGCCTATCGCCTGGTCACGCTCGAGAACGGTCTGCAGGCGCTGCTCATCTCGGACCCGGACACCCAGAAGGCCGCGGCATCCCTGGACGTGATGGCCGGCAGCGGCGACAACCCGCCGGGGCGCGGGGGGCTGGCCCATTTCCTCGAGCACATGCTTTTCCTCGGCACCGACAAGTACCCGGACGCCGCCGAATACGAGCAGTACATCACGGAGCACGGCGGTTCCCGCAATGCCTACACGAGCTTCGAGCACACGAACTACTTCTTCGACATCAATGCGCCTTTCCTCGAAGATGGCCTCGACCGCTTCGCCCAGTTCTTCATCGCGCCGCGCTTCGACGCGGTCTACGTGGACCGGGAGAAGAACGCCGTGCAGGCCGAGTACCAGATGGGGCTGAAAAGCGACCCGCGGCGCGGTCTGGACGTGCTGCAGGCGGTCATGAACCCTGCCCACCCCTACAGCCAGTTTTCCGTTGGCAGCCTCGAGTCGCTGGCGGACCGCCCGGGCGCGCCGGTGCGGGACGACCTCCTCGCCTTTTACCGCAAGCACTACTCCGCCAACGCCATGCGCCTGGTGGTGCTCGGTGCCGAGCCCCTCGACGAGCTCGAGGGGCTGGTGGCGCCGCTGTTTGCGCAGGTGCCCAACCACGACTACGAGCCTGAGCCGCTGGACGCGCCACTCTTTGCGCCGGCCTCCCTGCCCATGAAGGTCACGGTAGAGCCACAGGCGACGCTCCGGCAGCTGCAGGTCAACTTCCAGGTGCCCGACTACCGTGACGAGTACCGGGCCAAGCCCATGGCCTACCTGGGCAACCTCATCGGTCACGAGGGCGAGGGCAGCCTCCTGCTGGCCCTCAAGCGTGAAGGGCTGGCCGAGGGCCTGGCGGCCGGGGAAGGATTGTCCTGGCGCGGCGGTTCCCTGTTCAGCGTCACGGTCTCACTCACCGAGCGCGGTGTCGAGGAGCACGAGCGTGTGCTGGCGCTCCTGTTCAGCTACCTCGACATGCTTCGCGAGGAGGGGCCCCAGCGCTGGCTCTACGAAGAGCAGTCGGAGCTGGCGGCCATCGATTTCCGCTTCCGGGAGCAGGGCGAACCGATCGGTTATGTCAGCGCCCTGGCGAGCGGCATGCACACTTACGCCCCCGAGGATGTCCTTCGGGGCCCGTACCTCATGGAGCGCTTCGCGCCGGGCCTCATCGCGGAAGCCCTGGAGGACATGCGGCCGGAACTGGCGCAGGTCGTGTTGACCGCCCCCGGCGTCCCGGTGGATCGGGAGTCGCCCTACTATGAGGTGCCCTACGCCGTGGAGCAGGGCCCGGCGCTGGCGTCCCGCTGGGCGCCGGCGGCGACAGACGGCCTGCATCTGCCCGCCCCGAACGCGTTCATCGCGGAGGACCTCTCGCTGGTGCCGATGTCGGCGGACAATCCCGAGACACCGACGATTGCCCTGGACACTCCGCGCACGCGCATCTGGTTCCGCCAGGCGGAAGAGTTTCGCATCCCCCGCGGGGCGATGTACGTGAACTTCCGTTCTCCGCTCGCGGTCGGTGATGCCAGCGATGTCGCCGCGGCCCTGCTCTACACGAATCTCCTCACGGATGCGGTCAACCCGTTCACCTACCCGGCCCGGCTGGCGGGGCTCGACTTCAGCCTCTACAAGCACGCCCGCGGCGTCAGCCTGCGCATCAGTGGCTACAACGACAAGCAGCAGGTGCTGCTGGAGCGGCTGCTCGAGTCCCTCGAGGACCCTTGTTTCGATCCATCCCGCTTCGAGAACATCCGTGCCGACCTGGTCCGCGGCCTGGAGAATGCGGTCGCCAAGCGCCCGTCGTCGCAGGTGATCGATGATCTTCGCGAGGCGCTGCTCTACGGCGACTACGGCGAGGCGGCGCTGATCGAGGCGCTGGAGGGGCTCGACCCCGCTGCCATCGAAGCCTATGCCCGCGCCTTCTGGGACAGCGCGAGCGCGGAGGCCCTGCTCTACGGCAACTACCCGCAGTCGGCCGTGGCCGATCTCGCCGGGGCCCTGGACGAGCTGTTGCCGGAAGGCGATGCCCCGGCGATGCCGCCGCTCGAGGTCCTGCGCCTCGCCGCCGGCGAGTCCCTGCAGTTCGTGACCGACGTGCCGCACGACGACGCGGTGGTCACCTGGTACCTGCAGGGGGGCGGCGACAGCTGGCGCGACCGTGCCGGCACCGCCCTGGCCGCGCAGGTGATGAAGTCCGGGTTCTTCCAGCAGCTGCGCACGGAGCAGCAACTCGGCTACGTGGTCAGCGCTTTCTCCTGGCCGCAGTTCGATGTTCCCGGCCTTGTGCTGCTGGTGCAGTCCCCGAGCCACGATGCCGCGCACGTCACGGGCGCCATGAAAGCCTTCCTCGACGAGGTGCTGCCGTCCCTCGACGATCCGCGTTTCCAGCGCCACCGGGAAGCCCTGGTGGCGGAGATCGAGGAGCCCGACAAGAACCTGTTCGAGCGGGCGGAGTTCTACTGGCAGTCCATAGCCAAGCGCCAGTACGCCTTTGACGGGCGCGGGCGATTGGCTGCGGCGGTCAATGACTTCGACCGGGACGAGTGGGCGGCCTACTTCCGCGAGGTCTTCCAGGAACAGGCGCGCTCGCTGCAGGTGATCGCCCCCGGCGCCAGCGGGGTTGTCCCCGATACCGCCGGCCGGCGGGTCGAAAGCGCGACGGCGATCAAGGTGGGGCACGCGACCTGGGTGGTCGACTAGACTCTATAGTTCTAATTGGGAATTGTTATTTCCTTCAGGCGCGAGTTTCCTGTAGCATCAAAAAGCCTTTGCGCCGCGCGGGCCGGATACTGTGCCCGCGGGCTTTTATTGCGCGCCCGACAAGGTTCTATTTTAGAACCTATACATGTTGCAAAGAGGGCCCGCAACGAATGTCAGTGCAACGCCAGGAGCCTCCCCAGCCATGATCGATGACATTGACCCCGTCGAAACCCGTGAATGGATAGACAGCTTCGACGAGGTGGTGAAATACCGGGGGGAGGAGCGCGCGACCTACCTCATTAACGAGCTGTCGAAGCGGGCCATGGCCGATGGCATCCCGCTGCCGACGGCCATCACCACGCCTTTCCGCAATACCATCGCACCGGCCGATCAGAAGCAGATGCCCGGGGACCTGTTCATGGAGCGCCGGATCCGCTCGCTCGTGCGCTGGAATGCGCTGGCCATGGTCATGCGGGCCAACGACAACGACGAGGGGCTCGGGGGTCATATCTCCAGCTTTTCCTCGAGCGCTACGCTCTACGATGTCGGCTGCAACTATTTCTTCCGCGGTGCCGAAGGCGACCACCCGGGCGACCTCGTGTTCTACCAGGGCCACAGTGCACCGGGGATGTACGCCCGCTCCTACCTGGAAGGGCGGCTCACCGAAGAGCAGCTCGATAACTTCCGCCGGGAAGTAGACGGCCACGGCCTGTCCTCCTACCCGCACCCCTGGCTCATGCCCGATTACTGGCAGTTCCCCACGGTCTCCATGGGCCTCGGCCCTATCCAGGCGATCTACCAGGCGCGGCTGCTCAAGTACCAGCAGGACCGGGGGCTCCTTGACCACGGTGACCGCAACGTCTGGTGCTACCTCGGCGACGGCGAATGCGATGAGCCGGAGTCCCTGGGTGCCATCTCCCTGGCGGGGCGCGAGCGCCTCGGCAACCTCATTTTTGTCGTCAACTGCAACCTGCAGCGCCTCGACGGGCCGGTGCGCGGCAACGGCAAGATCATCCAGGAGCTTGAGGGTGTCTTCCGCGGCGCCGGCTGGGATGTGGTCAAGGTGGTCTGGGGCCGCAAGTGGGACCCCCTGCTCGAGCGCGACGAAACCGGCCTTTTGCAGAAGCGTATGGACGAGGTCTGCGACGGCGAACTGCAGAACTACAAGTACAACGGCGGCGCCTATACCCGGGAGCACTTCTTCGGCAAGTACCCGGAGCTGCTGGAGCTCGTAAAGGATCTCTCCGACAAGGAGATCATGTATCTCAACCGGGGCGGCCACGACCCGTACAAGATCTACGCCGCTTACGCGCACGCCGTCGCCCAGCAGGAGAAGCCCACGGTCATCCTGGCGATGACCGTGAAGGGCTACGGCACCGGCGAGGCCGGCGAGGCGAATAACGAGACCCATTCGCTGAAGAAGCTGGACCTCGACGGCCTGAAGGCCTTCCGGGACCGCTTCGGCATACCCATCAGCGACAGCGAGCTGGCCAACGTGCCCTACTACCGGCCCGCCCCGGACAGCCCGGAGATGCGCTACATGCTCGAGCGCCGCGAGGCCCTCGGCGGGCTCGTGCCTGCACGCCGGCGCGGCGAGCGGGCCCTCGACGTGCCGGACCTCGACGTCTTCAAGTCCCAGCTGAAGGGCAGCGGCGAGCGCAAGATCTCCACCACCATGGCCTTCGTGCGCATTCTCTCGTCCCTTGCCAAGGACAAGGCCATCGGTGAGCGCGTGGTGCCGATCGTGCCCGACGAGGCCCGCACCTTCGGCATGGAGGGCATGTTCCGGCAGCTCGGGATCTACTCCTCGGTCGGCCAGCGCTACACGCCCCACGATGCGGGCCAGATCATGTTCTACAAGGAGGACATCAAGGGCCAGATCCTGGAGGAGGGCATCAACGAGGCCGGGGCCTTCTCTTCCTGGCTCGCGGCGGCCACGTCCTACAGCACCAGCGACTACCCGATGGTGCCGTTCTACGTTTTCTATTCCATGTTCGGCTTCCAGCGCATCGGCGACCTGGCCTGGGCGGCCGGCGACAGCCAGGCGCGGGGCTTCCTCATCGGGGCCACTTCGGGACGTACGACGCTGAACGGCGAGGGCCTGCAGCACCAGGACGGGCACAGCCACCTGCAGGCACAGACTATCCCCAACTGCGTGAGCTACGACCCGACCTACAGCTACGAGCTCGCCGTGATCATCCAGGACGGCCTTCGGCGCATGTACCTGGAGCGGGAAAACCGCTTCTACTACATCACCACCATGAACGAGAACTACCCGCACCCGGAGATGCCGGCCGGCGCGGAAGAGGGCATCATCCGCGGCATGTACCGGCTGCGCCGCTCCCCGCGCGAGGAGGGCCCGCGGGTTCAACTCATGGGGGCGGGCGCGATCCTGCGGGAGGTCGAGGCGGCGGCCGAGCTGCTCGCCAACGACTACGGCGTGGCCGCCGACATCTGGAGCGTCACCAGCGTCAACGAGCTGGCCCGCGAGGGCCGTGCCTGCAAGCGCTGGAACCGGCTGCACCCGGAGCAGGAGCCGCGTGTGCCCTATCTTACGCAGCTGCTCGAGGGGGCCGACGGGCCGGCGGTCCTGGCGACCGATTACATCACCCCCTACGGCGAGCAGCTGCGCGCCTACATGCCCCGCCCCTACACGGTGCTCGGCACCGACGGCTTCGGCCGCAGCGATACCCGGGCGAAGTTGCGGCAGTTCTTCGAGGTGAGCCGGGAATTCATCGCCTTCGCGGCCCTGGGCGCGCTCGCTGCGGACGGCGCGATCGAGCCCGCGAAGGTCGCTGAGGCGCGCCGCGACCTCGGCATCGACCCGGACAAGATCGACCCCATGCTGGCCTGAGGGCCGGCCAGAACCAGGAGCGTCAGGTGGCGAAAGAACAGGTACTCGTTCCCGATATCGGCGGCGCCGAGGCCGCGGAGGTCGTGGAACTGCTGGTAGGGCCCGGTGACCGCATCGAGGTGGAGCAGGGGCTCATCGTCCTGGAGTCGGACAAAGCCTCCATGGAGATACCCTCGACGGTGGCGGGCACCCTGGCGGAACTGCTGGTCAAGGAGGGCGATCAGCTGGCCGAGGGTGATCCGATCGCCTGGGTCGAGACCGACAGCGCCGGGGAAAGCGCCGCCGGCGAAGGTGAGGGCGGCGGAGACGAGCCCGGCGAAGACGCCGAAGATGGCGGCAGCGCCGCGCCGGGCGAGGCGGAAGCACCCGGCTCCGGCGAGGCGGAAGAAAGCGACCCCGGAAGCGATAGCCCCGCGTCCGATGCAGCTGCCGCGCCCGACGGCGAGGGCGGCGGGGCCGTCATGGACGTACCGGTCCCGGATATCGGCACGGAAGACCCGGTCGACCTCGTCGAGGTGTCTGTGGCCGTGGGCGACAGGGTCGAGGAGGGCGACAGCCTCGTCGTGCTCGAGTCCGACAAGGCCTCCATGGAGGTACCGGCGCCGGCGGCCGGCGAGGTGTTGGAAATCCTCGTGGAGGCCGGCGTCACGGTCCGCGAGGGCGATTTGCTGCTGAAGCTGCGCAGCGCGGCGCCGGCCGCTGCGGCCGAACCCGCATCAGCGGCGGAGAAACCAATAGAGAAACCGGAAGAGAAACCGGAAGGGCAGAAGCAGGCGCGGCAGCACGAGGAAACCGGGCCACAGCCCGCAGCGACCCCGGAGGCCGAGGACAACGGGCCTGCCACCCGGGCGCCCGCCGCGACCGTTGCGCCACCGGAGCGGGACGTCTACGCCGGCCCGGCGGTGCGCAAGCTGGCCCGGGAATTCGGTGTCGAGCTTGGCCAGGTGAGCGGCAGCGGCCCCAGGGGCCGTATTCTCAAGGAGGACATCCAGGGGTACGTGCAGAAAGCCCTCAAGGAGGGCCCTGCACCGGCGGCGGGCGCGGGCGTGCCGCCTGTACCGGAAGTGGATTTCGCGGCCTTTGGCCCGGTCTCGGTGGAGCAGCGCAGCAAGCTCGACAAGCTCACCGCCGCGAACATGCAGCGCAGCTGGCTGAACGTGCCGCATGTCACCCAGTTCGACGATGCGGACATCACCGAGCTCGAAGCCTTCCGCAAGTCCCTGAAGGAAGAGGCGGCGGAGCGGGGCACGCGGCTCACACCGCTGCCGTTCCTGCTCAAGGCCTGTGCGACGGCGCTGCGCGCCCACCCGAAGTTCAACGCCTCCCTCTCCGATGGCGGCAATGCGCTGACTGTCAAGGACTATGTGCACATCGGCATGGCCGTGGACACGCCGGCGGGGCTGATGGTGCCGGTGATCCGTGACGTCGACCGCAAGTCGCTCTGGGACCTGGCCGAGGAGGTCATCGCCATGGCCGGCGCGGCCCGGGACCGCAAGCTGAAGCCCGCCGACATGCAGGGCGGTTGCTTCACGGTGTCGAGCCTCGGCAGCATCGGTGGCCGTGGCTTCACCCCGATCATCAACACGCCGGAGGTGGGTATCCTCGGCGTCGGCCGTGCCGGCGTGCAGCCGGTCTGGGACGGCAGCGCGTTCCAGCCGCGCACCCTGCTGCCCCTGGGCCTGTCCTACGATCACCGGGTGATCAACGGCGGCGACGCCGGGCGTTTCATGGAAACGCTGCTGGGGCTGCTCGGCGATATCCGGCGTCTTCTGCTGTAGCGCTTTCGTCAGCCTTTTCGTCAGGGCTCTCCTCGGCGCTGCCGCCCGCTTCCGTCTCCGGACGCGGTAGCATTGGGGGGAGAACAGGCAAGGGAAGGGGAGCCGTGAAAGCCACTGATCGCCCCGTTGCGGGCTGGGAGCGCGCCTGGCTCGCGGCCGAGCGCCTGCCGCCGGCCTACGCCGGGCTGGCGGGTCGCTATTTCGCGCCCCTGGCCGTGCAGCTGGCCGCCCTGCATCGCGAGCGCGGCCGGCCGCTGCTTATCGGCGTCAACGGCAGCCAGGGTTCTGGCAAGAGCACCTGCTGCGCCTGGCTGGTGCAGGCCCTGCGCGAGGAGCACGGCCTGTCCGCACTGGCCCTTTCCCTGGATGACTTCTATCTCACCCGTGCAGAGCGCGCTGCGCTGGCGGCGTCGGTTCATCCTCTCCTCGCGACCCGCGGTGTCCCCGGCACCCACGATATCGATCTGCTTCGCGCGACGGTGAGCCACCTGGTGGGGCAGGGGGGCACCACGGTGGTTCACGTGCCGCGCTTCGACAAGGCGAGCGATGACCGCGCGCCGGCCGCGCGCTGGGACCGCGTCGAGGCCCCTGTCGCGGTGATCCTGCTGGAGGGCTGGTGCCTCGGCGCACGGCCACAAGCCGCGGAAACGCTGTCGGCGCCCGTGAATGCGCTGGAGGCGGCGGAGGACGCGGACGGGCGCTGGCGCCGCTACGTCAACGCGGCGCTCAGGGATGCCTTCCTGCCGCTTTACAACGACGTGGACCGCTGGGTGATGCTGCGCGCGCCCTCCTTCGACTGCGTGTATCGCTGGCGCCTGGAGCAGGAACACAAGCTCCGCGCCCGCGCGGGTGCCGGTGCGGCCGTCATGAGCGATGAAGAGGTGGCCCGTTTCGTGCAGTACTTCGAACGCCTGACCCGTCACTGCCTTGCCGAGCTGCCCGACCGCATGGATGTCATCTACTCCCTCGACAATGACCGGCACATCGTCAACGTCGAGGGCCTGTAACCGACCATGAATAGCACCCGCTTCAGCGTCTCCGATCGCGTCCCCCGCCGCGCCCACCCGCGTACCCCCGGTCGCGCGGAGTCCGGCGCGGGGGACAGCCGTGCCGACGGCAGCGCCTTCCTGGTCTTCTCGGATCTCGACGGCACGCTCCTGGACCACGACAGCTACAGCCACGCCGCCGCGCAGCCGGCCATCGATCTGCTGGATGCGCTGGGAATTCCGCTGCTGCTGGTCTCGAGCAAGACCCGCGCCGAGATGGTCGCCCTGCGCCGGCGGCTTGCCAATGGGCATCCCTTCGTGGTGGAAAACGGTGCCGCGGTCTTTATCCCCGAGGGGTACTTTCCCGAGCAGCCGGCGGATACGGTCGCGCGCGAGGGCTACTGGGTCCGTGAACTGGCCGCGCCCCGGGCGCGCTGGGTCGCGCTCCTCGAGGGCCTCGAGGACGACTTCCCGGAGCAGTTCGAGTATTTCGCCCGCGCTGGTGAGGCCGGCATTGCCGCCATGACCGGCCTGCCCCGGGCCCAGGCTGCGCTGGCCAACGCCCGCGAATACAGCGAGCCGGTCCAGTGGCGCGGCGACGAGGCGGGGCTCGAGGCTTTCCTGGCGGCCTGCGCGGCCGGCGGTGCGCGGGTCAGCCGCGGCGGCCGCTTCTACAGTCTTGGCGGCGAGGCGGACAAGGGTGAAGCCCTGCGCTGGCTCCGGGCGCAATTTGCCATGGCCCGCGGCATCCGACATATTAAGGATCTCGCCGCCGGCGACGGTGCCAACGATGTACCGATGCTGGAGAGCGCCGCCACGGCGCTCCTGGTGCGGGCACCGGATCGACCCCTGCCGCCCGTCCGGCGCGGCGAGGGAGTTCTGTGCAGCGATGCCGTGGGTCCCGCCGGCTGGGCCGAAGGCGTCACGCAGTGGCTGTGTGAGAACGGTTTGGTAACACAGGACAGCTAGCGACTCCATGGGCGACTTCTACCAGAACGGCATCATCACCACCCTGCACAACCTCTCCCGGCGCCCGGTTGCCGACCTGGAGGCGGAGTTGCTCGCCTTTTCCCGCAAGCGCCCCCTGGGCCTGCTGCTGCCGTCGCTGTTCTCGGAGCTGGAAGGGGAGGCGCTGCCGGGCATCGTCGAGCATCTCGCCGCCGTGCCCTATCTCAGCCAGATAGTGATCGGCCTGGACCGGGCCGACGCGGAGCAGTTCCGCCACGCGCACCGGTTCTTTTCCTGCCTGCCGCAGGAGCACCGGATTCTCTGGCACGACGGTCCGCGGCTCATGGCCCTGGACGAGGAACTTCGCGCCCTCGACCTCGCTCCCCGGGAGATGGGCAAGGGGCGCAATGTCTGGTACTGCATGGGCTACATTCTCGCCACGGCCCGCGCCGAGTCTATCGCCCTGCACGATTGCGATATCACCACCTACGACCGCGACCTGCTCGCGCGGCTCATCTACCCGGTGGCGCACCCGCAGTTCAACTACGAGTTCTGCAAGGGCTTCTACGCCCGGGTCGCGGATGGACGCATCAACGGGCGCGTCAGCCGGCTGCTGGTCACGCCGCTGCTCCGGGCCCTCAAGAAGACCGTGGGCGAGGTCGAATACCTCGAGTACATGGACAGCTTCCGCTATCCCCTGGCCGGCGAGTTCTCCTTCCGCCGGGACGTGCTCCGGGACCTGCGCATTCCCAGCGACTGGGGCCTGGAGATCGGTGTGCTGTCGGAGATGTACCGCAACTATGCCAACAACCGCCTCTGCCAGGTGGACATCGCCGACAGCTACGACCACAAGCACCAGACACTGTCCGCCAACAACGACCGCGACGGCCTCTCGCGCATGTCCATCGATATCTGCAAGGCGCTGTTCCGCAAGCTGGCCACGCGCGGCGTGATCCTGAGCCCGGAGACCTTCCGCTCCGTGAAGGCCACCTACTACCGCATCGCCCTCGACTTCGTCGAGACTTACAACACCGACGCACTGATGAACGGCCTCGATTTCGACATCCACCAGGAAGAGAAGGCCGTGGAGCTTTTCGCCGACAACATCATGAAAGCCGGCGAGGCCTTCCTGGCCCGGCCCAAGGAGCGGCCCTTCATCCCGAGCTGGTCCCGGGTGACCAGCGCCATGCCCGATATCCTCGACCGGCTGAGCGAAGCGGTGGAACTGGATAACCAGGAGGTGGCGAGCCATTGACATGCGCTCCGGCAGTCTCGACCAGGCGCTGACGCTCAGCGAGCGTGTCGCCCAGCACCTCGCCTTCATCTACCGGGAGGTCGAGCCGGCTCCCGACTGCTCGGCGCTTGCGCAGGAACTGCTCGCCATCATGCGCCTCGAGGCCGACGTGCCGGCGCCCCCGGCGCACGTCAACCAGTGGGACCAGGGCGATGCCCTCGTGCTCAGCTATGGCGGGTCCATCCTCGCACCGGACGAGGCGCCGCTGCGCACCCTCAAGCATTTCCTCGACCGCTACCTGCAGGGGCGCGTATCCGGCGTCCACATTCTGCCCTTCTACCCCTACAGCTCCGACGACGGTTTCTCCGTGCTCGACTACCTGAGCGTGAACGGGGAGCTGGGCGGCTGGGAGGATATCCAGGCCATCGCCGACAAGTACGACCTGATGGCAGACCTGGTCATCAATCACTGCTCGGCGGGCGGCGAGTGGTTCCGGAACTTCCTGGAGAACCGGGACCCCGGGCGGGACTTCTTCGTCACCGCGGACCCTCGCACCAACCTGGACGCGGTGGTACGGCCGCGGACCACGCCGCTATTGCGTGAGGTCGAGGCCGTGGACGGCCCCAGGCACGTGTGGTGTACCTTCAGCCCGGACCAGGTGGACCTCGACTTCCGCAACCCGCGGGTGCTCGCCGAAATGGTGCGCATCGTGCGCCATTACCTCGACAACGGCGTGCGTATCTTCCGCCTCGATGCCATCGCCTTCCTGTGGAAGGTGCCCGGCACGAGCTGCCTGAACCTCGACGAAACCCACGAGGTCGTGCGCCTCCTGCGCACGCTGGTGTCCCATGCCCGTCCAGATGCGATGCTCATCACCGAGACCAATATCCCGAACCAGGAAAACCTGTCCTACTTCGGCAACGGCAACGAGGCGCACTGTGTCTACAACTTCTCCCTGCCGCCGCTGCTGCTGAACACGCTGGTTACCGGCGACTGCACCTACCTCAAGCAGTGGATGATGAGCATGCCGCCGCCGCAGCACGGCACGGCCTACTTCAATTTCATTGCCTCCCACGACGGTATCGGGCTGCGACCCGCCGAGGGACTGCTTTCCGAGGAGGAACTGCAGGCGCTGATCGGAACCATGCGCCGCTTCGGCGGCCACGTGTCCTACCGCCGGCTGGCGGACGGCGAGAGCAAGCCCTACGAGATCAACATCGCGCTCTTCGATGCGCTGCAGGGCACCGTGGAGGGGCCGGACGAGCACAACATCCCGCGTTTTCTCTGTGCCCACGCCATCATGCTCGGTCTCGAGGGTATCCCCGGGATCTACATCCACAGCCTGCTGGCCACGCACAACGACCACGAGCGGGTCGAAGAGACCGGGCACCCGCGCTCCATCAACCGGCACCAGTGGAACCTCGCCGCGCTGGAGGAGGCGCTCGCCGACCCGGCGAGCGAGCACGGCGTGGTCTACCGTGCGCTGATGGAACTGCTGGAGATCCGCCAGCGCCAGGCCGCCTTCCACCCCAACGCCACCCAGTTCACGCTGCACCTCGGCGCCCAGCTGTTCGGCTTCTGGCGCCAGAGTGCGGACCGTCGGCAGAGCATTTTCTGTATCAGCAACGTGAGTGCGCTGGAGCAAACCCTCAACCTCGCCGACATCAACCTCATCGACACCGACGCCTGGCAGGATCTCCTCTCCGGCCGGCCTTTCCAGTCCCGGGTGGAACAGCTGGTGCTCGTCCCCTACCAGACAGTCTGGATCACCAACCTGCCCGACCACCGCTAGCGGCCAGCGTGCTAGACTCTTGCCGATTTCACTGCGGCTGCGACCACGCAAGCTATCGCGCGAGTCACAGCGCAGGCCATCGCGAACAAGAGGGCACAGCATGATCATCAAGCCGAAGGTCCGGGGCTTTCTCTGCACCACTACCCACCCGGCCGGCTGCGCCGCCAACGTGCGCGCCCAGGTCGAGTACGTCGAGGCACAGGGCCAGCTGGAGAGCGGCCCCAGGCGGGTCCTGGTCATCGGCGCCTCGACCGGCTACGGCCTCGCCTCCCGGGTCACGGCTGCCTTCGGCTCCGGTGCGGCCACGCTCGGGATCTTCTTCGAAAAGGCGGGCACGGAGCGCAAACCGGGCACGGCGGGCTGGTACAACTCGGCGGCCTTTCACGCCGAGGCGGAGGCCGCGGGCCTGGGCGCCTGGAGCATCAACGGCGATGCCTTCTCCAGCGAGCTCAAGGAACAGGCCATTGCGGCGATCCGCGAGCACCTCGGCAGCGTCGATCTCGTCGTCTACAGCCTGGCTGCCCCGCGCCGCAATCACCCGGTGACCGGCGAACTGCACGCCTCCACGCTGAAGCCCATCGGCAAGGACACCACCCAGAAGGGCATCAACACCGACAAGGGCAAGATCCAGGACTTCCACCTCGAGGCCGCCACGCAGGAAGAGATCGACAACACCGTCGCGGTCATGGGCGGCGAGGACTGGCAGCTGTGGATCGAGGCCCTCGATGAGGCCGGCGTGCTGGCCGATGGCTGCAAGACCACGGCCTATACCTATATCGGCGAGCAGATCACCTGGGACATCTACTGGCACGGCACCATCGGCGCCGCCAAGAAGGACCTCGACCGGCGGGTGCTGGCCCTGCGCGAACGCCTCGCGCCCCGCGGCGGCGATGCCCGCGTTTCCGTGCTGAAGGCGGTGGTCACGCAGGCCAGCGCGGCGATCCCTGCCATGCCGATCTACCTCGCGATCCTGTTCCGCGTGATGAAAGCCCGCGGCACGCACGAGGGCTGCATCGAGCAGATCTACCGCCTGTTCAGCGAATCCCTCTACGGCGCTTCCCCCTACTTCGATGACGAGGGCCGGCTGCGGGCCGACCGGCTGGAGCTCGACCCGGCCGTGCAGGCCGAGGTGGCCGACCTCTGGGAACGGATCGACAGCGACAGCCTGGACGAGCTCTCGGACTTCGCCGGCTACCGGCAGGAGTTCCTGCGCCTCTTCGGCTTCGAGGTGCCGGGCGTGGACTACGATGCCGACGTCGACCCGGTGCAGCCGATCCCCGGATTGCTGGAAGCCTGACATGGCCCTGGTGCCTGGACAGCCGGAGCGCCTGTCGCCGCTGGTCACCCGCCTGGTCGCGCCGAACCCCGGGCCCATGACCGGCCCGGGGACGAATAGCTACCTGCTCGGGCGGGAGGCCGTGGTGGTCGTGGACCCGGGCCCGGCGCTGCCGGCCCATGTGGATGCTATTCTCGCTGCGGCCGAGGGGCCGATCCGCTACATCGTCTGCACGCACACACACCCGGACCACTCACCCGCCTGGCAGGCGCTGGCCGAGGCGACCGGGGCCGAGGTGCATGGCGCGCTGCCCTGCGGCGACGATCACCAGGACGAGAGCTTCCGGCCCGATGTCGAGCTCGCCCACGAGCAGCGGCTGGTGACCGGGGAGCTGTCGCTGCTGGCGCTGCATACGCCGGGGCACGTGAGCAACCATTTCTGCCTGCTGCTGGAAGAAGAGGGCATGCTCTTCGCCGGCGATCACATCATGCAGGGCTCCACGGTGGTGATCATTCCGCCCGGAGGCGACATGGCGGCCTACATCCGCTCGCTGAAGCTGCTGCTCGACTACCCGGTACAGGTCATCGCGCCAGGGCACGGCACCCTGATCGAGGACAGCCGGCGGGAAGTGGACCGGCTGGTGCGCCACCGGCTGCTGCGCGAGGCCAAGGTCGTCGGCGGCCTCGAGCGCCTCGGCGAGGCGGACCCGGATGCGCTGGTGAAGGTGGTCTACGATGACGTCGACCCCGCGCTGCACCGCTGGGCGAAGTTGTCCATGGCTGCGCACCTGATAAAACTGGAGCAGGAGGGACGCGCGGCCCGCGCGGACGATGCCGAGCGCTGGCGGCTCCTGCCAGCCGGCGAGGCAGGGCAACCGTGAACTCACCCATCCGTCACTAAGGAGAACAGCATGAACGGATTGATGATGGACGTGCCGCTGACGATCACCTCGATCATGCAACATGCCGACCGCGTCAACGGCGACAGCGAGATCGTCTCCGTCACCCGCGACAACCCGCGGCATCGCTACCGCTACCGCGACGCCTTCCGCCGCACCCGCCAGCTCGCCAATGCGATCGCGGGCTGGGGCCTGGCCGGCGGCGACCGGGTCGCCACCCTGGCGTGGAACGACTACCGGCACTTCGAGACCTACTACGCGGCGGCCTGCAGCGGCTATGTCTGCCACACGATCAACCCGCGCCTGTTCCCGGAGCAGATCGTCTACATCATCAACCACGCCGAGGACCGTGCCGTTTTCGTCGATGCCGACTTCCTGCCCCTGGTCGAGGCCGTCGCCGACAAGTGCCCGGGCGTCGAGCACTGGGTCGTGCTGACGGACGAGGCACACATGCCCGAGACCTCGCTGCCCGGTGCCATCTGCTACGAGCGCCTCGTACACGGTCACTCGGACGAGTTCGACTGGCCCGAGCTCGACGAGAAGCAGGCCTGCGCGCTCTGCTACACCTCGGGTACCACCGGAAACCCCAAGGGCGTGCTCTACTCGCACCGCTCCACGATGCTCCACGCCTACGCCACGCTCATGCCAGATGCCCTGGGCCTGTCGCGCAGCGACGCGGTACTGCCCATCGTGCCCATGTTCCACGTCAATGCGTGGGGCCTGCCCTACGCGGCGCCGATGGTGGGCGCGAAGATTGTTTTCCCGGGCAGCAAGATGGGTGATGGCGAGACGCTGACCACGCTCATGAACGAAGAGCAGGTGACGCGCTCCGCCGGGGTTCCCACGGTGTGGCTCAACCTCCTCGCCTACCTGCGCGAGAGCGGCAAGACCGTCGAGTCGCTGAAGCAGGTGATCGTCGGTGGCGCCGCCTGCCCGCTCTCGATCATGGAGGCCTTCGAGCGCCACGGCGTCGAGACCCGCGTCGGCTGGGGCATGACCGAGATGAGCCCGCTCGGCAGCGCCAATGCCTCCTGGGATACGCGTTCGGCGTATCAACCGGAAGCCTTTGCCCGCTTGCGGCAGAAGGCCGGCCGGCCGATCTTCGGCGTCGAGATGAAGATCGTCGACGACGACGGCAAGGAGCTGCCCTGGGACGGCGAAGCCTACGGCTCGCTCAAGGTGCGCGGCCCCTGGATCTGTTCGAGCTACTTCAAGCTCGACGGGTCCGATGCGCATGCCGAGGACGGCTGGTTCGAAACCGGCGATGTCGCCACCATCGATCCCGAGGGCTACATGGCGATCACCGATCGCACCAAGGACGTGATCAAGTCCGGTGGTGAGTGGATTTCCTCCATCGATGTCGAGAATGCGGCCACGGACCACCCGAAGGTCGCGGAAGCGGCGGTGATCGGGCGCTACCACCCCAAGTGGAGCGAGCGCCCGCTGCTGATCGTGGTCAAGGCGGCCGGGGGCGAGGATCTCACCGCCGAGGAGATGCTCGGCTGGTTCGAGGGCCGCATTGCCAAGTGGTGGATTCCCGACGCCGTGGAGTTCGTCGACGAGCTGCCCCACGGCGCCACGGGCAAGATCCAGAAGGTCGACCTGCGCGACCGCTTCAAGGACTACGAGTTCCCCGGCTGACTGCGCCCGGCCCCGCGGGGCCGGGCAGGGCCCTGTGTTAGACTCGCGGGAACGTTTTGCCTGCCTCACCCGTCAATACAGTGAATAGCCAAGGGTAAAGCGGCGAATACACCCGGTGGCAATCGCCATGGCATGGAGTAGCCGTTCTGCCATCGCGGTTGCCCCGTCTAGCGTCACGTTGGTGCCATGAAGAAAATCGGCGAAATCCTCATAGAGCGCGGCAAGGTATCGGAACGCGATATCGAGCGCGCGCTGCTGGCACAGGCCGAGATGGGCGACCTTCTCGGCCGCGTGCTGGTCAAGCTCGGCCTGGTGTCGGAGCTCGACTGCGCGCAGGCGCTCGCCGAGCAGCTCGACGTGCCCCTCCTGGCCGCGGGCGACTATCCCGAAGAACCGCTGCGCGTCGATGGCCTGTCCGCGGACTTCCTGGCCAGTAATGGGGTCGTTCCCGTGGCCCGCGAGGGCGACAGCGTGCGCTTCGCCGCGGCGGTGCCGCAGGACCCGTTCATTGCCCGCGCGCTGGCCATGGCCCTGGGCGGACCGGTACAGCTGGCGCTGGGGCTGGAGTCCGACGTCTCCCGGGCCCTGGAGCGTTACCTGCGCGGTGACGAGCCCGACGAGGAGGAGGCCGGCGGGCTCGACAGCTTCGCCGGGCAGAGCGATGACGAGTTCATCGAGCACCTGCGGGACCTGGCCAGTGAAGCGCCGGTAATCCGCCTCGTGGACCAGCTCATGCACCGGGCCCTGGACCTCGGTGCCTCCGATATCCATATCGAGCCCTTCGAGGACGGCCTGCACCTGCGTTACCGGGTGGACGGCGTGCTCCAGGACATGGTGGACCCGCCGCCGGCGAGCCTCGCCCCGGCCATCGCCTCGCGCATCAAGCTGATGGCGCACATGAACATCGCCGAGCGCCGCCTGCCCCAGGACGGCCGCATCATGAAGCGGGTCAAGGGCCACGAGCTGGACCTGCGCGTGTCGACCATCCCCACGGTGCACGGTGAGAGCATCGTCATGCGGGTGCTGGACCGCGAGAGTATCCGCCTCAGCCTGCCCGACATGGGCTTTTCCGCGGATACGCTGGAGCGCTACCAGTCGCTGCTCGCCCGTCCCCACGGCGTGCTGCTGGTCACCGGCCCCACCGGCTCGGGCAAGACCACCACGCTCTATGCGTCCCTGGCCTCCCTGGACGCGGAGCAGCTGAAGATCATCACCGTGGAGGACCCGGTCGAGTACCAGCTCGACAGCGTCAACCAGATCCAGGTGCAGTCGCAGATCGATCTCACCTTTGCCCGCGCGCTGCGCTCGATCCTCCGCCAGGACCCGGACATCATCATGATCGGCGAGATGCGCGACACGGAAACGGCGCAGATCGGCGTGCAATCGGCGCTCACCGGCCACCTGGTGCTGTCCACGCTGCACACCAACACGGCGGCCGGCGCCATCACCCGTCTCGAGGACATGGGCGTCGAGCGCTACCTGATCACCTCCTCGGTGAATGGCGTCCTCGCCCAGCGCCTCGTACGTACCCTTTGCTCGAGCTGTCGCGTGCCGGTGGAGCTGGGTGATGCGGCGATCGAGCGCTACGGGCTGCGGCGTTTCCTGCGCGACGGGCAGCGCACGGTCTACCAGGCCCGGGGCTGCGAACACTGCCGCGACACGGGCTATATCGGCCGCACCGCGATCCACGAACTGTTCCTCCTCGACGACAGGCTGCACGAGGTGATCATGGGCGGTGCCGATGCCACGACCCTGCACGCGGCGGCCCGGCGCCAGGGCATGATCACCCTGTACGAGGACGGCCTGCGCAAGGTGGTCGCCGGGCAGACCTCGCTGGAGGAAGTCATGCGGGTCACCCAGGACCAGAGCGGCGACAGCATGGCCGAGCCGGGCCCGGCGGCGCTGCAACAGCCAGCGACTGCCTGAGCGGCGCATGGCCCAGTTCTATTACAGGGCTCTCGGACGCGACGGCCGGGCGGCAGAGGGCACCATCGAGGCGGACGCGCCGGAGCTTGCCACGCGGCAGCTGCGCGAGCGCGGCCTCACGCTCCTGAAGCTCGAGCCCGGGGCCGCCGCGCCGGGCAGTGAGCGCGCCGGCAAACCCCCCGGTCGCAAGGAAGTGCTGGCGATGACCAGCGAACTGGCCACGCTGCTGCGCGCCGGCCTGCCGTTGGACCGGGCACTGAAGGTGCTGCTGGAGATGGCCTCCTCGCCTGGGGTGCGCGGCCTGCTGGAGCTGCTGCTGAAGGACGTCAAGGGCGGCAAGTCCCTGTCCGCCGCGCTGGCACCGCACGCCGATGTCTTCGGCAACTTCTACATCAACATGGTGCGCTCCGGGGAAGCGAGCGGCGAGCTGTCCCTGGTGCTCGACCGGCTGGTCGAGACGCTGGAAAACGCCCGGCGCAACCGCGACAGCGTTATCTCGGCGCTCATCTACCCGGCGATCCTGCTGGTCGTGGCCACGCTGTCCATCGCCGTGATGCTGGTCTTCGTCGTGCCGCAGTTCGAGACCCTCTTTGAGGACATGGGCGAGGCGCTGCCGGCGCTTACCCGGGTTGTGCTCGGCCTCGCCGACTTCGTCGCCGCCTGGGGCTGGCTGCTCCTGCTCCTGCTCGGCGCTGGCGGCGTTGCCGCCTGGCGCTGGCTGAGGACCCCGGAAGGCGAGGAGGCCCTGCATCGCCGGCTGCTCGGCCTGCCGCTCTTCGGCGGCATGGTGTTCGAGTTCGAGGTGGCGAAGTTCGCGCGCACCCTGGGCACGCTGCTCGGCAGCGGTGTGCCGCTGCTGCAGAGCCTGGGTATTGCCATCGATACGGTCGACAACCGGGTCGTTCGCGAGGCCCTGCGAGCCCTGCCGCCGGCGGTGAAGTCGGGCAGGCGGGTCTCCGCCTCGCTGGAGGAGAGCGCGCTGTTCACGCCGCTGGTGATCCAGATGGCGCGGGTCGGTGAAGAGTCCGGCCGCCTCGATGCCATGATGCTCGAGCTGGCGCGTGTCTTCGACGACCACGTGGAGTCCAGCGTCAAGCGGGCGCTGACGCTGCTCGAGCCGGTACTCATCCTGTTCATGGGGTTCGTGATTGCGGTTATCATCATCGCCATCCTCATGGGCATTCTCTCGGTCAACAATCTCGCGCTCTAGCGCCCGGGACTCCCATGCCATTTGTCAGTCATCTTTCAGCGAAGGAACACAACATGAACCAGGCCTTTCGCCGCCGCGGCGGCCGTCGCCGCGCCCGCGGCTTCACCCTCATGGAACTGCTGGTGGTGCTGGCTATCCTCGGCCTGCTCATCAGCCTCGTGGGCCCGCAGGTGCTCAATCAGCTCGGCGGCGCGAAGACCAAGACGGCCCGCATCCAGATCCGCGACCTCGAGCAGGCGCTGGAGATGTACAAGCTCGATGTCGGGCATTACCCGAGCACGCGGGAGGGCCTGGTCGCGCTGGTCGAGAAGCCGGCCAATGCCGCCGGCTGGAACGGCCCCTACCTGAAGTCCGACGTGCCCCAGGATCCGTGGCGCCAGGACTATCACTACAAGTATCCCGGTGAGCGCGGCGAGGTGGACATTTTCACCTACGGCCAGAACGGCGCTCCCGGCGGCGATGGCGAGGATGCGGACGTCGGCAACTGGCAATAGGGGCCCCGCCCTGCGCGCGCGGGGTTTCACCCTCGTCGAGCTGCTGGTGGCCCTGGCCATTGCCGGGCTGGTGCTCGCCGTGGCGGTGCCCTCCGGCTTTCGCTTCTACGACGGCATGCGCACCCGCGAGGCGGTGCGCGACGTGGTCACCCTGTTCGCGACGGCACGGCAGCAGGCGATCACCAGCGGTGAGCCCCGGGACGTGCTTGTCTGGCCCGAAGAGCGCCGCCTCGCGCTCGGCGGGACCGAGCGGCGCCTCCCCGGCGGCCTGCAGGTAACCGTACACGGTGCCGCCGAGGTCAATCGCGACCGCGCGGGCGTGATCCGCTTCTACCCGGAAGGCGGCACCAGCGGCGGCGGCGTCGACATTGCCAACCCGGGCTCGGCGACGGTCGCCATCGGGGTCGACTGGCTCACCGGGCGGGTGACCCAGTCAGTTCATGATCCCTCGTTGCCATGAACTCTTCTGAACGATGAATTCTCCTCAGCGCAGTGCCCAGCGGGGATTCTCCCTGCTGGAAATGGTCGTGGCGATGGCGATCCTGGGGCTGGCGCTCGGTGCCCTTTACCAGGCGAGCAGCGCAGCGACCCGCAACGTTCGCACGGACGAGCGCTATGCCTACGCGGTGGAGCTGGCGCGCTCGCTGGTCGCCGACAACTCGGTCGTACCGGAGACGGGGCTGCGGCGTCGCGGTGAGACCGCCGGCGGTTTTGCCTGGACAGTGGACGCGAGCCCGCTGCCGCGCGCGAGGGATTCCCGCCTCGCCCCGGGGCTCCTGCAGGAACTCGACGTGGCGGTGAGCTGGACCGAGGGGTCGCGGCGTCGCCGCGTGCACCTGGTTTCGGTCGTGGCGGGCCAGCGCATGGACACGCGCGCACCGTGAGCCGTCGCCGCGGGCAGGGCTTCACCCTGGTCGAGGCGGTGGTCGCCCTCGCGGTGCTCTCCCTGATCATGCTGGCGACGGTCTCGGGCCTGCGGACGCTGGGCAACACCCAGGCCACGCTCGACACCCGCGTGGACCGGCTGGTCGACCTGCGTACGGTGAGCGGCTTTCTTCGCAACAGCCTCGCATCGACGGTCAAGGGAAGCTCGACCGGCGGCCTCAGCCTCGGCGGTGGCATGCAGGACCGGGCCGTCTTCGAGCTCTCGCCCGAGGGTGCCCTCATCTGGAAGGCGGTGGTGCTTTTCGGCGAGGCCTATGGCGGCCAGTACCTCGTGCGCCTCGGCAGGAAAGGAAGCGATCTCGAGCTTCGCTGGCGCGAAGATACCGGCGAGGCGCCGCTCAAGGGCTGGAATAAAGCGGCGTCGCGCACGTTGGTGTCAGGCGTGGATCGCTTCGAGGTCGCCTACCGGCGGGAGGCCGGCGGGCCCTGGCAGACCGACTGGGACCAGCGCGGGCCACCCGGGTGGGTCAGGCTTCGCCTGCAGGTGCAGGGGCGCTACTGGCCGGACCTCGTTATGGAGGTCGCGCGGTGAGGCCCGTTGCCGGCCGGGGCGAGCGGGGCGTTGCCCTGGCGGTGGTCGTCTGGTTCATTGCGGGCATGGCGCTGCTCGTGGCGGGCATCGTGTCCCGGGCGACCGTCGATACGCGGCTGGCCCAGGCGCACCTGTTCCGGGCACAGGCGGAAGCCGCCGGCGACGGTGCGATACGGCTGTTCCTCGGTGAACTGCTCGAGGGACGCTTCAACCGGGCCGCCGGCGGCCTGCGCTCGAGCTATAGGCTCGGTGACCATGAGGTCACCGTGGTCGCGGTGCCCGCGACAGCGCTGCTCGACCTCGCCAGTGCCCCCCGGGGGAGTCTCGCGGCGCTGTTCCAGCGCTACGGGGAACTGCCCCGGAGCGAGGCCGAGGACCTCGCCGGCGCTGTGGTAGAGTGGCGCCAGCGTGACCGCCGGGGTACCGGGGGCGGAGCAGGTTTCAATGCCGTGGAGGATGTTTTGCGGGTACCGGGGGTAACCAGGTCGCTACTCGATTCGCTCCGGGATCTCGTCACCGTGGCGGGCGGTGGCGTGCCGAATGCCGCGGGCCTTGCCTGGGTGGCCGCGCAGGCGCCTGGCCGCATCGCCGCGGGCGACGCCCCCCCGGGTGCCCCCGGGGGGCGCGGCGCGCTGCCCGCGCTGGCCAACAGCTATCGGATCGACGCGCTCGTGTCCGCCGGTGAGCGCGTCTGGCTGCGCCGCCGCTGGCTGTCCCTTGGCGGAGGGTCTTCCAGCGGTTTTCCCTGGGCAACGCAGCGGGTCGAGGCGGTACGCGCGGTCGGGGTAGCACCGTGATCGCGGACCAGCAGTGGTATCTCTTCGGTTACGACATGCGCAACCTCGGCCGCCACTGGGTTGCCGCGTGGCGCGATCTCGTCTTCGGTCTGGACTCGCCGCTGCGTCGTCGCTTCGACGAGGTCGTCCTCCTCGAGCGCAAAGACTCGCTGACCCTCTACCATGCCGGTGCGCCGGTCGATCCGGCGGAGGCTTCCTCCGCAGCCTGCCGTGCTCTCTCCCTGCCGCCGGAGCTCACGCTCCACAAACGCCTGACGCTGCCCCTGGCGGCGGAAGCCGATCTTCAATCCGCCCTTGCGATGGAGGTGGCCGCGCACAGCCCGTTCACCGCCAACGACACCGCCTGGGGCTGGCGGCTCGCCAGCCGCGGCGAGAGCGGGCTCGCCGTCGACCTGGCCATCGCCTCGCGCAGTGCGGTGCTCGGCCTGCTTGCGCGCCGGCCGGAAGCGGAGGATCGCGCTGCGCTCGAAATCTGGGCTGACGTCCCCGAGGGGGTCGTGGTACTGGAAGGCTTCGGCGAGGGGAGCCGTGAGGCGCACTACCGGCAGCGGCTGCGCCGGGTGGGCCTGATGGCCGCGGGGATGCTCGTGCTCCTGCTGCTGCTCGCCGGGGGCTACGCGCTCGGCAAGCAGCTCGAGCTCGCCCGCGTCGAGGCGCTGGCCGCGGAGACGGAGCGCGCCTCCGGCGAGGTCCGGGACCTGCGCGAGGCCATCGCCGATGCCAACCGGCAGCTGCTCGCGGCCCGCGGGATCACCGCTCAATACCCGAGCCCGCACCGGGAACTGGCCCGGCTGACCCGGCTCCTGGGTGATGAGGCCTGGGTGGCACACTTCTCTTCCAGCGGCGACATGATCCGCATTCGCGGGCGCGCGGCCGATGCCGCGGGCGTGATGCAGGCGCTTTCCGCCGAACCGGCCTATGCCGAGGTCACCGCGCCGCAGGCCATCAGCCGGGTGGGCAACAGCGACGAGGACCAGTTCTATCTCGACCTGCGCATCGCCGAGGGCGTGGCTGCGGGGATCGCTGCGGGGGAGGGGCCGTGAACTGGCTCCGAAGCAACCGCCGCAGCACCCTGATCATCGGCGCTACGCTGCTGATCCCGGTCTATCTCTACCTGTCGCTGCTGTTCAAGTTCGTGGCGGTCGGCATCGGCCACGGCGAGCGCATTGACGACCTGCGCCCCCGCATTGCCCGGCTGCAGGGCCTGGTCGAGCACGAAGCGGCGCTGCGCGACGCGGCTGGCGAGGTTTCCCAGCGCCTGGCGGCACTGGGCTATCCACCTACCGAGGACACTACCGCGGTCGCAGCGGAGCTCCAGGCGCAGGTCCGGCGCGTCCTTGCAGAGGCCGGGCTGGAGGTGTCGAACAGCCAGGTGCTGCCCGCGCGGCAGGATGACGTGTTCGACCTGGTGGGTCTCAAGGCTACCGCGAAGGGCCCCATGCCCGCCCTCGATGCCGCCCTCGCCGGCCTGGGTGCGTTCCGGCCGATGCTCCTGGTCGACTCCCTTGATGTCTTTCCATCGCGGACCCGCGCGCGGGGGAACAAGGAGCCGGCGCCCCAGGAGGTCACCGCCGTGATCGAGGTGCTCGCCCTGCGGAGGCTTCAGTGATACGGCTGCTGGCGCGCTACCGGGTAGACGTCGATCCCCTGCGGTCGGAGCGGCGGGTGGAGCTCGCGCTGCTGGCGACGGCGGCGCTGTTGTTGCTGACGGTGGTTTACGTTGCGGCGCGGATCGCCATGGCGACGACGATCCGGCCCGTCGCCCCGGCGCCGGACAGCGTGCGCGTGGCCGCGCTGCAGGGCGCCGGCGCCCTGCCCGCCGAGGAGCGGCAGGCCATTGTCGGCCGGCCCCTGTTCTGGGCGGAGCGCCGGCCGGTTGAAGCGGTGGCGCCGGTCGAGGCCGTGGCGCAGGACGCGGCCGAGAATCGCGCGGCCGCGCCGCGGCTCAAAGATGTGACGGTCCGCGGTATCTACGGCTCCGGCGACAGCGGCGGCGTGATCCTCACCGGCAATAACCGGGAACTGCGCCTCGCGGTCGGCGAAGAGATCGAGGGCTGGCGTCTCGAGCGCGTCAACGGCAACAGCGCGACGTTCGTCAGCGGTGGGGTGCGCGACCGCCGGGAGCTGGTTCCGGCGGTGATCGAGGTGCCCACCGAACCCGCAGCGCAGGCCGCAGCGCAGGCCGAGCCCGAACCCGCGGCCGCGGGCGGTGAAGAGCGATTGACCCTGGGCGGGTCGTGAACAAGGCGTCCTCGAGAAGGTGCCATGACAAGCCGGGACGCGAGTCCCGGCAAACCATTGGGAAGAGACCATGTTGAAGATCATCCCCGGCGTGTTGTGCTTTGCCCTGCTAGCAGGGTGCGCGGGCATGGACAGGACGCCCTCCGTGGCAGCCGGTGCAGGCGAAACGCCCGCGCGTCCCGCCGAGCGACCGCTGTCGGCCGATGCCCGTTCCCTGGCGGAGGAGAAGCGCGACGCGGCGGCGCGCAGCGAGCCCACGCTCTATAAAGGCAGCGACCGGCAGGTGAGGCTGCCCGAGCCGCAGTCTCCGGTGCGCTTCGTGGGCGAGGACGTGAGCCTCAACTTCGAGCAGGCGCCCCTCGCGGAAGTGGTGCAGGCCGTCATGGGCGATATCCTCCAGCTCGACTACATCGTCGACCACCCGGTGCAGGGCAAGGTGACGCTGCGCACGCGGACGCCGATCCCGCGGGACCAGCTGCTGGGCATCGTCGAGTCGCTGCTCAAGGCCCACAACGCGCTGCTCATCCGCGGCAAGGACGGCCGCTACCTGGTCACCGGCTCGCAGCAGGCGGTGCGCCTGTCGCCGCAGGTCACCAGCGCGCAGGATGATTTCGCCGGCTACAGCACCATCATCGTGCCGCTGCAGTACATCAGCGCCTCCGCCATGGCGGATATCCTGCGCCCGGTCGCGGACCAGTCCGCTTTCGTGCGCGTCGACAACGCGCGCAACCTGATCATGCTGGCCGGGACCCGCGCCCAGCTCACCGGCTGGCTCGACATCGTCTCCACCTTCGACGTCGACATGCTGGCGGGCATGTCCGTGGGCATCTTCCCGCTGGAGAATGCCAACGTCGTCGAGACGGCCGGCGCGATCAACGACCTCATGGCTGCCGCCGGCGGCGAGGCGGGCGACATCATCGGGCTGGTGCGCGTGCTGCCGGTGGAGCGCCTGAACAGCATCCTCGTGGTCACGCCGCGCTCCGAGTACCTGGAGCGGGTCGGCCAGTGGATAGAGCGGCTGGACGTGAACCCGGACGCCCGTTTCGAGCGCCGCCTGTACGTTTACCCGGTACAGAACACGACGGCCGACCGGCTCGCTAAGCTCCTGCAGGGCATCTACGCTGGCGGTAGCGGCACCAGCGTCATGGACAGCGGGGGTACTGCGGGCACACGCGGTGGCATCGGCGGAGCGGACCGCAGCGTCGCGCCGGGCATGTCGCCGGAGTCGATCAGCGGCGGCAGCAGCGGGGGCGGCAGCGGCGGTAGCGGTGGCATCGGCGGAACGGGGTCCGGCAACAGCCGCTTCGGTAGCGGCAGCACGACCTCGGGCAGCGGCAGTGCCGCGGGCAGCACCCGGGGCGACCGGGCCAGCGAGATGGTCGCCGCGGCCCTCGGCGGCGGTGACGACGATGTGCTCGCCAACGTGCGCGTCGTGGCCGACGAGGAAAACAACGCGCTGATGCTCTACGCGACCGGCAAGCAGTACGAGATCATCGAGACCGCGCTCAAGCAGCTCGACGTGGTGGCCACCCAGGTGATCATCGAGGCCAGCATTCTCGAGGTGACGCTCACGGACGAGCTTCGCTATGGCCTCGAGTGGTCTTTCCGCAAGGGGCTGGATGCCGCCTACGAGGGCTTCGGGCAGCTCGTGGGTGAGTCCGGGGCGCCGACGGCTCGGGCGCCGGGCTTCTCCTACACGGTGACCAACAGCGCCAAGGACATCACCGCGGTGCTCAATGCGCTCAGCGAGGATTCCCTGATCAACGTGATCTCCACGCCATCGGTCATGGTGCTCGACAACCACACCGCGGAGATCCAGGTGGGGGACCAGATTCCGGTGCTGCAGGGCACGACGATCACCAACGGCGGCAACTCCGTGCAGAACATCAACTTCAAGAACACGGGGGTGAGTCTTATCGTGACCCCGTCCGTCAACGCCGGGGGCCTCGTCACCATGGACGTGCAGCAGTCCGTTACCGACGTCGGCCCCGTGGATTCGGCAACCGACCAGCGGTCCTTCCTGGAGCGCTCCATCCGCAGCCGGGTGGCCGTTCGCTCTTCCGAATCGGTCGTGCTCGGTGGACTCATCCGCGAGAACGCGAGTTCCGGCGCGTCCGGTGTGCCGCTGCTGAGGGATATTCCGGGAGTGGGTGCGCTCTTCGGCACGACGTCGATAGAGAACCGCCGCACGGAACTGCTGGTCATCATTACGCCGCGGGCGCTGTACACCGAGGACGAACTGCGGCAGGTCAGCGAGGAGATGCGTGCCACGGTGCGCTTCATGGAACTGATTGAAGAGCAGCCCGCTGCCGTCTCCTCGGGCAGCAAATAGCCGCAGAATCTTCGGTACTATTCCCGGCCCGATCGGCTGGAATAAATCATAGGCTCAAACGCCCCAGCGTGGCTTTTTGCCGGAAATCGCCGCCGATCGGGCGATACCGGAATGGGCCAGGGGGCGGTCCACCCCGTTGAAGGCACTATGGAGCCTGCCAATGGGCGCCCGCAGCATCACTGTGGAGCGGGCCGACGTTCCTTCGGGCCGGAGACTCATGTATACTCCGCGCCTTTAAAAAATCCCAGGAATATTAGTATGTTAGGTAACCTCAGGAACGTTCTCCGCGGCGCAGTCGTGGCGCTGCTCGTGGCTGTCCTGGCCGCCTGTGCCGGCGGCCCGCGGCTCACCGAGGAGCGCAAGGCGCAGCTGCTAGAACGGGCCGAGGCGCGCTGGCGCGCGCTGGAGCAGCGGGACTTCGATACCGCCTGGACCTATACTTCACCCGCCTATCGAGAAGTATTTCCCAAGGCCCTGTACCGCCACAAGTTTTCCTACATGGTGGACTGGCAGTTGACAGGTGTCGAATTCCTTACCTATGATGCCCGGGCAGCTGTAGCGAGTGTGGCGGCAAGGGTCATGTCCAAACCCGTCAAACATACCTCGGCAGCTTCGGCAGCAATCGGTGCTGTGCCCTCAGTCATCCATGAGCGGTGGGTCTACGTTGATGGTGAGTGGTGGTTCAGCGCTAACTTGTAGCTTTGGCTGTTAGGTTGACAGCTGGCTGCAGCTAGCAATAATAGCGCTAGCATTAACCAGATGGTTGTGTGTTTCAGACATTAGGAGTCTCCTCATGAAAAGCAACTTTAAGCCCTTGGGCATCGCCGCTGCAGTAGCAGCAGCAACTGCCGGGTACTCTAACGTTGCATCGGCACAGCCTGCCGTTGCCAACAACGCGCTGGGCGATCTCGCGCTGGTACCGTACTACACGGTTGCCGACGACTGGATCACCGGTATCCACATCGTCAACACCAGCGACAAGACGCAGGTCGTCAAGTTCCGCTTCCGTCGTGCAGGCGACTCGATGGACGCCCTCGACTTCAACATCGTCATGTCCCCGTACGACGTCTACGCGGGCTTCCTGTCCGACGACGAGAACGGCGCCATCTCCTGGGCGGCTGACGACACCACCTGTACGGTTCCGGCCACTTCCGGCGGCAAGCTGACCATGCCGGAAATCTTCCGTGAAGGTGCGGAAACCGGTTACGTCGAAATCATCGCCATGGGCCAGACGGTCAGCGAAACCCAGCCCATTGCTATCACTGCCAAGCACAGTGGTGCAGGCAGCGACCCGGCCCTCACGCCGCTGTCGTGCCAGATGGTTCGCGGCAACTTCTTTGCCGACGGCACCCCGACCCGCCAGGGTGTGGCGGACTTCGAGACCACGTGGGCGACCGACATCCTCGATCTGGATGATGACGACAGCACGTCCGACGAACTGCCGTCCTTCTACGAGGATTCCGATGACGTCCTCAAAGTTTCCTACTTCATCCGCGACAACGCGTCCGGCGTGGAGTTTGGTGACAATGCCGTACATATCCAGGGCTTCCTCGAGGAAGCGGCGATCACCAACCAGCAGTTCGGTTACCTGTCGGGCGACCTTGACGGGTTCGACTTCCCGGATCTGGATGGTGGTTCCCCGGTAGATGGCGTTCGCGGCCGTTTTGACGAACTTCGTGATGGTGGCGTGCTTGGCGTATCTGCGCTGATCAACGAGTGGACGGCCAACGAAGCCAACGGCGCGGCGCTCGACTGGGTTGTCACCCTGCCCGGTCAGTACGTCATGCTGCATCGCCCGGGTTACATCGCGTCTCTCGGCCTTGACTCCCTGGCTTGCGTCAAGGACAGCGTGATCGGTGCGTTGGACCCGAACACGCAGGGCGCTGACATCCTGGCGGGCCTGACCGGTTGGAGTGCTGGCGATCCGCCGGTGCCCGTAATCTGTGACTTCCGCGACCTGCCGGTCGTGGCTGATATCTCTGCCTGGAACCGCGAGGAGTTTGAGGGTGAAGATCCTGACGAGAACCTGGTAGTATCTCCGTCCCCGCCCGGCTCGGTGCCGCAGGTTATCCTGAACAAGGAAGTCAACGTCATTACCTTCGGCGGCAACAGCGTCCTGGGTACGTCTGACACCGACATCTCGGCTGACCTGGCGCAGCCCTATGGCTGGCTGTCTCTCGCGGTTAGCGCTGGTGGCGAGCTGTGCAACTGGAATCCCGCTACGGACACCGGCGTCGGCGCTGGCGCGGCTCCGGACGGTTCTCCGCGTGCACTGGATCCGGATGAGATCCTGGCGCAGATGTCCTGTTCGTCGGCGTTTACCAACGACAACACGCCCATCATCGGCTTCGCAGCCTGGGAGCGTAACGTCGCAGCCAACCCCGATGCGTCCTACGGCCGTATCGTGGCACACAGCTTCGTCAGCGGCAGCTAAGCCCAGACGTTCGTGTGAACGAGCCGGCGCCCCTTCCGGGGCGCCGGTTTTTTTTGTCCTGAATTAACCACAGATCCTGGATACCCATGTTGAAGCAGATTCCTGGCACGCTGGGCGCCTTCTGCCTGGCCCTTCTTATTAGCTCCCTGGTCACCCCCCTGGCCGCCGCCGCCGACGACGAGGTGGTAATCTCCGACGGTCCGGCGACCATTACCCACGACGAGCTCGCCGAGATCCTCGCGAGCACGCCCGACAAGATACGTAACGCCGCGGCCCGCGACCGCGGCGATCGCTTTGCCCTGATCAACGAACTGGTCATCAACCGCAAGCTGGTTGCCGAGGCGGAAAAGGTCGGCGCGGACGATCCCGGCTACCGTGACCTGCAGTCGCGCCTCGACAAGGTCAAGCGGGAGTTCGCCTTCAAGCGCGCCCTGGCGAACTATGAACTGCCCGACCTGGAGGCCCTCGCCAAAGAGCGCTACAAGACGCACAAGGACGAGTACGCCACCATTCCCGAGACCCGGGCCTCCAGCCATATCCTGCTGGCCCAGGCGCCCGGCCCGGACCGGACGGAGCTGCGCGAGAAGGCGCAGCGCCTCTTGGAAGAACTGCGCGCCGGTGCGGATTTCGAGGACTACGTGGAAGAGTATTCCGGTGATCCCGGTTCATCGAAGCGCGGCGGGTCCCTCGACAGGTGGATCCGCTTCGGCGATCCGGGCATTACGCCGCCCTATTCGGAGGCGCTCTTCGCCATCGACGAGGTGGGCGGTTATTCCGAGGTCACCGATTCGCAGTTCGGCGTGCACATCATCCGCCTGGACGGCATCCGTGAGTCGGGCTACAAGCCCTACGAGGAGGTGCGCGGCGCGATCATGGAAGACCTCATCGCCGAGCACCGCAAGCTCGCCTCCAAGGCCGTCTCGGCAAGCTTCGGCATCACCGACGACGCCTTCGTCGATGGCGACGCGCTGGAGGAACTCTTCGCGCCCTATCAGTGACAGGGGTGGGGCCGCTCGATGACTGAACCCCAAGTGCTGGTCCTCGGCATGCACCGGTCGGGGACATCGCTGGTGGCCCGCGTACTCGACGCGGCCGGCCTTCACGCCGGCCGTGGTGAGGACATGCTCGCGGCGCAGGCCGACAACCCCCTCGGCTTCTACGAGCGGCGGGACCTGGTCGAGGCCAACGACGCGCTCCTCGAGGAGGCCGGCGCCAGCTGGTTCCAGCCGCCGGAGGCGCCGCTCGGTCGCGGCGGCCCGTCGGTGGCCGCGGTGAACGACGCGTTAGCGGCGTCCGCGGAGGCCGGCGCAGGCGCCTTCCTCAAGGACCCCCGGCTCTGCCTGACCTGGCCCGCCTGGGCGGGCAGTGACACGGTTATCCTCTACGTGTACCGCAACCCCCTCGCGGTGGCGGATTCGCTGCGGCGGCGCAACGCGTTCCCGCTGGGCTACGGCCTGGCGCTCTGGGAGCACTACAATCGCTGTGCCCTGGAGGCCCTCGCCAACCGGCCGCACGTCTGCATCTCCTACGATGCCATCGCGGCCGACCCCACGGAGCTGGAGCGGCTGCTCGAGCGGCTCGCCGGGCTCGGTGTGCCGCTCGCTGCCCCCGCCTCGGAAGACCTGTTCCAGCCCGGGCTCCGGCACGCGGCCTCCGGTGAACAGTTCTCTGCCGCCGAGCGCGCCCTGCAGACCTACGAGCAAACACTGCTTGCCGAGTACTGCGAGAACCTCTGTGCCGGCGGCCCCCGCGCGGCCATGCCGCCGTCCTCGCCTTCGCTGCTGCCCAGGCTCCGGGACTATGCCGATGCCTTTGCTCCGCTGGCCGAGATCGTCGAGACCGGCAACGCGCGCCGCGAGGCCGAGGTGCTGGTCGAGGAGCGCACCGGCGAGCGGGACAACGCGCTGGAGCGGCTGCGGGTAACGGAACGCGACTATGCGGCGCTGGTGGACGCCCACGACAAGGAGCGCGACGCCCATGCCCGGCTGCAGGGTGTGCACGAGGCACTGGAAGCCGACCACGAGGCCCTCGCGGGCGCGCACCGCGCGCAGGTCGAGGCCTACGATACCCTCGCCGGACAGCACCGGGCCCTGGAGCAGCAGCGGGCGGAGCTGCAGGCGGCGCACGACGCCCTGCAGGAGAAGGCCGATTACCTGTTCTATACGCTCAGCGAGGCCTACAGCAACCTGCAGGCCTTCGAGGCCTCGCCGCTGGGACGGATCCAGCGCCAGCTGTCCCGCGTTTACAAGCTGCTGACCGGCCGCCACGGCACCGCTACCAGCTACGACAACGTGCTCATCGCCGCGCGGGGGCACGCACAGGACTTCGACCTGCCCGGGCCCGAGGCCCGGCCCAGCCGCCTGGCCATGGCCTCGGACGTGCTGCGCTACGTCGCGCGAAACCCCGCCGGTTCGGCCCGCAGCTTCAGCTGGCCGCGGCTGAAACGCGCGGCCAGCGTGTTCTTCCGCAGCTCCCCGGAAGACCTGCGCGTCTGGATTCATGCGCGTTTCCCGGACCAGGCCGGCGAGCGGCTGGTTTTCGACCCGAAAGCCCTGGACCCGGACCTCGATACGCTGACGCTCGCCTTCCCGGAACACGACCGGCCGCGCGTCTCGATCATCGTGCCCGTGTACAACGACTACCGGGTGACCGCGCACTGCCTGAAGGCCCTGCACGATCACCTGGACGATACCCCCGTCGAGATCATCGTCGCGGACGACGGCTCCGCCGACCTCACCACCACGCTGGAAAAGCGGATGCAGGGTGTGACGGTGGTGCGCGGGGAGAACGTCGGCTTCCTGCGCAATTGCGACCGGGCGGCGCGGGAGGCCCGCGGCGACATCGTGCTCCTGCTCAACAACGATACGGCCGTCACGGCCGGCTGGCTGGCGCCGCTGCTCGCGGTGTTCGAGGAGGCTGACGTCGGCGCGGCCGGCCCCATGCTGCTCTTCGGCGACGGCAAGCTGCAGGAGGCGGGCGGCATTCTCTGGCGCGACGCCTCCGGCTGGAATTTCGGCCGCGGCGACGACCCGGACAAGCCCGCCTACAGCTACCGCAAGGACGTGGACTACGTCTCCGGCGCCTGCCTGGCCGTGCGCCGTTCGCTCTGGGAGGAACTGGGCGGCTTCGACGAGCGCTTTGTTCCCGCCTACTACGAGGACGCTGACCTGTGCTTCGCGGTCCGCGCCGCGGGCTATCGCGTGGTCTACCAGCCGGCCTCGCGGATCTTCCATTTCGAAGGTGTGAGCAACGGGACGGACCTCACCGCCGGGGTGAAGCGGCACCAGGTGCGCAACCAGGCCGTGTTCGCCGAGAAGTGGCAGGCCGTGCTGGCCGCGGAGCACTTCGAGAATGCCGAGCACGTCACCTGGGCCCGGGACCGTTCGTCGCGGCGTCGCTGCGTACTGGTCATCGACCACTACGTGCCGCACCACGACAAGGACGCCGGCTCGCGCTCGACCTTCCTCTACCTGCAGCTGCTGCTGGCCCTGGGCTACCGGGTGCAGTTCATGGGCGCGAACTTCTTCCCGCACCAGCCGTACACGCAGGCGCTGCAGCAGCTCGGGATCGAGGTGCTGGTGGGTGAGTCCATCGCCCGGAACCTCGACGGCTGGTTCGCCGAGCACGCGCCCTACATCGACGAGATTTTCCTGCACCGGCCGCACGTGGCGGAGCAGTTCCTGCCCCACCTCGCGAAGCTGTCCCCGCGGCCATCCGTCAGCTTCTTCGGCCACGACCTGCACTACCTGCGCATCCAGCGCGAGGCGGCAGTGCTCGCCGACCCGGAACTCGAGAAGTCGGCCGCCAGCTGGCGCAAGCGCGAATATGCCGTGTTCGAGCAGGTGGACCGGATCTATTACTTCTCGGAGGTGGAGATCGCCGAGATCGCCCGCGAGCGGCCCGGCTCCGTATTGCGCACGGTGCCGCTCTATGCGCTGCCGGACCGGCCGCTACCGGACTATGCGCCGTCGCTGCCCCGGCATCTGCTGTTCGTGGGCGGCTTCAACCATCCACCAAACGTGGACGCCGCCCGCTGGCTGGTGACCGAGGTGCTGCCGCTGGTGAACGCGGCCTGCCGGGACGTGCACGTCCATCTCGTCGGCTCCAACCCCGGTGAACAGGTACAGGCGCTGGCCTCGGCGCAGGTCACCGTGCACGGCTACGTGAGCGATGAGGAACTGGCCGCGCTCTACCGGCAGGTGGGACTGGCGGTTGTGCCCCTGCGTTACGGTGCCGGAGTGAAGGGCAAGGTCATCGAGGCGGTGCATCACAACGTGCCGCTGGTCACGACCCCTGTCGGCGCCGAGGGTATCCCCGATGCCCACGAGGTCCTCTGGGTGGCGGACAGCGCGCCGGCGGTCGCCGAGGCCATCATCGGCATCATCGAGTGCACGGCAGCGCTCGAGCCGCGCATGGCGCACTACGGAGACTGGCTGGCGACCCATTTCAGCCGCGCGCAGGCGGAAGCCATGCTCCGCCGCGACCTGCCGCCGCCGCTGCGCGAGGCCGCCGTCGGCTAGCTGCCTGCCGGTGCGTCGTCTGCGGGCGGGAAGCGCTCGAGGAATTCGGCGGCCCGCGCCCGTCCGGTTTCCGTCGCGTCCCAGGCCCAGTAGCGGCCGCTGTCCACGCGGAACGTCGCCGGCACACCCTGGGCAACGGCGTAGCGGGGCAGGTCCCGCGTCACAACGCTGCCGAAGCCGACCCGCGCGAAAGCGCCGATGGTAACGTCCTTGAGTACCGCGCTGCGCTCGCCGAGCCAGGCGTGTGGCTCGATGACGATCCCACGGGCCGGGGCATTCGTGATCTCGCCGCTTGCGCGGTCCAGCACCGGGTGCCCGTCGCTGTTGCGCAGCGTGACGCCCGCGGCGAGCAGGCAGCAGTCGCCGACGACCAGGGCCGGCCGCCCCGGGGCCGCTTCCAGGCCGGAAATCCAGGTGCCCGGCCCGGTCACCGCGACGTCATTGCCACAGGCAACCAGGTCGCCGGGCTGGCGCGCGCGGATTGTCAGTTCGTTGAAGCTGCAGTTGTCGCCCAGGTAGAGCGTGCTGCCATCGCAGCGCAGCGCCGCCCGCAGCGTGCCGCGCAGGTTGTCGCCGATGAAAACCCGGGCCCGCCCTTCACCGGGCGGGGGCGGGACCAGCGTGACGCGGGCATCGCGAACGCCGTCGCGAAGATAGAGCGCGACCTGCTCCGGGACCCCCTCCACGGTGATGCCGTTGGCCGCGAACGCCGACGCAGGCACCGCCCGCCACCGGTCCCTGTCCGTGGTGAAACCGCTGATGATCGCGGCGATGGTATCTTCTTCGACCATGAGCGCAGTGTACTCGCCGCCCCCGTCGCTGTCCCCGCTGCTGGCCGCTCTTTCCGCGCCGGTGGTACACTTCGCGACTTGTCCGGGGGCCTGCCTGCCGGGCGCTGCTCAATGATTCCCGGGGTTGCCGCGACGTGGTTTTCAACGATGAACTGCTGTTTCTTCATGTCCCGAAAACGGCGGGCATGGCGGTCAGCGAGGCGCTGACGCGGAGCCTCCGCGCGCCCGTCTACTACGCGGTGCAGGCGGGTCACGAGGGTGACCTCGCCGGGCGCGACGGCGTGCGGGTGGTCACCGGGCGACGGCACCAGAACCTCGCGACGGTGGACGCCTGGTTCGAAGAGCAGGGCCTGCCGCACCGGGTGGAGCGTTTCCGCCGGGTGCTGGTGATGGTGCGCAACCCCTACGCCATGGAGGTCTCCCGCTACCACTACCTGCGCAAGGGACACGCCTGGGACAGCGGCCGCGCCCAGGTACTCGCCCTCGCCGGGGACTTCCCCGCCTTCGTGGCCGAATCCCGCTGGTGGTTCGACTTCCGTGACTACTACACCGTCGACGGTTTCGTCCCAGACAACCTCCTGGTCGTGCGCCAGGAGGCGCTGGGCCCGTCCATCGTGCTCGGCTGCGCGGGCTGTTTTGCTTCACCGTTCCAGGCCGAGGCGGTCAACACCACGCAGCGCCACGACTATCGCGATTACCTGACCGCCGACCTCGAGCCCCTCGTCTACCGCAAGTACCAGTGGGTCTTCGACAAGGGCTACTACGCCCGGGAAGTCTTTTCCGCATGAGAGCTTTCGCCAGTGAACACCTTGCCTGACGCCGGCCGCCCGAACAGCCCGGTGGCCTGAACCGTGCGCGCCGTCCTTCACATCGGCACCGAGAAGACCGGTTCCAGCTCCCTGCAGGCCTACCTGTCGCGGGGTGCCGGGGAACTGGCCCGGTCCGGTGCCCACTGCTGCACCAGCGCCGGGCGCGGCAACAACCGTGCCCTCGCCGCGGCGTTCATGAACCCGGGCGAGAGCGACGACTACACGCGGCTCCACGGGCTGGACGACGCCGCGGCGCGGGCCGGCTGGCGGGCGAGCTTCCTCGAGGCCTTCGCGGCGGAGGTCGGCGGCGCCAGGGCGGACGTCTTCGTCATTTCGTCGGAGCACTTCCATTCCCGGCTCCTGGAGCCTGAGCAGGTTGCCGCGCTGGCAGCGTTCCTGGAGCCCCTGTTCGACGACATCCAGGTGCGGGTCTACCTCCGGCGCCAGGACGAACTCGCCCTCAGCTTCTACAGCCAGAAGCTGCGCGCCGGTTTCATCCCGCCGACGATCCTGCCCATCGCCAATGTGCGGCGGCCACGGCGCAGCCCGCCCCCGTACTTCGACTTCGAGGCGCTTCTCGGCCGCTGGGCGGACGCCTTCGGCGAGGCGGCGGTGCATCCCTGTCTCTACGACCGCAGCGTGCTCCAGGGTGGGGACGTGGTCAGCGACTTCTGCCATTTTGCCGGCCTGCCGCTCCTCGACCTGGCGCTGCCGGAACCGGTGAACACGGCGCTCTCAGCCCCGGCGCAGGCCGCTTTGCTGCGCTTCAACGAGTGCTGCGCCGGCGATCGCGAGAGCCGGGACCGGCACCGCTCGACCCGCGATGCCCTCGCCGCCTATCTCCAGGCTCACGGCGCCGGTGTGAGCGTGCTGCCGCCGCGGGCGGAGGCCGAGGAGTTCTACGCCGCCTTTGCAGCCGGCAATAGCGCCGTCGCGCGGCGCTGGTTCGGGCGCGACTGGCTCTTCGCCGAGGACTTCTCGCGCTACCCGGAAACACCGGCCCCCGTGGACTGGGGGCGCGCGGCAGCACTGCTCGCGGGCTTCGCGGCCAGCCGGGTGGAGCCCGCGTGCTGATCTCCCTGCACCTGCCGAAGACCGCGGGGACGAGCTTCCTCGGTCTTCTCGAGGCTGTGTATGGCGACGGGCTGCTGCGCGACTACCGGGACCGGCCGATCAATCGCTCCGTGGCTGCGCGGCGGCTGCGTGCCCTGGCCGGTTGCCTGCGCCACGCCGCGCCGCCGCCCCGGGTGCAGGCTGCGCGCTGTATCCACGGCCACTTCCTGCCCCTCAAGTACGCGCTGCTGCCGGCGCGCGACGGCCGCCATTTCGTGGTCTGGCTGCGCGACCCGGTGGAGCGGCTGGCCTCGCACTACCACTACTGGTACCGGAGCTATAACCCCCTGGACGCGGGGCGTCTTCACCGGCAGGTGGTCGAGGAGCGCTGGACGCTGGAGCGCTTCTGCCTCGGGCCGGAGCTGCGCAACATCTACAGCGCCTTTCTCTGGGGCTTCCCGCTGTCGCGCTTCGATTTCGTGGGTATCACCGAGCACTACGCCGAGGACGTGCGCCAGTTCAGCGAGCAATTCCTCGCCGGGGCGCAGCCCACGGTAGCGCCGCAGAATGTCAATGCGGACCCGGACCACGGCAGTCGTGGACCCTACATCGAGGACCCGGGCTTCCGTGTCGAGGTGGAGGCCTGGCACGCCCGGGACATGGCCCTTTACCGCGAGGCGCTGGCGATGCGGGCCGCGCGCGATGGTTAGCGCGGGCGGGCAGGCGCCCGGCTGGGGCGAGGCGCTGCGGGTCTACGCCCGCAAGCCGGTGCTGGTCATCAGCCTGCTCGGCTTCTCGGCGGGCCTGCCTTTCCTGCTCGTCTTCTCCACCCTCACGGCCTGGCTCCGCGACGAGGGCGTGGCCCGCACCGCCATCGGTTTCTTTGCCTGGGTCGGCCTGACCTATTCCCTCAAGGTGCTCTGGGCGCCGGTGGTGGACCGCGTGCGCCTGCCGCTGCTGACCGCCCTCCTGGGCCAGCGCCGCGGCTGGATTCTCCTGGGCCAGCTCGGCATCGCCGCGGGCCTCGCCGCCATGAGCCAGCTCGACCCGGCCGCCTCCCTGCTGCCGATTGCCGCGGCCGCGGTGCTGGTTGCCTTTTCCTCCTCGACCCAGGACGTCGCGCTGGATGCGTTCCGCATCGAGTCGGCCCCGGACGAGGAGCAGGGTGCGCTCTCCGCCGGCTATATCTTCGGCTACCGGGTCGCGCTGCTGGTGGCCGGTGCCGGGGCGCTGTACATCGCCGATGCGAGCGGCTGGTCGGCGGCCTACCTGGCCATGGCCGTCCTGGTCGCTGTGGGCGTGGCGGCAACGCTCTGGGGCGACGAGCCGCCGCACCGGGGGGCGCTGGAACAGCAGCGCATGGACTCGGCCATGGTCGACCGGGTCATGGGCCGCCCCATGCATCTCGAGCGACGCGCCTTCTGGCAGCGCCAGCTCCTCGGCGCGGTGGTCTGCCCGTTCCTCGAGTTCCTCCAGCGCTACCGGCGTTTCGCGGTCGTGGTGCTCGTCTTCGTGGCCGTGTTCCGGCTGTCGGACATCGCCATGGGGGTTATGGCCAACCCGTTCTACCTGGATCTCGGCTACAGCAAGTCGGAGATCGCGAGTATCGCCAAGCTGTTCGGGTTTTTCATGACCATCGCCGGTTCCGCGCTGTGCGGCCTGCTGGTACTGCGCTTCGGTATCCTGAGACCGCTGCTGCTCGGCGCGATCCTCGTCGCCTCGACGAACCTGCTGTTCTCGCTCCTCGCGCTGGAGGGCGGAGCAGCGCCGCCGCCGATCGTCTGGCTGGCCCTGGTGATCAGCGCGGACAACCTCAGCGGCGGTATCGCCGCCACGGCCTTCGTGGCCTACCTCTCGAGCCTGACGCACCGCAGCTACACGGCGACCCAGTACGCGCTGTTCAGCTCGCTCATGACGCTCCCGGGCAAGTTCATCTCCGGTTTCTCGGGCTGGCTGGTCGACAGCAGCGGCTACCCCTGGTTCTTCGTGGTGGCGGCGGCGCTCGGCGTGCCGGCCATCGTCCTGGTCCTGGTGCTCATGGCGCGCGAGCACCGTCAATACCGGGACCGTGCCGCCCCGGAGCCCGCGCCTTGACGGGCGCGGGGCGCGCACCGCAGCGGCTCATCGCCGTTGTCGGCATGCATCGCAGCGGCACCAGCTGCCTGACCGGCTCCCTGCAGCGCGCGGGCCTCGTGCTCGGCGAGGTACACGAGTGGAACCGCTACAACCTGAAAGGCAACCGGGAAAACCAGGCCATCGTCGACCTCAACGACGCCGTGCTCGCAGCAAGCGGCGGCAGCTGGGACGCACCGCCGACGCGCGTGCACTGGCGTGCGGCGCACAAGGCGCGGGCCCGGGAGATCCTCGCCTCCCTGGCCGATGCGCCCGTTGCCGGCTTCAAGGATCCGCGCACGCTGCTCGTGATCGACGGCTGGCTGGAGGTGTACCCGGCCATGGAGTTCGTCGGCGTGTTCCGCCACCCGGCAGCGGTTGCCGCCTCCCTCGCCAACCGCAGCGAGATGGCGCGGGACGTCGCCTACGGCTTGTGGGAAGCCTACAACAAGCGTCTCCTTGCGCTGCGCAGGGGGCGGGGCTTCCCGCTCGTGGATTTCGACATCGACGCCGAGGGCTATCGTGCTACAGTAGAGCAGCTCGCGGGCGAGCTCGGCCTGGATGCCACCGCCGTTGCCGAGGAGCCCTTCTTCGAGGAGGGCCTGCGCAAGGCGCACGGCAGCGACCGCCTGCCCCTTTCGCTGCGCTGGCTCCACGGCCGATTGCGCCGGGGCGCGCGGGCGACCATAAGACCATAAGACCACGGGAAGAGGACCCTCCGCGCCATGATGCAAACCGTGAGGAATGCGGCCGGGCGTCTGCGTCCGCCGAAGCTCAGCATCGTTGTCGTCGTCTACCGGATGGCCCTGCAGGCCCGGAACACCATCCGCTCACTGCTGCCGGATTACCAGCAGGGGGCCAGGCCGGGCGACTACGAAGTACTCATCGTCGAGAACCGCTCCGGGGAACTGCTCGACCCGGGCTTCGTTGCCGGGTTGCCCGGCAACTTCCGCTACCTGCTCCGCGACGAGACGGCCCCGACGCCGGTACACGCGGTGAACGAGGGCGTTCGCCGCGCCCGAGGGAGCAATATCTGCGTGATGATCGACGGCGCGCGCCTGCTGACCCCGGGCATCGTCCGCGGCCTGCTCGCAGGGCACCGCCTTCACGACAGCGCCATCGTCGCCGTGCCCGGCTATCACATCGGCTCCGAGCTGCAGCAGCTCGCGGTGGCCAACGGCTACGACGTCGAGCAGGACCAGCGGCTCCTCGCTTCCATCGACTGGCCCCGGGACGGCTACCGGCTCTTCGACATCGCTTGCTTCAGCGGCTCCTGTGCCGGCGGCTTCTACCTGCCGATCAGCGAGAGCAACTGCCTGAGCATGCCCCGCCGCGTCTGGGAAGAGCTCGGTGGCATGGACACGCGCTTCGACCTCCGCGGCGGGGGCATGGTCAACCTCGACCTGTACAAGCGCGCCTGCGAGCACCCGGGCGTGCAGCACGTGATGCTGCCCGGGGAGGGCACCTTTCACCAGTTTCACGGCGGCGTGACCACCGGCGGCGAAGCGCCGGAGGCGCGCGAGCTGTTCATCGACGAGATCAAGGCCCAGTATCGCAGGCTCCGCGGCCGCGACTACGCGAGCCCGCGCACCAGCCCGCTGTACCTGGGGGAGCTCAGCCCCAACGTGCACCGCTTCGTGCAGTACTCCGCCACCCGGCTCGCGGGCGCCGGCGAGCAGTTCGCCCCGCGGGAAGCGCCGGTGCTGCTCCACGATGCAGCCCGCCGCCAGCAGCAGGGTGGTGCCGGGTGAGCGACATCTACTTCCCGCCTTCGCTGCGCGGCTTCGAGCCGCGGCGCATGGTATTCAGCACCTGGGTGGACCACCTGCCCTTCGCCTATGATCTCGTGGAGGCGCTGCGGCCGCGCATGGTGGTCGAGCTCGGGGTCTACAACGGCCTCTCGTTTTTTACCTTCTGCCAGGCGCTCGAGGACTTCGACGTTGACGCCGTTGCCTATGCCATCGATACCTGGGAAGGCGACGCGCATACGGACAGCTACGACGAATCCATCTTCCGCGACGTGCAGGCCCATGCCCGGGAGCATTACCGGGGCTTCGCCTACCTGCTGCGCATGCTTTTCCAGGAGGCGCTGCCGCAGTTCGACGACGACAGCATCGGCCTGCTGCATATCGACGGCCTGCATACCTACGAGGCGGTGCGGGAGGACTTCGAGAGCTGGTACCCGAAGGTCAGCCCCGGCGGTATCGTGCTGTTCCACGATGTCATGGCGCGGCTGCCCGAGTACGGGGCCTGGCGCTACTTCGAGGAGCTCATGACCTCGCACCCGGAAACCTTCCGCTTCGACCACGGCTTCGGCCTCGGCGTATTGCGCAAGCCCGGGGGTGAGCGGCCGGCGCACCCGCTGCTGGACCTCCTGTTCGCGAGCGATGACGCCCGGCAGCACAAGCTGCGCCAGTTCTATGCCCACGCCGCCCATTTCCTCGAAGCGCGCCGCCAGGCCGCGCGCTTCCGCGCGCTCCGGGGCCAGGGTGCCAAGGGCGGGCAGGGGAAGGGCCAGGCCGCGGGCAATGACGAGCCGGGGCGGGGTGCGGCGGAGGGCTGATTCGCGGCCGTGGCGGTGGCAGCTCGCCGGGCTCGTGCTCCTGCTTTCCCTGCCGGCGGCGGGGCAGGCGGCACCCAATATCCTCTTTATCCTGGCGGACGATCTCGGTAGCGATGCCCTCGGTGCTTTCGGCGCGGCCGATGCGCATACGCCGCACATCGACCGCCTCGCCGCCGAGGGCACCCGCTTTACCCGTCACTACGTGGATGCCAGCTGCGCGGCGACCCGCGTCGGCCTGCTGACCGGGGCATCGCCGGCCCGCTCCGGTTTCCGGCCCGCGGGCCTTGGCATCAGCCCGGAGACACACACCTACGCCGATGCGCTCCGCGCCCTGGGCTACCGCACCTGGCACGTCGGCAAGTGGCACGCGGGCTTTGCTTCCCGGCTGGCCTGGCCCCGGCAGCAGGGCTTCGACCGCTTCTACGGTTTCCTGAACCAGTTCCTCCTGCGCCGGCCGGGAGACGCCGCGGCGTGGCAGCTTCGCCGCCCGACCTACCGGGACCCCTGGCTGCAGCGCGACAACGCGGCGCCGCAGCAGCACCCGGGATTTCTCACGGACCACATCGTCGACGAGGCGATCGCCCGCATCGGCGAGGCACCGGGCGACCGGCCCTGGCTGCTCAATGTCTGGACCCTTGCACCGCACACGCCGCACGAGGCACCGCCGTCGATCGCGGAGCGCTACCCGGACACGCCCCGGGGCCGCTATCTCGCCATGGTCGAGGTGCTGGACCGGGCGGTCGGGCGCCTGCTCGCGGCCCTGGACGACGCGGGCGTGGCCGACAACACGCTGGTCCTGCTGGCCGGCGACAACGGGACCGACGCCCGCTTTCTCCCGCCGCTGCCGTCGCTGACCGGTAGCAAGGGCAGCTTTCACGAGGGGGGTGTGCGCACTCCCCTGGTCGTGCGCTGGCCGGGGCGCGTGCCGGCGGGAAAGCGCGACCAGCGCGTGGTCGCGTACACGGACTACCTCGCCACCTTCGTTGGCGCCGGGGGTGGTGTCGCTCCCGGCTTCGATTTTCTTTACCCGGGGAGCGCGCGAGAGGAGCCGTTGTTCTGGGAAGCCGGCGCGGGCCGCTACCGCGAATGGTCTGCGCTGACGCCGGACGGGGCGTGGCGCCTGCTGGGTTCCGCGACGGAGGCGCCCCGGCTCGTGGCGCTCGACGGTAGCGATAGCAAAGCGCCGGCGATCGATGCGCTGGTTGCCGCCTACGAGCATTTTCGTCGCGATGCCGCTGTCGTTGACTACCGTTTCCTGCCCCGCGGCGACGCAGGCGGGGGTATCCTCACCGGTGACGCACTCGGGCGTGCGCCCGGCTACGGTGGCCGCACCGCCGTCCTTTGCCTGGCACCCGGTGACACGGGGCCGCGACAGGTTCTGCTGGACCAGGCGCCCCTGTGGTCCCTGCAGCTGGAAGGCGGGCGCTTGACGGCGCGGGTCGGCGAGCTGGAGGCGAGCGGGCCGTTACCCGCGGGGCGCTCCCTGGCCGTGCTCGTCGACAGCCGCTTCGACCATGCGCCGGCGTTTCCCAGCCTGAGTCGCGCGCAGCTCCGGCTCTTCGCGGGGGGGCAGCTGCTCGACGCGTCGACAGTCGATGAGCCGGCACTGCCCCTTGATGTCTACCACCGCCCGGCATACCTTGGCAGCGACCGCGAGGGCGGTGCGACGTTCCTGGGCCGGCTGGGCCGGCCGCTGCTGTTCAACGATGACCTCGCCTCGCTCGCCGGCGGTGAACCCGAGGAGCGCCTGTTGACGACACTGGCGGCGCGTGCCTGCGCCAGTCCCGCCTTTGCCGGGGAGGAGAGCGAATGACAACGGAAGCGGCGACAGCCGCGGCGGCAGACCGCCTCGCGGCGGCCCTTGCCGAGAACCGTGCCTCGCCTTCGGCTGCGCGAGAGCGCGAGCTGATCAACCTGCGCCTGGCGGCCTTCCGTGAGCGCGAGTGGCCCGACCCGGTGCCGGGTGCGATCGACCGGCCGCCAGCGATCTCCCGCTCGTCGCTGTCGGAGCTGCCGGCGGCCGCCCTGGACGCCGAGGCCCTGCGAGACGGTATCCAGGGCGCCGGGGGCGTCATCGTCCGCGGTCTCATCGATGCGGAGACCGTCGCCGGACTGCGCGGGCAGCTGGACCGGGCCTTCGCCGCCCGTCACGCCGCGGCCCTCGATGACGGTTCGCCGGTGGATGAACGCTGGTACGGGCGGGCATCGGGCGTCGTGGGCGGGCCGCAGCAGTTCGCGAGCCAGGGCAGGGCGCCGCAGCAGGCCGGGTCGCTGTGGGCCGTGGACTCGCCGGCGACGGCCTTCACGCTCTGCGAGCTCTACCATGCACTGGGGTTGCCCGCGCTCCTGGCGGGCTACTTCGGTGAGCCGGGCGTGCTCTCGGCAAGGAAGTGGGTCCTGCGCAAGGTGCCGCCGAAGCCGACGCGAAACGCCGGCTGGCACCAGGACGGTCGTTTCCTCGGCGACGGCATCCGCACCGTCAACCTGTGGATTGCACTCAGCGACTGCGGCGAGGGTGCCTCGGCGCCCGGCATGGAACTGATCGGGGGCCGGGAGCCGGTCATCCACCCCACGGGCACGGACGGTGCGCTCTTCGACTGGACCGTGGGTCCGGAGCTGGTCGAGCGCCTTTGCGCCGAGCGCCCGCTGCTGTATCCGCGCTTCGCGCCGGGCGATGCGCTGTTCTTCGACCACTACAACCTGCACCGGACCGGCACGGGGCCCGCCGACAGCGGCTTCCGCTACGCCGTGGAGTCCTGGTTCTTCGCTGCCTCCACCGCGCCGGCGAAACAACAGCCGCTGCTGCTCTGACCTTGAGAACGACGTGGTGAAGGACGTTGCAAAGGGCGCCGTGAAGCTGTCGATCATCCTCGTGCGCTATGGCATGCAGCGCGAGCTGCCCCGCACCCTGGAAAGCCTGGCGCGTGATTACCAGCTCGACGCGGCGGACCTCGCCTACGAGGTACTGCTGGTCGACAACGGCTCCCCGGCGCCGCTGACACTGGACGACACGCTCACGGCCCGGGTGCCGTTGCGCCGGCTCTCCGTATCCGAGCCCCTGCCGAGCCCCGTGGCGGCGGTCAACCTGGGCGCGGCCGAGGCCCGCGGCGAACTCCTCTGCATCATGATCGACGGCGCCCACCTGCTCACCCCGGGGGTATTCCGCTGGTCCCTGCGTGCCGCCGCCGCCTTTGCCGAGCCGGTGATCGCCGTGCGCTACTTCTATCTCGGCCCGGGCGACCAGCCGGAAACGGTGCTGAACGGCTACGACCAGGCGCGGGAAGACAGGCTCCTTGAGCGCATCGACTGGCCGGCGGACGGGTATCGCTTGTTCGAGGTCGGCGCGCCCCTGCGCGGCGGCGCCAGCCACACCACCTGGTTCAACCGCATGTTCGAGTCGAACTGCCTCGTCCTGCGGCGGGCGCTGTTCGAGCGCCTCGGCGGCCTCGATCCCCGCTTCGACCTGCCCGGCGGGGGCTTTGCCAACCTCGACTTCTTCAAGCGGGCCAGCGAGGCGACGGGTGCGGAGCTCGTGCAGCTCGTGGGGGAGGGGAGCTTCCACCAGGTGCACGGCGGTGCAACCACCAACAGCGCACCGGAGCAGCGCGAGGCGCGCCTTGAGGCATACCGGGAACAGTACCGGGCCCTGCGCGGCAACAGCGCGTTCACGACCACCGCCCCCCTCAACTTCCTCGGCCACCTGCCCACGGAGGCCGCCAAGATTCACCGCCGCCGTCCGCAGCAGGCTGCCGTCAGCGCGCCAGCCGCCCCTTCAGGTTGAGGAACGGCAGCTCTACGAGGCGCCAGGTCACGGCGGCGAGGGCCAGCGACAGGGCGGCGCCGAGGAGCGGCCAGGCCCACGCCGCGGGCGAACCCGCGTAGTTCTCCACGCCCGCCTTCGCCGGGAAGATCAGGTAGAAAAGGATCGGGACGTGGTTCAGGTAGATCGAATAGGACAGCTTGCCCACCCACGCGAGCGGCCGGTTGACCAGCAGTACCCGGCCCGGGAAAGCGCCGCCGAGCAGCAGCAGGAGCAGCCCCGCCCAGAGCATCGCTTCAAGGGTGTGATGCAGGTGCCAGCGCTGCTCGGCCGCCTGGTCTCCCATGGCGACGACGGCCTGGAGAAGAAACGCCAGGAGGCCGAGGCAGAGCAGGGTGCCGGCCAGGCGCTGCCAGGCCGGCAGCCGGGGGAGCCAGGTGCTGTGCAGCGACAGCCAGGCCGCAGCGATTCCGAGGAGGAAAGCCGGCAGCCTGGCGAACAGCGATTTCGTCAGCAGAAAGCCCTTGCCGCTCTCGCCGGCGACGACCAGCAGCGCGTAGGCCACCAGCCAGGCCGCCAGCAGCGCCAGCAGCAGGCGGCGCCCGCCGGGCCCGCGGCAGGCGAGCCAGCCGGCGAGGGGCAGCGCCAGATAGAACTGGACCTCGGTGATGAGCGTCCACCAGACGACGCCCCAGGGGAACACCTCGAAGCCCAGGAAGCGGAACCACAGGGCCGGCAGTACGCGCCCGGGCTCGCCGCTGGCCAGCATCGCGACAGCGACGGCGAGGTAGTAGAGCGGCAGGATGCGCAGGGCCCGGGCAACAAGGTAGTTGCGGGTGTCCGGTGGCGGCCGTTTCCCCTGCAGGTGGCGCAGCCAGGGGCGACTGAGCAGGAAGCCGCTGAGCACGAAAAACAGCGTCACCCCCGTATTGCCCGCGACGACGAAGGCGAGCCAGGGGGGAATGCGCCCGCTCGCGCCGCCGCCGAAGGAGATGCCCCAGGCGTGAAAGAGGAAGACCAGGCTGATGGCCCAGCCGCGAAGGCATTCCAGCTCGAGCTGGTAGTCGTCCGGCCGGCGTACGCCGGCGCGCAGCCCCGGTCCGCTGCTCACGGCTGCCAGCGGCAGGCGGCGAAGGGCAGGCGACCGCTGTCGGATATCGCGATGCCCTCCTCGCCGAGGCGCCGCCGCTGCTCGCGGCCGGCGCGGGTCTCCCTCGGCAGCGACAGCCTGCCTCCGGCGCCGACCACCCGGTGCCAGGGCACGCTGCTGCCCGCGGGGAGCGCGCGCAGGGCGCGGCCGACGCGCCGGGCGGCGCCGGGCAGACCGGCGAGGCGGGCGACGTCTCCGTAGCTGCAGACCCGCCCGGCCGGGATGCTCGCCACCACCAGCCAGATGCGCTCGTCGATTGTCGGGTCCGCCGCCATGGCGGCAGCTTGCCCCCGCGCCGCGTAGCTGGCAAGCACGCCTTGCAAACGCGAACCCCGCCCCCATACTGGCTTTATGAGATTGTTTCTCCTGCTGCTCCCCTGGCTGGAACTGTTCACCCTGATCCAGCTCGGGGTGGCCACCAGTGCCCTCACCGCCCTGGCTTATGTCTTCCTGACTTTCGTCGCCGGCCTCGCGCTGCTGCGCCTGCAGGGCCGGGACCTCTTCAACCGGCTCCGCGAAGCGCAGGAAGGACGGCTCTTCGGCCCGCAGATCCTCGTCGACGACATGGCCGTGGGGCTGGCGGCCCTGCTGCTCATGGTACCCGGGCTGATCACGGACACGCTCGCCCTGCTGGTGCTCATCGGGCCGCTCCGGCGCCGGCTCTCGCGCTGGCTTTTCGGTGCCCCGGCTGCCGAAGACCCCTACGGCCCGGGCCACACGGCCCGGGACTGGCGCCACGATGCGACCATCGAAGGAGACTACACCCGCGTTGACGAGGATAACGACGGCGCGCCGCGCCGATAAAAAGTCTCGCAAAAACAATTACCTATCGAAAAATTTAGCACTCGGTCGAAAAGAGTGCTAAAAATCCCTTGAAAAGCGCCCCCCCGGCCCCAATAGATGCGGCAGGCCCCGACAGGGGATCGATAACGTTGTTAGCTTGGAGAAGTAGCCAATGAAGATCCGTCCGCTGTACGACCGTGTGGTCGTTCGTCGCAAGGAAGAAGAGGAGACCACCGCCGGAGGCATCGTGCTGCCCGGTTCCGCCAAGGAGAAGCCGAACCAGGGCGAGGTTGTCGCGGTGGGCGACGGCAAGGTGCTCGACAACGGCGAACAGCGCCCGGTGGCCGTCAAGGTCGGCGACACGGTCGTCTTCGGCCAGTACGCCGGCAGCAACACCATCGAGATCGATGGCGAAGAGCTGATCCTCATGGGTGAAAGCGAGATCTACGCTGTCGTGGAGTAAGCCTCCCGCACCCGACCACCCGGATCTGACCCTGATCTGACACGAAACGAACGAGCAAGGAACGAATCATGGCAGCAAAAGACGTATTTTTTGGTGATGAAGCCCGCCACCGCATGCTGGATGGCGTCAACATTCTGGCCGACGCAGTCCGCGCCACGCTCGGCCCGAAGGGCCGCAATGTCATTCTCGACAAGTCCTTCGGCGCTCCGACCGTGACCAAGGACGGTGTCTCCGTGGCCAAGGAGATCGAGCTCAAGGACAAGTTCGAAAACATGGGCGCGCAGATGGTCAAGGAAGTCGCTTCCCAGGCCTCCGATGCCGCCGGTGACGGTACCACGACCGCCACCGTCCTCGCCCAGGCCATCGTCAACGAAGGCCTCAAGGCGGTTGCCGCCGGCATGAACCCCATGGATCTCAAGCGCGGCATCGACAAGGCTGTCGCCGCCGCCGTGGAAGCCATCCAGAAGGCCTCCACCCCCTGTGAAGACGGCAAGGCCATCGCCCAGGTGGGCACTATCTCCGCCAACAGCGACCACGCCGTCGGCGACATCATTGCCGAGGCCATGGACAAGGTCGGCCGCGACGGGGTTATCACCGTCGAGGAAGGCTCGGGCCTCGAGAACGAGCTGGACGTGGTCGAGGGCATGCAGTTCGACCGCGGCTACCTGTCGCCGTACTTCATCACCAACCAGGACAACATGAGTGTCGAACAGGACGACCCGTTCATCCTGCTGGTGGACAAGAAGATCTCCAACATCCGCGAGCTGCTGCCGCTCCTCGAGCAGGTGGCCAAGTCCTCCAAGCCGCTGGTCATCGTCGCCGAGGACGTCGAGGGTGAAGCGCTGGCCACGCTGGTGGTCAACAACATGCGCGGCATCGTCAAGGTCGCTGCCTGCAAGGCGCCGGGCTTCGGTGACCGCCGCAAGGCCATGCTTCAGGACATCGCGATCCTCACCGGCGGCACGGTGATCTCCGAGGAAGTCGGCCTTGACCTCGAGTCCGCCACCCTCGAGCACCTGGGCCAGGCCAAGCGCGTGACCATGGACAAGGACAACTCCACGATTATCGATGGCGCCGGCGACGGCGCGGCCATCGAGGCGCGCATCAAGGAGATCCGCGTCCAGATCGAGAACACCAGCTCCGACTACGACCGCGAGAAGCTGCAGGAGCGCGTCGCCAAGCTGGCCGGTGGGGTTGCCGTGATCAAGGTCGGCGCCGCCACCGAGATCGAGATGAAGGAGAAGAAGGCCCGCGTCGAGGATGCGCTGCACGCAACCCGTGCCGCCGTCGAGGAAGGCGTGGTCGCCGGTGGTGGCGTGGCGCTGATCCGCGCCATCGATTCGATCCGCGGCCTCAAGGGTGACAACCACGACCAGGACATCGGCATCGCCGCTGCCCTGCGCGCCATGGAGAACCCGCTGCGCCACATCGTCAGCAACGCCGGCGACGAGGCCTCCGTGGTCCTCGACAAGGTCCGCCAGGGCGAGGGCAACTACGGCTACAACGCCGCAACGGGCGAGTACGTGGACATGATCGAAGCCGGCATCATCGACCCGGCCAAGGTCACCCGCACGGCCCTGCAGGCCGCCGGCTCCGTGGCCGGCCTGATGATCACCACCCAGGTGATGATCGCCGACGCCCCGGAAGACAAGGCAGCCGCCCCCGCGATGCCCGACATGGGCGGCATGGGCGGCATGGGCGGCATGATGTAAGCGCCCTCTGAGCCCGACTAAAAACCCGGCCTCTGTGCCGGGTTTTTTTTGCCTTTTTTGTGGGGTCCATTGTTGGTCCTGGTGGCGGAAGGGCCGGGAGAAGGGGGTGCGGACACGCTACAAGCACATCCATGTGCGCTCGGCGCCGCGGAAGGCCGCCCCGACCATCCATGGCCGGCGACGGTCCGCACCCCCTTCTCCCGCCCCTTCCTTCTCTAAGACGCTGCGCAACTTTCCACCGCGGTTACACCCCAACCTGCTTGTTTAAATGTGAGCTATCAGTGCGCTTTCAGTTGGCTGACTGCGCTTGCCGCGAGTTGCCAGTGTGACGAGGTTGGCTGAGAAGGCAGGCCCCGGCATGGCTCCCCGGGACCGTCGCGGGCCATGGATGGCCCGCGTCGAGCGCACATGGACGTGCTTGTAGCGTGTCCCGGGGAGCCATGCCGGGGCCTGCCGCCCGCACACCTGGTTCCTGGGGAAAACACGCCGTTGCTTGCCGCACGCACACCCGTTCGCTGGGCAAAACATGCCGCGCTCGGCCGTCCCCAAGCCTCACCGCCAGCAACTCCCCCAGACACAAAAAGCCCTCCGAAGAGGGCTTCCGGGATGGAACGCTGAGAGTGTCTTACTTCATGTTGGAAGCAGCGAACTCCCAGTTGACGAGGTTCCAGAACGCTTCCATGTACTTGGGGCGGGCGTTCCGGTAGTCGATGTAGTAGGCGTGCTCCCAGACGTCGACGGTGAGCAGCGGGGTGACGCTGTCGTCCGTGAGGGGGGTGCCGGCGTTGCTGGTGTTGACGATGGCCACGGAGCCGTCGCCCTTCTGCACCAGCCAGGTCCAGCCGGAGCCGAAATTGTTCACCGCGCTGTTGGTGAACTCCTCCTTGAACTTGTCGAAGGAGCCGAAGGCCGCGTCGATGGCTTCGCCGAGCTTGCCCGAGGGTGCGCCGCCGCCGTTCGGGGACAGGCAGTGCCAGTAGAACGTGTGGTTCCAGATCTGGGCCGCGTTGTTGAAGACGCCGCCCTCGGCCGCCTTGACGACCTCCTCGAGGGACTTGTTTTCCATGTCCGTGCCATCGACGAGACCATTCAGCTTGTCGACGTAGGTCTTGTGGTGCTTGCCGTAGTGGTACTCGAGGGTCTCCGCGGAGATGTGCGGCTCGAGGGCATTTTGCTCATAGGGAAGGGGTGGCAGTTGAAAGGCCATGGGGTCTCCTTTGGACGGTTGCTGTGGCTTTCGGCGGCGGACCGGCGGCCCGGCGTCACAGGACATACGGCGCTATGCGCTGCGCCGATTGGTTGCCTGCGTGGTAAGCATCAATGGTAGCACGGTCGCAGGGTCGGACCGAAGCGCCGCCGGGGGCACGGCGGCGTGTCCGCCCCCGGCGACAGCGCGCTTGGTAGAGGTCTGCGTCGGCTAGAGGAAGGCGACTAGGCCGAAGACGACCGCGGTCAGCAGCACGCTCATGTGGATCACGCCCTTGACGCTGGCCATGGGGCCAACCTTGCCGACGATGCCGTTGACCTCGAGCGCGAGAATGATAAGTAGCGGGACCAGGAAGCCCAGGTCGCTGAAGCTGATGGCCTCGAAGCCGCTCGTGTCGTAGCTGCCATGCTTGGACCCGAACATACCCCAGAGCATCGGGCCGGAGAACAGCGTGTTGGTGCGGGACGCGCGCAGTGCCTTGGGAGCCGCGGCCGCGGCGTCACCTTCCGTGATGCCGACCACGATCTTCTGCGCCGGCCAGATTATCAGCCAGACGTTGAGGAACATGAAAATGCCCATGAGAGCACCAAGGGCAATGTACTGGTTGACCCCCTTGCCCAACATCCACAGTAGGTAGAGGCCGGTGAGGAAGGTGAACATCGCGCCCCAGCGGAACCACCAGAGCGCGCGCGGGGCCAGTTTCCTAGTGGCGTCGGCCTTGGCGTCGGGCTCCGCCTCTTTGAAATATTCTCCCTGCACGAAGTTGAAGTAATACAGCATGCCGATCCAGGTGATGCCGAAGAGACCGTGGCCCCAGCGGAAAAGAAAGTCGACAAACTCCATGATTTCCTCCCGAACGAGTCGCAGGATAAAAGTTGCCGCCGGCATGCACGGGCCCGGCCGGCCGTCGTACTTCGCTCCAGAGGATAGCACGAAGCCCTGCGGTCCCGCACAGCGCCGGAGATCGGACCGGCGGGCACGGGCGCCGCCGCGCCACAGGCTATCGCCGTTGTTTTCATGCGAGCTGTTAAGCCGCCGGCCCGCGGGCGTTATACTCGGGTTTTTCTTGCAGTCAGGCCCCGATCATGTCGCGAGATGACGACCCCGAAGATATCCCCTCTATCGTGCCGACCCGAGATGACGACGATCTGGCAGGGGCACCCCGCAGCGGCGCCGGCCGCGGGGCCGCGGGGCCGGCAGGGCGAGGTGCGACCCGCGCGGCGGTTCCGGCACCGACCGGCAACAGCCTGTTCCTGCGCCTCGTGGCCACGGTCTCCCTGGTGGTCGCCGCCGTGGCCTGTGCCTGGGCCTGGCAGCTCGAGGAGCGGCTGACCCAGACCGGCTTCCAGCTCGAGCGCTACGAAGAGCGCATCGGCGAGCTCGAGGCTCGGCTGTCCGACACGGACGAGGGCCTGTCGCAGAACACCGCGGCCATGGCGGTTAAGATCAAGGAGCTCTACTCGGAGGTCGACAAGCTCTGGGCCTCGGCCTGGCGGCGCAACAAGGCGCGCCTCGATGAGATCGAGGGCACCAACAGCAACCAGGGCGAGTCCATCGCGGCGCTGAAGAAGGACGTTGCCGCGGCCAGCGGCCAGCTCAAGACAGCGAGCAGCGACATCGCGCGGCTGGAGGGCGTCGCCGGTGATCTCGAGCGGCTCATGGGCAACGCCAAGGCAAACCAGGCGCAGGTGGAGCGGGTGGCCGACACCCTCAACCGGCTCGAGCTCGAGATGAACCGCCTCGCCAAGCGCGTCGAGGCGAACGAGGGCTGGGTGGAGTCCATCAACGCCTTCCGCCGCCAGGTGAACGCCAGCATCAGCCAGCTCGAGGGCACCGTGCGCACCCTGCAGCAGGGCACGGCCGCCGGCGGCGCAGGCGGTTAAGCGATATTTACCAAGGAGCGAGCATGACCACCATCCGCCAGGACGACTTCATCGATAGCGTCGCCGATGCGCTGCAATTCATTTCCTACTACCACCCGCTGGACTTCGTGCAGGCCGTGCACAAGGCCTGGGAAATGGAGCAGAACCCGGCGGCGAAGGACGCCATGGCGCAGATCCTCATCAATTCGCGCATGTGCGCCGAGGGCCACCGGCCCATCTGCCAGGACACGGGCATCGTCACCGTGTTCCTGAAAATCGGCATGGACGTGCGCTGGGACGCGACCCTGTCGGTCAGCGAGATGGTCAACGAGGGCGTGCGCCGGGCCTACACCCATCCGGACAATGTGCTGCGCGCCTCGATCCTCGACGATCCCGCCGGCGCAAGGAAGAACACCGGCGACAATACGCCGGCGGTCATCCACATGGAACTGGTGCCCGGCGATACCGTGGACGTGCAGGTGGCGGCCAAGGGCGGCGGCTCGGAGAACAAGTCCAAGCTCGCCATGCTCAACCCCTCCGACTCGATCGTCGACTGGGTAGTAAAGACCGTGCCGACCATGGGTGCCGGCTGGTGCCCGCCGGGAATGCTCGGCATCGGCATCGGCGGTACCGCCGAGAAGGCCGCGGTGCTGGCGAAAGAATCGCTCATGGACCCGGTCGACATCCACGAGCTGCGCGAGCGCGGCCCGGCGAACCGGGTCGAGGAGCTGCGCCTGGAAATCATGGACGCGGTGAACCGCCTCGGTATCGGTGCCCAGGGCCTCGGCGGCCTGACCACGGTGCTGGATGTGAAGATCAAGGACTACCCGACCCACGCGGCTTCGCTGCCCGTGGCGATGATCCCCAACTGCGCCGCCACCCGCCACGCGCACTTCGTCCTCGACGGCTCCGGGCCGGCGCTGCAGACGCCGCCGTCCCTCGATGACTGGCCCGAGATCACCTGGGAAGTGGGCGAGGGCGTGCGCCGGGTCAACCTCGACACGGTGACCCGGGAAGAGGCCGCGAGCTGGCAGCCCGGCGACACGCTGCTCCTGTCCGGCAGGATGCTCACAGGCCGCGATGCAGCGCACAAGAAGATGCAGGAGCTGATCAAGGCGAGCGAGGGCCTGCCGGAGGGCGTGGACCTGCGCGACCGCTTCATCTACTACGTGGGCCCCGTGGACCCGGTGCGCGACGAGGTGGTAGGCCCCGCCGGGCCGACGACCTCCACGCGCATGGACAAGTTCACCGACTTCATCCTCGAGCACACGGGCCTGATGGGCATGATCGGCAAGGCCGAGCGCGGCCCGGCCGGTATCGAGGCGATCAAGAAGCACGGCGCCGTTTACCTCATGGCCGTCGGCGGCGCGGCCTATCTCGTCTCCAAGGCCATTACCGGTGCCCGTGTCGTGGCCTTCCCCGAGCTCGGCATGGAGGCCATCTACGAGTTTGAGGTGAAGGACATGCCGGTGAGCGTGGCCGTGGATGCCCGCGGCACCTCGGTGCACCAGACCGGCCCTGCAGCCTGGAAGGCGAAGATCGAGGAGCAGGCGCTGGAGCTTATCTAGCTTGGCCGCGCCGACCTTTTACTGGCACGACTACGAGACCTTCGGCACCGACCCGGCGCGGGACCGGCCGGTGCAGTTTGCCGGCCTGCGCACGGATGCAGACCTCAACCCCGTGGGCGAGCCGCTGACGCTGTTCGCGCGACCCGCCGACGACTACCTGCCGCACCCGGACGCCTGCCTGGTCACCGGCATCACGCCGCAGCGGGCCGCTGCCGAGGGCGTGGCGGAAGCCGAGTTCATCAGCCGCATCCACGAGGAACTGGCCAGGCCCGGCACCTGCGGCGTCGGCTACAACTCCCTGCGCTTCGACGACGAGGTCACGCGCTACACGCTCTACCGCAACTTCTTCGATCCCTACGCCCGCGAGTGGCAGAACGGCAACTCGCGCTGGGACCTCATCGACGTGGTACGCACCGCCGAGGCGCTTCGCCCGGAGGGCATCGCGTGGCCGCTGCGCGAGGACGGGCTGCCGAGCTTCCGCCTCGAGGACCTCACGGCAGCCAACGGCATCGCCCACGAGGGTGCCCACGATGCGCTCGTCGACGTGCGCGCCACCCTGGCCGTCGCGCAGCTCGTGCGCGAGCGGCAGCCGGGACTCTTCGCGTACCTCCGCGACCACCGGGACAAGCGCGCGGCGCAGGAAGCGCTGGACCTGTCGGCGCTGCGGCCGGTCCTGCACATCTCCGGTATGTTCGGCGCGGCGCGGCACAACTGCTCGCTCATCGTGCCGCTGGCGGCGCACCCGACCAACCGCAACGAGGTGATCTGCTACGACCTCGCCGAGGATCCGGCGCCGCTGGTGGACGGCGACGCGGAGATGCTGCGGGAACTGCTCTACACCCGCGGTGACGAGCTGCCCGAGGGCGTCCGCCGCCCCGGCCTGAAGAGCGTGCACCTCAACCGCTGCCCCGTGCTGCTGCCGCCGAAGATGCTCGACGGCCGGCTCGCCGAGCGCGCAGGCCTCGACGGCGACCGCTGCCGGCAGCACCTGGCCACGCTGCGAGCCTGGCGGGAACGCGATCCGCGCGCGGTCGCCGACAAGCTGGCGGCGATCCACACGCGCCCCGCGGACAGCGCACGCCGGGACCCGGACCTCGCCCTCTATGGTGGTTTTCTTTCCGACGCGGACCGCCGCCTGAGCGACGAAGTGCGCGCGACGCCGCCCGGCGAGCTTGGCGGCGCCGCCTTCGCTTTCGAGGACGCGCGTCTGCCGGAACTGCTGTTCCGCTACCGCGCCCGCAACTATCCCGAGACCCTCGCCCAGGAAGAGCGCGAGGCCTGGGAGGCCTTCCGCTACCAGCGCCTCTCCGGCGAAGACGGCTTCGGCGGCCTCGAACTGGAGCAGTTCAATGCGCGCCTCGAGGCGCTGGCGGCAGGTGCCGACCCGCGCGGCGCGGCGCTTCTCGCCGAGCTGCAGGCCTGGGGCGACTCGCTGCTCGCCTGACCCGGCACCGCGCCCGTATAATGCCGCCGAGCGCGCCGCTCGACAGGGGAGGAGCCATGGAGTTTGCCGGCAGCCACATTCTTTCCGTCGACCAGTTCGAGCGCGGCGATGTCGAGCGTATCTTCTCGGTGGCGGACCAGCTGGAGCCCTATGCCCGCCGGCGCCGGCGCACCCGCGTCCTCGAGGGGGCGATCCTCGGCGCCATGTTCTTCGAGCCCAGCACGCGTACGCGGGTGAGCTTCGGCAGCGCTTTCAACCTTCTCGGCGGCGAGGTGCGCGAGACCACGGGCTTCGAGCAGTCGGCCATCGCCAAGGGCGAGTCACTTTACGACACGGCGCGGGTGCTCTCGGGCTATTCCGACGTCATCGCCATGCGCCACCCCACGGCCGGTTCCGTGGCCGAGTTCGCGGCCGCCAGCCGGGTGCCGGTCATCAACGGCGGGGACGGCAGCAACGAGCACCCCAGCCAGGCGCTGCTGGACCTCTACACCATCGGCCGGGAGCTCGCCGGCCGGGACCGCTCGATTGACCAGCTGCGCATCGCCATGGTCGGCGACCTGCGCTACGGCCGCACCGTACACTCGCTCTGCAAGCTGCTCTGCCTCTTCGACCGGGTCCAGGTGGTGCTCGTGTCCCCGGGGGAACTGCGCATGCCCGAGGGCATCGTCGACGAGCTTCGCGCAGCCGGCCACGAGGTGCTGGAATCCGATGCGCTGGAGGCGAGCATCGCCCACGTGGACATCGTCTACAGTACGCGCATCCAGGAAGAGCGCTTCCAGTCCCAGGCCGAGGCGGACCTGTACCGCGGGCGCTTCCGCCTGAACCAGTCGATCTACACCCGTCACTGCGAGCCGAACACGGTGATCATGCACCCGCTGCCGCGGGACTCGCGCGACAGTGCCCGGGAGCTGGACGACGACCTCAACGACAATCCCAACCTCGCCATCTTCCGGCAGACGGACAACGGTCTCACGGTGCGCATGGCGCTGTTTGCGCTGATTCTCGATGTCGTCGACCAGGTCGAAAAGCACGCCACGGCCGTGACCTGGTACGTCGGGGGGCGCACGCCGTGAGCTTCGCGCTGCGCTTCGGCGCCCGGGACGTGCGCATCCTCGGCGAGGAGGAAGCCTTCCGCGGGCACTTCCGCGTCGCCCGGCTGACCCTCTCGCACCGTTGCTTTGACGGCGGCTGGAGCGAGCCGCTCACCCGCGAGGTCTTCCATCGCGGCGACGCGGTCGGTGTATTGCCCTATGAGCCGGAGTCCGACTCCCTGGTGCTCGTCGAGCAGTTCCGGCCGGGTGCCCTGCGCGCCGACGACAGCCCGTGGATGCTGGAACTCGTGGCAGGCATCGTCGAGGCCGGCGAGGACGGCGAGGACGTGGCGCACCGGGAGGCGGAGGAGGAAGCCGGAACCCGGCTCGCCGAGCTGGTGCCCATCGCGAGCTATTTCCCTAGCGCCGGCGCCTGCTCCGAGCGCGTACGCCTCTATTGCGGGCGGGTGCTCGAGGCCGGGGTCGGCGAGGTGCACGGCGTGGACGGGGAGGGCGAGGATATCCTGGTGCACCGGCTCTCCCGCACCGAGGGCCTCGAACTGCTGGCAGCGGACCGGGTACCCAACGGCCACACGCTGGTCGCCCTGCAGTGGCTGGCACTGCACGGCGAGCGGCTACGCCGGGACTGGCTGGACGCCTGAAATGAACGAGGCCGGGGCAGCGCCGCCGGCGCCGGGCCTCCTGCGCTCCAGCGCCGTGGTCGGCGCGATGACCATGCTGTCGCGGGTCCTCGGCCTCGTCCGCGACATCGTCCTAGCCGCTTTTATCGGCGCGACTGCCAACGCCGACGCCTTCTTCGTGGCCTTCAAGATTCCCAACTTCCTCCGCCGGCTCTTCGCCGAGGGGGCTTTCTCCCAGGCTTTCGTACCGGTGCTCAGCGAGTACCGGGAGCGCGGCGGTCAGGCGGCGGTGCGCGAGCTGCTGGACCGCGTCGCCGGGGTGCTCGGCGGGACGCTCCTGCTGCTGACCAGCCTGACGGTGCTCGCCGCGCCGCTGGTGGCCGGGCTTTTCGCCCCGGGCTTTCTCGACCAGCCGGCCAAGTTCGCCCTCACGGCGGACCTCATCCGGGTCACCTTTCCCTACCTGCTGCTCATTTCCCTGACCGGCCTCTGCGGCGCCGTGCTGAACAGCTACGGCCGCTTCGCCGTGCCGGCGGTGACGCCGGTGTTCCTGAACCTGTCGCTCATCGCTGCCGCGACCGTGGCCGCGCCCTGGTTCGAAGAGCCCGCCTTCGCGCTCGCCTGGGGGGTGTTCACGGCGGGCGTGGTGCAGCTGCTGTTCCAGCTGCCGTTTCTCAGGCGCCTGGAACTCACGCCGCGGCCGCGCTGGGATACGGCCCATCCCGGGGTGCGGCAGATCCTCAGGCTCATGGTGCCGGCGCTATTCGGCGTTTCCGTGAGCCAGGTGAACCTGCTGCTGGACACCGTGCTCGCCTCGTTCCTGCCCACGGGGAGCGTCTCCTGGCTCTACTACTCGGACCGGCTCGCGGAGCTGCCCCTCGGCGTCTTCGGCATCGCCATCGCCACCGTCATCCTGCCCAGCCTGTCGGCGGACCGGGCCGCGGCGCGGGAGGAGCGCTTCACGCTGACCCTCGACTGGGCGGTGCGCAGCGTGCTCCTGGTGGCGGTGCCGGCCACGGCGGCCCTGCTGGTGCTGGCCGAGCCGATTCTCATCACCCTGTTCCAGTACGGCGAGCTCTCGCCCCGGGACGTCAGCATGGCCGGCTACAGCCTGCGCGCCTACGCGCTCGGTATCTGCGCCTTCATGCTCATCAAGGTGCTCGCGCCGGGTTTCTATGCGCGCCAGGACATGGTGACGCCGGTGCGTATCGGCATCCGTGCGATGCTGGCGAACATGGTGCTGAACTTCGCCTTCGTGGTGCCGCTCATGCTCTACCTGGACCTCGGCCACGTCGGCCTGGCCCTGGCCACCAGCGTCGCCGCCTACCTGAACGCGGGGCTGCTCTGGCGCGGGCTTCGCCGGGAGGGTGTCTACCGCTTCGATCCTGCCTGGCGGGTCTTCCTGCCGCGGCTGTTCGGCGCGACCGCGGTCATGGTCGGCCTCGTGCTGTGGCTCAGCCCCGCTGCGTCGGCGTGGCTCGCCTGGGGCTGGCAGCGGCGGGCGCTGGAGCTCGCCGGGCTGGTCGGCGCCGGGGGCGGCGCCTACCTCGCCGTGCTCGCCGCCGCGGGCGTGCGGCTGCGCGACCTGCGCAGCCCGCCACCGTGACCCGCCGGGGGCCATTCGCTATACTGCGAGGCTTGTTTCAGGAAAGTCCCCGGCTACCCCATGGAGCTCATCCGAGGCCTGCATAACCTGCAGCCCCGCCACCGCGGCTGCGTTGCGACCATCGGCGCCTTCGACGGTGTGCACCGGGGTCACCAGGCGGTGCTGGGCCGGGTGCTCCGCGAGGCCCGGGCGCTGGCGCTGCCGGCCGTCGTGATCGTCTTCGAGCCCCTGCCGCGGGAGTACCTGCACCCGGAGGAGGCCCCGGCCCGGCTCATGGACTTCCGCGAGAAGTTCCAGGCCCTGGCCGCCCTCGGCGTTGACCGGCTGCTCCGCATCCGCTTCGACGAAACCGTACGCACCATGTCCGCCGCCGCTTTCGTGGAGCGGATCTTCGTCGACGGCCTCGGCGTTAAGCGCCTGGTCCTCGGCGACGACTTCCGCTTCGGCCGCGGCCGCGAGGGAGACTACGACTTTCTCAGGGAGCAGGGCGAGCGCCACGGCTTCGACACGCTGTCCACGGACACGCTGGCGCTGGACGGCGACCGGGTCAGCTCGACCCGGGTCCGCGAGGCGCTGGCGGAGGGCGACCTGGAACTGGCAGCCGAACTGCTGGGCCGGCCCTACGTGATCACGGGCCGGGTGGTGCAGGGCCGCCAGCTCGGCCGAACGCTCGGTGCACCGACGGCGAACGTCGAGCTGAACCGGCTGAAGGCACCGCTCTCCGGTGTGTTCACGGTGCGCGTGAATGGCGGCGGCCTGCTCGAGGCGCCCGGGGTCGCCAACGTCGGTACGCGGCCGTCGGTCAACGACGGCAGCCGGGCCAACCTGGAGGTGCACCTGCTCGAGGGTGAGCCCGAGCTCTACGGCCGGCGCATCGACGTGCAGTTCCTGCACCGGCTGCGGCCGGAGCGCAAATTCGACGCCCTGGAGGACCTCAAGGAGGCCATTCACGGGGATTTCGCGGCGGCCAGGGAGTGGTTTGCCGCCCGGACCGTGGACCGCTATGACGCATGACTGGACGCAGGATTGACTACCGTGACTGACTGCCATGAGTGACTACAAGGCCACCCTCAACCTGCCGCAGACGGCTTTCCCCATGAAGGCGAGCCTGGCCCAGCGCGAGCCCGAGCGCCTGAAGCAGTGGCAGGCCATGGACCTCTACGGCCGTATCCGCGAGGCCTTTGCCGGCAGGCCGAAGTTCATCCTCCACGACGGCCCGCCCTACGCCAACGGTGAGCTGCACGTGGGCCACGCGGTCAACAAGATCCTCAAGGACATGATCGTGAAGTCCCGCACCCTGGCGGGCTTCGACGCGCCCTACGTGCCCGGCTGGGACTGCCACGGCCTGCCGATCGAGCTCAACGTCGAGAAGAAGGTTGGCAAGCCCGGGCACAAGGTGAGTGCCGCGGAATTCCGCGAGCGCTGCCGTGCCTACGCGCGCCAGCAGATCGACGGCCAGCGCACGGACTTCGTGCGCATGGGCGTGATCGGCGACTGGGACAACCCGTACCTGACCATGAACTTCGCCTTCGAGGCGGACATCATCCGCACCCTCGGGCAGCTGATCGACAACGGCCACCTGCACAAGGGCTTCAAGCCCGTGCACTGGTGCCTTGACTGCGGCTCCGCGCTGGCCGAGGCCGAGGTGGAGTACGAGGACAAGACTTCTCCCGCCATCGACGTCGCCTACGCGGCGGTGGACAGCGCCGCGATCGCCGGCGCCTGCGGCGCGGAGGGCGCGGACAACATCGCCGTTGCCATCTGGACCACCACGCCCTGGACCCTGCCGGCGAGCATGGCGGTGAGCCTGCACCCGGAGCTCGAGTACGTGCTCCTGGACGCCGGCGACCGCCAGCTGCTGGTCGCGGCGGAGCTGGCCGAGGCCTGCGCCGCACGCTTCGGCCTCGGCGAGCCGGCCATTCTCGGCCGCTGCCGCGGCGCCGCCCTGGATCGCCGGGAACTCCGGCACCCCTTCCTGGACCGGGAGGTGATCATCGTGCTCGGCGATCACGTGACCACGGACGCCGGTACCGGCGCCGTGCACACGGCCCCGGCCCACGGCGCCGACGACTTCACCGTGGGCCAGCGCTACGGCATCGAGGTCTACAACCCGGTGGGCGGCAACGGCGTCTACCTCGAGGGTACGCCGCACTTCGCCGGCCAGCACGTGTTCAAGGCCAACGACGCGATCGTGCAACTGCTGGCCGAGCGCGGCGCGCTGCTGCACCACGAGCCCTACCGGCACAGCTACCCGCACTGCTGGCGGCACAAGACGCCGATCATCTTCCGCGCTACACCGCAGTGGTTCATCAGCATGCGCCAGAACGGGCTCCTCGACGGCGCGAAAGCCGCGGTCGCCGGCGTGCAGTGGGTCCCCGAGTGGGGCCGGGCCCGGATCGACGGCATGCTCGAGGACCGGCCGGACTGGTGCATTTCCCGGCAGCGGACCTGGGGCGTGCCCATCGCGCTCTTCGCGCACCGCGAGAGCGGCGAGCTGCACCCCGAGACCTCGCGCCTCATCGAGGCGGTGGCGGAGCGGGTGGCGGAGCGGGGCATCGAGGCCTGGTTCCAGCTCGACCCGTCGGAGCTGCTCGGTGACGAGGCCGCCGACTACGAAAAGGTGACCGACACCCTCGACGTGTGGTTCGACTCCGGCGTGACCCACGCCTGTGTCCTCCGCCGTCGCGAGGCCCTGGCCTGGCCGGCGGACATCTACCTGGAAGGCTCGGACCAGCACCGCGGCTGGTTCCAGTCGTCGCTGCTCACCGCCGTGGGGGCCTACGGCGCCGCGCCCTACCGCACGGTGCTCACGCACGGCTTCACGGTCGATGGCGACGGCCACAAGATGTCCAAGTCTCGGGGCAATATCCTCCCCGCGAAGAAGGCCATGAACGAGCTCGGCGCCGATGTGCTGCGCCTGTGGGTGGCCGCCGCAGACTACCGCGGCGAGCTCACCGTGAGCGACGAAGTGTTCAAGCGCACCGCCGACGCCTACCGGCGCATCCGCAACACGGCGCGCTTTCTTCTCGGCAACCTGGCCGGCTTCGACCCGGCCGCGCACGCGCTGCCGGCTGGCGAGCTGCTGCCGCTGGACCGCTGGGCCCTGGACCGGGCCGCCCGGCTGCAGGCGGAGATCAGCGAGGCCTACGACGCCTACCAGTTCCACAGCATCTACCACAAGCTGCACAACTTCTGCGCCGTGGACATGGGCGGCTTCTACCTCGACATCATCAAGGACCGGCAATACACGACGCGGGCCGATTCCGCCGCGCGGCGCTCGGCACAGACGGCCATGTACCATATCGTCGATGCGCTGGCGCGCTGGATCGCGCCGATCACCAGTTTCACCGCCGAGGAGATCTGGGAAAACCTGCCCGGCGAGCGGGCTGACTCCGTGTTCCTCGTGGAGTGGGCCGATGGGCTGCCGACCCTGCCCGACGACGCTGCCATGGGCCGGGACTACTGGGCCCGGGTGCAGGCCGTGCGCGATGCGGTGAACCGGGAGATGGAGGCGCGCCGCGCCGCCGGCGAAATCCGCGGCTCCCTCGATGCGACGGTGACGCTCTACTGCGACGATGCCCTGGCGGCGGACCTCGATGCCCTGGGCGATGAACTGCGCTTCGTGCTGATCACCTCCGGCGCCGGCGTCGCACCGCTCGGCGATGCGCCGGCGGACGCGGCAGAGACCGAGCTCCCGGGGCTCCGGGTGCGGGTCGAGGCCTCGGCCGACGAGAAGTGTGAACGCTGCTGGCACCGGCGCGCGGACGTGGGCAGCTTTGCCGCCCACCCCACGCTCTGCGGCCGCTGCGTCAGCAACGTCGACGGACCCGGGGAGCTGCGCCGCTTTGCCTGAGCGACGGCTGGCCATCGCCGGCTACGGCCTCGCACTGCTCGTCATCGTCCTCGACCAGGGCAGCAAGGCCTGGGCGACCGCGGCCCTCGACTATGCGCAGCCGGTGCCGGTGCTGCCTTTCTTCAACCTGACGCTGCACCACAACACCGGCGCGGCCTTCAGCTTCCTGTCCGGTGCCGGCGGCTGGCAGCGCTGGTTCTTCACCGTGCTGGCGCTGGTGGTGAGCGGGGCTCTCGCGGCCTGGCTGTGGCGCCTGTCCCGCGCCGAGCGCGTGCTCGCCCTGGGCCTGTCCCTGGTGCTGGGCGGCGCCCTCGGCAACCTGGTTGACCGGCTGCTGCACGGCTACGTCGTGGACTTCATCTCGCTACACTATGCGGGGTACTACTTTCCAACCTTCAACATCGCCGATTCGGCGATCACCGTCGGTGCGGGGCTGCTGATTCTCGACAGCCTGCGCGGCGGGCGCGGTGACGGAGCACAGGCATGACGCATGATGACAGGCTACCGGTGGGCGAGGGCACCTGCGTTCACCTTAATTTTGCCCTCCGGCTGGATGATGGCGAGGAGGTCGATTCCAACTTCGATCGCGACCCGGTGAGCTTCACCGTGGGCGACGGCAGCCTGCTGCCCGGTTTCGAGCGGCGCCTATTCGGACTGCTGCCCGGCGAGCGGGAGCAGTTCACCGTGCCGCCGGAGGACGCCTTCGGCCAGCACAACCCGCAGAATGTCCAGCGCGTGGACCGGGACCAGTTCGAGGACGGTATCGAGCTTGAGCAGGGCCTGGTCTGTTCCTTCGCGGATGCCGCTGGCGGCGAGCTGCCGGGGGTGATCGTCGCCTTCGATGACGCCGAGGTGACCGTGGACTTCAATCACCCGCTGGCGGGGCGTACACTGGTCTTCGACGTCCAGATACACCGGGTGGAACCGGCGGAGTTGCATTGATGGACATTCAGCTCGCCAACCCGCGCGGCTTCTGTGCCGGCGTGGATCGGGCCATCGACATCGTCGAGCGGGCCCTCGAGGTGTTCGGGGCGCCGATCTACGTGCGCCATGAAGTCGTGCACAACAAGTTCGTCGTCGACGACCTGCGCGGTCGCGGCGCGGTCTTTGTCGAGGAGCTCTCCGAGGTCCCCGACGATGCCATCGTCATCTTCAGTGCCCACGGCGTCTCCCAGGCCGTGCGCAAGGAGGCGGACGGCCGCGGCCTCAAGGTCTTCGATGCGACCTGCCCGCTGGTCACCAAGGTGCACCTGGAGGTCTCCCGCTACAGCGCCGAGGGGCGCGAGTGCGTGCTCATCGGCCACGCCGGTCACCCGGAGGTGGAAGGCACCATGGGCCAGTACGACCGCAGCGCCGGCGGCGACATCTACCTGGTCGAGGACGAGGCCCAGGCCGCCACCCTCGACGTGCGCGACCCGGAGCGGCTGGCCTTCGTCACCCAGACCACCCTGTCGATGGACGACACCGCAAGGGTCATCGACGCCCTGCGCGCGCGCTTCCCGGCGATCCAGGGCCCGCGCAAGGACGACATCTGCTACGCCACCCAGAACCGCCAGGACGCGGTCAAGCAGCTCGCGGCGGGCTGCGACCTGCTGCTGGTGGTCGGCTCCCCCAACAGCTCCAATTCCAACCGCCTGCGCGAGCTCGGCGAGCGCATGGGCGCGACCGCCTACCTGGTCGACGGCGCCGACGACATCGACGCCGCCTGGCTCGAGGGCAAGGCGCACATCGGCGTCACCGCCGGTGCCTCCGCCCCGGAAGTCCTCGTGCAGGCGGTCATCCAGCGCCTGAAGGACCTCGGCGCAGACGGCGTTACCGAGGTGGACGGGCGGCCCGAGAACGTGACTTTCAGCATGCCCCGGGAGCTGCGGCTGGCGGAAGTCGACTAGCCGCCAGCGGCCGGAAACGACCGTTCGTCGTCCAAAATGCCCGCTTGTCCAACGATCCGTGCGCTGGACAGGCCCACTGGCCTAGTCTAAGGGCATGGAAAAGTGCTCATTAATCCGGTATCGATGTCAGCCGCAGCGGCGCCGGGGCTTCACGCTCATCGAGGTGATGGTGGTCCTCGTGGTGCTGGCCGTGCTGCTCTCTGTCGGTGCGCCATCCTTTACGAACCTGATCCGCAACAACCGGCTCGTGTCGGCTGTCTACGACCTGCGCGGATCGTTGAGCACTGCCCGCTCCGAGGCGTTGGCCCAGCGCGTCTTCGTGACGGTCTGTTCCAGCAATGACGGCGCTTCCTGCAGCGGAACCTGGGAAGACGGGTACATCGCGTTCACGGATTTCGACGGCGACGGTACTATCGACACCGGTGGCGGCGGTCCCGATGACCTGGTGTTCCTCGCGGAGGTCACCGGCGTCCGCGATATCACGGTCAACCTCGCGGCCGCGGACGCCTCCGGGCGCCTGCGCTTCGATCCGCAGGGCACCGCGCTCAACAACAACGGCACCTTCACCGTCTGCGACGTGCGTGGCGCCAGCGAGGCCCGCGCCCTGTTTTTGAGCAATGCGGGGTCGGCGAGGAGCCTCGAGGACACCAACGGCGACGGGATCGTGAATCTGCCGGCGGCTGCGGGAGGTGGCAATGTCAGCTGTCCGTGACCGTCTGCCGCGCAGCCGCGGCTTTACCCTGTTCGAGGTGCTGATCGCCTTCTTTGTTATCAGCATCGGCCTCGTGGGCGTGGTCAGCCTGCAGGCAATGTCGAAGGCCGCCCAGCACCAGGCGGTGCAGCGCAGCCGCGCCGTGACCCTGGCCGACCAGATGCTGGAGATGATCCGCGGTAACCCGCGCGGGGTGACCCGCTACAACATCGGCGCCAGCTCGGTCGGCGGCGGCAGTATCGCCGACCAGCCTACGCCCAACTGCATCAGCGCCGCCTGCGACCCGAACCAGATGGCGGCCCACGACCTGTGGTCCTGGGAACAGGCACTCGACGGCGCCGGCGTGACCGCCGCGGACGGTGGCGGCACCAGCGCCGGCCTGATCCAGCCGCGCGGCTGCGTGGTGTTCACGCCGGATACGGCCAACGGCAAGGCGCGCACCGGCACCGTCGACGTGGTGATCCAGTGGCGCGGCCTGCAGGATACCTCCGACGCGACCGGCGGCGGCTTCGTCTGCGGCGATGATTTTCCGGCGGCAGACGCGGGCTTCCGGCGCCAGGTCATCCTCAGTACCTACGTTGTCGACGAGATGGAGCTATGAGCCGCTCAGCCCGCCAGCACAACGACCGCGGCTTCTCGCTTATCGAGTTCATGGTCGCCATACTTCTCGGGACCATCCTCATCACCGGGGCCGTCGGTGTTTACCTTGGCTCCAAGCGTTCCTACACCGAGGTCGAGCAGGTCGCGAGCCTGGCGGAGAATGCGCGCTTCAGCCTGTCGGTGCTCGAGGAATCCCTGCGCCACGTCGGGTTCTTCGGCGCGGCCGGACCCGGCAACATCCTGCCGGATGGAAATCTCGGCGCGGTCACCGGCGATTGCACGGGCGGGGCCGAGGCCTACGACGTCATCAATTTCTTCTTCGGTGTTCAGGCGGGCGGTGCGTCCATGCTCGGCTGCATCACCGACGCGGTGCCCAATACCGATGTGCTCGTTATCAAGCACCTCGCGCCGGACCCCGGCTATGACGCTGACCCCGCCGTTCCCACGGCGGCGCGAGACGGAACGATCAGTTTCCCGGCGGGCCTGGCCGCTACCGATACCTACGTGATCGTCAATGCGGAGCAGGGCCTGATCTTCGATGGCGCGGACACGGCCCCCTCGGTCGCCGAGGGCGAGATCTACGCCAACGGAATCGCCTATCCCTACCGCCTGGCCATCTACTACGTGCGCGACACCGGGGGTGTGCCCACGCTGGCACGCAAGGTCCTGCAGTGGGATACCACGGCGGGCGCAATGACGATTGCCACCCAGGACCTGGTCGAGGGGGTGGAGAATATGCAGTTCCTGTTCGGCGAGGACAACGACCTCGACGGCGAGCCCGATGTCTTCGCCAACCAGGCGACCGTTACCGACTGGTCGCAGGTGCTCGTGGTGCGTGCATTCCTGCTGGTGCAGAGCACGGCCGACGACCTCGACTACCTGGATGACCGCAGCTACCAGTTGGGTGATGTGACCGTGGCGGCCGCCAATGACAACCGCCGTAGGATCCTGGTGCAGAGTGAGATCACATTGCGCAATCCGCGCTTGAGACTTCGAGGTGGAGCATGATTGAGACTGTTTCCAGTGGGCGCAGACAGGGCGGCGTGGCCCTGGTGGTATCGCTGCTGTTCCTGCTTGTGGTGACGCTGATCAGCGTGGTAGCGGCCACGAACAGTTCCCGGTCGTTCAAGATGGCGACCAACATGCAGGACATGGCGGAGTCCTTCCAGTCGGCGGAGGCCGGCGCCTACGCCACCCTGGGCCTGGTTGACACGGTCAATGACCCCTACCAGCGGGTCAATAACCTCGACCCGTTCGCGGGCATCGCCGCGGGCGCCCACCCGCTGCGCAACCTGCGGGATCCGAACGCGGTCGATGTCGACGTGTTCGTGGTGGCGCTGGACCGGCCCTGCCCGCGCTCCCAGAACGCCGCCTCCGGGAGCAGCGTGGGCGTCTACGATTGCGAGTACTACCGGGTGGAATCCGCGCACAGTGAGGAAGGCCGTTCACGCACGCAGGTGCAGGTCGGCGTGGTGAAGACAGTGATTGGCAGCTCCGGCGTCTGACGACGGGGCCGGAACACAGGGGCGCAAACCCAGGCAGGGACGCGGCCCCGGGGGGAAGAGAACGATGAACGCTAAACTGACAGCCTGGCTAGGCGCGCTCGCGCTGATCGCGACACAGGTGGCTCTGCCGGTGCGTGCTGATGACACGGAAATCTACCAGGCAGAGGTCGTCGGTGCGGCTTCTGCCCGCCCGAAGGTCCTTATCGTCTTCGATGATTCCGGGAGCATGGCGACCAATGTCGACCAGCAGCGTCCCCCCTACGACCCGAACGGCACCTATGTCAACCAGTTCGGCACTGACCGCATCTACTGGAGCACGAACGGCTCGGTACCGCCGGAGAACAGCAGCAACTGGTTCAATGCGAGCCAGAACCGCTGTGCCTCTTCTTACGACCCGCTAGCCAACAACGGCTCTTTCCAGGCGACTGCTGCGCGGCGCTGGGTTGACTCTACGGTCATTCCCGGTGATTGCCGCCTTGAGTGTCCCGATGATCTTACCTACCGTCGCGGGAGCCAAGGCTGGGGATGCTACAACTTCACCACCTACACCGAACAACAGCAAGTCTGCATCGACAACTGGCGCGAGGTCAGCTTCAGTGAGTGGCTATCCTATCCCAGCGATCGTCGGCGTTTCAGTTTTGGCCGCTTCGGCTTTGTCCTTGAAGTCAACGACCCGAGTTGCAGTGTTGAGGACGTGGAGGTAACGGACTGGCAGTACGTTCAGGAGCGGGTCCAGATCTGTGAGGACGACTCGGTCGTCCCCGGCACCTGGCAGGCGCTCGACGGCGCCGTGAGGAATCCGCCGCATGTTGACTGCAGGAACGACGTCGACACCGGCAACCCAGGCAATGGAACGATCGGTGACGGCTATCCGCAGAATAATGTCGCCACGGGCGCCGAGTACGGTGCGACCCAGGACACGTCCGAGACGCTTTGGGGCAACCAGCCCTACGGCTTCTATACGTCGCATTACCTGGACTGGTACTACGATGATTCTCTGGTTGCGCCGCGGCCGCGGATTGACATTGCTCGCGACGTCGTTGCCAATCTTATCGCGACCAATACGGGGATCGATTTCGGCCTGATGGAGTTCAATGGAAACCAGGGCAGTTCCAACCACGGTGGGCGTATTGTCAGCCGCATCATCGAGGACATGACCGCCGCGCAGCGGCAGAACGTGATCAACATGGTCAACTCCATGACCGCCGATGGCGCCACACCACTTTGCGAGACCATGTACGAGGCCTACCGCTACATGTCGGGTGGTCAAGTGCTCTGGGGCGACGATCGCCGCACCGGCGACTCCTGGCCACCGGACGACGCCCTGCCGCGGGATACGCTGGCCGAGGACGGGAACGGCAACTACATCGCGCCGATAACGGACTGCGCCTACACGTACATCATCTTCATGACGGATGGCTTGCCCACTAACGATGATCGTGCCAACACGTTCATTGAGAACCTGACGGGCGAGACCTGCAGTGACTACATGCACGACAGCGGCCAGGGCATGCGCAAGAACTGCATGCCGGAGATCGCCGAATACCTGGCCAACACCGACCTGGATAGCGACAGCAGTAACGGCAACCAGTACGCGCTGACCTACACGATCGGCTTTACCGTTGACCAGGACCTGCTCGCCGACACGGCGGCTGCTGGCAAGGGCGAGTACTACACGGCTAACACCGCCGAGGAACTGACAGACGCTTTCCAGGGCGCCATTTATAGCATCCTTTCCACAGACACAACCTTCACCTCGCCGGCCGTGGCGGTCGACACTTTTACCCGGACGCAGAGCCGCAACGAGGTGTTCTACGCGATGTTCAAGCCGACGGAGCGCGTGAACTGGCCGGGCAACATCAAAAAGCTCAAGCTGCTGGAGGACGACGACGGTGCGGTGCTGGTGGATGCCAACAACAATCCTGCCATCGACGACCTCACCGGCTTTATCAAGGACACGGCCACTACCTTCTGGAGCACGGGCCAGGACGGAGGCAGCGTCGAGGTGGGCGGAGCCGGTGGACGCCTCCTCCTGACCAGCCCCGGCAGCCGGACGATCTACACGGACACCGGCGCGAGCCAGGCCCTCGAGGCCTTCGACGTCGACAACTTCGAGCCGGCGGACTTCGGTGTGGCGAGCGATGCGGCGCTGTGGGCGCTGTTCGGTTCAACGACGGAGGCCGGTTACGAGCAGCAGGTTGCCTGGGCGCGTGGCTACGATGCCTACGACCAGGATGGCGACAGCATTACCAATGAGCCGCGGCGCTGGATTCTCGGCGACATCCTGCACAGCCAGCCGCTGGTGGTTAACTATGGCGCGACCAGCGGTTTCGACCAGGACAACCCGGACTTGCGCCTCCTCGTGGGCACCAACGCGGGCTTCGTGCACATGTTCGGTGCCACCGATGGTGACGAGGACTGGGCGTTCACCCCGAAAGCCCTGGTAGACCTGCACCGCCAGCGCCGGCAGAACCCGCTGACCTCGGATAACGTCTACGGCGTCGACCTCACCCCGGTCACCTATCGCCTCGACAACGACCAGGATGGCACTATCGAGCCCGGCGATGGTGACAAGGTCTATGCCTACTTCGGCATGCGCCGCGGCGGGCGCTCTTTCTACGCGCTCGACATCAGCAATCCTGGGAGCCCCAGCTTCCTCTGGTCCATCGACCCATCGGACAGCGGCTTCGCCGAGTTGGGCCAGAGCTGGTCCCGGCCGGTTGTCACCTTTGTGCCCGGTTACAAGGACGGCAGCGGCAACCCGAAGCCCGTGCTCATCTTCGGCGCGGGTTACGACGACCGCAAGGATGCGGGCGGTGTTGCCACGGCGGATACCATGGGCCGCGGCCTATTCATCGTCGATGCGACGACCGGCGCGCTGGTATGGAGCGTGACGCCGAACCCGAACAGCGCAACTAACATGCAGGAAACGGGCCTGCTGCACTCGGTAGCCGCCGAGGTGACACCGGTGGATGGCAACGGAGATGGTCTTAGCGATCGAGTGTACTTCGGCGACACCGGCGGCAACGTCTGGCGTGTCGATTTGCCTGGCAACGCGCTGCCGGATTCTGCGCAGGATGACTGGTTCATCGTCAGGCTCGCCGACGTCAACGGCGGGAACACCGCAACCGACCGGCGCATCCACAACGGTATCGACGTGGTGCGCACCCGCTTCGGCGGCCAGGCTATTGACGCGGTGATCTTCGCAACCGGCGATCGGACCAACCCGAATGCGACGGACGTGCAGAACCGCCTCTACATGATCCGTGATGAAGCCGTCTCTGCCTACACCACGGCGGAGCCGACCGCAGCGGAGTGCGGTGACGAGGACTTCGAAGACGACTTCCGCTGCCAGCTGCCCATTACCGACGCCCAGCTCTACGACATCACGGACAATGCGCTCGCCTCGGAGGACCAGGCAACGGTGATCAGTACCCTGTCAAGCGAGCGTGGCTGGCGCATGGACTTCACGGGCACTGGTGAGAAGGGCCTGGCGAGGACCGTGACCCTCGGCGGGAAAATCTTTGCGACCACGTTCACGCCCAACGACCTGCTCAGCGATATCAATATCTGCGAACCACTTTCGGGTAGCGGCAAGCTTTACGTGGTCAATCTTTTCGACGGTGACCGCACGCTGCTGAACCTGGCGCCAGTGATTCCCGATACGCCCTCTGTCTATTTCGGCGAGGATGGGGAATTGCGGCTCCTGCTTCCGCCCGGGACGCCGCCGCAGGACGTGGACGGCATCGACTGCCGGGGCGGAGTCTGCGAGATCGGGCAGCTGTTCCGCCAGCCTTACGGTAACTACTGGATGCAGGAGGAGTTCTGATGCGGTCGCTGTCCCGAGACGCGCGGGGGTTCACGCTGATGGAGGTCATGATCGTTGTGGCCATTATCGGCATTCTCGCCGCCATCGCGCTGCCGTCCTATCAGGACAGCGTCCGTAAGGGGCGCCGTAGCGATGCCATCTCGACGTTACTGGACGTCGCCAACCGGCAGGAACAGCACATGCTGGACCGGTCCACCTATACCACCGACATGAACGATCTCGGCTTTGGTGCCGATCCCGCGGTGTCGGAGGAGGGCCACTATACGGTTGATGCGGCGGCTTGTGGCGCGGGGACGATCGCCACCTGTTACCTCTTGACTGCCACGCCGGCGGCGGGCTCGCCGCAGACCGCTGACGGCGGCTGCACGACCTTCACCCTCGACTCTTTCGGGCGTCGCGCCGCGACCGGTTCCCAGGCCGCGGACTGCTGGTAAGCCCCCGGAGCATGCCATGAAAAAAACTGCTGGTTTTCTTACCGTCTCGCTGCTGATTGCCGCCGGACCGGCGCTCGCGCAACCCCCGCTGCCGCAAGGCCTCTTCGTCTGCCACGTGCTGACGAGCGGCGAGCAGGATGGTCTCGTCTTCGTCCAGGCTGACGATATCGAGCGGGCGCGTGTGGTCGCTTCGGAAAGCGCCGCCTTCGTGGCGGGCAGCCCACCCTTGCCAGCGGCGGCCGTTGTCGAATGCGTGCCGCAGGCGGAGGCGGGGTTCAGGAGTGCCGCGGCGAACGACCTGCTGGAGGGCCTGGTTCTCTAGGTCGCCGGCGGTCTTCTGCCAAACCCGATCGTTTCCTTTCCGGTAGCGCCCAGGGCAGCTAACCTGACCCTTCGTCACGGATGACGGAGGGTTTCCATGCGCGGCTTCACGCTTCCCGAACTGCTCGTGGTGACGGGCCTCGTCGCCGCCTTCCTCATCTTGGGGTTGCCAGGGCTGAGCACCCTCCGGGGTAACCTCGCGACGAGCGTCGAGCAGCACCGGCTGCTCTCTCTCCTCTCTGCCGCGCGTAGCGCCGCCATTCACGGCAATCGACGGACGGTACTCTGCCCCGTTGATGTCGAGCAGCCCGAGCCGGACTGCGGTCCCGGTCCGGGTGCCGGCTGGGTGCTGTTTGCGGACGCCGATGGCGACCGGCTCTATCGGCCCGGGGAGGATGAATTGCTCCGCTTGGAGCGTATTCCCCGGTCCCGGGCGCTGCGCGTCCGTGACCGCCGTGGTGAGGTGTTCGACTCGGCGCTGACGTTCCGCCCCGATGGATCGGTTGTAACGCCGGCCACGGTCGATCTCTGTGCAGCCGGGTCCCGGCGGACAGCGCGAATCGTCGTCAGCATGACCGGTCGGGTCCGCACTGACCGGGAGCCGGTGCCGTGTGCGGCATGATGAGAGCAGCAGCTTCGCGGCAGGGCTTTGCACTGGTGGAGGTGCTGGTCGCGCTACTCGTCTTCTCCATTGCCATCGCCGGCGCTCTTCGCGCGCAACTCGGCGCGTTGGCGGCCACCCGCGACACGCTGGCGCAGGTGCGGGCGAGCCGATCACTCCAGGACCTGGTGCAACGCGGGCTGGGAGAAAACCTGGCCATGCTGGCTCCCGCTTCGCTACCCGTTGCGGGTGGCGACCCTCTGCCCGGTGCCGCCGCGGCCCTGGGTGGCTGGGCGTCCCTGGTGCAGGACGGCCTTGTCGATGCCAGGCTCTGCATTCTCCGTCGGGGGGTGCTGCTAGAGGTCGCCATCGCCTGGCGGCCTTTTGCGCCCGCGGTCCCGGTCGCCTGCGACGGCGCTGCGCCGCGCGTGGTGGCCTACCTGGTGGCGCCGTGACCCGATCGTGTCGACAGCGCGGCATGACGCTTATCGCCTTCATGGTGGCGCTGACACTGGGGGCGCTGCTCCTGCTCCTTGCCGTCGAACTGGTCCTCGCCAGCCGCCAGTCACTGCGCTGGCAGGCGGCCGTGACGCAGCTGGAGCGAGGTGGGGAGCGCGGCCTTTCACTCGTCGCCTCGGAGCTGCGTATGGCCGGTTTCCGCGGCGGAGTGAGCTCGGTTCCACTGCCGGCGGGCGCACCGGACTGTGGCGCGGGGGACGGCTGGGCGCTAGCGCCGGCCCCGGCCCTCGCATTCGCTGATCGCGAGGGCTCGACGGACGTTTTCCTCAGCGATGGCTCGACGCCGGGCTGTCTTCCCCGGCGTCACCTGCAGCCCGGCTCCGACCTCCTCGCCCTAAAGCGTGCGGCAGTGGTCGAGACGGGCCCCGGCGGCCGGGCTTTCCGGGCGACGCAGTGGTACCTGCTGGCTGATCCGCTGGGCCGTGGCGCTTTCGCTTACGCCGGTGCCGGCGCGGGTCCCGGCGACATCCCGAGCGCGGGCCGCCAGGTTCGCGAGTGGCGGACGGGGATCTTCTACGTGCGCGATTATTCCGTCGACGCGGGCGACGGCATACCGGTGCTCTGCGTCGAGCGCCTGCAGGGCCGTGCCATGCGCTCGCAGTGCCTGGTCGAGGGCGTTGAGCGGTTTCATGTCGAGTTCCATTGCGACCGGAACGGTGATGGACGGGCTGACGTGCTGCTGGCGGACCCCACCGAGCAGGACCTGCAGCGGGTGACTCATGCGACGGTGTACCTGCACCTGCGTACGCTGGCCGCTCTTAGACCGCTTGCAGAGGCGCGCGTGCTGGTACTCGGCCGGGAACGGGTCAGCGTCCCCGCCGGCGATCCCTACCTGCACCGGGTCTACGTTCGCACAGTGCCGCTCGACAACCTGCGCTGGAGCCGCGCGTGACAGGGCCCAGGCAGGGAGCGCGCCGGGGCGGGGTGGCGCTGCCCACGGTACTGGTTTTTGCCCTCGTCGCGGCGATGCTGGCCGGGGCCGCGCTGCAGCACAGCATGCTCGAAACTCGCGCGGCGGCCTGGAGCGGGGAAGCGGCGCGCGCCCGCAACTTTGCCGGGGTCGCGCTGGAACTGCTACTGCGGCGTACGGCGGAGCGCTGGACCTCGGGGGGTCGGCTCTGCGCCGCAGACCAGTACTGTGCCGGGGATTTTCCCGCGCTTGCCGCCTTCCTGGAAACGGCACCGGGGGAGTGGGTGATCTCCGTGTCGCTGGCGGCGCCCTCGGTACCTGCCCTACGGCGCGACCGGGCTCAAGCGGCGTCCAGTGCGCGCGCCTATGAACGGCGTCAGCTGGAGGCGCGCGTGCGCATCGACGGTCCGGCACCCGTCTCTCTCGCAGCGGGTCTCGCGCTGTCCTCCGGTGCGCACGAGGGGGCGGCACCATGAGGCGCCCGCAGGACATGGCTCTGTTTTTCTGCGCTCTGCTCGCGCTACCGCAGCTGTTCACGGCGGAGGCGCGGGGGCAGAGCGCTGCCGCGCCCGCCTGCACCGCGGCCGAGGCCGTCGCATCACTGGGTATTGGCGGGCAACCCGACTTCCCGCCGTTCGAGGTGGTCCCGGCGGCGACGCCTGTGGCCACCACGCTCCAGATCGACGGGGCTTCGCATGAAATCTTCCTCTACCCGGCACGGCCGGTAGACCCAGCCACGGGAGGACGCCTCATCGCCGCCGATGCGCTCTCGGGCGCCGTCCTCTGGGACTCGCAGCGGTCGGCTGCTGCGCTACCGGCGGCGCTCGAGCACGCGCCAGCCCTGCTCGAAGACGATCAGGGCAGGGCCTACCGGGCTTACCTCGGGGATGCCGCCGGTAATGTCTGGCGCCTGGATATCCCCCGAGAATCAGTGGCAGAGTGGCGTCTCTCCCTTCTCGCCGACCTGGCCGGGCTCGCGGGTGGTGGCGGCACAGTGTCTTTCCCGGTGGGCCCCGACCTCTTCCTGGGTGTCGACGGCATCGGTCGCCCCTTTGACGGGCTGGTTCTGCCGGTCCTGGTCGAAACGGTGGCGGGGCGTCGCATTGACCTGTTGCTGCTGCGGGACTACGCCCTGGATCAAGGCGTCGCGCTGGAGCCCGTGCGCGCGACTGACCTCGTCGCCGCGCGAGACTGCGAGTCCCCCGGCTGCCCGCCGGACACGGGACCCGGCTGGCACCTCGCCGACGCCGCGCCGGGTGATGCCCTGGCCGTAGTCCCCCTGATCGATGGCGGCCGCATCTTTCTCGCGACTCACGCGCGGCTGTCGCTCGCGTGCGACGACGCCAGCGCCGAGCGCTTCTTGGTGATCGTCGATCTGGAGAGCGCGCTGCCCCTGTTCGGCGGCGACGACGGAGACGCCTTCGCACTGGGGCGGCGGGTGCTGGACGGACCGCGCCCGGAAGGGGGCGTCGTTCACCTTCAGGGCATGGACGAGGCGCTGGCGGCGCGGGGCGTGGCGGAGAACGTGCTGGAGGCCAGGGGGCTCGCAGTAAGCCGTCTTTACTGGCTCGACCTGCTCCTGGACAGCGACTGAATCCGGCGTTACTGCTGGTCCAGCCCGAGCTTCTTCAGGCGATAGCGCAGGCTGCGGAAGGAGATGCCGAGCGCGCCGGCGGCTTCCGTGCGGTTCCAGTGATGGCGCTCCAGTGCCGCGGCGAGTACCTCGCGCTCGATGTCCTCGAGATAGCCCGTGAGGTCGCCGCCCACCGCCTCGAGCCGGTCCCGGTCGTCGCGGCGGCGGTTGTACTGCTCGCCACCGGGGATCGGCGGCGACTGGTTGAGGCGCAGATCGCCCGCGTCGATGCTGTCACCCTCGGCCAGAGCGAGGGCCCGCTCCAGGATGTTCTCGAGTTCGCGCACGTTGCCCGGAAAGTCATGGGCGGCCAGGGCTTCCAGCGCGTCATCGGTCAGCGTCGGTGCCGCCAGGCCGCTGCTCTCCGCGATGCGCGCCAGGAGCGCGCGGGCGAGCAGTGGCAGGTCCGCATTGCGCTCGCGCAGGGCCGGCACGTGGAGATCGATGACGTTGATGCGGAAGTAGAGATCCTCGCGGAAGCGCCCGGCACCCACCTCGTTCGCGAGCTGCTTGTGCGTGGCGCTCAGCAGCCGTACGTCCGTGGGCTGCTCCTCGCTGCCGCCCACGGGGCGGATGGACTTTTCCTGGATAGCGCGGAGCAGCTTGACCTGCATGTGTAGGGGCAGGTCGGCGACCTCATCGAGGAACAGGGTCCCGCCCCGGGCCAGCGCGAACAGGCCCTGCTTGTCCCGGGTAGCGCCGGTGAAGGCTCCCTTCACGTGCCCGAAGAACTCGCTCTCCATGAGCTCCGCGGGAATGGCCCCGCAGTTCACCGCTACGAAGGGCCCTCCGGCTCGCGGCCCGCGGGCGTGGATCTGCCGTGCCACCACCTCCTTGCCGGTGCCCGATTCGCCATGTATGTGCACGGGCGCCTGGCTGCGCGCGAGCTTGTCCACCTGCTGGCGCAGGATGCGGATGGCCGGCGTGTCACCGATGATGCCGCCCTCGTCACCGGCTTCTTCCTCCGGTGGGGCCTGCAGCGCCTGCTCCACCAGGCGACGCAGTCCATCGAGATCCACGGGCTTGCTGATGAAGTCGAACGCGCCGGCCTTCAGGGCCTCGATGGCCGCATCGATGCTGCCATGGGCGGTAATCATGGCGACCGGGAGCCGGGGGAAGGCCTGCTGGATGTGGCGGACCAGGTCGATGCCGTTGCCGTCGGGCAGGCGCATGTCCGTGAGGCACAGCTGCGGCGGGTCGCCGGCGAGGAGCTGCCGGGCCTCGGCGAGGTTGGCCGCGCTGGTGGTACGCAGACCCATGCGCGACAGCGTGATTTCCAGGAGTTCCCGGATATCCGGTTCGTCGTCGACGATGAGGACGTTCTGTTCAGTCATGGCTGCTCATGGTGTTTTCGCACTCCGTGCCTGCCCGGTTCAGGCTGTGATCGCCTGGCGCGCCATGGCGATACGGAAGCAGGTCTCGCCCGTCTCCATAGGATGATAAACCAGGTTGGCGTTGTTCAGCTCGCAGAGCTCCCGGCACAGGTACAGGCCCATGCCGCTGCCGCCCTTGCTGCGGCTGAAGAAAGGCTCGAACAGGCGCGCCTCGTCTTCCGGGGCCACCCCGTCACCGCTGTCGAGCACGTCCAGCAGGACCTGCGTCCCCGTGGCGTCGGCGCGAGCATAAAGGCGGCACTCCCGCCGGCCGGTCTTCTCCGCCGCGTGGCGCAACGCATTGTCGATGAGGTTGTTGAGCACCCGCTCGAGGTTCTCCGGGTCGAACTCCACCCGCAGGCCGGGCGCGGCATCCAGGGCGACGCGCGGAGCCGGTTGGCTGGCCGCCCGGTAGCGATCGAGGTATCCGGGGAGCCAGTCCGTCAGCGTCAGAAGTTCGGGCCTGGGCGGTTCCCGCCGGGAGATCTGCAGTACGCTCTCGACGATCTCGTTCACACGCTGGCTGTTGGTGGTGATGATACCGAGAAGCCGGCGGTCGCCCGCATCGGCCTGCGGCGACTCGTCGAGGAGCTGGGCGGCGTGGCTGATAGCCCCTAGCGGGTTGCGGATCTCGTGGGCGATGGACGCCGTCAGCCGCCCCAGCGAGCCGAGTTTCAGCGACTGGGCATGCTGGGCCACCGGGCTGTAGTCCTCGAGGAAAACGAGGGTCTGGGCGTCCGCGTCGCCGTTGTCGAGGCGCCGGAACCTGGGCACCAGTTCCAGCCCCTCCGGGTGGATGCGGAAGGGCCCGCGGGCCTGGATGCCCGTAGCGCGGAAATCGCGCAGGCGCCGGCAGAGCTCGGCGCTGTACTCGTCCAGGTCCCGGCCCTGTTCCATGGCGGCGGGCCGGTCCGGCATCAGCATGGCGGAGGCGGCCTGGTTCATGATCCGCACCCGCTCCTCGGGGTCGACGAGGAGGATGCCCGCCTGCATGGACTGCACGATCTGCTCGTTCAGGCGCTGCAGCGTGTACAGGTCGGAGGTGCGCGCCTGGGCGAGCGCCTCGGCGCGGCCCAGGCGCGCGGCGATGATCTGCACCAGCGTCGATACCGCGAACAGGAGCAGGCCCAGCAGGCCGGCCGGGAACAGATCGGCAATACCCAGGTGGCCGAGGGAGATCAGCCGGATCGTATCCGAGAGCACGGCGAGCACGGCCAGCGCGGCAACGAGAGTGGCGAGCGTGCGGTTGCTGATCAACACCGCGCTCGCGGCCGCCGCGATCGCCAGCAGCAGCGGCAGGCCGCTGCTCATGCCACCGCTGGCATCGGCGAGGGTGATGATCGCCATGATGTCGAAGGCGAAAAGCAGTACCAGGAAGGTATTGCTGCGCTGCCACTGGCGCCGCACCGTGAGCAGCAGGAGGAGGCACGAGGCCAGGAACACGAGCGCCGTGCCGAGATACTGCAGCGGGTTCAGCGCCCCCACGAGCTGGCTGGTGGTCGGGATCACCAGCAGGAGCAGGAAGACCACGGCGAGCAGGGCCCGGTACGCCAGGTAAATGCGATACAGCACCCGGTTCTGGGGCGGAGTGTTCGGGCTGGGCCTGACGAGGATCGAGGGGCTGCTCACGGTCGCATCCAGGGTTGCATAGCGGGTCGCGTCTGCGCTGCCAGTGTAGCAGCAGCGCTCCCGGTGCTGTTCACGGCGCCGCCGTGCACTGGCCAGCGGCGGCGCTTTGCCGGAGAATACCGGGCCTTCAGCCCCTTGTCCCCGGTAATGCCATGGCAACACTCGACATTCTGATGGCCCAGGTCAATACGCGCGTCGGCGATTTCGAGGGCAATGCCGACCGGGTGCTCGCCGTGGCCCGCCGGGCCGTCGCCGAGAAGCGCGAGCCGGTGATCGTGTTCCCGGAGCTCACCCTCTCCGGGTATCCGCCGGAGGACCTGCTGCTGCGTCCCAGCCTGGAGGGGCGGGTTCAGCGTGCCCTCGGCCGCTTGCGCCGCGAGCTGCCGGCCGAGGCGATGGTGGTACTCGGCTACCCCCGGCGCGTGGATGGCCGTCTCTATAACATGGCGGGCGTTCTCCGCGGCGGTGAGCTGGTGGCTGAATACGCCAAGCGCTGCCTGCCGAATTACCAGGTCTTCGACGAGAAACGCTATTTCGCGCAGGGAAGCAGTCCGGGGGTCCTGGAAATCGCCGGGGTTCCCGTCGCGCTGTCGGTGTGCGAGGACATCTGGGAAGAGGCCCCGATCCTCGACAGTGCCGCCGCCGGGGCGCGCCTGCTCCTCAACCTGAACGCCTCGCCCTTTCATCGCGGCAAGCAGCGGGAGCGCCTGGAGGTCGTGGGTGCGCGAGCGCGCACCGCGGGTATCCCGGTGGTCTACGTCAACCAGGTCGGCGGCCAGGACGAACTGGTGTTCGATGGCGGCTCCTTCGCGGTGGCGGCCACGGGCGAGGTGATGGCGAGCGCGCCGGGCTTCCGCGAGGCGGAGACCTGGGTCCGGGTCAGCCTCGACGACGGGGGACATGCGTCCCTCGATGGCACCACGGCGGAGCCGCTGGACGACCTGCCGGCGACCTGGGAAGCGCTGGTTCTGGGCGTTCGCGACTACGTGCAGAAGAACGGCTTCCCCCGCGTGGTGCTGGGGCTCTCCGGGGGTGTCGACTCGGCCCTGACCCTCGCGGTCGCCGTCGAAGCCCTGGGGGCGGAGCGGGTGGAGGCGGTCATGATGCCGTTCCGCTACACCTCGAGCATGAGCGTCGAGGATGCCGCTGAGCAGAGCCGGCTCCTCGGCGTGCGCCACTCGGTGATTTCCATCGAGGGTGCCTACAACGCGTTCATGGAGGCGCTCGCTCCGCACTTCGAGGGCCTGCCAGCGGACACGACCGAAGAGAACCTGCAGGCGCGCTGCCGCGGGGTGCTGCTCATGTCCCTGTCCAACAAGAGCGGTGCGCTGGTGCTCACCACCGGCAACAAGAGCGAGCTCGCCGTGGGCTACTCCACGCTCTACGGTGACATGGCCGGCGGCTTCGATGTGCTCAAGGATGTACCGAAGACGCTGGTCTACGCGCTGTGCCGCTACCGCAACAGGCTCGGCCCGTGCATCCCCGAGCGGGTGATCGACCGGCCGCCTTCGGCGGAGCTCGCGCCCGATCAGCGCGACGACGACAGCCTGCCGCCGTATCCTGTGCTCGACGACATCCTGGAGCGCTACGTGGAACGCGACGAGAGCGCCGAGGCGATCATCGCCGCGGGCCTGCCCCGGGAGCAGGTGGAGCGGGTGGTGAAGCTGGTGGATCGCAACGAGTACAAGCGCCGCCAGGCGCCCATCGGCGTGCGCATCACGCGCCGGGGCTTCGGCCGCGACCGGCGCTACCCGATCACCTCGGCCTGGCTGCCGGGCGACTGATGCTGGGCGCTAGCCCTGCTGCGGGCGATAATCGAACTGCGGCGGCTTCGGTGGATCGAAGAGGCCGAAGGAGAGCTTGTTGATCCAGGAGCGCTGCTGTCCCTCAAGGGTATAGCTGGTCTTGAATTCGCCGTTCTTGTCGAGGGCCGGATACTCCGGATAGTTGGTGCGCAGCACCTCGATGGCCTCCCGGGCGAGGTCGTCCATACCCAGGTAGATGTACCCCTGGGCCATCACCGCCAGCCCGTCCGGCACCGCCGGCGTGCGCTGGAAGTTCTCGACGACGTAGCGGCCCCGGTTGGCGGCGGCGAGGTAGGCGCCGCGGCGGATGTAGTAGTTGGCCACGTTGATCTCGTGCCGCGCCAGGAGATTGCGCAGGTAGACCATGCGCGCCTTGGCGTCCGCGGCATAGGGGCTGTCCGGATAGCGCGAGAGGAGCTGTGCGAACTCGGCGAAGGCCTCCTTGGCCCGGGAGACATCGCGCTTGGTTTCATCCATGGGGATGAAGCGTGAGAGGAAGTCCCGCTCCGAGTTCACGGCCGCCAGGCCTTTCAGGTAATAGGCGTAGTCGACGTTCGGGTGCTGCGGGTGCAGGCGGATGAAGCGATCCGCGGCCTCTACGGCGGCCTCGTACTCGTAGGCACCATAGTGGGCGTAGATGATCTCGAGCTGCGCCTGCTCCGCGTACTTGCCGAACGGGTAGCGCGATTCCAGCGCCTGCAGGCTGCGCACGGCCAGGTCGTAGTTGCGGTTGTTCAGGTAGCGCTGGGCCTGGTCGTAGATCTGCTGCTCGCCGCTGTCAGCGGCGATATCCGGCATGTCGTCGTTGCCGGAGCAGGCGGTCAGCAGGACCGCCAGGCACAGGGCCGCGGCGCGGCGCAGGGCGCGGGCGGTAGCGGAAGTGTGGCGGGGGCTGCTCACCGGTGCGTGGTACCATGCTGCGTGCGGGCCGCTATTTAAGCATAGACGCTGCACTGCTTAAACAGCGGCGGTGGTGGCAGGGAAGCGCGGAAGAGAATAGCGGAAGGTAACAGCGGAAGGGATATGCCGGAACGCATCGAGCTGTCGGCGACAGTGGGGCAGAGCGAGGCGGGGGAACGCCTCGACCAGGCCGCCGCACGCCTGTTCCCCGACTACTCCCGGGCCCGGCTTCAGGGATGGATCAAGGCCGGTGAACTTCGCGTGGACGGGGAGCAGCGCCGCCCACGGGACCGGGTCGCCGCGGGTGAGGTGCTGACCGTCGCCGCGGAACAGGCCGAGGCGGTCAGCTGGGCCCCGCAGGCCATCGCCCTCGACATCATCCACGAGGACGAGCACATCATCGTCATCGACAAACCGGCGGGGCTGGTGGTGCATCCGGCGGCCGGCCACGGTGATGGCACCCTCGTCAATGCGCTCCTCGCCCATGCCCCGGGCATGGCGTCGCTGCCCCGCGGCGGCATCGTCCACCGCCTCGACAAGGACACCTCCGGCCTGCTCGTGGCCGCCAAGACCCTGCCGGCGCATCGCTCCCTCGTGGAACAGCTCCAGGCCCGCAGCGTAGGGCGGGAGTATCTCGCTCTGTGTTTCGGCGCCCTGACCGGCGGCGGCACCGTTGATGCACCCATCGGTCGCCACCCGCGGCAGCGCAAGAAGATGGCGGTGGTGAACCATGGCGGCAAGACCGCGGTGACCCACTACCGTATCGCGGAGCGTTTCCGCCACTACACGCTGCTGCGGGTCAAGCTGGAGACCGGCCGCACGCACCAGATCCGGGTCCACCTCGCCCACCGGCATCATCCCCTGGTCGGTGACCCGGTCTACGGGGGCCGTCTGCGCCTCCCCGCGGGCGCCAGCGAAACCCTCATCGAGGCCCTCCGCGGGTTCCGCCGCCAGGCCCTGCACGCCCGGGCCCTCGAGCTCCTGCACCCGGCAACGGGCGAAGCCATGGCCTTCGAATGCCCGCTCGCGGCGGATTTCGCCGATCTGCTCGCCGTCCTGCGCCGCGAAGACCCGGCGAAGGCAAGAAAGGGCGCCTGAGCCGTGGCTGTCGAGCAGCCGGCCTGGTCGCTGCCGCCGGGCGTTTCAGCCCTCACCAGTACCCGTGACGGCGGCGAAAGCGCGGCGCCCTACGGCAGTTTCAACCTGGCCCGGCACGTCGGCGACGACCCGGCAGCGGTCGACCGCAACCGTGCGCGCCTGGCCGCGGCGCTCCCCGACGGCGCGTCGGTGCGCTGGCTGCGCCAGGTGCACGGCACCCGGGTGCTCGCCGACGATGACGACACGAGTGAACCCGCGGATGCCGCGGTCAGCCGCCGGCCCGGCGTTGCCTGTGCCATCCTCACGGCGGACTGCCTTCCCGTGCTGTTCTGCAGCGCGGACGGCGAGGTCGTCGCGGCGGCGCACGCCGGCTGGCGTGGCCTGGCGGACGGCGTCCTCGAGGCGACGATCGCCGCCATGGCAGTCGACCCCGGTGAGATCACCGCCTGGCTCGGCCCGGCCATCGGCCCGCGGGCCTTCGAGGTCGGCCCCGAGGTGCGCGAGGCCTTCGCCGCCCGGTGGAACGGGGACGCGGCGGCGCTGGACGCGGCCTTCCGCCCCGGGCGCGAGGACCGGCTGCATGCCGATCTGCACGCCCTGGCCGGCGCGTACCTCGAGGCAGCGGGCGTCAGCGCGTGCGCGCGGGATCCGCGCTGCACGGCGAGTGACCCGGGCCGGTTCTATTCCTTCCGGAGCGAAGGCGAAACCGGTCGTATGGTTTCCTTGATTCTCATCAACCCCTGAGCCTCCCGCACCGCCCGCGGCGTTGAAAAAGGTCATTTCCGGCCCAATATCTCCCGTAACGAATAGATCGTCGTCCGCAACAAGGGCGACACGGGAGACAACGCTATGCGAATGGACAAGCTTACGAACCAGCTGCAGAACGCGCTGGCCGATGCCCAGTCCCTGGCCCTGGGCCGGGACAACAACTTCATCGAGCCGTTGCACCTGCTCGCCGCCCTGCTCGACCAGCAGGGGGGCTCCACGCGGCCGCTGCTGCAAAAGGCAGGTGCCGACGTGGCCCGCCTGAAAGAGGCTGTACAGGCCGGCCTCGCGGCGCTGCCGAAGGTATCCGGGAGCGGCGGAGACATCCACATCTCCAACGGCCTCGGGCGCATCCTCAACCTGACCGACAAGCTGGCGCAGCAGGGCGGCGATGCCTACATCTCCACGGAGCTCGTGCTGCGGGCCATGCTGGAGAGCGACAGCGACGCCGGAAAGATGCTCCGGGACGCCGGCCTCAGCAAGGCCGCCCTGGAGCAGGCCATCGCCGCCGTGCGCGGCGGCCAGAGCGTCGACAACCCGGAGGCCGAAGAGTCCCGGCAGGCGCTCGACAAGTACACTATCGACCTCACCGAACGCGCCCGGGACGGCAAGCTCGATCCGGTCATCGGCCGCGACGACGAGATCCGCCGCACGATCCAGGTGCTGCAGCGCCGCACCAAGAACAACCCGGTGCTCATCGGCGAGCCGGGCGTGGGCAAGACCGCCATCGTCGAAGGCCTGGCCCAGCGCGTGGTCAACGGCGAGGTGCCCGAGGGTCTGCGCGACAAGCGCATTCTCTCCCTCGACCTCGGCGCGCTGCTCGCCGGGGCCAAGTTCCGTGGCGATTTCGAGGAGCGCCTGAAAGCCGTGCTCAACGAGCTGTCGAAGGAAGAGGGCCGGGTGATCCTGTTCATCGACGAGATTCATACCATGGTCGGTGCCGGCAAGGCCGAGGGCTCCATGGACGCCGGCAACATGCTGAAGCCCGCGCTGGCCCGCGGCGAGCTGCACTGCGTGGGCGCCACCACGCTGAACGAGTACCGCCAGTACGTGGAGAAAGACGCGGCGCTGGAGCGGCGCTTTCAGAAAGTGCTGGTGGATGAGCCCAGCGAGGAGGACACCATTGCCATCCTCCGCGGCCTCAAGGAGCGCTACGAAGTGCACCACGGGGTCGACATCACGGACGGCGCCATCATCGCCGCGGCCAAGCTGTCGCAGCGCTACATCACCGACCGCCAGCTGCCGGACAAGGCCATCGACCTGGTGGACGAGGCCGCCAGCCGCATCCGCATGGAGATCGACTCCAAGCCGGAGGCCATGGACCGCCTCGAGCGACGGCTGATCCAGCTCAAGATCGAGCGCGAGGCGGTCAAGAAGGACGACGACCCGGGCGCCGTGAAGCAGCTCGAGCTGCTGAACGAGCAGATCGACAAGGTCGAGAAGGAATATGCGGACCTCGAGGAGGTCTGGAAGGCCGAGAAGGCCTCCCTGCAGGGCGCCGCCCAGATCAAGGGTGAGATCGAGCAGGCAAAGATCGAGCTGGAGGCTGCCGGCCGCGCCGGCGACCTCGCCCGCATGTCCGAACTGCAGTACGGCAGGCTGCCCGAGCTCGAGAAACAGCTGGCGGCGGCCCAGGAGGCCGAGACCGCCGAACGCACGCTCCTGCGCAACAAGGTCACGGACGAGGAAGTGGCCGAGGTGGTCTCCCGCTGGACCGGCATCCCCGTGGCGAAAATGCTCGAGGGTGACCGGGAGAGGCTCCTGCGCATGGAGGCGGCCCTGCACGAGCGGGTCGTGGGGCAGGATGAGGCCGTCACGGCTGTGTCGAACGCCGTGCGCCGCTCCCGCGCCGGGCTCGCCGACCCGAACCGCCCGAACGGGTCTTTCCTGTTCCTCGGTCCTACGGGTGTGGGCAAGACCGAGCTGTGCAAGGCGCTGGCGGAGTTTCTTTTCGACAGCGAGCAGGCCATGGTGCGCATCGACATGTCCGAGTTCATGGAGAAGCACTCCGTGGCGCGCATGATCGGGGCGCCCCCGGGCTACGTGGGCTATGAGGAGGGGGGTTACCTCACCGAGGCGGTGCGCCGCCGGCCCTATTCGCTGCTGCTCCTCGACGAGGTGGAGAAGGCCCACCCCGACGTGTTCAACATCCTGTTGCAGGTGCTCGAGGACGGGCGCCTGACGGATGGCCAGGGCCGCACCGTGGACTTCCGCAACACGGTGATCGTGATGACGTCCAACCTTGGCTCGGACCTGATCCAGGAGATGGCCGGGGAGGAGAACTACGGCCGCATGAAAGCGTCGGTCATGGAGGTCGTCGGTCACCACTTCCGGCCGGAGTTCATCAACCGCATTGACGAGACCGTGGTCTTCCATCCGCTGGAGCAGTCGCAGATCCGCGGCATTGCCGGGATCCAGCTGGCGCACCTGCGAGAACGGCTCGCGGAGCGGGAGCTTTCTCTCGAGCTGTCCGATGCCTTCCTCGACAAGCTCGTCGCCGCGGGCTTCGACCCGGTCTACGGGGCACGGCCGCTCAAGCGGGCGATCCAGCAGGAGCTGGAGAATCCGCTGTCGCAGCGGATTCTCGCCGGGGATTTTGCGCCCGGCGACACGATCAGGGGCGAATACTCGGAAGAGAGCGGGGTGTCTTTCTCGACCGCCGCCGCTGACGCGGCCTGAGTCTGCTCAGGGTTCGCAGTGCGCCTCGATGGCCCGCAGGGCTTCCTGGCGCTGCGCTTCGCGCTCTTCGTCATCGAGGAAGCGCATCTCGCCGTCCTCGCCCTGCATGCGGATGCGGGCGGCGCTCTCCAGCGTCCTGAGGTTGGCTCGCGCCTGAGCACACAGCTCGGGGTCCGGCGGCGGGGAACTGCTCGGTGTGGCGGCCTGGGCTCCGCCCTCCTCGCGCGCCGCGGCCGTGCCGCTGCCGGCTCCCGGGGTGCTGACGGCACTGCCCTCGTCGGCCGCAGGCGGCCGGCGAAGCGAGCCGTCCGGCCCGACGGTCTCGAACTCGATACTGCTGTCCGCCGGCGGACGATCGCTCATGACCAGGTTGCCCTGGTCGTCTTTCCAGCGGTAGTAGGTGCTGGACGCGGCCGTCGCCGGCATCGCCAGCAGCACTGCCAGCACTGCAATGAGGGTTGCGCTACAAGATTGCCTGATCACTGTCTGCTCCCGCCACCGACCCTGGAAAGAAAGCCACTGGAAGGAAAATAGCTCACTTCGCTATCGCCCTGCAATTTACCTGTCCGGGCAGTTTCAGCCGCAGGCGGCATTATTGGCCATTGACAGGGCGTGCGACGCGATGGACACTCCCGCCTGTCGTGCAAGTGGCAACGGCTAGCGCCGGGTACCCCCGGCCTCTGGCCCACTGCGCCAACGGTACAGTTGGTTCAGCTGCTCGCATGTCCCGTTAGACGGTGCTGCCGCATGGGCAGGCGCCGTGGGTCCGACACTGCGCTACCCCGCAGGGCGACACGCACGGGTTCTCGTGATTGTCATTCCCCCCTCTGGCGAGTAGGCGCGGTCGTTGCGCCCGGCGGGAGTGGCACTCAGCTGCCGGTGTTCTGCCGGCGCCTGTTCAGCCACACACTTCAGGCATGCACTGGTTGGCGAGGGGTACGCGCCGGCCCGAGGCTGAGCAGGAGTGAAAACCATGGATCAGAAGGCCGTGGAGCTGTTATCGGGCGGCGAGATGATCGCCCAGGCCCTCGAGGACGAGGGCGTCGAATTTATCTTCGGGTACCCTGGCGGCGCCGTACTGCACATCTACGACGCGCTGTTCAAGACCAACAAGACCCCCCACGTCTTGGTGCGCCACGAACAGGCCGCCACCCATGCCGCCGATGGCTATGCCCGCGCCACCGGCAAGCCCGGCGTGGTCCTGGTGACCTCCGGCCCGGGGGCGACCAATGCCATCACCGGCATCGCCACGGCCTATATGGATTCCATCCCCATGGTGGTGTTCTCCGGGCAGGTGGCCAGCCACCTGATCGGCGAGGATGCCTTCCAGGAGACCGACATGGTCGGTATCTCCCGGCCGATCGTGAAGCACAGTTTCATGATCAAGCACGCCCGGGAATTGCCGGAGACCATCAAGAAGGCCTTCACCCTGGCGACCACCGGCCGCCCCGGCCCGGTGGTCATCGATATTCCCAAGGACGTCACCCGTCCGGACGAGAAGTTCGAGTACCGCTACCCGGAGAGCGTCCGCATGCGCTCCTACCAGCCCTCGCAGAAGGGCCACTCCGGGCAGATCCGCAAGGCGGCGAAACTGCTGCTGTCGGCGAAGCGGCCGATGATCTACAGCGGCGGCGGGGTCATCCTCGGCGAGGGCAGCGAGGAACTGATCGCCCTCGCGCGGCACCTCAATTACCCGGTCACCAACACGCTCATGGGCCTCGGCGCCTACCCGGGCACGGACCGGCAGTTTCTCGGCATGCTGGGCATGCATGGCTTCTACGAGGCCAACATGGCCATGCACAATTCGGATGTGATCCTCGCCGTCGGCGCGCGTTTCGACGACCGGGTGACCAACACCGTCAGCAAGTTCTGCCCGGGCGCGCGGATCATCCACATCGACATCGACCCGGCCTCCATCTCCAAGACCGTCAGCGCCCACATCCCCATTGTCGGGCCCGTAAAGGCGGTGCTCGCGGATCTCCTCGAGCAGGTGAAGAGTACCCAGGGCAAGGCCGACGAAACGCTGCCGGAACCCGGCGCCCTCGAGCGCTGGTGGGCCCAGATCGAGGAGTGGCGCGGCAAGCACGGCCTGCTCACCGGCCGCCGTTACGGCGAGAGCGAGCACATCATGCCGCAGGACGTGATCCGCAGCCTCTACCGGGCGACCAACGGCGAGGCCTACGTCACCTCTGACGTCGGCCAGCACCAGATGTTTGCGGCGCAATACTACCCCTTCGACAAGCCCCGGCGCTGGATCAACTCCGGGGGCCTCGGCACCATGGGCTTCGGCCTGCCGGCCGCCATGGGCGTGAAGCTCGCCTTCCCTGAGGCGGAGGTGGCCTGCGTGACCGGCGAGGGCAGCATCCAGATGAACATCCAGGAGCTGTCCACCTGCCGCCAGTACAACACGCCGATCAAGATCGTGAACCTGCGCAACAATTACCTCGGCATGGTCAAGCAGTGGCAGGACATGCAGTACGAGGGGCGCTACGCCATGAGTACCTACGAGGACTCCCTGCCGGACTTCATGAAGCTGGTGGAGTCCTACGGCCACGTCGGCATCACGGTCCGCGACAAGAACGACCTCGATGCCGCCATGGACGAGGCCTTTGCGCTGCGCGACCGCCTGGTGTTCCTCGATGTCTACGTGGACCCCATGGAACACGTCTACCCCATGCACGTGGCGCCGAACGGCTCCATGAAGGACATGTGGCTGAGCAAGAACGAGAGGAGCTGACATGCGCCGTATCATTGCCATCCTGATGGAAAACGAACCCGGCGCCCTCTCGCGCGTGGTCGGCCTGTTCTCGCAGCGCGGCTACAACATCGAGACGCTGAACGTGGCGCCGACGGACGACGCCACGCTGTCCCGGCTGACGCTGACCACCATCGGTGACGATCATCACATGGAGCAGATCACCAAGCACCTGAACCGCCTGGTGGACGTGGTCAAGATCGTCGACCTCACCGAGGGGGCTCACATCGAGCGTGATCTCATGCTGATCAAGGTGCGCGCCGCGGGCACGGACCGCGACGAGCTCAAGCGCACGACGGATATCTTCCGCGGCCAGATCGTGGACGTGGCCCCGTCGAGCTACACGATCCAGCTCGTGGGCACCACGGAGAAGCTCGACGCCTTTGTCGCTGCCGTGGCGGACCTGCAGATACTGGAGGTCGTGCGGTCCGGGGTGGCGGGGGTTGCCCGGGGGGAGAAGGTGCTTAGGCCCTGAAGCGAAAGTTAGAGCTTATTCGGCCCTGGCTACGGGAGTCGGTGCGGTGGTTTTGGCAGGGAGCCCGGGACGGCTGGTACCGCTTCCCGGGTCATTCAGGCCGTGCTTTGGGTCAAACCCCGGGGCGGGGCTTTCCGCGAGGACTGTCCGAGTCCCGAGAAATCGCGAAGCGATTTCCGGTCGAGTTCCGCAGCGGCCGCCCCGGGGTTTGACCCAACGGCCCGCCCGGGAAGCGGTACCAGCCGTCCCGGGCGGGGTTGGCAGGGCGACACCCCCTTACCCGGTGCTGCCTCAGCCTTAATCGTGCACTACCCGCTTCAGCGGATGCTCTTCATTGCGGTCATGTAACCGCGTAGCGTCTTGCCGACGATCTCTACCGGGTGCGAGCGGATGGCTTCATTGACCGCGATGAGCTCGCGGTTGTCGACGCCGCTGTCGCCGCCCATGCCCGTGCCGATCACGTCGGTCTCAACGCTCGCCATGAAGTCCGCCAGCAGCGGGCGGCAGGCGTGGTCGAAGAGGTAGCAGCCGTACTCGGCGGTGTCGGAGATCACCACGTTCATCTCGTAGAGCTTCTTGCGCGCGATCAGGTTGGCGATCAGCGGCGTCTCGTGCAGGGACTCGTAGTAGGCAGACTCGTCGATGATGCCCGCCGAGGTCATGACCTCGAAGGCGAGCTCCACGCCGGCCTTGACCATGGCGACCATGAGGATGCCGTTGTCGTAGTACTCCTGCTCGGTGATTTCCGTTGCCGTGTTGTCCGTCTTCTCGAACGCGGTGTCCTGGGTGGCCGCGCGCCAGGCCAGGAGGTTGGAATCATCGTTGGCCCAGTCCTCCATCATGGTGGAGGAGAAAACGCCGCTCATGATGTCGTCCTGGTGCTTCTCGTAGAGCGGACGCATGATGTCCTTCAGTTCCTCGGCGAGGTGGAAGGCGCGGAGCTTCGCCGGGTTGGCCAGGCGGTCCATCATGTTGGTGATGCCGCCGTGCTTCAGCCCCTCGGTGATGGTCTCCCAGCCGTACTGCACCAGCTTGGCCGCGTAGCCCGGGTCCACACCTTTCTCGACCATGCGGTCGAAGCAGAGGATGGAGCCGGTCTGGAGCATGCCGCAGAGGATGGTCTGCTCGCCCATGAGGTCGGACTTCACCTCGGCGATGAAGGACGACTCGAGCACGCCGGCACGGTGGCCGCCGGTGCCGGCCGCGTAGGCCTTGGCCAGGGTCAGGCCCTCGCCCTTCGGGTCGTTCTCCTTGTGCACGGCGATGAGCGTCGGCACGCCGAAGCCGCGCTTGTACTCCTCCCGCACCTCGGTGCCCGGGCACTTCGGTGCGACCATAATCACGGTGAGGTCGTCGCGGATCTGCATGCCCTCCTCGACGATGTTGAAGCCGTGGGAGTAGGACAGGCAGGCGCCTTCTTTCATGAGCGGCATGACCTCGGACACGACAGCGCTGTGCTGCTTGTCGGGGGTGAGGTTCAGCACGAGGTCCGCCTGCGGGATCAGCTCCTCGTAGGTGCCCACCGCGAAGCCGTTGCCGGTGGCGTTCTTCCAGGACTGGCGCTGCTCCTCGATCGCGCCCCGGCGCAGGGCGTAGGAGACGTCGAGTCCGCTGTCGCGCAGGTTGAGGCCCTGGTTCAGGCCCTGGGCGCCGCAGCCGACGATGACCAGCTTCTTGCCGCGCAGCGGCTCGACGCCGTCGGCGAATTCCTCGCGTGCCATGAAGCGGCACTTGCCCAGTTGCTGCAGCTGCTCGCGCAGCGGCAGGCTGTTGAAGTAGTTCTGTGCCATGGGGTTCCTCCTGTAATGACGCCGGCAGGATACGCCGGTGGCAAAATTGCGTAAAACGCTATCTTTGCGAAGCTGTATTGCGTATAACGCAACACATGGATACCCGGAGCCAGCGCGTTTTCCTGTCGGTCTGCTCGACACTCAATTTCACCCGGAGCGCCGAGGCGCTGCACCTGTCCGTGTCGGCCGTGAGCCGGACGATCCAGCGCCTGGAGGAGGACCTGGGCCGGCCGCTGCTGGAGCGGGACCAGCGCAGCATGCGCCTCACGGCCGCCGGGCGCGCGCTGCGCGACCATGCACAGCGCTCGCTGGCGGACTGGCAGGCGCTGCGCCGGGAGCTTTCCAGCGAGAGTGAGCTGACCGGTGAGGTGAGTCTTTTCTGCTCGGTGACCGCGTCCTGGAGCATTCTCTCACCGGTCCTGGAACGCTTCCGCGATGCCTACCCCGGCATCGATCTCATGCTGCACACCGGGGACCAGGCGGACGGCCTTGCCCGGGTCGGGGAGGGCAGGGACGATGTCGCGGTAACGCTGCGCCCGGAGCACCTGCCGTCACGCCTCGATTTTCTCGCCCTCGCGCGCAGCCCGCTGTGCCTTTGCATCCCCACGGCGGATTGCGCCGTGCGCCGCCAGCTGGCCGTCGCGGCGGCGCGCAGCGGGGCCATCGACTGGGACCGCGTGCCCTTCATCGTGCCGGAGCGCGGAGTGACCAAGGTGCTCATCGAGCGCTGGTTCGCCGCCCAGGGAATCCGCCGCCCACGCCTCTATGCGCAGGTGGCGGGCCATGAGGCCATCGTCGCCATGGTCGCCCTGGGCCTGGGGGTGGGCTTTGCGCCGGAGATCGTCATGCAGAGCGGCGGGCTGGCGGGCGGCGTAGAGGCCCTGCCGCTCAAGGAACCGCTGCCGGAACTGCTCATCGGCCTGGTAGCGCTCGCCTCGCGCCTCGACAATCCGCCGATCCAGGCCCTGCGCGAGGTTGCCGCGCGCACTTACCCGGGCCCGATTTGATATCATCGGCGCCCCACCTCGCTGGAGGACCAGCGATGAACGACTACAACCCGGAGCGGGAGGGCGCCGAGCCCACGCAGTTGCCGGAGGACGAGGCGACGGCCCAGGCCAGCCGGGTGACCGCCGGCCTCGACCTGCTCGTGGACGACCACGAGGAGGAGGTTTCCGAAAACGGCCGCACGGTCAAGCGCCGCGGCGTCTACCTCCTGCCCAACCTGTTCACCACGGGTGCGCTGTTCTGCGGCTTCTATGCCGTGGTTGCCGCCCTGCGGGGAGACTTCGAGAGCGCGCCGATCGCCATTTTCTTCGCGCTCGTCTTCGACGGCCTCGACGGCCGTATTGCCCGCCTGACCAACACGGCCAGCAAGTTCGGCGGCGAGTACGACAGCCTTGCGGACATGGTCTCCTTCGGGGTTGCGCCGGCCCTGGTGGTGTTCAGCTGGGCCCTCGGCGACCTCGGCAAGCTGGGCTGGAGCGCCGCGTTCATCTACGTGGCCTGCGCGGCGCTGCGCCTTGCGCGCTTCAACACACAGGTCGACAGTGCCGACAAGAACTTCTTCACGGGCCTCGCGAGCCCGGCGGCGGCCTGCATCATGGCCAGCACGGTGTGGGTCTGTCACGACCTGGGCTGGGTCGGCGATGCCCTGCCGGTGGAGGTGGCCGTCCTGGTCGCCCTGCTCACCGCCGTCACCGGCATCCTCATGGTGGCGAACTTTCCCTACTACAGCTTCAAGATGGTCGATCTCCACGGGCGCGTGCCGTTTGTCGTCATCCTCCTCGTCGTGCTCGGCTTCAGCCTGGTGACGGTGGACCCGCCGCGGGTTTTCCTGCTGGTTTTCCTGGCCTATGCGGCGTCCGGGCCGGTCATGCTCGTGCGCCGGCGCCGCTCCAGCAGGGGAGCCTGAAGGGCCCTTCGTAACCGCGCTGACATTTTTCTGAAAAATTTTCGTCAAAGCCCTTGCGGGGCATTCAGCCCTGCGTATAATGCGCGTCCTCGGTCAGGGGCACTGCCCACGACGAGACGTTCAGCCCGGCGCTGAACGCGTTGCTTAACAGACAGATGAAGACAGATGTGTGGGCACTTGTTGGATTGGTGGCTCACTCTCATCGGGCTTGCCCGGGGGAGTAAAGTTATCAGACACAAGTGACTCATCGATTCATTTATGAATCATTGATTCTGATGTGTC
>NZ_JAVJOA010000003.1:0-16324 GCF_040217025.1 Pseudohaliea sp. | reverse complement strand
CCCCCTGTCCCACCGCCCGGGCCTGCTCCGTGCCAACGTCAGAGGCATCAGCTCAGACAGCGCAAGAGAAGTTCGAGCCTTGCAGGAAACTTGAAGGCGGTAGGGGCGGGCGTGGTAGTAGGGGGTTCCGGGGCGTCAGCGGACATGGATGTCCGCTGTCGAGCTGCCATGGATGGCGTTTTTGCGGTCCCGGCACCCCCTGTCCCACCGCCCGGGCCGGCGCTACTGGCACCGAAGCGGACATTAATAGCGCCCCGAAGCCAAATCCCGATAAGGTAAACTCGCCGCCCATGACGAAAACCCGCCGGCCGCTGCTCAAACTCGCCATCGTGCTCCTGGTCCTCGCCGGCGTGGGCGTGGTGATGCTCGATGCGCGGATCACGGCGACCTTCTCCGATCGCATGTGGGCGCTGCCGGCGAAAGTGTATGCACGGCCGCTGGAGCTGTTCGTGGGGGCGCCGCTGTCGGCGGAGGACCTGGCCTGGGAGCTGGAACTGCTCGGTTACAGGCCAGTTAACAGCGCCCGGGCGCCGGGACAGTATTCGCGCAACGGCAGCGTCTTCGACATCTACACGCGCGGGTTCGCGTTCCCCAGTGAGCGGGAGCCGGCGCGGGGCGTTCGGCTGGTGTTGAGCGGTGGCCGGGTGTCGGCGCTGGTGAGCGGCAGCGAGGACGTGCCGCTCATGCGGCTGGACCCGCTGCAGATCGGCGGCATATACCCGTCGCACGGGGAAGACCGGATCCTGGTGCGGCTTAACGACGTGCCGGAGACACTGGTGGCGGGGCTGCTGACCGTGGAGGACCGGCGCTTCTACGAGCACTGGGGCTTCTCCATCACGGGCATTGCCCGGGCGGCTTTCTCCAACCTGCGCAGCGGTCGGGTGGTGGCCGGCGGCAGCACCATCACGCAGCAGCTGGTGAAGAACTACTACCTGACCCCGGAGCGCACCATCGTGCGCAAGCTCACCGAGATCGCCATGGCGGTGCTGCTGGAGCTGCACTACAGCAAGGACGCCATTCTCGAGAGCTACCTGAACGAGGTCTACCTCGGCCAGGAGGGGCCGCGCGCCATCCACGGCTTTGCGCTGGCGGCGCGGCACTACTTCCAGGCGCCGCTCCCGCAGCTGGGCCTGCACCAGCAGGCGCTGCTGGTGGGCATGATCAAGGGGCCGAGCCTGTACAACCCGCTGCGCAACCCGGCGCGGGCGACCGAGCGGCGCAACCTCGTGCTCGACGAGATGGCCGAGGCCGGCATTATCAACGACGGACAGGCGGCGGTGGCCAAGGCCATGCCCCTGGGAGTGAACCGGGCGCCGCGGGTGCGCGACGCCTTCCCGGCCTATCTCGACCTCGTGCGCCGGCAGCTGCGCGAGGAGTACCGGGAGGAGGACCTGGCGACCCTGGGCTTGAGCATCTTTACGCCCTTCGACCCGATCCTGCAGCGGCAGCTGGAGCGCAGCACCGACGCCGTCCTCGGCGGCCTCGACGGCGACCTGGAGACGGCGAGCATCGTCACCCGGGTGGACACGGGCGAGGTGGCGGCGCTGGTGGGCGGCCGGCAGGTGCGCTACGCCGGTTTCAACCGGGCGCTGGATGCGCGCCGGCCCGCCGGGTCCCTGCTCAAGCCGGCGGTGTACCTGGCGGCGCTGGAGCAGCCGGAGCGCTACACGCTGGCCACGCGCATCGACGACAGCCCGCTGCGCCACGAGGCAAAGGGCGGGCAGGTGTGGGAGCCGGAGAACTTCGAGGAGACCTTCCACGGCGAGGTGCCGCTCTACGCCGCGCTCGCCAAGTCCTACAACGTGGCCAGTGCCCGCCTCGGCCTCGAGCTCGGGGTCGACCGGGTGCACGACATGCTCGAGCGCCTGGGTCTGCCCGAAGCGCCGGCCGTGCCGGCGGTGGCCCTGGGGGCGGGGGAGTACTCGCCGCTGATGATCGCGCGGCTCTACCAGGCCATCGCCGCCGGCGGCTTCCGCATGCCGCTGCGCAGCATCCGCGATATCGTCGATGCCCACGGCGAACCGCTGAAGCGCTACCCGCTGGCCTACGACCGGCGCGTGGACCAGCGCGCCGTGCACCTGCTGCACTACGCCCTGCGCGCGGTAGTTCGCGAGGGCACCGGGCGCACGGTCTACCGCCGGCTGCCGCAGGCCTTCGCGGTGGCGGGCAAAACGGGGACCACGGACGGCTTCCGCGACTCCTGGTTTGCCGGTTTCTCCGGTGACCTGCTGGCGGTGAGCTGGATCGGCCACGACGACAACCGGGCCACGGGGCTCACCGGGGCCACCGGCGCCGGGCGTATCTGGTCGGACTTCATGGCCGCCGCGGCGCGCCGCCCGCTCGCCTACCGCATGCCCGGCGGCGTGTCCCTGCACTGGGTGGACGAGGCCACGGGGCTTAAGAGCCGCGAGGGCTGCGAGGGCGCGCGGCTGTTACCCTTTATCGATGGCAGCGAGCCCGAGGGCCGAAGCCCCTGCGCTCGCCGCGGCAACCCGGTGCGGGACTGGTTCCAGCGCCTTTTCGGAGACGAATCATGAACCTGCGCCCGCTGCTGGTCCTCGCCCTCGCCGCCTTCCTCGTCGCCTGTGCCGGCAGCCCGCCGCGGGAGGCCCCCGCACCGGTGGTCACACCGCCCGGGGAGAGCCGCCCGCCCACGCCGGCGCCCGAGCCGGCTCCCCCGCCCGTGGAACCCGCGACCGACGCGGTCACCGGCCTTCTCGCCCAGGCGCGGGATGCCCGCGAAGGCGGCGAAACGGAGCGCGCCCTGGCGCTGCTGGAGCGGGCGCAGCGGCTGGACCCGGCGCGCGGCGCGCTCTACCTGGAGCTGGCGCGGACCCACGCCGCGGCCGGCAACGCCGCCCAGGCGAAGGCCTTCGCCGAGCGCGGGCTGCTCTACTGCCACGGCAGCGAGTGCAGCGCGCTGGCGCGCTTTACCCGCTGACGCGTACGGTAAAGGCGCCGTCCCTCGCCACGAAATCCACCCGCTGGTTGATGCACGCCGGCCGGTCGCCGGCGGAGTGGCTGACGAAGAGGAGCTGGCTGTCGCTGCCGGCGGCCACGTGGTCCACGGCCCGCAGCAGCAGCCGGCGGTGCCAGGCATCGAGGCCCAGGGTGGGTTCGTCGAGCACCAGCACCTGCGGGCCCTTCACCATGGCCCGGGCGAGCAGCACCATGCGCTGCAGGCCGAAGGAGAGGTCGTCGAAGCGCGCCGCGGCAAGGTCGCCGAGGGCCAGCGCCCGGAGCCAGGCCTCGGCCAGGGCGCGCTGGCTGTCGCCCCAGTCGTCGTAGAGGCCGACGCTGTCGAAGAAGCCGGAGGTCACCACCTCCACCACGCGCATGCCGCGGGCGAAGGTGAGCTGCAGCTGCGTGTCCACCTGGCCGAAGTGCCGCTTGATATCCCAGACGCTTTCACCGCTGCCGCGGCGGCGGCCGAACAGGGTTACGTCCTGGCCGTAGGCCTTGTGGTTGTCGCCGGTGATAAGGCCGAGCAGCGTGGATTTGCCGCAGCCGTTGGGGCCGGCGATGGCGCAGTGCTGGCCGTGGTCGAAGGTCCAGTTCACGCCGGCGAGCACGGCCGTATCATCGAAGCTGACGTCGATGTCGCGCAGGGTGATGAGCGGCGCGTCGGCCGGTGCCCGCGGCGCGCCGGGCGGCGGCGGGGGCAGGTCACCCAGGGGCGGCAGCGGCGGCAGCATGAGGGCTTCGGTACCGGGTGCGGCGAGGACGGCATCCCGTTCGCCGGCGGCCGCGACGCGCCCGGCGTCGAGGAGCAGCACGCGGTTGATGGCGGCCGGAACGTCGGCCGGGTCCCGCGCCAGCAGCAGCACCGGCTGGTCGCCCGCCAGCAGCGTGTCGAGGGCCAGGTGCAGCTTCTCCTGGCTCGCCGCGTCGAGACCGTCGAGGGGGCTGTCGAGGATGAGCAGCCCGGGGCGCTGCAGGATAGCGCTGGCGAGAAGCGTCTTGCGCATTTCGCCGGTGCTCAGGTAGCGCAGGCCGCGGTCGAGCAGTGGGCCGAGGCCCAGCAGCTCGACCCAGTGATCGCGGTCCGCCGTGGCCGGCAGCAGGTCGCTGACCCGGGTGCCCGGGTCGCGGGCATCGGCGCTGAATTCCGAGACGTCGAGCTTTCGGTCCCGGTCCACCAGGGCCCGCGCCCGCTCGAAGCAGACGTAGGCGATGCCGTGGTGGGCGAGGGTGTCGGTGCGCTCCACGCTGCCGCTGTAGTGGCCGAGTTCGCCGGCGAGCACGCGGGCGAGGGTGGTCTTGCCGGCGCCGTTGGGGCCGAGCACCGCCCACTGCTCCCCCCGGTGGATGGTCAGCGACAGGCCGCGCAGCACGGGGCGGGCGCGGTAGCTCACGGTGAGGTTCTCGACGGTGAGGAGAGTGTCGGGGGCGTTCACGGCGGGCTCCAGCGGGACGGGCCCGCGATTGTAGGAGCCGGTGGATGGCGCGACAACGGCCGGCTCCCTTGCTTCAACGGGACACGGCTGGCTTAATCGGGCGCAAGCCTCAAAGCCCCGGCCCCGTGTCTGTTGCACTCCTGAACCTCGTCGAGACCCGCCTCGCCGACCACCGCCCGAAGCGCCACCGGCTGCGCCCCTTCATGAAACGCTGCGCGGTCGCGCTCGTGCTGCAGGTGCGCGAGGGCGAGCTGTGCGTGCTGATGATCCGCCGGGCGGAGCGTCCCGGGGACCCGTGGTCGGGGCAGATGGCCTTCCCGGGCGGGCGCATGGAGCGCATCGACGCTAACGGCTTCGCCACCGCGGTGCGCGAGACGGAGGAGGAAGTCGGTCTCGTGCTCGAAGCCGACGAGTGCGTCGGCCGGCTGTCGGAGGTGAATGCCCGCTCGCGGATCCGCGGCCTCGGTATGGCGGTCAGCCCCTTCGTCTTCCGCCTGCGCCGGGAGGTCGCCTTCGCTCCCAACCACGAGGTGGCCGAGGTGGTCTGGGTGCCGCTGGAGTTCCTCCTCGACACCGATAACCGGGAGACCATGGTCTGGGAGCGCAAGCCTGTCTCCCTGACGCTGCCCTGCTATTTCTACGAGGGGCGGCGTATCTGGGGCCTGTCGCTGCGCATGCTCGACGAGCTGATGGACCTCGTGACCGGCCCGAGCGGCGGGCGGCCACCCTGGCGGCGCGACTGAGCTACTCGGGCTCCGCCGCGTCCCCGTGGATGAGGAACTGGCGGGTGTTGAGCATGAGCTCGCGCAGGGCCGGGTCCTCCCGGCTGGCCTCCTTCAGCCGCGTCTTGTCGATGCGGCCGGCGACGTAGGCCGCGAGCACGTCCAGCAGCACCGGGGTCATCTCCGGCTCCCGCGCCCAGCGCGGCGCGTCGACGAGGTTGCCGGTGACCGCGTCGCCGGTCCAGCGCAGCCAGTAGCCGCCGCAGCTCGAGAGCACGTAGTCGCCCTCGCGGCCGTAGCTCTGGTTCGGCGTGGCCGGGTTGAAGCCGCCCTCGGGGACGGCGTCGATGCGCGACAGCGCCAGCACCCAGCGGCTGCCCTCGGGAAAGTCGTCCGCCGGCGGGCGGCAGTAGTCACCGGTTTTCAGCCACACGCGCACCTGTTCGCGCCAGCCTTCCCCGCGCAGGGTGCGGCCGATGGCGATGTCGATGGAGTTGCCCTTGCGCTGCGCGACGGTGCCGGCGACCACGAGGTCCGCCCCCGCCTGCACGTCGGCGAAGCTGCCCTCCCAGAGGCAGCCGCACTCGGCGTGCCCGGGGAGGGGAACGAGGGCGGCGGCGAGGAGCAGGGCGGCGGTGCGCACCGGTTACGCCGTTACTGCAGCGCTCGCGCCGCGTCCAGGGCGAAGTAGGTGAGGATGCCGTCGCAGCCGGCGCGCTTGAAGGACAGCAGCGACTCGAGCATCACCACCTCCTCCTGCAGCCAGCCGTTGGCGAAGGCGGCCTTGTGCATGGCGTACTCGCCGCTCACCTGGTAGGCAAAGGTAGGCGCCTTGAGCTCGTCCTTCACCCGGCGGACGATGTCGAGGTAGGGCATGCCTGGCTTGACCATGATCATGTCCGCGCCCTCGGCGAGGTCCAGGGCGCACTCGTGCAGGGCTTCGTCGCTGTTTGCCGGGTCCATCTGGTAACTGAACTTGTTGCCGCCCTTGATGTTGCCGGCCGAGCCCACGGCGTCGCGGAAGGGGCCGTAGTAGCTCGAGGCGTACTTGGCGGCATAGGACATGATCAGCGTGTTCACGTGGCCCTCGGCCTCGAGCAGCTCGCGGATGGCGCCGATGCGCCCGTCCATCATGTCGGAGGGAGCGACCACGTCGGCGCCGGCCTCGGCGTGGGACAGGGCCTGCTTCACGAGCACGTCTTTCGTTATGTCATTGAGCACGTAGCCGTCGTCGTCGATGATGCCGTCCTGGCCGTGGGTGGTGAACGGGTCGAGGGCGACGTCGGTCATCACGCCGAGTTCCGGCACCGCGTCTTTCAGGGCGCGCACGGCACGCTGGGCGAGGCCGTCGGCGCTGTAGGCTTCTTCGGCCTGCAGGCTCTTGCGCTCCGCAGGCACCACCGGGAACAGGGCGATGGCGGGGATGCCGAGGCCGTGCGCCTCCTTCGCGAGCTCCACCAGCAGGTCTACGGAGAGGCGCTCCACGCCGGGCATGGAAGGCACGGCTTCGCGCTCGCCGCTGCCCTCGAGGACGAACACCGGCAGGATGAAGTCCGCCGGGGTCAGGCCGTGCTCCCGGACCAGGGCGCGGGCGAAAGTGCTGGCCCGGAGCCGGCGCATGCGGGTGGTCGGGTAGGGCCCCCGGCTGCTGGCGAAGCTCATGCGCCGGAACTCCCGGCAGTCAGCATGTGGAAGACGATGTTCGCCGCCTCGATGGTCTTGTCGATGTCCTCGTCCGTGTGCGCCGCGGACATGAAGCCCGCCTCGTAGGAGGCCGGCGCCAGGTAGACGCCGTGCTCGAGCATGCGGTGGAAAAAGCGGCCGAAGGTCTTGGTGTCGCAGGCCATGACGTCGGCATAGTTTTCCACCTTTGGTGCGCTGGTAAAGAAGCCGCCGAACATGGTGCCCGCGTGGTTCGTGGTAAAGGGCACGCCGGCGCTGTCCGCCGCGGCCTCGAGCCCGTGGCAGAGGCGCTCGGTGCGCTCGAAGATCGGCTCGTAGAAGCCCGGCCGGGTGATGATGTCCATGGTGGCGAGCCCCGCCGCCATGGCGATCGGGTTACCGGAGAGCGTGCCTGCCTGGTACACGGGGCCGAGGGGCGCGATGTGCTCCATGATCTCGCGCTTGCCGCCGAAGGCGCCCACGGGCATGCCGCCGCCGAGGATCTTGCCCAGGGTGGTGAGGTCCGCCTCGATGCCGTAGTGGCCCTGCGCACCGTGGGGCCCGAAGCGGAAGCCGGTCATCACCTCGTCGAGGATGAACACGGCGCCGCTCTCGTTGCACACCTCGCGCATGGCGGTAAGGAACTCGGGCTTGGGCAGCACGCAGTTCATGTTGCCGGTGACCGGCTCGACGATCAGGCAGGCAATCTTGTCGCCGTGCTCCGCGAAGCACTGGCGCAGGCCCTCGGTGTCGTTGTAGGTAAGGGTGATGGTGTGCTCGGCAAGGCAGGCCGGTACCCCCGGGGAGCTGGGCACGCCGAGCGTGAGGGCGCCGGAGCCGGCCTTGATCAGCAGCGAGTCGGAGTGACCGTGGTAGCAGCCTTCGAACTTCACGATCTTGTCGCGGTGCGTGTAGCCACGGGCGAGGCGGATGGCGCTCATGGTGGCCTCGGTGCCGGAGTTCACCATGCGCACCAGGTCCATGTTCGGCATGATTTCGCAGATCCGGTCGGCCAGCTGCGTCTCGAGCTCCGTCGGCGCGCCGAAGGACAGGCCCTTCTCGGCCTGGCGGACCACCGCCTCGCGCACCTCGGGGTGGTTGTGGCCCATGATCATGGGGCCCCAGGACAGCACGTAGTCGATGTAGCGGTTGCCGTCGGTGTCGAAGAGGTAGGCGCCGTCGGCGCGGTCGATGAACACCGGCGTGCCGCCGACGGCCTTGAAGGCCCGCACCGGTGAATTCACGCCGCCGGGGATATGGGCGTTGGCGCGCTCGAATAGGGCTTGCGATGTGACCATGCTGTCCTCACTGCAGGGTAAGACGGGCTCCGGCGGAGCTTGAAGCCCCCGGATTATGGGCCTTCGTCCTCCCCGTCAACAACCCCGCGGCGGGTCCAGGCGCCCCGTCAAGGGGAGTGCATCAAGCGGGTGGGATCAAGAAAGGCTCGATCAGAAGGGCTTCAGCACCACCAGGAACACGATGGCAAAGAGGAACAGCACCGGCACCTCGTTGAAGAAGCGGTAGAACACGTGGCTGTGGCTGTCCGAGTCGGCGTTGATGGCCTTTACGTAGCGGCCGCACTGGAAGTGATAGACGATGAGAAAGGCCACGCCGGCGAGCTTGAGCCAGAGCCAGGTGGCGCTCAGGTAGTAGTCCGGCGCCAGGGTGATCATCCCTACGCCGAAGACCACCGTCAGCACCATGAAGGGCGTGACGAAGCGGTACAGGCGGCGGGACATCACGGCCAGCTGCGCCCGGGTCGCGCTGTCCTCGCTGGCGGCGAAGTAGACGAAGATCCGGGGCAGGTAGAACAGGCCGGCGAACCAGCAGACGACGAAGATGATGTGCAGGGCACGCAACCACAGCATGGCGATTTCCTTAGCTCTCGCTATAGATGAATGACAGGGAGTAGCGCTCGATGCGCTCCCGGGTGACGATGCCGCGCAGGCTGCGCTTGCCCGTGGGCAGCCGGCCGTAGACGCAGGCCGCCTCGACGGTCTCGCGGCGCAGCACGTCCATGGCCTGGCGCAGCGTGGCCTGCTCGGGGACCCGGGTGATGGTCCAGCGGCGCAGGTCGGCGCCGGTCAGGTCCAGCAGGGCCGGATCCTCGCCTTCTTCCGGCGGCAGGGGCGGGCGCTCGCCGGCCTCCCAGGCCAGCAGGTCCTCGCCGCGTAGGAGGAACAGGTCCTCCTCGTCGCGGTGGATGACGCACCAGTCCGGGACCTGCACCGCGAGGGCACGGAGCGCCTCGGGGCTGATCTTTGCCGGCACGCGCACGGCGCTGGTGTTCATGCCCGAGGTGACGTCCACCCGGTGCAGGAACTGCCCTAGGGGGTCCTCCGGCACCGCGCGCTCGAGCTGGCGAAGGAGCGCGTGGTGCACCGCCCGCTGGCGGAACAGCGCGGTGTTGACGAGGTTGGCGGCAACGATGGCCAACAGCGCCGGCATGGCGACCGCCGTGGTCTGGGTGAGCTCGATGACCGCGATGCTGGCGGCCAGCGGAGCGCCGAGCACCGTGCCCATGGTCGCCGCCATACCGATGATCACGTAGAGCGTCATGTCCGACGCGAGCGCGGGCTGCAGGGTCGGGCCGAGCTGGCCGAGGAGGCCGCCGATGCAGGCGCCGATGATCAGGCTCGGGCCGATGAGCCCCACGGGCAGCCCGAAGCCCAGGTTCACGCTGGTGGCCAGCAGCTTGGTGACGGCGAGCGCCGCGAGGAGCACCAGCGTGCTCTCGCCGGCGAGAATGCGCCGCAGCGAGTCGTAGCCCATGCCGAGCACCTCGGGAACCAGCAGCGCGAGGCAGCCCGTGAGCACCCCGGCGACCGTGAAGCGCAGCAGCACCGGGCGCTGCCGGGAGCCCGCGGAGAGCAGCACGAGGCGGATGAGCAGCGCACCGGCGGCCCCGCAGCAGAGCCCCACGAAGAGAATGAAAGGGATTTCCCAGAGCGAGTTGAGCTCGACCGGCGGCAGGGTGAACACCGGGAAGCCGAAAGCGAGGCCGCGGCTGATGGCCGAGGCCGCCACCGCGGCGAGCATCACCGGGACGAAGCCGGCCACGGTGTACTCGGCGACGATGACCTCCATGGCGAAGATCACGCCGGCCAGGGGCGTGTTGAAGGCCGCGGCGATGCCGCCGGCGGTCCCGCAGGCGATGGCCACGCGCAGGCTGTTGTTGGGCAGGGACAGGCGCTGGCCGAGCAGGCTGTTCACAGCCGCGCCCAGGTGCACTCCAGGGCCCTCGCGGCCCCCGGACTGCCCCGAGGCCAGGGCCAGCGCCCCGGCGAAGAACTGCACCAGCGCGTTGCGCAGCGGCAGCACCCCGTAATGGTAGTGCAGCCGGCTGACTACGTGCAGGATGCCGACCTCGCGCTGCTCCCTCGGCAGCAGGCTGAACGCGGCACCGAGGAGCAGGCCGCCCCCCGCCGGCAGCGCGAACAGCAGCCAGCGCGGCAGCGTCTCGAAGGCCTCGCCGCCGTTCACGCCCCAGAGTTCACCGAGGGCGACGATGGCCGCCTCGAAGGCCAGCACCACGCCGCCCGACGCCAGGCCGCCCACGACGCCCAGCAATGCATAGGCGAGGGTCGACTCGTAGCGGGTGAGAGAGCGGCGGAAGCTGCCCAGGGTATTGCGCACGGCGCTGACCGATGCCAGTGAAAAATGCGATCATAGCAGTTTGCCCGCCGCTCGCGGCGGCGGGCCGGCAAGCACTTTCAACGGAGGCAGCATGGTCAGGGTCGGCATCGTCGGAGGCACGGGCTACGCGGGCGTGGAGCTGCTGCGACTGCTCGCGGCGCACCCCGGGGCCGAGGTCGTGCTCATCACCTCCCGGGGCGAGGCCGGCCGCCGGGCGGACGAGCTGTTCCCGAACCTGCGCGGAACCTGTGACCTCAGTTTCACTGAGCCGGATACCGTCGCACTTGCCGCCTGCGACGTCGTTTTCTTTGCCACGCCGCACAACGTGGCCATGCACAGTGTGCCGGCGCTGCTCGATGCCGGCGCCCGGGTGATCGACCTGTCCGCCGACTTCCGCCTGCGCGATGCCGACACCTGGTCCGCGTGGTACGGCGAGACCCACGCCTGCCCGGAGCGGCTGGCCGAGGCGGTGTACGGCCTTCCCGAGTTCTACCGCTCGGCGATCGTGGACGCGCGCCTCGTCGCCTGCCCCGGCTGCTATCCCACGGCGATCCAGCTGGCCTTCGCGCCGCTGCTCGCAGGCGGGCTCGTGGACCCGGGGCAGCTCATCGCCAGCGCCGCCTCCGGGGTCAGCGGCGCCGGCCGGCAGGCGAAGCTCGACAACATCCTCACCGAGGCGAGTGACAACTTCAAAGCCTACGGGGCTAGCGGCCACCGGCACCAGCCGGAGATCGAGCAGTCCCTCGGCGACCTCGCCGGCGAGCCCGTGGGGGTGACCTTCGTGCCGCACCTGCTGCCGATGATCCGGGGCATTCACGCCACCTGCTTTGCCCGCCTGCATACCCCGGGGCTGGACCTGCAGCCGGTGTTCGAGGACTACTACGCCGACGAGCCGTTTGTCGACGTGCTGCCCGCGGGCCAGCACCCGCAGACCCGGGTGGTGCGCGGGGCCAACCGCTGCCAGCTCGCGGTGACGGTGCCCCAGGGGCGGGATACTGCGGTGGTCATGGCCACGGAGGACAACCTCGTCAAGGGCGCCTCCGGCCAGGCCATCCAGTGCATGAACCTCATGCTGGGCCTGCCGGAGACCGAGGGGCTCGGCCATCCGGGGCTGCTGCCCTGAGGCCGCGCCGGCCCCCGGGTTGCGGGTGCCGGCCGCAATACTTGACTGAATTGCTAGGGCTTCGCATACTCCATGAACTTGTTTGAACGCCAGGGCGCATTCCGCCAATGACCGTCGCCACAGCCTTTGACCCGAACAGCCTGACCCTCTCGCCCAATGCCGTGCGCAAGGTGCGTGAACTCGTGTCGGAAGAAGAGAACGCCGATCTCAAGCTGCGCGTCTTCATCACCGGCGGTGGCTGCTCCGGGTTCCAGTACGGCTTCTCCTTCGACGAGGAGGTGGCCGAAGACGACACCGCCATCGAGATGGACGGGGTGACGGTGCTCGTGGACCCGATGAGCTTCCCCTACCTCGCCGGCTCCGAGGTCGACTACACCGAGGGCCTCGAGGGTTCCCGCTTCATCGTCAACAACCCGAACGCGACGACTACCTGCGGCTGCGGCGCGTCCTTCGCTATCTGAAAGGGGCTAGCTAGCCGCCCGACCCCGGCACCACCCAGCGCCCGCCGGCGCTGCCCGGATAGATTCCCCCTAGAACCCGCGGCCCCGCCGCGCCGGTAACCGCCGGTGCATTGCCGGGCCGGCCGGCCAGCGTTTCCCGCGCCAGCCAGGCGAAAGCCGCTGCCTCTACCCAGTCCGGGTCCAGCCCCAGCGCCTGCGTGGTGGCAAGCCGCGCGGGCTCGAGGGCCCGGTGCAGGCGACGCATCAGGTCGTCGTTGTGTGCCCCGCCGCCACAGACGTAGACCTCGTCCGCAGGGAAGCCCGCGCGTTCCAGGCCGCGGATGATCCCCTGCGCCGTGAGTGCCGCCAGCGTGGCCTGCACATCGCGCGGGTCGGCGTCCGGTACTGCGGCGAGCAGGCTGTCCAGCCAGGCCTCGCTGAAATGCTCACGCCCGGTGCTGCGCGGGCCCGCGCGCTGGAAGAAGGCATCCGACAGGGCGCCGTCGAGGAGGGCCGGGATAACCGTGCCCTCGGCGCTCCAGGCACCGCCGGCGTCGTAGTCGGCCCCCTGGTGGCGCCGGCTCCAGGCGTCGAGGAGCGTGTTGCCGGGCCCGGTATCGAAGCCGGCGACCAGCGTTTCCCCGTCGAGGAGCGTGGCATTGGCGATGCCGCCGATGTTGACGATGGCCCGGCAGCAGCCCGCGGCGCCGAAGCAGGCGCGGTGGAAGGCCGGTGCCAGGGGGGCGCCCTCGCCGCCGGCGGCGATGTCGCGGCGGCGGAAATCCGCCACGGTGGTGATGCCGGTGCGCTCGGCGATCGTGTTCGGGTCCCCGAGCTGCAGCGTGAAAGGGGTGTTGCCCCCGGGACGGTGGCGGACGGTCTGGCCATGGGAGCCGATAGCGCTTACCCGGGCCGCGTCGATACCGCTGCTTTCAAGGAGGGCGAGGGCGGTGTCTGCGAAGGCCACGGCGACCTCGCGGTCCACCCGGCCCGCCTCGTCGAGGCCGTCTTCGCCGGGCGTGCACAGGGTGGCGATGGCGTCACGGAGCGCGGGCGGGTGCGGGCGGCCCAGGGTGGCGAGGACGTCGAAGCGGTCGCACGCGAGGTCTTCATCGAAGGCGAGGAGCGCCGCGTCGACGCCGTCGACGCTGGTGCCGGACATGAGGCCCAGGTAGTAAGCCGGGGCCACGGCGGATCAGGGCGCGGCGGTGGCGGTGCCGGTCCCCGGGCCCCCGGCGCTGGCGAGGCGGGTCTCGGTCTGGCGCTGGGCCAGCTGCTGGCTCACCCCGGTGATGGCGCTGCGGAAGGCGGGCATCTCGGCCGCGGCGAGCGACTTGGCCTTCGGCAGCAGCTTGTGGATGGTTCGCGGGTTGCGGTGCACGCCATCCACGAGGAATTCGTAGTGCAGGTGCGGCCCGGTGGCGGCGCCCGTGGAACCCACGGTGCCGATGACCTGGCTCTGCACCACGCGCTGGCCCTGGCGGACCTTGCGCTTGTTCAGGTGCAGGTACTTGGTGATGTAGCGCTCGCCGTGCTGAATGAACACGTAGTTGCCGTTGGCACGGGTATAGCCGGCCTCAATCACCCGGCCGTCACCGGAGGCGAAAACCGGCGTGCCGCGGGGCGCGGCGTAGTCGGTGCCGCGGTGCGGCCGCGTGGTCTTGTAGATCGGGTGAAGGCGCTTGAGGTTGAAGTTGGAGCTGATGCGGGTGAAGTCCACCGGGGCCATGAGGAAGGCCTTGCGCATGCTCACGCCGTTTTCATTGTAGTAGCTCGCCTGCCCGGCGCTGTCGGTGTAGCGGAAAGCGTTGAAGGTCTCGCCCTTGTTGGTAAAGGAGGCGGCGATGATGTTGCCCTCGTCGAAACGCTCGCCGTCGAGGTACAGCTCTTCGTAGAGCACGTGCATGGTGTCGCCCTTGCGCGGGTCGAGCGCGAAGTCGATGACACCGCCGAAGAGGTTGGCCAGCTCCATCACCAGGTTGCTCGACAGGCCGGCGTCGCGGCCGGCGAGGAACAGGGACGTGTCGATCTCGCCGGAGGCCCAGGCCAGGCGCACTTCCGGCTCGCGGTCGATGCGCTCGCTGGAGTAGCCGCCGTCCATGCGCCGGTAGACGACACTGTGCAGCGGGTCGATCACGTGGCGCACGGCGGCCAGCTCGCCGGCATCGTCGGCCAGGAAGCCGATGGTCTGGCCCGGGTAGATGCGCTCGAGCGCCTTTCCCTGCGGCGCCGTATGCACGATGCGGTAGACGTCGCCATCGGCGTAGCCGGCCCGCTTGAACAGCAGGGAGAGATTGTCGCCGGACTGGACGATGAGCTCGCGCCAGGCCGGGGCGGGCGCCGCTTCGGGCGATTCCTTCGGCTCGGCGGCGGTCTCAGCCTCGGCCGGGGCCGGCTCCTGCGCGCCCGCCGTGTCGACGCCGCTCTCGGCCACCTCGATGGCGGCATCCATGGCGCCGGGCACCTCAGCCTCCGGGGAGCGGTTCGCCTCCACGTCGCCGCCCGGGGCCACGAGGGCGGCGATCGCGACGGCCGCCGTCAGGGCGGCCACGGCCAGCAGGTGGCCCTGGGAAACGCGGGGTCGCTGTGCCAGCGGCGTGGCGCCGCGGGGCGCTTTCTTGAATTGCATCGGCTCTTGCCCGCAGAAATGCTGATCGAAGTATAACGCAGGATGCCGCTACCGCCCGGCAGTTGCAATCCATGGTCGTTGGGGTATCTTGCGCCCTCTTTTTACTACGTGCCGTCCACCCGCCGGGATGACAGCCGACCGCAGCAACCGTGAGCCGCCATCATGAGTAGTGCACTGATCGCCGACCTGCGCGCGCGCGGGCTCCTGTTCCAGCTCGCCGGGGAGGAGGCGCTCCCGGGCTGGCTCGATGGCGGCATGCGCACCCTCTATTGCGGCTTCGACCCGACGGCGGACAGCCTGCACATCGGGTCCCTGGTGCCGCTGCTGACCCTGCAGCGCTTCCAGCGTGCGGGTCACCGGCCCATCGCCCTGGTGGGCGGTGCCACGGGCCTGATCGGCGACCCGAGCTTCAAGGCGCAGGAGCGGCAGCTGAACACCCCCGAGGTCATCGGCGGCTGGGTGGAGAAGATCCGCGACCAGGTCTCGCGCTTCATCGACTTCGATGCCGGGCCGCAGTCGGCCCTTGTGGTGAACAACCTCGACTGGACACAGGGCATGGATGTGCTCACGTTCCTGCGCGACATCGGCAAGCACTTCTCCGTCAACGCCATGGTGCAAAAGGAGTCCGTGCGCCAGCGGATCGAGCGCGAAGGCGCAGGCATCAGCTACACCGAGTTCAGCTACATGATCCTGCAGGCGCTGGATTTTGCTGAGCTGGCCAACCGTCACGACTGCTCCCTGCAGCTCGGCGGCTCGGACCAGTGGGGCAACATCACCGCCGGCATCGACCTGGCCCGGCGCCTGCACGGCAAGCAGGTGTACGGCCTGACACTGCCCCTGATCACCAAGGCCGACGGCACCAAGTTCGGCAAGACCGAGAGCGGCACGGTCTGGCTGGACCCGGCGCGCACCTCGCCCTATGCCTTCTACCAGTTCTGGCTGGGCACCGCGGACGCGGATGTCTACCGCTTCCTGCGCTACTTCACGTTCCTGGACGTGGCCGAGATCGAGGCCATCGAGCGCGCCGATGCGGAGCGCCAGGGGCGCCCGGAAGCACAGGGTGTGCTGGCCCGGGAGGTGACCCGGCTGGTGCACGGGGATGCGGGCCTGGCCGCGGCCGAGCGCATCACGCGCTGCCTGTTCGACGGCGACCTCGAGACCCTGTCGGCCGACGACTTTGCGCAGCTGCGGCTGGATGGCCTGCCGGCGAGCGCCCTGGACCGGGCGGCGCTGCCCGAGACGCTGACCCAGACGCTGGTCGAAGCGGGCATGGCGAAGTCCGGCAAGCAGGTCAAGGATGCGCTCGGCAACGGCGCCGTGCTGGTCAACGGCCGGGCTCTTTCCCGGGACGACAACGCCGACCCGGCGGGCTGCTTCGCGGCCGGGCGGGCCCTCCATGGGCGCTTCTTCCTCGTGCGCCTGGGCAAGAAGAAGTACCACCTGTTCGAGGCGGCCTGACCCGTATCAAAAAAAGATCGAATCACCGCTTGCCAGCGGAGGTTCCGACTGTATAATACGCCTCCCGGTCGAGACATGGTCTTGGCGGGTAACGCCCGGCCCGGCGCCGAGCGAGCTGCTTAACAGACAGATGAAGACAGATGTGTGGGCACTTGTTGGATTGGTGGCTCACTCTCATCGGGCTTGCCCGGGGGAGTAAAGTTATCAGACACAAGTGACTCATCGATTCATTTATGAATCATTGATTCTGATGTGTC
>NZ_JAVJOA010000001.1:0-203018 GCF_040217025.1 Pseudohaliea sp. | reverse complement strand
TCCCGTTGCTGTAGGTAACTGGTGGCTGCCGGGGCATGACCCCCGGACGAAAAAAAGGGGCTACATCGCTGTAACCCCCTGTCTCCTCTCGGAATTTGGCTCCGCCTGCTGGGCTCGAACCAGCGACCCACTGATTAACAGTCAGTTGCTCTACCAACTGAGCTAAGGCGGAGTAGTCTCACGCGGGGCGAGAGGCGCGAATTCTACTGACGGAGGGGGCAGGGGTCAACACTGTCAGGGTGGGTTTCAGGGCGGGCTGGGGCACGGGGCGCATAGCCTACAAGGGGGCGGGGGAGTTCGTCATAATGGCGGGCTAGCCTCGATCAGTGGAGTCAGCCCGTGTCTACCGGCAAACCCTTCCGCGTCGCCTCGAAGTTCCAGCCCGCCGGCGACCAGCCAAAGGCCATCGACGCCCTGGTCAAGGGCATCGAGGCGGGGCTCGCATCGCAGACGCTGCTCGGTGTCACCGGCTCCGGCAAGACCTTCACCATGGCCCACGTGGTGGAGCGGGTACAGCGGCCGACGATCGTCATGGCCCACAACAAGACGCTGGCGGCGCAGCTGTACGGCGAGTTCCGCGAGTTCCTGCCCGACAACGCGGTGGAGTACTTCGTCTCCTACTACGACTACTACCAGCCCGAGGCCTACGTGCCGTCGTCGGATACCTTCATCGAGAAGGACGCCTCCATCAACGACCACATCGAGCAGATGCGCCTGTCGGCCACCAAGGCGCTCCTGGAGCGGCGGGACTGCCTGGTGGTGGCGACGGTGTCCGCCATCTACGGCCTGGGCGACCCGCAGTCCTACTTCCGCATGGTCATGCACGTTTCGCGCGGCGAGATGGTGGACCAGCGCGAGATCCTGCGGCAGCTGGCGGAGCTGCAGTACACGCGCAACGATGTCGACTTCTCCCGCGGCACCTACCGCGTGCGCGGCGACGTTATCGACATCTTCCCGGCCGACGCCGAGTCCGAGGCGGTGCGCCTGGAGCTCTTCGACGAGGAGATCGAGAACATCGTGACCTTCGACCCGCTCACCGGTGCCATCGGCGACCGGCTGCCGCGGGTCACGATCTTTCCGAAGACGCACTACGTCACTTCCCGGGACGTGATGCTGAACGCCATCGAGCACATCGAGGTGGAGCTGGAGGAGCGCGTGGCCCAGCTCAAGGCCGCCGAGAAGCTGGTGGAGGCGCAGCGGCTGCAGCAGCGCACGCGCTACGACATCGAGATGATCCGCGAGCTCGGCTACTGCCAGGGGGTGGAGAACTACTCCCGCTACCTCTCCGGCCGTGCCCCCGGCGAGCCGCCGCCGACGCTCTTCGAGTACCTGCCGGACGACGCGCTGTGCATCATCGACGAGTCCCACGCCACCATTCCGCAGATCGGCGCCATGTACAAGGGCGACCGCTCGCGCAAGGAAACGCTGGTGGAGTACGGGTTCCGCCTGCCTTCGGCGCTGGACAACCGGCCCCTGCGCTTCGAGGAATGGGAGCAGCTGCTGCCGCAGGCCGTGTTCGTCTCCGCCACGCCGGGGCCCTACGAGGAGGCGCACGCCGGGCAGGTGGTGGAGCAGGTCGTGCGGCCCACGGGCCTGGTGGACCCGGCAGTGGAGGTGCGTCCGGCCAGCACCCAGGTGGACGACCTCCTCGGCGAGATCCACATCGTGCTGGAGACGGGCCAGCGAGTGCTGGTGACGACGCTGACCAAGCGCATGGCCGAGGACCTCACTGAGTACCTCGCCGAGCACGACATCCGCGTGCGCTACCTGCATTCGGACATCGACACGGTGGAGCGCGTGGAGATCATCCGCGACCTGCGCCTCGGCAAGTTCGACGTGCTCGTGGGCATCAACCTGCTGCGCGAGGGGCTCGACATGCCCGAAGTGGCGCTGGTCGCCATCCTCGACGCGGACAAGGAAGGTTTCCTGCGCTCGGACCGCTCCCTCATCCAGACCATCGGCCGGGCCGCCCGCAACCTTCACGGCCGCGCCATCCTTTACGCCGACAATGTCACCGGCTCCATGCAGCGGGCCATGGACGAGACGGCGCGCCGGCGCGAGAAGCAGGTCGCCTTCAACGAAGAGCACCACATCACGCCGAAGGGCGTGGAGAAGTCCGTCGCCGACATCATGGAAGGGGCGCGGCGCATGCCCACGAAGGCGCGGGCGAAGGGGCGCAAGGTGGCTGAAGACAGCCTCAGCTACAGCGCAGACCTGCAGAACCTGTCACCGGCGGCCCTGGCGCGCAAGCTCGAGACCCTGGAAAAGCAGATGCACGAGCACGCCAAGAACCTCGAGTTCGAGGAGGCCGCGGCGCTGCGCGACCAGGTGGCCGAGCTCAAGCAGCTGGCGTTCCTGCACTGACCGCCGCTGGCCGCGGCAGCCAGAGGCTGAAGACCGCGCCGTCGTTCCCCGGGCGGTTCTCCGCCGTTGCCCGGCCGCCCAGGCGCTTAGCGATGAGCTGCACCACGTGCAGGCCTAGGCCGAGGTGCGGCGAGTCGTCCCGCCCGGCGCGCAGCGACACCATGGGCTCGAACAGCTGCCCGCGCAGCGTGTCGGGCAGTGCCGGCCCCGGGTTCTCCACCGCCAGCTGCCAGCCACCCGTTGCCGGACGCAGGGAGACGGTGATCGCGCTGCCCGCCGGGGCGAAGGAGGCGGCGTTGTCCACCAGCTTGTCGAGCGCCTGCACCAGCAGTTCCGCGCTGCCGTGGACCGTCGCAGCGTCCGTGCCCGCCGCGGGGGAAAAGCGCACGCAGTGGTCCGGGTAGCTGTCGTCGTAGGCCACGACCACTTCCGCCAGTAGCGGCGCCAGGCTCACGGCTGTGAGTTCTGCCGCGCGAATGCTGTCTTCCAGCCGCGAGGCCTCGCTCATGGCGGCGAGGATACGACCCAGCCTGCCCAGGCCGTCGCGGGCGCGCTGCAGGTAGGTGGCGCGGTCCGCCGGCGAGAGACTGGCGTCCTCCAGGTTGTCGAGGGAGGACTGGATCACGGCGATGGGCGTGCGCAGCTCGTGCCCGAGCTGCCGGGCTAGATGCCTGAGGTAATCGTTGTACCCGGCCACGGCTTCGAGGAGGTCCGCGAAGCGTCGGGAGAGATCGCCGATCTCGTCGCGGGCCTGGCTGCGCGGGAAGGCCGCGGCCACGGCACCGTCGTCACTGACTACGGCCTCTGTGGCCCGGCCAAGGCGGCGGATGCGCCAGCCGAGGAGGCTGGCGTAGCCGAGGAGCACGATCACCGCGAACAGCATCACGGCCAGGCTGAGCGCAAGCACCCGCCCGGTCGCCGCATCGGCGAGGGCGAGGTACTGCTCGCTGTCCTGGCTGACGCGTACGGCGCCGATCACAGTGGCGCCCGCGAGCACCGGCGCCGCGGCGGCGACGCGGGCGCTGCCGTCCTCGCCACGGTACCAGGCGGTCGCGGCATTGCCGGCCAGGGCCTGTTCAACCTCCGCGCCCGGCAGCCGCCCGGCGCGGGCGACCGGTGCCGCCGGCAGCGGGCGGTCGCGGAGGATGCCGCGGTAAAGCGCCCGCAGCGCCCAGAACGTCTCCTCGTCGCCGTTCCCCTGCGCGGGCCCACCGGCGGCGACACCGGCGAGGTAGCCCTGGCTGTCGAGCGCCTGCAGCCGGGTGCCCGGGTCTGCAAAGCGCGCGAGGTGCGTATCCAGGGCCGCGGCCCGGCGCACGACGACCGGCGCGGGCCTGCTGTCGAGATTGCCGAGCGCCGCACGGTCCGCGTCGCCGGCGGCGTCGACAACTTCGAAGGCGAGGCGGCCGTCGAGCAGGGTGAGCGGCAGGTCCAGTTCCAGGCTGTAGCCCGCTTCGCCGTCCTGCCAGCTGCCGCGGATGCGCCGGGCATCGAGGAGCGACAGGCTGCTGTTGCGCGGTCGCCCGCGCACGCGGCCGGGCGCCGCCGTGGCGATCAGTGCCTCGCGCCAGCCGTCGGTGCCGAAACGCAGGCGCACGCGGTCGCCGTTCTCCTTCGCGCGCAGCGGGTCGCTGTAGATCGGCGTCGGGTCCGTGACTTCCAGCAGGAGGTAGAGGCGGGCGCCGTGCTCGCGCGGGGCATAGCGGACGCGGAAGCCGTCCTCGCCGTCCAGCACCTGCCGCGGCGTGTCGGCCCAGTCGTCCGCATAACCGTCGATGATCACCGGTGGGCCCGGCGCTGCGTACAGGCTGTTCGCAGCGGCGGCGGGGCGTTCCGTCAGCGGTGCCGGCGCAAAGCGCTGCGGCTGGTCGTGGAGCGAGGCGGCTATCGCGCGGGCACTGGCTGCCACGGCCTGCGCCTGGCCGCTGCGCAGGGCGCCTTCCATCTCGCGCACGAACTGGCAGCCGGCCCAGGGCAGCGCGAGGAGCAGCAGGGAGACAGCCAGCAGCTGCCGGCGGAGGTTCACGCGTCCTGCCAGCGGTAGCCCATGCCGTAGGCGGTCTCGATGGCGGCAAAGCCCGCGTCGATGCCCTGGAACTTGCGACGGATCCGCTTGATGTGCGAGGTCACCGTGTTGTCGTCGAGTACCACGCTGGCGGCGTCCATGAGCTGCTGCCGGTTTTTCACGTGGCCCGGGTGACGGGCGAGGGCGTGGACGATCCAGAACTCGGTTACCGTCAGGTCGACCCGCGTCTCACCCCAGTGTGCCGTCATGCGCTCGACGTTGAGGGACAGGGGTCCGCGCTCGAGCACGTCCTCGTGGGCGACGGGCGTGCGCAGGGCCTGCACCCGGCGCAGCAGGGCGTGGATGCGCGCCAGCATGTGGCCCTGGCTGATGTCCTTGGTGAGGTAGTCGTCAGCGCCAAGGCGCAGGCCGGAGACGATGTCCAGCTCCGAGTCGCGCGCGGTGAGAAAGACGATGGGCAGCTCCGGGCTGCGGGCGCGCAGCTCGCGGCAGAGTTCGAAGCCGCCCTCCACGTCGTCACCGAGGCCGACGTCGATGATGGCGAGGTCCGGCAGCTGGTCGGCGAGGGCGCTGCTGGCGCTCGGCCGGTCCCGGTAGGTGCTCACGCGGAAGCCCTGGCGGGCGAGGGCCTCGCTGTAGTTGGCCGCGATGGCGGCCTCGTCCTCGATGATGGCGATGTGCTGGCGCATGGCTCGCTGCCTTGCCGGGAGTCGCAGCAGCATTCCAGAAAGGCTGGCGGCGCTCAAGCGGCTGCCAGAATTCGCCACAATTGATCAGCGGTGCGCCACGGGGCGGGCGGCTGCCTGCCACCGCGGGGCGGTGTACTGGGGCAAACGCCCAAGGAGACCCGCCATGGCTTCGCCCGCTCCCTTTCCCTGTTCCGTCACCGATGCGGCACTGCGCTGGCTCGCCCGCGCGGTGCTGGTCCTTCTCTGCCTGCTGCTGCTGGACACGGCGCCGGCGCGCGCCGAGGGCCCTGCGCTCGCGCTGGTCGACGACGCCGGCAAGGCGAGCCTTTCCCTGCGCCAGGCGAGCCACCTCTCGCTGGAGATCCACGGCCTGGTGGCGGTGGCGGTGCTCGAGCAGTCCTTCGAGAACCGGGCGGCCGGCTGGCGCCACGGCGTGTACAGCTTCCCGCTGCCCGAGCAGGCCGCGGTGCGGCGCCTGGACTTCGTGCTCGGCGAGAGGGTGATCCGCGGCCGGGTCCGCGAGCGCGAGGAGGCGGCCAGGGTGTTTGCGGCGGCGAAACGCGAGGGCAGGCAGGCGGCGCTCGTCGAGCAGCAGCGGCCGAACCTGTTTACCAGCCGCATCGCCAACATCCCGCCGGGTGAAACGGTGCGGGTGCGCCTGGAGCTCGTGCTGCCCGTCGCCTACGAGGACGGCGTGTTCTCCCTGCGCTTCCCAAGCACCGTGACCCCCCGCTACATCCCGGGCCAACCGCTGGCCGGCGAGCCCGGCACGCCGGGAGAGAGCTGGAGCCGGCCCTCGGACCAGGTGCCCGATGCCCATCGCATTACGCCGTTCCAGCACGCCGCCGACGGCAGCGACGCGGCCCCGCTCAACCCGCTGCGCCTCGACCTCGTGCTCGACGCCGGTGTCCCCCTGGCCTCGGTGGACGCGCTCTACCACGACCTCGCCCTGGAGCGGGACGGTGCCCGCTACCGCGCCCGGTTGCGCGATGACGTCGCGGAGATGGACCGGGACCTCGTGTTGCGCTGGCGCCCGGTGCGCGGCGCGGCGCCATCGGCGGCGCTCTACACCGAGGCGGTCGACGGGCAGCACTACGCCTACCTGATGCTCCTGCCGCCGCGGCCCGGCGGTGAGCCACCGGCGCCGCGCGAGCTGGTGCTGGTGGTAGACCGCTCCGGCTCCATGGGCGGTGCACCCATCGAGCAGGCGCGGGCCAGCGTGCGCGCGGCCCTGGCCGCGCTGCGGCCCGAAGACCATTTCAACGTCATCGCTTTCGATGACAAGGTCGACGCCCTCTACCCGGCAAGCCGCCCGGCCTCGCCGGAAGCACTCGCCGCAGCGCGCCGCTTCGTCGACCGGCTGGATGCCCGCGGCGGCACGGAAATGCGGCCGGCGCTGGATCTCGCCCTGCCTGCGCAGGAGCAGGAGGGAGCGGGGCGGCTGCGGCAGGTCGTGTTCATCACCGACGGCGCCGTGGGCAATGAACAGGCGCTGTTCGCCCGTATCCGCGAGCGCCTGGGCCGGGCCCGGCTGTTCACCGTCGGTATCGGCGCGGCCCCGAACAGCTGGTTCATGCGCCGCGCCGCCGAGGCGGGCCGCGGCACCTTCGTTCACGTCGGCCGGCGGGAGGAGGCCGGCCCGGCCATGGATACGCTGCTGGCGCGCCTGGCCAGCCCGGTGCTCACCGACATCGACGTGCGCTGGCCGGCCGGGGCCGATGCGGTGCCGGCGATCGTCCCGGACCTCTACACGGGCCAGCCGGTACTGCAGACCGTCGCTCTCGGCAAGCCCCTCGCGGGCGTAGTGACGCTGTCCGGCCAGCGTGGCGGCGAGCACTGGTCGCAGACGCTGCGGGCGGACGCGGCCAGCGGCAACGCACCGGGTGTGGGCACGCTCTGGGCCCGGGGCCGCGTGCAGGCGCTGCTGGATACGCTCGAGGTCGGGGCCGACCGGGCGCAGGTGCGCGCCGAGGTATTGCCCCTCGCGCTGGCGCACCAGCTGCTCACGCCCTTCACCAGCTTCATTGCCGTCGAGGAGCGGCGCGCGCGGCCCGAGAGAGAAGAAGCCGGTAACAGCCCGGTGCCCAACACCCGCCCCGCGGGCCAGGCGCCGCAGCCTTTCGCGTTCCCGGCAACGGCGACCACGGCGCGGGCGCGGGCCTGGGCGGGGTTGTTGCTCCTGTTCATCGGCGTGGTCGCGGTCGCCCTGCGCCAGGAGGACCGGGTCGCGGAGGGCCTGCCGCAGCGGAGCGGACGCGGGTGAAGCGGGCGCGGTTGCTGTGTGCGGCCGGCGCGCTGGTCGCATCTGCCTGGCTGCTCGGGGGTGCGGCTGCCATCCACGGCAAGGCCGTGCTGGCGCAGTGGCTGATCGCCCGGGCCTGGGCGCAGGATGCGGCCATGGGTCCGGCCCGCCCCTGGCCCTGGGCCGATACCTGGCCGGTGGCCCGGCTGGAGGTGCCGTCGCTGGGCAGAACGCAATACGTACTGCACGGCACCAGCGGCCAGGCCCTGGCCTTTGGACCGGGGCTGGACCCCGCCGGTGCCGCGCCGGGGGAGCCGGGCGTCGTGCTGCTCGCCGGCCACCGCGACACCCACTTTGCGTGGCTGGCGTCCATCGCTCCGGGCGACCGCCTGCAGCTCACGGACCGGGCCGGCGCGACCCGGCACTACGAGGTCGTCCGCCAGCGCGTCCTCGACAGCCGCGCCGGGCCGCTGCGAGCCGGGCTGGCGGATGGCCTGGTCCTGGTCACCTGTTTCCCTTTCGACGCCGTTGTCGCGGGCGGGCCGCTGCGTTACGTCGTGGAGGCGGCCGCGGTCATGGGCGGCGCGCTGTAACCGCCTGCAAGGCCGGGATGACCTGGCCAGTATTGATGTTTTGATGCCTTCACTAGGGATGTTAAGATGCTAGTTTTCGTGAGTGCCGGTGCAGATCAATGCGTACCACCCTGACCATCGACGACCAGATCGCCAGGCAACTGAAAGCGATCGCGCATGAGACCGACGCCAGCTTCAAGCAGGTAGTGAACGACACGCTACGCCGGGGCCTGGCAGCCGCTGAACGCCGCGCACCCGCACCGCCCTATCGTTTGGAACCGGTATCGCTTGGAGAGCCCGTTCCGGGCTATGACCTGGACAAGGCACTGGCCATTGCCGAGCACCTGGAAGACGAAGCGCTGGTCAGCAAGCTGAACCTGCGCAAGTGATTCTCGTAGACGCCAACCTACTGATCTATGCGATCAATCGCGATGCGCCCGCGCACCGGGCGGCGCGGAGCTGGTGGGAGAGTGCGCTGTCCGGCAGCGAAGGAGTGGGTTTGCCGTGGATCGTCGTGCTCGCCTTTCTGCGAATCACAACGCGCCACGGCATCCTGGAGCGCCCGTTGACCGCTGATGCCGCGATCCAGTTCGTCGATGACTGGCTTGCGCAACCCGTCGTCGAGATGGTCCTGCCGCGCGCGACGCACTGGGCCACGCTGCGCAATCTGCTACTCGCATCAGGCACCGGCGGCAACCTGACTTCCGATGCGCACATTGCCGCGCTGGCCATGGAACTGGGGGCGACGATTTACTCGGCGGACTACGATTTTCGCCGCTTCGCCGGCGTCTCGCATCGGAACCCGCTCGAAGCCGGAAGGCAACCGAGCAACATGGGCAGCAGGTGATCACAAGTACCGGCTGTTAAGCTTTCTCCGGCTGGTAGATCGCCCATCGCGGGTCGACCGCATCTTTCCTCCTTGCACTCGCGGCGCGGCAGGGCGCTGGGAGCGAGAACGCCCGGTTTCAATCGCCGTCGTTTTCGGGCATTATGCGCCGCCTTTACAGCCCGGCGTTGCCGGCGCTGGACAGTAAGTCACGTGGCCTGGCGTAGGGGCCACCACTGGAGGAGGATCAGCATGCCTGCCATTACCCTGCCCGACGGAAGCGTCCGCGAATTCGCAAACCCGGTCACCGTGGCCGAGGTCGCTGCCGACATCGGCCCCGGCCTTGCCAAGGCGGCCCTGGCCGGCGTGGTCGACGGCCGCGAGGTCGACACCAGTCACCGTATCGACGGCGACACGCAGCTCGCCATCATCACGGGCCGCGACGACGCCGGTCTCGAGGTCATCCGCCACTCCACCGCCCACCTGCTGGCCATGGCGGTGCAGGACCTGTACCCGGGCACCCAGGTCACTATCGGCCCGGTGATCGAGGACGGCTTCTACTACGATTTTGCCGGCGAGCACCAGTTCACGCCGGAAGACCTGCCGAAGATCGAGCAGCGCATGGCCGAGCTCGCCGCCGAGGACCTGCCCGTGGAGCGCCTGGTCATGGAGCGGGAAGAGGCCGTGGCGCTGTTCCGCGACATGGGTGAGCAGTACAAGGTGGAGATTATCCGCGAGCTGCCCGAGGGCGAAGAGGTGTCCGTCTATCGCCAGGGTGAGTGGATGGACCTGTGCCGCGGCCCGCACGTGCCCAGCACCGGCAAGCTCGGCGCCTTCAAGCTGACCAAGCTGGCCGGCGCCTACTGGCGCGGCGACGCGAAGAACGAGATGCTGCAGCGCATCTACGGCACGGCCTGGGCCGACAAGAAGCAGCTCAAGCAGTACCTGAAGCGCCTCGAGGAGGCCGAGAAGCGCGATCACCGCAAGATCGCCCGCAAGCTCGATCTCTTCCATACCCAGGAAGAGGCCCCGGGCATGGTGTTCTGGCACCCGGCGGGCTGGACCATCTACCAGGTGATCGAGCAGTACATGCGCGAGCGGCAGCGTGCCGAGGGCTACCGGGAGATCCGCACGCCGCAGGTGGTGGACATGAGCCTGTGGGAGAAGTCCGGCCACGCTGACAAGTTCGGCGACGACATGTTCATGCTGCAGGCGGAGGAGCGCGACTACGCGGTCAAGCCCATGAACTGCCCCTGCCACGTGCAGGTGTTCAACCAGGGCCTGCGCTCCTACCGGGACCTGCCCCTGCGCCTGGCCGAGTTCGGCAGCTGCCACCGCAACGAGCCCTCGGGCTCACTGCACGGCATCATGCGCGTGCGCGGCTTTACCCAGGACGACGCCCACATCTTCTGCACCGAGGAGCAGATCCAGCCGGAGGTCTCGCGCTTCATCGACTTCCTGCACGCCGTCTACGCGGACTTCGGCTTCGACGACGTCATCTACCGGCTGTCCACCCGCCCGCCGCAGCGCGTGGGTACCGACGAAGACTGGGACCGGGCCGAGAAGGCGCTGGCCGACGCCCTCGACGCCCAGCGCCTCGACTGGGAAGAGCTGCCGGGGGAGGGGGCCTTCTACGGGCCGAAGATCGAATTCTCCCTGAAAGACTGCATCGGCCGCGTCTGGCAGCTGGGCACGATCCAGGTGGATTTCTCCATGCCGGGCCGCCTGGATGCGCAGTACGTGGCCGAGGACGGCTCGCGGAAAGTGCCCGTCATGCTGCACCGGGCCATCCTCGGCTCCTTCGAGCGTTTCATCGGTATTCTCATCGAGCACTTCGAAGGCGCCTTCCCCGCCTGGCTGGCGCCGACCCAGGCGGTGGTGCTTAATATTACCGACAAGCAGCACGATTACGTGAAAAGTGTGGAAGATTCCTTGCAAAACAAGGGCTTTCGCGTCATTTCGGACTTGAGAAACGAGAAGATCGGCTTTAAAATCCGCGAGCACACGATTCAGCGCGTCCCTTATCTGCTCGTGATCGGGGACAAGGAAGTCGAATCGCAGACCGTGGCCGTGCGCGCCCGCAGCGGCGAGGACCTGGGTTCAATGGACCTCGAGGCATTCAGCCTCATCCTCGCAGACGATGTGGCGCGACGCGGCCGTATTGTATTGGAGAAGCAGCATTAAGAAAGACGCAGGCAAGGGCAAACGCGCCCTAACGAACGACGAAATCACGGCGAGCACCTGTCGCCTTATCGGGTCGGACGGCGAGCAGATCGGCATCGTGCCGATGGCAGAGGCCCGCGCCAAGGCCGAGGCAGAGAGCCTTGACCTGGTGCTCATCGCCGACCAGTCCGATCCCGTGGTCTGCAAGATCATGGACTACGGGAAGCACGTGTTCGAGGCCAAGAAGCAGAAGAACCTGCAGAAGAAGAAGGCCAAGCGGACGCAGATAAAGGAAATGAAATTCCGTCCCGGGACGGAAGAGGGCGATTACCAGGTCAAGCTGCGCAACCTGACTCGCTTCCTCGAAAACGGAGACAAGGCCAAGGTCACGCTGCGCTTCCGCGGTCGTGAAATGGCTCACCAGGAACTCGGCCTGGAGCTCCTCAAGCGGGTAGAGGCGGATCTCGAGGAACTCGGGTCCGTCGAACAGTTCCCGAAGATGGAGGGGCGGCAGATGACCATGGTCATCGCCCCGAGAAAGAAGAGCGGTTAGCGGCCCGTGAATGCCCTGATGCGCTCGTACCTGAAACTCTGATAGCGGAGTACTGACATGCCAAAAGCAAAAATTCACAGCGGGGCGTCCAAGCGGTTCAAGAAGACCGCCGGCGGCTACAAGCGCAAGCACGCGTACAAGAGCCACATCCTGACCAAGATGACGACCAAGCGGAAGCGCCAGCTGCGCGGGACGGACATGATCCACCCGAGCGACAAGGTGCATATCGACCGCATGCTGCGGGCCCGCTGAGCGACTGACGGACACAGGAGACAACCATGCCTCGCGTAAAACGTGGTGTCGTCGCCCATCGGCGGCACAAGAAGATTCTCAAGCAAGCCAAGGGTTACTACGGTGCGCGCAGCCGCGTGTTCCGGGTGGCCAAGCAGGCGGTCACCAAGGCCGGGCAGTACGCCTACCGCGACCGTCGCCAGCGCAAGCGCCAGTTCCGGGCCCTCTGGATCACCCGGATCAACGCGCAGTCGCGGGCCAACGGCCTGCCCTACAGCCAGTTCATCAATGGCCTGAAGAAGGCCGAGATCGGGCTGGACCGCCGGGTCCTCGCTGACCTGGCCGTGCACGACAAGCCGGCATTTGCCGAGGTGGTGGAGCAGGCGAAAGCGGCCCTGGCCGCGTAAGACCCATCCCACCGCTCCGGCGGTTTGCTTGTTGCACCATTAGATGAAGGGAAAGGGCGTCGCTCTTTCCCTTTTTTATTGCCGGCGCTCAACCCGCCGCGACCTGTAAGGGACTGACATGGACAACCTGGAAGAGCTGGCCGGCGAGGCCCGCGCCGCTATCGAGGCCGCCGACGACGGCGCGGCCCTGGAGCAGCTTCGGGTCGACTACCTCGGCAAGAAGGGGCGCGTCACGGCGCTCCTGAAGGGGCTCGGGAAGCTCTCGGCCGAGGAGCGCCCCGCCGCCGGCGCGCGCATCAACGAGGTCAAGGAAAGCCTGCAGGGCCTTATCGCCGAGCGCAAAAGCGCCCTCGGTGCCGCCGCCGTCGCCGAGCGGCTGGCGGCCGAGGCCATCGACGTGACGCTCCCGGGCCGGGGGGAAGGCAGCGGCAGCCTGCACCCGGTCACCCGGACCATCGAGCGCATGGAGGACTTCTTCGCCGCTGTCGGCTTCGAGATCGCCGAGGGGCCGGAGATCGAGGACGACTACCACAACTTCGAGGCCCTGAACTTCCCGCCGAACCACCCGGCGCGGGCCGAGCACGACACCTTCTTCGTCGACGAGGGCACGGTGCTGCGCACGCACACCTCGCCGGTACAGGTGCGGGTCATGGAAAGCCGCGAGCCGCCGCTGCGCATCATCTGCCCGGGGCGCGTCTATCGCTGCGACTCGGACCTGACCCACACCCCCATGTTCCACCAGGTCGAGGGACTGCTCGTGGACGAGCACTCCACCCTGGCGGACCTCAAGGGCCTGATCGAGGATTTCCTGCAGTCCTTTTTCGAGCAGTCGCTGGCCGTGCGCTTCCGGCCGTCCTACTTCCCCTTCGTTGAGCCGGGCGCCGAGGTCGACATGCAGTGCGTGCACTGCGGCGGCAAGGGCTGCCGCGTGTGCAGCCACACCGGGTGGCTCGAGATCATGGGCTGCGGCATGGTGCACCCGCGGGTGTTCGAGATGTCCGGCATCGACCCAGACCGCTACGCCGGCTTCGCCTTCGGCATGGGCGTGGAGCGCCTCGCCATGCTGCGCTATGGCGTCGGTGACCTGCGCCTCTTCTTCGACAACGACCTGCGCTTCCTCGCGCAGTTCTAGGCCAGCCGGGAGACAGTAACCGTGAAGATCAGTGAACAGTGGCTGCGCGAGTGGGTGAACCCCGCGCTGTCCAGCGAGGAGCTGGCCGAGCAGCTGACCATGGCCGGCCTCGAGGTGGACGCCGTGAGCCCCGTGGCCGGGGCCTTCCGGGGCGTGGTGGTCGGCGAGATCGTCAGCGCCGAGCAGCACCCGGACGCCGACAAGCTGCGGGTCTGCCAGGTAAACGCGGGTGGCGATGAAACACTGCAGATCGTCTGCGGTGCGCCGAACGCGCGCGTTGGCCTGAAGGCGCCGCTGGCTACCGTCGGCGCCGAGCTGCCTGGTGACTTCCGCATCAAGCGCGCGAAGCTGCGTGGCGTGGAGAGCCAGGGCATGCTCTGTGCCGAGGCCGAGCTCGGGCTTTCCGATGCCGACGAGGGCCTCATGGAGCTGCCGCCGGAGGCGACCGTCGGCCAGGACCTGCGCCAGGCCCTGGGCCTCGACGACGTGGTGATCGAGGTGGACCTGACCCCGAACCGCGCCGACTGCCTGGGCATTCGCGGCGTGGCCCGGGAGGTCGGGGCGCTCAACGGGATCGCCGTCTGCGAACCGCCGATCGAGCCGGTCGCGGCGACCATCGACGACACGTTCCCGGTCACCCTGGCGGCCCCGGCGCGCTGCCCGCGCTACGTCGGCCGGGTTATCCGCGGTGTCGACCTGTCGCGTCCCAGTCCGCTCTGGCTGCAGGAGCGGCTGCGCCGCGGCGGCATCCGCAGCATCGACCCGGTGGTGGACATCACCAACTACCTCCTCCTCGAACTCGGTCAGCCGATGCACGCCTTCGACCTGGGCGAGCTCGCCGGCGCTATCGCCGTGCGCACGGCAAAGAAGGGCGAGACGCTCGAGCTACTGAACGGCAACACCATCACGCTCGGCGAGCACAACCTCGTGATCGCCGACGAGCGCCGGCCCCTGGCCCTGGCCGGCATCATGGGCGGCGAGGGCAGCGGGGTGGGCGCGGGCACGACGGACATCTTCCTCGAGTCGGCCTTCTTCGCCCCGGAGCACCTCGCCGGCCAGGCCCGCAGCTTTGGCCTGCACACGGATTCCTCGCACCGCTTCGAGCGCGGCGTGGACTACACGCTGCAGCGCCTGGCCATGGAGCGCGCCACGGCCCTGCTCATCGACATCGTCGGCGGCGAGCCCGGCCCGGTGGTGGAGGCGGTGGAGGAGAGCGCGCTGCCGGTTCGCGAGCCCGTGCACCTGCGCGCCGCGCGCATCGAGCGCGTGCTCGGCGTGGCCATCGAGGACGCGGCGGTGGAGAAGATCCTGCGCGGTCTCGGCCTGGACGTGGAGGCCGTGGACGACGGCTGGCACTGCGCCGTGCCGCCCTGGCGCTTCGATATCGCCATCGAGGCCGACCTGCTCGAGGAACTGGGGCGGGTCTACGGCTATCACCGCCTGCCGACCACCCGCATCCGCGCCGATCTCACCATGCCGCGGCGCCCGGAGACGCAGCTGTCGCTGCGCCTGCTGCGCCGCCACCTCGCCGCCCGGGGCTACCGTGAGGCGATCACCTACAGCTTCGTCGACCCCGCGCAGCAGGCGCTCTTCGACCCGGCGCTTCCGCCGGTTGCGCTGCGCAACCCCATCTCGGCCGACATGGCGGTGATGCGAACGAGCCTCATCCCGGGCCTGGTGGCCACGGCGCAGCGCAACCTGAACCGCCAGCAGCCGCGGCCGCGGCTGTTCGAGACCGGGCTGCGCTTCCTCCCCGGGGAGGGCGACACGCTCGACCAGCGCCCGACCCTCGCCGTGCTCCTCGGCGGGCGCCGGCAGCCCGAGGGCTGGGCCGGGAGCCGCGACGCGGCGGACTTCTACGACCTGAAAGGTGACCTCGAGAGCCTGTTCGCGCTGACCGGCTGCGAGGCGGCGTTCTCCCTCGCCGCCGCCGAGCGCGCGGGGCTGCACCCGGGCCAGACCGCGGCGATTCACCGGGGCGACGCGGTCGTCGGTTGCCTCGGTGCCCTGCACCCGGAGACGCTCGCCGCCCTGGATCTCGACCGCCCCCTCTACGTGGCCGAACTCGACCTCGCGGCACTGCTCGAGGCGCGCCTGCCGAGCTTTGCGCCGGTCTCGCGCTTCCCGGAAATCCGTCGCGACCTCGCCGTCGTCGTCGACCGCGAGGTGCCTTCCGCGGCGATCGTGGCAGATGTTCGAGCCACGGCAGGCCCTTACTTCAAGGAGTTAACCCTCTTTGATGTGTATGCCGGGAAAGGCATTGATCCTAAACGAAAAAGTCTTGCAATCGGTTTGACTTTCCGGGATCAATCGCGCACTCTTGATGATGAAGAGGTGACTAAGGCCGTCGACCAAGTCATTGATTCGCTGGTGAAAAACTATAACGCGGAGTTGCGGGGCTAGGCGTCGCGCCAATGAGTGCACTGACCAAGTCGGAAATGGCCGAGCGCTTGTTCGAGGAACTGGGCCTGAACAAGCGCGAGGCGAAGGAGATCGTCGAGCTGTTTTTCGAGGAGATCCGTGCGTGCCTCGAAAACAACGAGCAGGTGAAGCTCTCCGGTTTCGGCAACTTCGATTTGCGCGACAAGAGCCAGCGGCCCGGCCGCAACCCGAAGACCGGCGAGGAGATCCCCATTTCCGCCCGCCGCGTCGTAACCTTCAGGCCCGGGCAGAAGCTCAAGGCCAGGGTGGAAGCGTATGCTGGAACCGAGTCATAACAACGAACTGCCGGCCATCCCCGGCAAGCGGTATTTCACCATCGGCGAAGTCAGCGAGCTCTGTGCGGTAAAGCCCCACGTCCTGCGCTACTGGGAGCAGGAGTTTCCCCAGCTCAAGCCGGTGAAGCGCCGCGGCAACCGCCGCTACTACCAGCGCGAGGACGTGCTGACGATCCGCCAGATCCGCTCGCTCCTCTACGAGGAGGGCTACACGATCGGTGGCGCCCGGCAGCGCATGGAAGACGACGGTGAGCAGGGCGTGCGCCCGGCGGAGATCAAGGCGGTGATCCAGGAATCGATCCGCGACCTCGAGGAAGTGCTGGAACTCCTCAAGCCCGCGAGCCGCTAGGCCGGCCCGGCCGGCTCCCCCGGAGCCGTTGTGTCGCGGGCCCGGTCGCGTATAATGCGCCTCTCGCCGCAAGGGCGACCCGTCGGGGCGTAGCGCAGTCTGGTAGCGCACCACACTGGGGGTGTGGTGGTCGCAGGTTCAAATCCTGCCGTCCCGACCAATCTCGAAAGGTCCTTTCCGGGGCTCTACCCCATTAACGGGGGATGACCGGTTCTCACTAACTCCTCTCCGCTTGTTCCTGCCAGTTCCCGCCCGCTTCGCCGGCAAGCAGCGTCTGCGCATCGAGGGTGATGGCGTCGAGCTGCCGCTGTGACCGCCCGAGTTCCGTCAGCAGCTGCTGCCAGCGGTCATCCTCGCGCAGCCTGTCGAACAACGGGTCGGGCAGCGTCGTCAGCAACAGGGCCAGGTTGCTTTGCCGCGCCCGCTCGATCCAGGCGAGCGCCCGGTCGCTGTCGCCATCGATGGCGTAGAGCTGCGCAATGCGCACCGCCTCCTCCTCACCTTGCCCGGCCTCGAAGACCTGGAGCCTGGACCGGTAGCAGGGCTCATCTCCGCGGGCGTGACAAAGCAGCGCCTCGTAGAACTGCCGGAACGGCTCGGCCTTGCGCGGAATTTCCGTTTCCAGGATCTGCTGCGCCGTGTCGAAGGCACCCTGCCTTGTCTTGATCAGTGCCAGGCTGAAGTGACCACCGCGACTCAGTTCCATGACCCTGTGTGCGGCCTGCTCGGCTAGGCGGAGTTCCCCGGCGGCGATGTAGGCCCGCAGCTGGGCGGCGTGGCAGCCGGCGCACAGGGGGTCCAGGTCGATGACCGCCTGGTGAAACCGGATCGCGGTTGGAAAGCGGTACAAGGCGTAGGCGAGATCGCCCGCAATCCGCAGGTAGCGCGGCGTGTTCGGCGCGATCGCCAGGGCCCGGGAAATATGCGCCGCAGCGCCGGGTAGATCATTCTCCAGCCGCAGGGCCAGTTCTGCCAGCACGCCGTGGGCACTGGCCTCGCCCGACGGCGCAGACTGCATCCCCTGCGCCAGGGCGCGCACCCGGGCCGCCCCCTCGGCCGTGGACAGATCCCCAAGGTACACCTGCAAGAAGGTGATTTCCGCCAGCGCGTCAGCCGCCGGTACGAATGCCGGATTCCGCTGCACGACGCCTTCCAGCGTCAGCGCGCTTGCGCTGCGGCTGCCGAATTCTCCCTGGCGTAGCGGGTAAATCGCGCGCAGGTACCGCGTGTAGTCCCCGGCGCTGACGGACTGCTCGACCGGGCGCATGACCGTGAGTCGAAAGCGGTTCGCGACGGCGGCGGCAAGCTGGCTCTGCACGCGGAAAAGGTCTTCCTGGCTGCGATCAAGGGTCTCGGACCAGTTGTGGTGGCCGGTACGGGTTTCGATGAGCTGTACCGTGATCCGCAGCAAGCCGTCGTGTTCGCGGATGCTGCCCTCGAGCAGGTGCGTCGCGCCGAGTTCCTTACCGATTTCCGTGGCCGTTTTCTGGTTACTGAAGCGCGGCAGGAACGAGGAGGTGCGGGAGATGACCCGCAGGCCCTGGAGGCGTGTCAGGGTGTTGAGGATTTCCTCCGGCAGGCCGTAGGCGAGGTAAGCCATGTCCTGGTCCGCCGTAAAATCCGCGAACGGCATCACGGCGATGACCGGCGCCGGCGCGGGGGACGCGGCCGGCGCCGCCGCCTCCCGGTCGGGCCGGCGTGCGTCGAGAAGCCACCAGCCCGAGAGCACGGCCAGCAGCAGCAGGGTCACCGCAAGCCATCGCGCCCCGGCGCGCCGGTCCGGGCGCGCTTCGTTCGGCACCCCGGCATCGGCTGGCGCGCCGGCTTCGGCAGCCTGGAACAGGTAGCCCCGGCGAGGCACGGTTTTCACGGCCTGGCGGCCGCTTTCACCCAGCGCCCTGCGGATATCGACGAGGCACTGCGCCAGGCTGTCGTCGGTGACGACGGCTTCGCCCCAGATCTGCTCGAACAACTCCTGCTTACTGACCAGGCGGTCCGGATGGCTCAGGAGATAGTGCAGGACGCGGAAGGACTGGGGGCGGAGCGTATACGCCTGGCCGTCGCGGAGCACCTCACCGCGGCTGACATCGACGGAGAAATGCCGGTAGGTGAGCAGATCAGTTGGCTCCGCTGATGGCATGTTCAAGTTGCCCTTTTTTTCGCGTTTTCAGCGGAATTCACGCAAATTTCGTGAAATTTCGTCCGCTTTTCGTTATTTCCCCGGCCGCCCATCCTATCTTGCTTACCTCCCGACGCGCGTCTGGCAGGTGTCCATGCCTACGTGCGCGGCGGGGACCCGGACGATTCCGACCAGAACACAGAGGTAGCGCATCATGAAACAGTCGAAGCTGATAGTCATTACCATGCCACTGTTATTTACCGCAGGTTGCAAGATCCAGATCGAAGTTCCGCTCGGCGGCCAGGTAGTGACCGAATCCGGTGTCTACAGCTGCAGCACCGGCGAGGTGTGCAGCATCGACGTCGTGGACCTGTTCTTCGACGAGACCTTCAGCGCCGAGCCGGCGACCGGTTACCGCTTTGACGGCTGGCTCAAGCGGGATCGCGGCCTCTGCGGCGGCTCCGACGACCCCTGCCGGCTGCTCACCGCGGGCTTCGAGGGCAACGAGGTCCTGATGGGCTTCCTTGAGCGCCCGGAAGAGATCTTCTACCTCGTGCCGCAGTTCGAGGAGATTCCCACGGACGCCTTCGACCCGGACCTGTTCGTTTCCACCACCTTTACGGTTCGCGAGTCCGGCCTGACCGTCACCTATAGTTTTTCCAAAAACGGCAGCTATACCAAGCGGGCCGGGCCGATTTTTGCCGCGGGCAAATACAACTTCGAACAGAACGACCGGGTGATCAACTATACCCAGCTCGCGAGCACGGAGCGGCCGGACCTGACCGGCTACGCGGTGTTCGAGGGCTTCGATGCGGAAAATGGCACCTACACGGTCTGCTACACCGAGGACCAGGACGTGCGCTCCGCGAGAGCGGCCATCGATCTTTGCGAGAGCGGCGGCGGAGGCGGCCTGGAGGCGCCGACACGCCTGCGCTTCATCATTGACGATTGACCTGCACCGGCGGGAGACCGGCGCACCCGAGGCCTGCGCTGGGGAAGTGACCAGGGGATGCCGGTAACGATGGATGGTTGCCGGGGCCCGCGCTATCTGGCACAAGGGGGATAAAGCGCAGCAGAGGGCTTCCCCCATGCCATCGACGCACGACCCCGAGGGTCACCGCCTGCCGATCAAGGTCGACAGCACCAGCAACGGTGAGTTCGAACCCCTTCCCCTCGACCCGCTAAGCGCACATGCCAACGAGCTTGCGCAGGCACGGGCCACGGAAACGGCCCGGCGACTGGGCCTGAACCGTCGGACCTTTCTCGTCTCCGCCCGCGGCGCCGCCTGTACCCTGCTGGCGTTCAACGCCGCCCGCGCCGCTGCCGGCGGGGCGGCCGGCTACTATGCCCTCGCGCCCGAGACCGCGCTGGAAGAAGAGGCCGCGAATGCGGTGCTCGGCGGCAACGAGCTGATCTTCGATGTGCAGGGACACTTCGTGAACCCGACGGGCGCCTGGCTCGACCTGCTGCCCGGGGACGCGCGGCCGCTGTCTGGCATGCCGCAGGCGGGCTGCGCCCTGGCCAGCGAGCCCGGGGAACGCAGCTACCTGCAGTGCCTGGGTCCCGATGCCTTCGTGCAGGACGTGTTCATGGATTCCGACACGGAGCTGATGGTGCTGTCCTTCGTGCCGTCGACGCGGGCGAAGGAGCCGCTGACCATCGAGGAGGCCGCCGCCGCGCAGTCCGTGGTGGCGCAGCTGGAAGGCTCGAAGCGGCTGTTCCTGCACGGGCGGGTCAACCCCAACCAGCCCGGCGATATCGACGACATGCGCCGCCTTCGGGACGACTTCGGCATCTGCGCCTGGAAGACCTACACGCAGTGGGGGCCGGACGGGGTGGGCTACTGGCTGGATGATCCGGACACCGGCATCCCCTTCCTCGAGCAGGCGCGGGAGCTGGGCGTGAAGCGCGTGGCCATCCACAAGGGCATTCCCTTCGGCAAACAGTCCTACGAGCATTCCCTCTGTGACGACATCGGCCGGGCGGCGCGTCGCTACCCGGACATCGACTTTCTGGTCTATCACTCCGGCTTCGTGCCGGGCCAGCCGGAAGGCCCTTATGATCCCGAGAGGAACGAGGGCATCGATTCGCTGGTGAAGACGGTGCTGGACAACGATCTCGGCCACGGCTCGAACGTGTATGCGGAGCTCGGCTCGACCTGGCGCTACCTGTTGCGCGACCCGGATTCGGCTGCGCACGCGCTGGGCAAGCTGCTCAAGCACCTGGGCGAGGACAATATCCTCTGGGGCACGGACTCGATCTGGTACGGCTCGCCGCAGGACCAGATCCAGGCCTTCCGCGCCTTCCAGATCGACCCCGCCGTGGCCGAGCAGCACGGTTACCCGGCGCTCACCGCGGCGCGCAAGCGCAAGATCTTCGCCGGCAACGCGCTGCGCGTGTACGACGTGGAGCCCGGCCTCGTCGACACCCTGAGCGCGGACCGGGTCGCCCGCGCCCGGGCGCGCTACCGCGAGCAGCCCGACCCGCACTTCCGCACCTACGGCCCCACCAGCCGGCGCCAGTTCCTGAACCTGGCGCGCTGGGCCGGCGACGGTCCGCTCTAGCGTGACAGACGCGCCGCAGCGTCGGCTCTGGCTGCACGCGGGGCTGCACAAGACCGGTTCGACCTACATCCAGGCCATGCTGGCACAGGAGCAGGCCCGGCTGGCCGAGGCCGGGGTTTTCTTTCGCCGTCCCGAAGGTCCGATCGAAGGCAATTACCCGGAGGCCTGGGCCCTGCAGCAGGGCGACCTGGACCCGCTGCTGGCCTACGCCCGGGCGGGCTTCGAGACCGGCGCGAGCCAGGTCGTCCTCTCGGCCGAGGACCTGTCATCGCTACTCGTGCGGCCGGGGCTCGGCGTGGAACTGGTCCAGGCCGTGCGCCGCGAGTGTGACGCGTCGGTGGCGCTGGCGGTCTACCTGCGCCGGCCCTCGGCGCAGTTCTGGAGCATGGTCGGTCAGCTCGCGGGTCACGGCTACTACGATCCATTCCAGCTCCTCGCCGAGGCGCTGCGTGACGGTTTCGTGCGCATTGCGGAACCGGCCCCGGGCGATTTCTTCGCGCCGGAATGGCTGTGCCTGCTGGACCACGGCAGGCATCTGTCCCGCTTCCGCCGCCGAGTGCCCGGTGCGCCGCTGCGGGTCTTCGACTTCGACAGCGAGGCCTATCCCGGCGCCGGCCTGTTCGCGGCGCTGGGCATCGATCCCGCGGTGCCGGCAGCACCACCCGCGGCTGCGCGGAACGTGGGAGTCGCCCCCGAAGCCGTGCCCACGATCATGGTCGAAAAACTGAGTGAAACGCTGCCGGACGACCCGGCGGCTGCCACCGTCGAGGCGGCCGTGGTGGAGCGTGCTGTCGTTCCCGAGCGCGTGCGCAGGGCGATCAGCGCCGTGATCGATGCGCGCTTTGCCGCCGGCAGCCGGTCCCTGCTGGAGACCGCTGCGAACTGAACGCCGGCGGCTTCAGCCGGACGGTTTACTCCATCGAGGCCGGCGACTCGCGGAAGCGCGCCAGGATCGCCATGCGCCCCTTGAACAGCGACAGCTCGCCGTCGCTGATCGCGTAGTCGCCCACCTTGCCGAGCATGTCGCGGAAGCGGTCCGGCAGGGTCATGTCGGGGCAGGCCATGAGCGTCCCGGCGAGCTGGCCGAACTCGATGCGGTCCCGTTCGAAGAGCCGGTAGCTGCCCATGAGGCGGTTGCAGCCGTCGCTGCCGCTGACCCTCCCGGTAGAGGGGTCGAAGCGGAGGCTCGGCGCGGGCTGGCCCTCGGGGAGCGAAACGGGTTTACCCATCAGCTCGGTGAGCACCCAGTCCCGGCTCTCCAGCCTGGGGTCGGTCAGGTCTTTCACGAGTACGTAGTTCTCCGCGAGTGCGCCTTCAATGCGTTTCCCCTGCCGGTCGAGGAAGAACAGCCGGTTTTCCCCTACCTGGTAGCGTTGGCTGTCCTCACCATCACCCAGGGTGACCAAAGAGCCGGCCTCGTTCCACTCGAATTCGCCCTGGTCGCGCCGGTAGCCGTCCTCGCGCTCGAGATAGCGGACGGTGCGCAGGTAGGTGCCGTCCGCGGTCAGGGTGATCACGGTCTCGATCCCCGGGCAGTCGGCGCAGGGCAGTATGCCCCGGTAAGTGCCCTCCCAGTCCAGGCTGAGGCGGCTGTTGTGGGCCGGGTCCGGGTTGGGCGGACGCGGGTCGGTCGGCTCCGGGCTTCCCGCAACGCAGGCGGACATGAGGAGCATAAGGGGCAGGAAAAGTCGTTGCTGAACCATGGACAGACTCCGGTGCGTGGACGGTCCCAGCATAGTCGCTGACTGTCCGTCGAGAAAGTTCAGTGGCCGTGGTCCCCGGGCTGTCGGGGGGCGAGCACCGGGCGCGCGCCGGCGAGGAACAGGGCCGCGGCGAGGCCCGCGGCGGCGAAGATCAGGCACATGATGAGGACCTGGTACCGGGCCGCCAGCAGCGGTGAGACGCCGGAAAGAATCTGGCCGGTCATCATGCCCGGGAGGGATACCAGGCCCACGGCGAGCAGCGCGTTGATCACCGGGATCATGGCTGCCTGGAAGGCGGTGTTGCGCGCCTCGATCCACGGGGCGCCGTGCCCCAGTTCACTGCGCACCCGCTCCGCGGCCAGGCTTACGGCGGTCATGGCGTTGGCGAAGGTCATACCGCCGAGGGGCACGAGGTAGCGCGGCTTGTACCAGGGCTCTACCTGCAGCACGCCCTGGGTGGCGAAGAGCAGGGTCACGCCGCCGCCGACCAATACGGCGACCAGGGAGTGTGCCAGCAGCCGCCAGCGCAGCTCCGGCACCGTGTTGAGGGCGATCCAGCCGGCCGCGCCCGCCATGAACAGCAGCACCAGCAGGATCAGCCACCAGGTGTCGGCGCCGAAGATGTAGGCGAGCACGTAGCCTACCAGCAGCAGCTGCACCAGCATGCGCAGCAGCGCGTAGAGCGGATGGCGCACGTCAAGAGTCCAGGCGAGGAATACCGCGAGGGTCGCCAACACCGGCAGGAACGCGAGGGCGAGGCGGGGCAGGCTGATGGCGATCACGGTGTCGGGCATGGGGCTCCGCGCTCCGGGCAGCGGCGTCTCGCTTGACAGCGATCGCTGGTCGATGCGTTTATGGAAGGCCACTTGAAGACAGAGGTCAAGCGATGGACAGCGCCGCGATCCTGAGCATCCTGAAACGCGCCTTCGACGCCTTCCTGCGCGACATTCTGCCCCTCATCGTCGCGGGCTTTTTCGTCTCGCTCCTCACGGGCCTGACGCTCGGCATCCTCGGCGGGCCGCTGCTGGCCGGTCTCTACCGCATGGTCTCGCTGCGCCTGCGCGAGGGCCGGGAGCCGCAGTTCGGCGACGTGTTCTACTTCGACCGCTTCCTGCAGTTCGTGCTCGCCTTCTACGCGCTGGTGATTCTCATCGCCATCGGCTTTGCGTTCTTCATCCTGCCGGGGCTTTTCCTGGCGACGATCTGGCTCTACGTCTTTCCGCTCATGGTCGAGCGCGAGCTGGGGCTGGGCGAGGCCATGCGCGAGAGCAAGGCATTGGCGGACCGCGTGGGCCTCGCGCAGCAGTTCACGCTGACGCTGGTCCTTCTGCTGCTGGGTGCCGTGCTGTCTGCGCTGACGGATGGGTTGAGCTCGATCTTCTTCACGCCCTTCGCGGCTGTCTACGTGCTCACCGCGCTGCGTGACGTGGAGGCCGGCCCGCGGGAAGCCGAAGGCTAGTCCGGCGCCTGCGGGGGAAAGCGGATCGCCTCGCCCGCGAACACATCATCGCGCACGCGGCCGCCGTCGACGGTGACCCGGCCGCCGACCAGCACGTAGTCGATACCTGTGGTCGGGCGCGTGCTCTCGGCATAGCTGGCGTTGTCGGTCACCGTCGCCGGGTCGAACACCACGATATCCGCCACCATCCCCGCCTGCAGCCGGCCGCGCTCGCGCATGGCGGCAAGGCCGGTGTCGCCGAGATGCTTTGCGGTGCGATAGCTCAGGGCGGCCAGCACGTGCATGAGCGGGATGTCGTGTTCCCGCGCCAGGCGCAGGGAGCGCCCGCGTGCCCCGGCGCCCCGGGGGTGCATGGCGGGCAGTGCCTCGTAGGGCGTCTCCCAGCCGTGGCGGCCGTCGATAGGCATGCCGTCGGAGCCCATGGTGATGCCTTCCATGCGCAGCCAGTCGGGAATCTGTTCCGGCGGCATCTTGTAGACGATGACGGGCCGGGCCGGTTCTTTCGCCACCGTCTCGAGGTAGCGCGCCTTCGTGTAGAAGGTCTGCGTCGCCGGGTCGAAGAGCGTGTCCTCGTAGCGCTTGCCCAGTTCCTGCTCATAGACTTCCGGGCGGAAAAACGCAGCATTCAGCGTGGTGGAGCCCGCCGCGTAAGGGTAGATCTCGCCCCAGACGTTATGCCCCTCGCGACGCAGGCCGAGGAGCAGGTCCTGCACCAGTTCCCAGCCCGGGTTGTTGAAGTGCATGACGATGGCCGGCGCACCCAGGGCGACGGCATTGGCGAGCATTTCCTGGATACCGTTCGGCGTGGTAGTGGCTGTTCCGGGCGTGTGCCTTGTATGCACGGCGCTCAGGCGGCCGTAGCGCGCCGCCACTTTCTGCGCCTCGTAGAGTTCGCGTGCGCTGGCACCGGGCAGGTAGCCGACGGTGGAGCCGAGGCCGATAGCGCCCGCCGCGAGGCCGGCGTCGATGGTCTGCATGATAGCCGCTGATTCTTCGGGGGAGGGCACACCGTCCGCCCAGCGGGTGCCCTGCCCGCGGCTGCGCGCGGCCTCGCTCACGTCCTTCGCCTCGATGCCGTCGAGCACGAGGGAGCGGGCAAGCTCGTGGCTGGAGGCGGTGCCGTAGTTCACCTGGGTGCGCCCGGCGCGCTCGGCGTACCAGTCGTCGACGCGAGTGCCGAGCGTGCCGAACTCGAGGTCCATGGCGGTGGTGAGGCCGTCGCGCAGCGCCAGCCTGTAAGCGATGGGCGTCACCCCGTGCAGGTGGGCGTCGATGAAGCCCGGCGCGACGACCTTGCCGGTGGCGTCGATCACCCGGTCGCCGGCGAGTGGTTCTTCGCTGATGGCCGCGATGCGGTTGCCGTCGATGCCGACGTCGCGCACGGCATCGAGGCCCGTCTCCGGGTCCATGACCCGGCCGCCGCGGAGCACGAGGTCGTGGGCGGTGGCCGGCAGGGCCAGGGCGAGTGCGATGAGCGCGGTGAGAGAGAGCCGGGGCAGGCGGATCATCGGTCGATGGTCTCCGTGTTCGCTTATTGTCGCGCCGCGAGCTGCTGCGCCCGCCAGGCGATCCCCTGGGCATTGAGCGCCAGGTCCATTTGCAATTGTCCCGCAATGGCATGGGCGGTGTCTTCATCGACCAGCGTCTGCAGCGCTGCCTCGGTACAGCGACGCAGGGCGCGGTCGAGGTCTTCCTCGGGTCGCGCACCCAGGGCCTCGTAGGTGCTCAGCTGGTCGCAGAGCAGGTCTGCCTGCGCCGGGTCGTAGGCGAGCGCACCGTAGTGCGTGAGGTACAGCCAGGCGGGGTCACGCCGCGCAAGGGTGCGCACGCTCTCGCGGTAGGCGGGCGGGTCGAACTGCGTCGGCGTGGTCGCCGGCAGCACGAAGGCACCGGCCGGCAGGCGCAGGTGGTCGTAGGAGATCCCGAACATGTCGCCGCTGAACCAGCCGCGCGTGGCCTCGTCCCAGAGGCAGAAGTGATGTTCCGCGTGACCGCGCAGGTGCACCGCCTCCAGGGTGCGGCCGCCGACCTCGAAACGCTCGCCGTCCGCCAGCGTGCGCACCCGCTCTGGCGGCGCCGGCACAATTTCACCATAGAGGTCGCGGAAGCTCTTTTCTCCGTAGACGCCGATAGCGCTGGCCACGAGCCTGCCCGGATCGATGAGGTGGCGCGCGCCGCGCGGGTGGACGAGGAGCTCCGCCCGGGGGAACTCGCGCAGGTAGAGGCCGGCAGCGCCGGCATGGTCCAGGTGAACGTGCGTCGGTACAACGTAGCGCAGCTGCTCGCGCTCAATGCCGAGGGCGTCGAGAGTGATCAGCAGGTTGGGCAGGCTGTGGGCCGTGCCGGTCTCGACGAGAGCGTACTCATCATTTCCCTCGACGAGATAGAAGCAGGCGACGCCCGGCGCGACGTAAGCCGCGTCGATGCAGCTGATGCCACCCGGCAGGGGCCGGTAGGGCGCCCCGCCGCCGTTTTCCGTCACTCGGTGACCGCGATGTAGGGCTCGGGCACCGAGAAGCGGTCGCTGTAGGTGTGGACCCGTTTCGTGGGCTCACCGTCGGGCGTGACCAGCGGTCCGCCGTGCTCGACCCAGTCGATGATGCTGCCGCGATAGTTGACGGCGGTGATCCCGCGCTCCCGCAGTTCGCGGGTGTACTTGCCGCTGCGGGCGCCAACGGTGCAGTAGGGCACGATGCGGGCATCCTCGTAGGCCTTGGGATTGCGTTCGTACTCGCGCCGCGTGATCGCGCCCGGCAGCATGGATACGGCCATCTCCTCCTCGGAGCGCACGTCGACGAACTGCAGCGGCTCGCCCTTCTCCTCGGCCTCGCGGATCTCCTCCAGGGTGATCGTCGGCACGCTGCCGCCGAACAGGCCCTGGGCGCTGGCCAGCGGGGCGAGCAGGGCGATGGCCAGGGCGGCCAGCCAGGCCGCGGCGGATTGGCTTTGCTTGCGCATGATGTCCTCCTTCTTCCTTTACCGCAGCTGGCTTTGCTGCAGCGGGATGGCGGCGAGTGTGCCACAGGCAGATGACGCTTAGCAGTTCGCGGCGCGTTTACCTGCGCTCTTCTTGCGGCAGGTCAAGTCCCCGGGTCTATTCCCAGCCCGTCCAGCCCGGCCCGCGCACGACGCGCCCGGGGGTCGCGCCCGTGTGTGCGCCGTCGGCAATGACGCGGCCGCCGTTCACGAACACCTGTTCCACGCCGGTGGAGTACTGGTGCGGGGCCTCGCAGGTGGCGCGGTCAGTGATGGTCTCCGGGTCGAACACGACCACGTCGGCGTAGAAGCCCGGGACCAGCCGGCCGCGGTCGACCGGGGAGAGGTTCTCGGCCGGCAGCGCGCTGGCCTTGCGCACGGCCTCGGCCAGGGACAGCAGGCTTCCCTCGCGGACGTAATGGCCCAGCACCCGCGGGAACATGCCGTAGTCGCGCGGGTGGGTGCTGTTCTTCAGGAACTCGCCCTCGGCCCGGCGCCGGTGAGCATGTTCTCCCACTCTTCCGAGTCCTCGCGCATGGCATCGCGCACGAAGTCCTGCATCGCCATCAGCTGCGCCGGTGTCGGCTGCACGTCGTCCATGCCGAGGACGTAGGCGCGCGGCGTGGTGGCGCCGAAGACCTCCAGGGTGATGCCCTGGGTGAGGTCGCTCATGCCGCGCCCGTCCCTGATCAGGTCGATGACGCTCCAGGCCATCATGTTGATGAAGCCCGGGCTCACCGCCTTGCCCGTTGCATCGATCACCCTCGCCGCCGCGGCGTCCTCGAGGTCTCCGATGGTGGCAATGCGGTCGCCGCGGATGGCGAGATCAGCCGGGTAGGGCGCCTCGCCGGAGCCGTCGACGATCAGGCCATTGCGGATCAGGGTGTCGTAGCGCCCTGCCGCCGTCGCGGCGGCGCTCACCAGCAGGAGGGCGAGGACGGCGACGGTGGTCCTGAGGGCGCGTTGAAGAGCTGGCGGGCGCATGGCGGATGTCCTCATAGAAGGTGTCTTGCAACAATTTGCACAGGATGGGCGAAGTGGCTATTCACCGATATCCTCAGCCCAGAGATCCGGTTTCTCGCGCTGCAGCCGCTCCATGAGCGCAATGCAGCGCGGGTCGTCGAGCACAGCGACGGCAATGCCGCTGGCGGCGAGCAGGTCCTCCGCGCCGAGAAAGGTGCGGTGCTCCCCCACGATGACCCGCCCGAAGCGATAGAGCACGGCGGCGCCGGTGCACATGATGCAGGGGCTCAGGGTGGAAACCAGGGTGAGCTGCGGCCAGTCGCGGCGGCGGCCGGCGTTGCGGATACAGGCAATCTCGGCGTGCGCCGTGGGGTCACCGCTCTGGACCCGCTCATTGTGGCCCCGCGCGACGATGCTGCCGTCCGCCGCGCCGATTACGGCGCCGATAGGGATGCCGCCTTCGGCCCAGGATTTCTCGGCCTGCTCGATGGCAGCGGCAAGCCAGTGCTCGACGTGGGCGCCTTGAGTGAGCAAAGCCGGGTCTGTCATGAGCTGTATTCCCCGTGAAGGGTGGGTAGTGTGCCATGACTGGTGCTTGCCTGCTCAGGCGGGCATGCCATCGTATGGAAGCCGCGTTTGCCCGCCGGAGCGTGCACCCTGCTGCCGGACTATCCAGCGGCTCCTCGTGGCATTCTCCGGGAGCTCGTGACTACAACCGATGGACAGCGAAAGACGAGGTTCAGGCGAGGAGGTAGCGGTTGCGCCCCGCGTTCTTGGCCTGGAACATCAGGCGGTCCGCCCGGGCAATCCAGTCGGCGAGGCTCTCGCCGGCGATGTGCGCTGTGGCTCCCAGGCTCGCCGTCATGGTCTGTGTCTTATCCGGCTGGCCGATACGTATCCGGCTGAGACGCTCCATGAACCGATCCAGTGCTTCTGCGAGCTGCCGTTCGTCCACGTCATACATCAGGGTGATGAATTCCTCGCCACCGATCCGCGCCACACGATCGGACGCGCGGAAGGAGGCAAGCGCTGCGTCGGCCACCGCGACGAGCACCTCGTCACCGGCGGCGTGCCCATGGAGGTCGTTGATCGATTTGAAATGATCGAGATCCCAGTAGACGAGCCAGACCGGAACGCCACTGCGCTCCCCAAGGTGCATGAACTGCTCGGCGAGGGGCTCCAGGGGCTTGCGATTCATCAGCCCGGTGAGCGGATCATGCGTCGCTGCATGCTTCAGCTCGGCCTGGGCGACCAATAACTGGAGCGTCAATTCGACGACATGGGCAAAGCGGTCCATCAATTCACGGTCGAAGGTGCTCGGAGACCGCGGTGCGACCGAGAGAATGCATATGGTGCCAAAGGGCTCTCCGTCTGGCCACCTGATAGGCATACCGAAATAGGAGGCCAGGCCGAGCTCGGTGTCGGGGTTGTCCCGCCACTCGGGGTCGTTGAAGGCATCGTGGACGACCAGCTCGGACCCCGTGCGCAGCACGGTATTGCAGTAGAGTGGCTCTCGCGGCGCCTTCTCGCCCTCTTCATAAGGCGTTTCCGGCAATTCCGAAGCGGCCATAACCTCCATCGTGTCCGGATTGCCGCGCATGACCAGTCCTGCCTCGACACCGCAGGCCTTGGCGAGCAGCGTCGCGATGCAGCGCCATTCGGCGATGATCTCGGGGGAGGGTTCGGGATGGCTGGGCGGAAAACCTTTCTCGTAGGCTTGAGCCATGGCTTTTCTCTCAGGGCAGGGGAAACCTTATCGCCGGGTAGCTTAGCGAAGCCGGCGGAGAAGGGAACCCCTCAGGGCGGCGATGGGTCTTCGGCGCTGATGATCGCAAGCCCTGCGTCGGAGGCTGCCTCAAAACCCGCTGCGCCGGGTTGGGGTCCAAGTCCCCCATGCCGACGGTCCGGGCATGCCGCGCGATGGCGTCGATGCGGACGGGTAGTGTGCCGCGACTGGTGCTTGCCTGCTCAGGCGGGCATGCTAGCCTCTTCGCGCCGCGTTTACCTGCCGAGGTTGAGCGACGCGGCACCGACCCCAACGGGACAAGGACGCATGATCATCAGCGCGTATCGACATCGGGTAGCAGCAGTCTGCGCGGGGATGATGCTGGCGCTAGCCGGGATGGCCGTCCCCGCGGCTCGGGCCATGGAACTGGAAGCTGTGCTCTCTGCCCCCATGGCCAGCGACCTCGTGCGCTCAAAAGCCGGTGACAGCATCGCCTGGGTGGAAAACAGCGCCGGCCGCCGGAGCGTGCATGTCGCCAGCGCACCGGGCTACGCGCCCCGGGAAGTCTTTGCGCTGGAGGGCGACCGTGGCGAACCGCTCTCGGCGCTGCGGCTTTCCGCCGACGGCGCGCTGCTCGCCTTCGCCCGTGGCGGCGGACCCAATGCCGCTGGCAGCAACGCCAATCCCGCCAGTCTGCCGCGCGGCGGCATCCGGGAAGTGGTGCTGCTGCGCACCGCTGACGGGGCGACCGTCAGCCTCGGTGAGGGCAGCCCGGCGGCCTTCTCGCCGGATGGCGCAATGCTCCTGCTCGCGCGAAGCGATGGCCTCTACCGTGTCGCTGCGGAAGGCGCGTTCCGGGAGGAGGCGCCGGCGCCCGATGCGCTGCTGACGCTCCAGGGAAAGACGATCGGCGCAGTGTTTTCGCCCGCGGGCGATCGCATTGCCTTCGTCAGCGCGCGCCGCGCCAAGCACAGCCTCATCGGCGTGCTGGAGCTCGCCTCGAACACGGTCACCTGGATCGCTCCCAGCGCGTGGCAGGACGAGCAGCCGACCTGGTCGCCGGACGGCGAATCCATCGCGTTCCTGCGCCGCCGGCCGCTGCTCATCGGCGAGCGGCTCGACATCACCGCGGGCCACCCGTTCCGGGTCATGGTGGCCGCCGCGGACGGCAGCGCCGTGCAGGAAGCCTGGTCCACCGACGAGCCCGCGTCGGGCCTGCCGCAGTTTCTCTACGGCCGCACGCTCTGGTGGCCGCAGGCCGACCGGCTGTTGTTCTACTCCGAGCACGACGGGTTCCTGCGCCTCTACGGTGTCGAACCCACGGCCGGCGCCACGGCCGAGGCGCTCAGCCCCGCGAGCTGCGAGGTCCTCGGCCTCGACCTGGCGCCGGACCGCGATCGCGTCGCCTTTGCCCACAACTGCGGCGACAGCAACCGGCGGCACGTGGCCGCCGTGGACCTCGCCAGCGGTGAGCTGTCTGCGCTCACCGAAGGCGAGGGTATCGAGGTCGGGCCCCGGCTTCTCGCCGGCGGGGCCCTGGCGGTGCTGGCCGGCGACCATCGCCAGCCCATGGCGGCGACCCTGCACCGCAGCGATGGCAGCGTGCGCCGGCTGACCGCGCCGCCGCCCGCGGTGTTCCCCGCGGATGCGCTGCAGGCGCCGGAACCGGTGCACATGACGGCCGCGGATGGCGTCGAGCTGCACGGGCAGCTGTTCCGGCCCGCCGACCACGGCGGCAAACGCCCGGCGGTGATCTTCCTGCACGGCGGCCCGATCCGGCAGATGCTCCTCGGCTGGCACGATCGCGGCTACTACGCGAACGCCTACGGCATGAACCAGTACCTGGCCAGCCGCGGTTTCGTGGTGCTGTCCCTCAATTATCGCGCCGGCATCGGCTACGGCCGCGACTTCCACCTGGCGCCGAATACCGGTCCGCGGGGAGCGAGCGAATATCTCGATGTGCTCGCCGCGCGGCAGTATCTCGCCGGCCTCGACACCGTCGACGCCGACCGCATCGGCCTCTGGGGCGGCTCCTACGGCGGCAACCTCACGGCACTGGCCCTGGCGCGCAACTCGGACCTGTTTGCCGCGGGCGTCGACCTGCACGGCGTGCACGACTGGTCGCTGCCCATGCCGGGCGAGGAGGGACGCTACTGGGGGCTCGCCGACGCCGACAGGCCGGAGGCGCGCGCCTCCTCACCGGTCGCCCACATCGAGGGCTGGCGTTCGCCGGTGCTGCTGATCTCCGGCGACGACGACCGCAACGTGCGCTTCGACGAAACCGTGGACCTCTACCACCGGCTCCTCGACCGCGGGGTCGATGTCGAAGTGCTGGTGCTGCCGGACGAGGTGCACGGCTTCCACCGTCACGCGTCCTGGCTCAAGGCCTACGGCGAGACCGCCGCGTTCCTCGCGGAACACCTGGGGTCGGCACCTTCAGGGGCCCGCGCAGAATGAACGGGGCTGTGGCTACGGATAGCGTCAAGCGGCTGTCGGAACTCGACAGCCAGGGGTATACCGTTATCGAGGGGTTCCTCGACCGCGAGCGGCTGGCCCGGGTGAATGCGCTCTACGACGCGTGGCTCGGCGGTCACCGGGGGCGCAACAACTTCGAGGGCACGTGCACGGAACGCATTTACACGCTGGTGGCCCGGGACCGCGTGTTCGAGGACATCGTCGAGGACCCGCGGATCCTCGCGCTCTGCGATGCGGTGCTCGCGCCCAACTACCTGCTCACGGCCAGCCAGGCCATCGTCATCGGCCCCGGTGAAACGCCGCAGCCCTGGCACACCGATGATTCCTTCTACCCCATCCCCCGGCCGCGCCCCATGGTCAGCCTGTCGACCATCGTGGCGGTGGAGGACTTCGATGCGGAGAACGGCGGCACGGAGGTGATTCCCGGCAGTCACCGCTGGAGCGATACCGAGGTCGCGGGTTACTACCGCCAGGGCGATGCCGAGGAAGATCCGGCGCTCGCCGACCGCCTCGCGGCGCAGGCCCGGCCGGTAATCATGTCCGCCGGCAGCTGCCTCGTCTTTGCCGGCACGCTGCTGCACCGCGGCGGCGAAAACGGCAGCACGCGCACCCGCCGCGCCTTCTCGAACCAGTACTGCCAGCCCTGGGCGCGGCCGCAGGAGAACTTCTTCCTCGCGATCCCGCCGGCGCGGGTGCGGGCGATGTCACCAGGGGTGCAGTCCCTCCTGGGCTATTCGATTCATCCGCCGTTCATGGGCCAGGTCACGGCCTACCATCCGCGCACGGCGCTCGAGCCGGGCTGGGTGCCGCCGCTCGAACGCGACGGGAACTCGCGCTGACCGTTCAGCCCCAGAGCGCAGGCGTCGGCAGGCCCACCTTTCCGCCGTCGCGGTAAGCGAGCCCATGCTCGATGTCCCCGGCGAGGAGCAGCGGGCCGTCGATGTCAACGAAACGGCAGTGCTGGCCGACCACGTAACTCGGCGCCATGGACAGCGACGTGCCGGTCATGTTGCCGACCATCAGCGCCATCCCCGCGCGCTGCGCTGCTGCAACCAGTGCCAGCCCCTCGGTCAGCCCGCCGCACTTGTCGAGCTTGATGTTGAGTACGTCGTAGCGCCGGGCGGCGGTGTCGAACTCGCCGAGGTGCAGGCAGGATTCATCCGCGCCCAGGGGCACCGGCGAGCGGAAGCCCTCGAGGGCCTCGTCGCCGCCCCGGGGCAGCGGCTGCTCGATCATGGCGATGCCGAGGCGCTCGCAGTGCGGCAGGTACTCGCGCAGCTCGTCGAAGGTCCAGCCCTGGTTCACGTCGATGACCAGCGCCGCATCCCGCCGCGCCGCGCGCACCGCCTCGATCCGCTCGATGGGTCGGTCGCTGTCTAGCTTGAGCTTCAGGTGCGCGAAGCGATGGGCCGCCGCGGCGCGCTCGGCCGTGACATCGGGCTCGGCGATGCCCAGCGTGTAGACCGTCGTCAGCTCCTTCGGCGAGAGATCCAGCAAGGACCAGACAGACCGGCCCGCGGCCTTGGCCCGGTAGTCCCACCAGGCGCAGTCCAGCGCGTTGCGGGCACCGCCCGGGGGCAGCAGCGCCTGGATGGCCGCTGCATCGGGCTCGCGCAGCTCGCCGGCCACGGCCTCCAGCTGGGCGGCCATGCTCTCGGCCGTCTCGTCGAGGTAGTAGACGCCGACTGCCTCGCCGCGGCCGGCGACGCCATCGCGGCTGAGGGTGACCCGGACCGTGTCCGTGGTCTCGAAGACATGGCCGGTGATCACGAACGGCTTTTCCAGCGGAAAGGAAACGATGTCGACCGTGAGTTTCATGAGGGCTCCGGCTGGATCAGAGATTGTCGATGATGGCCGCGGTGCCCGTCAGCAGCGGATCGACGGCCGGCAGGCCATAGCGCTTGCCGAGACGGGCGAGGTACTCGCGGCGCTCGCCTTCCGGCAGCGTCGAGGTGTTCACGCTGATGCCGACACAGCGGATGGCGGGGTTGGTGAGTCTGCCGATCTGCACGGTGCGCTCGATGACGTCACCGATGCTGGGCAGCGGCACGTGTGGCCAGCCCTCGATCTCCGTGCGCCCGGCTGCATGGCAGACGACGAACGCGTCGGGCTGCGAGCCGATGAGCAGGCCGTGGGTCACGGCCGCGTAGCCGGGATGGAAAATGCCGCCCTGGCCCTCGATGACGTCCCAGTGGTTCGGTGCATTCTCGGGGGAGAGGACTTCCGCTGCACCGGAGATGAAATCGGCGACGACGCAGTCGATGGGCACGCCCTCGCCCGCGATCATGATCCCCGTCTGGCCGGACGCGCGGAAGTCCGCCGACAATCCTGCAGCGCGCATATCGCGCTCGAGCTGCAATGCGGTGTACTTTTTGCCCAGCGCGCAGTCCGTGCCAACCGTGAGCAGCCGCATGCCGGTGCGCTTCCTGCCGCTGCCGACGGGCAGGTCAGCAGGCGCCGTGCGAACATCGACCAGCTTCGCGCCACCTTCGGCGGCGGCTGCGGCCAGCTCGGGGATGCCGGCGAGGCGGGTATGCAGGCCGGCGACGATATCGAGCCCGGCGCGCGCGGCCTCGGTGAGGGTGGCGATCCAGGCTGGCGGAATGCTGCCGCCGACCAGCGCGGTGCCGATGACGAGGGAGCCGACGCCGGCGCCCGCCGCCTCGGCCACGGTCATGTCGGGCAGGCCCAGGTCGCAGGCCCCGGCGCTCAGCCGCAGCTGGCCGGCGCAGTGGTCCCGGCGCCAGTCGACGATGCCGCGGCCGGTCTTGGCATAGGTGACCCGGCTCTCGTCGCCGACGAAGATCAGGAACGGTGTTCTCAGGGTCAGCGTGGGCATGTCAGCTCCTCAAGCAGTTCCGCGCACGATGCGCCATAGCCCCACGGTCATGAGCGGCAGAATCAGGACGACGATGAAAGTCCAGCTCAGCAGACCGTAGCCCCGGGCGATGAGCGCCACGATACCAAAGCTTGTTGCGCCGTAAACGGACAGCACGAACAGTCCCAGGGCAACGGCGGCACGGGCCCGGCGGGGCAGGCCTGCGCCTCGCTCCCTCGCGGTGACGTCGAGCCGCTCGTTGATCGCGTGCAGCACCCCGGCCCCGGTCTCGACGAAAGTGCCGAAAACGACAAGCTGGAACAGCGCCTCGAGCCAGGGAATATTCAGTTCGCTCATCAGGTACAGCGCGGGCACAGGCTCCGCCGCGATGTGCGGGTAGTGTGCCAGCATGGCGAGATAGAAGAGAAGTGCCGGAATGATGGCAATCACCCCGGTCATCACACCGGCGCCGACGGCCTCGCGCCGGTTGGTGAGCAGGGTCATGCAGAACAGGACCGCCGGAATACTCGCGTTGTAGGCCGCATAGCGCACGCCGGCGAGCGCCCAGTCCCGCGTCTCCGGGGGCTGGCGCAGCGCGGCCTCGATGGCCGGTCCGTGGTCGAGGAAGGTCAGGCCGAACAGGAGAAGGTAGACCGCGTAGAGCAGCACGGACCACCCCGCGAGCACACCGCCGATCGCCGACGACCCCAGGAAGGTCAGCACGCCCACCAGCAGCATCATGCCGACGGTACCGGCCCAGGCTGGCCAGCCCAGGGCGCTGTTCGCCAGTTCACCGGCTGCGGAGCCGATGACGGCGAGGATCAGGATGACCAGGACCAGGTAGGCCAGTTCGTAGACCGGCCAGGCACGGCCGAGCAGGGCGCGGGTAAAGGTGCGGTAGTCGTGAGCGCCGGTGATTCGCGCGAACTCGTAGGCGGTGCCCATCACCACGGCGAAGACCAATCCGGCGACGAGCAGGCCGAGGATCCCGCCGAGTGGACCCGCCGGCAGGAAGAACTCGACCAACTCCCGCCCGGTGGCGTAGCCGCCACCGATGATCACGGACTGAAACACGAGCCCGGGCAGCAGGTAGGCGCGCCAGTTCACGGTGACGGGATGGTCCCTGCCCCGGTCATGCTGTCGCCTTTGAAGGGAAGGTAACGTCCCAGGCGCTGCGGTTGCAGGACACCGTCGGCGATCGCCGGCCGGCCCCTGATGAAGACGTGGCTGACGCCCGTCGCGTAGCGCTGGGGCTGCGCCCAGGTGGCGCGGTCAATGATCTCCCCGGGGTCGAAAACGACGACGTCCGCGACGGCGCCTTCGCGGAGGACGCCCCGGTTCTCGAGGCGAAGGTAGCTGGCAGGCAGCCCGGTCACCTTGTAGACGGCCTCCTCGAGGGACAGCACCTGCCACTCACGCACGTAGCGGCCCAGAAGACGCGCAAAGGTACCACGCCCGCGCGGATGGGAGGGAGCCAGCTCCTCGCCGTCGGAGGCGACCATAGCCCAGGGCTGACTGAGCACCCGGCGGACATCCTCCTCGAGGATCGCGCCCAGCGTGACCATGGCATCAGTGCCTTCGGCGACGACGATACGGCGCAGCAGTTCGAAGGGCCCGATCCCCTGCTCGGCTGCCAGTTCCGTGACGAGGCGGCCCTCGTAGGATCCTTCGGCGCTGACCACGATACGCAACGATGCGTACCCGACCGTAGCAATCCAGCTGAAGACACCTGCCGGTGGATCCTCGGTCCTGGCACGGGCAGTGGCGAGCGCCTGCGGGTTGTCAGCGCTTTCGCGCCAGTAGCTGCGGAGGTCCGTCAACAGCTGCGCAATGCTCTCCGCCGGGATGCTCTTGCCTGAGAGCAGCGGATCGAGGCGCTGCATCAAAGCCTCGCCGGCGGGGTCCGTTCCGGGGTACAGGAGGTTGACGACAGGTGCAGTGGCGGCGCCGTCGTAGGGGTAGACGTCGACGGTCACCTCATGCCCTGCTCTGCGGAAGTCGTTGACCAGCTCGACAAGCGCCTCAGCGCTGCCGAAGTTTTTCCCACCCACGGCTTTCATGTGTGCCGGGTGTGCGTGAACGCCGGCAGCGGCTCCGGTTTCGAGGCACTCCCGGTGAGAGGCGATCAGGTTGTTGGCGGGGTCGCGGACATGCGAATCATAGCGACCGCCGTAGGGGGCGACGACCCTGGCCAGGGCGATCAGTTCAGCCTGGTCGGCGTAGCGACCCGGCAGGTACATGAGCCCGGATGAAAGCCCGACGGCGCCGAATTCCATGGCTTCACGGACCTGTGCCTTCATCTGGTCAAGCTCCGCCTCCGTGGGCGCGCGCTGCGCGTTGCCCATCACCGAGGCCCTTACCGCGTTGTGGCCGATGTAGGACAGGAAGTTCAGCCCGGATTGCCCCGCCGCCGCACGTGCAGCCGTTTCTTTCAGATCCTCGAGCCCCTGGTAACCGTCGACTCCGAAGACCGTGGTTGTAACGCCCTGGCGAAGAAAGCCCTCCATGGCTGCGGCCTGCTCGTCAGCGAACGCGCGATCCGCGTGGCTGTGGACGTCGATAAACCCGGGTGCCACGACCTTGCCCGCGACCGCCAGCCGCTCTGCGCCGCTTGCAGTGCCGAGGTCTCCGATTGCCGCAATGTGTCCATCGCGGAAGCCGACATCCGCCCGTCGTGGCGGTGCCCCGGTGCCGTCCACGACGGTCCCGCCGAGAAGCACCAGGTCAAATTCCTGTGTGTCGGCGAGGGTCTGACCGGCGCCCAGTGGAGTGCCCAGGACGACAGCCAGGAGGAGGGTGACAAGGCGGATTTTGGCGCCGGGAGCTTGCATGACGCGTTCCTCTTTTCCGTTAGGGACCAGGGCGGGGGCGTGGGGCGCCTCGGCAGGGATGGGGCGCTGCCTTGCCAAGGCGCGCTTCGATGCGGAGACTAGACACCAGCCGCGAATCGTTTGCGGCATGGTCACGCCCCCAAGATAGTGAGTTCTCCCCATGAAACTGTCCCCTGTTTTCCGTGCCACCGCCTGCACGTTCCTGTTCTTCCTGGCACTGCCCGGGCGCGCCGACGATGCGCTGGAGCGTGCCCGGGCGCTGCTCGAGGCGCACCCGATCATCGACGGTCACAACGATCTGCCGTGGGTGATCCGGGAATACGGGGCGGAAGTGGCGGACTGGGACTTCCATGGTGAAGTTCCCGGTGACACAGATATCCCCCGGCTGCGCGCCGGTGGCGTGGGCGGCCAGTTCTGGTCCGTATTCATTCCCGGCACCGAGGCCATGAGAGCTGAGGGTTTTGCCAAGACCCAGCTCGAGCAGCTCGCCGTTGCCCGTGCGTTGGTAGCAAGGTACCCGGAAGTATTCGCGTTTACCGGTACTGCCGACGAGGTGGAAGCCGCCATGGCCGAGGGCAGGATCGCATCGCTCTACGGCATCGAGGGCGGCCATGCGATCGAGAATTCCCTGGGTGCCCTTCGCGCCTACTACGACCTCGGCGTGCGCTACATGACACTGACGCACTCGCAGAGCGTGGACTGGGCTGACGCTGCGGGCCAGGACGAGCACGGCGGGCTCACGGATTTCGGCCGCGACGTCATCCGTGAAATGAATCGTCTCGGCATGTTGATCGACCTGTCCCATGTCTCGCCGGCGGTGATGAACGACGCACTGGACCTGAGCGAGGCACCGGTGATCTTTTCCCACTCCAACGCCTACGCACTGACACCGCACCGTCGCAATGTGCCCGACGCGGTGCTCGAGCGGCTCCGTCTCAATGGCGGTGTGGTCATGGTTTCTTTCGTCAACAGCTTCAACACGCCGGGCTTCGCGGAGTGGGAGGCCGGCTTCAAGGCCTTCCGCGGCGATGTCGAATGGGGAGAGCCAGGCTATGACGAGGCGCTCGACGCGTACACGGCGGAACATCCGGTGCCCGATGCCACGGTGGCCGATGTCGCCGACCACATCGAGCACATTGCCGCCGTGGCCGGCCGGGGTCACGTCGGTATCGGCGCGGACCTGTTCGGTGAACCCGACTGGATGGTGCCGGAGCTCTCGGAGGCGGACGATTACCCGAAGCTGTTCGCGGAGCTGATCCGGCGCGGCTGGACGGAGGAACAGCTTGCCACGCTGGCCAACGGCAACATCCTGCGCGCCCTGCGCACAGCGGAGCAGGTCGCCCGGCGCCTCACAGCCGCGCCTGCGGGCTAGCCCCGCCCGCGCCCGCGTCACGGGAAGGCCGGCGGGGGCTGCCGGGCGCGGGTTACCCGCTCGAACGCGGCGGCGATGCGCAGGAGCTTCGGCTCCTCGCAGGCGCCGCCGGCGAACGTTACCGCCCAGGGCCGGGTCGCGACGGCGCTCGCAGGGTCATCGCCGTCAGCGCCATCCGGGGAAAGTGACACGCTGCCGAAGGGAACCGTGACGGCCGGGTAGCCGGCCTTGTTGATCAATCGGGCGCCGGCAGCTGCGGGGAACAGCAGCGCGTCCAGCGCGTGGATCTCGAGCGCGGCGTCGATGCCCTCCGCGCGGGCAAGGCGAAGATCCCGCGCCCGGTCGCGCAGGTAACGCTCCCGGTCCCGCGCGAGGTCCACGGTGGCGGAGAGTTCAAGCCGCGCCTGGCCGTAGCGAGTCGCTCCGAAAGGGGCGAGGGTGCGGTTCATTGCGATCAGCCCGTCCAGCGAGGCGAACGGTGCGGCGCCTTGCTGGGTGGCCAGCCATCGGTTGAAGTCGCGCTTCATCCCGTATTTTGCGACCAGCGAGCAATCGCCGTCCGCACCGCGTACCTGTGACGGATAGGCGCAGATGCCGAAGCTTAGAAAGTTGTCGACTGCCCGCGGCGCCGTGATGCTCGGTATGTCGGCCGGTTCGATGACCGTCGCGCCGAGCGCCTCGAGCGCCGCACCCGCCTCGCGCAGGCGCTCGGCGCCTGCGGCGGACAGACCGCCGACCGGCGCCTGCTGTCCGGGTGGCGTGACGGGTTCGACATAGAAGGCCTGCGGAATACCGATGCGCAGGCCGGACAGGTCTTCGATTGCATCACCGGTCCAGGCGCCGTTCCCGGCCAGGGGCCGACAGGCACCGGTGGCTGGGTCCGCGGGGTCAGGTCCTTCCATGGCAGCGAGCAGCACCGCCGCATCGGCGAGGCTCCGGGCCATCGGCCCCGGCGTGTCCTGGTCGGCAGTGAGCGGTATCACGCCGTAGCGGCTGATGCGCCCGACGGTCGGTTTGATGCCGACCAGCCAACTGGTGCTGGCCGGCGACATGATGGAGCCGGAGGTTTCCGTGCCGACGTTCGCCGCCCAGAGGTTGGCGGCCGTGCCGATCGCCGAGCTCGAGCCACCGGTGTCCAGCCGACCCCGGCCGTCGGCGATGGTCGGATGGAGCCGCGGATCGTAGGGGTTGTAGCTGTGGCCGGCGATCGCGTTGTAGCCGTTGGGAAAATCCGTGCCCATCCAGTTCGCCAGCTCGGTCAGGGTGGTCTTGGCAATGATGACCGCGCCGGCGTCCCTGAGCTTGCGGGTGAGGGTCGCGTCGTAGGGGGGCAGGTAGCCGCGAAGGGCCTGTGCGCCGCCGGTGGTGGGCATGTCGGTAGTCTGGATCAGATCCTTGAGTGCGATGGGGATGCCGTGGAGTGGCCCGCGGAGCCGGCCCGCGGCCCGCTCCCGGTCCAACAGGTCCGCGTACTCCAATGCCCGGTCATTGACCGCCAGTGCCGCCTTAAGGTCGTCGTTGTAGCGGGCAATACGCTGGAGGTACTGCGTGGTGATGGCGCGGGCAGTGGTCCTCCCCTCCGCCATGGACTCCTGCAGCTCGGCAAAGCTCTTCTCCACGACCGAGAAGCGCGCACCGTTTGCGGGCGCCGCCCCGAGGGAAGGAGAGGAGAGCAGAACCACGAGCGGCATCACGGCCCACGGCCTGTGGCACCGCTGCCGTCGGAGGGCGGCCTGCCCGCGTTCCTTCATTGTGCCGGGTCGATGCGCTGTGCGGTGATCGTGCCGTCCCGGTACTGTGACGTCAGGCGCAATGCGCGGGGCGTCTCGTCGCTGAACCGGAAGACCCACTCGTCGTCGAAGGGCGCCCGGAAAACGCCGTCGCCCTGGGCGAGCAACGGAATAGCGGGGCCGGCCGCCGCGGTGCCGCCGAAGCGCAGCAGCAGCTGGCCGTCGTCGCCGGCGATGAAGCCAAGCCGCTCGAAGCCGATCAGGAACGGGTGAACCTCGAAGTCACCGGCGTAGCGACGCAGCTCTGCCTCGGGCAGAGTCAGCTGGCGTACCTCGAGCGGCGGAATACCCAGGATAACGCGCGCCAGCTTCGCCTCGATGGAGGACAGCGTCGGGTTGCCGCCCTGCCGGTTGGCGAGCAGCACGATGGTGAGGTCTTCCTCCGGATAGTACGCATGGTTCGATGAATAACCCCAGATATCGCCGGCGTGGGAGATCTTGCGATGGCCGTGGAATTCGGACAGTACCAAGCCGCCCAGGCTGTAGGTGTTCTCCACACCGTTTGCGAGCGTTGTCGTGCTCAGCAGCTGTTCCCGCACTGAATCCGGGATGGCCGGAGAGTGGAAGACGCCGCGGCGGTAGGCAATCACGTCGGCGGCGGTCGACACCAGCGAGCCCGCCGAAAACGGCACGAGCTGGTGCCATTGCGGCGCGTGGCTGTACGCGCCGTCACCCAGCTCGTAGCCACGGGCCATGTCCGGGATCACCTCGGTGAGGTCCCCGCCGAAGCTGCGGTCCATGCCCAGCGGTTCGAAGACCTGCGCCTGCAGGTAGCTGTAGTAATCCGTGCCGGTGACCGTCTCGATGATCAGGCCGAGCAGGTAGTAGCCGGAATTGCTGTAGCTGAAACGCTCCCCGGGCTCGAAGTTGAGCGGCAGCTCCTCGAACAGGGCGACCAGCTCATCGCGCGTCCAGGCATTGCGGCTCAGGGCCTCGCGGACGCCCGGAATCTCGGTGTTGTAGCTGGGGATGCCGGAGCTGTGGGTCAGCAACTGTGCCACCGTCGCGACCCGTCCCGGGCCTGCGTAGTCAGGCAGGTAGTCAGCCACCGTGGCGTCGAGCTCGATGCGGCCCGCGTCCACCAGTTGCGCAACGGCGAGCCCGGTGAAGGTCTTGGTGATCGAGCCGATGGCATAGGCCGTGCCGACCGTGGTCGGGACCTTGTGGGAAAGCTCCGCATGACCGAGAGCGCCTGCATAGAGCGTTTCGCCACCTTTATCTACCACCGCGACCAGCGATGGCATGCGCGATCCTTCCTGGGCCTGGGTGAGAATTGCCTCGAGGGCCTCGGTCTGCGCCGCCGTCAGCGGAGCCGCACCCGACGGCGAGGGCAGCGTGAGCAGGAGGGAGAGTAGCGCAACGAAGGAGAACAACCTGTGCATGTGGGTACCCTTTCTGTCGTGTCTGTCGAGACGAGTAAGCTGGCGGGATCTTTTGGGCGCTACGGCGAAGAAGGGGCGGAAGCCGCTTCGTCAAGGCGATTGTAGCGGCGCAGCACCGACTGCAGGCGTTCCTCAGGCAGTGCATGCACGGTGAGATTATTGGCCCCGGTCATGGTCTCCGCCGCCACCAGGGCGTTGGCCAGCGCTTCCTCTGTTGCCTGAATCGCCGCCTTGAACAGGCCGTTCAGCGCCTCACCGTGCCACGCTGTGGGCGATGTGAGGGTCTGCTGCTGCTGGCCGATGGAGATGGTATTGCCCGTGGAGAAGGCTAGCGCGAGTTCGCCGGACATGTAGCCACCGATACTGCCACCGCGGCCGACGCCGAGCGCGGCCCGGCGGGCCAGCCGGCGAAGCTGCGTCGGCGTCAGCGGTGCGTCAGTGGCCAGGATGATCACCAGGGAGTTTTTCTCTGCCTCGGCGGAATCACGGCTCGGCATCATGTCGGGAATCTCGCGGCCCACCGGGACGCCCGCGATCTTGAGGTTCTCCCGCTTGCCGTGGTTCGCCTGCAGCAGCACACCGACCGTGTACGTGTCATCGCCCACCGCGATCCTTCGCGACGCCGTGCCGATGCCGCCCTTGAAGGCGTAGGCGATCATCCCGGTGCCGCCGCCGACGTTGCCTTCCGCGACGCGGCCGGCGCTGGCGCTGTCGAGGGCCTCGAAGACATGCTCCGGCTTAACGTGGAAGCCCCACACGTCATTGAGATGGATATCCAGGGTTTCGGCGACAACGGGGATCAGGCCCGAGAACCACTGCGACGGTGGCAGCTGGTCGCGGATCCAGCGTGTCGTGGCGTGGTGCACCATGCCGACGCTGGTCGTGCCCGTAAGCATGATGGGGCCGCCGAAGTAGCCGGTCTCGTCGATGAGCCAGCTACCGGTCATTTCCCCGGTGCCGTTGATCACGGCCCGGCCCGCAGCGACCAGCTGCGAAAAATCTCTCCCCCGCGGCAGGATTGCCGTGACGCCGGTGCGCACGGGGCCTTCGCCGATGACGACCTCTCCACTGCCGTGGATGAGGGTGCTGTGACCGACCATCACGCCTGCCACATCGGTGATGGCGTTCACTGGCCCCGGCACGCCCTCGAAAGGCACGCCGAGATCCCTCGCCCGCGTGACGTCCTCAGCCCGGGCCGTCAGGAGAAGCGCAGTGAACAGGTAGAGAGCAATCGATCGGAAGGGCATGAGCATGGGGTCATCTCCCGGGTCAGTACATCGATAGGAACGTTTACAGCACGCTGTCCAGCATCTGCCGCCACAGGCGTTTTGTGGCGGGCACCGCTACGGCCCCCGGCTCCATGGCCATCATCTCCATCATGCCGTCAATGAAGGCCTGGATGATGTCCGCCAGTGCCCCCGCATCGACCGCGGCCAGTTCGCCACGGTCGACGCCGGCCTGGATGATCTCGATGAGCTGATTTCGCGTACGCTGGTTGAGGGAGCGGGTCAGGCGGTACTTTTCCTCGTCTTCACCCAGGCACCCGAGCAGTTCCACAAAGGCGATGTACAGGTCCGGATGTTCGGCCTGGTAGTCGAGGCACGCCTCGGCGAACTCGTGAAGCTTTCCCCGCGCCGTACGGCGACGCCGTACCCTGTCGCGTACGTAGTCACTGTAGGCCCGCACCGCCAGCCTCAGCGTGTGCTCACCGATCTCGGCCTTGCCGTCAAAGTAGTAGAACAGGACGCCGCGGCTGACGCCGACCGCTTTGGCTATATCGTCCATGGACGTGTTGGCGAAACCCTGGCTACTGAAGAGGGCAGCCGCGGCGTCGATGATCTGTGTCCGGCGCGCCCGCTCCGTGAAAGTCGGATCGCCGCCGCGGCGGCTCTTGCTCTTCGCTGGCTGCTTTTCTCTCGCCATCCTTCCTTCTCCGGTTGTCGCCCCTGGGCCGTGGATGTTGACAACTATGGCATAATTTGACGACATGTCAAAAATAAAACTATAGTTTATGTTCCTTGGATCGAAAGCGGGTTTGGGCGGCGGCTGGTCATGACTGCGATTGCCTACCTCGATGACTGGTTGAGTCATCACGCGGCAGAGAGGCCCGCTGACACGGCGGTCGTCTGCAGCGGTAGACGGCTGAGCTACGCTCAGCTGGAAGAGCGGGTCGATCAGTGTGCTGCTGCGCTGGTGGGCAGGGGCATCGAGGCGGGCGACCGGGTCGCCGTGCTGGCCTGCCCGAGCCTTGAGTTCTGGTGCAGTGCCCTGGCTGTCATGCGCGTCGGCGCAATCTGGATGGGGTTGAATCCCCGTTACCGACCTGCGGAGCTGGCCTATTTGCTCGCCGACAGCCGTCCAAAGCTGGTTCTCGCTATCGCGGCGTTTGAGGACAGGGATTACCTGCGCGAACTCGAGCGCCTCGAGGGCGCGCCGCCGGACGGCTACGAGCTTGTAGCGATCGACGAGTTCACGGCGGGACACACGGGCGCGACGGCGACCGCCGCACCACGCCTGCGGGACCGGGCCCGGGCAGCGCGCTCGCCGGAACGCCCGGCAGCGCTCGTGTACACTTCCGGCAGCAGCGGCAAACCCAAGGGTGCGCTGCTGAGCCACCACGGTCTGGTAACCGGTGCGGGCATGCAGGTGGCCCAGCTCGACGTATCGGTCCAGTCCATGGTCGTCAGCTTCCCGATCAATCACGTCGCCTGCCTGGCCGACACCTGTGCGACCACCCTGGTCAGCGGCGGCAAGATCGTATTCCAGGAGCGCTTCGACCCGCGGGCGCTCCTCGAGGCGACGGCCGAGGAGGGCTGTACCATGCTCGGCGGCGTGCCGACCATGCTGCAACTGCTGCTCGAAGATCCCCTGCTGCCCACCCTGGACCTGTCGTCACTCGAGCTGATTGCCTGGGGCGGCGCCGCCATGCCCCGGGAGTACCTCGGGCGGCTGAACGAGCTCGCGCCCCGGCTGATGACGCTCTATGGCCTGACGGAGACGTCCGCCAACATTGCGTTCGGCGACAGTCGCGAGGATCCCGCAGCGCTCTTTGACAGCGTCGGCAGAGCCGACCCCTCTGTCGCCTGCCGCGTCGTCGATGAGCAGGGCCATCCCTGCGCGCCGGGAGCAGCCGGGGAGCTTCAGTTCCGTGCTGACTTCTTCTTCATCGGCTACTGGGAACGCGAGCAGGCGACGCGGGATGCCTGGACGCACGATGGCTGGTTTCGAAGTGGCGACATCGGAACGCTCGACGTCGATGGCCGCCTGCGCCTGAAAGGCCGCCGCTCAGAGATGTTCAAATCCGGTGGCTACAACGTCTACCCCCGGGAACTCGAAGCCGCACTGGAAGCGATACCGGGTGTCGCCGCGGCGGCGGTGGTCGGTGTCCCCGACCCGCTCTACCAGGAGGTGGGCTATGCCTGGGTCGTGCCGGAGGCGGGCACCCGGCTGAGCGAGTCGCTGCTGCGCGACGCCTGCCGCGATCAGCTGGCGAACTACAAGGTACCCAAGCACTACCGCATCGTCAGTGAGCTGCCGCTGCTGCCCGTTGGAAAAATCGACAAGGCCCGGCTCCAGCGGCTTGCCGCCGAGCAGCTGGACAGCCCCGGTTGAACAGAGGAGTACACGCTTGAACCAGCCAGTCACGCGCGAACATCGCGACGGCATCTGCATCCTGTCACTGAACCGTCCCGACAAGCTCAACGCGATCGACGCCGCGTTGATTTCCGCTTTGAATGACGCGCTTGCGGCGGCGCTGGAGTGCCCCGACGACCGGGTCATCCTGCTGCGGGGGGAGGGCAGGGCATTCTGTGCAGGGAATGACCTGGAGGCGAGCGACGCTCAGGCTGCCGGCGGCATTGCCCGGGCAGACGTGCAGGCCCATGCCGAGGCCCTGCAGGCCATCTCCCGCAAGCTTCTGCTGGGCGACAAGCCGGTGGTCGGTGCCATCCACGGCTGGGCTGTCGGCGCTGGCTTCGAATGGGCGCTCAACTGCGACCTGACGGTCTGGGGCCAGGAAGCGCGGGCGTTCTTCCCGGAGCTCGGTCTCGGTCTCTTCCCCACGGGTGGCGTACTCTCCCTGCTGCCGCGTATCGTGGGGCTGGCGCGCGCTCGGGAGATGTTCCTGCTCGGCGAGAAGTACGACGCGGACACGCTGCAGGGCCTGGGCCTGGCCAACCGGGTCGTCCCCGATGAGCAGGTACTCGAGGCTGCCCTCGGCATTGCGGAGCAACTGCTCGAGCTGCCCGCCAGCGCTGTCGCCCGCTGGAAACGCGCGCTGCGCGAGTCCTCGACGCTGTCACTCGAGGAGACGCTGGACCTGGAAGCGGATGCCCTCGTCGCCGCGATCTGCCAGCAGGCCGTCTAGCATGCCGACGCCGGCCCGTGGCTGAATCCGGTCAAAGCGAAGTTGCACGCACCGTGGGGGTCGTCGGTGCCACGGCGATTATCGTCGGCTTTGTCATCGGCGTATCGGTGTTCGTCCTGCCCGGTTCCCTGGCCGGCAGTACCGGTCCCGGGGTGGTGGTGAGCTACGCGGCGGCTTCCCTGCTTGGTCTGCTGGCCGGTGTGGTCGGCGCGCAGCTCGGCTGTGCCTACCAGACCGACGCCGCCAGTTTCGTTGCTGTGTCGCAGCTGCTGGGCGTGCGCTGGGGTTTCCTGCTCGTCTGGATGATCGTGGGGGCCAGCGCCATCGGCGTCGGGCTGCTGGCGCTCGGGCTCGCGAACTACCTCGGCAACGTTCTCACGGTCGAGGTGCGCGGTGTGGCGGTCGGCGCCGTGCTGGTGTCCGGCGCGGTCAATCTGTGTGGCGCGCGGGCGGGCGCCGGCCTGCAGCTGGTACTGGTGGTCGCATTCCTCGCTGCGCTGTTCCTGTTCGTGGGTGCGGGGCTCCCGGCCGTGGACGGTGACCTTCTCAGCCCGTTCTTGCCACGCGGAGCCGGTCCGGTTTTTGCCGCCATCGTCCCCGCCTATTTTTCCTATGCCGGCTTCTTCGTGATCATTGAACTCGCGGGTGAGATTGAAAGCCCGGCGCAGACCATCCCGCGAGCCATGGCGATCAGCTTTGTCCTGGTCGTCGTCACCTACCTGGCGGTTGCGTTGACGCTGGTAGGGCTGGTCCCCTGGGAAGCGCTGGGGGGCGATCCTGCGCCGGTGGTCACGGCTGCCCGTCGCGTGCTCCCGGAAGCGCTGATGCTGCCGCTTGCGCTTACCGCGGTGGCGGCCGGCGCGAGTTCGATCAATGGAATCCTTCTCGCCTACTCCCGCGACCTGCATGCCCTGGCTGAGCGCGGCCTGCTCCCCCGGAAACTCCTGTTGCACGCGCGAAGCCTGCCGGACCGTACCGCCGGCGTTGTCCCGATGACGCTCCTGGCCCTCGTCGCCGTGATGAGCAGCGGGGATATCACGGCGCTCGCGACCCAGGCCGTGCTCGGTATTCTCTTTGCGCAGGTGCTCCTCGGTCTCGCCCTGTGGCAGCTGCCCCGGCGGGATCCGCACAGGCTCGCAACCGCCGGCTTTGTCCTGCCTTCCGTCGCGCTTCGCGCATCTGCCGGGCTGCTTGTCGTTGCTTCTGCGGCAATTGCGCTGCTCGTGGTGGCGGGGAGCCCTCGCCAGGCCGCGTTGGCCGGGGCATTCCTGGGACTTGGCGGGCTCGTCCATGCTTTGTCGGTTCGCCGCGGCAGCCCTCAGCAAAGCCTCTGACTTAATGAATAAAACTTGACACAGTGTCAATCGTCTGCCAAAAAGACCATGCGGTTGGTAAAAAAACCATTCAGATGGGCGCATGGCGTCCGCTCCAGGGGGAGTTGAGGGAATGAACAGACAGGTACTAGTCGGTGCGATCGTTGCGGCCGTTTCAGGGGGTTATGGCAGCGTGCTGAAAGCGCAGGAAACGAGCCTTCGCATCGAGGAGGTGATCGTGACCGCCCAGCGCCGCGAAGAGAGCCTGCAGGATGTCGCCATCGCCGTCACGGCCTGGTCGGAGGATGACCTCGAGAAACTCGGCGCGATAACCATGGACCGTGTCGCTCGGGCGACCCCGGGCCTGTATTTTCGCGAAGGCGAGCGCATGAAGTCGTCGTCGACGACGATCCGCGGCATCGCGCCTGTGTCCGGCTCGGCCGGGGCGGACCCCTCGGTAGGCTACTACATCGACGAAGTGTACCTCGGCAACACCGTGGGAAGTGTCATCGACCTTTACGACGCGGAGCGGATCGAGGTGCTGCGTGGGCCCCAGGGCACATTGTACGGACGCAATACCATCGGCGGTGTAATCAACATCACGTCGAAGCGGCCTACGGACGAACTGACCGGCAAGTTCACCGCGCAGCTTGGCAACTACAACATGCAGCGCTACTTCGGTACCGTCTCGGGTCCGCTGGTCCCCGGAAAGCTGAGCGGCTTGATCACCGGTCTTTACCACGAGCGCGAAGGCTACCTGGACAACGCGTTTCTCAATACCGACACCAACGATCGCAACCAGTGGGGCCTTCGCGGCTCGCTACTGTTCACGCCGACCGACCGCCTCGAGTTCCTGTTGAGTGCGGATGTCCGCGAGGCAGACCAGAAGGCGCAGACCTTCGAAACGCTCGCGAACGACGACAACTCCCTGCTCGGCTCCCTCGGCCTGCTGGTCAACCGGGACCCGGAAGACCGGGTCACCTTCGGTGACTTTGCCGGTGAAGAGACCCTCGAGGATGCGTACGGCGTTTCCCTCCGCGGCGTCTACAGTGGCGACGGTTACGAGGTCGTGGGTATCGGTGGTTACCGGACCTACAAGTACTTCGTCGACGGTGAGTCGGACCTGCTGCCGTTCGGCATCGGACGCAACTTCGACCCGGAGGAACTTGACCTGTTCACCAGCGAGCTGCGCATCGCCTCGCAGACCGATGCACCGCTGCAGTGGCTGGCAGGCGTCTACTACTCAGAGCTCGACTCGGTGAATGACGGCGGCATCCTCATCCAGAACGACCTGCTCACCCTGCTGGGTGCCGGGTTCCTGGGCGAGGTGGAAGGGGGTTCCCGGGGCGACCATACGGCGAAAACCTACGCGGTCTTTGCCAGCGTCGACTACCGCTTCAACGAGCAGTTCGAGCTCACCGTCGGTGCACGCCATACCTGGGAGGAGAAGGACTTCTTTTGGGTACAGAACGACCTCGAGGCCATCTTCGGCGCGCCGATCCTGGGTGGTACCGGGTCTGCGGAAGCCAGCGACTCCTGGGACGAGACAACGCCGACGGTCACGCTCCGCTACCATCACTCCGATGACGTGATGCTCTATGCCACCTACAGCCGCGGCTTCAAGAGCGGGGGCTACAACGTCGATTCCGGCGTACCTTCTCAGCAGGCGGAAGGCTTCGACCCGGAATTCCTCGACAACTACGAGCTCGGTCTGAAATCCACCTGGTTCGACCAGCGGCTGCTGGTCAATGCGTCGCTGTATGCGATGCAGTGGGAGGACATTCACATCCGCGCCGATGACCCGACGACACCGCAGTCCTTCGACCCGCGGATCGACAACGCGGGTGAAGCCCATTCGAACGGCGTCGAGATCGAGGTGAAGGCCCTGCTGTCCGACCGCCTGACCGTGAACCTCATGGGCAACTACCTGGACGCCGGCTACGATGATGGCGAGCTGCCGACGGGTGTGGGTCAGGGCATCCCCCTGGATCACTTTACCCGCGTGCCTGACTACACTGCGTCCGCGGACGTGGAGTACGCCATACCGTTACCGGCAGACCTTGAACTGGTACTTCGCGGCGAGTGGCGCCGGCAGGGCGACATGTACCTCGACGCCCGGCCCTCCTCGATCGACCCCTTCAACGAGCAGCCGGGCTACAGCCTCTACAACGCGCGGATAACGCTCAATGCGGAGAACTGGTATGCCGCGCTGTGGGGCTACAACCTGTCCGACGAAACCTATCTCGTCAGCACTTTCGATCTCTTCACGAACCCCTTCGTGAGCCAGTACTTCAGCGTGCTCGGGCCGCCCCGCACCGTCGGTGTCGAGCTGCAATACCGGTTCTGAGCAGTACCCCTGTGAGGGCGTTCCGGCGCCCTCTTTTTTTCCGCCCAGGCCCTTGGCTGTTTTAGCCTGCTGCGAGCCCTTCTCCATGATTCACTACGACTGCCCGCTGCGCGACTTCGAGTTTCTGCTCTACGAGGTGCTCGGCTATGAGCATCACCTGGACTCCTTACAGGGGCGCGCGCCCCTGGACCGGGAACAGGCCCGGGCCATCTTCGAGGCCGCGGCGGCGTTTGCCGAGCAGGCCCTGGTCCCGCTCTACCAGTCGGCAGACGCGGAGGGTTGCCGGTTTGTCGAAGGCAACGTGCAGACGCCCGCGGGCTTTCGCGAGGCCTATGCGGCCTGGTGCGACGGCGGCTGGGCCGGTCTGTCCCGGCCCGCGGAGTGGGGCGGCTCGGGCCTGCCCGCGTCCCTCGGAGTAGCGGTGACCGAGCTGTTTGCGACGGCGAACTGGTCCTGGAGCATGTACCCGGGCCTTGCCCCCGGTGCCATGGACACGCTTGAAGCCCACGGCACGCGGTCGCAGCAGGCGCGCTATCTGCCGCCGCTGGTGAGTGGGCGCTGGACCGCCACCATGTGTCTGACCGAGCCGCAGTGCGGTTCGGATCTCGCCCAGGTGCGCATGCGCGCGGAACCGGCCGAAGACGGGCGCTATACGCTCACGGGCAGCAAGATCTTCATTACCGCGGGCGAACACGATCTCGCCGAGAACATCGTGCATATCGTTCTCGCCCGTCTGCCCGACGCGCCAGCGGGCACGGCCGGCCTTTCTCTCTTCCTCGTGCCCAAGTTTATTCCGGATGACACGGGCCGCCCGGTTTCTCGCAACGCGGTGCGCTGCGGCGGCCTCGAGGACAAGATGGGCCTCAAGGGGTCGGCCACCTGCACACTGCATTTCGACGCTGCGCAGGCCGAGCTGCTGGGGGAGCCGCACCGCGGCCTCCAGTGCATGTTCGTCTTCATGAACGCGGCGCGAATCGGTGCCGGTCAGCAGGGTGTGGTGCATGCGGAGCTGGGCTACCAGAACGCGCTGGCCTATGCGAAGGACCGCCGAGCCATGCGCGCCCCCGGCGGTGGCGACGGTCCCGCCCCCATCGTCCTGCACCCCGATGTTCGCCGGATGCTGCTGCAGCAGCGGGCGATCGCCGAGGGCGGGCGCCTGCTGGTGCTGGAGGCCGCCTGCCTTCTCGACACGGCCGATCATGGAGACAGCGAGACATCCCGTTCGGCGGCGCGGGAGCGGCTGGCCTTCCTTACCCCCATCATCAAGGGATTCCTGACCGAGCTCGGTGTCGAGGCGGCCGGCCTGGCGCTGCAATGCCTGGGTGGTCACGGCTATATCCGCGAGTGGGGTCTTGAACAGAATCTCCGCGATGCGCGCATCGCGACCATCTACGAAGGTACCACCGGCATTCAGGCGCTGGACCTGCTCGGTCGCAAGGTGGTGCGCGATGATGGCCGGGCCGTGAAGCGCGAGGCCGAGACCATTGCCGCCAGCTGCGACAGGGCGGCACGCCACGGCCACATCGCCACCCACGCGCAGGCGCTGAAGGCTGAGTGCACGCAATGGGTCGCCCTGACGGAGGCCCTGGTCGCCGATGCCGGGCGGGACCCGTTCGCTGTTCCCGCGGCAGCAACGGATTACCTCATGTATTCCGGCTACCTGCTTCTTGGACATGCCTGGCTACGTGCAGCGGAGGCGGCCGCGGATGCTCTAGCGACAGCACAGGCCGATGACCTCCACGAAAGCAAGCTGCTCACCGCAGTCTTTTATTTCTCGCGGATTTTTCCGCGCGTGGCAGGCCTGCGACAAATGGTCGGCTCGGGCGCAGGGCCACTTGTCGCCGTGACCGATCCCTTTCTGAGGTCCGGGGACGGGGCCTTCGCTGGCGCTGCTAGTACGCCCGAGGCGGGGCTCGGCAGATGAACGTGCCGGCCCCCCTGCGCCGCATTCTCATCGCCAACCGGGGCGAGGTTGCTATCCGTATTGCAGAGGCCTGCCGTCGCCGCGGTATCGATACGGTCGTGGTCTACTCCGACGCCGACGCCGGCAGCCCGCATCGACTGGCGGGGGATCAGGCCTTCCGGCTGGCCGGCAGCAAGGCGAGCGAGACGTACCTCGCTATCGATCGCTTGCTCGCGGTCGCCCTGGCGTCCGGCGCCGATGCCGTACACCCCGGGTACGGGTTCCTGGCCGAGAGTACAGCCTTTGCACGCGCCGTCGGCGAGGCGGGCCTTCGCTTCATCGGCCCCGACCCCGGCACGATCGAGACCATGGCGGACAAGCAGGCCGCGCGGGCGCTGGTGGCCAGCATCGGTCTGCCCGTCATCCCGGGAGAAAACCCGGTGGAGCAGGGTGACGACTACCTGCGGCGGGCGGCTGATCGTGTCGGCTTTCCCTTGCTGGTCAAGGCAGTTGCCGGCGGTGGCGGCATGGGTATGCGGGTGGTGGTGGACCCAGCGGCCTTTCCTGATGCGCTGTCTGCCGTTCGCCGCGAGGCCGAGGCAGCGTTCGGTGATCCGCGCGTACTCCTCGAGCGTTTTGTCGAGAACGTGCACCACGTTGAAGTGCAGGTGCTCGGGGATCGCTACGGCACCGTTGCCCATGCGTTCGATCGCGAATGCTCGGTGCAGCGGCGCCGGCAGAAAGTGATCGAGGAGGCCCCCTCGCCCAATCTCTCCTCCGAGCAGCGCGCGCGCTTGTGCGACGCGGCCGTGCAGATTGCATCGGCCGTGGGCTACTGCGGTCTCGGTACGGTGGAATTCATTGTTCAGCCAGGTACCGGGACCCACTACTTCCTGGAGATGAACACGCGCCTGCAGGTGGAGCACGCGGTGACCGAGAAGGTAACCGGGCTGGACCTCGTGGACTGGCAGTTGCGGCTGGCCGAGGGAGCGGCCCTGGGCGCGCTACTCGATGATCTTGAGCTGCAGGGCCACGCCATCGAGGCCCGCCTTTACGCCGAGGACCCCGCAGAGGGCTTCCTTCCCGCTGCCGGCTGCCTGGCGCGCTGGGTGCCCGTCGCCGCCCGCGGCGGCGAGGTCATGAGCAGCGTGACCGAGGGTATGGAGATATCCTCGCGCTACGATCCGATGCTGGCGAAGTTCGTCGCAGCGGCCGATACCCGCGCCGAAGCATGCCGCCTGCTCCGCTGGTCCCTGGCGCGATCGGTAGTCCTCGGCGTAGCAACCAACCGGGAGCTGCTGCTTTCCGTGCTGCGTGACGGTGACTTTCAGGCTGCACGCACGACGACAGCCTATCTCGAAGCCCGCCCGGCGCTCGCGTGTCGGCCGGGCGAAGCGGAATGGGTTGCCGCTCTGCCGGCGCTGGCGTTGTGGCAGTGGCTCAGGGAGTCAGAGCGGCGGCGGTCCCTGGGCATGAAGGATGCGTGCTACGGCTACCGTCGCCCGGGTGCCTTGCGTGACCTGGTGCTTCGGGTGCTGCATCGGGGTGACCGCAGCGCCCGGGTGGAAATGGACGGGGTCGGCCTGGATGTCTCCCTGCTGGAGGGTAGTGGCGATGGTCCCCTCCTCATCGACATCGAGGGTCAGGCCCGCCGCTGGCATTTTGCGGAGGCGGGCGGTGAGTATCACTTCTTCGCCGAGGGCGACGCTGTCCTTGTCGCCAGGGGAGCGGCGGGGGGCGCAGGCGCCATGGCTGGCACCGAGCCCGGCGCCTACCTCGCACCCATGCCCGGACGGGTCATTGCGGTACCGGCGAGTGAGGGGCGTTCCGTAGCGCTGGGCGACTGCCTCTGCGTGCTCGAGTCCATGAAAATGGAGCATGCCGTGTGCGCAGCGGAGGCGTCCAGAGTCAGTAGAGTCGCGGTTGCCGTTGGCGATAGTGTCAGCAAGGGACAGCTGCTGGTTCGCATGGAGTCTGCCGGGCAATGAGTACAGGTGGTGATCCGAAGGGGCGGAAGAAACTGGCTGCGCGCAGGGAGGAGGCGCTGGCCATGGGCGGGCCGGAGCGGATCGCCCGGCAGCACGCCAAGGGCCGGCTCACGGCTCGGGAGCGCGTTGATGCGCTGGTCGACCCCGGCAGCTTTGATGAGTTCGGTCTCCTCGCGGCCAGCGAACGCCCGGAGATGCGGGGCCGGACCCCTGCCGACGGCAAGCTGGCCGGCTTCGCGTCGATCCTCGGCCGGCAGGCGTTCGTGACGGCCGACGACGTGACCGTGCTCGCCGGCGCCGGAGGCTCTGTTGGCATGAAGAAAGCCTGGCGGGCGAAAGCCTACGCCGTGGAGAAGGGGCTGCCACTGATCAACCTCGGTGACGCCGGCGGTGCCCGCATGCCCGACATCCTCGGCTCCCGGGGACTCATGAGTACCGCCTGGCCCATCGACCATGCGCCCCGCGATCGGCGCGTGCCGCTGATCTCGGCGATCATGGGCGAGTGTTTCGGCCTGCCCTCCTGGAATGCCGCGACGTCTGACATCGTTATCCAGGTCCGCGGCACGGTCTACGCCGTGGGTGGTGCCTCGATCATCGCGGTGGCCACGGGCGAGCAGGTCAGCGACCAGGAACTGGGGGGCTGGGAACTGCACGCGCGCACGACGGGCGCTGTTGACCTGTTCGCGGAAGACGACCTCGAGTGCCTTGCGCTAGTCCGTCGCGCGTTGAGCTACCTGCCCAGTCATGCCGGCGCGCTGCCGCCGTCGGCACCCGCCCCCGACCCTGCGCTGCATGACGGTGAGCAGCTCTGTGAACTCGTGCCGGCCGATGCCCGCCAGGGCTATGACATGCGCCTGTTCCTGGCGATGCTCTGTGACCCCGACAGCCTGCTTGAACTCAAGCCGGAGTACGATGGCAGCCTGATCACCGCGCTGGCCAGGCTCGATGGACAGGTGGTCGGAGTACTGGCCAACAACCCGCAGGTCACGGCCGGCGCCATGGGTCATGGCGCCTGCGAAAAGGCCACGAGCTTCCTCACGCTCTGCGACTCCTTTCACATCCCCCTGCTTTTCATTCATGACACGCCCGGCTTCCTGCTCTGTCGCGAGGCTGAAGAGCACAAGATGCCGATCCAGATCATGCGACTGATCGAGGCCCTTCACCACTGCACGGTGCCCCGGGTGAGCCTGATCCTGCGCAAGTCCTACGGCATGGCGCACTTCACCATGTCCGGTGGCAACATGCTCAGCGACCAGTTGCTCGCCTGGCCATCGGCTGAGGTGTCTTTCATGGCGCCGGAGGTCGCGGTGAACGTCATGTACGGCCGGCAGCTCGAGACGTCGGATGATCCGGAGGCATTGGCAGCCCGCTACCGCGACGAACTCGCCCTGGGCAGTGAATGCTGGGAGCCCGCCGCCCTGAATCTCATTGACAAGGTGATCGACCCGGCGGAGACCCGCTCGGAGCTGGCACGTGCCTTTGCCCTGGCGCGAGGCAGCCATGGAGAGGGCCAGCGCAGTCGCCGGCTGATGGCGTCCTGGCCGAAGATCTGTTGACCCTCAGCGCTTGCGAAGGCCGTCGAGGAAGAAGCGGATGAAATCCTCGGCGATCTCCTCGATGCTCTCGGCCCCATCGGTGGAATACCACTTGGGTAGCCAGTTGAGCGCTCCATCGATGGCGTACACTGCCATGCGCGGATTATCGTAGCCGATACTTCCCTCCTCGATGCCGGCTTCGATGATGGCGCGGAGGCGAGCGTCGATGCGCCGCGCCGTGGCGCGGAGTTCCCGTTGCTGCGCCGCATTGAGGACGTACAGTTCACTCAGGATCGTGAAGTAGCCCCCGGGTTTGCCGATACGGGTGAGGTGACTGCGAAGGTAATGGGCGAGCTTTGCCGGAGCATCGCCTTCTTTTTCCTCCGCGGCCTCCAGGCACTCCTCTGCGGAGCGCAGCGCATCGCGGTAGCAGGCGAAAAGTAACTCCTCCTTGTTGTCCACGTAGTGGAACAGTCCTGACTTGGTCAGTTTTACGCCCCTGGCGATGCTGGCCAGCGATGTGCCGTGGAAGCCCTTCTCGGCGAACTGCCTGCCGGCTTCGTTGAGCAGGGCGCGGCGACGCGCCCGGTTGAGCGCATCGCGATCGAAGACTTCCAGCTCGGTGTCGCTCATGTGCCTTGACGGGCCTCCTGAACCCACTTCTCAAGCGTGGCAGTGTAACAAGCGGACGACGCCGATGGTGTCTGCAACCACGCGTCAGTCCGCGGCCAGGAAGCCCCCGGACTGGTAGTCCCACAACCGCTTGTAGATGCCGCCCGCGGCCAGCAGCTCGTCGTGGCTCCCGGCCTCGACGACCTGCCCCTGCTCGAGCACGACGAGCTTGTCCAGGGCGGCGATGGTGGACAGGCGGTGGGCGATGGCCAGTACCGTCTTGCCCTCCATGAGTTCGTAGAGGCTTTCCTGGATCGCCACTTCCACCTCTGAGTCCAGCGCCGAGGTCGCCTCGTCGAGGATGAGGATGGGTGCGTCCTTGAGGATGACCCGGGCGATGGCGATACGCTGGCGCTGACCGCCGGAGAGCTTGACGCCGCGTTCACCGACCATGGCGTCCAGGCCCCGGTTGCCCTTCGCGTCTTCCAGCGACTGGATGAAGTCCCAGGCCCTCGCGCGCTCGATGGCGCTCATGAGCTCGTCCTCGGTGGCATCTTCGCGGCCGTAGAGGATGTTCTCGCGCACGGTGCGGTGCAGGAGCGAGGTGTCCTGGGTGACCATGCCAATGCTGGCGCGCAGGCTTTCCTGCGTGACCGCGCGCACGTCCTGTCCATCGATCTCGATGCGCCCGCCGTCGACGTCGTAGAAGCGCAGCAGCAGGTTCACCAGCGTCGACTTGCCGGCGCCGGAACGGCCGATGAGGCCGAGCTTGGTCCCCGCCGGGATATCGAGGTCCAGCCCCTGGAAGACCGGCTTGCTCTCGCCGCGCACTCCGCCATAGGAGAAGTCGACCCCGCGGAAGGCGATGTGCCCGGCCGGGACGCTGAGCGGTTTCGCCTCCGGCGCATCCTGCACGGCGATGGGCCGGGACAGGGTACTCATCCCGTCCTGTACCGTGCCGATGTTCTCGAACAGGTCCGAGACTTCCCACATGATCCACTCGCTGATGCCGGTGACCCGCAGGCACAGGCCGATGGCCGCGGCGATGGCGCCGGGGGTGATGGCGCCGTTCAGCCACAGGTAGAGCGACATCGCCCCGACCGCGAGCACCATCACCGCGTTGTTGAGAATCACCGCCGTGTCCATGATCGTGACCAGGCGCATCTGCGGGTGCACGGTGCCGAGAAACTCCTCCATGCCCTCGCGGGCGTAGGCGGACTCGCGGCGGGCGTGGGAGAACAGCTTGACGGTGGCGATATTGGTGTAGGAGTCCGCAACGCGCCCGGTCATCAGTGCGCGGGCATCTGCCTGCCGCTCCGAGACCCGCTGCAGCCGCGGCAGGACGACCCAGAGAATCGCCACGTAGAGCACCAGCCAGGCGGCCATCGGCATCGCGAGGCGCAGGTCGATGCCCGCGAACAGCACGAGCACGGAGACGAAGTACACGACCACGTAGACCATGATGTCGAGCAGCTTGATCACGGTCTGGCGCACCGCCAGGGCGGTCTGCATCACTCTTGTCGCGATGCGCCCTGCAAACTCGTCGTGGAAGAACGACAGGCTCTGGCGCAGCAGGTAGCGGTGCGCCAGCCAGCGCACGATCATCGGGAAGTTGCCCATGAGCGTCTGGTGCAGCAGCAGGGACTGCAGGCCGATCAGCGTGGGGTAAGCGGCCAGGATGCCCAGTGCGAGCCAGAGCAGGTCCCGCCCCTCGCCCGCGCGAACCTCGGCCGGGCTGAACTCACCGAGCAGGTCGATGACATCGGCGAGCACGTCGAACAGCGCCACCTCGACGATGGCGATGGCGGTGCTGAACAGCGCCAGCAGCAGCAGCCAGGGCTCCAGGCCGCGCGAGTAATGCCGGCAGAAGCGGTAGATGGAGCGCGGCGACCGGCCCGGCGCAACCGGCGGGAACGGGTCGACCAGTTTCTCGAAAAAGCGGAAGGGCATGACGCATTGTCCGTCCTGCGCCGGGGCCTGGCAATCACCATCCCGTCCCTACCCGGAAGGGGGATGGCCTGCTGCGGCGTCAAGGAACCATGGCCCTTGAGTCAGGGCGAAGCTGCCGGTAGCTTTGGCCCCCTGTGGCTCGCTGACGGGCCTTTTCCTTCGGAGACCTGCTCATGCTGCGTTCCCTGTATCGCACCGTCTGCCTGGCCGCCGCCGTCGGCGGCGCGGCACTGATCCCACAAGCGGTATCCGCTGTCGATGCCTCCCTGGTCGACGGCCTGGAATACCGCCTCATCGGCCCCTGGCGCGGCGGCCGCGTCACCGCGGTGACCGGCGTGCCGGGCAATCCACAGCTCTATTACATGGGCGCCGCCGGTGGTGGCGTGTGGAAGACGGAGAATGCCGGCGCGACCTGGGACAACATCTCCGACGGCGAGATTCCCGTCGGCACCATCGGCGCCATCGCCGTTGCCCCCTCCGATCCGAACGTGATCTACGTCGGCACCGGTGAGGCGCCCATCCGCGGCGTGACCACGAGCCAGGGTGAGGGACTGTGGAAGTCCACCGATGCGGGCCGGAGCTTTACCTTCATGGGGCTGCCGAAGGCCGGGCAGATCGCGAAGATCGAGGTGCACCCGACGGATCCGGACACGGCCTGGGTCGCCGTGCAGGGGCAGATCTGGGCGCCCAACGAGGAACGCGGTGTCTACCGCACCCGCGACGGCGGCGCGACCTGGGAGCACGTGCTCAAGGTCAACGCCAGCACCGGCGCGACCGATCTCTCCCTCGACCCTACCAACCCGCGCATCCTCTACGCCGGCCTGTGGCACCACGGCCGCAAGCCCTGGTACATCGAGTCCGGCGGCGAGGGCGGCGGCATCTACAAGTCCAGCGACGGCGGCGACAGCTGGGAGAAGCTCGAAGGGGGTCTGCCCGGCCTGATCGGCAAGGTCGGGCTCGACGTATCCGCCAGCCAGCCGTCGCGTATCTACGCCGTCATCGAGGCCGAGCCCGGCGAGGGCGGCCTCTGGCGCAGCGACGATTACGGCGAGAGCTGGCAGCACATCAACCCGCACCGGGTGCTGCATACCCGGGCGTGGTACTACATCCACCTCACCGCGGATCCGAACGATCCGGACACGGTCTGGGTGCTCAACGTGCCGCTGATGAAGTCCATCGACGGCGGTGAGACTTTCAGCAAGGTGTCCACGCCGCACGGCGACCACCACGACCACTGGATCAACCCGGACGACAGCCGCAACATGATCAACGGCAACGACGGCGGCGCTACCGTGACCTTCGACGGCGGCGAGACCTGGTCGCCGATCGATAACCAGCCCACGGCGCAGTTCTACCGGCTCATCACCGACAACCAGGTGCCCTGGCGCCTCTACGGCGGCCAGCAGGACAACTCCACGGTCTCCATCGCCGCCTGGGCCTGGGACGGCGCCATCGGCCGCGACGATTATCACGCGGTGGGCGGCGGCGAGAGCGCGCACATCGCCTTCGACCCGGACGACCCGACACTCATCTATGCCACGACCATCAACGGCACGCTCACCGAGTTCAACGAGGCAAACCAGAAGAAGCGCTACATCGTGCCCTATCCGGAGCGGGTCTACGGCGCGGACGCGAAGGATCTCAAGTACCGCACCAACTGGAACGCGCCGGTCATCACCTCGCCGCACGACCACTCGGTGATCTACTACGGCACCCAGTACCTGCTGAAGAGCACGGACCGCGGCATGAGCTGGGAACGGGTCAGCCCGGACCTCACGCGCAACAACCCGGAGCACCTCGGCCGGAACGGCGGTCCGCTGACGCCGGAGAACGTCGGCGCGGAGTTCTACCACAACATCTTCTACATCGTGGAGTCCGAGCGGGAGGAGGGCACGCTCTGGGTCGGCGCCGACGACGGCCTCGTGCATCTGACCCGTGACGGCGGCGAAAACTGGACTGACATCTCTCCGCCGCACCGCGGCGAGGCGATGATCAACGCAATCGAGCTGTCACCCCATGCCGAGGGGACTGCCTACGTCGCCGTCACGGGTTACAAGCTGGACGATTTTGCGCCCTACATCTACAGGACCACGAATTACGGCAAGCGCTGGGAGCGCATCGAGGGCAACATCCCCGACGGCGCCTTCGTGCGCGTGGTCCGCGAGGACCGGGAAGTGCCCGGGCTGCTCTATGCCGGCACGGAGAAGGGACTGTTCGTTTCCTACAACGACGGCGACAGCTGGCAGTCCCTGGATCTCAACCTGCCGGCGGTACCGATCACCGACCTGCGCGTTCGCGAGGACGCCCTGGCGGTGGCCACGCAGGGTCGGGCTTTCTGGGTGCTGGACGACCTGTTCGTCGTGCGCCAGGCAGTGGCGGCCAACGCAGAGGCTTCGGTACACGTGTACGCGCCGCCGGCGCTGGCCATGGGTCGCCCGGGGAGCAGCGCGGGCAACTTCGAGGGCGAGAACCCGTCGCCGGACCTGCCGATCTACTATTACCTCGGCGAGACCGTGCCGGCCGACGCCGCGCTGACGATCGAGGTATTGGATGCCGACGGCACCGTACTGCGCCGCTACAGCAGCGAGGAGACAGACCACGATCGCTGCCGCCTGGACAACCAGGACCCGCGGCGCCCACTGACGATCGACTATCCGGCCACGGAGGCCGGTCTGCAGCGCTGGGCCTGGGACCTGCACAGGGACGACGTGCGCTGCATCGACAACCACATCCTCTTCGAAGGTTACGACGGCCCGCCCGTCGCGCCGGGGCGCTACACGGTGCGGGTAAGCGCCGGTGAGTCGTCGGCGACCGCGCCCGTCGAAGTGCTGCCGGATCCGCGCTCGGACGCGACCGGCGAGGAACTCGCCGCCTGGGTCGCGATGCAGGCGCGCGTGGCCACCATGCTGGAGGCCGTCCTCGGTGCCCTGGATGGCGCCCGCGAGGCCCGTCGCCAGGTGCGGGGACTGCTCGCCGATCACGATGACCCGGCGCTCGCCGAATGGGGCGCGGCGGCCATCAAGGCCATCGATGCCTGGGAAGCGGAGCTTACCGAGCTACGCCACGAGACCTTCGAGGACGAGGACGCCTGGGTCATGAAGCTCGACGGGCAGCTGCGCCACCTCCTGGACGTGGTCGAGGATGGCGGTGCGCCGATTACCGACGGCGCGCGGGAGCGCCTGGCGGACCTGGAAACGCAGTGGGAGGCGCTGCGCGCCGAGCTGACCCGGATCGAGGACGAGTACCTTGAACCGGTCAACGGCTGGGCGGGTGACAACGGGATTCCCCACGTCGTCCCGCCGCTCGCGGCGGATGGGTGAGGACTGGGCAGGGCGCTCCCGGCCCGGGAGCGCCTAGGCCGGCGCCGCCGCCAGGTCCTCGCGCAGGCTCCGCCCGGCCAGCCAGAAGTGCAGGGCCGACCAGGTCATGACCGGCGGCAGCACGTAGAGCATGGCGTAGCGCAGCGATTCGCTGCCCAGGGTCGGTGCCAGCAGGTCGCTTACCAGGCCCACGGTATAGGGCCCGGCACCGAGACCGATGATATTGATCACGAGGAACAGCAGCGCCGAGGCGGTGGCGCGCATGCGCGGGCCGACGATGGCGTGCGTGGTCGCGATGGTGTTGCCCAGGTAGGTCTGGAACAGCAGGCCGGGGACGATCGACATGCCGAGGGCGAGGTAGGCGCCGTCGACGAGGTAGACAGCGGCCATGAAGGGGACGGCGACGAAGCCGGCGATGCACGGTACCCACGTGTACCAGCGCTGGTCGCGGGGCGCCAGCCGGTCCGCCAGCATACCCCCCAGGAACACGCCCGCGGCGCCACCGAGGCCGATGATCGCCGCCAGCCAGGTGCCCAGTTCACCGGTCGGCATCTGGTAGCTGCGGATCATGAAGGAGGCGGTCCAGTTGGCGATGCCGTAACCGCAGAAGGCATTCAGGCCCGCGCCCAGCGCCATGTGTATGAACGTGCGCCGCGTGCGCAGCACCCTGAGCACTTCGCCGAAGGGCACCGGGTCCGGGTTGGCGCCCGTATTGTCGTGCAGCCCCCGGATCGGCTCGCGCAGCGTCAGGCGCAGCAGCAGGGCGAGGGCGACCCCGGGAATGCCCACGACCAGGAAGGCGACACGCCAGCCGAAGAACTCGTTCAGCCAGCCCCCGGCCAGGAACCCGAAGAGGATGCCGATGTTCACGCCCATGGAGTAGAAGCCGATGGCCGTGGCGCGCCGGTTCGGCGGAAAGATATCGGAGATCATCGAGTGCGAGGGCGGGCTGCCGCCGGCCTCGCCGACGCCCACGCCGATCCGCGCGAGCAGCAGCTGCAGGAAGTTCTGCACGTAACCGCTTAGCGCCGTCATCCCGCTCCAGATGAACAGCGACAGGGCGACGATGTTGCGCCGGTTGCTGCGGTCCGCCCAGCGGGCGATGGGTATCCCCGCTGTCACGTAGAAGATCGCGAAGGCAAAACCTGTCAGCAGCCCCAGCTGACTGTCCGACAGGGACAGCTCGGCCTTGATCGCTTCCTGCAGGATCGCGAGCAGCTGCCGGTCGATGAAGTTGAAGGTGTAGACGACGGTCAGCAGTCCCAGCGCGTACCAGCAGGCCGCTGTGCTCCGGTAGGGGTTGTCGTCGGGGCCTGCAGGGGTAGCCCTTGGCTGCTCCATAGCGATGAACCTGTCTTGTTATCGTTCTGAGCCGGCGCAGCCATGCCAGGACGGACTGCGCAGTGGCAGCGCTGCCACGAGCTGGCCCCACGAGCGTCAGTCCGGAGGTTAGCACGGCGACGTGGCGCCTGGCACAACGCCGGACGCCGGTCCGGCGGTCGGACCATTAGCAGGCGTCCGGGGTAGGCATCGCGGCAAGCGTGCTGGTATCATCGCCGCCCCGTCGCGGGATCTCACGGAGGGGTGCCGGAGTGGTCGAACGGGTCTGACTCGAAATCAGGTGTACGCGCGAGCGTACCGTGGGTTCAAATCCCACCCCCTCCGCCATTAATCGCCTGAAATCAGGTGGCTAGCGGACCAGAAAGACTCCTACCGACCCCTTGCCTGCCACTCTGACTACTGCCCCGGCCTGTGTACTTAGCAGATAGCCCTGCTGGTCGCGCCTCCGGGGACCTTCGGCGTGTCGACGGCGGCGCGGATCACGACGGCAGCGGCACGAGCGGTCAGTGCCGTTCGCCGGTAAAGATGTCCAGCGGCAGCACGGCGGTGACGCCGACGTTCGGCACGTCGACCAGCTGCCCGATCCGCAGATCGACTGCGACGCTGGCGATCATGTAGGCCTGAGCCCGGTCGTAGCCGTACTCCGTCACGATGTAATCGATCATCGCAGCCAGCGCGTTGCGTGCGGCGAGGTGAACATCAGCGGAGAGGTTCGAGAGGCCGGCGACCCGGTCCGAAGCCAGGTAGGCCATGTTCGCGGGAACGCTGCCCGGCGCTTTGAGCGGGAAACCCGTGACCGCATAGAAGCGTTCGGAGGGGATGCGCAGCACCGACGCGGGACCTTCATAGTGCGGGCCGTGGGACAGGTCCGGCCCACCGTTCACAATGCGCGTGGTCACGGTGAGCTCGCCGCCCATTTCGATGGCCGTCCCGGACACCTCGCCATCGCCCTGGGCGTAGTGAAAGTCACCCACCGCCAGGCCGCAGCCATCGATCTGGCAGGGCAGGTAGACGGTGGTCCCCGTGGTGATGTAGCGGATATCCATGTTGCCGCCGTGCTCCCTCGGCGGGATCGTGCGCAGGCACTCGGAAGCCCGCGTTCCCCCGGGGCCGCACAGCGCTGCGGGCTGCGCCTCAACGGGATCGGGGGGCAGCACTGTGCCGCCCAGTGCCAGCAGTTCCCCTTCCCGCTCGAGCACTTCCGCCAGCAGGCGCTCCCCGGGCAGCGTGGTCACGACGCCGGGGAATGCGGCATTGGGGATACGCACCCCCGGTAACGCATCGCTGACCGCGTATTCCTCATTGATGCGCCAGACGATGAAGCGCCCGTCCTGTCCGAACTGCTCCCCGGCAAAGCCGAAGGGGCCGGCCTCGGTCCAGCCTACGGCCGCCGGCTCCAGCGCCTCGATGGTGACCGCCAGCACATCGCCCGCCCGTGCCCCACGAATGGCGACCGGGCCGGTCAGCGCGTGGACGATGCCGATGCCTTCACGCGGGATGGCCGGCGCGCTGGACAGTTCGTCGGGGTCCAGGGAGAGGTCGAAGGCATCGCGACCGACGAACACGATGCGCTCCCCCGGCTCCGCCGTGGCGACCATCGGTATGGCGGGATGGATCCGGTTCATGCAGGCCGGGTCCTCGGCACAGGCTACTGCGGGGTTGCCGACCGTGACCTCGGCGTTGCTCGCGGCAGCCACGGCGAAGATCGACAGCGGTGCCACCAGGGCGACAGGAAAACGCAGTTTTGACACGGGAAGCACCTCGGTGAGGCCCGCAGGGCCGACGCTTCGATCCTACCGGAAATGCCTCGGCCGCGCCCGTCGACGCCCGGAACGGCCCGCGCCGGTGCATCCTCGAAGACCTTGCGCACCGTCAGGCCCTAGCTGCGCGGCGTGCCCGGGCGTCCGCTCTAAGGCTATCGCAGGCGGCCACGATGACGAGCTGCAGATCGCGGGATGCGGGGGGTGCAGCGTCGAGATCGACTGCCTGCCTGCGCCTCTCCCATCGTCGTTGCCGGGCGAATGTGCGCTACACTGGGCTGTCAGGTAAAGGCTGGAGCCATGGTAGCGTCCCTAGCAACGCCCTCGACCTCGCGCCGGTCCGCGGGAGACCGCCGTTTGTGGCCGCTCCGCGCGCTGCCGGTCCTCGCTCTGTTGTTTGCCTGCGAGACCGTGTGGGCTGCGGCGTTTCCTCAGGCCCTCAGCCTGCACCTGGACGGAGAGCGCCACCAGCTGCAGTTCACGGGCGAGTCCGCGCGTGTGGTTTTCGTCTTCCGGGTCTATGAAATCGCTCACTATGCTGCGATCGAGGACCGCCCGGCACTCACTCCGGAGGCCGTGCTGGCGGATGACCGCAGCAAGGCGCTGATGCTTCACTTTCAGCGGGACCTCGGCGTGGAGCGGATCCGCAGCGAATTCGCAAAGAGCCTGCGGCGCAATGCGCAGCCTGCCTGGCTTGAGGCGGCCGATGACACCATCGAGCGGTTCCTCGCCGGCATCGACCGCGGGGTCACGGCCGGCGACCGGCTGGTTTTCTATTGGCTCGAGGGTGGACGCCTGCGGGTCGAGTTCAACGGCGAGCGAGCTTTCGAGGTGGCGGATATCGCCTTTGCCCGGCTGCTCTGGTCGATCTGGTTCGGCGCGGACCCGGTCTGCGACCGGGAGGCACTGCTGGCCGGCTTGAGCGCGGAGCCGTCACCGTGACACTGTCGCAGGGCGTCCCGGCACAGTCGGTGTTTTCCGGCCAGCCCGCCGCAGCACCGGCGGGGGCCTGCGTCACCGGGCTTCGCTGGCAGCCGCTTCCGCCGGTCAGCCACGAGGGCGGTGCGGCGTTGCGCGAGGCGATCGCCGCTGGCCGGCCGGTCGTCGTGAATGACTTCGCTGTCGACTGGCCCGCCTTCCGGCGCTGGACCCCGGAACGGCTTGCCGAGCGCTTCGGCCAGCGCAGCGTTCGAGTCTACGACGCCAGCTTCGGCGCCCCTGGGCGGCACTACATGGGCAGCATCGCGACCATGAGCTTCGCGGCGTTCCTCGAGGAGACCCAGACCCGCGGGCGCGACCTGCGCATGTTTCTCTACAATCTCTCGCGGCAGCTGCCGGAGCTTCTCGATGATGTCTGCCTCCCTGACGTCGGGCTGCGCTTCTCCCGCCGCTTCGTGTTCAGCTTTTTCGGCTGTCGCGGCAGCACGACGCCGCTGCATTTCGACATCGACATGGCTCATGTGCTCCATGCGGTAATCCGCGGCCGGCGAAGGGTTCGCCTGTTTCCGCCGGAGGCCTCCACGGCGCTCTACCGCCATCCCTGTACCGTGCGCAGCTACGTCGATCTAGACACCCCGGACCTCGGCCGCTTTCCCGCCCTTGCTTGTGCCGCGGGCTTCGAGGTGGTGCTGGAGCCGGGCCAGGCCCTGTACATGCCGCCGGGGTGGTGGCACGAGTTCCACTATCTCGAGGCGGGCATGGGCGTCTCCCTGCGTGCGGCGCCGGCCCGGCTCCGGCTGCGTGCGCTCAGCGCGCGCAACCTGCTCGTCACTTCGCCGCTGGACCGCCTCGCCAATCGCCTGGCTGCGAAAGCCTGGTACCGCTGGAAATGCCGTAGCGCTGCGCGACGCGCAGAGGCGCTTATCGCCGCCGGGGCGGCAAAGGAAGGAACGCAGGTATGAAGACGGGAAAACAGCTGCTCCAGTACGGTCGCTTCGAGATTCCCTTCCGGGTCTACGGCGACCACCCGAACGTATTGCTCTGCGTCAGCGGCGTGCTGCAGACCATGGCCGTGTGGCGCTCGATTACCCGCCGTTTCTCGCCCCATTTCCGGGTTATCGTCTTCGACATGCCGGGCGTTGGCCGCTCGCGCATTCTCCACGGCAACCCGCACGTTACCGTCGAAGAGCAACTCGAGGTAGTGCACGCGCTGGTCGAACACGCTGCCCCCTGCGGAGCACTGACGCTGGCTGGCAGCAGCTGGGGCACCGCGATCGCCGCCGCGTATGCGGCCCGCTACCCGGAGGCGGTGCACCAGCTGGTGCTGAGCAGCTTCGGCATGAAGCCCAATGCGGTGATGGAGGGTATCGTCGCCCATGCACAGGCGCTCTACGATGCGCGCGACTACGCCGCGGGTGCGGACCTCATCATCGACATGTTCGGCCAGCAGATCGGTCCGACCTACAAGCGCCAGATTACCGCGCAGTTCGCCAACCTGAGCGACGACAATGCCGACGTGTTCTACGAGCACTGCCGGAACATCCTGAAGCTTGGCCACCTTCAGGAAACCGTGGACTTGTCCCGCATCCGCGCGCGAACGCTCATCGTCAACGGCGCCGAGGACCGCATCATCGACCTCGACGACATGTGGCTCGCCGAGCGGATGATACCGGATTGCCAATGCCTGCTGGTCGACGGCGTGGGCCACTTCCTGCATTTCGAGCGCCCCGAGCTGCTCGATGACTACGAGGCGTTCATGGTCGCCGGGGCCACCTTCGGGGAGACGCAGCGCGCCGGGTGACCTGCGCCGCCGGCGGGCCCGGTTCTTCAGTGGACGGTGGCAGTGCGCACCATGGCCGGGCGCTGCGCGCCGGTCGCCGGCCTGTGGCGGCCACTCTGCTCGATGCGGCCCATGCCCTGCAGCGTCAGCCGGCGGCAGACGGCGAGGGCGGCCTCGCGGTCAGCGCCGTTGCGGGCGAGGTGTTCGACCAGGGCACTGGCACCGGAGATCACGACGATGGCCAGCCGTGTTTCGCGTAGCTGCACCAGCAGCTCGATGAGCTGCTGTGCCGTCTCGTGGTAGCGGTGCAGAAGGCCGGCATCGGCCACCGGGTTGGCCATGAGGTAGATGCCCGCCGCCTCCAGCGCGGTGCCGGCAGCCCGCACGCGCTGCGGTGTGGGGACTGCCGGTTCTGCCTGCATTTGGTCACAGAGGCCGAGCCACAGCGATCGGGCCGCTTCCGTGTCTTCGAGCAGTGAGTGACGGTGTGTTTTGCAAAGGAATTTCAAGCGCATGGTCGCCCCCGTTGTCTGGCACAGGCCCCGGTCGGGGGTCCTTCAGCAATAAGATAATGCGAACAATTCGCATTTGCAATTGATCTGGGTCAAGGCGAGGCAAGCCAGTGCAGCAGGGCAGGGGCGCCGGCCTGTCAGGGCCGTTCGTTCAGCCAGCTGAAGAACTCCACCGTGTACCCCCCGGGGTCAGCGACCAGGAAGGCGCGAATCGGGTTGTCCGTGCTGTTCGCAACGGGCTTCAGGATCTCGATATCGCCGCGGTCCCGCAGGCGTTCGTACCACGCGTCCACGTCGGCCGTTACGATGCTGAGCATGACCGCGTTCTCCTCGCGAGCCGGGTGGTAGGCCTGCTCACCCTCCCGCACGATGCCGACGACCGCCGTCGACGTCAGGCGGAACAGTTTTGCCGACGCGGACTCGTAGATAGTCTCCAGCCCGAGCGCGTCGCCGTAGAAAGCCGACGCCGGGCCGAGGTCCCGGTAGTAGAGCATGATGACCGTTTCGTCGATCGATGGACGGGCCAGCCCTGTCGCTGCCTTTGCTTCTGCCTGTGCCATGGCGACTCCCGGGAGAACGGATAGCGCGAGACTGCAACCGAATGCTGCCAGCCAGCTGCGACGCCGCCCGGGGGCCGGGGACCGGGTGCGGGCTGACAGCATCGCCACAAGGGGCAGGCTGGCGAAAAGGCGAGGATGCATCGCGGTATGGGTTGCGCTCCTTAGATGAAGGGTCAGCGTAGCACAGGGCAGCACAGCGACCGGCCACCTGTGCCTGTTTTGGTGTATGCTTCCGCGCGGCCTGCCGGCGTGCTCCGGCTTGCGGCCCTAGAAAAACAGCTGCAGAGCGACCCGCCCATGGAAGTACATACCGGTAACCTGCACGTGCGCGCCGTCAAGCGCGTGTTCCGCAAAAAGGTCAAGCTCATGCCGCCCGCGGTTGCAGAGGACTGGCTCGACAAGCTGCGGAACGTCTATCGGGACCTCGGGGAGCTGGAGTTCCACCCGCTGCAGACAGACCCCGCCATCGTGCCCAGCACGGCGGTGGTGGACCAGGTGCAGGGCCCGAGCAAGGCCGACCCGGTGACCTTCCGCGGCAGCGGGGCGATGGACGCCTACCGCTACCTGACCGAGCTCGCCGAGCTGGGCTTCGATATCACCCGGGCCGAGCGCATGCTGGATTTCGGCTTCGGCACCGGGCGCGTGCTCGTGCACTTCCTGCCCCTCAAGCTCGAGCGCTGCGGTTGTGACGTCAACCAGGTGTCCTACGACTGGACGAAGCAAACTCTCGGCGCGCATGCAGACCTGTCCATGTCCCGGCTGGAGCCGCCGCTTGCCTACCCGGACAACCACTTCGACCTGATCATCGCCACCTCGGTATTCACGCACATTCCCCTGGCCCTGCAACCGGGCTGGATCGCCGAGTTCCAGCGCATCCTCAAGCCCGGCGGCTACGTCTCGGTCACCGTGCACGACCCGGGCAAGGTGCCGAAGCGGTCGCGGGCGCGGGGCTGGCACGAGACGGGGAAGGCGCGCGGCATCCACATGCGTGCCCTGCTGACGGAAGACAGGCTAAAGGAGCTCTGGGGCGCGTCGCTCGACTGCCTCGCCGTGCGCCGCTATCCCGCCTCACAGGCCCGCGTGATTTCCCGGAAACCCGCCTGAGGACAAGCCGCAGCTCGTTTTGCCGATGCGTTCCTGCCCTCAAAGTTGCCGTAGGGGAACTCGTGCAGCGCGCGCTCTTCCTCGCAGAAGATGATCATGCGGTAGGCCCTCCCACCGATCTGCTGTCCGCTCCCGGGTGGGCGCCCCTGCGTTAGCGACCCCGGCAGGTTGAACGGGCTCGCATATTGCGACCCGCATCCGTTTCGGTGAGCTTCCTGCTATGCTCGCTGGATATTGACCTGGGGCAGGTGCCACGGTCGCTACGACAGGGGGACGTGAACGTGATAGCCGGTAACCGTGGGGGTCTTTTCCCTGCTGCCTTTCCCCGCGTCGGGCGCATGCTCCGCTGCGGGGCCGCGCTCGGACTCGCGCTGGCGCTTCCAGCCGCGGCACTGGACGGCAAAGCACTGGACCTGGCGACGATCTTCACCAGCGATACCTTCACCGCCAGGATGCCCGGCGCCCTCCAGTGGCTGCCGACGGATGCGCGCTACGCCTATCTCGACAGTGGCGCCGACGGTCCGGCCCTCATCAGCCACGACGTCGTCAAGGGCAGGGGGCGTGTGCTGTCCCTTGCCGCGGTGCCGGGGCTGCCGGCGGGATTGCAAGTAACGGACTACCAGTGGCATGCCGGCCGCGATGTGCTGCTGCTGCGCGGCCCGGTCACCAACGACTGGCAGGGCCACGGCAGCGCCCGCTGGTACCACTATGCTGTCGAAGCCGGGCGCGCCCGCCCGCTGCGCGATGACGATCGGCCGGTGCAGCTGGTCAAGCTGTCCCCGGACGGGCTGCATGCCGGTTACGTCCTCGACAACAACCTCTACGTGGTCGACCTGCGCACGGGCGAGACCACGGCGGTCACCGGTGACGGCGACGAAGCTGTCTTCAACGGCATCTTTGACTACGGCAGCACCGAGTTCGGCTGGCTGGACGGCTGGCGCTGGTCCCCTACCGGGGGGCGGATTGCCTACTGGCGCATGGACGCCGGCGCGGTACCGCGCTATCCGCTGATCGACGAGCTGCACAGCTACCCGCGTGTGCGCGATTTCCACTACCCGAATACGGGTGAGGTGCACGCCGTGAATGCGGTGCGTGTCTACGACCTGCGCACGGCGAAGACCAGCGCGATCGACATCGGCCACGATGCCGATGATTACCTGCCCCAGCTGCACTGGGACTCTACCGGCGAGCACCTCTACGTCCAGCACCTGACCCGGGACCACAAGACCCTGCGCCTGTGGCGCGCGGGAGCGGACGGGGAAGGCGTGGAACTCCTGCACACGGATACGGATCCCGCCTGGATCGATATCACCGATGATTTGACCCCCCTCGCCGACGGTTCCGTGCTCTGGACCAGCGAAGACAGCGGCTGGCGGCATCTCTACCGCATTACAGCGGATGGCAAGGCCCAACCGCTCACCTCGGGTGAGTGGACCGTGGGCGACGTGATCGGCGTCGACGAGAAGGAAGGGTGGGCATACTTCTACGCCAAGCGCGAGTCGCTGATCGACCAGCACGTCTACCGCGTTGCGCTGAACGGGGGGGCGGTGGAGCGCGTGACCAGCGCGCCGGGCTGGCACCGGTGGCAGCTCTCGCCGGACGGCCGCTACGCCCTGGCCACCCACTCAGATGCGCGCACGCCACCCACGCTGCAGCTGCTTGCTGCGGACGGCGAGCGCCTGTCGGTGCTCGCGGATGACGCGGTTCCGGCCTTCGACGACTACGCCATGGCGCACACGGAGTTCGTCTCCTTCGAGACAGACGACGGCATCGAGCTCAATGCCTTCGTCATCAAGCCGCCGGATTTCGACCCGGCGAAGCGTTACCCTGTGATCGCCTATGGCTACGGCAACGCCGGCTCGCAGGTCGTCGTGAACCGCTGGGGCACGCAGCGCGGTCCTACCCAGGACCTGTGGCACCGCTACCTGGCGCAGGAAGGTTACGTGGTGTTCGCCATGGACAACCGCACCACGACCGGGCGCGGCAAAGCGGCGAAGAACCTGACCTACGGCGAGTATGGCAAGTGGGCGGTGCTCGACTACATCGAGGGGGTCGACTACCTGAACTCGCTGCCCTGGATCGACGGCGACCGTATCGGCTTCTGGGGCTGGAGCGGCGGCGGTTACCTAGCGGCAGCACTCATGACCAAGGCCGCGCCGCTGTTCAAGGTGGCGGTGAGTGTAGCGCCGGTGATCGACCTCACCCGCTACCAGGCGGTGGGCGTGGAACGCTGGATGGGAACCCCCGCGGAGAACCCCGAAGGCTACGCCCGGGTGAACCTGGTGAACTACGCAGACCGGCTGCAGGGCAAGCTGCTGCTCATCCACGGCACCGGCGACGAGAACGTGAAGTTCGCTTTCACGCTGCAGTTCGCGGATGCCCTGATCCGCGCGAACAAGCAGTTCGATATGCTGGTCTACCCCAACCAGCGCCACGGCATCGCCGACCATCGCCTGCATGTCTTCAGCACCATGACGCGCTACTTCCGCGAGCACCTCTAGCGCAGTCAGCGCGAGTAGCCGGCCTCCCGCTGGCTTCGCAGCGCCAGTACGAAGACCGTGTCAATGGCAGCGATGTAGCAATAGAGGGCGACGTAGCCGCGGGCGTTGCTACCGATGATGAGCTCCCGGAGGTCGCCCTGCACGAGGCGTCCGATCGCCGGGTTGTGCTCCAGTACAGAAAGCGCGTCAATCAGTTCGCGCAGTCTCTGCTGGAGATGGGCGGCGTCGTGGTCCTCCAGATGCTGCAGAATGCGCTCGATATCGTCGCCGACCTCTGGTGCCAGTTCGATGCGGGCCACTGTTTCCCGGGCCGGGCTACAGCTTGCGAGTGCGAGGCCGCCTGGTGCGTTTGCCGGCGCGGCGGTTTTCGAGGTAGTTACGCATCTCCGGCCAGGAAATGGCCTCGCCCGTCGAGACAAGGTTATCGTAGCGCGCTTCCGCCTCGGCGATGAAACTCCCTTGCTTTTCCTCGGCGTCGACACGTTCCGCGATGGCCTGGATGATCAGGGCATGGGGCGTCAGGCCTGCCTTCCGCGCCGCCTCACCAAGGCGTTTCTTGAGTTGTTCCGGCAGGCGAATCGTTGTCGTGCTCATGCTGCGTTCCCCTTCCATGCTATGCGAAGAATGTAGCACAGCTGTGCTATCCGTAGGTGATCATCTTCGGCTCACCGTGCAAGTTTGCCGCCGGGGCGGAGGATACAGCTCCCACGGTGCTTCACACGTATAATCCCCGCATGACCACCAACGCCGAACGCTTCGACCACTGGATTCGCAGCACCTTTGCGGAACTCAATACACGGCTCGAAGAAGCCTATTTCGCGCAGGCAGACCGCGCACAGGTCGCCGGGGTCGGGGAGGACCTGAAGGCCCGGCTCAAGGTCGAGGGCAACGAACACGTCGCCCGCCTGCTGGCCGAGGGCAACACGGACGAGGGCTTCGATGCGGGCTTCGACCTGCTCGGCAACGTCGGCCTGTTCATGGCCGCCTGTGCCCGCCACGGTGCGGCGGACCAGGACGCGAAGGATGGCGGGCTGCCCGAGGCCTCGGCCCTGGCCCTGCAGCTCGGCGCCAGCCTGGGCGTGACGCCGCGCTTTGCCACCAGCCACCTCACCACCCACAACCGCGCCGTGGATGGCCGCTACAAGAGCTTCACCACGCTCCGCGACGAGTACCTGTTCACCGACTACAACACGCGCGGCATCCTCGGTTACAAGGCCGCGGCCGATGCGCTGCTGCGCAGTCTGCCCCTGGGCGTGCGGCACCCGGTGACCGCGGACCTCCTGCGCATGGCGAAGAGCGCGCTGGCCGGTGTGGTCGCTTCCAATGAGCGTCTCTTCGCCGAGCTCGACACGGACCGCTTCTTTTACTGCGTGCGCCCCTACTTCAAGCCGCACCGGGTCGCCCAGCACGTGTACCGCGGCGCCAACGCGGGTGACTTCGCAGGCATCAACGTCATCGACATGCTCCTCGGCCTCTGCCGTGCCGACCATGCGTACTACTCGCAGCTGCTCGTGGACAAGTTCCTCTACATGATGCCCGAGGACCAGGTCATCCTCCGCGACTGCATGCGCCGGCGCAGCCTGATGGATGATTTTCTCGACCTGCCGGAGGCGGCGCGCCGGGCGTCACCCTGCCGGGAGAACCTCGCCCTGTTCCTCGAGGTCTGCGAACTGCATGGGCAGACGGCGGCACAGCACCACGACCAGCTGGTGGCGAAGTTCATCGAGAAGCCGGCCGAGCATATCGGCGAGCAGCACCAGGACAACCTCACCGCGAGCGGGCCGCCGCTGCCGGTGCTCATGCGCGCGCTGGCGAGACTGCGGGACCTGCGCCAGGCGGCCGACCGCGAGGATATCCCCTCGCGCCACCCCGATATCCGGCGGCTGCGGGAGAGCCTGGCATGAGCCCGGAAGCCTCGGCCCTGCGCGACCGTTTTGATCTTGGCCCGGGTACCTACCTGCTCAACCATTCCGTCGGTCGACCGCCGGTGGATAGCCGGGAGGCCTTCGCGGCGGCGTTCTACGATCCCTGGGCGGGCGGCGCCGGCGAACCCTGGCCCGCCTGGCTGCAGGCGGTGGAGCGCTTTCGGGCCGCGCTGGGCGAGCTGCTGGGCGCGCGCGGTGACGACCTCTGCCCGCAACCGGACGTTTCCACCGGCTTTGCGCGGGTGCTCCAGTGTGTGCCCGGCCTCACCACGCGCCGGGAAATCCTGCTCAGCGAGCGCGCCTTCCCCTCCCTGGGCTTTGTGGCAGAGCGGGCGCGCAGTCTCGGCCTCGCGCCGCGCTTTCTACCGGCGGCTGTCGACGAGCGCGACCCGGCGGCCTGGCGGGCAGCGCTTGGCGACGACACGGCGCTCGTGCTGGTGACGCAGGTGCAGTCGAACACGGGCGTCCAGGTGCCGGTGCAGGCCGTCTGCGCAGCCGCCCGCGAGGCCGGTGCGCTCAGCGTCGTGGATGCGGCGCAGGCGGTGGGCATCCTGCCGGTCGACGTGCGGGCCATCGGCGCGGACTTTCTGCTCGGCTCCTGCGTGAAGTGGCTCTGCGGCGGGCCGGGTGCCGGTTTCCTCTGGGTAGCCCCGGCGCTGGTCGAGCGCTGCGAGCCGGATGCGGTCGGCTGGTTCTCCCACGCAGACCCGTTTGCCTTCGACATCCATGACTTCCGCTACCACCCGGGAGCCTTGCGTTTCTGGGGCGGCACGCCGTCGATCGCTCCCTACGCGATTGCGGCGCACAGCATCGAGCGCCTGCAGGAGATCGGCCTGACCCGCATCCGCGGCCACAACCTTGCCCTGGGCGACCGGCTGCGCGCGGGCGTGCCCGCCGAAGGCCGCGTCTCTCCGGCGGATCCGGACGCGCGCAGCGGGACGGTGATCCTCGATTTCGGCAGCGCCAACGACAGCGTGGCCGATGCCTTCGCCGCCGCCGACGTACAGGTGGATCGGCGGGCCCTGGGCTTCCGCCTGTCGCCGCACATCTACAACGATGAGCCGGACATCGACCGGGCGCTGGAGGCGCTGCGCGCGGCGGGCGTCGCCTGAGCGCGGGTTCCTCGTGAACTACCTCGCCCACGCCCTGCTTGCCCAGCCCGACCCGGGCGCGCTGATCGGCAATGTCGCCGGCGACCATGTCAAGGGCCCGCTCGAGGGGCAGGCGCTGCACCCGCGCGTTGCGGCCGGTGTCCGCCGGCACCGCCGGGTCGATGCGCTGACCGACGCACACGACGCCTATGGCGAGGCCCTGGCCGTTTTCCCCGCAGGCCAGAGGCGTTTCGCGGGCGTGGCCCTGGACATCGCTTTTGACTACTTTCTGTGTCGCCACTGGCATCGCTTTGCCGCGGAGCCCCTGGAACCGTTCCGCCAGGCGGTCTACCGGGTCATCCACGAGTACCGCCCCTGGCTGCCCGCGGGTTTTGCGAGCCTGGGGCCGGCCTGGGCGGACGCGCAGTGGCTGCGCGCCTACGAGACCCTCGAGGGCGTCGCCGCCGTGCTGGAACGGCTTGCCGAACGGCGCCGGCGGCCGCTGCCGGTGGCGGCTCTCGTGGACACGGTGGCCAGCGAAGAGGCGGGCCTTGAGGCGTGCTTCCTGCTGGTCTTCGCCGACGTCCAGGCGGCGATCGCCGCAGAAGGGGTTCAGGCGCCGGCGAGATAGGCGCTGACCCGGTCGAGCTGTTCCTGTTGCTGCTTCAGCTCCAGCGCGACCTCGGTCATGGCGAAGGCGGAGCGCGTCTCAGCGCGCATCAGCGGCTCGAGCCAGTGCGCTTTCTGGGCCTCGCTGCCGAACATGTGCAGCACCTCCATGTTGCCCGTGTCCGGCGCGTTGCAGTTGAACACCTCCGAGGCCCAGGGCACGCGGCCCATGATCTCGGCGAGCGGCGCATACTCGAGGTTGCTGAGGCGCGTGCCGGGCTCTCCGTCTTTCAGGGAGGGCAGGAACAGGTTCCACAGCCCCTCGTCGCGGGCGAGTTCCTTCAGGTCCTCCATGAAGGACACCGGGTACTGCCCGGCGCTTACCTCCGCGCGCCAGGCCCCGAGCCGCGGGAGAATGTAACGGTCCATGAACTGCCAGAGCTGCTGGCGCAGGGCTTCGACGCGTGGGCTGTAGCTGAAATCCATGGGCGGTCTCCCGGGCCGACAACGCCGGGAGCATAGCAGCTCAGGGCATCGTCCCCGAGTTCACCCCGGGGGTTGGCGTCGCGCTCAGGATGTCCGCGCCAGCCGGGGCCGGGCGACGGCCCGCCGGATATCCTGTGACACGTAGTACAGCGTCGGCACCAGGAACAGCGTGACCGCCGTCGAGAAGAACACGCCGAAGGCCACGGAGGTGGCCATGGGTTTGACGAACTGGGCCTGGATCGACGTCTCCAGCTGGATCGGCAGCAGGCCGATGAAGGTGGTGAGGGAGGTCAGCATGACGGCGCGGAACCGGGTCGGGCCTGCCTCCAGCACCGCCTCCTCCCAGTCATGTCCCTCGTCGATGAAGTGGTTGATGAAGTCCACCAGCACGAGGCTGTCGTTGACCACCACGCCCACCAGCCCGATGATGCCGATGGCCGAGAGGATGCTCACGTCCATGCCGAGAATCAGGTGGCCGAGGAAGGCACCGGTAACGCCGAAGGGGATCACGGACATGATCAGCAGCGGCTCGAGGTAACTCTTCAGCGGAATCGCCAGCGCCGCGTAGATGAGCAGCAGCACCAGCAGGCCGCCGTAGAGCAGGGCCTGGGAGGTGTCGCGCTGCTCTTCCACTTCGCCGGCAACGGTGTAGCGCACGGAGGGGTGCCGGGCGAGGATGTCGGGCAGCATGTCGCGCTCGATCAGGTCCATCACCTCCGTGGTGGAGATCAGCGCCTTGTCGACGTCGGCCTGCACGTCCACGACCCGCGACAGGTCGATGCGGTTGATCACGCTGAGGCCCGCCTGTTCCCGCGCGTGGCCGACCACGGAGAAGGGGGCGCGGTTGCCGTTCGGCAGGCTGATCCAGAGTTCCTGCAGCGTGTCGAGCTGCGTGCGGTCCTCTTCCGGAAGGCGCACGTAGACGCGCACCTCGTCGCGGCCGCGCTGCACCCGCTGCACCTCGGCGCCGAAGAAGGCCTGGCGCACCTGCCGGGCCAGCTCCACGTCCGTGAGGCCCAGGGCCTCGCCCTCGGGCGTCACGCGGATATCCAGCTCCCGGCCGCCGGCATTGAAGCTGTCGCGGATGTCGCGCACGCCGTCGACCTGGGCCATCTGCAGCTTGAGCTCGCTCGCCGCCTGGCGCAGCTGCTCGAGGTCGCGGCCACGCAGCTGCACATCGATCGGCGAACCGCCGGGGCCAGCCGCCGCGTCGAGGCGGAAGGAGCGCACCCCATGCAGCGTGCCGAGCTCCTCGCGCAGCCAGCCGCCGAGTTCCACCGAGTCGATGTCACGCTCTTCGCTCACGATGAGCTCGATGATCAGCCGCGCCGAGGTGTCGGTCTCCGAGAGCAGGTGCAGCGTGCGGATGACATCGCGGCCCGCGGGGTCCTGGGCCTTGAAGCGCTCGTTCATCGCCCGGGCCGCGTCCTCGATGCGCCCGGCATAGTCGTGGGTCCGCTGCCAGGGCGTGCCCTGGGGCATGTCGAGGTTGATCTCGATGGCGTCCGAGGGCACGGAGGGGAAGAACACCACGCGCAGGATTCCCGCGGGCACCAGGGCGAGGCAGACCATGAGGCCGGCGAGGAACAGGGCCAGGGTGGTGTAGCGGTAATGCACGGCCTTCGCCAGCATTCGGCGGTAGGGCCCGCGGGCGAAGGCGATCATGCCCCGGGAGACGCGCTGCTGGAAGCGCCGCACGGGGCCCAGCCGGTCGCCCGGCTGCGGGACGCGGATGTGGCGCAGGTGCGCGGGGAGCACCAGCTTGGTCTCGATGAGCGAGAAGACCACGCAGAAAATCACCACGTAGCCCAGCTGCGACAGGATGCGCGCAAAACCCTCGGTGAGGAACAGGCTCGGCCCGAAGGCCACGGCGGTAGTCAGGGCGCCGAAGACCGTGGCGGTGGTCACGCGCTGCACCCCGCCGACGACGCTGTCGACGCCACGGCCCTCATTCTCGAGCGAGGTATAGGCGCTCTCCGAGGTGACGATGGCGTCATCCACCAGCAGGCCGAGCACGAGGATGAAGCCGAAGACCGAGAGCACGTTGATGGACACGGGCAGGCCGAGGAAGCCGATGGTCGCCAGGCAGCCGAGCACGGCGAAGGGGAGGCCGACGACGACCCAGAAAGCCAGGGCGAGGTCGAGAAACAGGGCGAGGGCAATGATCACCAGGATCGCCCCGGACGCGGCGTTGCGCAGCATGAGCTCGATACGGCCGCGGAGGATCCGGCTCTGGTCACCCCAGGCCTGAAGTCCGATGCCCTCCGGCAGTTCCGCCCGCTTCTCCGCCACGTAGTCCTTTACCAGCGCGGTGATCTCGAGGACGTCCTGCGCCCCGACGCGATCGATATCGAAGGTCAGCGCGGGTTCGCCGTTCACCCGCGATAGCACCGGCTGATCGGCGAAACCGTCGCGGACCGTGGCGATGTCGCCGAGGCGGATGCGCGTGCCGTCGTCGCGGCTGATGAGCGTGAGCTGCTCGAACTCCCGGCCGCGGTAGGCCTGGGACGTCGAGCGCAGGGTGATCGCGCCGGCATCGGTGCGCAGGAGGCCCCCGGGCAGGTCCCGGGAGCGCTGCTGGATGGCGTTCACCACGGCATCGAAGGTGAGTCCGTAGCGGCGCATGCGCTCGTCTGACAGCTCGATCGAAATCTCGTAGTCGCGCTCGCCGAGCACCGCGATCTCGCTGATGTTGCCGAGGGCGAGAATCTCTTCGCGGATTTCCTCGGCGAGTTCCTTGAGTTTCGTCGGCTCGATCTCGCCGAACAGGCTCACGCGGATCGCCCCGGTGGCGGCCTCGATCTCCTCGACGATGGGCTTCTCGGCGTCGGCGGGGAAGGAGGAGATGCCGTCGACGCGCACCTTGGCGAGGTTCACGGCCTTTGCCATGTCGCTGCCGGGCTCCATGCGCACCGTCACCACGCCCACCCCTTCCCGGGCCTCGCTGCGGATCTCCTTGATGCCGACGATATCGCGCACCGCCTCCTCGATGCGCAGGATGATGCCGCGTTCTACCTCTTCCGGGGAGCTGCCGGGGTAGGGCACGGTGACCGTGAAGGTCTCCGTGGGGAAGGAGGGGAAAACCTCCTTGTCGAGGGCCTGCATGGCGTAGAGGCCCGCGACCACCACGATGAGCAGGAGCAGGTTGGCGGCGACGGGGTTGCGCGCCATCCATGCGACGGCGCCGCGCCGGCGGTCGGGCGGGGTGTATTCAGCCATCGAGGAGCGCGACCGCCATGCCGTCGAACATCAGGTCGAGGCGGGTGGTCACCACCCGGTCGCCGTCTGTGAGGCCGTCCGTTACCAGGGCGCGGCCATCGCTCAGGCGTGCCACGGTCACGGCGCGGCGCTCCAGCGCCCCGTCAGCAAAAACGAAAACGTCCTCCCCGTGCAGGGCGTCCTGCGGCAGCTCCACGGCACGCTCCACCGGTTGACCGGGGATCTCGGCGCGAACGAAGAGGCCGAAGGGCAGCGTCTGCTCATGGCGGCTGCCGTCCAGCGGGTCCTCGACCTCCAGCACCACGGGCACGACCCGCGTCGCGGTGTCGAGGCGTGCCTCGATGCGCACGAGCCTGCCGGTCCAGCGTGCTTCCCGGGTGCCGCCCTCGGCGAACAGCGCCACCGGCGCCGGCGCGTCGCCGTCGATGAATGCGATGTCCTTCGCGAGGACGGGCAGGCGAATCTCGGCCCGCTCGGCACCGAGCACCCGGCCGACGGCGGTGCCGGCGCTGATGAACTGGCCCAGCTCCACGCGCTGCTCGTCGATCACGGCGCGGTAGGGCGCCGTGATTTCCGTGTTGGTGAGATCGCGCTCGGCGCGGGCGATGCGCGCCCGCGCGGCGGCGACGGTCGCCTCCGCCTCGTCGATGCGGGCGGACTGGCGCAGGGCCTTCGCATCGGCCAGGGCCAGCTCGGCGCTGGCGAGGGCCTGCCGCGCTTCGGCCAGGGCCAGCTCGTAATCGGTGCGGTCGATGCGAAGGAGCGGCTCGCCGGCCTCGACCACGACGCCGGGTTCGAACTTCGGCGACTGCCAGAGGATACGCCCGGATACCTGCGCGGCCAGCTCCAGCTCCCGCCAGGCGGTGACGTTGCCGTGGGCGACGACGGTGACCGGCACGGTGCCGAGGCGGATGGTGTCCACCTCCACCAGGGGCGGCGGCGTGGCCACGTTGCGCGCCTCCAGCTGGGGCCGGCTCTTGATCATGAACACGGCGATGGCGGCTGCGACCGCGAGAATGAGCAGGGGCCTTGCGAGGCCCAGGAGTCGTGACATCAGGAGCTGCGTTCCGTTGGCTGTGGTGCTAATGGTTTGCGACGCGCCTTCCCGTCGCCCGCATGCTGTTACGCAGGGGGCTGGGTCTTGGCTTTCGCGGCGCCGCGCCCCCGATTATGCCACGGTGCGTCGGGCCTCCGGTGCCTTCGGGGCTGCCGTGAGAAAACTCTTGTGAAAAAGTGCGATCTTTTTGCCGCGATCGGTGCTATGCTGGTTACGTTTGAGAATTGCAGCACTATGTCCTCTGAGTTCGTCCCGGCCCCTGCGGCCCACGTCCGATTTGTCCATAAGGCCCCGCAAGACTTCAAGCACGACCGCCCCTCGTGGGCAAACCTTATTGGATAGTATTGGAAAGAAAGGATAGACATCATGGCAACTTCCACCGGCACGGTTAAGTGGTTCAACGAGTCCAAGGGCTTCGGCTTCATCGAGCAGGACAACGGCCCGGACGTGTTCGCGCACTTCAGCGCGATCAACGGCAGCGGCTTCAAGACCCTCCTCGAGGGCCAGAAGGTCTCCTTCGAGGTGACCCAGGGCCAGAAAGGCCCGCAGGCGTCGAACATCGAAGTCGTCTGAGCCAGCCAGGTTGACAGAAAAGGCCCGCGCGAGCGGGCCTTTTTTTTGCCTGTCGTTTGCTGAACCGGTCAGGCCGGTGACCAGTCCCCCGCCGCCAGCCGCAGCAGCAGCAGCGCGCTCAGCTGTCCGCGCTCGACCAGGCTGGAAACACGCATCCACTCGTCGCTCGAATGGATGTTGCCGCCGTGTACCCCGAGCGTATCGATGTTGGGCACACCGGCGGCGGCGAGGTTGTTGCCGTCGCAGCAGCCGCCGGTCGGCTTCACGGCGAGCTCCACGCCGAGGCTCGCACCGCAGGCCCGGGCCAGGTCGAAGAGGCGTTCATTGGCGGGCCCCGGTACCTTGGGCGGGCGGGTGAAACCGCCGTGCAGCTCGAGGGAGAGGCCGTCGCGCGCGTTCAAAGTGTCGATGATCGCCGCGAGCTCCCGCTCGCACCAGGCCGTGTCCTCGGGCTCCTCCACGCGGATATTGAAGCGGCCCACGGCCGTGTCCGGGACGATGTTCACGGCGCCGCCACCGTGCACGAAGCCCGGGTTGAAGGTGACGCCGGGGCGCTGTCCGTTGAGCTCGTCAATCGCCACCAGCGCCTCGCTGAGCAGGCGGATGGCGTTGCGGCCGAGGTGGTGTTCCCGGCCCGCATGGGCGGCGCGGCCGGCTGCGAGCAGGGCGAAGTTGCCGGAGCCCTTGCGGCGGCCGGCGAGGCTGCCGTCGGGGAAGCTCGGCTCGTAGATCAGGCCCACGTCGGCGCGCTCGGCGGCCTCGCGGATCCACGGCGCGGACACCGGCGAGCCGATCTCCTCGTCCGGGTTCAGCAGCACCTCCCAGCCGATCTTCCCCGCGAGCGGGCTGCGCTCGAGGGCGAGGAGGGCGCGGTGCATGAGCACCAGGCCGCCCTTGAGGTCGGCCACGCCCGGGCCGCCGAGCGTGTCGCCGTCGATTTCACGCACGGCCTGGAAGGGGTGGTCTTTCGGGAACACGGTATCCATGTGCCCGCAGAGGAACACCTGGAAGGGCGCGTCCGGGCGCTTGCGCAGGCGCAGTCCGTCGCCGAGACTGCGCTCGCGCAGGGCGCCGTCGTCGTCGAGCACTTCCAGGGGCGGTGAGGGCAGCACGGTGCTCTCTGCGTCGAGGTCCGCGAACAGCGCTGCGAGCGCCTCCCGCACGCGATTCACGCCCGCGGCGTGGTAGCTGCCGGAATTGATCTCGGCCAGCGCGATGGTTTCCGCGCGCATGGTGTCAGCGCCCTCGGCCACGAAGGCGAGGGCATCGTCGCGGGCCCTGGCGTCGAGACCGCTCATGCGCCCGCGTCCGTGCTTTCGAAGATCTTGTCGGCGCTCGCCTCCACGAAGCCCTGGTAGAGGCTGCCGTCGGCCTGCGGGTAGCGGCAGGCGAACTCGTAGAAGCAGCCGGGAATGACCTGCTCGCCGTCGCTGAAGCGCACCGGCACCCGGTCGGCGAGGGTCGAGGACTGCTCCAGCAGCACCGCCGGGGAGCCCTTGATCTCACCCCCGGAGTCGTTGAGCGCATAGCCGGCGCGCTTCAGCGCGGCGTTCACCGCGGCGACCGAGTCGAAGCCCGGCAGGTCGTTCACGCTCACGGTGAAGTGGTTAGCGCGGTAGCCGTGGGCGGCGAGCCAGGCGGCGTACTCGCTCTCCTTTCGCAGCGCGGTATAGCTGGCGAAGGGCAGGTCCCAGGGGCGACCGCCGAACAGGAAGGCTGGCTGGTCCGCGGCACCGGCCGGCACCTGCTCGCAGAGCGGCAGCACGGTGTCGCGCAGCGCGCCTGAGCACTCGTCGAGCAGCAGCTCGCTGATGAAGATCTTCGGCTGGGCCGGGTCCGGGTGGCGGTAGTAGCGTGCGCGGAGCTTCTTGGCACGGAACCGGTAGTGGTCGCCGAGCTCGTAGCCCAGGGCCTCGAACAGCGGGTGCAGGGCATCGACGCCGAGCTCTTCTGTCGCGAAGGTGCGCAGGGCGACGTGATCGTTGACGATGGGCGCGCCGCCGCCGAGCAGGGCGTGGATGCCCTCGGCGCTCGGTGCGTGCGCGAGGAAATCGTCCCAGAGGCGGGCGAAGAAGGTGTTCGGGTCCATGGGGCGGGTCAGTCCTCCTGGCTCCAGGGGGTGCCGGGCACCGGGTTCTCCGGCAGCGCCACGGCCGGCAGTTCCACGGACGCCACCGGGTAGGCGCAGTAGTCCGCAGCGTACCAGGCGCTGGGCCTCAGGTTACCGGAGTCGCCGACGCCGCCGAAGGGCGCCGCGCCGCTGGCTCCGGTGGTCGGACCGTTCCAGTTCAGGATGCCGGCGCGCAGCCGCTCCCGGCAGTAGCGGTAGCGGTCCTCGTCGTCGCCGATGACGCCGGCGGCGAGACCGTAGCGGGTGGCGTTGGCGCCGGCGATGGCCTCGTCGAGGTCGGCGTAGCGGAGCACCTGCAGCAGCGGGCCGAAGCGCTCCTCGTCCGGGAGGTCGTCGCCGAGGGCGCTGACCTCGACGATGCCCGGGGCGAGGAAGGCCGCGCCGCGCGGGTCGCCGGCAAGCGGCTGCAGGGCCTCGGCGCCCGCCGCGAGCAGGTCGTCCTGCGCGGCGAGCAGACCCGCAGCGGCGTTCGCGGAAATCACCGGCCCGAGGAAGGGGGCCGGTTCGTCGTCCCAGGCGCCGAGGCGCAGGCCCCGGGTCGCGGCCAGCAGTTTATCGAGGAGCGCATCGCCGTCCGCGCCCGCGGGCAGGAACAGGCGCCGGGCGCAGGTGCAGCGCTGGCCGCTGGTGATGAAGGCCGACTGGATGATCGTGTGGGCCGCCGCGTCCAGGTCGGTCACCCGGTCGACGATGAGCGGGTTGTTGCCGCCGAGTTCCAGCGCCAGGAGCTTGCCGGTCTGCCCGGCGAACTGGCGGTGCAGGAGCTGGCCGGTTTTCGCGCTGCCGGTGAACAGCAGCCCGTCGATCTGCGGGTGCCCGGCCAGCGCTTCGCCGGTACCGACGGCGCCCTGCACGAGGTTGAGCACGCCCGCGGGCAGGCCGACCCGGTGCCAGAGCTCGACCATGGCCGCGCCCACGGCGGGGGTGAGGTCGCTGGGCTTGAACACGATGCTGTTGCCCGCGAGCAGCGCCGGCACGATGTGGCCATTGGGCAGGTGCCCCGGGAAATTGTACGGGCCGAACACCGCCAGCACGCCGTGCGGGCGGTGGCGCAGGGCCGCGGTGCCGGCGCCCATGGGCTGGCTGCGGGTGCCGGCGCGCTCGGCCTGGGCATCGATGGAGAGCCTGACCTTGCCGACCATGGCGCCGATCTCCGTCCGCGCCTCCCAGAGCGGCTTGCCGACTTCCGCGGCGAGGAGCCGCGCCAGCCGCTCGCTGTCGGCCTTCACGGCCGCGGCGAAAGCCTCGGCGAGGGCGACGCGTTCGTCCAGCGGGCGCCTGCCCCAGGCCGGGGCGGCCTCGCGCGCCGCGCCGACAGCGGCGTCGACATCGGTGGGGGTCGCCGCCCGGCCCTCCCAGAGCACCGTGCCGTGCGCCGGGTCCGTGGAGCGGAGCGGGTCGCCGCTGCCGGCATGCCACTGGCCGTCCCAGAAATGACTGTTCATGCGGCGTGCTCCTCTCGCCATTCACGTAGTTGTCGGGCCGGCAGGGACAGCGCCCGCAGCCGGCCGCCACTGTCCGTGCGCAGGGCGGCGGCCGTGGCGGCGTCGATCTGCAGCGTGCCGTTGTCGTCGATGCGGTAGCCGGCGAGGGTGGCGCGAAAGCCGGCGCACTCGCCGTTGGTCAGCAGCGCCGTTGGCGCCTCCTCCGGCAGGCGGTCGATGACGGCGACGCTCTCCTCCCAGCTCGCCGCCACGGAGCCGATGGCCTCGCGCCGGGCTTCCACGGTGGGGCCGGCATCGAACGGGTCGATATAGCCGCGCCAGAGAAAACCCTCGCGCTCCAGCATGCGCAGCGCGGGCACGGTCTGCGCGTGCACCTTGCCGATCACCGCCTGCGCCGCCTCGTCGAGCAGGCTCACGTACACGGGGTAGTGCGGCATGAGCTCGGCGATGAAGGACTTCTGGCCCATGCCGACGCGGTGCACCGCGTCGGCGAGATCCATGGAGAAGAAGTGCTTCTGCAGCCAGCCCCAGAAGGGCGAGCGTCCGTCCTCGTCGCTCACGCCGCGCATCTCCGCCATCACGGTGTCGGCGAAGAACAGCGGGTGCTGGGCCATGAACAGGAAGCGGAAGCGCGACAGCAGGAAGCCGTTGCGCCGCTGCCGGGCCTCGGGGGTGAGGAACAGCGTGCAGATCTCCGTGGCGCCGGAGTAGTCGTTGCACAGCGTTAGCACGTCCACGGTATTGTGGATGCCGAGCTCGCGCGAGGTGTGCACGACCTTGCTCAGGTGGTAGTGGTAGACCGCGTCCTCCGTACCCACCCGTGCCTCGATACCGCTGGTGCCGACGACGGCGCCGCTCTCACTGTCTTCCATAACGAACAGGAAGCCCGCGTTGCCGCGCGCGTCCGGGCCCTCGGCAAACGCCTGCCGGGCGCGCTCGATGCGCACCTGGAGCTGCGGCTCGTTCTTCGGCAGCGAGGTGAAGCCGTGGCCGGACTCGTAGGCGAAGCGGACGAGGGCCGGGAAGTCCCGGGCCTCGATGGGCCGGATGACCATCATGGCGTCAGCTCGCGGCCGCGGCCGGTTCTGTGACGGCGGCCACGCCCTCGGCGAAGCGGCGCAGGCCCTCGTCGATGTCCGCCTCGGGGATCACCAGCGACGGTGCGAAGCGCACCACGTCGGCACCGGCCACGAGCACCATGGTGCCCGCCTCCAGCGCGGCGTTGAGGAAATCCCGCGCACGGCCGGCGTAGGCCGGGGCGAGGGCCGCGCCGAGGAGCAGCCCCTGACCGCGGATTTCGCTGAATACGTGGTGCTCGGCGTTGATGGCTTCGAGCGTGGCGCGGAAGCGCTCGCCGCGTGCCTTCACGCCGTCGAGGACCTCCGGCGTGTTGATGAGGTCGAGCACGGTTTCGCCCACGGCGCAGGCCAGCGGGTTGCCGCCGTAAGTGCTGCCATGGGTGCCGACCTTGAAGCTCTCGGCGATGGCCGCCGTGGTGAGCATGGCGCCGATGGGGAAGCCGGCGCCCAGGGCCTTGGCGCTGGAGAGGATGTCCGGCGTGACGCCGGCGCCCTCGTAGGCGTAGAGGTGGCCCGTGCGGCCGACGCCGGTCTGCACCTCGTCGAAGACCAGCAGCGCGTTATGCCGGTCGCAGAGCTCGCGCACGCCGGCCAGGAAACCGGGCACCGGGTTGATGATGCCGCCCTCGCCCTGCAGGGGCTCGAGGACCACGGCGCAGGTGCGGTCGGAGATGACCGCCTCGAGGGCGGCGAGGTCGTTGTAGGGCACGTGGTCCACGGCGCCGGGGCGCGGGCCGAAGCCCTCGGCGTAGGCCGGCTGGCCGCCGACCGTGACCGTGAAGAAAGTGCGGCCGTGAAAGGCGCGCTCGAAGGCAATGATCTGGTCTTTCTCCGGGCCGTAGTGGTCCACGGCCCAGCGCCGCGCCAGCTTGAGGGCGGCCTCGTTCGCCTCGCCCCCGGAGTTGGCGAAGAAGACCCGGTCCGCGAAGGTGGCGTCAACGAGCTTGCGCGCCAGGCGCAGCGCCGGCTCGTTGGTATAGACGTTGGACAGGTGCCAGAGCCGGTCGGCCTGCGCCTTCAGGGCGCCCACGACGGCGGGGTGGCAGTGGCCCAGGCAGTTCACGGCAATGCCGCCGGCGAAATCGATGTACTCGCGGCCGTCCTGGTCCCAGAGGCGCGAGCCTTCGCCACGCACCGGGATGACGGCGGCGGGGTTGTAGTTGGGCACCATGACCTCGTCGAAGGTCGCGCGGGTTACCTGCATGGCTTCTACCTCTTCCTGTTTCCTGTGGCGGCGGTTGCGCTCTTGTCTCTCGCGACTGTGGTACGTCCTGGCTGTTGCCTGTCGTCGTGACCGTTGCCTGGTGTGACTGCTGAATGTTGTGACTGCGTCTCAGTCTACGCGCGGCCCCTGTCATACTGAATAGCCGAACCGTGCGGATTTGTCCTTCAGTTTGACGTTTCGTCAGCCTATTATGACGGAATGTCAGATTCGCTGGATGAACGTATCATCGCCGCCCTGCGCGAGGACGCCCGCCTGAGCTCCACGGCCCTCGCGCGCCGCCTCGGCGTGTCCCGGGCGACGGTGCACAACCGCATGGCCCGCCTCGAGCGCGAGGGGGTTATCACCGGCTACACGGTGACCCTCGGCGAGGCCTACCGTGCCGGGCAGGTCGCGGCGCACGTGCTGGTGGAGGTGGAGCAGCGGCTCACCGCCCAGGTGACCGGGCAGCTCGGCCGCATCAGCGAGGTGCAGGCGCTCTACGCCATCAGCGGCGATTTCGACCTCATCGTGGTGCTCTCCGCCCCTAGCACGGGCGCTCTCAGCCAGCTCCTCGATCGCATCAGCGAACTGCGCGGGGTGCTGCGCACCAAGTCGTCCGTGATCCTCGAAACGAAGCTGCAGCGCTGAGGTCAGTGTCGCAGCACGCGCCCCTGCGCTAGCTCCTTCCATCCGGTACCATGCGCCCCACAGCAGAGCGGAAAGCCACGATGTCACGACTGAAAATCCTGTTGCTGGTCGCAGTAGCCACGGCCTTGCAGCTGCGCGCTGCGACGGCCGATGAGAGCTGGCCCCACGGCGCCATGGCGGCGGTCGCCAACCCCTACGCCACGGACGCCGCCATCGCGATGCTCGAGCGCGGCGGCCACGCGGTGGATGCGGCGATCGCGGCGCACGCCGTGCTCGGGCTGGTGGAGCCGCAGAGCTCCGGCCTCGGCGGTGGCGGCTTCATGCTGGTCTATGACCGCGCGCCGGACCGTATCGTCTTCCACGACGGCCGCGAGACCGCACCCGCCGGCGCCCGGGTCGACATGTTCATGCGCGACGGCGAGGTCATGGGTTTCCTCGATGCCTGGCAGTCCGGTCTCGCGGTGGGGGTGCCGGGCGTGGTGGCCATGTACAGGCAGGCGCACGACCGCCACGGCAAGCTGCCCTGGGCCGACCTGTTCCAGCCGGCGATCCGCCTGGCGGAGGCGGGCTTCGAGGTGTCGCCGCGGCTCGCCGGGCTGCTCGAGCGCATGAAGCAGTACACGCGCCTCGACGAGAACCCGGAGACGGCGGCCTATTTCTATCCGGATGGCGAGGCGCTGCAGGCGGGCGATCGCCGCGCGAACCCCGAGTATGCGAAGACGCTGAAAGCATTGGCCGATGAGGGCATCCACGCGTTCTATGGCGGTCACGTCGCCGCCGAGATCGTTGCCGCGGTGGCCCGGGAGCCCGACCCCGGTACGCTGAGCCTCGGCGATATCGCGGCCTATCGCCCCGTGGAGCGCGACGCGGTCTGCGGGCCCTGGCGTTCCCTGCGCATCTGCAGCGCGACGCCGCCGAGTTCCGGGGCCATGGAGATTCTCGTCGCCAGCCTCTACGACGCGCTGCTGCCCGAGGACGCCGATCGAGAAGAGCGCATCGCCAGCTTCGTCGACGCGCAGCGCCTCGCCTACGCCGACCGGGACCACTACTTCGGCGACCCGGATGCGATGACGCTGTCGCTGCGCCACCTGCTCGACCCGCGCTACATCGAAGCGCGCGCCGGTGACCGGGCGGCGCCGGACGCCGAGGCGGTGCACGGCGACCCCGACGCGGTGCTGCTGGGCCTGCCGCGGGCGGCGCGCCACGGCGCGGATACCACGCAGGAGATTGCCGGTACCACGCACCTGTCGATCGTCGACGGGGAGGGCAACGCCGTCTCCTTCACGGCGACGGTGGAAGCGCCCTTCGGCAGTGCCCGCTGGGCCGCCGGGTTCCTCCTCAACAACGAGATGACGGATTTCGCCCGCGAGGTCCCGGACAGCGGGCCGCACCCGGCCAACGCCGTGGGCCCCGGGAAGCGGCCGCGCTCGTCCATGTCGCCGACGCTGGTCTTCGACGACGCCAGTGGTGAACTGGCCATGGTCACCGGTTCGCCCGGGGGCAATTCCATCCCGGCCTACGTGGCCAAGAGCCTGCTCGGCGTCTTCGACTGGGGGCTCTCCGTCGACGAGGCCGTGGCGTTCCCGAACATCATCGCCCGCGGCCGCTCCGTGCGGGTAGAGGTCGGCACGGATGCCGGCGATACGCTCGCCGACGCGCTGGCAGAGCGGGGCTACCCGGTGCAGGAGCGCGAGGGGGAGAACTCCGGGCTGCACGTCATCCGGGTCACGGCGCAGGGCCTCGTCGGTGCGGCGGACCCGCGGCGCGAGGGCACCGTGCGCAGCGTCGCGCCCTGAGTCGCGCGGCCGGCTAGCGCCGGCACTCGCTCGCCGGCAGCTCGATGCGCCGCTCGTAGCCGTCCGCTCCGCGCTCGAGGCGGTAGCAGCCGGTGACTAACCGCGAGGGCTGCCTGTCGCGGTAGCGCACGCAGTCGCGGCAGTCGTCGCCGTCGAGCAGTGAGCCGGTAATGGCCGAGCCGATGATGGCCCCGCCGATCACGCCCGGCCCCCAGTGCCAGCGATCCCGGTATCCGTAGCGCGGGTACCAGGGATGCCGCGGGGCCGTATACCAGCCGCCGTACCAACGGTGGCGCGGCGCGCCGCGGTACCACTGCCAGCGCCGGTAGTCCCGCCAGTGATCGCGGCGCCAGTGGTTCGACCGCCAGCCCCGGTGTCGCCGGTCGTCGCGGTCCCAGCGTCCGTAATGGCCCCGGTGGGCCCTGTCATCCCAACGGTGATCCCGACGGTCATCCCAGCGCTCATCGCGGTCCGCCAGCGCGGGACCCGGTGCAGCGGCGACCAGCGCCGCTGCCAGGGCAAGGGTGGTGATGCTGCGTACCATGGGTTGCCTCCTTCACTCGCGTACACCGGTACAGTGCACGGTCCCATGCTGCCCGCCCCTCCCTGAACCCAGCCTGAACAAAGCCGCTGAATTTCCGTGCGCCGTTCAGCGTCCGTTCAGCATCGCGGTCGCATCATGGCAGGCAGGTTGAACAGGAGGATGCATCCGTGAAAAAGACTCTGCTTGCCCTTGCTCTCAGCGCCCCGGCTCTTGCCCTGGGGCAGACCCACAGCACGGTCATCGACGCGCCGGTGGTGTCCGTGCAGCCGCTGGTCGAGGTGGTCTCTGAGCGCATTCCGCACGAGACCTGCCGCGCCGAGCGCGTGCGCGTGGTCGAGCGCGGCCACAGCCGCTCGGCGACGCCGGCCATCCTCGGCGCGGTGCTCGGCGGGACGCTCGGCGGCGCCATCGGCGATGACACCGGCCACCAGGGCGTCATCGCCGGGGCGGGCGCGGTGCTCGGCGCGTCGGTCGGGAACGACATCGGCCGGCGCCAGCAGCGCGACGACGGCTACTACGTCACGGAGGATGTGTGCACCGTCGAGTACGAACTTCGGGAACGGGAGCGTGTCAGCGGCTATCGCGTCAGCTACCGCTATGGCGATACCATTTATGAGACGCGCACGGCCCGGGATCCCGGTGCCACCATCCCGGTCCGTGTGGAGCTGAAACCGCTGCCCTGAGCCCCCGGGCTCCGGGGCGGCCTGCCGCTGGACCGTACCCATGCCTGCTCGCTGGCTCTGCCTGCCACTGCTCGTCTTCGCCCTGTTTGCGGGCAGCGCCGGCACCCGTGCCGATGACAACGGGCTCGAGGCCTGGCAGGAGCGCATCCTGCGCGCGCTCGAGCGCGACCGCGACGCGCGCGACGGGGACCGCGATGAGAATCGGGACGGGAAGCGCTACGACAGCCGCGAGCGTCCGCCGCGAGAGTCGCTCGTGGCGCCGGGCGGCGGCGATAGCGGCGCGCGCGCTGCGGCGGCGGAAGCACAGCGTCGCTACGGCGGCCGCGCGCTCGCGGTCGGCCGCTCCCGCGACGGCTACCGGGTCCGGCTCCTCGGCGAGGACGGCCGCGTGACCACCGTGACCATCGAGGACTGAGCGGTGCGGCTGCTCATCGTCGAGGACGATGCCCGGTTGCGCGAACGCCTCGCGGGCCACTTCCGCGCCGCGGGTTTCGTCGTCGACGAGGCGCCGGACGGCCGCGAGGCCGCGTGGCTGGCGAGCGAGTATCCCTGCGACATCGCCATCGTCGACCTCGGCCTGCCCGATGTGGCCGGCATGGACCTGGTCCGCGGCTGGCGGGAAGCCGGGCGCGCCATGCCCATCCTCATTCTCACGGCCCGCGCCGACTGGCAGGACAAGGTCGGTGGGCTCGAGGCAGGTGCCGACGACTACGTGACCAAGCCGTTCTACCTGGAGGAGGTGGAGGCGCGGGTGCGTGCGCTGCTCCGACGCGTGGAGGGCCGGCGCTCGAGCGTGGCGGACTACGGACCGCTGCGCATCGATTTCAGCGCGCGCCGGGTGTGCCGCGGCGACGAGGAACTGACCCTCACGGCCTACGAGTACAACACTCTCGCCTACCTCGCGCACCGGGCCGGCGAGGTCATCTCGCGCAGCGAGCTCCTCGATCACCTCTACGACCACGACCATGACCGCGACGGCAACGTGATCGAGCAGTTCATCGCCCGCCTGCGGCGCAAGCTCGACCCGGAGGGCAGCCTCACCCCGATCGAGACCGTGCGCGGCGCCGGCTACCGTTTCACCCTGGAGCGGGCGAGCGCATGAGTCGCCGCCCCCTGTCCCTCGCGGCACGGTTGTTCCTTGCCTCGGCGCTGCTCCTGCCGCTGGCCCTGGGGCTCACCGGCTGGTCCCTCGAGCGCGCGCACCGGCTGGCCCTGGACGCGGCCGCCGGCGAACGGCTGCAGCTGCAGGTGCTGGCGCTGCTGGCGCAGGCCGACTTCGACGGGGACCTGTCGCTGTCGCTGCCGCTGGTGCCGCTGGAGCCACGGCTCGCGCAACCGAATTCCGGCCTCTACGCGCTGGTCACGGCCGGCAGCGGCGAACCGCTCTGGCTGTCGCCTTCGGCGGCGCTGCTGCCGCAGCCGCTGGCCGCGCTCACCGCTGGCATCCCCGCCCTGGGCCCGGGGCAGCGGCATCGCTCGCAGCGCGACGGGCTTTTGCGCCATGCCTACCAGGTGCTCTGGGAAATGGAAGGTGGCGCCGCCGTTCCGCTGCGCTTCATCGTCGCCGAGAGCACCGCGCCCCGCGATGCGGATATCGCTGCCTTCCGCCGCAGCCTCTGGCTCTGGCTGGGTGCGACGACCCTGGTGCTGCTGGCGGTGCAGGGGCTGATCCTCGCCTGGGGTCTGCGCCCGCTCGGGCGGCTGGCGGGGGATATCGCCCGCATCGAGGCCGGGGAGGCCGTGCGCCTCGACGGGCCCTGGCCGCGGGAGGTGCGCCCGGTAACCGAGAACCTGCAGCTGCTGCTCAGCGGGGAGCAGCAGCGACGGGAGCGCATGCGCAACACGCTGGCTGACCTGGCCCACAGCCTGAAGACACCGCTTGCGGTGCTGCGCAACGCGGAGCCGAGGGATGCCGCCTATCCGCAGCTCCTCAATGAGCAGCTGGAGCGCATGGAACAGGTGATCGGCTGGCACCTGCAGCGCGCCGCGGGCGGCAGCAGCCGCCTGCTGCAGCGCGTGCCGGTGGCGCCGGTGCTGGAGCGGCTGCGCACGACGCTGCTCAAGGTCTACGCCGACCGGCAGCTGACCCTGGAGACGCACTGCCCCGCGGAGGCGCGTTTCCGCGGTGACGAACGCGACCTCATGGAGCTGCTGGGCAACGTGCTCGACAACGCTTGCAAGTACGCGGAGAGCCGGGTGCGGGCCAGGGTTGCCGGCGGCAACGGCGGCGAGGGCCTGGTGCTCACGGTGGAGGACGACGGCGCCGGCATCTCGCCGGAACTGCGCGACCTGCTGCTGCACCGCGGCGCCCGGGCGGATACGCGGCGGGAGGGCCAGGGCATTGGCCTTGCCGTCGTGCTGGAGATCGTCAACGCGCAGCGGGGCGAGCTCGCGCTCGAGGACAGCGAGCTCGGTGGAGCGCGGGTGCTTGTGCGCCTGCCGTGACCGCTCCGCTACACTGGCCGCGTCCTGCAGCTGAAGGAACAGTGCTCTTGAAAGGATCGACTGAAGGCCGCTGGCTGGCAGCGCTGCTGCTGGCGGTGCTGGCGTCCGGCGCGGCTGCGGAGGACTACGCGGCCGGCGAGGCGGCCTGGCAGCGGGGCGAGCATGCGGCGGCGCTTGCGCAGTGGCTGCCGCTCGCCGAGGCGGGACAGGCCCGCGCGCAGTTCGCCGTGGGCCTCGCCCACGAGCGGGGACAGGGCGTCGCTCGCGACGCGGCGACGGCGGCGCGCTGGTATCGCCGCGCCGCCGCGCAGGGGCTGGCCGACGCCGAGTACAACCTCGCGCTGCTCTACCTCGACGGCCGCGGCGTGGAGCAGGACCTCGAGGAGACGGTGCGCCTGTTTCGCGCCGCGGCGGAGCGCGGGCATCTTCCCGCGCAGGTGAACCTGGCCTACTCCTACGAGCAGGGCAGCGGCGTCGAAAAGGACCTGCCGGTTGCCGCCGCCTGGTATGCACGCGCTGCCATGGCGGGGAACCGCGAAGCGTGGCGCCGCTTTACCGACCTGCGCGAGGCCGGCGTGCGCCCGGCGGTGCTGCCGGCGCTGCCCGCCACCGCGCCGGAAGCACCCGCGAACGGCTGCGAGGACGGCGAGACCGGCTGCTCGAACGATCGCCAGCCCAGGGAAACCTCAGATCACCTCGTGCAGTGAGCCCCGGGGTTCAGTCGCGAGCTGCACGCGGTTGCGCCCGGCTTCCTTCGCCGCGTAGAGCGCCTTGTCGGCGCTGTCGAGGAGGGGCTGCCAGTGGTTCCCGGCTTTCGGCTGGCAGTCGGCGACGCCGATGCTGATGGTGACCCGGTCGGCGACCGACGAGTGCTCGTGCACGAGCTGGCGTGCGGCGACGGCGGCGCGCAGGTCCTCCATGAAGCCGTAAGCCGCCTTCGCCCGGGTCAGCGGCATGACCACGGCGAACTCCTCGCCGCCGTAGCGGGCCACCAGGTCCGTGCCGCGGCGCAGGTGCTTGGCCAGGGCCTGGGACACGGCGCGCAGGCACTTGTCGCCTTCGCCGTGGCCGTAGTTGTCGTTGTAGGGCTTGAAGAAGTCGATGTCGATGAGAGCCACGGCCAGCGGTTCGCCGAGACGCGCACACATGTGCCAGCTTTCGTTGAGCTTGCGTTCCAGGGCCCGCCGGTTGGGCAGGCCGGTCAGCGCATCGAGTTCCGCCAGCTGCTCCAGCTTGCGGTTGGCCTCGGCGAGTTCCCGCGTGCGTTCGTCGACGGTGGCCTGCAGGCGCTGCTCCTGGGCCTCCATCCACGCCTTGCGCAGCGCGTGGGTGAGCATCTGCCGGTAGAGCAGCAGCATCATCAGTGCGCCCGTGCCGAGGAGGATGCGCTTGCTGGGCTCGTCCTTCAGCAGCACCTCGAAGAACAGGGCGCTGAGTACGGCGGCCATCATGGCCACGCTCACCGGGGACAGGTCGATCTGGTTCTTCTCCCGCGCTGCCGGTGTCGGGTGCAGGCGCGCCGCCCGCGCATAGCGCAGACCGGCGGCGAGCATGCCGATAGCGGCGAAGCTGTAGAGCAGCTCCGCCACGAGGAGCAAGGTATCGCTGCGCTGCAGGAAGAGATGGGTGCCGAAAGCGGTATCGGCGAGGAACAGGAGCAGCACCGAAGTGGCCAACAGGCGGAAGGCCAGGCGGTTGGGGCCGAGGCGCGAAATCGGGAACTTCAGCAGCAGCGCCGAGAGCAGCGAGGCGTCGAGCACCGGGTAGCCGATTTCCACGAGAGTAGTGAGGATCGCCGGCGCTTGTTCCGCGTTGCGCCCCGGCAGCAGGACGAACTCCCACACCAGAAGGGCGAAGGCGCCGAGGGCGATGAGCAGGTCCGTCAGCAGCATGCGCTGGGAAGTGAAGACCGCGCCGTGCGTCGGCAGCCACAGAATAGCCAGGCAGATGAGGGCGTAGCTGACCAGGTTCAGGAGGTCGGCCCAGGGCGCCCCCGGCGCCCGGTAGAAGTCCATGTCGTACTGGAACAGCAGGCTGGACCAGGCGCCGAGCGCGAGGGCGCCGCAGAGGAGCGCCAGCGACGGCAGCGTCGGCGAGTTGCGCCCGCGGACGGCCGCGTAGGCGAGTACTGCCGCGGCGAGGGCCTTGAGCAGCACGTGGGACCAGGGAGTGGGGAAAAACGGTGCGAAGGCACTGCCGAAAAGCGCGCTGTGCAGCGCCGCGGTGTTCAGCGACTGCCAGGCGATGATGGCGGCTATCAGGCCGAAGCGCCAACGCGACAGCGGCGGGTTGGCATCCGGCGGGAACAGCGGCACGCGGCATCCCTCTTCGCAGTTCGCGCTTTAGTTTAGCTCCGCTGCGGCCCGTGGTATAGCGGCGGGCGTTGCAGGTCCGCCGGGCGGTCCACATCGCGCAGAATGCCCGGGTCGTCGACAGGCAGTTCTCGCACTACCGCCGAGTGTTGCAGCAGCAGGTCTCGCGCACCGCGGTCGCCATCGAGCGCGCCCAGCTCGGGCAGGAAGCGGGCCCCGAAGGCCACCGGGTGGCCCCGGCGCCCGCCGTGGCAGGGAATGCAGATCGCTGACGGCCCGGCCGCCCGCGCCACCGCGGCGATGCTCTCCGGACGCAGCCAGGGCATATCGCCCAGGGCGACCAGTACCGCGTCCCAGGCCGGCAGTTGCCGCACGGCGTCGGCGAGGGTCGCGCCCATGCCGCGGGGCGCGGCGGCACAGCGGATCGTTTCGATGGCCCGTGCGCGCAGCGCCCGCGCCAGGGCGCTGTCGTCGGGGCCTAGGGCTACCCGGAGTGGGAGGCCGGTCTGCTCGATGGCGGCGATGCTGCGGTCCAGGAGCAGCTCGCCGTCCGGTAGGCGCGCACGTCGCTTGTCGCTGCCGAAGCGGGTACCGCGGCCGGCCGCGAGCAGCAGGACGCCGACTTTCAATGCCCGCCTTTCAATGTTGGCCGTTCAATGTTCGCCGATGCCCGCGCAGGGGTCGGGGCGTTCTGCTGCATCGGTCACGGCGACGAAGTCGGCGAAGCCGGGCTGCGCTTCCGGGTAGTCGGCGGGGAAGGTCGCGTCCGGGCGCTCCTCGATGAAGACGACCACCGCGATGCGGGCGTCGGGCACCAGGCGCGCGAGGAAACGCGGGACGGCACGGTCCCGACGCGCGTGGCCTGCACCCAGCACCAGTACGCCGCGCTCACCGGCGCTGACCTGGCGCCAGGCCATGTGCGCGTCCCGCGCGACCTGTACCGTCGCCATGGCGGGCAGCATCTCGGCGGGCAGCTTGCCGCAGTGGGCATCGGCCAGTTCCTGTTCCAGGGTCTCCTGTGCCTGTGCATCGAGCAGGCTCTCCGGCGCCAGGGTGGTGAGCGCGTCCGGGGGTAGTACCGCGCTGAAGCCCGAATCCGCAACGGCAAAGGCTTCGCGCCGGGGGAAGGAGAGGGGGACGAGGGCGTAGCCGCTGTCCAGCGCGGCGGCGAACACCGGTGCATAGAGCGCCCAGGGCGGCCAGCCGGCGTCTGCCCAGGCCACGCTGGCGGGCAGCGCCGCGAGCGGGTCGTCACTGGCGAGCGCCGCCTCGAGCCCCGCGGCCTGCGCGCTGTCCAACTGCTCGAAACCTACCGCGACCTCCTCGCCGGGGAAGCGCCTCAGCAGGTCCGCCTGTCCGAGGTGGTGCGCCGGGTTGTCGTGGATTTCGCCGAGGAGGAGATAGTCGGCCCCGGCCACGGCTTCGGCCACGCGCCCGACGCTCAGCCACGTTCCCGTCGCGGTGGACCAGTAGCGTGTCGGTGCATACGGCTCGCGAGCCGCTATCCCGCTGCTGGCCACCAGGCACAGGATGCTGGGAAACAGCAACTGGTACGGCATTCGTAACATGGGTCACTCCGCAGGCTGTCGGAGCCTCCATTGTAATGAGCCCGGCGGGCCCTTGCGTGCACGTCCGCCTGTCATTGCGATGATTTGGGAAAAAAATCCTAATTCACTTGACCGATTCCTTGATTGGGATTATTTTCCCATTCAGTGCCAGCCAAAAACCCGAGGAGAGACAGCATGACCAACATCGAGCACCTGGCAGCCTGGCAGGCGGCCCTTGCGGAAAGCAGCGAAGCAGCGGTGGCCGCGGCGACGCGCGCGCTGATGGAGAACGTGGAGGACGCCGGTGCAGGGGGTGGCGAACGGCGTGATGCGCACCTGAAGCCGCTGCCCGTAGCGGTCAACGCGCATCGCAGCTGGGCCTACACCACGCGTCGGGTGGATCGCGCTGCCGCCGCCGCGCTGCTCTGTGGCACGGTTCGGCCCCGCGTCGGTGACCTGGTGCTGGCCCGCGTCGAACGGCTGGGCCACCACTGCAACCTGCAGCTGGTCGATGGACGCCGTCGTCGCCTGTTCCCGGGCGACGAGGTCATCGTCGCCTACGGCAACCGCTATGCCTGTGAGCAGTTCGAGGCGGAAGTACCGGCCGGCCTCGCCGCCTGTCACCTGGTTGCAGGCGGCGGTATCGCGGCCCGCGCCCTGTCCTGGCACGACCGGATCAACAAGGGGCCGACGGCGATCAAGCCCCTCGGACTGCTGGCTGACGCCGAGGGGCGGCCGTTGAATCTTGCCGACTTTGCGGTCGCGGCGCCGAAGTCGCCGCCTCAGCGGCCGTGTGTGCTCGCTGTGCTCGGTACGGCGATGGATGCCGGCAAGACCCAGACCGCGGCGCATCTCGTGCGCGGCCTGCGTGCGGCGGGGCGGCGGACGGGCTATATCAAGATCACCGGGACCGGGGCCGGTGGCGACACCTGGCTGCTCGAGGATGCGGGTGCCGACCGGGTACTCGACTTCACCGATGCCGGCCTGCCGACAACCTACCTTCAGCCCCTCGAGAAGATCGAGGCGGCCATGGAGCGGCTGCTCGCGGTCATGGGCGCCGACGGTATCGACACGGTGGTCATGGAAGTGGCCGACGGTGTGTACCAGCGGGAAACGTCCCGGCTGATCCGCTCGCCGCGCTTTGCCGCCTCAGTCGCTGGCATCGTGCTTGCCGCCCGCGACGCGATGGGCGCCAGCGCCGGTGTGGCTGCCCTCGCCGGGCAGCCGGTGCCCGTGCTTGCCCTCTCGGGGCTGCTGTCTGCGTCTCCCCTGCAGCGCCGGGAGGCCCTGGAAGCGACCGGCCTCGACAGCTTCAGTCGCGAAGAACTCGCAACGGCGACCATTGCCGAGCGGCTCGCCTCGGCGTTTCTTGAGGAGACCGCGGAGCTCGCATCATGAAACAGTCGCAGCCAGGGAACTCTCTGAGAGCACACCGTTCTCCCGGCGTGCCCGGGATCGCCTACTACAGTTACCGGCCGCCCGGTTGTGCTGCCGCCGCCACGCCGCTCGTGTTCGTGCACGGCTACAACCGGCAGGTCGAGGAGCAGGCCAGCGCCCTGCGTGGGCTCTGTGACCGCCTGGGTTGCCCGCTTGTCGCGCCCTATTTCAGCAGCGAGCGTCACCCGCGTTACCAGCGCCTCGGCCGCGGTGCGGACGGGCTCCGCGCGGACCGCTTCCTCGATGCCTGCCTCGATGACTTCAGCGGCGCACGAGCGGCGCCGTTCTACCTCGCGGGGTTTTCCGGCGGTGCACAGTTCGCCCATCGCTATGCCATGGCGCACCCACGGCGGGTACGCCACCTGGTCGCCGTGGCCGCCGGTTGGTACACGTTCCCCAGTGACAGCGTCGCTTTCCCCCGGGGCCTTCGTACCGCGCACAGCCTGCGCGGCTATAGCCTGAATCCCGAACAGTTCCTCCAGGTGCCGATGACGGTAATCGTCGGCGCCGAGGACACGGGCACGCGCAACCTGCGCCAGTCGCCGGAGCTGGATGCGAGCCAGGGCAGGACCCGCGTCGAACGCGCCCGCAACTGGGTGGCACACCTGCGTCTCGCGGCGCGCCAGCACCACCAGACCTCACGGGTCTCCTACCTGGAGGTGCCGGCTGTCGGCCACGACTTTTCCGAGTTCCTCGAGCGCGGCCGGCTGCTGGTGCTTATCGAGGCTGCGCTGCTGGACAGCGGAGCGGGGGAGGCGGGCGAAACGGTGGCGACGGCGTCGGGGCCCCTGGTCTGCGGGATACAACCGGGGGAGGCCTGTCATGCTGGCGCGTAAGCTCGAGGTCGAGCGCGGCAGGGAGGTCCCGGTCGAGCCCGACGGCCTGGTGCTTCGCGAAGGTGAGCCGGCGCGGGAAACGCTTCCGCACCGGCGCCGCTGGCGCCCGGGCGCAGGTTCCCTGGTAGCGCTCGTACTGCTGGCCGCCGCGCTCGTGCCGGCGTTCCTCTGGCTGCAGCATCAGGCGGGCTTCGTAACTTCCCGAAATGCGATGGTGCGCGCGCACCTTTCCGAACCCGGCGCCCGCATCGCAGGGCTGGTCACGGCAGTACACGTCGATGCCGGGGACACGGTGCAGAAGGGCGATACGCTGGTGGAGCTGGAGGATCGCCACCTTCGCGCGGAAGTGGCGCGCGCGCGCTCCGAGCATGCGGCGCTGGAGGCCCGCCTCGAGGTGGAGCGGACCGCCATCGAGCTTGACCGGGAGCGGCTGCGGATGCAGGTGGCCGGGGCGGAAGCGGAGCTCCGCCGGGTGACGGCGGCGTTGGCAGCCGCGGAGAGCAGGGCCGAGGATGCCAATGCTTTTCACGATACCCGGCAATCCCTGCTGCCCGGGCGCGCGATCTCGAAGGAAGCGGTGCGGGACGCGGCGGCCAAGGCGCGGACCGCTGCGGCTCTTGCCCGGGCCGCGGTTGCCGAGCAGGAAGCGGCGGAGAACGCCCTTGCCGAGGCGCGGCACGCGCAGCGCGAGCTCGAACTGCGCGAAAAGCAGCTGCACGTGCTCGCAGCGCAGCGCGACACCGCTGCCGCGGAGTTGGCCCGGGCCGAGGCCGATCTCGAGGCCACCGTCATCCGCGCGCCGGCTGACGGCGCCATCATCCGGCGCCTGGTGCAGCCCGGTATGGCCATGGACGTCGGCACGCCGGCCCTCAGCATGTGGTTCAGCGACCGAAGCTGGGTCGAAGCGTGGATCGGCGAGGCTGATCTCGCCGATATCGCACCGGGCAGCGCGGTGCGGGTTTCCTCCCCGGCGTTGCGCGGCCAGGCAGTCACCGGCGTGGTTGCCACCGTCGGCCTCGCCACCGATTTCGAGATGCCCCTCGACTACCTGCCCAAACCCCGCGGCGAGCGCCTGCAGCAGGCGCCACTGGTCGGTGTCGCCATTGTCCTCGATGAACTGCCGGACGTGCTGCGTCCGGGTATTTCCATGGTCGTCGACATCGAGCGGGTGAAGCCATGAGCGTTGCCTTGACGCCGGCGCCCACCGGTCGCGGGCAATGGTTCGCCGGGCGCCTGCGTGCGCAGCGGCCGCGCAACGGCCTGCGACCGCACGCGCTGGCGTTGCTGGTGGTGGCGGCGGTACTGCCGCTGTCGGCGATGGCGCTGCGCATCCTGGCGCTGTCGGGTTCGGCAGGGCCCGCGGCAACCGCTCTCGGTGCCTGGCTCAACGACCATCTCACGCTGCACTGGGTGCCCGCCGTCGACCGGGACACGGTGCTGCATATCGTGATGCTGCCGCTGGCGGCGCTGCTGGTCGCGCTGACCCGTCTCAGCCTCGGCGTGCGGGTGCTCGGCTTTCGCGCCATTCTCATCGCCATCGGCATGCAGGAGATCGGCGTTCTGCCCAGCCTGCTTCTCATCGCCATCATTGCCCTGACCGTCGTGCTGGTGCGGCCGTTCATGCGCGCATCCGGCATGCCGCTCTATGCCCGCGTGGCGACCATCCTCACGATCGTGGCGGCGACGATGGTCACGGGCCTGCTTTTCGGGGCCCATGTCGATTCGAGCATGCTGACCAGCTTCGCGTTCTTCCCGGTCGTCATCCTCGCCATGCTCGCCGAGAGTATTGCGGATACCGTCGCGCGTGAAAGTACCGCGATGGCCGCCTGGCGCACCAGTGCCACGATTCTCCTCGCCATGGCCATCGCGGCGCTGGCATCGGTACCCGCGCTGCGCGAGCTGACTCTCGCCTGCCCGGAGCTCATCGTGACGCAGCTGGCCCTCACCGTGCTCGTGTCCGAGTTCATGGACTGGCGCCTGCTCGAGGACTTTCGGCCCGGTGCGGCGGCCGTGGAGGCGGAGGAGGGACTTTCCGTTGCGGTAGTGCGCAACCGCTGGAACAAGGCGGTACTGGCTCACGACGGCAGCGAGCCTCCCAGGCGCTACCGGCTCGACTCGGTACAGCCGCTGGTCGACGCCCTGCGCAGCGCCGGTCACCGCGTCGCTGTCATCGAGGCGGATGCACGGCTCTACCAGCGTCTGCGCAGCTTCTTCGGGACCCGGCCGCCGGATCGTGCGCGGGTGATCAACTGCGCGGGCGGTGTGCAGGGGACAGGCCGCCTGTGCCAGGTACCCGCGTACTGCGAGATGATCGGTGTGCCCTACAGCGGCCCGGACCCGCTGGCCATGGCGTCCCTCAGTGATCGACTGCAGTTGTTCGCTCTGCTCGAACGTCACGGTCTCTCGGCGCCTGCCGTGGTCGATATGACCAGTGCAGACCAGTATCAGCTGGCGCCCCTGCTTGTTCACCACCGTTTCCAGGGAGACCGCGAACCGCTCCACGCGGCGACCGAGGCAGCGCTGGAGCGCGCGCGTAAACAGGTGCTTGCCGACGGCGATACGCCCCTCTTCACCCGGCAGCCCGGCGGACGTCGCCTGCACGCCGTTGTGCTTGCGGGCGAGCAGTCGGCTGTCGCTCCGCGAGTGCTGCCGCTTCTCGAGCGTCGCTCCCGCCGTGGCGGGCACCGCCCGGCCGGAGGCCTGGCGCCGGTGCAGCGTGACGCCGCGGAAGACGCGGCCGCCAGGGCCTTTGCCATTCTTCGCTGCCGGGATTTCGCGCGCGTCGACCTGGCGGTTACCGAGGAAGGCGAGGTCACGATCGAGGCTGTGCGCGCCGTGGACCTGTTCACACCGCGGGGTGCGCTGGCTGTTGCGGCGGCGGCGGCCGGGATCGAGTACGCAACGCTGGTGCAGTCCCTGCTCCGCCCCCGCGGAGGCAACCCTCAACCAATACCCCTAGCTGCGCTATCAGCGCTACAACCGGAAACAAGTGCAGGAGGCCTGTCATGAATAGTTTCAAACTGATCCGCACCGGCGTAGCCGTACGCCCGCTGCTCGATGAGCTTGCGGCCGTCACCGATGCGTGGCAGCAGCAAACCGGTCGCCAGGAGAAGGTGCGCGTTCAGCGTGAGGCGCTTGCCATTCCCCTGCGCGGCCTGCGCAAGTCCCGCTGCCATGGGCGCGCGCGGCGTGACGTCCAGGAAAGCCGGTGGACTACGGGCTCCACGCGCTTTCCCGGGCTGTGTACGCTGATCTCCAAGGTGGCGGAGGAACTCGAGTGCGAACCGGGCCGGGCAAAGGTGGTCTGCCTGCCGGCCGGACGACGTGTCTACCCTCACATCGATCGCGGCGAGTACTACCGCCTGCACGAGCGTCACCACCTTGTACTTCGCTCTTCCCTCGGCTCCTGGCTGCGCGCTGGCGACGAAGAGGTCCGCATGCGCGAGGGCGAACTGTGGTGGTTCGACAACCGGGCCGTGCACGAGGCGTTCAATGACGGCGCCGAGGACCGCATTCACCTCATCTTCGATCTGCTGCCGCGGGCGCGGCTTGCGCTGGCGCGGGAACAGCTACACGAGGCGCGTCATCGAGAGGAGGGGATGACCTTGCCGCTGCGCGCGGCGTGGGGTGCTGCTCAGCAGGGCGCCGAAGTCCCGCGCAACCATGCGGGCTAGTGGGCTCGCGCTCAGGGTTAGTGCAGCCCAGAGCTGATGGTACTGGCGAGGTCGCCCATGTTGTCGGGGAGCGCTTCCGGCGTCCGCCACCGCGGTCGCGACGGCTAGCAGCAGGCTGAAGGCAGCAAAGCGCTGGCAGCGCGCCATGGCAGGAGGCCTGTCTGTTATCATGAGACTATTCTAGTGGCCACGCCCGCTCGCCGGTATGACCCGGCAACCGCCGCCTTCACACAGCCCGACCGGGTGTGGCCCGACTTCGTCACCGGCCCCAGGGCCCGGCCAGGAAAGGGGCCCATGCAAGCACGCCTCGGTCAGCTTCGCGGAGATCTCTTCGGCGGTATCACCGCCGGTGTCGTGGCGCTGCCCCTGGCGCTGGCCTTCGGCGTCGCCTCCGGTGCGGGGCCGGTGGCGGGCCTCTACGGGGCGATTATCGTCGGGTTCTTTGCGTCCCTGTTCGGTGGCACGCCGACTAATATCTCCGGCCCCACCGGCCCCATGGTCGTGGTCTTTGCGGGCCTCTTTGCCGGCTTCCCCGACCGGCCGGATCTCGTCTTCGCCGCTGTCCTGCTTGCCGGAATTATCCAGGTCCTGTTCGGCGTCTTCCGCTTTGGCCAGTACATCCAGCTCGTACCCTACCCGGTAGTCTCGGGTTTCATGAGCGGTATCGGTATCATCATCATTCTGCTCCAGCTCGGTCGCCTCCTCGGCGCAGAGCCGCCGGGGGACGTACTCGGCGCGCTGCTCGTACTGCCCGTTGCCCTGGGCGAACTCAACCTGCCCGCGCTCGTGGTCGGCGCCGTGACGCTGCTGGTGGGCTATGCCTGGCCGGCGCGGCTCAGCGCCTACTTCCCCGGTGCTCTCGCCGCGCTCTTCGCGGGCACGGCCGTGAGCCTGTTCTACCCCGGCGCGCCGGTGCTCGGCGACATCCCCTCGGCGCTGCCTGCACTGCAGCTGCCCGGCTTCGAGCGCTCGTCCGCGCTGCCCGTGGTCCAGGCCGCGTTCGTCCTCGCGGTGCTCGGAGCCATCGACAGCCTGCTGACGTCGCTGGTTGCCGACAACATGACCCGCGGCAAGCACGACCCGGACCGTGAACTGATCGGCCAGGGCATCGGCAACGGCCTGGCGGGATTGTTCGGGAGTCTCCCTGGCGCGGGCGCCACGATGCGCACGGTCGTGAATATCCGTGCCGGCGGTGCGAGCCGGATCTCGGGCATGGTGCATGCGGTGCTGCTGCTGGTTATCGTCCTCGCTCTCGGCCCGCTCGCGGCGAAGATTCCCCATGCAGCGCTGGCCGGTATCCTCAGCAAGGTCGGTACCGACATCATCGACTGGAGCTACCTGCGTCTCGCCCACCGCGGTCCGCGGCTGGAGCTGTTCCTGATGCTGATCGTGCTCCTGCTGACGGTCTTCGTCGACCTGATTACCGCGGTTGGTGTAGGCGTCGTGGTGGCCGCCCTGGCCTTTGTGCGCCAGGTTGCCGCACTCCAGCTCGAGCGCGTCGCCAACCACCCGCAGCGGGAATTGCTGCCGCGCGAGCAGGAACTGATCGAGGAGGCCGGGAACCGGGTGAATGTGTTCGACTTCGGCGGGCCGCTGAGCTTCGGCGCTGCCGCCAACCTCGGTCACGAGGTCCGCACCCATGCACACGATGATGCATTCGTGCTGATCCTCGACTTCTCGCGGGTCCCGTTCCTGGACGTGTCTTCGGCCCGGGCGATAGCGGACATCGTCGCCGACGCAAAGCGCGCAGGACGCCAGGTCTATGTGGCGGCCATGCGGGAAGAGCTGCACAAGGTATTGTCGGGGCTGGAAGCGGACCGCGACCTGGACCCGGAGCGGATCTACCCCGATCGCGTGGTCGCCCTGGAGGCGGCGCTGGAACAGATCCGCCGCGTCAGCTGAGCCCGGGGGCGCGTGTGCTCAGGGCTCGTGGAGTCCGGGGCTGATAGTGCTGGCGAGGTCGCCCTTGTTGGCGAGAATCTCCTCCGGCGTCAGGCCGACGAGCTCGTGGGGGAAGACCAGCCAGGCGTCCGTCTCGTGCACGTAGTAGTCCGGTGTGATGTCGGTGACGTTCTTGGCCGGCTTGTACCAGGGCGTGGCGACGCGCATGGTCTCGGGCATGTTGCGCCGGGCCCTGGCGCGGAGCTTGTCGAAGATGGCGCGGATGCTGCGGCCCGAGTCGAAGACGTCGTCCACGAGCAATACCTGGTGCTCGGCGTTGACGTTGTCGATGATGTAGTCGAGGCCGTGCACGCGCACCGTCTTGTCCTGCTTGTTGATGCCGTAGTAGGACGAGGTGCGGATGGCGATGTGGTCGGTGTGGATGCCGACGTACTCCAGGTACTCCTGGATCGCGATGCCCACCGGCGCGCCGCCGCGCCAGACGCCGATGATGAAGTCCGGGCGGAAGCCGCTGTCATAGATCTGCTGGGCAAGCCGGAAGGAATCCACCAGCAGGTCGTTGGCGGAGATGTAGACCTTGTCATCCGCGACCTTGTCGCTGGTGTCTGTCTGCTTAGTGACTGTCTCGTTAGTGACTGTATCGTCCATGAAACTGTCGCCGCCCTAGCCGAGGAAGGCGAACTTTAGCATGAAGATCGCCGCCACCACATAGACCGCCGCCGGGCACTCGCGGCCGTGGCCGGAGACGAGCTTGATGGCCGCATAGGTGATGAAACCCAGGCCGATGCCGTCGGCGATAGAGTAGGACAGGGGCACCGCCAGCGCCGTCACCACGGCCGGCGTGGCTTCCGTCACGTTGGCCCAGTCGAGGTCCTCGAGCGCCCGCGCCATGATGCAGGCGACGAACAGCAGTGCCGCGCCGGTAGCGAAGGCGGGGATGCTCTGCGCCAGCGGTGCGATGAAGAGGCAGAGCAGGAACAGGCCCGCGGTCGTCACGGAGGCTAGGCCCGTGCGCCCGCCGGCCTCGACACCGGCAGCGCTCTCGATGTAGCTGGTGGTGGAGGAGGTCCCGAGCAGTGCGCCGATGGCGGTGGCGCTGGAGTCGGCGAGCAGGGCCCGGCGCAGCCGTGGCAGGTGGCCGTTCTCGTCGAGCATGCCGGCACGGTTGGCGACACCCACGAGCGTCCCGGCGGTGTCGAAGACATCCACCAGCAGCAGCGTGAGCACCACCGTCACCATGGACAGGTCGAAAGCGCCGGCGAGATCCAGCGACAGGAAGGTCGTCAGCGAGGGCGGCGCGGAGACGACACCCTGGAACTCGGCGGCCCCGGTCGCCCAGCCCAGTACCGTGACCAGCAGCATGCCGATGACCACGGCGCCGGTGATCCGGCGAGCGGACAGCGCCGCGATGACCACGAAGCCCACCAGCAGCAGCGTCGCCGGCAGGGCGGCGAGGTCGCCGAGGGACACCAGCGTCGCCGGGTCGCGGACGATGATGTCACTGCCGGTCAGCGCGATGATGCCGAGGAACAGGCCGATCCCCGCCGAGATGCCGAGCTTCAGGGAACGGGGGATGGCATTGATGAGCCACTCCCGCACCGGCAGCACGGACAGGACGATGAAGATGATGCCGGAAATGAGCACGGCGCCGAGGGCGGTCTGCCAGGCGTAGCCCATGCCGAGGACGATGCCGTAGGTGAAGAAGGCGTTCTGGCCCATGCCCGGGGCCTGCGCCACCGGGTAGTTGGCATAGAGGCCCATGACCGCCGTGCCGATGGCCGCGGCCAGGCAGGTGGCGACGAACACGGCACCGAAGTCCATGCCTGCCTCGGAGAGGATCGCCGGGTTGACCACGGTGATGTAGGCCATGGCGAGGAAGGTCGTGACGCCCGCCATGACTTCGCGGCGGACGCTGCTGCCCTGCGCCTCGATGCCGAAGCGCGTCTCGAGAAGCCCGGCCATGTCAGTGCGCGACCGCGCTGCGCGAGGCGGCGTCCACCCGGGCGAGATAATCGGTCTTGCGGGACTCCGTGAGCCAGCTCACGGTGAAGGCGTTGCGCACGAGCTGCAGGATTTCCGCCTCTGTAAAGGCCACCTCGTCCACCAGTGCCTCGAAGTTCTCGTTGAGGTAGGCGCGGAAATAGGCCGGGTCATCGGAGTTGATCGTCGCGCGCATGCCCCTGGCGAGCATCTGCCGGATCTCGTCGCCGGTGAGGTTCTGCACGACGAAGCGGTTGGACACGGGGCAGATCGTGAGGCCGAGGCCGCGCTCGACGATGGCCTCGCACAGCGCGGGATCTTCCAGCGCGTTGATGCCGTGGTCGATGCGGTCGACGGCGATGAGGTCCAGGCACTCGCGGATGTGGTCGAGGATGTCTTTCTGGTTCACGTCGCAGTGCATGGTCAGCTTGAGGCCGAGCGCCCGGGCGCGGGCGAACACCTCGGCAAACTTCGACGGCGGGTTGTCCTTCTCGTCCGAGTCGAGGCCGACGCCGATGATGCGGTCGAGGAAGGGTTCCGCGGCGGCCAGCGTCTCCGCGGCGGATTCGGCGCTCATGTCGCGCAGGAAGCACAGGATGAGGTTGCTCTCGACCCCGAGCTTTTCCGCGGCATCCTGCTGCGCGCGGCTGATGCCGTTGATCACCGTCTCGAAGGGCACGCCGCGTACCGTGTGCGCCTGCGGGTCGAAGAAAGGTTCGACGTAGACGACGTGCTGCGCGGCCGCGCGCTGGAAGTAGTGCCAGGCGAGCTCGTAGAAGTCCTCTTCTTCCCGCAGCACGTCCATGGCGGCGTAGTAGATCTTCAGGAAGGAGGGCAGGTCGTGGAAGTCATAGGCCGCGACCACGTCCTCGGGCCGCTCGTACTCGAGCGCGATAGCGTTGCGCTGGGCGAGGGCAAAGATGTGCTCCGGTTCCAGCGTGCCCTCGAGGTGGACGTGCAGCTCGGCCTTGGGCAGGGCCTGGATGAAGTCTCTCATGACGGTGTCTCCGCGGTTGGCAGGATGGGTCTGGGGCGCTGGCCGGGGGTCGGCATTACACCACCCCCGGTCGCGCTTCGGCAACGCCGGCCTCGGCCAGGACCTGCGCTGCGCGCAGGCAGAGGTCTTCGCGCCAGGGGGCGGCAACCAGCTGCACGCCGATCGGGAGTGCCTCGCCGGGCAGCCAGAGCGGCACGCTGAGCGCCGGCAGGCCGATGCAGGAAAAAGGCTGGGTGAACAGGCCGAGGTTGGGCCGCAGCAGCTCCCTGCGCCCCGCAAGCTCGAGGTGGCGCGTGCCGATGGGCGGCGCGGGGCAGGGTGTACACGGGGCCACGAGCAGGTCCGTGCGCCGGAACAGCGTGGCCATCTCCTCCCGCCAGGCCCGGCGCGCGGCCTGCGCCTGCAGGTACCAGCCGGCGGGGAGGAGAGCGCCGGCGAGGAAGCGGTCGCGGGTATCCGGGTCGAAGTCGTTCACCCGCTCGCGCAGGTGGCGGCAGTGGAGTGCAGCGCCCTCGGCGTTGGTGACCAAGTAGGCGGCGGCGCGGCCCGCGGCGGCACCGGGCAGCGACTCCTCCCGGTCGGCACCGAGCGCCGCGCAGACGCGGTCCACGGCGGCGCGGGCCTGCGGGTAGTCCTCAGCGGCGAAGAAGCCGCCGGCCCGCGCGACGCGGACACCGTCGAGCCCGGCGGTGAGGGTGGCGAGCACAGGTTCCGGGGCGCGACGGGCGCAGGCCGGATCGCCGCGGTCGAAGCCCTGCAGTGCGTCATAGGCCAGGGCCAGGTCCGTCGCCGTCGCCGCGAGCGGCCCCACGTGGTCGAGGCTGTCGCAGAACGGGTACGTGCCCGTGCGCGGCAGGCGGCCGTAGGTCGGCTTGAGGCCGAAGACCCCGCAGAGGGAGGCGGGCACGCGGATCGAGCCGTTGGTGTCCGATCCGAGCGCGACGGGCACGAGACCGCCGCCAACGGCGGCGCCCGCACCGGAGGAGGAGCCGCCGGTCATGCGCCCGGGATCGTGCGGGTTCCGGCAGGGGCCGTCGTGGGCGTTCTCGCCGGTGAAGTCGTAGGCGTATTCGCCCATGTGCAGGCTGCCCACCAGCACGGCGCCGGCGGCTTCGAGGCGTCGGACGAGCACGGCATCCACCGCCGCCGGGGGCAGGTCGCGGTTGATCAGGCTGCCGGCGGTGGTGGTGAGACCTGCCACGTCGAACAGGTTCTTCACCGCGAAGGGCACGCCGGCGAGCGGGCCCGGGTCTTCGCCGGCGGCGAGGCCCCGGTCGAGCGCGGCCGCCCGTGCCCGGGCGCGTTCGGCGACCACGGCGGTGAAAGCGTTGATCGTGCCGTTCGCCGCGTCGATGCGGTGCAGGGCCCGCGCGACGGTTTCGCCGGCGCTGAGCTCGCCGCGGCGCACGGCGCCGGCCAGGGCGGAGGCCCCGTTCACGCGCTGCCCGCTCCGTCGTTGCCGGGGGCCGGGTCGAAGACCGGGGCGAGGGCGAGATCGTCCGCGTCCCCTGTCAGCGGCTCCAGCGCGTGGAGCATGCGGTGCGCCGTGGCCAGATGCAGGCGTACGCCGTCCCGGCAGTGAGCCGGGATTGTCAGCCCCGCGAGGGTGGCGAGGGCATCGAGTTCAGCGTCGGTGATCGGCGTGTCATCCATGGCAGGTGGTCTCTTTCGCAGTCGCCGGCGAGCCGCAGGAGGCCCGAAAACACAGCAAACAGTATGCCAGTACGTCGCGCGCTGCCGTGCGGCACCGAACTTGCAGGCCAAAGCGGCAGGAACAAGCGACACGCCATGCTGGCTCGATCGGGAGGACCCGCCATGTCCGTGCTTTCCGCCGCCCCGCTGCTCTACGGCCACGCGGACCGGCTGCCGCTGCCGCGGGCTTTCCTCGCCGGGCTCCAGCACCTGCTGGCGGTCTTCGGTGGCATCGTCACGGCGCCGCTCATCATGGCCGTCGGCATGGGCCTGCCGGCGGCGGAGACCCGGGCGATCCTCGCGGCGTCCCTGTTCGTCTCCGGCGTGGCGACCGCGATCCAGGTCGCCGGACGCTACGGTATCGGTTCCGGCCTGCTGGCGATCCAGGGCACGAGCTTCACGTTCATCGGGCCGGTGCTGTTTGCCTTCCACGGCCTGCCGGAGGCCATGCCGGCCCGCGAGCGCCTGGCCGTGATCTTCGGATGCTGCGCCGTCGCCGCGGTGCTCACCGGGCTACTCGCCCTGGGAATCCGCCGGCTTCAGCGGCTGCTGACTCCGACGGTGACCGGCACCACGGTGCTGCTCATCGGGCTCACGCTCGTGCTCTCCACGCTCGAGAACCTGTGCCGGACCAGTACGGCCCCGGGTGCGCCGACGGCCACCCTGGCGCTGCTGACGGTAAGCGTCTTCGCCCTGACCCTGTGGCTGGCAACCCGGCTCTCGCCCTGGTGCCGCCTGTGCAGCGTACTCGGGGGCCTCGCCGGGGGCGCGCTGCTCGCGGCGGCTCTCGGGTTGTTCGGCGAAGGCGCCGCAGCCGCCGGGGGGCTCTACCTGCCCCGGCTCCTGCCCTATGGCTTCGGCTTCGACGTCGGCGTGTTCCTGCTGCTATTCCCGGTGTTCCTCGTTTCGGCGACCGAGTCCGTCGGCGACCTGACGGCCACGGCGTCCCTCAGCGGGTTGCCCACGCGCGGGACCGGCTACTGGCAGCGCGTGCGCGGTGGCATCCTGGGTGATGCGCTCAACTCCCTGCTTGCGGCGCTGGCCGGGACCTTTCCGAACACGACCTTCAGCCAGAACAACGGCGTGATCCGCCTCACCGGCATCGCCAGCCGGCGTATCGGCTTCGTGGTCGCGGCGCTGCTCGTGGCCCTGGGCCTGCTGCCGGCGGTGGCCGCCCAGCTGCAGGCGCTGCCGGAGGCCGTCCTCTACGGCAGCACGCTGCTGCTCTTTCTCATGGTCGCACGGGCCGGCTGGGGCCTCCTGGCCGGCGGTGCCATCGGCCGCCGGGGCTGGTGCATCGCCGCCGGCGCTGCCGCCGGCGGCTGGCTTCTCGCCGCAGTCACCGGGCGCGCCGGCCTCGAGGGGCCCGCGGCCCTGTTCCTCCAGTTCCCGGTTTCCAACGGCGCCTTCCTCGCCATGGCACTCGAGTTGCTGGTGCCCCGCCGCGCGCTCGCCGCCGGGCTGACCTGACCGCCGGGCAACTACTCCTTTCGTAGAAAACACGCGGCAAAAAAAAAGCCCTCTTGCGAGGGCTTGGAAGGCTGCATGGACTGGATGCAGTCGTTGGGGCCGCTAGAAGCGGTAGTCCACCTTGGCGACCCAGTGACGCGGGAGTTCCGGCAGCACGATCTGGCTGCCGAAGAGGTTGGGGAAGTTGGAGCGGAAGTACTCCTCGTCCGTGAGGTTCTTGCCGGTCAGGCTGAGCTTCCAGTGCTCTGACTCGAAGGTCACACCCGCGTTAACCAGCGTGTAGGCGGGCAGCTTCACGGACTGGGAGAAACCGGAGAAGGTCGAGTCGACGTCGATGACGCTGGCATTGATCGCGAAGCCGTTGTCGAAGTCGTAGGTGGCCGTCGCCGTGTAGATGTTCTCCGGAATACCCTGCTTGAGGCCGTCGGACGCCGGGATCAGGCCGATGACCTGGCCACCGGCGACGAGCGAGTAATCAACCTGCGGGATGTCGTCGGTGCCGAAGAAGCTGAACAGCGTGCCTTCCTCGACAGCGGACACCATGGTGATCTCGAGGTTGGTCCAGCCGGCGGTGACCACCAGCTGCGGCGTCACTACCCAGCGCAGCTCGGCCTCGATGCCCTCGGTCTTGGTAGACGCGTTGGTAACGATGGCCTGGGCGCTGAAGTCAGTGCGCTCCTGCTCGTAGTAGGACAGGGCGAAGAACAGCGAGTCGTCGAGATAGCTTCCCTTGAGGCCGACCTCGAACAGCTCGGAGACATCCGTCGCGTTGCCCGTGCGCACGAGCTCCAGCGGCAGGTCGCCCATCTGGTCGGCGATGATCGTCGACTGCTCGGACATGGTCACGTAGGGAATCAGGCCGATCGGCGTATCCCAGCTGACGCTGGCGGTCCAGGAGAAGATATCGTCACTGTCACTGTAGGTGGCGACGCCGCCCGGGAAGTTCGCCACCAGGTCCTCCGGCGGGAACAGCAGCTTGTCCAGCGGCGTGTTCGACTCCATGTCGATCCAGTCCTGGCGTAGGCCCAGGGTGATGTTCAGGCCGTTGTCCCAGGTGAAGTCACCGAGGAACGCGAGGCCCCACATGGTGTAGTCGCCGTACTGGTACTCGCTGTAGTCGTCGTCGATCTGCGTCGACAGGAGCCGCGTGTCCAGGGACGGGTCACGCTCGGCGGCGGACTGGGAGAGGTCGCGACGATCGAAGTACTCGTTGATGTAGTCCTGGCCGCGGTCGAAGTCGGTGTAGCGGACCGACGGTGAGAACTGCAGCCGGGAGGTTACGCCATTGCCCTGCATGGTGTAGCCGAAGACCAGCTTCTCCTCGAAAACCCAGGTCTCACCGGCCTGGGAGAAGCCATAGGCGTTCTCGTTGTTGTTCTCGAGGCTCTCGTAGAAGAGCTGGTTCTTGATCTCGAGACCGTTGTCAGCGGTGTAGATCGCGTCGAAATAGAGCGTGATCGTCTCGTTGTCCAGCTCGTCGTTCGGGTCAACGAGCACGTTGCTCGGGCTGAGCGTGGTCGTACCCGGGTTGTTGAGGGCGCTCAGTGGGTTCAATTCTTCCTCGGTGACGAAACTTGGGAACAGGATGAATTGAGAGATCCCCGCGGCGTTGTACTCCTGGTGGGAGATCTTGCCGCTGCCGTCCGCGTCCAGGGACTGCGCGGTGCCGGTCAGGTAGGTGCCGTTGTCGATAAGGTCCTGGCTGATCCGGTTCCAGCCGGCGACCTGGTTGCCCAGGAAGTCGTGGTACATACCCCCGAACTGGATATGCAGCTTGTCGGTGACATCCACGTCGAAGGCGGCCTGCAGGATCGTGTTCTCGGTGGACGTGTTGTCGTAGAAGCTGTCCGAGTCCTCGTACTCGCCGTAGAGGTAGTAGCCGGCGTTGTCAGACAGGCGCCCGCCGATGTCGCCGGAGATCACCTGGCGATCCCACTTGCCGGTCGTGTAGGACAGGCCCCCGGTGGTCTTGTCGAGGTACTCGCCCGAGCCCACCCGCGCTGACTTTGGGTTGAAGTTGAGGTAACCGCCGATCTTGGACGGGCCGTAGATCGGCGAGGCCGGGCCGCGGACGATGTCGATACGGTCTGCCGCGGCGATCGGGGTGGCGTAGTTGCCCGGGTTGTCGACCCGGCGCACGCCGCGGAAGTAGGTCTCGCCCGGGGTGCCGCGCACGTCGAGGGAGCCGGCGACGCCGAAGAAGGACTGGGTGAAGGTACCCGGCGAGAAAGCGACCAGCTCGTCGATGTCGTTGACGTTGAAGCGCTCCATCTGCTCGGAGCTGATCGTGGACACCGAGCGCGGCGTCTCGAGCAGCGATTTGCCGAAGCCGAAGACGTCGACGTCTTCGCCCGGCAGGCTGCGCAGGGAGCCGGTGACGACGATTTCCTCCAGGGCCGGGTTTTCCTGCCCCAGGGCCAGCAGGGGCTGGCCGGCGGCCAGGGTCGCGGTGATTGCCGCGGCCAGCGGCAGGCGTTTCGCGGGTACGTTCATGGTTTCTCCTCAACAGGACCAAGCGGCCACCGGTGTTGCCGGGGCCCGTTTGCGACGCTGTTGACCACGTTTTTGTGGCGTCGCAGTTTCAGCTACTGCGCTTTGCTTAGCAGAATTGATGCCAAGGCCGCCTCTATCCCGGTGGCCGGGCATCATTCAGGTGAATGTTCCCTTGAATCAGGGGGTTGGCGTCGCCGTGGACCGGCGCCGGGGCACGGCAAGCGGCACGGGGAACACCGAAGCTGCTCAGGCTGGCGCAGGCGCACCGGAATGGTGCGTACGCCGGGGGTAAGCGTCAACGTCCGCCTTGGGTACTTTTCCCGTCGCCGTGGGCGAGGCGCCGCACGAGGTCCGCGTGCTCGGGGAAGGCTTCGGCCAGCGTGGCGGCGTCACCGAGGGTCATGTCCGCGTAGTCGAAACCGGGGCTCACTGCTTCGCTGATCAGGCCGTAGCCATGCGGGCCGTCGCCGAGGGAAGAGGCCTTCCAGATGCCGCCGGGGACCGTGAGCTGCAGGCGCTGGCCGGCGGCCACGTCCTGGCCCATGACTACGGTCTCCAGGCGCCCGTCCGGGTGGAGCAGGTAATAGGTAATGGGATCGCCGAGCTGAAAGTAGTGAACGATGTCCGAGCGGTTGCGGTGGAAGTGGCCCGTCGGGGACTCGCGCGTGAGCAGGTAGAAGATCGAGGTCAGGCTGTAGCGCTCGCCCGCGGGCGTGGCCACCCGCGGGTGGTCTTCCGCCGCGTAGGTTCGGCGGAAGTAGCCGCCCTCCACGTGGGCCTCTAGGCCGAGCTCGCGCACCAGCTCGTCCACCGAAGGCGCGGCCGCCGCCGCGCCCGCGTTGAGGGTGGCGGCGAGGCCCGTGGCGACGAGGCTGCCGGCGGCGAAAGCGGCGCCGCGGCGCCGGCGCGGGGTGTCAGTCATGGGTGTCTCCGTGGTTCAGGTGAAGGTCCGGGTGATGGTTTTCGTGCCAGTGCCGGGCGAGGTCCTCGCGCCGGCAGAGCCAGACGTGGTCGTGGGCCTGCACGTGGTCGATGAAGCGCTGCAGGGCCCGGAAGCGGCCGGGGCGCCCGGCGAGGCGGCAGTGCAGGCCGATGTTGAGCAGCTTCGGGCACTGCTCTCCCTCGGCGTAGAGCACGTCGAAGGCGTCGCGCAGGTAGGCAAAGAACTGGTCACCGCTGTTGAAGCCCTGGGCCGTGGCGAAGCGCATGTCGTTCGTGTCCAGCGTGTAGGGAATGACGAGGTGCGGGCCGGCGGGGCCGCCGACCCAGTAGGGCAGGTCGTCGGCGTAGGAGTCCGAGTCGTAGAGGAAGCCGCCGGCCTCCAGCAGCAGGGGCCGGGTGTTCGGGCTGTCCCGGCCCGTGTACCACCCCAGCGGGCGCGCGCCCGTCAGCTCCTCGTGCCAGGCGATGGCGCGCTGCATGTGCTCGCGCTCCACGGCCTCCGGGACCTGCTGGTAGCTGATCCAGCGCAGGCCGTGGCAGGCGATCTCCCAGTCCGCCTCGCGCATGGCGGCCACGGCCTCCGGGTTGCGGGCGATCGCGCTGGTGACCGCGAAGGCCGTCACCGGTACCCGCCGGCGCGTGAACAGCCGGTGCAGGCGCCAGAACCCCGCCCGGCTGCCGTACTCGTACAGGGACTCCATGCTCATGTGCCGGTCCCGGTACGCCTCGGCGCCGATGATCTCCGAGAGAAAGGTCTCCGAAGCGGGGTCGCCGTGAAGGACGCAGTTCTCGCCCCCCTCTTCGTAGTTGACGACGAACTGCACGGCGATGCGCGCGTGGCCCGGCAGGCGGAAGTTCGGCGGGTGCTGGCCGTAGCCGCGCAGGTCTCGGGGGTAGGGGTCGGTCACGGGTCGCTCTCTCCGTCGGGGTTGCCCCCGGGAAGGCAAGTACCATACCACCGCCCCGGCCGGGCCGTCGCTGCCCGTGCTGCACCCGGCTGGCGCAGGCTGCCCTGCACTGGTGCGGCGGGTGCCGCCGCCGTGCCATAATCACGGGGTTCTGCACAGGGAGACGGTGGCACTCTTCTTGCTCTCCGATCCCTGTTCTACGCTGTGCATGCTGGAGACCTTCCGTGACTGAACGACACACCCCGCCAACGCCGCCGCGCCGGCGCCGTGGCTGGGCCGGCGGGCTGTGCCTCGCGGCCGCTGCTTTCCTGGCAGTGCTCGCCGGTGGCGCGGGGGCGGCGCCGCCACCGGCGGACACCGGGGCGTGGTTCGAGCGCTTCAAGAGCGAGGCGACCGACGAGGAGCTCTACCGCTTCCTCTACGCCATGCCCAAGGGCGGCGACCTGCATAACCACCTCTCCGGCTCGGTCCTCGACGACTGGTTCTATGAGCTCGCCCTGGCCCAGGCCGAGCGCGGCTATCACTTCTACACGCGGGTGCGCATCAACAACTGCCGGCCCTATGGTGGCGACGCCTTCGGGCCGGATCCGTACCTGCTGCTTTTCCTCACGCTGCAGGAGAGCCACTGGCAGCAGCTGTCCCCCTGTGAGCAGGGTGAGTTCGAGCGCCTCGAGGACCTCGATGACAGCCAGCGCCGGGCCTGGCTGGACAGCATGGTGCTGGACAAGGCGCACGAGGGCCGTGACGAGTTCTTCCAGACCCACTGGCAGCGCATGGCCGATCTCTACTTCAACCCGTATTTCACGGCCGATGCGCTGGTGCGCAACATGCAGGCGTTCGGGCGCGAGGGGGTGCTTTACCTCGAGACCATGATCGGTGTCCTCGGCTTCCTCCACCCGGATGGCAGCCGCCTGGCACCCGACGAGGTGGCCGCCATCTACCGCGAGCGGTTGCGCGAGGCGGACGCGACGGCCACGGGGGTCGCGGTGAAGCTGCAGGTGGCGATCCTGCGCTTCGCTCCGAACGCCGAGGAGATGCTGCGCACGCTCTACGCGTTCGTCGCGCGCAACCGCGACCTGTTCGTCGCGGTGAACATGGTCGGCCGCGAGGACAACGACAAGGGGTACCCGCTGCGGTTCCTGGACACGCTGCGGGCACTGCGTCGCGAGCACCACGGCGTGCGCCTGTCGATCCACGCGGGCGAGGTCGATGAGCCCAACGACCACGTGCGCGACACGCTGCTGCTGGGCGCCGACCGCATCGGCCATGGAGTCAACCTGATCACCGACCCGGACACGCTGCGCCTCATGCGCCACGGGCCCTACCTCGTGGAGATCAACCTGATTTCCAACCTGCTGCTGGAGTACGTCGACGACTACGCGCAGCATCCCTTTCCCGAGTACCTGCGCACCGGTATCCCGGTGGCGCTGTCCACCGACGACCGCGGCATGTGGGACTCGAACCTGACCGACGAGTTCTTCGTCGCCGTGCGCGAGTTCAACCTGTCCTGGGACGAGCTGGTCGGCCTGTCGCGCAACAGCCTGAGCTACAGCTTCGCCCCGGCGCCCCTGAAGACGGAGCTTCTCGGCCGTTACGCCAGGCGCCTCGCCGACTTCGAGCGGCGCCTGGCGGGCAACCCCGCAGCGGTGCTCGCCGCCGACGCCCGCAGTCACGGCTTTCTCTGCCGTCGCTATGCGCTCTGCGACCTCGCCCCCGCATCCACCGAAACCGAGGAGACCCCATGACCCGTTCTCTCTCCCTGGCTCCCGCCCTGGCCCTCTGCCTCGGCGCCCTGCTTGCCCTGGCTGCCTGCGAGCCGGCGGCACCGCCACCGCCCGCCGCACCGGAAGCGCCCGCCGCACCGGCGCCGAAGGAGGTCCGCGCCGTGCTGGTGACCATGTTCGAGATCGGCGAGGACCGCGACGACCAGGCCGGGGAGTTCCAGCTCTGGCTGGAACGCCGGGATCTCAGCGAGCGGATCGCTTTCCCGGCGCACCACGACCTGTACTACGACCCGGCGTCGAAGCTGCTGGTCATGGTGACCGGTATCGGTACCGCCAAGGCCGCGGCCTCGGTGATGATGCTGGGCATGGATCCGCGCTTCGATCTCACCCGCGCCTACTGGCTGGTCGCCGGCATTTCCGGCGTCGACCCGGAGGACGCCTCCATCGGTTCCGCGGCCTGGGCCGAGTACCTGGTGGACGGCGACCTCGCGCACGAGATCGACCCGCGGGAAATGCCCGAGGACTGGAAGTACGGCTACCTGGCCCGCTACACGGACGAGCCCTTCGACCCCGACCGGCCGGAGCCGACCGGTGAAATGTTCCGCCTCAACCCGGCGCTCACCGAATGGGCCTTCCAGCTGACGAAGGACATCGAGCTGCCGGATTCCGCGTCCCTCGCCGAGACCCGCGAGCGCTACACCGAGCACCCGAACGCGCAGAAGCCGCCCTTCGTCCTCAAGGGCGACAACCTGGCGGCGCTGACCTTCTGGCACGGCGGGATTCTCAATGACTGGGCCAACGACTGGGTGGACTACTGGTCCGACGGCGAGGGTGAATTCGTCACCTCCGCCATGGAGGAAACGGGCACCATGCAGTCCATCACCTGGCTCGACCGCGCCGGCCGCGTCGACCGCGACCGGGTCATGGTGCTGCGCACCGCCAGCAACTACACCATGCCGCCGCCCGGCGTCAGCGCCGCGGAGAACCTCCTCGCCGAGAACGAGGGCTACGCGGGGCTGGACGCCTCCCTGGAGTCCGCCTACCTGGTGGGCTCGCGGGTCATCGACACGCTCCTCGCCAACTGGGATAAGTACGGCGAGCGCACGCCGACGCCCGCCGATCTCGACAGCCCGTGAGCGCGCGGCAGGTTGCGTTCAGCGCGCCGCACGCCGCGGCGGCGCAGATCGGCCAGGCGCTCCTCGAGGATGGCGCCTCGGCCATCGATGCCATGATCGCCGCCTCGGCGGCAATCAGCGTCGTCTACCCGCACATGAACAGCCTCGGCGGCGACGGCTTCTGGCTGCTGCAGGCCCCGGGCGAAAACCCCGTCGCCATCGATGCCTGCGGCTTCAGCGCGGCGCTGGCCACCCCCGAGTGGTATGCCGGGCAGGGGCTGGACGGGGTCCCCGCGCGCGGCGGTCCGGCGGCGCTCTGCCTGGGCGGTACCCTCGACGGCTGGCGCGAGGCCCGCGCCTGTGCCGCCGAGTACGACTACCCGGCCCGGCCCCTGGGCGAACTGGTGGCCCCGGCTGCCGCGCTGGCCCGCGACGGCATCACGGTCACCGCGAGCCTGGCCGCGGCCAGCGAAAAAGTGCAGCCGGAGCTCGCCGAGGCCGCCGCCTACCAGGCGGTGTTCTGTCCGCAGGGCCGGCCGCTTGCCGCCGGCGAGCCGCTCGCCAACCCGGGCCTCGCCCGCTTCCTCGAGCGGGTTGCCGCCGAGGGCACGGAGTCCGTTTACCGGGGCGCGCTGGCCACGGAGCTTTCCGATTGGCTGGCGAGCGAGGGCAGCCCGCTGCGCCGGGAGGACTTCGCGGCCTACCGCGCGCGCCGGGTCACGCCACTCACGGCCCGCCTCGCCGGTGCCCGGGTGTTCAACCTGCCGGCGCCGACCCAGGGCATCGCATCGCTGCTCATTCTCGCCATCTATGACGGCTGGCGCCGGGCGCATCCGTCGCCGTCGGAACTCGAGGCGGTGCACGCGCTGGTAGAGGCTACCAAGCGCGCCTTCACGGTGCGCGATGCCGAGGTCGCGGATCCGTCGCGCCTGTCCGAGCGCTGGCCCGGTCTGCTCGAGCCCGCTGCGCTGCGCCGGCACGTCGCGGCGATCGACGACTCGCGCGCGAGCCCCTGGCCGCGGCGCGCGGAGCGCGGTGACACGGTCTGGATGGGCGCTGTGGACCGCGAGGGCTGCCTGGTCAGCTTCATCCAGAGTATCTACTGGGAGTTCGGCGCCGGCGTGGTGCACCCGGACTACGGCCTCAGCTGGAACAACCGCGGCCTCGGCTTCAGCCGCAACCCGGCGGACCGCAACGCCCTCGGGCCCCGGCGCAAGCCGCGGCATACGCTCAACCCGGCGCTGGCGCTCTTCGATGACGGCCGGCGCCTGGCCTACGGCACCATGGGCGGGGAGGGGCAGCCGCAGACCCAGGCGGCGCTGTTCACCCGCTACCACTACGGCGGTGAGCCCCTCGCCGAGGCGATCGCCCGCGGCCGCTGGCTCCTCGGCCGTACCTGGGGCGACGACAGCCAGGACCTCAAGCTCGAGGCGGACCTGTTCCCGCGGCTGGCGCCGGGCCTGCGCGCTTTCGGCCACTCGGTGCGTGAAGTCCCGGCGCACAGCGAGCTCATGGGTCACGCCGGCGCCGTCTGCCAGGCGGCGGACGGAACCGTGATCGCGGCGACGGATCCGCGCAGCGACGGCGCAGCGCCCGTCGGCCGCGCAGGGGACACCGCGTGAGTGCGATCATCGAGTGGTGGCCGGTTCTCGCCGCCCTGGTCGGAGCCGGTATCCTCGCCGGCATCCTCGCCGGCCTGCTCGGGGTCGGCGGTGGTATCGTCATCGTCCCGGTGCTGTTCCTCGTGTTCCAGTCCCTGGACATTTCGCCGTCTTCGGCAATGCTCATCGCCACCAGCACCTCCCTGCTGACCATCGTCCCCACCAGCATCGCCTCGGCCCGGGCGCACCACGCCCGCGGCAACGTCGACCTTGTGCTGTTCCGGGCCTGGCTGCCGGCGATGGTGGCCGGGGTGGTGCTCGGCAGTGTCACTGCGTCCCACGTCAACGGCCTGCTGCTTACCGGCGTCTTCGGCGTGGTCGCTGTCGCGATCGCGCTCAACAACATTTTCCGTCCCAACGCGCCGCCGCTGCGCGACGGACTGCCGGCGCGTCCCTGGCAGTGGCTGACCGCCGCGGTGATCGGCGGCATCTCGGTGATGATGGGCATCGGCGGTGGCACCCTCGGCGTCACGGCGATGACGGCCTTCAACGTGGTCGCGCACCGCGCCGTGGGCACCGCGGCGCTCTTCGGCCTGGTGATCGCGCTCCCGGGCGCGCTGCTCATGCTGGTCCTGCCGGACACGCCGGCGGACGCGCCCGTCGGAACGCTCGGTGCCGTGAACCTGCCGGGCTTTCTCGCGATCGTGCCGATGACCATGCTGTTTGCACCGGTGGGCGTGAAGCTCGGCAGCGGCCTGTCGGGCGTGACCCTGAAGAGGATTTTTTCGGCCTTCCTCCTCGTGGTGGGCGGCCGCATGCTGTGGCAGCTGGCCGGGCCGCTGCTCGACCCCCTGTCCTAGGAGTGACCCTGTGAACTTCGATGACCTGCCGCCGGCGCTGCGCTCGACCTTCCTGCCGCCGCCGCGCCTGCTCATGGGCCCCGGGCCGATCACTTGCGACCCGCGCGTGCTGCAGGCCATGTCGCACCAGCTCGTGGGTCAGTTCGACCCGTCCATGACCGCCTGCATGAACCAGGCGATGGCCCTGTACCGCGAGGTTTTCCGCACGCAGAACCGCTGGACCTTCCTCGTCGACAGCACCGCCCGCGGCGGCATCGAGGCCTGCCTGGTGTCGCTGCTGGAGCCCGGTGACCGGGTGCTGGTGCCGGTGACGGGCCGCTTCGGCCAGCTGCTGACGGAGATCGCCGAGCGCTGCGGGGCGGAAGTGCACACGATCAGCGTGCCCTGGGGGGAAGTCTGCGACCCGGCGCAAATCGCCGAGGCCCTGGACCGGGTGCGGCCGAAGCTCCTCGCCACGGTGCAGGGCGATACCTCGACCACGATGTGCCAGCCCCTGGACGAGCTCGGCCGCCTCTGCCGCGAGCGCGAGGTGCTGTTCTACTGCGACTGCACCGCGTCCATCGTCGGCAACCCCTTCGAGACCGATGACTGGGGCCTGGACGCGGTCTCCGCGGGCCTGCAGAAATGCCTCGGCGGTCCCTCGGGCATCGCCCCGGTGACCCTGTCCGACCGGGCCGCGGCGGTCATCCGCGAGCGGCGCCACGTGGAGCGCGGCATCCGCGCCGAGGGCGACGAGGACGCGGGGGGTGAGCGCATCCGCTCGAACTACTTCGACCTGGCCATGATCATGGACTACTGGAGCGAGGCCCGCCTGAACCACCACACGGAAGCCACCAGCATGCTCTACGGCGCCCGCGAGTGCGCGCGCATCGCCCTCGAGGAGGGCATCGACAACGTCGTCGAGCGGCACCGGGTGGCGGGCGAGGCTCTCGCCGCCGGCCTCGCCGCCATGGGGCTTCACCTCTTTGGCGACCAGGCCCACCGCATGCACAACGTGGTCGGCGTATACATTCCCGACGGCGTCGACGGCGATGCGGTCCGCGGTCGTATGCTCGCGCACTTCGCCATCGAGATCGGCACCTCCTTCGGCCCCCTGCACGGCGTGATCTGGCGCATCGGCACCATGGGCTACAACGCCCGCCGCGACGCTGTCCTCACCACCCTCGCCTGTCTCGAGCAGTGCCTGCGCCGGGAGGGTTTTGCCGCCCCGGCCGGGGAGGCCGTGGCCGCCGCCCTCGACGTGTTCGCCTGAGGCCGGAGGCAAAGCCGTGGATATCCCGCCCGCAGAGCCCGCCTTCGAGCCAAGCCCCGCCCAGCGCGCGGCGGCGGCACGGGTGATGGCGCGCTGCGACGAGCTGGCGGCCATTTCCTCCATCGAGGACGGCGTCTACCGCAGCTATCTCACGCCGGAGCACGCGCGCTGTAACGCCCTCGTCGCCGGCTGGCTGGAGGAGGCCGGCCTGGCCGCCTGGCAGGATGCCGCGGGTAACCTCTGCGGCCGCCTCGCCGCGACCGACCCCGCTGCGCGACGGACCCTGCTCCTCGGCTCCCACCTGGACACGGTGAGGAACGCCGGCAAGTACGACGGCATCCTCGGCGTGCTCCTGGCCCTGGAGGCGATGGCGGGCTTTAATACTGCGGGGGAGCCGCTGCCTTTCCACGTCGACCTGCTCGGCTTCGGCGACGAGGAGGGGGCGCGCTTCGGCACTACGCTCCTAGGCAGCCGCGCCGTCGCCGGCACCTGGGAGCCGGCCTGGTTCGACCTGCGCGACCGGGACGGCACCACCCTGGGCGAGGCGCTAAGCGCTTTCGGCTGCGACCCGGCCGCCATCGGCGGCGCGAGCCGGGCGGGCGATGACCTCCTCGGCTACCTCGAGGTGCACATCGAGCAGGGCCCGGTGCTCGAAGAGAATCACCAGCCCCTTGGGGTTGTGCCCAGCATCGCGGGCGCGCGGCGCTTCCGCGTCCGCGTGAGCGGCCGCGCCGGGCACGCGGGGACGGTGCCGATGAACATGCGCCAGGACGCGCTGGTCGCCGCCGCGGGGGCCGTGCACCTGGTGGAGCGCATCGCCGCCCGCTTCGAGATCGTCGCCACCGTCGGCCAGTTGCAGTGCTACCCCGGCGCGCCCAACGTGATTCCCGGGGACTGCGAGTTCAGCGTGGATATCCGCGCCGGCCGGGACCACACGCGGGACCTGGCGGTGGAGGCGCTGCAGGAAGAGGTGGGCCGGCTCACCGGCAGCCGGGGCATGCGCGTCGCCTGGGAGGAGACGCACCGGGCGGCGGCGGTCGAGTGCGCGAGCTGGCTGCAGCGGGTGCTCGAGAACGTAGTGCTCGAGCTCCGGCTCAGCCCCGTGTCCATCGTCTCCGGCGCCGGCCACGATGCCATGAGCCTGGCGGCGATCACCGATGTGGGCATGCTCTTTGTCCGCTGCGCCGAGGGCATCAGCCATCACCCGGCGGAGTCGGTCACGGAAGACGATGTCGCCGCGGCCCTCGCGGCGCTGGAACTGACCCTGCGGGCCCTCGCGGCCCGGGAACGAGAGGAGAACCCCTGATGCGCAGCATCCTGACACTGTTCTGTGCGCTGCTGGCCGGCAGCCTGGCGCCCGCGGTACTCGCGGAACCCGTGCCCGTGCGCGCCGTGGTCGTCACCATGTTCGAATACGGTGAGCCAACGGGCGACCGGCCGGGGGAGCTGCAGTTCTGGGTCGAGCGTGCGGAGATCGCCGAAAGCTACCCGTTTCCCCTCGGCGAGTACCCGCTGTACCTGACAGAAGAGGGCGTGCTGCTTATCTGCGTCGGCGGCGGCATTCCCAATGCGACCGCGTCCATCATGGCCCTCGGCCTCGATCCGCGCTTCGACCTGTCGCGCGCCTACTGGCTGGTCGCGGGCATCGCCGGTGCCGACCCGGAAGACCTGTCCCTGGGTTCCGCCGCCTGGGCGCGCGCGGTGGTCGACGGCGACCTCGTCTACGAGATCGACGCCCGGGAGATTCCCGACCATTGGCCCTACGGCTTCATCCCCCTGGGTGCGGACGAGCCGGCGCAGGGGCCGCAGGATGTGTCCACGGGCTGGACCCTCGATACGATCAGCTTCGCTCTGAACCCGGTGCTCGCGGACTGGGCCTTCCGCCAGACGCGCGCTGTCGCGCTGCCGGACACGCCGGCGCTGCAGGCCTTCCGCGCGGCCTACGAGGGCTTCCCGAACGCGCAGCGCCCGCCCTTCGTGACCGTGGGCGAGACCCTCTCGGCGAGCACCTACTGGCACGGCGCGCACCTGAACCGGTGGGCCAATGACTGGGTGCCGCTCTACGCGGGCAGCCGCATGGAGTTCATGACCTCGAACATGGAGGACAGCGGCACGCTCACGGCGCTACACCGCCTCGCCCGCGAGGGGCTCGTGGACCCGGACCGGGTGCTGGTGCTGCGCACGGCGAGCAATTTCACCCTGCCGCCGCCGGGAAAGACGGCCGCCTGGAGTACCACCGCGCCGTACCCGGACGAGGGCCGGCCGGCGCTGGAAGCCGCCTGGCGCGTCGGCAATGCCGCCCTCGAGGCCCTGCTCGCCGACTGGGCGAGCTTCGAGGCGGCGCCGCCGCGGCCCACCCCGGTGGTCTTCGATACGGACATGGCGATCGATGACTGGGCGGCGCTGCTGTTCCTCGCCCGCCACCCGGTCGTGGACCTGCGCGCCATTACCGTGGCCGGCAGCGGCGAGGCACACTGCGGGCCCGGCGTCGCCAACGCCCTCGCCCTGGCGGACCTGGCCGCCGCGGGCGCCGCCATCCCGGCGGCCTGTGGCGACCCGGTGCCACTCGATGGCTACTTCGTGTTCCCCGAGCCCTGGCAGGAGGACATGGACAAGCTGTCCGATGTCGCGGTCCAGCCGAGCGAGCGCGCGCCCTGGAACGGGCACGCGGTGGACCTCATTCACGCGGCGGTCGCGGACAGTGACCGGCCGGTCACGCTGCTGGCCACGGGCCCGCTCACGAACATCGCCCAGTGGCTCGAGCGCTACCCGGACGATGCGGCAAAGGTCGACCGGCTCGTGATCATGGGCGGCAACCTGCGCGAGGCGGGGAACATTATCGTGCCGGGTTTCACGGACGGTCACCCGAATACGCGGGCGGAGTGGAACCTGTACGTGGACCCGGTGGCAGCGGACCGCGTCTTCGCCGGGCCGCTCGCCGTCGAGGTCGTGGGCCTGGACGTGACCAACGATGTCCGCGTCACGCCCGCCGTCGCGGCGGAACTGAAGGCCCGGGCCGACAACCCGGCAGCGGCGTGGTGGGACCGGGTCCTCGACGCCAACGACTGGTTCATCGACTCCGGGGAGTACTATTACTGGGACGTTCTCGCCGCCATGACCGTGGTCGACCCCGGGCGTTTCTGCCGCGGCGAGACGATGCCGCTGGCGGTGGCCGCCGCCGGGACCGACAAACCCTGGCTCCCCGGGTCGGACCTCTCCATGCCCGACCGGGCCGGCGACGGCTCGCCGCGCCGGCACCTCGATGCCGCCAGCGCCGGCGCCCTGGCCCCGGCACCCGACAGCGGTCGCAGGCCGGCCACCGTGTGCCTGGAAACCGACGCCGAGGCGGCCTTTGCCCTGTTCCTCGATACCCTCACCACGCCGCTCCCCCGGGCGCCGGACGAGGAAAGCTGACACCCGCTGCGAGCCGGCGTGCCCGGCCTGGGCTAAGCTTGCCGGAGGAAAGCAGTCTTCGCAGGTAGCCGGGGTGAGCGCGGGAGACTTCCCCCCCCCCGCCGCCCCGCAAAGCTGCGATGTGCCCATGAATGCGGCCGCCACGCTGCACCTGGCAGGGAGGAGTCCACCGATGCCTGTAACCCGGGACTTGTTGCGCGGGACCGCGCGCCTGGCCTTCGACACGGTCGGGGGCGTGACTACCACGGTCGAGCAGATGCACGAGACCATCGCCCGCCTGCCGGCGCCGTGGGCCGCAGCGCCGGCGGCGCCGACGCGCGCGCACGGCCTGGTCGCCGCGGGCGTCTACTCGACGGTGCGCGGGGTGAACGGCCTGGTCGGTGCCGCCGTGGACCGCTCGCTGGCGCTGTGGCCCGACGCGGTCGGGGAGGCGCGGGAATCGGGCGTGGAGGTGAGCATCGCCGCCGCCCTCAACGGTGCCCGCGGCGACCACCTCGAGGCCACCGGGAATCCCCTCGCCATCCCCATGCAGCTGCGCACGGCGACGACACCGCTCGCGCTCGAGAGCGGGCGCCTGCAGTGCGCGCTGCCCGCGGTGAGCCCGCACCTGGTGGTGCTGGTGCACGGCCTGGGCCTGTCGGAGCGCGACTGGTGGCGCCGCGGCCGGGCCAGCATCGGCGACCGGCTCGAGGCCGGGCTCGGCTGGACACCGCTGTACCTGCGCTACAACACCGGGCGCCATATCTCCACGAACGGGCAGGAGCTGGCGACGCTTCTCGAGCAGCTCTGCGCCGCCTGGCCGGTACCGGTGGCCTCGCTGACCCTGGTGGGTCACAGCATGGGCGGGCTGGTGATCCGCAGCGCCTGCTGGTACGCCGAGGCGCGGGGCCTCGGGTGGCTCGGCCAGCTCGCCCGCGTCGCCTGTCTCGGCTCGCCCCACCATGGCTCGATGCTGGCCAAGGCCGGGCACACGGTGGATGCACTGCTCCGGCGCGTGCCCTACGTGGCGCCTTTTGCCTTCGGCGAACGGCTCAGCGCGGGCGTGGCCGACCTGCGCCACGGTGACCTCCTGGACGAGGACTGGGCCGAAAGCCCGACGGGCCTGCTGTCCGAGGACCGGCGGCGCCCCGTGCCGCTGACGCCGGGCGTTGCCTGGTACTTCCTCGCGGCCTCGGTGGGGCGGCACGAGCGCGATCCGCTGGGCGATGCCCTCGGCGACCTGCTGGTCCGCCTGGGCAGTGCGTCCGGTCACCACGACGACGATCTCCGGCGCCTCGCCGTGGAGCCGGACAACTGCCGCGTCTTCCACGAGCGGAACCACTTCGACCTGCTCGATGACGAGCGCGTGCACCGGCAGCTGCTGGACTGGTTCGGCGACGCCTGACCCTTGCGCCCGGCGCCTGCCTGACCCTCAGGCGTTCGCCTGCAGCCGCCGCGCGCAGGCCGCATGGCGGCTGCGCAGCGCATCGAGATCCACGCCCTCCAGCGCGTAGTCGCGGACGCGCCAGCGGCCGTCGACCATGACGTGCCGCGCCCGCCGGGCGCCGCTGGTGACCAGCGCCGCGACCAGGTCGCCGGCGCCGGAGAAGCGCAGGTCCTCGGCCGGATCGAAGAGGGCGAGGTCCGCGACGGCACCTACCGCCAGCCGGCCGAGAGCCGGGCGGTCGAGGAGCGCGGCGCCCCCCGCGGTGCCCCAGCGCAGGGCGTCCGTGGCCGCCACGGCCGCGCTGCCGTAGCGCAGCCGCTGCACCAGCATTGCCTGCCGGACTTCCTCCATGAGGTTGGAATGGTCGTTGGAGGCGGAACCGTCGACGCCGATGCCCACCGGGCAGCCGGCAGCCTCGAGGTCGAGCACCGGGCAGAGCCCGGAGCCGAGGAAGAGGTTGGAGGATGGGCAGTGGCTCACCGCCACGCGCGCCGCGCCCAGGCGGGCGATCTCGGCGTCCGTGAAATGGATACCGTGGGCCAGCCAGGTACCGGGGCGCAGCCAGCCGGTGGCCTCGAGGTAGTCCACCGGGCGCTTGCCGTAGTGCTCGAGGCAGAACCTGTTCTCGTCCTCGGTCTCGCCGAGGTGCGTGTGCAGCAGGGCGCCGCGCTCCGTCGCCAGCGCAGCGACCGCGGTCATGAGCTCGCCGGAGACGGAGAAGGGCGAGCAGGGCGCCAGGGCGACCTGGCACAGCGCGTCGTCCCCCGGATCGTGGTAGCGCGCGAGGAGCCGCTCGCAGTCGGCGACGATCGCGTCCTCGTCCTGCACCACTCTGTCCGGGGGCAGGCCGCCGCGGGAGCTGCCTAGGCTCATGGAGCCGCGGGTCAGTACGACCCGCGCGCCCAGGTCCGCGGCGGCCTCGACCTGCCGGTCGATGGCGTCGCCGCTGCTCGCGGAGAACAGGTAGTGGTGGTCGACGGCGGTAGTGCAGCCGGAGAGCAGCAGTTCGCAGAGCGCCAGCTCGGTCGACACGGTGACGGCCTCGCCGTCGATCCCGGCCCAGACCGGGTAAAGCGCCTGCAGCCACTCGAACAGTTCCTTCTGCTGCGCGGCGGGAAAGGCGCGGGTCAGGGTCTGGTAGAAGTGGTGGTGGCAGTTCACCAGCCCGGGCAGGAGGACGAGGCCGGCGATGGATTCGCGCCGTGCCCCCGGGGTACGCGCCTCGGCACCCGCGGGGACCAGCTCGACAATGCGGTTGCCTTCGATGACGATGCCGCCGTCGGCATCGGCGCCGGTGCCGGTCCAGCAGGCCGCCGGCCCGGCGAGCCAGCGCGGGTTGGGTTCGCGTTCCTGCACGGTCGCTCTCCGCGGAAAAACGCCTACGTTAGCACGGTCGCGTTGCACCACGGCCGGCCAGGGGCCATTATCGGGCGCCTTGATGCGCGGCGAGGAGAGCCCCCGTGAGTGAAGACTTCGAGCGCTGGATCCGCGGCGCCCCGAAATGCGAACTGCACCTGCACATCGACGGTTCGCTCAAGCCCCGGCGCCTGCTGGAGCTTGCGGAAAAGAACGGTGTCGCGCTGCCCTACGCCAGCGAGGCCGACGTGGAGGCGGCCTGCGCCTTCACGGATCTGCAGAGTTTCCTCGACCTCTACTACCACGGCGCCTCCGTGCTGCGCACGGAAGAGGACTTCTACCAGCTCATGGGTGACTACCTCGCCGTGTGCCGCAGCGAGCGCATCGTGCACGCGGAGATCATGGTCGAGCCGCAGACCTACGCGCCCCAGGGGGTCAGCCTCGACACGGTCATGGCAGGCTTCAGCGCCGCCATCGACGATGCGGGCCGGGGCTGGGGTCAGTCGGTGGCCCTGATTCTCAGCTTCCTGCGCCACCTGCCGGAAGCCGAGGCCCTGGCGCAGCTCGAGGCCGCCGAGCCCTGGCGCTGCCACTTCGCCGCCATCGGCCTCGCCAGCGCCGAGCGCGATCATCCCCCGGCGGGTTTTGCCCGGCTCTACGCCGCCGCCCGGGAGCGCGGCTACCGGCGCACCGCCCACGCCGGCGAGGAGGGGCCTGCGGCCTTTGTCCGCGACGCCCTCGATGTGCTCGGCGTCGAGCGCATCGACCACGGTGTGCGCGCGGTGGAGGACCCGGCCCTGGTCGAGCGCCTGGCGCGGGAGCGCATTCCGCTCACGGTCTGCCCCCTGTCCAATGTGCGCCTGCGTGTCTTCGACCGCCTCGCGGACCACACGCTGCCACAGCTGCTGGACGCGGGGGTGGCGGTGACCGTGAACTCGGACGACCCGGCCTACTTCGGCGGCTACCTCACCGAGAATTTCCTGGCGCTCCACCGCGAGCTCGGCCTCGACATACCCACGGCGAGGCGCCTGCTCGACAACGCCATCGATGCGAGCTTTCTGGGCGCGGCGGCGCGCGCGCAGCTGCGCGAGGACCTGGCGGCCTACGGTGCGGGTTGAGGGCCGTCCCGGAGGTCGAAGGCGTAGAGCAGGGTCCGCTGCCGGCGCGAGAAGTTGTCGTCGGCGACCAGCCAGAGGCGCAGGCCCCCGTCGCCCCGGGGTGCCAGCGCGATCCCCTCGAAGTTGTCCGTGCCCTGGCGCGGCGCCAGCCGCAGCACCCGGCGCACCGCGCTGACTTCGGGGCCGTCGGGCCCGAGAGGAAGCGCCAGCACCTCGATGTGGTTGCCGACACCCGGCAGATAGTCGCGGAGCACCGCGTAGAGCGTCGTCGCGGTCGCATCGATGCCGGTGAGAACGGGCCGGCCCCGGGGCGGGATACGCGCGCTGACCGAGGCGGTGCCGTCCGCGGCCAGCCGCGCCAGCGGCAGCCCGCCGTCGTTAAGCTCGAGCGCGAGGAACAGCTCACCGCCGGTGGCCAGGGCAAGTCCCTCGGCGCCGTGATTCGGCGCCAGCGTTCGGGTAAGACCGCCGATCGCGTCGCCGAAGACCGCGACGACTGCACCGCGCGCCGCCGCGCCGCAGCCGTCCAGGTCGAAGGCGAGGACCCGGTGGTCGTGTTCAAAGCTGACCAGCGCCAGGCTGCCGTAGATTGCCAGCCCCTCCGCGTCCCGGTCCGCCTTGTCGCCCGGCGCCTGCAGGTCCATCGGCGCCAGCCGCGCGGCGACGGGCACGCCATCATCGAGCTCGATTTCCACGAACGCGCCGCGGTCGCTGACGGCCAGCAGCGCCCGGTCGCCGCGGGCAGCGAGCCCGGAAAGGCCGCCGAAGGCAGGGGCGGGGCTCGCCAGCTGCCAGCCGCCGGCGAAGGCGGCCCCGGGCAGGTCGTCGGCGGGGTCGATCTCCGCGAGCTCCACCGGGGTGACCTCGAGCGGGATCGGGGGCAGGGCTGCGAAGGCGGTGCCCGCCGGGCAGGAGGCGCCGTGGAGCTCGTCGACGATGGGCTCGATACGCAGGGCCGGCGCGAGCGCGCGAGCGGTGACCTCCCCGGGCGGTGTTCCCGCGGGATCCCGGCACCCGGCCGCCAGCAGCAGCGTGCAGAGCACCGCCATGCCCGTCCGCCAGCCGGCCCGGCGCGAGGCACGCCCTCGCGCCGGCGCAACCGCAGGCGCTTCGGGGCCGGTCGCCGGGCCCGTATTCATCGCCGGGCGAAGCGGGCCGCCAGCGGTTCCCGGTACTGGTCGATCAGGACCGCGACGATGATGACCGCGCCGGTGATGATGCGCTTGCCGGGCTCCGAGACACCGAGCTGGGCGAGGCCCGTCTGCATCACGGCGATGATCAGCACGCCGAGGAAGCTGTTGACCACGGAACCGCGGCCGCCGGAAAGGCTGGTCCCGCCGATGACCACGGCGGCGATGGCCGACAGCTCCAGGCCGATGCCGGCGTTCGGGTCGGCGCTCTGCAGGTAGCCGAGCTGGAACACGCCGCCGAGGGCGGCGAGCAGGCCGGCGATGGCGAACACCAGGGCCTTCCAGCGCCCGGTGTTGATCCCCGAGAGGCGCGCCGCTTCCTCGTTGGTGCCGATGGCCACGAGGTAGCGGCCGAACACGGTGCGCAGCAGCAGGAACTGGGCGACGGCGACCACGGCCAGGGCGACCAGGAGTGCCGGGGACAGGCCCAGTCCCGGCAGCGGATCACCGATGGCGCCGACGGCGCCGCCGAGGTAGCGGGTCTGCGAGCCGGTGACGAGGTAGGCGCCGCCGCGGGCGATCTCGAGCATGCCCAGGGTCACCACGAAGGAGGGGATGCGCCAGTGCGCGCTGATCGCGCCGTTGGCCAGGCCGCAGGCCAGGCCCGCCGCGAGGCTGGCCAGCAGTGCTGCCGGCAGCGGCCAGCCGGCATCCACCATGAGCACGCCCATGAGCGCCGCGCAGAGCGCCATGACCGAGCCCACGGACAGGTCGATACCCGCTACCAGCAGCACGTAGGTCATGCCGACGGCGATCACCGTCAGCGTCGGGATCTGGTTGGCGAGGGTGCGGAAGGTCACCGCGGAAAAGAAATAGTCGCTCTGCAGACTGAACAGCAGTACCAGCAGCGCGAGTACGGCGACCAGGCCGAGGGAGTTCCAGGGCAGCCGGATCTCAGGGCGTCGCGGCACGGGATACCTCCTCTTCGTCGTGATCCCGGCCGTGGTAGCGGAAACAGGCCGCGAGCAGTGCCTCCTCGGTGACCGTCGCCGCGTCGAACTCGCCGGCCAGCCGGCCCCGGGAAAGGGCGAGGATGCGATCGCTCACCGCGAACAGTTCGTCGTTCTCACTGGAGACCACGACGACGCCGCGGCCGGCGTCCGCCGCCTCGCGGATCAGCGTATGAATGCGCGCCTTGGCGCTGGCGTCGACGCCGCGGCCCGGCTCGTCGAACAGCAGCACGGGAAAGTCCCGGGCCAGCCAGCGGGCGATGAGTACCTTCTGCTGGTTGCCGCCGGAGAGCTCCCGCACCGGCTGACCGGTGCCGGCACAGTGCACGGCCAGGGCCTCGCAGTAGCGCGCGGCCAGGGCGGATTCCGCGGCACGGTCGATGAGTCCGCCCGGCCCCTTGAGCGCGCCATAGCTGGCCAGGCTGATATTGCGGTCGATACCCAGCGGCAGCAGCAGTCCCTGCTCGCGCCGGTCCTCCACGACGAGGCCGATGCCGGCGGCCATCGCGTCGGCCGGCCGGCGGAAGCGGTGCGCCGTCGCGAAGCCGTCGGCGGCGAGGCGCAGCCCGCCGCGGTCGGCCGGGTCCGCGCCGAAGAGCGCACGCAGGAGCTCCGTGCGCCCGGCGCCGATGAGCCCGGCGATGCCCAGTACCTCGCCCGCCCGCAGCGCGAAGCTGATGTCGTCGAAGACCCCGCCGCGGCCCAGGCCCTCGACTTTCATCAGCGCGTCACCGGCGGCGCCGCCCGCACTGCGCGCCGGCCGCTCGAGCGGTGCGCCGGCCATCAGTTCCACGATGCGGTCGCTGTCGAGGTCGGCCGCCGCTTCCGTGGCAACCAGTTCGCCATCGCGGAGCACGGAGACGCGGTCGGCGATCTGGCAGATCTCGTCCATGCGGTGGGAGATGTAGATGATGCCGGCGCCGGCCTCACGCAGGCGCCGGAGCTCGCCGAAGAGCTGGTGGATCTGCGGGTCTGTGAGCGCGGCGGTGGGCTCGTCGAGGATCAGCAGTCGCGGCTCGTCGGCGAGAGCCCGGGCGATCTCCAGCAACTGCCGCTGGCCGACGCCGAGCCGCGCAACCGGCAGCGCCGGGTCGAGGTCGGCGAGGCCCACCCGTTCCAGCGCGGCCCGGGCCCGTTCCGCGAGGCGGCGCCGGGACAGCAGGCCCAGCCCGTTGCCGAGGCGCTGGAAGCTGAGGTTCTCGGCGATGCTGAGGGCGGGGAAGAGGTTCAGCTCCTGCATGACCATGCGCACGCCGGCCGCTTCCGCTTCGCGCAGCGAGCGCGGACGGTGCGGCCGGCCGGCCAGGGTCAACGCACCGCGGTCGGCGGCGAGGAGCCCGGTGACGATGTTGCAGAGCGTGCTCTTGCCGGCGCCGTTGCTGCCCATGAGGGCGTGAATCTCCCCGCGCCGCAGCGTGAAGTCCACGCCGCGCAGCACCGGCGCGGCAAAGGCCTTGTGCAGGCCGCTGATCGAGAGCAGGGCGTCCACGCCGGCCGGGGCTCAGAGGTCTTCCGCGGTGACGACGTCCACGGGGGTCTTGCGGTCCTGCGGCGCGGCCCCGGATTCCAGTACCTGCAGGGCGTACTCGATGCCGAAAACCGCGAGCTGGTCGCCGTACTGCTCGGCGGTCGCGAGCATGTCGCCGCCGGCGATGAGGTCGCGGGCGGCAGAGATATTGTCGAAGCCGACCACCGCCACCTCACCGCGGCGTCCGGCCTGGCGCACGGCGGCGACAGCGCCCAGGGCCATGCTGTCGTTGGCGCAGAGCAGGGCGGATAGCTGCGGGTTCTCGTTGAGAATAGCGGCGGCGACCGTGGCCGCCTTGGCCTGCTCCCAGTCCGCGGCCTGCTCGGTGACGACGGTCATGCCGGCCTCGGCCATGGCGTCGCGGAAGCCCGCGGCCCGCTGCCGGGCGTTGAAGGCGCTGGGGATGCCGCCGATGATGGCCACCCCGGCACCGGGCTCCAGCGTTTCCGCAAGGGCCAGGCCCACGCGATAGGCCCCCTCGCGGTTGTCCGGCCCCACGAAGGGGATGCGCAGGTCCATGCCGGCAAGCGCCTCGGCGTCCAGGCGGTTGTCGATGTTGACGACCACGATGCCCTGGTCGACCGCACGCTTGGCCACCGGCAGCAGCCCTTTCGAATCCGCCGGGGCGATGACGATCACGTCCACCTGCGACGCCATCATCTGCTCGACCAGCGATACCTGCTGCGCGAGATCGCTCTCGTTCTTGATGCCGTTGACGATGAGTTCGTAGCGGTCGGCGTGCTCGGCCTGGTGGGCCCGGGCGCCGGCCGCCATGCTGATGAAGAACTCGTTGGCCAGGGACTTCATTACCAGCGCGACGCGGGGCTTGCCGGGGGTTTCCGGTACCGGTTCGGCCTCGCCGCCGCAGGCTGCGAGGAACAGGAGGGTCAGGCAGGCGGCGCCGGCGGCGCGCAGGCGGCGGGGCAGGGTCATGGGGGTCTCCCGGCTGTCGGTGCGGTCTGTCGTGGCGGTGCGCTGAGTAAAGCAAGTTCCCCCCGCCGGCGCAATCGACGGCGGGCGGGTCTCTGCTATCCTTGCGCCCCTTTCCAGTCACCGACCGCCGGGGTCTGCCCATGTCATCCGCGCCCGAGGGGGCAACCGCTATTGCACAATCCCGCGCCGTGGCCGCCACGGCGCTGCTCATCGCGTGCACGCTGCTGGGCCTTGCGGGCACGGACCTGGTGCTGCCGGCGGTGCCGACGCTGCCGTCCGCGCTCGGCGGTAATGCCGCGCAGGCGCAGCTCGTTCTCGCGACCTTCGCCGCGGGCACCGGCATCGGTCTCGTGCTGTTCGGGGAGATCGGTGCGCGCCACGACAACCGCCGCCTGCTGGTGCTCGCCCTCGGGCTTTACGGCATGACCTCCCTCGCTGCGGCGGCGTCGCCGACGCTGTCCGTGCTGGTGCTGCTCCGGTTCCTGCAGGGGGTGGCCGCCTCCTGCGCGGCGGTGGTGGCGCCGGGCATGGTGCGCGCGCTGTTCAGCCCCCGCGGCGCGATGCGCGCTATCGGCTTCATCGGCAGCGTCGAGTCCCTGGCGCCGGCCATCGCGCCGATCATCGGTGTGTGGCTGCTGCACCGGGGCGGCTGGCAGGCCTCGTTCCTGGTCACCGGCGGGCTCGCCCTGGCCCTGGCGACACTCGTCGCCGTGGCGGGACGGATCCTGCCGCCGGTCGCCGCCCGCCGCAGCGGGCACAGCTACATCGTGCTGCTGACCGACCCGGTCTTCCATCGCTATGCGCTCAGCCAGGGCCTGGCCCTCGGCAGCCTGCTGGTCTACGTCTTCGGCATGCCGGTGGTGATCACGGCGACGCTTGACGGCACCCTTGGCGACTTCATCACCATGCAGGTCTGCGGCATCACCACCTTCATCATCGCCGCCAACCTGGCGAGCCGCGTGGTGGCGCGCTACGGCGCCGAGCGCGTCATCCTCGGCGGCAGCCTGCTCTCCCTGGCCGGCCTCGGCGCGCTCTTCGCCTACGGCCTGGCGGGGGGCCGCGACATGGCCGTGATCATCGGTCTCTTTCTGCCCTTCAACATGGGCTTCGGCCTGCGCGGGCCGCCCGGTTTCTACTGCGCGCTGCAGGCCTCGCACGGCGACGACGCGCGGGCCTCCGCGCTCGTGCTGCTGTTCGTGATGGCGGCAACGGCCGGGGGCACCGCCCTGGCGGCGCCCCTGGTCACCGACGGGCTCGCTGCGCTGGCCGCCGTCGCCCTCGCGCTGGCGGTCGCCGGTATCGCCTGCCTCGCGCTGCTGCCGCGCCTGGCGGGCGCGGGCACGGCGGCCGCGGGTACCGGGGCCGGGGAGAGCGGCGGCGCCTGAACGCCTGCCGCGCTGGCAAGTTATTTGCTACCGTTTACCGGATAGGCAGCGGTAGGGCGGCGCGGGTACGGTGCAGCTGACGGTCAACGGAGAAACCATCGACGCGACGGGCAGTCCGCCCTCGCAGACGCTGTTGCGTTTCCTGCGCACCCGCGCCGGTCTCTGCGGCACCAAGGAGGGCTGCGCGTCCGGCGACTGCGGTGCTTGCACGGTGCTCATCGCCCGTCCCGGCGAGGCGCCGCGAAGCGTGAACAGCTGCATCACGCTCCTCGGCAGCGTCGCCGGTGAGGCCGTGGTGACGGTCGAGGGGCTCGCCGGCAGCGAGGGCCCGGGTCGCCACCCGGTGCAGGCGGCCATGGTCGACTGCCACGGCTCCCAGTGCGGCTTCTGCACACCGGGTTTCGTCATGTCCCTCGCCGGGCTCTACGCCGGGGGTGGCCGCGGTGATGAGGCCATCCGCGAGGCCATTGCCGGTAATCTCTGCCGCTGTACCGGCTATCGCCCGATTCTCGAGGCGGGCCGGCGCATGTACGACTACGCGCCGGCGCCGGTGGTGCCCGAAAGCGGTGCGCCGGCCGCGGACGCGAACCACGGTGAGGCACTGCCGGCCGGCTATTACCGCCCCCGCAAGGAAGCCGCCCTGCAGGCCCTGCTGCGCGAGCATCCCGGTGCCTGGCTGGTCGCCGGCGGCACGGATGCCGTGCTCGAGATCACCCAGCAGTACGCGGCACCGGACCCGGTGGTCGATATCACTGCGGTAGCCGAGCTCTGTGCCGTCGAGGACCGGGGCGACGCGCTGCGTATCGGCGCGGCGGTGCCCTACAGTGCGCTGGAAGACTGTTTTGCCGGGCTGTCGCCGCCGCTCGTCGCCATGCTCGAGCGCCTCGGTTCGCGGCAGATCCGCAACCGCGGCACCCTCGGCGGCAACCTCGCCAATGGCTCGCCGATTGCCGACATGCCGCCGGTGCTCCTGGCCTGGGATGCGCGCGTGGAAATCGCCGGCGCCGACGGGCGCCGGCGCGAGGTGCCGGTGGAGTCATTCCACCGCGCTTACCGCGACACGGTGCTGGAAGCCGGCGAGTACGTCGCTGCCGTGCAGATCCCCCGGGGCTCGCTTTCGCGGCCGCACCGTATCTTCAAGCTGAGCAAGCGTTTCGAGGACGACATCTCCACGGTGCTGCTCGCCCTGTCGCTGGAACTCAGCGGCGACCGGGTGGGTGAGGTCCGGGTGGCCTACGGCGGCATGGCCGCGACACCGCTCCGCGCCACTATCGTTGAGGGCGTGCTCACCGCGGCGACACTCGACGACCGCACGATAGAGCGGGCCTGCAGCGCGGTCGCGGAGACCTTCACGCCCATCGACGACGTGCGCGCCAGCGCCGCCTACCGCCGCGCGATGGCCGCGGCATTGCTGCGCCGCGCGCTGCGGGAACTCAGGGACGGCATCGATCTCGGCATCGACGCCGTGGAGCCGCTGCATGCGTAAGCTTGCCCCGCAAGCGCCGCAGGAGCCCGTCGGCAAGGGGTCCGCGGATCCGGTCGGCAAGGGGCTGCCGCAGGATTCGGCCTGGCGCCATGTCGCGGGCACGGCCGTGTACGTCGACGATATGCCGACCTACCCGAACCAGCTGCACGTCGCCACGGGCCGCGCAACGGTCGCCCGCGGCCGGCTGACGCGCCTGGACCTGTCGCGGGTGCGGGTGGCTCCGGGCGTGGTCGACGTGATCAGCGCCGCCGATATTCCCGGCAACGGCGATATCGCCCCGGTCTTCGCTGGCGACCCGCTGCTCGCCGACGGCGAGGTCCTCTACCTCGGGCAGCCGGTCTTTGCCGTGGCGGCGACCAGCTTCGAGGCCGCGCAGCAGGCCGTGGCGCTCGCGGACATCGACTGTGAGCCGCTGGAAGCCATCGTCGATCTCAGCACAGCGGTCGAGCGCGAGTACTACGTGCTGCCGCCCCACGAATTCTGCCTGCGCGAGCCGGAGGCCGCGCTGCTGGCGGCGCCGCTGACCCTCGACGGTGAGCTGCGCATGGCCGGCCAGGAGCACTTCTACCTGGAGGGGCAGGTCGCCACCGCCGAGCCGACCGAGGAGGGCGGGGTGCACGTGTACAGCTCCAGCCAGCACCCGAGCGAGGTGCAGAAGCTGGTCGCCGGCGTGCTCGGCCTGCCCATCCACGCGGTGCAGGCGGAGGTGCGGCGCATGGGCGGCGGCTTCGGCGGCAAGGAATCGCAGGCGGCGATGCCGGCCTGCCTGGCCGCGCTGTTCGCCGTGCGCACCCGCCGGCCGGTGCGCCACCGCCTGCCGCGGCGCGACGACATGGTACAGACGGGCAAGCGCCACCCCTTCTGGAACCGCTACCGCGCGGGCTTCGACGACCGCGGGCGGCTCAAAGGCGTCAGCATGGTGCTGGCCGGTGACTGCGGCTGCTCGGCGGACCTCTCCCAGGGCATCGTCGACCGCGCCATGTTCCATGCCGACAACGCCTACAACTTCCAGGCCGCGCGCATCCGCGGGCTCTACTGCCGCACCGACAAGGTCTCGAACACGGCTTTCCGCGGCTTCGGCGGCCCCCAGGGGCTGATCACCGCCGAGGCCATGCTCGACGACATCGCGCGGCGGGTCGGCCGCGATCCGCTGGATGTGCGCCTGGACAACCTCTACGCCGAGGGCGACGTGACGCCCTACGGACAGCCCATCGAGGAGTCGGTGCTGCCGGACCTCATGCGCCAGCTCGCCGACAGCTGCGCGTACCGGGCACGGCGCGAGGCCGTCGCCCGCTTCAACGCGTCGCAGGACGAGGTCCGCCGCGGTCTTGCACTGACGCCGGTGAAGTTCGGCATCTCCTTCACCGCCAAGCACCTGAACCAGGCCGGCGCCCTGGTGCATATCTACACCGACGGCAGCATTCACCTGAACCACGGCGGTACGGAGATGGGGCAGGGGCTGCACACGAAGGTCGCGCAGGTGGTCGCCCGGGCCCTGGGCGTGCGCTACGAGCGCGTCCTCGTCAGCGCCACGCGGACCGACAAGGTGCCGAATACGTCACCGACCGCCGCATCCTCGGGCGCGGACATGAACGGCATGGCGGCGCTCGATGCCTGCAACCGCATCAAGCGCGGGCTCGTGGCGTTTGCCGCAGAGCACTTTGGCTGCGATGCCGGCGAGGTCGAGTTCGCCGACGACCGGGTGCACGCCGGCGGCGAGAGCCTGCCCTTCGAGGATTTCATCAAGCAGGCCTACCTCGCGCGCGTCTCCCTGAGCGCCAACGGCTTCTACCGCACGCCGGCGATCGATTTCGACCGCGAGGCGGCCTGGGGCCGGCCCTTCTACTACTTCGCGGGTGGCGCCGCCTGCAGCCAGGTGCGGGTGAGCGCGCTCACCGGGGAGTACCGGCTGGAGCGGGTCGACATCCTCCACGACGTCGGCGACTCCCTGAACCCGGCCATCGACCTAGGGCAGATCGAGGGCGGTTTCGTGCAGGGCCTCGGCTGGCTGACCACGGAAGAGCTGGCCTGGGACGACCGCGGACGCCTGCTCTCCGACAGCCCGGCAAACTACAAGATCCCCACCGCCTTCGACCTGCCGGCGGAGCTCGAGGTGCGTCTCTTCGACCGCGCCAACCACGCCGAAACGATCTACCGCTCGAAGGCCGTGGGCGAACCGCCGCTGATGCTCGCCGTCTCGACCTGGTGCGCGCTCCGCGACGCCTGCGCGAGCTTCTGCGACTACCGTTTCAACCCGCGCCTCGATCCCCCGGCGACGCCGGAGCGCGTCTACTGGGCCATCGAGGAAGCGCGCGCCGGGAGGCCTGCCTGATGGCCCTGCACGGCGGCAGCTGGGCGGCGGCAGCGGCGGAACGGGAGCGCCGCGGCGAGGCCTACGTGCTCGCGACGGTGCTCAGCACCGCGGGCTCCACGCCGCGGGAAGCCGGCGCCAAGATGGTCATCACCGGCGAGGACAGCTGGGCCAGCATCGGCGGCGGGCAACTCGAGTTCCTGGTGATCCAGCGGGCCCGGGCGATGCTCGCCGGCGGCACGACGCAGCAGCAGGTCGCGGGCATACCCCTCGGCGCCGAGGCGCGGCAGTGCTGCGGCGGCAGCGTCAGCGTGCTGTTCGAGCTGATCCGGCCCGGTGAGGGCGACGCGGTGGTGTTCGGCGCCGGGCACGTGGCGCGGGCGCTGGTGCCCATGCTGGCGGAACTCGCGTTCCGCGTACACTGGATCGACAACCGCGCCGAGCTGCTGTCGGCATCGCCGCCGGGCGTTCGTGCCGTGCACCTCGCCGACCCGCTGGACGCGCTCTCCACCCTGCCGGATGGTGCGGAGGTCCTCGTGCTGACCCACGACCACGAGCTCGACTACCGCCTCGTTCGCGCGCTGCTCGCGGATTTCCGCTGGCGCAACGTCGGCCTCATCGGCTCGCGGACAAAGGCGGAGCGCTTCCGCACCCGCCTGGCCCGCGACGGCATGCCGGCGGCGCTCATCGACCGCCTCGAGTGCCCCGTGGGCCTGGCGACGGTGCCCGGCAAGCGGCCGATGGCCGTCGCCATCGCCATCGCCGCGGGCCTGCTGCAGCGCGGCTCAGGAGCGGACGAAGGGCGCGACGGCGCTCTCGACTGGCGCCAGCTGCGGCGACTGCTGGAGCCCGCGACCGAATGATGACCCTGGACGAGTTCAACGCGGCACCGCCGGAAGACGCGCACCGGCTGCTGTTTCACGCCTGCCACTGCACGCCCTGGGTGGAGGCCATGCTCGCAGAGCGCCCCTTCGGCGACGCTGCCGCGCTCCTCGAGGCGGCGGCCCGGCACTGGCAGCGCATGGATGAGGCGGCGCTGCTCGAGGCCTTCTCCGGCCATGCCCGTATCGGTGACCTCGCGGCGCTGCGCGACCGCTTCGCGCCGGCGGCGCGTGAGCAGGGCCAGGTGGCGGAGGCCGATGACGAGGTGCTTGCGGACCTGCTCGCCCTGAACCGCGCCTACGAAGACCGGCATGACTTCATTTTCATCGTCTGCGCCAGCGGGAAGTCGGCGCCGGCCATGCGCGACCTGCTGCGCGAGCGGCTGCCCAACGACCGCGCCTCGGAACTGGCCAACGCCGCGCGGGAGCAGGCTGCGATAACCCGCCTGCGCCTCGCCGCCGCGATCGAGGGATTGACGGGCCAGGCGCCGGGCGGTGGGTCCGGCAACCGATTACAGCAACAGGAGACAGCCCCATGGCCGAAACAGCCACCCTGAGCAGCCACGTGCTCGATCTCGGCCGCGGCCGGCCTGCGGCGGGCCTCGCGGTGGCCCTGATCGATGCGGCCGGTGATGCCCTGGCCCGCGGCGTGACCGACGATGACGGCCGCGTGGCGAGCTGGACGCCCGCCGTCTCCCTGGTGCCCGGCGTCTACCGGCTCGTGTTCGCGACCGGTGACTGGTTCGCCGCCCGTGCGGAGGTTACGTTCTACCCGGAGGTCACGGTCGCCTTCCGCATCGATGGCGCCGAGCACTACCACGTGCCGCTGCTGCTCTCGGCCTACGGCTACAGCACCTACCGTGGCAGCTGAGGCCACGGCCGGGAGTGTCCACCGCTTTCGCGGCCGCTTCCTGCACTGCCTGCCGGAGGCCACCGGCGGTTATCGCGTCGAGTACCTCGAGGACGGCGTGCTGGTCGTCGAGGGCTCGCGGATCGCCGGGCTCGAGACGGCTGCGGCGGCCGAGGCGCAGGGCCTCGATCTCGCTGCCTGCACCGATCTCGGCGGCGACCTGGTCGTGCCGGGCTTTGTCGACACCCACGTGCATGCGCCGCAGCTCGACGTCATCGGTTCCCACGGCGAGCAGCTCCTGGAGTGGCTCGAGCGCTACACCTTCCCCGCCGAGGCGCGCTTCGCCGACGAGGCCTTCGCCCGCGTGGCCATGGCAGACTTCCTCGATGCGCTCCTCTGCCAGGGCACGACCAGCGCCATGGTCTATGCCACCAGCCATCACCACGCCACCGACGCGCTCTTCGCTGCCGCCGAGGCGCGCGGACTCTGCCTCATCGCCGGCAAGGTACTCATGGACCGCAATGCCCCCGAGGCGCTGCGCGACAGTGCCGAGGGCGGCATTGCCGAGTCCCGCGAACTGATCGAGCGCTGGCACGGCCGCGATCGCCTCGCCTACGCTGTGACGCCGCGCTTCTCCATTACCTCCTCGCCGGCGCAGCTCGCCGGCGCCGGGCAACTACTGCGCGATCACCCGGGCGTCTACCTGCAGACCCACCTCGCGGAGAACCCCCGGGAAGTGGCGGCGGTGCGCGAGCTGTTCCCGGAGGCGGCGCACTACCTCGACACCTACGATGCCCACGGCCTGTGTACCGAACGCTCGGTGTTCGCCCACTGCCTGCATCTCGAGGCCGGCGAGATCCGTCGCCTCGCCGAGACCGGCGCGCTGGTCGCCTTCTGTCCCAGCTCGAACCTGTTCCTCGGCAGCGGGCTGTTCAACTGGCAGGCCTTCGCCGCGGCCGGCGTGCCGGTAACGATTGCCTCCGACGTCGGCGCGGGCACGGACCTGTCCATGCTCGGGACCCTGGCCGACGCCTACAAGGTGTGCCAGCTCGGTGGTCACCCGCTGCCGCCGCTGGATGCCTTCCACGCCATCACCCTGGGCAACGCACGAGCGCTGGGGCTGGAGGCGCGCATTGGCACCTTGGCGCCGGGTTCGGACGCCGACTTCCTGCGCCTGAACCCGCGGGAGATTCCGCTCCTCGCCGGGCGGGTGGCCGCCTGCCGGGACATCGCCGAGGAGTGGTTCGCGTACCAGATCCTCGGCGACGACCGCCTGGTGCGCGAGACCTGGGTCGCCGGCCAGTGCCGCAACCGCGACGGGCGGCTGGTGGTGGAGGGCTGAGGTGGAGGCGACGCTCTGGGATCTCGCGGCGCTGCTGGTGCGCTGGGCGCACCTGATCTTCGGCATCGCCTGGATCGGTGCCAGCTTCTACTTCATCTGGCTGGACAACTCGCTGCAGGCACCGCCGCCGGAGAAGGCCGGGGCCGGCGTCGCCGGGGACCTCTGGTCCTTCCACGGCGGCGGCATCTACGAGGTGAGCAAGTACCGGGGGGCGCCTCCGGCCATGCCCGACCGGCTGCACTGGTTCTACTGGGAGGCCTACGCCACCTGGCTGTCCGGCTTCCTCCTGCTCTGCCTCGTCTACTACCTGCAGGCGCCGACGCTGCTCGCCGGCGAGGACACCTGGGTGCCGGGGCCTGGGGCGGCGGTGCTCGCCAGCCTGTTGTTCCTGGCGGCGGGTGTGGCGGTGTACGAGGTGCTGCTGCGCAGCCCGCTGGGCGCGCGCCAGGGGCTGTTCGCGGGCCTCATGGTCGCGTTCACGGCGCTGGTGTGCTGGCTGGCCTTCCAGCTCTTCGCGCCGCGCGCGGCGGCCCTGCACGTGGGCATGCTGCTCGGCACCGTCATGGCCGGCAATGTCTTCCTCGGCATCATCCCGGCGCAGCGGGCCTTCGTGCACAGCCTGGAGAGCGGGGGAGCGCCGCCGCTGGCGGGGCTGGCCCAGGCCAAGCTGCGCTCGACGCACAACAACTACTTCACGCTGCCGGTGCTGCTGTGCATGATCAGCAATCACTACCCGGTGCTCTACGGTCATCGCGCCGCGCCGCTGTTATTGTTCCTGCTGCTCGCGCTGGCGGCTTTCGCGCGCCACTTCTTCAACCTGCGACATCGGGGCATCGTGCGCCCCGCGATTCTCGTGATCGCCTTCGCGGGCTTCCTGGCCGTGGCCGGCTGGCTGGCCTGGGACGGCAGCCGCGCCGTGGCAGGCGCGGGGCCGCGGCTCTCCGATGCCGAGGCGCTGGCGCTGGTACAGACGCACTGCACGGTCTGCCACGCGCAGGCACCGAGCTGGCCCGGCATGGCCGCCGCTCCCCTGGGCCTCGAGCTGGAGACCCTGGCCGCCGTGGACGCGGCGGCCGCCCGCGCGGCGACGGCGCTGGGGACCGGCTACATGCCCCTGGGGAACGTGACGGCCATGGCGGACGCGGAGCGCGCGGCGCTGCTCGCCTGGCTGCGCGAACGCTAGCGCTCGCGGGGGGGAGAGGCGCTGTTGAGGCTCCAGTCGTAGTCGAGGAAGCGCACGGGCAGGTCGCCGGCCTCGAGGGCGGCACGATCTGCGCTTTGCGGTCCGAGCGCATCGGCGTACAACGCTAGGAAGGCGCCGAGGCTGTCGGCCCCGCGCCAGCCGGCGGTGAAGTCCTCCCGGTACCACTTGAACAGCGGCGAGACGGCCACGGCGTCGTCCTCGACCCGGTTGCGGCTCTCGTCGCCGAGGAAGCGCCGGGCCTGGTCCTCCAGCTGGGCGTCGAGGCGGGCGCCGAGGTAGGCCTCCCGGCGCAGCGCGGGGCAGCCGATGCTCGCGCAGTTCACCGCAAAATGGATCCGCGGCTCTTCGTAGCGGCCGCTGCCGCGGATCAGCCCGTGTTCCACGTCGTCCAGGGAGCGACGCTCGCCGAGCAGGCGGAAGAAGCGTTTCTCCCAGGGGGTGCGCAGCCAGCCGCCGAGGTCCTTGATCGATTCGAGGTCCGGCCAGCCCGACAGCACGAGGGCAATCGTGTACCCGTTGTAGGCATTGATCAGGAAGGCGAGCTGCTCGTCGTTACCCCAGCGGTCGAAGTCCGCCTGCGTCACCGCCGACAGGCTGTCGAGGTAGCGATTGAGGGCGAGCCGGTCCCGGGCGAAGCCGTCGTAGTCCACGACGGTGCTCGCACCGCCGTCGATCGGGCGCACGTGCGCTTCGAGCAGCGCGGTCCAGGGCGCGTGGTCCGGCGGGGCGGCCAGTACCGCCCCCGGGACAGCGACGGCAAGCAGCAGGACGATGCGTAGTGCGCGGATCACGGCAGGGGCCTCAGCGGTCGTAGGAATAGCGCATGTAGGTGATGCCGGGGGAGAGGACCAGGCGCCACGCCAGGCCCACGTCCTCGTCGTATTCCGGGTCGAATTCCGCCACGGCGGCGGCCAGCGCGTTCATCCAGCGGTCGTAGAGGTCCGCCGGGATATCGTGCTGGGCCCGGCTGTGAATGGCGGCCAGGCGGCGCAGCTGCGGCGTGAGCACGCGGTTGCGGTAGAAGTCCACCAGCGTGAACAGGGAGTCGTGCAGCATCGTCTTCTGCGCGCTCATGTCCGTGTTGGCGAAGCGGTCGGCGATAGCCGGGTCCCTGCCGAGGAAGATCTCGTAAAAGCGGGACGTGAAGGCAGGATTGAAGGCGCCGTCGCCGAGAATGCGGTGAAAGCTGGCGTCGAAGACATCGCCGTAGTTGATCGTCGCGTTGCCCATCCGTTCCTGTCCATGCCGCGGGCGGGGCCGCGAGGATAGCACGGCGGCGCTCGCGGCGCTGTCACTTTCGGTCAATTGGGCGGGGCGCTGGCGTCATTGCCCCCCGCGAGCCGCGGGCGGCAGAATGCGGGCTCTCAAGTGGACCCCACGGGACGAGACCATGCCGAACGAAGCCTATATCTACGACGCCGTGCGCACCCCCCGCAGCAAGGGCAAGCCCGGAGGCACCCTGCACGAGGTCAAGCCCATCGACCTCGGCGCGGGCCTGCTGCGGGCCCTGCAGGCGCGCCATGAACTCGATACCGCCTACGTCGATGACGTGGTCATGGGCTGCGTAACGCCCATCGGCGAGCAGGGCAGCGACATCGCCAAGATGATCGTCATGAACGCCGACTGGGACGAATCGGTCGCCGGTGTCCAGCTCGACCGCTTCTGCGCCTCGGGTCTGGAGGCGGTGAACATCGCGGCACAGAAGGTGGCCTCCGGCTGGGAGGACCTGGTGGTGGCCGGGGGGGTGGAGAGCATGTCCCGCGTTCCCATGGGCTCCAACGGCGGCCCCATGGGCGGCGACCCGGCCTTCGCCGCGAAGACCGGCTTCGTGCCCCAGGGCATCGGCGCCGATACCATCGCCACCCTGGAGGGCTGGAGCCGCCAGGACGTCGACGCCTTCGCCGTCGAGTCGCAGCGCCGCGCCGCCCACGCCCGGGACAGCGGCTGGTTCGACCGCTCGGTGGTGCCGGTGGTCGACGAGAATGGCCTCACCATCCTCGAGCGCGACGACTTCATCAAGCCGGGCACGACCCAGGAAGGCCTCGCCCAGCTCAACCCCTCCTTCGCGATGATGGGCGGCCTGGGTTTCGACGACGTCATCCTGGCGAAGTACCCGACCCTGGATCGCGTCGACCACGTGCATACGCCCGGCAACTCCTCGGGCATCGTCGACGGCGCTAGTGCCGTGCTCATCGGCAGCGAAAAGGCCGGCAAGGACCTCGGCCTGACACCCCGTGCCCGCATCGTCGCCACCGCCGTCCTCGCCACGGACCCGGTGATCATGCTCACGGGCCCCGGGCCGGCGGCGAAGAAGTGCCTGAAGAAGGCCGGCATGACCACCGCGGATATCGATCTCTGGGAAATCAACGAGGCCTTCGCCTCGGTCGCCCTGCGCTACATGCGCGACCTGGAAATCGACCACAGCGTCACCAACGTCAACGGGGGCGCCATCGCCATGGGCCACCCGCTGGGGGCGACCGGCGCCATGCTGGTCAGCACCATGCTCGACGAGCTGGAGCGCCGCGACCTCACGCGCGCCATGCTGTCCCTCTGCGTGGGCGGCGGCATGGGCATCTCCACCATCATCGAGCGCGTCTGACGCACTTGCAGCCATTACGGACAGGATTCAAGACATGAGCGTGTTCCACTACGACAAGGACGCCGACGGCATCGTGATCGTCACCATGGACATGACCGGGCCGGTCAATGCCATGAACGATGAGTACCGCGAGGCCATGGGCGAGACCGTCGCCCGCCTCGAGCAGGAAGACGGCCTCACCGGCGTCGTCATCGCGTCTGCCAAGAAGGTGTTCTTCGCCGGCGGCGACCTCCACGAGCTGCTGGCGGTGACGCCGGCGGATGTCGAGCGCTTCAAGGGCGGTATCGATACGGTGAAAGACCAGCTGCGCCGCCTCGAGAAACTGCCGGTGCCGGTAGTTGCAGCCATCAACGGCGCCGCCCTCGGCGGCGGCTTCGAGCTCTGCCTGGCCTGCAACCACCGCATCGCCTGGGACGACAAGAGCGTGCAGCTCGGCCTGCCGGAGGTCACCCTGGGGCTGCTGCCCGGGGGCGGCGGCGTGGTCCGCCTGACCAAGCTGCTGGGCCTCGAGAAGGCCCTGCCCTACCTCCTGGAAGGCAAGCGCATCGCGCCGGGCAAGGCCCTGGACGAAGGCATGATCCACGACGTGGTGCGTGAGAAGGAGGAACTCGTGCCGGCGGCGAAGGCCTGGATCCTCGCCAACCGCGACGACCCCGAGGCGGCGGTGCAGCCCTGGGATCGGAAGGGCTTCCGCATTCCCGGCGGCGATGCCAACTCGCCGAAGATCGCCCAGCTTATTCCGGCCGCCACGGCCATGCTGCGGCAGAAGACCCGCGGCCTGCTGCCGGCGCCGGAGAAGATTCTCGACGTGGCGGTGCAGGCGGCGCGCCTGGACCTGGAGACCGCCCTCGTCGTCGAATCCCGCGGCCTGACCCACCTGGTGACCACGCCGCAGGCGAAGAACATGATCAGCACCTTTTTCTTCGGGCTGAACAAGGTGAACGGCGGCGCGAGCCGCCCGGACGGGATTCCGAAGACCAGCACGAAGAAAGTCGGTGTGCTGGGCGCCGGCATGATGGGGCAGGGCATCGCCTACGTATCCGCCATGGCGGGCATCGAGGTGATCCTCAAGGACGTCTCCCTCGAGGCGGCCGAAAAGGGTAAGGCCTATTCCGAGGGGCTCCTCGATAAGCGCGTGGAGCGCGGCCGCATGACCCCGGAGCAGCGCAGCGAGGTGCTGGCCCTGATCAAGCCCACGGCCGAGGACGCGGATCTCGCCGGCTGTGACCTCATCATCGAGGCCGTTTTCGAGAACATGGCCCTGAAGCACGAGATCACCCGCAAGAGCGAGCAGTACCTTGCCGAGGGCGGCGTCTGGGGCTCGAACACGTCCAGCCTGCCGATCACGCAGCTGGCAGAGGCCAGCGAAAAGCCGGCGAACTTCATCGGCATCCACTTCTTCTCCCCGGTGGACAAGATGCCCCTGGTGGAAATCATCATGGGTGAGCAGACCTCCGACGAGGCGCTGGCGAAAGCGTTCGATTACACGCAGCAGATCCGCAAGACGCCGATCGTCGTGAACGACTCCCTCGGCTTCTTCACCTCGCGCACCTTCGGCACCTATCTCGACGAGGGCGTGCGGCTGCTTGCCGAGGGCATGCACCCGGTACTCATCGACAACCTCGGCAAGGCCGTGGGCATGCCCGTGGGCCCGCTGCAGGTCTACGACGAGGTGAGCCTGGAGCTGACCCGCAAGGCGCAGCAGACCTGGAAGGAAATGGGAGTACTCGACCAGTGGGGCGACGGCAGCGTGACCCGCGGCGTCATCAACACGCTGGTGGAAGAATACGGTCGTGGCGGCCGGCACCACGGCGGCGGCTTCTACGAGTACGCCGGGGACGGCGGCCGGGCCATCTGGCCGAAGCTCCTCGAGCTCTACTACAACCCGGAAATCTGCGTGCCCGAGCAGGACGTCAAGGACCGGCTCCTGTTCCGCCAGGTGATCGAGTCGCTCAAGTGCCTCGAGTCGGGCGTGCTGCGCTCCGAGGAGGACGGCAACATCGGTTCCATCATGGGCATCGGCGCACCGCCGTGGACCGGGGGCTTCCTGCAGTTCGTGAAGACCTACGGCTACGGCCGCTTCGTCGCCCGCTGCGAGGAGCTCGCGGCGGCCTACGGCGAGCGCTTCGAGCCGCCGCAGATCGCCCGGGAGCGTGCCGCCGAGGAGACGAAGGCGGCCGCCTGAGGCCCGCGCCGCCTGTTCTTCAGCGGTCCGCGGCCGTGCTAGCTAGATCGGCAGGGGGATGAACATGGAGGACGCCGCGTGCACCGCCCGGGTGACGCGGCGGTCGCCGGCGTCCCCCGCGATGCGCGCCATCATTTCCTGCAGGGCGATGAGCTTGCCGAACAGTCGCTCGAAGGACAGGTTGTCCACCACCCCGCGGTACTCGCTGGTGACCAGGAAGGGCCGGCCGTCGGCGCGGCGCGTGTTTTTCAGGCGCCACACGAGGATCTCGATATTGCGCGCGCTGGTCTTCAGCGCTTCCGGCTCCAGCGGCTCCGAGAGCAGGTAGGTCTCCGTGTTATAGCCGTAGGCCTGGCGCAGCATGCCGCCGAGGCCGGCGACAAGGGCAAATACCCGGTCTCCCTCGAAGGCCGGGTTGAACACCACCTCCAGGGCGACGATGCCCTCGCGGCCCCCGAGCTCGGGGAAGTCCAGCGGTCCCGGTGTGTCCTTGAGCAACTGCAGGCGTCGCTCCACCGTCATGCCGGCCACCTTGCGCAGTTCCCCGGGGTTGCGCGCATAGAGCTTCTCTGTCAGCTCCCGCACCAGTGCGCGGGTCTCGTCGATGAACTCGTCGGTGACCAGGTCGATGTCCGACTTTGCGATATTCTTGAGTTCATAGCCCCCGCAGCCCGGGAGCAACAGGGCGAGGAACAGCATCAGGGCGGCGGTGCGGGGCATGGCACGATGGTAGCCGATCAGGCGTTGGCACGCTCTAGCGGCGATACCGCACCGGTCACCGGTTCTGGGAGAAACAGCATGAAAAGACACGACCGCGGGCTGCACGAACTTTTCCGGGAAGACCCGCTTGCGGCGGACTGGCTTGCCTTCGGCCGACGCTCCGATCCGGTCACGCGCCGGGGGTTCCTGGGCGGCGCCGGGCGCATGGCCGCGCTACTCGGCGCAGAGGTGGCTTTTGCACCGCTGATGCCGGCAGGCCTGATTCCGGCGGCGCTGGCGGACAGCGACAGCGACTTCGTCATCCCCGGCAAGGTCCCGGGCCTGCGCATCCTGAACGACCGTCCTCTGAACGCCGAAACACCCGCCCACCTCCTCGACGACCCGGTCACGCCGGCGTCGCACATGTTCGTGCGCAACAATGGCCTGCCGCCGTCGGGCATTGACGCGGCAGGCTGGCGGCTGGTGATCGACGGTGAGGCCGTGCCCCGGCCCCTGGTGTTTACCCTGGCCGAACTGAAGGCGCGCTTCCAGGCTTACCGCTACCGGCTCGTGCTCGAGTGCGGCGGCAACGGCCGCCACGAGTTCAATCCGCCGGCCCGCGGCAACCAGTGGACCACGGGCGCGGTCAGCTGTGGCGCGTGGACCGGCCTGCGGCTCCGCGAGCTGCTCGACGCGGCCGGCGTGGGGGAGGGCGCTGTGTACGTGGCCTATCACGGCGCCGACAGCCACCTCTCGGGCGATCCGGCAAAGGAGGCCATCAGCCGCGGCATCCCCATCGCAAAAGCCCGGGAGGACGAGACGCTGCTGGCCTGGGCGCTCAACGACGAGCCGATCCCGCTGTTGCACGGCGCGCCGCTGCGCCTCGTCGCGGGCGGCTGGCCGGCCTCGGCGTCGGGCAAGTGGGTGAACCGGCTCGGCATCCGCGACCGGGTGCATGACGGCGCCAAGATGGGCGGCCAGTCCTACCGGGTTCCCTGCGACCCGGTGAGGCCCGGCGCATCCGTTCCCGCGGACGCCATGTGCATCATCGAGTCCATGCCGGTGAAGTCACTGATCACCTTTCCGCGCTCGGGCATTGATCACGGCAGCAGTCCGCTGGCGGTTCGCGGCCACGCGTGGGCCGGCGACCTGGCCGTGGCGCGCGTGGACCTGTCCATCGATTTCGGTCAGACCTGGCAGCCGGCCACGCTCGATCCGCCGCCGAACCGCCTGGCCTGGCAGCGCTTCCGCGGCGAGCTGCGTTTCCCCCGGGCCGGCTATTACGAGGTCTGGGCCAGGGCCGCGGACAGTGCGGGCCGCGCCCAGCCCATGGTTGTGCCGGGCTGGAACCCGCGCGGATACCTCAACAACGCCTGCCACCGTATCGCGGTGCGGGTGGCCTGAGGTGCGTATCCGGCTGGCGCTGTGCCTGCTCCTGCCCCTGGTCGCGGCAGCGGAAGATGCGCCGCTGGCGGAGGGGCTGGTGGTTGCGCCCGGGGCAGCCCTGGTCAGCCGGCACTGCACTGTCTGCCACGGCGCCCGGCTGGTGATCCAGAACCGGGCCGACCGTGCCGGCTGGCAGACGATGATCCGCTGGATGCAGGAAACGCAGGGTCTCTGGCCGCTCGGTGACGACGAGGAGCCGATCCTCGATTACCTGGCTGCGCACTACGGGCCGACCCCGCAGGGCCGGCGCGCGCCCCTGCCGCCGGCGCTGCTGCCGCCCCGCTAGCCGGCGGTCTTCGCGCGGGCATCGGCCGCCATTTGTGCCAGCAGGTCGAAGGCCTGTTCCGGGTTTTCACGCTTGAGCCTGAGCAGCCCGAGCTCCATCTCGCCGCCGACGGCGATTTCCGGCGTGCCCGCCTCGAAACCGGCGACGATTTCGCGCACGCAGTCCTCCACGGCCATGCCGCCGGCAATGTCGTCGTCGTCCTTGCCGAGGGGGGTCCCGTCCGCGGTCAGTGCATTGCGGGCAACGTTGGTGCGGATGAAGCCGGGGGTGATGGTGGTGACGGCGATGTTGTCGGCGGCGACCTCCGTGCGCAGGGCGTCGAAGAAGCCCATGACCGCGTGCTTGGCGGCGCAGTACCCGGTCCGCATCGGCGCGCCGACCTTGCCGGCGACACTGGCCGTGACCGCGATATGGCCGCTGCCCTGCTCGAGCATCACCGGCAGCACCGCCTGGGTCAGGGCGATCTGGCCGAGCACGTTGATCTCCATCATCTGCCGGTAGACGGAGAAGTCGGTGTCCACGCAGAACGAGCGCTGCGAGATGCCGGCGTTGTTCACCAGCAGGTCGATACGGCCGAAGTGATCGACGACCGCGCGGGTCTTCGCCGTCATGGCGTCATGGTCGAGCACGTCCAGGGGCAGCACCAGTACGTCCGGCGAGCCCGCCGCCAGGCAGGCATCGCGCACGCGCTCGAGTTCCGGCTGCTGCCGGGCCGAGAGGACCAGTTTCGCGCCTTTCGCCGCGGCCTGGCGCGCGAACTCCTCGCCGATGCCCGAGGAGGCACCGGTGATCCAGACGACGGCGCCGTTGAAAGCGAAACCCTTGCTCATGATGTTCTCCCTGGACTGTGCGTGGTAGCCGGAACGGGCCAACGATAGCACGCCTCGCGCGGTTCGCGGCCCACGCTGGACTCGGCGTCGCGGCGGCGGTAACGTCGCCGATACAAGACGCGCTCAAGGAGCCAGCCGATGCCGCAACCGACCAAGATTGCCGATTGCATGCGGCGCAAGCCGCTGACGATCCACCGCGATGCCAACCTCGTGCAGGCCATCGAGACGCTCGTGGAGTACAAGCTCACCGGGGTCACCGTCGTTGACGACAGCGGGCGCCCGGTCGGTGTCCTCTCCGAGCTCGACTGCATCGAGGCGGTACTCGCTGCGATCTACAACGATGGCGACCCGGAAATGTCCTTCGTGCACGAGGCCATGACCGCCGACGTCAATGCCTGTCGCCCCGGGGACAACATCGTCGAGGTCGCCCAGGACATGCTGCGCACCAAGCAGCGCCGGCGTCCCGTGATCGAGGACGGTGCGCTGGTGGGGCAGGTCAGCTCCAGCAACATCCTCTGGGCGCTCATGGAGCACTCCCGCCGCAAGCTCGTGAAGCGGCCCGCCTGAAAAAAATTCGCCCCTGCCCGCATATTGCTGGAATAAGGTCCCCTACCACCCGTCAACAAGGCAAGGGTGGAGTGAAACCCTCATGAGGGAGCGCCTTCCAGCCATTGGGTCCGGGATAGTCCCAGCATAGGGTCATCCCGGGGCGGTAGGCGTGCTCCTCATCCTCTCAAGGCTGCCTGTGCACGGTATGTTCGGCGGCGACATGGGTCGCCGGCATGCGTTGACGCGCTGCAGGTAGCGGGAACCGCCGGGCAGTTCTTGCTAGCGCTCCTGCCCGCGGTCCTCGGGGCCTGCGGGCCCCGCGTTTCTTTTCTTTACCTGTTTTTCCTTTCCCGGTAATCGTTCAGTCCAGTCAGTGTTGCTAGCTAACGCAGCCAAGGCAGCCGCAGAAGCGCTACAGCAGCCGCGATCGGCTGCTGTGGGAACTGCTTGGAGTGAACTGCTTTGAGTGGGCCGAGTGCGCTGCGTGCCGGGTGCTAGCGGGCGTCCTGCCAGTCGCTGGCGATGAGCGCCTGCTCCTCGCTGGCGCCGAGGGCGATATCGGCGGCATTGCGGGTGATGAAGCCGGCCACCTTGTCGTTGTCGCTGGCGCCCGCGGGGCGGTAGGCCTCTTCGGCGGCGAGGAAGGCTTCCCGGGCGACGACCTGGGTTTCCCAGCGACCCGCTTCCCGGCAGGCGACGCCGCGCCAGTCCTGGTCATCGTCGCGGAGCAGGAACTCGCGGCACCAGTTGCCGTCGCGGTCGGGGAAGGTGAGTACCGGTTGCAGCGCGCGACCGTCGGCGAGCGCGACCCAGCCGTCGGCGCGCGACGGTTCCGATTCCAGCGCGCCGGCGAGGAGGGCGTCGCTGCCGGTAAGGGGCTGCCGGCCGTCTTCGCCGGGAACCAGCAGCAGGGCGAGGGTGGCCACCACCGAGGCGGCGAGGGCCGCCGGCCAGGCCGCGCGCTTGAGCGGGCGGCGCAGCGGGACCACCTTGCCGTCGTCGTGCAGCAGGGCGGCGACATGCTCGGGGACGCTGTCCGTGGCGGCCGCGCAGACACTGGCGGCGACGTGGGCGTCGAGGCGGCGGAGCCGCGCGAGGAGATCGGCGAGGTCGGGTTCGTTGGCCAGCCGGTGCTCCAGGGCAGCGGTCGCCCCGGCATCCAGCTCTCCGTCAAGGTACTGCGACAGCAGTTCGTAATCCCGGTCCGTCATCGTCTTCACCTGTCTTGCCCGCCCCGGCGTCAAAGGTCCCTGAGGGCGCTGTCCGTCAATAAGTTCTTCCGCGCCCGGGCGATCCGGCTCATGATCGTCCCCACGGGCACCTGCAGGATCTCCGCCGCCTCGGCGTAGCTCTTGCCGTCAATGGTCACCAGCATCAGGGCCAGCCGCTGCTCGTCCGGCAACCGGCCCAGCGCCTCGTTGACGGCCCGCAGGTTGCGCTCGCCGCCGGCCTGTACTTCCGCGGAGGGCACCGTGTCATCGGTGCCCGCCTGCACGGCCGGGGAGTAGCGCTGGCGAACCTCCCTGGAGCGCATCTCGTCGATCCAGATGTTCTTGCAGACCCGGTAGACCCACTTGGCGGTGTGGGCGTCCTCGGGCATGCCTTTCTCGAGCATGCGCTCCACCGTTGCCTGCAGGAGGTCGTCCGCGTCGGCCACTGCGCCGGTGAGCGACAGGCAGAAGCGCCTCAGGCCCTGGAGTTCGGCCATCAGGTCATTGCGCTGCCTGGCGTTGAGCGACGACATGCTTTCCCTGCTACACTTTGAGGACGATCGGGTGCGCCAGTTTATTCCACCGGCTGGAATTTATCTGCCCCCGGTCCGTCAACGTAGCGGATTCCCGGCCCGAGCGGCCTTGCCTCGCCGCAGGTACAGAACATGAATCGATACCCGGACTTTCCCTCCAAGCCAGCAGCAGTTCGCCTGCCCGCGCAAGCCCTGCGCGAGCTGGCTGCCTGGCTGCCCGCCGTTGCCCTCGCCCTGGCGGTGGCTCTCGCGCTGAGCACCGCCCCCGCCCGGGCTCAGCTGCCCGTGGGGGGCTTCCTCGGGCCCGACCCGGTCGAGGAGGAAATCGAGGACGAGGTGGAGGAACAGGTCGAGGAGGTCGTCGAAGAAGCGGTCGAAGATGCTGTCGAGGAAGAAGTCGCGGACGTCGTCGAGGACCAGGTCGAGCAGGTTACCGAGCAGAACATCCAGGAGAATATCGAGGAAGACATCGAGGAGACCATCGAACAGTCGGTGGATGACACGGTCGAGGAGTCGATCGAGGAAAGCGTCGCCGAGACGGTCGAGGAGTCCGTCGAGGAAGAGGTCGCCGCCACTGTCGAGGAGTCCGTGCAGGCGTCCGTCGAGGAGAGCGTCGAGGAGACCGTGGAGGAGGAGGTGGCCGCCACGGTCGAGGAGTCCGTCGAGGCCTCGGTGGAAGAATCCGTTGAGGAATCGGTCGAGGCGACCGTGGAGGAATCCGTCGAGGAGAGCGTCGCCGAGACCGTCGAGGAATCAGTGGAGGAATCCGTTGCTGCCAGTGTCGAGGAAGCGGTGGAAGAATCGGTCGCCGCCAGCGTCGAGGACGACGTGGAAGCGGGCGTGGAGGACGCGGTGGAAAGCGCCGTGGAAGAAGACGTGGAGGCTCAGGTCGTCGCCGCCATCGAAGAGCGCCTCGAGACCGAGATCGACGAGATCGTCGAGGACCTGGAAAGTCACCTCGAGGTCAACGAGGACCGGATCCTCAAGGAGCAGTGGCTGGTCATGGCCGAGCCGGCGGTCTTCGAGGAACTCGACGAGCAGGGTTACCTGTTTGACACGGTGACGGAGCTGCCGGGGCTGGGCCTGCGCCTCGCCGAGGTCGCCGCCCCCTCGAGCTTCGATATCACCGAGGTTCGCCAGGGCGTTCTCGACGTGGTGGGCAAGGACCGCGCCGAGGTCGACCTGAACCACATCTACACCGCGGGTGCGCCGCTCGTTGCCGAGGGCGCTGGCGTGCTGCCGCGCACGGCCATGCCGCCCCCCGCAGACCTGGACAACCTGTCCCTGCGCGTCGGCATGATCGACAGCGATGTCGACCTCAGCCACCCGGCGCTGGCGCGCTCGAGCATCAGCACCCGCTCCTTCGCGCGGCCCGGTGCGAAGATGCCGGCGGAGCACGGTACGGCAATCGCCTCCATCATCGCCGGCAGTGCCGACGACTACCTGGGCCTCGCGCCGAAGGCCGAGGTCTATGCGGCCTCGGTATTCGAGCTCGACCGGGACCAGGGCGAGATTGCCAGCACGGTGAGCCTGATCCGCGCGGTGGACTGGCTCATGTCCTCCGGCGTCGACGTCATCAACATCAGCCTCGCCGGCCCGCCGAACCGGCTGCTGGAAACGGCACTCGAGCGCGCCGCCGGGGAGAACGTGGTGATCATGGCGGCGGCCGGCAACGGCGGCCCGATGGCCCGGCCCATGTACCCGGCGGCCTACGGCTCGGTGGTGGCGGTTACGGCCGTGGATGCGGGGCAGCGGGTATTCCGCCTCGCCAACCGCGGCGACTACCTGGCCCTGGCCGCGCCGGGCGTCGACCTGCGCCACGCGCGCCCGGGGGGCGGCTACGCGGCGTCCTCCGGCACTTCCTTCGCCGTACCCTTCGCCGTTACCGCCGCGGCGCGGCTGCGCCAGCTCCAGCCCGCGGATAACATCGTCGATCTGCTCTATCGCAGCGCTCTCGACCTCGGGCCGCCGGGCCGCGACGATATCTACGGTTACGGCCTGCTGACGCTCGCCGCGAACTGAGCTACCAGCCGTAGCTCAGCCGCGCGCCGACAATGGTCTGCGTGAAGTCGGCACGCGGCAGGTTCGACTCATAGTTCCCGTAGCTGGCGTAGGTCTGTATCGCCAGCCGCCGCGTCAGCGGCACTTCCAGGTCCAGTTTCCAGCGCGCTCGATCGTCCTCCCGATCCTCGCCGATGCTCGGCGTCGGTGAAAGGTACCGCCGGGCCTCGAAGCGCCAGGCGAGCTCCACCTTGGCCTGGCGCTCGAACAGGTCGAAACGGCGTATATAGCGCAGCTTCAGCCCGTGGGAGCGGAAATCGAAGCGCGCGGCCGTCGCGTCCTCGTCCCGGTAGCGGTAGCCGATGTTGAAGTAGCTGCGCAGGCCGCGGTGGAAGTAGTAGAGGTCCGCCTCGCCGGAATGAGTCGTGGCGTCCCGGTCGGCGCGGTCCTCGATGGTGCGCTCGGAAAAGACATAGGCGCCCCGGGCGAACCACTTCTTGGCCAGGAAGCCCGACAGCGACGGGGACAGGCGCAGGTACTCGAGAAAAGGCTCACCATCCAGGCGGGAGTTGATGTAGTAGGCCGAGACGCCGGTGTTGGCCTTGCCCAGGTCGGTGCCGATATCCGCGCCCAGGATGTGGGTCTGCCGGTCGACCCGGGAGAAACGCTCGTAGGTCGCCTGGCTGAAGTCGTAGTTGAGATTCAGATCGGTCTGCTTGCCGAGGGGCTGGGTGACGCCCAGTTCGAAGTCCACGAGCCAGGCGGAATCGGCCTCGCCGGAGGTCACGTCCACCTCGTCCACGGAAACATTGGTGTCGTATTCGGCGCCGACGCCGACCTCGCCACGCCATTCCCGGGAGCGTTCCCCGTCCTCCTGCGCGGCCGCGCCGGCGGCGAGCACGGCGAGCGCGAACAGGCAGAGGCGTCGGGGGGTGGGCATGCGGGCGTCGGTTCCTTCAGCCTGGGATCGGGGTGCCGAGGACGGCGCCTCGCCGAAGCGGCCGGAAGCCGCGCGGAGACAATGGTAAACTCCGCCCCTCACAAATTCCACGGAGACCGGGCCCATGGCCGAAGACAGGCACGAGCAGCACCAGGCGTGCATGGAGCGCTTTATCGAACTCGCCAACAGCATGAAAAACGAGGGCATCGGCGTCGACGTCGTGTCCTGGTCCCTCATGTCGGCCTCGGCCCTGCACGCGATCTACAGCGTGGCGGGCAACGACGGCGGCCTGACCGAATCCGGCATCGAGAAAATCACGGATGCCTACAAGCAGAACCTGACCAAGATCCAGGCACTGAAGCAGCGCCAGGCGCAGGCGGGCCAGCAGTAGCCCCGGCCTGCTCAAGCCTGCTCGAGCTGGATGTCGCCGCTGGCGAGCTTGCGCGTGAGGCGGTCGATCTGCCGCTCGAAGTAGGCCGGTTGCAGCAGGGGGCGCAGCCTCTCCAGCGGTACCGGCGCGCTGAACAGGTAGCCCTGGATCACCTCGGCGCCCTCGTGCTGGAAAAAGGCGAGCTCTTCCGGGCTCTCTACGCCCTCGACAACGAGCTCGAGATGCAGGCTCCTGGCCATGGCGATGATCCCGCGGACCAGCTCGGCGTTGCGCTCACCCCTGGCGAGCCCGAGTACGAAGCTGCGATCGATCTTCAGCTCGTCCAGGGGCAGCCGGGTGAGGTAGCTGAGGGACGAATAGCCCGTGCCGAAATCATCGATGGCGATCCGAACACCCAGGGCCTTGAGGTCCTCGACGATCCGCACGGCGCCGTTCTGGCTGCCGATCATGATGCCCTCGGTGAGCTCGATCTGCAGCGCTTCCGGCGGCAGGCCGGTATCCTCGAGCACGGACCCCACGAGATCGACGAAGCCGTCGGTGAACTGCAGTGCCGAGACGTTCACGGAAACCCTGGGCAGGGGGAGCCCTTCCTCGCGGAGCGAGACCAGGTCCGCGCACGCGCGGCGTAGCACCCACTCCCCGATCTCGTTGATGATGCCCAGCTCCTCGGCGAGGTCGATCCACTTGAAGGGCGGGACCATGCCGAACTCCGGGTGCTGCCAGCGCACGAGCGACTCGGTGCCGACGATTTCGCCGCTGCGCGAGTCGACCTGGGGCTGGTAGTGCAGTAGCAGCTGGTCGCGTTCCCGGGCCTTGCGCAGTTCCGTTTCCAGCTTCAGGCGCTCCAGGTTCGCTCCCTCCATGTCCTCCCGGTAGAACAGGTAGCGGTTCCGCCCCTGCTTCTTGGCGTTGAACATGGCGGTGTCCGCCGCGCGCAGCAGTCCTTCCACATCCTCCGCGTGCTCGGGGGCCAGGGCGATGCCGATGGAGCAGGTGATGATGATCTCCTGCCCGTTCAACGAGAAGGGGCGGGCGATAGCCTCGGCGAGGCGTGCGGCCACGCGGCTCGCGCCCTCGGCGTGGTCCAGCTGGTTGAGCACCAAGGTGAACTCGTCGCCGCCCATGCGCGAGAGATCCATGCGCGCCTCGTCGTCGGCATTGCGGTGGATAACGTCCGATTCGCGGACGCTTTTGGCCAGCCGGTTGCCCACCTCCTTCAGCAGTTCATCGCCGGCGCGGTGCCCGAGGGAGTCGTTGACGCGCTTGAAGTTGTCGAGGTCCAGCAGCATCAGGCCGACCTGCTGCTTGTTGCGTGCCGCGAGCTTGAGCAGCAGCGACAGCTGCTCGGTGAAAAGGCGCCGGTTGGGCAGGGAGGTCAGCGTGTCGAAGTAGGCGAGGTGCCGCAACCGGTCCTTGGTCTCGGTCACCCGCTTCACCGCGCGGTCCAGCTTCTGCTGCCGCTCGGTCAGCTGCGCATCGCGCTCATCCACTTTCATCGACAGCAGCCGCCGATCCGTGTGCATGCGCTGCTTCTCCCCCGCCATGCCGGCGATGACCGTGTTCAGGACGTTGGCGATATCACTGATTTCGCCGCTGCCGCGAATCTTCAGCATCTCGGCCTGCTTGCCCGCGGCGATGTCGTCGGCGACCGCCGCCATCTCCCTCAGGGGACGGGTAATACCGCGCGTGGTAAAGCGGGCGATGAGGGCACAGAACAGCACGATAGCCAGGCCGAAGCCCGCCGACAGGGTGACCGCGGGAACGGTTTGCGCAACGAGCATCAGGCTGCTGATACCGAGGTCGATGTAGCCGCTGACGAAGATGCTGTTCACCTGGTTCGGATTGGCCAGGGTCAATGCGAAATCCTCCCGCGACAGACCGGGCACGGTCGGGTTCACGAGGGACGTGATCGGCAGCATCAACTCGGTTACCGTTTCGCCACCGGTGATCGCCGCCACGGCGGCGAAGCCCGGGGGTGCGAAGCGGCTGTGGTGAGTGAACAGCGACTGCTCGAGCGGGGACCGGTCGCCGCGGGCATCACTGAAGCGCGGCAACAGCGTGCCCTCGGCCCAGGGCCGGTCCGCCCGGACGATGACATCGCCGACGCTGTCCCGGAGTACGGCGTGGCGCACCGCCGGCGACAGCTTGAGGAATTGATCGAGCACGGCGTTGATCTCCGCCGGCTCGCGGAAGTAGAGCGTGAGCTGCAGGTGTGGCTGGCCGGAGACCGCGGTGGAGGCCTGGAGGACCAGCTGGTCGCGCTGGTGGGCGTACTCGCGCTGGCCGATGAAGAGGACGAGGCTGATGCCGGCCGTCACCGCCAGCGCGGTGATCAGCAGGTTGATCTTGCCGGAGATCGACAGGTTCATCGGCCGGCGCCTTCCGCGGGCTGCACAGGGCGCCAGGGCGCTGTCTCGGTTCTCATTGTTACCCCCGATTCCCGGGAACAGTTTTTCAGGGTAATGCGGGCACAGCGTTGTGCTTCTGCGGCGAGGTTGTGTTGCCCCCTCGTGGTCCCTGCACGAATACGTGATCGGGGGACCTCGCCGGCAGTCGCTGTAACCGCCTTGTTTCAGCCTTTCATGCGCTTTGTTTCAGGCTGTCGTGAAAGTAGCATGGCGGTTTTCGAGCGTCCAGCAGACCATTAAGTAATGAGGCGGAGGGTTGGCTATGCCTGAAGGGATGGTAAGTGAGCAGATCGCGCGCTTTCTCAGCGCCGTCGACGGCACGCCGCTCGCCTACTGCCAGCAGCGCGGTTGCGACCCCGGCGTGTTTTTTCTCGGCGGTTTCAACTCCGACATGCGCGGCAACAAGGCCACGGCCCTCGACCGCTGGTGCGTGAGCGCGGGACGGGCCTTCACGCGCTTCGACTACCGCGGCCACGGCGACTCCGGCGGCCGGCTGGTGGACGGGACGATCGGCGGCTGGCTGGACGATGCGACGCGGGTGCTCGATGCGGCCGCCGAAGGGCCGCAGGTCCTCGTCGGCTCTTCCCTCGGCGGCTGGCTGGCGCTGCTGCTCGCCCGGCGGCGGCCGGAGCGCTGTACCGGGCTCCTGCTGCTGGCGCCGGCGGCAGATTTCACCGAGCGGCTGCTGCCGCGGCAGCTCGGTGAGGCGCGGCTGGCCCAGCTCGCCGCGGAGGGCGCCTGCGAACTGCCGAGCGATTATCCCGGCGAGCGCCCCTATGCGATCGGCCGGCAGCTGCTCGAAGAGGGGCGATCCCATTGCCTGCTCGATGGCTCCGCGTTGTCGCTGCCGGTGCCCGTGCGCATCATTCACGGCACGGCAGATGCCAGCGTGTCCGCCAGCGAATCCCTGGCCCTCCTCGATACGCTGGCGGGGGACGTGGCGCTCACGCTGGTGAAGGACGCTGACCACCGGCTGTCCACACCCGCGGATACGGCGCGGATGCTGCGCCAGCTCGAGGAACTGCTCGCCGCCCGGCAGCCGCCTGGCGGTGGGGACGTTCCGCTTAGGCCGGGGTCCCGCTAGACTGGCGCCAGGGGAGGATTCGCATGCAGGGTAAAGTGCTGTTGACCGGTGGCTGCGGCTACATCGGGGCCCATTGCGCCGTCGAGCTGGCGGCGCGCGGCGCCGAGGTCGTTCTGCTGGACAACTTCAGCAACAGCTCCCGGGGGGTGCTGCCACGCCTGCAGGCCATTACCGGGAAAGCGATGCCCGTGCATGCGGTGGACCTGCGCGACGGGGCGGCCGTGCGCCAGGTACTGGAACGAGAGCGGCCGGATTCGGTGATCCACTTCGCCGGGCTGAAGGCCGTCGGCGAGTCCGTCGCAGAACCGCTTCGCTACTACGACAACAACGTCGGTGGCACGCTGTCCCTGCTGGGCGCGATGGCCGACTGCGGCATCCGGCGGCTGGTCTTCAGCTCTTCCGCGACGGTGTACGGCGACCCGGACGAGGTGCCGATCCGCGAGGACGCGCCGCTGCGGGCGACCAACCCCTACGGTCGCAGCAAGCTCATGGTCGAGGAGCTTCTCAAGGACCTGGCCGCTTCCGGGTCCGGCTGGCAGCTGATGACGCTGCGCTATTTCAACCCGGTGGGCGCCCACGAGAGCGGCCTGATCGGCGAAGACCCCCGGGGCGTACCGAACAACCTCGTGCCCTTCGTCGCCCAGGTCGCCGTCGGCCGGAGAGACTGTCTCTCCATCTACGGCGACGACTACCCGACCGCCGACGGCACCGGCGTGCGTGACTACATACACGTCATGGATCTCGCCGCCGGGCATGCGGCGGCGCTCGAGGGGCTCGAGCAGGTCCGCGGCGACGCGCCACTGGCGCTTAACCTCGGCACCGGGCGCGGCTACTCGGTACTCGAGGTGGTCGAGGCGTTCCGCCGGGCCAGCGGCCGGCCCATCGCGGCAAAGGTGGTGGCACGGCGCCCCGGCGACATCGCCTGCTGCTACGCCGACCCGGAGCGCGCCCGCACGCTGCTCGGCTGGGAGGCGCGCCTAGGGCTGGAGCGCATGTGCGAAGACGCCTGGCGCTGGCAGCGTGAGAACCCGGAGGGTTTCCCGGCAGCCTGACGCCGGCGGGCGCGTCTTCCTAGCGGCCCACGGCCGTGTAGGCGAAGCCGGCGCCCTCGATGAGCTTCCGCTCGTACACGTTGCGCAGATCGATGAAGGCATTGCCGCGCATCAGCTCGCGGGTGCGGGCGAGGTCGAGGCCGCGGTACTGGTTCCACTCGGTCAGCAGCACCAGGGCGTCGGCGCCCTCCAGCGCCTCCTCGATGGTACCGGCGTAATGCACCGTGTCCGGCAGCAGGTCGCGGGCCTCGTCCACTCCCTGCGGGTCATGGGCGACGACCTGCGCGCCCTTGTCCGCGAGCGCCGGGAGAATGGCGAGCGCGGGCGCGTCGCGCATGTCGTCCGTTTCCGGCTTGAAGGTGAGGCCGAGTACCGCGATGCGCTTGTCGGCTTCGCTGCCACCCAGGGCCTGGCGGATCTTTGCGACCATGCGCGCCTTCTGCGAGGCGTTCACTTCCACCGTCGCCTCCACGATGCGGCTCGACAGGCCATGCTCCTGGGCGATGCGGATCAGGGCGAGCGTATCCTTGGGAAAGCAGGAGCCGCCGTAGCCGGGCCCGGCGTGGAGAAACTTGGGCCCGATGCGTCCGTCCATGCCCTTGGCGACCAGGTTCACGTCCGCGCCGGTCGCCTCGCAGAGCTGGCTGATCTCGTTGATGAAGCTGATCTTGGTGGCGAGGAACGCATTGGCCGCGTACTTGATGAGCTCCGCGCTCTCGAGGTCCGTCACCAGGATCGGCGCCTCGATGAGGTTCAGGGGCCGGTAGAGCTCGCGCAGCCGAGCCTCGGCACGCTCGGACTCCACCCCGAGCACCACCCGGTCCGGGCGCAGGAAGTCGCCGATTGCCGAGCCCTCGCGCAGGAACTCGGGGTTCGAGGCCACGTCGAAGTCCGCCCCCGGGTTCGCCTTGCGCACCAGCCGCTGCACCTCCCGGGCGGTGCCCACGGGCACCGTCGACTTGTCGACGATCACGGTGTAGCCGTTCAGGTGGGCCGCCAGCTCCGTGGCGGCGGCGTAGACGTACTGGAGATCCGCGTGACCGTCACCGCGGCGCGTCGGGGTGCCGACGGCGATGAATACCAGGTCGGCTGCCGCCACCGGGCCGGCCAGCTCGCCGCTGAAATGCAGCCGGCCGCCGGCGACGTTGCGCGCAACCAGGTCGTCGAGACCGGGCTCGTAGATGGGTATCTCGCCGCGCGACAGCGCGGCGATCCGTTCCGGTGACTTGTCCACACAGGTGACGCGGGCGCCGAACTCGGCGAAACAGGCCCCGCTGACGAGGCCCACGTAACCGGCGCCGATCATGACCACGTTCATGGCTGTTTGCTGTCCTCTCTCTGTCCGTAGTAGTCCCGGTACCAGGCCGTGAACTGCGCCAGGCCCTCGGCGAGGGGCGTCGAGGGGCGGTAGCCGGTCCAGGCGCCCAGGGCATCGATGTCGGCGCAGGTGGCCGTGACGTCACCGGGCTGCATGGGCTGGAAATCCTTCACGGCCTCGCGGCCCAGCGCCGCCTCAATCGTATCGATGAAGTCGAGCAGGCGTACCGGCTGGTTATTGCCGATGTTGAACACCCGGTACGGCGCGCAGCTGCTCCCGGGGTCCGGCGAAGCGGCGGACCAGGCGGGGTCGGCGGTGGCCGGGCGGTCCAGCACCCGCACCACGCCCTCGACGATGTCGTCGATGTAGGTGAAGTCCCGCGCCATTTCACCGGCGTTGAAGACCCTGATCGGCTCGCCCGCGAGGATGGCACGGGTGAACAGGAAATAGGCCATGTCCGGCCGGCCCCAGGGCCCGTAGACCGTGAAGAAGCGAAGCCCCGTGGTGGGTATGCCGTAGAGGTGCGCATAGCTGTGGGCCATGAGCTCGTTGGCTTTCTTGGTCGCCGCGTAGAGCGACACCGGGTGGTCCACGTTGTCGTGCACGGAGAAGGGCATGTGGGCATTGAGGCCGTAGACCGAGCTCGACGAGGCGTACACGAGGTGCTTGACCGGGTGATGACGGCAGGCCTCGAGCACGGCGAGGAAACCGTTGATGTTGCTGTGCGTGTAGGCGTGGGGGTGCTCCAGCGAGTAGCGCACACCGGCCTGGGCGGCGAGATGTACGACGGCGTCCGGCCCTTCGTCGGCCACCAGCGAGCGCAGCGCCGCCGCATCGGCGATATCCAGCTCCACCGTTTCGAGGCGGTCTCCGGCGCCCGGCGCCAGCGCCGCCAGCCGGTCGCGTTTCAGCTGCACGTCGTAATAGTCGTTGAAGTTGTCGACGCCAAGGACCCGGTCGCCGCGGGCGAGCAGCGCCCGGGCGACGTGGAAACCGATGAAGCCGGCGATGCCGGTGACGAGAACTTTCACGTCGTCAGTCCCGCGGCCCCCGGAGTACCTGGCGCGACTGCAGATCTGCCTCGACCGACTCGCGCGTGAAGTGTACGGGCCGCCAGGTCTTGGCCCGGTAAAGCGCTGTCTGGTCGCTGAACCAGGGCGAGGCGGGATCGCCCGACTGGCTGTAGGTCAGCAAAGCCTCACCCACGGGCCCCGCCTCCTCGAAGGCGAGCGTCAGGATGAGGCTGCTGCCGTGCACGATGGGGTAGCCCGAGGCCGTGAGCAGCCGCGAGTCGGCCACCGGGGCGGTATCGAGATCGCCATTGGGGTGGCCGAGGTCTGCCGGCAGCAGTGGCTCGCCGGGCGCCGCGGATACCTGCAGGTTCGCCACACCCTCGTAGCGGTTACCGCCGTGGACGGGAAAGCGCTCGTCCCCGCGGTAGGCCGCCTGTGCCGCACCGAGCGGGGCATCGACCGGCAGCCCCGCGGCCTCGAGGACCGCGACCGCAGCGGCAAGCTGCTCCAGGGCCCGCGCCGCGTCGGCGAGCCCTGCCGGCGTGGTGACCGGTCGCGCCGCGTCGAAGGGCTCCGCGAAGAGGCTGCCGGCATCGAAGTGCTCCGCGTACTCGTAGCGGCTCAGCCACTCGCGGAAGAGCACGGCGCCGCGGCTGTCCTCGTCAAAGCGGCCGTCAAAGGCGGCGAGGGCGTCGCAGGCCGCCGCGAGGTCGCGGCGCTCGCCGTCGACGGTCACGGTGGGCGTGGCCCGGCAGGCATCGACCAGCCGGTCCTTAAGCAACTCTGCCGCGAGGCTGCGGTTGGAGAACAGCGCTTCCTGTATTTCCTTCCGGTTGAAGCGGCCGTCCTCGCCGGCATAGCCGTAGGCGCTGTCGGGGGCGAGAAGCTGCACGTTCATGCGCGTGCGCAGGCTGCGTGCCGTGGCCTCCGGGCCGTAGAGGGGCGAGTAGCCGGTGAGCGGCGCCGCCGGCTGGGTCAGCCAGTAGCTGTCGTTGGCATTGAAGATGTAGTCGCGGCGCTCCAGGCGGGGCCGCCGTTCGAAGGGTACGGTGCCGGGCACCGGTGTGCCGGGCACGTCCACCCAGGCGAAGCGACTGTCACTCCCGTCCAGCAGGATCATGCCCCGCTCCGCGTACAGGTTCGCCGTGCGCGGGTCGCTCGCCAGGCGCTCCTGCCAGAGGCTGATCGCCTCCTCGCTCAGGTTGCCGACCGTGGAATTGTCCAGGTAGAGCGCGCGGCCGTCGGCGCTCGCCGCCATGGTGTTGACCCAGGGCATCGCGTTCCAGCGGCGATGCGCCTCGATGAAGCTGTCGAGGTCGGTAGCCAGGTTCATGGCCCGCCACTGGGAGAGGAGGTAGGTGTTTTCGGCGTTGGCGTCGCGGGCCGTGAACGCCGTGGTCTCGGTCCAGGGCATGCCGGGCATGACCAGGACCGGTCCGAGATGGCTGAACCACAGCGTGCGCTCGATCTCCGTGACCGCGCCGTCCTCGCCGAGTACCGGTACCCTGACCGTGCGCGAGGTCATGGATCGCGGCTCACCTTCGAGGAAATAGCTGGTCGGTTCGCCGGGCACAAGGTCCAGCTGGTAGAGCACGACACGTTCGCTGTCCGACACCGTGTGCGACCAGGCCACCCCGCGGTTGAAGCCGATGGCCACACCGGGGGCACCGAGGAGGTGGGCGCCGTAGACGTCGAGGGTGTCGGGAATGGTCAGGTGCTTTTCCCAGAAGCGGTTGCCGCCGTACCAGGGATAGTGCGGGTTGGCTAGCAGCAGGCCGCGGCCGTTCTCGGTCCGCTCGCTGCCGAGGGCCCAGGCGTTGGAGCCGAGGCCGGACAGCGCCATGGCGTCCGCCGCCTCCTCGACCAGCCGGTCACTCACCGCCGCCGTGCTGGCCGCCGCCGGCGGCTGGGCCGCCGCGAGGGCACCGGCCATGCGCGGCAGGGTCTGGGCCAGGAGTACCATGCGGCCCGTGAAGTCCTCCGGCGTCGCCGGGCGCACCCAGTCCTCGCCGGCGCACCAGCTGCCGGGGGCGGCCTCGCCCTGCTCCGCGAGGTAGCGGTTGTAGCCCGCCGTGTAGCCGGTCAGCCAGTCGCGGTTGGTTGCGTCCTCGGCGGCGAAGGCGGCCCGCGCCTGCGCCGGGATGCCGATGGCGCGGACAACGCTGTCGGACACCACGTTGCGCTGCTCGTCGCCGGGACCAAAGTAGCGCGCCAGCTCGCCGCGGGCAGCCGCCAGGCCGCGGGCGATGTGACAGCCGTGGTCCTCGGCGGCGGCGTAGCCCTCGCCGTAGCCGAGGCTGCCGAAGTCATCGGCGGTAATGTGGGCGACGCCGTGGCTGGTGCGAATCACCTCGGCCCGGTAGCCGCCGTCGTCGGCGGGGCCGCCCTGGCAGGCGGCGAGGAACACCAGGCAGGCGGGGGTAAGCCGGGCGACGCGGCGCAGCGGTTGAGGCATGGGGGTGCTCCTTTTTCCTGTATGCCTGCGGGCGTCCTGGCGGACGGAGCCATAGCCTATCACCGGTCGCCCCGCCTGGCTTCCCCATCTATGCTGCAGCCGCTGTCCCCGGGCGCACCGGGTCGACTACAATGGCGCGCCCCGGGCGGCTGCGCCCCTGATTTTCAACTACTCGAGGAGCGCAGATGGATCCGCTGACCCAGGGACTCGCCGGCGCGGCCCTGCCCCAGGCCGCTGCGCGGCGGGGCGCGGTGGCCGTGGCCGGGCTCCTGGGCTTTCTCGCCGGGATGACGCCGGACCTCGACGTGCTCATCCGCTCCAGCGAAGACCCGCTTCTCTTCCTCGAGTACCACCGGCAGTTCACCCACTCGCTGCTGTTCATCCCCTTCGGCGGCGCCCTCTGCGCGCTGCTGCTGCACCCGCTCCTCGGCCGGCGGCGAGGATTGACGCCGCTGGCCACCTGGGGCTTCTGCACGCTGGGCTACGCGACCCACGGTCTCCTCGACGCCTGCACGACCTATGGCACGCAGCTGTTCTGGCCGTTCTCGGACGTGCGCATCGCCTGGAACGTGGTCTCCATCATCGACCCGCTGTTCTCCCTGCCGCTGGCGCTGGCAGTCGTCGTCGCCGCCTGGACGGGCCGCCGGCGTTTCGCGGTCCTCGGCCTGTGCTGGGCCATCGGCTATCTCGGTCTCGGGCTCCTCCAGCGGGAGGCGGCGCGCGCACTCGGGGAGGAACTGGCGCGGGCGCGCGGCCACGCAACCGCCGGGGTCGTCGCCAAGCCCAGCTTTGCCAACATCCTCCTCTGGAAGACGGTCTACCGGGCAGAGGGGCGTTTCTTCGTGGACGCGGTGCGCACCGGCTGGGCGCCGCTCCAATGCCCGGGGGACTCCATTCCCGTGCTCGACCTTGACCGTGACCTGCCCTGGCTGGACCCGGCCTCGCAGCAGGCGCGGGACATCGAGCGCTTCCGCTGGTTCAGCGCCGGCTACGTGGCCCTCGCCGCCCCGGGGTCGAACCGGGTCATCGACATCCGCTATTCGCTGGTACCGAACGAGATCAACGCGCTGTGGAGCCTCGAGCTCGATCCGGCAAAGGAACCTTCGGCGCACGCCGCGTATGTCGTGCACCGCGGTGATCCGCAGACCGCGCTGCCGCGGCTCTGGCGGCTGCTTTCGGCGGCCGACTGTTGAACGCCGCGCCGCCTGCGTGCTTTATACTCGGCACTGCCCTGACCTGACCGACCGCTTTCGGAACTGAATCGCCATGGACGACGACAAGAGCCGCCAGGCCGCCCGCGAGGCGGCACTGCGCTACCACCGCTATCCCAAGCCCGGAAAGCTGGAGATCCGCGCGACCAAGCCGCTGGCCAACGGCCAGGACCTGGCCCGCGCCTATTCGCCGGGCGTGGCCGAGGCCTGCCTGGAGATCCGGGCCGACGCGAGCCGCGCCGCGGACTACACCGCCCGCGGCAACCTGGTGGCCGTGGTGACCAACGGCAGTGCCGTGCTTGGCCTCGGCAACATCGGCGCCCTGGCCTCCAAGCCTGTCATGGAAGGGAAGGCCGTCCTGTTCAAGAAGTTCGCCAACATCGACTGCTTCGACATCGAGCTCGATGAGTCCGACCCGGAGAAGCTCGCCGACATCATCTGCGCCATGGAACCCTCCTTCGGCGCGGTGAACCTCGAGGACATCAAGGCCCCGGACTGCTTCGTGGTGGAGAAGCGCTGCCGCGAGCGCATGAACATCCCGGTCTTCCACGACGACCAGCACGGTACGGCCATCGTGGTCGGCGCCGCGGCGACCAACGCCCTGCGTATCGCCGGCAAGCGCTTCGAGGACATCAAGGTCGTCTCCACGGGCGGCGGCGCAGCCGGCATCGCCTGCCTTAACATGCTGCTCAAGCTCGGCGTTCGCCGCGAGAACATCTGGCTGGTGGACCTGCACGGCGTGGTCTACGAGGGCCGCAGCGAGGACATGAACCCGCAGAAGGCCGCCTTCGCCCAGCCCACCGCCGCGCGCGCCCTCGCCGATGTCATCGAGGGGGCGGACCTGTTTCTCGGCCTCTCGGGCCCCGGGGTGCTCGACGGCGCGCTGGTCGGCCGCATGGCCGAGCGGCCCATCGTCTTCGCCCTGGCCAACCCGGTGCCTGAGATCATGCCGGACCAGGTCCGCGAGGCGGCGCCCGACGCGATCATCGCCACCGGCCGCTCCGATTACCCGAACCAGGTGAACAACGTCCTCTGCTTCCCGTTCATTTTCCGCGGCGCGCTGGATGTGGGTGCCACCGAGATCAACGACGCCATGCAGCTCGCCTGCATCGACGGGATCGCCGCGCTGGCGCGGGCCACGACCAGCGCCGAGGCGGCCGCTGCCTACCAGGGTGAGCAGCTGGTCTTCGGCGCGGACTATCTCATTCCCAAGCCCTTCGACCCGCGCCTCATGGGCGTGGTCGCGACCGCCGTGGCCCGGGCGGCGATGGAATCGGGGGTCGCCACCCGTCCCGTGGACGACTTCGAGGCCTACAAGACCCGCCTCGACAGCTCCGTGTTCCGCTCGGCGATGCTCATGCGGCCGGTGTTCGCCGCCGCGGCCCAGTCCGAGCGCCGCATCGTCTTCGCCGAGGGGGAGGACGAGCGCGTGCTCCGCGCGGCGCAGTCCATCAGCGAGGAGATGACCGACCGGCCCATTCTCATCGGCCGCCCCGAGGTCATCCTCCGCGGCTGCGAGCGCGCGGGCCTGAGCATGCGTCCCGGCGAGGACTTCGACATCGTCGACCCGGCGAAGGACCCGCGCTACCGTGCCTACTGGGAGACCTACCTGTCGCTGATGGCGCGGCGCGGCGTCACGCCCGACCTCGCCAAGGTCATCATGCGCACGAACACCACGGCCATCGCAGCCATCATGGTGCACCTGGGCGACGCCGACTGCATGATCTGCGGCACCTTCGGCCAGTATCTCTGGCACCTCAACTACATCCGCCAGGTCCTGGCCCGGGACGGTCGTCACGCCGTTGGCGCCCTGTCGCTGATGATCATGGAGGACGAACCGCTGTTCATCGCGGACACCCACGTGCACCCGGAGCCCACGCCGGAGGAGATCTGCGAAACGGTCATCGGCGCCGCCCGCCATGTGCGCCGCTTCGGGCTCCGGCCGAACATCGCGCTCTGCTCCCACTCCCAGTTCGGCAACCTCGACATCGACTCCGGCCGGCGCATGCGCGCGGCCATGGAGCTGCTGGCGCTGCGCGAGCCGGACTTCGACTACGAGGGGGAGATGCACACGGACGCGGCCCTGGACCCGGAGCTGCGCAGCCGCATCTTCCCGCACTCGCGGCTCAAGGGCCCGGCCAACGTACTCGTCTTCGCCAACGGCGACGCCGCCTCCGGCGTGCGCAACATCCTCAAGATGCGTGCCGGCGCGCTGGAGGTGGGGCCGATCCTCATGGGCATGGACAACACGGTGCACATCGTGACCCCGTCCATCACCGCCCGCGGGCTGCTGAACATCTCCGCGCTCGCCGGTACGGACGTATCCCACTACGCCTGAGATGAGCGCTACCGCGGCGGCCATCGAGGAACTCGCGGAGGCCCTGGCCCGCGCCCGGGCCGTGCTCTTCGTGACCGGCGCAGGCGTCTCCCTCGCCTCCGGCATAGACACCTTCCGCGGTACGGACCCCGGTGCCGTGTGGAAGAACGACATCATGGAAAAGGCGACGCTGGGCCATTTCCGCCGCGACCCGGCGGATGCCTGGGCCTGGTACCTGGCCCGCTTCGAGCGGGTGGCCGGCGCCGAGCCGAACCCGGCGCACCGGGCCCTCGTCGCCCTCGAGGACGCGCTGGAAGCCCGCGGGGCGAGCACCCTGCTGGTCACGCAGAACATCGACGGCCTGCATCACCGGGCCGGTTCCCGCGCCCTGGTGGAGATCCATGGCAAGGCGCGCAAGGTACGCTGCGCATCGCCGCACTGTCCCGAGGGCGCCTTCGGCACGCTGGATTTCGAACTGAGCGCATTCGAGGCCTTCCGCGGCGCCGGTTCCCCCGAGCAGTTGCCGCGCTGCCCGCACTGCGGCGACGGCCTGCTCCGCCCCCACGTGCTCTGGTTCGACGAGCACTACCAGAGCCACCCGGACTACGGCTTCGAGCGCGTGCTCGCCTACCTGCCCACGGCGGACATCGTGCTCTTCGCGGGTACCTCTTTCTCCGTCGGCATCACCGACTGGATCGTCGAGGATTCGCGCGCAGCCAACCGCGCCTGCTGGTCTATCGACCCCTCGGCCGATGCGCCCCCGGGCGTGCGCCCGATCCCGGGGCGGGCCGAAGAGGTGCTGCCCGCCCTCGCTCCGGGCTGACCGGCACAGCGAGGCCCGCGCTGCGATGCTGCGCCTGTGCAGCAGGATGGACGCGATACTTGAAGTGATTTCTAGAAAAGTTTCCGCGGAAACGCGGAGGGCATCCGCGTGAAGGCCGCTCCCGGCCAGCTGCAGGCAAAAAACCCTTCAAAGCGGGCCGTGCATCGAGAGTGATGTTTACGCCTTGCGCCGTTTCCCGTGCAGGCCGGCCACCCTGACGGTGGATGCCATCAAAGCGCCCTACGCATGTTGGAAAAGTACTACGGCTTGTAATTGGTCATGCCCGGCCCGGTCTTGTCGAAGACATTGAAGAACTCGTCCGGCATGATGGAGGCGACTCCGCCTTCCGGCCTCTCGATCAGATCCTCCTCCAGCGTCTTGACCCGCACCTTCCATCCCTCCGGGAGCTCCTGGTAAACGCCTGGCAGGGCGGCCAGGAATTCCTCGTAAGTGCGTTGCGGTTCGAGGCCCAGCTCGAACCCTTTCATGATCCAGGTGTTGCCGTCCGCATCGTCAAGGAGAATCACGGTCCTGCCCTTGTTCCAACCCAACCCGCTGTCGCGGGCGATAGTCGTGGGCTCGTAGGGCGCTTTTTCACTGGCGGTGGCGCTGTTACCCAGGTTCAGCTGGGCGACCCACGCGGCCGCAAGACCGTCGAAATCCCTTTGCACCCCGACATCGATTTCAACCCAATCGGGCAGGCAGAGTTTCGGGCCGTTCAAGGACGCACCGAGGACACCGTATTCCTCTTTAATTCGGTCGAAATCGAGGCCCTCGAGCAGCGCTTGCGGGGAAGTGTCTTTCGACGCCGGGATGCCCCTGGGGGTGTACATGGTGTTGTAGACGGCGGCGACGATGTTCCCCGTACTTGCCTCGCGGCCGGTCAGGAAGATCTCGATGAATCGTACCTGGTGCACATTGTCAACACGCTCGTACACGGCACCGGCGCCGTCGGCAAACACTTCGGGCATTTCTTCCTCCCCAAGGGCCGGCGGGACCTCTGCCGTACACAGGGCCGTCATCATCAATACGACAGCCATTGTCTTTATTCCGTTCATTGCGTTCATTTTTCACTGGCCTCGCTACGGAGCGGATCGAAAAAGAAAAGCCACGTCTCTGGTCATTCAGGCCGGCGAGCTGCCGCGGGTCTGGGCCACTCAGCCGGCTTAGCCGCTCTACGGTAGAGGCACAGGGTCGGGGAAAGTCCAGCTGCCATCGATGATCTCCTCTCGCGGCTGGTGCAGCCTCACCACCCAGGTCCAGTTCTCCGGGACGGGCAAATAGTTGATTTTCGTCGGGTCACCGCCGAAGTGAATCGTGAAGGAACCGTCCGCGTTCGGCTCCGCACTGAAGTTGTTGTAGTTACTTCGCCCCGTATCGTTCGCCTCCAGGAAACCCTCGGAGTTGTAAACCGTTACGGACCAGAAAGCGTCAACCGGCACATCCTTCACGGTAAGCACATAGGGCGTATCGCCATCATTTTTTTCGACCACTCGGCTCTCGTAGATAGCCATCGACGGGGGCTGCCCGCCCCATCCACCAAGCGCTCCTAACAGATGCTGCAGAGGCTCCACCTCGCTTTTGCGACCGAAGGCTACACGGGTGTCGTAGCCAAGCTCGGATAAGGCATTGACTGCGCTGCGCGCCTTCTTGAGGTCTTTCAAGCTCCAGTTCGGCGCCTCAAAGGGACCCTGACCTCCTCCAGAAACTCTTATTCCATCCTGTGCAGCGTGAGCTGCTGCAATGTCCTCGGGGTCCATAACATCGATGAAAGTCCGGAAAAGCAGGTAGGCAAAGCGCGTACCCACTTCTTCTTCAGTCAATAGGTAAGTTCCGGGCTTTGCTTCACCGAAGTTGTAGTGGTCCTGGCTTATGACAAGCATGGATTGAAAGCGCCCGCCGGCGTCTGGAAGCGTGACGCTTACCGGTTCAGCCAGGTCCAGAACTGTGGAGCTGTAGAGCGTGTCCTGATTCACCCGAATGACGGACTGGTTCTCAGCAGTCATGGGGTCGCGCAGATGCATTAGCTTTCCGAACTGCAAGTCAAAGGTTTCGATCTGGACCCGAATCATAGTATCGGTTTCAGCCCGAACCGCATTGGTGATGTTCACCGGCACGGCAGCGTCGTCAGCCATCTGCTCGGTGTTTTTCTCTCGAGCCATCGATCCGTTGACCAACATCAGCGCCACGGTGGCTGCGCCCATCATCGTCGGTATCGCTTTCACAGCCCCTGCACCCTCTGTCGTGTTGCCATTCGCGACGTATGCCCATCCACCCTCCGATGGAGGGTAACGCAGCTGCAATTGATCCAACGGTCATTTCGCGCCAGACGCAACTATCTGGTGTCTTCGCCAGGGATCGCTCTCACATCGCGAACGAGGCCTGGTCATAAGCCTTATGCGATGGCCTGCTGCGGGTCGCATGCGATTGAGGCTGGCGCTTCGCTCTCCCGTAGCTAAGCTATTGCTCGCACAATAAAAAAGTTGGGGAAAGATGGTGCTTCGTTATCTCAAGACTGCGCTCGCGGCATTCGCATCACTGTTCTGCCTGTTCTACGCACTGCAGAACATTGCGAATCTCGGCTCAGCGGAATGGTTCGTCGGTACAATGACAGCGATGGAGGGCCATGAGGCCTATCCGAAAACCTTCGCTTTCGCCATCAAGTCCCCGTTGCTCATCAAGCTGATGCTCTGGATTATCATCCTGCTCGAACTGCTGGCGGGGATGCTTTGCGCTAAGGGCGCCGCCGATCTTCTAAGGCGACGTAACGCCAGTAGCGCCGAGTTCAACGCCGCGAAGACCTACGCCCTGGCCGGCAGCGGGCTGGCCGTCATTATCTGGTTCGGCATCTTCGGGGCCTTTGGCGGCGCTTTTTTCCAGATGTGGCAGGTAGAGGCCGGGGTCAACGCCCTCAGGGATGCCTCCTTCTATGCGCTACAGCATGCTGCCGTATGGCTGATGATAAGAGCCGACGACTGACTGGGCGGGCGTCGGGTTAGCAGACGGCCACCTTTCGAACTCAGCGCTTTCGAGGCCTTACGCGGCGCCGGTTCTCCCGAGCAACTGCCGCGCTGCCCGCACTGCGGCGACGGCCTGCTGCGCCCCCACGTGCTTTGGTTCGACGAGCACTACCAGAGCCACCCGGACTACGGCTTCGAGCGCGTGCTGGCCTACCTGCCCACGGCGGACCTGGTGCTCTTCGCGGGCACGTCCTTCTCCGTCGGTATCACCGACTGGATCGTCGAGGATTCGCGCGCAGCCAACCGCGCCTGCTGGTCTATCGACCCCTCAGCCGATGCGCCCCCGGGCGTCCGCCCGGTCCCCGGTCGCGCCGAGGAGGTGCTGCCCGCGCTTGCCCAGGCCTGAACGGTACGCCAGGGCTGGCGATTCTAAATCGATCGCTTGCAGAAGGTTAGATGCAAAACTTCATGTGAATTCTGGATATGTTTTCGCGGGAACGCTGTGGCCGGACCCGCGGGTCGGCTTTCGGCCGGGCCCGGGCTAGCCTCTACCGGCCATCTTCAAGTAGATTGCAAGGGCTGGCGAGGTGGCTCAGCATCGGGGACAGGGTCAAGTGACTGCACCAACTCTCGTTACGTGCCCATGCGTCTTCGCCTGTCGCTGACAAGCCGGCTGCCTCACCCGCGGTGGACAAGCGGGAGTGGTCGGCACAGCAGGCGAGGGTAAAGCCATGGCGTTGGCTCGCATGATTTTGCGTATTGGGTTCATCGTGCTGGGCGTTTCAGCCCTTGGGATCGCCGTGTCGAACTTTCTGTTCGGCGTGATGACAACGGCAGCAGCATTCGATCAAGTGTTGCGACTGACGGGCTTACCGGCGAGTGACGTCGGCGACCTCGCCGGGGTCAACGTGGACAACGAGTTTCGTTTCTATTCCGTTTTCTGGGGAGTATACGGCGTGCTACTGCTTCTGGCGGCGCGTCGCCTGGAGGAGTTCATGCGTTGGGCAGGCTGGCTGATTTTCCTGTTCTTCGCCGGCGGCATTGGACGGCTTTTTTCCTGGATCAATGTCGGTGAGCCCACGGTGCTCTTCGTGCTCCTGACCATCGTTGAGTTCGTACTGTCAGCGGTGCTTTTCGCCGCCTGGGTGGTACTGCGCCGGACCCAAAGGCCGCCCTCTGCCTGACCGTCACTCCTGCGACTTCAGGGAGAACCATCAGGACAGCCGTTTGTGGGTCGGAAGCGGATAGCCGGCTGGCACCTCTGGAGCAGGCAGCTAACGCGTGCCTGTTGCCGGTTAGCGAACCGGGTAGTTGTCGACGCTACCGCCCGGCGTGTGCACAAGGACTCCCGGACCGCCGGCCGGCCACCAATTCAGTAGAGTTCATCCTGATAGGCCTGTTCAACCACCTGCTCCATCACTGACGCCTGCTCACCGGACTTTGACTGCTCGCCAATGATCTGGCCAAAGGAGGGCATGATCTGTTCCCTCGGCCGGTATTCGTTTGTCCAGAGCTTTGACCTGATGACCGCCTTGCCACAGTGGAAGTAGCTCTTCGTTACCGTGATCAGGAGGCCGACATCGAGGTGGCGGCCATCGACCTCACTGTAGGCCCACTGCTCGCTGCTTTTCAGCAGACGAGCCGTCCCCGATACCCTGAGTGTCTCCCTGTGCCCGGGCACAAAGAAAATCAGACCCAGTCGGGGATTTTCAATCAGGTTGTGAAACGACTCGAGCTTGTTGTTACCCATGCGGTCCGGTATCAGCAGCGTGTTGGGGTCGATGACTTTGACGAAGCCGGGCGCGTCCCCCTTGGGTGAGATGGTGGGTTGCCCGTTACCATCGGCGGTGGCGATGCAGCAGAAGGGCGAGGCGTTGATGAAGGCGGTGTGATAGTCGTCCAGGCTGTCCAGCATGATCGCTTTTGCAATCTCCAGCGGTTCACCATAGTTTTCTTCAAGCGCCTGTGCTGTCTCTATGAACTCGAAGTCTGCGGATTCATCGTGTTCTGTCATGCTAGCGGCCCTCCCGGGAAACTCGCCCTTATCAATCCCACGCTTACCTTGCCGCCCCAGTCGACGGTACGCAACCATGGGACGGGCTTGACCGTACCCCTGCATGTGAGCAGGGCTCAATGTGGGAAACTGAATGTACCAGGCAGCATCCTTGGCTGATACCACCGGAGGATTCTTGCCAAATGACCGATGCGGTCTCTCGTGGTTGTAGTGGTAATGCCAAGCCTTGATAGGCTAGCGTGCGTCGTCCGGGACGGCGAACCCAATTCGGTTCAGGCAGTAATCTCTAAACCTGCCGTTGAACGACTCGACGAAGGCGTGCCGTGTGGGCTTCCAGCCTTAACCAGGGAACGGTCGCTCCGAGCGTGTGAATGATCAGGACTTCGGAGGAAAACAATGAAGTACATCTCTTTGGAACGGACAGACGGGGTTGGTGTTGTTACGCTCAACCGTCCTGAGACACTAAACGCGTTCAATGAAGACATGTATGGCTCGCTGAGCGAAGCGTTGGCGATGCTTGAGCAGGACGATAGCGTGTCGGTCATCGTATTGCTGGCCGCCGGTAAGGACTTCAGTTCCGGCAACGATATCGAAGGATTTCTGCATCGCCATCCCGCGGAATGGAGCCACCTGGACGACAGGAGTCGCTTCCACTCTACTGACGCGGCACACCGCCTCGCAGAGATCGAAAAGCCCCTTATTGCTGCTGTGCAGGGAAGAGCAATCGGCTTTGGCGCCACAGCCTTATTGCATTGCGACCTGGTGATCGTCGAGGCGTCGGCGTCGATGCGATTTCCCTTTATTACGCTGGGGCTCGTTCCCGAGGCTGGTAGTACGCTGCTACTGGCTGAGCGCGTTGGATCCTTGCAGGCCCGCTACTTGCTGTTGACAGGTGCAGTCGTCGACGCCGCCCGAGCATGCGAGTTAGGTCTGGCGTTGGAGAGTGTCGCGGATGGTGATGGCGCAGCCCGCGCATTGACCCTTGCTAAGCAGATTGCGAGCAATCCTCGTGAAGGACTGGTGGAGACCAAACGGTTGCTGAATCGATGTGTCGAGCCGCTGGATGCGCGCATAGCAGCTGAGTTTCGATCGCTCGGGCAACGCCTCCAGTCCGAAGACGCGCAGGCGATACTGCATTCGCTGCTACGTCACTAGGTTTGTCATTTTCAGCCTGCGGCGGCAAAGCTATCGTGGCGGCGTCACTTGCTGCCTTGTCATAAACCGGTGCATACGCGTCGCCGTTCGGTGCAATTTCCGAAGCTGAGTTGCACTTGAGGAAGCGCGGCGATAACTGCGCAGTGCAAATTTGCCAAACGTTCGGATAACAAAATTTATATAGGCCTAACTTTGGCAACTGATGTGTATGTGCTGGGCGCCTTTTCAACAGCGTTTGGCAAAAAGATTGATCAATCCTACAAAGCCCTGACCCGCGAGGTGTATGAGGGCCTGCTCCGAGACATCGATGCCGTCGATGGCTCTGACATCGAGTCTGCATGGTTTTCAAATACCACGCTCTACACTACGGGGCAGACCAGTTGCGGTGCCCAGGTGCTGTTCACACCATTGGTGCGTCAGGGACTGTTCCCAGAGCGTGTCCCGATGATCAATGTTCACAACGCTTGCGCGAGTGGCTCATCCGCTCTTCGAGGAGCGTATGCGGAGATTCTTGCCGGTTGTATCGACGTGGCTCTTGTCGTCGGGGTTGAGAAGATGCTGGACCCCGAGCGCCCAGCGTCAGCGACCGCCGAGATGTTTAAAGGTGGTATTGATCGCTTTGACGAGCATGAGTGGCGCGACTACTACTCGGCCGCGGGAAAGGCGGTTGGAATCCCCTTCGACGTCCCTGCCGATCGATCCATGTTCATGGATACGTACGCGATGCAGGCGGCCTGGCACATGCAGACCTACGGCACGACGCAGGAGCATCTTGCAGCCGCGGCGGCCAAGTCTCACAACTTTGGCGTTCTGAATAAGCGCGCGCAGTACCGAAATCCACTAACCGTGGAGGACGTGTTGAGCGCTCGCGAAATTTCATTTCCGCTCACCAAGCACATGTGCGCTCCTATGGGCGATGGCGCAGCGGCGTTACTCCTTGTTTCGGATGATTATCTTCGCTCTTCTAGCGAGGCGTTGAGGAATCGTGCGGTTAAGGTACTCGCCTGCGAGAGTGCCGGAGGGAAGTATCGCGCGCTAGACGAACCGGGGCTCTCAAAAGTCGCTGCGGAAAAAGCGTTTCGTAGAGCCGGAGTGATGCCTTCAGATATCGATGTCGTGGAAGTCCACGATGCATCCTCATTCTCTGAGATTTATCAGTTGGAGATGCTCGGCTTCTGCCCACCCGGGCAAGGTGGCCCGTTTATCGAGGAAGGGCGGGCAGGCATCCACGGTGATACGCCACTCAATACGTCCGGAGGGTTGGTGTCCAAGGGGCATCCGATCGGTGCTACGGGAGTCTCCATGGTTGTTGAATTAGTAGAGCAGCTCCGTGGTGAAGCAGGCGAACGGCAGGTCCCCAACGCGCACCTGGCGCTCGCTGAAAACGGCGGAGGGGTCATCGGTTTTGATGAATCCGTGGCGTTTGTAACGATTCTGGAGCGCTGAACGGTGAAGTCGGAAACGGATACAGTAGACGTGGAAGCGCCTGTCGGGCTGAAGCCCTATAGCCTTCGTGTAGATGGGCTTATCGAAGACAACGCCAAGGCGCGCCCAAATGATGAGGCACTGCGAGAGGGCGGACTCGTACTGTCCTGGTCCGAGTTTGACGAGCGTGTTTCCGAGAGCGCAAGGCATTTTCTTCGGGCCGGATTGAAGGAGGGCGATCGCGTCGCGTTCCTCGTCAGTAACTCCATAGATGCATACGTAACCATCTTCGGCGCGATGCGGGCCGGTGCGGTGATCGCGCCGATCTCCACGATGCTGTCTGCCGATGACGTGGCAAGACTCGTCGTCGACGCCGGAGCGCGCACAATAGTGGTTTCAGAAGAGTACGAGAGCCTTGTAGAAGCCTCCCACTCCTCGGGATCACAGCAATCTCTGCCACCCTGGTGCAGACTCGGCGAAGAAGCGATCTCTCTCGGTGTCGAGGCCCATGCCTCGTATGTGGATGGTGCATGCAGCATTATCTATTCTTCCGGAACGACAGGGCTCCCCAAAGGCGCAGTGCATTCGCACGATGCGCGGATCGTAGCCGGGCAGAACGCTGCCATTGCCTTTTCAATGCACAGCGGTTCTCGCGCATTGGTCAGCACCCCACCCTATACCAACGGTAGCTGGATGATCATCTTGCCGGCACTGGCTACCGGAGCATGCATTTTCCTGAGCAGAGGTTTTGAAGTTGAAAGGTTTCTCGCCACGTGCAGTGAGTGGGGCCCAACGCACGCTTTTATCGTTCCCACACAGTTTCAACTGCTGTTTGATTCCGGCCTGTACCGTCCTGAACTCATGGAGAGTTTCAGCTGCATGATCACGGCAGGTGCGCCAATGCCTCCGGCGATGAAGGCGCGACTTATGGCTGAGTTGCCCGACCGCCTGTACGAGCTGTGGGGGCTGACCGAAGTGGCGGCAACGGTCATTCGTCCCGATGAGATGTTGCAGCGACCGGATTCAGTTGGAAGAGCGTTGCCTCTCTCGGAATTCCGACTCATCGACGAGTCCGGCAGTGAGGTCGCGAAGCCTGGTATCGGCGAGATCGTCGCGCGCTCTCGCTACCAGATGGCTCGGTATTGGGGAGGCGGTGATCTCAACGAGGGCATTCGGTGGGAATCGGAAGACGGCAAGAGCTTCATGCGAACCGGAGACATCGGCGAGTTCGATGAGCTTGGCTACCTGTACATCCGAGGTCGTGTAAAGGACATGATTATTTCAGGCGGGTTGAATGTTTTTCCCATCGATATCGAAAACACGCTGCGGACTAACGACGCGGTCACCGATGCAGCGGTGATTGGTGTGCCCGATCCGAAATGGGGTGAGGTGCCGGTCGCGTTTGTTCGTTCAGAGCTGGAAGAGCTGGATACTGATGGGGTTCGTGAATGGGCAAATGGACGCCTTTCTAAATTCCAGCGTCTGCAAAAAGTTGTTCACTGGCGGTCGGACTTTCCACGCAATACCCTGGGAAAAGTTCTTAAGCGTGAGCTGGTTGAAGTATTTATGGCCAGCGCCAATGCAGAGGAGCGCTGAGTGAGAGCGGATATGCCACAAGAGTGCTTCCTTAACTACGAAGCTTTAACTGAGAAGCTTAAAGCTTTAGAGGCTAGCCATCGCGACTTTCTTCGACTCTGGTCAATTGGCAGGAGCCATGAAGGCCGAGAAATCTGGGTTTTGGAGCTCACCAACAAGGCAACAGGGCCCGCCGCAGATAAACCCGCGCTTTTGCTTGATGGCAACATTCATGCTGTAGAGCTCACAGCCTCCTCAGTAGCCATACACCACGTTGAGCGGATGCTCTCGACGGTCGGCACTGACGATCATGTCAAGAGGTGTCTCGATACGCGAGCGTTCTACGTGATACCGAGAGTGAATCCGGATGGCGCTGAGGCCGCGCTTGCAGCCAGACCGCGTTTCTTGCGATCTGGCACGAAACCCTACTTTCATTCGCAGGGTGACTATCCTCGGATGCTGACTGAAGACATCGATGGCGATGGACGGATTCTCTCGATGCGGGTGAAAGACCCCAACGGTCGCTGGAAGCATCACCCGGAGGATTCGAGAGTTATGGTGCCCCGCGATCCCGTAGAGGAAGGCGGTGACTACTACCGGTTGTTTGCGGAGGGGTCCATCGAGGGCGCGCAGCCTGACGAGATACCGTCGGTAAGCCCAAGGGAAGGTGTCGATTTCAACAGGAACTGGCCGTCAAACTGGGTGACTGAAGGTCAGCAGCAGGGCGCAGGGCGGTACAGTTTGTCGGAGCCAGAGACGCAGGCATTGGCCAGGTTTGTGTCCGATCATCCCAACATTTTCACCTGGGTTGCTGGTCACACCTTCAGCGGTGTTTTCCTGCGGCCGGGTTTTGCGAAACCCGATACCGAATTGCCGTTCACCGATTTGGCGCATTACAAGGCTGTGGGGGAAAGGGGCACTCAACTTTCCGGTTATCCAGCGAAAGATGCCTATTCCGGGTTCAGGATCAATCACGGAGAGAGTATTCATGGCTCGGTCGAGTGGGGCTATGAAAACTTCGGCATTTACACGTGGATTGTCGAGTACTGGGCACCGCACCAGATGGCGGGCGTCGAGATAGAAAACTTTGCCCGCTGGTTCTTTGACCACCCCGGAGAAGATGACCTCAAGATGGTTCGCTGGGGGGACGAGGTGCTGGGCTCCTCGGGATTCGTTGACTGGTACGAATTCGATCATCCGGAGCTCGGTCCGGTTGAGATCGGCGGCTGGGATCTCATTCGGACGCTCTACAATCCCCCGGCGCACCTGCTAGACGAAGTGATCGAACCGTTTCCGGATTGGTTTTCCTGGCAGCTACTCCAGTCGCCTCTGCTGCACGTTAGAGATTTCACATCGACGCAGCTAGGGCCCGAGCAGTGGAAGATTCGCGCGGTTGTTGAAAACGTTGGCTATCTTCCGACCTACTGCAGTGCGAAATCGCTCGCGGTCAAGGCTGTGCGCGGCGTGAATGTTTCCCTGCAAATACCCGACGGTGCAGAGTTTATACAGGGTAGGGCCACCCAAAACTGTGGTGAACTCAACGGCCGGGCTTTCCGCGTGTCCTCAGCGCTGCTGGCCTATCTCTCTGACCAGACCGATGATCGGGCGGTCATCGAATGGGTAGTCAATGGCCAGGAAGGAATGGAACTGCGCCTGGAGGCAGCGCACGATAGAGCCGGCAAGGCCAGCAGCACTATTACCCTGGGTGCTGGTTAGCGGAATGTCGACCGGGAAAGTCCAGGTGAATCCTTCTGATATTCATTTCTCTGCTTCCTATCTCGGCCCGAGGCACAAATCGGGAGCCTACCCCTCGATCATTAGCCACTCGATTAAGACTCACCGCGCAGGCGCTGTGGCTGTTTCTCAAAGTGATTCAGGCCTGCAGAGGGAGCTGGTCGCAGGATGACGCTTGATCGAAATGACGCGATCGAGGTGGCGCCAACAGGAATCATGGAGGGCTTATGAGCACGCACATATTTGACGAGAAATCGGGCGCGAATAATGACGAACTGAGTCATGGACTTGCTGCGGTCCTGGATCCAGTGACGGCAGGCCTCTCCTGGTTGGACAGTCTCATGGTGATCCACAACGGTGAGCTGCTGTTCGAGCGCTATTTCAACGAGGGGTCACCGGACGCACTGCACGACATGCATTCCGTCACCAAGAACTGGCTTTGCTGCATGGTCGGAATTGCCCTGGACAAGGGCTTGCTTTCCGATATCGACCAGCCAGTCTGCGAGGTCTTCCAGGAACGCTTGCCCGGGCACTGGGATTCCCGGAAGAGCAGAATCACACTCCGCCATTGCTTAAAAATGCAGTCTGGCCTCGATTACCAGAACACGATGGAGTTCGCCGAGCTGATGGGGAGAAACCCGGACCCGGTTGACTTCTTTTTTGGACCGGATCTGCCGGTAGTCGCTGATCCGGGAACACATTGGTGCTACAGCGGCGCGGATAGCCAGATGATTGCTGAGGCCCTGCGCCACATGTCGCAGAGTTCACTTTCCGAGCTTGCGAGGGAGTGGCTCGCTGAACCTTTGGGCATCACTCGCTTTGAGTGGCCTCGACAGTTTCCCACTCCTGGCGCGCAGCCATGGCCCGCGGAGCTCGGCTGTGCCGGACTCATGCTGACGCCGCGAGACTTTGCGAAATTTGTCCTTTGCGTCAGCCAGGATGGAGAGTTCGGCGGCAGATCGGTTGTTCCCGCGAATTGGTTACGGGAAGCCACTATACCCTCAGCGGGTGTTGATGGTGAGGTGCTCGCGGCTTTCTACCGGGAGATCGGCGCGCCGGAAGTTCCCGGCATATCGGGCTATGGCATGCACATTGGAAACATGAAGCTCAATGGTCATGAGATCGTGGCACTGTCAGGCGCGGGCGGGCAGTACGGATTTATTGTCAAAGCCCTGGATGTAGTTGTTGTGCAGACCGCGAATTTCTCCGGCGATGGATTGAGCGGCGGGGCGCTCCTGCTGCGCGATACCATCCTGCCCGCGGTAACGGGATGAGGACCGGTCATTCACAACGGACCGTGAAGCCCGAGAGCTACGAATGGGCCTTCGAGGTCTGGCCAACTCAGCTGGCTGGACTTGTTGCGAACTCGCAAGTGCAGCCGAATTGGCTTGGGGATGAGGGCAATCGCTTCTGGTACCTGGATCGGAGCCATGGGCAAAAACGATTCCTTTTGTGCGATCCTGATAGCGCCTCAGTCACCCCCGCTTTCGATCACGAGAAACTTGCTTCGATACTTTCAGATTTGCTCTCCATCGACGTTGCCGCGGAAGATCTGCCGTTTGATGACATTTCGCTGAAGGGCCCGCCAGCAACCGTCTCCTTTACAGTCAATGGCTACGTCTACTGCTACACCGATGGCGGTGACACTGTTGAGTTGCTTACGTCCGCAGCGCCCGAGCTTCCGTCCCCCGATGGGACCCTGTCAGTGTTCCTCGAGGGCTATGACCTTTGGATGCGTGGTGAGAGCGGCGAACCAACCAGGATTACTTCTGACGGCTGCGATGAGCGTCGGTACGGCGCGCTGCCGGACCACGATAGGCTCGCTATCTATCGCGCCAGAGGGTTGTTGCCGAAGTTTCCGCCACTGGGGGTTTTCTGGTCTCCCGATAGTCGGTTCCTTCTCTGCGCCCGCATCGACCAATCGGAGGTCGAGCCGTACCCGTTTATGGAGTCGGTGCCATACGACGGCTCCCTACGGCCTCGGGTCCACAACGTCCGTCTACCGCTGGCAGGGGACCCAGGACGTGTCCGCCAGGATTACGTGCTGGTTGACTTAAGGAGTGATGACCCCCAGATCAGTGAACTGCAGTTTCCCGAGGGATGGGGTTCTCTCGAGATAAATGCGCTTACCACGGGGTTCACGATCTGGCGTGATGATGCCACGGAGCTCTTCGTGCTCGCCGCAAATCGAAATGCTCAGCGACGCGCGCTGGTCGCCATCTCGCCAGAGTCCGCGCGTGTCAGCATCGTTCACGAAGAATCCACAAGCACCTTTTCTGAATTCGGGTCTTTTGAGTACCACGCACCATCTGTCGCTGTGCTTCCCGATAGAAACCAAGCCATCTGGTACTCGCAGTCTACGGGTGAGGGACATTTGTATTTGCTGGATCTCGATAACGCGGCTCCACCTGCGCCTCTAACAAAAGGTGACTGGCGTGTTCTGGATCTTCTTTACGTCGATAGGCAGCGGCAGAAAGTCTGGTTTGCGGCCTCGGGTTTGGATCCTGATGAATACCCCTACAACCGCCATCTCTGTTGTGTAGATCTTGATAGGCAAGAGCCGAATAGTGGTTTCGAGCAGTTGACAGAGGCCGGATTCGATCACGCGCTTGCCGGTCAGGGTTTGCATCTCATGAAAGTGCTGGCCGGGCTGCGAACGCCTTCCATGCTATCCCCCGACGGCAGTTACTTCGTCGACAACGCATCGTCGCGCGAAGCGGCCACCAGGACGACACTCAGGCGGTCTGATGGGTCGGCGGTCCTGGACCTCTGCAGCGCTGACACCTCAGCTCTCGAATCAATCGGGTGGCGACCGCCAGAACCTTTCGAGGTGGTACTGCCCGGGCTTCGCGAGAGTATTCACGGCGTCATGGTGCTGCCCCGTAACTTTGATCAATCGTTGTCCTATCCCGTGATCGAGCGGATCTATGCAGGTCCTCAGATCGTGGCGCAGCCTCGCAACTTCCACGAGGTGCTGAACGGAGCGTTCGTTTACGGTGCCTATACCCTTGCCGACATGGGGTTCGTGGTTGTGCTTATGGATGGCCCAGGCACACCGCTTAGAAGCAAGCCTTTCCAGGATCAGCCCTACGGCGAGGCGGATCGCCTGGGCGTTTGCTATCACGCTGCCGTCCTGCATGAGCTGGCCAAATCGCGGTCCTGGATGGATATGGATCGCGTGGGTGTCAACGGACACTCCTGGGGCGGTCATGCCTCCGCTATGGCGATGTTATTGTGTCCCGACACTTATCATGTGGGTGTTTCAAGCGCTGGCATCTATGACCCGGCTGCATTTTTTACCGATGCTGCAGAACGGTATATCGGAAGCCCCGACTATGGTGATGGGCGGCGCGAACGTCGCCACCCTGACGAGCAGCCGCCGAACTACATCAAGATGTCCCCCTCCTCTTACGCGGAGGCGCTTCGAGGACAGCTTCTTCTCGCCTATGGGGACCTGGATGAAAACGCCCTTCCGAGCAGCCTTCTCCGCTTCTACGCATCGTTACAGCGTGCTGGAAAAGCGCCCGATCTGTTGTTTCTGCCAGGCAGATCACACGCGTTGTTTGCCGAGCCTTTCTTTCAGAAGCAGCTGATCGACTATTTTCTGAGGCATCTTCGCGGCCTGGATCCTGACGTTCACTTACCGATTAACGCCAAGCCTGGTCCCCGACCACTCATCTAGCGTGAACCTGCGACATGGATTTTGAAGTCGACCACATCATTATTGTCGTTAAGGACCTGAACCAGGCCTCCGCGGATTATGAGGCGCTGGGGTTTACCTTAACGGCGAAGTCGATACACCCCTTTGGCACGGCGAACAGACTGATCTGGCTCGGCGGCAGCTTTATCGAACTACTGGCTATCGAGGATCCTGAACGGCTGGGTGCCTTTGCCGTGATAAAAGATGTGCTGGATAGGTCTGGTAAAGACACGCCATGGGGGCTCGTATGGTCAATGCAAGATCCTAGAGCAACACATGAGTACTGTGAATCTATCGGTATGGCACCGTCCGCGCTGCAGGAGCACGTTACGCGGGAGATACAGCATCCAGACGGTTCGGTGCACGAGACTTGCTATAGCAGCTTTGCGTTAGTCAAGAGCTTTAGCGCCCATTACATGGAAGGTTTCTCCGTTCAGCACCGGCCTGATTCCACGTTTGCGAAGGCGTGGAAGACCCATGGCAATGGTGGCGGAGTGATGAAGCAAGTCGTCCTGGAGTCGCCTAGTTTGTCTCAAGCCGCAGAGCACTTCGACGCGTTCGGCCACGGCTTGTTGAAAGAGAGAGCGTCCAGTCTCGAGTTTGGTAAGGGTAAGTGTCGGGTGCAGATCGTGCCGCAGCTGAATGCGGCCGAGGCAGAGCCGGGCCCGACCTTGTCAGCGGTAGAGATTGCGATGGCAGATTTGGCGCAGTTTAAGCGAGCAGTGAGCGCGAAGGTAGACTTTACCGAGACGTCATCCGGGACACTGGATGTGGCGGCTGAGTTTGCCGCAGGTGTTCGACTGCGCTTGACTGATGGAGGTGTTCAGTGAGCCGCCCCTGTATCGCCGTGGAGCCGCAAAAGATCATTATGGACAGGGAGCCTTCCGTTCTGCTCAGTGGATTCCTGCCAAAGGAGACTGTGCAGGTTCGCAGCGAATTGATTGACGATGAGGGCGTCCCCTGGACAGCCGAGGTCAGCGTGGCGGTGGACCCGGAAGGAAATCTCGATATGGCCTGTGCGAAGCCGTCCTCCGGCACGTATTCGGAAACCGGTCTCAGCGGTCTTTTCTGGTCCATGGTGCCGGAGATGCCAGAGGGAGAGGAGAGTTTCAAGAAAGCTGGAAAAACACCTTCCGAGTCGGGAGTGAAGCGCGGGCACCGAATGGGGCTTCCACAGTTTGGCCTAGGAGCCGAACACGAGGTCTGTCTTTCCGTAAGCCGTGATGGGCAGGAGATAGACCGGGCAACGCTTCTACGCCAGACCATGCCTGACAGCGTGTGTTCGACGAATATCGAAATCGACCGGATCAGAGGTGTGCTTTTCGAGCCGATCGATTCGGGCAGTTATCCCGGCGTCGTGATGATCTCCGGTTCCGGCGGCGGTGTGTATCGGGAGGATGCCGCCGTTCTTGCCTCTCATGGGTTCTCGGTGCTTGCGCTCGGCTACTTCAACTACGCGGATCTTCCAAAGCACCAGATCGGGATCCCGTTGGAGTACTTCCGGGATGCCATTCTCTGGTTTCGACAGCACCTCGGTCACGATCGCATTGGCATGACCGGACCATCCAAGGGTGGTGAAGGCACCCTGGTTGTCGCTTCGAGTTTTCCCGAGCTGGTTAAAGCAGCAGTACCGACTGTCCCGGGCGATCTTTATCTTTGCGCGGTCGATGAGATGCAGGTGCCCCACGCGGCCTGGACCCTGAACGGTGATGCGCTTCCCTGGGCGGGCACAGCGGAAGACTGGTCTCGCGTGCCTGAGGAATACATGGCGCCGAATGAGCTGCAGCTGTTCAACGCTCGCTTGAACCTGGAGCCATTCTATGCCGCGGCGGATGTCTACGAGCGTGCGGCCATTCCCGTGGAGAACATGCGCTGCCCCGTGCTACTCATCTGGGGCGAAGAAGACGAGGCGTGGCCGTCGAAGCTGGCGGTTGAGCGCCTGCTAAAGCGGTTTGAGGCGCACGGCTACGAGTATGACGTGGAGAGTCTAACGGCCCGAGGAGCAGGGCACATGTTCACCTTTCCCGGATGGCCCACCACGCTTAGCAGCACGATCCTGCACCCATTGCTGCCAATCAACATGACCATGGGAGGGAGTGCCGCAGGTATCGCTGCACTCCAGCGTATTGGATGGCGCAGGATGGTCGAGTTTTTCAAAGAGCATCTGGCAGTTTAGACCTCAGCTAGGCCGGCAAGGAGTCCCGAGCCCTTGGGCGCTTGCGCCTACGGGTGCATCGAAGGAGACTATGGCTCGATATCTTGCACCATTAGTCTCCCTCCTTGGTACAGGAGCCACGCAGCGGGGAGGGCAAAGGTGAAGGAAGTCATGATGGCGTATCTCAAGCCCTCGTTACCGAACGACATGGTGAACGCATCGCTCAAAGCGCCAGCGATTACCGGTCCCAGGCCCATGCCTAGAAGATTGGCGAAGAAAAACAGAACCGCGACTGCGGTCGATCTTCTCTGTGATCCGCAGATTTCATGCAGTGCCGCGTACATCGGTGGAACGCAGACATTCAGCAGTGTTGCGCCAAGCGCTGACAAAGCAATGAATAGCGAAAAGTTAGGCACAGAAAAGCCAATAAGATAGACCGGGAACGAAATCAGCATGGCGACACTCGCCGTCCAGAAAAGCCATCGCTTGTCACGTTTGGAAAACCGGTCACTCAGAACCCCACCAAGCACGAGTCCTGGCAGAGATCCGAAGGCTGCCACCGCGCCATAGATGCTGCCAACTGTCTTCAGGTCGATCTCCAGTACACGTATCAGGTAAGAAGGTGCAAACGCCAGCGATCCAAACGACAGCATGAAGAAGGCAACCATGCCTCCGACGAGCCGGATGTAGCTGCGCTTGCCCGCCAGAACACGGAACGCCGCCAGAGTAGATTCCCGGTCCTCCGGGTTGTCTTGAGGTCTCCGAGAGCGTGGCTCATCGAGCAGCGTGTAAGCCAATAGCGCAAGCACTGCACCCGGTGCCCCGACGGCGATCAGGGCGAAGCGCCATCCGTATTCCTCGGTCAGGTGGGCGCCAAGGATAAAACCAAGGACCGTTCCGACAACACCTGACGCTGAGAAAACCGCCAGCGCAGTCGCCCTCTGATTTACGGGAAAGTAATCGGTAATAAGTGAGTGCGCAGGGGGGACAGTCCCTGATTCCCCCGCGCCCACGCCAAATCGCGCCATCAAGAGTTGTGTGAAGTTCTGTGCCAGCCCGCAAAGCGCGGTCATGGCACTCCAAAGCAACACCGCAATCGCCAGGATCTTGCGCCTGTCCCACCACTCGGCCAGCCTCGCTACCGGGATACCGAGCGTTGCGTAGAGCAGCGCAAACGAGAGCCCCGTTAGCAATCCAAGCATGGTATCGGATACCTGGAATTCGGCTCTTATCGGTTCAAGCAGTACGGAGATGATGCTTCGGTCGAGGTAGCTCGAAGCCCCCACCAGGAAGAGTATGAACAGCATGCGATACCGATGCGCGGGTCGGTATGGCGCAGCGCCAGTGGTCATCGAGGGGAAGCCACCCGACTGCCGGTTGAACGCCTCATAGATCGGGGGAAGCTGACTGATTGGCAAACTGTCGCTGCGGGGCCGATCACTGATTCTGGTCCTTTTCGGGCAGGAGCATGGCGGTGATAATCGCCTCCATGCCGCCGTGGACCTGCTCCTTGACCATCCGTCCGGCCTTTTCCGCATCACCCATGATCAGCACGCTAAGCAGTTCCAGGTGTTCCTGCTGAAACCTTGTGCCCAGGGGTCTCGAGGACAGTGCAAAATGGAGAAAACGTTCCGACTCCTCCAGCAAGCGAGCGGTCAGCGAAATCAGTCGGGAATTTCTCGTGCATTCAGCCAGCCGCACATGGAACGCGCGATTGACAGACAGAAAATCGGCTTGGCTGATCGAGTCCGTGGGTTGGTAGTCCAGTTCGCAGAGTGATTTGAGTTCATCGATCTCTGCATCGCTCAGTCGACCTGCGGCGAGGCGCGCAACCTCGGGTTCGATGAGTTCGCGCAGCAGGAACACCTCTCGCACATCCACGATGGAAAACCCTCTGACCTGATAGCCAACGCGACGCTCAGATTGCATGAGGTTTTCATGGCAGAGGCGGGTAAGTGCGGTGCGAATCGGGGCTTTGCTTAATCCCAGCTCTTCGGCCAACCACGCCTCTGTGAGTCGCTCACCCGCCTTCAGATCGTTGCGGATGATGCGGCTTTTTATCTCTTCGTACGCTCGGATATCGAGGCGGTCCGAGCTCTCGCTCGTGTCGAGAAGCGTTAAGCCTTTCTTTGCCATGTTAGGTAGGGTCCTTCATCGGACTCAGAGAGCCTGTTCACTGCTTGTGAATTGCGCGCAGTGATTATCATCTACTTTTTATCAAGATAAAACAACAGCTTATCTGCAGACTGCGAGGACTTTCTTTGTGGTTTAGGCGGTCGTCAAATTTATCGTTGACCAGTGACGCGATCAATGTAACATGTTAGCTCTGTTTTCACTTCATCTAAAACCTTCATATGGCCCCGCTCAGGCGCGGTAGAGGGGCAAGAACGGAGTCAAAAAATGTCAGATAGTCCGACCGACATCCTGCTTCAGCCGCTGACAATCAAGGGTGTGACGATCCGAAATCGGATCATGTCTACAGCTCACTCGTCCGGATTCGTGCAAGGAGGGCTTCCGCAGGAGCAGTACCGCCGTTACCAGGAAGAAAAAGCGAAAGGCGGCGTCGGGATGACGATGATCGCGGGGACAGCGTCAGTGACACCGGACTCCCCTAACAAGGAAGCAGGGCACGTCGACACGTCCAATGACGAGATCATTCCTTACTTCCAGGAGCTGGCAAAGGTTGTTCGCAGTCACGGCGCAACTGTTATGTCGCAGCTGGGCCACATGGGGCGTCGTGCGATCTGGGACAAAGATTACTGGCTGCCTATCGTTTCAGCGTCAACCATCCGGGAGCCAACTAACCACTCGTTTCCGAAGGAGGCCGAGGATTGGGACATCAGACGTATCGTCAGAGGCTTCGGGGAGGGCGCCCTACGCTGCAAGAAAGGTGGCATGCAGGGCGTGGAAGTAGGTGGCGCCTACATGCATTTAATCGAGCAGTTTCTGTCTCCTCTGTCTAATGTGCGCACCGATGCCTATGGCGGCACCCTCGAAAAGCGGGCGCGCTTCTTGATCGAGGTCCTTGAAGCAATGCGCGAACAGGTGGGTGATGACTTCATCATTGGTGCGCGTTTATCAGGCGACGAGATGCGCAAGGGCGGGCTAACTCAACCGGAGGCTATCGAGATCTGCAAGACGCTCGTTAGTCGTGGCCTTGTAGATTACCTGTCGATCATGGGGGGGGAAGCGCAAGATCACATCTCTCATCCACTTGCGATGCCAGGGATGTCGTATCCCGTAGCGCCATTTCTATATCTGGCAAGTGCGGTCAAGCAGGAAGTCGATGTGCCGATTTTCCATGCCCAGAGGATTACCGATGTGCGCACTGCGGCCGCAGCTGTGGCCGATGGCCACGTTGATATGGTGGCAATGACCCGGCCTCATATGGCCGATCCGCACATCGTCAAGAAGATGGTCGAAGGTCGCGAGGAGGATATACGCCCCTGTGTGGGTGCCAACTACTGCATCGATCGTTTCTACATCCGCGGGCAGGCACGCTGCATTCACAATCCCGCGATGGGGCGGGAGCAAGAAATCCCCTATGAGTTTGCCAAGGCGGACGAAAGCAGAAAAGTCGTCATTATCGGCGCGGGACCGGCCGGGCTGGAGGCGGCTCGAGTCACTGCGTCTCGAGGTCATGAGGTGGTGCTTTTCGAGCGTGATGCTGAGGCTGGTGGCCAAGTGAACCTCGCCGCAAAGGCCCCCCGGCACGAGGCGCTCGCCAATATCGTCCAGTGGTTGGCGCTGCAGGTAAGGAAGCTGGGTGTCGATTTGCGCCTTGGGGTGGAAGCTACGGAGGACCTGGTGCTGGCGGAATCCCCCGACGTCGTGATCGTGGCCACTGGTGGGACGCCGGCTACGGCGCAAGTCCGTGGTGCTGAACTCGCCGTTTCCACCTGGGACATTCTTTCAGGACGAGTCGAGGGCGCCCAGTACGTGCTCGTTTACGATGACAACAGTGAGCACCAGGCACCCCAGTGTGCCGAGTTTCTTGCGCAGCGTGGATCAAAGGTTGAGTTTGTCACTCATGACCGCGCCATGGGGCAGGATATCGGTTTAACCGAAGCTGCTCTCTATCGTAAGCATCTTTACCAGCTGGACGTGATCTTCACGCCTGATCAGAAGCTCGTTGAGATTTACCCGGAAGACGACCGGCTCGTGGCGGTACTGGAGAGCCCATATACGGGTGAGCAGGAGGAGCGGCTGATCGATCAAATCGTGATTGAGAACGGAACGCTGCCGCTTGACGACCTTTACTTCAAGCTGAAGCCGCGTTCCAGGAATCTTGGAGAGGTTGATTACCACCAACTGATTGCTGCTGAGCCGCAGCGTGTAGTGAATAATGAAGCCGGTGAGTTTGCGCTATTTCGTGTCGGAGACGCCGTGACCAGTCGCAACATTCATGCGGCGATCTATGAAAGTGTCCGCTTTGCCAAGGACATTTGAGATCGTGGAAGTAGCGGCTTTTCTCTTTTGCGTGGGCTTGGGTCTGCTCGTACTGGGTGCCCTGTTTCGTATTTCGAAATGGCGGCAAGGTCGTCGCGATGGGGAGGTCGCAGCGCCCTGGGTGCTGGCGCGGCGGTACTTCGTTGATGTCCACGACGTGGTCAGTCGCGATGTCTATGTGGCGAGAATGCACGTCCTTGCTGCCGGTGGGTTTGTGGCAAGCCTGATGCTCCTGGCGGTGGCTGTGGTGTTCGGCGATGGCAGCAGGCCTTTGCTTGCCATGGGCGGCATTGCCGCTTTTTTAATGGGCTGTGGCGGCGTGTTGGCCGGTATCAGGCGGTATACGTCAGTCAGGCCGAGTCGTGTCTCGGCGGGCGCATACGATCTGCTGCCTATCGCTCTGATAGGTCTGTCGGCTTTCCTGTGTCTGACTTTCTGGGCGTCGTGGTTCGAGGTGCAGGTTGAGTGGTGGGGTGCGCCCGAAGTGCTTGTACTCGCGGGCGGTATCTTCGGCATTATGTTTCTGCTACCCGGGATGGTTATCGGGCCGATGAGGCACGCCTTCGCAGGCGCTGCCCATTTGATTTTCCATCCACGCCAGGAGCGCTTCGAGGACCAACTTGCTGCGACCGGCCTGCGTTGGGTGGACCTGACCGCTGATCGAATTGGCGCAGGCTCTGCGAACGATTTTCGGTGGCAACAGCTGTTGTCCTTTGATGCCTGTGTGCAGTGCGGAAGGTGCGAGGACGTTTGCCCGGCACATGCTGCCGGAGCACCGCTCAATCCGAAGAAACTCATTTTTGATCTGTGGGCCTCCAGTATTGGTCCCAAGACGGACAAAGGCTATCGAGGGAACAGGGATGCAGGCGGGGAGCAGGTACGCCAACAGACGACTGATGCACTGATCGCAACGGACAGCATTCTTCGAGAAGAAACGATCTGGGCCTGCACAACCTGCCGCGCTTGTGTCGAGGCGTGTCCTATGCTGATCGAGCACGTCGACTCGATCGTCGACATCAGACGTTTCCAGACTCTCCATCTGGGCCAGGTGCCGGGCAAAGGGACTGAGGCGCTGACCAACCTCCGTGAGACAGATACGGTGTCAGGAAAACGACTTGAGCATAGGGATCGCTGGGCGACAGATTTAAACATCCCGCAGATTGCAGAAGGGCAAGAGGTTGAGGTCTTGTTATGGCTGGGCGAGGCCTCATTTGATGTTAGAGGGCAGCGCACGCTTCGTGCTCTCATTCGCATACTGAGAGCGGCAAACGTCAACTTTGCGACCCTGGGGAAACTTGAGGCGGATGTTGGCGATCTGGCGCGGCGACTCGGGGATGAGGCGACCTTTCAGGATCTTGCCGCCCGAAACGTAGATGCGCTGAGCCGGTTCAGTTTCGACACGATTGTTACTGCAGACCCTCATGTGCTCCAGGCACTTGGCAAAGAGTACTCGTTCCTGGAGGCCGAGTTTCCTGTGCGTCATCACACGCAGTTTGTTCATTCCCTGGTACAGACGGGGCGGCTGACGGTGGAGGCACTGGAGCCAAAATCTGTGACCTATCATGACCCTTGCTACCTGGGTCGCTATAACGGCGAGTATGACGCCCCTCGCGAGCTTCTTCGTCTGGTGGGTGTCGACCTTCAGGAAATGCCAAGAAGCAGGCAGAAGTCGTTTTGCTGTGGCTGGGGAGGAGGTGCTGCCTACACGGATATCGCGTCAGAAATCCGTGTCCCCGATTTGAGAATGCAGGAAGTCCATGAGACCGGCGCTTCGCTGGTAGCGGTCGCGTGCCCGAACTGCGCGTTGATGTTCGATGGTGTCGCGGAAAAGAACGCTGACGTGATCGATGTCATTGAGTTAGTCGACATGGCGCTACCGACGGGTATGGGCCAATGAGCGATAGTGTAGCGCGTCGCCGCTATAGCCTGGCCAGGCTCGTCAGTGAGCTGCAACGGCAGGTCGACCGAAAAGACCTTCGAGCTGCGATCCATCTTGCTCAGATGCCGATTCAGTCGCGGGGATTTTACACCTCGCAGGCCTCACGCCGGTTGAGAAAGGACCCATGGGCGCGCCGTCGGTACACTGTCGCTGCGTCAGGTCGTCCAAGGCTTGATGTAAATGCGGGTCTTTCAAAGAAAGTCATGCAAGCCGGCGCCACGTCAACACCAAAGCCTGTCCATCGTGTTGTCGACCCCGAGCGTTTCGTCATTGCCGTACTGGACCTCGAGGCAGGACGGCTAACTGCTGCTGACAAGACATGCCTTGCGGCCGCCCGACAGATTGCAGGGCTTGACCCGGGCACGGCCGTGATCGCGTTGTCGGATTCAGACGCTGTCGGGCTGCCTGAGGCCGGTGCCGATCGGTATGAGGTAATCCCGGGTCTTCGTGCCAGCGATGGCCGGTTTGCCGTGGAAGCTGCTCTTTGCTCCTTGAGCATTCAGATGACCTGTCGCGCCTTCGTGTTTTCTGACACGGCATTGGGTCGGCACACAGCGAGGTCGCTCGCTGCTGAGCTCGGGGTCACGCCCGCGATTGGGGCGCATGATATTGGAAGCAACTACTGCGTCACTCGCTGTCAGTCTGGCGAGAGCGATGCGGTACATGAAGGGTTGATGGTGCTGACTGCGAAGGAGGGGTTTGTACCGCCTGTCCTGTCGATGAGTTTTGAGGCGGCTCCTTTCCAGTCGGGAGTCAGCCTGGCCCCTGCGGAAAGCTCCCTTGTCGACCTCGGGCCCGAGTTCTCTCCCGCTGATGATGTGGCTCTCGAGGAGGCGCCTTTTGTGCTCTGCGGGGGTGGCGGAGTTAGAGATTGGCAGCTCTTCAATGATTTAGCTGTGGCCTTGAACGCCACGCGCGCTGGCTCGCGCGTCGTCTGCGATGCTGGTCATTTGCCCCGTGATCGGCAGGTTGGGGCATCGGGCAGATCATCGAGTGCAAAGGTATACCTTGCCCTGGGTCTGTCAGGCGCAGTTCAACACCTCCAGGGGATCGAGAATTGTGAGGAGGTCCTCGCTGTCAACACCGATGCAGCCGCACCGATCATCAAGCGCGCAGACACCAGCTATATCGCTGACGCGGATGAGGTAATGAGCGAAATGCTAAGGCAGTTAGTGGCGCCGGAATGACCAAGTTGACGAGAATTTGCGTGCTGCTCGCGGTGGGAGTAAATCCGGCGAATTGTCGAGGGCGTCGTTCCAGCGTGGACGCCCAGGCACTTGAGCTCGCCCTACGCTTTGGCGAACAGAACGACGGTGCCTGTGTTGATGCCCTACACGTCGGTAGTCCGAGCGATGAGCGCTCCCTGCGCGATTACCTGGGGATGGGGCTCGGCTCTCTCTCCATTCTTGCACCTGAGCCAGGGGTCGAGCCTGCGGCAACGGCGGCCGCTCATCTTTCAGAGGCCGAATACGACCTGGTCCTTGCGGGGTCGGCCGCCCGGGACGGTGGTGCCAGCGGTGTCTTCCCTTACCAAGTGGCAAAGCAGATGGCTTTGCCGGTTTTGCCGGATGTCACACACCTGGAGGAGTCTGATGGTGTGCTCATGGCAAAGCAGGCTAGAGAGCGCGGTGTGCGGCAGAAGTTTGAGGTGCGTGGGCGATCGTTGATGACTGTTTCACCGCTGGCGCCGGCGGCGAGACTCCCCTCGTTTGTCCTTGCGAGGGAGGGGACTCTTCGCTGGGTTAACAGCAACGATGAACGCCGTATCGACCCAAGCGCGGAAGTTCTTCAATCGCCAAAGATGCGTGCTGCGTTACCTATGCGTAAATCGCTGGCGACGTTTGACCCCAATGCAAGCGCGGAGGACCGGCTTAAAGCGGTGACGGCGCTCAAGGGCGGGGCCGGAAAGCTTCACGATGCGATGGAACCAGAGTTAATCGCCACCGAGATTCTCGCCCGACTGAAAGCGCTCGGTGTCACCCCTGATTGAAGCTCTTGCAAACACTGGAGGAGGGAGAATCATGACAGACGACAAGATCGACAGAACCGGTGAGGTATCGGGCCAGTACTCCAAGGCTGTGGCTTACGGGAGCCTGGTGTTCCTAGCGGGACTGATACCTGAGAACTGGGACCTTGATATGAAAGGCCAAGCCAAGGAGATTTTTGCGCAGATTGATGACCTGCTGCAGAAATCTGGAAGCCATCGATCACGTTTACTCTCCCTTCAGGTTTTTATCCAGTCCTTCGAGGATTACGGAGAATTCAAAGAGGCGTACGCACAGTGGGTAGATACGGAAAACCTGCCTGCCAGAGCAACCGTACGAGCGGAGCTGCTCGACCCGAGAATCAAGGTTGAAATCATGGCGGTGGCAGCTCGGGCATGAACCGGTTTTTTCAGGAGATTTGAGATGAGCAACTTAACATCCGCAGAAATCGTAGAGAACGCACGGGCTGCCATTGAGCACATCAGCGTGCACGAGGTCAGCGAGAGACTCGATGATCCTGGCTACGTCGTAGTCGACGTTAGAGACAGCGCAGAGCTGGCCAGCGGGGTGATTCCCGGATCTGTGCACAGTCACCGAGGTGGCCTCGAGTTTGCGCTCGATCCGACATCACCGATGTGCGATGAAAGGCTGACATCCGGAGCTACCTTAATCATGGTCTGTGGGTCGGGGGGGCGAGCCGCACTGGCGACAAAGCTGGCCCTGGACTACGGTCTGCCTGCATCATGCATGGAGGGCGGGATGAAGGCATGGCGTGCTTCCGACCTGGAATTGCATGGCAAAGGCTGATGCGGCCAAACTGTCAGCAGGTTTTCTTCTTCAAGCCGGGGCTTGAACGGTAGATCTTATGAAACTGAGCGAGAAGCCATCACTGACGCCTTTCAACTCGGAGTACAGGCTGTGCAACACTGCCGAGCTTTTAGGGGGCAGATGTCCAGATCTGCAAACTACCTTTGTCGATGAGCTCTCACTCAAGGTCGAGCAAGCGAGGCTCATCCCCCAGGGGCAGTGCGAGACCTGGTGTTGGCGCCAGACCTGCGGAGGTTCCGGTGTTCGCTTTGATTTTGAACCCAGCTTCGGCCGCGGATTTTCCGAGATTATCGACCTGGATGACGGCGTGTTTTTGCGCGTCAGGAATTCCGTACATAAAGACCCTTATTCCGTATGGAGTTGCCATGAGGGCGATGTGGTCTTTACCGTACTCTTGAGCGGGGGGCTGAGTCTTGGGGTTCAGAAGCCAGAGGGTTCCTGGATATGGGCGCCGTTTGCCTTGGCGGGCTTCAACCCTCAGCGATGCCTCGCCTGTTCGTCAGTCGCCGCTGATCTGGATGTGCATCTTGTTTCAGTTGTCTTCAAAGACGTCCGCGCGCTCAACAAGTTCGGGTTTCCCGCTTCTCGCGATTGCGAGGCGTTCCTGCGGCGTATCGAGACATTCACTCGTTCAAATATACCGGCACTCATTGATGTCGACGCCCATGCGTTGAGCGTTGCGCAGGATATTATCGAGTGTCCGTTTGAGGGAACGCTGAGGAAGCTCTACATGGCCGGGAAGGCGAGGGAGCTAGCCTGCTACGTGATCAGCGGTCGAGAAAGTAAAACTCGTGCCACACCCAGAGGACACTCACGTAGATTGGATCAAGGTACCGTTGCCCGCCTGGTAAAGGCCCGCGTCGATTCAGACTTGTCCCAGAGCGTAGCCGGAGACGCGCTAGCGGCTGAGATTGGCGTAAGCAGAAACACAATAATGAGGGCGTTCAAAGCTGAGTTCGGTACAACCCTGGGCCAGTATGTCCACGAGGAGCGGTTGTCGCAGGCCTGCAGGCTTCTTGAAGAAACAGCATTACCTATCACCGACATTGCCTTGACTATCGGTTACGACAAGCCCGGTAGTTTCAGTGACGCATTCCGGCAGGCGTATCGCTGCACCCCGAGCCAGTTCAGGCTATCTCGTCATTCCTAGGCGCCAACACCAGTAATCCCGGGGGACGGCCCCTCGTCCCTGCGACCTCCATTTTGTTGTGTTGCTAGCGCGTGATGCGGCGCTAAAGGCGTCGTTCCCGGAGGAGACTCACGTATGCCTCCCGTGGCAGATGCCTAAGTCTAGGTGCAATCAAGGAAGCATGAAACCGTCAACCACGAGTAACGTCCGTGTCACAAGCTGACGTCTTACGAGGGACGGGGAATGCAAGATAAAAAGCAGGAAGTCGATTTTCGCCTGTGCGGCAATATTGCGCTGGCAACGCTGGTGTTTCCACTGACAACCGCTGCGCAAGAGGCCGTATTGGAGGAGGTGCTCGTAACGGCTGAAAAGCGGGGTGCCGCCACCGTGATGGATACCTCCTTTTCCATCAGCGCAGTCAGTGGAGCCACCATCGAGATGCAGGGGCTCACCCGAACATCAGATATCTTGTCCCAGGTTCCGGGTGTGAGTCCGGCTTCCGGAAATGAGAACATCACGACGATCCAGATACGTGGTGTTTCTGCGCTTGTTGGCGATTCTACCGTCGGCTATTACCTGGATGACCTGCCCTATACGCAAGTGGGACAGACCTTTGTTCCTGAACTTAACCCCTTTGACCTGGCGAGAGTGGAGGTTCTGAGGGGGCCGCAAGGCACGCTCTATGGGGCGAGTTCCCAGGGCGGAACCGTCAGGATCATCACTAACGATCCGGTCATGAATGAATTCTCCGGCAAGCTGGACCTGGCGCTCTCCAGCACTGACGGAGGAGGGGACAGTTATCAGGCGCAAGGGGCTCTGAACATTCCCATCGTCGACGATCTTCTAGCGGCAAGAGTCGTGGCGTCCACGGTCGATCGAGAGGGGTTTATCGACTTGCCCCTGACCGGAGAGGACGATTACAACGGTTTTGAGTCAGAGACCTATCGGGCGAAATTGCTTCTCACACCGACCGACCGGCTGAGTGTCAAGGGTGCGTGGTGGCACAACACGAACGAAGGCGGTCGAATGGAAGCCACTGAGGACTACGAGTTCTCCCCGGTTTTCGCGGTCTTTGATCCTGTGACCTTTGCACCTGTTGGAGTTCAGCCCGTTACGGCGGCTCAACTTGAAAGCTCGACTGAGTTTGATCTTTACAGTCTTACTATAGAGTATGACTTCGAAAAATTTGCCCTTTACAGCGCAAGCTCCTGGATTGACGCAACGCAGGATCTGCAGCTTAATATTTATGGAGTGCCCCTAAATCTTCCGCTGGAAAACGAGTCATTCAGTCAGGAGGTGCGGTTGTCGTCCAAGGGCGATGGCGCCTTGAGCTGGACCTTGGGTGCGTTCTACCTGGATATGGAGCAGGACCAGGGACTCAACTCGGGCTTTGTGCTGGCCGGTATAGGCGAGGTCATAAGTCCCGCCTCTGAAACACGCTTGGTGTCAGAGCAGTGGGCACTTTTTGGTGAAGTCGAATACCAACTGTCGGACAGCTTCAGCGTGTTAGTGGGCGCAAGATATTTTGAGGATGACCGTTCGGCTGAGGATCTTTTGCCATCAATAACGGATCCGCTGGAGCAACTCGGTATACCGGCACGCCGCACTGAGAGCTTTAGCAAGCCAACCGCGAGGTTGAACTTAAGCTGGACTCCCACAGATGACGCTCTTTACTACCTCAATATTGCACAGGGTTTTAGAAGCGGGGCCGCTAACGCAGGCTCGTCGATTTTAACGGGCGCCATTTCCGGTATTCCCGTCGGGTCATTTACCGATGAAGAAGATCTCATCAGTTACGAGATCGGCGGGAAGCTTACACTCAGTGACAGTGGATGGTCGGTCGAGGCGGCTGCTTACTATCTAGACTGGCAGGACGTCATTACTCTTTTGGGCGTAATCAGCCCCATCACAAACACACCAATTAACTTCTCGGAGAACGCCGGTGATGTTGAGGGCATCGGTGCTGAGGTTAATCTCGTGTACCGCGGCGTCGAAGGGTTGACGCTGCAATTCGGGGGCAACGTAAACCGAACCGAGTATCAAGAGGATCTCCCCGGAGCAGGGATTGAGTCGGGCGATCAGGTGGCTTTCGCGCCGGAAGTAACCTGGGCCGCGAGCGCGACTTACAATTGGGACCTCGGCGTGGCTGGGTTGAGAGGAATGGCATTCCTCGCCGCTCAGTATGTTGATGAGCGTGCGGACTATGGCCTGGGCTTTCCCCCCGTAACAAGCGATGCCGTCACGCTTGCGCAAGCCCGGCTGGGGGTGCAAGGGGAAAACTGGACGCTATACCTCACCGGTGAGAATCTGTTCAACGAAGATGCCGGCGTCACAAATCTTGCGACGAATGCGAACGCCGGCGTCCCCATGACCCGGGCGCGTCCGCGCACAATTGGGGTGAACCTGCAGCTCGGTTTCTAACATCCAATGACCGGCATCCGCCCGGAATTTCGAGCTCAAGCCGGGGATTCAACGGCATACCAAAGCTGTCCGGGCGATATGAAGTCATTGATACTCAGACCAGCGCTTTTTCTTAGATCTTTAGTTGGTCTGGGTTTTTGCTGGAATGGTAAGCAAAGCGCTTGTTCGTCAGGTTTGCGTTTTGTCTTTTGAGAGCGATGACGTTCTGAGTTTGTCCGGGATGGTTGCAGCCGAGCACAGGTTGTTTTAACCCCTCGGGCATCAGGAGACCAGGCGGGCAGAGCACAAAGAAAAGCCGCCCCTCCAGGTTATGGGATCAACGGTTCATGCCAAGGAAATTAAGCCCAGCAGACGAATATCAACCGTCCCCCCACTTTGCAGGAAAAATCAATATAGGTTCGCGGGAGCTGTACGCCACCCTCCGTGGTAGCGGGCCCCTGGTCGTGCTTGAACTCGGTGCCTCGGGCGGAGGCACATGGGGGTCGGTGGTGGAGGCTCTGGCGAGGTTTTCCACGGTGCTTGTCTATGATCGTGCCGGTGTAGGTAGAAGCGATATCGCAAATGATAGGCGAACAATCGACCTGCTCGCGGCTGACTTGCACGCCATGATCGAGCTGATCCCCGCTCAGCGGCCGGCAGTTATAGTGGGCTGGTCATTGACGGGCTTGAGTGCTTTGCTACATGCATTTGAGTATCCAGAAGATGTTCTTGGCCTGGTGCTGGTCGATCCAACACCCCATACGCTTTATTCTGACCCACAGAGCAAACGTCTCGCACCGAACTTCAAGCGCCAGTTGCGCTTGCAGCGTCTCCTGAGTCGATTGGGCTTTGGCCGACTCTGGGGTAGGAACGCCATGCGGGATTTTCTAGTGAAACACTCGGGACAGATAACCGATAACGCCGTGTTGGCTCGTTACGCTGACTCCCTTCGGGGGCTGGCGTCGGCTCCGGCGAGCCGGGAATTGGAATCTCTCCCGGAATCCTGCGAAATCGCTGCCGGGAGGATGGGCGGTGAATTCCCAGACGTGCCTCTGATCGTGCTGAGCGCAACTATAAATTCGGCAAATCCGCCGTTGATCAATGAAACCCTGGTCGAAGCGCATAGGGCAATGGCCCTGCTTTCGCCGCTTGGAGAGTTTCGTCCCGTTGACGGGGCTAGTCACATGATGACGTTGGATCGACCCGACGCAATTGTAAGTGCGGTTCGAGACATTCTGGAGAAGCAAAGCGCGAACAGTTAGCGAAGCCGATGAGAGAGTCAGACTCGAAGCGGCTTTCCACAATCAAGGAGTGTTCATAGGGGGATGAAATGAACACAGGATTTAACAAGTCGGCGTGGTACAGCGAAGATCACAGCATGTTTGCCGATACGATTTCGAAGTTTTATGAGGCGGAGGCCACGCCCAATATTGAGCGTTGGTACGAGCAGGGGGTGGTAGACCGTGAGTTCTGGAACAAGGCCGGTGCCATAGGCCTTCTGGGCAGCACCATTTCGGAGCAATACGGCGGTTCCGGGTTGGCGCGCAGTTTTGATGCAGTTGCTGTATATCACTATGCACGTACCGGTGACACCAGCTGGGGCTTTCCGATCCAAACTATCGTTGCCCATTACCTTGAGGCCTATGGGAATGCTTCGCAGAAGGAAAGATGGCTGGCTCGCCTCGCCACTGGCGAAAGTGTTGCCGCGATAGCTATGACCGAGCCTGGTACGGGGTCGGACCTTCAGGCTGTCAAGACATCGGCAGTGAAGGATGGCGAGTATTACGTCATCAATGGATCCAAGACCTTTATCACCAATGGCGCAACGGCTGATCTGATCTGCGTGGTGACCCGCACCGGCAACGACGCCAAAGGGTCGAAGAGTATCTCCTTGATCTTTGTCGAAACCGAGGGGCTGGAAGGGTTTCGCCGTGGACAGAATCTCAAGAAGATCGGGATGAAGGGCCAGGACACGGCGGAACTGTTCTTCGAGGACGTGCGCGTGCCGCAGACCAATCTGCTCGGAGTGGAAGAGGGCCTTGGCTTTTACCAGCTCATGGAACAGTTGGGCTGGGAGCGCCTGATGGCTGGCATCATGGGGTTGGGGGCGATTGATTGCGCGCTGGAGAAAACGCTCGAGTACACGCAAGAGCGCAAGGCGTTCGGCCAGCGTATCTTCGATTTCCAGAATACGCGCTTCAAGCTGGCCGAGGTTGCAACCAAGGCTGAGGTGCTACGGGCCTTCATTACGGAATGTGTCGCGAGGCTGGACGACGGCACTCTTGATGCATCGACGGCGTCAATGGCCAAGTGGTGGGGTGCGCAGGTGCAAAATGAAGTAGTTGACGAGTGTCTTCAGTTGTTCGGCGGATATGGATTCATGAGCGAGTATCCGATCGCCAGAGCCTACGCAGACGCCCGGGTGCAGAAAATCTACGGGGGAACCAACGAAATCATGAAGGAGCTGATCGCTCGATCACTGGATAGGTAGGTGGCTGAATTCAACTCGTCGACGCTGTTTGTGAGGTTCGGACGGCTGGCGCTATTGAAAGTACCCCTGAATCAGCTCCGTGCATGGTCGGAGTTTCGGCCATTATCGGTCGTATCGGCGAAGTCTTGGGGAGGTGCTGGGTGAAGGGAGCTGCTATACAGCAGTGAGTCGAAAGCGCGAGCCTTTTCGGAGGGGTGGTTGGGGGAACGTCGGCTTAACCCTTTGTAAAATATGGATAAATAGGGTCAGTGGTACCGGAGACCTGCCCCGATTTGCTGTTGTGACGCGTTGCGACAAGTTGCAAAACCTCAATATATACATACGGTTATGATGTTTTCTTGTTGTAAGCCTGTGTCAGCTGTTGTCACCTATAGCTGGTACAGATGGGGGAACATAT
>NZ_JAVJOA010000010.1:0-892734 GCF_040217025.1 Pseudohaliea sp. | reverse complement strand
ACCAGGTGAAGCCGGTGACGCTGGCGGCCTCGGGCCCATCGGGGTTGTTGGTGTTGTCGAGGACGTTGCCGCCGACCGCGACGCCTTCGTCCGTGCTGGCGGACTCGTCGTCATCGGCGAGGACGTTGGGCTCGGGCTCAGGCCCAGGCTCAGGCTGGGGTTCGGGCTCCGGCTGCGGCTGGGGCTCGGGCTCCGGCTCCGGCTCCGGCTGGGGTTCGGGCTCCGGCTCCGGCTGCGGCTGGGGCTCAGGCTCGGGCTCAGGCTGCGGCTCGGGCTCGGGCGCCGGCTCGGGTGCTGGTTCCGGTTCGACCGCGGTCACGTCGATGGTGACAGCGGCGCTGTCTGATACGTTTCCATCCGGCGTGACCACCGTGTAGGTAAAGGTATCCAATCCGGTGAAGCCGTCGCTGGGCGTGTAGGTTACGGTGCCGTCTGCGTTGATGGTGGCCGTCCCGTTGGCGGGGTTGCTGACAGCAGTGACGACGGCACCCTCGACGAAATTGTCGTTGACCAGCACCGGGATGGTGATCGGGGTGTCTCGAGGCGTTTCGCCGCTGTCCGGAGATGCGTCGGCTCCGTTGATCTGCTCCGCCTGCTCGACGAACAGGTTTTCGTCTGGATTGGAAGCAGATCTCAGCCCGCTGAACTCGGGCGTATCCTCGCTGATGCGGGCCAGGCGGATGAAGCTGGAGCCGGCATTGGTGCCGTCCGCGCCGGCGCCTGCGGCGGTGGCCTCGAGCACCTCGGAGAGGTCGCCGTCGCCCTCGAGGGCGGCGATTACGTCGTCGAGGGTCGCGTCACGCAGGGCCGCCTCATCGGCGCCGGCGGCGAGCTCGGCAAGCATGTCCGCATCCATGCGGACTTCCGGGACGTCGGCAATGGCAAGGGCCTGGCCGTCGACAAGCTCCAGCTCGACCCGGCTGCCCTCGGGGGTGACCAGGGTCTCGCCCTGGCGGAGCTGGTCACCGACCCTGAGTTCGCGCAGTTCCCCCTCGGCGTTGCGGGCATAGGCGGTGCCTTCGATGGCGGTGACGGTAGCAATGGCGGCTGCGGCCATGGGTGTGTTCCTCGTACTGTTTGACTGGCTGTTCCCGCGTCGGGGTGCGGGTGGCTCCTTTCGCAGGTTGACAGGATGGGGCCAAGGAACGGGTTGCGCCTCGTACTTTTGGGCAGGTCGGCAGGAGTTAGCGCCAGATTTGTGATCTGATGCACACAAGCCCGTCGCCGGCGGGTGTCGAGAGTTCGAGGCGGGCGGTTTTACCGGTTGCCGATGCCCCCCGGCGCCTGCACGGATCGCCGCTCAGGCTCCGCCGTCGACGGGGATATCGTTCATGGCCAGGGCGAGCTGTACCCGGTCGCGGACGTCCATCTTGCGAAAGATGGAGGAGAGGTGAGACTTCACCGTGCGCTCGGACATGGCGAGGCGCTCGGCGATCTCCCGGTTGCTGGCACCGCCGCCGACGAGGCTGGCGACGGCGAATTCCTTCTCCGTGAGGCTTTCCACGCCGGCGGCATCGCGCGGCGCCGGGGAAACTACCCGCCGCGACAGGCCCAGCAGGCGCCGCAGCAGCTCCGGCGGCATCCAGATACCGCCGTCGGCAACCACCCCGGCGATCTCCCGCAGCTGGGCGGGGCTCGCCGCCAGGTGGCAGTAACCGCTGACGCCGAGCGAGAGCAGCGCGAAGGCCTCGCTTTCCGACGGCGCCGGGCGCATCACGATCACCCGCGGCGAGGCCTCGAGCGCCTGCCGTGCCGCGCGCTCCAGGCCTCCCCGGTCGCGGATGCGGCCGCCATCGAGCCAGAGGAGGGCGTCGGCAGCGCCGGCAATGCCCGCGGCTGCGCCGGGTTCAATCAGCCGCGCATGGGGGAAGGCTTCCTGCCAGCGGGCCGCCAGGGTATTGCCATCAGAGAGGAAGAGCTGGTCCATGAGCCGGGCTCAGCGCTCGGAAAGCGCGTACGCCTTGGCGCGGAGCACGGGCTTCATGAGGTAGGCCAGCACTGTCTTCTTGCCGGTAAGAATATCCACGTCCGCGGTCATGCCGGGGATGATGGGCTTGTCTTTGCCGAGGCTGGCATCCTGGGTCCGCACGTTGACCTTGTAGAAAGGGTTGCCCTCTTCGTCCAGCACCGTGTCGGCGCCGATATGCTCGACCACGCCGTCGAGGCCGCCGTAGACCACGAAGTCGTAGGCGGAGAACTTCACCAGGGCTTCCTGCCCGGGTACCAGGAAGGCGATATCGCGCGGGCGGATGCGCACTTCCACCAGGAGCGTGTCGTCCAGCGGGACGATCTCGACGATCTCCTTGCCGGGGAGGACCACGCCGCCGATGGTGTTGTAATAGAGCTGCTTGATGGTACCGGCCACCGGTGAACGCACGTCTGTCTGCGCGACCCGGTCGGAAAGGCCCGTGCGCGTCTCTTCGAGGGCGCTGATACGGCTAAGGGTTTCCGTGAGGTCCTCTCGCGCCAGGTTCAGGAAATCCACGGTCACTTCGTCGACCCTGCGCTCGGCCTCCGTGATGGCCGCGCGGATGCGCTGCATCTGCGCCCGGGCCTGGTCGCGCTCGCCGGCGAGCTGGTTCACCTCGCGCTCGAGGCGCAGAATCTCGACCTCCGACACGGCGCCGGACGCGACCATGGGTCGGGTCACGGACAGCTCCCGCTGCGACAGCTCGAGGGAGCGCGCCATCTGCCGCTCGCGGGCCGTGACCTCCGTGAGCTCCTCCCGCCGCTGGGTGAGCTGTTCACGCGCTATCTGCTGCTGCAGGGCCAGCTGCTCGAGGCCGGACTCGTAGAGCTCCCGTTCCTCGGCGACGATCTCCGGCACGGCCTCCGCGAATTCCGGCGGCGGTTCGAAGGGGGCCCGGTCGATGAGTGCCTGCAGGCGCAGCGCCTTGAGTTTCAAGGCGCGCGTTTCGGCGACGTTCTCGCGCAGGGTGGAGCGCGAGCGGGTCTGGTCCAGCCGTACCAGCAGTTCATCGGCCTTCACCACCTGGCCCTCACGGATATTGATCTCCCGGATCACGCCGCCGTCCTGGGACTGGATGACCTGCACCTGCCGGGAGGGGATGACCTTGCCACTGCCGCGGGTGACTTCGTCGACTTCGGCGAAGGCGGCCCAGGCGATCAGCGCGATCACCGTGAGCGCCACGGCATACAGGAGCGCCCGGGCACGCAGCGGGTTCTGCTCGATCCTCGCCTGGTGCGCGTCCTGCTGCCAGTTGATGGCATCCGCCTCCACTTCGCGCATCCACGGCGCAAACAGGCGGTCCACGAAGCGCCGGCCAGCGCCGGGCCTGCGCGGGGTGCTGTCCTCCGCCCCCGGGGCTGTCGGCGGGGCCTGGGCCTCGTCGCGATCGTCCCTGTGCTCCGCCCCGTTCATTTCGCTTTCCCGATGCGACCCTGCTGCAGGGCCTCGATAACCTTGTCGCGGGGACCGTCAGCGACGATCCGGCCGTTGTCGACGACGATGATGCGCTCGACCATGGACAGCAGCGAGTTGCGGTGCGTCACCACCAGCCAGGTCCGCCCCTGGATGTATTCCTCGAGGTGCTTGCGTACGGCACTTTCCGTCGAGTGGTCCATGGACCCGGTCGGTTCGTCCATGAGCAGGATCGGCGGGTCGCCGACGATGGCGCGGGCGAGGGCGACGCACTTGCGCTGTCCGCCGGAGAGCGAGTCGCCGCGCTCGCCGATCATCATGTCGAAGCCTTCCGGGTGGCGGTTGATGAATTCGCCGAGGTTGGCGATCTCCGCAGCCCGCACCAGCGCGCTGTCGCCCACGCCCGTGTGGGCCAGGGTCAGGTTGTCGCGCAGGCTGCCGTAGAACAGGGTGACATCCTGGGGCACGTAGCCGATGCGGGAGCGCAACTCGGTGGGATCGAGCTGCCGCAGGTCGATGCCGTCGATCATGATTGCGCCGTCCGACGGCTGGTAGAGGCCCATGGCCAGCTTCTGCAACGTCGTCTTGCCCGAGCCGACCCGGCCGAGGATGGCGACATGCTCTCCGGGCCTGATGCGGAAGGAGACGTTCTCCAGCGAGGCCATGGCCGCGTTCGGGTAGTTGAAGCTGACGTTCTTGAACTCGATCTCGCCGCGGAACATCTCCCGGGAGAGGAACTGGGCGCCCTCGGGGCGCTCCACCGGCGTCTTCATGACCTCGTCGAGGGACTTCAGGGCGATCTCTGCGTTGTGATACTGGGTCAGCAGGCCGGCGACCTGCGAGATGGGCGCCATGATCCGCCCCGAGAGCATCGTGCAGGCGATCAGCCCGCCCATGCTCAGCTCGCCGGCGGTGATCAGGTACACGCCGGTGACGATGACGAACATGGTCACCATCTGCGAGGCCCACTGGGTAAGGTTGACGTTGGAGTTGGTCAGCAGCCGCAGCTGCACGCCGACGTGGCTCAGGAAGGCGGTGGCGTCCTCCCACTTGCGCTGCATGATCGATTCGGCGCCCATGGCCTTGATGGAATCGAGGCCGACCAGGCTCTCGATGAGCGTGCTGTTGCGCTGGGCGCTGGCGCGGAAGGTGGTCTCGGTCAGCTCGCGCAGCTTGCCCTGGAGGATCAGCGCATAGACCAGCACGATGGCGAGGCCAATGGCGATTGGGATGAGGATGGGCCAGGCGATCCAGGCGATGACCGCCATGAAGATAAGGGCGAAGGGCACGTCGATCATCGTGGCGATCGTGGCCGAGGTGATGAAATCGCGCACGGTCTCGAAGGCGCGCAGGTTGACCGCGTAGGAACCGACGGACGGTGCCCGGTGCTCGAGGCGCATGCCGAGCACGCGCTCGAGGATGCGCGCCGACAGCTTCACGTCCACCCGCTTGCTGGCGAGGTCGAGGAAGTAGCCGCGCATGGTGCGCAGCGTGATGTCCGCGAGCAGGATGACGATGACCCCTGCGGCCAGCATCCACAGCGTTTCCACCGCGTAGTTCGGTACCACCCGGTCGTACACGTTCATGGTGAACAAGGGCAGCGCCAGGGCGAACACGTTGATGAAGAAAGCCGCCAGCAGCACATCCCGGTAGATGGGGGTGTTCTCCCTGAGCGCACTCCAGAACCAGTGCCCACGGTCCGTGGTCCCGGTGCGCGGCGTGCGGGCATCGAAGCGGAAGCGCGGACGGCAGATGATCACGTCGCCGCTGGCGCGGCGCTCGAGCTCGCCCGCATCGAGTTCGACCTCGGCGTCGTTCAGCTCCGGGAAGACCACCCGGGCGTGCCCGCCGTCGTCACTCCAGCCGAGGAGCAGGCAGGCGTTCTGCTCCTCGAGGAGGATGACGGCGGGCAGCAGTGCCCGGTCGATCGCCGACGGCGTGCGCGCGAGGATGCGGCTGGTCATGCCGGCGCGGCCGGCAGCGCGGTCGAAAAGCGAGGGCGTCAGGCCGCTGTCGCCGAGGGGGAGCCCGGCCCGGAGCGCTTCGCGGGTCGTCGGCAGGCGGTGCAGGCGGCACAGCGCCAGCAGGCACTCCAGCAGGTGGTCTGTGTCGTCAGTCTGCACGCGGCGGCCGCCCCGGCATTCCCGAGGCCGTTTCAAGCGTAGAGGGCATAATGCACACCGTTGATTGGCGGCGGTCAGCATAGGGGATTACGGCGATCCGGACCACGGCTGGCGGGGTCCGGGCAGCCATTTCTGTGCTGTCCATCACGCGGTCTCCGCCGGGATCGTCCGCAGCGGGTACTTTTCCGGCCCATTGCCTCTTGCCAGCCCGCCGGTACCGTCCCTAGACTCGCCGACCTCGCACCGGTTACGGACCATGGCCGCACGCACGCTACTTTCTCTCTGGCCGCTCTTCTTCGGCTTGCTGCTCGTCGGCCTGGCGAGCGGCGTGCAGGGCACGCTGCTCGGCTTCCGGGCGGAGCAGGAAGGCTTTGCGGGCGGGCTCACGGGCCTGGTGATGTCCTCGTACTTCGCCGGTTTCCTGCTCGGCTCCGTGTGGGCGCCCCGGCTCATCGACCGGGTGGGGCATATCCGCACCTTCGCGGCCGTTTCCGCCGTCGCCTCCGTGACCATTCTCGTGCACGCCAGCTTCGTCGACCCCTGGGTCTGGGCCGCCATGCGCCTGGTGACGGGCCTCGCCTTCTCGACCATCTTCGTGGTGACCGAGAGCTGGCTGAACGAGGCGGCGACCAACGAGAGTCGCGGCCGCATCCTCGCCGCCTACATGGTCATCCTCCTCGCCGGTACGGCGGGCGGTCAGTTCCTGCTCACGCTCGCGGACCCGGGCGGCTTTGCCCTCTTCGTGCTCGTCTCGGTGCTGGTCAGCGTCGCCGCCATCCCGATCCTCATGACCGTGCTGCGCACGCCGGTGCTGGAGGTCTCGGAGCGGGTCAGCCTCGGGCACCTGTGGTACCGCGCCAAGATGGGAGTGATCGGCCTGGTGCTGATCCAGTGGTGCGGCAGCATGGTGTACGGCATGGGGGCCGTCTACGCGGCCAAGCTCGGCCTCAGTGCCGAGGAGGTCGCCCTGTTCATGGGCGCGCTCCTCGGTGGCGCCATGCTGCTGCAGTGGCCCCTGGGGCAGCTCTCCGACATGGTGGATCGCCGCTGGATCCTCGGTGGGGCGAGCATCCTCGCCGGCGTCGCCGCCGTCTATGCGGCCGCGGAGACGGCGGCCGGCCCGCGCCTCTATGCCGCTGCCTTCGTCTTCGGCGGCTTCTGCCTGTCGCAGTATTCGCTGGTGGTGGCCCTCATCCACGACCACCTGCGGCCGGCGGAGATCACCCCGGCAAGCGGCACCATCGTTCTCCTGTCGGGCATCGTCTGCGTGACGGGCCCGCTCACCGTGTCCTTCGTACAGGCGAGCTTCGGACTCGAGAGCTTCTTCCTGCTCATGGCGGGGCTGCTGTTCCTCATGGCCGCGATCAGCATCTGGCGGGTACTCACGATCCCGGCCCTGCCGGCCGAGTACAAGACCACGACCACCATGCAGGCGTCCGTGGCTGCCGTGGGCTCCGTCCTGCACCCGGAGGAGAAGGGAGTCGTCGAGCCGCCGGCGGAGGAGGTGGCAACGGGAATCGTCATCGACGGCGACGACACCGCGGCGAACGAGGAAGCGACGAAGGACGTGGCCTGAGGCCCGGCACGCCCGAAGCGGGGCTAGCGGAAGAGGAATTCCTGGCGGCCGTCCCCGTGCAGCACCGCGTGCTCGATGGCCAGTGGTGCCATGGCCTCGTTGACGGCCTTGCGGTTGTGCAGGTGCAGGGTCAGCGGCTGTTCCGCGATGAGCCTCAGCGTATCTTCCGCGCAGATGCCGAAGTGCCGGAGCCGGGGCTCCACGGTGCGCTTGTGCAGGATGAAGCCGTGGCCCCGGCAGCCGTCATGGAGGTGCTCGCCGAGGAAGCGGAAGAAGGCCGGCAGGTCACCCACCGGCAGGAGGTTGATGCAGTCCCAGAGCAGGACGATGTGGAAGCGCTGGCCGGCGAGTTCGGGGAACAGCGCGTCGAACTCGGCGACCGCAGCCGGCGGGCTGTCCGCGTCGCGGGGCCGCTTGGCCAGGGACAGCAGCGTCTCCGCCGCGTCCAGCACCTGCAGCCGGCACGGGTGGTTGCTGAAGTAGCCGAGACTGTCGGCATTCGCGCGGCCGAAGTCCAGCACGTGCGGCGTGCCCAGCTTCTCGAGCCGTTCCGCCCCGAGTAGCCGCGGCAGCAACCGGCTGCGCAGGACCCCGCTTTCTTCCCGCCGCGCCGATGCGGTTGCCATGGTGTCTGTCTAGCTGGCTTTTTCCACGCCGGCGACGCCGGCCTTCGCCTGCGGGGCAGGCTCTGCCGGCGAGGGCTTTGCTGCCTGCGAGGGTGCCGGCGAGGGCGCCGCCGCCGCCTTGCTGCCACCCATGTCGATACTGCCCTTGAAGCGGCCGCCGTCCTCAAGCATGACCCGCGGGGCGCTGACATTACCCTGCACGTTGCCGGAGGCGGTGATCACGACCCGCTCCCTGCCGGTGATGTCACCCTGCACCTCGCCCTCGATGCGCACGGTCTTCGCCTCGATATCGGCATGCACGCGGCCCGAGTTGCCGATCACGAGCTCGTTCTCCGCGAGCGTGACGGTGCCGTTGACCTCGCCCTCGATGAGGAGGTCTTCCGCGCTCTCGATATCGCCGGTAACTTTCACTTTGGATCCGATCATTGCCCTGGCCTCGCTGCTGGCTGGTTGGGTGGGTGCCTTCGCCTGCGCCGGCGGTGCCGCCGGCGCCGCGCTTTCTGCGCTGGGCGCGGGCTCGGCCTCGGGCCGGGAACTCTTGCGCTCGAACATGGTGCCGCCCCCTGTTGTCCTGTGCATGCGCTGTGCATGTTCTCTGCGGGTACCGGCGCACCCGTTGCGGCCGGTGGACCCCCGATGCTAGGTCAACCCCGTGGACAGCGCAAACAGGTCTTTCACCCGGCCTGTCACCCGGCAACCCCCCCGCCCGGGGCCTGCGACGGAAATCGGCGCCCCGGCCGTATCATAGGCAGGCGGACGATGATGCCGCCGATGCACGATGGAGGGACACCATGAAACGCCAATTTTCACTCCCGGTTTCAGCGCTCGGAGCACTGCTTGTCGCGACCGCGCTGGCGGCACCGGCGACCGCCCAGCCGGGCCAGGGGCGCGGTCCCGGTCCGGCGGCGATGATCGAGGTCATGGATGCGGACGGGGACGGGCGCATCGGGCCCGCGGAGTTCGAGCCCCCGCGGCGGGGGCGCGGCGCCGAGCTGCGCGCGGAGGCCGACAGCGATGGCGACGGCCGGATCAGCCGTGCGGAGCACGACGCAATGCAGGCGGAGCGCAGCGGCCGCATGGCCGAGCGGGCCGACGCCATGTTCGAGGCCATGGACGCGGACGGCGATGGCTACGTCACCGATGAAGAGGCCCGGCAGCAGGCTTTCGAGCGACTCGATGCCGACGACGACGGCTATATCACCGAGGACGAACTCGCGACGATGCGCGAGCGACGACCCGGCAAGAATCCCCGGTGGTCCGAGTAGGGAGCCGTCCCAGGGCGTCCGGCGCAAGTGGCCCCGCCGGGTGTGGCCAGCGAAGAGGCAGCGCTCGTTGCCCGCGTTGCCGCGGGTGACGAGGCGGCCTACCGGGCCCTGCTGGCCGCGCACCTGGCCCCCCTCAACCGCTACGCCCGGCGCATGCTCGGCGACCGGGACGAGGCCGACGACGTGACCCAGGAAGTCTTCGTGCGCCTGTGGACCGATGCCCACCGCTACCGCCCGGAGGCGGCCCGGCTCACTACCTGGCTGCACCGCATCGCCCACAACCTCTGCGTGGACTTGCAGCGGCGCCATGGGCGGATCAGCCTGGCGGGCGACTCGTCGACGCTGGAAGCGCCGCCGCAGGAGGCGACGCGAGGCCCGGAGGCCGACCTCGCCGAGGCCGCCCGCGCGCGGCGGGTGCGTGAAGCCGTCGACGCCCTGCCCGAGCGCCAGCGCAGCGCCCTCGTGCTCTGCCACTACCAGGGCCTCGGCAACCGCGAGGCCGCCGAGATCGTCGGTGTCAGCGTCGAGGCGCTGGAATCGTTACTGGCCCGCGCGCGGCGCACGCTGCGCCGGGCCCTGGAGGAAGAACATGGACCTTGAGCGTTTTCAGGGCCTCGTCGATGCCTACGGGGGCGATGAAGCCGCCTGGCCGGCCGGGGAGCGCGACGCCGCGCGGGCGCTGCTGGCCGCGGAGCCAGAGGCCCGCGCCCTGCAGCTGGCGGCACAGGCAATGGACCGGGAGCTGGCGCTTTTCCAGGTCGCGGCGCCGCCGTCGGTCGATCGGATCCTGGCGGCCCGGCCGCAGCCCGGCGCGCTCGAACGCCTGCTGGCCTGGCTGGTGCCGGCGGCGCCCGGGCAGCTGTGGCGCCCCGCGGTGGCGGCGATGCTGCCGCTGGCGTTCGGCGTGATCCTCGGTGCGGGCCTGCCCGCACCCCTCGACGCGGAAGGTTGGGAGCAGCAGGAGCGCCTGTTGCTGGCGGCGCCCGGCCCGGGGGAAACGCCATGAAGACCTCGCACTGGGTAGGCCTCGCCCTGGCGCTGTCCGTGGCGGTCAACCTGCTGGTCGGCGGCGCGCTACTCGGGCGCCTGTTCCGGGCGCCGCCGGACCCTCCCCCGCCCATGGCCTGGGCGCTGCGCGACCTGGCCCCGTCCGTCCGGGAAACCCTGCGTCCGCAGCTGCGCAAGCGTCTCGCGGAGGCACAGCCGGCCCGGCGTGAACTGCGCCTCGCCCTGCAGTCGCTGGGCCAGGCGCTGCGGCAGGAGCCTATGGATCGGGATGCGGCGTCGCGTGCGCTCGCGCAGCTGCGGGAGAGCGGGGAACGCTACCAGGCGGTGCTCCACGAGAGCCTGCTCGATATTCTTGCCGAGCTGCCGGCGGAGCGCCGCGAGGCGGCCATGCGAGCGGCGATGCGGGGCAAGGGCGGGGCACTGCTGCCCGGCCCCGGCCCGCGCCGGTGAGCGCCAGGCGGTAATAAAGAGAAATCGCGGTGAGACGAAACCGCGGCAAGAAAATAGCGCGGGCCGGTCGGCCCGCGCGGGAGAGTTACATCATGTCGACGTCGACGGAGTAGGACACGACAAACTTGATTTCGTCGTTGTCGTAGCCGCCGTCCGCGGCGGGGCCGCTGACATCGGTGTCCGTGATCATGAACCCGAAGCCGCCCTTCGCGAGGCTGATGTTGTAGTCGAAGTAACCGTCGTCGGAGCCGTTGAAGGCCTCGGCGAAGTCACCGTCGTGATAACCCACGTGCAGGCCGAGTTCGATGCCGTTGCCGATTTCGAAGCCGTAATCCGCCGACAGGTAGTAGGTACCGAAGGCCTCGAAGTCCTGGTCCGGTCCCTCATCCGCTTCGGTGTTGGTCAGAAAGTAGCCCGAAAAGCTGAATCCGCCAAGGCCGACGGTGGCGTAGACCTCGCCGAAGTCGAAGTTCGCCTCGGAGTCGTAGTTGTAATAAAGGTAGCCGACATCGAAGGTCATGCCGCCGGCCGCGAAGGCATAGCCGGCGTACATGTCGTGCTCGTAGGAATAGACGTCGCTCGGACCGTAGTTGACGTTCGATACCCAGGTGCCGACATAGAAACCGCTGTCCGCTGCGTAGTCGATACCGCCCTGCACGGCCGCCTCGTTCTCGGTCTGTGTCAGGCCGCGCCAGATGTAATTGTTGGTGGTTGAGACGTTAGCGCTCAGGCTGCCTGCCTGGCTCGGGGCCGCGACCGCCAGGCCGAAACCGGCCAGCAAGATAGCGGCAGAGATGCCTTTGATTGGCTGCATGGGTTCCCTCTCCCTCGTTTTGTCTGTCAGTTGTGCGGTGGCTTGTCGCTGCGCCACCGTCGCGAGGTGCAAAGCACTGCGCGTGCCAAGTACAGAAAAACTACTGTCAAGTCAGGGGGATAGGGGAATTTTCGAGCAATAGGAACCCTTGCTGCGGCCCAGGCTGCAGCTTTCTGGTGCGCCACGCCCACCGTGTCGGCGACGGGCGGCGCTACTATGGTGCCGCCGGCCGCCCCTGCCAGGGGGACGACCGGCGACCGACGCTTACAGGCTGAAGGCGAACTGCAGCTTGTAGAAATCGCTCGTCGAGAACGAGTCGTCGTCGTCAGTCAGGTCCGTGCCGAAGGAGAAGCGCAGGCTGAAGGTGTCGTTGGCTACCTGGAAGTAGGGGCCGAGCCACTGGTAGCCGTCCTGGCTGCTCACGTTGGAGCCGCCCTCGAGCGAGAGCTCCTCGAAGTGGACGCCGATGGAGAAGTAATCGGCAAACTTCTTGCCGCCGTTTACCCAGTAATGCAGGTATTCCAGGGTAGTGCCGCCCTCCGGTGCTTCGTCCTGGAGCTCACCGTACCAGCCGGCGTAGAGGTTGCCCTCCCACCCGTCGGTGTCATAGACCAGGGTGAGGTTGGGCACGATCGCGTCGCCGACGATGCCATCGCCGGCGGTGCCCGAGGACACCAGGTTACCGTTGGTGAAGCCGAGCTGCGGGTTCACGTACAGGTCCCCGCCCATGGCCTCGAAGCCGACGCCGAAGCCGAACTCGGTCCAGTTGCCCCACTCACCGCCGGTGCCCGCGCCCCAGGCGATGCCGTAGAACGTGAGGTCGTAGCCCTTGCCGGTGTCGTAGGCCAGGCCGGCGAACGGGTTGGGCCCGAAGAAGGCATCCGTGTTGTAGGACACCGAAGCGGAAAGCCGGTCGTCGTCCTGGGCCAGGGCGCCCTGGGCGATACCCGCCAGGAGCAGTGCGGAAGAGAAACGAACAAACTTGTTGCTGGTCATGTGTCTAGGTCCTCTGTGACTTGTCGATTGTCATCTCTGTTGTAGGGGCTACCCGTGATCTCGCTCTTTTCTGGTTGTCGAGCAGGCAGCTCGGGATCCCTCCGAACGGGGTTAGGCAGAAATCGTGCCAATGATTATCAAATGACGTCTTAGTGATAATTTAGCTTAATCACCTTGCGCTAGAAGCCGCGCATGTGCACTGTGATGGTGCGCGCCGCCTGTGCGTGGGGCGGTCCCGCCCGGTTAGCGCCGGCTGCGTGGTGACCTGAGTTGGGCGGGGCGTTGCCGACGGGCGGTCCGGGGGCGCTCGATGGCCTTTGCGGGCTATACTGCGCAGTCGCTCACCATGACGAGAGATGCCATGCGCCTGCCCGTTGTCACCCCCCTCTGCCTCTCCCTGTGCCTTTCTGCCACGTCGGCCGCGTTCGCCGCGCCCGCGGATGACTGCGGCGCCATCGTTTCGGCCACGCTCGAGGAGATGCGCGTTGCGGCCGGGGAAGGCTGGATTGCGGAGCAGGAGGCCCTGGCGCGCCGTGCCGCCGCGGCTGCCTGCGTCAAGTCGCGGTCAGGCCGCTACGATGCCCTGACCAGCGAGGCGATAGGCATGCGAAGCACGGCGGCGGGGGAGCCGGCCGACGGCAAGGGCGGCGAGCGGGCCGTCGGGAAGTACGGTGAGGAGAGCGGGTCGGCCACCGCGGAAGCCGAGAAAGAAGACGAGGGTCTCTGGCCCTTCGGGGAATTCAAGATCAATGATGTCTCGGCATCGCCGAGCAAGAAGCCTTACGAGCGCCGCCGTCTCGACAACGACGACTGACCGCCTGCGGCGGGTGAGCCGGCCCTGTTAGAAGGCTTATCCGGGCCGGCGGCAGCGCCTCAGCGGCCGGCGACCAGCTCGGAGCGGTCGAGGTAGGTGTCGAGCTCCCGGTTGTAGGCGGTGGCCACCTTGACCAGCTTCGAACGCAGGCGGTTGTGCAGCATCGGGTGCAGGTCCCGGCAGGCGAGGAAGGCATCGCCCTCGGCGATGTACGCGTTCACGACCGCCTGGGCAGAGAGCATGGTCTCTTCACTGGCGCGCGCGCCATCGGGAATGACCGGTTCTGCGGCGGGCATGGTCTGCGGGCACTCGGCGCTGACCTGTGCGCTGAGCGCCAGCGCGGCACCGAAAAGCAGGGGTTTGGCGAGTTTCATGAGCAAGTTCTCCAGCCTGGTGTCACTTCGCGGGATGCAAAGTGTTACCTGAAGGTACACCTGTAACGCTACTGAGGATTCGGAGCTGGCGGAGAATTTTGGGTCATAATTGGCCATTAGGGGATAACTGGCCAAGAAGGACCTGATTTCGTGTTACCTCTGGTAACGATGTCCCTTGAGGCTGCAGAGGATCGCCCGGCGTGTGCCTTCGGCCGCCCCGGCGTCGAGGCAGCGAAGCTCTGCGGCGACCAGCGCCCGGTCCCGGAGCAGGCGTTCGAGGACTGCGCGGGGCAGGGCCACGTGTAGCCAGTCGCCCGGGCCGGCGTCGGCGGCGGGCTTAAGAGAGGGCGTCCTGGGCGTCATGGACTACTCCTTCGAGCGGTTTACTGAATAATAATGATAATCATTTATATTTGTAAAGGGCGTCGACTGGCGCCGGTGCCTGCCACCGGGTACTGTCCGCCGATTGACTGCACGGGAGCCGCCACATGCTCAGAGCCCTCGCTTTAGGCCTGTTTCTTGCCCTTGCCGGCTGTGCGGCCACGGGCGGCGGCAGCGGTGAGTCCGCCGATGAGCGCCTGCGCGCGCTCTACGAGCGCGAATTTGCCTGGCGCCAGGGCGAGGAAGGGTATTCCCGGGACGAGGACGGCGACTGGGTGCGCGGCCCGGCCTGGCCCGACGCCAGCGCAGAGGCGCAGGCGCGTCGGCTAGCCTACTGGGAGCAGGCGCTGAGTGAGCTGGCGGCGATACCGCGCGATGCGCTCAGCGAAGAGGAGCGTGTCAACGCCGCGGTCTTCGAGGAGATTATCTCGGCGCTGGCCAGCAACGCGCGCTTCCGCACCTACGAGGCACCACTCAACTCGGACACCTTCTTCTGGGGCGGGCTATACCCCCGTGGCGAAGGCTTCGACGACGCGGCGGCCTACCGGCGCTATCTCGCCCGGCTGAAGGACCTGCCGCGCTACTTTGCCCAGCAGCAGGCCAACATGCGGGCCGGGCTGGCCCGCGGCTATACGCCGCCACGGGTTACGCTGGAAGGTCGCGAGCAATCCATCCTCCCCTACCTCGCCGGAGGGCGTGCCAATCCCTTCTGGACTCCGCTCGAGAGCCTGCCGCGGCAGATCGACGCCCCGACCCGGGAGGCGCTCCGTGCCGAGGCGCTGGCGGCGATCGATGGGGCGGTCGTACCCGCCTATCGCGACCTGCTGGCGTTTATGCGGGAGGAGTACCTTCCCGGCGCACGGCGCAGCCTGGCGGCCCGTGACCTGCCCGATGGCGAGGCCTTCTACAAGGCGCAGATCCGCCGCTTCACGACGCTGGACCTGGAGCCGAAGGCGATTCACGACACCGGCCTCGCCGAGGTCGCGCGTATCCGCGCGGAAATGCTCGAGGTCAAGGACGCTGCCGGCTTCGAGGGCGACCTCGCGGCATTCATCAACTTCCTGCGCACGGACCCGCAGTTCGTCGCCGACACGCCGGAGGAGTTGCTCGGCGTATCGGCCTATGTCGCCAAGCGGATGGACGGCCACCTCGACGAGGTGCTCGGCTTCCTGCCGCGGCGCCGTTTCACGATCCGCCCCGTGCCCGACTCCATCGCGCCCTTCTATACCGGTGGGCGCGGCGGCCTCGAGGCCTGCCTGATGAATACCTACGACCTGCCCTCGCGGCCCCTCTACAACATTCCCGCCCTGACGCTGCACGAGTGCGCCCCGGGCCATGCGCTGCAGGCGGCCATCGCGCTCGAGGCCCCCGGCGATATCCCGGAGTTTCGCGCCCGCAACTACTTCTCGGGCTACGGCGAGGGCTGGGGCCTCTACACCGAGTGGCTGGGCAAGGAACTCGGCATCTACCGCACGCCCTACGAGGACTTCGGCCGCCTCTCCTACGAGATGTGGCGCGCCTGTCGCCTCGTGATCGACACCGGCGTGCACTACTTCGGCTGGAGCCGGGAGGAAGCGCTCGACTACCTCGCCCGGCACACTGCGCTGTCGACGCACGAGGTCACCACCGAGGTGGACCGCTACATTTCCTGGCCCGCCCAGGCGCTGGCCTACAAGCTCGGCGAGCTACTCATCCGGGAGAAGCGGGCGACGGCGGAAGCCGAGCTCGGCGCCGACTTCGACCCGCGCTACTTCCACGACGAGATCCTCAGGCTCCGCTCCGTGCCGCTGTCGGTCCTCGAGGCGGCGCTCGATGCCTGGATCGCCGCCGGCGGCCCGGATCCCTACGCGTCGGCGAAGGTCGACGAGCTTGTGTCCGGGAATAGCTGACGCCGGTGCGCCAAAACGCGGTAATATAAGCGCAATTAAATAATGGTTATTGTCCGCAGCGAGTGAACCCGCAAGGCTCGCCGCGGTCTTCCGTATTCCCGATTGTCTTGCGGCTTACAGCGGAAGCGCGCCCCTCTCGGGCGCGCGGAACGAAGGAGACCATGAAGAATATCCTCGCAGGCCTCGCCGTCCTCGCGGTCGCCGGCCTCGTTGCCTGGCCCAAGGTCGCACCGCTGCTGCGCGAAGAAGCAGCGGCTCCCGCGGCCTCGAAAGCCGCGCCGGCAGTGCGCACCGTTCGCCTGGCGCCCCAGCCCTTCGAGAGCACGCTGACCTTCAACGGGACTCTGTTGGCGGACAAGGCCATCGACATCAAGAGCGAACTGCGCGGCAAGATCGACCGCATCGCCTTCACCGACGGCCAGCAGGTGGAGGCCGGCGATCCCATCGTCACCATCGAGTCCGGCGAACTGGCGGCGGAGCTCGAGTCCGTGCGCGAGCAGCTCGCCCTTGCAGAAACCAACGCGGAGCGCCTGCAAAGCCTCTTCGAGCGCGGCTCGGTCACGGCCAGCGAGCGCGACGATGCGGTCAGCCGCCGCGAGGTGCTGCGCGCCGAGGCGCGCCGCCTGCGGGTGCGCCTGGAGAAGACCCGCATCGTCGCGCCCTTCGCGGGTACCCTCGGGCTGCGCCAGGTGAGCCCGGGCGACCTCATCGAGGCAGACACCCTGATTACCACGCTGCAGACCGTCAGCGACCTCAAGGTCGACTTCAGCGTGCCCGAACGCTACCGCACCCTGGTCAACCCGGACACGGAGCTCACGCTCTACGTGGCCGGCTACGAGGACCCGTTCACGGCGCGGGTGCGGGCGATCAGCCCCCGCGTCGACGTGGCCACGCGCACGCTCACCGTACGCGCCGACGTCGCCAACCCGCAGCGTAAGCTGCTGCCGGGCAACTACGCCCGGGTAGAGCTCATCAGCCGCAACCCCGATGCGCTGCTGGTGCCGAGCATGGCCGTGCTGCAGAGCCTCGAGGCGATCAGCGTGTTCACTGTCGAGAACGGGGTGGCGGTGCGCCGCACCGTCGAGACGGGGGAGCGCAGCGCGGCGCAGGTCGAGATCCTGCGCGGCCTGAAGCCCGGTGACGAGGTCATCACTTCCGGGATCCAGGGCGTCCGCGACGGCCAGGCGGTCGATGTCCGCAACATCCCGGACGTCGGCTGATGCGCCTCCACGAACTGTCGATCCAGCGTCCCGTGCTGGCGATCGTGCTGTCGATCGTCATCGTCGTTTTCGGTTTCATCGGCCTGCGCGACCTGCCGGTGCGCGAGTTCCCCCTCGCGGAGCGGCCGATCGTCAGCGTCCAGGCGAGTTACCCCGGCGCCAACGCGACGGTGATCGAGAACCAGATCACCGAGCCGCTGGAGGAAGAGATCAACTCGGTATCCGGTATCCGCAGCATGAAGGCGGTGAGCCGGGAGGGTCGGAGCACGGTCACCGTGGAGTTCGAGCTCGGCGACGACCTCGACCGCGCGGCCAACGATGTCCGCGACCGGGTCGCGGCCGCCATGCAGCGCCTGCCCGAGGACGCGGAAGCGCCGACGGTGGAGAAGGCCGACGCAGAGGGGGACCCGATCGTCTTCCTCAACATCAGCAGTGAGCAGCGCAGCCTCCTCGAGCTCTCCGCCATCGCCGACAACCTGTTCAAGGCCCGTTTCGAGACCATCAAGGGTGTCGGGCGCGTGCAGATCTGGGGCGACAAGGAGTATTCCATGCGTCTGCGCATGGACGCGGACGCCCTGGCGGCGCATGGCCTCACGGCCATCGATGTGCGCGAGGCCTTCCGCGCTGCCAACGTCGAGCTGCCCACCGGCCGGGTCGAGGGTGACAGCATCGACCTCAACATCCGCACGTTGAGCCGTCTCGGCGACGACCCGCGGGAGTTCAACGACCGGGTCATCAAGCGCGACGGCGACAACGTGGTGCGCTTCCGCGACGTGGGCTATGCGGAGCTGGCCCCGCTCAACGAGCGCACGGTGCTGCGCCGCGACGGTGTGACCATGGTCGGCCTGGTGCTGCGGCCGCAGAGCGGCGCCAACGAGATCGCCATCGCCGACGAGTTCTACCGCCGGCTGGAGATCATCAAGCGCGACCTGCCGCCGGACGTGAAAACGGCTATCGGCTTCGACATGAGCCGCTTCATCCGCGCGTCGATCCAGGAAGTGATCCAGACGCTTTTCGTGGCGCTGCTGCTGGTCTGCATCACCATCTACCTGTTCCTGCGCGAATGGCGGACGACGCTGATCCCGCTGGTCACCATCCCCATCGCCCTGACCGGCACCTTCTTCGTGCTTTACCTCGCCGGCTTCTCCATCAACGTGCTGACGCTCCTCGGGCTGGTGCTGGCCATCGGCCTGGTGGTGGACGACGCGATCGTTGTCGTGGAGAACATCTACAAGCGCGTGGAGCGCGGCGAGCCGCCGCGGGAAGCGGGCTTTGCCGGCGTGAAGGAGATCTTCTTCGCCATCATCGCGACCACGCTCGCGCTGGTGGCCGTGTTCGCGCCGCTGATCTTCCTCGGCGGCCTCACCGGGGTGCTGTTCCGGGAGTTCGGTGTCACCCTCGCGGCGGCGGTGGTGATTTCCTCCTTCGTTGCCCTGACCCTTGCGCCCATGCTCTGCAGCCGGCTGCTCAAGAACCGCGCCCGGCACCCGGCCTTCTACCGCGCCACGGAGCCACTGTTCGACGGCATGGCAGAGCGCTACCGCGCCGCCCTGCGCGGATTCCTTGCCCGGCGCTGGCTCGCGCCGCTGGTCATCCTCGCCTGCGCCGCGCTCATCACCGTGCTCTACCGCGCGCTGCCGGAGGAGCTGGCGCCCCTGGAGGACCGCGGGATGCTCGTGCTCAATGCCGACGGGCCGCAGGGGGCGGGCTTCGATTACATGTTCGACGCCATGAAGGAGGTCGACCAGGCGGTGCGCCGGGCCATCGGCGACGTGCTCGAGGCGACCATTACCGTGACCTCCCCGGGCTTCGGCGCGTCGACGACGACCAACACGGGTTTCTCCCGGGTGATTCTCAAGGATGCCGAAGAGCGGGAACTCTCACAGCAGGAGATCGTGCCCCTGCTCGAGCAGGGGCTGTCGGAAGTGAGCAGCGTGCGCACCTTCGTGCGCCAGCCGGCCACCATCAATACCGGTGGCCGCGGCCTGCCGGTGCAGTTCGTGGTGCAGAACTCGGACCTCGAGAAGGTCCGCGAGGTCATCCCCCGTTTCCTCGAAGAAGCCCGCTCGCGACCGGAATTCAGCTTCGTGCAGGTCGACCTCAAGTTCAACCAGCCCGAGCTGGTCCTCGAGATCGACCGTACCCGCAGCGACGCCCTGGGGGTCAGTGCCCGGGAGATTGCCGATGTCGTGCAGGCCTCGCTATCCGGGCAGCGCTATGGCTATTTCCTCAAGGATGGAGAGCAGTACGAGATCATCGGCCAGATGCTCCGGGACGCGCGCAACGATCCCGGCGACCTGTCGCGGCTGCTGGTGCGCGATGCCGCGGGCACGCTGATCCCGGTCGATAACCTCGTTACCCGCCGCGAGCAGAGCTCGGCGCCGGTACTCTATCGCTTCAACCGCTTCACGGCCGCGACCTTCTCCGCCAACCTCGCGCCGGGCTATACCCTCGGGGAGGGCGTGGACGCCATGCGCGCGGTGGGTGAAGCGGTGCTCGACGACAGTTTCAGCACCGACCTCGACGGCGAGTCGCGGGAGCTCGTGGAGACGGGCAGCAGCCTGGTCTTTGTCTTCGGCCTGGCGCTGCTCCTCATCTACCTGGTCCTTGCCGCGCAGTTCGAGAGCTTCCGCGACCCGCTGGCGATCATGCTGACCGTGCCGCTGGCCATCACCGGCGGGCTGCTCGCCCTGTGGTACTTCGGCCAGACGCTGAACATCTTCTCGCAGATCGGCCTGATCATGCTCATCGGCCTGGTGACCAAGAACGGCATTCTCATCGTCGAGTTCGCCAACCAGCGCCGCGCCGCCGGCCTGTCCATCGCCGAGGCGGTGGAAGATGCCGCGGCGGCCCGCTTCCGGCCCATCCTGATGACCACCATGTCGACGGTGTTCGGCACGCTGCCGATCGCGCTGGCCCTCGGCGCCGGCGCGCAGAGCCGCGTCCCCCTGGGCCTGGCGGTGATCGGCGGCATGCTCGTGGGCTCTTTCCTGTCCCTGTTCATGGTGCCGGCGGCCTACCGGGTGCTGGCCTCAAAGCTGGCCCCGGAGCCCCAGGGCACCGCGGCGGAGCCCACCGGCGCCGCCGATGGCGCCCTGCCGGGGCCCGCCCGTCAAATGCCGGATTGATGTCGCGCCGCCATCGGCTATGATGGCGGCGCTTTTTCCGGAGACTTTGCCATGAACCGCCGCCTTTTCATCACCATCCACCTGTACCTGTCGTCCTTCTTCGCCGCCGCGGTGCTCCTCGTGGCCATCAGCGGCGGGCTTTACCTGATCGGCGTGAAGGGGGAGACGGCCGAGACCGTGGTCACTTCGTTGCCGAAGGCCGGGCGCGGGTCGCTGGAGGCCCTGAGCAAGGCCGACATGCAGGCGCTGCTTGCGGACGCCGGCGTGGGGGATTTCGACTTCGAGTACGTGCGCCAGAGCGGCAAGCGGGCCTATACCCGGCCGACCTCGCGCACCCACTATCTCGTCGATGCGACGGGGCCCACCGTGGACATCGTGAAGCGCGAGCCGGACCTGCAGGCGCGCATGATCGAGCTGCACAAGGGCCACGGCCCGACGGTCTTCAAAACCTTCCAGAAGATCTTCGCCCTCGGCATGGTCTTCATCATCCTCAGCGGCCTCTGGCTGGGGCTGACCGCACCGCGGCTCGTTCGCAACACCACCGTTTCCTTCGGCGCGGGCCTGGCGCTGTTCCTGGTGCTGGTGCTCGCCTAGCCGTCTTCCGTGGCCGGGACACCCTCCCGGTGCGCCGCAAGGACCGCCAGGAAAGCCGGCCCGTATTTCTCCCGCTTGCGCTCGCCCACGCCGCTGATGGCGCCGAAGGCGTCCAGGTCCCGGGGCTGCTCCAGGGCCAGGGCCTGCAGCGTGCGGTCGTGGAAGATGACGTAGGGGGGCACGCCCTGTTCCCGGGCCAGTGCCTTGCGGCAGCTGCGCAGCGCCTCCCACAGCGCCGGGTCGAGGTCGCCCTCGGGCACCGGGGGCGGCGCGGCCCTGCGCCGGGCGGCCCCGCCGGCGGCGCGGCTGTCGCGCCGCAGCGGCAGGTTCTCCTCGCCCTTCAGTAGCGGCCGGGCCTTCTCGCGCAGGCGCAGGGCGCCGTAGCGTTCGAGGTCCACGGCGAGGTAGGCGCTGGCCACCAGCTGGCGGAACACGCTGCGCCACTGGTTCACGTCCAGGGCACTGCCGACGCCGAAGGTGGGCAGGTTGTCGTGGGCGAACTGCCGCACCTTGTCGCTGTCGACGCCCCGGAGCACGTCCACCAGGTGACCCACACCGAAGCGCTGGCCCGTGCGGTAGACGGCCGACAGGGCCATGCGCGCCGCCTCGGTGCCGTCCCAGGTATCCACCGGCTCCAGGCAGGTGTCGCAGTTGCCGCAGGGCTCGGCGAGCTCCTCGCCGAAGTAGCCGAGCAGGGCCTGCCGGCGGCAGCCGGTGATCTCGCACAGGCCGAGCATGGCGTTCAGCCGCTGCTGCTCGGCGCGCTTGTGCTCCTCGCTGCCCTGTGACGTATCCATCATCTGCCTGAGCTTCATCACGTCCTGCAGGCCGTAGACCAGCCAGGCGTCGGCCGGCAGCCCGTCGCGGCCGGCGCGGCCGGTCTCCTGGTAGTAGGCTTCGACGGTCTTCGGCAGGTCCAGGTGCGCCACGAAGCGCACGTCCGGCTTGTCGATGCCCATGCCGAAGGCGATGGTGGCGACCATGACCAGCCCCTCCTCGCGCAGGAAGCGGGCCTGGTTGGCGGCGCGCTCGGTACTGTCGAGGCCGGCGTGGTAGGGCAGGGCGTCAAAGCCCTGCTGGCGCAGCCAGCGTGCGGTCTCGTCCACCTTGCGCCGGGACAGGCAGTAGACGATGCCGGCGTCCCGCGGGTGCTCCTCGCGCAGAAAGCGCAGCAGTTGCTGCCGGGGGTTTTCCTTCAAGGCGATGCGGTAGCGGATGTTGGGGCGGTCGAAGCTGGCGATGAACTGGCGGGCCTCCTCGAGGCCCAGGCGGCGGGCGATCTCGCCGCGGGTGCGCGCGTCCGCCGTGGCCGTGAGGGCGATGCGCGGCACCCCCGGGAAGCGCTCGGCCAGGATGCTGAGCTCGAGGTAGTCGGCGCGGAAGTCGTGCCCCCACTGGGATACGCAGTGGGCCTCGTCGATGGCGAAGAGGGCGATGGTCGCTTCGTCGAGCAGGGCCTGGGTCCGCGGCTGCAGCAGCCGCTCCGGGGCCACGTAGAGCAGGTCGAGCTCGCCGTCGCGCAGGGCGCGCTCCACCGCCGCGGCGCTTGCCGGGTCGAGGCTGGAGTTCAGGTAGGCGGCGCGCACGCCCAGTTCGCGGAGGCCGTCGACCTGGTCCTGCATGAGCGCGATGAGCGGTGAGACCACGACCCCGCAGCCCGGGCGCACCAGCGCCGGCAGCTGGTAGCACAGGGATTTGCCGCCGCCGGTGGGCATGATGACCAGCGCATCGCCCCCGGCCAGCAGCGTGTCGACGATGGTCTCCTGCGGCGGCCGGAAGCTGTCGTAGCCGAAGACCGCCTGCAGGGTGTCGCGGGCGGCACTCATTGGCTGTGGAAGGCCACCGCGGGGATGCCGCGCTCCAGGGCGTCGAAGAAGTCGCGCAGGGCGTCTGCGTCACCGCTGAGCTCGGCGCCGCCGGTCAACAGGGCCCAGCGCAGGTCCGCTTCGCCGAGAAGTACCTTCTTCAGCTTGTCGCTTTCCAGCGTGAGGGTAGCGCCGGCGCCGGCCAGCGCCTCGGCGGAGGGGGCGTCGTCGCGGTGCAGGACGGCATTGCGAAGGGTCAGCAGGTAGGCGTCGCCGCTGTCCTCGAGCACGAAGGCGACCTGCAGGCGGCGGTCGCCGATGCGCTCGGCGGCGACGCGGTAGCGCATGGCGTCGAGGAGCACCGGGATGGGCAGGTCGCTGCCGCGAGCGATGTCGCTGATCGTTTTCGCGAGGTCTTCAGGGTCGATGCTGCCATCGAGCTCGCCGGCGCCGGTCAGGTACCAGTTGCGCCACTGCGGGTTGGTCTCGGCGTAGCCGAGGGTGCGCAGGGCGGCGGCCTTGAGCAGCCGCGCGTCCTCGTCGGCCGCGTCCCGGCGCAGGACCAGGGTGGTGAGCTCGGCGCACCACTGCGGGTCGCCCTCGGCGAGAGCCGCCTGGGCCTTGCGCAGGACCCGGTCGCGCCCGCCCATGAGCTCGACGAGGCGCCGGCCGCGCTCGGCGGGTGCCGTGCGCCGGAACTGGGTCGCGTCGCCTTCATGCACGCCGAGGTAGCCGACGAACTGCTGGGCCGCGTTGTACTGCGGCGTGCCGTACATGGCGCGGGTGTAGGGGTCGCGGTCGAGGAACTCAGGCAGCGCCTGGAAGCGCGCGCTCAGCTGGTCTGGCGTCTCGCCCTTGAGCATGAAGCGCACGGCCTGGTCATGCAGGTAGAGAATCGCGTCTCCGTGGGTCTCCACGACGGACGCAATGGCCTCCCGGCCGACGATGGGTCCCGGCAGGTGCGTGCCGAGGAGGTACTCCACGTCGAACTCCAGGGCCCTGCGGCCGGCGGCGGCCCACTTCTGTGCATCGCGGAACTTGGCGCCGCGGATCGTGTACAGGTTGGCGAGCGCCGGGTAGAGCTCGTCGCCGAGGAGGACGACGCGGTGCGCCGGCAGGTACAGCCCGATCTCGCTGGCCGCCTCACCGCCGGTGTGGAACAGCTCGAAGTCGACGCCGCCGGCGCTGAAGCGCCCGTCGGCCTCGACCAGCCGGTTCGGCGGCACGTAGCCGCGGCTGCCGCCGACGAACTGCCGGCCGCAGCAGCCCTGGTGGACGTTCTCCTCGGCCGGGAGTGCGGCGCCGAACATGTACATGGCGCGGAGACCCATGATGGGCCCCACGACCTCGTTCTCGTCGCGGTACTCGGCGGGGAAGTTGTGCCAGGCGTAGACCGGCAGCTCGCCGGTGGCCACCCGGGCGGGGTCCACGAGCTGGTCCGTGCCGGAAACGTGGTCCACGTGGTGGTGCGAGTAGACGATGGCGGCGATGGGCTTGTCGCTCAGGTTGGCGATGGCCTTCGCGAGCAGTCGACCGTGGGCCCGGTTCACCCCCGTATCGTAGACCACGAGCCCCTCGGGACCCTCGATGACGATGCTGTTCGCGGCCCAGCCGCCGAGGTTGCGCAGCAGCCACACGGGGGTCTCGCCGACCTGGCTCACGTGCGGGGTGAAGTAGTCCTTGTGGGCGAGGAAATAGTCCGGAAAGCTTCGCTCCACCGCGAGCAGGGAGCGGTCAAGCTCGAAGGGGCCGGCGTCGGCGTCGGCGCCGGGGTCCTCGGGCGGGTCTCCCGCGGGGGTCCCCGGCTGGCCGCAGGCCGTGAGCAGGGCGGCCAGGGCCAGGCTGGTGAGCAGTCGTTTCATGGCAGGGGTCCTCGGGCCGGCGCGCCCCGCATGGTACCGCAGTGGGTGCCCTGCGCCACCGTCATCAGTGTTCATCCGACGCCGGCAGGGCGGGAAAAGCGCGTTTCCGCGGAAACGCGAAGTGACTGCTCACTTGTGCCGCAATCTGCTAGCGTAAGCCCCGTCGATAGAAGGGACGGGCGCAGCATGGCGAAGCTCGAGCAACTCCGCGACCTGGTGGATGCGGGCGGTTATCTCCCGGCCGAGGCCGTGGCGGAGCGCTCCGCGGGTATCTGGCGGGCGGACCACCTGGAAGCCGGGGCCCTGGTGCGGCCGCGGAACACGGACGAAGTGGCCCGGGTGCTCGCCTGGTGCAACGAGCACGGCGTGGCCGTGGTCGCCCAGGGCGGGCTGACGGGGCTGGTGCACGGTGCGGACGCGGCGCCGGAGCAGTTGATCCTCTCCCTGGAACGGATGCGCGCTATCGAGGCCATCGACCCGCGGCAGCGCACGGCCACGGTGCAGGCGGGGGTGACCCTGCAGGCGCTTGAGGAGGCCGTCGACGCGCAGGGGCTGCTTTTCCCGCTGGACCTCGGTGCCCGGGGCACCGCCACCCTCGGCGGCAACGCGGCGACCAACGCCGGCGGCAACCGGGTGATCCGCTACGGGATGATGCGCGACATGGTGCTGGGCCTCGAGGCGGTGCTCGCCGACGGCACCGTGGTCTCGTCCATGAACCACCTGATCAAGAACAACACTGGCTACGACCTCAAGCAGCTGTTCATCGGCTCCGAGGGCACCCTCGGAGTGATTACCCGCCTCGTGCTGCGGCTGCGGGAAAAGCCCGCCACCCGGTCCATGGCGCTGGTCGCCGTCGAGGAGTTCGACAAGGTCGCGGCCCTCCTCAAGCACATGGACCACGGCCTCGGCGGTTCCCTCTCCGCCTTCGAGGCCCTGTGGCAGGACTTCTACCGCCTGGTGACCTCGCCGCCGGCGAAGGGGCGGCCGCCGGTGGCGCAGGACTACCCCTACTACGTGCTCCTGGAGAGCCAGGGCGCGTCGCGGGAGCTGGACGAGGCCCGCTTCCAGCACGCGCTCGAGGGCGCGTTCGAGGCCGGGCTCATCGCCGATGCGGCGGTGGCGCAGTCCGAGGCCGATTGCCAGGCCTTCTGGGCCCTGCGTGACGATGTCGAGCAGACGATGCACGGCGGCCTGCCGGTGATCTTCGATGTCTCGCTGCCCGTGGGGGCCATGGAGGCATACACGCAGGCCTTGCCGGCGGCGCTGGAGGCGGCCGTCGGTGAACACTGGCTGTTCATCTTCGGCCACCTCGGCGACGGCAACCTGCACGTGATCGTGCAGGTGGCGCCGGAGTACTACGAGCGCTTGCGGCCGAAGGTGGAGCAGGTGGTCTACGAACCGCTCGAGGCCGTGGGCGGCTCCGTCTCCGCCGAGCACGGCATCGGCCTGGAGAAGAAGCCCTGGCTCGGGCTCTCGCGCTCCCCCGCCGAGCTCGCGCTCATGCGCCACCTGAAAGAGACGCTGGACCCGCGGGGCATCCTCAACCCCGGCAAGATCCTCTGAGCGTGCCGGCGGTCGGATGAAGGCACTGCTGCAGCGCGTGGCCTGGGCGGCCGTCAGCGTCGATGGCCGCGAAGTGGGCCGCATCGGCCCGGGCCTGCTGGTGTTCCTGGGCCTCGACCGGGGCGACGACCTGGCGGTGGCGGAGCGCCTGCTGTCCCGTGTCCTGCGCTACCGGGTCTTCGCCGACGACGCCGGCCGCATGAACCGCAGCGTGGTCGACAGCGGCGGCGGCGTGCTGCTGGTGTCCCAGTTCACGCTCTCGGCCGACACGGGCCGCGGCCTGCGACCGAGCTTTTCCTCGGCGCTGCCGCCTGCGCAGGCCGAGGCGCTGTACGGCGAATGCCTCGCCTGGCTGCGCAGCCAGCACGGCCCGGTGGCGGCAGGCGAGTTCGGTGCCGACATGCAGGTGAGCCTGGTCAACGACGGCCCGGTCACCTTCCTGCTCGAGTCCCCGGCGCCGTGAGCCTGCCCCTGGAGGAGGCCGGAGCCCTGGCGGGGCTGCTCTGCGAACTGACCGACGAGTTCCTCTATGCGCCGCGGGCCGCGCGCCTTGCCCGCGAGGCGCCCTGGCACCGCTATCGCGCCCGCGTCGGCAGCGGCCGCCAGACCTGCCTGCGCCATTACCCGGATGGCCGGCTGGAAATCACCTACGGCCGGCGCATGGTGCAGGACAAGTACGACCGGGAGCACTCGCGGGTATGGTCCACGAGCCGCGAGCTTGAGCGCTTCGGCTGGTTCGGTGGCCGTGTATCACCGGCGCATACGCTCGCGCACACGGCGCTGCACGAGTTCGCGCACCTGCTGCAGGCGGTCCGCGGCCAGCGGCGGGCCGGCAGTGTGCACAACGCCGCCTTCTACCGCGCCCTCGGCGAGCTCCACGAGGACGGCGACGGCGAGCGCCTGTATCGGCGGCTGGTCGAGCGGGCGGGGATCGCGGGGCTGCCGCTCGGCTTCCGCGAGCCCGGCGATGAAGAGCAGGCCCGGCGCAACGCGCGGCAGCGGGCCTATGCGGCGCTCGCCGTGGGCGACCGGGTGCGCCTGCGCGGCCGGGACCGGGACTACGTCGGCACCGTGCGCCGCATCAACCGGCGCAGCGTGAGCTGCGACCTCGACGGCGGCGGCCGGCTGCGTTTCTCCGAGTACGCTGACTTCGAGCGGCTCTAGCGGTGGCCTAGGGTGCGCCGGCGAGATAGTCGAGCGTGAGTTCGGTGAGGGCCTTCACGCCCAGGGGCAGGGCCCGTTCATCGGCATAAAAGCGCGGAGAGTGGTTCGGGGCGACCAGCGCCGGGTCTTCGGGGGCGACGCCGAGGAAGAAGAACAGGCCGGGCACCGCCTCGGCCAGGTAGGAAAAGTCCTCCGCCCCGGTCACCGGGCGCGCCTCGACGTAGCCCGGGCCGGCCACGCGCTGCAGGGTCGTTGCCATGCGCCGGTAGAGCGCGGGATCGTTGCGGGTCACCGGGTAGCCGAGGTCCACGGCGACATCCGCCGTGGCGCCCGCGCTCTCGGCGATGTGCGTTGCCGTGGCCTCGATGCGGCGGTGGATATCGGTCCGCGTGTCCGCATCGAAAGTGCGGATCGTGCCCTCCAGCTCCACGGTCTCCGGAATGATGTTGTTGCGCACCCCGCCCTCGATGCGGCCTACGCTCACGACCGACGGTGTGAGCGTGGCATCGAGCTGCCGGGCGGGGATCGTCTGCAGGCCGAGCACGACCTGGCTGGCGGCCACCACCGGGTCGACACCCATCCAGGGCATGGCGCCGTGGGTCTGGGTACCGTTCACGGTGATCGTGAAGCGGTCCGCGGAGGCCATGATGCCCTCGGGCCTGCTCGCGATCACGCCCACGGGCATGGGGAAGACGTGCAGGCCGAAAACGGCCTCCGGCACCGGGTCTGCGAAGGCGCCCTCGCGCAGCATCAGCTCGGCGCCGCCTTCCTCGCCCTCGGGCGCACCTTCCTCGGCGGGCTGGAACAGGAACAGCACCGTCCCCGGCAGCTCCTCGCCGAGGCCGGCCAGAATCTCCGCCACGCCCATGAGGATGGCCACGTGGTTGTCGTGGCCGCAGGCGTGCATGACGCCCATCTCCTCGCCGTTGTATTCCGTGGTCACCTTCGAGGCGAAGGGCAGGTCGACCTGCTCGGTGACCGGCAGTGCGTCCATGTCGGCACGCAGGGCGACCACGGGGCCGTCGCCGCCGCGCAGAACGCCCACCACGCCGGTGTGGGCGATGCCCGTGCGCACTTCCATGCCCAGCGCCTCCAGGTGCTCCGCCACCAGCGCGGCGGTGCGGAACTCGCGGTTGCCGAGCTCCGGGTGGGCGTGGATATCCCGGCGCCAGGCGACCACCTTCGGCGTCACGGCGGTGACGCTGGCGTCCAGGTCGGCAGCGCTCGCGCCGCTGCCGACAAGGGCGGCGCCCAGCGAGAGGACAGAGACAAGGGCAGAGGTCAGGGCGGTGCGGGGAAGGGCAGGCATGGGCGTACTCGTAATCGACGTGGAGAGAAGAGCGTACAGCACCCCGCCCGGCCGCGGCTATACTGGGCGGGGTCAGCACCGAGGAGCCCGCCATGCCGCCACCCACCCTGCACCGCCGCCAACTGCTTGCCGGCCTCGCCGCCGGCGCCCTCGCCTCCGGGCCCCTGCGCAGCCTGGCGGCCGGCGCGCCGCCGGCGCTGGGCGCGGGCATCCGCCTCATCGCCAACGAGAATCCCTACGGGCCGTCGCCTGCGGCGCTGGCAGCCATGAGAACGGCGGCGTCGCGCGGCGCCTACTACCCGGGCCCGGAGCGTGGCGAGCTGATCGGGCGCATTGCCGCTGCCAACGATCTCGACGAGGAAGCGGTGGTCGTGAGTTCGGGGTCTTCGGAGGCGCTCAATGCGGCCTGCCTGGCCTGGGGCAGGGCGGGACGCATCGTCGCCCCGGCGGTCACCTTCGATATCCAGCTGCGCTACGCGGAGCGCCTCGGCGTCAGCGTGCAGCGCGTACCGCTGGCCGACGACCTGCAGATCGATCTCGATGCGATGGCGGCGGCGGTGGACGACGGCGTGTCCCTGGTCTACCTGTGCAACCCCAACAACCCGACGGGGCTGGCCCTGCCGCGGGAGCAGCTCGAGGCGTTCATCGACCGCGTCGCACCCCGCGCCGTGGTCCTCATCGACGAGGCGTACAACGAGCTGGCGGCAGACCCGGCGGCGCAGAGCATGCTGCACCGGGTGCAGGCAGGGCACAACGTGATCGTGACCCGCACCTTCTCGAAGATCCACGGGCTCGCGGGGCTGCGCATCGGCTACGCCATGGCGCCGCCGGTGCTCGCGGAAACGCTGCGCCAGCACGTGATGTCCTTCCCTTCCAGCGTGGCTTACGCCGGCGCCCTGGCGAGCTACGAAGACCGGGCTTTCCTGCAGCACTCCCGGCGCATGGTGGCGGAGGGACGCTCGCTGGTGCAGGAGACGCTCCGGCGCAACCGGGTGCGCTACCTGCCCACGGAAGCCAACTTCATCTATGCGGACATCGGCCGCGATGCCGATGCCTTCCAGGCGGCGATGAAGGCAGAGGGCGTTCTCATTCGCGGCGTTTACGGCCCCTACCGGACCTGGTCGCGCATCAGCATGGGCCGGCTCGAGGACCTCGAGCGTTTCGCCGGGATCTTCGACCGCGTCTACAACGCCGAGATCACCTAGACGGGGTCTGTCGCAATATCGGGTTCCGCGTCCCGGGCCTGCCAGAGGGCCGCGAGGACGGCGGCGACCATGCCGGCCGACAGCCATACCAGCGCGGGCCAGCCGAAGCCGTTGATCACCCAGCCGGAGGCGAGGGCCGCGACGGCCTGGCAACCGAACACCGCGAACTCGTTCAGGCTCTGCACCCGGAAGCGCTCGGCCGGTGCGTGGCACTGCGGCAGCAGGGCGGTCCCGGTCACGAACAGGAAGTTCCAGCCGACACCCAGGAGCACCAGCGCCCACCAGTAGTGCATGAGGTGCTGCCCGGAGGCGGCGATCGCGAGACAGGCCAGGTAGGCGAGAATGCCGAGGGTGATCATGCGGCGGTGGCCGAGCCGGGTGATCAGCCAGCCGGAGAACAGCGACGGCGCGAACATGGCCATGATGTGCGACTGGATGACCCACTTGGTCTCCGCCAGGGAGTGGCCGTCGATGCTGTGCATGCTGAGCGGTGTGGCGGTCATCATGAAACTCATCATCGCGTAGCCCATGGCCGCTGCGATGATCGCAAGGCGCAGGAGCGGGCTGGCCAGGAGGGTGCGCAGGGGCCGGGCATTCCCGCGGCTTTCCGCGTCGGGTGCCGGGACATTGCGGTAGCCGGCGGCGACCAGCAGGGCGACCGCTGCCGCGATGCCGGCGAGCAACAGGAAGCCGCCCACGAAGGCGCCGTGGCTGGGCCGGGCCCCGGCCGCCAGCGGCAGGGCCTCCGCGAAGGCGCCCCAGGTCACCAGTTCCGGGCCGAGCCAGGCCGCGGCAAGGCCGGCGAGGAGTACGCGCGCCGTGGCCTTGCCGGCGAGCGCCGGTGGCACGGTTTCGATGGCTGCGAAGCGGTATTGCTGGGCAACGGCGATACTCACGCCCGCGGCGGCGCCCGCGAGGCAGAACAGGCTGAAGCTGGCCGCAGCCAGCGCGCCGGCGGCGAGGAGCGCGCCCGCGGCGTTGAATACGGCGCCGGCGAGGAACACGCGCTTGCGACCGAAGCGGCGCATGGCGCGCGTGACCGGTACCACGGTCAGCGCGGTGGCCACGATGATGCAGGCGACGGGCAGCGTGGCGAGGGCCGGCCGCGGGGCCAGGGCATCGCCGACGATGCCGCCGGTGAGGAAGAAGAGCGGCGCCGTGCACAACGACAGGGCCTGCACGGCCATGAGCAGGTAGACCGCCGCCGGCAGTCGCTGGCTTGCCATGGGAAGGTTCCGGTGTCGGGGGGCGGCAGTATACCGGACCGCCGCCGCGCACCGAAGGTCGGCCTAGCTGTCCCGCGAGTCTGCCGGTGCGTCGCCCAGGCCCTTCATCAAGCCGCGCATCATCTCGATGGGCATGGGAAAGACGATGGTCGAGGAATTGCGGTTGCTCATGTCCGAGAGCGTCTGCAGGTAGCGCAGCTGCATGGCGCCGGAACTGGCGGCCATGACCTGTGCCGCCTCGACGAGCTTCTGCGAGGCCTGCAGTTCGCCCTCGGCGTGGATGACCTTGGCGCGCCGTTCCCGTTCCGCCTCGGCCTGGCGGCCGATGGCGCGGATCATGGATTCGTCGAGGTCCACCTGCTTGATTTCCACGTTGGCGACCTTGATGCCCCATTCTTCCGTCTGTGCGTCGATGATTTCCTGCACGTCGTTGTTGAGCTTGTCGCGCTCCGACAGCATCTCGTCGAGGTCGTGCTTGCCGAGCACCGAGCGCAGCGTGGTCTGGGCGAGCTGGCTGGTGGCCGCGTTGTAATCCTCGACGCGGATGATCGCCCGCTCCGGGTCCACGACCCGGAAATAGAGCACGGCGTTCACATGCACGGTGACGTTGTCCTGGGAGATGACGTCCTGGCTTGGCACGTCCAGCGTGATCACCCGCAGGTCCACCCGGATGAACTGCTGGATCACCGGGATGACGATGATGAGCCCGGGGCCCTTTACGCCCTGGAAGCGGCCGAGGAAGAACACGACACCGCGCTCGTACTCGGGCACGATCTTGATCGCCGAGGCGAGGATCGCAAACAGTACGAGGATCGGTGCGATATAGGGGACGATCTGTTCCATGGTGCCTAACCTCCGCGAGTGTTCGCGCTAGTCGATCAGTGGGTGTTGCCGGCCGGTGCCACGGCGACCGTGAGCCCCTCCAGCGCGGTGACGGTGAGTGTGTCACCGGCGGCGACGGGGCTGTCACTGGTCGCACGCCAGCGCTCGCCGTTCATGCGTACGTGCCCGGCGTAACCGCGTTCCGCCGGCTCGAAATCGTCCAGCGCCACGGCCCGCTCCGCGGTGACCTGTTCGCTGCCCACCACCGGCGCCCGCTTGCGGAAGGCCACGAGCCGGGTGACCGCCCAGAGCAGGAAACCCGCACCGATGGCCGCGATGCCGCCCACCGTGGGCAGGGACACGGCCCGGTTGCTGCCGTCCATGAGGATCACGGAGCCGGCGACGAAGGCGACCAGGCCGCCGATGCCGAGAACCCCGAAGCTGGGTACGAAGGCCTCGCCGATGATGAAGGCGAGGCCCAGGAAGATGAGGGCGAGGCCGGCGTAGTTCACCGACAGCACCTGGAAGGCGAACAGCGCCAGCAGCAGGCAGGTGGCGCCGATGACGCCGGGCACGAGGCTGCCGGGGTTGGCGAGCTCGAAGAAGATGCCGTAGAAGCCGATGAGCATCAGCAGGTAGGCGATGTTCGGGTCGGTGATCACCGACAGGAGCTGCGTGCGCCAGCCGGGCTCGCGGTCCACGAGGACCATGCCGGCCGTCGACAGCGTGCGCTCGCCGCCGGCCATGGACACCGTGCGGCCGTCGAGCTTGTCGAGCAGCTCCGCGCGGCCGCTGGCGACGAGGTCGATCACGCCGGCTTCCAGCGCTTCGCCGGCGCCGAGGTTGGCTGCCTCGCGGACGGCGCGTTCGGCCCAGTCGGCGTTGCGGCCGTGGCGCTCGGCCAGCTCGCGGATGTAGCTCACCGCGTCCTCGAGGACCTTGCGCTCCATCGCCGACTTGCCGCCCTCGGGGGCATTCGGGTCCTCCGCCTCGGAAGGCATGCCCGGCATGCCGCCGATCTGCACCGGCGTTGCCGAGCCCAGGTGCGTGGCCGGCGCCATGGCCGCCACGTGGCTGGCGAGGAGGATGTAGGTACCCGCGCTCGCGGCACGGGCGCCGGAGGGGGCGACCCAGGTCACCACCGGCACGGGCGCCGCGAGGATGCCCTGGATCAGGTCCCGGGTGGCCTCCATGAGCCCGCCGGGCGTGTCCAGCTTGATGACCACGAGGCTAGCGCCGGCATCGTCCGCGCTGGCGATGCCGCGCAACAGGTAGTCTACGGTCGCCGGGCCGATGGCACCGTCCACGGTGAGCACGTCACCCCGCGGCGCGCTGTTCTGCGCAGGCGCCAGCAGTGGGCCGAGGCAGAGAAGTGCGGCGCCGAGCAGGATCGCCAGCATGCTGAGGCGAGGGCGCGTGCCCGGCATCATGGGATTCTCCTTGCGCACATCGGTCGCATCGTCATGAAGTGTAGCAGCTTGCCCGAGGCAGCTGCCTGTGCGACTCAAGCGCGGCGGCAGCCGCGTAGGTCAGCTCCCCAGCCCGGCGGCGCGCAGCAGCGCCGCGGTGGCGATGCCCGCCGCGATGGCGGGCATGGGGCGGCCCAGCAGCAGCATGAGGACCGCCGTGGCCGCCAGGGCCAAGCGGCCCGCGAGGTCCGCCTCGAGGGCAACGGGGACGACCACCGCTATCAGCACGGCGCCCGACATGCCGTCGATGAAACCGCGGACCCGCGGCCGCAGCGGCACCAGGGAGGTGATGAACACGCCGCCGAGGCGCGTGCCGAGGGTCACCAGCCCCATGAGCAGGCAGATGATGAGCGCGCCGCTGCCGTCCGTGGCCATCATGACGGGGCGCGCTCCAGCCACAGGGCGCCGACGATGCCGCCGGCGAGCGCGCCGAGGATCACGTGGGTATTCGGCGGCAGCCAGCGCCAGGCGGCATAGGCGGTGACGCCCGCGGCGACCCAGGTCACGGCCCGGCGCAGGTTGCGCTTGCCGACCAGCACCATGGTCAGCATGAAGCAGCCCATGACCATGTCGAGGCCGAAGGTGGCGGGCTCGGGAATGCCCGCGCCGAGCAGCAGCCCGGCGACGGTCCCGGCCTGCCAGGTCGTCCACAGGGCAAAGCCGCCGCCGACGAGGATGCCCAGGTTGTTCCGGTCGTGCTGCAGGTCGTTCAGGTTCATCGCCCAGTTGGCGTCCGAGAGCAGGGCGACGGCGCCGTAGCGACGCCCCGGGGGCAGCAGCCGCAGCCAGGGGTAGAGGGTGGCGCCCATGAGCAGCATGCGGCCGTTGATGGCCAGGGTCGTCGCCAGCAGCGGTAGCAGCGGCACCTGCGCGCCCCACAGGTCGAGGGCGGCGAACTGCGCCGTACCGGCAAAGACGACCGCGCTCATGACGATGATCTCCACCTCGGCGAGGCCCGTCTCCCGGGCGGCGAGGCCCAGGGCGAGACCGAACACGAACACGAAGGTGGAAATGGGCATCATCCGCCAGAAACCCGCGCGGCAGTCCGCGAAGGTGAGGCTGGGCGCGTGTTGCGGTTCCATGGCGGCGGCTCTCGGGCAGCGGTTGGAGGCAGGCCGGCTAAGGCCGGAAAAAGACGCGTACTTTACCAGTGCTGCGCGGGCGCTGCAGGGCGACAGGGTCGCCGACGCCATGGCAAGCTCCCCGCAGGAGCGGGTGAAAGGACGACGAGCGATGAAACAGCACAGCCTGCGACCGGGCCTTGCCGCCGGCCTGCTGCTGCTGGCGGCCTGCCAGGGCGGCCCCCGGCCCGCGCCGGGCGACGCGCTCGCCCGCTGCGAAGCCCTGTTTGCGACGCAGGATCACGCCGTCGAGGCGGCGCGGGTGGGGCGCTCCCACCCCCATCGCGTCGCGGGCTTCCCCTACCTCCGTGTCACCCGCCTGCTTTCCAGCTATCGCGACGCCGCGCAGGACCCGCTGCGGGCCGAGGCGTGGCTGGCGCGGCTGGCCGACGAAGACGAGCGGGCGCGGGACACGGAGCTGGGCCTGCTGCCGCCGGCCGAGCGCGATCGTCTCGCGGCGGGCTGGCCGGCCGGTCTCGCGGCCGCCACGGCGGCGTGCCGGGACCGCCTGCTGGCGCGGGACCGCGGGTCGCCCGAGCGCCTCGCGCTGCTCGCCGAGCGCGCCGTGGTGGCAGACGAATACAGCACCGGCGCCCGGATCCTCGGGCTTTATCCGCTCGCCGCCATCGGCCTGCGCGCCGGGGTGCTGCGCTGGCACGACGCCGTGCGGGCGCGCTGGCAGCTGCCGCGCGACGCACTCGCCGGCGGACTGCCGCTGGAGCGCTACGCGCCCGCGGCCGCGGGCGAAGCCGTCGCCGGGGTGGTGCCGCGCGATGCGCTGGGTCTGCCGGTGCCCTCCGCGGCCCGGCTGTCGGCACTCCTCGACCGGCACGCGCCGGTCTGGGTCGTGGCGACCGCCAGCGCCGCGGACCGCCCGGGCGTCCCGCGACACACGCGCGACGGACCGACTGTCATCGCCGGGGCGCCGACGGTTTATCGCTACCCGACCATAACCCGCTTCCGCGGCTCGCCGCGGCTGCAGCTCAACTACCTGGCCTGGTTCGGCGCGCGGCCGGCGGAGGGCGCGCTCGACCCGCTGGCGGGCGCGCTGGATGGCGTGATCTGGCGGGTGACGCTGGACGAGGCCGGCGCACCCCTGGCTTACGACAGCGTCCATGCCTGCGGCTGTTATCACCTGCTGTTCCCCGTGGGCGACCTGCGCCCCTCGCCGGACCTCGGGTCACTGCCCGAGCCGCCGCTGGTCCTGCCGGCGCTGGAGCCGCCCGGGCCGGGAGAGCGCATGCACCTGTTCCTGGCTGCCGGGAGCCATTACCTCGAGCGGGCCTGGCCGGCGCCGCCGGCCGGCGGGCAGCGCTACCGCGTCCTCGACCGGGAAGCGCTGTATCGCGTTGCCGGGCCCGGCGGCGAGCGCAGCCTGTTCGACCCGGGCGGGCTGGTGCCGGGCACCGCGCGCGGGGAGCGCTGGTTCCTCTGGCCCAGCGGCGTGCGCTCGCCGGGTGCCATGCGCGAGCGCGGCCGCCGGGCCACCGCCTTTCTCGGCCGGCGCCACTTCGACGACCCGTTCCTCCTGGAAACAGTCTTCGGGGCGGGGGAGGCGCAGGGCGCCGGGCCGGTCAGCCGCTGAGCAGTGCGTCCCGGCGGCGGAACAGCAGCAGCGCGACAACGGCCCCGGTGCCGCCGAAGGCGGTGAGCACGAGCGGAAAGCCGAGGCGGTCCGCGGCCATGCCCATGAGCAGGCCGCCGAGCGCCGGTGCGCCCATGGCGATCACGGTCCACAGGCTGAGCACGCGGCCGCGGAAGGCCTCGTCCACGGTCAGCTGCGCGAGGGCCTGGCTACCGGTTCCCGCCATGGTCGTGATGAGGCTGACCAGCGCAATGAGTCCGCAGAACGCCGGCAGGCCGTCGAGGAGGAGGGCGAGACCCAGGGCCAGGCCACCGCTGGCCAGGGCGCCGGCAACGAGGCCGAGGAGCCGCGTTTCGCGACCGCTCTGGCGGCTGACGATGAGGCCGCCGGCGATCGACCCGGCGCCGGCGCTGGCGGTGAGCGTGGCCAGGGTGGTGGAGTCACCGCCGAGGAGCTGCCCGTTCAGCGCCGGAAGGAGCTCGATGACGGTGCGCCCGAGGAGCCCGTTGAGCAGCGTGAAGGCGAAGATCAGCCGCATGCCCGGGCTGTTCCGGACATAGGCCACGCCTTCTCGCAGCTGCCGGGCGAAGCTGCCGCCGGCCCGGGGCGGCGGTGCCGCCACGTCGCGCAGGGCCGCGAGCACCGGCAGCGCGCCGGCGAAGAGCAGGCCGGCCACCGTGTAGGCCGCGGCCACGGAAAAATGCGCGATGAGCCAGGCGCCGGCCGCGGGGCCGAGGATGCGCGCAGTGTTGAAGGTCATCGCCGAGATGCCGATGGCGCTCGGCAGGGCATTGCGGCCGACGAGCCGCGGTACCAGGGCGAGGCGGATCGGCGTATGCGCGGCGGTCGCGGCGCCCAGGGTCGTGGCCAGTACCAGCAGCGCGGGCAGCGTGAGCAGGCCGAGGGCCTCGGCGGTGCCGGCGGCGAGGGCGATGAGCGCGTGCACGGCGAGCGTGGCCATGATGCCGTTGCGGGGATTGATGCGCTCGGCGAGGATTCCGAAGAGCGGCGACAGCAGGAAGGTCGGGGCCAGCATGAGGCCCGCGACCACCCCGACCCAGAAGGCGCTGCCGGTCAGCGCCCAGGCGCTGTAGCCCACCAGGAAGCGCACGATCCAGCTGCCGAGGGTGGAGAACAGGCTGGAGGGAAAGTAGCGGGCAAAGCGCGGTTCCGCGAACGCGGAGCGACGCTCGCCGGGGGCTTCGGCAGCTTGTGTCACGGGCATCCTGGTAAGAAAAAGGCTGACACTATAGCGCAGGGCGCCGCTACAATCGCTGCATGTCGGTTCTCCGTCGCTTCGACCCCCGTCGCCACCCGGTCGCCTGGCTGCTGCTCGCCGTGGTGCTCGCGCTGGCTGCGCTCTGGCAGCTGGAGCAGGCCAGGCAGGGAATCGAGACCCGGCCGCTCGCCGCCGGTGACACGCCGGCGACGGTCTACCTGGCGCGCGATCGCGAGGGCCCCGCGCCGCTGGTGGTCGTGGCCCACGGCTTTGCCGGGTCCCGGCAGCTCATGCAGGCCATTTCCTACCACCTCGCCCGAGCCGGTTACACCGTCCTCGCCTACGACTCCGAGGGCCACGGCCGCAACCCGCTGCCCATGTCCGGGGACGTCACCGCCATCGACGGTACGACGCGCCTGCTGGTGGCAGAGCTGCGGCGCGTGATCGACGCCGGGCTGGCCCTCGCGGAAAGCGACGGCCGGGTGGCGCTCCTCGGCCACTCCATGGCCAGCGACATCGTGGTGCGGGCTGCCTTTGCCGACCCGCGCGTGGACGCCGTGGTCGCCGTATCCATGTTCTCCGAGGCCATGACCGCTTCGGCCCCGGAACGCCTGCTCATGGTGGGCGGCGAGTGGGAGGGTCGCCTGCGCGCCGTGGCGCTGGATGCCGCGCGCCAGGTCGATGCGGGCGCGGTGGAGAACGAGACCGTCACGTCCGGGCAGGTGCGGCGCCGCGCGGCCGTCGCCCCGGGGCGGGAGCACCTCGGCGTGCTTTACAGCGAGACCACCCTCGAGGAGACCACCCGCTGGCTCGACGACGCCTTCGGCAACGACGCCGATCCTGCCGTGCGGCCGACCGGCGCCTGGATTCTCGTCCTCCTCGCCGCCATCGTGCTCGCTTTCCGGCCGGTGGCGGGGTGGCTGCCCGAGCCGTTGCCACCGCCGGCCGAGGTCACGGCGGGGCGCTTCCTGCTGGCGGTGGCGGTGCCGGCGCTGCTGGTACCGCTCGTTGCCGTGACCGGTTACCGGCCGTTCCTGCCCGTGCTGGTCGCCGACTACCTCGCGCTGCACCTCGCCCTTTACGGCGTAGTGCAGCTGGCATTGCTTCGCCGCTCACCGCTCGCGGGCAGCCGCGCCAGCGGCCGCGCCGTGGCGCTGCTCCTGCTCTGGGGGGTGGGCCTGTTCGGCCTGGCGCTGGACCGCTACGCCGCCAGCTTCCTGCCCAGCGGCGAGCGCTGGGCGGTGATCGCCGCGCTGGCGCCCGGGGCCGTCCTCTTCCTGGTGGCCGATGCGGTCGCCACGGACGCGGGGCACGGCAGGCTCTGGCGCCGGGTGCTCGCGCGCTTCGCGCTGCTCCTGTCGCTGTCGCTGGCCGCGCTTCTCGACCAGGAGCGGCTGGGCTTCGTGCTGCTGGTGCTGCCGGTGGTACTGCTCTTCTTCTGCGTGCACGGCCTCATGGGCCGCTGGGTCGCGCAGCGCGCGGGCCCTCTCGGCGCGGGGATCGGCCTGGGGCTGGCCCTGGCCTGGGCCCTGGGGGTGAGTTTCCCGCTGTTCGCGGGCAGGTTCAGCTAGACCGCTCCGCCAGCCAGCGCTCCACGTCTTCGCGCACGATCTTTCCCGATGAGCTGCGCGGGAGTTCGTCGAAGTCGATGAAATGCAGGGCCTTTGGTACCTTGTAGCCGGCCAGTTCCTCCCGGCAGCGCGAGAGCAGTTCCCGGGTCAGGTCATCGCTGTCAGCGACGTCGCTGGCCAGGACGGCGACCGGCACTTCCCCCCACTTCTCGTCCGGCGCGGAGACCACGATGGCGTCGCGCACCCGGGCATCGGCGAGCAGTACACCTTCGATCTCGGCTGGATAAATGTTCTCGCCCCCGGACTTGATCAGGTATTTCGCCCTGCCGACGAAATCGACTGTGCCATCTGCATTTCGAGTGAACAGGTCGCCCATGCGGAACCAGCCGCCGGCGAAGTCCCGGGCGTTGGTCTCCGGGTTGTTCCAGTAGCCGCTGAACAGGGTCGGCCCCTTGACCATCGCCTCGCCCGGGCTGCCGTCAGCCACCTCCTGCCCCTCGGTATCGACCAGGCGGAGCGCGCAGAGGGAGTTCAACGACTTGGACAGGCTCGTGGGCACGACGCCCGGCGCGATGACACCGCGCGAGGCGGGTGCGATGCCGGTCTCCGTGGCACCGAAGGTGTTCAGGAAAGGCGATCGGAGCCGCTGGCTGACAGCGGCTACCTGTGCCTTGGGCAGCAGGTCTGCCATTGCGCCCACTCGCTTGATACCGACGGGCTCCGTGCCGGTCGCGTCGAGCGCCTCGAGCAGGCGCTCGATGGTCGCAGGCACCAGTATCAGCCACCCGAGCCGCGCGGTACCGATGGTCTCGACGATGAAGTCGATGTCGAAGCCGTCGGCCACGTAGACGGTCCCGCCCATGGCAAGCGTCGAGATGCTGTGCTCCGTGCCGCCCATGTGGAACATCGGTGACCAGGCCAGGAAGCCGTCCTCGGGCTCCACGTCGAGATCGGTCTGCAGCAAGGTCATCCGCGCGATGATAGCGCGCTGGCTGATCAGGGCTGCCTTGGCGGGGCCGGTGGTGCCGCTGGTGTAGAGGATCAACAACCCCGCCTCGATGTCCTGCGCCGGCGGCGGTAACGCACCCGCGGGTTCTTCGATCCAGGCGTCGTAGTCTTCCCCAAGGGAAAGGGCGGCGATGCCGAACTGCTCCGCGAGGGCGGTGCCCGTTTCTGCGAAGCGCGGCGAGTAGAGCAGCAGTCCCGGCGTCACCAGGCCGATGCAGTGCTCCAGCTCCGCCCCGCGCAACCGCCAGTTCTGGCACGCAACGATCGCGCCGAGGCGCGCCGCCGCAAGGTGCAGCTCGATGTACTCTATGCGGTTCTCCGACAGCACCGCTATGCGATCACCGGACCGGACCCCTGCGCTTTCCAGGCGGCTCGCCAGGGCGTCGACGCGCCGCCTTGTCGTCCCGTAGCTGAAGCTGCGTGTCTTGTCTTTCAGGGCCGTCTTTTCGGGTTGCCGCAGGGCCTGTTCGGCAAACAGTTCATACACGGTGAGCCGGCCCGCGGCGCGGATTGCCGCCAGGTTATCGTCGCTTTCCGTCAGCGTGCCCGGACGTTCCATAGTGCTCTCCGTTCTGTTGATGTCGGTGCCTGCGATCACCAGGTGCGGGTAACGCCGGCACCGGGTGCACCGGGTTTGAGGCCACGCCGGTCGACGCCGAGCCGGTCCGCGAGCGCGGCGATGCCGGCGGCGACGTGGTCGGGCAGCTCGAGTGTTTCGCCGGTGCCCGCCGCTCTGCCGGCACCGGGCAGGCGGCAGTCGTGCGCGGCGAGGTAGTCCCGGAAAGCGACCACGCGCTCTGCCCAGCTCTCGCGCTCTCCGAAGCGGTTGACGTCCAGCAGGCAGAACAGGGCGCCATTAGTGAAGCCGCTCTCCCTGCGCTCACCCGCCATGAGATTTCCGGCCAGGGCGGCGAGCAGTTCACCGGCGACCATCAGGCCGAAGCCCTTGTGGCCTGCGCTGCGCCCGCCAAGCGGTCGGAGTGCCGCCAGGCCCTCCAGGAAATCGGCCGGGTCGTCCGTTGCCTCGCCATCGTCCTGGACGAGCCAGTCCGGGTCCAGGCGGCCGCCGGCGTTGGCGACTTCCCGGATGCGGGAGCCGGAGGTCTGGGACGCCGCGAAGTCGATGATGATGTGATGGTTCACGGCGCCGCAGGCAGGTACGCCGACGGCGATCGGGTTGGTCGACAGCACGCGGCTCGCACTGCGCGGGCCCGCGACATTGCGTGCTCCGCCGCCCGTGTTGGTGAAGGCCAGGAAGATCGCGTCGCGCTCGCAGGCCAGCTCTGCCCACTCGCCGAGGCGTCCAAGGTGTGTACCGTCGACGATGCCGGAGGCTGCAATGCCATGCTCTGGCAGTGCCTGCAGGCAGCGCTCGACGGCCAGTGCCGCGGTGAGCTGGCCGAAGGCGCGGCGCCCGTCCACGCGCGTGATTGCTCCGCCGAGGGACGACGCCTCCGGCGTGGACGCCGGGTCAATGAGCCCTTCGTCGATCAACTCCGCGTAGAGCGGCAGCAAGGCCAGCCCGTGAGTGGGTGTACCCCTCTGATCCGCGAGCACGAGGGACCTTGCGATGCGCGCGGCGGTGGCCGGCGGCGCGCCCAGGGCGTGGAAAAGATCGCCGGCCAGTTCAATGGCGGTAGAGACTCGGATGCTCATCGTGCCCCGTGCGGTTCGTTATTTTTGAACTTGCTTGACACGAGCAAGAATCTAGGCCACTTTGAAACCGACCGCAAGCAAAACCATAAGATCGGCGGGGAAATGAGCGACTCGACGACAAGCCAATTCAAGGTCTGGGCCTTCCTCAGGCGCAATTCGGCGCTGCTCAGCCACGATGAATACCGGGCCGGCCATGTCGGCTTTCACTGTGGCAACACGCGCCGTCTCAAGGGCATCCGCGGCTATACAGTCAATATCCATGATGAGCGCGCCGATCTCGGCCACGAACTGGCGGCCACCGGTGCGGTGACCATCGAGAGCGAGCCGCCGGGATTCCTGGACTTGTGGGACGGTTTCCCGGCCGTGCATTTCGACGACCGGGAGCAGTGGACGCAGGCCGGTACGCGGGAGCCTACGCGCGCGACGGCGGAAGGGCTGGTCGAAGACCCGGACTGGACGCTGTCCGATGGCCCGTTCCTGTTCGACCGCGTCGCGCCGACGACGACGCAGTTCCATTCCTACCACACCCGCGTCGAGGAGCACGTCATCCAGCCGGTACTCCGGGCGGAGACGCGACCCTTCAAGCTGGTGCAGTTTTTCCGGAGCGCTGAGGGCCCGGCGCGCGACACGCTGCGGGCGCGGCTGCTGGCGGAATATGCGCCGCTCTGCAGCACTCTCGGCGGCCTGAACGGCCTGGTTCTCAATCTCCGCGACCCGGACATCGATGCCGCCGTGCGGGGCTACTACCCGGATGACCACTGGTGCTTCACGGCCGAGGGACGCGCCTTCCGCGAGGCTTTCTTCGGGCTCTGGGACGGTGCGCTGGAGCTCTGGTTCGATCATGCCGATGCATTCGTCGCGGCGCGTTCGGCGCTTCCGATGCTCCCCGCATTGAATGAGCTGGAGCGGGAGCTCTTCTCTGCACTCTGGTACGTCGCGGTGGACGAGAACGTCATCGTCATGCCGAACCGGCAGCCGGCGCCCGACTTCTACTATCGCTGATGGACCAGGGAGAACCGGCATGCTGAAGGTCTTCGGTTTCGTTCGTCGCCACGAGCGCCTGAGCCACGACGAGTACCGCGCGGCCCATGCCGGCTATCACAATTCCTATGGCCGGCGGCTGAACGGGATTCGCGGCTATCTCCTCAACGTGCGCGCCAACCGTACCCCGGAGAGCGTCTTTGCTGAGGACGCGGCCTACCTCACCGAGGGTCGGCCGGCCGACTTTGACGACCGCTGGGACGGTTACGGCCAGCTGATGTTCGATTCCCTGGCGGACTACCTGAGCGCCAAGAGCCCGGCGCGCGATCGACCCGGGCCCGAGGGCCTCGAGTACGATGAGGCGGTAGCTGCGGTAGGTGGCGATGCGCCCTACCTGTACAGCGGCCCGCCGATCCAGTTCCACGTCGCCGAACAGGTCATAGTCCCCGTGCGTCGGCCCGAGCACAAGGTCTTCAAAGTGGTCCACTTCGCCCGGAGGAATCCCGCCCTCGATCCCGAGGAGTTCCGCGCTCGCTGGTATGGCGGTTACGGCTCGCTCAGCCGTGGTGTCCCCGGACTCCTCGGCCACGTACTCAACGTGCCGACGGCGCTCGACGTGATGACGGGGTTCTTCACCGAGGAGTCCGGTGCATTCTCGGCCGATGCCGCAGCGCGGCGGGGGGCCTTCCATGCCTGCTTCGACGGTATCGCGGAATACTGGTTCACCGGGCCGGAGGCCTTCCGCGCCTGGCGCGAAGCGCAGTCAGCGGCACTGCGGGAACTGGAGCGCGAGCTGTTCGCAGGCTTCTTCTTCCAGGAAGTCGACGAAACGGTGGCCGTTCTGCCCGACCGGCTGCCACCTGCACCGTTCTACCACCGGTGAGAAAAGGGGAATAGAGACTATGGCAGCAACCATGGACGCCACCGCCCTGAAAGCGCTCCTGCAGCATACCTACTTCGACAATGTCGATGGGGCCAGGGCAGAAGATGCCGTCAAGGCCTTCACGCCGGACGTGCACTGGCAGCACACGCAGGTCTGGGCCCACGACGGACACGATGCCCGCCACACGGACAGCCTGCATGGGCAGTCCGCTCTTTGCGATTTCCTGGCGGAGCGTGTGAAGCAGATGCAGGTCATCCGCATCACGCATCAGGTCGATGAGGTCGTGACCGATGGCGATCGTGGTGCTTTCCGCGCCCGGGTCGTTGGGCCGGACGGCAGCAGCAAGGGTTTCGTCGGCTGGGTGGAGCTGCGCGACGGACTCCTGCAGCGCTACATCGTCATGCCCGAGCACCCGGGAGCCTGAGGGGGCGCGCTGCGATGGACGCCAACCTGGAAACGCGTCTCCGCCGTCTCGAGGACCGGGCCGAACTCGGCGAGCTGGTGGCCCGCTATGCGCTTGCCGTTGACGACCGGGATTTCGCGACGCTTGCGGCACTGTTCACCCGCGACTGTATCTTCGACAATGTCAAGGGGGTGGAGCAGGGCAGGGAGCGTGTGGTCGCCTACTATCGCGAGCGCCTCGCCGAGTTCGGCCCCACGTACCATATTCCTCATATGCAGACCCTTGACTTCGATGGTCCGGGCGCGGCCAAGGGCACCGTGATGGCCCATGCGGAGCTGGCAATCGACGGTGCCACCTACGCTGTCGCGTTGCGCTACATCGATGACTACCGGCGCGAGGAGGGGCGGTGGCGTTTCCGCGAGCGCAAGGTTCGTCAACTCTATGCCATGCCCCTGGCCGAACTGCCGGAGGGGCTCGCACAGGAACTTCGCAAGCGCTGGCCGGGCACTGAGCCCTCAGCGGGCGACTGGCCGGTGGCGCCAGGGACCCTGCATGAAGCAAAGCAGCAAGGTGGGTTGTGAGCTATGCGGCCTTTACGGCGCCGGGTCCCATCCCCTGGAAAGCTCGACTCCATAGGATAACCATAGCAAGGAGACATCCATGACAACGCAGAACCGCAAGACCCTTGGCACCAGCTGTCTCAACCCGCCCGGGAACGTCGGGCCGAAGCGACCGATTGCCGTGGCATCGGCCCTTGTCATTGCAGGCCTCGGTATCGCTGCTGCCAGCGCCCAGGCGCAGCAGTCGGGCCCCCGTCTCGAGGAGGTGGTGGTAACCGCCCAGAAACGCGGCATCGTCGAGAACGCGCAGAACGTTCCGGTCGCCATCTACGGCTTCACCGGCGACATGCTCGACCGCGCGCTTGTTACGGACCTCGCCGACCTCGGTCAGCTGGTCCCCGCGGCAGACCTGCCGCCGACGTCACCGATCCGCGGCTACGCCAATTTCAATATCCGCGGCATGGGGACGATCGGTACGGTGACGACGGAGGACCCCACGGTTTCGCTGGTGATCGACGGCGTACCTCTCGGCATCGCGGCGGGCGGCGTTCTCAATGTCTACGACGTGGAATCGGCGGAGGTGCTGGCGGGGCCGCAGGGCACCCTTTTCGGTCGCAATACGACGGGCGGCGCGGTCGTCATGCGCACCCGGCGCGCCAGTGGCGAGACCGGTGGACGTCTCGATGCGGGGATCGCCACCTTTGGCCACCTCGAGCTCGCCGGAGCGCTGGAGACAGCGTCCGAGGATGGCGCGCTCGCCGGTCGCCTCGCTTTCCAGTACAAGGAAAACGACGACATCTTCGACAACGTCGCGGGCCCGGATGTCGGAGAGAGCGAGTTCTACATGGTACGTCCGTCGGTCCGCTGGCGCCCTGCCGATAGCGTGACCGTTGACGTCGTGGCAGAGTTCGGCAAGGACGAAGGCGACGGGCCGGCTGCCCGCAATATCTTCGATGAGCGGACCACCGTCTCCCAGTCGGGCTTCGTGCCGCCCGAGCACAAGTTCGACCTCGCCCTGAACAACCCGAACACCAACGACCTCGAGTGGTCCCACATTATCGCGGAGGTCAACTGGGAAGTCGCCGGTGGTGTATTCACGTCGGTGACCGGGACCCGGGAAATGGAGCAGGTGAACGAAGTCGACAGTGACGGTTCGGCCCTGTCGATCTTCAACTTCAACCCGTTTATTGACCAGGAGCAGTTCTCCCAGGAACTGCGCTGGTCCGGGCCCATCGGTTCCAGCCTCAACCTGACCACCGGTGCCTACTTCTTCTCGCAGGAGCTCGATTACAAGGAGCGTCGCGTCATCTTCGACGGTGCGGTCACGCCTGCACTGCGCTCTCAGCAGGATCACGAACAGTGGGCGCTCTTCGCGCAGGGCACCCTGGATCTCACGGACCGGCTGCAGCTGCTCGCGGGCCTGCGCTACACCGAGGAAACTAAGGAGATACAGGTCGCGAGCTTCGGCAACTGCGATTTCGAGTTCACGAACTGCATCTTCGACCAGGACCTCGATGAGACCTGGGACAACGTGGGCGCCAAGGTCGGCCTCAATTTCCGCCTCAGTGATGACTGGCTGACCTGGGTCTCCTGGACCCGCGGCTTCCGCAGCGGCGGTTTCAACGGGCGGAACCCGAATCCGCAGACGCCTGCCGGTCCCTTCGACGAGGAGACGGTCGACGCCTTCGAGGTGGGTTCCAAGCTCACGTTCCTCGACGGCGCCGGGCGCCTGAACGCTGCGATCTACTACAACGAGTTCGACGACCTGCAGCGCACGATCCTGAACGCCGACAACCTGCAGACGGTGGAGAACGCCGCCGCCGCCACCATCTCGGGAGCGGAGCTGGATGTGGCCTGGTCGGCAACCGAGCACCTGACCTTCTTCGGCGGCTTCGCTTACGTGGATGCCGATTACGACGAGTTCAACGGTCTCGACGTGGACTTTCCGCCGGACGGGATTTCGGACCCGGAGCGCGCCAAGGGACTGGACTTCTTCAACGTTGCCAAGTACTCGGCGAGCGGTGCGGTAGAGTATGGCGGTCTCGATCTCGGCGGCGCGGGTATGCTCGACCTGAGAGCGAGCTTCTACTGGAAGGACGAGTTCCCGTCGAACATCCGCAACTACATCATCTATGACGAGATCTTCGTGGCGCAGGCAAGCGCGACGCTGCACCTGCCCGGGGATCGGCTGCAGTTGACGGTCTACGGCGAGAACCTGACCAATGAGCAGTACGGCCAGGGCGCGGCAGCGACGGGCTTGTTCTTCGTCGATTTCATCGCACCGCCGCGCATTTACGGCGCACGCGTCACCTATCGTTTCTGATGTCTTTGCCCCGCCCGGCAGCGATGCCGGGCGCTCTCCACGGGAGACAACCTGTCATGCAGGAGTCGTTGAATTCGCTCGTCGATCGCCTTGTCGCCGGCGATGTGCAGGCTGACCCGGCCGAAGTCTATCGGCGCTTGCGGGCAGAAGCGCCGGTGTACTGGCACGAGGGGATGCAGGTGTGGATGCTGACCCGTTACGAGGACGTGCGCCGGGTGCTGCGGGACTCTGAAGACTTCGCACCACTGACGGAAGGTCCGGGAACCCCGATCTTCGGCCGCACCATCCTTCAGATGACAGGACGCGAGCACAGCCGAAAGACCGCCATCGTCGCCCGCCGCATGCGCAACCCGCGGCTGCTCGCCACGGAGCTGCGAGCGAACGTGGAACGACGCTCGGAGCAGCTGCTCGACGGGCTGGGTGTGCCCGGCGATGCTGTCGATCTCAAGGCGGCCTACACGTCACCGCTGCCGCTGGCGGTGATCACGGACCTGCTGGATGTCCCCCAGGGCGTGCACTGGGTCGACTGGTACGACGCGCTCGCCGCCGGCGGTGTCGGCAGTATCACCGGCGATATTGCGCTGCGGGAGCGCGCACTCAAGGCGCGGGACGAGGTGTTCGCCTACATCGGCCCGATCATCGAGGAGCGCCGGCGCTCGCCGGGCAGCGACCTCCTGTCGGATGTTGCCAGTATCGAGTACGAGGGCGTGCGATTGACCCAGGACGAGGCGCAGGCCTTCATCGCCTTTCTCCTGACCGCCGGTGTGGAGACCACGGATCGCGTTCTATCCAGCCTGCTCGCCTATCTTGCGACAGCGCCTGCGCTCTGGGAGCAATTGCGCGCCGACAGGGCGCTGGCGCCGGCTGCCTGCGCCGAAGCGTTACGCCTGTTCCCGCCGGTCCAGGCATTGACGCGCCGTGTGACGCGCGACCTCTCTGTCCGTGGTGTCGACCTCGGGGAGAACCAGCGGGTGCTGATCGTGCTCGCATCGGCGAACCGGGACGAGACGGTGTTTGAAGCGGCGGACCGTTTCCAGCTGGAGCGCTTCCGGGAAGCGCCGGAGCGGGAGTTCACCGGGGCCAGCAGCATTCTTTCCTTCGGCGGCGGTGAACACCACTGTACGGGTGCGCAGCTCGCTCGCGTCGAGATGGAGGTGGCACTCGAGCACCTGCTGTCGCGCTATGCGCGGATCGAGCAGGACGGCGAAATGCCCGGTGCGCAGGGCTTCATCCTGAGATCGCCGCGGGCCGTACCGGTCCGTCTCGAGGCGGCAGCATGAGCGGGGAGCAGCGCGCGGGGTGTGAACGCCTTCGGGGCCGTGTGGCGGTCATCACTGGCGGGGCCAGCGGCATCGGCGAGGCGACGACCAGGCGCTTCGCCGCGGAGGGCTGCCGGGTCGTCATCGGCGATGTGCAGGAAGCGCGTGGCCTGGCGCTGGTCGAGACTCTTGGACCCGCCGCGCAGTTCCAGCGCTGCGATGTAACCGACCCCGCCCAGGTCGAGGCGCTGGTCGCCCGGGCGGTCGACAGTCACGGCCGGCTCGATGTCATGTTCAACAACGCGGGCATCGTCGGCTGCAAGGGCCCCGTGGACGAGCTGTTGCCCGAGGAATGGAAGGCAACGCTGGACGTTCTCCTGAACGGGGTCTTCTACGGCATGAAGTACGCCGCTGCCGTCATGAAGCCGCAGGGCTTCGGATCGATCATCAGCATGTCGAGCGTGGCGGGGATCAGCGGTGGGCTGGGTCCGACCGCCTACACGGCGGCCAAGCATGCCGTGATCGGGCTGACAAAATCGATGGCGGCGGAACTGGGTGCCTTTGGGATCAGGGTCAACGCGATCGCCCCCTACGCCATGGTCACACCGATGGTATCCGACGTGTATTTCGAGGACCCTGAAGCCATTGATGCCACTCGCGACCTGCTGGCGCGAGGGTCGCCGCTGAAGAACCGTGCCGGTACCGCCGATGATGTCGCCAACGCCGCGCTGTGGCTGGCGAGCGACGAGTCTGGCTACACCAGCGGCCACACCCTGACCACGGACGCCGGCTTCACCGCAGGCGCGCGCAGCGAGCCGCCGCGGTTCGCCGAGCGCAAGCCGATGCAGCGCGAAGGCGGCAAGGCCGGCCTGCCGTCTACCGACGACTGAGCCCGCCTTTCCTGCTTCCCCGCACCCCCAGAGAAACCCAGCAACGAGGAAGATGATGAGTCCAGACGCCGCCGTGAAAACCGGAGCCGATTACCCCAGCCCTCGCCGAGCCTGGGGAGTGACGCTCCTGCTGACGGTGGTGTTCGTCTTCTCCTTTGTCGACCGGCAGATCCTGAATCTGCTGGTCGGCCCCATCCAGCAGGATCTAGACCTCAACGACACGCAGGTGAGCCTCTTGCAGGGCTTCGGGTTCGTCGCGACCTACGTGCTGCTGTCCATTCCCATCGGCAGGCTCGTGGACACGCGGCGACGCATATCTATCATTGCTTTCGGCGTGGCTTTCTGGAGCCTCGCCACGGCGGCCTGCGGCCTGGCGCGTAGCTTCACTGGGCTGTTCATCGCCCGAGCCGGTGTTGGCGTGGGCGAGGCCACGCTGACGCCCGCGGCCTGGTCACTGCTAGCGGATTATTTCCCACCGCACCGGCGCAGCCTGCCGTTCAGCGTATTCCTGATGGGGCCGTACCTCGGCGTCGGTATCGCCATGATCGCCGGCGGCCTGGTCATGGAGGGCCTGTCAGGCAATGGGCAGCTCGAGCTGCCGCTCCTGGGGAGTCTCGCACCCTGGCAAGCCACGTTTTTCGCGGTAGCGGCTCCGGGTATTCTCCTGACCGTTATGCTGTTGTTCGTCCCCGAACCTTCGCGCAAGGGCCTTGCTGCCGGAACAGAGCCTGAGGCGGCGAGCTTTCGCGACATTATCGCCTGGGTGAGTGCGCATCATCGCGTCTACGTGGCGCTGCTCATCGGGGTGCCCTGTATCGTACTTGTTCTCTATGGGCTGCAGGCCTGGATTCCCACCTATCTCCTGCGCGTCCACGGCATGAGCCTGGGCGAGGCCGGCACCCAGTACGGCACCATCGCCTTGTTTGCCGGCTCGCTGGGCGTGCTCTCCGGGCCCTTTGTCGGCCGTTACCTGGAGCGTCGGGGCCACAGCGATTACCCGCTGCGCGTCTGCGTGCTCGCACTGGCGCTTATCGGTCCCGGTCTGGCAGCGCTAGCCTTTGCGCCATCGGCGACACTGGCGCTGTGCTTCATCGCGGTAGTCAGTTACCTGGTACCGCTCCCACTGGCGCTGGTCGCCGCGGCGCTGCAGAACGCGACGCCCAACCAGATGCGAGGCGTGTTGGTCGGTACCTACGTGGTGACGACAAATGTGGTCGGCATGGCCCTGGGCCCGAGCCTGGTGGCCGTGGCGACCGATTACCTGTTTGTCGACCCGACTGCCGTGGGCAAATCGCTGGCCCTGGTCGGTGTGGTGGTCTCGCTCCTGGGGATGTACCTCATCGGCCGGGCCCTCGCGGCTTACCGTGCGCTCCTCGATAACCAGGGCGTCGCGAGCTGAGGCGAGCCGCCCGGCCGTTACGTTTTCAAGGGGCTTGGTCTCGTCGCCGGCTGGCGGCGGGGCCTTTTTTTGGCCTGGTAGCGGTGGGGTCAGGCCGCCCCGGCAAGCTTCAGGCGCAAGCGGCGGAGCCAGGACAGGCGCTCGATGAAGAGCCTGCCGTCCAGGTGGTCCATCTCGTGCTGCAGGGCAACGGCGTGCATGTCCGTGAGTTCTTTCTCGATGGGTTCACCGTGGATGTCGCGGGCGCGCATGCGCAGCTGCGTGTGGCGCACCACGTTGCCGACGATGCCGGGCACGGAGAGGCAGCTTTCCTCCACCAGGCCCGGCTTCTTCCGGGCCAGGATCTCCGGGTTCAGGTAGACCTCCGGCGCCGAGTGATCCTCCGACAGGTCCATCACCAGCACCTGGCGCAGGTCGCCGATCTGCGGTGCCGAGAGGGCGATGCCGGTGCTGCCGTAGAGGGTGTCGAGGAGGTTGGCTGCGAGCTGCGCCACGTCCGCGCCGAAGTCCGTCACCGGCGCGCAGGGGGTGTTCAGGCGCGGGTCCGGGTATTCGAGAACCGGTAGCTGGGCCATGGCGAGTTCCTCAGCCGGCGCCGCCGCGGGCGGCGAGAGCGGCATCCGGTGCCGCCGATCGTCCTTCGAGCACCGCGCTGCGCGCGTGGCGCAGCAGCGGGATCGTGGCGACGATGGTCAGGGCGAGCAGGGCCAGCTCGATGGCGTAGACGATCGCGTAGCCGGCGGCGGCGCCGCTGAAGCCCCAGGGCAGGCTGGCGCCCGAGAGCGCCGCCGTGGAGATGTCGCGGATGGTGCCGGCGAAGGCCAGGGCGAGGCCGGCGGCGGTAGCCTGCACGGCGCCCCAGGCACCGAGGGCCAGGCCGGCCTGGGAAACCGGTGCCCGGTTCATGGTGGCGGTGAGCGTGCCGTGCGCGAAGAGAGCGCCGCCGTAACCGATGAGAAAGTTGCCGACCAGGAAGAACGGCAGGATTGCCGTGGGGACCGAGGCCAGCACCAGGGCAAAAGCGGGCAGCCCGATGAGCGCCCCGGCCCGGGCAACGGCATAGGCCTCCATGCCGCGCTGGGTGATCCAGACGGCCGATGCGAAACCGGTCAGGCCACCGACGGCGAACAGGGCCGTGAGCTTGGTCGTATAGCTAACGGACAGCCCGAGGACCTCGCCGCCGAAGGGCTCGAGGAGCACGTCGGCCATGTTGAAAGCGATGGTGCCGAGGCCGACGATGGTCAGGCGCAGGATGGCACTGCTGCCCTCGCAGAACTTGGCCCAGGACTCGGCAAAGGTGGGGTCGTCCTGCTGGATAGCTGCGCCCCGCGGCGGGCGCCGCGTCTCCTGTTTCCACAGGGAGATGATGTTCAGCGCCACGGTGGCCACGGCGGCCCCCTGGATCACCTGGATCAGGCGGCCCGGCGAGAAGTTGGCCAGCGCCGCGCCGAAGAGCAGGGCGGTGGCGATCATGCCGAGCAGCTGCATGAGGTACATGAGCCCGACGACCTTGGCGTGCGATTCCTGCGGCGTCAGGTCCGTGGCGAGGGCCAGGCCCGCGGTCTGGGTCACGTGGACGCCGGCCCCGACAAGCAGGAAGGCCAGGGCGGCGGAAATGTAGCCGACCCAGACCGGCGCCGTCGCCGCCTGGTCCTGTCCCGCCAGCACCAGGATGGCGAAGGGCATGATGGTGAAGCCGCCGAACTGGGCCAGGGTGCCGTTCCACATGAAGGGGACGCGGCGCCAGCCCAGCTCGCACTTGTGCGTGTCGGAGCGGTGGCCGATGAGCGCGCGGAAGGGCGCGAAGGCCAGGGGCAGCGCCAGCATGATGCCGACCAGGGAGGCGGGTACGTCGAGCTCGACGATCATCACCCGGTTCAGGGTGCCGACCAGCAGGACGAGGGCCATGCCGACGGAGACCTGGAACAGCGACAGGCGCAGCAGCTTGGACAGGGGCAGGTCCGGCGTGGCGACGTCGGCAAAGGGCATGTAGCGCGTGCCCGCTTCTGCCCACGCGCGCATCATCTTGCGGCCGAAACGGTTCATTCGGGTTCCGCGATCCTCGCTGCTGATGGCCGGCGCCGGGAGGCACCTGCGCTTTTATCGTCCGCAGAGGCTAGCAACCGCGGCGGGGAAGCGTCAAGCCAGCTTGTCACTTTACTATGTCCAGATAGCCTTACGTTGACCTGCCGCAAGCCCCGGAAAAATCAGCCACCCCGCGTGCTGCGATGGGCAAAAGAAAACCCGGCCGAGCAACCTCGACCGGGTTTCGTTGCCCGCCGGGTGGGCGGGTTCAGTCCTGCTGGTTGGTCAGCAGTTTGAAACCGAAGCTGGTCTTCCAGGGCTTGTCCTTGGACAGCGTCTTCATGCCGATCTTCGACGACAGCCACTCCGGGTTGTCGTTGAGCTTGACGTTGAAGGTCAGCTTGTCTTTCAGCTGCACCGGGAACAGCGTCCAGTTGGAATCCTTCAGCGGGTTGTCCCCGGAGAGGAAGCTCAGGCGGTTTTCCAGGCAGGGCATGCCGATGAAATCGGAGAACGGCGACGGATTGTTCGGTTTGGCCGTATCCAGCATTTCTGCCGGGGCGGCACCGCAGTCATCCATGATCCCGTTCGCCCGGACGAGGTAACCGTAGGGCGCGCCCACGACGACCACGGACTTGCCATCGGCCAGGGCCCGGCTGCAGAGGATGGCGCGGGTGATTTCCAGCTCGCCGGCTGCGCTCACCTTGTCGACCAGTTCCTCGGCGCTGACTGCCGTACTGGCTGCCGCGGCGGGTGCCGGCGGGTCGGTGTCGCCTTCATCTTCCTGCGCCGGTGCGGCGGCGGGCGCCGCCGCCGTTGCCATGACGAAGATCTTGTCTGCGTCGTAGCCGGCCGCTTCCAGCTTCTTCGCGGCGTCGCGGGCCTGATCTCCGCTTTCGAAAATTCGTGCCACAGGTTTCATGGTGGACCTCCAGAAACAGTGATGGGGACCAAGTGCCTCGCGACAGCGCGACTCCCCCGACACGCAGTCGTTTCCACCGGCGGATGGCCGGTGATGAATTCGAGTGTACCGTGTTTCCCTCCCCCTCGGCGCTGGTGGCCCACGGTCAGGCTCAACCGGCGTGAGGCGGGGGGCGGCCGGGGCCGCCCCCCGAAAGACCGCGGTTGCCCGCGGTAACTACGTCAGCCTTAGCTGCCGCCAGCCCAGTAGCCGGCGAAGTACGGAACGTTGCTCAGCACTTCGTGATGCACGATCAGTGCAATAAGGGCTACGGAGCCCAGGAACAGCGGCAGGCCGATCGTAGGATTAACAACGCACCAGATTCTTCCTTGGTTCATGGTTTTTCCTCCTTAGCCGAGCCACGGCGTGAGTACGGCCGCGAGAATATGCGCGAGTACCGCGATGGCGAAGAACACACGCGCGCCGTCAATGACGTGCTTGTGCAGCTCTTCGGACTCTTTGATCGTCAGGCCAGTCGGCCATACACGATCGGGATCGTTGATATCAGTTGCCATATGTTGTCTCCCTCAATATAGCGGTCTGAACCTGAATTAGCCTCGTGCTACCCCGCTTGAGCAGGAGAGCCCGGTCGAAATAATCAACCGGACGCCACAGCCAGCTTCCCAAATCATTCGGGAAACCTGTCCCGGCTACCACTAAAGCTAGCAACGTCGGCCCCAAGTGTCAACATAACTTGTCGTTTTAAACTGTCAATTTAAATTGACACAAGACAAGGTTTGCGTCGATGGCCTCCGGCAGGACATGCCGCACGACGCCATGCCGGGCCGGGCGCGGGGCAGGGCGACAGTTCCGGTCGCCTGCTGCCGGGCGTCCCCCTACAATGGGGGCGCCTGCCGCAGCTGCCGAGCGGGTGCCGACCCCGGGCTGGCTCGACAGCCCCGAAACCCCGATACCTGGATAAGGAAGCCTGCCATGTTCCCGCCCCTGCACCCTGCCTGTCGCCTGGTTGCCCGCCCGGTCATGGCCTGCCTCGTCGCCGCGTTCGCCAGCGCCGGCGTCGCCGCCGATGCGCCGCCCTGCGATGCCGTGGACGGGCTGGTGCCGTTGTGCGGGTTCGTCGGCCCCGAGGATATTGTCCGGGCGCCCGGCGGGCGCCACCTGGTCGTCGGACAGATGGGCGACCCCGGCGGCCTCGCGCTGATCGATACGCAGGGGCCGAGCGCCGGCCCCGCCGCGACGACAATCGCCCCCGCCGATGGCTGGGGTGACCCGGCCTGCCCCGCACCGGTAGCGGCCCTGCACCTGCACGGCCTCGATCTCGCAAGGCGCGCCGATGGCCGCTGGCAGCTGCTCGCCGTGAACCACCACGGCCGGGAGTCGGTCGAGTTCTTCGAACTGTCCCCCGGTGCACCCGGGGACGGCGCCGCGCCGGCGTTTGCCTGGCGCGGTTGCGTCGAGGCACCGCCGGAGGGCTACTTCAACGACGTGGCCGCGCTCCCGGACGGGGGGTTCGTCGTCAGCCACATGGCGCCGCGGAGCACCGAGGTGCGCTCCTTCTTCCTCGCCCTGCTCGGGCGCGACACGGGCTTCGTCTACCGCTGGGACCCGGCGGCGGGTTTCAGCGAGCAGCCCGGCACGGCCAGCCGCTATCCCAACGGCGTCACCGTGTCGCCGGATGGCAGGGCGCTCTACCTGAACGAGTACCTGGCGAACCGCATGCGCAAGATCGACCTCGCGACCGGCGAACGACTCGGTGAGGTCGCGCTGGAGAAACCCGACAACGCGAGCTGGGCGGCTGACGGCCGGTTGCTGATCGCCTCGCACCATGCCGGCCTGATCGGGCTCGTGCGCTCGGTCCGGCAGCCGCGGGGCGAGGTCAGCCTGCTGCCCTTTTCCATCATTGCCGTGGATCCGGAGACCCTGGCCAAGGAGACCGTGTTCCGGCACGAGGGACCGCCCATGGGGGCCGGTACCGTCGCGGTGGAGGCGGCGGGGAGCCTGTGGATCGGCTCCTACGTCGGCGACCGGGTGCTGCAGGTGCCCGTTCCCTGGGCGCCCTAGGCTTTCGGCGGCTCAGCGTCGCCAGAGCATCCTGTCGACGTAGCGGCACACCGCCTCGTGCCCCGGGGTGCCCGTGTTGATGAAGGCGAAGGCGGTGTTGCAGGCCGCGCCCGCCGACCGCTGGTGCAGGCGCCGCGCCACGAGTTCGCTGTGCTCGTTCGAGGCGAGGTCCGGCGTGACCGTGAAGCAGATCTCGCCGGGCAGCGGGTCGCCGACCGGCAGCCGGGTGAGCATGCCGTCGTAACCGAGGTTGAGGATGTGCCCCTGCTGGGCCTCTGCGACGACCCGCGTATCCAGCACCGGGTAATAGTGCAGCGGCAGGTCCACGGCGACCCGCGGCGAGCGCCGGGCTTCGATCCGGGGCACCGCGCGGCGCGTGGGCCGCGTGATCGCGGCGACCTCGAACAGGCGCACCGGCCGGTCGCGGCCCTTGACCCGCAGCTCGCGCACGTGGCCGGGTTCCACCAGGTCGCCCGCGGCACGGAAGCTGTGCTCGCTGAGCAGCACCTGGCCTCGCAGGCTGAACGCCTCCACCCGGGCGGCGAAGTTCACCGTATCGCCGATCGCCGTGTACTCGCGGTGCGCCGGCGGCCCGAAGCTGCCGACGACGGCCTCGCCGCTGTTGATGCCGATGCCCGCGTGAATCGCCGGCAGCCGGCTCGCGGTCTGTGCGGCGTTGAGCGCCACCATGGCGACCTGCATGTCGACGGCACAGGCGATCGCCCGGGCGAGGTGGTCTTCGCTGGCCTGCGGGGCGCCGAACAGGGCGAGCAGGCCGTCGCCGAGAAACTTGTCGACGAAGCCGCCGTGATCGTGCACGACCTCGGTCATCCGGGTGAGGAACGGGGTCAGCACCGCGAGCAGTTCCTCCGCCGGCCGGTCGGCGGCGAAGGTCGAGAAGTCGCGCAGGTCGACGATCAGCACCGACACCTCGCGCGCGGCGGGCACCGTGGCTGGGGGCAGGGGGTCGAGCAGGTCGCAGGCGAGCTGCAGCAGCCGCGCCTGCGTCGACGCGGAGAGCGCGTCGCCGGCGCTGGCGGTGAGCTCGGTGAGGAACGCATCGACGCGTCCACTGGAAGAGCCGGCCAGATCCAGTGTGCCCAATAACCCTCTCCTCAACGCGTGGCGTGAAGCTGGCACGGGACGCAGCGGTCGCGCCGTCGATGCCTGCGGCACTTTAGCACGGTGCCACCCCCTGGCAAGGCAGCAGTCGCACGCTGGGGCTTTCCCTGTAGAATGCAACGCTGGTCGGAGCGAGGCGAGGGTCGGTGGTGCGCCCTTATTTCATAGCGATTGCCGGTCCCTCCGCGTCGGGAAAAACCCTGTTCGCGCAGACGCTGCGCGAGGCGGTACACGCGCAGGCTCCCGGCCTGGGCCTGGCCCTGATCAGCGAAGACAGCTACTACCTGGACCAGGGCGACGTGCCGCCGGCCGAGCGCGAACGCGTCAACTACGACCACCCCGATGCCCTGGAGCAGAACCTCCTGCTTTCGCACCTGCATGCGCTGCGCGCCGGCGAGGACGTCGAGGTGCCTGTCTACGACTACGCGCGCCACACCCGGGCACCGCACAGCGAGCGCGTCTCGCCCGCGCCGGTGGTGCTGGTGGAGGGAATCCTGCTGCTGGCGCACCCGGGGCTGCGTGCTTTCTTCGACATCCGCTTCTTCGTCGACACGCCCCTGGACCTGTGCCTCCTGCGCCGCCTTGCACGGGACCTCGACGAGCGCGGCCGCAGCGCCGCCGACGTGCTCAGGCAGTACGAGGAGACGGTGCGCCCCATGTATTTCGAGTTCATCCAGCCCAGCGCGCGCCACGCCGACATGGTGATCACCGGTGGCGGCCGCAACGCCGCGGCCCTGGACGTGGTCATGCGCCTGGTCCTGTCCCACCAGGCGGCCCGACCGGTGGCCCCCCCGCCTTGACGGCGCTGCTCTGTGCTCTCGCCGCGGCGCTGCTGCTGCTCGTGGGCTGGGCCGTATCCGCTGACCGGTCGCGCATCGCCTGGCGGACCGTGCTCGCCGGCCTCGCCCTGCAGGTCGGGCTCGGCGGGCTGGTGCTGTACCTGCCGCCGGGCCGCGCGCTGCTCGAGGGCCTGGCCGGCGCCGTGAACGCGGTGCTGGGTTATGCGTCCGCCGGTATCGGCTTCGTTTTCGGTGACCTCGGGGGCGGCAGCCTGGGCTTCGTTTTCGCGTTCCAGGTCCTGCCGGTCATCATTTTCTTCTCCTCGCTCATGGCGGTGCTCTACTACCTCGGTGTCATGGGCTGGGTGATCCGCGTCCTCGGCGGCGCCCTGCGCCGTCTTCTCGGGACGAGCCGGGCCGAATCGCTCTCGGCCACGGCAAATATCTTCGTCAGCCAGACCGAGGCGCCGCTGGTGATCCGCCCCTACCTGCCGGCGATGACCCGTTCCGAGCTCTTTGCAGTGATGGTCGGGGGCATGGCCACCGTCGCCGGCTCCGTGCTGGCCGGTTATGTCGCGCTCGGGGTGGAGCTGCGCTACCTCCTCGCGGCCAGCTTCATGGCGGCGCCGGGCGGTTTGCTCATGGCCAAGCTGCTGGTGCCGGAAACCGAGCCGGAGCGGGTCTCCGACGCTGCGGCGGAGCCGCAGGTGGAGCCCCATGTGAACGTGATCGATGCCGCGGCGGCCGGGGCCAGCAGCGGCCTCTCCCTCGCGGTGAACATCGGTGCCATGCTGCTCGCCTTCATCGGCCTCATTGCCCTGCTCAACGGCATCCTCGGCTGGGCCGGCGGGCTCGTGGGCCTGGAGGCCCTGTCGCTGGAGCTGGTGCTGGGTACGCTGTTCCGCCCCCTCGCCTTCCTGCTCGGTGTGCCCTGGGACGAGGCGGTGGTCGCCGGCAACCTCATCGGCCAGAAGCTCGTCCTCAACGAATTCGTGGCCTACGCTGCCTTCTCCGAGGACAAGGCGCAGCTCGGTAGCCATGCGCAGGCGGTGGTCTCCTTCGCGCTCTGCGGCTTCGCCAACTTCTCCTCCATCGCCATCCTGCTCGGGGGTATCGGCACCCTGGCGCCGTCGCGCCGGGGCGAGGTTGCCGAGCTCGGGCTGCGGGCCGTGCTCGCCGGCTTCATGGCCAACGTGATGAGCGCGGCCATTGCCGGTTTCTTCCTCGCCCTGGGTTGAGCAGGTGCTGACAGCCTGCTTGGCGCGCCCGGCACACCCGGCTAGCCTTTTGGGCATGTGGAACTACCGTGGACAGGGGCGCCCGCCCTTCGCCGAGGAGCCGGGCCCGGGCCAGGAGTCGGTCTGGGACTACCCGCGGCCGCCGGTCACGGCGCCGGACACGCGCCGGGTCCGGGTCCTGCACGGCGATCGCTGCCTGTGCGACAGCCGCGCGGCGGTGCGCCTGCTGGAGACGGCGAGCCCGCCCACCTGGTACCTGCCGCCCGCGGCCTGCGCGCTCGATGAACTGGAGCCGGCCAGTGACCGCTCCTTCTGTGAGTGGAAGGGCCGGGCGAGCTATCTCGCCCTGCGCGACGCGCCCGAGCTGGGCGCGGTGGCGTGGTGCTACCCGGCGCCCAACGCGCGCTTCGCTGCCCTGGCGGGCTACCTCAGCTTCTACCCCGGCAAGGTGGCCTGCTTCGTCGACGACGAGCGGGTCCGGCCGCAACCCGGCGGCTTCTACGGCGGCTGGATGACCAGCGATATTGCCGGTCCGGTCAAGGGCGAGCCGGGCACCGGAGGCTGGTAGGGCTCAGGGGCTCGCGGCGGCGTAGACGCGCTCGCGGATCATCGCCGAGAGCAGGTCCATGATTTCCGGGCGCTTGGGATGCACGTGGTCTCCCGGCGTCCACAGGATCTCCGTCCCGCGCGGTACGGCCTCATGCAGGGCCGCGATGGCGCGGGCGGGGATCGACTCGTCCGCGTCGGCATTGATCACCACCAGCGGCCGCGGCGCGTAGCGGCCCACCCAGCGCTCCGGGGACAGGTGCTCGGCGCCGGCGATACGCGCCAGGTAGCCACCCACCGCGCGGCGCAGCCAGGGCGTGGGCAGCCGCCCCTCGAGGCCGTACTCGATCACCTGTGCCGGCTCGCCGGAGCCGTGGATCAGCCAGAGCCGGTCCACGCGCGCATCGAGCGCCGCCGGAACCGCGGCGAGGTAGGCCCCGAAGCTCACCCCCGCCAGCTCCACCTGCTCCGGGGCGAGGTCCGGCCGCGCCAGCAGGTAGTCGAGGGCGAGCAGCACCGCCGCCGGCGTATCGAGGATGCCGCGCTGGATGTCCGGGAGGGCGGCCAGCAGCGGCAGCCAGTCGCGGTAGGGAATCTCGCTGAAGGGGTAGCTCAGGGCCGCCACGGCCACGCCGCCGGGATTGCGAATCAGCGTCGCCGCCTTGCGCCCGGTCTCGTTGCCGGCGAGGAGCAGCACCAGCGGCCGGCCGGGGAGCGGTTCGTCGGGGAGGCGCAGGGCGATCTCGAAGCGCACACCGCTGGACGACGTGAGCCGCAGCTCCTCGATGCGGCTGCCCTCGAAGGGGTAGCTGGCCAGGACCTCGGCGCCGGCCAGTTGTCCCTGGCGGTCCCGGTAGTCGGGCTCCGGCGCGGCCACGGCAAGCAGGTAGGCGAGGAAGGCGCCGGCCCCCAGCAACAGCAGCAGCAGGGCGCCGGCGCCGGCGCGGAGCAGGTGGGCAAGGATATTCACGGCCCGTCGGCCGCCGCGGCAGGCGGCGTCTCCAGGGTGACCGTGAGCAGCCGCCCGTCTGCTTCGACCAGCTCCATGCGCAGCAGCAGGTAGTCGCGCGCCGGGTCCAGCCATAGGCGGGTGGCCTCCTCACCTTCCGGGACCGGGACGCGCGTGAGGCGCAGCGCCTCGAAGGTCCCGGCGGGCACCGTGAGGGTCTCGTGCACGCCGGGCGCGAAGCTGTAGTTCTCGTAATCGCCGCCGTCGCTCACCCGGTAGGCGTAGCGGGCCGCCAGGTCCGGGTGATCGCGGACGAGCTCCCGCCGCAGGGCGAGCTGCCAGCCGAGAGGATCCCAGGCCGGTTCGATCAGCGGGTGCTGCCGTTTCTTGTCCCCGCTGCGGCGAACGATAGCGGCCTCGCGATCAAAGGTGACCAGGCGCTCGCGGCGGCCGGCGAGGCCGCCCTGGCGGTAACGATACTCCAGGGTGCGCAGCGCGGGCGCGTCGACCAGGCGCGTTTCCTGCTCCAGGGACAGGAGTCGCGCGTCGATCTTCGAACGGAACAGCCAGGTCTCGCCGTCCCGGGTTAGGCTGCGCTCGGCGCGAGCGCTGAAGGGCAGGGCGCTGAAGCGCACGCGGTATTGGGCGGAAAAGGGCGCGAGGCCGGCCTCGCCGGCGGGTTCGGTAGTTTCGTCAGCCCTCGCGGGGTGGCTGCCGGCGCCTGCCGCTGCCAGCCACAGCAGGGCGACGACAGCGGTGATCGGCCGTCCTCGATACGGGGCCCGGGGTCCGGGAACGCTGGCTGGCACGGTATACCTCTCTGTCCTGCCGCACCCAGTATAGTCAGTGCGGCGGCCTGCTGGCAGGGCGGGCCGTCTCCCGGCGCGGCCGGGGCCGCGTTATGCTCCCGGGATGGTTGCCTCGCCCGCCTGTTATCTCGGCCTGCCCGCCTGGGGCTTTCCAGGCTGGACCGGTACCTATTTCCCGCGCCCCGAGGGCCGGGAAACAACGCTGTCGCTGTACGCCCGGGTGTTCAACACCGTCGAGGGCAACACCACCTTCTACCGGGTGCCCGACCGGGCAACGGCGCAGCGCTGGGCCGCGGCGGTGGCCGGAACGGGTTTCCGCTTCAGCTTCAAGCTGCCGCGCACGCTCACCCACGAGGCGCGGCCCCGCGCCGCCGACCTCGCCGCCTTCTTCGACGCCATGGAGGTCATCGGTGAACACCTCGGGCCTTTACTCGTGCAGTGTCCGGCGACCCTGGGCCCGGAGGAACTGCCCGGGCTGGAGGCGCTCTTTACCCGCCTGCCCGGCGCGCATCGCTACGTGCTCGAACTGCGGCACCCCGCCTTCTTCACCGAGCCGCAGCGGGTGGAGCCGCTCCTCGAGCGCCACGATGCCGGCCGGGTCATGTTCGACAGCCGCCCGATCTACCGGGGCGATGCACAGCACCCGGAAGTGCTCGCCGCCCGGCACAGGAAGCCGGATGTGCCCCTGCTCGACACGGTCTACAACGGCCTCGCCTATGCCCGGGTCGTGCTGCACCCGGATGACAGCCAGAACGGGCCCTGGGTCGAGGAATGGCTGGCGCGCGGCGCCGCTTACCTCGAAGCCGGGCACACGCTGTACTTCATGATGCACTGTCCCAACAACCAGCACTGCCCCGCCTTCGCGGAGCGCTACCACGCCGCGCTCTGCGAGCGCGCTCCCGGCCTCGCGCCGCTGCCCCCGTGGCCGCTGCCGCAGCAGCCCGGGCTTTTCTAGCGGGCCGTAACCCGGAAGAGGCTGTCGGGAAAGTTTACAGTGTGCTGTTTCACCCGCCGTAGACGGCCCCCGACTCCCTTCCCCGGGCCCAGTGGGGACCGTTGCAGCGGGCCGAGAAGCGGGACGCCGGTCACAGAAACAGACCTCGCCCGGCCGCTTTGTGACCGGGGTCACGGCCCGCCCGCGCCTGTGGCTCGCCCCTTGCCTGCACCGCCTTGTACACGCAACGCACAAGGATTTGGTCATGATCACTACCTCACGGGCTTTCGCCGTTCTCGGCGTGCTGGCCGGCATGTTCCTCGGCGCTCGAGCCGAGGCTGAACCGATCGTATCGCCCGCGGTCACGATCACTTTTGATCGGCCCATCTTCAGCAAGGGGTCGGATAACGTGCACATCCGGTTCCCGGGAGAGTACGGCGGCAATGGCTCGGCTCATGTGGCCGCAGGCCGTTTCAGCGGCTCCGCCAGCAATCTCGTGGACGTCAGCGAGGACATCTTCGTGGACGGGGTCGATGACGTGTTCATGTACTGCTTCGACCTTTACGATGCAGTCCGCGGCGGCGACGTCGTCGACTACACCATCAACTTCGGCAGCATCATGCAGCGGACGCTGGACTTCATCGGGGCCGTGAACCGGGTGCTGAATACCCAGCGCGGCACGTTGGACGACTTCGACCGCTACGCCTGGGTGCGCCCGGACAACGCGGCGCAGAGCGCCGCGATCCAGCTCGGCCTGTGGGAGAGCAAGTACGAAAGCGATACGGACTGGAATATCGGCGTCGGCAGCTTCAGCGCCAGCGCCCTGCACAGCGGCACCGGGTCTGCGCTGGAAGGGTTCTTTGCGGCCGTACGCGATCAGGGCAATACGCCGCTGGAGCCGCAGTTTGCCATGCTACTCGAAAGCCCCGTGTACCAGGACATGATCACTGCCGATCCCCCGGGCACCGTACCCACGCCGGCGCCGCTGGGGCTTCTCCTCCTCGGCGGCCTGGCCGCGCTGTGGCAGCGGCGCCCCTCCCGGGGCTGATGCACTTCCCTCAATCGCTGCGCAGCCGCCGCCCCCAGCGGTGGCAGCGCGCGGCGCGAAACTTCTCTTCGTAGCCGTCCCGCGCCCGGCGCCAGCGCTCCATCTGCACCGCCGAGCCGCCACCGCGGCGCAGGCGCGTGTAGTGCTCGATGCGCTGGTGCCAGCGCTTGCAGGTGTCGAGGTCAGCCATCGCCTGGAGAGCCAGGGTTCGTGCAGGGGTGAGCCCCGTCGCCGCCAGTGCAAGCGCGGTGACAATCGGTAGTTGGTAATTCATCGTCTGTACCCGTGTGCGTTACCCCCCTGAAGGCTAGCTGTCGCCGCCATGGCGCTTCCACGGATTGAACGAAGTGGGCCGAACGGTGCTGCGCTGCGTGAGCGGGCCTGCGTGCTGAAGGGATAAAGGGCGCCTGTGGGGGCTCCCGGCTGATCTGTAAAGGATGTCTCCGGTATACACCCCCGGTGAAATGGCCCGCCCGAGAGGATTCGAACCTCTGACCTCTGCCTCCGGAGGGCAGCGCTCTATCCAGCTGAGCTACGGGCGGCCGGGATGCCCCTTGCGGGGAGGCCGATTCTAAAGGAATCGCCGCCCATTGGATAGGCGCGTGCCGCGGTGGTGCCATCCGCTTGGCAGGGCTGTGGTGCTGCGGCGGGTCATGGCATGCTCCGCGCTGGCGATAATTGTAACGATGTCAGGCGGGGACCGCCGCCGGGGAGCAGTCATGGCGAAGCACCTGGTTATCTGTGCCGACGGCACCTGGAACCGGCCGGAGGAGGACGACGGCGATGTGCCCACGAACGTCCTCCGCCTCGCCCGCGCGGTGCGGCCGGTGACGGCCGACGGCAGCGCACAGCACGTGTTCTATGACTGGGGGCTGGGCTCCTACTACGACCGGGTGCGCGGCGGCGTGGCGGGCCTCGGCATCCACAAGAACATCATGGATGCCTATCGCTATATCGTGCAGAACTACACGCCCGGCTGCGGCATCTACCTGTTCGGCTATAGCCGCGGCGCCTACACGGTGCGTGCCCTCTGCGGATTGATCAACAATTGCGGCATTCTCAAGCGCCCGGACGCGGGCCTGATCGTCGAGGCCTTCGCTCACTACAAGCGCACCGGCGATGCCTACAAGCCCTCTGGCAAGGCCTCCGTGGAGTTCCGCAAGCGGCACAGCCATCGCTCCCGGCGCATTCACTTCGTCGGCGCCTTCGATACCGTGGGCGCCCTTGGCATCCCCTTTTCCGTGCTCGGCCTGTTCGACAAGAACGACGAGTTCTACGACACCAAGCTCGGCGGCAATGTCGCCATTGCCCGGCACGCGCTGGCCATCGACGAACGCCGGGAGGATTTCGAGCCCACGCTGTGGGAGCCGCGGGCGGGCCTCGATCTCGACCAGGCCTGGTTTGCCGGCTCCCATGGCGACGTGGGCGGCGGCATCAAGGGCGCGGCGGCAAACGAGCCCATCGCCGCCGACGAGCCCCTCGCCTGGATGATGGCGGAGGCGGCCAGGGCGGGCCTGGGCTTCGAAGCGCACCTGCGCGAGGGCCTGCGCCGCAGTCCCACCGCGCGGATTCACGACTCGCGGCGGCACATCTACCGGCTGCGCAGGGCGGAGCCGCGCGCCCTTGAGCGCCCGGGCCGGCCGACGCGCCTGCATCCGTCGGTGCGCGCCCGCTGGCAGGCCGACCCGGGCTACCGCCCACCGAACCTGAAGCCGCTGCTGGGCAGCCCGTCCGACTAGGGCTCCCGGTGCAGCCGCCGGCGCACGGTGCGCACGGAAAACCACACCAGGGCGAAAACCGCGGGCGCGGCGAAGCCCGTCGCCACCTCCGGGTCCACGGGTGAACCGAGGGCCTTCGCCGACTTCAGCCCGTAGGCGATGAGGCCCACGGCGTAGTAGCTGATGGCGAAGATCGAGAAACCCTCCACGGCCTGCTGCAGGCGCAGCTGCAGCGTGGCGCGCTCGGCCATGGTCTCGAGGATGGCCTGGTTCTGTTTCTTCTGCACCATGTCGACCATGGAGCCGAGCAGCCCCGCGGCCCGGGCCACCCGTTCGGCGACCTCGTGCGTGCGCCGCTCCGCGGCGTCGCAGGTGCGCATCGCCGGCTGCAGGGTCTTCATGAGGAAGTTGGAATAGCGCTGGTAGCTGCCCAGGCGCTGCTCGTCGCACTCGTTGATGCGCCGCTCGACGATCCCCGCATAGGCCCGGGCGGCGGCGAAGCGGTAGGCGTTGGCCGCCGCGATGTGCTCCGCCTGGGCGGAGATGGCCGTGATCCGCCGCAGCAGTTCCTCGTGGGCGCTGTCGTCCCGGCGCTTGGCCAGCTGGCCCATGACCTCGTCGAGCTGTGGCTCCAGCTCGCCGAGCTCCGCCATCACCTCCCGCGCCCGCGGCAGGGCCATCATGGCGAGCATGCGGTAGGTCTCCATCTCCAGCAGCCGCTGCAGCAGCCGCGACAGGCGCCCCTCGCTGATGCCCCGGTCGATGACGACGATGCGCACGAAGCCCTCGGCATCGTGGCGGAACGCGGACCAGACCTCGGCGCCGTTCTCGGACATGGTGCCGCCGTAGATCTGCCGCGCGCCGAGCAGGGAGCGGGCGTAATCGACCGTGACGTTGCGGTCCCCGGCGCCGGCGACCAGCACCTCGATCTTCACGCCCACGAACATGTCGTCCATGAGTTCCTCGCGCTTGCCGGCGTCGAGGAAGTCGAGGGCGGACTCGGCGAAGGGCGGCTGGCCGTTGCCGGGCACCATGATGGTGTGGCTCGTGGCCTCCGTGTGGCCTTCCCACTTGATCATGCAGGAGCCGATCTGCACCGAGTGGTGGCGGCTGTCCGCCGCCGGCTGCCCCTGGCCGTGGTCGGCGCAGAACGCGGCGAAGCTGCGCCGGCTCTCCTCCAGGCTGGTCTCGCTGCGCAGCGCCACCAGGTGGGTGCAGCGGAACGGGGAGGGCAGCGACAGGCTCGGCCGGGCGTGCCACTCGTTGGAGAGCGCGATGCGCTGCTGGCGATGGGGAGCGATGCTCACCCGCTGTTCGGTGGTCATGGTCCCGTTCTCCCGGGGTCAGGCGCCGGAGCGTGAGCCGCCCGCGACATCATGCCAGAAGGCTTCCATGGCCGCCTGCGTGGCCACCGGCTGCTCCCAGTGCGGCAGCCCGAGGGTGGGCTCGATACGCTCGGCGCGCCAGTTGGGGCAGGCATCGAGGAGCTCCGGGAGCCGCTCGAAGGAGATGTTCGGGTCGTCGTCGTAGAGCACGAGCACGGGAACGGTCACCTGCCGGTAAAGGGCATTCACCGCGTCGGCCGTGAACAGCTGCATGGACAGGAAATAGAACGGCGCGTGCCGGGCGCCGGGCTGCTGCGTCGTGCGGTGCGCGTAGTCCACCAGGTCCTCGGGCGCCTTGCCCTTGAAGCCCATGTTCAGGAAGTAGCGCACGCTAGGCTTCACGGTGAGGGCCCGGTAGAGGCCCGCGCCCACGGCGGGCAGCTGGAAGAAACGGAGCAGGCGGCGCTGCGCCGTGGGCCCCGGCGGATCGCGGTCGCGCAGGCCCGTGGGGCTGAGCAGGACCAGGCTGCGCACCCGGTCCGTGGCCAGGCTCGCCCGGGCCGCGAACTCCGCGGTGGTGGAGAGGGCGACCACGTCGGTGGGGGCGCCGATGACGTCGTCGATGAAGCCGCTGATGGCGTCCGCGAACAGCTGCGAGTCGTAGCGGCGGTCGCGGCGCTCCGAGTGGCCGAAGCCCGGCAGTTCCAGCGCGTAGACCGGGCGCTGGCCGCGGTAGTGCTCGAACAGGGGCTTCATTTCGTAGGCGCTCGGCGCCGCGTTGATGCTGTGCAGCAGCAGCAGGGGCGTGCCGCCGACACCGCTATCGGCCGTCGTATCGGCATAGTAGGCCAGGCGGCCGCAGCGATCGCTGTGCCAGTCTGCGAGCGCGGCGTCGACGGCGGGGGGCAGGGCGCTGGTCACGACGCCCGCCGCTAACCCGTGATCGGGGCGAGGGTGATCTCGACCCGGCGGTTCTGTGCGCGGCCCTCGGCGGTGGCGTTCGAGGCCACGGGCTGGCGGCTGCCGAGGCCCGCCGTGGCGATCCGCTGCGGCAGGACCCCGCGGGAGGCGAGGTAGGCGGCGACGCTGTCGGCGCGCTGTTCGGACAGCGGCTGGTTGATCGCGTCGGTCCCGGTGCTGTCGGTGTGGCCCACGACTTCCACCAGGGTCTTCTCGTACTCGTTGACCACGGTGGCGACCGAGTCGAGCACGGGGTAGAAGTCGGCGCTGATCGCTGCCGCATTGGTCTGGAAGGTGATATTGCCGGGCATGTTGAGGACGATCTCGTCGCCGACGCGGCTCACGGAGACGCCGGTCCCGGCCAGCCGCTCGCGCAGGGCGGCCTCCTCCCGGTCCATGTAGCTGCCGACGCCGGCACCGGCGAGGGCGCCGATGCCGGCGCCGACCGCCGCGCGCTTGCGCTTCTGGCGGTTGTTGTCGCCGCTGATGGCGCCGATCAGGGCCCCCGCCACGGCGCCGGCGGCGGCGCCCTTGGTGGCATTCGCGGTCTTCGTTTCCCCGGTATAGGGGTCCGTGGTCTGGCAGGCCGCGAGCGTGGCGCAGAGCGCCAGGGCACCGGCGGTGGACGGTCGCATGCTTTCTCCTCGGCGCATCGGTGCGCCCCGGGTGGGCAGGGCCCGCGAGTATAGCGCAGGGTGGGGGAGGGGCCGCCATCGCTGACCTGTGTCAGTTTTTCCTTAACGTCCTGCCTGTCAGCTTGAGTTTCCGGGGCACTGCCGTTAAAAGGTGGAGTTCATTCCGGGGTGGCCGGGCGCGCTGCGCCGGTCGCCGCCAACGCCGCAAGCGATACAAGGACCCCTTCAGCCATGGCACTTGCCTATCCTTTCTCGGCCATCGTCGGCCAGGACGAGATGAAACGCGCCCTGCTCATTGCCTCCGTGGACCAGGACGTCGGTGGCGTCCTCGTCTTCGGCGACCGCGGCACGGGGAAGTCCACGGCCATCCGCGCCCTCGCGGCGCTCATGCCGAAGATGGAGGTGGTCGCGGGCTGCCCCTACAACTGCGATCCCGAGGGCCCGCGGCCGGGCCTCTGTGCCCAGTGCCGCCCCGGCGAACACCACGGCGCCGAGAAGGTCCGCAAGGAACCCATGCCGGTGGTCGACCTGCCCCTGGGCGCCACGGAAGACCGCGTGATCGGCGCGCTGGATCTCGAGCGCGCCCTGCGCGACGGCGAGAAGGCCTTCGAGCCGGGGCTCCTGGCCCGGGCGCACCGGGGCTTTCTCTATATCGACGAGGTGAACCTCCTCGAGGACCATATCGTCGATGCGCTCCTCGACGTCGCCGCCTCCGGCGAGAACGTGGTGGAGCGGGAGGGCCTGTCCATCCGCCACCCGGCCCGCTTCGTGCTGGTGGGCAGCGGCAACCCGGAGGAGGGCGAGCTGCGCCCGCAGCTGCTGGACCGCTTCGGCCTGTCGGTGGAGGTCACCACGCCCCAGGACATCAAGGCGCGGGTGGAGATCGTGCGCCTGCGCGACGAGTTCGAGCGGGATCGGGCCGCCTTCATCAAGCGCTTCCAGCGCAAGGAGGGCAAGGTCCGGCGGAAGATCCAGGATGCCCGCGGCCACCTCGAGAGCGTCGACCTGCCCGATGCCATCGTCGAGACGGCCGCCACCCTGTGCATGACCCTGGGCACGGACGGCCTGCGCGGCGAGCTGACCCTGATCCGCGCCGCGCGCGCCCTGGCGGCCCTCGAGGGAGCCGAGGCGGTAACGCCCGCACACCTGCGCACCGTGGCGCCCTCGGTACTGCGCCACCGCCTGCGCCGCGATCCGCTCGACGAGGCGGGTTCCGGAGCGCGCGTGGGACGGGCGATCGAGGAAGTCTTCAGCGCGTGAACGGCGGTGCCGCCAGCGCCGTCGCCGGTGACCCGGGCCTCGCCGCACTCTGGCGCGACGGGTTGCGCGCCGCCGCGCTGCTCGCGGTCGACCCGGCGGGGCTCGGCGGTGTCGCGCTGCGGGCCTGCCCGGGGCCGGTGCGCGAGGCCTGGCTGGAAGAGTGGCGGGCACTGGTGGGTGACGCGCCGGTGCGCCGGGTACCCCTGCACATTACCGAGTCCCGGCTCCTCGGCGGCCTCGATCTCGCCGCGACGCTCCGCGCCGGGCTGCCGGTCACCGAGCGCGGACTCCTCGCCGACTGCGACGGCGGCTTTGCCGTCCTCGCCATGGGTGAGCGCGCGAGCCGTTCCACGGTGGCCCACCTGGCCACGGCCCTGGACCGGGGCGAACTGACCCTCGCCCGGGAGGGGATCCACGGGGAGGTGCAGGCCCGCATCGCGCTGGTGGCGCTCGACGAGGGGCAGGACGACAGCGAGGTGCTGTCGCCGGTGCTGCGCGACCGCCTCGCCTTCCAGCTCGACCTCACGCCCCTGTCCATCCGCGATCTCGACGAGCCGCCCTTCGATGCCGCCGATGTGGCCGAGGCGCAGGCGATGCTCGGCGCCGTCAGCGTACCCGAAGACGCCGTCCGCGCCCTGGTGGCCACCGCGATGGCCCTCGGCGTGGCCGGCGTGCGCGCCTGCCAGTTCGCCGTGGCCGCGGCGCGGGCCGGGGCTGCACTCGCCGGTCGCCACGAGGTCGACGAGCGCGACCTCGACCTCGCCGCGCGCCTGGTGCTCTCGCCGCGGGCCACGCAGATTCCGGCGCCGCCGGAAGAGCCGGAGGCGCCCGAGGAGACGCCGCCGGAGGAACCGGACTCCGACGAGGACAGCAAGGGCGAGGACGACGACCCGCCGGAGCCGCCGGACCTGGACCAGCCCCTGGAGGACCGGGTGCTGGAGGCGGCGGCGGCCGCCATCCCCGAGGCCCTCCTCGCCAGCCTGGAGGCGAACACGGTGCAGCGCAGCCGCGGCGGCGCCGGTGGCCGCTCCGGGGTGCAGCAGCGCTCCAAGTTGCGCGGCCGGCCCATGGGGACGCTGCCCGGGGATCCGCGCCACGGCGCGCGCCTGAGCCTCATCGATACGCTGCGCGCCGCGGCCCCCTGGCAGCCCCTGCGCCGGGCGAGCGACGCGGCGGAGGGTCGCACCGACGGCCCCGGGGTGATCGTGCAGAAGGACGACTTCCGCGTGACCCGGTTCCGGGAGCGCACGGAAAGCACGATCATCTTCGTGGTGGATGCCTCCGGCTCCGCGGCGCTGCACCGCCTCGCGGAGGCAAAGGGTGCGGTGGAGCTGCTGCTCAACGACTGCTACGTGCGCCGCGACCAGGTCGCTCTCATCGCCTTCCGCGGCGAAGGGGCGGAGATGCTGCTGCCGCCCACGCGGTCCCTCGTGCGCGCCAAGCGCAACCTGTCGGCGCTTCCCGGCGGCGGCGGCACGCCGCTGGCCGCCGCCATCGACGCCGCGGCCTCCCTCGCCGAGCACATCCAGCGACGGGGCGGCACGCCGAGCGTGGTGTTCCTTACCGATGCGCGCGCCAACATCACCCGCGAGGGCAAGGCCGGGCGCCAGCAGGCTTTCGAGGAGGCCCTGGCCTCGGCCGGGCAGCTGCGGGTCCTCGACGTGCGCAGCATGGTCATCGATACCTCGCCCCGGCCGCACCCGAACGCCGAGGCCCTCGCCCGTTCCCTCGCCGGCCGCTACCTGCCCCTGCCGCACGCCGACGCCCGCGCGCTGCGCGATACCGTCGAGGCGGTCGGGGCCTGATGGTCGCGGATATCCGCGAGGACTGGCCGAACCGGGCCGCGAGCCGCTATGTTGACGCCGGCGGGCTGCGCTGGCACGTGCAGTCCCTCGGCGACGCCGGGCCGGACCTCCTGCTGCTCCACGGCACCGGGGCGGCGACCCATTCCTGGGCCGGCCTGGCGCCGCTGCTGGCGACACGCTTCCGGGTGGTGGCGCCGGACCTGCCCGGGCACGGCTATACCGACTACCAGCCCGCGGCCCGCTCCCTGCCGGGCATGGCGCAGGCCATGCGCGCGCTCATCGCCGAGCTGGCGCTCTCGCCGGCGCTCATCGTGGGCCACTCCGCCGGCGCCGCCGTCGCCGCGCAGCTGGTGCTCGACGGCGCTGCCACGCCGGCGGCCCTCGTGTCGCTGAACGGCGCGCTGCTGCCGCTCCCGGGCATGATGGGCAAGCTGTTTCCCGGGGCCGCGCGGGTGCTCGACCGGGTGCCGGCGCTGCCGCAGCTGCTCGCCTTCAGCGCCCGGCGGCGGCCGATGATGGACCGGTTCATCGAGCAGACCGGATCGGCCAGCGACAACATCGGCGTCGACTTCTACCACGGCCTGTCCCGCTCCTCGAAGCATATCCGCGGTGTCCTCGGCATGATGGCCGCGTGGGAGCTGGAGGGCCTGGAGGCCGACCTGCCGCGGCTTGCGGTACCCCTGCACCTCGTGGCCTGCCAGAACGACCGTGCGGTACCGCCCGCCCAGGCGCGCAGCCTCCTCGCCCGCGTGCCCGGCGCGGTGCTGCATCCGGTATCTGGGCTCGGCCACCTCGGCCACGAGGAGAACCCGCAGCTGTTCGCCGACCTGATCATGGGGATTGCGCACGAGGCGGGGTTGCCCTGACCCCTGTTCAAAGGCCGGATCTTGTCCTGCATCAAGCTTCACGACGCAGAAGGCTGTGCTATGCTGTTAAGCCAGCTTGACACTTTGGGGTGTAAGAAAAAATGAACAGTCCGTTGCCGGAGTTCACCACGCCCATCGCCGGGCCCGACGCCCCCCACGCCGTGGTCATCGGCAGCGGTATCGGCGGCCTCGCCGCGGCGATCCGCCTGGGTGCCCGCGGTTTCCGCGTCACCGTGCTCGAGCGCCTGGATGCCCCCGGCGGCCGCGCCTACGTGCACAAGCAGGACGGTTTCACCTTCGATGCCGGGCCGACCATCGTCACCGCACCGTTCCTGCTCCGCGAACTCTGGAACCTCTGCGGCAAGCGCTTCGAGGACGACGTGGACCTGCGCCTCATGTCGCCGTTCTACCGCATCCGCTTCGACGACGGGAAGGTCTTCGACTACCACGGCGACGCCGACAAGACCCGCGCCGAGATTGCCCGTTTCAATCCGGCGGATGTCGCCGGTTACGACGCGTACATGGAGATCAGCCGCCGGACCTACGAGATCGGCTTCGAGAAAGTGGGCCACCTGCCCTTCGACTCCTTCGCCGACCTCATGAAGATGGCGCCGGACTTCCTCGCCCTGCGCGCCTATCGCAGCGTCTACAACCAGGTCTCGCATTACGTGCAGGACCCCTACGTGCGCATCGTGCTCAGTTTCCATCCGCTGCTGGTGGGCGGCAATCCGTTCTCCGTGCCCGCGGTGTACACGCTCATCTCCTACCTGGAGCGACAGTTCGGGGTGTACTCGGCGATGGGCGGTACCGGGGCGATCATCAATGGCCTCGTGGGGCTCATCCGCGGCCAGGGCAATCGGCTGCGCTTCAATGCCGAGGTGGACGAGATCCTCGTCGAGCAGGGCAAGGCTACCGGCGTGCGCCTGGCCGACGGCGAGACCCTCAAGGCCGATATCGTCGTCTCCAACGCGGACGCCGCCTGGACCTACCGGCACCTCGTGCCCGCCAGCGCCCGGCGGACCTGGACCAACCGGCGCATCGAGCGCTCGCGTTTCTCCAACGGTCTCTTCGTCTGGTACTTCGGCACCAACCGCCGCTACGAGGACGTGCCGCACCACGCCATCGTGCTCGGGCCGCGCTACAAGGGCCTGGTCACCGACATCTTCAAGCACAAGCGCCTGAGCCAGGATTTCAGCCTCTACCTGCACCGGCCCACGGCGACCGACCCCGGTCTCGCGCCCGAAGGCTGCGACGCCTTCTACGCGCTGTCACCGGTGCCGCACCTCGAGGGTGACGTGGACTGGTCAATACATGCCGAGACCTACCGCAAGGCCATCGAGCAGCGCCTCGAGGAAACGATGCTCCCGGGCCTCGGCGCCTCCCTGGCGACGTCCCTGGTCACCACGCCGCTGGATTTCGAGAACCGGCTCCTGTCCTACCGCGGCGCCGGCTTCAGCTTCGAGCCGGTGCTCTGGCAGAGCGCCTCCTTCCGCCCGCACAACCGCAGCGAGGATGTGCAGGGGCTCTACCTGGTCGGCGCGGGCACGCACCCCGGCGCCGGGATGCCCGGGGTGATCTCCTCTGCCCGGGTGCTCGACACGGTCGTTCCCCATGCCAACACCTTCCGCTGAGCGCCTGCTGCCCATGCACGAGGCGGACCTCGCCGCCTGCCGCACGCTGCTGAAGACCGGCTCGCGCTCCTTCTTCGCGGCTGCCCATTTCCTGCCCTACCGCTGCCGCGACGCGGCGACGGCGCTGTACGCCTTCTGCCGCCAGGCCGACGACGCGGTGGACGAGAGCGGCGCGCCGGCGGAAGCGCTCGCGGTACTGCACCAGCGCCTCGATGCGCTCTATGCCGGCACGCCTCAGAACTACCCGGCGGACCGTGCGCTGGCGGCCGTGGCGCAGCGCTGCGGCCTGCCCAAGGCGCTGCTGGAAGCGCTGCTCGAGGGCTTCGCCTGGGATGCGGAAGGCCGCTGTTACGATGACCTAGAGGGCGTGCTGTCCTACTCGGCGCGGGTTGCGGGCGCGGTCGGCGTGATGATGGCGGTGCTCATGGGCGAGCGGGATGCCCACGTCCTCGCCCGCGCGGCGGACATGGGCGTGGCCATGCAGCTGACCAACATCAGCCGGGACGTGGGCGAGGACGCGCGCAACGGCCGCCTCTACCTGCCCCGGGCGTGGCTGCGCGAGGCCGGCATCGATCCGGAGGGCTTTCTCGCCGAGCCCCGGTACAGCGAGGGGCTGGCCGAGGTCCTGGCCCGGCTCCTGGCGGTGGCCGATACCCTCTACCGCCGCGCGGACAGCGGCCTGACCCGGCTGCCCTCGCGCTGCCGGCCGGGCATGTACGCGGCGCGCCTGCTCTATTCCGCGATCGGCGAGCAGCTGGCTGCCTGCGGTTACGACTCGGTGAGCCGGCGCACGGTGGTGCCCGGCGGCGGCAAGCTGCGCCGCCTCCTCGGCCTGGGGCGCCTGCCCTGGCTGGGCGAGAGCGATCTCGCGGCACCGGTGCTCGCGGAAAATCATTTCCTCGTCGAGGCCGTTAGCGCCCATCCCGGGCCGCGGGTCAGCTCCCTGCTCGAGAGCGAGGGGCGGATCTCCTGGGTCCTGGAGCGCTGGGCCGAACTCGACGCACGCGCCCGCCTGCCGCTGCGGGCCACGATCTCCGCGAGCGGCGCACGCCGCGCCTGACCTCTCCCCTCAGCGGTTGCCGATCAGCTGCGGCGGGCCCGCCGCGGCAGGCGGAAGGGCAGCAGCAGCTGTACCCAGCGCCGGCTGAACCGGTCCAGGTCCAGGCTCTCGTGCACGGCATTGACCGGCTCGCCGAGGGCGCGACAGGCCAGCAGCGACCGCGAGTAGAAGGGCGTGTCCTCGAGGGTGCGGCGCACCGTCACCGGGGTGCCGGGGTCGGCTTGCGTACTGCGCGCCATGCGCCAGATGGTGGCGCGCGGCAGCTGCTGCGTGGGCAGCGGTGAAAGCTCCGTGACCGCCCCGGTGGCGCCGAAGCGCAGGGCGAGCAGGCGCTCGCTGCCGTCGCGCAGCCGCGCGTGGTACTGCACCAGGCTGCCGCCGTCCGCGAGCGGCGCCCGCGACCAGTCCCAGTCCCTGAAGGCCCGCTCCAGCGGCTCGGCCCCGCGGTTGCTGTCGAAGTAGCCGTGCCCCTCCCAGCTGAGGCCCGGTTTCTCCATGCTGACCCGGGCGCGGCAGCTCGGTGCGATCGGCCACCAGCGGTGCCTGCCGGCCGGGTCGAGGGCGTAGTCCGTGGCGGTGATGCCGGGCAGTTCCAGCTCGATGCGGCCGCGCAGGCGGCCGGGCAGCGGGACCGTGACCTCGTCGAGGGTGACGCTCACCTGCCGGCCCTGCCAGCGGATCGACGAACCGCGGGCGCTGAGCTGCTCGCCGTCGCGGCGGAGATCCCCGGCGCCGCGTTCGGTCATGGCCCAGTGCTTGCTTCCCGGGTTGTAGAGCACCGCGTTGAAGCCGCAGTGCTGCTCCGGGTCCGGCGCGGCGAGGCGGCGCCGGGCGGCGGCGTAATAAGGGGAGAAGACGCTGCCGACGAACACGATCACCGTCAGGGCGTGCTCGCCGTCGTCGCTCATGGCATCGAGGTACCACCAGTGGTAGCCGCCGGGGGTGACCGGGGCGGCAAACCCGGGCGCCGGTGCGGCCGCGCGCTCGAGCATCGCTTCTTGTCCTGGATCAGCAAAGTTCCTTGCAGTCTAGCAATGTCTAACTTAAATTACAGTCTATACTGTCAATAAAACTGGACAGACCGGCGGGGTCTCTCGCCGGTGCACAAGGGAAGGTGGTGCGATGGGCAAGATCGAGGCACAGGGGCTCCCGGGATACGAACTGGCGCTGCAGGACGCCGTGGCCCTGGCAGCGGGGGATGCCTGTCCGCCGCAGCTGGCGCGAGCGCTGCAGTACGCCGTCTTCCCCGGTGGTGCAAGGGTGCGACCGCAGCTGTGCATGGCGGTGGCCGCCGCCAACGGTGGCGGCGACCCGGCGCTCACCCGCGCCGCGGCGGCCGCGATCGAGCTGCTCCACTGCGCCTCGCTCGTCCACGACGACATGCCCTGCTTCGACAACGCCAGCGAGCGCCGGGGCAAGCCCTCGGTCCACCAGGCTTTCGGCGAGCAGCTCGCGCTGCTCGCCGGCGACGCGCTGATCGTCGCCGCCTTCGAGACCCTCGGCCGCGCCGCCACTGCCGGCGACCCGGCCCGGTTGCCGCCGCTGCTGGCGGTGATCGCCGAGGGCGTGGGCGCGCCGCACGGGATCTGTGCCGGCCAGGCCTGGGAGTGCGAGAGCCGGGTCGATCTCGAGCGCTACCACCGCGCCAAGACCGGTGCCCTGTTCATTGCCGCCACGGCCGCGGGCGCGGTCGTATCCGGCGGTGACGTCGATGCCTGGCGCCGCCTGGGCGATTGCATCGGCCACAGCTACCAGGTTGCCGACGATATCCTCGACGCCGCGGCCGAGGCCGCCGAGATCGGCAAGCCGACGGGCCAGGACGAGGCCCATGGCAGGCCCTCGGCGGTGCGCAGCCTTGGCCTCGACGGCGCCGTGGCCCACTTGAAGGCACTGGTGGACGCGAGCGTGGAAGCCGTGCCGCCCTGCGCCGGCCGCGAGCAGCTGCAGCAGCTCGTCCGCAACCAGTCCCGGCGCTTCCTGCCGAAGAGCCTGGCCGGCCAGGCCGCCTGAGCGCGGTGGGCGAGCCGGCAGGCAGCCACGTCGCGACGGTGGGTGATACCCCGCCACGGGCCGGTGGTTTGCGCGAGCGTCTCCTTGCCTGGCGCGACCGGCTTCTCGGCAACCCGTCCTTCCATCGCGCCGCCGCCCGCTTTCCACTGACGCGTCCCATCGCCCAGCGGCGCGCCCGGGCGCTCTTCGACCTGAGCGCCGGCTTCGTCTACTCGCAGATTCTCTTCGCCTGTGTCCGCGCCGGGCTCTTCGACCTGCTCGCCGACGGCCCGCGCAGTACCGCGGCCATCGCCTCGGCTACGGGGCTGCCCGAAGAGGGCGCGCTGCGGCTGCTCCGCGGCGCCGCCGCCCTGCGCCTCGTGCAGGGCGCGGGTGATGGCTTCTGGCGCCTCGGCGAGCAGGGGGCCGTGATGCTCGGCAACGCGTCCATCGGCGCGATGGTGTCGCATCACGAGCGTCTCTATGCCGACCTCGCCGATCCGCTGGCGCTGCTCGGCGGCCGCGCAGATACCAACCTGGCGCGCCTGTGGCCCTACGCCGGTGGCGAGCGCGATGCCATGGCGGCGGACGAGGTCGCGGCCTACAGCGAATTGATGGCGGGCTCGCAGAGCCTGCTTTCCGAGGACATTCTCGATGCCTGCGGTGCCGCCGACAGCCGCCACTGGCTCGACGTGGGCGGTGGCGAAGGCGTCTTCCTCGCTGCCGCCCTGCGCCGCAACAGCGCGCTGCGCGGCACGGTCCTGGACCTGCCCCAGGTCGCGACCCGCGCCCGCGAACGCCTGCTGCAGTGCGGCCTGGCCGCGCGCGCCGAGGCCGTGGGCGGCGACATGTTCAACGATCCCTGGCCCGCCGGTGCGGATACGATCTCCCTGGTGCGCGTGCTGCACGACCACGACGATGCGCCGGCCCGCGCCCTCATCGCCCGGGCCCGGGAAGCCCTTCCGCCCGGGGGGCGCCTGGTCATCGCCGAGCCCATGGCCGGCACCCGGGGCGCCGAGGCCATGGGCGACGGCTATTTCGGCTTCTATCTCTGGGCCATGGGCAGCGGCCGGCCGCGGACCGCCGGGGAGCTCCGGCGCTGGGTGCTGGAGGCCGGCTTCGATCGCTGCCGGGAGCTGAAAACCGCCCAGCCGATGCTCGCACGGGTGCTGGTTGCGGCGCGTGACGGACAAGATGTTAAATCAACTTGACATCTCAGAATGTAAACTTAAACTTACACCTAGCGGTTTTGCTAAGAGAGCCGCCATGCCCGTCGCCACGGCGCGCCGGGTCTGCAGGTAAGTTGTTGTCAGGTCAGGGGATTTCCTGGTGAGCAGTCAAGCTACAGCTGTCGTCTTCGAGCAACCGGGCAAGATGTCCGTGCGCAAGGTCGGCATCGTCGAGCCCGCCGAGGGCGACTGTGTCATCGATATCGAGTGGAGCGGCATCAGCACCGGCACCGAGCGCCTGCTCTGGCAGGGCCGCATGCCGGCCTTCCCGGGGCTCGCCTATCCACTCGTTCCCGGTTACGAGTCCGTGGGCCGTGTCGCCGCCGTCGGCGACGGCTGTGACCTCGCGCTGGGCCAGCGCGTTTTCGTGCCCGGCTCGCGCGGCTACACGGATGTACAGGGATTGTTCGGCGGCGCCGCCGATCGCCTCGTGGTGGATGCCACGCGGGTGACGCTGCTGGACGACGCGTTGGGGGAAGAAGCAGCCCTCCTGGCCCTCGCGGCCACGGCACTGCGCGCCGTGACCCGGGGGCCGGAGGGTGTGCTTCCCGACCTCGTGATCGGCCACGGCGTCCTGGGCCGGCTGGTCGCGCGGGTGGTGCTCGCCCTCGGCGGCGAGGCGCCGACGGTCTGGGAACTCGACGCCGGCCGTCGCGCCGGTGCCGACGGCTACCCCGTCATCGACCCCGAAAGCGAAACGCGCCGCGACTACCGTCTTATCTGCGATGTCAGCGGGGCCGTGGGGCTCCTCGATACGCTCGTGGCGCACCTCGCCCCGGGCGGCTGCATCGTACTCGCCGGCTTCTACCAGGAGCCGGTGTCCTTCACCTTCCCGCCGGCCTTCATGCGCGAGGCGCAGTTGCGCATCTCCGCAGAATGGCAGCAGGAAGACCTCGAGGCCGTCGTAAAGCTGGCCGCCGACGGGCGCCTGAACCTCGACGGCCTCATCACGCACCGCCAGCCCGCGGCCCATGCCGCGCCAGCCTATCGCCAGGCCTTTGGCGATAGTGAATGCCTAAAAATGATCCTGGATTGGAGGTCCGTTCAATGACTGACGCATCCGTAAACGAATACACACCGGATCACGAGAAAGAAGACGCCGGTGACCTTCTCGCGAGTTCGGGGGGCGGACCGAAAACACAGATTATCGCCATCTACGGCAAGGGCGGGATCGGCAAGAGCTTCACGCTCTCCAACCTGTCCTACATGATGGCGCAGCAGGGCAAGAAGGTCCTGCTCATCGGCTGCGACCCGAAAAGCGATACCACCTCGCTCCTCTTCGGCGGCAAGGCCTGCCCGACCATTATCCAGACCGCCTCGGCCAAGAAGGAGGCGGGCGAGGAAGTCCGCGTCGAGGACGTCTGCTTCATGCGTGACGGCGTCTTTGCCATGGAACTCGGCGGGCCGGAAGTGGGCCGCGGCTGCGGCGGCCGGGGCATCATCCACGGCTTCGAAACCCTCGAGAAACTCGGCTTCCACGACTGGGATTTCGACTACGTGCTGCTCGACTTCCTCGGCGACGTGGTCTGCGGCGGTTTCGGCCTGCCCATCGCCCGCGACATGTGCCAGAAGGTCATCGTGGTCGCCTCGAACGACCTGCAGTCACTCTATGTGGCCAACAACGTCTGCTCCGCGGTCGAGTACTTCCGCAAGCTCGGCGGCAACGTCGGCGTCGCCGGCATGGTCACCAACAAGGACGACGGTACCGGGGAGGCGCAGGCTTTCTGCAAGGCCGTGGGCATCCCGGAGCTGGCCAGCATCCCGGCGCACGACGACATCCGCCGCAAGAGCGCCAACTACGAGATCATCGGCTACCCGGACGGCGAGTGGGGCCCGCTCTTCGGCCAGCTCGCCACCAACGTTGCCGAGTCGCCGCCGCACCAGCCGACGCCGCTGTCCCAGGATGGCCTGCTCGAGCTCTTCTCCGGCGACGACGTGGGCCGCGACGTGGTCCTCAAGCCGGCGACCCAGGCCGACCTCTGCGGCGTTGACCATCAGCCCAAGCCTTCGCTCGAGGTGATCTATGACGCGGTCTGAACACGAGCAGGCGCCCGAGGCACCCGCCGTGAACGGTGCCGAACGCATCCCGGTCGCCCCGGTGGAAGAGCTGCCGGCGTCGGAGGTCCAGGACGTGGAGGCGGCGGTCGCCTCCGAGGGCGGCGGCTGCCACGCCGGCGCTGCGCGCATGCAGGCCGACGCGAAAGCGAGCGGCAAGGCTGCGCTGCTCGAACAGTACAAGCAGGATTACCCCACGGGCCCGCACGACCAGCCGCAGAGCATGTGCCCGGCCTTCGGCTCCCTGCGCGTGGGCCTGCGCATGCGGCGCACGGCCACGGTGCTGTCCGGCTCCGCCTGCTGCGTCTACGGCCTCACTTTCACTTCGCACTTCTACGGCGCCCGGCGCACGGTGGGTTACGTACCCTTCGATTCCGAGACGCTGGTCACCGGGAAGCTGTTCGAGGATATCCGCGAGTCCGTGCACAAGCTCGCCGACCCGGAGCAGTACGACGCCGTGGTCATCATCAATCTCTGCGTGCCCACGGCCTCGGGCGTGCCGCTGGATCTCCTGCCGAAGGCGATCAACGGTGTCCGCATCATCGGCATCGACGTGCCGGGCTTCGGCGTGCCGACGCACGCGGAGGCCAAGGACATCCTGGCCGGCGCCATGCTCCGCTACGCCCGCACGGAAGCGGAGGCCGGCCCCGTTGCCGCCCCGACCGGCGGGCACAGCGAAAAGCCGGCCATTGCCCTGATCGGCGAAATGTTCCCGGTGGACGCCGTGACCATCGGCCGGCTGCTGGACCCGATGGGTCTCGCCGCCGGGCCCACGGTGCCCACGCGGGAGTGGCGCGAACTCTACGGCGCCCTCGACTGCGCCGCCGCCGCCATGATCCATCCCTTCTACACGGCGACGCAGCGGCAGTTCGACGCCGCCGGTCGGCCCTGCCTGGGCTCTGCCCCGGTCGGTTACGAGGGCACGGAGGCCTGGCTCGAGTCCGTGGCCGCGACCCTCAACATCGGCAGCGACGCGCTTGCCGCCGCCAAGGAGGCCGCCCTGCCGGGGATCGCCGCGGCCCTCAAGGCCACGCAGATCGACGCGCGCATCACGCTGTCGGGCTACGAGGGTTCGGAGCTGCTGGTGGCCCGGCTGCTGGTGGAGAGCGGCGCCGACCTGCGTTACGTCGGCACTGCCTGTCCGAAGACCCGCTGGTCCGACGCGGACCGGGCGTGGCTCGAGGCCCGGGGCGTAGAGGTGAACTTCCGCGCCTCCCTCGAGGACGATGTCGCCGCCATGCGCAACTACGAGCCGGATCTTGCCATCGGCACCACGCCGGTGGTGCAGAAGGCCAAGGAACTCGCCATCCCGGGCCTGTACTTCACCAACCTCATTTCCGCGCGCCCGCTCATGGGCGCGGCCGGCCCGGGCTCCATTGCCGAGGTCATCAACGCCGCCGTCGCCAACAAGGCCCGTTTCGACGCCATGGAGGCGTTCTTCGACGGGGTGGGCGAGGGCGACAACGCCGGCATCTGGCAGCCGGAAATGCTCGACGCGAAACACGCGCCCCTGGGCGCGGGGGGAGCCGCCTGATGCTGGTGCTCGATCACGATCGCGCGGGGGGCTACTGGGGCTCCGTGTACGTGTTCACGGCTATCAAGGGCCTGCAGACCATCATCGATGGCCCGGTGGGCTGCGAGAACCTGCCGGTGACCTCCGTACTGCACTACACCGACGCGCTGCCGCCGCACGAACTGCCGGTGGTGGTGACGGGCCTCGCCGAAGAGGAACTGGGCCAGCACGGGACCGAGGGCGCCATGCGCCGCGCCCACGAGACCCTGGACCCGGACCGCCCGTCCGTCGTGGTCACCGGCTCCATCGCCGAGATGATCGGCGGCGGGGTGACGCCGGAAGGCACCGGGATCGAGCGCTTCCTGCCGCGGACCATCGACGAAGACCAGTGGCAGAGCGCCGACCGCGCCATGAACTGGCTATGGACCCGCTTCGGCGCGAAGAAGGGCAAGAAAGTCCGCGCCGCCTGGGAGAAGAAGCGCGAGGCCGGCAAGGCCGCCCCGCGGGTCAACATCATCGGGCCGATCTACGGCATGTTCAACACCTGGTCGGACCTGGCCGAGATCCGCCGCCTGGTCGAGGGTATCGGCGCCGAGGTCAACATGGTCTTCCCCCTCGGTTGTCACATCGACGACGTGTGCAACCTCGCCGAAGCCGACGTCAACATCTGCATGTACCGGGAGTTCGGCCGGTTGCTCTGCGAGGAACTGGACGTGCCCTACTTGCAGGCCCCCATCGGTCTGCACAGCACCACCAAGTTCCTCGAGAAGCTCGGCGAACTGCTGAACCTCGACCCGCAGCCCTTCATCGCGCGGGAGAAGCACACCACCATCAAGCCGATCTGGGACCTGTGGCGCTCGGTGACCCAGGACTTTTTCGGCACGGCCAGCTTCGGCATCGCCGCCAACGAGACCTACAGCCGCGGCGTGCGCCACTTCCTCGAGGAGGAGCTGGGGCTGCCCTGCCACTTTGCCTTCGAGCGCCGCGCCGGCACCAAGACCGACAACGAGGCCGTTCGCGAAGCCGTGCAGACGCAAACGCCCCTGGTGGTTTTCGGCGGCTACAACGAGCGCATGTATCTCGCCGAGGTCGGTGCGCGCGCCGTGTACATTCCCGCGTCGCTGCCCGGCACGATCATCCGCCGGCACACCGGGACCCCGTTCATGGGCTACGGCGGCGCCTGTTACCTGGTGCAGGAAGTCTGCAACGCGCTCTTCGATGCGCTGTTCCACATCCTGCCGCTGGGCACGGACCTCGACAGGGCCGAGGCCACGCCGGCCCGGGAGCGCACATCCATTGCCTGGGAAGTCGAGGCGGAAATGGCCCTCGACAAGCTCGTGGCCGCCGAGCCGATCCTGGTCCGGATCTCCGCGGCCAAGCGCCTGCGCGACGCGGCAGAAAGCGCTGCCCGCGGCAGCGGTGCGGAGCAGGTCACCATGCAACACCTGCAGCTGGCTCGCCAGCTGCTCGCCACGGGAGGCGCTGCGTGAGCAGCGGGACCGGGCAGACGACGCCGGCGGCCGGACCGCGGCGCGAAGACAACGACCCCGTGAGAAACGAGGGGAGGGAGTACACATGAAAACTGGTCAAGCGCACCACGATGTACACGCGACCGCGCTGCACGACCGCATCGAGTTCCGCATCCTGATCGCGGTCTCCATGGTGTGGTTCCTGCTGGTGGCAGCCGTGAGCCGGCTGCTGCCGCGCAGCTGCCGGCCGCTCGCCGGCTCGGCGCCGCGACACGAGTCGCTGTTCGCCGAAGCCCGACGCACGGCGTACACGGTCATCCCCTACGCGTTCATGCGCTGAGGGTGCGGCGCGCCGCGCTGATCGCGGTGCGGGGGAAGGATAACGCCAGCCCGGGCCGGGCGGCGAAGTTGTGTTTACGGGGTCCCTGGGTTGGACCGGAGGAAAAACGATGACGATGTTGAGTTTCGAGAAAAAGTACCGGGTCAGGGGAGGTACCCTCCTGGGCGGTGATCTTTTCGATTTCTGGGTCGGTCCCTTCTACGTCGGCTTCTTCGGCGTCACGACGATCTTCTTCTCGGTCCTCGGTACCGCGCTGATCGTCTACGGCGCCTCCCAGGGGCCGACCTGGAACATCTGGCAGATCAATATTGCGCCGCCGGACCTGAGCTACGGTCTCGCCCTCGCGCCCCTGAACGAGGGGGGCTTGTGGCAGATCATCACCATCTGCGCGACCGGCGCCTTCGTGTCCTGGGCGCTCAGGCAGGTCGAGATATCACGAAAGCTCGGTATGGGGCTGCACGTGCCCTTTGCCTACGGCGTGGCCGTCTTCGCCTACGTCACCCTGGTCATCATCCGGCCGCTGCTGCTCGGCGCCTGGGGCCACGGCTTCCCCTACGGGATCCTGAGCCACCTCGACTGGGTCTCCAACGTCGGCTACCAGTACCTGCACTTCCACTACAACCCGGCGCACATGCTGGCGATCACCTTCTTCTTTACCACCACGCTGGCGCTGTCCATGCACGGTGGTCTCATCCTCTCGGTGACCAACCCGCCGAAGGGGCAGAAGGTGAAGACTGCCGAGCACGAGAACTCGTTCTTCCGCGACGACGTCGGCTACTCGATCGGCGCCCTGGGCATCCACCGCCTCGGCCTCTTCCTGGCCCTGTCGGCGGGCTTCTGGAGCGCGGTCTGCATTGTTATCAGCGGTCCCTTCTGGACCAAGGGCTGGCCCGAGTGGTGGAACTGGTGGCTCGAGCTGGGCATCTGGAACTGAGGGGGTAGACGACCATGGAATATCAGAATCTGTTTACGCGCCTCCAGGTCGAGGCCCCGCTGCACCCCGGACTGGACCTCGGTCCGGATACGGACAAGCGCTCCGGCATGACCGAGAACTACTGGCTCGGCAAGTTCGGTGACGCGCAGCTCGGCCCCATTTACCTTGGGGGCACCGGGATCCTGTCGATCCTGTTCGGCTTCATTGCCATCGAGATCATCGGCCTCAACATGTGGGCCTCGGTGAACTGGGATCCGGTGGAGTTTATCCGGCTCCTGCCCTGGCTGGCTCTCGAGCCGCCGCCGCCGGAGTACGGCCTGAGTATCCCGCCGCTGGCCGAGGGGGGCTGGTGGCTCATGGCCGGCTTCTTCCTGACCGCCTCGATCCTGCTCTGGTGGGTGCGCACCTACAACCTGGCGCGGCGCAACGGCATGGGCACGCACCTGGCCTGGGCGTTCATGGCGGCCATCTGGCTGTACCTGGTGCTCGGCCTGATCCGGCCGGTGCTCATGGGCTCCTGGTCCGAGGCGGTGCCGTTCGGGATCTTCCCGCACCTCGACTGGACCGCGGCCTTCTCGATCCGCTACGGCAACCTGTTCTACAACCCGTTCCACATGCTGTCGATCGCCTTCCTTTACGGCTCGACGCTGCTGTTCGCCATGCACGGCGCCACCATCCTGGCGACCAGTCGCTACGGCGGTGACCGGGAGATCGACCAGATTACCTATCGCGGTACCGCTGCCGAGCGCGCCCAGCTGTTCTGGCGCTGGACCATGGGCTTCAACGCCACCATGGAATCCATCCACCGCTGGGGCCTCTGGTTCGCGGTACTCACGGTCATCACCGGGGGTATCGGCATCCTGCTGACCGGGACCGTGGTCGAGAACTGGTATCTCTGGGGTGTCAAGCATGGCATTGCGCCGGCCTACCCGCCGATCGAGGCAATGCCGCCGGCGAATCCGATGACGACAGGAGCGGGGCAATGAACATACTGCATACGATCCGTCTGCCGCTGGTGGCCGTGGCTGCCACCGCCACCCTGGCAGCCTGCAATCCGCCGCCCCACGACACCGTGCAGCGCGGCTTCCGCGGCACCGGCATGGAGTTGGTGGTCGACAAGGCAGAGCGCGCCGAGAGCGTGTCGGCGAACGCGGCGCCGGACGTCATTCCGCAGGTGCCCGCGGGCGGTCCGAAGGCCGGCGACCTCTACGAGAACGTCGAGGTCCTCGGCGACCTCACGGTCGGCGAGTTCACGCGTGTGATGGCCTCCATCACGCAGTGGGTAGCGCCGGAAGAGGGCTGCAATTACTGCCACGTGCCGGGCAACTTCGCCTCCGAGGATGTCTACACGAAAAAGGTCGCCCGCAGCATGCTTGCCATGACCCAGCGCCTGAACGAGGACTGGGGTGAGAAGCACGTCGCGCCGGCCGGTGTCACCTGCTACACGTGCCACCGTGGCCAGGCTGTGCCCCAGTACGTTTGGTCGCACGATCCGGGGCCGGAGACGTCGGCGAAGATCGGCAACAGTGGACAGAACATCCCGTCGCCGAAGGTGGCCTATGCATCGCTTCCCTACGATCCGCTGACGCCGTTCCTCGAAGAGGACTACCCGATCAGCCTGCAGGGCAATACCGCGCTGCCGACGGGACCGAATGTCGGCACCAAGCAGGCGGAGTGGACCTACGCGCTGATGATGCATTTCTCCGACTCGCTGAACGCGAACTGCACCTTCTGTCACAACAGCCGTGCCTTCGCGAACTGGGAGCAGAGCCCCTACCAGCGGGTCAAGGCCTGGCACGCGATCCGCATGGTTCGCGAGGCAAACAACGGTTACATCAAGCCCACGGGTGAGTGGCTGCCGCCGCACCGCCTCGGCCCGGAGGGCGACGTGCCCAAGGTGAGCTGCATGACCTGCCACCAGGGTGCCTACAAGCCGATGTACGGCGCGAACATGATCGACCCCTACCCCAGCCTCGCCAGGAAGACCGGCGTGTCCGTCGACATGGCCGAAGCGGCCGCCTCGGCAAAGGCCGAGCGCGACGGCCCGGTACCGGCAGTCGGCAACATGGGGGGCGGCGAATAGCGCGCGACGCGCGCTGAAGGAATTCTTCGCCGCGCGGGCGCTCCGGGGCCCGCCCCGGGACCCGCCGGCGAGGGAGACATGCTGCGAAGGTCGCAAGACCCGGTCAGCATGGAGTGGACATCCCAGGCAACACGCATGGGCTGTTAACGGAAGAAACACATGGGAGGTAAACCATGAGTGAGCAAATCAACAGTCCTTCCGGGCTGTCTAGTGACGAGGCCAAGGAATTCCACAGCTTCTTTATGCAAGGTTTCCTGGGCTTCACCGCAGTGGCTGTGGTGGCACACATCCTCGTCTGGATGTGGAAGCCCTGGCTGGTATAGGTCAGAAGCACCGCGAGTTAAAACCCGCGGCAGGGCCGGCAAAGGACCGGTAAGCCGCATCAACTTGGAGAAGCGAAATGTACAGGATCTGGCTGATTTTTGATCCCAGGCGAATCATGATCGCGACGGCGGCGTTTCTGTTTACCTTGGCATTGTTGATTCATTTCATCCTGCTGAGCACAGAACGCTTCAACTGGCTCGAGGAAGACGCTCCGGCTGCGGCTACGGCCTCTGCTGAAGTGGCTCCGCTGCCAGAGTCGAAAGCGTAGTTCGTCGGTAACCTGACGGAGTGAAGCCCGCCGTTCGCGGCGGGCCGAGCTCTTTCACGTTATCGCTTGAAGACATCACGCCGCGGCGCCTGGCGCGCGCGGCTTTCATCGTGCCCTTTGATCGCGACCCGTTGGCGCGACTTTGCGGGAGAGCACCGCCATGCAGCTTGCCAGGGGACAACAGGTTTCCTTTGCCGACGAGCCACTGATCCTCGTCGATGGCGATGACCTGCCCACCGGGCACGAGAGCAAGGAGCGGGTGCACGCCGGTGAAGGCCAGCTGCATCGCGCTTTTTCCGTATTTCTCTTCCTGAACCCCGACACGGTGCTCCTGCACGAGCGCAGCGCCGAAAAACCGCTGTGGCCGGGCTTCTGGACGAACAGCTGCTGCAGCCACCCGCGACGCGGTGAGTGCAACCACACGGCCACGCAGCGCCGCCTGCAGCAGGAGCTGGGGGTGGCCGCGGAGCTGACCTACCTCTACAAGTTCGAATACGCGGCACGCTACCTCGACATCGGCAGCGAGCGCGAACTGTGTTCGGTTTACATCGGTGCCCTGCAGCAGCCGCTCGCGCCGCGCCCCAATCCGCGCGAGATCGCCGCCTGGGGCTGGTTCGACTGCTCGGCGGTGGATGGCTGGCTGGCGCGCGAGCCGGAGCGCTTCACGCCCTGGTTCAAGCTCGAATGGGCAGCGCTTCGCGGCCCCTACCGGGGCATGGTGGAGGACCTGTTCCGGACGCCGGGAAAGCACCTGGCTGAGGCGGGCTGAGCGCCGCGCAGGCTATCCGCGCCGGCGGACGGCCCAAGCCGGGGTCAAGCAGCCCCGGGAAGTCGACCCGCGAAAGCAGACCTGGAAAGCAACCCGGGGAAGCGTCCCTAGGAAGCCAGCGCCATGCCGAGGGCGGTGCGGTAGTGGGGGGAGGCGTCGCTCCAGCGCTGGTGCAGCGCGAAACGGCCGTACTCGGTGACCGAGACCTTGTCGTCGGAGATCTCCACGAAACCCTTGCTCGCGAGTTCTTCGAGCAGGGTGCTGTCCTCGAGCAGGTCCGCGTAGTCCGACAGCTCCAGGTTGCACAGCAGGGCGTTCAGGGCCGCCTGCTGGCGCTGCTCGCTTTCGCTGATGCGCTCCCCGGTGCAGAGCGGCAGCTCGCCGCGGTGCAGGGCCGCGTGCCACTCGGCCAGCTGTACCTTGTTCTGGACGTTCGCCTCGCGCAGCTGGCTGATCGCGTCCGCCCCGAAACCGTAGAGATCGCCGGTGTCGCGATCGGTGTAGCCGACCCAGTTCCGGTGCAGGTGACCCGCGTGCTTGGCCCTGGTGAGCGCGTCGTGCTCGCGCGCGAAGCAGTCGAGACCCACCCACTCGTAGCCACTGCTCATGAGGGTCTCGCTGGCCGTGTTGAACATGGCGACCTTGTCCGCGAGGGACGGCAGCCCATCGGCATTGAGCGCGCGCTGGTGCTTGAACACGGACGGGCGCGGCGAGAAGGTCTGGCACATGATGCGATCCGCGTCGAGTTCGATCATGTGCTTTACGGTGCCGTACACGGTCTCCACCGACTGGTTCGGCAGGCCGTAGACGAGGTCCATGCTGATGGTCTCGAAGCCCTCGCTGCGCGCGCTGTTGATCACGTCGTCGAGCACCGACAGGGAGTGGGAGCGGCCGATGGCCAGCTGCACGGCGCTGTCGAGGTCGCGGATCTGCAGGTCGAGGGTGGTGAAACCCAGGCCGCGCAGCAGGGTCAGCTGGGATGGCGAGCAGCGCTTGGGATTGGCCTCAAGGGAAGCCTGCGTGTCGCTGTCGAAGCGGAAATGGCGATCGATGACGTCCATGAGCTGGACGAGCTGCGTGTCGCTCAGGTAGTTCGGGGTGCCGCCGCCCAGGTGAAGCTGGGTGAGGGTGCGGCCGCGGCCGATGCGGTCCGTGACCATGCTGATCTCGCGCTCGAGGTCGACGATGTATTCGTCGATGGCTTCACTGTTGTGCGTGACCGTGGTGTGGTGGTCGCAGTTGAGACAGCGGGACGGACAGAAGGGCAGGCGGACATGCACCGCAACCCCGTCGTCGGTGCCGTGCTTGCCGTCCAGGATATCGGCATAGTCCCCGGGCGTCAGGCCCAGTTCCGTCGTGGCGAAGAGCTCGGGGAGCGCGTCGTCGTCGGCCGACCCTCCGCGCGATGCAAAGGGGGGTGTTACCAGGGGGCTCATTCGGCACCTCCAGTGGTGCGTTGCGACCAGCCCAGCCAGGCTTTCGCGAGGGGGTTCGGTTCCGGGGTGGAACCGGGGCTTGTGCAAGAATCTTTGAGTTCGGTCATCTTCTTACTTATGCTGCTCTCGAAAGAGTAGAAGCCGCCTTGACCACTGTCAAAGAAATTGGACGCCGCCCGTTCGGCGCCTCAGCCGGTTCCCATGCCCCGGGCTTCCCGGGTAGCCGCCGGCGCTGTCACCGGGCGCTCGGCGCGGGGCTCGGGCCGCGGGCGTCCGCGGGCCCGGTCTGCGGCGCTGATGGCCCACTGCCAGAGTGCCGAGTCGCGCAGCGGTAGCACCAGGAACCAGTGCTCCAGCACGGCGAGCGCGAGGAGCGAGCAGACCAGGGTATTGCCCAGGCGGCCGAAATCATCCCCGGCCCCGATGGCGGCCCGCAGCAGCAGAACCGTGCCGGCAGTCCCCAGTGTAATGGAAACGGGGAACAGGTAGTTCATGCGCCGCTTGCGCATGTAGGTGACGAGGTAGCGGCTGCGCTCCGGCAGCCAGTGCTCGTTGAAGTTGGAGACCCCCAGGTAGAGGTTGAGCTTGGCGCTCCAGCGCATGATCCAGAGTACGAGGTAGGTGCCCGTGGCGACCTGGTTATCGCCGCCCCAGGACAGTGCGATGATCGCGATGCCGGCGCCGGCGACGGCCAGCTCGTGGTGTATGCTCGTGCCCAGGGCGAGGCGGAAACGGCGCCAGCCGCGGGCCTCCGGCGGGCACGGCCGGTTGTGCGTGCCGGTAATGAAATCCATCAGGTAGCTGATTTCCAGCCAGCCCCAGACAGCCAGGGCGATGGCGAAGCCGGCAGCGGCGCCCAGGGGTGTGGGATCCCCGGCCACGTGCGGCAGCAGCGTCAGGCTGAACAGGCCCAGGGTGGAGAAGGCCAGGACGCTCCAGCGGTGGGAGTCCCTGGGCAGCAGGTTCAGGTACAGGATCACCCCGGTACTCAGCCACCAGCCGAGGAGTGCGGTGATGAAGGCGACAAGGTAGGCGGACACAGCGGGCGCCTCAGGGGGTCTCGGTCACGAGAAGCGCCTCGAAGGACGCCTCGTTGGTCTGGCCAAAAGCGACGAGGTTCACCTCGTTGCTGATGGCGGTATCGGACAGCACCAGGCTGCCGTCCGCGTAGCGGGCAAGGAGGAACGGCGGCTGCATGCCGATATCCCGGGCCTTGCGAGCCCGGGCCATGCTGCGCATGATGCCGCGGATGAAGCTGTCCTCTGCCGGCGCCAGCTCGGCGATGCGGGTGCCCGAGTCGACATCGTAGACGTAGACCAGGCCGTCGCGGACGTCCTCGAAACGCAGGAGGCGGCTTTCCAGCAACGCGCCGCGGGGCTCGGCCGGGGGCTCGTAGCCGGACAGGCGGAGGCTGGCGACGCCGATCACCGTGAACACCACTACCGCCCCGATCGCCGAGGCGATCCAGCGCGAGAGGGGCCAGGGTGCCTGCGCCGCCATGGTCACGCCAGGGCCCCTGCCGGCGCGAGGCGGTCGTCGCGGGCTGCCCGTTCACGGCCGTGCTGCCGGGCCACGGCGATATCGTTGCTGCGCGCCGCCACGGCGGCGATCAGTGTCTCGGCGACCTTCTCGGCTCCGGGTACGCTGCGCAGGCTCGGAATCACCGGCGACAGGTGCCAGGGGCGGGCGTGCGGCCAGAGGGCCCAGTAGGAAATCCACTCGCCCTTGGCCAGGCGCAGGGCGATGTCGCCGGTGCCGTCGCCGAAGGGGCGCAGGTCGGCGGCATCGATGCGGTCGAGGGGCAGGTTGATCATCATCGGCAGGGCCACGCCGAAGCGAAGCACCACGCGGCGATTGGTCAGCGTGTAGACCGTCGTCCGGGCGTAGAGCACGCCGAGGCCGTAGAGAATGCCCAGGCCCGCCGCGGCCAGGGCGAGCTGCCAGCCGAGGCTGGAGAGGCCCTGGGCGACGCTGCCGCCGGTGCTGTAGTGGTAGGCCTGGTGAGCGGCGATGAGGATGGCGAAGTACACGCCGACCTGCACCGTGTGGAAGGTCCGTCGCGCCATGCTCCAGCCGTCGGGCTCGACCTGGCACAGGATCTCCTCGCCGGCCGGCAGTTCCTCCGGCAGGCCGCGGATCGGCTCGTGGTCGTACTCGTTGTTGGCGTGGGAATGACTCATAGCAGGGGCTCCGTGCGCTCCCGGGTGCCGTAGAGGGTGCCGCCACCGACATAGGCGCAGACGCGGTCCTCTTCCTGGAGCGTGATCTGGTCCGGGTTGGCGAGCGTGGGCATATTCGCGAACTGTGCGGCCCGCAGGCAGTGCACTTTCACGGTGCCGTCGCCGCGCACGCGGGACAGGGTGATGGGGATCATGGCGCGCTTGCCGTTCTCCTTGACCTCGATCTCGAGGTAGCGGACCTGCGGCTCGCTGCGGTCAACCCAGATATCGGTCACCGTGGCAGCCACCTCGTTGTCGAGGCCGAGCACATCCTTGCCGCGGGGGTCCGGATCCTGGTGAGCGACCTTGAACTCCGTGGCGATTCGCATGGGGACGACCTTCGGCTCCCCCTCGAAGGTCAGGTCCGGGAAGTCCGGGCGGATGGCCCACGCCGCCGGGCCGACGCCATCGACCAGCGGATCGCCGGTGGGATGGAAAGGGTCACCGAAGTGCGGGTTGATGCGCTTGGCCTTGAGCTCATACTCCGGCGCATCCTTGCCGGGGCGGACCACGTCGCCGGCGTCGTGGAGCATGTCGTAGGTGTGCGGGTCGGGCAGGCCCGGGAAGCCGACCACCTCGACGTTGCGGTAGTCGTCGGTCTGCAGCGGGTAGCCTTCGCGCTTGTTTTCCCGGTGCAGGTACAGCACCAGCAGGAAGAAGAACAGCCAGAACGCGTACAGCGTCATCTGAGCCACGTCCATGTAGCCGGTAATGTCACCAATCATGTCAGCACCTCCATCAGGGCTTTCGTCATTCGGGGAACTCCGCGAGATAGAACGCCGGCTGGCGCACGACCTCGTCTTCCGGGCCCCTGACCAGCGGCCCGATAATGACCAACGCGGCGAAAAGCACCGCGATCTCAAGGTGGTAGACGGCGCCGTAGCCCGTCGCGGGACCGACCAGGGCCTCGCCGAGGGCGCCGCTGGCGGCCAGGTGGCCGACCGTGTCTCGAAGGGCGCCGCCGGCCGCAACGGCAAGGCCGGTAGCGGTGGCCTGCACCGCGCCCCAGGCACCGAGGGCGAGGCCGGCCTGGCCGTCCTCGCCGAGGCGCATCGCCGCCGTCAGCGTGCCGACGGCGAAGAGGCCGCCGCCGAGACCGATGGCGAAGGTGCCGAAGCGGAACAGGTCCGCCGAGCCGAGGGGCGCCGCGAAAATCACTGCCGCAAACGCAAAGATGCCCACCAGCGCGCCGTAGGCGGCCAGGCGCACCGGGTCAGCGCCGCGGCTGAGCTGCCGGGAGGCGAAGGCGAAGGCGCCGAGCATGCCGAGGGCGAAAATCGCCGTCAGTCCGGTCGTGGCGCTGACCGAGAGGCCGAGGACCTCGCCGCCGTAGGGCTCGAGGAGAATGTCCTGCATGCTGAAGCCGGCACTGCCGAGGGCCACGGCGAGCAGCAGGCGGGTGGCGCGCCCCTGCTGGCACAGCCGGCGCCAGGCTTCTCGGAACGGCGGGCGCTCTATGCCGCGATTGCGCGACGGGTCGCGGGCTTCCTGCTTCCAGAGAGCGACCACGTTCAGCACGACGGTGACCGCGGCGGCGCCCTGGATGACCTGGATCAGGCGCACCGGGCTGAAGTCCGCAAGCAGGAAGGAAAAGACGAAGGAACTGCCGATCATGCCCACGAGCAGCATGACGTAGAGCAGGGCGACCACCCGCGGCCGGTTTTCCTCGTTGGCGAGGTCCGTGGCCAGGGCGAGGCCCGCGGTCTGCGTGGTGTGCAGGCCGGCGCCGACGAGGAGGAAGGCGAGCGCTGCCGCGGCCGGACCCACCCAGGCGGGGCCCATGGCCGGGTCCCAGAGCACCAGCAGGGCAAAGGGCATGATGGCGAGGCCGCCGAACTGGGCGATGCTGCCCAGCCAGAGATAGGGCACGCGCCGCCAGCCGAGGGCCGAGCGGTGGTGGTCGCTGCGGAAGCCGATGAGCGCCCGTGCCGGGGCGAAGAGCAGCGGCAGGGACACCATGACCGAGACCAGCCAGGCGGGCTGATCGAGTTCGAGGACCATGACCCGGTTCAGCGTGCCGTTGAGGAGCACGATGGCCATGCCGACGGAGACCTGGAACAGGGACAGGCGCAGCAGCCGGTCCAGCGGCAGTTCCTCGGTGACCGCGTCGGCAAAAGGCAGCCAGCGTGTCCCCAGCCGGGACAGCACTTTCTGCGTGATGGCCACGGAGCGCTTCACCCGCTGTTCGCCTCCCGCCGGCGCAGTTCGCAGGCCTGGGAGGTGTAGAAACCGCTTTTCACGCGGTGGCTGCGCCCGCGCTGCCAGTCCGCCAGGCCCGGTGCGCTGGCGAGGTCGCCGTGGAGCCGCTTTTCGCCGATGGGCACGATGGCCGGCGCGCGGTCACCGCGCGGGAACAGGCCGCCCACCGCGTGCATGACCGCCAGCAGCGGCGTGCGCGGGGCGAAAGTGAACAGCATGGCGCAGCGCACGTTGGCAGCGAGCCGCTCGAGGACCTCGACGGCGTGCTGCGGGTCGTAGTGGATCACCGAGTCCATCGCCACGACGTAGTCGAAGCTCTCACCCTCCACCGAGGCCATGTCGCCCACCCGGAAGTCGATATGGCCCGGTGCGAGATCGGTAGGCTGCCGTTCCCGGGCGAGCTCGACCAGCGTCGGGGAGAGGTCGATGGCCACCACGCTCGCGCCGCGGCGCGCCGCCTCGACGCTGAAAGCACCGGTGCCGCAGCCCGCATCCAGCACCTTGAGCCCGGTGAGGTCCGCGGGGAGCCAGGACAGCAGCGTTGCGCGCATCTCGTCGCGGCCTGCACGCACGGTCTGCCGGATGCGGCTGACCGGCGCGTCGGAGGTCAGCGCGGACCAGGCGTCCGCGGCGGTGCGGTCGAAATAGGTCTCTATCTCGGAGCGCCGCTCGTTGTAGCTCGTACTCGCCATCAGTCGAAGTCTCAATCAAAGCCCAGGAAGTCGAAGAGATCGCGGTCTTTCATGGGCGTGACCTCCTGCGGCTCGATGCCGCGAAGCAGCGACTCCGCCAGGTTCAGGTACTCCTGCTGCACCTCCTCGAGGCCCTCGCAGGGTTCCATCTCGAACAGCGTGCACTTCTTCAGGCGGCTGCGGCGGATGACGTCGAGCGCCGGGAAGTGGGCGAGGCGCTTCAGGCCCACGGCCGCGTTGAAGCGGTCGATCTCGTCGGTCTGCTCGCTGCGGTTGGCGATCACGCCACCGAGGCGCACCTTGTAGTTCTTCGACTTGGCGCCGATGGCCGCGGCGATGCGGTTCATGGCGAAAATCGAGTCGAAGTCGTTGGCGGTGACCACCAGCGCGCGTTCGGCGTGCTGCAGCGGTGAGGCAAAGCCGCCGCAGACCACGTCGCCGAGGACGTCGAAGATGACCACGTCCGAGTCCTCCAGGAGGTGGTGCTGCTTGAGCAGCTTCACCGTCTGGCCGACCACGTAGCCACCGCAGCCGGTACCGGCGGGCGGGCCGCCGGCCTCGACGCACATGACGCCGTTGTAGCCCTCGTGCACGAAGTCCTCGATCTGCAGCTCCTCGCTGTGGAATTCCACTTCCTCGAGGGCGTCGATGACGGTCGGCATGAGGGCCTTGGTCAGGGTGAAGGTGGAGTCGTGCTTCGGGTCGCAGCCGATCTGGATGACCCGCTTGCCGAGCTTGGAAAAGGCGACCGACAGGTTCGACGAGGTCGTGGACTTGCCGATCCCGCCCTTGCCGTAGACGGCGAACACCTGCGCCTGGCCGATATCGATTTCGGGATCCAGGTGGACCTGGACGGAGCCGTCGCCGTCCGGGGGGCTCCCCGGCGGGTCGACGAGCTGTACGGGGATGTTATTGTCGAGACTCATGCGGCTACCTCTTCCGTGACGCCTTCGAGCCAGTCCTCGAGGTCCTCGCCGGCACGGCGGAGGGCTTCCAGGGTGGCCTCGTCGGGGTTCCAGTACTGGCGATCGTGTGCCTCGAGGAGCCGGTTGGCTACCTTGACCGAGGCCGCGGGGTTGAGCTTGGCGAGACGCTTGCGCATTTCCTCATCGAGGATGAAGGTCTCGGACAGCTTCTGGTAGACCCAGGGGGCTACCTGCCCGGTGGTGGCGGACCAGCCCATGGTATTGGTCACATGGGACTCGATCTGCCGCACGCCCTCGAAACCGTGTTCGAGGACGCTCTCGTACCACTTCGGGTTGAGCACGCGGGTGCGCGTTTCCAGGGCCACCTGCTCGGCGAGGGTTCGGACCTTGCCGTTGCTGGTGGTCTGGTCGGAGATATAGATCGGCACGTCTTCGCCGCGGGAGCGCTTCACGGCGCGGCTGATGCCGCCGAGCGTGTCGAAGTACTGGTCCAGGGTGGTGACGCCGACCTCGACAGAGTCGAGATTCTGGTAGGCGAGCTGCACGTTGGAAAGTATCGAGTTGAGCAGGTCTGCCTGCGGCGCGGACTGGCCGGAGCGGCTGTAGGCGTAGCACTTGCGCGAGGTGTAGGTATCGGCGAGCTCCCCCTCGTCCTCCCAGCGGCTGTTGTCCACCAGCAGGTTCACGTTGGAGCCGTAGGCGCCCTCGGCGTTCGAGAACACGCGCAGGGCTGCCGTTTCCAGGTCGCAGCCGTGCTCGGCCTGGTAGGCGAGCGCGTGCTTGCGGACGAAGTTCAGCTCGGCGGGCTCGTCGGCCTCGGCGGCGAGGTAGGCGGCCTCGGCGAGCATGCGCGTCTGCAGCGGCAGCAGGTCACGGAAGATGCCGGAGAGGGTGATGATCACGTCGATCCGCGGCCGGCCCAGTTCCTCCAGCGGTTTGAGCATGGCGCCGCAGACACGGCCGTAGCCGTCGAACTTCGGCTCGGCGCCGATGAGTGCGAGGGCCTGGGCGATGGGTCCGCCCTCGTTCTTGAGGTTGTCCGAGCCCCAGAGCACCAGGGCGATGGACTCCGGTACCCCGTTGCCCTCGGCGGCGTGCCGGTCGAGGAGCGTCTGCGCCTGCCGGGCGCCATCGCGCAGGGCGAAGCGGCTGGGCAGGCGGAACGGGTCGAAGCCGTGAAGGTTGCGGCCCGTCGGCAGCACGTCCGGCGTGCGCAGCAGGTCGCCGCCCGGTGCGGGGCGGATGAAGCGGCCGTCCAGGGCGCGGAGGATGGCGTCGAGCTCGCTGTCGGTGCCGAGCATGAGCGCGGTCCGGGCCAGCTGCTTGCAGGCCTCGAGCAGCTTTTCCTCGTCGGCGTCCCCGGCGCCGGCCTCCGCCAGCTGCGCCGCGACCGCTTTCGGTTCCTCCCCGTCCAGCAGCGCCGCGAGCGTCTCCCGGTCCAGGTCGAGGTCGTGGCTGGCCAGGGCGATGGAGCCGAGCATGTCGAGCTGCTCCTCGCGCGACGGCGTTTCGCCGACCACGTGCAGGCCGTAGGGGATGAGCGTCTCTTCCACCTCGATGAGCCGGCGGCGCAGGTCCTCGACGGCGTCGAAGCTGTTGTCGTCCCAGGCCGGCTCGGCGGCGCAGAGCTCTAGCTCTGCGGCCTGGCTCTGGATGAGCGAGGCGAGGTCTGACCGGGCCTCGGCGCCCTTGTCCTGCTCGCTGCGCCAGCGCTCGATGGAGGCCTTGAGGTCGATCAGGCCCTTGTACAGGTCGGACTGGGTGACCGGCGGCGTCAGGTAGCTGACCAGCGTGGCCGCGGAACGACGCTTGGCGATCAGGCCCTCGGACGGGTTGTTGGCACCGTAGAGGTAGAAGTTGGGCAGGTCACCGATAAGCCGGTCCGGCCAGCAGCTGCCCGCCATGCCGGCCTGCTTGCCGGGCATGAATTCCAGCGCGCCGTGGGTGCCGTAGTGAAGCACGGCATCGGCGCCGAAGTCCTCGCGCAGGTAGCGGTAGAAGGCGCTGAAGGCATGCGTGGGCGTGAAGCCGCGCTCGAAGAGCAGCCGCATCGGGTCGCCCTCGTAGCCGAAGCCGGGCTGCACGCCGACGAGCACATTGCCGAACTGCGCGCCCATGACGAAGATGTTGCGGCCGTCGGAGAGTTCCTTGCCCGGGGCGGGCCCCCACTGGGCCTCGATTTCCTCGAGGTAGGTCTCCCGGGCAACGTGGTCGTCGGCGGGGATGTGCGCGTGCACGTTCGCCATGGCGCCGAACTGCGCGGCGTTGCCCTCGATGATGGCGCGGCGCAGCGCGTCCACGTCCTCGGGCGCGTCCACGGCGTAGCCCCGGGCCTGCATGGCGCGGAGCGTGTTGAACAGCGACTCGAAGACGGCGAGGTTGGCCGCGGTCCCCGTGTTTCCCGCGTGCGGCGGGAAGTTGAAGATGACGATGGCGACCTTGCGCTCGGCGCGCTTGCCCCGGCGCAGGGATACCAGCCGCTGTACCCGGTTGGCGAGAACGTCGACCCGCTCCGGGTGGGCGCGCATGTCGTGTTCGCTGCTGCCCTCGGCGGCGTCCGAGCGGCCCCCGAAGACCGCGGGGCCGGTGGCGCCGTCCAGTTCCGGGATGGCGACCATCATGGTTGCCTCGATGGGCATCAGGCCGTTCTCGGAGGCCTCCCACTGCTCCAGGCTCTGGAATTCGAGAGCATGGGCGGCGATGTAGGGCACGTCGAGGCGCGCCAGCATGTCCTCGGCGGCCTTCGAGTCGTTGTACGCCGGACCGCCGACCAGGGAGAAGCCGGTCAGGGAGAGCACGGCGTCCACTACCGGCTCGCCGTCCGCGATGAAGTACTTCTCAACCGCCGGGCGCGCGTCCAGCCCGCTGGCGAAGGCCGTGATCACGCGCAGACCGCGGTCGCGCAGGGCCTTGATGACGGCGTCGTAGTGGCCGGCGTTCCCCGCCAGCGCGTAGGAGCGCATGATCAGCACGCCGACGGTGCCGCGGCAGCCCTTCGGCGCCCGGGGCAGATCCTTCAGGTCTTCGCTGATGCCGCGCTTGAGGCTCGGGTCGTAGAGGCCGACGTCGGGGTACTCGATCGGCGAGTGGGTCTTCAGCTGGCCGCGCAGCGCGGCCCGCGGGCCGTCGGCGTAGCGGTCGATCAGGAAGCCCATCATGCGCTGCAGGTTTTCCTCGGAACCGGCGAGCCAGTACTGCAGCGTGAGGAAATAGGCGCGCACGTCCTGGGCCGTGCCCGGAATGAAGCGCAGTATCTTCGGCAGCTGGCGCAGCACCGTGAGCTGCTGGGCGCCGGCGCTGGACTTGGCGTTGCCGGTCTTGCCGCGCAGGCGCTTGAGCAGGGCGACCGGGCCCTTGGCCTCGCCTTCCATGGTGAAGCGGCCCATGCGCGTGAGCTTCATCACCTCGGCGCCGGACATGCAGCAGATCATCGCATCGCAGTGGTCCTGGCGGGCGGTCAACGCCGGCAGTACGGCGCTGATGTGCTCCTCGAGGAAGAGCATGGTGACCACGATGATGTCGCCCTCGGCGATGTCGGCCAGGCAGCGCTCCAGCTCCTCCGGCTGCTTGTCCCAGGCCGCGGCGGCGTGCGTGCGCACGTCGAGGCCGGGGAGGTCCTTGCCGAGGGCGGCAGCCGCCCGGTCGACGCTGCCCGTGACGTGGTTGTCCAGGGTGACCAGGACGAACCGCAGCGGGGTGTCAGCGGCTGAAGTGCGCTTTCGCTTCATAGAGCGTCTCCACGTTGATGGCGGCCACGCCGCGCTCCATCGCGTACTTTTCCGTGTTGCGCCGGGCCTTGCCGCGCACGAAGAAGGGGATCTTCTTCAGCTCCTTCTCGGCGTCGGCGTCCCAGCGGAGTGCGGCATCTTCCGCGCTTTCCGCTGCCGGCGCTTCGGCCGGACGATGGCTGGTGCCGCCAACGGCGGCCAGGTGCGAAGGCACCTTGTCGTCGTTGAACTCGAAGTCTTCCCGGAACATGGTCAGGAGGTGCTCCTCCAGCCCCATGACCAGCGGGTGGACCCAGGTATCGAAGATCACGTTGGCGCCCTCGAAGCCCATCTGCGGCGAGTAGCGCGCCGGGTAGTCCTGTACGTGGGCCGGGGTGGAGATGACCGCACAACCGATACCGAGCTTCTTGGCGATGTGCCGCTCCATCTGCGTGACGAGCACGAGTTCCGGCTGCAGCTCGGCCACGGCCTTCTCTACCTCGAGGTAGTTGTCCGTGATCAGTGCTTCGAGACCGTAGTCTTTCGCGGCCTTGCGCACGGCGCGGGCCTGCTCGCGGGCATAGGTGCCGAGGCCGACGACCTCGAAGCCCATCTCCTCGCGGGCCATGCGGGCCGCGGCGAGGGCGTGGGTGGCGTCGCCGAAGATGAACACGCGCTTGCCGGTCAGGTAGGTCGAATCGACGGAGCGGGAATACCAGGGCAGGCGGCAGACGGCGTCGGCGGTGACTTCGCAGCCGGTGAGGCCCAGGGTCTCGGCGAGCTCCTGCAGGAAGTCGCCGGTGGCGCCCACGCCGATGGGCACCGTGCTGATCGTCGGCTGCTTGAAGGTCCGCTGCAGCCAGGCACAGGTGGCGTCCGCGACTTCGGGATAGAGGCAGAGATTGGCGTCGGCCTCCGGGATGCGCAGCAGGTCCTGCGGGCTCGCACCGAGCGGCGCGACCACGCCGACGTCGACGCCGACGCTCTCCAGCAGCTTCCGGACTTCGATGATGTCGTCCCGGCAGCGGAAACCCAGGGAGGTCGGGCCGAGGAGGTTCACCTTCGGCCGCTGCCCTTCCGGCCGCGCCGGCCGGGTCCAGCCCGGCTCCGGGGCCTGGCGGTTGAGGAGGCCGCGCACGAGCGAGTAGAAGGTCTCGGAAGCGCCCCAGTTCTCCTTGCGCGAGTAGGCGAGCATTTCCAGCGGGATGACCGGGACGTCGAGCCCGGCGCCGGTGGCGAGCGTGCCCGGCTGGTCCTGGATCAGCTCGGCAGTGCAGGAATCGCCCACCAGCAGCACGCTCGGGCGGAAGCGGTCCACGGTGCTCTGCAGTGTGCTGGTAACCAGCTCGGCCGTATCGGAGCCGAGGTCCCGGGCCTGGAAGGTGGTGTAGGTCACCGGGGGGCGCTTGCGGTCCCGCTCGATCATGGTGAAGAGCAGGTCGGCGTAGGTGTCGCCCTGCGGCGAGTGCAGCAGCAGGTGGACACCGCGCATGGAATTGGCGATGCGGATGGCCCCGACGTGCGGCGGGCCTTCGTAGGTCCAGAAGGTCAGCTCCATCGCTGCCTATACCTCCAGCATGTCCTGCCGTGCCAGCGGCCGCGTGAACAGGCCGGCGAGATCGCCAGCCTGGTCGTAGCCGTGCACGGGGGTGAAAACCAGTTCGATGGACCACTTGGTGCGCAGCCCCTCGGATTCCAGCGGGTTGGCGATGCCCAGGCCGCAGACCGTGAGGTCCGGCCGGGCGGCGCGTACGCGGTCCAGCTGCGGGTCCAGGTCCTGGCCCTCGGTGATGCGCACGCCCTCGGGCAGCAGCGGCAGCTCGGCGGCCATGGTCTGCTGGTCGAAGAAGGGGGTGCCGATCTCGCCGAGTTCCATGCCGCACTCGCGCTGCAGGAAGCGCGCGAGCGGCAGCTCCATCTGCGAGTCGGGCAGGAAAGTGATGCGCTTGCCGGCCAGCCGTTCCCGCGGCGCCTGCAGCGCCCGCTCGGCGCGCGCCCGCGGCGCCGCCGTCACCTGTTCGAAATGCTCCCCGGCTACGCCGAAGGCGTCCGCGGCGGCGCGCAGCCAGGCCGTGGTGCCCTCGGCGCCGTAGGGGTAGGGAGCCTGCAGGAGCTGCGCGCCGCGTTTTTCGAGGGCGCGGGTGGCATTGCCCAGGAAGGGCTGGGCGAGCAGCAGGCGGGTATTCGGCCCCACCGGGGGCATGCCTGCGGCGCTGCGCGCCGGGAAGAAGTGCACCGGGCCGATGCCGAGCTGCTCGAACAGGCGGGCAAACTGGTCCTCGACGATATCCGGGAGGCTGCCCGCGACCATGAGGGCCGGCTCGCCGCTAGCGTCGGCAGGCAGCTTCGCGGCGAGGCTTTCCAGGCAGCTGTCCTCGCCCTGGGTGAAGGTGGTTTCGATGCCGCTGCCGGAATAGTCCACGAAGCGGACCCGGCCGTCGTACTTCTCGCCCAGGCGCTGGGCGGCGTTGGCGAGGTCGAGCTTGATCACCTCCGAGGGACAGGAGCTGACCAGGAAGACGGTCTTGATCTCCGGCCGCCGCGCGATCACTTGCGCGGCGACCCGGTCGAGTTCCTCGTTGGCGTCGGCGAGGCCCGCCAGGTCCCGGTCCTGCAGGACCGCGGTGGCGAAACGCGGCTCGGCGAAGATCATCACGCCGGCGGCTGACTGGATCAGGTGGGCGCAGGTGCGCGACCCCACGACCAGGAAAAAGGCGTCCTGGATCTTGCGGTGCAGCCAGATGATGGAGGTGAGTCCGCAGAACACCGCGCGCTGGCCGCGCTCCTGGGTGATCGGGGCGCTGCCGGGGCGATCGCTGGCGAGGACGGCATTGCTCATTCTGCGGCTCCCGCGAGTGTGCCGCCGGCTGCCGTGCCGGCCGCCCGGTTGGCGGCCTCCTGCAGCCGGGCGGCGCGCAGCTTGAGAAGGAACTGCGCGGCATTGATGACGTAGGCGCTGTAGGCGGCGAGGGCGATCCACATCTGCCCTGCCGGGGTAAACCAGTCGAACAGCCAGCTCAGCAGGTAGGCCGTGTGCAGCGCGATCACCAGCATGCTCACCATGTCTTCCCAGTAGAACGCCGGCGCGAACAGGTACTGGCCGAACACGACCTTCTCCCAGATGGCACCGGTGATCATGATGGTGTAGAGAATGCCGGTCTTGACCACGACGGAGGCGGTCGCGGCGCCGAGACCCGTGCCCTTCAGGAGAAAGTTCACCACCAGTACTAGGCTCACCAGGAAGACGAGGAACTGGAGTGGGGCGAGGATGCCCTGGACCAGGGTCCAGGGGGACTCGTCCCGCCGGCGGCGCTGCTCCGGCGTGTACAAGGAGGCGCTGCCCGCACCTTGGGAATGTGCTGCCATGGGTCCTACCAACCGCTATTTATCTGTTGCTGCTGAAAAGTTAGTCCTCCCGCCGGGATATGTCAACTAAACCTGACACCTTCATGAGTCTAGTGAAATTGACAAATATCAAAACATGGCGTTTACTTTCTTTACATGCCGCAAGAGCGTGTGTCTGGGTGGGGGATGTGTATAATCTGCGCTTCCGCCGTTTATCGGCAAAAGATATAAAAACGCTATTCTTTATAATTTCGGACGCGAGGGCATGGCCGTCGATTTGGACGCTGCAGCGCTGGTCGGATTGCTCGCCAAGGTAGCCGACATTTGTTTCGTCCTCGACAGAGACGGCGGGATTGCTGAACTTGCGCTGGATGGCGGCGAGCTTCCAGCGCACATCGATGACCGCTGGCTCGGCCGCTCTCTCCTCGACACCGTGGAAGGCGACAGCCGCCAGCGCCTCGCCGAGGCCCTGGCCGCCGTGCGCGCCAACCCCGGCAGGCCCCAGCGCATTGACCTCGCGCACACGCTGGAAGACGGCGCGCAACTCCCGGTGGAGTACCGGCTCGTTGCGCTGCCGGATGGCGACGGCGTGATCGCCGCCGGACGCGACATGCGTCCCGTGGCCAGCCTCCGGCAGCAGTTGCTCAATGCCCAGCAGGCCCTCGAGCAGGATTACTGGCGCCTGCGCCAGGTCGAGACGCGCTACCGGCAGCTCTTCGACATGATCGCCGACGCCATCCTGGTCGTGGATGCAGGCAGCGGGCGGGTCCTCGAGGCGAACCCGGCGGCCAGTGAGCTTCTCGGCGGTGGTGGAGCCCGGGTCGTCGGCAAGCCCTTTCCCCTCGGCCTCTCGGAACGTTCCCAGCGCGATGTGGCCGGTCTGCTCACCGAGGCCCAGGCAGCGGGCCGGGTGCTGCTGTCCGGCGTGACCCGCGACGGCGACGACGCGCCGCTGACCGCGGTCGTCAGCTACCTGCGCCAGGGGAGTGAAGCGCGCTTCCTGGTGCGCTTCGCGCGGGAGAGCGCCGAGCACGCCGGCGGCGACGAGCAGGCCCTGCCGCCCAGCCTGCAGCGGGCGCCCGATGCGGTGCTGCTTACCGACACAGAGGGCCGTGTGCTGGCCGCCAACAGGACTTTCCTTGACCTGGCGCAGGTCGTGGGTGAAGACCGCCTGACCGGCCTGTCTGCGGATCGCTGGTTGGGCCGCTCCGGCGTGGACCTGTCCGTGCTGCTGTCCAACCTGAACGAGCGCGGGTCGGTAAAGCTCTTCTCCACCGTGCTGCGCGGCGAGGGCGGGGTGAACACGGACGTCGAGATTTCCGCCTGCACGGTGGACGACGGCCCCGGCGGACGGCTCGCCTTCTATATCCGCGATGTCAGCCGGCGGGTGAGCGACGGCCAGCCCAGCGGCGAGAGCCTGCCGGCGTCCATCGAGCAGATCACGCGGCGGGTCGGCCGCATGCCCCTGAAGGAGCTGGTCCGCGAGTCGACGGACATCATCGAGGCCATGTGCATCCGCGCCGCGCTCGAGCTGACCCAGGACAACCGGGCCTCCGCCGCCGAGCTCCTGGGGCTGAGCCGCCAGAGCCTCTACGCGAAACTCCGCCGCTACGACATTTCCGGCGTGGAGTCGGACGTCGTGTCCTCCTGAAAGTCCGCCTGCTTGCCGCTGTCTTGCGTTCTGTCAAGAAAAGCTGACAGTTTTTCTGCCAAAAGTGTAAATCCTGATTGACGCTCTCCGGGGGCGCTTCTATAGTCGGGGTATGCAAGGCTCAGAGTCCGTCGTCAGCGGTAGTGCGCGCGTCGATCCAAAGGCGCTCCTGCAGCTCCTCAAGCCCATCACGTGGTTTCCGCCCATGTGGGCTTTCGGCTGTGGCGTCGTCTCTGCCGGCACACCCCTGCTGGAGCGGCCCTGGGCCTTCGTTGCCGGCATCATTCTGGCCGGCCCCCTCGTCTGCGGCGCGAGCCAGGTGGTCAATGACTGGTTCGACCGCGAGGTGGACGCCATCAACGAGCCGGACCGGCCCATTCCCTCCGGCCGGGTGCCGGGGAACATCGGTCTCTACTACGCCATTTTCTGGTCGCTGCTCGCCCTGCCCGTGGCCTGGGTGCTCGGCCCCGCGGTATTCTGGGCGACGCTCCTCGGCCTCGCCCTCGCCTGGGCCTACAGCGCGCCCCCCGCGCGGCTCAAGCTCAACGGCTGGTGGGGCAACGCGGCCTGCGGCTTCGCCTACGAGGGGCTGGCCTGGGTAACCGGGGCCGCGGTCATGCTCGGCGGGGTGCTGCCACCGGTACCGATCCTGTTTCTCGCCGTGCTCTACAGCCTCGGCGCGCACGGCATCATGACCCTCAACGACTTCAAGGCCATCGAGGGCGATCGCCGCCTCGGCGTGCGCACGATCCCGGTGCAGCTCGGCCCCGAGCGGGCGGCGAAGCTGGCCTGCGTGGTGATGGCGCTGCCGCAGGTCGCCGTGATCGCGCTGCTGGCCTCCTGGGACCGCCCCTGGCACGCGGCTATCGTTGCCGGGCTGCTCCTGTTGCAGGGGCTGGCGATGAAGCGACTCCTCACTGACCCCAAGGGGCTGGCGCCCTGGTATAACGGCACCGGGGTAACCCTCTACGTCCTCGGCATGATGACCAGCGCGGCGGCCGTGCGCGGCCTCGGAGCTGCCCTGTGAGCGCGCCGGGGCTCGGCTGGCTGGCCATCGTCCGCCTGGGCCTCGTGCAGACGTCGCTCGGCGCCATCGTCGTTCTCACCACCTCCACCATCAACCGGGTCATGGTCGTCGAGCTGGCGCTGCCGGCCATGCTGCCCGGCTTCCTGGTGGCCCTGCACCACGTGGTGCAGATGAGCCGGCCCCACTTCGGCCACCGCTCCGACGTGGGCGGGCGGCGCACCCCCTGGATCATCGGCGGCATGTTCGCCCTCGCCCTCGGCGGCGTCGGCGCGGCGACCGGCACGGCCGTCATGGCCACGGCCCATGGGCTGGGCGTCGCCATCGCGGTCTGTTCCTTCGTGGTTATCGGTCTCGGCGTCGGCGCGGCGGGGACCTCGCTGCTCGCGCTCCTCGCCAAGCGGGTCGACCCGGGACGCCGGGCGGCCGCTGCGACCATCGTCTGGATCATGATGATCGCCGGCTTCGCCATTACCGCCGGCGCCGCCGGGCATTTCCTCGATCCCTTCAGTCCCGAGCGCCTCGTGGCCGTTACCGCCACGGTCTCGGCCGCGGCTTTCCTGCTCACCCTGCTTGCGCTCTGGGGCGTGGAAGGTGCCGCACAGCAGGCGCCGGCCCCGCTGGACGCAGCGGATGTAAAGGACCCTGCATCCCCCCAAGGAGCCGCCCGGCCGCGCTTCGGGCAGGCACTGCGCGAGGTCTGGGAAGAGGCCGACGCACGCCGCTTCACGATCTTCGTTTTCGTTTCCATGCTCGCCTACAGCACCCAGGACCTGATCCTTGAGCCCTACGCGGGCACGGTCTTCGGCATGACTCCCGGGGAGTCCACGCAACTTGCCGGCGTGCAGCATGGCGGGGTGCTCCTGGGCATGCTGCTCGTGGCGATTAGCGGTACCGCCGCGCGGCGCGCGGCGCCGGGGCTGCTGCGCTGGTGGACCGTGGGCGGCTGTGCCGCCTCGGCAGTGGCCCTGGCGGGCATCGCCTACGGGGGCGGGCAGGCGCTCGCCTGGCCGCTGCGCCTCAACGTCTTCCTGCTCGGCGTCGCCAACGGCGCCTTCGCGGTGGCCGCCATAGCTTCGATGATGACCCTCGCCGGTCGCGGCAGGCGTCGCAGCGAGGGTATCCGCATGGGGCTGTGGGGCGGCGCCCAGGCCATTGCCTTCGGCCTGGGCGGTTTTCTCGGCACCGTCGCCATCGACGTGTCGCGACAGTTTCTCGACAACCCGGTGCACGCTTACGCCATCGTCTTTTCCGGCGAGGCGGCACTGTTCATCTACGCGGCGGTGCTCGGACTGACCGTGCGCCTCGCTACCACGGACAACACAGCTGACCGGCCGGCACCGACCTTCGGGGACGTGGCCATGGCCGAGGTACTCCAGGGGAGGTAACCCGGATGCAGGACACAGAAACCTTTGACGTGGTCGTGGTCGGCGGCGGTCCCGCCGGTGCGACTGCCGCCACGGACCTCGCTCGCGGCGGGCACAGCGTGCTCCTGCTGGAGCGGGCCTTCCGCATCAAGCCCTGCGGCGGCGCCATTCCGCCGCGGCTGATCGAGGACTTCGATATCCCCCAGCACCTGCTCGTGGCCCGGATCAGCGCCGCGCGCATGGTCTCCCCGGCCAACGAGCGTGTCGACATGCCCGTAGGGGATACCTATGTCGGCATGGTGGACCGCGACGTCTTCGACCCCTGGCTGCGCAAGCGCGCGGCGGAGGCCGGCGCGACGGTGCGCACCGCCACCTTCAAGGAGCTCGAGTACCTCGACGACGGCAGGGTCCGAATCACCTACCTGGACAAAGATACGGTGGGCGAGAAACGGCAGGTCGTGGCCCGCGCGGTGATCGGCGCCGACGGTGCCCGCTCCCGGGTGGCCGCGGGCTGCGTGCCCGGTGGCGACAAGGTGCGCACGGTATTCGCCTACCACGAGATCGTCGAGTCGCCCGCGGCCAACGACGGCGCCGACTTCGACCCGCAGCGCTGCGATGTCTGGTACCAGGGCCGGCTGTCACCGGATTTCTACGCCTGGGTGTTCCCCCACGGCGACAAGACCAGTATCGGCGTGGGCAGCGAGCAGAAGGACTTCTCGGCGCCGGAGTCCGTGGCAAAGCTGCGGGCCGACGTGGGCCTGACCGACGCCCGCACGGTGCGCCGGGAAGGCGCGCCGATTCCCCTGAAGCCGCTGAAGCGCTGGGACGACGGGCGCAACGTCCTCCTCGCCGGCGATGCCGCCGGGGTGGTGGCGCCGGCCTCGGGCGAGGGCATCTACTACGCCATGGTCGGTGGTCGCCTGGCCGGTGAGGCCGTGGCCCAGTTCCTGGCTACCGGTGATGCGCGCGTACTCAAGCGCGCGCGCAAGCGCTTCATGCGCGAGCATGGCCGGGTCTTTTTCATTCTCGGCATCATGCAGCGCTTCTGGTACACGACCGACAAGCGCCGCGAGAAGTTCGTGAAGATCTGCAAGGACCCGGACGTCCAGTACCTGACCTGGCAAGCCTACACGCAGAAGAAGCTGCAGCGCGCCCGCCCGGTGGCGCACGTGCGCATTTTCTTCAAGGACGTCGCCCACCTCCTCGGCTTCGCCCGCTAGCCGGGGCCTCGGGCCCCGGCGGCGTGGAAAGCTGGTTCGCCAGCGGGCGCATCGTCGATGCGCTACTGCTGCTGGTGCTGGTTGAAGCGATAGTTTTCCTGTGCGCCGGCAGGGGCCGGATGCTGCTCCCCAATCTCGCCGCCGGCGCCTGCCTGCTGCTGGCGCTGCGCTCGGCGCTGACCGGTGCACCGGTTGCGCTCACGGGCCTGTGGCTTGCCCTGGCGGGCGTGGCCCACGGGCTGGACGTGGCCGGTCGCTGGCGGACCGGCCGGGGTTAGCCTGGCGGCGGGCTTGACCCGCGGCTCACCAGGCCGGTGCCATGCGCACCTGCTCGGGCAGCTCGTTCGACTTCACGGGCATGAGGTAGAGGCGGGCGAAGGTCGCCGCGCCGCGTAGCGCCAGCCAGCCCCGCTGCAGCCCACCGACAATGCCGCCGCGCTGCTTGGCTGCCTGGGTGGCGACGTTGATGTCGCGCAGCCGCTCCAGGCCGCGGCGGAAGGCCGGGTTGTCCGTATCGAGGGTGAGCGGGAAAGTCTGCTTGCTGATCTCCGTGGTGATGTCGAAGACCTTGTAGTCGAACTCCGTCGGGTCCATGCCCAGCGCCCGGTAAAGCTGGGGCCGGGTGTGGTCGCGCACGTACATTGTCGAATACACCGCGAGCAGGAAGAAGCGGATCCACAACTTGTTGAGGCCGCTGGTCAGGTGCGGATTCGCGCGCATGATCAGCGCGAAGGCCTCGCCGTGGCGGAACTCGTCGTTACACCACTCCATGAACCAGTTGAAGATCGGGTGGAAGCGGTACTCCGGGTGCCGCTCGAGATGCCGGTAGATGGTGATGTAGCGGGCGTAGCCGATCTTCTCGGAGAGGTAGGTGGCGTAGAAGATGTACTTCGGCTTGAAGAAGGTGTACGCCTTCTCCCGCTTGAGGAAACCGAGGTCCACGGCGACGCCGAGGTTCTTCAGGGACTTGTTGATGAAGCCGGCGTGGCGCGACTCGTCCCGGGCCATGTAGCCCATGAGGTCGGCGATGTCCTTGTTCTGCACGTTCTTCTGGATTTCCTGGTAGAGCACGCAGCCGGAGTACTCCGAGGTCACCGACGTGGTGAGGAAATCGAGGAACTCGTCGTGCAGCTCTTCCGGAATGTTGACGTCGTCGAAGGTGATTTCCTTGCGGAAGTGGGGCCGGTTCTCATCACGCTCGAATTCGGCCATCATCTCGTCCCATTCGCGACGAACGGGCGTGATGTCCAGGCGGTCCATGGCGTCGTAGTCCGTGCGGTAGAAGCGCGGCGACAGCAGGGTTTCCTGGGTGGCTTTTTCGGTGGTGGATGAGATGCCGGTGGCGGCGATGGTCTGACTCATGGCGTTTGGTCCTCGTCATTCCCGCGCAGCACGCCCGCGCGACGGCAGCCAGGGGTGCAATGCGAATCACTCCCATGAGCATGGGTCAGCGGCGCGAGACTGTCAATAAAATTTGACATTATGCATGTCAAGTATAGGTAACTATACTTGGAGTCTCAAGCTAACCGCCCGTCAGTGGCGGTAGGCCGGCACTCCCGCCGGCTCGAGGGAGGGAAGGCAATGCCAGATGGTTCGGAACGCGGCCGAAGCCGCGAACCCGGGGGCCAGCCCACGCTGTATCACATCGGTTACGTGAGTACCCAGCGTAGGCCCATGACCGCCGATGAGCTCCTGCACCTGCTGGAGAACGCCCGCGCCTACAACGAGGCCCGCGGCATTACCGGTGTGCTTCTGCACCGCGACAATTCCTTTTTCCAGGTTCTCGAGGGGGCGGAGAGCGACGTCCGCGCGATCTTCTCCCGGGTCACCGCTGACCCGCGCCACGAGCGTGTTGAGGTGCTGTTCGATGAACCGGTGGAGGAGCGCGAGTTCTCCGACTGGCGCATGGGCTTCCTGGAACTCGATGGGGTCGACGTCACCCAGCTCGACGGTGTCTCCGACTTCCTCACCCGGGATCTCGACCCGCGGGAAATGTTCACCCGCCTGTCCCGGGCCAAGCGGCTGATGCTGCTGTTCCGGCAGATGTGCTAGCGGGTTTCCGCGTCACCCCGGCCGCGGTGCCGGGGCGACGGTGAGCGCGGCTACTCGCTGTCGGGCAGTCCCGCCAGGGGCGGGAAGGCGGCGAGGATGCGCACCGCGGCGCTGTCGTACTTGTCCTGGTCACGCTCCGGCTCGCCCTTGAGCCGGGAGCTGGTCACGCTTCGCCAGACCGATTTCTTCAGTGCCGGGTCGATCATGTCGACAATGAAGGTGCCGAGCGTGTACTGCTGCACGGAGACATCCGTCCGTGTGGGCATGCAGGACCAGCAGCTGTACATGGAGTAGCGGTTGTATGGTCCCCAGCCGGCACCGTACATGCCGCCGTAGGCCGGCGTCTCGTAGGTGCGCACGTCGGTCTTGTCTTCCGTCGCGAGATGCCAGCTCAGGAGCAGGTCGGCGTTCGCAGGGTCGTCGACGATGGTGATGCCCTTGGCTTCCAGCGCCCGCTCGAGTGCGAGATCGATGCGGTCGCGGGTCATGTCGGAGAGGTTCAGCGGGTTCTGGCCGCCCACGTGACCCGAGTCCCGGTACCAGGCCACGGTGTCCACGCCGCTGAAGTCATAGCCGGGGTTGAAGTCGACCATCGATTCCGGTGGCTTGCTGGCGCAGGCGCCCAGTCCGGCCAGTACGAACAGTGCGATCACGGCGCCGACGAGGCGGTGCGGGAAGAGGAGTCGGTCAGTCATGGGGGCGTCCTTCCGTTGGCGTCTTCTCATGGTACCACCGCTGCCGGCGCCGTGAACGGTGGCCCGGCTGTGCCGTCAGGCGGGTGCGGGGCCGGGGGAAACGCCAGGGCCGCCGGGGCAGTCGGCGAGCAGCTCGAGAATGGCTTCCACGTGCCGTCGCGGGGCCCCGGCCGCGGCGAGGACCTCGTCGCGCTGCCGGCGCCACTGCAGGTAAGGCGGGGGCAGTGCCTCCACCAGCCGACCCTCTAGCGCCTCGAGCGGTGGCAGGAGCTGCTGTCGCCGCCGCTCCACGGCAGCGGACCAGGGCTGGACCCCGCCCACGAAGAACTTGCGCACGACCGTGCGCAGTACGTCGACTTCCGCGGGCACGAGGCCGCCCCGGCACAGCGGGCCCTCGGCCGAGCGCCGCGCCAGCATGGCGTTGGCGCGGGCCAGCGCCTCCCGCTGCAGGGCCAGCGCGGCCAGCAGCGCACCGCCGTCGCCGCGGGCGACGGCGGAGAGCAGCAGCTCGAAGGCCTGGTTGTCCGCGCGGTAGTCGCCGGCGAGCCAGCGCGCCGCGAGCGCGTCGATAGCGGCGAGGGCGCTCACCGGCTCGCTGCTGGTTTCCGCCGGATAGGCAGCGAGCGTCGCCGGAGCCCGCCAGAAGTCGCGGAACTCGTCACTGCCCAGGGTGGCGTTGAAGATCCGCCCCGGGAGCTGCGCCCGCTTGCTGGCCGCTGCCCGGTCAAGGGTCGCCGCCAGCTCGTCGCGCCCCTCGCCGCGGAGCCGCTCGCTGCAGGCGGGGGCGAGGCGAAGGAATTCCAGCTCCAGGAGCAGCCGCTGCGAGGGCGCGGCGAGGCGGCCCAGGCTGCTGTTGCGCTTGCCGACGGTGACCTGCAGCGCGCAGCCGCGCAGCGCGAGAAAGTCGAGGGCGTCGATGCTGTCGCCGGGCAGCGCCAGCTGGACCGCGCCCACCCGCGGTGGCAGCGGGCGGCCGGCGTCGCCGGCCTCGGGCGCGGCGGTGCCCAGGGCCCCCTCGAGGCGGCCGACGTAGCGCTCGAGGTCTTCCCCCGGCCCGCGCGTGCAGGCGCCCAGGCAGGCAGCGAGGACCAGGGCTGTGAGCGCGCCGCGGGGCAGGACGCTAGCCCTGGATGCCCAAGGTCTCGCGCGTGCGGGCCAGCCAGCCGTGGAGGTGGGTACAGCTTTCCGGCACCGACTCCTTGATCCAGCCGGCGAACTCGATGGCCACGAGCAGGTCGATGTCCGCGAGGGTGACGCCACTGCCAACGAGGAAGTCGCGCCCGGCGAGTGTCTTGTCCAGCGCCGGCCAGGTCTGCGCGAGCCGCTGCCGGCCGCGCTCGCAGAGGGCCGGGATCTGCGTGACCTTGAAGGGCCCCGGGAGGGCGCGGTCCTCGAAAGCCGGGTTGCCGTTGCGCAGGGTCTCGGCGATGGCCATGAACACGCCGACGAAAAGGTGATGGTCCCAGGCCAGTACCTGCGCCCGCGCCAGGGGGCCGTCGCCGAAGAGCGGCTTTTCCGGGTAGAGCGCCTCGAGGTAGTCGCAGATACCGATCACCTCGGCCATCACGGTACCGTCATCGAGCACCAGGGCCGGGACCGTTCCCGCCGGGTTGATGGCGCGGTAGCTCTCGCCCAGCTGCTCGCCCTTCATGAGATCGACCTGGGTGGTCGGAAGCTCGATGCCCTTGTAGGCGAGGAACAGGCTCAGGCGCCGGGGGTTCGGGGCCGGGTCGAAGGTGTAGAGCTGCATGCGGTGACTCCCACGGATCTGGAACGGGCCCGTAATGTAGCAGCCCCCGCAGGACATGTCGTGCCGGCGTCCCCGGCCAGTTCCCGGCGGCTCCTGTGCGCGTTCCGGCAGGGAGCCCGAGGGCGATCAGCAGGCGCTGCGAGGCGGTTGAGAAGGGGTTGCCGGGCGAGTTTCCGGCCGGCGGCCGAGTGGCTATAATGCGCGCCCATTAACAGGGAGGAAACACCGTGTTGAAACAGATTCTTGTGGCGGCCGCGGCCGGCAGCCTGGCCCTGTCGGCCATGGCCGTTGACCTGACCGAAGAGCAGCGCGCCGAGATCGCCAAGCGGCTCGAGCCCGTCGGCTCCGTGTGCCTCCAGGGTGACAGCAGCTGCGTGAAGCAGGCCGGCGGTGCCGGTGCGGCAGCGGGCGGCGACGCGATGGCGGCGGCCACGGTCGACGGCGAAGCCGTTTACAACCAGGCCTGCATGGCCTGCCACGCGACCGGCGCCGGCGGGGCGCCGATGGTCGGCAACGTCGACCAGTGGGAGCCGCGGATCGCCAAGGGCATGGACGCGCTGCACAGCAGTGGCATCAACGGCGTTGCGGGCACCAGCATGATGGCCAAGGGTGGCCGCGCCGACCTGTCCGACGAGCAGGTGATGGCCGCCGTTGACTACATGGTCGAGAACAGCCAGTAAGCCCTTCCCGGACCGGCGGCCGCCGGTCCGGCTCAGTCAAACAGCGCCTGCAGCGAGGCCAGGGTTTCCTGGCCCCGTTCGCTGTTTTTCTTTTCGTCCGCGTCTGTACCCCCGACACGTTCGAGGTCGCCCTGCGGCAGCTCGTCGAGGAAGCGGCTCGGCGTCGTGTCGATCTTTTCGCCGTACTGGCGCCGCTGGCGCGCCCAGGTCAGGGTCAGCGTCTCGCGGGCGCGGGTGATGCCGACGTAGGCCAGCCGCCGCTCCTCCTCGATGGCACCGTCCTCCAGACTGTTGCGGTGCGGCAGCAGCCCCTCCTCCATGCCGATGAGAAACACGTGGGGAAACTCGAGCCCCTTGGCCGCGTGCAGCGTCATCAGCTGCACCGCCTCACCGCTGGCGCGCTCCTCCTCCTGCTGCTCCATGAGGTCGCGCAGCACCAGCTGTGCGACCGCGTCTTCCAGCGACAGGCTTTCCCGGCGCATGAGCTCGCCGAGGCTGTCCACCAGGAACCAGACGTTGCGCATGCGACGTTCGGCCACTGCCTCGTCCGAGCTCTGCTTGACCAGCCAGTCCTCGTAGCGGATTTCCCTGAGCAGCCCGCGCAGGGCCTCCGTGCCGCCGCCCTCGCGGGCCGCGCGCCGGGCCCTGCCGAGGAGGGCGGTGAAGGCGCGCAGCCGCTCGGCGGTCGCCGCAGGCAGGCCCTCGCCCTCGCAGGCCCGGGCCAGGCTGGTGCCCGAAGCCGCGGCGGCCTGGCCGAGCGCCGCGAGGGTGGTCGCACCCAGGCCCCGGCGGGGGGTGTTGGCGGCGCGCAGGAAGGCGTTGTCGTCGTCGGGGTTGAGGAGCAGCCGCAGGTAGGCCATGACGTCCTTGATCTCGTTGCGGGCGAAGAAGGACGTGCCGCCGCTCAGCTGGTAGGGCACCTGCTGGCGCTGCAGTACCAGCTCCAGGAGCCGCGCCTGGTGGTTGCCCCGGTAGAGGATCGCGTAGTCGCCCCAGCGCGTGCGCCGGCGCAGCCGGTGGTCGGCGATTTCAGCGACGACCTGTTCGGCCTCCGCGTCCTCGTCGGCACACTGCATGACGCGAAGCGGATCGCCGGGGCCCAGCTCGCTCCACAGTGACTTTTCGTGCAGGTGCGGGTTGTTGGCGATGAGCGTGTTGGCCGCGTGCAGGATGCGGGTGCGCGAGCGGTAATTCTGCTCGAGCTTGATGACGCGCAGGGCCGGGAAATCACGGCCGAGCTGGCCCAGGTTCTCCGGCCGGGCGCCGCGCCAGGCGTAGATGGACTGGTCGTCATCGCCCACGGCGGTGAGGGCACCGCGCGGGTCCACGAGCTGCCGCACCAGCAGGTACTGCGCCTCGTTGGTGTCCTGGTACTCGTCCACGAGCAGGTAGTGCACCCGCTCCTGCCAGCGCTGCCGCGTTTCTGCGCAGCGCCCGAGCAGCTGCGTCGGCAGCGCCAGCAGGTCGTCGAAGTCGACGGCGTTGAAGGTGCGCAGCGCCTCGTCGTAGCGCTCGTAGGCGCGGGCCGCCAGCAGCGCGGCGGCGTCGGTTGCGGTGCCGGCGGCCTGCGCGGGCTGCACCCCGGCATTCTTCCACTGGCTGATGCGCTGCATGACCGCCGCGGCCTGGTCTGCCGCGCGGCCCTGTTCACCGGCGAGCAGGTCCCGGAGCAGGGCGAGGCTGTCGAGGTTGTCCATGATGGAAAAGCCGCGGCGCAGCCCCGCCTTGCCGAGCTCTGCACGCAGGATGCGCAGGCCGAGCTGGTGAAAGGTACTGATGGCCAGGCCCTCCGCCTGCTCCCGGGGCAGCAGCCGGTGAAGGCGCTCGCGCATCTCCCGGGCCGCCTTGTTGGTAAAGGTCACCGCGGCAACGCGATCGGGGCGCAGGCCGCAGTCGCGCACCAGGTACGCGACCTTGCGGGTGATGACGCTGGTCTTGCCGCTGCCGGCTCCGGCGAGGACGAGGAGCGGGCCGTCGATGTAGCGAACGGCTTCGCGTTGCTGGGCGTTCAGGTCGGTCATCGGGCGGGTCGTGGCTGTCCGGGCGCGTAGCGTGTCACGAAGGCCGCGGCAGGGGAACCTTGAAACCTTGATCAGTCACTCCGCCGCCGGCTGCCGGTAGCCGAGCGCCTCCACCAGCTGTGCCCGGCCGGGTGCCAGCACCGCGGCGAGGTCTGCCAGGGTCAGGGCGACGCGCAGGCAGCGCTTCAGGGCCCGCGGTGACAGCCCGAGGCGCTCCGTGGCCTGGGCGAGCAGTTCGCGATCAGCGCCGCCCAGGGGGCAGTATTGGGCCAGCGCCTCGTCGTCCAGTTCCGCGTTGCACCGGCCCTGGCGCGCGCGCTGCCGGTTCCTTGCCACCAGCACCCGCTCGCGCACCGGCGCGCTGCCCTCGCCGCGGGCAGCCTGCGCGAGGAGATCCCGGGGCGGCGGGCGCGGGACGGGGACGTGCAGGTCGATGCGGTCGAGCAGCGGCCCGGAGACCCGCTGCCGGTAGCGGTTGATCTGCTCGGGGGTGCAGCGGCAGGCGTGATCCGGGTCGCCGTCATAGCCGCAGGGGCAGGGATTCATGGCCGCGACCAGCTGGAAGCGCGCCGGGAAGCTGACCCGGTGCCGGGCCCGCGCCAGGGTGACGCGGCCGGCTTCCAGCGGCTCGCGGAGCATGTCCAGCGTGTGGCGGCCGAACTCCGGCAGCTCGTCCAGGAAGAGCACGCCGCCGTGGGCGAGGGATATCTCGCCCGGTCGGGGTACGCTGCCCCCGCCCACGAGCGCAGCGGCGGTCGCACTGTGGTGCGGTGCCCGGAAGGGCCGTTCGGGCACGCTGCCGCGGCTTGCAAGGCTGTGCAGGGCCAGTGTTTCGAGCGCCAAGCGCGGCTCCGGCGGCGGCAGGAGGCCCGGCAGGCGGCTGGCGAGCATGGTCTTGCCCGTGCCCGGGGGACCGGTGAACAGAAGGTGGTGGCCCCCGGCGGCGGCGATCTCGAGCGCGCGCCGTGCGCCCGGTTGGCCGATCACGTCGGCGAGGTCCGGCGCGGGCGGGGGCGCGGCGGCCATTGCCGCGGTGGCCGGCTGCAGGGGGCGGGTGCCGCGCAGCCCGGCGCAGAGGGAGAGCAGGTCCGGGGCGCAGAAAACCCGGCTGCCGGGCACGCGCGCTGCCTCGCCGGCCGCGGCGTCCGGCAGGGCAAGGCGCCGCCCCGCGTCGGCGGTCGCGATGCTCACCGGCACCACGCCGGGCACCGGGCGCAGGCCCCCGTCCAGGGCCAGTTCGCCGATGAACTCCCAGGCGCCGAGGCCCGCTGCCGGCAGCTGGCCGGAGGCGGCGAGGATACCGAGGGCGATGGGGAGGTCGAAGCGGCTGCCGCCCTTGGGCAGGTCTGCCGGGGCGAGGTTGACGGTGATGCGCCGCTGCGGAAAGGTGAAGCAGCTGGTGAGCAGGGCGCTGCGCACCCGGTCGCGGCTCTCGCGCACGGCGGTCTCGGGCATGCCGACGACCTGGAAGGCGGGCAGGCCGTTGGCGAGGTGGGTCTCGACTCGCACCAGCGGGGCGTCCAGCCCGGCGCTCGCACGGCTGTAGACCATGGCGTAATCGGTCGCGTCGTCCATCGCTCGTCCCTGAGCAGCTGCGTTGCTGGCGGCCGGTGCGGCGGCCCGGTCAACCCCGGTTTTTCTCCAGCGCGTCCAGCTGTTCCAGCAGGGCCGCCAGCTCGGCCTCCAGTGCCTGCACCCGGGCGCGGGTGCGCGCCAGCTGCGCGGCCTGGGCGTCGAACTCCTCGCGGCTGACCACGTCGAGGCGCGCCAGCGCGGATTGCAGCAGCAGCTTCGCGTTGCGGTCGACCTCGCCGCGCAGTCCCTCGGCCCCGACGAGCTCGTTGACCTGCTGGATAACCTCGCCGATCGGTGGTGGTTTCAGCGCCATTGGGTGTCCCCCGGTTTCCAGCGGGCAGTGTAGAGGATCGCGCAGACAGGGCCCAGCGCCGGACAGTGCACCATGGCGGTGCATTGCTTTCTCGTGGTGCGGCAGTCTCTGCGGGATCGCGTGCCGCGGCGGCCGCCGCATGGCCCTGTTTTTTGTAAGTCATTGTTATCCGGACCAAAAATATTCGCTGGCATACGCTCTGCAATCCCGCCGGCAGGAATCGTCATCCGCCACTGACCTGGCTCGGTGGTCCGGCTGAGACTGCGGCGATCCGGGCGCTGTCGGTGACAGCGCCACCTGCGAGGACACAGAACTCGGCGCGCCTGTGAAGCGCCGCCAGGACATCGGGAGAGTTACATGAAACTGATCACGGCTGTGGTGAAGCCCTTCAAGCTGGACGACGTGCGCGAAGCGCTGTCGGAGATCGGCGTACAGGGCATCACTGTCACGGAAGTCAAGGGGTTCGGTCGCCAGAAGGGCCACACGGAGCTCTACCGGGGCGCGGAATACGTGGTGGATTTCCTGCCCAAGGTGAAGATCGAGGTCGCCGTCGGCGAAAGCCTGTTCGAGCAGACGATCGAGGCGATCACCAAGGCAGCCAATACCGGCAAGATCGGCGACGGCAAGGTGTTCGTCTCCACCCTCGAGCAGGTCATTCGGATTCGCACCGGCGAGACCGGTGAAGAAGCCATCTGAGACCGCTTAACAGGACTTCGAGACGAGAGTGAATCCCATGGAAAACGATATCTTTCAACTGCAATACGCGCTGGACACGTTTTATTTCCTGGTGTGCGGGGCCCTTGTGATGTGGATGGCGGCCGGCTTCTCCATGCTCGAGGCCGGTCTCGTGCGGGCCAAGAACACGACGGAGATATTAACCAAGAACGTGGCGCTCTACGCGATCGCCTGCATCATGTACATGGTCTGCGGCTACGCCCTCATGTACGGCGGCGACATCTTCCTGTCGACGATAGCCGGTGACGGTGTCGCCGGGGCGGACGAGCCCGCCGCCTACGCGCCGTCGGCGGACTTCTTCTTCCAGGTGGTGTTCGTCGCCACGGCCATGTCCATCGTCTCCGGCGCGGTCGCCGAGCGCATGAAGCTCTGGGCGTTCCTTGCCTTTGCGGTGATCATGACCGGTTTCATCTACCCGATGGAGGGCAGCTGGACCTGGGGCGGCAACCCGGTCTTCGGCATCTACACGCTCGGCGACCTAGGCTTCCTCGACTTCGCCGGCTCCGGGATCGTCCACATGGCCGGCGCGGCGGCAGCCCTGGCCGGTGTGCTGCTGCTCGGGCCGCGCAAGGGCAAGTACGGCTCCGACGGCAGCGTCAACGCCATTCCGGGCGCCAACCTACCGCTGGCGACGCTCGGCACCTTCATCCTCTGGATGGGCTGGTTCGGCTTCAATGGCGGCTCGGTGCTGGCCACGGCCAGCGTCGAGAGCGCCAACGCCGTCGCCGTGGTGTTCATGAACACGAACACGGCGGCCGCCGGCGGCCTCGTCGCCGCGCTGCTGACCGCGCGCCTGATGTTCGGCAAGGCCGATCTCACCATGGCACTGAACGGCGCCCTCGCCGGCCTCGTGGCCATCACCGCCGGCCCGGATACGCCGAGCGCGCTGCAGGCGACGATTTTCGGCGCCATCGGCGGGGTCCTGGTCGTGTTCTCGATCATCACCCTGGACAAGCTGCACGTCGACGACCCCGTCGGTGCCATCTCCGTCCACGGCGTGGTCGGCCTGCTGGGCCTGCTCCTGGTCCCGGTCACCAACGGCGAGAACTCCAGCTTCACGGGGCAGCTCATCGGCGCGGCGACGATCTTCTTCTGGGTCTTCCTCACCAGCCTGATCGTGTTCTTCGTGATCAAGATGGTGATGGGCATCCGCGTGGGTGAAGAGGAAGAGTACGAGGGTGTCGATCTCGGTGAGTGCGGCCTCGAGGCCTACCCGGAGTTCGTCACCCAGAAATAGCACAAGCTTGCGGGCGCATTGAAAAATGCGTTTTAGGGGGCCCTCGGGCCCCCTTTTTTTATCCGCGCTTTGTCCTTGCCACCTGCCCCCTCGCCTTCCTATCATCGCGGTTCAATTCCCGGAGACGCGCGACCATGAAGCTTGTTACCGCGATCATCAAACCCTTCAAGATGGACGACGTGCGCGCCGCCCTGTCCGATATCGGTGTGCAGGGCATCACCGTTACCGAGGTCAAGGGCTTCGGCCGCCAGCGCGGCCACACGGAGCTCTACCGCGGCGCCGAGTACGTCGTGGATTTCCTGCCCAAGCTGAAGCTGGAGATCGCCGTGGCTGAGGGCCAGCTCGATGCCATCGTCGAGGCGATCATCAAGGCGGCCAACACCGGCAAGATCGGCGATGGCAAGATCTTCGTCACGGACCTCGAGCAGGTCATCCGCATCCGCACCGGGGAGACCGGCGAAGAAGCCGTCTGAACCCGGTCTCCGCCGACAGGGCGTCGGTGACCGGCGGTCCTGAAGGCTAGAGAGCCGCCAGCGCCGACGGCAGCTCCGTGAGCTGTTGCACCGTTGCATCCGGCCGTGCACCCTGGGCCGGGTCCCAGGGCTCTGCGCCGGGATTGAACCAGACCGTTTTCAGGCCCGCCTCCCGCGCCCCGGCCACATCGTGGGACGGCGAGTCGCCCACGTGGGCAATGGCCGTCGCCTCGACCCCGGCCCGCTCGATGGCCGCGCGGAACAGCTCCGGCGCGGGCTTGCTCGCACCGACGTCTTCCGCCAGGAAGGCAAAGTCGAAGTAGTCTCCCGCGTCCGTCTTGTAGATGTCGGCATTGCCGTTGGTCAGTGCGCCGATACGGTAGTGACGGGCGAGCTGCTCGATGACCGCCAGCGCCTCCTCGTACAGCTCCACCTTGTGGCGTTCCCCCAGGAAGACGGTGAACGCGGCCTCGGCGCCGGCCCGCGCCTCGCGCTCGCCGTAGCCCGCGTCGCGCTGCAGTTCGTAGAGGAACTGGCGGCGCATGTCGCTCACGTGGTGTGCGAGCCGCGGCTCGCGGCGCACCAGCGCGCGCTTGCGCTCGAACAGGGCGCTGTCATCCAGGCCGGCGAGCGCGCCGGGGCGGTGCCGCTCCAGCCAGGCGCGCTGCGCGGCCTCGGCGCGCAGCAGTGCGGGCTCCACGTCCCAGAGCGTGTTGTCCAGGTCGAAGGTGACCACCGCGACGGTCATTCGTCCTCCCCGCCCTCCTTGCCTGCGGGGCGCCGGGCGCGGGGGTGGGCGGCATCGTAGACCTTCGCGAGGTGCTGGAAGTCGAGGTGGGTGTAGATCTGCGTCGTGCCGATATTGGCGTGTCCCAGCAGTTCCTGCACGGCGCGCAGGTCACCGCTGGACTCGAGCAGGTGGCTGGCGAAGGAGTGCCGCAGCATGTGCGGGTGCACGTCCTGGCGCATGCCGCTGCGCCGGCCCTGGAGCCGCAGCCGGGCCTGGATGTTGCGCAGACTGATGCGGCGGCCCCGGCTGCTGGTGAACAGGGCGCGGCTGCCGTCCGCGTCGGCCTGCAGCGAGGGCCGGACCCGCAGCCAGGCCTCGAGCGCGTCCAGGGCGACGGTGCCCACGGGCACGGTGCGGGTCTTGCGGCCCTTGCCGGTCACCGTGACCAGGCGCTGCTGCCGGTCCAGGTCATCGATGTCGAGGGCGACGAGTTCCGCCAGGCGCAGGCCCGACGAATAGAACAGCTCCGCAATGGCGCGATCGCGGATCGCCAGCGGCGCGTCCTGCTCGAAGACGAGGTATTGCTGCAGCTGGTCCGGATCGAGGGTGCGCGGCAGCTTGCGCGCGCGCCGCGGCGCCTGCACGGCGGCCGCCGGGTTGCGCGGGTGCCCGCCGCTGCGGCCGAGATAGTTGAACAGCGAGCGGGCGGCCGAGAGGGCACGCTGGATGCTGCCGCCGGAGAGGCCGCGGCGGTGCAGGCCGCCGACCCAGTGGCGGATGTGCGCCTCCTGGACCTTCTCCGGGCGGTAGATGCCCTGGCCGCCTAGCGCGTCGCCGAGCCCGGCGAGGTCGCGGGCGTAACCGTCGACGGTATGCGGCGACAGCTGGCGCACGTCGCGCAGGTAGGTGAGGAAATCATCCACCGCCGTGGCGAAGTCCACGGTCTCCCGCGCGGCGGTCACGGCGTCAGGCGTCGGCTGCCGGCGCTCCCTCGCGGTCGAGACGGGCGAGGACGCGGCCGATCACGGCGGCCAGGTGTTCGAGGAAGAGGGTGCCCATCTGGCTGTGGTAGCGCTTGGCGTCGCCGCTGCCCACGGCGACCAGGCCGCGGTCGCCGCCGAAGTCCAGCGGGACGAGGGCCGCCGAGCCGGCACCGCGGGCGCCGGGGAACAGGTAGCCGAATTCCTCGGCGCGCAGGGCGCCGCAGGCGGGCTTGCCGCCGCGCAGCAGGCTGCCCAGGTGTGCCTCGACGGCTTCGCGGTCGGCGCAGCGGCAGGCGCCCTCCGCCGGCCCGTCGCCGTAGACCACGAGGGCCGCGTGCGGGGTGTCGAAATGCTCGGCCATGCCGTTCTCGAAACGCGCCAGCAGGTCCGGCAGGTCCGCCGCCTCGAGGAGCGACAGCACGAGGGCGCGGGTACCCACGTAGAGGGTCTCGTTCTCCCGTGCGGCGTCCGTCAGCTCCTTCAGGCGATGACGCAGGTCGACGTTGCGCTCGCGCAGCACGCTGACCTGGCGCTCGACGAGCGACACCGCGTCGCCGCTCCCGTGGGGAATGTGCAGGGTGCGCAGCAGGTCCGGATTGCGCTGGAAAAAATCGGGGTTGTCGAGGAGGAAGTCGCGGAGCTGCGACTCGTCCGGTACCGCCTCGGCGGCACTCTGCCGCGGGTTCTGTGCTGCCATGCGCTGCGTCCTCGCCGCTAGAGTCGGATCGTGCCCTCGAAGGCTATGGCCGTGGGGCCGCTGAGCAGGACCGGTTCGCCCTCGCCCGCCCAGCTTACGGAAAGCTTACCGCCGGGCAGGTGTACTGTCACCTGCTCGTCCAGCCAGCCCTGGAGCCGGCCCCAGACCACGGCCGCACAGGCGCCCGAGCCGCAGGCCAGGGTCTCGCCGGCGCCGCGCTCGTAGACCCGCAGGCGCACGCTGCTGCGGTCGACCACCTCCAGGAAGCCGGCGTTCGCGCGCTCCGGGAAGTCGGGGTGCCCCTCGATGGCGGGACCGAGGCGCTCCAGGTCGCAATGGGCGACGTCGTCGACGCGCAGCACCGCGTGCGGGTTGCCCATGGAGAGCGCGCCGATGCGCAGCGGCTCGCCGTCCACGGCGAGCTCGTAGGTCGCTGCGCGGGTCTCGCGGTGCAGCGGGATGTCCGACGGGTCCAGGCGCGGTGCACCCATGTTCACCTCGACCTGGTGCTTGTCGAGCATGCGCAGGGTCATGGGCCCGCCCTGGGTTTCGACGGTGATCAGTTGCTTCGCGGTCAGCTTGCGGTGGCGCACGAAGCGGGCGAAGCAGCGCGCCCCGTTGCCGCACTGGCCGGCCTCGCTGCCGTCGGCATTGAAAATGCGATAGCGGAAGTCCACGTCCGGCCGCCCGGGCGGTTCGGCGATCAGGACCTGGTCACAGCCGATGCCCCGGCGCCGGTCCGCGAGGCGGCGGATGTCCCGGGGCTTCAGCTGCAGGTGCTGCGTGACCCCGTCGAGGACGACGAAGTCGTTGCCTATACCGTGCATCTTGGTGAAGCGGATGGCCACGGCGGACCTCAGGCGGGCAGGCGGCGCTCGCCGCGCAGCAGGTCGTCGAGGGTTTCGCGCTCGCGCACCACGTGCCACTGCTCGCCGTCGACGAGCACCTCGGCGGCGCGCGGCCGGGTGTTGTAGTTCGAGCTCATGACGAAACCGTAGGCGCCGGCCCCGCGCACCGCCAGCAGGCTGCCGGGGCTGAGCGACAGCTCGCGGCCGCGGCCGAGGAAGTCCGCGGTCTCGCAGACCGGTCCGACCACGTCCCAGCTTCCGGTCTCGCCGCCGGCGCTGTCGTCCACGGGCTCGATATCCACCCAGGCCTCGTAGAGCGCGGGGCGGATGAAGTCGTTCATGCCCGCGTCGACCAGCGCGAAGTTGTGCCACGCGGAGTGCTTGAGGTAGTTGACGGTGGTCAGCAGGACGCCGGCGTTGGCGACGATGGAGCGGCCCGGCTCGAAGACCAGCTCGAGGTCGCGCTCGCCCACGGCCCGGCGCAGGGCAGCGATGTAAGCCGCGATCGTCGGCGGCTGTTCGTCCCGATAGCGAACGCCGAGGCCGCCGCCGATATCGAGGTGGTGAAGGGTGATGCCCTCGTCGGCGAGCCGGTCCACCAGCTCGAGCATGCGCGCCACCGCGTCCAGGAAGGGGCCGGTGCTGGTCAGCTGCGAGCCGATATGGCAGTCCATGCCGATGACGCGCAGGCCCGCCCGCTCCGCCGCCCGCCGGTAGACGGCCAGGGCGCCGTCGCTGTCGATGCCGAACTTGTTTTCCTTCAGCCCGGTGGAGATGTAGGGGTGCGTCTCGGCGTCCACGTCCGGGTTCACCCGCACGGAGACCGGCGCGACGACGCCGTGCGCGCGGGCGACGCTGTCGAGCAGCTCGAGCTCCGCCGGCGATTCCACGTTGAAGCAGCGGATGCCGAGCTCCAGCGCCCGGGCCATCTCCCCGGCCTGCTTGCCGACGCCGGAGAAGACCACCCTGGCGGGGTCGCCGCCGGCGGCGACGACGCGCTCGAGCTCACCGCCGCTGACGATGTCGAAGCCCGCGCCCCGGCGGGCGAGCAGGTCCAGTACGGCGAGGTTGGAGTTCGCCTTCACGGCGTAGCAAACCAGGTGCCTGCAGCCGGCCAGGGCCTCGTGGTAGGCGTCGAGCGCCGCCTCCATGGCGGCGCGGGAGTAGACGTAGCAGGGCGTGCCCTCGGCCTTTGCGATGGCCGCCAGCGGTACCCCCTCGGCGTAGAGCTCGCCGGCCCGGCGCGGGAAGGCGTTCACGATTCCGCTTCCCTGGCATCCTCGGCGGGCGGCGCGGGGTAGAGGGGCCCCAGCTGGCCGCAGCCGGCGCCGAGGGCGAGCGCCACGAGCAGCAGGGCGCGGTACAGGCGATTCACGATAAGCACTTCCGGAAACGTCAAACGGCGCAGTATAGCGCCGCGCCCGAGGGCACGCGAAGGGCCCGCCCGGACTAGCGCGGCTTGCCGCGGGCCTCGACCCGCGCCAGGGCCCGCTCGGCGGCGGCGCGGACCTGCGCCGGGGCGGTGCCGCCGATGTGCTCCCGCGCGGCCACGGAACCCTCGAGGGTCAGCACGGCGAAGACGTCGTCGTCGATGCTGCTCGAGAAACGCCGCAGCGTTTCGAGGTCCATCTCGGCGAGGTCCTTGCCGGTGTCCAGCCCGTGTGCGACGGCCTTGCCCACGACCTCGTGGGCGTCGCGGAAGGGCAGGCCCCGGCGCACCAGGTAATCGGCGAGGTCCGTCGCCGTGGCGAAGCCGCGCAGCGCCGCGGCGCGCATCGTGTCGGCCCTGGGCTCGATGGCCGGCACCATGTCGGCGAAGGCGCGCAGGGCGTCGAGGACCGTGTCGACAGAGTCGAACAGCGGTTCCTTGTCCTCCTGGTTGTCCTTGTTGTAGGCGAGCGGCTGGCTCTTCATGAGCGTGAGCAGGGCGACCAGGTTGCCGTTGGTGCGGCCGCTCTTGCCGCGCACGAGCTCGGGGACGTCCGGGTTCTTCTTCTGCGGCATGATCGAGGAGCCGGTGCAGAAGCGGTCCGGCAGCTCGACGAAGCCGAACTGCGCGGAGGTCCAGAGCACGAGCTCTTCCGCCATGCGCGAGAGGTGGGTCATGAGCAGCGCGGCGAAGGCGCAGAACTCGATGGCGAAGTCCCGGTCCGAAACCGCATCCAGCGAGTTCTCGCAGGGACCGTCGAAGCCGAGGGCGGCGGCCGTCTGCGCCCGGTCCAGGGGGAAGGTGGTCCCCGCCAGCGCCGCTGCGCCCAGGGGGCACTGGTTCATCCGCGCCCGGCAGTCGCGGAGGCGGCCGTAATCGCGCTCGAGCATCTCGTTCCAGGCCAGCAGGTGGTGGCCGAAGGTCACCGGCTGCGCCGTCTGCAGGTGCGTGAAGCCGGGCATGATGGTGTCGGCGTGGCTGCGGGCGAGGCCGATGGTGCCGCGCTGGAGCCTGCCCAGCTCGTCGGCGATGCGGTCGATGGCCTCGCGCAGCCAGAGGCGGATGTCGGTGGCGACCTGGTCGTTGCGCGAACGCCCCGTGTGCAGGCGTTTCCCGGCGGGGCCCACGAGCTCCGTCAGCCGTGCCTCGATGTTCATGTGCACGTCTTCCAGGCGTTCCGACCAGGAGAACGCTCCCGCCTCGATCTCGGCGGCGACCTGGTCCAGGCCGCTGGCGATGCGCTCGTGGTCGTCGGCGCTGAGCACGCCGCGGTCGCGCAGCATCGCCGCGTGGGCACGCGAGCCGGCAATGTCCTCCCGCGCCAGGCGCCGGTCGAAGGCCACGGAGGCGGTGAAACGCTGCACGAAGGCATCGGTCGCCTCGCTGAAGCGTCCTCCCCAGACGTTGCTCGTGTCGCCGTCGCTGCTGCCGTCCCTGCTCATGCCCTCTTCCCTGTCGCCGTTGTCCGCCGCGTTGCTGTCCGCCGCCAACCCTCGCCTTGTCCACCGCGGGCGGGCGTGCAAGTATAACAGCGCCGTTTCACCGGGAGCCGGCGATGCCGCGACGCGAGCCGCCGGGCGCGGCTGGTCCGCTGCCCGAAGACGATTTCTTCCTGCCCGACCTGTGTGCGCCGCGGGCCGTTTTCTTTGCGGTGCTGCTGGCGGAACTGCTCGTGCTGGTCCACCATCTCGCCGACAGCGTGCCCCGGCCTTTCGACTGGCAGGCGCTCGGGCCGGCCTCCCTGTTCGTGCAGTGGTGCGTGCTGTTGTCATCCGCGCTGCTCTGCGCCCTGCGCCCGCTCCTGGCCCGCTTCGGATTGCCGTTCGTGACCGTCGTCGCCCTCGCCGTGGTCGCCACGGTGACGGCGGTGAGCAGCGGCCTTGCGCGCCTCGCCTACCCGCCGACGCTGGAAGCGGTGCAGGCCCCCGGCTGGATTCTGCGCAACGTGCTGGTTGCCGTGCTCCTGGCCGGCATCGTCCTGCGCTATTTCTACCTGCAGCAGCAGCTCGTGCGGCAGCAGCGCGCGGGGCTGCAGGCGCGCCTCGCCTCGCTGCGTTCGCGCATCCACCCGCACTTCCTGTTCAACACGCTCAACAGTATCGCCAGCCTCATCGGTGCCAGGCCCGCGGCTGCGGAAAGGGCCGTCGAGGACCTCGCGGACCTGCTGCGAGCGAGCCTGCGTGAGGACGAACAGGAGACAACGGTCGCCGAGGAGCTCGCGCTCTGCGAGCGCTACCTGGCGATCGAGACCCTGCGCCTGGGCGACCGGCTCGCCGTGGAATGGGCGGTGGACGACGCCGCCCGCGCCGAGCGGCTGCCGTCGATGCTGCTCCAGCCGCTGCTCGAGAACGCCGTCAACCACGGCATCGCCCGCCTGCCCGAGGGCGGCTGCATCCGGGTCGTGATCGAGGCGCGGGACGGCGAGCTGCGCCTCTCGCTGGTAAACCCGGTACCCGGGGAGGGCGGGGCCGGCGCCGGCTCCGGCGAGCACCTGGCCCTCGACAATATCCGCCAGCGGCTTGCGGCACTCTACCCGGAGCGCCACCGCTTCCGCGCCGCGCGGGCGGGCGACAGCTACGCCGTGGCCGTGCGGCTGCCGCTGCACCGAGCGCGATGAGAATCCTGGTCGTCGATGACGAACCCCTGGCCCGCGAGCGGCTGCAGCGGCTCCTCGCGCGCCTGCGCCCGGACGCGGCCGTCAGCGAGGCGGGGGACGGCGAGAGCGCGCTGCGCGCCGTGCAGACCGCGCCGCCGGACCTCGTGCTGCTCGACATCCGCATGCCCGGCATCGACGGCCTCGCCGTCGCGGAGCAGCTCGCCGCCATGGCGCAGCCACCGGCCGTGGTGTTCTGCACCGCCTACGATGCCTACGCCCTGGATGCCCTGCGCCACGCGGCCGTCGGTTACCTGCTGAAGCCGGTCCGCGAGGCCGAGCTCGCGCAGGCCCTGGCCGCGGCCGGCCGGGTCAACCGCGCCCAGCTCGCGGCGCTGCGCGGTGACGAGGGCCGCCGTGAACTGGTGAGCAGCGGCCACGGCGGCATGCGAACCCTGCCCGTCGACGCGGTGCGCTGCCTGCTGGCGGAGCAGAAATACGTGGTTGCCTACACCCCCGGCGGTTCGCTGGTGCTGGACGAAACCCTGAAGGACCTCGAGCGCGAGTTCCCGCAGCGCTTCGCGCGCGTGCACCGCGGCGCCCTCGTCGCGCTCGCCCACGTCACCCGCCTCGCCCGCGGGGACGGCGGCTGGGTCGTTGAGCTCGACGGGGTCGACCAGCGGCCTGCGGTGAGCCGGCGGCACCTGGGGGCGTTCCGGGAGCGGCTCGCGGCGCGCTGACCCCCGGGGCGGTCGCTGGTATCATGGCGCCGCTTTCAGACACCGGGGGAACCACATGGGCCAGACAGTCACCATCGCGACCCGCGAGAGCGCGCTCGCGCTGTGGCAGGCGGAGTACGTACGCGACGCGCTCACGGCGGCGCACCCGGGCCTAAGCGTCGAGCTCCTCGGCATGACCTCCCGCGGGGACCAGATCCTCGACGTTCCCCTGGCCAAGGTCGGCGGCAAGGGCCTGTTCGTGAAGGAGCTGGAGACGGCCCTGCTCGACCGCAGCGCCGACATCGCCGTGCACTCCATGAAGGACGTACCCATGGAGTTTCCCGACGGCCTCGGCCTCGGCGTGATCTGCGAGCGGGAGGAGCCCACCGATGCCTTCGTCAGCAACCGCTACGGGCGCGTCGAGGACCTGCCCGCGGGGGCGGTGGTCGGCACCTCCAGCCTGCGCCGGGAATGCCAGCTGCGCGCCCGCCGGCCCGATCTCACGGTGCGGTTCCTGCGCGGCAACGTGCAGACGCGGCTGCGCAAGCTCGACGACGGCGAGTACGACGCGATCATCCTCGCCAGCGCCGGCCTCCTGCGCCTGGGACTCGGCGAGCGCATCCGCAACCACATCCCCGTCGCCGACTCGCTGCCGGCGGGCGGCCAGGGCGCCGTCGGCATCGAGCTGCGCACCGAGGACCGAGCGACCCTCGAGCTCCTGCAACCGTTGCACCACGGGGCCACCGCCGAGCGTGTGCTGGCCGAGCGGGCCCTGAACCGGCGCCTGCAGGGCGGTTGCGAGGTGCCCATTGCCGCCTACGCGGAGCACGTGGACGGCGGCAGTGCACTCTGGCTCCGCGGTCTCGTGGGCCGCCCGGACGGCACCACGGTGCTGCGCGCCGAGGGCCGCGCGCCGGCGGCCGAGGCGGAGGCCCTGGGTATCGCCGTGGCGGAGGATCTCCTCGGCCAGGGCGCCGAGGCCATCCTCGCCGAGGTGTACAACCGCTAGTGCGCCCGGGCCCCGCGCCGACGGTCCTGGTCACGCGCCCGGCCGGCCAGGGCGACAGCCTCTGCGAGCGGCTCGAGGCGGCGGGATTCACGGTCACGCGGCAGCCGCTCCTCGCCCTGGAGCCCCTCGGCGGACTGGCGCCTGCGCAGCGCCGGCTGGTAGAGGACCTCGATCGCTACCAGCACTGCATCTTCATCAGCCGGAACGCCGTGCGCTTCGGCCTCGAGCTGCTGTTCGACTACTGGCCCCAGTGGCCGCCGGGCGTCGCCTGCTACGCAGTGGGCGACAGCACCGCTGCGGCACTGCGCGAGGCCGGCCTCGCGGTGCGTACCCCCGGTGCCGACATGACCAGCGAGGGACTCCTGGCGTTGCCGGAACTGGCGGCCGTGCGCGGCGATCGCGTCCTCATCGTCAAGGGGGAGGGGGGACGGCAGGCCCTGCGCGAGACGCTAGCCTCCCGCGGGGCCGAGGTCGACGAGCTGGCGTGCTACCGGCGCGTGGCACCGGCCCTCGACGGGGCCGGGCTCCGGGACCGGCTGGCGCGGGAGGCTGTGCGCCTGATACTCATTTCCAGCGGTGAAGCACTCGCTAACCTGACGGCATTGCTTCGGCCCCGGGAAACGCATAAGTTAGCGGACATCACGCTGGTCGTACCGTCGGCGCGGGTGGCGGAGGAAGCCGTCGCCGCGGGCTGGCAGCAACCGGTGGTCGCGGCCAACGCCGCAGACGACGCCATGCTGGCCGCGGCGCAGCGCTGGTGGTCGGCCCTGGGGGAAAGCGAGTGACGAAAGACGAAGACCGCGACGGCGACAGCGCGGAGTACCACGACACCACCGACGGGGCCGATGCAACGTCAGCGCCCGACGGCGACGCGGCAGAGCACGCCCCGGTGGACGACGGCCCGGCGGCGACAGCGGCAGGCAGCGGGAGCGCGGCGCACACCGCCGCTGCAGCCGGCAGCGCGGCCGGCCCCGCAGCCACCCCGGCAGCAGCGCCGGCGACCGCGACCGAGCCCGCGGGCAATCCCCTCATCCCGAAACTCGCCCTGGCCATCGCCGTGCTTGCCGCCGGCGCGGCTTTCTGGGGCCTGCTCGACGGGCAGCGCCGGGACAGCGACGTGCTGCAGCGGCTCACCGGCCTCGAGGCCGTGTCCGGCCGCGAGAGCGCGACCCTCGAACAGCTCAACACCGCCCTGGAGCGCCAGGTCGAGCTCGCGGTGAAGGCCGCGGAGACACAGCTGCGCGGCGAGCTCCAGGCCGCCGACGACGAGCTCCGCGACCGGCTGGCGGATGTGGCGGAGGACGCCCGCGACGCCCGCAGCGGACAGGCGGAGACCGCAAAGGCCGTCGCCGGCCTGCGCGATTCGGTGGCGGGACGCTTCGAGCGCCTCGACGGCCAGCTTGCCCGCCAGCGCAGCCAGCTCGAGGAGTTCCAGCAGGTCAGCGCCGGCGATCGCGACAGCTGGCTGCTCGCCGAGACCAACTATCTCCTGCGCCTCGCCAACCAGCGCCTGGTCATGACCGGGGACACCGCCTCCGCTCAGGCCCTGCTGCGCAGTGCCGATGGTGTGCTGCGCGAGCTCGACGATCCATCGCTCCACGCGGTCCGCGAGGCCATCGCCGAGGACCTCGCCGCGGTACGCGCGGTACCGAAGCTCGACCGGCAGGGCGCCTACCTGCGCCTCGCCGCCCTCATCGACCGCATCGACAGCCTCGAGGTCTTCGCTACGCCCTCCCTGCCGGAAGGCGACGCTCCGCCGAAGGGTGAGGGCGATTGGCAGAGCCGGCTGCGCCAGGGCTACGAGCGCGCCCTCGCCAAGCTTTCCGACTACGTCGTGGTGCGCCGCCGGGACGAGCCGGTGGAAGTCCTCATGGACCCGCAGTGGGAGCGGCTGGTGCGCCAGAACCTGCGCATGCTGCTGGAGCAGGCCCAGGTGGCGCTGCTCTCCGGCAACGGCCGGCTGTACCGGGAAAGCGTGGAGCGCGCCGCGGGCTGGGTCCGCGAGTTCGAGGCCAGCGACCCCGAGGGCGCTGCCGCCATGGTCGCCGAGCTCGAGGACCTCGCGGGTGAGCGCGTGAGCGTCGACGTCCCCGACGCGACCGGCAGCCTCGCCGCCATGCAGTCCGTGCTCGCCGCGCGCGCGGGCCGGAGCGGCGACTGATGCGCAGCTTCTTCCTCCTTGCGCTCATCGCCCTGCTGCTGGGCGTGGGCCTGGTGGCGATGATCGAGAGCGAGCCGGGCTACCTGCTCATCGCTTTCGGGGGCTACACCGTGGAGTCGAGCCTCTGGGTCGGCCTGCTGCTGATTGCCGTGCTGGTCCTGGTGCTGTACGCGGTCGTCGGCACGATTGCCCGGCTGCTGGCGAGCCCCGGGTCGGTGCGCTTCTGGGCCACCGGCCGGCAGCGCCGCCAGGCCGCGCGCCTCACCAACCGGGGCCTGATCAGCTATATCGAGGGCGACTGGCGCAAATCCCGCCGCGCATTGCAGCGCGGTGCGAAGCACAGCGCGTCGCCGGTTTTCAATCACCTGATGGCCGCCCGCGCCAGCTTCCAGCTCGATGACCCCGAACAGATGCGGAGCGACCTCGAGGCGGCGCTGCGCGAGGATGTGCAGTCCGCCGTTGCCGTGGACCTGACCCAGGCTGAACTCGCCCTGCAGGGCGGCAAGTTCGATCGCGCCCTGACCTGCCTCGAGCGGGTGGCCCAGCGCAGTAACAGCCCCCAGGTCTCGCGGCTGCGCTGCAAGGCGCTGCTCGGTCTCGGCGACTGGGAGGGGCTCGCCGAGCTGCTGCCGGTACTCAGGCGGCAGGGTGCGCTGCCGGACAAGGAGCTAGCCCGCCTCGAGCGCGAGTGCCACCTGCGGCTCCTCGAGGGCGCGGCCCTCGATCTCGGCGACGACACGGCCGCGGCCCTCAAGCTCACCTGGCGCCGCGTGCCGCCGGCGCTGCAGCAGGATGAAGCGCTCCTGCACCGCTACGTGGAACTGCTGGAGAAGGTCGGCGCCGGGGACGACGCGGCAAAGCTGATCACGCGCACGCTGAAGAGGCGCTGGGACCCGGCGCTGGTCAATCGCTACGGTCGCCTGGCGCTGGAGAAGGGCAAGCGCCAGCTCACGCAGGCCGAGCACTGGCTGGGCAAGCACGGCGACGACCCGGAACTGTTCCTCTGTCTCGGCCGCCTCGCCGCCCGCCAGCAGGACTGGAATCGGGCGCGGCAGTACTTCGAGCGCAGCATCCAGGCCGGCCCCACGGAAGAGGCCTGCGCGGAGCTCGGCCGGCTGCTGCTGGCCAGCGGGGAGACGAGCCTGGCCGCCCAGTACTTCAACACGGGCATCACCCTGCAGGGCGAGGCCCTCCCGGAGCTGCCGCTGCCGGACGTCGTGGGCGGGGACGACCTCGTGCCCGAGGATCGCCGCCTCGACGGCGAGCGGGTCGAAGAAGAGAAAGACTGAAACCTCGCGGCAACCCGCGCAACAATTCCCGCTGCCCCGTTCACGGCCCTTTTCACAGGGGCTTCGGCGCCCCTCCGGTCAGCGGCGTGTCGCTACAGCCCCAGGCTGTCCCAGATCGCGTCCACCCGTTCCCGGGTCGCGTCGTCCATGCGGATGGGTTCGCCCCACTCGCGGTCCGTTTCGCCGGGCCACTTGTTGGTGGCGTCGAGGCCTACCTTCGAGCCGAGGCCGGCAACCGGTGAGGCGAAGTCCAGGTAGTCGATCGGCGTGTTGTCCACGAAGGTGCAGTCGCGGCGGGGATCCATGCGCGTGGTGATTGCCCAGATCACGTCCTGCCAGTTGCGTGCGTCGACGTCGTCGTCGGTGACGACGATGAACTTGGTGTACATGAACTGGCGCAGGAAAGACCAGATGCCGAGCATCACCCGCTTGGCGTGCCCCGGGTATTCCTTGCGCATGGTCACTACCGCCATGCGGTAGGAGCAACCCTCCGGCGGCAGGTAGAAGTCGACGATCTCCGGGAACTGCTTTTTCAACAGGGGCACGAAGACCTCGTTGAGGGCCACGCCGAGAATGGCCGGCTCGTCCGGTGGACGCCCGGTGTAGGTGCTGTGGTAGATCGGCGCCTCGCGGCTGGTGATCGCCTCCACGGTGAACACGGGAAAGCGGTCGACCTCGTTGTAGTAGCCCGTGTGATCGCCGAAGGGGCCTTCGTCGGCGAGTTCGCCGGGCTCGAGGTAGCCCTCGAGGACGAATTCGGCACTCGCCGGGACCTGCAGACCGTGCTCGCGGCAGAGCGGCGTCACGCACTCGGCGAGCTCCGTCTTGCCGCCGCGCAGGAGGCCGGCGAAGGCGTATTCGGAGAGGCTGTCCGGCACCGGCGTCACGGCGCCGAGGGTGGTGGCCGGGTCCGCGCCGAGGGCGATGGCCACCGGGTAACGCTTGCCCGGGTACTGTTGCTGCCAGTCGCGGTAGTCGAGGGCACCGCCCCGGTGCGACAGCCAGCGCATGATCAGCTTGTTGCGGCCGATGAGCTGCATGCGATAGATGCCGAGGTTCTGCCGCTTCTTCTGCGGCCCGCGGGTAATGACCAGGGGCCAGGTCACGAGGGGGCCGGCGTCGCCGGGCCAGCAGGTCTGGATGGGCAGCTCGTAGAGGTCCACCGCGTCGCCCTCGCGCACGTGCACCTGGCAGGGCGGGTTGCGCACGACCTTCGGCCCCATGGCCATGACTTTCTTCAGCAGCGGCGCCTTGTCGATGGCGTCGCGGAAGTTCTCCGGCGGATCGGGCTGGCGCAGGTAGGCGAGCAGTTCGCCGATTTCGCGCAGGGCGCTGACATCGTCGGCGCCCATGCCGAGGGCGACCCGGCGCTCGGTGCCGAAGAGATTGGCGAGCACGGGAACGGAGGAGCCCTTCGGGTTCGTGAACAGCAGCGCGGGGCCGCCGGCGCGCAGCGTGCGGTCGGCGATCTCGGTCATTTCCAGGCAGGGGTCGACTTCGATGTCGATGCGTTTCAGTTCACCCTGTTTTTCCAGGGCGTCGATGAAATCCCGCAGGTCTGCGTAGCGTGCGGCCATGCCGTGCCCTCTCGCAAGTGGGCGGGGAGTATAGCAAGCTGCGCGCTTACTTCCGGCGCATGGACATGAAGAACTCGTCGTTGGTCTTCGTGTCCTTCAGCTTGTCGATGAGGAACTCGATGGCCGGCAGATCCTCCATGCCGTGGAGCAGCTTGCGCAGGATCCACATGCGCTGCAGTTCCTCTTCCCCGGTAAGCAGTTCCTCGCGGCGGGTGCCGGAGCGGCGGATGTTGATAGCCGGGTAGACGCGTTTCTCGGAGATCTTGCGGTCCAGGTGCAGCTCCATGTTGCCCGTGCCCTTGAACTCCTCGTAGATCACCTCGTCCATCTTCGAGCCGGTGTCGATGAGCGCCGTGGCAAGGATGGACAGGCTGCCGCCCTCCTCGATGTTCCGGGCCGCGCCGAAGAAACGTTTCGGCCGCTCCAGGGCGTGCGCGTCGACACCACCGGTGAGCACCTTGCCGGAGCTCGGGATCACCGTGTTGTAGGCGCGGGCGAGACGGGTGATGGAGTCGAGGAGGATGACCACGTCGCGCTTGTGCTCGACCAGGCGCTTGGCCTTCTCGATGACCATGTCGGCCACCTGCACGTGGCGGGCCGGCGGCTCGTCGAAGGTGGACGCCACCACCTCGGCGCCGCGGATGCCCACAGAGCGCTGCATTTCGGTTACTTCCTCGGGCCGCTCGTCGATGAGCAGCACGATGATGTAGCACTCCGGGTTATTGCTCATGATCGCCTGCGCCATGCTCTGCATCATGATGGTCTTGCCGGCCTTGGGCGGTGCCACGAGCAGGCCGCGCTGACCCTTGCCGATCGGCGCCACGAGATCGATGATGCGGCCGGTGAGGTCCTCGGTGCTGCCGTTGCCCTTCTCGAGGGTCAGCCGCTCCGTCGGGAACAGCGGCGTCAGGTTCTCGAACAGGATCTTGCTCTTGGAGTTCTCCGGCCGATCGAAATTGACCTCGCCTATCTTGAGCAGGGCGAAGTAGCGCTCGCTGTCCTTGGGCGGACGGATCTTGCCGGTAATGGTGTCACCGGTGCGCAGGTTGAAGCGGCGGATCTGGCTCGGTGACACGTAGATGTCGTCGGGGCCCGCGAGGTAGGAGCTGTCCGCCGAGCGCAGGAAGCCGAAGCCGTCCTGGAGAATCTCCAGCACCCCGTCGCCGTAGATGTCCTCACCGCTCTTCGCGTGCTTCTTGAGGATGGAGAAGATGATGTCCTGCTTCCGGGACCGGGCCATGTTCTCGAGGCCGATACCCTGGGCGATGTCGATGAGTTCTTGCGTTGCTTTGGTCTTCAGGTCGGTCAGGTTCATAGATTTGTTCTGGGGTGTGATTCGAGAGGGAAAGGACAGGCCCGGGCCGCGCGGGCGGCTAGGGGGCGCCACGGGCACCCGGATATTGGAGCAGCCGGTCAGGTTTCGGGGTTATTATCGCTGCGCAGGGGTGCGCAACGGAAATGAATCTAGCATGGTGGGGTGGGGGCGTCTACCGGTTTTTTCCGCGCCGGCGGGCGCCCCGCGACCGGGAAATCAAAGCGCCTCTTCGATGAATTCGACGAGCTGTGTCTTGGACAGCGCACCGACCTTCGTCGCTTCCGCGGCGCCGTTCTTGAACAGGATCAGCGTGGGGATGCCGCGGATGCCGAACTTCGGCGGAATCTCCGGGTTGGAATCCACATCGACCTTGCACACCTTCAGGCGCCCCGCGTACTCGCTCGCCACCTCGTCGAGGATCGGCGCAATCATCTTGCAGGGGCCGCACCATTCGGCCCAGAAGTCGACGATGACCGGCACGTCTGCGCCCAGGACGTCCTGATCGAAACTGGCATCGGTCACGTGTACGATGTTTTCACTCATTGGGGTCTCCAGCTGGTAGGGGTATCGGGCAGAGGTGGTTGACGGAGTTAATGCTAACACCGGGCCGGCCAACGACCAATCCGCGCAGAAGGCCGCACGAAAGGCCGCGCACGAGGCGATGGCAACAGCGTGGTTCGTCTACGTATTGCGCTGCGCCGACGGTTCACTCTACACGGGCGTGACCCGGGACCTCGCGAGGCGCCTGCGTCAGCACAACGGTGAGCTCGCCGGCGGGCCGCGTTACACCCGCGGCCGGCGTCCGGTGGTGGTCGCCTGGAGCACCGCCGCAAGCTCGCGCAGCGAGGCACAGCGGCAGGAGGCCCGCATCAAGCGCTGGCCGCGCCGGGCGAAGCTTCGCCTCCTGCAGCGTTCGCGTCAGTGAAAGACGCAGCGGCCTCCTCGAGGGCCGCCTCGGCCTCCAGCCACGCCTCTTCCAGCGCCTCCGTCTCGCCGCGCAGTTCGCCCTCGCGGCGCAGCAGCGCCGTCAGCTCGTCGCCGGCCGCTTCCGCGTAGAGCGCCTCGTCACCGAGCTTCGCCTGCACGGCGGCAAGGTCCTTTCCGCTGCGCTCGAGGGCACGCTCCAGTTGCTCCACTTCCCGCTGCAGCGGGCGCAGCGCCTCCCGGCGCGCCGCGGCCGCCTGCCGCCGGCTGCGGCGGTCTTCGCCGGCCGCGGCCGATCCGGAATCCAGCTGTTCGCGCGGCGCCGGCCCGGCGGCGGCGAGCACCGCCGCCTCGTAACCGGCGAGGTCGCCGTCGTAGTCGCGGACCGTTCCGTCGGCGACCAGCCAGAGCCGGTCCACGGTCGAGCGCAGGAGGTGGCGGTCATGGCTCACCAGCAGCACGGTGCCGTCGTAGCCCTGCAGGGCCTCGGCAAGGGCCTCGCGCATGGCGAGGTCCAGGTGGTTCGTGGGCTCGTCGAGCACCAGCAGGTTCGGCGCCTGCCAGAGCACCAGGGCGAGGGCGAGGCGTGCCTTCTCTCCGCCGGAGAAGGGGGCGATCGGCGTGGTCGCGCGCTCGCCGCGAAAGTCGAAGCCGCCGAGAAAATCGAGGATGGCCTGTTCCCGGGCCCCGGGCGTGGCGCGCTGCAGGTGCTGCGCCGGGCTGGCGGCCAGGTCGAGGACTTCCAGCTGCTGCTGGTCGTAGTAGCCGAGCCGGCACCGGTCGGACGCCCGGCGGTCGCCGGCGAGGAGCGGCAGGCGTCCGACCAGCGCCTTGAGCAGGGTACTCTTGCCGGCGCCGTTGCGGCCGAGAAGCCCCACGCGGTCGCCGGGCGCCAGGCGCAGGGTCACGGCGTCGAGCACGACCCGGTCCCCGTGCCCGAGGCGGGCCCGGTCGAGGGCGAGGGCCGGGTCCGTGAGCGGCGGCGCCGGCGGGAACTCGAAACGGAAGGGCGTATCGACGTGTGCCGCGGCCACCTGCTCCATGCGCTCCAGGGCCTTGAGCCTGGACTGCGCCTGGCGCGCCTTGCTGGCCTTGGCGCGAAAACGGCGCACGAAGGCCTCGATTTCGGCCGCGCGTCGCTGCTGGCGCTCCTGCTGTGCCTGCTCCGTGGCCAGCCGCTCGGCGCGCTGGCGCTCGAAGTCGCTGTAGCCGCCGCGGTAGGCCTCCAGGGTGCCGCCGGCGAGATACAGCACGCGGTTGCAGGTGGCGTCGATGAAGTCGCGGTCGTGGGAGATGAGCAGCAGCGTGCCGCCGTAGTCCGCCAGCCAGCCCTGGAGCCAGAGGCTGGCATCGAGGTCGAGGTGGTTCGTGGGCTCGTCGAGGAGCAGCAGGTCCGAGGGTGTCATCAGCGCCCGGGCGAGATTGAGGCGTATGCGCCAGCCGCCGGAGAACGCGGCCACCGGGCGTTCGCCATCCCCGGGGGCGAAACCGAGGCCGCGCAGCAGCCGCTCCACGCGCGCATCGGCGGTGTAGCCACCGCAGTCCTGCAGCGCCGCATGGGTCGCCGCCGCGCCGTCGAAATCGCCGGTTGCCTCCTGCGCGCGCAGCCGGTCGCGGAGCGCAGCGAGCTCGGCGTCACCGGCGAGGACATACGCCGCCGCCGGCAGGTCGCTGGCTTCGACTTCCTGCGCCATGTGCGCCAGGCGCAGCCCGTCCAGGCCCTCGACCTCGCCGCCGTCGGCGCCGAGTTCGCCGAGGAGCAGGGCGAAGAGGCTGCTCTTGCCGCTGCCGTTGGCACCGATCAGCGCAATGCGCTCACCGTGCGTCAGTGTGGCCCGGGCGCGGTCGAGGAGCAGCCGGTCGCCGCGGCGCAGGGAAAGTTCACGTAAGATCACCATGGGGGCAGCATTCTACTGGGCGAGCGGGTTGCGGGGCGAGCGAACACGGCGGATGAGCAGGGCAGGCAGGCGGGGCGCGGCGCATGGCGGATGACAGCGGGAGCGGGACACTCTGGGCGGGCATCACGGCGCTCTACGCCGAACCGGGGGTGGCGGAGGCCTGTATCGCCGCGCAGGATGGCGCGGGTGCGGACGTGCTGCTATTGCTCGCCGCGGCCCTGAAGACCCGCCACGGGGTGAGCCTTGACGGGGCCGGCCCCGCGCTGGCTGCCGCCGTGGAGCCCTGGCGCAGCGAGGTCGTGCGCCCGCTGCGGGCCCTGCGCCGGCGCTGGCGCGGCCTCGATGGCGTCGACCCGCTGCGGGAGCGCCTGAAGGCGCTGGAGCTCGAGGCAGAACGCGCGCAGTTCGAGCGCCTGGCGCCGCTGCTCGCCGGGCCGCCCGCCGAAGCCACCGCTGCGCTGCTGCGCGCGAATCTATCGGCGGTCGAGCCGGCGCTGTCGCGCGAGCACCTCGATGCGCTGGCGGCGGCGCTGCTGCGGGGGTGGCGACCGGACCCCGGCGGGTAGTACCATTCGGCGCATCAGCGCCAGTGCGCTGCGCGCCCGCAGGGGCCCGCGCGCCGGCTCCGGTTTCCCCCGCAAACGATGGAAAGCACGCTATGAACAGATTTGTCACGCCCGTGGCCGCGGTCGCTCTCGTCCTCGGCCTGCAGGCCTGCAACCAGCAGCAGTCCGGCGGCGACAGCCCCGCCGGCATCGAGCCGGTGGCCCTCGATACCCCGAACAAGCGCCTGAGCTACGGCGTGGCCCTCGGCCTCGGCCGCAACATGAAGAACGACGGCATGGAGATGGATATCGACGCTTTCGCCCTCGGGCTGCGCGACGCGTTCACCGGTGCCGAGCAGCGGCTCACGCCGGAGGAAATCCAGGCCGAGATGCTGGCGTTCCAGGAGAAGATCCAGGCCGAGCAGGAGGCCAACCAGCAGGCGCTGGCGACGGCCAATGCCGAGGCCGCAGAGACCTTCATGGCCGAGAACGGTGCGCGCGAGGAAGTCACCGTTACCGAGAGCGGCCTGCAGTACGAGGTCATCGAAGCCGGGGAAGGCCCGGTGCCCGGCCCCGGCGACAGCGTCGAGGTGCACTACCGCGGCACGCTGCTCGACGGCACGGAGTTCGACTCCTCCTACAAGCGCGGGCAGCCCGTGACCTTCGGCGTCGACCAGGTCATCGCCGGCTGGACGGAAGCGCTGCAGCTCATGCCCGTGGGTTCGAAGTGGAAGCTCTACATCCCGCCGGAGCTCGCCTACGGTGCCGGCGGCGCGGGCAACGTGATCGGGCCGAATGCGGCGCTCACCTTCGAGGTCGAGCTGCTGTCCATCCCGAGCCAGGCCGAAGCAGCGTCCGGCGAGGACGCATCGGCCGAGGGCTGATAACCGCGGTCTAGCGATCCACCCCACCCGCCCCGCCCGGGGCGGGTTCTCTCAGCCTCGCAGTAGCTGCCAGAGGCTGAGCAGGCACAGGACGACAAAGCCCGCCAGCGTCTGCTCCGGGATGCTGAGGCCGAGGAAGGTCCAGACTGTTTCCGCGCAGTTGCCGTCCCCCATCATGATGACCGAGAAGGCCTCCGACAGGGGCAGCGTGTCGAGCAGGTAGCCGAGGCTCGGGCCGCAGGCCGGGACCTGGTCCTCGGGCAGGTGCTGCAGCCAGACGTGGCGCCCGGCGACGGCCGCACCGCCGCCCGCGGCGAGGACACACAGGCCCGCGTAGAGGCGACGCCCGGTGATGCCGGGGTTATGCAGCGCCGCGAACAGCGCGAACAGGCCCGTGAGGATCATGAACCCGCGCTGGGTCACGCAGAGCGGGCAGGGGGCCAGGCCCAGGTGCTGCTGCAGGAAGAGCACGGCGAACAGCATGGCGAACACCGTGCCGAGGAACAGCAGGAAGAATACGGACCGGGGGGACATGAGCGCTGGCATGGTGCAGGAATTCTCCGGGGTCAGAGCGCCGCGTACTGATCGTAGTAGGCGGCGAGGTAGCTGGCGAAGTCCAGCGAGTCCGCTGCCTCCAGCTCACGCTGGGCGGCCAGGGAGCGTTCCGTCTCGGCCTCGAGTGCCGCGAGGGCGGCCTCGCCGGGCGCGCGCTCCCGGAAGTACTGGCCCCAGTGCTCGCTGTAGCGCAGGCCGAAGCGGTAGAAGGGCAGCCCGTCGCGGGCCATCTCCGCAAGCACCCGTGCCGAGGGCGTGGCTGCGGGATCGCTCACCTTCGCTTCCTGCGCCGCGACGGCCGCGCGGTAGCTGCCGTCACCATGGGCTGCATCGAGGAGTGCCGCCGTGCGCGCGACCCCCTGCAGCCGTTCGCCGGCGAGCGCCGCGAGCGGCCGGCGGCCCGCGGCGCTGGCGAGGGTGAGCCCCGGTTCGCGGCCGCGGTCGACCACGGTGGCCAGGTTCTCGTCGAGCACGAGCTGCTCCGCCGGCGAGCAGGGCGGGCTGTCCTCCACCAGGCAGTGCAGCAGGAACGCGTCGAGAAAGCGGATCGTCTCGGCGTCCAGGCCGAGCGGGGCAAAGGGATTGACGTCGAGGCAGCGCACCTCGATGTACTCGATGCCGCCGCGGCGCAGCGCCGTCAGTGCCGTTTCGCCGGAGGCGGCGACGCGCTTCGGGCGGATGGTGCTGTAGAACTCGTTCTCGATCTGCAGCAGGCTGTCGTTGAGCTGCTGGTAGTCACCGCCCTCGCCGCTCGGGAACTGCGCGTAGGCCGGGTGCGGCGTGAGGATCGCCGCCTTCAGGGTCTTCAGGTAGCTGTCGAGATCGTTGTAGCAGACCGCGAGGCCGCGCTGCGCCTCGCTGTTGTAGCCGAGGCCGCCCATGCGCAGGGACGTGGCATGCGGCCGGTAGAGCGTGTTGCCTTCCGGGTCCATGGGCTCGAGGCCGTGGCCCTGGCGCCCGCGGAGGAAACTGGCGCAGACCGCCGGTGAGGCACCGAAGAGGTAGATGAGCAGCCAGGACCAGCGGTGAAAGTTGCGGATCAGGCCCAGGTAGCGCCCGGTGATGTAGTCCTGGCGCGTGCCGGGTGCCCCATCGTCCTGCCACGCCGCCTCCCAGAAGGCCTCCGGCGGCGAGAAGTTGTAGTGGATACCGGCGATGGCCTGCATCATGCGGCCGTAGCGGTGGCCGAGGCCCAGGCGATAGACGGTCTTCATGCGGGCGACGTTGGAACTGCCGTAGCGGGCGACGGGAATGCCGGCGTCGCCGCTGACGATGCAGGGCATGCTGAGCGCCCAGAGCCGCTCGTTGCCGAGCTGCCGGTAGACGAAGCTGTGGATGTCGGCGAGAGTCTCGAGGGTGTCGTCGATGCCCGTGCTCACGGGCGTGATGAACTCGAGGAGCGCCTCCGAGTAGTCCGTGGTGATGCTGCCGTGGGTCAGGGCGGAGCCGAGCCCGGGCGGGTGGGGCGTCTGGGCGAGCGTGCCCTCGGGGCTGATGCGCAGGCTCTCTTTCTCGACGCCGCGGCGGATCCCCGCGATCAGGGCAGGCTGCCCAGCCGCCAGCCGCTCGAGCTGTGTCTGCCAGTGCGATGTCACGGGGTATCCTTTGTCGTGGGCCTCGTCGAGAGAACGCGGGAGTTTAGCGGCGAAGCGCGGGGGAGTACAGGACGCGCCCCGGCTGCGCCATCAACCGGTTTCGGGCGCATCGACGAGTTCGAGCGCAGCCTCCCACTGGGCCGTGTCCGAGCCCTCGGCCTCGAGGATCTCGAAGCCGGCGATCCACGCCCCGGGCAGGTCCTTGGCGCGCATGCGCCAGCGCACCTGGCCAACGAGGTAGAAGGGGTCGGTGTGGCCGGGGATATCGACCCCGACCTGCAGGATGGCGCCCACGGTCACGCGCTCGTCGAGCACCACCCGCAGGCCCCGCTGCGAGACCTCCAGCGTGTGGCAGCGCACGATCTTGCCGGGGCCGACGGCGCCCGGGGGCGGGGACTCGATCTCGATGAAGACCGTGCTCGCCAGCGGCAGCCGGAAGTAGCGTCGCTTGTCGGGCTGCTTTCCCGGCGGCTGCCCCGGCTTCCTGTCGTCCTGCCCGCCGGTCTTCCCTTCGGTCTGTTCTTCGCTTTTCTTTTCGGTCATGGCCGATCCTCCCGAGACTATTCGTCTCGCTGCTCCCTGGCGCGCTGCACTTCGTCGCGGAAATAGCTCCTGGTCTCGAGGATGTCCACGAGGCCGTCGTCGATGAGTTCCAGTAGTTCGCTGCGGCTGATTTCCCGCAGCGCGATCCCGCGCCGGTTCACGAAGATATAGTGCTCCCGGCGCGGGTCGAACACGACGAGTTTCGCCATGATCGGGGTCTCGCCATCGTGGAAGCCCAGCCAGGCTCCCATCGGTACGTCGAGCTCCGGGCCCGGCGGGAGACGGCGCCGGCGCCCGCCGCTGCCCGGCGGCTGCTCGCCGTCGCCGCCGCCGGACCCCGCTGAATCTCCGCTGCTGTTGTTATCTGAGTTCACGAGTTCGAGCTCCATGGACGGTTGCGTTTGGTAGGCCTGCCGGGTCGCGGTGGCAGCGGCGACCTCGGCGTTGCTCGCGGGCGCCGCGAGTGGTTCTTCTTCGCTGTGACTTCCCCCGGCATCGTCCCCGTCACCGTGATCCGGTTCGGGATCTCCGGCTTTCTCCTCCTCGGGTGCCGCTTCCGTCTCCACGGGCGGCACGTAGTTGGGGTCGACCAGGGCGCGCAGCTTGTGTTCGTCGTCGATGCCCGCGGCGTGAGCCAGGGAGAGGCTGAAGGTATCCGCGGTCGCCAGGTGCCGGGCCGCACCGGAGCGCAGATCCTCGATGAACTGGCTGCGGCCGAGATCCATGGCCTTCAGGCCGACGGCGTTGGTGAACAGGAGGTGGTGCCCCTCCTCCAGCTGCAGGCTGAGGCGGGCGCGCAGGTCGCCCTCCTCGTCCCGGAGCATGAACCACTGCCCGGTCTCCAGCGCCCGGGTCTCGTCCGCCCCGTCCTCGTCGTCGTTCTTCTCGCCCGGGATGTCGATGGGCCGGGCCGTGGCAAGGCCGAGGTCCTGGCCATGGCTCATGCGCAGGTGGACGTACTCCACCAGGCCGATGGCGTCGTCCGCGGCGGCGCTGTCGTGTTCAAGGCTGAGCAGCCACTGGCGCAGGTCCGCGGACAGCTTGCGCAGCGCCTCGCTGCTGCGGTCGGCCGTGTTGCCTTCCGGCGGTTGCACGGACGCCATCAGCTGGTCGGTTATGCGCCCCGCCTCCCGCCACTCCGAAGAGCTGGTGCCGTGGCGCAGCGCGACGAGCTGGAGGCTGTCGTACCAGGGGCCCTTGATGAACTCCGCGATCGCCGCGGGGAGCGGGTAGCTGGCCAGGCCCTGGTTCAGCAGGCGCCCGGCCTCGCGCCGCGCCAGGCGCATCCGCGCTGCCGCCTCTTCCGTCTCCTCGAGCCGACGCACCATGCGCGCGGCTCGCTCCTCGTCGCGCTCTGTCGCCGCTGCCAGTTCCTCCGCGACCGCGGCGAAGTCCGTTTCCGGGTCCTCGTGCCACTTGAGCGCCTGTTCGACCCCGCGCTGTACGCGCTGCTCGAGCATCTGTCCGGCGCGGTCCAGGCGTTCCTGCCAGCCGGTGGCACTTGCCTGGAGCTGGTCGAGGAGCCGGTGCAGCGGGTGCTCGCCGGGCTGGAAGAAGTTCTCGTCGCGCAGGGCCACGGCCGCGGCCAGGGGCAGCAGCCTGCGCAGGGCCTCGCGCATGCTCCCCTCCAGGGGGTAATCACGCTCCCAGCCCTCGAAGGCGAGGGCCACCCACTCGATCGTGGATGCATCGGTGGCCCTGGGCAGTTCGCCATCGTCCTCGTTGCCCTGGCGGCGGAGCGCCTTCAGCGGCGTCTCGCCCTCCTCGCAGGCGGCCCTGACCCGGGCCGCCAGGGTGTCCGCATCGAGCACCCTGGCGTCGGCCCCGGGTTCTTCGTGCGGGAAATTGCGGTTGACCAGGTCCCGTAGGGAGCAGGGAAGCGGCAGGTGTTCGTTGGGCAGCGTCATCGCGACGAGCCGTGGGGCATCAGTGGACGCTGCGCAGCAGCTGGTCGACCACCTTTTCCAGCTGGCGCAGGTTGTGGCATTCGGCGGCGAGATGGCAGGTGCTCAGGTAGCGGTGCATCTCGGAATCACCGGTCCCCCAGGCGCGCCGCGACTCCGGGTTCAGCCAGATCACCTGTTTACTGCGCTGGTAGATACTCTGCATGATCGGAAGCTCCGGATCGCCCCGGTTGTTGCGCGCGTCGCCGAGGATGATAACCGATGTATGCCGGTTTATGTCATTGAGGGCCAGGCGGGAAAAGTCCCGCAGGCTGGCGCCGTAGTCGGTCGCGCCGCCGTAGCGCCAGTTCACCAGTTCGACCGCGCGCTCGATGGGCTCTTCCTCGAACAGCCCGCTGACCTCGCCGAGGTGGCTGGAGAACGCGAAGCTGCGCATCCGCGGCAGCACGTCCTGCAGGCTGTAGAGGAAGATCAGCAGGAACTTGGCGTAGGCCGCCACGGAGCCGCTGACGTCGCACAGGGCAAGTACCTGGGCACGGTCCCGGCGCCGCTGGCGCCAGTGCGTCTGCATGAGCACGCCGTCGTGCGGGATGCCGGCGCGCAGCGTGCGCGCCATGTCCAGGCGCCCCCGGCGCCGGGGCCGCGGTTTCGGACTGTGGCGGCTGGCGAGCTTGCGCGCCATGCGCTGCACGAGTTCGCGCACGCGCGCCGTGTAGTGCTGCTCGATGTTCGACAGCCGGGTCTTCGCGAGCACGTCGTCCATGAACTGCCGGTTGTGCCCCTCCGCGTGCAGCAGGTACTGCGCGTCCACGTAATCGCGCACCTGTTCCCGGAGCAGGTCGCGGTAGCCGCGCAGCCGGTCGAGGGCGGGGTCGCCGCGGCGCTCGAGGTCGATAATGGCGCCGCGGAGCTGGTCCTCGCCCATGGCGGCGAGAATCCGCCGGGTGTACTGCCCCTTCTGCGTGAACAGGCGGATCTCGGCGATGCCGGCGTCCTTGCCCGCCTGTCGGAGCCGGGCGCTGAGCTCGCCGCGCTGGCCGCCCAGCAGGGCCTGCATGAGCGGCGAGGCGAGCAGGTCGCGGACGCGCTCGCTGCCGGCGGCCGCGCGGTCGAGCACCGGGTCGCCGCTGTCGCCACTGCCACCACCGCCCCGGCCGTCGCCGGCGGCCTCGGTCGGTGCCGGCGGCGTGTCGCCAGCGGGACCCTCGTCGTCGGCGAGCACGCCGGCGCTGGCGAAATCGCCGGCGCTGTGATCGAAGTAGCGATCGAAGAGTACGCGGAAGATCTCCTCCTCGCGGCGGCTCTTGGCGAGCGCCGCGGCGAGGCCGTTGCGCAGCCGCTGCCGGTCGCCGTAACCCAGGGCCTCCGCAGCGGCCAGGGCGTCGAGCGTCTCCGCCGGTGACACGCGCAGGTCGTGGCTGCGCAGGATGCGCACGAAGCCGACCAGCGAGCTCTCCATTGCGGCTCAGGCCCCCGCGCGCAGCAGCTCCGGGAGGGACGCCTCGGCGGTCTCGATGTCCTGCTCGAACTTGAGCAGGATGTTGAGGGTGCTGCGGGCCACATCCTCCCCCAGCTCGTCGACGTGCAGCAGGACCAGGCTGCGGGCCCAGTCGATGGTCTCGGAGATGGCCGGCGTCTTGCGCAGGTCCAGTTCCCGGAGCGAGTGGACGAAGGCGACGAGCTGCTGGCGCAGCGCGGCGGCCACTTCGGGCACCCGGCTCTGCACGATGCGCTCTTCCAGCGCCCGGGACGGGAAGGGGATGTAGAGGTGCAGGCAGCGCCGCTTGAGGGCGTCGGAGATTTCCCGGGTGTTGTTGCTGGTGAGGAACACGAGGGGCCGTGTGCGCGCGCGTACCGTGCCGATCTCGGGGATTGAGACCTGGTAGTCGGAGAGCGTCTCGAGCAGCAGCGACTCGAACTCGTGGTCGGCCTTGTCGATTTCATCGATGAGGAGCACGGCTCCGCGCTCGTGGCGCATGGCGGTGAGCAGCGGTCGCGGCTCGAGAAAATCCTCGGAGTAGAAGATGTCGCCGAACTCGTGCAGCCGCTCCACCGACTCCGCGAGGCCCCGGGCGCCCTGGAGCAGGTCGCCCAGCTGTTCTTTCAGTACCTGCGTGTACAGCAGCTGCTTGCCGTACTTCCACTCGTAGAGCGCCTTCGCCTCGTCCAGGCCCTCGTAGCACTGCAGCCGCACCAGGGGCAGGGCGAGGAGCGCCGCCGCGGTCTTCGCCAGCTCGGTCTTGCCCACTCCCGGCGGGCCCTCGACGAGCACCGGCTTGCCCAGGCGGGCGGCGAGAAACACCGCCGTGGCGATTTTCTCGCTGCAGATGTAGCCGAGGCCGTCGAAACCGTCCTCGATGGCGCCGACGGACGCGAGCTCGCTGAATTCGGGGATGTGCACGGATTCTCCTCGTGGGGGGGTCAGCCGCCGGTGGTGCTCATGAAGCGGACGATTTCCGGCTCGTCGCTGTGGCTGAAGTGATGGCGTTCCGGCTTGCGCGCCATCGCGCCCGCGATGGCCCGATGCAGGGCCAGGGGATCGCCCTGCGGTCGACGCACAAGCTCGCGCAGGTCCAGCGAATGCTCGTTGCCCAGGCAGAGCAGCAGGCGTCCCTCCACGGTGACGCGGACGCGGTTGCACAGGTGGCAGAAGTTGTTGCTGTGCGGCGAGATGAAGCCGACCTGGCTGTCGCTGCCCGCGATACGGAAGCGCCGCGCCGGGCCGGCGGCACCGGCCGGGTCGCCGAGGGCCTCGAGGCGGAAGTGGCCGGCCAGGCGGTCGCGCAGGTCGGCGCTGCTGATGAACGCTTCGGCCCGGCTGTGCTCGTCGATATGCCCCAGGGGCATCTCCTCGATGAAGGCGATATCGAGGCCGCGGTCGCGGGCGAAGGTCACCAGGTCGATGACCTCGTCGTCGTTGCGTCCGCGCAGGATGACTGTATTGAGGCGGATGCGGTCGAAGCCGGCGGCGCGCGCCGCCTCGATGCCGGCCAGGACCCGGCCCAGGTCGCCGGTGCGCGTGAGCGCCCGGAAGCGGTCCGGCTGCAGGCTGTCGATGCTGATGTTCAGCCGGCGCACGCCGGCGTCGCGCAGCGGCGCGGCGAGCGCGGCCAGCCGGGCGCCGTTCGTGGTGAGCACGAGCTCGTCCAGGCCCGGCAGCCGGCCCAGCCGGCGCGCGAGGTCGACGATCCCGCGACGCACCAGGGGCTCGCCGCCGGTGAGGCGGAGCTTGCGCACGCCGAGGTCGACGAAGGCCGCCGCGACGCGCTCCAGCTCCTCGAGGCTGAGCACCTCGCGCCGGGGCAGGAAGGTCATCTCCTCTGCCATGCAGTAGACGCAGCGAAAATCGCAGCGGTCCGTGACGGACAGGCGAAGGTAGCGAATGTGCCGGCCGAAGGCGTCGACCAGCTCTTCCGGGAGCGGCGCAGGCATGGCCCGAGTCTACCCGCCTGTCGCCCCGCACTCCAAGCGGCGGCGACCTTTACTTGCCACCCCCGCTGGGCCAGCATGGCCCGATTTCCACGGAAGCGAGCGGCATGACGACAGCAGCAACCCGCCCCGTTCGCGGGGCGGGCCCGTGATCAGCCCGGCGCGCCTGGCCCTGCCCGGGGGGCCATTGCTCGCCGCCGGGGCCGTGGCCTGGCTGGCCGCCGCGGGGCAGCCGGTGCCCGTGCTCGTGGTCGCGGCGGTGGCGGTGCTGTGCGTCGTGTGGTGGATCTTCGAGCCGCTGCCGATTCCCGTGACCTCGCTGCTGCCGCTGGCGGTGCTGCCGCTGGCCGGCGTGCTGACCCCCGCGGAGGTCGGCCAGGCCTATGGCTCGCCGCTGATTCTCCTGCTCCTCGGGGGCTTCCTGCTGTCGCGCTCGATGGAGGCCTCGGGTGCACACCGGCGCATCGCTCTCGGCATGATCCGCCTGTTCGGGGCGAGCAGCGGGCGCCGCCTGGTGCTCGGCTTCATGGCCGCCGCGGCGGTGCTGAGCATGTGGATCAGCAATACCGCGACCACGCTGATGCTGCTGCCGGTGGCCCTGGCCGTGCTCGAAGGCGCCCGCGAGCGCGAGCGCCTGGCGCCGCCGCTGCTCCTCGGCATGGCCTACGCGGCCAGCGTCGGTGGCGTCGGTACGCCCATCGGCACGCCGCCCAATCTCATCTTCATGCAGGTCTTCGCGGACACGACCGGCGAGTCCGTGAGTTTCCTGACCTGGATGGGCTGGGCCGTCCCGGTGGTGCTGGTGCTGGTCCCGCTCATGGCCCTGGTGCTGACCCGCAACCTCGGCGGTGCCATCGCCGTCGAGCTGCCCGCCGTCGGCCCCTGGCGCAGCGCCGAGCGCCGCGTGCTCGCCGTGTTCGCGGTGACCGCGCTGCTCTGGGTCAACCGCAGCGGGCCCTTCGGAGGCTGGAGCGCCTGGCTCGGCCTCACGCAGGCCAACGATGCGTCGGTCGCGCTGCTGGCGGTCGTCGTCATGTGCCTGCTGCCGGACGGCAAGGGGGGGCGCCTGCTCGACTGGGAACACGCCAGCTCCATTCCCTGGGGTGTGCTGCTGCTCTTCGCCGGCGGTATCTGCCTGGCGCGCGGCTTCGTCAGCTCGGGGCTGTCGGACCTCCTCGGCAGCTGGCTGGCAGGTCTCGCGGGGCTGCCGCCGCTCGCGCTCATCGGCGCCATCTGCCTCGGTGTGACCTTCATGACCGAGGCCACCTCGAATACCGCCAGCACCTCGCTGCTCATGCCGGTGCTCGCGGCGGCGGCACTGGGCGCCGGTATCGCCCCGGAGCTGATGATGGTGCCGGCGGCCATGAGCGCGAGCTGCGCCTTCATGCTCCCGGTCGCCACGGCGCCGAATTCCGTCGTCTACGGCTCCGGCCTCGTCACCACCGCCCGAATGGCCCGGGAAGGCCTGCTGCTCAACTTCCTCGGCGCGGCGGTGATCAGCGTGGCCTGCTACGTCGCCCTCGGCTGAGGCGCAGTGCTACCGCCTGTCGCTACCGTTTAGCCGCAGCCGTCAGTGGCCGCCGTGCGTAGACTAGAATGGGGGCCCAGCCCCCGCCCGGAGTTCCCCGCCATGTCCACAGGTCGCCGCCTCGCGCTGCTGTTGCCCATCGTCATCGCGCTGGGCCTGCTCTATCCCGGAATTACCGAGCCGGTGCTGACGCTCAGCGGAGAGCTGGAGAAAAGCGAGGTCGCGGAGCTCGGCATCGAGCTCATCGCGGGTCCGGAGGCCGAGGGGCAGTCGCGGCAGGTGCTGAATATGATCTCCGCCTTCCTCGGCCTCGACCAACTCGAGGGGCGCGTAGAGGCCTACCGCAGCACCCGCTCCATCGCCGGCATGGCGCGGGAGCTGGCCGATGGCGGCAACGTCCTGGTCGCGGTGCTCATCGTCACCTTCAGCGTCGTCATCCCGGTGGGCAAACTGCTGCTGCAGGCCGCGGCGGTGCTCGCACCGGCGCCGCTCACGCGGCCGTTGCTGGTGCTCAACGGGGCCCTGTCAAAGTGGTCCATGGCGGACGTCTTCGTGATGGCGATGCTGGTGGCCTGGCTGGCCGGCAAGGCGTCCGCGCACGACGGCGGCCTGCTGATCATGCAGGCCGAGCTGGAGCGCGGGTTCTGGTTCTTCCTGGCCTACTGCCTGTTCGCGATCACCGCGGGCATCCTGGTGTTGCGCCAGGTGCCCGCGGCCCAGGCTTCACGCCGGGATAGCGAGTGCTAGAGGAGCGCGAGGATCGCCTCGGCAGCGCTCACCTCGACGCCGGGGCCTTCCTCCACCTGCAGGTGGGTGACCACGCCGTCATTGACGACCATGGCGAAGCGCTGGCTGCGCATGCCGAGGCCGAAGCCGCGGCCGTCGAGCTCGAGGCCGAGGGCCTGGGTGAAGTCGCCGTTGCCGTCGCCCAGCATGAGGATTTCGTCGGCGTTCTGTGCCTTGCCCCAGGCGTCCATGACGAACGCGTCGTTAACGGCCATGCAGGCGATCGTGTCGACACCCTTGGCCTTGATCTTGTCCGCGTTGACCACGTAGCCGGGCAGGTGCGTCATGCTGCACCCGGGGGTGAATGCGCCGGGCACGGCGAAGAGAACCACCTTCTTGCCGTCGAAGAGCTGCGCTGTCGTGACGTCTTCCGGTCCGTTGTCACCCATGACCTGCAGCTTGCCGTCGGGGATGCGATCGCCCACGTTGATGCTCATTGCCTTCTCCTTCGTCTTATCGGGGGTGGCGGACTCCGGGCGGGTCCGGGCTCGAAGCATAGCAGATGGCCGTGACCCTGTGCCCACTCTGTGCCGGGGCCGCCAGCAGCCCGTTCAGCGAGGACCGGCGGCGCCCCTACCGGCGCTGTGAGCGCTGCGCGTTGGTGTTCGTACCCGCGCCCTGGCGGCTCTCGGCGGCGGAAGAGCGGGCCGAGTACGACCGGCACGAGAACCACCCGGGCGACGCCGGCTACCGGCGCTTCCTGGGCCGCCTCGCAACGCCGCTGCTCGCCGCCCTTCCGCCCGCGCAGGCGGGGCTGGATTTCGGCTGTGGCCCGGGGCCGGCCCTCGCGGCCATGCTGCACGAGGCCGGCCACCGGGTCGATCTCTACGACCCGTTCTACGCACCGGACCGGGCGGCGCTGGCCCGCGGGCAGCGCGATTTCATTACCGCCACGGAGGTGGTCGAGCACCTGCACCGGCCCGGGCTGGAGCTCTCGCGGCTCTGGGCGCGGCTGCGGGTCGGTGGTGTCCTCGGCATCATGACCAAGCACGTGCGGGACCGGGCGGCCTTCGATGGCTGGCACTACAAGAATGACCCGACGCACGTGTGTTTCTTCAGCGTGGAAAGCTGGCGCTGGTGGGCCGGGGCCCGGCGCGCGCGGCTCGTCTTCGTCGCCGACGACGCGCTGCTGATCCACAAGCTGGGCTGTTGAACGCCGTATCAGGCTGTGGGCTCGGCGCCCGGCTCCTCCTCGAGCATCTGCCGGTAGATGGCCTCGCAGTCGCGGTAGAAGGCCAGTTCCCGCTCGCCGAGATAGGGGGCGATCATGGTCAGCAGCTGCAGCACGCCCTGGTGAATGGTCACCATCTGCGGTCGCGAGGGGTGCAGGAGCCGCTCGTAGTTGAACCAGAAGGTGAGGGTCAGCGTGAGGTTGTCGACGAGCCCGACCAGCTGCTGGTCGCGGGCGCCGATGACCTCCCGCTGCAGCAGGTTGTCGCAGATCGCGTAGAGCGCCGCGCGCTTCAGCTGCAGCAGGCGCTGAAAGCCCTTGTGTATCGACGGGTAGCGCCGCAGCAGGTCGTCCAGGTTGTGGTAGAGGAAGCGGTACTGGAACATCTCTTCCAGTACCACGTAGAGGTAGTACCAGTTGTTCTCGACGCCATCCCGGCCGCTGTCCAGGGGCTTCTCCAGGGGTGCCGCGAGGGTCTCTCCCAGCGCGACCTCGTACTGGTGAAAGAGCTCGGCGATGATCTGGTCCTTGCCCTTGAAGTGGTAGTAGAGGTTGCCGGGGCTGATTTCCAGCTCCGTCGCGATGTCCAGGGTCGTGGTGTGGGCCTCGCCGGCCTCGTTGAACAGCTCGAGGCTGGTGACCAGGATGCGGTCACGGGTCTTCACGGGCCGGCTGCTGTGCGCGGCTAGCTGCTTTTGCGCGCCGGCGCTTTCCTGCGGGTCGTTGCCTTGCGTGCCGCGGTGCCGCGGGCAGGGTTCTTCTTGCGGGCGGCGGCTTTCTTCTTCGGCGCCTTCACGGTGCCGCTGGCGGCCAGCGCATCGGCGAGGGCGTCCACCTTGTTGGTGAGCCGGTCGATCTTCTCGTGCAGGGCGAGCAGGTCCTCGCCACGCACCGGGCGCTGCAGGTTGAAGTTATCGCGCACCCGGGTGATGCGGTCTTCGACCGACTGCCGCGCGCTCTGGCTGGCGCCGCGGGCCTCCTCTTCGAGCGCCGCTCCGGCCTTGACCAGGTCCTTGAACAGTTTCGGTGGTTCCACGCCGGCCTTCTCCAGCCGGCCCTGGGCCTCGTCCACGGCGCGGCCGTAGGCGCCGACCCCGGCGAGCCAGATGTTCTTGGCAATCTCGCTGGCCTTGTCCGACACCTTGCCTTTTTCATCCGTCATGGCGGTACCTCCTCGTTATTCTGCTGTCGTGGCTGACGCCGGAGGAACATTAAGGCAGAAGCGACAGGCAAAAAAAAGGGGCCGCAAGCGCGGCCCCGGGGGTCCCAGTGAGGGACAAGTGAACCTGGATGGGTACGGCCCTCAGGCCGCGGTCTTGAAGCCTACGGACTCCTTCAGCTCGCTGAAGCGCTCGCGGGCCTTGTCGAGGCGGGCCTCGAGTTCCTTGCGATCGGCCAGGCCGTCGAGCTTGGGCAGTTCGAAGTCATCGAAGGCGCTGCGCGCCTGCTTTTCGACCTTCTCGCCGCGCTTGACCAGGTCGGCGTACAGCTTGTCGGCCTTCTTGCGGCGGGCTTCCAGCTCGCGCTGGACGCTGGTGAACTGCTCTTCCACCTGGTCGTAGGCCTTGCCGTAGAAACCGAGGCTGGCCAGGAACGCCTTGCGGCTGGCTTCCCGCGCGCGGGTTGCGAAATCGTTGCGCGCTGCGGCCTTGCGACGGGGCGCACTCTTGCGTGCGGTGCCGGTCTTGCGGGCCGTGGTCCGGCGCGCGGTGGCCTTTGCGGCCGGGCGCTTGCGGGCCGTCGTCTTGCGCTTCGGGGCCGCCTTGGCGGCGCCACTGCTCTTTGCTTGCGTCTTTGCTTCTGCCATGACTGCTTCCTCCTTGGTCGCTGGCGGGCTGTGTTCCCGCCCTTTAGCTGTAGTGGTGTCTACCACTCAACCCGGAAGATAGAGGAAAAAATTAGAGTAAACATACTAGAACGCCGGCCGGCGGCGGGTCACCGGCGGGCAAGGGCGCTGCAGGTGCAAGCTGGCGGGCACCGGGCGCCCGCGGGGCACAGCCGGTGCTTCTGTCGTCGCTTCAGTCGGCTCGCGGGCCGGCCGCGACGACCGCGGCGGCGGGGCTGAACTGCTCGATGTTGTCCTGGAACAGGCGGGCGAGCTTGCGCGCCTGCTCGTCGTACGCGGCCGTGTCGCCCCAGTTCTCGCGGGGGTTCACGAAGCGGTCCTCGACGCCCGGGATCGCGAGCGGGAAGTCGAGGTTGAGAATATCCAGGTGGCCGGTGTCGGCGTCGATGAGCTTGCCGCTCTGGGCCGCGTGCACCACGGCGCGGGTCACCGGGATCGGGAAGCGCGAGCCCGTGCCGCCCGGCGCGCCGGAGCCGCCGGTCCAGCCGGTGTTGACGAGGTAGACGCGGCTGCCGAAATCGTCGATGCGCTTCATCAGCAGCTCGGCGTAGTCGTTGGCCGGGCGCGGCATGAACGGTGCGCCGAAGCAGGTAGAGAAGGTCGGGTGAATGCCGGCCGCGGCGCCGACTTCCGTGGAGCCCACGCGTGCCGTGTAGCCGCTGAGGAAGTGGAACGCCGCCGCTTCCTTGGACAGGATGGCGATGGGCGGCAGCACCCCGGAGACGTCACAGGTAAGAAAGATCACACAGTTGGGTTCGCCGGCGGCATTGGCCGGCACCCGCTTGGGGACGTGGACGAGCGGATAGCAGCAACGGCCGTTCTCGGTCAGGCTCGTGTCGTCGTAATCCGCGTGGCCGCGCTCGTCGACGACGACGTTCTCGACGATGGCGCCGAAGCGGATCGCGTCCCAGATGATCGGTTCGTTCTCTTGCGACAGGTTGATGGTCTTGGCATAGCAGCCGCCCTCGAGGTTGAAGACGGAGCCCCGCGTCCAGCCGTGCTCGTCGTCGCCGATCAGGTAGCGTTCGGGGTCGGCCGAGAGGGTGGTCTTTCCGGTGCCCGAGAGGCCGAAGAACAGCGTGGTCTCGCCGTCCTCGCTGACGTTGGCGGAGCAGTGCATGGCCATCACGTCTTTCTCGGGCAGCAGGAAGTTCTGCACGGAGAACATGGACTTCTTCATTTCACCGCCGTACTGCATGCCGGCGATGAGTATCTTGCGCTGGCCGAAGTTGACGATGACCGTGGCGTCGGAGTGGGTGCCGTCGCGCTCGGGGTCGCAGGCGAAACCGGGCGCGTTGAGGACGGTCCACTCCGGCTTGTGGTCGCCGTTGTACTGCTCCGGCTTGATGAACATGTTGCGGCCGAACAGGCCGTGCCAGGCCCACTCGGTGATGACCTTGACGGGCAGGTAGTGGTCGCTGTGCGCGCCGACGTGCAGGTGCGAAACAAAGCGATCGCGGCAGCCTAGGTAGCTCTCGACCCGGTCCCAGAGCGCGTCGAAGCGGTCGGCCTCGAAGGGACGGTTGACGCTGCCCCAGGCAATGGCGTCCTCGCTGGACGGTTCGCGGACGATGAAACGGTCTGCCGGGGAGCGCCCGGTGCGCTTGCCGGTGGTAACGAGGAGAGCACCGGTATCGGTGAGTGTGCCCTCGCCGCGCTTCAGCGCCTGCTCAACAAACTGGGCGGGTTCCAGGTCGACGTATTCCTGGCCTAGCTGCGTGTCTGCGGTCATCGATCAATCCTGTCGGCTGTCCCGCCACGCAGCGGGACAGGGGAGCGGCCGGGGGGCCGGGTCGGTTTTTGGGGCCGCGATTATGGCAGATTACCGGGCGCCGTGCGAACGGCGGGGGCGGGGCTTCAGTGGATCGGATCGGTCCGTTCCGGGAGCAGTTCGGGCGCCTCGAAGACGTACTGCTGGTTGCAGAATTCGCAGTCCATGGTGACGGAACCCTGCTCCTTCAGGATGTCGCGGATCTCGGCCTCGCCGAGGGTGGCAAGGGCCCTGCGGCTGCGCTCGCGGGAACAGCTGCAGCGGAAACGCACGGGCTGCGGATCGAACAGGCGCACCGGGTCCTCGTGGTAGAGCCGGTAGAGCAGCGCAGCGGCGTCGAGCGCCAGCAGTTCCTCGCGGGAAACGGTGGCGGCGAGGGTGCAGGCGTGCGTCCACTGCGCCTCGCGCTCCAGCGGGTCCGGCGTCAGCTGCGTGGGCAGCTGCTGGAGCAGGAGCCCGGCGGAACGGGTGCCGTCGCAGGCCAGCCACACCCGCGTGTGCAGTTGCTCGGACTGCTCGAAGTAGGCATCGAGGCTCTCGGCCAGGGATTCGCCTTGCAGGGGGACAATGCCCTGGTAGCGACGGCCGCGCTCCGGCTCGACGGTGATGGCCAGCTGGCCTTCCGCGAGCAGCTCGCCGAAGCGCAAGGCGGTGGCTTCCTGCGCGCCCCGGGCGATTGCGCGCACGGACAGCTCCGAGGTGCACTCCGCCATGATCAGCGGGACCTGGCCGCCGCTGCGGGCCTGCAGCGTGAGGCGACCCTGGAATTTCAGCGTGGTCGCCAGGAGTACGGCGGCGGCCAGGAACTCACCGAGGAGGTCCCGTACCCCCGGGGCATACTGGTGGTTCTGCAGGATAGCGGCGAAGGCACCGTCGACGCGCACGACTTCGCCGCGCAGGTCCGCGCCCTCGAAGAGGAAACGGCGCACGGCGCTGTCGCTTGGGGTGGCGGCGTCCGGGGTGGGTACATCCATGGGGGCAATGGTACCGCATTCGCAGACGCGCCTGTGGTAACGTCCCCGCTCCGCGCCGGAGGGCTTCGTGAACACCGCCATCCTCTACCTGTCGACGGTGCTCATCTGGGGCACGACCTGGATCGCCATCCGCTACCAGCTGGACGGTGCGGCGCCGATGGTGTCCATCGCCCACCGCTTCGCGCTGTCTGCCGCCGTGATGCTCCTGCTCACGGTGCCGGCGCGGCGCCTGGTGCGCCTCGCGCCGCGGGACCACGGCTTCGTGTTCCTGCAGGGGCTGTGCCTTTTCTCCGGCAACTACCTGTTCATCTATACCGGTGCCGCCGACCTCGCCAGCGGTCTCATCGCCGTGGTCTTCTCCACCATGGTGATCTTCAACATCGCCGGGGGCGCGCTGTTCCTGCGCCTGCCGGTGAGCCCCTGGGTGGCCGTGGGCGGCGTCCTGGGTCTCTCCGGCATGGCCGGTATTTTCCTGCCGGAGCTGGCCGGGCTCGATACCTCGGCGGTGACGCTGCGCGCCCTCGGTCTCTGCCTGCTCGGGACCGTGTGTGCCTCTGCCGGCAACATCATCGCGGCCCGCAACCACCGTCACCAGCTGCCGGTGCTCACCTGCAACACCTGGGGCATGCTCTACGGCTGCCTCACGCTCTACGCGGCGGCCCTGCTCAGCGGCACGCCCATCGTCCTGCCGCTGGAGCGGGACTACCTGCTGTCGCTCGTCTACCTGGCGCTGTTCGGGTCGGTGTTCGCGTTCTGGGCCTATGTCACACTGATCGGCCGCATCGGTCCGGACCGCGCTTCTTACACCACGCTGCTCTTCCCGCTGGTGGCCCTCGCCGTGTCCACGGTCTTCGAGGGCTACCGCTGGAGCCTCTCTGCGGCCCTCGGGCTCGTGCTGGTGCTGGCCGGCAACTGGCTGGCCATGCGGCGCAATCGCGCCTGACCTATACTGCGGCCTTTCGCATGCCGCGCACCGATCCCGGGGTTCCCATGGCCAGCTTCCGCCTGCGCAAGGCGACCACCCAGTCCCGCCCCGAGCTCCGGGCCACGGCGGCCGCTCTCGCCGCCGAGCTGGAGGCCGCACACGGCGTGCGTGCGCGCTGGGAGAGCGACGACGTGGTCGCGATCCGCGGCGCCGGTGTCGAGGGGCGCCTGGTCCTCGCTGACGACGCGGTGGAGGTATCCGTGCGCCTCGGCCTCCTGGCCTCGGCTTTCCAGGGACCGCTCCGGGCCGAGATCGAGCGCTACCTCGACGAGCACGTCAGCTGAGGCTGACCCCCGCAAGCGGGTCCGGCCCCGCAACCTGCGCCGCGAAAGCGTCTGCCAGCTCCTCGCCCCGGGCCAGGCAGGTCCGCCAGTGGCTCAGGCGCTCTGCCGTTTCCAGCTTCGTGAAGTCGCCGCGGTCGGGAATCTTGCCGAGCGGAAGGCTGGCCACGAAGTCCGGGTGCGGTGCGACCAGCACCAGCCGCTCGACCAGTTCCGGGGCCAGGCGACGCCAGGGCAGGAACTTGTCGAACCAGCCCGGCGTCAGGTCGCCGCGGAAGTGCGGGTAGAGAATGAGCCCGTCGGCATGCAGGGGACGGGGGTCGAAGTGGTAGTCGATGATGCCGCCGTCCCAGTAGTGGCCGGGCGGCGCGCCGGGGATGTCCCGCTCGCCGGCCAGCAGGAAGGGGATGGAGCCGCTGGCATGCAGTACGGTGCGGACGTTGCCCGCGGTGAGCGGAGCGTCCGCCGAGGCAAAGCCCGGCAGGGCCGGTGCGCCGGCGCCGCTTGAGAACACCACGCGCTGGAACGCCGCGGCGAGGCCCGGCCGGGCCAGGGCGTTGACGCCCGCCGCGGCGGCCAGGCCGAGGGCGAGCAGCGGGCCGCCCGCAGCGGCGCACGGTCCGCGGCCCCGGGCGGTGACGATGTGCGTGCTGATCCGCGGGTGGCCGGCAATGGCCTGCGCACCGTCGCTACCGAGCAGCTGGTCCAGCGTTGCCAGGCTGGTGCGGCTCACCTCGGCAGCGTCGGGGCGTGCCGCGTAGACCTGGCCCAGGTAGGACTCGGCAAAGCGGTCGATGGCGGCTACCGGGTCGGCCTGGGCGAGGCAGGCGTGGCGCCAGGCGCCCACGGAGGAGCCGAGCACTGCCAGGGGGCGGGTCGAGCGCAGCAGGTAGTCCCCGAACAGGTAGCGGTCCAGGGCCGCGAGAATGAACCACTTGGGGCCGCCGGAGGCGCCCAGCAGCAGGCTGAACAGGGACGGGTCCCAGCCGTGGCGGGAAAGGGTGGCCGCGGCCTCGCGGCCGGCGTGGATGGCAAGCGGGCCCGCCGCCGGGCTAGCCACCGGCGCGCACCTCGGCCGGGGAGCGCCCGGTCCAGCGCCGGAAGGCGCGACGGAAGTTCGACGGGTCGTTGAAGCCCACCATGTAGGCGATGGTGGAGAGCGGCAGCCGCGTCTGGGTGAGGTGGCGGGTGGCGTGTTCCACCCGCACCCGGTCCAGCAGGGCCTGGAACGATTCCCCCTCCCGGGCCAGCCGGCGGCGGTAGGTGCGCGGGCTCATGTTGAGCATGCGCGCCAGCTGCGGCATCTGCGGATACTGGCCCTCGAGCTTGCGCAGCAGGCGCAGCGTCTGCTCGGCTACCGAGGCATCGCTCTCGAGGTCCTGCAGCAGGCGGGTGCACTCCTGCTCGTAGAGCGCCCGCAGCGCCGGGTTCGAGGAGGGCAGCCGGGTCCGCAGCAGCGCGCGGTCGAAGCGGATACGCCCCCGGGGCCGGTCGAAATGGACGTGTTCGCCGAACAGCGCCCGGTACTCGCCCTCGTGGGCCGGCGCCGCGTAGGGGAACTCCAGCTCCAGCACCAGTTCCTCGCGGCCGAGGAGACCGCGCAGGGTGTTGCGCATCGCGGCGCTCATGAGTTCGAAGCCGAAGACCTCGAGGTCCGGGTCGGGGATGGCCACGGTGGTGATCACGCATTCCCGGTCCGTCACCTCGTATTCGAGCTCCAGCGCCGGGGACAGGAGGTGGTAGTAGCGCATGAACAGTTCTATGACTTCCGCCAGGTCCTGGCAGGTCATGAAGGCCTGGCCGAGCACGGCGTGGGCGCTCAGGTTCAGCCGTTCGCCGAGGCGCAGCCCCAGCGCCGGGTCGCCGGTGAGGCGGTGCGCGTTGGCGACCAGGCGGACGAAGTCACCCTGCGATACGCGGGCGCCGATACCGCTGATGCCGCTGTCGGCCAGGGTCGTGCCCTCGAGGATCGCCGCCTGCGGGTGTCCACGCCCCGTGACCAGGTCGATGAGAATGAGAACGTAGGGTGCGGGGGTCGTGGGGGCTGCCATGGGGCTATTTGGCCACATATGACCCCATTGTGGCAACCAGGCACCTTGTTAGGGGGCGGGGGCGCTGGCCTGATAGGCGAAATGCCGATAACGCTCGATAACGATAGCAGGAGTCACCCCATGAAAGTCGAATGGAAAGAGCAGTCCCCGCGCAAGATCCAGCAGTTTGCCCATGCCGACTACCCGCGGGAGAACCCCGACCTCGAGGACCTGTTGACCTCCGAGGACGTGGACCACATCGCCGAGATCTTCCAGACCCCGCTCACCGGTTCCTACAACTGGGACTACAGGGTGCAGGACGACCGCATCAAGAAGCTGTATGACCTGGGCAAGCAGCTCAACTGGGACCCGGAGGTCGACATCGACTGGAACCGGCCCTGGCCCGACGAGGAGCGCGCGCCGGAGCTCATGAACCTGCACGAGTACCCGCCCTACCTCGCCATGGACGACAAGACCAAGGACGAGTTCTGGCTGCACATGAATGCCTGGAGCCTGTCCCAGTTCCTGCACGGGGAGCAGGGCGCGCTGCTGGTGGCCTCGCAGCTCTGCTCCTGTGCGCCGACGCTGAATGCCAAGCTCTACGCCGGCTCGCAGACCTTCGACGAGGCCCGGCACGTCGAGGTGTTCAACAAGTACCTGCAGAAGCGGATCGGCGTCATGTACCCGATCAACACGCACCTGAAGAGCATCATCGACAAGATCCTCACCGATCCACGCTGGGACATGAAGTTCATCGGCATGCAGATCGTGATCGAGGGCCTGGCGCTGTCCGCCTTCAATACGACGCGCGAGACCACGCCGGACCCGGTGCTCAAGGACGTGGTCTACCTGGTCACCCGGGACGAGGCCCGGCACGTCACCTTCGGCGTCAACTACCTCGAGGAGTTCGTGAAGACCCTCTCGGACGAGGAGCGCGAGGAGCGCGCCGAGTTCGCCTACCAGGCCTGCGTGGTCAGCCGCGAGCGGCTCGTGGCCACGGACGTGTTCCGGCACTTCGGCTGGGACGTCGAGGAAGCGCGCAAGCAGGTGCTGGAGGGCTTCGTCATGTCCACCTTCCGCAACCTGCTGTTCCAGCGGGTGGTGCCGAACCTCAAGCGCATCGGCCTGCTCACGGACAAGGTGCGGCCGAAGTTCGAGGAACTCGGCATCCTCGACTTCGAGAACCTGGCCACGGACGGCGACATCGACTGGGCCGCCCTGGAGCGCCCGCTCGACACGGAGGAGGCGCAGTCCCACGAGCAGAGCATGCTCGCGGCCTTCCACGCGGCGCACGAGGAGGAGCAGGCGTCCAGGGAAAGCGAGGAGGCGAAAGCCGCGGGCTGCTGCTGAAGGCGGCCCCGTCGGCATTGACGGGTCTTCGCACGGCTCCGCCAGGAGCCACAAAAAAAGGCCGGCGCGCAGGCGCCGGCCTTTTTCTTGGAGTGCGGTTCAGCGGCTGGGCGCAGGGCCCGCCCGCTCAGGCGGCCAGGTTCTTGACCTGGGCGCTCAGCCGGCTCTTGTGCCGCGCTGCCTTGTTCTTGTGGATGATGCCCTTGTCGGCCATGCGGTCGATGACCGGGACCGCCTGCGTGTAGGCCTCGCGGGCTTTTTCCACATCGCCGCTCTTGATCGCCGCGACAACGCCCTTGATCTTCGTGCGCACGAGCGAGCGCAGGCTGGCGTTGTGGTTGCGGCGCTTTTCCGCCTGGCGGGCGCGCTTGCGGGCTTGCGGTGAGTTGGCCACGGTGTGTCCTCTGAATCGTCAACTGAAAATCGGGAGCGCGGAGTATCCACAGGTGCGGTATCATTGTCAACCGGGCGGCTGGCGGCACCCGGCGCCCTGCTTCGGGACGTCGCCGCACCCCGCAAGGCCGCCGGACCCGCGCACGACCACCAGGAGTACCCCATGCCGCTCAAGCCCGACAGCGTTCACATCTGGCGGACGCCCGACGGTCATCATTACCTGCACTGGGAGACCAGTGACCCGTCGAGCGCGGTCGCCGTCGAACCCCTGGATGCCGCCGCCGAGGCCAGCGCGCTGCCGCCGGGCAGCGCGGGCAGGGTCCGGGTCACGGGGCTGCCCGCGGCGCGGCGGCACTTCTTCCGCCTGCGCGACAGCCACGGCACGGAGGTGGTTGCCCCGGCCCGGGGCCTCGGACTGCCGGGGGGTGTGAACTTCCGCGACTTCGGCGGCTACCGCGCCGCCGACGGCCGCCGCGTCCGCTGGGGCTACCTGTTCCGCTCCGGCAACCTGTCGCGGCTCACCGAGGAGGCCCAGGGCATGTTCGCCGGGCTCGGCATCGACGTGGTCTGCGACTTCCGTCGCGAGGACGAGCAGGCGAGCGACCCCAGCCGGCTCCCCGCCGAGACGCGGCGGATCAACCTCGCGATCACCCCCGGCAGCCAGGGCAGCGCGCTCTACGGCGGGCGCCACCGGCTCACCGGCGCCGAGGCCATGGCCGAGGCCATGCGCGACATCAACCGGGAGTTCGTGCGCTCCCAGAGCGACCGCTACGCCGCGCTCTTCGGTCACCTGCTGGCCCCCGGCAACGAGCGCTTCCTCGTGCACTGTGCGGCGGGCAAGGACCGCACCGGCTTCGCGGCGGCGCTGGTCCTCTTCGCCCTCGGTGTGCCGCGGGAAACGGTGCTGCAGGACTACCTGCTCACCCGGCATTACTTCGACCCCGCCCGCGAGCTGGCGCGGGTGCGGGAGAAATACGACATGCACCACCTCGAGGACGACACGCTGCTGCCGATGCTGCAGGTGGACGAGAGCTATCTCGGCGCGGCGCTGGCAGCGATCGAGGAGGATTACGGGTCGGTCGAGGCGTACCTGGAAGCGGCCCTGGGCGTGGGCCCGGCGGAGCGGGCGGCGCTGGCTGCCCGCTATCTCGAGGAGGACGGCTAGCCGAGGCCGAGGCCGAGCAGGAGGAGACCGAGCACGGCAAGGCCGATGCTCTGGCCGGCCTTGTCGAGGCGGAACAGGCCGTAGAGGTAGGCGAGGGGCGGCAGGAGCGTGGCGAAGAGGCCCCAGGCATAGTCTTCGCGCCAGGCAGTGATGAGCATGAGCACCCAGCTCACCAGCAGCAAGGCAGCGCCAAAGGTCGTCATTGCAGCACTCGCAGCGTCCATGGTTCCTCCGTGATGGACTTGGGGGTCTCTGAAGCGCGGCAAAGCCTACCAGACTGGGCCGCGGGCGCCACTGTTTTCTGGGCCCCGGCTTTCCCGCACGAGCCGTTCTGCCGGATGACGCTGCAGGGCTTTTTCGTTAAGGTTAGGCGCTTTTTTTCGAGGATACCCGCGTGAGCGAGCACGATCCCTACGCCGACATCAGGCCCTATCGCGACGACGAGGTCGCCCCGGTGCTCGCCCGGCTGCTCGAGGACCGGGAGCTCACCGGCGCCATCGCCGCGTTCCGCTTCGGCGGCCTGGCGCGGCTGCTGCCGTTCCTGCTGCGCCCGGCGGTGCGCTGGTACCTCAAGCGCCAGCTGCGCGGCGTCGAAACCGTCCATGACCTGCAGCTGGTGATCCGCGGCTACATGGATGCCATGATCGAGAACACGACCGCCGGCCTGACGGTGACCGGTCTCGACAAGCTCGACCCGGCCCGCGCCTGGCTCTTCGTGAGCAACCACCGGGATATCGCCATGGACCCGGCGTTCACCAACTACGCGCTGCACGTGAACGGTTTCGACACGCTGCAGATCGCCATCGGGGACAACCTGCTCACCAAGCCCTGGGTTTCGGACCTCATGCGCCTGAACAAGAGCTTCATCGTCCGCCGCTCCGCCGCCGGCCCGCGGGAGCTGCTGGCCGCCTCCCGCCACCTCTCCGCCTATATCCGCCACGCGCTCACCGAGCAGCATGCCAACGTCTGGATCGCCCAGCGCGAGGGGCGCGCCAAGGACGGTATCGACCGCACGGAGCCCGCGGTGATCAAGATGCTCTCCCTGAGCCGGGACAAGGCGAGCGAGGACTTCGGCGAACACATCGCCAGCCTGGGTATCGTTCCGGTCGCCATCTCCTACGAGATCGATCCCTGCGATGCGCTCAAGGCGCGCGAGCTCGCCGAGCGCGCCCGCACCGGCGCCTATGAAAAGGGTGAACAGGAGGATGTCGCTTCCATCGGCGTGGGCATCGCGGGCAGCAAGGGCCGGGTACACGTCAGCTTCGGCACCCCGCTCGACCGGCGTTTCGACAGCGCTGCGGCGGTGGCCGCGGAGATCGACCGGCAGGTGCTGGCCGGCTTCCGACTGCACCCGAGCAACCTCCAGGCCTGGGAGGCTCTCGAGGGCCGGCGAGCGCCCGCGGGGCTGCGCTGCGAGGCGGGCTCCGTGTCCGCCGCCGCTTTCCGGGCGCGCATGGAGGCGATACCCGAGGATCACCGCCCCTTTGCCCTCGCCATCTACGCCAACGCGGTTCGCAGCCAGCTGTCCCTGCGCGAGGCGGCCTGACCGACTTGCTGAGCGAGGCCCTCAAGGACCGGATCCGCGACGCCTACAGCGCCACGGTGGCCGCGCGCAACCTGAGCCCACGCCTCGGCCAGCGGCAGATGATCGGCGCCGTGGCCCGCGCGCTGGCCCGCTTGCCGGGCGATCGCAGCGCGCCGGCCGAGCCGCCCATCTGCGTCGTCGAGGCCGGCACCGGTACCGGCAAGACGCTCGCCTACGCCCTCGCGGCCATCCCCATCGCCCAGGACCGCGGCAAGCGCCTGGTGGTGGCGACCGCCACCGTGGCCCTGCAGGAGCAGTTCGTGCACAAGGATCTGCCGGACATTGCCGCCGGCAGCGGTCTCGCCTTCACCGCCGCCCTGGCCAAGGGACGGCGGCGCTACGTGTGCCTCAGCAAGCTGGACCGGCAGCTGGCGCAGGGGCAGGACGCCTCGGCGGCGATTCCCCTCTATCCCGACGAGCTGCCCGCCGCCGGTGCCGGCGACGCGCTGCCGGTCTACGAGGCCATGATCGACGCTCTCGGCCGCGGCAGCTGGGACGGCGACCGGGACAGCTGGCCCGAGGCGCTGGACGAGCCCACCTGGCTGCCGGTTACTACCGATCACAACCAGTGCACCGGGCGCCGCTGCCCGAATGTCGGCCAGTGCAGCTTCTTCCGCGCCCGGGAGGCGCTGCAGGGGGCCGATATCGTGGTCGCCAACCACGACCTGGTGCTCGCGGATCTCGCCCTGGGCGGTGGCGCGATCCTGCCGCCCCCGGAAGACACCATCTACATCTTCGACGAGGGCCACCACCTCCCGGACAAGGCCCTCAACCACTTCTCCAGCTTCTGCCGCCTGCACAGCACGCGGCAGTGGCTGCGCGGCAGCGCGCGCGGGCTCGCCGCGGGCGTGGCGGATATCGGCGGGGTCGCGGGCGTCGGTCCCCTGCTGGAAAAGCTGCCCGACCAGCTGGAGGAGCTCGCCGTGGGCCTCGAGGCGGCGGAGGACGCGGTGGTGGCGCTCCTCGCCGGGGAGGACGCGCGCACCGGCCGGGAGGCCGAGCGGCTGCGCTTTCCGCACGGCGTGGTGCCGGAGGCGCTCGTGCCGCTGGCCGGCACGCTCGCAGCGGGCTTCGGCCGCCTGGCCTCAGGGCTGGCCCGGCTCGAGGGCTGCCTCGAGGACGAGCTTGAAAACGGCGACCGGGAGTCTGTCGAGCCCTGGCACCTCGCCGTCGCGGGCATGCGCGGCCGGGCCGAGAACACCCTGGCACTGTGGCAGGATTACGCGGTGCCGGACCCGGAGGGCCCCCCGCCCCGGGCGCGCTGGATCAGCCGCGCCCGCGCCGGTGCCGGCGGGCCGGTGGGGCACGACCTGCTGTGCAGCCCGATCCTGGCGACGGATATTCTCGCCGAGCACCTCTGGCCCCGCGCCGCCGGCGTGGTGGTCACCTCGGCAACCCTGACGGCCCTCGGCAGCTTCGACCGTTTCCGCCAGCGCAGCGGCGTGCCGGAGGACGCGATCTTCGAGGTCGTCGGCAGCCCCTTCGACTATACCCGGGCGACGCTGTCTGTACCGGCCATGGCGGCTGACGGGGGCAACGCCGCCGCCCACACCGAAGAGCTCATCGAGCGCCTGCCCGGATGGCTGGACCCGGCGGAGGCGGCGCTGGTGCTGTTCGCGTCGCGGCGGCAGATGCTGGAGGTGCGCGACGGCGTCGCCGACCGTCTCGGCGACCGGCTGCTGGTTCAGGACAGCCTGGGCAAGCAGGAGATTCTCCGCCGCCACCGGGAGGCGGTGGACGCGGGCCGGGGCAGCGTCATCTTCGGCCTGGCGAGCTTTGCCGAGGGTGTGGACCTGCCCGGCGACTACTGCCGCCACGTGGTCATCGCCAAGCTGCCCTTTGCCGTGCCCGACAGCCCCCTGGAAGCCGCGCTCGCCGAGTGGGTGGAGGACCGGGGCGGCAACGCCTTCATGGAGATCAGCGTCCCCGACGCCGCGCTCCGCCTGACCCAGGCCAGCGGCCGATTGCTGCGCACGGAGGCGGACGGCGGGCGCATCACCCTCTGCGACCGCCGCGTGGTCACCCGGCGCTACGGCCGCGCGATCCTCGACTCCCTGCCGCCTTTCCGGCGCGAAATCGCCTGAAAACAATCCCTTGCCCGCCCGTGAAGAAGTGCTAGGCCAAAGAAGGCGGCGGGGTTCAGGCGTTGGGAACTGAAGCGGGTGCCAAGAAACGCCGGGGTCGCTCGAGTCCACGTCACCGCTTCATGGAATACTCGGGCCCGGCCGCTTGCGGGGATGGAGCGGGTGATGGGAATCGAACCCACGTCATCAGCTTGGGAAGCTGAGGTTCTACCATTGAACTACACCCGCGGGGGAAGCGCAGCTTAGGCCAAGTCCCCGCCGCCGTCAAAAGGGTCGGCTCTGGTACCCTAGACGGCCATGGAGGGGCCTATGCATACCCAGGTCGCGGAAGTGCTGATCGATATCGAGGCGGAACTCAGGCAGCTCCAGCTCTGGGAGTTCGAGCCGCCGCCGGACGAGGCCTTCGCGTCCACCCAGCCGTTCTGCTTCGACACGCTGACGCTGCCCCAGTGGCTGCAGTTCGTGTTCCTGCCGCGCATGCATGACCTCGTCGCTGCCGAGGCCTCGCTCCCCGGGGACTGCGGCATCCGTCCCATGGCCGAGGAGTACTTCCGCGACGCGCGGCTGCCCATCCGCGACCTCCTGCTCGCCCTGGACCGGGTCGACCGGCTCCTCGGCGGTCCCTGAGCGGCGGCGCTAGCCGCCCAGCCGCCAGTCCACGGAAACACCGACGATGCGCCCGCGGGCCAGCGGGCTGAAGGTGCCGCCCAGCGGCTCGCCGATGAACACGGCCGGCAGCTGCGAGTCGCCGCCGTGCTTGACCTCGTTGCGAAGGTTGCGGGCGTAGGCGGCGACGGTCCAGCGGCCGCTGCCGCTGGTCCAGGCGAGGTCCAGGTCGACGAGGTCCTGGGCCAGGATGTAGCCGAGGTTGTTGTCGGTGTAGGCGACGCGGTCGCGGTAGTTCCAGGCGGCGCGGGCGTCGAGGCGGCCGCCGGCGACGGCGCCCCGCCAGCGCGCTTCCAGGCTGCCGGTCCACTCCGGCGCCCGGGGCAGCTCGAGGTCTTCATCGGCGCTGTCCACGGTGCCGTTGCCGTCGAGGTCGAAGCGGACTTTCGTATAGCGGGCATCCAGGTAGCTCGCGGTCGCGGCGAGGGTGAAGCCCGCGCCGGCCTCGACGGTGAGGTCCAGCTCGGCGCCGGAGAGCTCCGCGCTCGCCGTGTTGCGGATCAGCTGCAGGATGCCGGCGGTGCCGCTGGGCAGGTTCACTTCCCGCTGCATGTCCTCCACCCGCGTGTGGTAGAGCGCGGCATCCAGGGCCCAGGCGCCGGCGCGTTGCTTGTAGCCCAGTTCGACCGTGTCCACCTGTTCCTCGTCGTAGGGCCCGGGCGGCTGGGCGGCGTTGGAATTGCGCAGGTTGTAGCCGCCGGAGCGGAAGCCGCGGGTCCAGCTGGCGTAGACGTGCCGGTCCGCATCCGGGCGGTAGCTCACGCCGAGCCGCGGCGAGAGCGTGTCCCACTGGTCGCGGTCGCGGAAGTCGAAGGGGCAATCGCCGCTGACCACGATATTGCAGGGCGTGGGGTTCAGGTTGAAGGAAGCGACTTGCACAGCTTTCTCCTCCCGGGACAGGCGCAGGCCGGCACTCAGCGTCCAGCGCTCGTTGAGCGCATAGTCCGCGCTACCGAACACGGCCAGCGTGTCCAGCGCCTGCTCGCCGCCGCCGTTCTGGGTGATCTGCGCGCTGCCGGGGACACCGCTCTCGCCGAGGAACAGGCGCCGGTCGTGGTAGGCGAGGTCGCCGGAGAAGAGGTAGAGGCCCGCGGTCACATCCACCGCCGACCCGAACTGCCCCCGGTAGCGCAGCTCGTTGCTCCACTGCTCGGCGTCGATCCAGCCGGGGGAGTGGAACAGGAAGCCCGGCTGGCCGTCGATGTCGCTCATGGCCACGGAGGACTGGTCGCGCCAGCCGAAGATGTTGGTCACCGTGCCTTCGCCGAAGGTCACGGCGCGGTCCCAGCGCAGGGTCAGGAAATCGCTCTCCACGGATTGGTAGCCGCGCTCGTCGATGGCGAACTCGTGGCTGTCCCGCGGAAAGTTACGCGGCGTGCCGGGTATCCCCGCGCCATTGGTGTGCGACTGCGTAGCCGCCCCCTCGCCGTCGATATCCGTGCGCTCGTAGAACAACGTCACCGTGTCGGCGGCCGTCGGTTCCCAGACCAGCGTGCCCCGGGCCATGGCCTGCTCGACGGCACCGAAGTCATCGCCATCGGCGAGGTTCTCAAACCAGCCCTGGTCGTCGTTGCCGTAGAGCACCAGCCGGCCCTCCAGGCTCTCGCCCAGCGGGCCTGACAGGCTGCCCATGAGGTAGCGCGACAGGCCGCCGTCGCCGCCGCCTTCCACGGCACCGCGCAGCGCCGCCTCGAAGCGGTCGCCGGGCTTGCGCGTTTCCAGCAGCACCGCGCCGCCGGTGACGTTGCGGCCGAAGAGAATACCCTGCGGGCCGCGCAGGACCTCGATGCGCTCGAGATCGAAGATATCGAAGACCGTGTCGTTGTTGACCGCGAGATAGACGCCGTTGACGAAGACGCCGACCGCCGGGTCGATGGACGGGATGGAGCTGTTGATGCCGAGGCCGCGGATGGAGAAGTTGGCGGTGCCGCGGCGGGTACCGACATCGTCGAGGAGGACACCGGGCAGCCCGGCGGACAGGCGGGTGAGGTCGCGTGCCTTGAGCGTCTCCAGGTCCTCGCTGCTGAAGGCCGTCACCGCCACCGGCGCCTCGATGGCGCGCTCGCTGCGCTTGCGGGCGGTCACCAGGACCTCCTCGAGGACCGGGCGGGCCCCGGTCTCCCGGGCAATGGCGGGGGTCGCCGCCGCGGCGGTGGCGAGGAGGAGGGCGGTGCTGAGGGTGCGCTGCATGGCAAACTCCCGGCTGGATGGCGCGCGAAGAGTGCGCCAAGCGCCGGGAGCTGTCAACCTGCATAGAGGCCCTGGGTTAACAGCGGGGCCGCGCCCGGTGTGGGAGCCGGCTGGTAGCGGTGTCTCGCCGGTCCCAGCCCGGCCATCACGGGCCCGGGCGGGGTCGTCGAGCGGGTCAGACCCGCTCGACGACCGTGGTGATGCCCTGGCCGAGGCCGATGCACATCGTGGAGATGCCCCAGGTCAGGTCGCGGTCCTGCATCACGTTCAGCAGCGAGCCGGTGATCCGCGTACCGGAGCAGCCGAAGGGGTGGCCGAGGGCGATGGCGCCGCCGTGGACGTTGACCTTCTCCTCCATGCTGTCCAGCAGGCCAAGGTCCTTGAGCACCGGCAGGGCCTGTGCCGCGAAGGCCTCGTTGAGCTCGACCATGTCGATGTCGCCGATGGACAGGCCCAGCTGCTTGAGGGCCTTCTTCGTCGACGGGACCGGGCCGTAGCCCATGATCGACGGGTCCACGCCGGCGACGGTCATGGCGCGGATACGGGCGATCGGTTCGAGGCCCAGGGCTTCCGCCTTCTCGGCCGAGAGCACCAGCATCGCCGAGGCGCCGTCCGAGATCTGCGAGGAGGTGCCCGCGGTCACCGTGCCGCCCTGCGGGTTGAAGGCCGGCGGCAGCTCCGCGAGGCCCTCCAGGGTCGTTTCCGGGCGGATCGTCTCGTCGCGGGTCACGGACACCAGGGCACCCTGCTCGTCGTGGCCCTCCACGGGGATGATCTCGCGATCGAACTTGCCGTCCACCGTGGCCTTGTGGGCCAGCTGGTGCGAGCGCAGCCCCAGCTTGTCCTGGTCCTCGCGCTTGATGCCGTGCATGAGCCCCAGGTACTCGGCGGTCATGCCCATCATGCCCGCCGCCTTGGCGACGTTGAGGCCGAGGCGGGGGTTGATGTCCACGTCGTCCATCATCGGCAGGTGGCCGAGGTGCTCCACGCCGCCGACGAGGTAGACGTCACCGATGCCGGCGATGATGCTGGCGGCGGCGGTGTGCAGGGCGGACATGGACGAGCCGCAGAGGCGGTTCACGGTCTGCGCGGGCACGGTGAACGGCAGCTGTGCCCGGAGCACGATGTTGCGCGCGAGGTTCATGCCCTGCTCACCCCGCTGCAGCACGCAGCCCCAGATCAGGTCGTCGATCTCCGCCGGGTCGAGCTTGTCGTTGCGGGCCAGCAGGCCCCTGATCACCGCGACGGACAGGTCGTCCGCGCGCACGTTGCGGAAGCAGCCGTTCTTGGACCGGCCCATGGCGCTGCGGGCGAAGTCGACGATGACGGCGTCTCTCGGGTTGGCTTTCACAGTCATTCTCCTTTGCTCGAGCCGGCGCTCAGTAGTAGGTCTCGCCGGCGGCGAGTTTTGCTTTCATGCCCTCGGTCAGCTCGTAGGTCTTGCCGAGGTCGGCGAACTTTTCCGACTGCTCCGCCAGCCAGGGCAGGCCGACGGTATCGAGCCAGCGGAAGACGCCGCCGCGGAAGGGCGGAAAGCCGATGCCGTAGACCAGGGCCATGTCCGCTTCGGCGGCGCTGCCGACGATGTTCTCCTCGAGGCAGCGGGCGAGCTCCGTGGCCATCGGCAGCATCATGCGGGCGATGATGTCGTCGCGCTCGAACTCGCGGCGCTCGCCGCAGACCGGGGCAATGAGCTCGTAGGCGGTCTCGGACGGGGTCTTCTTCGGCTTGCCGCGCTTGTCGGGCACGTAGTCGTAGAAGCCCTTGCCGTTTTTCTGGCCGAGGCGGTCGTTCTCGAACATGACTTCCGTCGCGGTCTTGAAGTCGAGTTTCATGCGGTCCGGGAAGCCCTCGGCCATGACGCCGGCGGCGTGCACGCCCGTATCGATGCCGACCACGTCCATGAGATAGGCCGGGCCCATGGGCCAGCCCCACTTCTCCATGACCTTGTCCACGGCCTGGAAGTCGGCGCCGTCGCGCAGGAGCTTCGAGAAGCCGTCGAAGTAGGGGAACAGTACCCGGTTGACGAGGAAGCCGGGGCAGTCCTTTACCACCACGGCCTTCTTGCCCATGCGGTTGGCATAGGCCACGGTGCGGGCGATGGCGGCGTCCGAGCTCTTCTCGCCGCGGATCACCTCGACCAGCGGCATGGCGTGCACGGGGTTGAAGAAGTGCATGCCGCAGAAGTTCTGCGGCCGCTCCAGCGCCTCGGCGAGGTAGGTGATCGAGATGGTCGAGGTGTTGGAAGCGAGGATCGTGTCCTCCGTGATCTGCTTCTCCGTCTCGGCGAGAACCGCGTGCTTGACCTTCGGGTTCTCGACCACCGCCTCGACGACGATATCGACCTGGTCGAAGCCATCGTAACTGAGCATGGGGTCGATGCTGCTGAGCACCTCGCCCATCTTCTCGGGCGTCATGCGGCCGCGCGCGACGCGCTTCGACAGCAGCTTGCCGGCCTCCGAGAGGCCGAGGTCCAGGCCTTCCTGGGCGATATCCTTCATCTTGATCGGAATGCCCTTGTAGGCGGACTGGTAGGCGATGCCGCCGCCCATGATGCCGGCGCCGAGGACCGCCGCGCGCTCGATGTTCTTGTCGGCCTGCTTTTCCCACCCCTTGGCCTGCTTGGACAGGTACTGGTCGCCGAGGAAGATGCCGACCAGGGCGGCGGCCTGCGGCGTGGTGGCCAGCTCGGCAAAGCCGCGGGCCTCGACCGCGAGGGCGTCCTCGAGGCCCATGCCCCGGGCTTCCTCGATCACCTCGACCACTTTCATGGGGGCCGGGTAGTTCTTGCCGGCCTGCTGCCCGACCATGGCCTTCATGGTGAAGAAGGCCATCATGGCCTCCGTGTCGTTCATGGGCAGGGGGCCCGCCTTGGCGGCGCGGCGGCCGGCGTAGTCGAGCCTGCCGTCGGCGGCATCGGCCAGCATCCTGAGCGCCGCGTCGCGGAGCGCGTCCGCCTCGACCACGGCATCCACCGCGCCGGCCTTGAGGGCGGCGTCGGCGCGCTGCTCCGCACCGGTGGTGATCCAGGTCACCGCCTCGTCCACGCCGATGATCCGCGGCAGGCGCACCGTGCCGCCCCAGCCGGGCAGGATGCCGAGCTTGGTTTCCGGCAGGCCGACCCTGGCGGCGCTGGCCATGACCCGGAAGTCGCAGGCCAGGCAGACCTCGAGGCCGCCGCCCATGGCGTAGCCGTTGATCGCCACCACGGTCGGGAAGGGCAGGGCCTGGAGGCGGTTGAAGTTGGCATTGTTGACGCCGGTGAAGCCGGCGATGTCATCGGCCCCGGCACCGAAGAGCTCGGTGAACTCGGTGATGTCGGCGCCGACGATGAACACCGGCTTGCCCGAGGTCACCAGCAGCCCGCGCAGGCCCTGCTCGGCCTCCAGGGCATCGAGGGCCGCGGTGAGGTCGGCGACGGTGGCCTGGTTGAACTTGTTGACCGACTCGCCGGCGAGATCAAAGCGCAACTCGGCAAAGTCGCCATCGAGGCGAGCCACGGAAAGCGCGTCACTCTGGTAGATCATGGTGAGGTCCTGTTGCTGTAGGCAATGGATGCCGGCGCGGGAGCCGGCGGGGGCCCCACAGTGTAGCGCCCGCTCCCGGTCCTGTGAATGTTTGCAGTGTAAATATTTGCCGCGTCAGCGGTCCGCGGTGGCGGCCGCCTTGCGGTGTTCGCGCAGGTGGAGGGAGATGTCGAGGCCGAGTTTGAGGGCGACCAGGACCAGCAGCAGGCCGAGGGGCTCGCCCAGGGCGAGCACGGCGAAGCCGCCGGCGATGATAGCGATGTGGAGCACGGCGATGCGCCCGTAGGGCGCGCCCATCAGCGCGTTGAGCGACGCCCGTTCGCGCTCCCCGGCGAGCAGGAAGTTGAGCACGAAGGAGCCGCCGTGGCTTACCAGCAGCGCGAGGAATGCCCAGAGCCAGTAGGGCGGTGCGTGTGCGAGGACCTGCCGGACGACCTCCAGCAGCAGCTGGATGAAGACCAGGAACAGGGGCCAGCTGTCACCGCCGAGGACCTGGGCCTGGTCGTCGATGAGCAGGGTGAGGATGAACAGCCCGTGCACCGCACAGAAGCCGCCGTAGTGAATGGCGAAAAACAGGCCCATGGGCAGTGCCCCGAGCGGGTTCACGACCAGCATCTTAAGCAGGGTGTAGAAGCCGAGGACGAGATTCTCGGACCAGTAGAGCACCACGAGGGCGGCGATATCCCAGTCGAGGAAAAGCACGCCGGCCAGGGGAACGAGGTTGGCGATAACCAGCAGCGCCAGGCTGGCCCGGCGCCGGGTGCCCGCGTAGCCGGAGACCGGCCCGGCGGCGGTGGTCACGGGAGGGTCAGTGCAGGATTCGGTCCGGCGAGCTCGCGGTGGGCAGCCTGTCCTTGCCCTGGGTGCCGCCCTTGTCGCGGTCTGGCTCCGCTTCCGTCCGTGCCCGGGGCCGTGCCTCGCCCTGTGCCCGGCCGTGCCCTTCGCCCCGTGCCTCGACCTGGCTGCGCAGGCGGCCGACGACGCTGGTCATGACGTCGATGGTCTGGCTGATCTGGTCCAGCGCCATGAGGATACTCTCGCGGTCGCTGTACGGGTCGTCGCGGTCATTCATGGCGTTTTCCCTCCGCCGGGCCCCGCCGGGCCGCGGGGCTCGGCGCTGCGCCTTTGCTGGGTCGGGCGCTATATCTGGGGGCATGGTTTCAATTGGTGTACAAGATAGTGCGCTTTTGAAGGTTCTGCAAGTTTTTGGTGCATCTTGCTTAGGCGGCGCTCTCGAGGAGCGCTTCCAACAGCGCTTTCTGCGCGTGGAGCCGGTTCTCGGCCTCGTCCCAGATCACGCTGTCCGGCGCGTCCATGAGCCCCGCGCTGATCTCCTCGCCACGGTGCGCGGGCAGGCAGTGCATGTAGAGGGCGTCCGCAGCAGCCCGGGCGAGCAGGTCCTCGTTGAGCTGGTAGGGCGCGAAGGCCTCGGCCCGGGCCCGCTGCTCGCTTTCCTGGCCCATCGAGGCCCAGACATCGGTGACCAGCAGGTCGGCGCCCGCGGCCGCCGCCGCCGGGTCGCTGACCAGCGTCACCCGGTCCGCGTTCGCCGCCAGCAGATCGGCATCCGGCTCGAACCCGGGCGGGCAGGCGATGCGCAGTTCGAAATCGAACTGCCGCGCCGCGTTGATATAGGACTGGCACATGTTGTTGCCGTCGCCCACCCAGCAGACGCTGCGCCCGGCGATGGGGCCGCGGTGCTCACGGTAGGTCTGCATGTCGGCCAGCAGCTGGCAGGGGTGGTAGCTGTCGGTCAGCGCATTGATCACGGGGACCGTGGAGTGCGCGGCGAAGCGCTCGACGATGTCGTGGCCGAAGGTGCGGATCATCACCACGTCGACCATGGAGGAGATGACCCGCGCAGAGTCCTCGATCGGTTCTCCGCGTCCGAGCTGCGTATCCGTGGGCGACAGGAACATGGCGTGGCCGCCGAGCTGGGCCATGCCGGCCTCGAAGGAGACGCGGGTGCGGGTGGAGGACTTGGCGAACACCATGGCCAGGACCTTGCCGGGGAAGCGGCGCTGGTCCTCCCCGGCGCGGTGGCCGCGCTTCAGCTCGCTGGCGCGGTCGAGGAGCGCGCGCAGCTCGGCCGGCGTGAAGTCGAGGAGGGTCAGGAAGTGCCGCGTTGCCATAGTCGATCCTCTGCGGGCGTGCCCCCGGGGTGTTGTCGAAGGCCGGTGCCCGGGCGCGGAAAAACCGGCGAGCATAGCGGCTGACCCCGGCGCTGGCAATTGTCGCGGACCGAAAGCCGGGCCGCGACATTTGGCGAATAACCGACTAAAATACGCAGGTATACGCGGCGCACCCCGCCGACATCCGCCGGGTCCCTGCCCGGGCCGGATCTTTACCCAGGCAGCAACAGGAACGCTAAGGAAGTGACGATGGATATCATGGAGCAAATCCGGGAGCAGATCGAAAACAACACGATCCTGCTGTACATGAAGGGCTCACCGAACCAGCCGCAGTGCGGTTTCTCGGCCCGGACCGTGCAGGCACTCATGGCCTGTGGCGAGCGCTTCGCCTACGTGGATGTGCTCTCCAATCCGGATATCCGCGCCAACCTTCCGCAATATGCCAACTGGCCCACCTTTCCCCAGCTCTGGGTGAAGGGCGAGCTCATCGGCGGTTGCGATATCGTGAGCGAAATGCACGAGAGCGGCGAACTCGCCACCCTCATCAAGGAGGCCGCGGGGGGCGAGGCGGTCTCCTGAGACCGTCCCTGCGCAGCTGCGCAGGAGACGGTACCGCGGTCAGGCCTCGGGCTTGACCGTGCGCGCTGCCGTTTGCAGGTAGTTCTCCAGGCCGAGGCGCTCGATGAGGCCCAGCTGGGTTTCCAGCCAGTCGATGTGCTCTTCCTCGGCCTCGAGAATGCTGACCACGAGATCGCGGGAGACGTAGTCGCCGACGCTGTCGCAGTAGGCAGCGGCCTCCTTCAGATCCTTGTGCGCGATATGCTCGAGCTTGAGGTCGCACTCGAGCATGTCCTTGGTGTCCTCACCGATCAGCAGCTTGCCGAGGTCCTGCAGGTTGGGCAGGCCCTCCAGGAAGAGGATGCGCTCGACGAGGTCATCGGCGTGCTTCATCTCGTCGATGGATTCGTGGTACTCGTGCTCCGCGAGCTCGGTCAGGCCCCAGTCCTTGTACATCTTGGCGTGCAGAAAGTACTGGTTGATCGCCACCAGCTCGTTGCCGAGGATGCGGTTGAGGTGTTCGATGACCTTGGGGTCGCCCTTCATGCTGCTATCTCCTGTCTACGGAAACCCCTGCCGGCACAGGCAGGAGCCGGGGCCAGTGTATCCGCAGGTGAAGGTGGGTGCCAGTCAGCCGGCCCGGTCAGCCCGGGCGGACGGCCGCGTAGAATCGATCTTCGGGAATGGAGAAGGCGCCGCCGCTTTCCTCGAGCACGGCTTGCGCCATGGAGCCGCACTGTCCGCACTGGCTCGCCACACCGAGGTGCTCCGTGAGTTCCTCGAGGGTGGAAATACCGGTTGAGGCCGCGGCGCGGATCTGGCTTTCGGTGATGCCGTTGCAGAGACAGACGAACATGGTGATTTCCTTTGGCTACGGGTAAGAAGCTAGTGCCAATGAGAATGATTGTCAAATGTTTTTGTGGCCTCTTGCGACCGATTCACGGCCGCGCATCGGACGCGTCGGGTATACTGCGGCGCCCCTGTTGAACGATGGTTGGCAGCATGACCCTCGACAGCTACATGCAGGAACTCGGCCGCGGCGCGCGCATCGCGTCGCGGCGCCTGGCCGCCTCGACGACCGCGGAACGCAACGGCGCCCTCAAGGCCATCGCCGAGGCCCTCGATGGCGCCCGCGACCGCATCGCCGCGGCCAACGAGGAAGACCTCGCCCGCGGCCGCGAGCAGGGTCTCGACGCGGCACTGCTGGACCGCCTGGAGCTGACCCCCGTGCGCATCGACGGCATGCTCGCCGGGCTCGTCGAGGTGGCGGCCCTGCCGGACCCGGTCGGTGCCATCAGCGATCTCGCCAGCCGCCCCTCCGGCATCCGCGTCGGCCGCATGCGCGTACCGCTGGGGGTGATCGGCATCATCTACGAATCCCGGCCCAACGTGACCGTGGACGCCGCCGCGCTCTGCCTCAAGGCGGGCAACGCCAGCATTCTCCGCGGCGGTTCCGAGGCGCTGGCGTCCAACACGGCGATCGCCGGTGCCATCGCCGAGGGCCTGCGCGCCATGGCGCTGCCGGCAGGTGCCGTGCAGGTGGTCGACACGGCGGACCGCGCGGCGGTCTCCGCCCTGCTGCGCATGGAGGCCTACGTGGACGTGGTGGTCCCCCGCGGCGGCAAGGGGCTCATCGAGCGCGTGACCGCCGAGGCGCGGGTGCCGGTGCTCAAGCATCTCCACGGCGTCTGCCACGTCTTCATCGATGCCGCCGCGGACCCGGCCATGGCCCACGCCATCGCCTTCAACGCCAAGACCCAGCGCTACGGCACCTGCAACACCATGGAGACGCTGCTGGTCGACGCCGCCATTGCCGACACGGTGCTGCCCGGCCTCGGCGAGGCCTACCGGGAAGCGGGCGTGGAACTGCGCGGCTGCAAGCGCAGCTGTGCGCTGCTGCCCGGCATCCGCCCGGCCACGGAAGCGGACTGGAGCGAGGAGTACCTGGCACCGGTGCTCGCCGTGCGCGTGGTCGATGACTACGAGGCGGCGCTCGCGCACATCGCCCGCTACGGCTCCGGCCACACCGAGGCCATCGTGACCGCGGACCACGGCCGGGCCATGCGCTTCCTGCGCGAGGTCGATGCGAGCTCGGTGATGGTCAACGCCTCCACGCGCTTTGCCGACGGCTACGAGTACGGCCTCGGTGCGGAGATCGGCATCTCCACGGACAAGCTCCATGCGCGCGGCCCGGTCGGTCTCGAGGGGCTTACCTCGCAGAAGTGGATCGTCCTCGGTGAGGGGCACGTGCGCTCTTGACCGGCGCCGGCGCGCGACCGGGCCCTGTCGCCGTCTTCGGTGGCACCTTCAACCCGGTTCACCTGGGGCACCTGCGCTCGGCGGTGGAACTGGTCGAGCGGCTGGAGCTCGACGAGCTGCGCTTCATGCCCTGCGCACTGCCGCCGCACCGTGAGGCGCCCGGTGTCGACGCCGCGAGTCGTGCGGCGATGGTGGAGCTCGCGATCGCCGGCGCCCCCCGCCTCGCCTGTGACCGCCGGGAGCTGGAGCGCGATGGTCCGTCCTACACCATCGACAGCCTGCTGTCGCTGCGCGGCGAACTGGGCTCGGGCCGTTCCCTGCTGCTGGTGATGGGCAGTGACGCGCTGGCCGGGCTGGCGGGGTGGCACCGCTGGGAGGAACTGCTGGACCACTGTCACATCGTCGCGCTCGCGCGGCCCGACGCGGCCCTGCCCGACAGCGGCCCGGTGGCCGCCTGGCTGGCCCGGCACCGGGTCGAGGCCGATGTGCTGCGGGTGCGCCCGGCGGGCGGGGTACATGTCCTGCAGCTCCGGCCGCTGCCGATTTCCGCCACGGAAATCCGCGGGCTGGTACAATCGGGTTTTTCGGCGCGCTACCTGGTCCCGGACCCGGTGCTCGCCCACATCGAACGCCACGGGCTCTACCGACAGGAGCTCCCGGGACCGGTCAAGAGACAGGTAAACACACAGGAAGGAAACGATTGCCAGCAGTGAATCCCCCGGCCGCCTTCGGCGGCCCGCGCGCAAAGTGACCGCCGAGGAACTCCGCGACCTCGCCCGCGATGCCCTCGAGGACCTCAAGGGCGTGAACGTGGTCAGCATCGACGTGCGCGACCGCACCGACGTCACCGACTTCCTGGTCGTTGCCAGCGGCACCTCCAACCGGCACGTGAAATCTCTCTCCGACAGCGTGATCGAGAAGGCCAAGAAGGCGGACGCCCGGCCCCTCGGGGTGGAGGGCCAGGACGCCGGCGAGTGGGTCCTGGTGGACCTCGGCGACGTGGTGGTCCACGTGATGCTGCCCGCGGCCCGCGATTTCTACGACCTGGAGCGGCTCTGGGCAGTCCCCGACCGGCCCGGCTGATGCGCCTGACGGTGCACGCGGTAGCCGGCAAGCTGCCGCGCTGGGTGGCGGAGGGCAGCGCCGACTACGAACGCCGCCTGCCGCGGGAACTGAAGCTCACCTGGCGCGACGTGCCGCTGGCGCGGCGCGGTGCGGACGGCAGCGGCGCCGTGCTGGCCGAGCGCGAGGGAGAGCGGCTGCTCAAGGGGCTCGGCGACGAAGACCGGGTGATCGCCCTGGACCCGACCGGTGAGCCCTGGCGGACCGAGGACCTGGCGCGGCACCTGGCGGACTGGCAGATGGACGGGCGCCCGGTGGCCTTCCTGGTCGGCGGGCCCGACGGCCTGTCCCCGGCGTGCCGGGCGCGGGCGGAGCGGAGCTGGTCCCTGGGGCGGCTGACGCTGCCCCACCCGCTGGTGCGCATCGTGCTCGTCGAGCAGCTCTACCGGGCTTGGACAATCCTCAGCAACCACCCCTATCATCGCGGCTGATGGCGCAGACAATCACCCTGAAGGATACGCGGCGGGAACTGCGTATCTTTGGCGGCCGCACAGCGGTCGCGGTGCTTGCCGTGCTCGCGGCGCTGTTCCTCGTGTTCCTGCGCTATTTCAACCTGCAGGTCACCGGTTACGAGACCTACCGCACGCAGTCGGAACGCAACCGGGTCCAGCTGCAGGCGCTGCCGCCCAAGCGCGGCCTCATCTACGATCGCCACGGCGCGCTGCTGGCGGCCAACCAGCCGAGCCATATCCTGTCCCTCGTGCGCGAGCGCGTGCCGGACCTCGAGGGGACGCTCAGCGCCCTGGGCGAACTCGTCACCGTGGACGAGGACGACCTGGAGGCGTTTCGCCGCCGCCTCGACCAGCGTCGCCCCTACGAGCCCGTGCCCCTGCGTTTCCGCCTCACCGAGGAGGAGCGGGCCCGGCTGGCGGTGAACCGCCACCGCCTGCCCGGTGTCGTGGTCGATGCGCAGCTCATGCGTCACTACCCGCAGGGCGAGCTGTTCACGCACGCCATCGGCTACGTGGGGCGCATCAACGAGCGCGAGGCGGCGCGCCTGGACGCGTCGGACTACCGCGGGACCTTCCACATCGGCAAGACCGGCATCGAGCGCCGCTACGAGGACACGCTGCACGGCGAGGTGGGCTACCAGAACGTCGAGACCAACGCCCACGGCCGCGTGCTGCGCATCCTCGACCGCTTCGACCCCGAGCCGGGCCGGGACCTCGTGCTCAACCTCGACAGCACGCTGCAGCGCGTGGCCACGGAGGCCCTCGGTGACCAGCGCGGCGCCGTGGTGGCCATGGACCCGGCGACCGGGGGCGTGCTGGCCCTGGTCTCCACACCGGTCTTCGACGGCAACCTGTTCGTGAACGGCATCAGCAGCAGCGACTACAGCGCGCTGCGCGACTCGGCGGACGTGCCTCTGTTCAATCGCGCCGTGCAGGGGCAGTACCCGCCGGGCTCGACGGTCAAGCCGCTGATGGCCGTCGCCGGCCTGGAGTCCGGGCTGGTGACGCCGGAGAGCACCGTGCCGGACCCGGGCTGGTACCGGCTCCCGGGCGACACGCGGCGCTACCGCGACTGGATCCTGCGCATCCGCGGCACCGGCCACGCCCCCGAGGTGGACCTGCACATGGCCCTGGCGGAGTCCTGCGACGTCTATTTCTACGACCTCGCCCGCCGCCTGACGGTGGACCGCATGCACGACTATCTCGCGCCCTTCGGCCTCGGCTCGCGCACGGGTATCGATACCACCAACGAGCGCCCCGGTGTGCTCCCCTCGAGCGAGTGGAAGCGCAGGACCCTGGGCCAGCCCTGGTACCCGGGGGAGACGCTCAGCGTCGGCATCGGCCAGGGCTACATGCTGGCCACCCCGGTACAGCTGGCGGCGGCCACGGCGGCGATCGCCAACCGTGGCGTCTTCCACGTACCGCAGCTGGTCCGGCGTATCGGCGGGGAGGCGGTCGTCCCCGCACCGGCGCGAATGATCGAGGCGGCGCCGGAAACCTGGGACGCGATCCACGAGGGCATGCGCGCCGTGGTCCACGGGGAGCGGGGCACGGCGAAGCTCATCGCCCGGGGCCTCCAGTACGACATGGCCGGGAAGACCGGCACCGCGCAGGTCATCGGTATCGCCCAGGGCGAGGTCTACGACGAAGACGAGATCGCCGAGCGCCACCGCAACCATGGCCTCTTCGTGGCTTTTGCACCGCTCGAAGCACCCACGATCGCCGTGGCGGTGATCGTGGAGAACGGCGGTGGCAGCACCGCCGCCTCGCCGATCGCCCGCGAGGTGATCGACGCCTGGCTCCTGCGCGGGACCCTGGCCGATGGTTGATTACGTCCGCCAGCTGCCGGGGCATGAAGCGGGCCTGGGCCAGGGCTCGCGCGCCGCCTCACGGCTGCGCCTCGATCTGCCCCTGCTGGCGCTGCTGCTGGCGCTCACCGGCTACGGACTGGTGGTCCTGTACAGCGCTGCCGACGGGGATACGGGCGCCGTGCTGCGCCAGGCGCGCTACTTCGTTCTCGGCTTCCTGGTGATGCTCATCGCGGCCCAGGTTCCCCTCGTCCGCTACCAGCGCTGGTCGCCCTGGGTCTACCTGGGCGGACTTTTCCTGCTCTTCGGCGTGATGTTCTTCGGGGTCGGCGCCAAGGGCGCCCAGCGCTGGCTCGACCTCGGCGGTTTCCGTTTCCAGCCCTCGGAGATCATGAAGCTGCTGGTGCCCATGACCGTGGCCTGGTACCTCGCCGACCGGGTGCTGCCGCCGCGGCTGCCCTACCTGCTGGTCTGCTTCGGCCTCATCGTGCTGCCGGCGGCCCTGATCCTGCAGCAGCCGGACCTGGGGACGGCACTGCTCATCGCCGCCAGTGGCCTCTTCGTCGTGTTCATGGCCGGCATGGGCTGGCGCTACATCTTCGGTGCCCTCGCCCTGGCCCTGGCCTCCGCCTGGCCCATGTGGACCTTCGTGCTCAAGGACTACCAGCGCCAGCGCATCCTCACGCTGCTGAACCCCGAGAGCGACAAGCTCGGCGCCGGCTGGAACATCATCCAGTCCAAGACCGCCATCGGCTCCGGCGGCTGGTCCGGGAAGGGCTGGCTGGAGGGCACGCAGTCACACCTCGATTTCCTCCCGGAGAGCCACACGGACTTTATCATCGCGGTGCTGGCGGAGGAGTTCGGCCTGCGCGGCGTGGTGCTCCTGCTGGCCCTGTACCTGCTCATCCTGCTGCGCGGATTCTGGATCGGCCTCAATGCCCAGAGCACCTATGGCCGCATCCTCGCCGGCAGCCTGACGCTGACTTTCTTCGTCTACATCTTTGTTAATATGGGCATGGTGTCCGGGCTCCTGCCCGTGGTCGGTGTCCCGTTACCCCTGGTGAGCGCCGGGGGCACCTCCGTGGTCACACTCCTGGCGGGCTTCGGCCTGCTCATGGCCGTCGCCGCGGAGCAACGGGTCATCGGACAATGAGCCGCCATCCCGGCCAGCGAGGGAGCCCGATGCTGCACGCCTTTCCTGTCCCCCTGCCCCTGCGGCGCCTCGCGCTGCTCGCGGGCTTTTGTATTGCCCTGCCGGCCTGCGCAGAGCACTACGGCGACCACCCGGCCGCCGCCGGCTTCATCGACGAGCTGGTGGCCGAGGACGGTTTCGAGCGCGCGGAACTGGAGGCGCTGTTCGCACAGGCGGAACGCCAGGACAGCATCCTCGAGGCGATCGCCCGGCCGGCGGAGAAGACCAAGCCCTGGCACGAGTACCGCGACATCTTCCTCACCGACCGCCGCATCGACGAGGGTATTGCCTTCCTTGCCGAGCACCGCGACACCCTCGCCGCCGCCGAGGCGGAGAGCGGCGTACCGGCGCCGGTGATCGCCGCGGTGCTCGGTGTGGAAACCTACTACGGCCGCATCACCGGCAGCTACGCGGTTATCGATGCCCTGTCGACGCTCGCCTTCGACTATCCGCCGCGCTCGCCGTTCTTCCGCCGGGAGCTGCGCCACTTCCTGCTGCTGGCGCGGGAGCAGGGCCTCGACCCGGCAACACTCGAGGGCTCCTATGCCGGCGCCATGGGTTACGGCCAGTTCATGCCGAGCAGCTACCGCAGCTACGCGGTGGATTTCGACGGCGACGGGCTCGCCGACATCTGGAACAATCCCGCCGATGCCATCGGCAGCGTTGCCAACTACCTCGCGCGCCACGGCTGGCGGCCGGGTGAGCCGGTGGCGGCACGCGCGACCCTTGCCGGGCCGGTTCCGGCGGACTGGTTCGACGACGGCCTCGACGCGGAGCGCACGGTCGCCGAGCTCGGCGCCGGGGGGCTCGTCGCCGGGCGCGAACTGCCGGCCGAGGCCCCGGCCCTGGCCCTGTCCCTGCAGGGTGACGACGGGCCCGAGTACTGGATCGGCCTGCCCAACTTCTACGTCATCACCCGCTACAACCACAGCGTGCTGTACGCGATGGCCGTGTACCAGCTGAGCGAGCGACTGCGCGAAGGTGCCGGCGCGTGAGCCTGCCCTGGGGCCTGGGCTGCCTGCTGCTCGTCGGTCTGGGCGGCTGCAGTGTTTCGGAGCCGCCCGACGGCGCACCGCTTAAGCCCATCGCGGCGCACGAGGTGCCGGATGCGGTGCCCCGCGCCGAGCCTGTCCTGCGCGCCGGGAACAGCAGTCCCTACGTGGTTAACGGCGAGACCTACCGCGTGCTGCCGACGGCGGCGGGCTACCGCGCCGAAGGTATCGCCTCCTGGTACGGGACGCGCTTCCACGGGCGCGAGACCGCCAACGGCGAGCCCTATGACCTCTACGGCCCCACGGCAGCCCACCGGACGCTGCCTATTCCCTCCTACCTCCGGGTCACCAACCTCGCCAACGGGCGTTCTATGGTGGTGCGGGTGAACGACCGCGGCCCCTTCCACGCGGACCGGGTCATCGACCTCAGCTACGGCGCCGCCGTGCGCCTGGGCTTTGCCGAGGCGGGGACCGCGCCGGTGCGCCTGGAGGCCCTCGCCCTCGCCGGCGTCGACGACCGCCGCGACAGCGAGGCCGGGGTCTACCGCTACCTCCAGCTCGGCGCGTTCTCCAGCCAGGAGACGGCGGAGAGCCTGCGCGCCCAGGTGGCCGCGCTGGTCGATGCGCCGGTGACGGTGACGCCGGTCGAGGTGCACGGTCGCGCCCTGAACCGCGTCCGTGTCGGCCCCGTGCGCGACGAGGCGCACCTCGAGTCCGTGCGGGCGCTGCTGCGCGCCCGGGGACTCGATCCGGGACAGGCCCTGCCCTGAGAGCGCCACTTTCCGCCCGGCATCGGGGGCCTTCCTTTCGCTGGCCCGGGCCATGCGGTAACATCGCGCGCTCCTAGCCATCGGGGGATTGCCTGCCATGCGTCGACTCGCCTTCGCCATTCTCGGCCTGTTCCTGGCCGTGCAGGGCCAGGCCCAGAGCATCGTGCCCGCGCCGCCGCAGGTCGCCGCCGAGGCCTTCATCCTGGTCGACGCCGCGACCGGCTTCGTGATCGCGAAGGACAACCCCGACGCGGCGCTGCCCCCGGCGAGCCTGACCAAGCTCATGACCAGCTATGTACTGGCCAACGAGATCGCCGAGGGACGGCTCTCGCGCGACGAGCAGGTGGTGGTGAGCGAGAACTCCTGGTCCCAGAACCCGGTGTTCAACGGCTCTTCCCTGATGTGGATCGAGCCCGGCAAGGACGTGACCATCGGCGAACTCGAGCGCGGCATCGTCATCGCCTCCGGCAACGACGCGACCGTCGCCGTGGCCGAGCATATCGCCGGCAGCGAGGAGGCCTTCGCCGAGCTCATGAACCAGCACGCCGAGCGTCTCGGCCTGGGCGGCTCCCACTTCATGAACTCCCACGGGCTGCCGGACCCGAACCACTACACCACGGCGCGAGACCTCGCCAAGCTGTCCGCGGCGATCATCCGCGAGTTCCCCGAGCACTATGCGCGCTACCAGGAGCTCGACTACACCTACAACGACATCAAGCAGTACAACCGCAACAAGCTGCTGCGCGAGGACCCGTCCGTGGACGGTCTCAAGACCGGTTATACCAGCGAGGCCGGCTACGGCCTGGTGGCCTCGGCGAAGCGCGGCGACATGCGGCTCATCTCGGTCGTACTCGGCACCAGCAGCCCCACGGCGCGCAAGAACGAGACCCGCAGCCTGCTCAACTACGGCTTCCGCTTCTACGAGACGGCCCGCCTCCTCGATGCCGGCGAGGAACTGGAAAAGCCGCGGGTCTGGAAAGGGCAGGTCGACTACGCCCCCGTCGGCGTCCTCGACGAGATCGTGCTCACGCTGCCCCGGGGCAAGCGCCAGCAGGTGGAGCAGCGCGTGGCCCTGGCCGATGACATCGAGGCCCCGCTGGCGATCGGCGACAGCGTCGGCACGCTGACCCTGCTGCTCGATGGCGAGCTGCTCTACCAGGGTCCGGTGGTCGCGCTCCAGGCCGTGGAGCCCGGCGGCTTCTTCGCGCGGCTCTGGGACATCATCCTCATGTGGCTCGCGAGCCTCTTCGGAGCCTGAGGCGGCCCGTGACGGAGCGGGAACCGCCGAAGATCGAGTTTCCCTGCGAGTACCCGATCAAGGTGCTCGGCCGCAACCGCGAGGGCATGCAGGACGCCGTCGTGGCGGTGTTCGAGCGCCACGCGCCGGGCTTCGACCAGGCCGGCATCAGTATCCGCGATAGCCGCAACGGCACCTTCCTGGCGATGACCGTCACCATTACCGCCACTGGGCCGGAGCAGCTTAAGGCCCTGCACCGTGACCTCATGGCAACGGGCCACGTGCAGATGGTGCTGTGAACGCGGCGCTCCGCTACCGCCGCCTCGGCGAGGCGGATTACGAAGACACCCTCGCGGCCATGCGCCGGTTTACCGACGAGCGCGGCGCCGACACCCCCGACGAACTCTGGCTCCTGCAGCATCCCCGGGTCTTCACCCAGGGCCAGGCCGGCCGCGCAGAGCATGTGCTCGCGCCCGGCGATATTCCCGTGGTGCAGGTCGATCGCGGCGGCCAGGTGACCTACCACGGCCCGGGACAGTGGGTGGTCTACCTCCTCGTCGACCTGAAGCGCCGCGGCCTCGGTGTGCGCGAGCTGGTCAGCCTGATCGAGCGCGCCATCGTCACGGTGCTCGCCGGCCACGGCATCGAGGCGGCGGCAGACCCGGCCCGGCCCGGTGTCTACGTCGACGGGGCGAAGATCGCGTCCCTGGGGCTGCGGGTGCGCCGGGGCTGCAGCTACCACGGCCTTGCCCTCAACGTGAACCTCGACCTCGAGCCTTTCGGCCGCATCAATCCCTGCGGCTACGAGGGTCTCGTGGTGACATCCATGGCGGAGCTGCTTCCGGGGCAGGCGCTGGACGAGGATGCGGTCGGCGAGGCGCTGCTCAGCGCCCTGGACGGGGAACTCGCCGCGCTCAGTGCCTGACCGGCCGCTTGGCCAGCTTGCGCTGCAGCGTCCGCCGGTGCATGCCCAGGGCCCGGGCCGTGGCCGAGATGTTGCCGTCGTGGTCCCGGAGCACGCGCTGCAGATGTTCCCATTCCAGCCTGTCCAGGGACGTGGGCTGGCTGGGGATGTCCACGGGGGCGGGCCCGGCCTCGCCGAAGGCGGCAAGGATCTCGTCGATGCTCGCGGGCTTGCAGAGGTAGTTGGTCGCACCGGCCTTGGTCGCTTCCACCGCGGTAGCGATGCTCGAGTAGCCGGTGAGAACGACCAGGCGCGCCCCCGGCGCGCAGTCGAGGAGGGCGGGGAGCGCGACGAGGCCTGAGGTGCCCGGCATGTTCAGGTCCAGCAACACGTGGCTCGGCGCAAAGCCCGGGCAACGTTCCAGCGCCGTGTCCGCATCGTTGCAGACCAGCACCGCGAAGCCGCGGCGCTCGAGGCTGCGCGCCATGATCCGGGTAAACGCCGGATCGTCGTCCACGATCAACAGCCGCTGCCGGCTCATGCCTGCTCCTCGTTCTCTGTCAGCGTGGCGGTCGCGCTGCCGCCGGTCTCCCCGGGTGGCGCGAGCGGCAGGACCAGGCGCGCCTCGCTGCCGCCGTCGAGGTTGCGCAGCTCGATCCGCCCGCCGTGCCGCTCCACCGCGGCGTGACTCAGCATGAGGCCGATACCCAGCCCCTTGCGGCTGCCCAGCAGCACCGGCTTGCCGGGGTCCGCGAGCAGCTCCCGGGGGATCCCCGGGCCGTTGTCGCGCACCGTGACCCGGCCCTCCCGTGTATCCCAGCGGGTGCTGACCTCGACCCGGTCGCCGCCGCTGTCGGCGGCGTTGTTGAGCAGGTTCTCCAGCGCCTGCGCCAGCGTGGGCTCGGTGAGCACCGCCGGGGCGGGCCCCGCCTGGGACTCGAAGCCGTGGCGCACCGCTGGCCGGCGCACGGCCCAGCGCTCCAGGGTCTCCCGCGCGAAGGCATCGAGCGGCTGGCGCCGGGGACGGGTCGCGGAGGTCAGCTCTGCGGTGCTCGACAGCTCGCGCAGGGTGCTGCGGCAGGCCGCGAGCTGGTCGCGGAGGATCTCGCAGTCGGCCCGGGCAGCGCCGGGCAGCGCCGGGTCCTCGAGCAGCTCGTCGACGGTCACGGTCATGGTCGCGAGGGGCGTGGCCAGCTCGTGCGCCGTGCCCGCGGCGAGGCTCGCCACGGCCATGATCTGGTCATTGCGCAGGCGATCTTCCCGCTGTTTCGCGTCGCGGCTGGCCTGGGCCCGCAGTATCGCACCCATGCGCACGACGAAATAGGTGATGAGGCCTGCGCTGAACAGGAAGTTGAACCACATGCCCAGGGTGTGCATGTTGCCGGCGTCGCCGTGGCCCATGGCCGCGTGCGGCGAGAACAGCGGCAGCGGTACGTAAACGTAGAGCAGCACGCTGTAGGCGACGAGGGAGGCGCCGGTCACGAGCCAGGTGTAGCGCCAGGGCAGGACGGCGGCGGAAACCACCACGGGCACGATGTAATAGGAGATGAACGGGTTGTTGGCACCGCCGCTGAAGTACATGAGCGCGCTCCAGACGGCGACATCGCCGAGCAGCTGCCCGAAGAACTCGCCGTCGGTCACCGGCCAGGGCTGGCGGCTGCGCCAGTAGGTCGCAGCGGTGAAGCCGGCGAGGAGCGCCAGGCTGGCGCTCAGCCCCGGCAGGCTGGTGCCGCCCCGGCTGGCCAGCAGCACCCAGGTGAGCACGCCGGCCTGGCCGCAGAGGGCGATGGCGCGGATCGCCAGCAGGCTGCGCAGGTTGGCGAGGGAGGCGCGGTAGGCGTCGGGGTCCGGGTGGGCGCTCAGCATGGCGCGATTATAGCCTCGCGGCACGGGCGTGGCTGCAGCCCCTCTGCTACACTCGCGCCCCCCGAGAAACGTGAACCAGGCACCCCATGACCGAGACCGCCGCGAACGACGCCGTCGCCCGGCGCCGCACCTTCGCCATCATCTCCCACCCGGACGCGGGCAAGACGACCATGACCGAGAAGCTGCTGCTCCTCGGCAGCGTCATCCAGACCGCGGGCATGGTAAAGGGGAAGAAGGGGCCGCACGCCACCTCGGACTGGATGAGCATGGAGCAGGAGCGGGGCATCTCCGTCACCTCCTCGGTGATGCAGTTTCCCTACCGGAATTGCGTCGTCAACCTGCTCGACACTCCGGGGCACGAGGACTTCTCCGAGGATACCTACCGCACGCTCACGGCGGTGGATTCCGCGCTCATGGTCATCGACGGCGCCAAGGGTGTCGAGGACCGCACCATCAAGCTGATGAACGTGTGCCGGCTGCGCGACACGCCGATCATCAGCTTCGTCAACAAGCTGGACCGCGACATCCGCGACGCCATCGAGCTGCTCGACGAGATCGAGGAAGTGCTCGGCATCGCGGCGGCGCCGGTGAACTGGCCCATCGGCATGGGCGGTCACTTCCGCGGCGTCTACAACCTGTACACGGACACGGTGCACGTCTACGAGCCGGGCCACGGCCGCGAGCTGCACCCGGACACGCGCATCGAGGGCCTGGCCAGCGACGAGGCCCGCGCCCTGCTCGGCGATGACTACGATGCGTTCTGCGAGGAGATCGAGCTCGTCCGCGGCGCCAGCCACGAGTTCGACAAGGCGGAGTTCCTCGCCGGGCGGTTGACGCCGGTGTTCTTCGGCACGGCGCTCGCCAACTTCGGCGTGCGCGAAATGCTCGACGACTTCGTGGTCTGGGCGCCGGCACCCCTGGACCGGGAGACGACGACGCGCACGGTCGCCGCCGCGGAGCCGGAGTTCAGCGGCTTCGTTTTCAAGATCCAGGCCAACATGGACCCGCGCCACCGTGACCGCATCGCCTTCCTGCGGGTCTGTGCCGGCCGCTACGAGAAGGGCATGAAGATGCGCCACGTGCGCATCGGCAAGGACATCCGCATCGCCGATGCGGTGACCTTCAAGGCCGGCGAACGGGCCCTGGTCGAGGAAGCCGTGGCCGGGGACATCATCGGCCTGCACAATCACGGCACGATACAGATCGGCGACACGTTCACCGGTGGTGAGGCGCTGCAGTTCACCGGTATCCCGCACTTCGCGCCGGAGCTGTTCCGGCGCATCCGCCTGCGCGACCCGATGAAGTCGAAGCAGCTGCAGAAGGGCCTGCAGCAGCTGTCAGAGGAGGGTTCGACGCAGGTCTTCGCGCCGCTGATCTCGACGGATCTCATCGTCGGCGCCGTGGGGCAGCTGCAGTTCGACGTGGTCGCCTACCGGCTCAAGGACGAGTACAAGGTCGAGGCGCTCTACGAGCCGGTGAACGTCTACACCGCGCGCTGGGTCTACTGCGACGACCCGCGCAAGCTCGAGGAATTCCGCAAGAAAGCGGCCGAGCATCTCTCGGAAGACGGAGGCGGCTATCTCACCTACCTGGCGCCGACGCGGGTCAACCTGTCGCTGATGGAAGAGCGCTGGCCGGACATCGACTTCCGCGCGACGCGGGAGCACTGACCTGCCGCCCGCCGGGAAAGTTGCTATGCTGTTCGGGAACGGGCCCGGGTAGCGTCCGCCGCGGGCGGCCCCGGGTAAGCTCACCGCAGCGGGAAACAGCAGGCGCCGTCATCACTTCAGCGAACGACTCTGCCATCCCAGCTTCCCCCCGCGACAGCGACGGGTGGCTGGGCGACGCCTTCGCCGCGACCCGTGCCGCCTCCGTGGCGGCCTGCGCGGGCCTGGAGGCCGAGGACTACGGTCTGCAGGCGGCCGCCTTTGCGAGCCCGCCCAAGTGGCACCTGGCGCACACGACCTGGTTCTTCGAAACCTTCATCCTCCGCCCCTACAGCCCCGGCTACCGGGTCTTCCACCCGGCCTTCGAGGTGCTGTTCAACTCCTACTACAACGGCGTGGGCGAGCAGCACCCGCGGGCGCAGCGCGGGCTCCTGTCCCGGCCGACCCTCGACGAGGTGCTCGCCTACCGCGGGCATGTCGAGGCCGCGCTGCGGCCACTCCTCTATGACCCGGCCGCGGACCCGGTGATTGCCGACCGCTGCCGTCTCGGTATCGAACACGAGCGCCAGCACCAGGAACTCTTCCACACCGACATCAAGTACTCGCTCGCCGCCAACCCGCTGGCGCCGGCGCTCGCCGATGCGCCGGCGCTGGCGGCGGCCGAGGCTCCGCCGCTCGAGTGGCTGTCCTTCGAGGGCGGGCTGGTGGAGACCGGTCACGCGGGTGACGGCTTCGCCTTCGACAACGAGCTGCCACGGCACCGCAGCTGGCTCGAGCCCTTCCGCCTCGCCAGCCGGCTGGTAACCAACGGCGAGTTCGAAGCCTTTGTCGAGGACGGCGGCTACCGGCGTCCCGAGCTCTGGCTGGCCGACGGCTGGGACCTCGCCCGGCGCGAGGGCTGGAGCGCACCGCTCTACTGGCGCGGCGACGAGGAGTTCACGCTCTACGGCCGGCGCCGCCGCGACCCTTCGGCGCCGGTGGTGCACGTGAGCGGTTACGAGGCCGATGCCTACGCCCGCTGGGCCGGGGCGCGGCTGCCCGGCGAAGCCGAGTGGGAGACGGCCGCCGCGGCGCTTGCGCCCGAGCCCCTGGGCATCGAGGCGGGCCACCTGCACCCCCGGCCCGCGGCGTCCGGACCGGCCCAGTTCTACGGCGCCTGCTGGCAGTGGACGGCGAGCGCCTACGGACCCTACCCGGGCTTTGCGCCGGGCGAGGGCGCCATCGGCGAGTACAACGGCAAGTTCATGTGCAACCAGTGGGTGCTGCGCGGCGGCGCCTGCGTCACGCCGGGCGGTCAGCTGCGGCACAGCTACCGAAATTTCTTCTATCCCGCGGACCGCTGGCAGTTCAGTGGTATCCGCCTGGCGGCGGACCATGGCTGAAGGCGGCGGCAGCCCGGCGCCGGGAAACGTCGCGTTCCATGACCTGCACCCGGCCGTGGGCGACAGCCGCAGCGAAGCCCTGGCCGGACTGCGTGCGGCACAGAAGCGCGTGGACCCGAAGCATTTCTACGACGCCCGCGGCTCGCGGCTGTTCGAGGCCATCACCCGCCTGCCCGAGTACTACCCCACGCGCACGGAAACGGCGATCCTGCGCCGCGAGGCCCGCGCCATCGCCGGCAGCTGCGGCACCCGCGCCGTGCTTATCGAGCCGGGCAGCGGCAACTGCGAGAAGGTGCAGCTGCTGCTCGATGCGCTGCGCCCGGCGGCCTACGTACCCGTCGACATCTCCGCGGCGTTCCTGCGCGAGGCGGCTCAGGCGCTGGGGGATGCCTTCCCGTGGCTGCCGGTACGCGCCATCTGTGCCGATTTCAACGCGGCCCCGGAACTCGATGACTACCTGCCGCCGGGGCGGCGCCTGGTCTTCTACCCCGGTTCGACCATCGGCAACCTCGAGCCAGCGGCTGCCCGGGGTTTCCTGCGCCGCCTCGCCGGCTGGCTCGGCGAGGACGGCGGCGCCCTGGTGGGTGTCGACCTGCACAAGGATCCGGCCGTGCTCGAGCGCGCCTACAACGACAGCGCCGGGGTCACTGCCGCCTTCAACCTCAACGTGCTGAACAGCCTGAACCGGCTCCTGGACGCGGATTTCGACAGCGCTGCGTTCAGCCACCGGGCCTTCTACGATGCCCGACGCCAGCGCATAGAGATGCACCTGGTCAGCGAGCGCGAGCAGGCCGTCAGCTGCAACGGCGAGGCTATCCACTTCGCCGCCGGCGAGACCCTGCACACGGAGAACTCCTACAAGTACACGGTGGAGGGCTTTGCCGGGCTCGCGGCCGAGGCGGGGCTGGCCGTGCGCGAGCACTGGGTGGATCCTCGCCAGCTGTTCAGCGTGCATTACCTGGAGTGCGCCTGAAGCGCGCGGCCGCCGGGGCGTCGCCGGACCCCGCTATCGCCCTCGAGGGCGTGCGCAAGGGCTGGGGCCCGCGCCCGGTGCTCGATGGCATCGACCTCGCCTTCGCCCGCGGGTGCATTACCGCCGTGGTGGGCCGCTCCGGCTGCGGCAAGTCCACGCTGCTGCGCCTGTGCAACGGTCTTCTCGTGCCGGATGCCGGCACGGTGCGCGTCCTCGGTGAGGTGCTGCCGGCGCGGGACCCGGTCGCCCTGCGCCGCCGCATCGGCTACGCGGTGCAGCAGGCGGCGCTCTTTCCCCATCTCACGGCACGGGAGAACATCACGCTGGTGGCGCGCCTGGAAGGCTGGGCCGCGGCGGCGCTGGCGGAGCGGCTGGAGACGCTGCGCGTGCTGGTCGACCTGCCCGTCGATGCGCTCGAGCGCCTGCCCCACGAGCTGAGCGGCGGCCAGCAGCAGCGCGTCGGCCTTTGCCGGGCGCTGTTCCTGCACCCGGGCCTGCTCCTGCTCGACGAGCCTTTCGCCGCCGTCGACCCGCTCTCCCGGCGGGATATCCACCAGCGGCTCCTCGCCCTGCAGGCGCACGAACCCGTGACCACCGTGCTGGTGACTCACGACATGGCCGAGGCGCTGCGCCTGGCCGAGGAGGTGGTGATCCTCGGCGGCACCGGCGGTCCCCGGGTCTACAGCCGGGCTGCGCTGCGATTGCGGCAGGGGGACAGCGACGCGGAGGCCCTGCTGCTCGAACTCATGGGCGAGGGCCCGCCATGATACGTGCCCTGGCGCTGCTGCTTCTCCTGTGGAGCACCGCGGCTCCCGCGCTCACCGTGGGCTCGAAGCGTTTTGCCGAGAGCCACCTACTGGCGGAGATCGCCGCGCAGCTCCTCGAGCGCGAGGGCTTTGCCGTCGAGCGCGCGCACGGCCTCGGCGGCTCGCTGATCGCCTGGCAGGCTCTCGGCGCCGGCGACATCGATCTCTACCCGGCCTACACCGGTACGCTCGCCCGGGCCGTGCTCAAGGCGCCGTCGCTCAGCGGCGCCGCGCTCCGCGAGCGGCTGCAGGCGGAGGGCTTCGAGCTGCTCCCGGGCCTCGGTTTCGAAAACAGCTATGCGATCGCCATCGCCAGCGGTCTCGCCGAGGCCGGCGGCCTCGAGCGGGTCTCGCAACTCGCGGAGAGGCCAACGCTGCGCCTGGGCTTCAGCCACGAGTTCCTGCGCCGGGGCGACGGCTGGGAAGCGCTCGCGCGCCATTACGGGCTGCCGCAGCAGCCCCGCGGTCTCGAGCATGCGCTGGCCTACCGGGCCGTGGCCGCGGGCGAGCTGGACGGCACCGATGCCTACACCACGGACGGCGAACTCTCGGTCCACGACCTCGTGCTGCTCGAGGACGACCGCGGCTTCTTTCCCCGTTACGAAGCGGCGCTGCTGGTGCGCGAGGACCTGCCGGCCGCCGCGCGCCGCGCGCTGGTCCGCCTCTCCGGGCGTATCGATGCTGCCACGATGCGCCGCCTCAACTACCGGGTGAGTGCCGGGGGCGAGAGCCCGGCCGCGGTGGCTGCGGCGTTCCTGGCGGCCGAGGGACTCGCGGCGGACAGCGCCGCGGTCGCGCCGCCGACGCTGCTGCGGCGGGTGCTTGCGCGGACCCTGGAGCACCTGCGCCTGACCGGCATTGCCCTCGCCGCCGGTTGCCTTGTGGCTATCCCGGGCGCGCTGCTGCTGGCGGGGCGACCACTCGCCGCCCGGGTCTTTCTCTACGCCACGGGCCTGGTACAGACCATCCCGGCGCTGGCCCTGCTGGCGCTCCTGATCCCCTTGCTCGGGCTGGGTATGTCGACGGCGATCGGCGCCCTGTTTCTCTATTCCCTGCTGCCCGTGGCGCGCAATACGCTGAGCGGGCTGCTGACCATCGACCCGGTGCTGCTGGAGGTCGCCGACGGCATCGGCCTGACCCGGCGGCAGCGATTGCTGCGGGTGCAGCTGCCGCTGGCGGCACCGGCGGTGCTGGCGGGGGTGAAGACGGCGGCGGTGGTGAGCGTGGGTACCGCGACCCTCGCCGCCTTTGTCGGCGCCGGCGGGCTCGGCGAGCCGATCATCACGGGGTTGACGCTCAATGACCGGCGCCTGATTCTCGCCGGGGCCATACCGGCGGCGCTGCTGGCGCTGGCGGTAGAGCTGTTGTTCGAGCTGCTCGAGCGTGCCCTGGTGCCGGCGCACCTGCGCGGCGGCCGCGCGGGGGCGCCGGGCTAGCGTCCTGGCCGGGTGCGTGCAGGACCGGTCTAGAGAAGCGCCTCGATATCCCGGCGCAGCTCCTCGGGCTTCGTGGTGGGGGCGTAGCGTTTGACCACCCTGCCGTCGCGGTCGACGAGGAACTTGGTGAAGTTCCACTTGATGCGCTTGCTGCCGAGCGCGCCGGGCGCCTCGGCCTTGAGGTGGTCGAAGAGCGGGTCCGTGTCGGCGCCGTTGACGGCGATCTTGCCGAACATGGGGAAGCTCACGCCGTAGTTCAGCTGGCAGAATTCGACGATCTCGTCATTGCTTCCCGGGTCCTGGCCGCCGAACTGGTTGCAGGGAAAACCGAGAATGGCGAAGTCCTTTTCCGAGAGATCCTCGTAGAGCGCCTCGAGACCGGCGAACTGCGGCGTGAACCCGCACTTGGAGGCCGTGTTCACGATCAGCAGCACCTTGCCCCGGTAGTCGCCGAGGTCCACGGGCTTTCCGGTGGCGTCAGCGCAGGTGAAGTCGTAGACGGTCTGGCTCATTGGGGGCTCCGGGTTCGTTCAGCGTGGTGTTGCCATGGCCGGCACCTGCGCCATGAGCAGGCCCAGGCGCTTCTGCTGCATCTTCAGGGAGAACTCGAGTTCACGCAGCCGGGTGCGCAGGGCGGCGTGCTCCCACTTGTACTGCAGGGCAGCGCGGTGCTCGCCGATGGCGTCCTCGATGGCGTGCACGCGACGCTCGTAGCGCTCGGCCTGGAGTTCTTTCCACTGGTTCACGGCATCCGTGAACAGCTGGTACTCGCGCTCGAGCTTCTCGAGCAGCGGCTCGCCGGCGCGGTGCCGCGCCAGGGAGCGCCGGGCGCGCTCGAACTGGGTGTCGAGGAGGGCGCGACGGATGCGGAAGGCGGGTACGCGGTTGAGTTCGGAGGCGAGGCCCACGCGGGCGCAGAGGGCGATCATCCACTTGGTGGGGTCCCACTGGTACCAGCGGATGCCGTTGCGGTAGTCGTTCTGGAAGATGTGGTGAAAGTTGTGATAGCCCTCGCCGTAGGTGAGGAAGGCGAGGAAGCCGTTGTCCCGGGCGCTGTTGCTCTCCGTGTAGGGGCGCGTGCCCCAGAAGTGCGCGAGGGAGTTGATGAAGAACGTTACGTGGTGGTTCACCACCAGCCGGGCGAGGCCCACCAGCAGCACCGTGCCGATGATGTCACCGAGGAACCAGCCCAGGAGCAGCGGCAGACCCAGGTTCATGGCCGTGGTCAGCACCACGTAGTGGCGGTGCTGCCAGGCCACGATCGGGTCGCGCTCGAGGTCCGGGACGTTGCTGAAGTCCTCCGCATTGGTGGCGTACTCGCGCAGCATCCAGCCCATGTGGCTGAACCAGAGGCCGCGGCCGGCGGAGTAGGGGTCGCGCTCGTTGTCGTCGACGTGGCGGTGGTGCCGGCGGTGGTCCGAGGCCCAGACCAGGATGCTGTTCTGCAGGGCGCCGGCGCCCCACAGCGCGAACCACAGGCGCAGGGCCCAGTGCGCCTTGTAGGCCTTGTGGGACCAGAGCCGGTGATAGCCGCCGGTAATGGCGAGCCCGTTCAGGTAGAGGAAAACGACGGCCCAGAGCCACTGCAGGGCCGTGAAACCGTGGCTCAGGCCCCACCAGGGGACTAGGACCAGTGCGGCGACGGGGAAGCCCAGGAAGATGACGGCGTTGACCGGAATGAGGGCGGGCCGGGGTGTTGCTCGGGACATGGAATACCAACCAGTAACGTGACCCGCCAATGATAGCCGCTTGCGGCGCGGCTGTCTGTCCGGGTCCTGTCCGGGTGTCGCCGGCCGTTGCTACCCGCGGCCTGCGCTGCGGGCGGCTTGCCGGGCAATACCCGCGCCGCTTCAAAGCCGCTGCAGGTAGGTCTGGTATTCCATGGTGGTGATGTGGCGCAGGAACTCGGTGATCTCCTGCTCCTTGGTGAGCGCGAAGGTGTGCTGCATGGTCCTGCCCAGGGCGCGCCGGATGAAGTCGGAATCACTGAAGGTGCGCAGCGCGTCCTGCATGAAGATCGGCAGCTGCTCCTCGCCCTCGCGGCTGTAGCCATCGCCGGTGATCGGCTCCGGGGGTTCCAGTCGCTGCTCGATGCCTTCCAGGGCGGCGGCGAGGATCACGGCGAGGACGAGGTAGGGATTCGCGTCCGCGCCGGCGACGCGGTGCTCGATGCGGCGGGCGGCGGGGCTGCCCGCGGGCACGCGCAGGGCCACGGTGCGGTTTTCATAGCCCCAGCCGGGGTAGGTGGGCGCGTGGCTGCCCTTCTGGAAGCGGCGGTAGCCGTTGAAGCTCGGCGCAAAAAGCAGGAACGAGTCAGGCATGTAGCGCAGGCAGCCGGCAATGGCGTGCTGGAGTTCGGGTGTACCGCTCTCGCCGCCGTTGTCGAAGACGTTGCGCCCCTCCCGGTTGAGGACACTGCAGTGCACGTGCAGGCCATTGCCCGCCTCGCCCTGGAAGGGCTTGGGCATGAAGCTCGCGACCAGCCCGTGACGCTCGGCAACACCCTTGATGATCCGCTTCATCATCAGGATCTGCCGCGCAGCCAGTACGGGGCTGTCCACGTGCTGCATGTTGAACTCGTACTGTGACGGGGCGGACTCCTTGACCACGCCGTCAAAGGGCAGGTCCTGGATCTCGCAGGCGCGCTGCATTTCCTCGAGCATGGCCTGGTGCCGGTGCAGCACGTCCAGCCCGTAGAGATTGCCGGTGACCGGCTCCCGGCTCGCGGGGTTGGCGCCGGCATGCGTCGGGCCGCGGCCGTCCCACTCGACCAGGCTGAACTCGAGTTCCGCCGCCACCACCGGGCGCCAGCCGCGCTCCCGGTAGCGGGCCACGACCTGCTTGAGTACCTGCCGCGGGTCGCCGAGGTAGGGGCTGCCGTCCGCCTCGAACAGGGAGAGCATCACCTGCCCGTGCGTCGCGCCGGGGGACCAGGGCGTCGGCAGCAGGGAGCCTTCGATAGGCCGGCAGACGCCGTCCTCGTCGCCGGTGGCAAAGACGAGTTCCTCCACGTCGCGGCCCCAGATATCCAGGCTGAGGGCGGTCTTGGGAAACTTGAGTTCGCCCTGGTAGATCTTCGCCAGCTTGCCGCGCGGTACCCACTTGCCCCGGAGAATGCCGTTGGCGTCGGGCAGGAGTGCCTCCACCATCGTGATTTCCGGGTGCGCGCGCAGGAACCAGTCGACTTCAATCGCCATGGTCGGAAGCCAGCTTCAATCAGTGTGCAATGTCGGGCACCGGCCTTGCCACCTCAATGCCCCGCTTTGGGTAGCTACAACCCTTACGCGGTCCCCATGTACACCCGCAACGGGTCCTCGCCGGCGGCCTCCGCCAGGCAGGACATGCTGTTGATGAACAGCGCAAACAAATCGGTCTGCGAGCTCACGTCCAGCTTCTTGTAGATGTTCTTGCGGTGCCGCCGCAGCGTCTCCCGCGCGATGCTCAGGCGCTGCGCGGAGACCTCGGTGCTGTAGCCGCGCAGCATCAGTTCGAGCACGTCCTTCTCCCTGGGGGACAGCACCGAAGCGCCGAAGGTGTTGAAGGCGAGCTCGACCTGGTGGTCGATACCGGGCTGGATGAGGTTTTTCACCGCGAAGTCGCCGAGCCGGGTGTGGGCGCGCAGGAGCGCTGCAACGGGTTCAGCGAGCAGGTACATGCGCTGGTTCTCCTCGTCGCTGAAGGGCCCCTGCTTCGGCAGCCGCATCATGCTCAGGTTGATGACGTCGCCGTCGGGAAGGCGCGCCAGGTAGACGGCCTCGTCCACCGTGCCGGTCTCGGCATAGTAGTCGCGGTAGTAAGCCGATTCCTCGAGCTTGCCCGCAGTGAGCCGGGACAGCCGGTAGATGGATGACTTCGGCCGGTCCATGGAGGCACGGAAGAAGGGGTCTTCCCGGTAGGGCCCCTCGAGGTACTGGTCGATCTGCGCATGCACGGCGTGCGCTGGAATCTCGTGGTACAGCACCCGGGGAGGAAGTTCGCGGTGGTACAGCCAGAACTGGGGATAGGCGATGGAGACCTGGTTGCGCACGGCCTCGACGAGGGACGGGAAGAAGCTGTCAGTGCCCAGGTTGTCCACGACCCGCGCGAGATCCAGGTGCCACTGGCCCAGCTCGGAAAGATCGATCATGCGTCGACCGGTGCTCCCAGTTTGTTCGCGGCAGTGTGGGCAGCCCCCGCGGGCCTGTCAACCGGCAGCGCGCGGTGTGCGCTCACCACGGCAGCGGCGCGGTGCGCCAGCGCCCGCGCCAGGCCGCCTCCACGCGGTCCGGGTAATGTCGGCTGCCGCTGGAGCCGTTGTAGGCGGCGAGGGCGCGGCGCAGGTCTCCGTTTTCGCGCTCCAGATAGAACTGGAGGATGCGGCAGCCGTAGGCGAGGTTGGTGCGGTTGTGCGTGAGGTTGTCGCCGGGGCGGCCGATCTCGCCTTTCCAGAAAGGCATGACCTGCATGAGCCCCTGGGCGCCGGCGCGGGAAACGGCGAAGCGGTCGAAGCTGCTCTCCACCTCGATCACGGCGAGGACCAGCTCCGGCGCGAGGCCGCTCTGCGTGGCTGCCGCGTGCACCTGGCGCAGGAGCGCCAGGCGCCGGGCGGGGTCGCGCACAAAGGGGGCGAGGCGTGTCGCCATGTCCACGAGCCAGACTTCCGCCGCGTAGCGGTCCTGGAAGCTGTCGCTCTCGTTGATGGTGCGCTCGAGGAAGGCGCGCAGGGCGGCGCGTTCCTCGCCTTCGGGCACCGGAGCAGCGAGGGCGCCCGCCGCCAGTGTCACAAGCAGCGGCGCGACCAGTAGCGGCGCGAGGCGCCGCCGCGCCTCAGCCCGCCAGCCTGGCGCGCAGGAAGTCGAGGGCCTGGTCACGGTCGATGCGCTCTGCCTCTTCATCCCGGCGGCCCTTGTACTCGAACTGCCCGTCGGCCAGGGACTTGTCACCGATCACGATGCGGTGGGGAATACCGATCAGTTCCATGTCGGCAAACTTCACCCCGGGGCGCTCGTCGCGGTCGTCCAGGAGCACGTCGATGCCGGCTTCCCGGCAGGCCGCGTACAGGGCCTCTGCCGCTTCCGCCACCGCCTCGGACTTGTGCATGTTCAGCGGCACGATCACCACCTCGAAGGGCGCCATGGCGGCTGGCCAGATGATGCCGTTCTCGTCGTGATTCTGCTCGATCGCGGCGGCCACGATGCGGCTCACGCCGATGCCGTAGCAGCCCATGTAGAGCGTGACGCCACGCCCGCTCTCGTCGAGGACCGTGGCGTCCATGGCCTCGCTGTACTTGGTGCCGAGCTGGAAGATGTGGCCGACCTCGATGCCGCGCTTGATCATCAGCCGGCCCTTGCCGTCCGGGCTCGGGTCGCCCTCGACCACCTCGCGCAGGTCCTCGACGCGGGGCAGGGGCAGGTCGCGCTCCCAGTTGACGCCCGTGAGGTGGTAGCCGTCGCGATTGGCGCCGCAGGCGAAGTCGGCCAGCACCGCGGCGGAACGGTCCACGATCACCGGCAGCGCAAGGCCCACGGGACCGAGGGAGCCGAAGCCGGCGCCGGCCGCCGCGCGCACTTCTTCCTCGCCGGCGAGGCGCAGGGGTGAGGCGACCCCCGCCAGCTTCTCGGCCTTCACGGCGTTCAGGCTGTGGTCGCCGCGAAGTACCAGGGCGACCAGGCTGCCGGCCTCCTCGCCGGCGACGATGAGGGTCTTGACGGTCTGCGTGGCCGCGATGCCGAGCTGGCTGCACAGGCTGTCGATGCTGTCGACACCGGGCGTGGCGACCTCCTCGAGTGCCGCGGCGGCCGCGGGGCGCTCGTCCGCCGGGGCCAGCGCCTCGGCCATCTCGATGTTTGCTGCGTAGTCGCTGCCGTCACTGAACGCGATGGCGTCCTCGCCGGACTCGGCGAGCACGTGGAACTCCTGCGAGGTGCTGCCGCCGATGCTGCCGCTGTCGGCGACCACGGGACGGAAGGCCAGGCCCAGGCGCTCGAAGATCGCGCTGTAGGCGGCGTGCATTACCCAGTAGGTTTCCTCCAGGGAGGCCTGGCTGCTGTGGAAGGAGTAGGCGTCCTTCATAATGAACTCCCGCGAGCGCATCACGCCGAAGCGCGGGCGGATCTCGTCGCGGACCTTCGTCTGCACCTGGTAGAGGTTGATGGGCAGCTGCCGGTAGCTGCTGACCTCGTTGCGCACGAGCTCGGTAACGACCTCCTCGTGCGTGGGGCCGAGGCAGAAGTCGCGGTCGTGCCGGTCCTTGATGCGCAGGAGTTCCGGCCCGTACTGCACCCAGCGCCCGGACTCCTGCCAGAGCTCGGCCGGCTGCATCACCGGCATGGTGACCTCCTGTGCGCCGGTGCGATCCATTTCCTCGCGGACGACGCGCTCGACCTTGCGCAGCACGCGCAGGCCGGTGGGAAGCCAGGTGTAGAGACCGGCGCTGAGCTTGCGGATAAGCCCCGCGCGGAGCATGAGCCGGTGGCTGATAATCTCGGCGTCGGCCGGCGTTTCTTTCTGCGTGGCCAGGAGGTAGTGACGAGTGCGCATGGTGGCATTCCGGGGATGCTGCGAATGCGGCGAAGTTTACGTGTGAAACTTCCACCGGTACAGGCGAAAGCCCCCCGGGCCTGTAAAAAACAGGGTAAAAGCGCGTTTTTTCGCTACTCATAACCGCAAAACCCTTGTATTACAGTATTTTTTGTTTTAAACAAGCACGAAGTCGGGTGCGAGCACTGTCAATGCCGGGGTCAACGCATTGAACGCAGGGCTTAGTGCGCGGCTTGGATGAGGCCATTAAAAAGCAACGAGGAAGGGTTGAAACATGGCAACACGCAAAGCTGCAGCGAAGAAGAAGGCGCCGGCCAAGAAGAAGGTAGCCGCCAAAAAGGCACCGGCAAAGAAAGCACCCGCCAAGAAGGCCGCTCCGGCCAGGAAGGCACCTGCGAAAAAGGCACCGGCTGCAAAAGCCGCCCCGGCTCGCAAGACGACCGCACTCAAGGACAAGCTCACCAAGACGCAGATCGTCGGCAACATCGCCGAGAGCACCGGCCTCAGCAAGAAGCAGGTGTCTGATGTCATGGTCGAGCTCGAGGCGCTTATCGAACGCTCCATCAAAAAGCGTTCCGTCGGTGAGTTCACGCTCCCGGGCCTGATGAAAATCACCACCGTCAAGAAGCCGGCCCGCAAGGCGCGCAAGGGGATCAACCCCTTCACCGGTGAAGAGACGGTCTTCAAGGCCAAGCCGGCGAGCGTTGCCGTGAAGGTGCGCCCGCTGAAGAAGATGAAGGAGTTCGCCGACTCCTGATCGGCGCCTGACCACCGGCGCCGTCGGGCGCCGGTGGCTTCCTTCCGCCAGGTCTGCCTCCCGGGGCGGGCAGGGCCGACGACCCCCCTCGATAACTGCCGCCCACGCCCTTGGCCGCCTCAGACGCCATGGGGTAGAATCCCGCGCTTCCCCTACTCCGGCCAGATTCCGGGCGAGCAGCCATGCCAATCTACGAGTACCAGTGCCAGGCCTGCGGTGAACTGACCGAGGCCCTGCAGAAGCTCAGTGACGCGCCGCTGACGCGTTGTCCCGCCTGCGGCGCAGAAGCCCTGCGCAAGAAGGTGTCCGCCGCGTCCTTCCGGCTCAAGGGCAGTGGCTGGTACGAGACGGACTTCAAGACCGGCGGCAAGAAGAACCTCGCCGGCGAGAGCGACGGCAAGCCGGCGGGCGACAGCAAGGCTGACGGCAAGGACGGCAAGGACGGCAAGAAGGAAGGGAAAGCGGACGGCAAGACTGACAGCAAGAAGGAAGCGGGCGGCGGTGGCAAGGCCGCGGCCGACAAGAGCAAGGGCGGGAACAGCTCCAGCGCCAACTGACGGCCCGCCGGCGCGGGCCCCAGCAACCGGGAAACAGCAACCATGCGCAGCCATTACTGCGGCGTGCTCGGCAACGCCAACATCGACGAGACCGTGACTCTCTGCGGCTGGGTAGACCGCCGCCGGGATCACGGCGGCGTCATCTTCCTGGACCTGCGCGACCGGGAGGGCATCGTCCAGGTGGTCTTCGACCCGGACACGGAAGAGCACTTCCAGCGCGCGGACCGGGTCCGCAGCGAGTACGTGCTGCGGGTAACCGGCCGCGTGCGCGCCCGCTCCGAGGCCACGATCAACCCGGCCATGGCGACCGGCACCATCGAGGTGCTGGGCAAGGAGCTGGAGGTACTCAATACCGCGGCGACTCCCCCCTTCCAGCTCGATGAGCACACCGCCGTGGGCGAGGAAGTGCGCCTGCGCTACCGCTACATGGACCTGCGCCGTCCGGAGATGCAGAGCCGCCTGATGCTGCGCTCGCGCATCACCGCCGCGGTGCGCCGCTTTCTCGACGGCGAGGGATTCCTCGACATCGAGACGCCGGTGCTGACCCGCGCCACGCCGGAGGGGGCCCGCGATTACCTCGTGCCCAGCCGGACCCATCCGGGGGCCTTCTTCGCGCTGCCGCAGTCGCCGCAGCTCTTCAAGCAGCTGCTCATGGTGTCCGGCTTCGACCGCTATTACCAGGTCGCCAAGTGCTTCCGCGACGAGGACCTGCGCGCGGACCGGCAGCCCGAGTTCACCCAGATCGATATCGAGACCGCCTTCCTCGACGAGGCCGGGGTGATGGACATCACCGAGCGCATGATCCGCGAGCTGTTCCGCGAGGTGCTCGACGTCGACCTCGGTGACTTCCAGCACATGACCTGGGCGGAGGCCATGGAGCGCTTCGGTTCCGACAAGCCGGACCTGCGCATTCCCCTGGAGCTGTGCAGCCTCGATGACCTCATGGCGACGGTGGACTTCAAGGTGTTCCGTGGCCCTGCGGAGGATCCCCGCGGGCGCGTCGCCGCCCTGCGCGTGCCCGGCGGCGCCACGCTGTCGCGCAAGGAGATCGACGACTACACCCGCTACGTCGGCAACTACGGCGCCCGCGGCCTCGCCTGGATCAAGGTCAACGACCTCGCGGCGGGGCTCGACGGCCTGCAGTCGCCGATTCTCAAGTTCATGCCCGCCGAGGTCGTGGACCGGATGCTCGAGCGCCTCTGCGCCGAGGACGGCGATATCCTTTTCTTCGGCGCGGACCGGGCGGGCACCGTCAACGAGTCCCTCGGTGCGCTGCGCGTCAAGGTGGGCGTCGACCGCGGCTTTGTCCGCGAAGGCTGGGCCCCGCTCTGGGTCGTCGACTTCCCCATGTTCGAGGAAGACACGGACGGCAGCTTGGCGCCCCTGCACCACCCCTTCACGGCACCTGCCTGCGATGTCGAGAGCCTGCGCCGTTCCCCCGGCGAGGCGCTGTCCCGGGCCTACGACATGGTGCTCAACGGCACGGAGCTCGGCGGCGGCAGTATCCGTATCCACGACCGCGCCATGCAGGAAGCGGTCTTCGACATCCTCGGGATCGAGCCGGAGGAGGCAGAGAGCAAGTTCGGCTTCCTTCTCGACGCGCTGCGCTACGGCGCACCGCCGCACGGTGGCCTCGCCTTCGGCCTCGACCGGCTGGTGATGCTGATGACCGGCGCGAGCTCGATCCGCGACGTGATTGCCTTCCCGAAAACCCAGACCGCTCACTGCGTGATGACCGACGCGCCGTCGCCGGTCAGTGCCGCCCAGCTCAAGGAGGTGGGCATCCGCCTGCGCCAGGAGCAGCGCGCAGCGGGCGAGGCCCCGGCCGCCGGCGACGAGCCGGCGCGGTAGCGGGCGAGGGCGGGACAGGCAGGGGAACGGCTGGGGAAAGGACAGGAGGACATCATGGCCGGCCACAGTAAATGGGCCAACATCAAGCACCGCAAGGCGGCCCAGGACGCCAAGCGCGGGAAGATGTTCACCAAGCTCATCCGCGAACTGGTGGTGGCCGCCAAGGAGGGCGGGCCGCTCCCGGAAGACAACCCGCGGCTGCGCGCGGCCGTAGACAAGGCCCTCGGCGCCAACATGACCCGCGACACCATCGACCGGGCCATCGCCCGCGGCGCTGGCAATAACGAGGCCGACGACGTCGAGGAACTGACCTACGAGGGCTATGCGGCGGGCGGTATCGCCGTGCTGCTGGAGGTCATGACCGACAACCGCAACCGCACCGTCGCCGAGGTGCGCCATGCCTTCAGCAAGCGCGGCGGCAACCTCGGCACGGACGGCTCCGTTGCCTATCTCTTCACCCGGCGCGGCCAGCTCACCTTCCCCGCGGGCACCGATGAAGAGCAGCTCATGGAAGTGGCCCTGGAGGCGGGCGCCGAGGACATCATCCCCAACGACGACGGCTCCTTCGACGTGATGACACCCTGGGAGGACTTCTCTGCCATCAAGGCGGCCCTCGAGGAAGCGGGCCTCGTGCCCGAGAGCGGGGAGGTCGCCATGATCGCCAGCACCACGGTGCCCGTGGACGCCGCCGGCGCCGAGTCGCTCATGGGGCTGGTCGACGCGCTGGAGGATCTCGATGATGTCCAGAACGTGTACACGAACGTCGATATCCCCGACGAGGTCCTCGCCGAGCTGCAGGGTTGAACACGAGGGCTGAGCGGCTTCGCCCCGCCGCCGAAATACTGTAAATTCTTACAGTTATGAGGGCAGGCGCAGCGCCGGAGCGGCACCCATGGCGGTAATCCTCGGGATCGACCCCGGCTCCGTGAAGACGGGCTTTGGTATCATCGAGACCGGGCCGCGGGGCGCCCGTTACCTGACCAGCGGCGTGATCCGCCTGCCCGCGGGGCCGCTGCCGGAGCGCTTGCGCGTGCTCGCCGCGGGCATCACCGAGCTGGTCGAGCTGCACTGCCCGTCGGAGCTGGCCATCGAGCAGGTGTTCATGGCCCGCAGCGCCGGTTCCGCTCTCAAGCTCGGCCAGGCCCGGGGCGCGGCCATCGTCCCCTGCGTCGCGGCCGGTATGCAGGTCAGCGAGTACTCGGCGCGGCAGATCAAGCAGGCGGTCGTCGGCACCGGCGCCGCCGACAAGGTGCAGGTGCAGCATATGGTAAAGACACTCCTCAAGCTCCCCGGCACGCCGCAGGAAGACGCGGCCGACGCGCTGGCCGCGGCGCTCTGCCACGTGCACACGCAGGCGGGGCTCATCGCCCTGGCCGGCGCCAGCGCCGTGCGCCGGCGCCGGGTCCGCTGAGGGCCGACGCGATGATCGGCAGCCTGCGCGGCGTCCTGGTAGCGAAGCAGCCCCCCGAGATCCTCGTCGATGTCGGCGGCATCGGCTACGAGCTGCAGGTGCCCATGACCACCCTGTTCCAGCTCCCGGCCCTCGGCCAGGAAGTCGCCCTGGTGACCCACTTCGCCGTGCGCGAGGATGCGCAGGTTCTCTATGGCTTCATCGACGCCCGGGACCGGGAGCTGTTCCGCAACCTCGTGCGCGTTTCCGGCGTCGGCCCGAAGCTCGCCCTGGCGATTCTCTCCGGCATGGATGCAGACAGCTTCGTGCGCTGCGTGCAGCGCGACGACAGCGCCTCCCTCGTGGCCCTGCCGGGCGTCGGCCGCAAGACCGCCGAGCGGCTGCTGGTGGAGATGCGCGACCGCCTCAAGGGCTGGCTGGAGGACGCGGCGGCCCCCGCTGCCGCGCCGGCCGCAGGCCGCCCGGCGGACATCACCGCCGATGCCGAGGGCGCGCTCGTGGCCCTCGGCTACAAGCCCGCGGAGGCCGCCCGCCTGGTGGCCGCGGTGAACGACGACAGCATCGGCGACAGCGAGGAGCTGATCCGCCGCGCCCTGCGTTCGACGGTGCGCGCATGAACGGGGGCGGGGGATGATCGAACCGGACCGGCTGCTCGCGGCCGAGGGCGGCGGCGAGCGCGAGGACGCCCAGGACCGTGCCATCCGCCCGAAGACCCTCGAGGATTATGTCGGCCAGCCGGTCGTGCGCGAGCAGATGGGCATCTTTCTCGCCGCGGCAAAGGCCCGTCGCGAGCCCCTGGACCACACGCTGATCTTCGGCCCCCCGGGGCTCGGCAAGACCACCCTGGCCGCCATCGTGGCCCACGAGCTCGGTGTCTCCCTGAAGACCACGTCCGGCCCCGTGCTCGAGAAGGCCGGCGACATCGCCGCGCTGATGACCAACCTCGAGCCCGGGGACGTGCTTTTCATCGACGAGATCCACCGGCTGAGCCCCTTCGTCGAGGAGATCCTCTACCCGGCCATGGAGGACTACCAGCTCGACATCATGATCGGCGAGGGGCCGGCGGCGCGCTCCATCAAGCTCGATCTGCCGCCCTTTACGCTGGTCGGCGCCACCACGCGCGCCGGCCTGCTGACCTCGCCGCTGAGGGATCGCTTCGGCATCGTGCAGCGCCTGGAGTTTTACGAGGTGGCTGACCTCGCCCATATCGTCGGCCGCAGCGCGGGCATCCTCGGTATTCCCATGGACGCCGGCGGCGCGGCGGAGATCGCCCGGCGTTCCCGGGGTACGCCGCGCATCGCCAACCGGCTGCTCCGGCGCGTGCGCGACTTTGCCGAGGTCCGCGGCGACGGGCGCATCGATGCCGGCACGGCGGACCGGGCCCTCGACATGCTCAGCGTCGATGCCGCCGGCTTCGATCATCTCGACCGGCGCCTGCTGCTCACGCTGATCGAGAAGTTCGACGGCGGCCCCGTGGGCATCGACAGCCTCGCCGCCTCGCTCTCGGAGGAGCGCGGCACCATCGAGGACGTGCTCGAGCCGTACCTGATCCAGCAGGGCTTCATCGTCCGCACCCCCCGCGGCCGCGTGGTCACCCGCAACGCCTACCTGCACTTCGGGCTCCCCGCCCCGGAGCGCGGCAGGGAGGTGCCGCCACAGCCGTCCCTGCCCCTGGACGGGTCGCCGGACGAGGAACCGTGAGCGGCGGTGAATTTTCGCTGCCGGTGCGCGTCTACATTGAAGATACGGACGCCGGCGGCATCGTCTACTACGTGAATTACCTGAAGTTCATGGAGCGCGCCCGCACCGAGTTCCTGCGCGAGCTCGGCAGCGGCTGGGACAAGCTGCTCCCGGCGGGCCTCATGTTCGTGGTCCGCGATGCGTCGCTGACCTGGCATGCACCGGCACGGCTCGATGACCTGCTCGCGGTGACCGTGCTGCCGCACCGGGCCGCCGGCGCGACGCTGGCGCTGGCGCAGGCTGTGCGAAGGGGTGGCGAAACGCTGGTCAGCGGGGAGATCACCATCGCCTGCGTGGACGGTGCCACGCTGCGGCCGCGTCGCATCCCGCGCGACATGCTTGCTACACTTCGCGCCGTCATCACCGGGGAGTAGGGACTTGGAAGAACAGCTCAGCCTTCTGGACCTCGTGCTCAATGCGAGCTTCACCGTGCAGGCGGTCATGCTGCTCCTGCTCGCCGCGTCCGTCACCTCCTGGTACATGATCGCGCAGCGCGTCCTCTACTACCGCCAGAGCCTCGGCGACATGCTCGCCTTCGAGGAGCAGTTCTGGTCCGGCATCGACCTCGCCGAGCTCTACCGCGAGGGCAACCAGCGCGCCGCGGACGGCGACACGATCCTCGGCATGGAAAGCATCTTCCGCGCCGGCTTCAAGGAGTTTTCCCGGCTCGCCAAGCAGTCCGACATGGATGCCGAGGCGACCGTGGAGGGCGCGCGCCGGGCCATGCGCGTGGCCACGCTGCGCGAGGAGGAGCGGCTGGAGAAGAATCTCCCCTTCCTCGCTTCCGTGGGCTCCACCAGCCCCTACATCGGCCTGTTCGGTACCGTGTGGGGGATCATGCATTCCTTCCGCGGCCTCGCCAACGCGACCCAGGCCACCCTGGCCACGGTAGCGCCGGGGATCTCCGAGGCCCTGGTGGCCACGGCCATGGGCCTGTTCGCAGCCATCCCCGCGGTGATGGCCTACAACCGCTTCGCCGCCCGCGTGGACATGTTCGAGAACCGCTACGAGACCTTCGTCGACGAGTTCTCGAGCATCCTCTACCGCCAGGCCTACGCCCTGCGCGGCCGTCCCCGGGAGGGCTGATCCGCGGTGGGCCGCCAGCGCAACAAGCACCGGCCCATGGCCGAGATCAACGTCGTGCCCTACATCGACGTGATGCTCGTGCTGCTGATCATCTTCATGGTGACCGCGCCGATGCTCATGCAGGGTGTGAAGGTGGAGCTGCCCGACGCCGCGGCGGAGCCGGTGGAGAACCAGGACAGCGAGCCGGTGATCGTATCGGTGAACAGCGCGGGCCAGCTCTTTCTCAACCTGGGCGCTGACGAGGAGCGGCCCCTCTCGCTGGCCACGATCCAGCAGCGGGTAGGGGCGGTGATGCGCCGCAGCCCGGACAAGCCGGTGCTGGTCTGGGGGGACGAGGCCGTGCCCTACGGTGAAGTCGTCACCCTCATGGCTGCCCTGCAGGAGGCCGGCGCGCCCGCCGTCGGCCTGGTCACGGAAGACCCGCGATGAGCGCCCTGCTGGCGCCGGACAGCCCGGCTCTCAAGCTGCTGCCCGCGGCGGCCACGCTGGCCCTCCACGGGCTTCTGCTGCTCGCGCTGGCCGCGCGCTGGGAGTGGCAGCCCGAGCGGACCATCGAGGCGCGCACCATCACGCCGAAGATCATCGAGGCGAAGCTGGTGACCCTGGACCAGCTGCGCCCGGAGCCGAAACCAAAGGCCGAACCCCGGCCCGCGCCGAAGCCGAGATCGGAGCCGAAGGCCCAGCCGCGGCAGCAGGCCAGGCCGACACCGAAGCCCGCGCCTGCGGCGCAGCAGACAAAGCCGGTCGAGACGGCGCCCAGGCCCGAGCCGAAACCCGAGCCCAGGCCCGAGCCGCGGGAAGCGCAGCGCATGAGCGCCGAGGAACTGGCTGCCCTGGCGCGCAGGGAGCTCGAAGCGGCGGTGGCCAGCGAGGAAGAGGCCCGCGTTGCCGTCACTGCCGAGGAGATGGCAGCCAGCTACGCGGCGCTGATCCAGCGCACGGTGATCGGCTACTGGAGCCGGCCGCCGAGCGCGCGCAACGGCATGGAGGCGCTCCTCTCGGTGCAGCTCGTGCCCACCGGCGAGATCGTGAGCGTGACCGTGCTACGCTCCAGCGGTAACGCCGCCTTCGACCGCTCGGCGGTGAACGCGGTGGAGAAGGCTGGCAGCTTCCCGGAGCTGTCCAACCTGCCGACCCGCGAGTTCGAAAAGACATTCCGGCGTTTCCGCCTCCTGTTCAGACCCGAGGACCTTCGCTACTGATGACGATCAACAGACGTGTTGCCTGCCTTGTCCGTGTCCTGTTCCTGGCTCTCCTCGCGCCGCTCGCCGCCCGCGCGGAGCTGGTCATCGAGATTACCCAGGGCGTGGACGACCCGACGCCCATCGCCGTCGTGCCCTTTGCCAGCACGGGTGCGATACCGGAAGACATCGCCGGGGTCGTGCAGGGCGACCTCGCCCGCAGCGGCCAGTTCGCCCCGGTGGACCGCGGCGACATGCTCAGCCTGCCGAGCAGCGAAGCGGAAATCTTCTACCGCGACTGGCGCGCCATCGGTACCGAGTACCTGCTTGTCGGCCGGGCGAGCGCGGCGGAGGAGCTGCGGATCGACTATGCCCTCTACGACGTGAACCGCCAGCGCGAGGTGACCACGGGCACGGTGACGGGTCCCGTGAACGAGGCGCGCATGCTGGCGCACCGGGTCTCCGACGCAATCTACGAGCGGCTCACGGGCATTCCCGGTGCCTTTGCCACCCGCCTGCTATACGTCTCCGTGACCCGCAACCCCGGCGGCAAGGACTATTACCGTCTCACCCTCGCCGACAGCGACGGCGCGCGGCCCATCGTGCTGCTCGAGTCCCGGGAACCGGTGATGGCGCCGACCTGGGCGCCGGATGCGAGCCAGGTGGCCTACGTGTCTTTCGAGACCGGCCGACCGGCGATCTTCCGCCAGGACCTGCAGACCGGCGCCCGCGAGCAGCTCACCAACTTCCGGGGCCTGAACAGCTCTCCGGCCTGGTCGCCGGACGGCAACACGCTGGCCATGGTGCTGTCCAAGGACGGCAGCCCGGACATCTACCTGCTCGACCTCGCCAGCAAGCGCCTGACCCGCATCACGCGTCACTACGCCATCGATACGGAACCGACCTGGATGCCGGACGGGAAATCGCTGCTGTTCACCTCCGACCGGGGCGGCCGGCCGCAGATCTACCGCTACAACCTGCAGTCCGGGATTACCGACCGGGTCACCTTCGAGGGGGTCTACAACGCCCGGGCCCGGGTCGCCCAGGACGGGCGTAACGTGGCCCTGGTCCACCAGCGGGAGGGGCAGTTCCACATCGCCATCCACGACCTGGTGACCGAGCGCCTGCATGTGCTCACGAGCACGGACCTGGACGAAAGTCCGAGTATCGCGCCCAATGGCTCTATGATATTGTATGCCACCAAGCTGGGGGACCGTGGGATTCTCTCTGCCGTGTCCGTCGACGGCGGCGTCAAGTTCCGTCTGCCGGCGCGCAGCGGGGACGTCCGCGAGCCGGCCTGGTCGCCGTATATCAGCCAGTGAGCGCCCGACAGCGCGGCCGCTCTAACAACGATATGAAGGGAAGGAAAACCGCTATGAACCATCTGCCAGTCGCCGGCAAGGCACTGACCCTGCTGTTCACCGCCGCGTTCCTCGTTGCCTGCTCCGGCTCCGGCAGCAAGGAAGACGAAGCCGCCGCCGAGGCTGCACGCCAGGCCGAGGTCGCCGCCGCGGAAGCCGCCCGGGAAGCGGAGCGCCAGGCTGCCGAGGCCGCTGCCGCCGAGCAGCGCCAGCTTGAGCAGGCTGCCATGGCCGCCGGCAACGTCTTTTACTTCGACTTCGACAGCTCCGTGCTCAAGCCGGAAGCGCAGGACGCGCTGGACGCCCACATCGCGCTGCTGAAGACCAATGACGCGAGTGTCCGGCTCGAGGGCCACACCGACGAGCGCGGCACCCGCGACTACAACATGGCGCTTGGCGAACGCCGTGCCAATGCCGTGCGCGACTACATGGTCGTCAACGGCATCGCCAGCTACCGCATCGAAACCATCAGCTACGGCGAAGAAAAGCCGGTCGCCTACGGCTCCGGCGAGGCGAACTGGTCGCAGAACCGCCGCGTGGAGCTGGTGAAGTAAGCGACAGCGGCACGCGATGCGGTATCGAGCACCCAAGGTACTCCTGACCGGGCTGGCCCTCATGGCCGGCCCGGTGTCCTTTGGGGCCCTGGGCCAGGACTACATCGACGTCGAGGCCGAGCGCGCCCGCGCCGGCAACAGCAGTGCGGCCCAGCCGACCCCGGCGCGCAGCTACGGGCTCGACAGTAGCGCCGCACCCGCCCCGGTCAGCCGCGCCCCGGCGCCTGCGGGCAACAGCGAGCAGACCATCGGCAATCTCTTCATCCAGCTGCAGCGTTTGCAGCAGGAAGTCATGCAGCTCAACGGCAAGGTCGAAGAACAGGCCTACGAGATCCGCCGGCTGAAGGAACAGAGCCTCGAGCGCTACCTCGACCTGGACCGGCGCCTCGCCGGCGGGGCCGCTCCGACCGACAGCAGCAGCGGTGAGAGCCCGGTCATGAGCACCCCGGCCGCCAGCGGAGGCAGCGAGGCGGCCGAACTGCCCGGCGAGGGCGACGCCTACCGCGCGGCCTACGCGCTGGTGCGCAACCAGGAGTTCGGCGACGCCGTCACGGCCTTCAAGCAGTTCCTCGAGCGTTTCCCGGACGGGCGCTACGCGGCGAACGCGCACTACTGGCTCGGCGAACTCTACCTCGTGCTGCAGCCGCCGGACCCGGAGGCGGCGCGGCAGTCCTTCATGCTTCTCCTCGACCAGTACCCGGGTAACGCCAAGGAACCCGACGCCCTCTACAAGCTGGGGCGGGTGCACTACATCAAGGGCAACCGGGACCGCTCGAGGGAATTCCTGGACCGGGTGATCCGCCAGTACCCGGAGAGCTCCGCCGCGGGGCTGGCCAAGGAATTCATCCAGCAGAATCTCTGAGCGGGTCGACCATGACCGCCGCCGTAGACCCCAGCGCAACGACCCTGCGCATCACCGAGATCTTCCACTCGCTCCAGGGCGAGGCGAGGACCGTGGGCCTGCCCACCGTCTTCGTGCGCCTCACCGGCTGCCCGCTGCGCTGCGTCTACTGCGACACGGCCTATGCCTTCAGCGGCGGCGAGCTGTGGACGCAGGAGCGGGTCCTCGACGCCGTCGCCGGCTACGGCGCCCGCTACGTCACCGTGACCGGCGGTGAGCCGCTCGCACAGCCGGCCTGCCTGCCGCTGCTTGCGGTGCTCTGCGACGCCGGCTATGAGGTCTCCCTGGAGACCAGCGGCGCCATGCCCGTGGCGGAGGTGGACCCGCGGGTGGTGAAAGTGCTCGACCTGAAGACGCCGGCCTCCGGGGAAATGGCGCGCAATGACTACGGCAACATCGAGCACCTGACCGGGCAGGACCAGGTCAAGTTCGTGATCTGCGACCGCGCGGACTATGACTGGGCGCGCTTCAAGCTCGACGAGTACCGCCTGGCGGAGCGCGCCGGCGATGTGCTCTTCTCCCCCAGCCACGGTGAGCAGGATCCCCGGGAGCTCGCCGAGTGGATCCTGGCGGACCGGCTGCCGGTGCGCCTGCAGCTGCAGCTGCACAAGCTCCTCTGGAACGACGAGCCGGGACACTGACAGCCGTGGAAAAGCGTGCCGTCATCCTGACTTCGGGAGGCCTGGACTCCAGCACCGTGCTCGCCATGGCCCGGGCCGAGGGTTATGCCTGCTATACGCTGAGCTTCGACTACGGACAGCGACACCGGGCGGAACTCAATGCGGCGGCGCGGGTGTCCGCGGCGCTCGGCGACGTTGAGCACAAGGTCGTCTCGCTGAACCTCGACAGTATCGGCGGATCGGCGCTCACGGATGCCGCCATCGCCGTGCCCGAGGAGGCTACCGAGGGCATCCCGGTCACCTACGTGCCGGCGCGCAATACCGTGTTCCTCGCCATCGCCCTCGGCTGGGCCGAGGTGCTCGACGCCCGCGACATCTTCATCGGCGTCAACGCCGTGGACTACTCCGGCTACCCGGACTGCCGGCCGGCCTTCATTGAAGCCTTTGAGCGTGTCGCCAACCTGGCCACCCGCGTGGGCGTGGAAGAGGGTGGTATCCGCGTGCGCGCGCCGCTCATGGACCTGGGCAAGGCGGCGATCGTCCGCCGCGGCATCGAGCTCGGAGTCGACTACGCGCTCACGGTGTCCTGCTACCAGGCCACGGACGACGGCCTGGCCTGCGGCCGCTGCGACGCCTGCCGGCTGCGCCGGGAGGGCTTCGAAGCCGCCGGCGTACCGGACCCCACGCACTACGCCGGGAGCTGAGGCCGAACCCGGAAATCGCCCTTGTGTTTTGCCGGCAAATCCGTAAGATACGCGCCTCACTCGGTGCTCGGGCAACGCCCCGCCGGGGCCCTCCTCAGGGCCGTTAGCTCAGTTGGTAGAGCAGTTGGCTTTTAACCAATTGGTCGCTGGTTCGAGCCCAGCACGGCCCACCATTTTTTTCCAGCTGATAACCACACTGCCGTCGATAATGATTGGTCGCTGGGCTGCGCGCCCCGGTTGAGCCCAGCACGGCCCACCACTTTTTCAGTCCAAGTGCCTCACTGCCGTCGATAATGAGTGGCCTTCGAGTTGGCGCAATGCGCCGGTCGGTCAATCATTGTCGCTGCAGCTAGCCGTTCTCCCCGTTCTGCCGCCGAAGAGTGGGTGACGATACCGCTGTTCGCGTGATCCATGCTCAGCCTGCGCACCCCGGTCTTTGGATGGTTGCCACTGAAGTAGATGGCTCAAGCTACTTTTTGCGCGTCATGAATTCAGTGAACAGTTAACCAGTACGTGAGGTGCTCTGGCATTCGATAAAGTGGCGACTGGTTATCATTTCCGGGCTTGTGATTTTCTCGGTTATTTATAGGCTCTAGGTTAGAGGTTTAATAGTTCATGTATGGGTTTCGTAGCTTACCAAGGTTGAGCTGACCGAACGCATGGTTCCTGCCGATGGCAACGTTGATTCCCTCACTCAATTCCTGTCTGCCGAAAATGACGTCCGGAGAGAAACGTCTGGCGAGGCGGCTGGAAAGTCATCTGGAGGACGATTATTCCTGCTGGTTCGACATTCCGCTCGGCGGCCGGCAGAAGTATTCAGATTTCATCGTCTTGCACCCCGCTCGCGGGCTTCTTCTCCTCGAGGTCAAAGATTGGAAGCTCGACACGATTCGTTCAGTCGATCGCGCCTCTGTCGAACTGCTCACAAGCAGTGGCATAAAGCGTGTCGGAAATCCAATCGAGCAGGTGAGGCAGTGTGCCTATCAGTTAGTTAACAGGCTCCAGGCCGACCATCAACTCGTCCATCCGGGTGGGCGCTACAAGGGTAATTTGATCTTCCCTTACGGCTTCGGGGTCGTACTCTCCAATATTACGCGCAAGCAATTCGAGAGAGCTCAACTTGGAGAGGTGCTCCCGACCAACCAGACACTCTGCAGCGATGAAATGACTGAATCTACTGATTTGGAGGTGTTTCAGTCGAAGCTCTGGGGCATGTTCAACGTAGTGTTCCAGCGAAAATTGTCATTGCCCCAGCTCGATCGAATTCGCTGGCATATCTTTCCAGAAGTCCGCATAGGGACTGAGGAGTTTGTGTTCGAATCACCTCCGCAAGGGGAAACAGACAAGAGTGTGGCCGAGCTGCTACCGGACGTCGTGAAAGTCATGGACATGCAGCAAGAAAAACTGGCCCGGAGTCTAGGTTCTGGTCATCGAGTCATCCATGGAGTGGCGGGTTCGGGCAAAACGATGATCCTTGGCTATCGCAGCCTTTATTTAGCTGAGGTTTTAAGCAAGCCAATCTTGGTGGTCTGTTTCAACATCACGCTCGCTGCGCGACTACGCAGCATGCTGGCGAGTCGGGGAGTGGGCGACAAAGTACAGGTCTATCACTTTCATGACTGGTGCGCGTCACAAATGAGGGCGTATAACCTGCCGCGCCCGCAGCATGGCGACAGTTACGCTGCGGACCTCGTGAACAGCGTCATTCGGGCGGTGGACAGAGGGCAGATTCCGCGAGGACAGTATGGCGCTCTGTTGATTGACGAGGGGCACGATTTTGAAGCTGATTGGCTAAGGATGGTAGTGCAGATGGTCGATCCGAAGGAAGGGTCGCTACTGTTGCTGTACGACGATGCGCAGTCAATCTATCGGTCCAAGAAACCTCTCGACTTCAGCCTATCCAGCGTTGGGATTCAAGCTCGTGGGCGAACCACTGTGCTCCGAATCAACTACCGGAACACCGACGAGATTCTTGCTTTTGCCTATCGCTTCGCGAGCAACTACCTCTCTCCGTCAGCGAGTGATGAAGACCACGTGCCGCTTGTGGAGCCGGAGGCGGCCGGGCGATCTGGCCCTCAGCCTTACTTCAGACTGCTGCAGGCAGAGTCCGATGAGCATCGTTACGTTTCAAGATTTCTGCGCGCAATGAATGAAAAGCGCTGCCAGCCCTGGAGCGATATGCTGGTCACGTGCGTAACGAAGCGGCTTGCAGATCGGATCTGCGCAGCCCTTTCAGCAGAGGGGGTCCCGCACAGCAGAGTTATCGACCAGCAGGAAAAGAAGTCTCTCGATATGAGTGCAGATACGGTCAAGGTGATGACAATGCACAGTAGTAAGGGGCTGGAGTTTCCGTTAGTTGTGATCCCGGGCGTGGGCTATCTGCCGAGAGATAATATTGAACAGGAGGCGGAAGCCCGCTTGCTCTACGTCGCGATGACACGAGCGACTGAAAAGCTTCTGCTGACGGCCAGTCGTCGTTCTGAGTTTGTGAAATTGCTCGAGGCGCCTGTCCTTACCGGGCACATAGGTGACACTTTAGTTCCGAGCACATAGGTGACACTTCCGGAGCAAAGGGGTTTATCCTCACCGGCTCCACCCGGTTCAGGGCTCGGTCAAATAACCCTAGATCGTAATCCATCCGGCGGGCCGTATTAAGGCCAGATCGCATACACATAGATAGCGTAGCCGGCGAGTAGTAGCGCACCTTCCCGGCGTGAGATTCGAAGTCCTGTCCACGCGAACAGCAGCAGCGCGGCGGATACGCCAACCATAGCGAGGTTGTCGAAGCGGATGATCGCTGCTGGGACAGGGCCCGGGGCGATCAGCGCGGTGAAGCCGCCGATTCCGAGAAGATTGTAGATATTCGACCCGATGATGTTGCCGAACGCCACGTCTCCCTGCTTGCGAATGCTGGCAACCACCGATGTGACGAACTCAGGCATCGAGGTTCCGACCGCGACGATGGTCAGCCCGATGACGGTTTCTGAAATGCCGAAGCCCCTCGCGAGGGCGACGGCAGCGTCCACCAGGAACCGACCTCCAACCACCACGAGTAACAGGCCTGTAAGCGCGATCAGGGTGGAGACAGCCAGCGATCCCCGCGGACGGCTCGATGGTGCGAGCGCTGAGTCGGCTTCCTGCAACGCGACGCTTTTTTCGTAGACGGCAACATGTTCCGAAGTGGCCGCGGATGTCTCCTGGCGAAAGGCCAGATAGACATAGGCGAGCAGCAGGGCAATGAAGACCACACCAGCGGCTCTTCCCAGTGGCGCTAGCGCGGCGACCGCGGCGAAGGCGAGGGCCACGACCAGCATCACAACTCCGTCGCGCTTCAGCGCCACCGAGGTGATCGCCATCGGGCTGAGGAGTGCGGCGGCTCCGACAATGAGCAGGATATTGGAGATATTCGAGCCCACGATATTGCCGTAGGCGATGCCGGGCGATTTCATCAGTGCCGCCTGCACGGACGTCACAAGTTCCGGCGTCGATGTCCCGAACCCGACCAGGGTCAGTCCGATGACCAGGGGCGATACTCCCACGGCGGTGGCGACGCGCACCGCGCCTCGGACCAGTAGTTCGCCGCCCACGATCAACAGCACGAGGCCAGCGATCAGCAGCAAAGAGGTTTCAATCATTCCCAGTCTCATTGGTGTCGAACCGATTTCCCGACCCTGTCGAACCGACGCCTGCCGTCGGCGACCGTTGGTGCGGCGGGTTCATTAACAGCGTTACAGCCAACCGCGCCTTCGGCACCAGCGGTAAGGCAAGACCGCGGAAGCCAGCATAGCCAAGAGCGCGGCGGGATAGCCCCAGCGCCAAGTCAGCTCCGGCATTACCTGGAAATTCATGCCATATATCGCCGCAATCAGGGTCGGGGGCAGCAGTACCACGGCAACGATCGAAAAGAACTTCACGATGGCGTTCTGTTCTACGCTGATTAGCCCCAGCAGCGTATCGAGTACGAACTGGACGTTCTGAGCGACGAACGTCGCGTGATCCGTTACCGAGACGATGTCGCGGCTGGTGCTTTTCGCGCGAGTGCGAAATTCGTTGTCCTCGATGTCCGACTGCGCGAGCAGAAAGCCGGTCATGCGGCCGAGCGATACCAGGCTTTCCCGGACCTTTGCAACTCGCCGATGGAGCCTCTGGACCTCGCCGAGAACGGCCTCGAGCTCGGCTGTGCTGTGGCGCTTGCGGTGTTGTCCTTCGGCCGGAGGGCTCGGCACGCTCATTTCGTCGGCGGCATCAGCCGCGTCCTCGAGCAGTTCCGATGCTCGATCAACGAGCGCCTCGATGAGGCCGATCAGCACCACCGTGTTCGATTTCGCTGCGTCCGTGCGCTGCATTTCGTTAGCGACAAGATCAAAGGTCCGGCTCGGCTCGTAGCGTACGGTCACCAGTGCCTGGTCCTGGAGAATGAATGCGACGTTCGTCGTCTGAGGTAACGGCGTATCGCCCCGGATCACGACTTTCGCCGCCGTGAAAACGGCGCCGCTGTCGCGATAAAGTCTGCTAGAGAGCTCATGGCGCTGAATATCCTCTTGCGTCGGGACATCGATCCGGAGCAGTGTTTCGATCCGCTGTTCCTCTTCAGCCGTGGGTGAGACGAGATCAAACCATCGCGCACCGCCAACAAGATCAATCTGGATGATCAAGATCCCCTCCGGTCAGTCGATCAGCGCATTGGTCGGAACTGCTTGCGATCCCGGCAATCCATGCACGCGCCCTCCATCGGCAAATGAAATGAATCATAGATTAAAGCTCATTCCACCGACGCGTCGAGGCTTACCGTAATCGCGATAGTTCGACCGGCCTCCAGGATGTCAGATCGGAAGTGAGCGCGCAGACCGAATCGCCATGCCGAGCCGCCTCGGTCGAGCCGCCTCGGTCAGGCTGTGGACTGAATCGTCCATCCGTCCTCAAAGTCGAGAAGGCCGCGCTGCTCGACGTTCAACTGCCGCAGCCCGTGTTCCCCGGCTGCGTGCTTGTCCAGCGGGTAAGGTGCCGACGGGCGAGACACTCTTCCCGCTTGTGCACACCCTGCTTGCGAAGCGTGCCGGTCGCAGCTGGAGCAGCAGGGCCCGCGGCAGCGTGCCGAGACGCACGACCAGCTAAGGGGGGATGCCTTTGAGGCGGATGCACTGGCGCCGCTGCACGGTGCGGCGATAACGTTCCGCATCGCTCTCGGTCCGCAGCAGGTGCGCAAGGTCTTCACCTGGCAGCCCTTGCCGGCCTGCCAGAATGACAGGCAGAGGGCGGTGTCCAACGAATCCCATCCCTCGCACTGACGGTATCGGCCCTTAGCTTTGCATAAGCAAGCCGTTCCGCTACGCGGCCTGCGAATTCAGCTCGTCGGTTAACAGCCTGACGAATTCCTTCACTTTCACCGGCAGGTATGAGCGGGCCGGATACACCGCGTGTACCGGGAAGCTCCGCAATGCGTTGTCCGGCAGCAAGCGCACCAGCCGGCCGCGCTCGATATCTTCTGCAAACCCCCACAACGGGCCCAGGTGAATGCCCCTGGCCTGCAGCACTAACTGGCGTACCGCGGCGAAGCTGTTGACGGTCATATCGCTCTGGATCTTCAAGTGCGAGAAACGACTGCCATCAGCAAACTCAATGTCACTTTTCGCCTGGCCGAGGGAGTACAGAATAAAATTGTGCCGCTCCAGTTGATCCAGTGTTGTCGGTGTGCCGCGCTTTTCCAGGTATTCGGGGCTCGCGACCAGCACTCGCTCGTTGTGGCCCACAAGCTTACCGACCAGGCTCGAATCGGGCAGCTTGCCGATGCGAACGGCGACATCCAGATCGTGCTCCAGCAGATTCTCGAACGAGCTGCTCAGTAACAGTTCCACCGACAGTTCCGGTGCCAGCTCTTGCAGCTGGCACGCAACGGGAACCACGAACCTGGTGCCGAAATCCACCGGCGCAGTAACCCGCAATTTGCCGGTGAGTAGAGAGGTGCCGCTTCGAATCTCCTCTTCCAGCGCCAATTGATCGGCGAGGATCACGCGCAGGCGCTCGTAATATCGCTGCCCCAGCTCCGTGGGCGTGGTCCGTTGCGTTGACCGACGCAGCAACCGGACCTGGAGGCGCTCTTCCAGCGCGGCGATCTGCCGGCTCACGGAAGACGGTTCGAGTTTCAGCGACTCGGCCGCCTTCTTGAAGCTGCCTGACTCCACCACTCGAACAAACATGTGCTCGACAGTCCGCATAGTTATTGCAAATTATGCAACGAATGCTTGCAGAATAGCTGTCTTCCTGCGGGATATGCAATTGTTTAGCCTACGTCGAGCTTGATCGGTACGGCCCACCGTACCGAGCTCTCTTCACGAAACGCAGGTGAAAACTTATGGCAAAGATTGATCTGAACGGAAAAGTGGCTCTTGTTTCAGGCGGCGCAAAAAACCTCGGCGGGCTTATCAGCCGGGAATTCGCCGCAAGCGGGATGGACATCGTGGTGCACTACAACAGTACCGCCTCTGAGAAAGACGCCTTCGAAACGGTCGACGCCATCAAAAGCATGGGGCGCAACGCGCTTGCGATCCAGGGCGACCTGACCCAGGCCGACAATGTCGCGGCCCTCTTTCAGCAGGCCAAAGGCCACTTCGACGGCATCGATGTCGCGGTCAACACCGTTGGGAAGGTCCTGCGCAAGCCGATTACCGAAACCACGGAAGCCGAGTTCGACGAGATGATGGCCATCAATGCGAAATCCGCCTACTTCTTCATCAAGGAGGCGGGATTGCATCTGAACGACAACGGCAAACTCATCACGATTCTGACCGCTTTGCTGGCCGCGTTTACCGATGGCTATTCGACCTATGCCGGCGGCAAGGCCCCGGTGGAACATTTCACCCGGGCCGCGGCCAAAGAGTTTTCTGGGCGTGGCATTTCCGTCAACAACGTTGCACCCGGCCCGATGGACACGCCGTTCTTCTACGGCCAAGAAACCCCCCAGCGCGTGGAGTTCCACAAATCTCAGGGCATGGGCAATCAGCTCACCATGATCGAGGACATTGTTCCCATCGTGAAATTCCTGGCTTCCGAGGGTTGGTGGATCACCGGTCAGACCCTCTTTGCGAACGGTGGCTACACGACGCGATAAGACTTCCGGACTTTATCACCTCCGGCGGAGTTTGCCGGAGGCGGTATCCCCGCCCCAACCCTTCGATCGGCAAGGGTGACAGACCCGCATGAAAAGGATGGGTGGATCAGACTCTGTTCAAGCGCCGCTGCCTGCCGTTCCGCGACAACTGCTAGCCCAGCGATGGGCGCCGAAGCCTCGTTTCAGTCCCCACAGCGATAGACCACGAAACTCTGCTCGCCCTCTTCGGAGATGGCCGTTTCGGCCACGATCGTATCGCCGCCCATCTTGCCCGCTGCATTGCGAGCCAGGGTTTCCAGTTCGCCGACAACCTTCGCGTCGCGTCGGTCGATGGACGCGATGCTGGCCCTCGTCACCGAGGTGCTCGTTCCAAGGCGTTTACAGTTCGAGGGCGCCGTACTCACGACCGCTACGTCACGCCCGGCGTCGCTGAGCCTGACCCACGTACACGCAGAAAGCACTGCAACGAGCGGAACAACGATTGCAATCCTGCGCCTGAGCGTTCCCATACCAATACTCCACAGACTGATCACGAGGGCCCGGTAGCACGCGGGGGCCGGCATTGGCAAGAACCGTCGCCTCTTGCCTTCGCCTACCCTCCTTGCCTTACGCTATCGCAGTCCTATCCCCAGCGGAAGTCTCCCATGGCAAGCCGGCGGTCCCTGACGTTCATCAGCCTGCTGTTCCTGTTGGCGACCCCGGTGTTCCCTGGCCAGCAGGCGCTTTCGGCGACTACCCAGGATGAACTGCGTCGCTTCTTTGAAGGCATCGATGCGGGCGCGTCGCCACGCATCGCTGATCGACAGCTTATCGAGTTGGATGACCTTCGGCGCGTTTACCGATCCCGGAACCATCGCCCTCTCTGGTCGCCCGGTTCGCCGCTGGCCGGGGAGTCAGCGGGCCTTCTGCGCTCGCTCGAGGAGTCGGCCCGGCATGGTCTGGACCCGGACCGGTATCACCTGGCGACAATCCGCAGCTTGGTAGTTGACGCTGATCCCGCGGCTCTCACAGCACTCGAGCTCCTGCTGAGCGATGCTTTCCTGGCGCAGGCCCGGCATCGCTCAAGCGGTGCCGTCAAGCCGCCCACGCTCGATCCCGGTTGGCAGCTGGCCCCCGACGAGGCGGACCCTGCGGCGCTGCTACTGCTCGCTGCGTAGGGCGATCAGCCGGTCGACAAGCTCCTCGCGCGCCTGTGGCCGAGTGCCGTAGGTTACCGCCGGCTCCTTGAAAAACGGACTGAGCTGGTCGACGCCGGGGAGGTATCAACGGTCACGATTCCGCCCGGCGCTCTGCTCAGGCCGGGCGAGTCGAGCGAGCGGATCGCGCTTCTCAAGCAGCGCCTGCTTGGTCCCGGGGATTACGACCAGACCTATGACGAACGGCTGCGGGAGGCCGTTCTGGCTTACCAGAAGTCTGCCGGCCTGGAATCCGAAGGGGTGGTTGGGGCAAACACCCTTGAGCTGGCAGAATGGTTGCTCCGGCGGGATGGAAATCCGGCGGTCTCCGAGCTTCCGGCGCTGTTGTCGAATGGCGAGACCCAGACGATTTATTTGCGCAACCCGTTGTCAACGTACCTCGTCTATTTCACGGCGTTCGCATCGGCGGACGGGGCTGTCAGTTTCCGGCGGGACGTCTACCGGCGCGACAAGCCGATCGTCGCGGCCCTGAGAGGTGCCGAGGCATGAAAGCGCTGCTCTTCGGCCTGCTCTTGCTGCTGCCGGCAGCTACCTGGGCCTGGGATGATGGTCGTCTCTCGATGCCCTTGCGGGTCAACGGTCTGACCATTCCCTACCCGGTATTCTCAATTTTTATCATGCCAGGCAGCAACATCCTGGTGGAGTTCGACAACAGCGCGCAACGGCCGCTGCTTCGTCAGGATGGAGCGGCGCTTGAGCCCGGTGACGGGCCCCTGGTCGCGCCTGCCGTGCACGGACACAGCGTCCTCGAGGTGGAAAACCGGGAAACCGGTGAAATCGCGCGGCTTAAGGTATTTACGCTGCTGCCGGCAACCCGTGTCGATGCGTCAGGTATCCTGAATGGCTATCGAATCGGAGCCTATCCGGTCACGCCGCTGCGTGGAGAGGCGATCTACCTGCCACCAGAGGGGTTTGTCGAGTTGACGCAAGAGCTGGCCGAACTGCAGCTGTCACCTAACTTCAGGCTGGGACAGTTCGCCGCCAAGCAGGCTTCCGACTATCCGAAGTACCTTGTCTTGCGGGCATCGCTGCTGCTGAAGCTAGAGAACATCTTAAGGGCACTTAACGCCGCTGGCCACCGGACACCGCGCCTCGAGATCATGAGCGGCTACCGTACACCTTTCTACAACAAGGCAATCGGCAATGTTGCCTACAGCCGTCATCTCTGGGGCGGTGCGGCCGATCTCTATATTGACGTCGATCCCGAGGACGGGATCATGGACGATCTCAATGGCGACGGTGTCTTCGACCGCGCCGACGCGCAGTGGCTGGCGGAGTTCATCAACGGTATGTCGCAGCGCGGGGCGTTCGGCAGGCGCATCGGTGGGCTCGGTGTCTATGGAGGCAACAGCGCTCACGGCCCCTTCGTCCACGTTGACGTCCGCGGTACGCGGGCCCGATGGTGCCCCGGCGGCGTCAGTAGCGAGGCTGCGCTATCCTTCGCCGCGCTTTGAGGGCGCCAGTTCCGTCGTGAGGATCGGTCACGGGTGCGCGGCGAAGGTCCGCCCGAAGTTTGAGCTATGCTTGTACGAACTCATACAGCGGTACATCAATTCGCGAAAGTGACGAGCGCATTGCAGTGCAAGAATCCATGAGCTCTCGCCCACCCGTTACGCTCTTCTACGACGAGCGCGTGCAGGCGCACCGCCCGGACCCGAACGTGGAGTTTCTGCCCGGTCGCCTCGACCGTCGTGTGCGCAAGATCCTGCAGGGCGTGCAGGTCGGCTGGGATTTTCCGGAGCACGCGGGCCGCATTGAGGCCATCCGCGGGCTCCTCGCCCGGGAGCCGATCGACGGCCTCGCTTTCGCCCCCGGGCGCGCGGCGACGCGCGAGGAACTGGCGCGCGTGCACACGACCGCCTATCTCGACGACATCCTGGCCTTGCGCGAGGCCAGCGCCTGGCTGGACGTGGACACCACGGCCGTGGGACCCGGAAGTGTGGATGCGGCGGCCGTAGCCGCGGGGACGGCGATCGAGGCGGTGCGCGCGGTGGTTGCGGGGGAGACCGACAGCGCCTTCGCGCTGGTGCGCCCGCCCGGTCACCACGCCGAGCCGGTGCGGGCCCGCGGCTTTTGCTTGTTCAACAACGTCGCCATAGCCGCCGCACACGCGCAGGCGGCGCTCGGCTGCGAGCGTGTCCTGATCATCGACTGGGACGCCCACCACGGTAACGGCACACAGGAGATCTTTTACGCCGACAGCGATGTGCTGTACTTCGATATACACCGCGCCGCGCCCTTCTACCCGGGCAGCGGCGCGCTGGAGGAGGTCGGCGCCGGCCGCGCCGAGGGCACCACGGTGAACGTACCGGTGCCCGGCGGCAGCGGCGACGAGGCCTTTCTCCTCGCCCTCGACGAGATCCTGGCGCCGGCGGCGGACTGGTTCCAGCCGGACCTCGTGCTGGTATCGGCGGGCTTCGACGCGCACTGGCTGGACCTCGCGCTCAACGTTTCCTATGAGGGATTCGGTGCCATGGCGGACCGCGTGCGCCAGCTGGCGCGGAGGCACTGTGCCGGCCGTCTCGCGCTGGTACTCGAGGGAGGCTACAACCTGGAGTCGCTGTCCCGGGGCGTACACAGCGTTCTGCGCGTGCTCGCCGGCGGCGCTGTGCCGGTGCCGCGAGGCACCGGCGTCGACGCGGTGGCAGCGGCCGCCGCCTGGCATCGCAGTGCCTTCGTCGCCGACGACGAAGACTCAGGCCCTCGATAGACGCCACGGGCACTACGGCAAATCGCCGAGGCCATCGTCACCTGGTGAGAAGTTCGACCGGACCGGCTGTCGGGGCGGGTCCGGGCGCGCTGTGCGCCAGGAGATGCCCGCTCCCGGGGGGAGGCGCAAGCGGATGAAGGTGCTCCGGGAGGCGCCAATCAGACGCCTTGCTGCCGGTAACAGCCCGGACGGCCCCTGCGTCCACGTGGACGTCTGCGGTACGCGGGCCCGATGGTAATCCGGCGGCGTCAGTAGCGAGGCGGCGCGATCCAGGGTACGCGCGCAAAGGCCGCCAGCTCTTCGGGAAGGATCGGATCGTAGGGCGCGTCGAAGGTGAACGGTGCGTTCTCGGTGCTCCACTCGTTGACGTGCTGTCCGCCGACGAAGCGGATCAGGTTGACGCAGCCCCAGCGTGTCCCGAAGGGACCATGCGGTATGCCCGGAGGCCGCCAGAAGTAAGCGCCGGGCTCCATGGTGCCCTGGGGTCCGGTCAGTGAGCCAGAGATCAGGTAAGCCTCCTCCACGACCGGGTGGCTCTCCTGCGGGCCCTCGCGGCCCGGCGGTTCCGAGTGCGGCAAAACCATGGACAGGAACGTGCGTTCGCCGGTCGCCGGGTCCATGCGCAGGTCCTTGCGGGAGATACCCAGGTGAGCGAGCTTGGGATCGTTCAGGCTCATGTCCCAGGGCATGTCCAGCGCGTTGATGTGGATCGTCGCCCGGCCCGGGGCTTCACCCCCCCGGTAGGGTGATGGCTCCCGGTCGAAGAAGGTCAGGACGATGGCGCCACGGTCGGTGCGGATATCGTCGTAGGGGGTTCGTGCGGGCAGGTAACCGTAGTGGTCGTGCTGGTAGCAGACATCATCGATCCACAGGTCCCCGTCCAGTACATAGAACTCCTCGTCCGCGCTGATCCGGTTGTCGCCCTGTCGGCGCCAGCCCGGGGGATAGCGCAGGATCGTGCTGCAGGCCCCCGTTTCGCTGTCGCGGCTCAGGAACTTGTACTCTGCGCCGGGTCTGGCGACGTCGCCCTGGATGCGCTGCCAGGGAAGAAGCTGGGCCTGGATGAATTCGATGTGCGGTCGCATGACTTGCCTCCTGAGCTCGCGCCCAACTATACGCACAGGCGTCGACAGGGGAAATCCGATGCCGCGGCCGTGGGGCAGCGATCGTGCGGCGGGTGCGATCGATTGCCTCGCCAGGGCGGCCGGCGCTGTATCCGGGCGCCGGACTTGACGGGGAAGCCCATCGGGACAAGGATCGAAGCGGGTGCTCAGGGAAACGCTCATGAACAATGATTATTCGCGCGACGCGATGCTCGAATTTCTCCGCGAGGCGGTACACGCCGGACTGATCAATCCCGCGGTCGCACGCAGCCGGAGGAACGCCGCGCTGGAACTGTTCGCTCATCTCTCCGAGGGGGAGGCCGAAGATCTGCGCCGGATCGATGTCGATGAACTGGCCGCGCGCTGCCACAAGCTGCAGGGAGGCACGGTGCGCCCCGAGGTGCTGTCGCTCTACGCGGGCCGCCTGCGCGAGGCCCTGGACGACTACTTCCGCTATCGCGAAGCGCCCGACGGGTTTGTCGCCCGGCGCACCGAGAGGAAGGCACCGCGAAGGCGCGGGAGCGAACAGTTGCGAACAGCGGAAGAAGAGGCGCTGGAACAGCTGCGCCTGGACGAGACCCGCTACCGGCCCGACATCGTCCCGATCCCGCTGCGTCCCGGCACGGTGCTTTATCTCCATGGCGTCCCGGCGGACCTGAGCGCGGCAGAGGCACGCAAGGTCGCCAGGGTCGTGGAGGCGCTGGCCGACGAGCCCGCGGGCGAAGAATGAACCGATGGCTCCTGGCCCTGCCCCTGGCGGTCTTCGGGGTCGTTGGTATCGGGCTCTACGCGCTGTTCATGGCGCACGCCGACGAGGCATCCTTCCGTGACAACCTGCTCCCGGAGCTGATCGGTTTCTGTCTCGAGGGCTTCTTCCTGGTCGGCCTGTTTACCCTCGTGCAGCAGCTGCGTGAGAACCACCACCGGCGCGAGCTCAAGCTCAGCCTGCGCAGCGCCCTGCGCGATTTCCTCTCGCACCTCGACCTGGCGTTCCTGGAGCCAGACGCCGAGCCTGCGAATACCCATGACCTGGAGTCCGAGCCGCGCGTGGTGTTGCGGCTGCTGAAGCACATGGAGGAACTCGAACTCGACGCCAACAGCATGCTCGCCCTGAAACGGACGGCGATTTACACACTTCCCCTCGCCCACGACCTGATCAACATCGCGGCACAGCTCAGTGCCGGCCATATGCGCTGGTGGATCGATATCGTGGAATCGATCAAGCAGCTCGCCGAGGCCGAATCGCGCGAGGCCGTCGAGAGGCCGGTGTACTCGCTATTGGTGGGCCTTTCCGAGTTCGATGCATTGAAAGTCTGAGCGGCAGCCAGGCCGTACCGCCCGCTGGTTTTGGAATCCGCGCTCAGCTCTACCCGCTTCCCCGGCCGGGGCGTGCGCCCCTGCCTTTCCTACTGGAGGTCGCTCGCGGCGCTCTGTTCGTACAGGCGCCTCAGGTAGGTGATCGGCGCCAGCGGTGCCTCGACCCAGCCGCAGAGACGCCAGCCGTCCTGCGTTTTCACGAGCGTTGCGAGAACCCGATTAGTGCCACCCATGGCACGACTCGCCCCGGTCGTGAAGCGGATATCCCAGCGCATCTGGACGAGTACCTGGCACAAGCCCCCGGCAAGCTGCTGGACCTTCGGGTGAGTGAACTGCAGGCGGACGCTGTCGTGGAACTCGGCATTGGCAGCCCAGTAGTCATCCAGCTCCGCCCAGGTGGTGAACGGCTCATCCTTCTCCTCGGCCTGGTACAGCGGCGCCCGCTCGCGGTCCCAGTGCGCGCCGATAGCCTCGGGATCGCTGCTTGCCCATGCGGCTGCATAGGCGCCGAGGAAGGCATCCATGTCCGGGGTCTGTTGCATCGAGAATCCTCTTGCTGTGGTTTTTGCGGCCGCGTGGCACAGACGGACGAAGATACTCCACTTGAGAGCAACCTGTCACAGCATGCAGCGCGGCCGGGTGCCGCCCGGGCAGCAGTAATCCGACGATGACTGCGGCAGAATGAGGGGTAACGGGCTATCGGGAGAGGGCGCATGATGACCATGGATCGACGCAGCTTGTTGCAGCTATCGCTGGCGTCCACGCTGGAAATGACTGCATCGGCGTCCGCTGCCGTCGGGCAGCCCAGGGCGATGGAGGCAGCGGCATCGCCTCGCCAGCAACCCGACTTCCTGTTTGTCCCGGGCACCTGGCTCGGTGGCTGGACCTGGGGCAAGGTCCGCGACCGGCTGTGGGCGCAGGGTTACCGCGCTTTCACGCCGACCATGAGCGGCGTAGCAGAGCGCTCCGCCGTCGCCAATCCGGACATCGATCTATACACGCACATCCATGAGGTCGTCGACCTCATCGACTATGAGGACCTGCGGGACGTGGTGCTGGTCGGCCACTCCTTTGCCGGGCTCACCATCACCGGGGTGGCCGATCGCCGCCGCGGCCGCATTCGCCACCTGGTCTACTTCGACGCCCTGGTTCCGCGGCCCGGAACCATGAAGGCGTGGCCGGACCCGGGGCCTGACGGGCGTTACCCGGGGGCCTACCAGGATCGCTTCGAGGGCCTCGTCGAGGGCTACCAGCTCGACTTCTTCCGTGACTACTCGATGGACATGCTGGTTTCCGAGGACTATCCGGAGCTGCGCCGCCTGCTCCGGGAGCGCATCCGCTACCACCCCTGGAAGCAGTGGGCCACGGAACTGGTGCTCGATAACGGTGGCTACGATGGCCTGCCGAAAACCTACATCCGCTGTGCGGGGCAGCAGCACCGCCCGAGTTCCGACTGGATGCCGGGGCCGGCAAAGGACAACCCGGACTGGCACTGGCTGGACCTGCCGGTGAGTCGCATGGGCATGTGGACCCACGAGCGCCTGGTTACCCGGACGCTGCTCGACCTTGCTGGCGCGAGAGAAACCGGCGGCGCGCCCGGGCCGGATGCGCAGGCCGGCGTCTATACAGGGTAGAGGTAACTCTCAGGAGAGGCGGAAGGGTGCCTTGCCGCGGCGTGTCCTGAGCCAGTTGAGGCTCTTCAGGACGCCGGGGCGCTGCACGAGCCAGCGCTCGAGGCGGTACTTGCCCGGGAAGTTCATCAACAGCAGCCCGGCGAGGATGGTCAGTAGCCCCTGCCCGGGCGTGAACAGCATCACCACCCCGAGGGCCAGCAGCACGGCACCCACGACATTTTTAAGCAGCCCGAGAAGCAGGGCGACAATGGGCTGACTCTCCGACTGCCGCCAGCTCTCCCGTCCCCGGTGGTCGAAGTAGTCCTCGGGCAGGCGGGTGACTACCCAGGGCATCGCCAGCAGGGTGGCTATGGCGCTGAGCAGCGAGGCGCCGGTGATCCACCAGAGGTAGTGTTCCATGGCCCTGTGGCCGCTCCTCGCCCGGGGCGCCCGCGCTAGGGGCGGGGGAAGACCAGCACCAGGTTCATGCGCAGGCCCCAGCCATCCGGTCCGCCGCTCGGCGAATCGAGCCAGTAGCGCACGCCACCGCCGACCTGCACAAGCTGGTCGCCGAGCTTCAGCAGCTGGCTTACCGACAGGTTCACCGGCACGGACCACTGCTCCGTTTCCCAGTCGTAGGTCGACTCCGTATTGATCGCGAAGGTCGTCTGCGTCGGGGTGATGTAGGTCAGGAACGGTTGCAGGAATGTGGCGCTCACGTCGGCGCGATCGCCGTCGCCGGCGAAGGACTCGAGGTGGTTCGCCAGTGCACCGTAGGTCCACGAGCCGGATTGCCGCAGCGCCACCGCCGTGGGCCCGCCCGCCCACTGCTCCGCGCCGAGGACATCCTCCGTTGCCGTGGGCAGCAGCAGGGCAGGGCCGACGCCCCAGGTCCAGCCGCTTTCGGTCAGGGCTTTCGGCGAAAAGAAGAGACTCTGCAGCGTATCGCCGAGCCCTGTCTCGCTGTCAGCGGCACCCGGGAAACCGTCCTGGTCGATAACGGGCAGGATGGTGCGCGAAATGACGTTCCAGTCATCGCTGGCGGAGAACGGAATCACCGGCTGCACGTTCAGGCGCCAGAGTTCGCCATCGCCGCCCGTGCCGTAGCCGTCGTCGTAGTTCAGCTGCAGGGGGACACTCACCAGCGAGGCGATGGGGTTGGCAAGCTGCTTGGCCACATCATCGCTCGCTGCGCTTACTCCCACGAAACCTAGAGAGAAGCTGACAGCAATCGCCGCTACTCGCCTTTGTTGCCTGTTCTGCCTGTGCATAGCGCCCGCCCCGTGAGCATGGTAATCGGGAAGGCTACAGCGTAGCTGACTGACGCCGGACGCGACAGCGTTATCCCCGTGTGACGACTCCGGTTTCGGTACACCCGGGGTGGCACCGGTCGGCGACAGCAGCAATACTGGGCCAATAGCCCTTCGCCTCGGGCACCGCATCGCCAGCCGGGAGGACCTGCCATGCCGCACGCCAATTACCTGATCACGACCCTGCTGCTCGGTCTGCTGGCCGGCCTGGCGGGGTGTACAAAGGACGAGGACCCTGGAGGGGTGATTCCGGAGGGCTACAAGCAGTCCATGGAAAAAGCCGGGAATGTCGAGCAGCAGCTGCAGGATGCTGCGGACAAGCGCCTGGAAGCACTGGACAAGGGCGAGTAGGAATTGCCCCGGCAATCGGATTGCCCGGTTTCTCCGTAGTCACTCGCTATGCATATGCCACAGGCCAGGAACGCGCCCGGACCGTGGAGCGGGCGGCTTTGCGCCCTCGCAATGGGGCTGCTCCTTGCTGCCTGCGGGCAGCGGGATGAGTTAACGACTGCTCCGAAACCCGCCAGCATGGCCGTGCCCGCGGTCGTGGAGCCCGTGCGCCTGGAACCCCTGCGCCTGCGCGTCGAAGCGGTGGGCACGGCTCGGGCGTGGCGCTCCGTCTCGCTCTATCCGGAGGCGGCCGGCGAGGTGGTCGCGGTCAACTTCCAGCCCGGTGATCACGTAGCGCAGGGCGAGGTGCTGCTGGCCCTCGACTCGCGCGACGAGAAGCTGGCGCTGGAACTTGCTGAACTGCGCTTCGCCGACGCCCGCCGCATGCTGAAGCGCTACACCACGGCGAACAGCAGCGTCGAGCTCACGGTGCCGGAGACCACCATCGACACGGCCCGGACGACCCTCGAGTCCGCGCGCATCGAACGCGACCGGGCTCAGCTTGCCCTCGACCGGCGCTTCGTTACCGCCCCCTTCGACGGCCATGTCGGCATCACGGACATCGACCCCGGCGACCGCATCGAACCGACGACGGAAATCACCACCATCGATGACCGCAGCCTGCTGCTGGTGAGCTTCGAGGTGCCGGAAGCCTAAGTGGGCCGTCTCTCAGCCGGTGACCCGGTGCGCATCGAGGTCTGGAGCGACGAGCGCACGAGAGCCAGCGGCACCGTGGTGGATATCGGTTCCCGGGTCGACCCGGCCTCCCGGGCTTTTACCGCGAGGGCCGAGGTACCGAACGACAGTGATCGCCTGCGCCCGGGCATGAGCTTCCGGGTGCGCCTCGATCTGACCGGCAGGGCCTACCCGGCCGTACCGGAAGTGGCGGTGCAGTGGGGCGCCGATGGCGCTTACGTCTGGACCGTGGAGAACGAGCGCGCCCGGCGCGTGCCGGCGTCGCTGGTACAGCGGCAGCAGGGGCGGGTGCTGATCGACGCTGAACTGTCCGCGGGTGCGCCGGTCGTCGGCGAGGGCGTACAGTCCATGCGGGAGGGTATCCCGGTGCGGACCATGGATGCAGCCGCCCTGGTCCGGGACGCCCGCGGGACCCTCGCACCCGCCGCGAACGAAGGCTGACCGCGTGGCTGACCCGACGCACGCGCCCCCGCGGACGGACCTGCCGGCCCTCGGCGTGCGCCGCCCCTGGCTGGTCGCGGTGATGAACCTGCTCATTGCCATAGCCGGCATCGCCGCATTGCTGGCCGTGGAGGTGCGTGAGCTGCCGGACGTCGACCGCCCGGTGATCAACGTCCGCGCCCAGCTTCCCGGCGGCTCGCCGGAAACCATGGATGCGGAGGTCACGCGCATCCTCGAGGGCGCCGTCGCCCGCGTGTCCGGTGTTGCGGACATCAGCTCCGCCAGTGAAGAGAACAGCACCCGCATCCGCGTCGAGTTCCGCCCGGGCTACGACCTCGACCGGGCCGCCACCGACGTTCGCGAGGCGATCAGCCAGGTCACCCGCGAGCTGCCCGACGACGTCGAGCAGCTCGCCGTGTTCAAAGCCGAGGAAGACGCCCAGGAAGTCGTGCGCGTCGCGGTCTCCAGCACGGTTTACAGCGAGGAAGCGCTGACCCGTATCGTCGAGCAGAACATCGCGCCGGCGCTGCTCTCGCTGCCCGGTGTGGCGGACGTGCCGCTCTTCGGCAACCGGGAGCGCACCCTGCGCGTGATCGTGGACCCGCTGCGCCTGGCGAGCTATGGCCTCGCCGTCAGCGATGTGGCGGCCGTGCTCCGGCAGGCACCGCTCGACGTGCCGGGGGCCGTTTCCGCGGTGGCGACCAGCAGCTGCTCGTGCGCGCCGACGCCTCGGTGGTCACTGCCGAGCAGGTCGCCGACACGATCATCACCGGGACCGTGCGCATCGATGACGTCGCGGACGTCACCTTCGCGCCGGCGGATGCCGAATCCTTCGTCCGCCTCGACGGTCAGCGTGTCATCGGCGTCGGCGTGGTGCGTCAGGCCGGCTCCAACACCATCGAGATCGCCGCGGGCGTGGACCGGGCGCTGGAGCGCCTGAATACCCGCTTCGATGACGTCACGCTGACCAAGATCTCCGATAACGCCATCTTCATCCGCGGCGCCGTGCGCGAGGTGCTCGCGAGCCTGCTGCTTGCCGTGCTGATCGTGGTGGCGACCATCCGCGTGTTTTCGGGGTCCCTGCTTCTCACGCTGGTGCCCGCTGTGGCGATCCCCGTCTCGCTCCTCGGCACCGTCGCGGCCATCTGGCTGCTGGGCTTCTCCATCAACATCCTGACACTGCTCGCCCTGGTGCTGGCGACGGGCCTGATCGTCGACGACGCGATCGTGGTGCTGGAGAACATCCAGCGCCGCCGGCGCCTCGGCCTGGGCGCCAATGCCGCTGCCGTACTGGGCACCCGGCAGGTGTTTTTCGCCGTGGTTGCAACGACGGTCGTGCTAGCCGCGGTGTTCGTGCCCATAGCCTTCCTGCCCGGTACGGCCGGCCGCCTGTTCCGCGAGTTCGGCCTGGTGCTGGCGGTGGCGGTGGCGATCTCCTCCTTCGTCGCCCTGTCGCTGGTGCCCGCGGCCATGGCGCGGCTCGGGACATCGAAGGAGGGCGCCGTCGACCGGCAGCTGCACCGGCTGGGTGACGGGCTCCAGCGCCTCTACGGGCAGACCCTGGACGGTCTTCTTGCCCACCCCTGGCTCGCTCTGGTCGCCTGTCTTGTCGCGGCGGGCAGCGCGGGTGCGCTCTACTTCCAGCTCGACCAGGAGCTGCTGCCGGAGGAGGACCGCGGCGAGATCAACGTCTTTGCCCGCGGCCCCGACGGGGTGGGGCTGCCCTACATGGAACGCCAGGCCAACCGCGTGGAGGACGTGCTGCAGCCGCTGGTCGCCAGCGGAGAGATCCAGTCGCTGTATACGGTGGTCGGACGCTGGGACCCGAACATTCTGTTCATCAGCGCGCCGCTGGCGCCGTGGAGCGAACGCGAGCGCAGCCAGCAGGCCATCGCTGCCGAGATCGCGCCGATCCTGCGCAACCTGCCCGGGGCCGGCGCCCGCGTGTTCAGCAGCAACAGCCTCAACCTGCGCGGCAGCTCCGGCGGGCTGGAGCTGGTGCTCACCGGTAACGAGTACGACCGCATCTATGCGGCGGCGAGGGCCTATGCCGATGCCATCCGCGAGCGTCTCAGCAGCGTGCAGGGCCCGCGCATCGGCTACCAGCCGACGCAGCCGCAGCTGTCCGTGCGCATCGACCGGCGCCGGGTGGCGGATCTCGGCATCGAGCTCACGCAGCTTGCCGAAACCCTGCGCGCCATGATCGACGGGCTCGACGTGATCGACCTCAACGTCGACGACCAGGCCGTGCCAATCATGCTCGAGGCCGGCGCGCGCGCCATCGACGACCCCGGCGACCTCGCGAACCTGTACGTGCGCGCCGGGAGCGGTGCCCTGGTACCGCTGTCGAGCGTGGTGACCATCGTCGAGGCGGGGGTGGCGAGCGAGCTCGAACGCCAGTCCCAGCGCCGCGCCATCGAGATCGACGTCGACGTGGTGGAGGGCGTGGCCCTGCAGACAGCGATCGACGAACTGCGGGCGCTGGCGGAGGAGGTGGTGCCGCCGGACATCGAGGTGCTCACCCGCGGCGAGGCGGCCACCCTCGAGGAGAGCGGTCGCGAGACGCTCCTGACCTACGGCTTCGCGCTGCTGGTCGTCTTCCTGGTGCTGGTGGCGCAGTTCGAGAGCCTGACCAGCGCGCTCGTGATCATGGCCATCGTGCCCTTCGGCCTCGCCGCAGCGATCTTTTCCCTGTTTCTCACCGGCACCAGCCTGAACATCTACTCGCAGGTGGGGCTGGTCATGCTCATCGGCCTGATCGCGAAGAACGGCATCCTGCTGGTGGAGTTTGCGGATCAGCGCCGCGATGCCGGGCTTCCGGTGCGCGAGGCCGTGCGCGAGGCGGCCACCGTGCGCCTGCGGCCGATCGCCATGACGCTGGTGTCGACGGTGCTCGGCGCGCTGCCGCTGATCCTGTCGAGCGGCCCCGGTGCCGAGGCCAGGGCCGCCGTCGGCTGGGTGGTGTTCGGCGGGCTGGGCCTGACCGCGCTGTTCACGCTGTACCTGACCCCGGTGGTATACCTGGGGCTGGCCCGCTTCGCCCGGCCGCGTTCGCACGCCGCCGAGGCGCTGGAGGCGGAACTGCGGGCCGCGTCTACTCCGCCGCCTGCCGCTCCGCCTCCTGCGCCAGGCGGCTGACTTCCTCACCCACGGCGTTGGGAACCAGGAAGGACAGCGCATAGTGCGCGACCTTCCACTGTTCGCCCCGCCTGAGCAGGACACCGGTACCCCGGAAACGTCCCCACTTCGGTGACTCGACGATCTCGTCGAACCACGCTGTCTCGCCGTCCGCGGCAACGCGAACGTGCCGCTCCACCGCGCGGTAGCTCCAGCCCTTGCCGTCCCGGAAGCGCTTCTCCACGTAGTCGCGGAAAACCGGCAGCGGCCAGCGCTCCCAGTCATCGGTGCCCAGGAACACGCCATCCTCGGTAAAGTGGTCGAGGTAGCGGGCCTTGTCGCCCTTGTCCGCAGCGTCGTGGAAGTCGTCGAGAACCGCGGCTACGGCGGTTGCCGCCGCGCTCTCGTCAGCCGCCCGCAGCGGCGCGGCGGCCAGCAGTGCCGGCAGGGCGATGAAAAGAATCAGTCGATCAATGCGCATCGTGCGTTTCCCCCGGTCTGTGGATCAGTCGGCGACAAAGCCTTTCCAGCTGGCCATGTAGTCGATGAAGGCCTTGCCGAGCCCCTCTTCTTTCAGGTAGTCCCGCGTTACCGGGTTGGGCACCGGCTCGAAAGCGGGGTCCGAGGCGATGCGGCGGGGCAGGTCGTGGTGCAGGATCGCGGCCCGGCCGGTGAGGACGAAGTCGGCACCCTCCGCCAGGCAGCGCGCGGCCGCTGCGCCGGTGCGGATCTTGCCGGCGCTGCCGAGGCGGACCTTGCCGCGGTCGATGCCGGCGAACAGGGAGAGCAGGGAGCTGCCTTCGTAGCCGGGCTCCGCCGGTTCCTTGAAGCCGTCCCAGAGCGACATGTCGAGGAAGTCGATGCGCCCCTCGCGACACAGCTGCTGTGCCAGCTCGAGCATCTCGCCCAGCACAATGTCGAAGCGCTCGGGGGACAGGCGCAGGCCGAGGAGGAAACCCGGCCGGCAGCGGGTGCGGATGCCGTCGATGATTTCCTGCAGGAGCCTGGCCCGGTTCTCCAGCGAGCCGCCGTAGTCATCGCCGCGCCGGTTGATGCCGGGGCTCAGGAACTGGCCGAGCAGGTAGCCGTGGGCGCCGTGCAGTTCGACGCCGTCGAAGCCGGCCCGCTCGGCGCGCACGGCCGCGGCGATGAAGGCCTCGCGCACGCCTTCCACCTCTGCCGTGGTGAGCGCCCGGGCGCCGAACTCGCTGTTGTCCGACGGGCAGAGCGGCGCCTGGCCGATCTCGTCGGCCGGCGAGCGCATGCCGGCGTGGTGAAGCTGCAGAATGGCCAGGCTGTCACCCTCGTGAATACCCGCGGCAAGTCGCGTGAGCCCCGGCAGATGGCGGTCGGCAAAGCAGCCCAGCTGCCCCGGGAAGCCGAGCCCCTCGGCCTGCACGTGGGAGGCGCAGGTCATGGTCGCGCCGAAGCCGCCCCTGGCCCGCATGGTCAGCCAGTGGTATTCGTCGTCGGACAGCGTGCCGTCGGCGTGGCTCTGCAGGTTGGTCAGCGGAGCGAGCATGAAGCGGTTCTTCATGCGGGCACCGCTGGCAAAGGTGAGGGGCGCAAACAGGTCGGTCATCGAAGGCTTCCGCTGGTACAGGGGGTGCTCACTATACCGCAGCGCTAGCCGGTGGTGCGGTCGATGACCGGGGCAGCCGGCGTGCGTGGCGAGGGCACGATAGCACCGAAGCGGCGCTCATGCTCCGCGCGACTGCGGCTTACGCAGTCCTCAAGGGAGACACCGAGAAACCAGTTCCCCGTCACGCCGAGCCGTTCGCCGCCGGGCGCTGCGGCGATCGCCCGATCGAGGGCCGCGATGCGGTCGCCGTGCCCACGTCGCAGCGCCGGGAGCCGATGGTGCACGGCGGCGGTGGCCCTCAGGCGGCCGGGATCGGCGGCCAGGGCTGTGCAGCCTGCGGCGATCCGCGCCGTTTCATCGACGGCGCCCCCCGGGAAATGGAAGGCAAAGCCGCGCCAGCGGGGGTGCTCGAGGAAATCCCGGGATACGGCGGAGAGGAAGGCGCCGTCGATGCTGATCAGCCCCGCGATGGGTTCGATGGAGAGATCGTCGCGCTCGAAGACCAGCAGCTGGCTGTCGATCTCGGCCATGGTGATCTGCCCGGCAACAGCCGCTGCTGCGGGCGCAACGGAGGCGAGCAGGGCGGCGGTCCGGTCCGGCGGTAGTGCCAGGGTAACGGCGGCTGCCTCGTGGCGGCTGCCATCCTCGCAGACCACTTCGAAATGACCGTCTCGCGCGTGGCATGCCGTTGCGGCGCGCCCGGTCTCTACCGTGAGGTCCGGCGCTGCCGCCAGGGCGGCCGGCACCTCGCCGAGGCCGTTGGGGAACGTGAAGTCCCGCAGCACATCCTTGCGGCGCGGCTTTTTGCGGAACAGGGTTTCGGCGGGCACGGCGTCAGCGGGCTGGCAGATGATGGAGCGGAAGGCGGGGCCGAGGAGGTCGCGGTAATTGCGCTGTCCGAGCACGGCGCCATAGTACTCGCGCACCGTGGCGCCCGCCTTTTTCCTGCCCGGCAGGCGGGGCAGGGCACACAGGAGCTCGAGCGGGTGCAGTGCGGAGAGCGCAGAGCGGCGCCGACCTTCGCGCCAGAGGCGGTAGGGGAGTTTCGCCTTGGCGGTGGCACGGGCCAGCAAGCCCAGCTCCTCCAGGATCAGCAGCAGGTTGCCGTAGCTGTTGAAGCAGCTGTGGCTGCCGGCTTCCACCCAGTAGTCCTCCAGCTCGGGGAAGCGATGGCTGTGCATGCAGCCGCCGGGTACCGGCGCGGCCTCGAGCACCAGGGTTTCCCGGCCGGAGCGCGCGGCGTACCAGGCCGCAGCCAGGCCGCTCATGCCCGCGCCGACTACGATGTGGGGCCAGCGGGCTCGCTGTGGATCAGGGGTGGGGACCGTCACTGGCGGCTTCCTTGGGCAGACACCGCCAATGTAGCCACGAACGCCGGACGAAAAAAGGCCCGCCGGTGCTGCCGGCGGGCCTGGCAGGAGCGGGCACTCGCGTGCCCGGGGTCCGGGTCAGCTGCGTGCTGCGCGAGCCGCCTCTTTCTCGCTGTGCGTGCCGGCGGTGGCGAGCTCGCCGCTAGCGGACTCCAGGTGGGCGCGGACGAACCACTGGAACTGCTCCAGGTCGCGCAGGTGACCCGTGAGCAGGTCCTCGGAGACCGGGTCGAGCTCCGCGAGCTGGCCGATAGCCTTGCGGTGGTCCTCATTGACCCCGGAGTAGACGAGGTCCAGCGCGCCGAGGTGTTCCGTCACCAGCGCCTTGCCCAGGGTGTAGTCACTCCAGTTCCGGCGCTCGACGAGCGCGCCGGGCGTGCCGATCGGCTCGCCACCCAGGGTCGCAATGCGCTCTGCGACCTGGTCGACCATCTCGCGTACTGCATCGACCTGCGGGTCGAGCATTTCGTGTACCCCGATGAAGTTCGGGCCGACCACGTTCCAGTGCACGTGTTTGAGCGTCAGCGCGAGATCAACCAGGGCGACCATGCGGTTGTCGAGAATACCGATGGTCTTCTCGGCGGTGGCGTCTTCGATTCCGGGTGCGGTGAAGTTCGCGATCTTGTTCATCGTTCCCTCCTTGCGTTCACGTGAATGTCCCGACAGCGGAGTGAGCAAGTGCTCACGCCCGATGCGCTTCCGTTAACGTCCTTCAGGGATGAAAGAGAACCGACTGCCCGCTTTGCGCGGTGTACAGCCGGCGGACGTGGCGTCTGCCGGCAGGTTGTACCCCTTACTACGACCCGGGCCGGTCTCCCGGATCACCGTTGTCGGCCGACGCCCGCCCGATGCCGGCGGTCATGATGTAGCGCATGGCGGACTCCGCATCCATGTCCACCGCCGAGAGCCGGCTGCGCGGCACATAGATCGTGTAGCCGCCGAGCTGGTAGCTCATGGGCAGGAAGACACCGACGAGGTCGTCGCCGCTGTCTGCATCCTTGCCCAACGAGCGCGGCGGGTCCGTGTCGGAGACGATGCCCAGCATGCGCTGGCCGGCAATGTCTATGGCGACGACCTCACCGCTGGCACGGTTCTCGCCGGCGAGAAAGGCCATGAAATCGCGGATCGCCGTGTAGACCGACTTGATCAGCGGAATCTGCTCGAACAGCTGCTCCAGCAGCGCGAGAAAGCTCTGGAACACCAGCAGCCGCGCCACCAGCCCGAGCGCGAGCAGGATGGCGACGAAGACCACCACGCCCATGCCCGGGAGATAGAGTCCGCCGATGTCCAGGGCGTCTAGCGCCTTGCGCATGGCCCACTCGATATTGCTGATGGACCAGTACACGAAGTAGATCGTGAGGGCGAAGGGCAGGGCGACCGCGAGGCCGCGCAGGGCGAGCCCGGTGAGGCGTCTCATGAGCCACCGTCCACGCGGATGACGCAGCGCTCACCGGCGAGATCAGCGCGCACCCGGTCGTTCAGCTCAAACGCTGAGCGGTGTGCCTCCATCTTCGCGAACAGCTCCTTGCGCAGCCGCTGGCGCAGGGCGGCCGAGTGGAAGCGGCGAACGTCCTCCGAAGTCTCCAGGATCAGCGGCGGCACCTGCACCAGCTCGCCGTCGTCCGATTTCGCGACCAGGGTGAAATAGGAGGTGTTCGTGTGCTTGACCACCCCGGTCTGCACGTCCTCGGCGATGACCTTGATGCCGACGACCACGGAGGTGCGGCCGACGTAGTTCACGGAGGCGAGCATGGACACGAGTTCCCCCACCTCCACCGGCTGCAGGAAGTTCACGCCCCCCACGGCGACGGTGACGCAGTAGGCGCCCGCGTGCTTGCTCGAGCAGGCATAGGCGACCTTGTCCATGAGCGAGAGCAGCGTGCCACCGTGAATCTTGCCGCCGAAGTTGGCATAGGACGGGATCATCAGCTCCGTGATGGTCGTCCGTGAATAACTGACCGGGTGTCCTTCCATCGCCAGCCCCTCCCGGGCCCTGTCGTGACTGTGCAGACCTTAGCCCAGGCCCGGCGTCATTGCACCGTCACCGCCGTCCGTGCGCCTCGGCCATCGCAGCCAGGGCTGCTAGGGGCAGCGCCTCGTACTGCGCCGGGGTGAGCTGCCAGGCCCAGTTGCCCGTCGGCAGTCCCGGTGTATTCATGCGCGCACTCGCCGGCAGCGCCAGCAGGTCCTGGGCGCAGGCGATGGCCGTGCGCGCCGGCGATGCCATGAGCAGGTCGAGGAGCGCGGGGGCGGTGGCGGCCGGGTCCTCGTCCAGCGTTACGAAGCGCGCCAGGCGCTCGCGGGAGGCATCGTCCAGTTCGTCTTCCAGCCACCCCCGGACCGTGTTGTTGTCGTGGGTGCCCAGGTAGGCGACGCCGTTCTCCGGGTGGTTTGCCGGCAGGTAGGGGTGGGCGTCGTCGTCCTCGTTGAACGCAAACTGCAGTACCACCATGCCCGGCAGCCCGTAATGTTCGCGCAGGGCGTGCACGTCCGGCGTGATGGTGCCGAGGTCTTCGGCCACGACCGGGAAGGGGTCGAAGGCGGCGCGCAGGGCGTCGAAGAGCTCGTAGGACGGCACGTCGCGCCACTCACCGGCCGCGGCCGTCTCCGCGCCGGCGGGAACGCGCCAATACTGGGCCAGGCCGCGGAAGTGGTCGATCCGCAATACGTCGAGACGCCGCAGCAGGGTGCCCAGGCGGAGCACCCACCAGCGAAAATCCTCGGCGGCCAGCCGGTCCCAGTCGTAGACCGGGTTGCGCCAGAGCTGGCCGGTCGCGCTGAAGTAGTCCGGCGGCACGCCGGACTCGGCGACCGGGCGCAGGTCGTCGTCGAGCTGGAAGACGTCGGGCCGTGCCCACACGTCGACGCTGTCGAGGTTGACGTAGATGGGCATGTCGCCGAAGAGCCACACCCCGGCTTCGCCGCAGGCCGCGCGGAGCCTCCGCCACTGGCGCTCGAAAAAGTACTGAAGCCGCTTCTCCGTGGCAATCGCCGGCGCCAGGCTGCGGCGGGCCTCGGCGAGGGTGTCCGCCTCGCGCAAGCGCAGCGCCGCCGGCCAGTCGCTCCAGCTGCGCGGGTCCCGGGCCTTCAGCGCCGTGAACAGGGCGTGGTCGTCGAGCCAGTCGGCCTCGCGCGCGCAGAAGGCCCGGTATCCATCGTCGTCACCGCCTGCGGCGAAGCGTTCCGCCGCCGTCGCGAGGAGCGGCAGCTTGAGTGCGCGGGCGCGGGCGAAGTCCGCGCGGCCTTCCTGCGGAGCCGGCGCCGCGGCGACTTCGTCGTTTCGCAGGAGGCCGTCGGCGGCGAGGTCTTCGAGGCTGAGCAGCAGCGGGTTGCCCGCCCGGGAAGAGGGGCTGAAGTAGGGGGATTCGCCCGCCGCGTCACTCGTCGGGTTGAGGGGCAGGACCTGCCAGTAGCGCTGGCGCGCGGCGCCCAGCCGCGCCGCCATGGCGCGGGCCTGCTCGCCGAGGTCGCCGACGCCCCAGGGCGAGGGCAGGGAGGTGATGTGCAGGAGCACGCCGCTGGCGCGGTCCTCTAGCGGGATTTCCATGGCGTTACCGGGCAATCATGCGAAGCAGCGCCTTCACTATGCAGTGCGTTCAGCGCGATGGCCAGCGCAACGGCCCCGGCAGGCTACGAGGCATCGTTTTTGACAGGGCCTCGCCATGGTCTACGCTCAAGGTCCCGGGGTGTTCACGGCACTTGCCCCGTTTCTGTACCCGATGACTCCAACAACAGACGAGGTAACAGCAATGGCAGGCAAGACAATGACCGGTGCCCTGGCACTGGCGGTAGCAGGCACCCTCACCAGCACGGCCCTCACGGGCCAGGCCCATGCCCAGGACGACACGGCCCTCGAGTTCACGCCAGTGGAGATGATGGCGTGCAGTTTCGAGGAGGACAAGAGCTGGGACGACCTCGATAAACTCACCGAGGCGTTCAACAAGTGGCTGAAGAAGAGCGACAAGGACTACACCTACTGGACCTTCGCGCCGGTGTTCCGCGAGGACAACGAGCTGGACTTTGCCTGGATCGGCGGCTGGACCAGCGGTGCGATGTTCGGCAAGAGCTGGGACAACTGGTTCGACGACGATGACGACGTCGGCAAGCTGTTCAACGAGACGGCGGACTGCGTCAACAGCCTGGCATCGGTGACCACGGTCCGTGCGCCGGCGGATGGCTGGCCCGAGGCCGGCGTGACCTGGTTCGCCCGCTGCACGCTGGAAGAGGGCGTGTCGCTCAGGGATGCGGCGGCCGCCCACGGCGCCATGGGCTCGGCGATGGCCGACATGGGTTCGCCCGCCGCCAGCTGGCTTTTCCTGCCTGCCCTGGGCTTCGGCGACGTGGAGTACGACTACTACCACGTGGAGAGCTGGGACGATTTCGCCACGCTCGGTGCCGGCTTCGATGCCTACTTCAACCAGGGCGGCTGGATGAAGGCCAACGAGCTGATGGACGGTGTGACCCAGTGTGCCTCGCCCAACCTCTACCGCTACAAGCTGCGGCGCGAGGGCGATCGCTGACCGAGCCGGTTCCCGGGTCCGGCGCGCGAAGCCGGCCCCGGCCCCGGTAACTGGCTGCCAGTCCGAGCCGCGCATGGTCAGCGGCACCTGCGGCGCACTACACTAGGGTGGTTGCGGCTGACTGATCAGGAGTAACCATCCTGGAACTCCTCCCCGGAGACCCGACCCGGCCGGGTGCGACCTGCACGGCCGAGGGGGCTCATTTTGTCCTTTTCTCCGCGCATGCGGAGCAGGTGGAGCTCTGCCTGTTCGACGCGCGCGGCGAGCGGGAGCTTGCGCGCCTGCCCCTGCCGGCGCGCGACGGCGATAACTGGCACGGCTTCGCGCCGGGCGTCGGGCCCGGGCAGCGCTACGGCTACCGCGTCCACGGGCCCTGGGCCCCGGCCCTCGGCCATCGCTTCAATCCCGCCAAGCTGCTCATCGACCCCTGCGCACGGGCGCTGGACCGGGCCTGCCGCTGGCACCCGGCGCAGGCCGGGGGTGCAGCGGGCGCCGGGCCGGACCCGGTCGACAGCGCGCCCCACGTCCCGCTCGGGATCGTTAACGGTGAACTTCCCCCGCCCGCAGCTTGTCGGCGCACGGACTGGGCCGACACGCGCCTGTACGAGCTGCACCTCAAGGGGTTTACGCAGCGGCACCCCGCGCTGTCCGATGCCGAGCGGGGTACCGTGGCCGGCCTCGGCGCCGACGCCACCGTTGCCTACCTGAAGGCGCTAGGGATCACTGCGGTGGAGCTGCTGCCGGTTTTCGCCTTCGCCGACGAGCCCTTCCTGGTCGAGCGGGGGCTCAGCAACTACTGGGGCTACAACCCGGTGTCTTTCTTCGCCGGGCACCCGCCCTACCTCGGCGGCGCCGGCCCCGGGGCGTTCCGCGCCATGGTCGAGCGCCTGCACGAGGCTGGGCTCGAGGTGATCCTGGACGTGGTCTACAACCACACGGCGGAGGGCGGCGACAGCGGTCCGACGCTGTCGCTTCGCGGTATCGACAACGCCAGCTACTACCGCCTCGAGCACGGCGACCCGGCCAGCTACGTGAACGACACCGGCTGCGGTAACACGCTCGCCAGCGATCATCCGGCGGTGCGGCGGCTGGTGCTCGACAGCCTGCGCTACTGGGCCGGCGAGCTGGGGGTGGACGGTTTCCGCTTCGACCTCGCCCCGGTGCTCGCGCGCGGTGAGCACGGTGTCGATCCCCACGCCGCGCTGCTCAGGCAGCTCACGGAGGACCCGCTGCTCGCCGAGCGCAAGCTCATCGCCGAACCCTGGGACGTCGGTCCGGAGGGATACCGGCTCGGCGGCTTTCCCCCGGGCTGGGCCGAGTGGAACGACCGCTATCGCGACAGTGTCCGCCGCTTCTGGCGCGGCGACGACGGTGAGCTGCCGGAACTGGCCCGGCGCGTGCACGGCTCCGGCGATCTCTTCGAGGGGGCCGGCCGGCCGCCCTGGGCCAGCGTGAATTTCGTTACCAGCCACGACGGCTTCACCCTGCGCGACCTGGTCAGCTACGCGCGGCGCCACAACCGGGACAACCGCGAGGGCAACAGCGACGGCCACGGCGAAAACTTCAGTGACAACAACGGTCACGAGGGCGCGAGCGATGACCCGGTGATCCGGGAGCGGCGCGCACGCCAGGCGCGCAACTTTTTGGCGACGCTGCTTCTCTCCCAGGGCGTACCCATGCTCCAGGCCGGGGACGAGCTGGGCCGCAGCCAGGGCGGCAATAACAATGCCTATTGCCAGGACAACGCGACCAGCTGGCTGGCCTGGGCAGAGGCCGACGAGGAACTGCTGGCCTTTACCCGGGCCCTCGTCGCCCTGCGCGCCCGGGAGCCGATGCTCCGGGCGGATCGCTATCGCCACCGCGAGGCTGACGGCGAGGGCCAGCGTCTGACCTGGCTCGCCCCGGAGGGCGGTGAACCCGGAAAGGCTGCGTGGCATGATCCGGCCCTCGCCTGCGTCGGTTGCCTGCTGTCGCAAGACGGCGGTCACAATCGTGAGCCATACTCCCTGTTGCTGGTCCTGAACGGCGGTGAGACGGCAGTATCGTTCAGGCTGCCCGCGCCCGGGCCCTGGCACTGCCGCGTGGATACGGCGCGGGCGCCGTGGGTCTTTGCGGGTGAGTTGGTGCACGGGAGCGAGGTACATTGTGCAGGCCGGTCGCTGCAGCTATTGGCCAGCGGGCTTGAGCCGGCGGGAGAGGAGGAGACAGCAGCGTGAGTGGTGTGAGTGGTAGCCCCGACGGCGGCACGGACGCCGGTAATGATATCGGCACGAACAGCGGCGGCAGCGCGGTCAATGGTGACGGGCTGCGCCTCGTAGAGGCGGTGGCACGGCACTACCGGCTGACCCTTGGCCAGGATCGCAGCGGGGGCGATCACCACTACCTCTACCAGGCCCTGGCGCTGGCCCTGCGCGACCGGCTCGTCGGTCGCTGGCGCGACACCCGGGAGCAGTCCGGTAATGGCCGCCGGCGGGTGGCTTACCTGTCCCTCGAATTCCTCATCGGCCGCAGCCTTCACAACGCACTCCTGTCCCTCGGCCTCGAGGGCGAAGCGCGGGACGCGGTAGCGGCCTTTGCCTGCGACCTCGAGACCGTGGAAGCGGAGGAGCGGGACGCGGGCCTCGGCAACGGCGGCCTCGGCCGGCTGGCCGCGTGCTTCCTCGACAGCTGCGCGAGCCTTTCCCTGCCCGTGACCGGCTACGGCATCCGCTACGAGTACGGCATGTTCCAGCAGCAGCTGCGCAACGGCTACCAGGTGGAAAACCCGGACCGCTGGCTCCGCGACGGCAATCCCTGGGAGTTCGAGGTGCGCGAGCGCGCCCGGCGGGTCCAATTCGGCGGACGCGCCGAGGGTTACCGGGACGACCACGGACACTGGCGGCACCGCTGGCTGGATACGCACGACGTGCTGGCCATTCCCTACGACATGCCGGTCCCCGGCTACCGCAACGAGACGGTGAATACGCTGCGCCTGTGGCGCGCGCAGGCCACGGAGGAGTTCGACCTCGGCGAGTTCAACGCCGGCAGCTACACGGACGCGGTAGATGCCAAGACACAGGCCGAGAAGATCACCATGGTCCTGTACCCCAACGACCAGAGCGAGGCGGGCAAGGAGCTGCGCCTGCGCCAGCAGTACTTCCTCGCCTCGGCCAGCCTGCAGGACATCCTCGCCGACTGGGTCGAAGCGCACGGCGACGACTTCGCGGTCTTTGCCGACGGCAACTGCCTGCAGCTGAACGACACGCACCCGACGGTCGCGATCCCGGAACTCATGCGCCTGCTCATGGACGAGCATCACCTCGGCTGGGAGGCGGCCTGGTCGATCACCCGGGAGAGCTTCGCCTACACCAACCACACGCTTCTGCCCGAGGCGCTGGAAACCTGGTCCGTCGCGCTCTTCGGCAGCCTGCTGCCGCGGCTCCTGGAGATCATCCAGGAGATCAACGCCCGCTTCCTGACCGAGGTATCGCGGCACTGGCCCGGCGACGTCGATCGGGAGCGGCGCATGTCGCTGATCGACGAGGGCGGCGAGCCGCAGCTGCGCATGGCCTACCTGGGGATCGTGGGCAGCTTCTCCGTGAACGGCGTCGCCGCCCTGCACACGCAGCTGCTCACCCGCGGCCTGTTCCGCGACTTCCATCAGCTCTGGCCCGGGAAGTTCAACAACAAGACCAACGGGGTCACCCCCCGGCGCTGGCTCGCCTGGTGCAATCCGGGGCTGGCCGCGCTCATTGACGAGTCCCTCGGCGAGGGCTGGCTCTGCGACCTGGAGCGTCTCCGGGAGCTGGCTCCGCTCGCCGGGGATCCGGCCTTCCGCCAGCGCTTCGGCGCAGTCAAGCTCGACAACAAGCGGCGCCTGGCCGACCTCGTTGCGGAAAGCTGCGGCATCCGCTTTGACCCGGCCATGCTCTTCGACGTGCAGGTGAAACGCATCCACGAGTACAAGCGGCAGCTCCTCAACGTGCTCCACGTTATCCACCTGTACGACCGGGTGCTGCGCGGGGAAACTGCTGGGCTGGTGCCGCGCTGCGTGCTCATCGGCGGCAAGGCGGCGCCGGGCTATGTCATGGCCAAGGCCATCATCAAGCTGGTGAACAACGTAGCGGCGGTCGTGAATGACGACCCGCGGCTGGCGCCCTGGTTGCGCCTGGCTTTTCTGCCCGACTACAAGGTCACCAGCATGGAGGTCATCTGTCCCGGCGCGGACCTGTCAGAGCAGATCTCCACCGCAGGCAAGGAGGCTTCGGGCACCGGCAACATGAAGTTCATGATGAGCGGAGCAGTCACCATCGGCACCCTGGACGGGGCCAACATCGAGATCCTCGAGGCCGTGGGGGAGGAGAACTTCTTCCTCTTCGGTCTGAACGCCGAGGAGGTGGAGGACCGGCGCCGGGACTACCGCCCCGCAGACATCGTGGCTGCGGACGGCGACCTGCAGCGCGTGCTGCACCTGCTCGAGAGCGGGCACTTCAACCTGCTGGAGCCCGGGATCTTCGATGACATCATCGGCGCCATCACCAGCCCCGGTGACCCATGGATGACGCTTGCCGATTTCCGTGCCTACGTCGATACCCAGCGTCGCGTTGACGCGGCCTGGCAGGACCGGGACGGCTGGCTTAGGCGGTGCATCTTCAACACGGCGGCGAGCGGCCGCTTCTCCTCGGACCGCACGATCCGGGAATACGGGCGGGACATCTGGTTCCGCAAGGCAAGCTGAACGGACCCCGGAGGGCAGGCCCATGGTGATCAGCGACGACAACCCCCGCTATGTCAGCCGGCTCACCCGCAACACGCTGGGCCTGGTGCTCGCCGGCGGCCGCGGCTCGCGGCTTTACGAGCTCACGAACTGGCGGGCAAAGCCCGCCGTCTACTTCGGCGGCAAGTACCGCATCATCGACTTTCCGCTCTCCAACTGCGTGAACTCCGGGGTGCGCAAGATCGGTGTGCTGACCCAGTACAAGGCGCACTCGCTGATCCGCCACCTCATGCGCGGCTGGAGTCACTTCCGGCGCGAGCTCGGCGAGTACATCGAGGTGCTGCCCGCCTCCCAGCGCCACTCCGACGACTGGTACCAGGGCACCGCCGACGCGGTCTACCAGAACCTCGACATCATCCGTGCGGAGCAGCCCGAGTTCGTGCTCATCCTGGCCGGGGACCACGTCTACAAGATGGACTACGGCCCGCTGCTGGTGGAGCACGTGGAGTCCGGTGCGGATATGACGGTCTGCTGCCTTGAGATGCCGGTAGCGGAGGCGGCGGGCAACTTCGGCGTCATGCAGATCGACGACACGGGCCGGGTCGTGGGCTTCCAGGAGAAGCCGGCGGAGCCGGCGGAGATACCCGGCCGGCCCGGCTACGCGCTCGCCTCCATGGGCAACTACGTGTTCAACACCGATTTCCTTTACGACCGCCTCGTGGAGGATGCGGCGGAGATGGGCTCGACCCACGACTTCGGCAACGACGTGATCCCGGCGATGATAGAATCCTGCCACGTCCACGCCTACCCGTTCCGCGACCCGGAAACCGGCGACAAGGCCTACTGGCGGGACGTGGGGACCCTCGACTCCTACTGGCAGGCGAACATGGAGCTGGTCTCGACCACGCCGCAGCTCAATCTCTATGACAGCGAGTGGCCTCTCTGGACCTACCAGGAGCAGCTGCCGCCGGCCAAGTTCGTCTTCAATGACCCGGACCGGCGCGGCTTAGCGCTGCAGTCCATGGTTGCCGGAGGGTGTATTATCTCGGGAAGCGAGGTCCACGGCTCCGTGCTCTTCTCCGGCGTTTACCTGCACCCGTACTCGATGGTGGACGGCGCCGTGCTGCTGCCGGATGTGGAGGTGGGTGCCGGCACGCGGCTGGGCCGGGTCATCGTTGACCGCAGTTGCCGGATACCGGAGGGTATGCACATCGGCCTCAACCCGGAGGAAGACCGTGGAAACGGTTTCCGGGTTTCCGCCGGCGGCGTGACGCTGGTCACCCGCGGCATGCTCGGCCAGGCCGAGGGATCGCTTTAACCGGGATCGCTTTGACAGGGAATAACCCAGGATGGATGCAATGAACCGGGAGCCGGGTGTGGCTGTGCGCCGCGTGGAGACTCGTCCCTTCGAAGGCCAGAAGCCCGGCACCTCGGGCCTGCGCAAGAGCGTGCGGGAGTTCGCTGAGCCCCACTACCTGGAGAACTTCGTCCAGGCCATTTTCAATACCGTGGGCGGCGATGCCCGGGATGCGCTCGTCGTCGGCGGCGACGGCCGCTTCGGCAACCGCGATGCGATCCAGCGCATCCTGCGGCAGGCGGCGGCCAACGGCTTCCGGCGGGTCATCGTGGGCCGCGGCGGCATCCTGTCGACGCCGGCGGCCTCCTGCCTGATCCGCAAGCACGGCACCGACGGCGGCATCATCCTCTCGGCCAGCCACAATCCCGGCGGCCCCGACGGCGACTTCGGGGTCAAGTTCAACGGCGCCAACGGCGGACCCGCACCGGAGAGCGTTACCGCGGCGATCCACGCTGCCAGCGGCACTCTCGACTACTACCTGACCTGCGATGCGTCTGCCATCGACCTCGACCGCGACGGCTGCCACGATCTCCACGGCATGCAGGTGGACGTGATCGACCCGGTGGCCGACTACGCGGATCTGCTCGAGGGGTTGTTCGATTTCGACCTCCTGCGCGAGATGCTCGGCGGCGGGCGCTTCCGCATGCGCTTCGATGCCATGCACGCGGTGACCGGCCCCTACGCCCGCGAGATCCTCGAGCGCCGCCTCGGCGCGCCCGCGGGCACGGTGATGAACGGCGAGCCGCTGGAGGATTTCGGCGGCGGCCACCCGGACCCGAACCTCGCCCACGCCCGCGCCCTGGTAGACCTCATGAACGGGAACGATCCCCCGGCCTTCGGCGCCGCGTCGGACGGCGACGGCGACCGCAACATGGTCCTCGGCCGCGGCGGCTACATCAATCCCTGTGACTCCCTCGCCGTGCTCACCGCCAATGCGCACCTGGTGCCCGGCTACCAGGACCTGGCCGGTGTGGCCCGGTCCATGCCCACCAGCCGCGCCGTGGACCGGGTGGCCGCAGCCCTGGAGCTGCCCTGCTACGAGACCCCCACCGGGTGGAAGTTCTTCGGTAACCTGCTCGACGACGGTCGCATCACCCTCTGCGGCGAAGAGAGCTTCGGCACCGGCAGCAGCCACGTGCGCGAGAAGGACGGCCTCTGGGCCGTGCTGTTCTGGCTCAACATCATCGCCGCCCGCCGCCAGCCGGCGCGGGCGATCCTCCGCGAGCACTGGCGGCAGTTCGGCCGTGACTACTTCACCCGCCACGACTACGAGGGTGTCGACAGCGCCGGCGCCGAGGCGCTCATGGCCGGGCTGCGCGAGCGGCTGGGCAGCCTGCCCGGCCAGCAGTTCGGGGAGGAGGTCGTGACCGGGGCGGACGACTTTGCCTACGAGGACCCGGTGGACGGCAGCGTCAGCCGCGGCCAGGGTATTCGCCTCTTTTTCGAGAGCGGCGCGCGAGCCGTGTTCCGGCTCTCCGGTACCGGGACCGCCGGCGCCACGCTGCGCCTGTACTGCGAGCGCTACGAGCGCGACCCCACGCAGCTTGAGCTGGACACGCAGCGGAGGCTGGCGACCGTGCTCGATGCCGCCGCGGCCATCGCCGGCATCGAGGCGCACACGGGCCGCAAGGCGCCCGACGTCATCACCTGAGCGCGCCCGTGCACATCCTCATGCTCGCGGCCGAGGACGGCGCGCTGCCCGGCGGCAAGGTCGGCGGCATGGGCGACGTGCTTCGCGATATCCCGCCCGCGCTGGCAGCGCTGGGTCACCGGGCAACGGTGCTGACGCCCGGCTACGGGCGCCTGTCGCACGTTCCGGGGGCGCGGCAGGTCGGCTCGGTGGCGGTACCCTTTCGCGGCCGTAGCGAGCTGCTGGGTCTCTTCGAGCTGCCCGCCCGCGGCCCCGGCGGGGCCGTCCGGCAGCTGGTGCTCGAGCACCCCACCTTTGCCGGCCCCGTGTACTGCAATGACCCGCCGGATCGTCCCTTCGCCACCGACGCCGGCAAGTTCGCCCTGTTCTGTGCCGCCGCCGTGCGCGGGCTGCTTGAGGGGGAGCTGCCCATGCCTGACGTGGTGCACCTGCACGACTGGCATACCGGTACTTTCGCGCTCCTCTCGCAGGCACAGCCGCGGCTTGCCGGCCTGCGCCGGGTGTTCACGATCCACAACCTGGCGATGCAGGGCATCCGACCGCTGCGTGGCGACCCGTCCAGCCTCGGTGCCTGGTTCCCGGGACTGGTGCCCCTGCCGGTGGCCATCGACCCGCGCTACAAGGATTGCTACAACCCGCTGCGCGCCGCCATCGGGCTCTGCGAGGCCCTGCACGCGGTGTCGCCGACCTACGCGGCAGAGATCTGCGACCCCGCCAGCGGCCTCGGCGAGGGGCTTCAGCGTGACCTCGCAGCGGCGCAGGAAGCGGGTCGCCTGGACGGTATTCTCAACGGTTGCGAGTACCCGGATACGCTCCCGGCACCGTTACCCCATGGTGACTTCCTCGCCCTGGCCCGGCGCGAAGTGGAGCGCTGGCTGGCGGCCGGTGGCGTTGCCGCTGCGGCCCATGTGCTGGCGCTTCGGCGCATCGATGAACGCCTGGCCTCGGACGGCGAGCCCGCGCGGCTGCTCACGGTGGTCGGACGCCTGACGGAGCAGAAGCTCGGCATGCTGGTCGCCCGGCACGCCGACGGCCGCCCGGTGCTCGAGCACCTGCTGGAGCAGCTTCGGGAAGACGAACTGCTCGTGGTGCTTGGCAGCGGCGACGGCGACCTCGAACGTTTCTTCAACGATGCGCAGGCACGCAGCGACCGCCTGCTGTTCCTCTGCGGTTACTCCGAGGCGCTCTCCGAGCAGCTCTACCTCGCCGGCGACCTGTTCCTCATGCCCAGCCGCTTCGAGCCCTGCGGGATCGCCCAGCTTCTCGCCATGCGCGCGGGACAGCCCTGCTTGGTGCACCGCACCGGCGGGCTGGCCGACACGGTCAGGGACGGGGTCGATGGCTTCGTCTTCGCGGGAGCGACGGAGGCGGAGCGACTCGACAACCTGCTCGCCCGGCTGCGCGAGGCCCTGCGCCTGCTGCGCAACCATCGGCGCAAGCGCGAGGCTCTCCGTCGCGCGGCCCGGGCCGCGCGCTTCCCCTGGGCGGACGCGGCGCGCGCCTACGTCGACCAGCTTTACCGCTGAGTGATCGCTCCCGCTCGGGCGCCGGGCTCAGCGGCGACAGGTGAAGAGCACGCCGGTCGAATCGTGCAGCGACAGCGGCCCCTGCGTGTAGTCGTGCGCAATGCCGGGTGTGCGCAGGGCCACGGTCCAGCCGTCGCCATCCAGCCCCGGCACCGGTAGCGCAAGGGGATCCAGCGGTTCGGTGGCGTCGCCTTCCATGTGTGTGACCAGGTAGACCCGTTCGCCGTCCGGCCCGTGCCGCAGCGCGGTGAACACGGTGCGCCCGTCGATGGGCCGGAGGTAGTCGAAGTGATCGCGCTCGCCGTAGGCATCGCGCAGCCACGGGCGCTCCCGGCGGAAGGCGCGCAGCCCCCGCGTGAAGGCCACCTGCTCCTCGTCGAGCATGGCGAGCGAGTGGGAGACGTTGCAGTACTCGTGCATATCGTCCATCCAGGCGCGGGCGATAGCCTTGAGATCCGCCGGTGTGACCGGGTGGGGCCCGGCGAGCTCGGGGCGCACCGCCGTCAGCAGGTGGGCGATCTGCTCGAGGTCATAGCCGGTCACTTCCACCAGGGCGGGCAGGAACTCGAAGAAGCGTGACAGGTCGTCGCGCGTCTCGAAGCCCAGCGCCTTGAGGCGAGCGAAGTTGCCCGGCACCGAGTAGCTGTACTCGTCCACCTGCCACTTCAGGGAAACGGATTCCTCGGCCACGATCTTCACGCCGTAGCGGTCGTCCTGGTTGCGGATGAAGCCCCAGCTCGCCCGCGCCGATGCGTTGAGAAAGTCCATGGGTACGCCCGGGAAGGCGGCGTAGGTCAGCAGGGAGACCGCCGGGTTGTCGTAGGCCTTGTCGAGGATCTCCATGCGCGTGGCGCCCAGGCGCGTGTTGATGTTCAGCTCCGGGTTGACCTGCGTGCCCCGGCGCAGCGTGTCGTGGTTCGCGGTGCCGCTGATCCACTGGTCGCCGTGCGTAAGCATCTCGCGGATGCGCCAGAACTTCGACAGCCAGAAGCTGTAGAGAAACGGCGTGTTGTGGGCGAAGGTGAGCGGACCCCACTGGAACACGTCGTCGTCACGCTGCGTCTCGATCACGGCGCGGTAGGTAGAGGCGAGCTCCCAGTCCTCCTCGGGCCAGGGGCGCCCGTCCTCGAAGATGAACCAGGGGCGGAAGCGGGTCCCGCAGACGCACTGCTCCACGTCCGCCATCTGCTGCAGGAACTCGTCGTCGTGGTGCAGCTGCTGGTCGCCGTGATCCCACCACTTGAAATCCTGGGCGCCGTCCACGCGCACGCCGTCGGCGCCGAAGTCCACCTTGCGCCGCTGCAGCTCGAGGAGAATCGCGCGCACCGCCGGGTTGCGGTAGGCGAGGTTCTGCCCGTACATGTTCGGCCCGGCGAGGAAGTGGGGGCTGAGAACCTGCAGCGCCTGGTTGTCTGCGTGGCCGAAGACCAGGTCGAGCACCAGCATCTTCGGCCCGCCGGGCCAGTTGTGGAGCACCGCCGCGAGGTCCGCGAGCTCGTGCGGACGGCCGCTCTCGAGCAGCACCGGGTTGACGGCGCCCATGCCGGCAATGACCACGTCATAGCCCCAGTTGGTGGTGTCCGGGCGCGTGAGTTCCACGCGGCAGTGGCCGTCTGAGCGGCTGCTCTCGGCCCAGAAGCCGGGGCCGGTCTCGTACACCGTGGTCGGCTCCACGGGCAGCAGCTGCACGGCGTCGTAGCCGGTGTAGATCGCGTCCGCGTCCTCCAGCGGCAGGCCGCGGCGCAGCCGCTCGGCAATGCGTTCGAAGTGCCGGGCCAGGCTGGCCAGGGTGCCACCGGCGGTGGCCGTGGGCACGTGCAGCTGCAGGATGTTGGTCGGCGCACCGAACTTGTGTACGCCGCCATCGCCGGCCCCGTTGCCGAGGGCCGCGTAGTAGTCGCGGTCGCCGCGCTCCGCCTCCAGGGCGGCCGCGTCGAGGACTTCCGCGGGGGCGAAGGCACCGAAGGGTACGGAGACCGCCAGCGGGTCCGCGATGCGATGTTCGACACCCTCGCCGTCGCGCCAGCAGAGCGCGTAGAAGTCGCCGACCTGCGCCCGGGTACCGGCGCTGAGCCCCTCGACCACCGCGAACACGTGGGCCTCGTGACGGCGCACCGGCAGCAGCTGGCGTTCGAAGTCGGCAACCTGGTGCCACTGCTCGAGGTCCAGCGGCCCGGTGGGTGCGAGCAGCTCGAGGAAGATGTCGCCGTCCGGTACCCGCCGGTCGAGGAGCTCCGGTGCCCAGAAGCCGAAAGTCACCCGCCCGCCGTCTTCCACCCGGGCGCCCAGGCGCCGGGCAATGGCCTGCTCGGCGGCGAAGGTGGTGGGGCTCTCCCGGTAGCGCTCCGCGCTCCAGTCGGCGAGCGCTTCACTCGCGTCTTCGTCGAAACGGACCCGTTCGGCGAGGGCGGGGCCTCCCATCAGGACACCTCCGTCGGAAGGAAGAACAGCACGGACAGCGGGGGCAGGGTGACCGTCGCCGAGCAGGGCTGGCCCTGGTGCGGCTCGGCAGTCGCCTCGATGGCGCCGAGGTTGCCGCGGTCACTGCCGCCGTAGAGCGCGGCGTCCGTGTTCAGCGCTTCCCGCCAGCGACCGGCGAGCGGCAGGCCGACGCGCCAGTCCCGGCGCTCCACCGGCGTGAAGTTGCAGAGCACGGCCACCGGGGGGTCGCCGGGTTCGCCGAAGCGCAGCCAGGCAAACCGCGAATGTTCCGCGTCGTTGGCCTCGAGCCAGCGGAAACCGCTCTCCTCGCAGTCGCGGCGGTGCAGGGCGGGTGTCCCCCGGTAGAGGGTATTGAGGTCGCGCACCAGTCGGGTGATGCCGGCGTGGTCCGGGCTCGCCGCGGTCGTCCAGTCCAGCTCACCGGCCTGGGCCCACTCCGCCGGCTGGGCGAACTCGCCGCCCATGAACAGTAGCTTCTTGCCGGGGTGGCCCCACTGGAAGCCGAAGTAGGCGCGCAAGTTCGCCAGCTTCGCGGCGTGGTCCCCGGGCATACGCGTGTAGAGCGACCCCTTGCCGTGTACCACTTCGTCGTGGGAGAGGGGCAGGATGAAGTTCTCCGAGAAGGCGTAGTGGATGCCGAAGGTCATCTTGTGGTGGTGGTAGCGCCGGTGTACCGGGTCCTCGGCCATGTAGGCGAGGGTGTCGTTCATCCAGCCCATGTTCCACTTGAAGCCGAAGCCGAGGCCGCCGTCGTGCACCGGGCTCGAGACCCCGGGAAAGGCGGTGCTTTCCTCGGCCACGGTCATGATGCCCTGCTCTTCACCGTACACGAGCTGGTTCATGCGCTGGAGGAAGTCGATGGCCTCGAGGTTCTCCCGGCCGCCGTGGCGGTTGGGGAGCCACTCGCCCTCCTTGCGGGAGTAGTCGAGGTAGAGCATGGAGGCCACCGCATCCACGCGGAGGCCGTCGACGTGGTACTCCTCGAGCCAGTAAAGCGCGTTCGACAGCAGGAAGTTGGCCACCTCCCGGCGCCCGAAGTTGTAGATCAGCGTGTTCCAGTCCGGGTGGAAACCCTGCCGGGGGTCCTCGTGCTCGTAGAGCGCCGTGCCGTCGAAGCGGGCAAGACCGTGCTCGTCGGCGGGGAAGTGGGCGGGCACCCAGTCCAGCAGCACGCCGAGGCCGCGCCGGTGGGCGGCATCGACGAGGTCGCGGAACTCGTGCGGCGGGCCGTGGCGGATCGTCGGCGCGTAAAGCCCCACCGGCTGGTAGCCCCAGGAGCCGTCGAAGGGGTGCTCCGAGAGCGGCAGGAACTCCAGGTGGGTAAAGCCCAGGTCGGCGACGTACTCGACCAGTTCCTCCGCCGCTTCCCGGTAGGAGAGCATGCGGTTGTCCTCGGCGGCCCGGCGGCGCCAGGAGCCCAGGTGAACCTCGTAGATGCTGATCGGTGCGCTGCGGTCATTGTGCCCGGCGCGGTTCGCCATCCAGCTACCGTCGTGCCAGCCGTAACCGCCGATGTCGCGCACCACGGAGGCGGTCTGCGGCGGGTGCTCGGCGCCGAAGGCCACCGGGTCGCTCTTCAGCGGGAGTTCGGCACCGCGCCGGTCGAGGAGCCGGTACTTGTAGCAGGTACCCTCGCCGACACCGGGAACAAAGGCCTCCCAGAGGCCGCTGTCGCCCACCGGCTGCATCGGGTTTGCGGCGGCGTCCCAGCCGTTGAAGTCGCCCACCACGGCGGCCGCGCTGGCGTTCGGGGCCCAGAGCGCGAAGCGGGTACCGCCCGCCTGCACCTGCGCGCCGAGCACCTGCCACAGGCGCCGGAGCGTGCCCTCGTTGAAGTGGTAGCGCTCCCCGGCGCTCAAGGGGCTGCCGCCGGTGGACGGCTCCCGGTCGCTGTCGCTATGCTCAGTCATGGATGCTTATAACTCTAACCAAAGTGGCGCGGGACGCAAGGGGGCGTGTCAGGGGACGCGGCGGCCGGGACCTTGCACGTGCCCCCGCACCCACTAATGGCGCCGCCACCGACCGTTTCGCTATGATGCCATCCCCAGGCATTCCCGAGGTATCCATGGCCCGCCCCCTTTCCCTGCTGCTGCTCCTCGCCGCGACGCTGTTGCCCGCGGTGCCGGCCACCGCGACCGCCTTCCGCGACTGTGTCGCGGGCCTCGGCGAGCGCGCGGCGGCCGCCGGTGTCGACGGCGATCTCATCGCCCGCGTCCTGCCCTCGCTGTCGCCCCTGGAGCGGGTGATCGCGCTCGATCGCAGCCAGCCGGAGTTCGTGCAGACTTTCCCGGCCTATCTCGAGGCCCGGGTCACGGCGTCGCGCGTGGATAAGGGCCGCGCGCTGCTCGAGCGCCACGGCGACTTCCTGGAATCGCTGTTCGAGCGCTACGGCGTACCGCCGCGCTACCTGGTCGCGTTCTGGGGCCTGGAGACGAACTACGGCGGCTACCTCGGCAAGGTCCCGACCCTCGATTCGCTCGCGACCCTGGCCTGCGACGAGCGCCGCTCCGAGTTCTTCGCCGGCGAGTTCGTCAACGCGCTGCAGCTCGTGGAGCGCGAGCAGCTGCCCGTGGAGCAGCTCGTGGGTTCCTGGGCCGGTGCCGTGGGGCATACGCAGTTCATGCCGTCCTCCTACCTGCGCTACGCCGTGGACGGTGACGGCGACGGGCGCATCGACCTGTGGCAGAGCGAGCACGATGCGCTGGCCTCCGGGGCGAACTTCCTGCGCAGCCTCGGCTGGGAGCCGGGCACGCGCTGGGGGCGGCAGGTCGCGCTGCCGGCGGGCTTCGCCTACGAGCAGGCGGGCCTCGGCAAGGCACAGAGCCTGAGCGCCTGGGCTGCCGCCGGGGTGGCCCGTGCCGACGGTACGCCGCTGCCTGCGCTGGACCTCGAGGCCGCCCTGCTGCTGCCCGCCGGGCACCGCGGGCCGGCGTTCCTCGTCTACGACAATTTCCGCGTGGTCATGCGCTGGAACGCCTCCCAGTCCTACGCGCTGGCCGTGGGGCTGCTGGCGGACCGGCTCGCCGGCGCGCCGCCGCTGCGCCTGCCGCCCGGTCTCGCGGAGCCGCTGCGCAAGGCGGACATCGTCGGCGCGCAGCAGGCCCTGAACGCGCTCGGCCTCGACGCCGGGACCGCAGACGGCATCATCGGCAGCCGCACCCGTGCCGCCCTGCGCACCTTCCAGCTGGACGCGGGCCTGCCCGCCGACGGCTACCCGGACCCGGCAACGCTGGAGGCCCTGGAGCGTCATGCGCTGCCCTGATCGTCTCTCGCGCCGCGTGGCCGGCGCGCTCGCACTGGCCGGTCTCCTGGCCCTGCAGGGCTGCGACCGCGGCGGGGATCTCCCGGACCTCGCCGCCGTGCAGGACGTGCCGACGATGAAACGCACCTTCTTCGCGTTCCTGCAACCGATCGTGGTGGCGGAGAACGATCGCATCCGCGCGCAGCGCGAGGAACTCCGGGAACTGCGGGAAACGCTCGCAGCCGGGGAGCAGCTCGGCTGGCTTGCACGGCGGCGCCTGCGCCGCCTCGCCCGGGAGTACGAGGTGCCCTGGCAGCCCGACGACCCGGCCGCCGTGGCGGAGACCCTCGCTCGGCGCATCGACGTGATCCCGCCCGATCTCGCCCTCGCCCAGGCGGCCAAGGAGTCCGGCTGGGGCCGCTCCCGCTTTGCCGTCGAGGGCAACAACCTGTTCGGCCAGTGGTGCTACGAACCCGGCTGCGGGCTCGTGCCCGGGCAGCGGCCGGCCGGTGAACAGCACGAGGTTGCCGCTTTCGACAGCGTCGACGAGGCTATCCGTCGCTACATGAACAACCTGAACACCCACGAGCGCTACCGCGTCTTCCGGGAAAGGCGGGCCGCGCTGCGAAGCGGCGACCGCCCCCTCAACGGGCCGGCGCTGCTGCCGGGCCTGCTGGGTTACTCGGAACGCGGCGAGGTCTACCTCGACGAGCTGCAGGCCATGATGCAGCAGAACCGCGAGCTCCTCGACGACGTTGCCAGCGGCTGATGGCGCGCCGGCTCGCCGCTTTCCGCGCCCCGCTTTGCCACTACCCGCTGTGCTGCGGCCTGCTTGTCTGCTGCCTGCTGTGCCTCGCTGCCGGCCCGGCCACAGCCGGCACCGACGAAACCGTCGCTAGCGGCGCTGCTGCCGGGCACGGCGTGATCCTGCTGTACCACCGCATCGCGGCGGAGGGCCCTGGGAGCACCCGCGTGGCGCCGGCGCGCTTCGCGGCCCACCTCGACGCCCTGGTGGACGGGGGCTACCGAGTCCTGCCGCTGGCGGAGCTGCTCGCGGGTGCCCGGGCCGGGGAGCTGCCGCCGCGGGCGGTGGCCCTGACCTTCGATGACGCCTACCGCTCGATCCTGGTCAACGCCTTTCCCCTCCTCGCCGAGCGCGGGCTGCCGTTCACCGTATTCGTGGCGACGGGGCCTGTGGACGAGGGCTTCGGCAGCTACCTGGACTGGGACGAGCTGCGCGAGCTCGCCGACAGCGGGCTGGCGACCTTCGGCGGGCACTCGGTCAGCCACGATCACCTCGAGGCCCGCCGGAACGGCGAGGACGAAGCCGGCTGGCGGTCCCGCGTGCGCGCCGAGATCCTCGACAGCCTCGGCCGGCTGCGCGCCGAGCTCGGCGACGCCGTGATCGACGCGCACGCCCACCCCTACGGCGAGTACAGCCGGGCGACGGAAGCGCTGCTCGCGTCCGAGGGGCTGTGGGGCCTCGCGCAGCAGTCCGGCGCCGTGGGGCCGCGGAGCCGTGCCACCCGGGTGCCGCGCTTCCCGCTCTATCACGGTGCCGATGGCGATGCGCGTCTGCGCACGGCGCTGGCGGCCCGGCCGCTGGAACCGGGCGACGAGGGGGACCCGCGGGTCTTCCTGCCGCCGGGCGAGGCGTCCCCGCAGCGCTGGCGTTTCCGCCCGGAACCCGGAGCGTGGCGCGAGCAGGGGCTGGCCTGCTACGGGGCGGACGGAACGCCGCTCACGCTCGCCCGCGACGGTGCCTGGGTCGAGGTGACGCTGCCGGCATTCCGGCCGGGCCGCAACAAGGTCAATTGCACCGCGCCGGCAAGCGGCGGCGGCCACGCCTGGGTCTCCCGGCTGTGGGTCCGTGCGGACGCGGCCGGTACCTGGCTGCGCGAGTAACCCGTCCGGGGTACCCCGGGGGCAGCTGTGGCGTCCTTCAGGCGGTGACATGTCGAGACTTTGAACTGCTTCACAGCAGCTTCTGTGCTGTCGGGCTACGCTTCGCGGCATCAGTCTTTGCGGAGACCGCACCATGGCGGCCTACATCGTGGCCTACGAACTGTTCGAGAACAGCATTCGGCAGCAGCGCCTCGCGCAGCGCCTCCAGTCCCTGGGCGCGCGCTGGACGCTGCGGGATCATATCTGCTTCCTGACCACGGACCTGTCGGCATCCGAGCTCATGGACCAGTTCGAGGACTGCCTGAGCGAGAACGACGAGCTGTTCATCGCCCGGCTTTCCGGGCAGGCGGCCTGGGCGGGCCTGCACCGGGCGGACAGCGAGTGGCTCCGCTCCCAGCTGGGGCGGCTCGCCGGCTAGCCAGCCACCGCGGCGCTTGCTAGGGTCCGCCCATGGCAGGTGCAGCGCATCTCAATCTCGTGGTCGGCGACATCACCCGGGCCCGGGTCGATGCCATCGTCAATGCAGCGAACACCACCCTGCTCGGCGGGGGTGGTGTCGACGGTGCCATTCATCGCGCCGCGGGGCCGGCACTCCTCGAAGCCTGCGAAGCCCTGCCGGCGGTCGATGGAGAGCGCTGCCCGGTGGGCGAGGCACGCATCACGACCGCCGGCGATCTGCCCGCGCGCTTCGTGATCCATACGGTCGGCCCGGTCTACCACAGCGACCCGGATCCGGCGGGCAGGCTTGCCGCCGCCTGGCACGCTTCCCTGCGCCTTGCCCGGGAACACGACTGCCGGAGTGTCGCCTTCCCGGCGATTTCCTGCGGCGTCTACGGCTACCCGCACGCCGAGGCGGCAGCGATTGCCCGCGACTGCTGTGCCGACCCCGCCTACGCCGACCTCTCGGTGAGCATCTGGCTCTTCGACGAGGCCCACGCGGCGCTCTGGCGCCGGGTGCTCGGCACCTAGTCCGGGTCCGGCGGCCGTGTGCCTCGTCCTCCTCGCCCTGGGCGCCCGTCCGGGCCTGCCGCTGGTCGTCGCAGCCAACCGGGACGAGTTCCATGCCCGGCCGAGCGCCGCGGCGCACCGCTGGCCCGGGGCCGCGGGCGTGGTCGCGGGCCGGGATCTCGAGGCCGGCGGGACCTGGCTGGGCGTGGGCGCCGGGGGCCGGTTCGCCGCGGTGACCAATGTCAGCGAGGTGCCGTCCCCGGGCACGTTCCGCTCCCGCGGCGACCTCGTGCCGGGGTTCCTGGCGGGCGGCGAGGGCGCGCTGGCTTATGCGGAGCAGATCGAGGGCGACGCCTACCGCGGCTTCAACCTGGTGCTCTGGGACGGCGAGGCGCTGGTCTACACCTCCAACCGCCATCCGCCCCGGGAGCTCGGCCCCGGGGTTCATGCGCTGGCTAATGGCGAGCTGGACGAGGCGCGCTTCAAGGTGTCGCGCAGCCGCGAGGCCCTGGCGGAAACCCTCGCCACGACCCCTGATGCCGGGCTCGCCGACGCCTTGTTCGCGCCGCTCGCCGACCGCTCTCTGCCGCCCGAGCCGGAGCAACGCATCATCGCCGGTATGACCGAGGAGGAAATCGCCGCGCTCGCGGCGCCCTTCATCGTCGGCGAGCGCTACGGGACCCGGGCGAGTACCGTGGTTCTCGTGGGGGAGGGCGCCGTTGCGCTGGAAGAGCGCCGCTTCGCCGCCGGCGGCGTGCGCGCGGGCAGCTCCAGCCTGCGCTGGGACCGGTCCTGAACAGCCCCTACGCTTTCATCCGCGCCCCGGCAGCAGGATGCAGGTGAAAGCAGTGCGCGCGGCGGTCTGTCAGGCGATACCGCTGTAGACGAAGACCGCGAAGACGGCGAGGGCGCCGGCAAAGCTGAGAACCTGGGTCATGGGGTCATTCCCTTTATTGTTAGGCCCGGTCAAGTCTGCCACCACCGCCGCGCATTGCCAACGGTGCCGTTTCAGTCCTTGACGCGGGAGTGCTTGTAGACGACGCCGTCGCGCATCACGAAGTGCACGGACTCGAGGAGACTGATGTCCTCCAGCGGATTGCCCTGTACCGCGATCACGTCAGCGAGGTAGCCGGGCTCCAGGGCGCCGATGCTGTCGCCCCGGTCCAGCGCCTCGGCGCTGTTCAGCGTCGCCGCCTGCAGCGCCTGCAGCGGGGTCATGCCGAGCTCGACCATGCGTGAGAGCTGGCGCGCGTTGTGGCCGTGCGGGTACACCCCGGCATCGGTGCTGTAGATCATCTTCACTCCGGCGTCCACGGCCTTGCGGAAGTTGGCGCGCTGCGTCTCGCCGGTCATGCGCTCCTTCTCCAGGCTCTCGGGGAGGATGCCTTTCTCCTCGCCCTCACCGAGGATGAACTCGGTGACGTAGATGTCCATGCCCAGCCAGGCACCCTGCTTCTTCGCCAGGCGGATGCCCGCATCGTCGATGAAGCTGCCGTGCTCGATCGTGTCGACCCCCGCTTCCAGTGCGTTGCGGATGCCCTCGGCGCCGTGCGCATGGGAGGCGACGCGGAGGCCGCGGCTGTGGGCCTCGTCCACCAGCGCCGTGAGCTCCTCGACGCTGTACTGGGGGGCACCTACCTTGGTGCCCTTGGACAGCACGCCGCCGGTGGAGCAGGTCTTGATCAGGTCGACGCCGTACTTGATGTTGCGCCGCACCGCGGCCCGGGCGGCCCAGGGGCCGTCGGCCACGCCCCCGCCCTCGAGACCGTACTCGGCGGGCAGCAGGTTGTTGTCGCTGCAGTGTCCGCCGGTGATGCCGACCGGCGGTCCGGAAACGAACAGCCGGGGGCCGGGAACCTCGCCCGCATTGATGGCGTCGCGCAGGGCGACGTCGCCGTAGGACTTCGCGCCGACGTTGCGCACCGTGGTGAAGCCGGCATAGAGCGTTCGCTCGGCGTGCACGACCCCCTGGATGGCCATGCGCTCGTCCGACAGCGCCAGGCGGCGGTAGCCGTGGTAATCCGGGCTGCTGGTCAGGTGCACGTGCATGTCGATGAGCCCCGGCAGGAGCGTGGCGCCGGGCAGGTCGAGGCGCCGCGCGCCCGCCGGCGCGTCGACGGCGTCGCGGGTCCCGACCGCTGCGATGCGGCCGTCCTCCACGAGGACGGCCGCGTCCTCGATGAGCGAGCCGTCGCGGATGTCGAGCAAGTGTGCCGCTGTCAGCAGCAGCGATTCTGCGGCCGCGGCCTGGGCTGCAAGCAGCGCCAGGGCCAGGAAAAGGGAACGCACAGGCACCTCCGGTGGTTACGTCAGACACACCCGAGTCTAGGGTATCCGGCGTCGCGAATCACGGTGCCTTTGCGGCCGCCTCGCCCCCGTCGACGAGCAGCAGCTGCCCCGCCGCCCGGTCCATCGCCTGCTCCAGGGCCAGCGGGTCCAGCGTGAGCAGCAGTTCCCGCGGCATGATGAGCAGTTCGTTGCGCAGTCGCCGCAGCAGCCGCAGGAGCGCCGGCGGATCCAGCGCCGTGGTCGGCAGCCGGTGCAGCTGCAGCCCCGGCGTCGCGAGGCCGCCCAGGGCCGGCGGCGGCCAGGGCTGGTTGCTGTGTACGTAGAGGTCCCGGCGGCCGCCCCGCGCGGCGAGCGCATTCGCGGCGGCCACCGCCGCGCTGTCGCCCGCCACGCCGGCGAGGACGATGCCGAGCGCGGGTGGCCGCACGCCCCGGGCAGCGGCCGCCGCGGGGCGCCGCGGCAGCCAGCTGTCGACCCCCGGTTCGTGGCGCAGCACGCAGCCGAGACGCTCGCCCTCGCGAACCTCGAACTCCAGGGCGACCCGGCGCAGGGCCGCGAGCTCGGCGAGCCGCTCCCTGGCCTCGCTGCGGGCCCGGCCACCGTGACGACGCAGGAGTTTCCGCTCGAGGTCCCGTTCCCCTGCTCCGAACAGGGTGATCTCGCGCGTGAAGGGCAGGTCGGCGATACCGTAGAGCCGCGGGCTCTCCAGCAACAGCACCTGGAGCGGGCGGCCGAGCTGGGCCGCGGTCTCGACCAGGAACGCCAGCGCCTCGGCGTCGAGGCCAAAATCGTCGATCGGGACCAGCAGGGGGCGCGGGTCAGCCATCCTTGTTCTCACCGCGGCCCGCCCGGGCGTAGCGCTGCGCCTGCGCCAGGAGGGCGTCGATGCGCTCGTCCATGGCGTTGTCCAGGGCCTCGATGGCAACCCCCGTGAGCAGCGCGAGGGCTTCGTCGGCGGTGGCAACCGCGTAGAGGTGGAAGCGGCCATCCGCCACCGCCTCGCGCACCCGCTCGGCCAGCATCAGCTGGTCCCGGTTCGCCGCGGGAATCACCACGCCCTGGGTGCCCGTCAGCCCACGGGCGGCGCAGAGGTCGAAGAAGCCCTCCACCTTATCGTTGACACCGCCGATGGGCTGCACGGCGCCGTGCTGGTTCAGGGAGCCGGTCACCGCGAGGTCCTGGCGCAGGGCCACGCCGGCAATGGCCGAGACCAGGGCGGCGAGCTCGGCCACCGAGGCGGAGTCGCCCTCGATGCCGCCGTAGGACTGCTCGAAGACCAGCGTGGCCGCGAGCGGCAGCGGCCGCTCCCGCGCCCAGCGGTTGGCGAGCAGCGCGCTGATGATGAGTACCGCCTTCGAGTGGATCTTGCCGCCCAGGTCCACCTCCCGCTCGATATCGAGCACCTTGCCGCTGCCCAGGCGGGCGGTGGCGGTGATCCGGGTCGGCAGGCCGAAGCGGTACTCGCCGAAGGCGTGGACCGCGAGGCCGTTGACCTGGCCCACGGCGTCGCCCTCGGTCGCGACCAGGGTGCGCTCGCGGAGGATCTGTTCCCGGGCCCGCTCCTGCCACTGCCCGCGGCGACGGTCGGCGGCCTCCCGGGCCGCGCTGACGTGCTCCGCGCGCACCTCTTCGGCCCCGTCGCGGCGCGCCAGGAAGTCCGCTTCCGCAAGGAGGTTGCCGAGGCGGCCCTGGTGCAGGTCGAGGCGGCTGCCGTCGCCGGCGAGGCGCGAGGCCAGTTCTACGCAGCGCGCGACCCCACCGCGCTCGATGGGCAGCAGCCCGTCGCGCCGCTGCAGCGTGGCCAGGAGCTGGGCGAACAGGCGCGTGCTGTCTTCCGTGCGGGACACGTCCGGCGCCATGTCGGCGGTGACCTTGAACAGGGTGGCGAACTCCGGGTCGTATTCCTGCAGGAGGTAGCCGGTGAGGTAGTCGCCGAGGAGCACGACCTTGAGGTCCAGCGGTATCGGCTCCGGTTCCAGCTGTACCGTGCTGGCGAAGCTGAACACCTGGTCGAGCGATTGGATTCGGATCTCCCGCGCCCGCAGCGTGCGCTTGAGCGCGGTCCAGGCGAAGGGGCTGGTGAGGACCTTCTCCGCCTCGAGGACGAGATAACCGCCGTTGGCCCGGTGCAGCGCCCCGGCCCTGACCAGGGTGAAGTCCGTGAGCAGCGTGCCCATCTGCGCGAGCTGCTCGGCGCGCCCGAGGAGGTTGCCGAAGGTCGGGTTGTCCTCGTGCACGATCGGCGGGCCGTCGCTGTCGCCGTGGTCGATGAGCACGTTGACGCTGTACTGCGGGAATTCCTTCACCCGCTCGTGAACGTTGTCCGGTATCGCCGAGTCCTGGCGCAGCTGGGTGAAGGACTCCACCTCCTCCATGACGGCCGCCTGCACCGCGGCCAGCCAGTCGACCACGGCGGGGAGGTCCCCGTACTCCCCGCGCAGCCGCTCGAACACCGGCGTCACCGCCTGGCGGCAGAAATCGCTGTTCAGTTCCCGGAAGCGGTCGAGGCTCTCCTTCTTCCAGCCGGGCAGCTGGCGGACCACGCCCTTGAGCTCCTCCTTCAGGCCCTCGATGGCCTCGAGGGTGGCCTTGCGCTCCGCCTCCGGCAGCTTCTCGAAGGCCGCCGGGGCGAGGACCTCGCCGTCTTTCATCGGCGCAAGGGTGTAGCCGGAGGGCGTCTTCAGCATGGCCACGCCCCGGGCGGACGCTTTCTCCGCAAGGGCTTGGAAAGCGTCGGACTCACGCTCCTGGAAGAACTCCCCGAGCTCCTGCAGGCGGGCCTGGTACTCATCGCCCTGGAAGGTCGCCGGGAGGATGGTCAGCAGTTCCTCCATGGCCCTGGCCATGGCGCTGCGCAGCTGCCGGCCCCGGCCCGGCGGCAGGCGCAGGGCAATGGGCTTGCCGGGGTCGTCGAAATTGTTGACGTAGCACCAGTCCTCCGGCGGCTCCGCCCGGGTGGCCCGGGTGCGCTCGAGGAGACCGCGCAGCAGCTCCCGGCGGCCGCTGCCGGTGCTGCCGGCGAGAAAGATATTGAAGCCCGGGCCGCCCACCGCCAGGCCGAAGTCGAGGGCCTCGACGGCCCGTTCCTGGCCGAGCTCGAAGGGCAGGGGTTCGAGCTCCGCGGTACTGGCAAAGGCAAGGGATTCCGGGGGGCAGGACCGGTAGAGGGCATCCGCCGGCAGGGGCTCGGCGGCGGGGGCGGGCGCGCGCTGGCGCAGGCCGTCAGTCATGGTGGTCATCCTTCCCGCAGCGGGTCTCGCCGCAGCATAGCGCAGTGCTCCGGGACGGTCGGCCGGGCCCGTTGATCTGCGTCAAGGGACCGATGGTTCGCCCTGCGGGCGCCTTGAAGGCGACGTTCACGAGGCCGACATCAGCGCGCGCTTCGAGGACGGCGTGTTGACGCTGCGGGCCCCCAGGGTGAAAGAGAGGCCCGCGGTTCAGCGGCGGATCGAGATCCGCTAGCGGCCGGACGTCACCAGGTCACGGGCAGGTGCTCTAGGCCTCGGAACATGAACCCCGGGCGCCACTGAGGCCGCCCGGCATCTGCCGCTAGCGACGGCATGCGTTCCGCCAGGGCACGGAAGGCGACGTCGCCCTCCAGCCGTGCCAGCTGTGCGCCGACGCAGTAGTGGATTCCGCCGCCGAAGGTGAGGTGGTGCTCGCCCTGGCGCTCGATATCGAAGCGGTTCGGGTCAGGAAAGACCTCGGGGTCCCTGTTGCCCGCCGCCAGCAGCGCGAAGACGCGCTCACCGCCTCGCACCAGCTTGTCCCCCAGCGGGGTGTCGTGGAAGGCGGTTCGGTAGGTGGCCACCAGCGAGCTTTCGTGGCGGAGTACTTCTTCCACGGCCGATGGAGCGAGATCCGGGTTTTCCACCAGTTTTTTCCACTCCGCGGGGTTGCGACTGAAGGCCAGCAGGCCATTGCCGAGCATGTGGGCCGTGGTCTCGAAGCCGGCGCCGAAAAGGCCGATGGCGACGGTGATGATCTCGCGCTCCGTGAGCTGGCTGTCGCCCTCGCGGGCATTCAAGAGGCCGGTGGCCAGGTCGTCACCGGGCTTGCTTCGTCGTTCGGCCAGCACATCGCCGAAAAACGATTCCAGGAACAGGATCTGCTCATTGGCCAGTGTGAGTTCCGCCTCCGGTAGCGCTCGCATCTCGAAGACCAGGAACGAGTCAGCGATGGCCTGGTTGAGTCGCTCGAGTAGGCCCGGGGCCATCTCCTCCTCGCGGATGCCGAGCATGTCGCACATCACCAGCGTGGGCAGCTGGTAGGCAAAGTCATGGATGAATTCCATGCGCCCGTCCGCGATAACCCGGTCGAGCAGCCGATGGGTGATAGCTTCGACATCAGGACGCATGGCGCGTACCCTGCGTGCCGTCAGCGCCTGGGTCACGAGGCCGCGGATGCGCGTATGCTGGGGTGGATCCTGGTACACAAACACCTCGGACAGCCAGCGATACCCCGGCTGCGCCAGGACGTCGAAGTCCGGTCCGTAGAAGAGCTGGATGTTTTTTACAAAGTCCCCCTGGCCGAAATTGCGCTTGTCGATGATCACGCTGCGCACGTCCTCGTGGCGTGTGACCACCCAGAAGCCGTGCTCGGTAAAGGCCACGGGCTCCCGCTCCCGAAGGTCGGCGAAGAACGGGTAGGGGTCGGCGAGCAGGGCCGGATCGGTGGCGTCGAAGGTCACCGGGGTGCTCTGGCTGCTGTCGCGCAGCCCGGCGGTGCTCAGGGCTTCGGTCATGCTGGTTGCTCCTCCTGGCAGGGTGCCTCATACCGCGGGCGGTAGCCGTCGCCATCCCGGTCGACCCAGGCGTAGTGACAGTCGCCGAAATGGGCGGGAACCAGCCGCGCTCCGCTTGCGGCGGCCTCCTCGAGGACGCGTCGGCGCGACGCGCGGGCCGCTTCCGGGTCCTCGCAGTAGACCGAGTTCCACGCCGGGCAGAACACCTGCGCCGGGTGGTGCAGGATGTCGCCGACGAACAGCGCACGCTCGCCGCCGTCCTCAACGTCCAGGACCAGGTGCCCCGGTGTGTGCCCCGGGTACAGGCGCAGGGTCAGCCCCGGCGCTATGCGGAAGCCATCCGCCACCAGCTCCCCGTGCCCGCTGTCCAGCACCGGCTGCACGCTGTCCTCGAAGACATTGGTGTTCACCGCCTGCCCGGCCGCTCCGGGACGGGGACCGTGGCCCACCGGATCCCAGTACTCGCGGTCGATGGCGGAAAACAGGTACCGGGCCCGCGGGAAGGTGGGGGCCCAGGAACCCGCAGCGCGGCGCGTGTTCCAGCCCACGTGGTCGATGTGCAGGTGGGTGTTCACCACCACGTCGATGTCTTTCGGGGCAAAGCCCGCGCGGGCCAGGTTGTCCAGGTAGGGGGTGTCGAGGTCGCCGAAGACCGGGATGCCCGGCCGCGACTTGCCGTTGCCGGCGCCCGTATCCACCAGCAGCGTGATGTCGTCGGCCTCGAGGACCCAGGACTGCAGGAAGGCGTAGAGGCGGTCTTCGTCGCGCAGGTACGTGGCCGCCGGGAGCTCGTCCCTGAAGGCGGCAAAGCGCTCGGGGTCGAAGCCGGCGAAGAGTTCCGAGGGCGCGGCGAAGGGGCCCTGCCACTCCTCGACGTGGTGAACCGCGAAGCGGCCGACGGAGAAACTGTGCATAGGCAAGCGGTGCCCCTGTCCTGTTCTCGTTATGTTCTGCGACAGGACACTAGCACACGGTGAGACAAGGCTACCAGTGGGTAGCTATTTCATACGAGCAGTAGCCTGCTACGGGCTATGGCTCGCTAGTGCAGGGCGCGGCTGGGGCCGCTGCGGGCCTTGTTGCTTTCCGGGAACAGGTAGTCGAGCTCCAGGCACTCGGCGGCGAGCTGGCGCGTGCCCTCCATGGTCAGCGACAGGAAGTTCGCGCACTGCGCGCTCGTCAGCCCCGCGCCCGTGGGCAGCACGCCGGCGATCACCAGCTGCGGTGTGGCGTCGTCGACAATATCGAGGAACAACTTGAGCGTCGGGTAGTCGAGGCTGAGGCGGCCGAGGTCGGCGGTCAGGGCCAGCACCGCCATGGGGCGGATTTCCAGCTCCGTTGTGAACAGGAGGCCGTAGTGCTCCAGGAACAGGCGGCTGTCGACGACCCCGTCGAGGTTCTGGAGGGCGACGATGTGCAGGGCCTCGCATTCGCCGCAGTGTTCGAAGGCGACGTGGCAGTCGCGCAGCCACTTTTCGAGGCCGGCGCGGTCGGGCTTGGTCGGTGTGTCCATGGCTTCCGGCAGGGATGCTTGCAGAGCGGCGATCATAGCCCAGCGGCCAGTCCGGTGCGACCCGGGCAGGGATCGGAATACCAGCAGGATCAAAAACATACCTAAAGTTCAAAAAATGCTTGAGCGCGCCGCGTGCGTGCTGCATCCTTGGTGGCCCCCGGGACTGTCCGACTGCCAGTGGAGCTGACCGCATGACCGACCTCAACGCGTTCCGCCAGGAAACCCGCGAGTGGCTGGAGGCCAACTGCCCCGAGAGCATGCGCGAGCCGGTGCGCAGCTTCGAGGACTACTACATGGGCGGGCGCAACCCGGAGATCGCGCACCCGGAGCAGAAGCTCTGGTGCGATCGCATGGCCGAGCGGGGCTGGACCGTGCCGCACTGGCCGAAGGCCTACGGCGGCGGTGGCCTTGCCGGCGACGAGTTGCGGATCCTGAAGGAGGAGATGGCGCGGATCAGCGCGCGCCGGCCGCTGGACAGCTTCGGCATCTCCATGCTCGGCCCGGCGCTGCTCGAATTCGGCAGCGAGGAGCAGAAGCGGGAGCACCTGCCGCCGATCTGCCGCGGCGAGATCCGCTGGTGCCAGGGCTACTCTGAGCCCAACGCCGGCTCGGACCTCGCCAGCCTGCAGACACGCGCCGAGGACAAGGGCGACCACTACCTCATCAACGGGCAGAAGGTGTGGACTTCCTACGCGGACAAGGCCGACTGGATCTTCTGCCTCGTGCGCACGGACAACAGCGGGCCGAAGCACGACGGTATCAGCTTCGTGCTCTTCGACATGGACCAGCCCGGCGTGACCACGCGGCCGATTCGCCTGATCAGCGGCGCGTCGCCCTTCTGCGAGACGTTCTTCGACGATGCCCGCGCCGAGAAGCGCAACCTCGTGGGCGAGGCCGGCAAGGGCTGGACCATCGCCAAGTACCTGCTCACCCACGAGCGCGAGATGATCTCCGGCTTCGGCACCGCCACCGGGCGGCCCCTGGGTGAGCAGGCCATGGACTTCATCGGCGCCGACGGCGAAGGGCGCCTCGCGAGCAGCAGCCTGCGCCAGGCGATCGCCCAGTACCAGCTCGATGCGCGCTGCTTTGCGCGCACCATGGCCCGGGTCGGCGATGAAGTGAAGGCAGGGCAGGGGCTCGGCGCGGCCTCGTCAATCTTCAAGTACTACGGCACCGAGCTGAACAAGCGCCGCAACGAGCTCAACCTCGCCGTCGGCGGCGAGCCGGCGCTGGGCTGGGACGGCGAGCCCTACCACGGCGGCCAGACCGCCCGTGCCTGGCTGCGCTCCAAGGGCAACTCCATCGAGGGCGGCACCAGCGAGGTGCAGCTGAACATCGTGGCCAAGCGCGTGCTCGGCCTCCCCGACGCCTGAGCAGGAGGAGCGCCCATGACCCTCGTACTGAACGAAGAACAGCTCATGCTCCGGGATGCCGCCGCGGGCTTCCTCGGCGACCGGGCGACGGTAGCCCACCTGCGCGCCCTGCGTGATCGCGAGGACGGGACCGGCTTCGACCGGGCCACCTGGCGGGAAATGGCGGACATGGGCTGGGCCGGCATCGCCATCGACGAGGCCTACGGCGGCCTCGGCTGCGGCTACACGGGCCTCGGCGTCGTGCTGGAGCAGGCCGGCCGCCACCTCTCCGCCTCACCCCTCGAGTCGACGGTGCTGGTGGGCGCCACGGTCCTGGCCCAGCTGGCGACCCGGGCGCAGAAGGAAGAATGGCTGCCCGCGATCGCCGCCGGTGAGCGCATCGTGACCCTGGCCCTGCAGGAGCGCCGGCACCACGCGCCGCTGGAGACCGCCATGAAGGCCACGCGGGTGGACGACCACTACGTGCTGGACGGCAGCAAGTGCCTCGTGCTCGATGCCCATGTGGCCGACGCCTTCATCGTGATCGCGCGCCTCGACGGCCATCACAGCGACCACCACGGGCTTTCCGCATTTATCGTCGAAGCCGGCGGCGAGGGGGTTCGCGTGGAGCGGCGCAGCTTCGTGGACTCGCGCAACACGGGAACGCTGCTGCTGCGCGACGTGCGCGTGCCCGAAAGCCACTGCCTGGGAACGGCAGGAGAGGCCTGGGACGGCCTGGAGCGGGCGCTGGATATCATCAACATCGGCCTCTCCGCGGCGCTGCTCGGCCTTGCCACCGAGGCCTTCGAGCGGACCGTCGCCTACCTGCAGGAGCGCAAGCAGTTCGGCCGTGTCATCGGCAGCTTCCAGGGACTGCAGCACCGGGCCGCCTTGCTCTTCGCCGAGCTCGAGCTCGCCCGCTCCGTCGTCCTCGACGGGCTGCGCGCCGTCGATGCCGGCGAGGACCTCCGCCTCTGCGCCAGCGCCGCGAAGGCCAAGCTCTGCCAGGTGGCGGAGCTGGCGACGAACGAGGGGATCCAGATGCACGGCGGTATCGGCATGACCGACGAGCACGAGATCGGCTTTTTCATCAAGCGCGCCCGTGTGCTGCAGCACCTGTTCGGTGACAGCCATTACCACCTGGACCGCTATGCCGCACTGAGCGGCTTCTGAGCGCGGATACGAACGACCGGCCCGCCAGCGGTGGGCCACGACAAAAGGAGACCACCATGGACCTTGGGATCACGGAACGGCTGGCCCCCCTGCTCGAGCAGGTCAAGGCCTTCATCGCGGAGGAGATTGCCCCCCTCGAGGGCGAGTATCTCGCCGAGATCGGCAACGGCGACCGCTGGCAGTTCACCGCGCGGCAGACGGAGATCATGGAGGGCCTGAAGGCGAAAGCCCGGGAGCAGGGCCTGTGGAACTTCTTCCTCACGGAGGGAGAGCACAGCTCCGGCCTCAGCACCGTGGAGTACGCCTACCTCGCCGAGGAGATGGGCAAGTCCCATATCGCGTCAGAAGTGTTCAACTGCGCCGCGCCCGACACCGGCAACATGGAAGTGCTCGCCAAGTACGGCAGCGAGGCGCAGCAGAAACAGTGGCTGGAGCCGCTCATGGCCGGCGAGATCCGCTCCGCCTACGCCATGACCGAGCCGGGCGTCGCGTCCTCCGATGCCACCAACATCTGTACCCGCGCCGAGCTCGATGGCGACGAGTGGGTCATCAACGGCGAGAAGCACTGGATCTCGGGCGCCGGTGACCCGCGCTGCAAGATCATGATCGTCATGGTCAAGACCGACCCCGACGCGCCGAGGCACCAGCAGCAGTCGCAGATCCTGGTACCGCTGGATACCCCGGGGGTGGAGATTCTCCGGCCCATGCACGTCTTCTCCATGGACGACGCGCCCCACGGCCACATGCACCTGCGCCTCGACAAGGTGCGGGTGCCGAAGGACAACATCATCCTCGGCCCCGGCCGGGGCTTCGAGATCTCCCAGGGCCGCCTCGGCCCGGGACGCATCCACCACTGCATGCGCGCCCTGGGCGCCGCCGAGAAGGCACTGCAGCTCATGTGCGAGCGCGCCACCAGCCGGGTCGCCTTCGGCAAGCCGCTGGCGCGCCTCGGCGGCAACGTGGACGTCATCGCCAACGCGCGCATGGACATCGAGCAGGCGCGCCTGCTCACCCTGAAAGCGGCGTGGATGATGGATCACCGCGACCCGAAGGAGGCGCGGATCTGGATCTCCATGATCAAGACCGCCGTGCCCAACGTGACCCTGAAGGTCATCGACGAGGCCATCCAGATGTTCGGCGGCCTCGGTGTCTCCCAGGACACGCCGCTGGCGACCATGTACATGGGGCAGCGCACGCTGCGCCTCGCCGACGGACCGGATGCGGTGCACCGCATGGTGGTCGGCCGGCACGAATTGAAGAAATACGTCACGCAGGACGACGTCAACGCCACCTTCCGCGACGGCTGACCCGCCGCCGTCCCGGAAGCATGACTCGAGGAGCGATGCCATGGTTGTAAACCTAGTACCGAAAGACCAGATGCTGGCCCAGGTGGGCACGAAGTTTCCGCCCGGGGAGTGGGTGACCCTCGACCAGGCGCGGATCAACGCCTTCGCCGACTGCACCGAGGATCACCAGTTCATCCACATCGACGAGGAGAAGGCGGCACAGACTCCCTTCGGCGGCACCATCGCCCACGGTTTCCTCACCCTGTCCATGCTGGTGAAGCTGTGCGAGGGGCAGGGCGTCTACCCCGAGGGCATGGTCATGGGCATCAACTACGGCTTCGACAAGGTCCGCTTCCTGGCGCCGGTGCGCGCGGGCAAGCGCGTGCGCGTGCACACGGAGATCACGGATGTCACGCAGAAGGACGACAACCGCTTCCTGATCAAGCAGGCGGTCAGTGTCGAGATCGAGGGCGAGGACACGCCGGCGCTGGTCGCCGAATGGCTTTCCATGGTGGTGTGCGGCTAGCGCAGCGCCAACGACGAGACAAGGAGCAGATGCAATGACGATTCGCTATGACGGCAAGGTAGCCATCGTGACCGGTGCCGGTCACGGTCTCGGGCGCAGCCACGCCCTGGCCCTGGCAGCGCGCGGCGCGAAGGTCGTGGTCAACGACCTGGGCGGCGCCAAGGACGGCACCGGCGGCTCCAGCGAGGCAGCGAAGGCGGTGGTCGCGGAGATCGAGGCGGCGGGCGGCGAGGCCATCGCCAACGGCGCCAACGTCGCGAAGTTCGACGAGGTCCAGGTCATGGTGCAGCAGGCGATGGATGCCTGGGGCCGCGTCGACATCCTGGTCAACAACGCCGGGATCCTGCGCGACAAGAGCTTCGGCAAGGGCAGCATGGAGGACTTCCGCATGGTGCTCGACGTGCACCTGCTGGGCTCCGTGTACTGCACGAAGGCCTGCTGGGACCTCATGAAGGATCAGGAGTACGGCCGCATCGTCGTGACCACGTCCTCCTCGGGCCTCTACGGCAACTTCGGCCAGACCAACTACGGCTCGGCGAAGATGGGCGTGATCGGCATGATGAACACGCTGGCGCAGGAAGGGGCCAAGTACAACATCCGCATCAACGCGCTGGCGCCGACAGCGGGCACGCGCATGACCGAGGGGCTGATCCCCGAGAAGGCCTTCGAGCTGCTGACGCCGGAAACGGTAACCCCGGCGGTGCTCTACCTCGTCAGCGAGGATGGGCCGACGCGGACGATTCTCGCCGCCGGCGCCGGCAGCTACGCCGTGGCCAAGATCGTCGAGACCGATGGGCGCTGGCTGCCGCCGGAAGAGCAGACCCCGGAGGGCATTGCCGCACACTGGGACGAGATCACGGCGACCGCCGGCGAGCGCGCCCTGAATGCGGGCTTCGAGCAGACCGCGAAGATGCTCACCAAGGCCGCCGAGGGTCTCGGCATCAAACTGGATTGAGGCGGGCGAAACCCGCAGGGAGAACAACATGAGAGACGCGGTCATTGTCAGCACCGCCCGCACCCCCATCGGCAAGGCCTACCGGGGCGGCTTCAACAACCTCGCCGGCGCCACGCTCGGCGCCGCGGCAGTCACCGAGGCGGTGCGCCGCGCTGGGGTCGACCCGGCGACGGTGGACGATGTCATCATGGGTGCCGCCCTTCAGCAGGGCGCCACCGGCCAGAACATCGCCCGGCAGATCGCCCTGCGCGCCGGCCTGCCGGTCACGGTGCCGGGCATGACGCTGGACCGGCAGTGCTCCTCGGGCCTGATGGCGGTGGCCACGGCGGCCAAGCAGATCCAGCACGACGGCATGGACTGCGTGGTCGGCGGCGGCCTCGAATCCATTTCCCTGGTTCAGAACGAGCACATGAACGTGCACCGCATGGTCGACGAGGAACTGATGGCCATGCACCCGGACATCCACATGCCCATGCTGCAGACCGCCGAGGTGGTGGCTAAGCGCTACGGCATCAGCCGCGAAGCGATGGACGAGTACGGCCTGCAGTCGCAGCAGCGCACCGCCGCCGCCTACGAGGCCGGCCGCTACGCCGACGAGCTCGTGCCCGTGACCTGCCGGCGCATCACCTGGGACAAGGAAACCGGTGAACAGTCCGAGGCGGAAGTCACGGTGAGCGCCGACGAGGGCATCCGCGCGACCACCGCCGAGGGCCTGGCCGGCCTGAAGACAGTAATCGAGGGCGGCACGATTACCGCCGGCAACGCCTCGCAGCTGTCCGACGGCGCGTCGGCGCAGGTGCTCATGGAGGCGAAGCTCGCCGAGCAGCAGGGGCTGGAGCCCCTCGGCCTGTATCGCGGCATCGCGGTGGCCGGCTGCGAGCCCGACGAGATGGGCATCGGCCCGGTCTTCGCCGTGCCGAAGCTGCTCAAGCAGCACGGCCTCTCGGTGGACGACATCGGCCTCTGGGAGCTGAACGAGGCCTTTGCCGTGCAGGTGCTCTACTGCCGCGACCAGCTCGGTATCGACAACGACAAGCTGAACGTGGACGGGGGCGCTATCGCCATCGGCCATCCCTATGGCATGAGCGGCTCGCGCATGGTCGGCCACGCGCTGATCGAGGGGCGCCGCCGCGGCGTCAAGTACGTGGTCATCACCATGTGCGTGGGCGGCGGCATGGGAGCCGCGGGCCTCTTCGAGGTACTCTAGGCAGCTGCTAAGCAAGCGTTTCAATACGCCGCGGCGCCCCACCCGCCGCGGCATGACAACCCGGCAGGAGAAGACAATGCAGGCACTGGTATGCCGGGAGCACGGCCTCCCGGAAAAACTCGACCTGGTGAAGGACTGGCCCGAGCCGGAAGTGGGCGAGCACGACGTGCTCATCGGTGTGAAGGCCGCCGGCCTCAATTTCCCCGACGTGCTGATCATCCAGGGCAAGTACCAGTTTCAGCCCGACCTGCCCTTCGTCCCCGGCGGCGAATGCGCCGGTGAGGTGCTCGCGGTGGGCGACAAGGTCTCGCGCTTCAAAGTGGGGGACCGGGTGCTGTCCATGACCGGCCACGGTGCCTTCTGCGCAAAGGTGGCGGCGAACGAGAACGCCGTGTTCCCGGTGCCCGAGGGCCTCGACTTCAACCAGGCCGCCGGGGTCGCCATGACCTACCTGACGTCCTACCACGCGCTCAAGCAGCGGGCGCAGCTGAAGAAGGGCGAGACCCTGCTCGTGCTCGGCGCCGCCGGCGGCGTCGGCAGCACGGCCGTCGAGCTCGGCAAGCAGATGGGGGCAACGGTCATCGCCGCCGCGAGTTCCGATGAAAAGCTCGCCTTCTGCCGGGAGCTCGGCGCCGACGAGACCATCAACTACAGCGACACGGACCTGAAGGCAGCGGTCAAGGAACTGACCGGCGGCCGCGGCGTCGACGTGGTCTACGACCCGGTCGGTGGCGACTACAGCGAGCCCGCGCTCCGGGGCATGGCCTGGAACGGCCGCTATCTCGTCATCGGCTTCGCCAGCGGCCCGATCCCGTCGATCCCGCTCAACCTTACCCTGCTCAAGGGCTGTGCCATCGTCGGCGTGTTCTGGGGCCGCTTCCTCGGCGAGGAGCCCGAGCTCGCCCGGCAGAATACCGAGGAGGTCTGGGCCCTGTTTGCCCGCGGCGAGCTCAAGGCCGCCGTGACCGACGTCTTCCCCCTCGCGGACTTCCGGGAGGCCTACGCCTGCATGATGGAGCGCCGGGCGCGCGGCAAGGTCATCCTTACCCTGGGCGACTGACCGTGGACGCGTTCACCTTCAACACGGTGCCGCGGCTGGTGTTCGCGCCCGGCGCGGCCCGGGAGCTGGCGGCCCACTGCCGCAGCCTGGGCATTGCCCGCCCGTTGCTGGTGACGGACCCGGGCCTGGTCGAGATCGGTCTCGTTGCTCCCGTCGAGGCGGCGCTCGGTGCCGACGGCCTCACGGTCACGCGCTTTGCGGAGGTCCGCGAAGACCCGCCGGAGTCCGTGGTGCTCGCCTGCGTCGAGCAGGGCAGGGCCGCCGCTGTCGACGGAGTGGTCGCCGTCGGCGGCGGCAGCTCCATGGACACGGCGAAGGTCGTCGCCGCGCTCCTCGCCGGCGAACAGCCGCTGGCGAGGCTCTACGGCGTGGACCAGGTCCGCGGCGGCCGCCTGCCGCTGGTGCTCGTCCCCACGACCGCCGGTACGGGGTCCGAGGCGACGCCGGTGGCCGTGATCACCACCGGCGAGACCACCAAGGCCGGCGTGTCGTCGCCGGTGCTGCTGCCGGATATCGCGGTCCTCGACCCGGAGCTCACCCTCGGCCTGCCGCCGCGGGTGACTGCCATGACCGGCATCGACGCAATGGTGCACGCCATCGAGGCCTATACCTCCCGGCACAGGAAGAACCCGGTGTCCGACAACCTGGCCCGCAGTGCGCTTGCGCTGCTCGCCGGGAACCTGCGCACGGCGGTGCAGGACGGCGCCAACCTCGAGGCCCGCTCGGCGATGCTCCTCGGTGCCTTTCAGGCCGGCCAGGCCTTCGCCAACGCCCCGGTGGCGGCGGTGCACGCGCTGGCCTATCCCCTCGGCGGCCACTACCACATCCCGCACGGACTCAGTAATTCCCTGGTGCTGCCGAGCGTGCTCGAGTTCAACGCGGCCGCGGCCGCTCCCCTGTACGCGGAGCTGGCGCCGCTGGTCCTCGGCGGCCCGGTGGAAGGTGCCGCGGCGGAGGCCACGGAGGCGCTGGTGGCCGCCCTGCGCGCGCTGATCGAGGCGGTGGGCCTGCCGGCGACCCTGGCGGAAGCCGGCGTGCCGGCCGCGGACCTGCCCATGCTCGCCGACGACGCGATGCTGCAGCAGCGCCTGCTGGTGAACAACCCGCGGGAGGTGGCGCGGGAAGACGCCCTGGCGATCTACCGCGCCGCCCACGGGGCCGCGGCGTGAGCGACCGGGAGCAGCCCCGGCGCGGTGACTACCGGGTGTTCTACCCGTTGAGCACGCGCTGGGCGGACAACGACATCTACGGGCACGTCAACAACGTCGTGTACTACGCCTGGTTCGACAGCGCCGTGAACCGCTACCTGATCGAGGAAGGCGGCCTCGACATCGCCGGCGGCGACGTCGTCGGCTTCGTGGTCAGTTCCGGCTGCGAGTACCTCGCGCCCGTGACCTACCCGGAGGCCATCGAGGTCGGCATCCGCGTCGACCGCCTGGGCAACAGCTCCGTCCGCTACGGCGTGGCGATCTTCCGCGCCGGCGAGGACGCGGCCTGCGCGCACGGCCATTTCGTACACGTCTTCGTCGAGCGGGCGACGAATCGCGCCGTTGCCATGCCGGGCGCGCTGCGCGACGCCCTCGAGCGCCTCGGCGCCGGCTGAGGTCAGCGGTCCGCCAGGACCAGCACCACCAGGGTGAGGAAGATCACCGTCGCGCTGAACAGCGGGGCGAGGGCCGGTGCGACCTGGTACAGCGCCCCGCCGATGAGCGGCCCGCTGACGAAGCCGATGGCGGGGCAGGCCCCCACCAGCCCGGCCGCGCCACCCTGTTCCTCCGCTCCGACGGCGATGGAGGCCCCGGCGGTCACCGCGGGCATGGTCAGCCCGAGGCCGGCGCCGAGGCAGCCCATACCCGCGGCGATCAGCCCGAAGCCCTGCGCGGAGCCGATGCAGGCCGCCCCGGCGAGGGTGGCGAGAAGCCCGAGGCGCATGAAACTGCCCGGCGCGAGCTTCAGCCGCTGCATGACCGTGACCTGGATGGCAAAGGCGAAGACGGCGGAGATCATCATCGCCGCACCGGTGTACTGCGCGGTGCCGATGCTGGAGAGGCCGAGGGCATCCTGGAGCAGGAAGCCGAGGGTCTGCTGGATCGCCGAGAACCCCGTGAACAGGGCCACGGCGGTGAAGATATACAGCCGCACCCGCGGGTCCGTGAAGCGCAGCCGGGCGCGCCGGTGGCTGCGTCGCTCGTCCACCGGGATGCGCGGCAGTCCGCGCCAGACCACGACGGCGGCGACCGCGGTGAGCGCGCCGGCGAAGTACAGCGGTGCCAGCAGGCCGAGGGCCGCGAAGGCGCCGCCCATGGCCGGGCCCAGGATCATGCCGATGCTGTTGGCGGTACCGAGGCGCGCCATGGCCCGCGTGCGCGCGGCGGGCGTCGTGTGGTCCGCCGCGTAGGCGGTGCAGGCCGGGGTGGTCGCCGACATGATCATGGACTGACCACAGCGGGCCACGAGCGCCACGGTGTAGAGGACGGTGCCGCCGAGAAGGCCCGCCAGCCCGGCCCAGAACACCGACGTGAACAGCACGGTGCCCACCGTGTAGCCGACCAGGCCGGTGATGATCACGGGCTTGCGGCCGGCGCGGTCGGAGAAGCGCCCCCAGCGCGGCGAGCCGAGGGCGAAGACCAGCGCCGAGACGGCGATGATCGAAGTGATCTGCAGCTCCGACAGCCCGACCTCGCGGCCGAGCGGTGCGAGCACGGCAAACACCAGGGACTGGCCGATGGCGGTCGCGATCAGCGCGAACAGCAGGATGGCGAGCTCGCGGCCACCGAGGGTCGGCGCGGGCTGCGCTTCAGCGTCCGCCGGCACGGTGCAGTCCGAGCAGCCGCGGGTAGCGGACGGGGAAGAGGGTGGCGATGAGCGCGGCGAGGCGCGCGTCGCGACCGAGGAGCAGGCGCGCCCGGCCGCGCTCGGCGGCGCGCAGGATCTGTGCCGCGGCCGCGTCCGGCGCGGTGCGCGCGAAGGCCCGGAAGGCTTCCGCCCGGGCCTCCGGCGTGTCTGCCGGGTCGGCGCTGCGCGCGTTGCGGGCGATGTGCGTATCGACCCCGCCCGGGTGCACGCAGCAGACCTCGACGGGGCTGCCGGCCAGCGCCAGTTCCTGGCGCAGCGCCTCGCTGTAGCCGCGGACGGCAAACTTGGCGGCGTTGTAGGCGGACTGCGTGGGCACGCCGATGATGCCGAACAGGGAGGACAGGTTGACGAGGTGGCTGCGCGGCGCGCGCGAGAGCAGCGGCAGGAAGGCCTGGGTGCCGTGCACCACGCCGTAGAAGTTGATGTCCATGAGCCAGCGCAGGTCCTCGATGGTCGCCTCGGCGGCGCTGGCCACCAGGCCGACGCCCGCGTTGTTCACCACCAGCTCAAGCGCATCGGTCTCGGCGGCAACGGCGTCGCGCCAGGCGAAGACCGCGGCGCGGTCCGCGACGTCCACCGGGGCGGTGGCACAGGGGATCTCGGGCCGCGGCAGGCTTGCGGCCGTGGTCGCGAGCGCTTCGCCGTCGACATCGCAGAGCCATAGGGCGCAGCCCTGGGCGTTCAGTGCGCGGGCCAGGGCGCGGCCGATACCGGAGCCGGCGCCGGTGACGGCGGCCCGTTTGCCGTCAAAGTAAGCCATGGCGATTCCTCGCGGGAGAGCGCTGCATGATAGGCCATCGGCCGCGCCGCTGACAGGCGCTGCGCCGGTCGCGGACGCCCGTTCTGGACAGCCGGGGTGGCCATCCCCTACAATCCGCGGGCCAAGCGCCGGGCTCATGCCGGCAGCCTGGTTCAGGTGACAGTCCAGGTAACACAAGCCGTGCCATCGCCGCGCTGCGTCGGAGCACGTCACGGGAAGCGAGATGCAGGCCAACTCATCTCGCTTTTTTGCGGCCGCTCGACCGGTGCCGAGGCCCCACTGAGCGGAGGTTTCTTTGTCCAGCCCTGCCCTTCTCGCCCTCGCCGACGGTTCCCTGTTCCGCGGCAGCGCCATCGGCGCCGAGGGCAGCGCCGTCGGCGAGGTGGTCTTCAACACCGCCATGACCGGCTACCAGGAAATCCTCACCGACCCGTCCTACGCGAAACAGCTGGTCACCCTGACCTACCCGCATATCGGCAATACCGGTACCAACCCGGAAGATGAGGAATCGCGGGCCGTCTGGGCCGCCGGCCTGGTCATCCGCGACCTGCCGCTCTTCGCCAGCAGCTTCCGCAGCACCCGGCCCCTGGACCAGTACCTGCGTGACCAGGGGGTCGTGGCCATCGCCGGGATCGACACCCGCCGCCTCACCCGGCTGCTGCGCGAGAAGGGCGCCCAGGCCGGCTGCATCGTGACCGGCGAAGCCGCCGCGGACGAGGCCGCCGCCGTGGCTGCGGCGGGGGCATTCCCGGGCCTCGCCGGCGCCGACCTGGCGCGCGAGGTGACCGTGGATACGCCCTACCGCTGGACCGAGGGCAGCTGGCAGCTCGGCAGCGGTTTCCGCCAGTTCCAGGAAAGCGATCAGCGCTTTCACGTCGTGGCCTACGATTACGGCGTCAAGCGCAACATCCTGCGCATGCTCGCCGACCGCGGCTGCCGCCTGACCGTGGTACCGGCCGAGACGCCGGCGGCGGAGGTGCTCGCCCTCGAACCGGACGGCATCTTTCTCTCCAACGGCCCCGGTGACCCGGAGCCCTGCGACTACGCCATCGCCGCCATCCGCGAGCTGCTGGAGACGGACATCCCGGTCTTCGGTATCTGCCTCGGCCACCAGCTGCTGGCCCTGGCCAGCGGTGCGCGCACCGTGAAGATGAAGTTCGGCCACCACGGCGCCAACCACCCGGTGCAGGACCTCGACGCCGGCACGGTGCTGATCACCAGCCAGAACCACGGTTTTGCCGTCGACGACACGGCGCTGCCGGACTGCCTGCGGGTCACGCACCGCTCGCTCTTCGACGGCTCGCTGCAGGGCATCCACCGCACCGACAAGCCGGCGTTCAGCTTCCAGGGCCACCCGGAGGCGAGCCCGGGGCCGCACGACGCGGCGCCGCTCTTCGACCATTTCATCGAGCTCATGGCCGCGCGCGGCGCGGGGAACTGACGCCATGCCGAAACGTACGGACATCCAAAGCATTCTCATCCTCGGCGCCGGTCCTATCGTCATCGGCCAGGCCTGCGAGTTCGACTATTCCGGCGCGCAGGCCTGCAAGGCGCTGCGCGAGGAGGGCTTCCGGGTCATCCTGGTGAACTCGAACCCGGCCACGATCATGACCGACCCGGCCATGGCGGATGCCACCTACATCGAGCCCATCGAGTGGCAGACCGTGGAGCGGATCATCGAAGCCGAGAAGCCGGACGCGCTGCTGCCCACCATGGGCGGGCAGACTGCCCTGAACTGCGCTCTCGACCTCGCCCGGGAGGGCGTCCTCGAGGCCCACGGGGTGGAGATGATCGGTGCCACCAAGGAGGCCATCGACATGGCCGAGGACCGGGAGCTCTTCGACAAGGCCATGCGGCGCATCGGCCTCGAGACCCCGCGCGCCCAGACCGCGCACAACCTCGAGCAGGCCTATGCCGTGCTCGAGGACATCGGCTTCCCGTGCATCATCCGTCCGTCCTTCACCATGGGTGGCTCCGGCGGGGGTATCGCCTACAACCGGGACGAGTTCGAGGAGATCTGCAACCGCGGTCTCGACCTGTCGCCCACCAACGAACTGCTCATCGACGAGTCGCTCATAGGCTGGAAAGAGTTCGAGATGGAGGTGGTTCGCGACCGGAACGACAACTGCATCATCGTCTGCTCCATCGAGAACTTCGACGCCATGGGCGTGCACACCGGTGACTCCATCACCGTGGCGCCGGCGCAGACGCTCACGGACCGGGAGTACCAGCTCATGCGCAACGCCTCCCTGGCGGTGCTGCGCGAGATCGGCGTGGAGACCGGTGGCTCCAACGTGCAGTTCGGCCTCGACCCCGAGACCGGGCGCATGGTGGTCATCGAGATGAACCCGCGGGTGTCCCGCTCCTCGGCGCTCGCCTCCAAGGCCACCGGTTTTCCCATCGCCAAGGTGGCTGCCAAGCTGGCCGTGGGCTACACCCTCGACGAGCTGCAGAATGAAATCACCGGCGGCGCGACGCCGGCCTCCTTCGAGCCGTCCATCGATTACGTGGTCACCAAGATTCCCCGCTTCGCCTTCGAGAAGTTCAACGCCGCCGACCCGCGGCTGACCACGCAGATGAAGTCCGTCGGCGAGGTCATGGCCATGGGCCGGACCTTCCAGGAGTCCGTGCAGAAGGCGCTCCGTGGCCTCGAGGTCGGTTCCGTCGGCTTCGAACACCGCATCGACGTGGACAACCCGGACCTGCGCGACGAGCTCATCGGTGAACTCACCAACCCGGGGCCGGACCGGATCTGGTACCTCGCCGATGCCTTCCGCGCGGGCATGGCCGTGGAAGAGGTCTACGGCTACTCGGGCGTGGACCCGTGGTTCCTGGTGCAGATCGAGGACATCGTCAAGACCGAGAACGGCCTGAAGACCGAGGCGCTGCGCGACCTCGATGCCGCGCGGCTGTTCGAGCTGAAGCGCAAGGGCTTCTCCGATGCCCGCCTCGCGGTGCTGCTCGGCGTGAGCGAGGCGGAGGTGCGCAACCACCGCCACGAACAGGGCATCCGGCCCGTCTACAAGCGGGTCGATACCTGCGCCGCGGAGTTCGCCACGGCCACCGCCTACCTCTACTCGACCTACGAGGAAGAGTGCGAGGCGGCGCCTTCGGAGCGGCCGAAAATCCTGGTGCTCGGCGGCGGTCCGAACCGCATCGGCCAGGGCATCGAGTTCGACTACTGCTGCGTGCACGCGGTACTCGCCATGCGCGAGGACGGCTACGAGACCATCATGGTCAACTGCAACCCGGAGACCGTGTCCACGGACTACGACACTTCGGACCGGCTCTACTTCGAGCCGGTGACCCTCGAGGACGTGCTCGGGATTGTCGAACTGGAGAAGCCCGCCGGCGTCATCGTGCAGTTCGGCGGCCAGACGCCGCTCAAGCTGGCCCGCGCCCTCGAGGCGGCGGGCGTGCCGATCATCGGCACCACGCCCGATGCCATCGATCGCGCCGAGGACCGCGAGCGCTTCCAGCAGATGATCAACAAGCTCGGCCTCGCGCAGCCCGCGAACACCACCGTACGCAGTGTCGATGCGGCGGTCGCGGCGGCGGAACGGATCGGCTACCCGCTGGTCGTGCGGCCCTCCTACGTCCTCGGCGGCCGGGCCATGGAGATCGTCTACCGCGAAGAGGACCTGCTGCGCTACATGAACGACGCGGTGTCCGTTTCCGATGACGCGCCGGTGCTGCTCGACAGCTTCCTGAGCGCGGCGATCGAGGTGGACATCGACGCGGTCTCCGACGGCGAGACCGTGGTCATCGGCGCGATCATGCAGCACATCGAGCAGGCCGGCGTGCATTCCGGCGACTCGGCCTGCTCGCTGCCGCCCTACAGCCTGCCGCCGGCGGTGCAGGACGAGATGCGCGCGCAGGTGCGGCGCATGGCCCTCGAGCTCGGGGTCCGCGGCTTGATGAACGTTCAGCTGGCGTGGCAGGATGATGAGGTCTACGTGATCGAGGTGAATCCGCGCGCGTCGCGGACCGTGCCCTTCGTTTCCAAGTGCATCGGCGTGTCCCTGGCCAAGGTGGCCGCGCGCTGCATGGCGGGGACCTCGCTGGCCGACCAGGGATTCACGGAGGAGATCGTGCCGCCCTTCTTCAGCGTGAAGGAGGCGGTGATGCCCTTCAACAAGTTCCCGGGGGTCGACCCGATCCTCGGCCCGGAGATGAAATCCACCGGCGAGGTCATGGGCACGGGCGAGACCTTTGCCGGTGCCTTCGCCAAGGCGCAGCTCGCCGCCGGCGACCCGCCGCCCCGCCAGGGTACGCTGCTGGTCAGCGTCCGCGACGCCGACAAGCCCGGGGCCGTGGAAGTGGCCCGGCAGATGGCGGAGCTCGGCTTCGATCTCGTCGCCACCGGCGGCACGGCCCGGGCGCTGGAGGCGGCGGGCCTCACGGTGCGTCGGGTCAACAAGGTCATGGAAGGCCGGCCGCACATCGTCGACATGATCAAGAACGACGAGGCGGACATCATCATCAACACCACCGAGGGCCGGCGGGCCATCGCCGACTCGGCGCCGATCCGGGCCAGCGCCGAGGCGCACCGGGTCTTCTACACGACGACGCTGGCCGCGGCCGAGGCGGTCTGCCTGGCGCTGAAGCAGGGGAGTGACAAGGCCGTAAGGCGGCTGCAGGACCTCCACGGGAGCATGCATCGATGAACAAGGTACCGATGACCGTCCAGGGCGAGGCGGCGCTGCGCAAGGAGCTCGAGCACCTGAAGAAAACCGAGCGCCCGCGCATCACGCAGGCCATCGCGGAGGCGCGGGAGCACGGCGACCTGAAGGAGAACGCCGAGTACCACGCGGCCCGGGAGCAGCAGAGCTTCGTCGAGGGGCGTATCATGGAGATCGAGGGCAAGCTGTCCCACGCCCAGGTGATCGACGTAGCCCAGCTGCCGAAGACCGGAAAGGTCCTGTTCGGCACCACGGTGGACCTGATCAACACCGAGACGGACGAGACGGTCACCTACCGCATCGTCGGTGACGACGAGGCGGACGTTAAGCAGAACCTCATCTCCGTGAGCTCACCGATCGCCCGCGCCCTCATCGGCAAGGAGGAAGGCGAGGTGGTCGTGGTGAAGGCCCCGGGCGGGGACATCGAGTACGAGATCGATGAGGTCCGGCACGTGTAGGTCCATTACTGGTAGAGGCGGCGCTTGACCATCCCCGAGCCTGGTGCATTGTTGAAAGACTGGCTGGCCCCCGCCCCTTGGGATGCCGCCTCCATCAACGCACATCTCGCTGCCAGCACCCCCGAGTCCATCGGGCTCCCGGTGCTGCTGGTAGCGGCAGTCACCCTGCCTTCGGCGCTTGCCTGGCGCTGGCTTCGTGGCCCCGCTTCCTGGCCGGGGGCCCTCGCTATCATCGCCGCCGGATGGCTTCTGCTCGACCTGCCCTGGCAGTGGGAACTGGCTCACCGGCTTGCAGATACGCAAACCCGGTTTGCAGCGGTGCCGGCCACGGAGCGACCCGGGCGCACGGAGCATGCCGGGGCGTTCAACACCGCCAACTCGGTGAGCCCGATTATCGAAGCCAGTCCCGGGCGCATCTTCGTGGCATCCCTCGACGAGGGCATCGGCATGCTGACCGCATACTACCTTTACCCTCTGAACCCCTACTGGGCGCGCTCCGGTCCGCAGCTGCCTCCGCCAGGCAGTGTGCGGCCCGGTGACTACATCCTGGCGCTGCCGCCGGTGACGCTCCGCTACGACAGGGACAGGCGTCACCTTCTCGACGGCGATACCCACTGGCCGGCGCGCCTGGTTACCGCGCGTCCCTGGGGTGCTCTCTTCCGGGCGCTGTGACGCGTGGACCTGGCCCTCGCACTGCTGGCGCTCCTGCCCCTCGCACTGCCAGTGCTCTGGCTGTGGCGCCTGCTGGCACCCCGGGGCGCCCGCCGCTGGCTGGTTGTCGGTTACGGTCTGCTGGGGGGCCTGCTGGGTTGGCCGCTGCTGTTGCGTGGGCTCGATGCGCTGGGCATTCCGCTGGCCCCCGGCCTGCTCTGGGTACTGTTCGTCGGCCTCGCCCTGGCGACTGTGCTGGTCCCGCGTGGCCGGCCCGGTGCCCCGGCTCCCGTTACCAACCCCGGCATCCTCCCCGGGGGTAACGGGCGGCTGATCCTGGTGTTGCTCGGGGCCCTGCTTGTCCTGCGCCTCGGCGGCCTGGCCCTGGAAGTCTACTGGCGCCCGCTTTACCCTTTCGACGCGACCATGCACTGGGCGACCAAGGCCCGCGTGTGGTCTGCCTACCGGGAACTGCTGCCGTTCGTCGATAATGCGCAGTGGCTGCTGGAGGTCGACGGGCGGGTATTCACGGACCACCATCCCGCCTACCCGCGGACCGTCCCGCTGCTCCAGGCCTGGATGGCGCTCGCGGTCGGCTACTGGCATCCCTCCCTGGTCAACCTGCCCTGGCTCCTGTGTGTGCTCGCGCTCGGCGCGGCGTTCTACGGGCAAGCGCGCGAAGCCGGCGCGCAGCCCCTGGCGGCGCTGGTGTTCCTCTGGTTCCTGCTCACCCTGCCCTTGCTGAACACTCATGTAGCGCTCGCCGGTTATGCGGACCTGCTCCTTGGCACGGCCTACTGCCTGGCGCTCATGGCCCTGTTCAATGCCATCCAGCAGGGAGCGCGCTGGCAATGGGTCCTGGCCTTTGGCTGTGCCCTGGGCTGTGCGCTCATCAAGAACGAGGGCTTCTTCTGGATGCTCACTCTCCTGCCCGCCTGTTGGGCCGCCTGGCGGGGCGGGCCCGGCCTGCTGCTGGCAATGGCGGCGGTAGGCGCGGTGGCGGTTGCCGTTCTTTTATTCTTCCCCCGTGAACTCGTGGTTGCCGGTCACTCCCTCGCCAGCCTCGACCTGTATTATCGGCCCGGCAGCCTGGCGGCCATCGGCCGCAGCCTTTTCCTTTTCGACAACTGGCACTTCGGCGCCTGGTTGCCGCCGGTGCTGCTGGCGCTTGTCGCCTGGCGTGCGCCCTGGGGCCTTCGCCAATGCGCGCCGGTGCTTGCAGCCCTCGGCAGTGCGCTCGTGCTGTTCATCTTTCTCTTCACCTGTACGCAGTTTGCCATCGGAGCTATCCGCCACACGGCGGTTGGCCGCATCAGCCTGCACCTGCTGCCGGCGAGCCTCTTCCTGGCCGGCTTGCTGTATGGTTACCTGTTGCAGGAATCGCAGCTGGCGAAAAAGGAGGAGCGCTGATGGGCATCCCCGCGACCCGGTCCGGCGAACTGTCCGACCGTCCCGTCGGCACTGTTCTTGTTATGGCGTGGGTTGTCCTGGGTGCAGCCAGTGCCCTTGTTGCCCTTGCGCCGTCCGCCGTAGCTGCTTTTCTCGAGGAGGTTCTCCCCGTCCTGTCGCGGCACGTGCGGCCGGAGAAGGCGGTTTATTCACCGATTGCCTACTGGTGCCTGCTCACCGTGGCCTGGGGAGCGCACCGCTGGCGGCCCGCTTCGCCCGGAGCATTCGTCACCGCCGCTTTCCGGCAGGACCTGCTCTGGTACCTGTTGACCATGGCGTCTCGCCTGCTTTTCCTGAGCGCCTTTGTCGCTGTGCTGGGCGCATTCTACCGCCAGCACCTGGGTTTCCTGGAGGTCCGGGCCGTCGCAGCCTGGCACCCTGCGGCGCAGTTCCTGGCGGGGGTCATGGTGGCGGATTTCGCGCGCTGGTTGAGCCACCTGGTGCGCCACAAGGTGCCCCTGTTCTGGCGTTTTCACGCATTGCATCACTCCCAGCGCGATCTCAACCTGTTCACGGACGCCCGCGTGCACCCGGTTGACCGGATGGTCTCCGCAACGATCACGACGTTGGTGCTCCTGAGCCTCGGTAACGCGACACCGGTCGTGATGGCCTGGCTTGTATTCGAGACCGTGTATCCCAAGCTCTACCATGCGAATCTCCGCGCAAATTTCGGCCGGCTTCGCTTTCTCCTGGTGACGCCCCAGTCGCACCGTGTACATCACAGCGTCGAGCCGCAGCACCACGACAGGAACTTCGGTTTTATTTTCTCGATCTGGGACTGGCTCTTCGGCACCCAGTATCCAGGTAGTGATGACTACCCGCTCACGGGCATTCCGGACGAGAACTTTCCCCTGGAAAGCAGCGGCACCGCCGGTGACTTGCTGCGAACCACGCTGCAACAGCTTTGGTACCCCATCGCCGGAGGCCCCGGGAAGCGCTGATGCGCGTGGCGCTTGCGATCCAGCACTACCCGCCTTACCTGGGAGGTGCCGAGTGCCAGGCCCGGGACCTGGCGCGCGCCCTGGCGGCACGCGCGCACCAGGTTGAGGTCGCGAGTACGCGCTGGTCAAAAGCGCTGCCGCGACAGGAGGTGACGAGTGGAGTGGCGGTCTGGCGGTTGCCTGTCGCCGGGCCGCGCTGGTTGCGTTATCCATCGGCTTTCCTGGCGGGGCTGCGCGCGGGCTGGCGCCTCGGAGGGCGGGTGGATGTGCTACACGCGCACTGCCTGTCCGCCTTTGCCCTCGGAGCCGTGCTGGCGGCCCGCAGGCGGGGTGTCCCGTGCCTGCTGAAGCTCTGCTCTACCGGCGCTTGCGGTGACCTGGCGCGCCTTCGGCGACCGTGGTTGCTGGGCCTGCCGGAGAGGATCCTGCGCCACGTGGAGCGGCTGGTGGTGCCCTCGCTGGTTGTGGCCGATGAACTGGCAGCGGCGGGCGTACCGGCTTCCCGTACCCTGGTACTGCCGTCGATCTTCAATGTGCCGGCGAACCCCCGTCGCGCCATGCACCCGCCGCGCCGCGCGCTCTACGTCGGTCGCCTGCACGAGGGCAAGGGGCTGCGCACGCTCATGGAGGCCTGGCCTGCCGTTGTCGGCCGTGGCCTGCAACTGGTGCTCGTCGGCGACGGTCCCCTGCATGACGAACTCGCCGCCTGGGCGCGCTCCCCGGCAGTCGCCGGCTCGGTCGAACTGGCCGGATACCGTGCGGACCCCACCGTTTACTACCGCGGCGCCGACCTGTTCCTTTTCCCTTCGCGTTCGGAGTCCTTCGGCAACGTGATCGTCGAGGCGATGCTGCACGGCCTGCCGGTGCTGACCACTGCGGTGGGTGTCGTCGCCGAATGGAGCGCGGAGGCACCGGTTTATCGCCTCCCGGCTGATGATGTGGGCGCCTGGCGCAGCGCGCTGCAGGCGGCGGCTGCGGGTGCGCTCGATCCCGGCCTGGGCGAAAGTGCCCGTCGTTTCGCCTGCCGCCATTACGCGCAGGAGCCCGTGCTTGCCGGGCTGGAGCGGGTTTACCGGGACCTCGTCGAGGCCCGGGGGCTGTCCTCCTGAGCGCCGCGTCGATGCAATCCCTGGCCCGCCTCTACTGGCGCCTGCGGTACCTGACGCCCCTGCAGCTCATGCAGAGGCTACGGCTCCGGCTGCAGCCGGCAGCCCGCCTGCGACCACAACCGGCTGCGAGCGTGGTGCCGCCGCCGGGAGCCTGGCAACGTCCCGCGCTGGCAGCGTCGGTCTACCTGGGCAAGCACCGGTTCCGCCTGCTCGGCCGCGAACTCTGCCTGGCACTGCCACGGGCGTGGAGCGATTCGTCGCTCGGACGCAAGTTCCTCATGGAACTGAATACCTTCAACTGGCTCCGCGGCTGCAACCGCGAGGATGGCGCCGCGCTGCTGGAGAGCTGGGTCGCGGCACAGGGGCGGCCGGGTGGGCCTGGCTGGCATCCCTACATGACCTCACAGCGCATCGGCAACTGGCTGCTTTGGAGCCGGGCGGGACACGACCTCTCGCCGGCGGCCTGCGTCAGCCTTGTGCAGCAGCTTCGCTACCTCGAGAAACGGCTGGCCTACGATGAGTGTGATCACAAACTGATCAGCAATGCGCGCGCGCTGCTTTTCGCGGGCCATTGCCTGTCGCATCCCCGGGCAGCGCGCTGGCGGTGTCGAGGCGAGGCAATGCTGTCCCGCTGGTTGCCGCGGCTCGTGCTCGGTGACGGGGGCTACCGCGGTGCCAGCCCCATGTATCACAGCGCGCTGCTTCTCGATCTCCTCGATATCGCCAACCTCTACAGTGCCCGGGGTAATCCCCCGCCGGAGGCGCTGGCCCGCGTCGTGCCGGCCGCACTGCACTGGCTGCGCGCCCTCTGTCACACGGACGGGGCCCCGGCGCTCTTCAACGACTGTGCTTTCGAGGTCACCGTGGCGCCCGCTGAACTCGAGGCCTACGCGCTGCGCCTCGGCTGGTCGTACTCAAGACCGCCGGTCGAGGGCTGCGAGCTGTTTGCGGAAACCGGGTTTGCCCGCCTGCAGGCTGGCCCGGCGCTCCTGCTGGCCGATGTCGGTCCGCTGGGACCGGACTGCGCTGCGGCACACGGTCATGCAGATACCCTAACCTTCGAGTTCACGCTGGGACCTCGGCGCGTCTTTGTTGACGGCGGGCTCTCGACCTACGAGGGCCTTGCCCAGCGCCTGCGGGAGCGGGGAACCGCAGCGCACAATACGCTGCTTCTCGACGGTCGCAATTCCTCCGATGTCTGGGGGCTGTTCAAGCTCGGCCGGCGCGCGCGGATCCTGGCGCGCGAGACCGGTGAAGACGGAGCGTCGCACTGGGTGCGCGCCAGCCATGATGGCTACCGCAGGGGGGGGTCCCCGGCAATCCACGAACGCTGCTGGCGCCTCGGCGAGGATGAGCTCCAGCTGGAGGATCGCCTGGAGGGCCGGGGCAACCACGCGGTGGAGCTCCGCTTCCAGGTCCATCCTGAGCTGGACATCGAAGAGCTGCCGGGGCGGCGGCTGCGCATTGGCGGCGCGGGGTTCCCGGGCCTGGAACTCGAACTCGACGAGCGCCTGTCCCTGTCGCTCGAGCCTTTCAGCTACGGCACGCATTTCGGCCCCCCCCGGACGGGCACGGCCATCGTGGGCCGGGCACGGCTTCAGCTGCCCGTGTCCCTTTCCTGCCGTGGCTGCTGGCCGGCGCGGGTTCCAGCCAGAAGCGAGTAGCCGTTACCGAGCTCGGGCGGTCCACCAGCGAGCGCGCTCATCGTTCCCGCCACGGCCAGTATGCTCCCGCCGGCCGGCACGTCGCCGGGGGAAATACCCTGGCCGGCCAGAAGCAACAGCATCCGGTCGTTGTGCGCGCCGGTCCAGAGGGGTGGCGTGTCCAGCTGGAAAGGTGTGATGCCCTCGCCGCTGACCAGGTCGATGGGGCCGGACTCCGCCCATTCCACCAGCACGTCCGGGAGCGTGCTGGTGGCCGCGGCGCCGTAGTGGTCGGTCGTGAACAGCGCCCGGCGCACCAGGGGCGCGTCGGTCCTGCCGCAGCGCAGGCTCTCAAGCAGGCTGCAGAGCTCGCGCCCGAGGACTTCGTAGTCGGCTTTGGGGACACGTCCTTGCCGCTCGCGCCCCTGCAGGTTGATGCGCAGGCCTCCGACGTTGTCGTTCAGGCGCACCGGGAAACAGTCCAGTGCCTGGTAGTCGCTTCGCTGCAGCTTTGCGTCCAGCCATTGCCCCGGACCTGATAACAGCCGCCGCCAGGGCGCTGGCATGCGTCGCCAGAGGCCCTTCATGGCGGCCCGCGCCGAGCCGCGCGCCTTGCCGCTGTGGGCGAGCCGGGCCTTGAGCACGCGCTCCAGCATGTCGGGGTGGACATGGCCTGGCCCCATGCCCGGCCCCGCGAAGATGGCCACGCGGAATTCCCCGGAAAGCCCGGCTACCAGCTTTCCCACGGCCTGATCGAGCTTCACGCAGATCCGGGCGAGCGGGTCGGGGTCGCCGGTTGCGGGGTGGTCCGGGTGTGTCGAGTCGTGACAGTGCCACAGCAGGTGCCCGGCGCAATGGCCGGCGTCGAGGCCGACGACGGCGAGGTCCCAGGGTGTTTCCGCCAGTTGCCATGCCGCCAGCGTGGCCTGTTGGTCCACGCGTGCCTCGATCGAAGCGAGCACTTCGCCAACGACCAGCAAGGCCGAGTGTTCGTGGCGGTGCGCGAGGCAGGGGCAGCGGGTCGGTGCGCCGAGCTTCTTCACGAGCTCGTCTTGCAGCGATGCCGGATGGCACTCGAATTCGCGTTCGGGCACGCTGAGATGCATATTCCAACCGTTAATGCTTCGTAAAGAAGCCTCGCCCGGCTCGATGGGTGCCTTCGGGGCGTTGATCAGCAGGACGCGCCTGCCCTCGCGAGCCAGCAGGTCGTAGAAGGTGGGGACACGCGCCGCCACCGCATGTTCGGTGTCCGCAGAATAGTCGCCGGCCTCGCTCTGGCGGTGGTAGTAGCGGCCATGGTGGTCCGGTGTCGTACCCGTGTAGAGGCTTGGCATGAGCGCATTGGCGCCGAGGCCGGGAAGGCCCGCGATGACGGTGGCGCCGCCCGCTTCGCGCAGTGCACGGAGCTGCGGGAGCCGGCCCGCCGCCATGCCGTCTTCCAGCAGCCCGGGGTCGCAGCCGTCGAGCATGATCAGGAGCGTTCGGGTGGATTGCGCAGCCGCTGTCACAGTGCCTCCAGGGCCGCCAGTACCGGATCCCAGCCATGCCGGCGCGCGCTCTCCGCTGCCTCATGGCCCATGCGTCCCGCCCGGTCGCCTTCCAGGATCGCGCGGATTGCCGCGGCCAGCGCGGCCACGTCTCCGGAGGCTACCGAGAAGCCATTCACCCCCTCGTCGATTGCCGCCGCGAGAGAGCCCACGCGGGTGGCGATGACCGCGCGGCCGTAGCTCATGGCGAGCTTGGCGACCCCTGATCCGGTGGCGGAACGGTAAGGAAGCACGACCGCATCGCAGGCGGCGAAATACGTCGCCACCTCCTGCTCGGGGATATAGCGATCGTGGAAGTACACTGCGTCCTGCAGGCCCAGCGCCCGTACGCGCTGCTCCCACGTCGCCCGGGGCTCCCAGCACTCCCCGGCCACTACCAGCCTGCATGGTTGGCTGCGCTGCAACTCGGCCAGTGCCGCGAGCAGCAGATCCAGGCCCTTGTAGGGCCGGACGAAGCCGAAGAAGAGCAGCAGCGGCCCGGCGCTTTCCACCCCCAGCCGTTTCCGGGCCTCGTCGCGCGATGGCAGCGCGGCCCGGTCAATGGCATAGGCGGGGTGCTCGACCCTCGCGCACACTACCTCGCCCAGCAGCGCTCGCAGTTGCCGCTCTTCGCTTTCACCGTGGACGAGGAATGCGTCGGCCCGGCGCAGGACCAGCCTGCTGGCGATGCGGGCAAGACGGCCGCCATCATGGCCCACCACGTTGTGGCACAGGAAGATGATGCGCAGCCCCGGGCAGCGGCGCCGGAGGAGTACGGCGAGGCCGGCAAAGGCCGGACCCCAGTACAGGTGCCACCAGGGCAGAATCACCGTATCGGGCCTGAAAGCGCAAACCGCGCTTGCTGTTCGCCACCAGCTCAGCGGATTGAGCGGGTCCAGCAGCGGCTGCGCGGAGGGTTCGAAGATTCCTCGATCTTCCGGTGCCCGGTCTCCACGCCCGGGGTAGAGCCAGCGGGGATACTGGCGACTGACGCTGATGAAGAGGGCCCGGCTGTGTCCGGCGAGGGCGCGGTACAGCTCGGTCGTGTAGCGGGCGATACCCCCCTTGAACGGCCAGGACGGGCCGATGACGGCGTAGCAGCGCTCAGTCACGCCGGTCTTCCGGGGCCTGTGCGCGAGCCTCCAGGGCGCGCACCTTTTCGAGGGTCAGCTCCTGCAGCTGTCGCTGCTGCGAGATGAGGTCCGCAAGCAGGCCGGTAACGAAGGCAATGAAACCCAGGGTCAGCAGGACCCCACCGAGGAGCAGGGATTGCACGTGGCCATCGCCCTGACCGGCGAGGTACAGCATGAGGAAGCGCAGCACCGGCAGCGCACCGGCGAACCCCAGGATCGCACCGAGGCCGAAGAATACGCGGACCGGGCTGTACATGGCATACATGCGCAGCATCGCCACGAGCTGCAGGCCGATGAATTGAGGAAGGCTTCGGAAAAGCCGGGAGGGGCGCGTGTCCGGCCGGGTGGTTACCGGGACCCAGGCGATCCGCAGGTCCTTGCTTGCGGCCTGGAGGATCATTTCCACGGTGTAGCTGAAGCGCGAGAGAATATTCATGCGCAGCGCCGCCTGCCGCGACAGGGCCCGGAAGCCGGACACGGCATCGGGAACGTCGATGCCCGCCAGCGAGCGCACGGCCCGGCTGCCGATGCGCTGCAGCCATCGCTTGTGTCGCGGCGAGCCGGGATCCCGGTGGGGCCGCCGGTCACCGATGACGATATCGGCCTCGCCGGCGAGAATCGGCGCGATCAGGCGTGCGAGGTCCTCGCCCCGGTATTGTCCGTCTGCATCTGTGTTGACAATGATGTCGGCGCCGAGCGCCAGGGAGCGGTCAAGGCCGCTGCGGAAGGCCCTTCCCAGGCCCTGGTTTCCGGTGTGGCGGACCACTTCGGTCACGCCGCGGGATTTTGCCACGGCGGCGGTGTCGTCGGTGCTACCATCGTCTACGACCACGACCTCGATGCGGTCTATGCCGTGGAGTTGCTCTGGGAGGTCTTCGAGGGTAGTCGGCAGGTGGTCCGCCTCGTTGAAGCAGGGAATCTGTATGACCAGTTTCATCACGCTGTTTCCTCTCGCTGGTCTCCGCCCGGCAGGCGACGCGCCTGCAGGATAGCACCGCGCCCGGTGACGATAAGGCCGACGCAAAGAATGCAGACCGCCGCCGCAGTGGCGCTGCGGGGAGCGATCTCCTCCAGGAGCTGTCGTGCCAGGAGTGCAACGCCGAGCAGGACTGGCGCCGGCAACAGGGTGGCTGGCGCCGCGGCATCGCCGGAGCGGGAAACCAGGAACAGCAGGAGCAGGGCACTGGCGGCGTAGGCAAAACCGAGACCCAGCAGGTATCCCGAGAGCCCGGCTCCGGGCTGGCCCGCGACGACCGCAACAGCGACGGCCAGGCAGGCGGCGCCCGCCAGCAGGGCGAGAAGCAGCAGCTTGAAACGACCCCGGGCGATGGCAGTGAGTCGCAGCCCCTGCACCAGCGCCAGCGGCAGCAGTAGCCACAGGTTTGCTGCGAGCAGGACTGCTGCGTCGTGGAACCCGGCGCCGAGGAGCCGCGGCACGAGCCAGGGCAGCAGCTCCAGCCCCAGCAGGTAGCCGACTCCCCCGAGGTAGAAGCAGAGAGACCAGTAAAGCGCGATGAAGGTTGCCTGCCTCCCCTGTCCCGCATTGCGGGTAAGAAAAGGCAGAGCACTGTTGTTGATCATGCGAAGCGCCTGGCCGAGCATCGCCAGGACCTGTAGCAGGAAGGCCACCTCTCCCAGCCGCCCGGGCTCGGGGAGCAGGTACCGAAGGGCGATCAGCAGCCCGGGCCCGAACCAGGCGAGCAGGGTGGCGGCGAGGGCCAGGACGGGCCCGTAGCGTAGAAAGGCGCGTACAGTGTCGGCGGACCACTGCAGCCGCAGCGGGCCCCAGCGATGTGCATGCAGATGCCAGGCCGCGGCGAGCCCCAGCCACCAGCAGGTGGTCTGCGCCAGCGCTATGGTCACGAGGTCGTGGCCACTCCAGGCAAGGGCCACGGCCGCGGCGACTTCGAGTAGGGCGACCGGTGCGCTGGCGTAGAGCACATAGTCGTTGCGTTCGCGGCACATGAACAGCGCCAGTAACCAGCCCGTGGCGCCGCGCGCGATGACTCCCTGGGCGTAAATGACGATGAGCAGCCGCAAACCCGGGTCGGGCTCGCCGAGGAGTGCCGCGAAAAGCAGCACGAGGGTGGCCGCCAGTGCCAGCGCCAGGCGCAGCGCCATGCCACTTGCCGCGAGGGAGGCACGGCGGCCGTGGCTGGTCTGCTCCCAGCGCGCCAGGAGGAGTTCGTGCATCCCCCACGCCGAGGCGCTCGTCGCAATCAGGTACCAGCTCTGGGCGTAGACGTAGTGCCCGTACTGTTCGATGCCGAGGAGCCTGGCGAAGACGACCAGGTAGACAACCCTGAGGGCGAGGTACCAGGCCTGGTTGATGGCCTGCAGGGAGCCGCCGCGGAGCAGCCGCCGGTGTTCGCTGCCGCTGCCTCCCTTCGCCATTCGTGTCGTGGGTTAGAGTGCGCGGAGAAGGTTGGAGAGCTTGGGATCAGGGCGGTCACTCCGGCGCAGCAGGAGGGCGATCGCCCCGATGGTCTGGATGAGCCGCGCGTCACAGCGTGCGCAAAGGCTGTCGAGGAGCGCGCGACGCTCGTCGCGGTCGCCCGCGGTGACGCGGACCTTGATCAACTCGTGATCCGTGAGGGCCCTGTCGACCTCGGCGATCACGCCGTCACTCAGGCCGCGCCCGGCGATGGTGACGACGGGTTTCAGCCGCTGACCGCGAGCTCGCAGCTGGCGGATCTGCTCCTTGTTCTTCGGATCGCTGTGCATTCGCTTCGTGCTATGGTTGGCGCCTGCGCAGTGTAGCGAACCGCGGAAGCGGAGGGTAGCCGCGCTGTCGGGTAGGCAACAGGACCGGGGGCCGTGGCAAAGAAACGTTCATCCAGCAAGGCCTGGCTTCGCGAGCATCGCGATGACCCGTACGTGCAGCGCGCCCAGCGGGAGGGTTACCGTTCCCGTGCCTGCTACAAGCTTCTGGAGCTGCAGGAGCGCGATCGGCTGATCCGGCCGGGCATGACCGTGGTGGACCTAGGCAGCGCTCCCGGTGGCTGGTCCCAGGTCGCCGCGGAACTCGCAGGTGACCGGGGACGCGTGGTGGCGTCCGATATCCTGCCCATGGACAGCCTCGCGGGGGTGACCTTCATTCAGGGAGATTTCACGGAAGACGCTGTATTTGACGCGATCTGTGGCGAACTGGAAGGCAAAGGTGCGGATGTTGTGCTTTCCGACATGGCGCCCAACATGAGCGGCCTGGCCGCCGTGGACCAGCCCCGGGCGATGCTGCTGGCGGAACTGGCGCTGGACCTCGCGCTGCGCATGCTCCGCCCCGGGGGCACGTTCGCCTGCAAGGTTTTCCAGGGCGAGGGCTTCGAGGCCCTGCTGGCCGATGCCCGCGCCGGCTTCGAGCGGGTACAGACCCGCAAGCCCGCTGCATCCCGCTCGCGGTCCCGGGAGGTCTATCTCGTCGCCACGGGCGCCATTGAAAACGCCCGCGGTGCCCCGACATCAGTAGATGAGAGACAATAGACCCCGCCGGCCGTAGCAATCGATGTCCAGGAAAGCAGGACCCGGGAACTGGTCCCGGGAAGGGCCGGGCAGCGGCAACTGGGGACGATGCGCCCATACGCTATACTGGGCAGGAGAATCACGCGGCACTGTCCGCCGCGCGGCGTCAGCGGCGCCGGGAAACACGAGGTATCAGCATTGAACGACATGGCAAAGAATCTGCTCCTCTGGCTCGTGATCGCGGCGGTCCTGCTGTCGATCTTCAACAATTTCAACATGCAGAGCCCCACGGAGCGCCTGGTCTACTCGGCGTTCATCGAGGAAATCCAGCAGGACCGGGTAGAGAAGGTCGTCATCGACGGCCTGACAATCACCGGCACGCGCTTCGACGGCTCGCGCTTCGAGACGACGCGGCCCATGGTCGAGGACCCCAAGCTCATCGATGACCTGCTGACCCACGATGTGGAGGTCGAAGGTCGCGAGCCGGAGCAGCAGTCCGTCTGGACGCAGCTGCTGGTTGCCAGCTTCCCGATCCTGATCATCATTGCCGTGTTCATGTTCTTCATGCGCCAGATGCAGGGCGGCGCCGGCGGGCGCGGCGGCCCGATGAGCTTCGGCAAGAGCAAGGCGCGGCTCCTCGGCGAGGACCAGATCACCACCACCTTTGCCGACGTGGCCGGCTGCGACGAAGCCAAGGAAGACGTACAGGAACTGGTCGAGTTCCTGCGCGACCCGAGCAAGTTCCAGAAGCTGGGCGGACGCATTCCCCGCGGCGTGCTCATGGTCGGCCAGCCCGGTACCGGCAAGACGCTGCTGGCGAAGGCCATTGCCGGCGAGGCGAAGGTGCCTTTCTTCTCCATTTCCGGCTCGGATTTCGTCGAGATGTTCGTCGGCGTCGGCGCGTCCCGGGTGCGCGACATGTTCGAGCAGGCGAAAAAACAATCGCCTTGCATCATCTTCATCGACGAGATCGACGCCGTCGGCCGGCACCGGGGTGCGGGCCTCGGCGGTGGTCACGACGAGCGGGAGCAGACCCTGAACCAGCTGCTGGTCGAGATGGATGGTTTCGAGGTGAACGACGGCGTTATCGTCATCGCCGCCACCAACCGGCCCGACGTCCTCGACCCGGCGCTCCTGCGCCCGGGCCGCTTCGACCGCCAGGTGGTGGTGGGTCTGCCGGATATCCGCGGCCGCGAGCAGATTCTCAAGGTGCACATGCGCAAGGTGCCCCTGTCCGAGGACGTGGACGCGTCGCGCATCGCGCGCGGCTGTCCCGGCTTTTCTGGGGCCGACCTCGCCAACCTGGTCAACGAGGCGGCCCTCTTCGCCGCCCGCGCCGGCGTGCGCACCGTCGGCATGACCCAGTTCGAGCTCGCCAAGGACAAGATCATGATGGGCGCCGAGCGCAAGTCCATGGTGATGTCGGAACACGAGAAGCGGAACACGGCCTACCACGAGGCCGGTCACGCCATCGTCGGCCGGCTGGTGCCCGAGCACGACCCCGTGTACAAGGTCAGCATCATTCCCCGGGGCCGCGCCCTCGGCGTGACCATGTTCCTGCCGGAGGAGGACCGCTACAGCCATAGCCGGCGCCATATCGTCAGCCAGATCTGCAGCCTGTTCGGCGGCCGGATCGCCGAGGAAATGACGCTCGGCAAGGACGGCATCACGACCGGGGCCTCGAACGACATCCAGCGGGCCACCGAGCTCGCCAGGAACATGGTCACCAAGTGGGGCCTGTCCGAGAAGATGGGGCCGCTCATGTACGACGAGGGCGGCGACGAGCCCTTCCTCGGCCGCAGCGCGACGCAGCCGCACAACGCGATGTCCGACGAGACTGCCAAGCAGATCGACGCGGAGGTCCGTGCCATCGTCGACGAGTGCTACGCGACGGCGAAGCGGATTCTCGAGGAGAACATCGACAAGCTGCACGTCATGGCCGAGGCGCTGATGGTCTACGAGACCATCGACTCTGACCAGATCGACGACATCATGGCCGGCAGGCAGCCGCGGGAGCCGGAAGGCTGGGGCGGCAGCAGCGGCGGTCCCAGCGGGCCGAGCGCGGTCGGCGATGACGACCGGGCGACCGGCGACGACAAGCCGGCCAGCCCCATCGGCGGCCCCGCCAGCGAGCACTGACCTCGGCCCTCGCGGGCCCCGGTGGCTGACGCGGTGACCACGGCCCCCGTGCTCCGGGGCGGGGGGCGCGCCCTGTCCCTCGATCGGCCCCGGGTCATGGGGGTTCTCAACGTCACCCCCGACTCCTTCTCCGACGGTGGTCAGCTCTACCGGGCTGGCCGCGCCGACCTCGACGCCATCCTGCACCGTGCCGACGCCATGGTCGCGGCCGGGGCGAGCCTGCTCGACATCGGCGGTGAATCCACCCGTCCCGGGGCGGAGCCGGTCACCGAGGCCGAGGAACTCGCCCGGGTGGTTCCCGTGGTGGAAGCCCTGGCCGGTCGCGTCGACGCCATGCTCTCGGTCGACAGCAGTACCCCGGCTGTCATGTGCGCCGCGGCTGACGCCGGCGCCCATCTCATCAACGATGTGCGCGCGCTGCGCCGTCGCGGAGCCCTGGAGGCGGCGGCAGCGAGCGGACTTCCGGTCTGCCTGATGCACATGCAGGGCTCGCCGGAAACCATGCAGGCCGACCCGCGCTACGTCGACGTGGTCACCGACGTCGAGGGTTTTCTCCACGAGCGGGTGGCCGCCTGCCGCGCGGCGGGCATCGACGCCGGGTCCATCCTGCTCGATCCGGGTTTCGGTTTCGGCAAGACCGTCGCGCACAACCTCGCCCTGCTAGCGGCGCTGCCCCGACTCGGGGCGCTGGGCCATCCCCTGCTGGTCGGATTGTCGCGCAAGTCGCTCATTGCTAAGCTCCTCGGGCGGTCCGTGGAGGAGCGTTTGCCGGCCAGCCTGGCGCTTGCGGTCCTCGCCGCGGAGCGCGGCGCCAGCATCATCCGTGCCCACGACGTCGCTGAGACCGCAGATGCGCTCGCCATGGTGGCGGCGCTGGCAGAGGCAGGAGCCGCATGAGCAAGCGTTACTTCGGTACGGACGGCATTCGCGGTACGGTCGGCCAGGCACCCATTACCCCCGATTTCATGCTCAAGCTGGGCTGGGCCTGCGGCCGGGTGTTCACGGAACGCTCCACGGAAGCGGGCCGCTGTTCCGTGATCATCGGCAAGGACACGCGCGTTTCCGGCTACATGTTCGAATCGGCGCTGGAGGCCGGGCTGGTCGCTGCCGGCGTGGACGTCAAGCTCCTCGGGCCGATGCCGACCCCCGCCGTGGCGCTCATGACCCGCAGCCACAACGCCGACGCGGGCATCGTCATCAGCGCCTCCCACAATCCCTTCGAAGACAACGGCATCAAGTTCTTCTCCGCCGAGGGATCGAAGCTGCCCGATGACGTGGAGCTGGCCATCGAGGCGATGCTCGCTGCGCCGCTGGAAACGGTGCCGCCGCGTGCCATCGGCAAGGCCGTGCGCGTGGTCGACGCGGCCGGCCGCTACATCGAGTTCTGCAAGAGCACGGTGCCCGAGGGCTTCAGCCTGCGCGGCCTGCGCGTGGCGCTCGACTGCGCCCACGGGGCGACCTACGCCATTGCGCCGGCGGTGTTCGCCGAGCTCGGTGCCGAGGTGGAGTCCATGGGGGCCTCGCCCGATGGCTTCAACATCAACCAGGGCGTCGGCTCCACGGACATGGCGTCGCTCTGCGCCCTGGTGCGCGCGAAGGGCGCCGACGTCGGCATCGCCTTCGACGGTGACGGCGACCGGGTGCTGTTCGCGGACGAGCAGGGTGCGGTCGTCGATGGCGACGAACTGCTCTACATCATCGCCATGCACCGTCTCGCCCGGGGCACCGCCGACGCCGGCGTGGTCGGCACGCTCATGACCAACCTCGGCCTGGAGCTCGCCCTGCGCGAGGCCGGCCTCGACTTCGCGCGCACGCCGGTCGGAGACCGCTACGTGCGCGAGCGGATGGTCGCGGAGGGCTGGCACCTGGGCGGCGAGTCCTCCGGGCACATCATCTGCAGTGATGTCACGACGACCGGGGACGGAATCGTGGCGGCGCTGCAGGTGCTCCAGGCCCTGCGCGCGGCCGGCAAGCCCCTGTCCGAGCTCGCCGCCGGCATGAACCGGCTGCCCCAGCGGCTGGTCAACGTGCGCCGCAAGGGCAATGGTGCCCTCGAGGGTAACGGTACGGTCGCCGCAGCCGTGGCGGCGGTGGAGGCAGAGCTCGGCGACGCGGGGCGCGTGCTCTTGCGGCCGTCGGGCACGGAGCCGGTCGTACGGGTCATGGTCGAGGGGCGCGACGCCGAGCAGGTCGAGGCCCTTTGCGAACGCCTGGCAGAGGAAGTTGCCCGCGGCCTTGCCTGACCGCTTTTCCCGCCGATTCCCGCTTGTCACCCCCGGTGGTCTTGGGTACCATTGCGCCCCTTTCCGAGCCGGGTGCTAGCGATGCGACGTCCCTTGGTCGCTGGAAACTGGAAGATGCACGGGTCCCTTGCCGCGAATCGCGGCCTGCTCGAGGGGCTGGCATCGGCCGGGTTGCCGGACGCCGTCGACGTGGCGGTGTGTCCGCCGTTCGCCTACCTGCAGCAGGCCCTGTCGCTCTGCGCAGGCAGTGCCCTGGCCGTTGGCGCGCAGGACTGCAGCCACATGGCGGAGGGTGCCTACACCGGCGAGGTGTCGGCGCCGATGCTGGCGGACCTGGGCTGCCGCTGGGTGATCATCGGCCACTCGGAGCGGCGCCAGTATCACCGGGAGACGTCGCCGCTGATCGCCGCCAAGGTGTGTGCGGCGGCCGACGCCGGGCTGGCCCCGATCATCTGCGTCGGGGAGACGCGCGAAGAGCGCGAAGGTGGCGAGGCGGAAGCCGTCGTCGCCGAGCAGCTCGAGGGTGCGCTGGCCGACGAGCCGCGCGCTGCGGGAGTGGTAATCGCCTATGAGCCCGTCTGGGCCATCGGCACCGGGCTCACCGCGAGCCCTGACGAGGCGCAGGCCATGCACGCGTTCATCCGCGAACGGCTGGCGGGAATCGTCGAGGACGCCGAGGCGGTGCGGCTGCTCTACGGCGGCAGCGTCAAGGCCGGCAACGCGGCAGACTTGTTTGCGCGCCCCGATATCGATGGCGCGCTGGTGGGAGGCGCCTCCCTAGATGCGGAAGCCTTTACCGCGATCGTGCGCGCCGCCGCCACGGACTGACGCCCGGAAACGGGCAGGGGAGTTATGGAACAGATCGTATTGATCGTGCACCTGCTGCTGGCCCTGGCCATCATCGGCCTGATCATGCTGCAGCAGGGGAAGGGCGCCGACATGGGTGCGTCCTTCGGTGCCGGGGCGTCGCAGACGCTGCTTGGCAGCACGGGCAGCGCCAATGTGCTGACCCGCGCTACGGCCTGGCTGGTCGCGGCTTTTTTCGCCACCAGCTTCGGCCTTGCGATCATCGCCACGGAGAAGACGCGCAGCGTCGATGACGTGGATATCGCCGTGCCGGCGATGCAGCAGCAGCCGGCTGCGGAAGAGGCTTCCGCCGACGACCTGCCGGCGGTGGAGGCGGGCGACGTGCCCGCGGCAGCGCCGGTAGAAGGCGATTTGCCCACGGGAGACGTTCCCGAAGCGTAGGCGCCGGGGTAGAATAGGCAGGATCAACAAGCCGAAGTGGTGGAATTGGTAGACACGCTATCTTGAGGGGGTAGTGAGCTATGCTCGTGGGGGTTCAAGTCCCCCCTTCGGCACCAAACACAGCAAGTCGAGGGATCTGCTCCGCTGCGCGGAGTGCTCGCGGGGCCCTGGCCGGGCGCACCTGTGCGGCCCAGTTAAGTCCCCCCTTCGGCACCAAACAGCCCGGTCGCGGGCGAAAGGGACAGGCACAAAGGTTGTTGACCACACCGGGAGGCCTACCTATAATATGCGACCTCTTTGGGGGCACCTTGAGGGTGTGTCCCGGGCAAGCAAGCTTGCCATGAGCGTTTTGATGCGGGGTGGAGCAGCCTGGTAGCTCGTCGGGCTCATAACCCGAAGGTCGTCGGTTCAAATCCGGCCCCCGCTACCAAATACGCATCACCTGCTCCGGAACCTGGTGATGCGGCGTGAAAAGCCCCTTTTTGGGGCTTTTTCGTTTGTACCGAAAAAAATTCGCAGGAGACGCGTGAGCGGCAGGGAAAACAGGCTGCGTGAGTTGCTCGGACCGACCGTAGAGGCCCTGGGCTTCGAACTCTGGGGTGTCGAGCTCCTGGCGCAGGGGCGCCACAGCGTACTGCGGGTGTACATCGAGCGGCCCGAGGGCATCAGCGTCGATGACTGCGCCGCGGTGAGCGAGCAGGTCAGTGCGGTCCTGGATGTCGAGGACCCGATCAACGGTGAGTACACCCTCGAGGTGTCGTCGCCGGGGCTGGACCGCCGGCTCTTCGCCCTGGCCCAGTACGGTCGCTACCTCGGCGAGACCATCGACCTGCGCCTGCGCATGCCCTTCGAGGGCCGGCGCAAGTTCCGGGGGCTGCTCAAGGGCGTCGAGGGTGAGGACGTGGTGGTACAGGTCGATGACCACGAGTATCTGCTGCCCTTTGACACGATCGACAAGGCGCGGGTGGAACTGCCGGCAGACATCGGCGGCAACGGGCGCGAGGCAAGGTAGGCTCATGAACAAGGAAATCCTGATGGTCGCGGAAGCCGTCTCGAACGAGAAGGGCGTTTCCGAGGACATTATCTTCGAGGCGATCGAGCTGGCGCTGGCCACGGCCACCAAGAAGCGCTACGACGAGGACGCGGAGATTCACGTCAGTATCGACCGCGAGTCCGGCGACTACGAGACCGTGCGCCGCTGGCTCGTGGTGCCGGACGACGAGGTCGCCCTGCTCGGGACACAGTTCACCACGGAGGAGGCCGCCGAGAAAGATCCCGGCCTCAAGGTCGGCGACATCTACGAGGAGAAGGTCGAGAACGTCGAGTTCGGCCGCATCGCCGCGCAGACGGCCAAGCAGGTGATCGTGCAGCGCGTCCGCGACGCAGAGCGCGCCCAGGTCGTCGAGGAATACCAGGACCGGGTCGGCGAGCTGGTCGCCGGCTCCGTGAAGAAAGTGACCCGCGACAACATCATCGTCGACCTCGGCAACAACGCGGAAGGCCTGTTGCCCCGCGGTGAACTCGTGGGCCGCGAGACCTTCCGGGTCAATGACCGCGTGCGCGCCATCCTCACCGAGATCAGCACCGAGACCCGCGGCCCGCAGCTGATCCTGAGCCGCGCCTGCCCGGAGATGCTCATCGAGCTGTTCAAGATCGAGGTACCGGAGATCGCCGAGGGCGTTATCCAGATTCGCGCTGCGGCCCGGGATCCGGGTTCCCGCGCCAAGATTGCCGTGAAGACCAATGACCAGCGCATCGATCCCGTGGGTGCCTGTGTGGGCATGCGCGGCTCGCGCGTCCAGGCCGTGTCCAACGAGCTCGACAACGAGCGCGTCGATATCGTGCTCTGGGATGACAACGCCGCCCAGCTGGTGATTAATGCCATGTCGCCGGCGGAGGTGGAGTCCATCGTCGTCGACGAGGACGCCCACGCCATGGATGTGGCCGTGTCCGAGGATAACCTCGCCCAGGCCATCGGCCGCTCCGGCCAGAACGTGCGCCTGGCCAGCGAGCTCACCGGCTGGACCATCAACGTGATGAGCAACGAGGAAGCCGCGGAGAAGCACGAGGCCGAGGCCGGGCAGATCATCCAGACCTTCATGGACCAGCTCGACATCGACGAAGAGGTCGCGGAGATCCTCGTCGACGAGGGCTTCACGACGCTCGAAGAGGTGGCCTATGTCCCCCTCGACGAGATGCTTTCCATCGAAGGCTTCGACGAGGAGATCGCCGAGGAGCTGCGCGCCCGTGCCAAGGATGCGCTGCTGACGCTCGCGATCGCCTCCGAGGAGCAGCTCGGGGCAAACGACCCGGCCGAGGACCTGCTGACCATGGACGGCATGGACCGGCACCTCGCCTACCTCCTCGCCAGCCGCGGCATCGTCACCATGGAAGACCTTGCCGAGCAGGGCGTCGACGACCTGATGGATATCGAGAACATGACGGAAGAGCGCGCAGGCGAGTTGATCATGACCGCGCGCGCCCCCTGGTTTGCCGAAGAGGAAGCCCAGTCCTGAAGGCACTGGCCAGTACCACGGAAACTCAGGGAACCAGGGTAGCTAGGAGAGTATTTGCATGGCGCAGGTGACAGTAGAGCAGCTGGCGAAATCCGTAGGCGCATCGGTGGAGCGGCTCTTGACCCAGATGCGGGACGCCGGTCTGCCCCACAAGGACGCCGCGGAGCCGGTGTCCGATGAAGACAAGCAGACGCTTCTCGCCCACCTGAAGCGCAGCCACGGGGAATCCGCGGCGGCGCCGAAGCGTATCACCCTGAAGCGCAAGACCATGAGCACGCTGCGCACGGGCGGTTCTTCCGGCAAGAAGACGGTCAATGTCGAGGTTCGCAAGAAGCGCACCTACGTGAAGCGCGAGGAGCCCGAGGCGCCGGCCGAGGAAGCACTGGAGACGGCGGCCAGCGCCGAAGCCGAGCTGCCGGAAGCGGCCGCGGCGGAGGCTCCGGCAGCTGCAGCACCGGAGGCCCGCCCCGCCGAGGAAGTCCCCGCGCCGAAGGAGCCGGAATTCGAGCCCGTTCCCGAGGAAGAGGACGAGCCCGAAGACCTCGACCCGGAGGTGCTGCGCCAGCGCGCCGCCCTGCGCCGCAAGCAGAAAGAAGAGGAAGAGGCCGCAGCCCGCGCGGCAGCGATTGCTGCGCGCAAGGCCGAGGAAGAGCAGCGCCAGGCCGCCGAGGTGGCCGGGAAGGCGCGGGAAGAGGCGCCGAAGCGTCCCAAGCGCCTGCACGCTGCGCCGTCCGAACAGCCCCGCGATGAGCAGAAGCGCAAGAAGGGCCGTCTCGGCCGCAACGAACCGCTCGGCCGCGGCAAGCAGCGCGGGCACAACCTGTCCCTGTCCGACCTCGAGGCGGCAGAGGGTCGCGTGCGCCGTCGCGGTGGCCGCAAGAAGATGAAGGCCACTCACGAAGAGCACGGCCGTCACGGCTTCGAGATGCCGACGGAGAAGAAGATCTACGAGGTCGAGATTGCCGACATGATCTCCGTCGGCGGGCTCGCCGAGGCCATGGCGGTCAAGTCCGGCGTGGTGATCAAGGAACTCATGAAGCTCGGCGTCATGGCGACGATCAACCAGATGATCGATCGCGACACGGCGACGCTGGTGGTCGAGGAGCTCGGTCACAGGGTCAAGTACATCAGCGCAGACGCGCTGGAAGAGGATCTCACCGAGACCCTGTCCCAGCACGAGGGCACGCCGGAGCCGCGCGCGCCGGTGGTCACCGTCATGGGCCACGTCGATCACGGCAAGACGTCGCTGCTCGACTACATCCGCAAGGCCAAGGTGGCCTCCGGCGAAGCCGGTGGCATCACCCAGCACATCGGCGCCTACCACGTCGAGACGGGCCACGGCATGATCTCCTTCCTCGACACCCCGGGGCACGCGGCCTTTACCGCCATGCGGGCCCGCGGTGCGAAGAGCACGGACATCGTGATCCTCGTGGTCGCCGCTGATGACGGCGTCATGCCGCAGACCATCGAGGCGGTGCAGCACGCGCGGGCGGCGGGCGTACCGCTCATCGTCGCGGTGAACAAGATCGACAAGGAAGGGGCGGACCCGGACCGCGTCAAGAACGAGCTCTCGGCCCAGGAAGTGATCCCGGAGGAATGGGGCGGTGACACGCAGTTCGTCCACGTCTCCGCGATCACCGGGGACGGCATCGACGCACTGCTCGACGCCGTGCTCCTGCAGGCCGAGCTCCTGGAACTGACGGCGCCCAAGGATGTGCCTGCCCAGGGTATCGTCATCGAGTCGCGCCTCGACAAGGGCCGCGGCCCCGTCGCCTCCCTGCTCGTGCAGAGCGGTACGCTGCGCCAGGGCGAGATCGTTCTCGCGGGCCTTCAGTACGGCCGCGTCCGCGCCATGCTCGACGAGAACGGTGAGTCCATCGAGACCGCCGGTCCGAGTATCCCGGTGGAGATTCTCGGCCTGGACGGCACGCCCGACGCCGGCGACCAGTTCGCCGTGGTCGAGAACGAGAAGCAGGCCCGGGACCTCGCCGACTATCGCCAGGCGAAGATGCGCGAGAACAAGCTGCAGCGGCAGCAGGCGGCCAAGCTCGACAACATGTTCGAGAGCATGACCGCCGGCGAGAAGAAGACGCTCAACGTGGTGGTCAAGGCCGATGTGCGCGGTTCGCTGGAAGCGATCCAGGCCGCGCTCCTGGACCTCGGCAACGAAGAGGTGCAGGTGAACATCGTCAGCAGCGGCGTCGGCGGCATCGCCGAGACCGACGTTACCCTGGCCATTACCTCCAGTGCTGTGATCTTCGGCTTTAACGTCCGCGCCGACGCCGCGGCCCGGCGGCTGGTGGAGAACGAGGGCGTCGACCTGCGCTACTACAACGTCATCTACGACCTCATCGACGACGTCAAGCAGGCCCTGTCCGGCATGCTGGCGCCGGAGATGCGCGAGGAGATCGTCGGTATCGCCGAGGTGCGCGAGGTGTTCAACTCGCCGAAGCTCGGCCAGGTCGCCGGCTGCATGGTCACGGAAGGTACGGTCTACCGCAGCAAGCCGATCCGCGTGCTCCGCGACAACGTGGTCATCTACGAGGGTGAGCTCGAGTCCCTGCGCCGCTTCAAGGACGACGCCAACGAGGTCCGCAACGGCATGGAGTGCGGCATCGGCGTGAAGAACTACAACGACGTGCAGGTCGGGGACCAGATCGAGGTGTTCGAGGTCAAGGAGGTCGCCCGCTCCCTGTAGCGGCCCGCCATGGCACGAGAGTTCAGTCGTACCCAGCGGGTCGCCGATTACCTGCAGCGGGAGCTGGCGCTCCTGATCCAGCAGGAGGTCGACGACCCGCGCGTGGGTATGGTCAGCCTGACCGGTGTCGACGTGAGCCGGGACCTTGCGCACGCGAAGGTCTGGTTCACCCGCCTCGGCAGTGACAGCGCCGAGGAGGCGACGGAAGCCGCAGACGCGCTGAACGGCGCCGCCGGGTACCTGCGCACGCTGCTCTCCCAGGAGGCGACCATGCGCAGTGTCCCGCGGCTGCGCTTCGCCTTCGACAGCAGCGTTGGCCGCGGCCGCCACATGGAAGAATTGATCCGCGAGGCCGGCGAGCGCGACCGTGCTCTCGATGCCCGCCGCGAGCGCGACGACGCAGCGGACGGGGAGGGCTGAGGTGGCCCGCCGCCGGCACGGCCGCCCGATCAGCGGCATCCTGGTGCTCGACAAGCCGGCGGGGCTGTCTTCGAACCGGGCGCTGCAGCGGGCCAAGGGTCTGTACCGGGCCGCGAAGGCGGGCCACACGGGCAGCCTCGACCCCCTCGCCACGGGGGTGTTGCCGCTCTGCTTCGGCGAGGCGACCAAGGTGTCGCAGTATCTCCTGGAGGCGGACAAGGTCTACGAAAGCACCTTCGTCTTCGGTGTCAGCACCGACACCGGGGATGCCGAGGGCACGGAGACGGGGCGCGCCGATGCCGGCGCCCTCGACGCGGCCGCGGTGGAAGCGGCGCTTGCCGCGTTCCGCGGCGAGGTCGAGCAGGTCCCGTCCATGTACTCCGCCATCAAGCAGGGCGGCAGGCCGCTCTACGAGCTGGCGCGCCAGGGCGTGGAAGTGGAGCGCAAGGCGCGCCGGGTCACTATTTTCGCCTTCGAGCTGCAGGCCTTCCGCCAGGGCGAGCAGGCCGAGGCCGATGTGCGGGTGCACTGCAGCAAGGGCACCTACGTGCGCACCCTGGCGGAAGATCTCGGGGCAGCGCTCGGCTGCGGTGCGCACGTGTCGCGGCTGCGCCGGCTGCAGTCCGGCCCCTTCCGCATCGACGAGGCGGTTACCCTGGACGCGCTGCAGGCCCTCCGGGACGCCGGCGACGAGGCGGCGCTGGACGGGCTCCTGCTCCCGGCGGAGCGTGCCCTCGCGGACATGCCCCTGGTGACGCTCAGCGAATCGGCGGGTTTCTACCTGCGCCAGGGCCAGCCGGTGCTAGTGCCAAACGCGCCCTGTGATGGTATGGTGCGCGTCGCCGCAGAGAGCGGGGAACTGCTCGGTATCGGCGAGATATTGGACGACGGGCGCGTTGCGCCGCGTCGACTGATGGTCACCAGGCGGTGACACGAACCTGTCTGTAAATCTGCACGGACAGGCTCTTTACATGAATCGGCCACGCAGCGTAACGGGCGCGGCCTCGCAGGTTAACAAGAGGATGAACACATGGCATTGACTGCCGAGAAAAAAGCGGAAATCGTCAAGGACTACCAGCGCGTAGAGGGTGACACCGGTTCACCGGAAGTACAGGTGGCGCTGTTGACGGCCAATATCGAACAACTGCGCGACCACTTCTCGTCGCACAAGCAGGATCACCACTCTCGCCGCGGCCTCATTCGCATGGTCAACCAGCGCCGCAACCTGCTCGATTACCTCAAGCGCAAGGACGCCGCGCGCTACGCGGAACTGATCAAGCGCCTCGGCCTGCGCCGCTAGGCCAACCACACCGGGGCCCAGGGGCCCCGGTTGTCGTTTAAAGAATCGGAGAAAGATTGTGAATCCAGTAACCAAGACCTTCCAGTATGGCGGCCAGACCGTCATGCTGGAGACCGGGCGTATCGCCCGCCAGGCCACCGGTGCCGTGCTCGTGACCGTCGAGAACACGTCGGTGCTGTGCACCGTGGTCGCGGAAAAGAGCTCCAAGCCCGGCCAGCCGTTCTTCCCGCTGTCGGTCCACTACCAGGAGAAGACCTATGCCGTCGGCAAGATCCCGGGCGGCTTCTTCAAGCGCGAGGGCCGGCCCAGCGAGAAGGAAACGCTGACCTCCCGCCTCATCGACCGCCCGATCCGCCCGCTGTTCGCGGACGGCTTCATGAACGAGGTGCAGGTCGTGTGCACGGTGATGTCTGCCGACAAGCACATCGATCCGGACATCCCGGCAATGATCGGCACCTCCGCCGCCCTGGCGATCTCCGGCTGCCCCTTCAACGGTCCGATCGGGGCCGCCCGCGTGGGCTTCACGGAGCAGGACGGCTACCTGCTGAACCCGGCCTACGCGCAGCTCGCCGACAGCAAGCTGGACATGGTCGTCGCCGGTACGAAGGACGCCGTGCTCATGGTCGAGTCTCAGGCTGACCAGCTCACGGAAGACCAGATGCTGGGTGCTGTCCTCTACGCGCACCAGGAAATGCAGGCCGTGGTCCAGGCCGTGAACGAGCTCGCCGCGGAAGCCGGCAAGCCGCGCTGGGACTGGCAGGCCCCCGCCGTCGACGCGGAACTCGTTGCCGCGGTCGAGGGCCAGGTCAAGGACGCGCTCGGCGAGGCCTACCGCATCACCGAGAAGGCCGCCCGCTACGAGCGCGTCGGCGAGATCCGCCAGGCCTGCGTCGAGGCGCTGGCGGTCGAAGGCGGCCCGAGCGAGGAAGAGGTCAAGGACGTGTTCAAGAGCGTCGAGAAGCAGCTCGTGCGCAAGCGCATCCTCGACGGCGAGGCCCGCATCGACGGCCGCGACAACCGCACGGTGCGCCCCATCGCCTGCGAGATCGACGTGCTGCCGAAGGCCCACGGCTCGGCCCTGTTCACGCGCGGTGAGACCCAGGCGATCGGTGCCGTCACCCTCGGCTCCACCCGCGACGCGCAGATCATCGACGCCCTCGAGGGCGAGCGCCGCGACCCGTTCATGCTGCACTACAACTTCCCGCCCTACTCGGTCGGCGAAGCGGGCCGTATCGGCTTTACCGGCCGCCGCGAAGTCGGCCACGGCCGCCTGGCCCGCCGTGGTCTCGCCGCGGTGCTGCCCGGCGAAGAGGAGTTTCCCTACACCGTTCGCGTGGTCTCCGAGATCACCGAGTCCAACGGCTCCAGCTCCATGGCGTCCGTCTGCGTCGGCTCCATGGCGCTCATGGCTGCGGGCGTGCCCCTGAAGGCGCCGGTGGCCGGTATCGCCATGGGCCTGGTCAAGGACGGCAACCAGTTCGCGGTGCTGACCGATATCCTCGGTGACGAGGATCACCTCGGCGATATGGATTTCAAGGTGGCCGGTACCGCCGAGGGCGTGACCGCCCTGCAAATGGACATCAAGATCGAGGGCATCAACGAGCAGATCATGGAAATCGCCCTGGAACAGGCGCTGCAGGCTCGTCTGCACATCCTCGGCCAGATGAACCAGGTCATCGCCGAGGCCCGCGAGGTCACCTCCGAGAACGCGCCGAGCATGGTCACGCTCAAGGTCGACGCGGACAAGATCCGCGACATCATCGGCAAGGGCGGCGCCACGATCCGCGGTATCACCGAGGCCTCCGGCGCGACGGTGGATATCGACGACGACGGCACGGTGCGCATCTTCGGCCAGGACCAGGCGGCGCGCGACGCGGCCGTGGCCATGGTCGAGGAGATCACGGCCGAGGCGGAGATCGGCGCGATCTACGAGGGCCGGGTGGCCCGCATCGTCGACTTCGGGGCTTTCGTCAACATCCTTCCGGGCAAGGATGGCCTGGTGCACATCTCGCAGATCGCGAATGAGCGCGTCGAGAATGTCGCCGACTACCTGACCGAAGGTGAGGAAGTCCGCGTGAAGGTCCTCGACGTAGACCAGCGTGGCCGCATCAAGCTGTCCATCAAGGAACTCCTCGACGAGGAAATCGAAGAGGAAGCCACCGAGGCGCAGGCCCCGGTGGACGAGGCCACGGAGTAAGGCCCCGGAACCTGACGGAAAAGGGCGCTTCGGCGCCCTTTTTTTCTGGTTCCTCTCACCATTCCCGGCACCGTGCCAACACCCTGCCGGGAAACGGTCCGCTTTCCCGGGTGACTTTGCTAAGGTTGGCGCGCGTTTCCTGTCGAGGTGCCCATGGCGACCCTTTCCCTGTGCATGATCGTTCGCGACGAGGCCTGGATTCTCGAGGAATGCCTGGCGTCGGCACGGCCGCAGGTGGACGAGCTGGTGGTGGTGGATACGGGGTCCGTGGACGGCAGCCGGGAGATCGCGGCGGCCCATGCCGACCGGCTGCTGGACTTCGCCTGGTCCGACGACTTCTCGGCGGCGCGCAACCACGGGCTGGAGGCGGCCGGTGGAGACTGGATTCTCGTCCTGGACGCCGACGAACGGATCGCGGAAGCCGATTACCCGCGGCTGCGGGCAGCCATGGCCGAGGAGGCCTTCGACGGCTTCTACCTGCCCCAGCACAACTACGGTGACGACCAGGCGGCCAGGGGCTGGCGCCCGGCGGGCGAGCATGCGCCGCTTGCCCGCGGCTACAGCGGGTACACGGTCAACCCGATTCTGCGGTTATTCCGCCGGCACGAGGCGATCCGCTACCAGGGGCGCATTCACGAGATCGTCGACGGCACCATTGCCGAGGCACGTCGCGGCGAACTCGCGGTGCCCCTGCATCACTACTGCAATGCCAACACGGAGCGACCGCGCAGGGTACGCGGCGAGCGCTACCAGGCCCTGCTCGAGCGCGAGCTGGCGGCGGGCGCCGATGGGCGCCTCTACGGCCTCGCGGCTGCCGGCGCGTTGAACGTCACGGGGGACTATCGCCGGGCCCGGGACTATTTCCTGCGCGCCGCGGAGCTGGGCTACGAGCCGCAGCGCAGTCTCGAGGGGGCGGCGGAGGCGAGCTACCGCGAGGGCGACGTCGGTGCGGCGAACGATCTCTACCAGCACCTCTACCGCGACGGCTACCGGACGCCGTCCCTGTGCCTCAACCTGGCCAACCTGGCTGTGCGTCGCGGCGATCGCGCAGCCGCCCTGGGCCTGCTGCGGGAGTGCCTGTCGCTCGGCGGCCTGGGGCCTGACATCAACGCCTTGATCGAGCGGAATATCGTGCATCTCGCCGGGGCATAGGGTGCATGTGCGCGCACCGTGGTGGTGCGCGCGTCGCCGATGCCGCCGCGGGCGCTGCGTCTTCACGCGCCACCGGCAGCACCGCGCCGCGGGCGCCAATTGGTGTGAACCTTGCTTGGGTATTATTTCCTATTGCCTGTATCCGGTCCGGCAGGAAAATGGCAGCCAGAACCCACCTGACGGATCAATAACGATCAATGGGGCGGCAACCGATGTCCAAGAGGGGAAGAACCATGCAACGCAACCAGTCCGCACACCCGCGCTCCCGACTGTCCCGGGCGGTCGCCCTGGCCTCCCTGCCCCTGGTGGGGGCGGGTGCCGGCGGCGCGTCGGCCCAGGAAGGGGCCCGTCTCGAGGAGGTGGTCGTTACCGCTTCCCGCCGGACCTCCACGGTCCAGGACATTCCGATCAACATCTCCGCCGTGAGCGCAGAGAAGATCGAGAAGTATCGCCTCACGGGCATCAACGAGATCGCGCGCTACGTGCCCGGCCTCACGGTCATCGACCGCGGTGCCCGGGACGAGGTGCCGGATATCCTGGTCCGCGGCCTCAACACCTCGCAGCTTGGCCCGGGCTACACCAGTGACACGGTGGCCACCTACTTCGGCGACATCCCGCTGCCCCTCGACATCCGCCCGGTGGACCTCGAGCGGGTGGAGGTGCTCATCGGGCCGCAGGGCACCCTCTACGGCCAGGGCACCATGGGTGGCGCCATCCGCTACCTGCCGAACCGCGCCGACCCGGAGGCTTTCGGCGTCGACCTTCGCGGCACGCTGAGCCAGAACTTCGAAAGCGACGACATGTACAACGATGTCGGCGTGACGCTGAACCTGCCCATCATCCGCGACAGCCTGGCCCTGCGTGTCAACCTCGACCGCGTGGACGACCCCGGCTTCATCGACTACGACTTCGTCGTGCGCGAGGCCGGTGTCTCCGATCCGGAGCCCGACTTCTCCAACCCGGACGAGGTGAACGCGAACCTGCGCAGCTTCGATGACGCGAACGGCGAGGATACGCTGGCTGCCCGCGCCAACCTGCGCTGGCTGCCCACGGACTGGCTGGATGTGAACCTCTGGTGGCTGTACCAGGACACGGAGGCCGAGGGCCGTCAGATCAACCACAAGCAGGCCTTCGGTACCGGTGACTACGTTTCCGCCTACCGCTACCTCGAGCCGAACGACTACACCAACGAGCTGTACAGCCTGGAGGTGAAAGCCGATCTCGGCTTTGCGGAGGCGACCTTCATCTACGGAGAGACCGAGTACGAGGAAGAGGGCCAGCGCGACCAGACCGACCTGCTGCTCAACTTCGAGTACGGCTACGAGGCCTTCCCCACCTTCTCCTCCTTCACCCGGGAGGTCGTCGACGAGGAGACCGAGACCATCGAGATCCGCCTCGTGTCCACCTACGAAGGCCCCCTGTCCTGGGTGCTGGGTTATTTCAACAACGAGGTAGAGAGCTTCAGCGAGAGCCGCGAGTTCACCCCGGGCTTCGACCAGTTCGCGGTCGACAACTTCGGCGGTGTGCAGCTTCGCCCCGACAGCCTCGAATACATCTCCCAGGGCTTCGACACCGAGAAGGAAGAGGCGTGGTACGGCGAGATCTCCTACCGCTTCTTTGATCGCCTCGAGCTGACCTTCGGCTACCGCGACTATACCTTCGAGGTGGACAATCGCTCGGGCTTCGGCCTGCCGCTGCTGGAGACCGTGTTCTTCGGCGAGGACCCGACGGCGATCAACATCGACTTCGGCGAAAACGTCGGCGATGACAACGGCGACCTGATCAAGCTGAACGCCGCCTTCGACATCGACGACGACAACATGATCTACGCCACCTATTCCGAGGGTTACCGCAACGGCGGTGTCAACGCCGTGCCGGCCTGCCCCCCGGACGTCAACGAGAGCGACACGCAGAACCTCTGCGCGCTCCCCGACGAGGTGTTCATTTCCCCGGACCAGATCGAGAACTACGAGATCGGCTACAAGGGCCTGCTCCTGGACGGCCGCATGTCCCTGAATGCCGCGCTGTTCTACATCGACTGGACGGACCTGCAGGTCGACACGGTAACCACCTTCGGCCAGCTGCCGATCGTCGGCAACGGCTCCGCCGCCGAGAGCCAGGGCCTGGAGCTCCAGGGCAACTGGCTGATCAACGAGAACTGGGAAGTGCAGCTCAGCTACGCCTACACGGACGCGGAGCTGGTCGAGGACGCGCCGGGCCTGGTGGACGACTTCACCGGCACCGAGGGCGCGCGTCTGCCCGGCCACGCCGAGCACCAGGGCACCTTCAACGTGACCTATAACACGATGGTCCTGGACGGCATCGACCTCGCCATCAATTACGGCATCGTCTTCTCCAGTGATGTCTACAACATTACCGGCGGCGACGAGACCGGCGCGCTAATCGACCCGGCGACCGGCGAGGCGGCGGACTTCGGCGGCGAGGCGATCCCCGAGTGGGACGTGCACCACCTGGCGATGACGTTCAGCAAGGACCAGTGGTCCCTGCAGGCCTTCGTCGATAACCTCTGGGACGAGTACTACGTGACCGGTACGCGGAACACGCGCCGCTTCCTGCAGAACGGCGTCGGTCCGGGCACGCAGATCGGCGGCTTCACGGTGCGCTCCTACGGCAATTTCGTCGGCGCACCGCGCACGGCGGGCATCCGCGCTAGCTACAGCTTCTGACCGTCGCGCAAGCCGCGGCCGCCGGCGCTCAGGCGCCGGCGGCCGGTGGCAGCACCCCGGCCTCGGCGAGGATCGCCGTCGCCGGGGCCAGTTCCTTCTCGTAGCGCCGCCAGCGCGCCAGCGCATCCCGGTACAGGGGCTTGCGCACTTGCAGGGCGCTCGGCGTCGCCACTCCCCCCGCGTTCTGGTGGAACGCCAGGCAGAGCGGTTCCCAGGGCAGATCCAGGTAGGTAAGCAGCGAACGCACCTCGCTTTCCGGGTCCGCGACCAGTGCCTCGTAGTGCAGGCTGTGCACGCGGTCGCCGTAGAGTGACTGCCAGTGCCCCATCAGCCGCTCGAAAGCCGCGACGTAGTGCGCCGTGCTCTCGAGGTCGTAGTGGTAGTCGTAGTAGGAATAGTCCACGGCGAACAGCTGCCGGTAGTTGCTGAGGCAGGTGTCCCGCGGGTCGCGGCGCAGGAGGACGATGCGCGCCCCCGGCAGGCTGCGCAGGATGAAGCCGACGTAGAGTGCGTTCAGGGGCATCTTGTCGAGGAGGTACTGCCCCGGCGCCGCCGTGCCCTCCAGCCTCGCCGCGGTGCTTTCCAGGTAGTGTGCCGCGGCGGCCCCGGCCGGCGCCGCGAGGGCGGCACTGACCACGGCCGGGTCGAGGACGGCGCCGCTACCGCCGGTACCGGCGCTGCGCCGCACCGCGTGGGCGAGGTCCTGGATCTCACCCAGGCTGGTGACCGCTTCATGGCTGCTGAGGATGCGCTCGACGAGTGTCGTCCCGGTGCGCGGCATGCCGACCACGAAGAGCGGGTTTGCCCTGTCCCCGCTGCGGGACCGTCGCTCGCGGTCGCGTTCGCGGAAGCTTTCCCGCAGCGCGGTGAACAGCGCCGCGTCCCGCGCCCGGCCTTCCAGCGCCTTTGCCCGGCGCCCGGCCTTGCCTTTTTCCAGCGCCCTGAAGGCGGCGGCGTGATCGCCGCGGAGCTCGTGTTCCCGCGCCAGCGCGTGGCCGAGGTAGAGGGCGTCCTCGGCGGAAAGATCGGTGCGTTCGGCCTGGGCCGTGAGCACGGGCAGGTCGCCGGCAGCGTCACCGGTCTTGCGCAGTTCGGACAGGGCCCACCAGGCCCGGGCAAAGGCCGGGCGGAGGGCGAGGGCGGTGCGGTAGTGGGTCTCCGCGGCCTCGGCATGGCCGAGGAACTGCTCGGCGGCGGCGAGGTTGAAGCGGTACTGGGCGTTGTCCGGTGCCAGGCGCACCGCCTCGGCGAGCGCGCCCCGGGCCTCCTCGTAGCGGGCCAGGCGGGATAGCACCACGCCGGCAGTATCGAAGCCGAGAGCATTCGCGGGCCCCGCGGCGAGAGCGCTTCGGGCGGCCGCCAGGGCGTCGGCGTTCCGGTTCAGCCGCGACAGGAGCCGTGCCTGCTGCGCGAGGTACTCCGCGTTGCCGCCGTCGAGTTCCAGGGCCCGGGCGCGAAGCCCCTGGGCCCGGGGCAGGTCGCCGGCCGCCTCGGCAACCACGGAGAGCAGGAACCAGGCATCGGCGAAATCCTGCTGCTGGGAGAGGATCGCCTTGCAGCAGGCGGCCAGGGGAGCATATTCGCCCCGGTTCAGGTGGCGCTGGGCGCGCCGGTGCAGTGCCTGGACGGATTCCGCCATGGGCGCAGTCTACCCGCTCCCGGCGGTGCCGTCTGTTGCCCGCGGCTCAGCCCGGACGGTTCTCCACCAGGCTGTCGACGACCGACGGGTCGGCGAGGGTGCTGGTATCGCCGAGGCTCTCGAGCTCGTTCTCGGCGATCTTGCGCAGGATGCGCCGCATGATCTTGCCCGAGCGCGTCTTCGGCAGCCCCGGCGCCCACTGGATGATGTCCGGCTTGGCAATGGGTCCGATCTCCTGCACGCACAGGGCGATGAGCTCGGCCTTGAGTTGCTCGTCCGGCTCCACGCCCTGCATGGGCGTCACGTAGCAGTAGATGCCCTGGCCCTTGATATCGTGCGGGAAACCGACCACGGCCGCCTCGGCGATCTTGTCGTGCAGCACCAGGGCACTCTCCACCTCGGCGGTACCCATGCGGTGCCCGGAGACGTTGAGCACATCGTCGACGCGGCCGGTGATCCAGTAGTAGCCGTCCTGGTCACGGCTCGCACCGTCGCCGGTGAAGTAGTAGCCCGGGTAGTGGCTGAAGTAGGTATCCACCATGCGCTGGTGATCGCCGTAGACGCTGCGGATCTGGCTGGGCCAGGAGCGCTTGACGACGAGGTAGCCGGCGCCGGGACCCTCGATCTCGCTGCCGTCCTCGGCCAGCAGGGCGAGTTCTACGCCGAAGAAGGGAAAGGTGGCGGAGCCGGGCTTGAGGGCCGTGGCGCCGGGGAGCGGCGTGATCATGTGCGCCCCGGTCTCCGTCTGCCACCAGGTATCGACGATCGGACAGCGCCCGTCACCGACCACGTTGAAGTACCACTCCCAGGCCTCCGGGTTGATCGGCTCGCCGACGGTGCCGAGGACGCGCAGGGTCTCCCGGGAAGCCCGCTTTACCGGCTCGTCGCCCACCGCCTGCAGGGCGCGGAGCGCCGTCGGCGCGGTATAGAACGTGTTCACCTTGTGCTTGTCGACCACCTCCCAGCAGCGGCCCGCATCGGGATAGGTCGGCACCCCCTCGAAGACCAGGGAAATGGCGCCGTTGGCGAGGGGCCCGTAGACGATATAGGTGTGGCCGGTGACCCAGCCGACGTCCGCCGTGCACCAGTACACCTCGCCCTCGCGGTAGTCGAACACGTACTTGAAGCTCATGGCCGCCTGCAGCAGGTAGCCGCCGGTCGTGTGCAGTACGCCCTTCGGCTTGCCGGTCGAGCCGGAGGTATAGAGGATGAAGAGCGGGTCCTCGGCGTCCATGGGCTCCGGTTCGCACTCGGCCGGCGCGGCTTCCACCAGCTCGTGGTACCAGGCGTCGCGCTCGCCGTTCCACTCGATGTCGCCGCCGGTGCGGCGGGCGACGATGCAGCTGTGCACCCCGGGGCATTCGGCGAGGGCCTTGTCGGCGTTGGCCTTGAGCGGTACGCGCTTGCCGCCGCGCAAGCCCTCGTCGGCGGTGATGAGGGCGCAGCAATCCGCGTCGAGGATGCGGTCCTTGAGCGCCTCCGGCGAGAAGCCACCGAAGACCACCGAGTGAACGGCGCCGATGCGCGCGCAGGCCAGCATGGCATAGGCGGCCTCGGGGATCATCGGCATGTAGATGCAGACCCGGTCACCCTTGCCGACGCCGCGCGCCTTGAGGGCATTCGCCAGCCGGCAGACGGCCTCCTTGAGCTCGGCGTAGGTGATGGTTTTCGAGTCTGCCGGGTCGTCGCCCTCCCAGAGCAGCGCGGCCTGGTCGGCGCGTGCGGGCAGGTGCCGGTCTATGCAGTTCTGGCTGACGTTCAGCTTGCCGCCGCGGAACCAGCTGGCTTCACCGCGGTGGAAGTCGTAGCTGCAGACTTCTTCCCAGGGGGCCATCCAGTCGAGGAAGGTCTCGGCCTGCTCGCTCCAGAACGCGTCCGGCTCCTCGAGGGAGCGGCAATACAGCTCGGCGTAGCGCGCCGCATCGACGTGGGCATCGGCAAAGTTATCGGGTACCGGGTGGACAGGGAATTCGGACATTGGCGGGCCTCCGTTCCTTCGGACAGTGTTCCCTGATGGTAGTCCTGCGCCCGCGGAGAGCAAGGCGACCATGGTCTAGGGGGGGCTCCACGGAGGGATCGCCGGGGCCGGCGCGCCCCCCGGGCCGTCAGGGCGTGGCGAGCATGCCCCAGTCGGTTGCGGGGTTCAGGCTCAGCCGCAGGTTGTCGATGAGGCGCGTCCGGCCCAGGCGGGCGGCGGCGAGGATGGCGATTTCCTCCGTGTCCTCCGTGACCTTGCGCAGCGTGCGCGCGTCGCGGATGGCAAAGTAATCGGGCTCGAAGCCCGCCTGCAGGAGGCGCATGCGCGCGTGGGACTCGAGCTGCAGGAAGTTGTCGAAGCCGCAGGCGATGGCATCGCGGCAGCTCGCGAGGGTCTCGTGCAGCAGGGGCGCGATGCGCCGTTCCGTGGCGGACAGGTAGCCGTTGCGGGAACTCAGCGCGAGGCCGTCCACGTCGCGCACCGTCGGCACGCCGACGACAGTCACGGGCAGGCAGAGGTCCGCCACCATCTTGCGCACGATGGACAGCTGCTGGAAGTCCTTTTCACCGAAGATGGCCAGGTCCGGCTGGACGATGTTGAACAGCTTGGCGACGATCGTGGCCACGCCGTTGAAGTGGCCGGGGCGGCTGCTGCCGCAGAGGGTCTCGGACAGGTCCGGCACCAGCACCTGGGTGTGGCGCTCGAGCCCTTCCGGGTAGATGTCGGCGGCCTCCGGCGTGTAGAGGAACTTGACGCCTTCGGCGAAGAGCTTTTCCTTGTCGGCCGCCAGCGTCCGCGGGTAGGCGTCGAGGTCTTCACCGGCGCCGAACTGCAGCGGGTTGACGAAGATGCTGACGACGACGATGTCGGCCAGTTCATGCGCCCGGCGCACCAGCTGCAGGTGGCCGTCGTGGAGATTGCCCATGGTGGGCACGAAGGCGATGCGCTGCCCCCGCTGCTTGCACTCGGCGAGCTGCGCCCGCAGCCGCTGCCGGTCACCGGTTGTCTTCATGACGTACGCCCCCGCTTGCGGTCAGGGTGGAGCCGCTGCCATGCGCGGCGCCTGTCTATACGTTACTCTACGCGGGGCTGACGCGGCCCCGTGAAGGGAGACCGAGTATGCCCCATGGTCCTGGGGGCAGCAACAAAAGTGTCACGCAACAACACACCTTTTTGTTACGAAAGGAATCACTTGTAGCGCGATCTGGTTATATACACCCACTCGAAGTGAGTGTTTACTACTGCCGGACGCCCGGGAGCAGAGGCCGGACAGGCAGACGACGGCCTGCGGCCTAGGCGTAGGTATGCGTGTCGGCCGGGAAATCGCCGGCTTTCACGGCCGCCACGAAGGCGGCCAGCGCATCCTGTACGCTGCCCGTATCGGCCATGAAGTTGCGCACGAAGCGGGGTACCCGGGGGCTGAGGCCCAACAGATCGTGCAGGACGAGGACCTGGGCGTCGGTACCGGCGCCGGCGCCGATGCCGATCACGGGGATGTCGAGCTTGCTGCTGATGTCGGCCGCCAGCGGGGCGGGCACGCACTCGAGCACGAGCAGCGCGGCACCCGCGTCCTGGATCTCGACCGCGTCGGCGAGAATGGACTTGGCTTCCTTCGGCGTGCGCCCCTGGACCTTGAAACCGCCGAAGGCATTCACCGACTGCGGGGTGAGACCCAGGTGCGCGCAGACCGGGATGCCGCGCTCGACGAGCGCGCTGATCGTATCGGAGAGCCAGACGCCCCCCTCCATCTTCACCATCTGCGCGCCGGCCTGCATCAGCGCCGTGGCGCTGTCCATGGCGGTTTCCGGCCGGTCGTAGCTCATGAACGGGAGGTCGGCGATGACCAGCGCGTCGCCGCCGGCCCGCGCCACGCAAGCGGTGTGGTAGGCCATGTCGTCCACGGTCACGGGGATGGTGCTGTCGTGCCCCTGCAGCACCATGCCGAGGGAGTCACCGACCAGGATCGTCTCCGCCCCCGCTTCATTGACGAGGCGGGCGAAGGTGGCGTCATAGGCGGTGATGCAGACGAACTTCTCTCCCGCCGCCTTCATCCTGTCGAGGGTGCTGATGGTGATCTTGCCCATGGACCTGCCTGAAACCCTAGCCGAAAAAGGTGGGATTGAAGTAGTGGCGCCCGCTGCGCACGTCGAGAAGGTAGTCGACGAGCTGGCCGTAGTCGCGCTCTCCCTGGACCAGGTCGATGGCGCTGGCGTTGACGATCAGCAGCGGCGCGCCATCGTAATACAGGAAAAATTCGCTGTACACTTCGTTCAGCTGCTCGAGATAGGCCCGGTCGATGTTGCGCTCGTGGGCGATGCCGCGCTGCTCGATACGCGTGAGAAGCACGTCCGGCGAGGCCTGCAGGTAGATCACCAGGTCCGGCACGGGCGCATCGATGGTGAGCTGGCGGTAGACCTTTTCGTAGAGCTGGTACTCGTCCGGGTCGAGGTTGATGCGGGCGAAGAGCGGGTCCTTCTCGATGAGAAAATCCGCCACGCGCACCGGCTGGAAGATATCCGACTGGCGCAGGTCCTGGATTTTCTGGGCGCGCTGGAAGAGAAAGAACAGCTGCGTGGCCAGCGCGGCCTGCTTGCGGTTCTGGTAGAAGCGTTCGAGGAACGGGTTTTCCTCGGCGTCCTCGAGCATCACCTGGTAGTTGAAGGTGTCGGCGAGGCGGCGCGCGAGGGTGGTCTTGCCGACGCCGATCGGGCCCTCCACGGCGATGTAACCGGGGGGTGTGCGCCCCTTGAGGTCCAGGCTCAGTACCTCATTCGTTGCCGTCAATCTCGCCTCCCCCTGCCACTGGCCCGAGCCCCTCAGCCTGGCGCACCGGGGCGGGCCCGGGGCAGGCGCGTTTCAATGTACCAATATCCTCGCCCCATGGCAGCCGGAAATCCTCGCCGCAGAGGTCCGCCAGGGGCCAGAGCACGAAGGCCCGGCTGGCGATGCCGGGGTGCGGCACTGTCAACCGGGGCAGGTCCAGCTGCCGGCTGCCGTAGAGGAGCAGGTCGAGGTCGAGGGTCCGCGGGCCCCAGCGCCGGCCGCGGACGCGCCCGGCGGCTGCCTCGATGCGCTGCAGGGCGTCCAGGAGGTCGAGGGGTGCCAGGGAGGTGTCCAGCGCGGCTACCGCGTTGAGGAAGTCCGGCTGGTCCTGCGGCCCCAGCGGAGTGCTGCGGTAGAGCGGGGAGAGCGGCCCGGGGCGACAGCCGGGGAGGGCGGCCAGAGCCCGCGCCGCGCCGCGCAACTGCTGCAGCGGATCGCCCAGGTTCGCGCCGAGGCCGATGTAGCAGCGCAGCATAGCCGGTCTCAGGTGCGCGGGGAGCAGGCCACTAGCCGCGACTGCGGCGGCGCCGTCCGCCCCGGCGGCCGCGCTTGCCGCCGGCGGGTTCCTCGGCCGCGACCTCCTCCACGCGCGCCCCGGGATCGAGTTCCTGGAAGCGGGTCCACCACTCGCCGACGCCGCCGGTTTCCTCGCCGGCGGCCTCGCGCAGCAGGAGGAAGTCGTAGGCGGCGCGGAACCGGCGCTGCTCCGGCAGCTCCGCGGCGCGCTTGCCCCGCGGGTTCTCCAGGCGGTGCTGCAGCTCCCAGATCTCCCGCATGGGCTGGCTGAAGCGCTTGGGTATCGCGACGCGGTGGCAGGCCTCGGCGATCACCTGCTGTGCCGCGCTGTGCATGGCCGGTACCGGCGGCTCTCCGCGGTCGCGCAGCTGCTCGGCGCGCAGGCTGGCAGCCGGCCAGAGGAGCGCGGCGAGAATGAAGGCCGGCGTGACCGGCCGGTCTTCGGCGACGCGGCGGTCGGTGCTGGCCATGGCGGCGGCCATCAGTTCCGCGGCGCGCACGTCCCGCGCCATGTGGTGCTCGGCTTCCGGGAACAGGTGTTCCAGCAGGTGGTGCCGGCGCAGGAGCTTGAGGGTGGCAGCGCCGTGGCCGGCGAGGAACAGCTTCAGGATCTCGTCGAAGAGGCGGGCCGCGGGGATGGCGTCGAGGAGGCCGGCCGCTTCCTTGATGGCCGCGGCGGTGTGCTGCTCGATCCTGAAGCCCAGCTTGGCGGCGAAGCGCACCACGCGCAGCATGCGCACCGGGTCTTCCCGGTAGCGCTCGTGCGGGTCGCCGATGATGCGTACCAGCCGGGCCTGCAGGTCGGCGAGGCCGCCCACCTGGTCATGCACCGCGAAGTCACCGGACGAGTAATAGAGCGCATTGATCGTGAGATCGCGGCGTACGGCGTCCTCTTCCAGGGTGCCGTACACGTTGTCGCGCAGCAGCACGCCGCTCTCGCCGCGGCGTGCCTCGCCTTCGCCATCGGCGTCGTGGTGGCCGCGGAAGGTCGTGACCTCGATGATCTCGCGCCCGAAGCGCACGTGCACGATGCGGAAGCGACGGCCGATGATCCGCGAATTGCGGAACAGCCCGTGTATCTCCTCCGGTGTGGCGTCGGTGGCCACGTCGAAATCCTTGGGGTGTCCGCCGAGGAGCAGGTCGCGCACGGCCCCGCCCACGAGATAGGCCTGGAAATCCTGGCTGCGGAGCCGGGCCATGACCTTGAGCGCGTTGGGGCTGATGTTTTTGCGGGAAATGCAGTGCTGGTCCCGGGGAATGACCTTCAAGCGCGGGCATCTCTCGTTGTGGAAAGGCGAGATGGTAGCACAGCCTCCCGGGAATCCGGGGAGATCGGGGGAGATCCCTCCCCCGCACAGGTCCACCCCGGGACAGTTATTCTTATGCGGGCAATTATTCTTAGCGGGCGCAGCCGGGCGGATGTTGCCAGTGCCCGGGCGGGTGGCATAAATGAACGACGGGGAAGCGTGCTTCCCCATCCAGGTCCATTTTTTTTCTTGCGCTTATTCTTATTACTGCTGAATTATTTTTATTGTCGAGCGCCCGTAAGGTTGCAGTGCGCGTGCCAGAAAAATAAAAACTCAATTAAAACAAAAAGATAAGGTTTCAGGTGGGGTGCCTAGTAACGGCCCCGGAGGCCGGTTTGTTACCTTCGGCTACTGTCAATTGTTACAGGCGTTCGGCTGGGTAACGCCCCCGTCGTCGCCGGGGCGCGGGCTCAGGAGGCGGCCTTCTTCCCGCGCGGGGCGCTCTTCTTGCGGGGAATGTCGAAGCGCTGGCGTCGCTCCCAGAGGCACTTGCGGCTGATACCGAGCTTCTGGGCCAGTTCGGTTTCGCTCATGGAGTCCTGGTGCTCGATCACGAAGCGCTGGAAGTAGTCCTCCAGGGACAGGTCTTCCTGGGGGTCCGAGGTGCTGTGGCTCGTCTGCCGTTTCTTCGGGCCGCCGATGCGCTCGCCGCGGAGGCGGCTGATGTTCACCAGCTCGAGGTCGATACCGAGGGTCTCGTTGTCGATCTCGTCACCCTCGGTGAGGATCACGGCGCGCTCGATCGCGTGCTCGAGTTCGCGCACGTTGCCTGGCCACTGGTAGGTCGTGATGGCCTGGATTGCCCGCGGTGACAGGGTCATGGTGCCGCGGCCGAAGCGCTCGACCTGGCGCGCGAGGAGCGTCTCGGCGAGGTAGAGGATGTCCTTGCCGCGGTCGCGGAGCGCGGGCAGGCTGAGGCGCAGCACGTTGATCCGGTAGAACAGGTCCTGGCGGAAGCGGCCCTCGGCGGCGAGGGTCTGCAGGTCCCGGTGGGTGGCACAGATCAGCCGGACGTTCACCTTGCGCGAGTGCACCGAACCGATGCGGCGGATCTCGCCCTCCTGGATGAAGCGCAGCAGGCGCGCCTGCGCTTCCATGGGCAGCTCGCCGATCTCGTCGAGGAAGAGCGTGCCGCCGTCAGCGGCCTCGATCAGACCCATGCGGTTGGTGTTGGCCCCGGTAAAGGCACCTTTCTCGTAGCCGAACAGCTCGGACTCGATCAGCGTCTCGGGAATGGCCGCGCAGTTCACGCACACCAGTGCCTCGCCGGCGCGGCGGCTCTGGCGGTGGATGGCGCGGGCGACTAGCTCTTTCCCGGTCCCGGTCTCACCGAGCACCAGGACCGTCGAGTCCGTGGGAGCGAACTTGGTAACGTGCTCCAGCAGCCGCTGCATGGCGGGACAGTCCCCCACGATCGCCGGGCCGTCTTCGCTGTCCCCGGCCGCGGCCTCTGCCTCGGCGCTCTCCTGGCGGGGGTGCTCGCTGATGATGCGCTTCACGGCATTCAGCATGTCGCCATGGTCGAAGGGCTTGGCGATGTAGTCCACGGCGCCCATGCGCATGGAATCCACGGCGGAGCGCAGGCTGGCGTAGCTGGTCATGATCAGCACCGGCACCTTGCCCGCCTTGCGGATCAGGTCCGTACCCGGTGCGCCGGGGAGGCGCAGGTCGCTGATGATGAGGTCGAACTCACCGAGGGTGTGGTTGCCTTCGGCCTCGGCCACCGAGCCGGCCTCGGCCACCGCGTAGCCGGAGCGCTCCAGCAAGCGGCGGAGGGCGGTACGAATGACCGTTTCATCCTCGACGACGAGAATCTGCTGCATCGCGTGACCCGTTATCCGACGAGCCCCACAACATACCTTCCCGGGGGCGAATTATCCAGCCGCAGCGCCCGCGCTTTCACCGGCAAGCCCGGTAAAGGCCGGGTCATAGCAGGCCGCGCGCAGCGCCAGGGTGACCCGGGTACCGCTCGCACCCGCCGTCGGCCCGGGGCTCTCGATGCGCACACTGCCGCCCATGTCCTCGAGGATGCTGTAGACCAGGGGCAGTCCCAGGCCCGTGCCCTTGCCCGGGTCCTTGGTGGTGAAAAAGGGCTCGAAGACCCGCGGCAGCAACTCCGGCGCGATGCCGTGGCCGCAGTCGTCGACGTGGACCTCCACCGGCCCGCTTTCGCCGGTGGCGGCGCTGACCGTGACCGCGGCGCCGTCAGCGGAGGCGTCCCGCGCGTTGCCGAGGAGGTTGATGAAGACCTGCAGCAGGCGCTGGCAATCGGCGAGTACCAGCGTGTCCCGGGGGCAGTCGTTGACGAAGCTGACCGGGCGCGCGTCGCGGTCCAGGGAGAGCAGGCTGATCGCCTCGTCGACGCAGTCGGCGAGGTTGCAGGGCTCGACCCGGGTATCTCCGGCCCCGGAACCCAGGTGGGAGAAATTCACCAGCGACTCGACGATGCGGCTGATGCGGCCCGTTTGCGTGAGGATGTCGTCCGCGGTCTCGCGAACCTCCGCCGGGTCGCAGGACGCCGCCAGGTTCTGTGCCAGGCAGGCGATGCCGGTGATCGGGTTGCCGATCTCGTGGGCCACGCCGGCAGCGAGGCGGCCGATGGAAGCGAGACGCTCGTTGTGAAGAACCTCGTCCTGCAGCAGCTGGTAGTCGGTAATGTCCTCCACCAGCAGCAGCCGGTCCGCGTCCTCCGTGGGTGCGCTGCAGTGCAGCGTGATCCAGCGCGGCGCCGCCGGGCCGCTGCCGGGGAGCTCGCGCTTGAGCAGGCTGTTCGGCTCCGCCTCCAGGGCCTCGGCGAAAACCGCCTGCCAGGCCCCGGGCAGCGCCGTCCAGCGTGCGCCGATGGCCTCCCCGGCCGGAATCCCGGTCAGGTCTGCGAGGCTCTGGTTCCAGAGCAGCACCTCGCCGTCCACGCCCAGGGAGCACAGGCCCACGGGGAGCGCCTCGAGGGTCTGCCGGTAGTGGCGGCGCAGGTAGTCGAGATCGGCGGCGAGCCCCGTGAAGCGCCCGGCGGCCTTCTCCAGCCGCTGCTCGAGGAGGGTGAAGTCGCCGGCCTCGCCGGGGTAGCTCTTGCCATAGGGCAGGCAGCGGTCGACGATCTCCAGCGCCAGGGCCGGCCCGAGCATGCCGGACAGGTTGGCCTCGATGCGGCTGCGCAGGTGACGCAGCGCATAGGGTCGGCTCTCGCCCCGGTCGAAGCGCAGCTCCCGGAGCGCCCGGTCCACTTCCGTGCGCGCCGTGTCCTCGCCGAGCCCCCGGGCGAGGGCCGGGACGAAATCCGCGGCGGCATTGACGGGCAGCGTGCGCCGGTGCGGGCGGCTGCCGGAGTCCATGGAGCAGATCTCCGCGGCCACGGTCTCCTCCCGGGAGCGGCGGGTCAGGAGGGAGCCGACGATAAAGGCCGCGCAGTTGGCGAGCAGGGCGAGCGTGCAGCGCAGGGCCCAATCGTCGCTGTGGCTCGCGATGATGCCGGCGGTGTTGTTCGACAGCACCGGCAGTACCAGCGCCAGGAACCAGATCGCCAGCCCCAGCGCGAGACCCGCCAGCAGGCCGATGCGATTGGCGCGCGGCCAGTAGGGCGTTGCGATCACCGCCGGCAGGAACTGCAGCGTCCCGCTGAAGGCCAGGAAGCCCAGCTCCGGCAGCGACTGCCCGTTGCCGAGGAAGGCAAAGAACGCGTAGCCGCCGAGGATGAGCGCCGTGATCAGGCTTCGGCGCAGCCACTTCAGTTGCCGGTAGAGGCCGCTGTCCCCGGCGGCTCGCAGCAGCCGGTTCGGCAGCACGAGGTAGTTGAGGCACATGTTGGCAAGCGCCAGGGTGGCGACCACGATAACCGCGCTGGCGGCGGAGAGGCCGGCGACGAAGGCCACGCCGCTCACCCAGGGCGCGCCGAGGGCCGCGCCGAGGCCGAGGCCTGCGAACGAGGCGGGAAAGGTGCTGCCCGCGGCGACGGCGCCCCAGGTCACCGGCAGCACCGGCAGCGCCAGCAGCAGCAGGTAGAGGGGCAGGCCCCAGCTCGCCGCGCGCAGGTGCCGGCTGTCGCTGTTCTCGGCGAAGGCCATGTGAAAGACGTGCGGCATGCAAACGGCACCGGCGAAGAAAAGGAGCAGCAGCAGGCGGGCGGCGCCCGCGGGCAGCGGCGCATCGCCGCCGAGGGAGGCGTGATGCGCGAGGAGCCAGCGTTCCAGCCCGTCGAAGCCGTCGAAAACCTCGCCCACGGCGACGGCCATGAGCAGCGTCAGGGCGCCCAGCTTGACCAGGGACTCGAAGGCGATGGCGGCCACCAGCCCCGGGTTGCGGTTGGGATTGGCGGCGTTGCGGGTGCCGAAGAGGATCGTGAACACCGTGATGATCACGCAGAAGAGCAGCGCCAGGCCATCGCGGGGGCCCCCGCCCGGCAGCAGGTCGAGGCCGCCGCCGGCGAGGTGATGAATGCTGTCGGCGACGGTGCGGATCTGCAGGGCCAGCAGCGGCAGCAGCGTGGCGCACATCGCCAGGGTGACGGCCGCGCCGACCCAGGGGCTGCGGAAGCGGAAGGCCAGCAGGTCAGCGAGCGAAGCCAGCTGGTGTACCCGGCACAGGCGCAGGAGCGGGCGCAGCAGGAGCACCGCGAGGAGGAACATGAGCGCGATGCCGAGGTAGTAGAGAAGGTAGTGATGGCCGTAGAGCGCCGCGAGCGTGAACACGCCGTTGCTGGCCATGCCGCCGCCGATGACGCCCAGGGACAGCACGTAGGTGGCCGGGTGCTCCACGACCCGCCTCGGGATCGCGCCCCGGTCGCCGAAGTAGCCCACCAGGAACAGGACGCTCAGGTAGGCGACGATGGCGAGGAGAACCTGGTCCGGGCTAAAGCTCATCGAAGTCCCGGCGGCGCTGGTTCCAGTACACACCCGCGATTACCGCGGCCCCGACGATGAAGGGACGGTACCAGTGCACCGGGTCCGCGAACATCCAGCGTTCGATGCCCGGGAACAGGATGACGGTGAGGGCGACGGCGAGCAGCAGGCCGCGATCGAGGTACATGGCGATGAGTCCCGGTGGCCTGCGGCGAGTCTACGAGATGCCCGGGGGGGGGTAAAGGCGATCACCCGGCAGTGCTGCCTTCCCGGCGAGCGCCGCCGGCGCCCAGTGCCGCACCGCGTGCTCGAGCAGGGCCGAGGGTGTAGCCGCCGTGGCGGGCGCCGGCGGCTGCGCCAGCAGTTCCAGGGCGCGGCGCAGGTTGGCGCCGGCGCAGCCGTCGTCCAGGGGCGGCGCGTGGTTCTGCTTGCTCAATTTGCGGCCGTCGCTGCCGAGGAGCACGGGGCAGTGTGCGTAGCGGGGAGAGCGGTAGCCGAGACAGGCCTGCAGGTAGCGCTGCCGCGGCGTTACCGACAGCAGGTCGGCGCCGCGGACCACGTCGGTGATGCCCTGGGCGTGGTCGTCCACGACCACGGCGAGCTGGTAGGCGTAGAGGCCGTCGCGGCGGCGGACGACGAAGTCCTCCGGCAGTGCCGTGGCGGCGACGGGGCCCTGGAAGCGGTCCTCGAAGGCGGTCGGCCAGGCCGGGTCCACCCGCACGCGCAGGGCCGCGGGCCCCTCGCCCTCGCCGCCGCAGCGGCCCCCGCAGGCGCCATCCGGGCCGAGTACGCGTCGCGGGCAGTAGCAGCGGCGCAACAGCCCCTTGCGCTCGAGGGCCTCGAGCGCCTCGTCGTAGGCACCACTGCGGGTGTGCTGGTAGCAGACGGGCCCGTCCCAGTGCAGGCGGTGGGCACGGAGGCTGTCGATGATTGCTCGGCTCGCGCCCGCCTGTTCCCGGGGCGGGTCGATGTCTTCCACGCGCAGCAGCCAGCGGCCGCCGTGAGCGCGGGCGTCCAGGTAACTGGCCAGGGCGGCCAGCAGGGAGCCGAAATGGAGGGGTCCCGTGGGGGAGGGGGCGAAGCGCCCGCAGTAGCTGCCGGCGCTCCGGGTCATGCCGGGGTGCAGGCGGGCCGGATCAGCCCAGCTCCTGCCGCTCCTTGATCTCGGCCAGGGTCTTGCAGTCGATGCACAGCGTGGCCGTGGGGCGCGCCTCGAGGCGCTTGATGCCGATCTCGATGCCGCAGGCGTCGCAGAAGCCGTAGTCTTCCTGCTCCAGGCGCTCGATGGTCGAGTCGATCTTCTTGATCAGCTTGCGCTCGCGGTCCCGGGTGCGCAGTTCCAGGCTGAACTCCTCCTCCTGCGTAGCGCGATCGGCCGGGTCCGGGAAGTTGGCGGCCTCGTCCTTCATGTGCGTGACGGTCCGGTCCACTTCCTGCATCAGCTCGCCTTTCCACTTCAGGAGGATGTTCTTGAAGTGGTCCAGCTGCGCGTCGCTCATGTACTCCTCGCCGCGCTTGGGCTTGTACGGCTCGAAGTTCTTGAACTGGCTGTTCGCGGAGGTTACGGCCTGGGCCTTTGCCTTTGCGGCAGCCTTGCTCTTCGCCGGCGCCTTGCTCTTGGCCGGGGCCCTGCTCTTCGCGGGCGCCTTCGCCTTTGCAGCTGCCTTGCTCTTGGCAGAGGCTTTCGCCTTGGCGGCTGACTTCTTGCTGGCTGCGGGCTTCTTTGGGGCGGTCTTGGTCGGCATGGTCTGTCCCATCGACGTGATGACGAGGTCGCTGGCGATCCCCTCGCGGCGGAGGGCCAGCGCCGAAGCGCGCAGAAGCTACCAGATATCGAGGGGCCGTTCCAGCAAAAAAATGGTTGTTCGCGGATTGCCGGCGCGACTGGCAGATAGACGCCGCACTCTCCCCGCAAGAGCGGCCCCCGGCTAGGCGCCGGGAGGGCCCGGTGTCACAATGCGGACCATGGCAACAGCGACCGACAGGCCCGGCGCTGCGCGCGCTGCGCGCGCCAGCGACCTGCCCGATGATCGTCAGCTCGCAGGCCTTGACGACGGTCACCTCGTGCCCCTCCCCGGGGGCGGGCACCTTCACCCGGCGGCAGCTGCCGCCTTCGAGGCCCTGCGTGCCGATGCCCGCGCCGCCGGCTTCGATCTCGCCGTCGCCAGCGCCTGGCGGGGCTATGCCCGGCAGCTGGCCATCTGGAACGGCAAGCTCGCCGGCGAGCGGCCGGTGCATGACGACGCGGGCCGGCCCGTGGCCATGGCGGACCTGACCCTCCCGGAGCAGCTGGCGGCGGTGCTTCGCTTCTCGGCGCTGCCGGGCACCTCGCGGCACCACTGGGGCACGGACCTCGATGTCTACGATGCGTCCGTGTTGCCGGCGGGAGTGAAGCCGGCGCTGACGCCGGACGAAGTGGCGCCGGGCGCTGTTTTCGATGCGCTGCACCGCTGGCTGGACGAGCGCATGGCTGCCGGCGAGAGCCACGGGTTCTACCGGCCCTACGCGCTGGACCGGGGTGGCGTCGCCCCGGAGCGCTGGCACCTGAGCTATGCGCCCCTGGCCAACCTGCTTGCGCCGCGCCTGACGACCGCGCTGCTGCTGCGCAGCTGGGAGGAGGGCGGACAGCCCGCCGGGCTGTCCGCGCTGGTCGCTTCGCTGCCGGTGCTGCTCGAGCGCTACGTCGCCGTGCCCGAGGGCTGGGCGGAGAGCCGGGCGACGGCCTGAGGCCCTAGATGCGCTGCTGCTCGTGCAGCTCGCCGTAGTGGTTCCAGTAGTCCTCCTCGGCGGCCGCGATAACCTTGAGGGCTTCTTCCCGCCCGTACACGTGGTCGACCTTGATGTCGATTTCCTTGCCGGGGACCATCTTGTAGGTGGCGAAGTAGTGCTGCAGGCGCTCGACCTTGATCGGCGGCAGGTCGGAGATATCCTGGGCGTTGCCCCAGATGTTGTCGCCTTCGAGGATGGCGATGATCTTGTCGTCGGCCTCGCCGCCGTCGATCATCTGGATGCCGCCGACGACGCGCGCGTTGAGCACGATGTCGGCGCGGTTGATGTGCCGCTCCGAGTAGACGCAGATGTCCAGGGGGTCGTGATCGGCCTCAGTCACGCCGGGACAGCGCTTGGCCACTTCCTCGGCGCAGTAGGTGCGCGGGATGAACCCGTAGAGTGCCGGCGGGCTGGAGGTGGTGCGCTGGGGCCGGTCCACCACGAGAAAGCCGGAGCTCTTGTCGAGCTCGTACTTGACCACGTCCGTGGGCAGCATCTCGACGTAAACCTGCACGACGTCCTCCGGCGCCTCTTCCATGCGCGCATAGAGTCCGTGCCAGGGGTGGCGGCGCCAGCGGTTGAATTTCTCGTTCCTGTACATGCGTGCCTCGTCAGCGGTCGTCGGAAAAGGCGCGGATTGTACCGGGTGCCTGCGGAAAAATCTCCCTGCTCAGGCGTCGAAGCGCGCTTTCAGCCGCCGCGGCGCGAGCTTGAGCTTCAGCTTCGGGTAACGGGGCAGTCCGCCGGCATAGGGCGGGTAGGCCTCGCCCTGGATGAGCGGCGCGAGGTAGTCCCGGGCGGCGGCGGTGATACCGAAGCCATCGCGGCTGATATAGCTGCGGGGCATCTTCTTCTCGCGGTTGGCGACCTTCGCCAGCGGCGCCTCGCCGATGGACCAGCGGTAGCGCTTGCCCGTGCCGCGGACGATCGCCGGCATCACCGCGTTGTGGCCGGCGAGCGCGAATTCCACGGCGGCCTTGCCCACGGCGTAGGCCTGGTCGAGGTCGGTCTGCGAGGCGATATGGCGGGCGGCCCGCTGCAGGTAGTCCGCGACGGCCCAGTGGTGCTTGTAGCCGAGCTGGCTGCGGACCATGTCGGCGAGGGTCGGTGCGACGCCGCCGAGCTGGGCGTGACCGAAGGCGTCGCGGGTGCCGGCATCGGCCAGGAACGTGCCGTCGGCGTACTGGGCGCCCTCGGAGGCGACCACGACGCAGTAGCCTACTTTCTTCACCGTCGCGTCCACCTTCGCCAGGAAGCGCTCGCGGTCGAAGGCGATCTCGGGGAACAGGATCACGTGCGGTGCTTCCGCCGGGCCCTCGCCCGCCAGCCCCGCCGCAGCGGCTATCCACCCTGCGTGGCGGCCCATGACCTCGAGGATGAAGACCTTGGTCGAGGTCTCGCACATGGAGGCGACGTCCATGGCGGCTTCGCGGGTAGAGACGGCCACGTACTTGGCGACGGAGCCGAAGCCCGGGCTGTTGTCAGTCAGCGGCAGGTCGTTGTCGATGGTCTTGGGGACATGGATGGCCTGGACCGGGTAGCCCATCGCCTCGCCGAGCTGTGACACCTTGAGGCAGGTGTCCGCGGAATCGCCGCCACCGTTGTAGAAAAAGTAGCCGATGTCGTGGGCGTGAAAGACCTCGATCAGGCGCTCGTACTCGGCGCGGTTCTCCTCGATGGACTTCATCTTGTGGCGGCAGGAGCCGAAGGCGCCGGCCGGTGTATGCATGAGGCCGCGGATCGCCGCCGCGGTCTCGGCGCCCGTGTCGATGAGTTCTTCCCGCAGGGCGCCGATGATGCCGTTGCGGCCGGCGTAGACCTTGCCGATCGCGCCGCGGTTGGCGCGGGCCGTCTCGATGACCCCGCAGGCGGAGGCATTGATGACCGGCGTGACACCGCCGGACTGGGCATAGAAGGCGTTCCGGCGAGGCGCTTTCCCCGCCCCGGACCGGGTCTGTTTTCGGGGTTTCTTCTGAGCCTTGCTCTGGGCCTTGGTCTGGGCCTTGCTCTGGGCCATGGGACACTCCCGACGCTGCGCGAGGCAACGAGGATACGCCATTCGCGGGGACCTGTGCACCGCGCCGTGCGTGCTACCATGCGCCGCATTTCCCGGAGACCCTCCCGTGGCGCAGCACCTCCACATTCTCGGCATTTGCGGTACCTTCATGGGCGGGCTCGCACAGCTCGCCGCGGCCCGCGGTTTCCGCGTGACCGGGTCCGACGGCAATGTCTATCCGCCGATGAGCACCCAGCTCGAGGCGGCGGGGATCGGTCTCATGGAGGGCTATGCGCCCGGGCACCTCGACCCGGCGCCCGACCTCGTGGTGATCGGCAATGCCCTGTCCCGGGGTAACCCGGCCGTGGAAGCGGTGCTTGCCCGCGGCCTCGACTACTGCTCCGGCCCGGAGTGGCTCGCCCGCGAGGTGCTCCGCGGGCGCTGGGTCCTGGGCGTCGCGGGGACGCACGGCAAGACCACGACCAGCAGCCTCCTCGCCTGGATCCTCGAGGACGCGGGGCTTTCCCCGGGTTTTCTCATCGGCGGCGTACCCGGCAATTTCGGTGTCTCCGCCCGCGAGGGCGCCGGCGACTGCTTCGTGGTCGAGGCCGACGAGTACGACACGGCGTTCTTCGACAAGCGCTCCAAGTTCGTTCACTACCGGCCGAAGACCCTGGTGCTCGGCAATCTCGAGTTCGACCACGCGGATATCTTCCCGGACCTGGCCGCTATCCAGCGCCAGTTCCACCACCTCGTGCGCTGCGTGCCCGGCAACGGGCGTATCCTGCGGCCGACGGACTCGGCCGCGCTCGACGCGGTGGAGGCCATGGGCTGCTGGACCCCGGTAGAGCGCTGGTCCCTTGCCGGCCCGGGGGAAGAGCCGGCGGCGGCCGACTGGCAGGGGCGGATGCAGACGGCGGACGGGACGCGCTTCTCCCTGCGCGGCCCCGCGGGCGAGGCGGGCGCCGCCGACTGGGTGCTGCCGGGGCGGCACAACGCGAACAACGCGCTGGCGGCGGTCGCCGCCGCGGCCCACGCGGGCGTGACACCCGAGCGGGCCCTGGCCGCCCTGGCCCGCTTCCGGGGTGTAAAGCGCCGCCTGGAGCTGCTCGGGGAGGTCGCCGGCGTGAAGCTCTACGATGATTTCGCTCACCACCCGACGGCAATCGCTGCGACCCTCGGCGCCCTGCGTGCCCGCGGCTGCACCGGCCGGGTGCTTGCACTCGTGGAACCGCGCTCGAATACCATGCGTATGGGAAGACACCGGGAAGCGCTCGCCGCTTCCGTCGCGGGGGCCGATCGCGTCTACTGGTACCAGCCGCCGGGCATGGACTGGTCCCTGGAGGACGTGGCCGCCGCGGGCACTGCACCGGCTTCCGTCTGCGACGACGTGGAACGCCTCGTGGCGACCGTTGTCGGAGAAGCCCAGCAAGGAGACCAGATCGTGATCATGAGCAACGGCAGCTTTGCCGGCATCCACCAGCGCCTGCTCGGCGCCCTGCGCGCGGCGCGCGGCGAATGAGCCAGCTTCTCCTGGCGCTTTACGAGCGTCTCGTCCTGCGCCACCCGGTCATCGTGATGCTGCTGCTCGCGCTGCTCACGGCCGGCGCCGTCTCGCAGCTCGGCAAGCTGCGCATCGACGCGTCCGCCGACTCGCTGCTGCTGCAGGGCGATCCGTCCCTGGAGTTCTTCCGCGAGGTGTCGAAGCGCTATTCGTCGGAGGACTTCCTGCTCCTGACCTGGCAGCCCGATGCGCCGCTGTTCGCCGACGCCTCCCTCGACCCCTTGAAGCGCATGGCCGACGAGCTTCGCGAGCTGCCCGGCGTTTCGTCCGTGGTCACGGTCTGGGACGTGCCCCTGCTCGAGACGCGTCCCCTCAGCCTCTCGGCGGTGACCTCTGGTGATCCGCTGCCCAGCCTGCGGGACCCGACCGTCGACCGAGAGGCGGCGCTGGCGGAGTTCACCAGCAGCCCCATCTACGCGGATCTCCTTGTCGGCCGCGACGGGGAGGTTACGGCGGTGCAGGTCAATCTCGAGCGCGATGAGCGCTATTTCGAGCTGCTCCGGGAGCGCGAGGCGCTGCGCGAGAAGAAAGACGCGCTCACGGCGCAGGAAGCCGCGCGCCTTGCCGAGGTCGAGGCAGCGTTCAAGGCACACAGTGCGCTGCTCCTCGAGCAGCAGAGCGAGCTGGTCGCCTCGGTCCGCGCCATTGCCGACCGCTACCGCGAGCACGCCCGCATCTTCGTGGGCGGTGTGCCCATGATCGCCGCGGACATGGTCGACTTCGTGCGCAGCGACCTCGTCGTGTTCGGCAGCGCGATCATCGTGGTGATGCTGTTCGTCCTCGCCGTCGTTTTCCGCCGCGTGCGCTGGACCCTCATTCCGCTGCTGACCTGCAGCGTCACCGTGACGTTCATGCTCGGCCTGCTCGCTGTGCTCGACTGGCGCATGACCGTGATCTCCTCCAACTTCGTCGCGGTGCTGCTCATCGTCACCCTCGCCATCGCCATCCACCTGGTGGTGCGCTACCGGGAGCTGCACGCGCTGCAGCCCGAGGGCGACCCGCGCCAGCGCGTCCGCGACACCGTGCGCCTGATGTTCGTGCCCTGCGCCTACACGGCGCTCACGACCATGGTCGCCTTCGTGTCGCTGGTCGTTTCCGACATCAAGCCGGTCATCGATTTCGGCTGGATGATGACCCTCGGCATCGCCGTGGCCTTCCTCGTTTGCTTCACGCTGCTGCCGTCGCTGGTGCTGCTCTGGCCGAAGGGCCGCCCGGTGCGCCACACCGGCGCCGACGCGCCGCTCACGCTGCACTTCGCGCGCTTTGCGGACCGGCACGGGCGCTCGGTGCTGTGGACCAGCGCCGCGCTCATCCTGGTCGTCGTGGCCGGGGTGTCCCAGCTGCGGGTGGAGAACCGCTTCATCGACTACTTCAAGGAAACCACCGAGATCTACCAGGGCATGGAGCTGCTGGACTCCCGGCTCGGCGGCACGATTCCCCTGGACATCGTGCTCTCCGCGCCCGATGCGACCGCACCTCTGCCCGGCCTTGCCGCGGGCGGCGAAGGCGGGGGTGACCCGGTGGCGGCAGACGATCCCTTCGCCGAGGATGCGCCCGGCTTCGACAGCGCGCCGCAGGCGCGCAGGGCCGCCGAAGCCCTCGCGGCGGACGACCCGTTTGCCCAGGACGACCCGTTCGCCGCGGAAGACCCCTTTGCCAGCGACGGCGACCCCTTCGCGGGGGGCGGCGAGTCGTTCGAACCGAGCTACTGGTTCAGCCTCGAGGGCATGCGCACCATCGATGCCGCGCATGAGCTGGTGGCGTCGCGGGAGGAGACCGGGAAGGTCCTGTCCCTGGCGACCACCTTCAGCGTCGTGCGCGATCTCCTTGGCGAGGACATCGGCAGCGTCGAGCTGGCCCTCGTGCAGCGCAGTTTCCCGGACGACGTGGCCCGCCAGCTCGTCGACCCCTACTTCGACGCGGAGCGGGAGGAAGCGCGGATCACGGTGCGGGTGAAGGAAACCAGCAAGACACTGCGCCGGGACCAGCTGCTGCGCGAGCTGTCGGCGGACCTCGCGGACCTCGATGCGCTGTCCGCTGACGATGTCCGCCTGACCGGCATGCTGGTGCTCTACAACAACGTGCTGCAGAGCCTGTTCCGCTCGCAGATCCTCACCCTCGGCGCGGTGTTCCTCGCCATCCTGGTGATGTTCTGGGTACTGTTCCGCTCTTTCTCACTGGCCATGGTGGCACTCGCGCCGAACCTGCTGGCGGCCACGCTGGTGCTCGGTATCATGGGGTTAGTGGGTATCCCGCTGGACATCATGACCATCACCATCGCGGCGATCGTTGTCGGTATCGGGGTGGACGACTGTGTGCACTACGTCTACCGCTTCCGGGAAGAGTTCAACCAGGACCGGGACTACCTCGCCGCCATGTACCGCAGCCACGGCAGTATCGGCCGTGCCATGTACTACACGACCATCACCATCGTCATCGGTTTCTCCATGCTGACCCTGTCGAATTTCACGCCCAGTATCTACTTCGGCCTGCTCACGGTCTTGGCGATGACCGCGGCGGTGCTCGGTGCACTGCTGCTCCTGCCGCGGCTGATCATCCTCTTCCGCCCCCTCGGGCCGGAGGGGCAGTGATGGAGTGCCGTCCCCGCTGCGGCGCCTGCTGTATCGCACCGGCGATCACGCAGCCCTTCCACGGCATGCCGGCGGGCAAGCCTGCCGGCGTGCGCTGCGTGCACCTGCAGGCGGATCTGCGCTGTGCGCTGTTCGGCCGGCCGGAGCGGCCGGCCTGCTGCGAGCGCTTCCTGGCCGAGCCGGCGTTCTGCGGCGAAACCCGCGAGGAGGCACTGCTGATCCTCGCCGAGCTGGAAGCCGAGAGCCTCCCCGCATGAGCGAGCGCACGGAAATCCCCCTCTTTCCCCTGTCGTCGGTGCTGGTCCCCTACGGCCGCATGGCGCTGCAGATCTTCGAGCAGCGCTATCTCGACCTCGTGCGCAGCTGCATGCGCGAGGGCACGGGTTTCGGGGTGGTCTGGCTGCGCGCCGGCCGCGAGGTCGCCGGCGGCGCCGCGGAACTGGGTGCCTACGGCACCTACGCCCGCATCGTCGACTGGGACCAGCTCCCGAACGGGCTCCTCGGCCTCACCATCGAGGGCGGTGAACGCTTCGACCTGCACCGGCACTGGCGCCTGGCCAACGAGTTGAACATGGGTGAGGTCACGCTCGGTCCGCCGCCGCAGCCGGTGCCCATGAGCGGGCGCTGGGAGGGGCTCGCGCGGCTCCTCGCAGGGCTGGAGGCGCACCCCCACGTCCAGCGCCTCGCCCTGCCCGTGGACCCTGGCAACGCGGCGCAGGTCGCGGGCACGCTGCTGCAGCTGCTGCCGGTGGAGGAGAGAGAGAAGTACCGCCTGCTGGGTCTCGCGTCGGCGGAGGACCTGCTGGCGGAACTCGACCGCCTGCTCAACGAGATCAGCGGCGAGGACTGACTACTCGCCGGGCCCCGGCGGCGGCCAGCCGCCGAGCGCCTGCCAGCGGTTGACGATCGTGCAGAACAGTTCCGCGGTGCGCTCCGCGTCGTAGGCGGCGGAGTGCGCTTCGCTGTTGTCGAAGGCGATGCCGGCGCCGGCGCAGGCCTTGGCGAGCACCGTCTGCCCGAAGGCCAGGCCCGCCAGGGTCGCCGTGTCGAAGTAGGAGAAGGGGTGGAAGGGGTTGCGCTTGAGCTCGCAGCGCTCGACGGCGGCGTTGACGAAACCGGCGTCGAAGTGCGCGTTGTGGGCGACGAGAATCGCCCGGTTGCAGCCCTGCTCGCGCAGCTCCCGGCGGACAGCCAGGAACAGGTCGCCGAGGGCCTCGCGCTCGTCGATGGCCTCCCGGAACGGGTGCCAGGGATCGATGCCCGTGAAGTCGAGGGAGGCCTGCTCGATGTTGGCGCCTTCGAAGGGCTTCACGTGGTGGCTGATGGTGCGGTGAGCGGTGAGCGTCCCATCCGGCGCCATGCGCAGCAGCGTCGCCGCGAGTTCCAGGATCGCATCGGTGGCGGCGTTGAAGCCGCCGGTCTCGATATCGACGACGACAGGCAGGAAACCGCGGAACCGGCGAGCGATGGGCGAGGCCGTCTCGTCGCTCATGCGACCTGCCAGGGCAGGGTTTCCCCGGCCCGCAGCGGGACCAGGACATCCTCACCGAGGGGCAGCGACGCGGGCACCGGCCGCTCGCCACGGGTGAGCGTGACCGTTTCCTCGTTCACCGGCAGCCCGTAGAACGCCGGTCCGTGCAGCGAGGCAAAACCCTCGAGGCGCTCCAGCGCACCGAGGCTGTCAAAGACCTCGGCATAGAGCTCCAGGGCCGCATGGGCCGTGTAGACACCGGCGCAGCCACAGGGCGATTCCTTCGCCGCGCGCGTGTGCGGGGCCGAGTCCGTGCCCAGGAAAAAGCGCGGGTTGCCGCTGGTGGCCGCCTTGCGCAGCGCTTCCTGGTGCCGGGCGCGCTTGAGGATCGGCAGGCAGTAGTAGTGGGGGCGGATGCCGCCCACCAGCATGTCGTTGCGATTAAGGAGCAGGTGGTGCGCCGTGATGGTGGCCGCCACCCCGTCGCGGGCCTCGCTCACGAAAGCGACCGAGTCCGCGGTGGTGATGTGCTCCAGGACGACCCTGAGGGCCGGGAAGCGGTCGACGATCGGCGCCAGGTGCCGGTCGATGAAGACCCGTTCACGGTCGAAGATGTCGATGTCCGGGTCGGTGACCTCCCCGTGCACCAGCAGCGGCAGGTCCGCCGTCTCCATGGCCTCGAGCACCGGGTAGAGTGCGTCGAGGGCTGCGACGCCCGCGTCGGAGTTCGTGGTGGCGCCGGCGGGGTAGAGCTTCACCCCGTGGACGATGGGGCTGTCCGCGGCGCGGCGGATCTCGTCGCTGCTCGTGCCATCGGTCAGGTAGAGCGTCATGAGCGGCTCGAAACGCCGCGGCAGCTCCGCCATCGCGGCCTCGATACGCCCGCGATAGGCCTCGGCGAGGGCTACCGTGGTGACCGGCGGCGTCAGGTTGGGCATGACGATGGCGCGGCCCATGTAGCGGGCCATGTCCCGGCAGGTTTGCGGCAGGGCATCGTCGTCGCGGAGATGGACGTGCCAGTCGTCCGGGCGGCGGAGGGTGAGGGTGGTCACAGCAGGGGCTTCGCGGTCTGGGGACACAGCGCGATGCTACCGCAAAGGTCACGGGTCGGAAACTCGCGACCGCCGTGCTCACTGGGCATGAAACCTCCGCGGCGGTACACTGCGCGCGGTTTTTCGAGGAAGGACGGGGCGCATGGCAGACATCAACAAGGTAGTGCTCGCCTATTCCGGGGGGCTGGACACCTCCGTGATCGTGCGCTGGCTGCAGGAGCACTACGGCTGCGAGGTGGTGACCTTCACCGCCGACATCGGCCAGGGCGAGGAGGTCTCGCCGGCCCGGGCCAAGGCCGAGGCCCTGGGCGTCAGGGAGATCTACATTGACGACCTGCGCGAGGAGTTCGCCCGCGACTTCGTCTTCCCCATGTTCCGCGCCAACACCGTCTACGAGGGCGAGTACCTGCTGGGCACGTCCATCGCCCGGCCGCTCATCGCCAAGCGCCTCATCGAGATCGCCAACGACACCGGCGCCGATGCCATCTCCCACGGCGCAACGGGCAAGGGCAACGACCAGGTCCGCTTCGAGCTCGGTGCCTACGCACTCAAGCCGGGCATCCGCGTTATCGCCCCCTGGCGGGAGTGGGACCTGGGCTCCCGCGAATCGCTCATGGCCTACTGCCAACAGCACGACATCCCCGTCGACTTCGCCAGCCAGAAAAAGAAGTCGCCGTACTCCATGGACGCCAACCTCCTGCACATCTCCTACGAGGGTGGTGTGCTCGAAGACCCCTGGACCGAGTGCGAGGAGGACATGTGGCGCTGGAGCGTCAGCCCCGAGGCCGCCCCGGACGAGCCTACCTACCTCGAGCTCGGCTACCGCGGCGGTGACATCGTCGCCATCGACGGCGAGGAACTCACCCCGGCGCAGGTCATCGAGCGCCTCAATGCCGTCGGCGGCGCCAACGGTATCGGCCGCCTCGACATCGTTGAGAACCGCTACGTGGGCATGAAGTCGCGCGGCTGCTACGAGACGCCCGGCGGCACGATCATGCTGCGCGCGCACCGGGCCATCGAATCCCTGACCCTGGACCGGGAAGTGGCGCACCTGAAGGACGAGCTGATGCCACGCTACGCCGAGCTGATCTACAACGGCTACTGGTGGTCGCCGGAGCGGCAGATGCTGCAGGCGGCGATCGACCAGTCCCAGGCCCATGTCAACGGCGTGGTGCGCCTGAAGCTCTACAAGGGCAACGTCATCGTCGTCGGCCGACAGTCGGCGACCGACAGCCTCTTCGACGAGCACATCGCCACCTTCGAGGAGGACGCGGGTGCCTACGACCAGGGCGACGCCGAGGGCTTCATCAAGCTCAACGCGCTGCGCCTGCGCATCGCCGCGGGCAAGGGGCGTGGCCTTGGCGGGAAGTGAGGCGGTAACTGAGTCGGTACCGGGCGCCGGCACGGAAGCGGGGGCCGAGACCGGCAGCGCCCCCGCGGAGCGCGTCGATATTGTCATCGTCGGCGCCGGCCTGTCCGGCATCGGCGCCGCGTGGCACCTGCAGGATCAGTGCCCGGGGCTCGACTACCGGATCCTGGAGGCCCGGGACGCCATCGGCGGCACCTGGGATCTCTTCCGCTACCCGGGCATCCGTTCCGACAGCGACATGCACACCCTGGGCTACAAGTTCCGGCCCTGGCGCGATGGCAAAGCCATTGCCGACGGCCCGGCCATCCGCGCCTATGTGCGCGACACCGCGCGCGAGGGCGGTATCGACCGCCATATCCGCTTCCGCCAGCGCCTGCGGGAAGCCCACTGGGACAGCGCGGCCGCCGAGTGGCGCCTGGTCATCGAGGACGGCGAGGCCGGCAGCACGCGGGAACTGCGCACGGGGTTCCTGCTCATGTGCGCCGGCTACTACCGCTACGATCGCGCCCACACTCCGGCGTACCCCGGGCGCGAAGCCTATCGCGGCACCTTCATCCACCCGCAGTTCTGGCCCGAGGATCTCGACTACCGAGGCAAGCGCGTGGTGGTGATCGGCTCCGGTGCCACGGCCATGACCCTGGTGCCCGCGCTCGCGGAGCAGGCCCGGGAGGTAGTGATGCTGCAGCGTTCGCCAACCTGGGTGATCTCGCGCCCCGCGCGCGACCGCCTGGCGAACGCGCTGCGCGCGCTGCTGCCGGATACCTGGGCCTACGCCCTTACGCGCTGGAAGAATACCGCCCTGCAGCAGTGGTTCTATCACCGCACCCGGGTCGCGCCGGGGAAGGTCGGGCGCGTGCTTCTGCGCCGCGTCCGCCGGGCCCTCGGGCCCGACTACGACGTGGAGCGTCACTTCACGCCCAGCTACGACCCGTGGGACCAGCGCCTCTGCCTGGTGCCGGACGGCGACCTGTTCGACGCCCTCAGGGGCGGGCGCGCCCGGGTGGTAACGGACACGATCGAGCGCCTCACGGAGCACGGCATCCGGCTCGCGTCCGGCGAAGAACTCCCGGCGGACATCATCGTGAGTGCCACCGGCCTGGAAGTGGAGGTGCTGGGCGGCGTGGCCTTCAGCGTCGACGGTGACCCGGTGGACTTCGCCCGCAGCTGGACCTACAAGGGCATCATGTGCAGCGGCGTGCCCAACCTGGTCTCCGTCTTCGGCTACATCAATGCCTCCTGGACGCTGCGGGCCGATCTCACCGCCGAGTGGACCTGCCGCCTGCTCAACTACCTGCGGGAGCACGACCTCGCGGCGGCGACCCCGACCGTGCCGGCGGCGCTCGCCGACATGCCGGACCGGGACTGGATCGATGACTTCTCACCGGGCTACCTGCGCCGGGTGATGCACCGCTTCCCGCGCCAGGGTGACCGCGCGCCGTGGGTCAACCCGCAGGACTACCGGGCGGACCGGAAGCTTTTCCTCGAGGCGCCCATCGACGACGGCGCGCTGGTGTTCAGCTTCGCGAAGGCGGGGCACCGCCGGGCAGCCTGACCGGGCCTTTACCGCCGCCTGCAGCATGCTTGCGGCATCGACCGCTAGCCCCGGGCCTCAGGGCCCGTCAGGGTCATCGTCCTCGATATCGTCGTCCTCGATGCCGTCGTCGTCCTCGATATCGTCATCATCCTCTACATCGTCGTCTTCGATATCATCATCATCCTCTACATCGTCGTCTTCGAGGTCATCCTCGTCTTCGCCGATGTCGTCGTCGCCGTCGTCCACGCCACCCTCGTCATCGATGGTGTCGTCGTCATCCATACCCGGGTCGTCTCCATCCTCGACCGTATCATCGCCGTCGTCCTCGCTGTCGTCGTCATCGGCCTCCAGCAGGTTGCCGTCGAGGTCGAAGGTCAGCTCGATGCCATTCACCAGGATGACGGTGTACTCGTCCTCCTCGCGGAAGGCTGCCGCGATGTCCTTGCCGGGGTAGTTTGCGCTGATGAAGTCGACGATGACGGGCGGCAGCTCGCCGGGGGCCACCGGCGCCTCGTCGTCGTCGCGGAAGTCGCGGTCCCCGTCGAGGACCGCGGCGAACTCGAACTCGACTTCCTCGGCATTGCCGTCGTTGTCCTCGTCGTCGACTTTCACCAGGGCGCCGGTGTCCAGGTTGGCGTAGAAGGCCGCCGGCTCGATGTCGTCATCCACCGCGTTCTCGAAGTCGGCGCCGGCCGTGGTGAAGGTCACCCCGAGCAGGGTCAGGCTGCTGCCCTCCACGAAAGCTTCGACCGGGGCCTGCAGCAGGCGCTCGTCGTCGTCCTCGTCGCGGTCGATGCGGGTGGCCAGGAGGCGGGCGCCATCCTGCACCGCCTCGGCCTCGATGTAGTCGCCACTGCGCAGGTCGCCGATCGTGAGGAAAGGCAGGTCGTCGCGGTCGTCGTCGAACAGCGTGCGGCTGTCGGTGCTGAGCTCGACGGTTCCGCCGGCAAAGCCCAGGGTCACGGTGCCCGCCGTTGCATCGACGGCTGTTGCCGGTGCCTCGAGCTTGATGCGGCCGCGCCGTGCCTGGACCTGGCCCGCGATCAGCGTGCTGCCGTCCCAGTCGCCGTCGATCTCGACCACGGCGCCGTCGCGGAGGACCAGCCCGGACGGTTCACGCGCCGCGCCCGTTGCATCGACGGGCACGCCGCCGACGCTGAAGCTGCCGTCGTCGACGTAGGCGGTGATCGCACCCTCTACGCGCGCGGCCTCGCCGGCGGTAAAACGCGCGCCGGGGTCGTCCTCGCCACTGACGCGCTGCGCGACCAGCGTGCCGCCCTCGAGCGTGCCGCGGACCTCGACGCGCTGGCCGTTGGCGAGCGCGCCGCCGGGCAGGTCTTCCAGGGTCGCATTGCCCGCATCCACGGCGCGATCGCCGAGGAAGAACGCGCTGCCCGAGAGGCCGGAAACCACCCCTTTCAGCGTGACCGTGTCCTGCCCCGGGAGGAAGTCGTCGTCGCGATCGATGCGCGTTGCCCGGAGGCGGCCGTCGGCCTCCTCGTAGCCGGAGACCTCCACCACGTCGCCGACGGCGAGGGTAGCGAAGGAGACGTCTTCGAAGACCGTGCCCGTGCGCTCGGCGATGACCCGGCGGCCGAGGATCGTCAGCTGCAGCGTGGTGCCGTCAGCGTTGGCCTCGAGGCTGTCCACCGGCCCCTTCAGCTCGGCCTCGAACACGACGCGCTCGGCCGTGCCGTTGCTGCCATCGTCGTCCACGGTGCCCGTGACCGTGACCACCATGCCGAGGCCGAGGTCGGTCTCGCCGGCGCTCTCGCCGTTGACGGTGATCTCCGCCTCGTCGACCTCGAAGCGCACGCCGTTGACGAAGATGCTGCCCGTGCCGCTGATCGTGCCGCTGCTGGTGAGGCCGGTACCGCCGATGCCGCCGCCCCCGCCCCCACCCGAGGGCGGTGGGTCGGCCGCGGCGAAATCACCGCCACCGCCGCCTCCACCGCCACCGCAGGCGGTAACCAGGACAAGGAAGGTCGCATAGGCGGCCAGGCGCAGGGGGGCGGCGATCATCGTTCCGGATCCTCGTCGATCTCGTCGTCGTAGTAATAAATGCCGACGGCGACGTAGCGGGCGCGCTCGTCCTCGTCGGCGTCGGGGTCCACCTGGTGCTCGGAAAGCCATTTGTGATACGTCTCCAGCAGCCCCTGGGATTGCTCGGCGGACAGGGCCCGGAAGGCGGGCAGGGCACTTTCGCGGACGCTGCTGTTGGAGACCTTGCGCTGAAAGACGCGCCGGGCCTTATCGCTGCGGATGTTGTGGCCGATGGTACTCACCAGTTCGCCGACGTCCTTGCCCAGGATCTCGATGTGCTCCACTGGCGTCTGCGTCGGTAGGTAGGCACGCTCCCGGAGGATCACGCGGTCCCCCTCCACGGCGGCGGTATTGCTGGCCTCGAGGATCGTCAGCATGGCGCCGGGGGGGATGTCGCCGCTGTAGTCCTTCACCAGGGCGGCGAAGCTGTGCAGTCCCTCCTGCGGCAGGGCCGCCGGTTCGCCGCGCTCATCCAGGAAGCGAGGGTCCACCAGCCAGCCGCTGACCACGCGGATCGCGCGGTTGTAGCGGCGGGCCCGGTCGCTGCCGCCCGCCAGGTCGAGCTCGTGGACCCGCTTCGCCTCCTTGCGCGTGAGCCCCGTGAGCGCGGATACGGCGGAAATGCTGGGGCGCTTGCCCAAGGCCTCGAGGTGGCGCAGCCCCTCGTCGGTGTAGGCCTTGCGCGCGAGCTCGGCGAAGGTACCGTAGGCCATGCCGTGGCGCAGCAGGATGCGGACCAGGGGTCTGAGCATCCGGTAGACGGCATGTCGCAGCGCACTTGTGAGTTCATCAGACATGTTGGGAATTTAATCCCAATCACTGCGGTCGTCAAGCGGTCCTTCACCGGTCGTCCCGATGCCACCGGGGCAGCAGCAACGGGCCTGCGCGGGGCGATTTCCGGGCCTGTGTCGGTGTCTGATCGACGCGCCCGATCAATATTATCACTATTTACCGTTTCACCGATGCAGCCGGCGGCCGTATTTTATAAAGGTATCGGGCAGTCGCCCCCACCTGCGCCACGCAAGTCATTCAAACGCTGTTAAAGGAGGATTTACCCATGAGCACGCAAACGCGCGTCCCGGAAGTCACTTTCAAGTGTCGCGTCCGCGATGAGTCCATCGGCGGCGACAACCCCTACCGCTGGGAAGACAAGACCACGGCGGACATTTTCGGCGGCAAGAAGGTGGTCCTGTTCGCCCTCCCGGGCGCCTTCACGCCCACCTGTTCCTCGAACCACCTGCCGCGCTACGACGAACTGTACGATGAGTTCAAGGCGCAGGGTGTCGACGAGGTGGTGTGCCTGTCCGTGAACGACGCTTTCGTCATGTTCAAGTGGGGCAAGGAGCAGGGCAACAAGAATATCTTCCTGCTGCCCGACGGTAACGGCGAGTTCTCGCGGAAGATGGGCATGCTGGTCGACAAGTCCAACCTGGGCTTCGGCATGCGCTCCTGGCGCTATTCCATGCTGGTCAACGACGGCACGATCGAGAAGCTGTTCGTCGAGCCGGACTTCGGCGACAACTGCCCGACGGACCCCTTCGAGGTCTCCGATGCGGATACGATGCTCGCCTACCTCAAGGGCACGGAAGCCGAGGGCGTCAGCGAGCCGCGCAAGGCCTTCGTCGGCTGAGCCGACAGCGCACAAACCCCTGAAAGGTCCTTGAAGCCCCGGGGCGCGCTGGCGCCCCGGGGTTTTTTTGTGCGCGCCTCCACCCCCGGGCGTGGCTTTTACTCTGACGCGAGGATGCTACCATTCGCCCCTTCCCCGAATCCGGAACAACAGCATGATTCGACGTTTCGCCACCGCCTTTTCGCTCACCTGCCTGGTCGCGGCTTCGCCGATATCCGGCGCGGCTGAAGCTAAAGAAGCGACAGGCGAGGCTGCCGAGAAGAATCCCTTCGCCGGCCTCGCCTGGCGCAACATCGGCCCGGCCTTCATGTCCGGCCGCATCGCCGATGTCGCCTGGGACCCGACGGACCACAGCGTGTGGTACGTGGGCGTGGGCTCCGGCGGTGTGTGGAAGACGACCAATGCGGGCACCACCTGGACGCCGGTGTTTGACGACCAGCCCGTCTATTCCATCGGTTCCGTCGCTGTCGACCCGGGCAACCCGAGCCGGGTCTGGGTCGGCACCGGCGAGAACGTCGGCGGCCGTCACGTCGGCTTCGGTGACGGCATCTACCGCTCCGATGACGGCGGCAAGAGCTGGCAGAACATGGGCCTGGCCGAGTCCGAGCACATCTCTACCATCGTCGTGCACCCGGAAGACCCGGCTACGGTCTGGGTCGCCGTGCAGGGGCCGCTCTGGTCCCCCGGCGGCGAACGTGGCCTCTACATGACCACGGACGGTGGCGAGACCTGGGAGAAGACCCTGGGCGGGGGCGAGTGGACCGGGGTCACCGACTTGGTCATCGACCCGCGCAACCCGGACGTGCTCTACGCCGCTACCTGGCAGCATCACCGCACGGTGGCCGCCTACATGGGCGGCGGGCCGGAGAGCGGGCTGCATCGCTCCGAGGACGGCGGCCGCAGCTGGACGCGCCTCGCTAAGGGCCTGCCGGAAGGCAACATGGGCAAGATCGGCCTCGCCATCTCGCCCCAGGATCCGGACGTTGTCTATGCCGCCATCGAGCTCGACCGCCGCACCGGGGGTGTCTGGCGCTCCGCCGACCGCGGCGCATCCTGGGAGAAGGGCGCCGATGCGGTCGCCGGCGGCACCGGCCCGCACTACTACCAGGAGCTCTATGCCAGCCCGCACCGTTTCGACGAGCTCTACCTCGTCGGCGTGCGCGTGCAGAAGTCCACGGATGGTGGCAAGACCTTCGAGACCATGGCGACGCAGACGCAGCACAGCGATATCCACGCCATCAATTTCCACCCCGAGGATCCGGAGTACCTGATGATGGGTACGGACGGCGGCCTCTACGAGAGCTGGGACCGCGGCGAGACCTGGCGCTTCGTGGCCAACCTGCCTGTCACCCAGTACTACAAGCTGGCGCTCGATGACAGCGAGCCCTTCTACAATATCTATGGTGGCACTCAGGACAACAACACCCAGGGCGGCCCCGCGCGCACCGACAACGTGCACGGCATCCGCAATGCAGACTGGAAAGTCGTGCTCGGCGCGGACGGCCACCAGCCGGCCACGGAGCCCGGCAATCCGGACATTCTCTACGCCGAGTGGCAGCAGGGGAACCTGAACCGCGTCGACCTCACTACCGGCGAAACGGTCTACATCCAGCCGCAGCCGGCGCCCGGCGACCCGCCGGAGCGTTTCAACTGGGACTCGCCGATCCTGGTCAGCCCGCACAAGCCGACCCGTCTCTACTACGCCTCGCAGCGCGTCTGGCGCTCGGAGGACCGCGGCGACAGCTGGACGGCGGTTTCCGGCGACCTCACCCGCGACGAGAAGCGGGTCGACCTGCCGCTCATGGAGCAGACCTGGGGCTGGGATGCGCCCTGGGACCTGTTTGCCATGTCCATGTACAACACCATCACGTCCCTGGCCGAGTCGCCGCTCGTCGAGGGGCTGCTCTACGCGGGCACCGACGACGGCCTGATTGCCGTTTCCGAAGACGGTGGTGAAAACTGGCGGCGGCTGGAGGTCAGCAAGCTCCCCGGGGTACCGGAACGCGCCTTCGTCAACGATATCCGCGCCGACCTGCACGACCCGGACACGGTCTACGTCGCCCTCGACAACCACAAGTACGGGGACTTCGCGCCCTACCTGCTGGTGAGCCGGGACCGCGGCAAGAGCTGGAAGAGCATTGCCGGCGACCTCCCCGACAAGCATCTCGTCTGGCGCCTGGTGCAGGACCACGTGCGCCCGGAGCTGCTGTTCGCGGCCACGGAGTTCGGCGTTTTCTTCACCATCGACGCGGGCGGCAGCTGGCACGAGCTCGACGGCAACATGCCGACGATCCCGCTGCGTGACATCCAGATCCAGCGCCGCGAGAACGACCTGGTGGCAGCGAGCTTCGGCCGCGGCTTCTTCGTGCTCGACGACTACACGCCGCTGCGCGAGCTGAGCCCGGAGATGCTCGAGGCCGAGGCGACCCTGTTCACGCCGCGCGATGCGGACTGGTACCACGAGCGCGGTGTGCTCGGTTCCACCCGCCGGGGCAGCCAGGGCGATGCGCTCTACGTCGCCGACAACCCGCCCTTCGGCGCGGTGCTGACCTACCACCTCGCGGAGGGTTTCAAGAGCCGCGAGGCGAAGCGCCAGGCCGCGGAGAAGGCCCGCCGGGAGGCCGGCAAGGCGATCACCTTCCCCGCCTGGGAGGCGCTCGAGGCCGAGCGCCGCGAGGCGGCCCCCGCGCTCGAACTGGTTATCCGCGACGCCGGCGGTACGGTGATCCGCCGGGTGCCGGCGCCCGCGGAGAAAGGCTTCCACCGCGTGGCCTGGGACCTCCGCCACCCCTACCGGGGTTCCATCGAGACCCCGGAGAACTGGCAGGGGCTGCCGCCGAAGGGCTTCCTGGTGGCGCCCGGCGAGTACAGCGCCGAGCTGGTCCTCGAGGAAAACGGGGAGACCCGCGCGCTGGCCGGACCGGTCAGCTTCGCCGTGGAGCGGCTCTACGAGGGGGCGCTCGAGGGCGCGCCCATGGCGGAAGTGCACGCGTTCTGGCAGGAGGTTGCCGCCGTGGAAGGCCAGCTGAGCGCCGCGCGCTACGCTCTCGAAGATGCCGTCGAGACCGTCGAGGCGATGCAGACCGCGCTGGCGAAGACGCCCGCGGCCCCCGGCGAACTCGACGCGAAGCTGCACGACCTGCGCCGGCGTCTCTACGACCTCGACCAGGGGCTCAACGGCCATCGTTCGAAGCAGGCCATCGGCGCCGACGAGGTGCACCGGGTCGGCAACTGGCTGTCCCACGCCAAGATGGGTGTGAGCGGCTCCAGCTACGGGCCGACACCGGCGCACCGGCAGTCCCTCGGCTACGCCCGCGAGGCCCTGGCGCCGCTGCGCGAGCAGCTCAACGGCATCCTCGACACGGAGCTGCCCGCCCTGCGCGCGGCGCTCCTGGAGGCCGGCGCTCCCTGGAGCACCGGCCAGGTCGTCCCGGCCGGGGAGTGACCGGTAACCGCCGCCGCCGGCACGCCAGCGGGGTGCGCTGGCTGGCCCTTGCCGGTCTCTGCGCGGCGGCGGCTTCCCCGGTTGCCGCGAAGAGCGCACCGGCAGCGCCGGTGCTCGAGGTCGTGGCGGTGACCGCGCAGCGCCTCGCCTCCCCGGCCCGCAGCGCCAGCGTTGCGGTGAGCCGCCGGGTTCCGGCCGCCGCCAGCGAAACCGCCCCGGTGCTGCCGTCGGACCTGTTCCGCGGCATGCCCGGTACCTTCGTCCAGCAGACCACCCCGGGGCAGGGGATTCCCATCGTCCGCGGCCTCAAGGGCAGCCAGGTACTGCACCTCGTGGACGGCTTCCGCCTGAACAATGCGTTCTACCGCAGTTCGCCGAACCAGTACCTGGGCCTGGTGCCGACGGCCGGCATCGCCAGCGTCGAGGTGGCCCGCGGCGCCGTGGCGACGCTCTACGGCAGTGACGCCATGGGCGGCGCGGTGCAGGTCGTGACCCGCCCGCCGGCTTTCGACCGGCCCCTGACGGCCTTCGGCCGTGCCGCCTGGGTGTCCAGCGACAACGGCCGCCAGGGCACCGGCGGTGTCGCCTGGGGCGACGGAGACAACGCCGTGGAACTGGCGGCGCAGTGGGTGGACATCGACGACCGGGAGACCGGGGGCGGCGAAACGGTCGTGCCCAGCGGCTACGAGAGCCGGGGCATCAATCTCATGACCCGCCACCGGCTGGCGGGTGACGGCGAGTGGCGCCTGCTGGCCCAGCACCTGGAGCAGCCCTCGACACCGCGCGTCGACGAGCTGGTGCCGGGCTACGGGCAGGACGACCCCTCGTCCTCCCTGTTCGAGTTCTCGCCGAATGTTCGCTCCTTCCTCGGCCTCGTGCTGGAACCCGCCGTGGACCGGCCCTGGGCCGACCAGGCGCGGCTGCAGGTGGGCTGGCAGCGTATCGACGATGACCGCAAGACCCGCGATTTCGGCAGCCCGCTCACGTTCACGGAGCAGAACCGCAGCGATCTGTACAGTGCGTCGCTGGTGCTGGCGAAGCGCTGGTCCGGCGCGCACCGTACCCGCTACGGGATGGACCTGACCCATGACCGGGTGCACAGCGCGCGGCAGGTTGCGGCGGGCGATCGTGAGCCGGCGGTTGTCGGCGCGCGCTTCCCGGACGGGTCGACGCTGTCGAGTGGCGCGCTATTCCTCACCCACGCCTGGACACCCGCGCCGGGGACGAGCATCGAGCTCGGCGGCCGCTACAGCCGCTACCGCGTGGAGCTCGCCGCGACGGCCGTGGATCCGGGCGCACGGCTCGAGCCCGACGACCTCAGCCTGCAGCTGGGCCTGCGCCAGGAACTGGGCGGGGGTTTCGCCCTGCTGGCGAATGTCGCCGAGGGCTTCCGCGTGCCCAACATCTTCGACCTCGGCACCCTCGGCCCGCGGCCGGGCAATCGTTTCAATGTCGCCAACAGCGGCCTCGGGCCGGAAACGGTGCTCAGTTCGGATATCGGCCTGCGCTGGGAGGGCGGGGCCGCCCGTGCGGAGCTGGTTTTCTTTCGCCTCGACTACGAGAACCGCATCACCAGCGTCGAGACCGGCGAGCTGACCCCCACGGGCCGCATCGTCGTCACCAGCGAGAACATCGGCCGCTCCCGGCTCCACGGCGCCGAGCTGGGCCTGCGCGCGCAGCTGTCGCCGCGTCTCGCCCTGGACGCCACGGCGAACTGGACCCGCGGCGAGGACCGGCCCGGTGACGGCACCACGGTACCCGGCGACCGCATTCCCCCGCTCAATGGCCGCCTCGCCCTGGCCTGGGATCCAGCGGGTCCCTGGCGCGGCCGCGCGGTACTGCAGTTCGCGGCAGAGCAGGACCGGCTCAGCCCGCGCGACGTCAGCGACCCGCGCATCGACCCGAACGGCACCGACGGCTGGGCCGCCTGGCACCTGCGCGCGGAGCGAGACCTGGGTGAGCGCTGGACCGTGACCGTCGGCCTCGACAACGTGCTCGATACCCGTTACCGGGAGCACGGCTCGGGTCTGGACGCGCCGGGCCGGGGGCTTGCCCTCGCCGTTGAAGCAGCCCTGCCGTGAGTGCAAGGTCCGCGCCGCCGACCGGGCGGGCGCTCCTCCTCGCCTGCCTGGCTGCGGTCGCCGCCGGCGGAGCGCCGCGGGCCGCCGACGACGAGGGCGCCTGGGGGCTCGTGGTCGAAAACGATGTCTTCAGCGACACCGACCGCCACTACACCAACGGCATCCGCCTCGGGCGGATCCTGCCGCGCAACGTCACGCCGGACTGGCTGCGCGATACGTCGGACCGCACCGGGCTGTTTCCGGCGGAAGCCGAGTACCGCACGGTGCTCAGCGTCGGCCAGAACATGTACACACCGCGCGACATCACCCTGGACCCGCCGGACCCGGCGGACCGGCCCTACGCCGGCTGGCTCTACGCCACCGCCGGCATCAGCGGACGCAGCGAGCGCCAGCTGAACAGCCTGGAGCTGTCCCTGGGCGTCGTCGGCCCCGCTTCCCTCGCCGGGCCGACGCAGGACTGGTTCCACCAGCTCATCGGCTCGGATGACCCGCAGGGCTGGGAGTACCAGCTCGAGAACGAACCGGCGGTGATGGCGACCTACCAGCGGCGCTGGAACATGACGCCGAGACCCGTGGGACCCTTCGAGGTCACGCTGTCGCCGCACGGCGGCTTTGCCCTGGGCAACGTGTTCACCTACGCGAACTTCGGCGCGAGCCTGCTGTTCGGGGACGATATCGCCGACCAGTTCGGTCCGCCGCGGATACAGCCGTCAGTGCCCGGGGCGGGCCTGGTGGAGGCGAGTGACCGGGGCTGGTATCTCTACGCCAGCATCGAGGCACGCGCGGTCGCGCAGAATATCTTTCTCGATGGCAATACCTTCCACGATAGCGCGAGCGTCGAGAAGCTGCCGCTGGTCGGTGACCTCCAGGTCGGTGCCGTGGCCAGCTTCCGCGGCTTCCAGCTGGCCTACACGCACGTGTTCCGCAGCGATGAGTTCGAGGGACAGCGGGACAACGCGAGCTTCGGCGCTTTCAGCGTCCTGGTGGCGTTCTAGCCGCCGTCGGCGGGAGAGCGCGGCCTCCACCGGGAGGCCGCGGCAGGGGTGGGGCGCAACGCGCTACTTCGAGGGCAGCAGGACCGCATCGATGACGTGGATCACGCCGTTCTCCGCTTCGATGTCGGTCTTGATGACTTCCGCGCCGTCGATCATTACGCGGCCGTCTTCGGTGCTGATGCTGACATCACCGCCCTGGACGGTCGTGGCGCTGGACAGCTCCACCACGTCGCTGGCGTAGACCGCGCCGGGGATGACGTGATAGGTCAGCACGGCGGTCAGCTGCGCCTTGTTGGCGGGCGCGAGGAGGCTCTCGACCGTGCCGTCGGGCAGCGCGGCGAAGGCCGCGTTCGTGGGCGCGAAGACCGTGAACGGGCCCTCGCCCTGGAGCGTCTCGACCAGGCCGGCCGCTTTCAGGGCTGCGACCAGCGTGCTGAAGTCCTCGTTGCCGGCGGCGATCTCGACGATGTCGGGGGTGGCTTCGTCGGTCGTGCCCGCGTGGTGGTCGGCAAGGGCGGGACCTGCTGCGACCAGCGCCAGCGCGGCGGCCGGTGCAAGGAGAATCCGTTTCGCGATGTTCATGGCTGTTCCTCCGATAGGTTTTTCGATGTGCGTGCGCTGCGTGTTTCGCGACACTGCCTGAAGTGGTACTCCCCGGGTGGCGCTTCGGCCCACCCGCCGGTTGCGACAAAAGATGGTCACTATTGCCGGTGCCGCAGCCACAGCGGGGTTCGCGGTAATAATCGGCGTATATACTGGGCGCCATGAACGAAGACGAACTCAGCCCGCCGCCCGGCACCGCCCCGCGTGTGGTGCGCGCTTCCGTGCGCCCCCTGCAGACGCTCGACCTGCTGTCCCGGCGCGAGATGGCCAGCCTCGCCAACGCCGACGCGTCCAGCCACGAGCTGTTCCGCCGCTGCGCCCTGGCCATCCTCAACACGGACGGCGGCACGGACGATGCCCGCGCCGTCTACGATGCCTACCGCGACTTCGCCATCGAGGTGGTGCCGGAGCCGCGGGGCCTCCAGCTGGTGCTGAGCAACGCACCGGCGCAGGCCTTTGTCGACGGCCGCATGATTGCCGGTATCCGCAGTCACCTGTTCGCGGCGCTGCGCGACATCATTTTCACGGAGCACAAGCTCGCCGAGCAGCAGGCCTTCGACCTAGCGACCCCCGACGGCATCACCGACGCCGTGTTCCGGATCCTGCGCAATGCCAACGTGGTGCGCAGCAACCTGCAGCCGCGCCTCGTGGTGTGCTGGGGCGGGCACTCGATTCCCCGGGGGGAATACGATTATTCGAAGACTGTCGGCTACTCCCTCGGGCTGCGCGGCTTCGATATCTGCACCGGTTGCGGTGCCGGCGCCATGAAGGGGCCCATGAAAGGGGCCGCCATCGCCCACGCGAAGCAGCTGAACCGCGATGGCCGCTTCATCGGTGTTTCCGAGCCGGGGATCATCGCCGCGGAATCGCCCAACGCGATCGTCAACGAGCTGGTGATCCTGCCGGACATCGAAAAACGGCTGGAAGCCTTCGTGCGCATCGCCCACGGCCTCGTCGTCTTTCCCGGTGGCGTCGGCACCGCCGAGGAAATCCTGTTCCTCCTCGGCATCAAGCTGCACCCGGACAACGCCGGCGTCGAGCTGCCGCTCATCTTCACCGGGCCCGCCGAGAGCGCCAGCTATTTCCGCGACATCGACCGCTTCCTGCGCGCCACGCTGGGGGACGAGGTCGCCGAGCACTACGAGATCATCACCGGCGATGCGCCGGCGGTGGCGCGGGCCATGAAGCGCGCCGTGAAAGAGGTGCGCCGCCAGCGCATCGAGCGCAGCGAGTCCTTCAGTTTCCACTGGAAGCTGCACATCCCGCAGGAACTGCAGCAGCCCTTCGTGCCCAGCCACGAGAACATGGCGGCCCTGGCCCTGCACCGGGACCAGCCGCGGCACGTGCTCATCGCCGAGCTGCGCCGGGCCTTCTCGGGCATCGTCGCCGGCAACGTCAAGGACTTCGGCGTGCGCGCCGTAGAGCATTACGGGCCCTTCTGCCTGTACGGCGAGGGCGACGTGGTGGCGGGACTGGGCCAGCTGCTCGAGGCCTTCGTGAGCCAGGGGCGCATGCGCATCGACCCGTCCACCTACCGGCCCTGCTTCCGCTTCGGCGGGCCGCGCCCGGAGGAAGCGGCGTCGTGACTGCCCGCCCCACCGTGGGCGTGCTCGGCGGCCTGGGTCCTGCGGCAACGGTGGATTTCATGGCCCGGCTGATCGCGTCGACGCCGGCACCGTCGGACCAGGAGCACCTCCGCCTCCTCGTCGACCACAACCCGGCTGTGCCCAACCGTCACGGTACCATCGCCGGCCGAGCGGCCGGCGTCGGCCCGGCGCTCGCGGCCATGGCCCGGGGCCTTGAGCGCGCGGGAGCCGACGTGCTGGTGATGGTGTGCAACACGGCGCACGCCTGGGAAGATGACATCCGCGCCGCGGTGACGGTGCCCTTCCTGTCCATCATCGACGCGACCGTCGATGCGCTTGACGCCGGCGGGCCCCGCCGGATCGGGGTGATGGCCGCGGACGGCTGTCTCGAGGCCGGCCTCTACCAGCGCGCGCTCGCCGCCCGGGGCTGCGAACCCGTGCTCTGGCGACCGCCCGAGCAGGCGGCGTTCATGGCCCTGGTCTACCGCATCAAGGCCGGGGAGCGCGGCGCTGAACTGACCGCTGCCATGGCGGCGCTGGCCGACAGCCTGGCGGTGCAGGGTGCCGAGGCGCTGATTGCCGCCTGCACGGAGATACCGCTGGTGCTCACCCCGGACGACGCGCCGCTCCCCGTCTTCGTGTCCACGGACCTCCTGGTGTCGCGCACCCTGGCGTTCGCCGGCATTGCGCAGGGCGCCGGCGACGGGGCGCTGGAGGAGAGCGAGAGAGACCGCTAGGCGGGTTTTGCAGCGACCGATGGATCGATGACGGACACGTCGAGGATCGGCACGGGGTGTTTCAGGAGCCCGCCGGCCTCGGCGAGGTCGTGGGCACGGCGTATCACCGCCCGGCCCGCAACGACTCGGCCGAAGGGGGCAAAGCCCTCCCCGTCCGGGTGCCGCGCTCCCCCGTAATCGAGCGACGGCTCCGCCTGCACACACACGAAGAAGCTGCCGTAGAGCTCGCCCGGCGCAAAGCGCGCGGCGGACACGGTCCAGGGTTCGTGGCGGAGGCCGCTGACCGCCGTGCTCTCGTGGACGATCCGCTGCCGCTCCTCGTCGAGGCCGCGCGCGGTCCCGAACTGCACGGCATCGATCATCGCGCCGGCGTCGGTGGCGCTTAGCTCGCTGGACAGAACGCGGAAGATGCTGCCGCCGCTGAGCCGGCCGCGGCACACCTGGTCCAGGAAATAGGCGGTGGTGACGGGGGCCTGTGCGGTGGCCAGGGCGATGCGAACGGTGCCGAGCGCCGTCTCGATGCGGAGCTCAGACACCGGCGTCAGCTCTCGTCCGACCTTTCCGGGGGCAGCAGCGCGGGTGTTCCCACCCACAGCAGCGTGGCCTCCTCGCTGCCACTGTTGCGCATGCTGTGGTCCAGCTGCGTGTTGATGTGGGTCGAATCGCCGGCGCCCAGGGTGAAGTGCTTGCCGTCGATATCCAGCTCGATTTCCCCGCTCAGGATGAAGAACAGGTCCTCCCCCTCGTCCCGGTGCACGGCCGGGAGCTCGATACCCGGCGGCACGGTCATGAGCAGGGCGCCCAGGCGCTGGTTCGGAATGTTCGCATTCATCACCCGGTACTGCACCGGCGAATCCAGTTCCAGGTAGCGCGGCTCGTCGGCCCGGCTGACCAGCGTCGCGGCAGCGGGGGGCGAGATGAAGTAGTGGATATCCGTGTCCAGCGCGCGGGCGATATTGATCAGGGAGACGATCGACGGTGTCGCCTTGCCGCGCTCGGCCTGCGACAGGAAAGCGGCGGACAATTCTGCCCGCTGCGCCAGCTCCTGCAGCGTCAGACCCTGCTCGAGGCGCTTCGCCTTGAGCAGGCCGCCGATGGAGCGGCGCACGTGGCGGCCCGTTTTCTCCGGGGTTGCCTTGTCCGCTTTCGTTTTTCCGGCTTGTCGCACGGTGGCTCCTTGGCGCCGGGGGCGCGATTCAATGTTTATAGCATATCAAAAAAGATTGACATGGTTAAAAATTTAACTCACCTTTCGAAGCAAGGGGGCCAGGCCTCCGGCGCGGGCACCGGTGCCGCCGTCGCCCGGAAAGCGAGCCCGCGACACGACAAAGCGAACGGCTTCCAGGGGAGCAAAAACCATGCACAAGCAGAGCAGCAACAGGCAGCGCCGCCTCATCGTCAGTGCCCTCGCGGCGGTGCTGACCCCGCCGGCCCTGGCCCAGGGTGCGGCCAGTGATGAACCGGTCATGCTTGAAGAGGTCATCGTCACCGCGCGGCGTCGCGAGGAAACACTGCAGGCCGCGCCCTACGCGGTGACCGCGTTTTCCGCGGAAACGCTGCAGGATGCCAACATCCAGCGCATGGAGGACTTCGTCTCCCTGACGCCCAACGTCACGCTCGCCACCTCCCAGGGCATCGGCACCAGCTTCCTCAGCATCCGCGGCCTGACCCAGGTACGCAACGGTGAGGCGCCGGTCGCCACGGTTATCGACGGCGTGCTGCAGTTCAGCGGCATCCAGTTCCGCCAGGAACTCTTCGACCTCGAGAGCGTGCAGGTGGTGAAGGGTCCCCAGGGGGCGATCTACGGCCGCAACGCCACGGGCGGCGCCATCATCATCAACACCAAGCGCCCTACCAACGAGGCGGACGGCTATGTCAGCGTGGGTACGGGGGCCGGTGACGAGTACCTCGTGGAGGGCTCCTACGGCGGTGCCATCGTCGAGAACCAGCTCTACGGACAGCTCTCCGGCCGCTACATCGACCGCGAGGGTTACCTCTACAACATCACCCGCCAGGAGAAGGCCGACCGCTTCGAGGACACGGTGGTGCGCGGCCGCCTGATCTGGGAGCCCAGCGACACGCTGAGCCTCGACTTCCGCGCCAGCATGGCACGCCACAAGGGTCGCGGCATCGGCTTCCAGTTCCAGGGCGTGGATCTCGCCGACGACAATATCACGGCCATCGGTTTCGGCACGGACACGGGTCCGATCGATGCGGACAACGTGCTGCCGGTGCGCGACAACAACCTCGACTACGGCGAGCGCGACATGGACGATTTCGCGCTCAAGGTGGACTGGGTCACCGACCTCGGTACGCTGACCGCCACCACCAGCTACACCGACCTCGAGGAGTGGTCCGATTCCGACCAGTTCCCCTACACGGCCGCGATGAGCCCGCCGGAACTGTTCGGCAATGACGGCACCCAGACCGGCTGGTTCGACATCGAGGCCTGGAGCCAGGAGGTGCGCTTCCGCTCGCCCGACGACCAGGCGCTTCGCTGGGAGATCGGCGCCTACTACCTCGACTGGGACCGCTTCGTGTCGCTGTCGACGGGTGTCGATACCGGCGCCGGCATCATCCGCCTCGAGCGCGAGCCGACCAGCGATCCCAGCAACCCGACGACCTCCTTCCTCGCCGACGACAACAGCAACGAGGCCATGGCGGTGTTCGGCCAGGTGAATGCGGACCTCGGCGAGCACTTCGAGCTCTCGACTGCGCTCCGCTACGACGAGGAAAAGCGCCAGCAGGACGTTTCGCCGCTGCAGTTCCCGGCGGGTGAGCCGGGGGCGCGCAACGAGGAAACCTTCGACATGTGGCAGCCCAAGGTCACGCTGCGCTACCGGCCCACGGACCAGCACAACCTCTATGCCACCTGGGGCCGCGGCTTCCGCAGCGGCCAGTTCAACCAGAACGGTATCTCGGACGTGGCCGAGTCCGTCGGCCTGGTCGGCATCACCGACGTGGTCGACCAGGAGGAGTCCGAGTCCTTCGAGGTCGGCTACAAGGGGCTGTTCCTGGACGACCGGCTGCGCCTCGTGGCGGCGGCCTTCAGCACCAAGGTGGAGGGGCAGCACTTTTTCTCCTTCATCGGCGCCGTGAGCGCGCAGATCCTGACCAGCATCGACGAGGTGCAGCTCTACGGCGGCGAGCTCGAGCTCAATTACCGCGTCAACCAGTACCTCGACCTGTACGCCGCCTACGGTTTCACGGACAGCGAGATCGAGGAATACGCGGTCGACCCCTCCGTGGAGGGCAATGACGCGCCCTACATCGCCGACGAGACGATCAACATCGGCGGCCAGCTGGTGGCACCGTCGCCGCTCCCGGGCATCGACCTGTTCGCGCGGGTCGACTACGAGCGCCGCGGCAGCCAGTACTGGGACGTGCAGAATTCCACCGACCGCAGCCCGCTGGACTTCCTCAGCGTGCGGCTCGGTATCGAGGATGCCGACGAGAAATGGTCCGTCCTCTGGCAGCTGCAGAATGCGCTCGACGAGGAATACAACTCCGAGTGGGTCGCCGGCGGCTTCTCGGCGGCCGCACCGGGCCGGATCTGGAACCTTCGCCTGAGGTACAACTTCTGACATGACGCGCTACCAAGTCTCTGCAGATATCGGCGGCACCTTTACCGATATCGTCATCCAGCCCTCCGACGGGCCGGCCTTCGTGAACAAGGTGCCCACGACCCGGGAAAATCCCGCCGAAGGGGTGATCAACGGCATCTCCGGTGTGATCCCGGACCTGTCGGCCATCGACTACTTCGTTCACGGGACGACGGTCGGTCTCAACGCTTTCCTCGAGCGTCGCGGGGAGCGGGTGCTGCTGCTGACCACCCGCGGCGCGCGCGACAGCTACGTGATTGCCCGGGGCAACCGCGATGCGCTGTACGACCTGCGTTACCAGAAGCCCGGGCAGCTGGTGCCACGGCGCGATGTGCACGAGATCGGCGGTCGCCTGGCCTGGGACGGCAGCGAGCTCGAGCCGCTCTGCGAGGCGGACTTCGCGCCGATCGTTGAGAAAGTTCGTCAAGAAGGGGTCAACGCGGTCGCCGTTTGCTTCCTGCACAGCTACGCCTACCCGGCGCATGAACTGCGCGCCCGGGAGATCCTCCGCGAAGCGCTGCCGGGGGTGTCGATCTCCCTGTCCCACGAGGTGGCCCGGGAGTGGCGCGAGTACGAGCGCGCTTCCTCGGCGGTCATGAACGCCTACGTGGCACCGGTGGTCGAGCGCTACCTGCTGAGCCTGGAAGAGCAGCTGCGCGAGCGCGACATGAAGGCCGGCGTCCACATCATGCAGTCCAGCGGCGGCGTGGTCACGGCGGAAAGCGCCCGGGACAAGCCGGTGTACACGCTGCTGTCCGGACCGGTCGGCGGGACCATCGCCGGGACGGCGCTTTCGGAGCGGACCGGTCGCCAGAACCTGCTCTGCGTCGACATGGGGGGCACGTCCTTCGACCTCAGCCTCGTGGTCGACGGCAAGGCGTCCACGACCCTGGAGACGGAACTCGAGGGGCTGCCGCTGCTGATGTCCATCGTCGACATCCGCACCATCGGCACCGGCGGCGGTTCGATCGCCTGGCTGGACAAGGGCGCGGTCCGCGTCGGCCCGCACAGCGCCGGGTCCGTGCCGGGCCCTGCCTGCTACGGCAACGGCGGCACGGAGCCCACGGTCACCGATGCCAACCTGTACCTTGGCCGCCTGGGCGCGCGCTCGCTGCTCTCCGGCGAGATGTCCCTGGATGCCGGCGCCACGGCGAAGGCTATCGAGACCCTGGCAGCCGGTGCCGGTATGGAGCCGGAGCCCTTCGCCGAGGGTATCCTGGCGATCTCCAACGCGGCGATGGCGGATGCCATGCGCACGATCACCGTGAGCGAGGGCGTCGACCCCCGCGACTTCACCCTCGTCGCCTTCGGCGGCGCCGGCCCCATGGCGGCGGCGTTCCTGGCGGAGGAGCTGGATATTCGCGAGGTGCTCATCCCGCGTTTTCCCGGCACCTTCTCGGCCTGGGGCATGCTGCAGACGGACCTGCGCCGGGATGTCACGCTGTCGTTCTTCCGCGCCGCAGCCGGCGTGGACAGCGAGGAGCTCGAGGGGGCCTTTGCGGCGCTGGAGTCCGAGGGGCGGGACGCGGTGCTGGAAGAGGGCATCGAGGCCGGCAAGGCCCACTGCGAGCGCTCGGCGGATATGCGCTATGCCGGGCAGGAGTACACCATCAACATCCCCCTCGAGGCGGGCATTTCGGCCGGGGAACTGGCGCGTCGCTTCCACGAGACCCACCGGCAGCGCCACGGCCACGCCAGCCCGGCGGCACCGATCGAGTTCGTGAACCTGCGCGTTGCCGCCATCGGCGCCATCGGCAAGTACCGCGGTGAAGACGCGCCGGTGCGCGACGGCGACCCGTTGGCCGGCGAGCGCGAGGCCGTCTTCCGCGGCGAGCGCCACAGCACGGCGGTGCTGCTGCGCGACCGGCTCCGCGAGGGCTTCACCTTCGACGGCCCGGCGATCGTGGAAGAGCAGAGCGCGACCACGGTGATGCCGCCGGGCTGGACGCTCACCGTCGACCCCAAGGGCAATCTCCTGCTGAAGAAAGGAGCCAGCGCATGAGCAGCATCGACCCGATCACGACGGAGATCATCCGCAACGCCTTTGTCGCCATCGCCAGCGACATGAATGCGACGCTGATCCGCAGTGCCTTCACGCCGGTGATCTACGAGGGCAAGGACTGCTCCGTGGCACTCATCGACGAGCAGGGCGAGGTGCTCGGGCAGAGCCTGGGCCTGCCCCTGTTTCTCGGCAACCTCGAGATCTGCGTGAAGATCATGGCGGAGCGCTACGGCTGGGACTACTTCCAGGAAGGCGACGTGTTCTACATGAACGACTCGTACATGACGGGCACGCACCTGAACGACTCCACGATCATCATGCCCATCTTCTGGCGCGGCGAGCGCATCGGTTTCGCTGCCTCCCGCGCGCACTGGCTGGATGTCGGCGCCAAGGACCCGGGTACGCCCGTCGACTCCCGCGAGATCTACCAGGAGGGGACCCGCTGGGGGCCGACGCGACTCTATGACCGGGGGGAACCGCGGGAGGACGTGATCGAGCTGCTGCGCCTGAACAGCCGCTTCGGCGACGCCACCATCGGGGACCTGAACGCGCAGATCGCCGCCGGGCGCACGGGCGAGCAGCGGCTGAAGGCGCTCTTCGACCGCTTCGGCGCCGAGACGGTGCGCGCGGCGCGGGACGAGATCTACGCCCAGACCGAGGCCAAGGAGCGCGAGGCCATCGCCGCGCTGCCCGACGGCGAGTACACCGCCGAGGGCACCATCGACGACGACGGGCTCGGCAACGGGCCGGTTCCGGTCCGCCTGCGCCTGACAGTCGCGGGGAACGGCATGGCAATCGACCTGGCGGGCTCCGCCGCGCAGGCCGCGGGCCCGGTCAACTGCGGCCTGACGCAGACCGTGGCCGCCGCCCGCGTGGCCTACAAGCTGCTCATCTGCTCCGATGTTTCCCCGAACGGCGGTTCCTTCCGGGCCCTGGACGTCAGCGCGCCGGAAGCCTCGATCTTCAACGCCCAGGAACCGGCGCCCTGCGGCTGGTACTTCACGCCCCTCGGCCTGCTCATCGACCTGATCGTGAAGGCCCTCGCGCCGGTAATGCCGGAGCGTGCCGCCGGCGCGCACTACGGTGACTCCATGGTCATCACCATCGCCGGCACCGACCCCCGGCAGAACCACGCCCGCTACCTCATGATCGAGCCGACCACCGGCGGCTGGGGGGCCTTCGACGGCGGCGACGGGGCGAGCTCGCTCATCAACAACGTGAACGGCAGCTTCAAGGACCTGCCGATCGAGATCTTCGAGAGCAAGTATCCTCTACGGATCCTAGAGTACAGCATCCGCCAGGACTCCGGTGGCGCCGGGCGCTACCGCGGCGGCAACGGCACCTCGCGCAAATACCGGGTGGAGGCGGAGTCCTCGCTGTGGCTCTGGTTCGAGCGTTCGGACACGCCGGCCTGGGGGCTGTTCGGCGGAGGTGACGGCGAGAAGCCGGTGGTGCGCATCGAGCGTCCCGGCGAGGCGCCCGTGGAGTGCCTAAAGATCAACGACTTCTCGCTCCCGGTCGGCACCGTCATCCATTCCCTGACCGGCGGTGGCGGCGGCTACGGCGATGCGGCGCAGCGCGACCCGGAAGCGGTTCGCAACGATCTCCTCGACGGCTTCATCTCCGAGGAGCACGCCCGGTCGGTCTACGGCTACACGGACTGAGCGGTCGCCGCGCTACCCGTTGCGCAGGGGGCGCTGTCAATCGGCGTTCAGGTTGTACTTCATGATGCTGCCGTGGCGGCCGTCCTTGTCCCGCTCGAGATCGAAGACGTCCTCGGCGGGAACCTGCATCTGCGCGCGCACGGCGGCGATGGCGTCGCGATCCTGCTGGTCCAGGGTGAAGCGGAACAGCTCGGCGTAGCGGTCCACGTGCGCCGCGTTGCGCGCGCCGATGATGACCGCGGCCACCCGGGGCTGCTCGAGCACCCAGCGCGAGGCCACGGTGGCAATCGTCGTGCCGTGGCGCCGGGCGACCGCGGCGAGGGCCTCTAGCAGTTCCTGGAACAGCGCCCAGCCGCCGGCCTCGTCGATCATCAGCTTGTACTTGACCAGTGAGCGGTTCGCCAGCGCCGTCGGCTCGGCCTCGCCCAGCCAGCGGTCGCTCAGGAAGCCGCCGGCGAGCGTGCCGTAGCACAGCAGGTGCATGCCGCGCTCGGCGCACAGGCCGGCGAGGGCTTTCTCCGGGCGCGGGTCGAGGAGCGAATACTGGACCTGGGTCGTGGTCAGCTCGATGCCGGTGTCGGCGAGTTCCCGGGTCTTCTCCGTGTTGAAGTTGGTCAGCGACAGCCGGTCGATCTTGCCCGCCCGCTGCAACTCGCCGAGCCACTGCGCCGCCTCCACCCAGCCGGGCACCGCATAGTTCCACCAGTGAAACTGCACCATGTCGAGACGCTCCTGGTTCAGTCGGCGCAGGGAGCGGTCGATGATGGTCTCCACGTCGGCGCGGGTCAGGGAGCCGAGGGCGTCGTAGTCCGGTACGTACTTGGTGTGCACGCGGACCGGCCACGGCTCCGCCCGCTCGCGGTTCGCGGCGATGAACTCGCCGATGAGCGCCTCCACGCCAGTGTAGATATCCGCGCAGTCGAAGGTGTCGATGCCGCGTTCCACGAAGGCGAACATGTCGGCCACCGGGTCGGCGGACAGGCTGTCGCTGTGCCCGTCGGACAGCTGCCAGCCGCCCTTGATGACGCGGGAGATCGTGTAGCCTTCGGCCAGGGTGAAGCGGTCGATCACTCCTTCCACGGGTTGTTCTCCGGCAGCGGTTCCACGGTGGTGTCGTCGCGGCGCACGACCTGGCGGCCGATGCGGCTGATGCGGAAGCGCGCGCCGCAATGGGGGTCCGGGCAGGCGATGACGTGGTCCGTCGCCATCCAATCGAACTCGTTCAGGGGCCGCTGCTTGGGCGGCAGCAGCGGCAGCAGCGCCGCCAGGGCGTAGAGGGAAAAGGGCTTGCCGGCATCCATGTGGATGTTCTCGCCGCGCACCTCGAAGCCGCTGCCGACTTCGTGGCTGCAGACGAAGGGCCGGTCCCCTTCGATGGTCTCGACACGCAGGTCGTAGAGCGTGAAGGTCTGCTCGCTCACGGCGCCGCGTCCCCTTTCGCGACGACCGCAAGGCGCTGGCCACCGGGGAGGGCGAGGGCGGTGCCGTCGAAGGTGGCCGCCAGGGTGGTGTCCCTGCGGTTGGTCACCTGCTCGCCGTCGCTCTCGGCCCAGCGGGTGATTGCGAGCGTGAGTGCGTCGCCGTCGCGCTCATAGGTACCGTAGCCGGTGACCGCGCGCTCCGCGTTGCCGCTGACGAGAATGAAATGGCCGTCGACGAGGGCGAAGACGCCGTGCTCGAGCGGGTAGAGGGCCGCGTCGGCGGCGTCGCCCAGGCGGCGGAAGCTCTGCACGGTGCTGGTGCCGCCGCCGAACTGGATCACCAGTTCCTCGCCGTCGCGGCGCACCGCGATGTCGTGCTCGAGCACGCCGGTGGAGGTCAGCGGCGCTTTGCTGCCGGGGTCCAGGCTCAGCGTGGGGTCCGAGGTCATGCGCAGGCCGGCGCCCCCGGGCCAGTAGGGGCCGGCATGGGCCATGGCGCCCTGGGCCTCGAAGGGCTCGCCGTTGAAGATGCTCTGCTGCAGGAACGTGCCGTCCTTGAACAGGAAGATGCCGGTGAGCGGCAGCGACTGCCCGTCGCGGGTCACCAGGTCCGTGTAGGCCCAGAGTCCCTCGACGGCCTGCATGACATCTTCCGATCCGTCGTCCGCTGCCCGTGCCGAGGGCTGCAGCGCGAGTGCAAGAAGCGCCAGGCAGAGGGCCGGCAGGGCGATGGCCTGGCGGCGGGAGCGCCTTCTGTTCATGGGGAGGTCCTCGTTTCAGTCACTGTCAGAGAGGCGGGAGCTTACCACGCTCATCCACGGGAATTGTGCCGCCGCCACGCCGGGTGGGTGTTCTTGCCGGCGCCATCGGCCTATTATCGGCGCTGGACGCGCCGCCCTCGAGGGGAGGCCGGCGCCTGCCGTTATCGGGCTTGGATTCATCGAGGGGAGAACAGGGCATGAAAGAGCATGCATTTTCAGCTGTAGCCGGACGCCGACGGATGCTGGCGGCCGCCGTACTGGCTGTAACCGCCGCGCCGGCCATGGCACAGAATGCGACGCCGCTGGAGGAAATCGTGGTCACGGCGCAGCAGCGCGAGCAGAGCCTGCAGGAGGTGCCGATCGCGATCTCGGCCTTCAACACCGAGGACATCCAGAAAAACATGTTCCGCGACGTAACCGACTTCGTCGGCCGCGTGCCCAACGCCAGCTTCATCAGCAACGGCGCCCGTTCGCGCCGGGCGATCAGCATGCGCGGGATCACCAACTTCGTGAACTCGAACCAGGCGCGACGCACCGCCACCTTCGGCTTCTACCTCGACGGCTTCAACCTCGCGACCTCGAGCATCAACCCGCCGATCATGGACATCGAGCGGATCGAGGTGCTGCGCGGCCCGCAATCCACCTATTTCGGGGCCAACGCGTTGGGCGGGGGCATCAACGTCACCTCCGTGGCGCCGAAGTCCGACGAGTTCGAGGGATCGATCATGGCGGACTACGGCCGCTTCGATACCCTCGACGTCGAGGGCACGCTGAATATCCCGCTGGTCAAGGATGTCCTCGGCGCGCGCATCAACTACAAGGACTGGAGCTCCGACGGCAACATCCGCAACATCAACCCGCAGGGCGGCGGCAACGACTTCGACTACCAGTACTGGCGCGCGTCGCTGCTGTGGACCCCGTCGGACAACCTCTCCGTGACCCTGACCGCGAGCGATGCCAGCGAGGACGTCGGCATGCGCGAAGGCGTCCCCTCCGGCGTCTTCTCCACCTTTGCGGGCGGTACGCTGTACTCGAACTTCCCGGACCGGAACGGCGACGGCCTGGCGGACCCGGATCCCGACGGCGTCGGCTTCTTCCCGGACAACCAGGACAAGGTGAATTTCAACGCGCCGCAGTCCGTGGGCACGGACTTCGAGTACTACATCGCGCGCATCGACTACGACTTCGCCAACATGCGCGCCACCAGCATCACCGGCTACATGGAGTCCGATTTCTTCCTGCAGGGTGACATCGACGGCGGCAGCGGCGACTACTTCCGGGAGTTCCGCACCATCCCCCGCGAGAGCACGACCCAGGAGTTCCGGCTGCAGAGCACCGGGGAGAGCAAGCTGAACTGGAACGTCGGTTTCTTCTACTCGGACGACGAGGGCTTCATTGACAACAAGACCTTCGTCGGCGCCGCGCAGCCCTTCGGCCTGCCCGAGGGCTTCCTCATCGACAGTGAAGAGTCGGCCGGCACCTCCGAGGTCATCGCTTTCTTCGGCCAGGCGGACTACGCGCTCACCGACCGGCTCGTGCTGACCGTCGGCGGCCGCTACAGCGAGGAGACGATCGACACCGACATCTCCGGCTTCGGCGGCGGCATTTCCCAGGAACTGCAGGTGAAGGATACCTTCGAGGATTTCTCGCCCAAGGTCTCCCTGCGCTACGACATCGACGACGACGCGTCGGTCTACGCCACGGTCGCCAAGGGCTTCAAGTCCGGCGGCGTGCAGGTGGCCCCCGTCGCCGACCTGGAAACCTACGACCCGGAGGAGCTGTGGAACTACGAGATCGGCTACAAGGCCGACCTGCTCGACCGGACCCTGCGCATCAACGCCGCGATCTTCTACATGGACTGGACCGACCTGCAGGCCGCGTTCCAGGAATCGGGTGTGGATGACGAGGGTGAGTTCTTTATCTTCGGCGGCATCGACAACGCCGACTCCGCCGAGTCCTACGGCGCCGAGCTGTCCATTACCTCGGCACCGGTTGCCGGGCTGGTCATGAACCTCAACGTCGGCTACCTCAAGGCCGAGTTCGAGGAGTTCACCGCCCTGATCGACGGCGCGGACCGCGTACTCGACGGGCAGACGATCCCGAACTCGCCGGAGTGGACCGTCTCTGCCGATGCGGAGTACAGCTTCCCGCTCAGCAGCGGCCTGGACGCCTTTGTCCGCGGCGAGTACATCTACCGCGACAGCCTGCGTTCGACCGTCGCGGCGCTGATCCAGGAGGGCTTTCCCTGGGAGGTGCCGAGCTACGACATCTTCAATCTGCGCTTCGGCATTCAGCATGAGAACTACAGTGTGACCGCTTACGTCGAGAACCTCTTCGATGACACCTACTTCACGAACGCCTACCAGAAGGCCTTCAGCGGGGGCCTGCACATCGAACCCGGCGTGCAGCGCTACGGTGTGCGGGTGCGCTATACGTTCTGAGCCGGTCGTGTCGCGCGCCCGCCGCAGCCCGGCCCCGCTAGCTGGGCTGGTCCTGGCCGCCGTCCTCCTGGGGGCGGCGCTTCCCGTGCGGGCGGGCGCCGACCAGCCGGACGACCTCGTCGCGTCCTACATCGATCGCTGGGCGACGTTCTACCCCAGCCGCGCCTATGCGCGCGGCCATGCGCCGAGTGCGGCGCGCTTCGAGCAGTTGACGCCGGAAGCGGTCGAGCAGTGGCTCGCGGTCAATCGCGCCACGGCGGCAGCCGCGCGGGAACGGCTGGCCGGGACGGGCCTCGACGCGGAGCGGCGCACGGACCTCGGGGTCCTCGCCCGGGCGGCCGAGGACGAGCTGGCGAGCTGGGCCGAGGACCGGCCGCTGCGCGCGCAGCCGGGCTGGTATGCCGAGCGGGTTTCCCAGGCCCTGACCCACCTGCTCGTGCGGGACAAGCCCGCCGGCGCGGCCCGCAGCGAAGCGGCACTGGCCCGCCTCGCGGGGGTCGAGGCGCTCTGCCGGCACGGCATCGCTGCGCTGGAAACAGGCAAGATACTACGCACGGAAGCGGCGTTGCGCACCCTTGCGGGTGCGCGGAACTTCTACGGCGAGGGCCTGCCCGCGCTCGTGGCTGACTGGCCGCGGGCGGATGAGGTCGTTGCGGCGGCGGAGCGGACGGCGGACGCGATCGCCGCCCTGGAAGTCCACCTGCGCGACACGGTGCTGCCGGTGGCCGATCCGAGCCCTGCGCTCGGCGCCTCGGTCTACTCGGCCAAGCTTTCCCGCCGCACCGGCGGTGCCTATACCCCGGCGGTGCTGCGCGCGACGGCCGGTGACGAGATCAGCCGCGTGCGCGCGCTGATGATCGACGAGGCGGCGCGCTGGCAGGCGTCCCTCACGCCGGCGCCAGCGCCGGCACTAGCCGGGGAAGCGCTCCTCGCCGCTGCGCTCGAGGCGATGGAGAATGACCGCACCCGCGACCGGGTGGCGCTCCTGGAGGAGTTCGAGACGCTCACGGCACAGGCCGAGGCCTTCGTGGAGGCCGAGGACATCGCCACCGTACCGACGCCGACGACGCTGGTCATCGATCTGTCACCGGCGCATTTCAGCGGTGCGGCGATCGGCGGGGTCTACCCGAGCGGGCCCTTCGATCCGGGGGCCGACACCCTTTTCTACGTGCCGTCGATTCCCGACAGCGCACCGGCCGAGGCTCGCGAGGGCTTCTACCGCTCCTTCAATACCCACTTCAATACCATGATCATCTCCCACGAGATGTTTCCCGGCCACTACCTGCAGTACAAGGTGGCGGTGTCCGCTGCACCGGCAGTGCGCACGCTGTTTGCCAGCGGCAGCTACACCGAGGGCTGGGGCAGCTTTTCCGAGGAACTCATGCTCGATGCGGGCTGGGCCGGTGACGCGCCGCTCACCCGCCTTGCCCACCTGCGCAAGCGGCTCGAGAACGCTACCCGCGCCTACGTGAGCGTGCAGGTGCATACCGCGGGCTGGGGCCGGGACGAGGTGCTGGCTTTCGCCCGCGACGAGGGCCTGCTGGCGCCGCAGTTTGCCGTCAACCTGTGGCAGCGGGTCGTCAACTCACCGCTGCAGATTACCGATTACATGACCGGCTACCTCGTCTTCAAGCGGCTGTACGCCGCGCAGCACGAGGCCGGCACGGCGCCGCGCCCCTGGGTCGACGCGGTGCTGCGCGCCGGCCCGCTGCCCCTGGCCCTGCTGGAGACCGAGCTCGCCCGCGTCAACGCCGCGGCGCCGGGCCGCTGACCTGAAAGGAGACCTTCCCATGCAGCCATTCCTGCTGTCACTCGTGCAATTACTCATGAGGCCGACAAGGATCCCGGGCGCCTGCCTGCTCATCGTCCTGCTCGGTACCGCCCCGGCCCACGCGGCGGTCACGGCCCTGGTCGGCGGCACCGTCGTGGACGTCGACAGCGGTGAAGCGCTGCGCGACGCGGTGGTGCTCGTGGACGGTGAGCGCATCGCCGCTATCGGCGCCAGCGGCGAGGTGGACGTACCCACCGATGCCGATGTCATCGACGTCGCCGGCCAGTGGCTCGTCCCCGGGCTCATGAACATGCATGTACACCTCGGGCTGATACTGCCCGGGAAGATGGCTGCGGAGCTTGCCGGCGAAACCGACGCGGCCCTCGCCCTGCGCATGGCCGCGGCCGCCCGGGAAATCCTGCAGGCCGGGGTCACGACCATCCGCACGCCCGGCGACTCCCGCCATGCCGAGCTCGCCCTTGACCGCTCCATCCGCAAGGGCGAGTCCCACGGCCCGCGCATTCACGCCGCCGGCGAGTCCCTGGTGATCACTGCTGGTCACGGTTCTGAGCCCGGCGTGCGCTACGCCGACGGGCCCTACGAGCTCATCAAGGCGGCCCGGGAGCAGATCAGCCTCGGCGCGAAGTGGGTGAAGATACTCATCTCCGGCGGTATCGCCACCGATGGCGGCGCGATCGCCGAGGCGCTGATGACGCCGGAGGAGATCAACGCCGTGGTCGATGCGGCGCACCGGTTCGGAGTCAAGGTCGCCGCCCACTCCGGTTCCTCCGCCGCCACCAGCGTCGCCGTGGATGCAGGGGTCGACAGCATCGAGCACGGCTATACGCTGGATCGCGAGGTGCTGCGCAAGATGCACAAGGCCGGTACCTGGCTGGTGCCGACCATCGTCGTCAGCCAGCCCGCCACGGCGCCTTTCTTCGAGCGTATCGGTTCGCCCCAGTGGTACCTCGACCGCCGCGATTCCGTGGGCAAGCTGCACTGGGAGGCGCTGAAAACGGCCATCGAGGAGGACGTGAACATTGCGCTCGGCACGGACCAGCTTCCCCACGAGCCCAACGACGGCACGACGGCAACGGTGCGCGAGGCCGAGTATTACGTCGAGGCGGGCATGACGCCCCTGGAGGCACTGCGCGCGGCGACCATCGAGCCGGCGCGGATGCTAGGCGCGGACGACGAGGTCGGCTCCCTTGCCGTGGGCAAGTACGCGGACATCGTCGCCGTCGGCGCCGACCCGCTTGCCGATATCGGCGCGCTGCGCACGATCAGCTTCGTCATGAAGGGCGGCACCGTCTACCGGGACGACGGCGCCCGCTGAGTGGTGGCCGGGTGCGTGCGGCCTGATTACCCGGCCCGGAGCGGCACGCCGTGAGCGGCCTGCTCCGGGCGCTAGGCAACTTCGTGGGTCCCGCGGCCGTGATGGCGGCGGGCACCATGGGCGCCGGGGCCATCGCATCCTTTCTCCTCGCCGGGGCCTGGTTCCGCTACGACCTGCTCTGGGTGCTGCTGCCGCTGCTGCCCCTGTTCGTGGTCTCGGCGGACAGCGCCTCGCGCATCGGTGCCCTGAGCCCGTCGACGGGCATCCTCACCCTTGTCCGCGGCCGCCTGGCACCGGCCCTCGCCTGGGTCATCCTCGCCCTCATCGTGCCGGTGCATTTCCTGGTGACCATGGGGCAGGTCTCCGTGATGGTCTCGGCGTTCAGTTCGCTGGTCGGGCTCGCGCCGGCGGGCGCGGCCGCGCGGCTGCCGGCCGCGGTCGAGGTCGTGCTCTCGGTGCTGCTGGCGGCGGGCGTGCTGTGGCTGGTGTTCTCCCGCGGCTACGAGCGCATGCAGACGGTCATGTCCTGCCTCATGGTGCTGATGTTCGTCTGCTTTCTCATCGTGGCGCTGCGCGGGCTCTCGGAGTGGCGGGCGATCCTCGCCGGTTTCGTTCCCGCCCTGCCGCCTGACCTGCCGGTGCCCGGCGAGGCGGACCCCCGGGTCGCCACCAGCTCCGTGATCGCCATGGTCGGCGCCGCCATCGCCCCGGCGGCATTGCTCGGCCTGCCCTACATGTGCGCCGACGCCGGCAGCGGCCGCGCCGAGCTCACCCGTGCCTTCTGGCAGTCGGTGCTGAACCTCGGCTTCGTCTTCGGTGCCTACGCATTCTTCGTGCTCGTCGCCGGCGCCTTCGCGCTCTACCCCATGGCCGACCACGCCAGCTTCGCGGATGTCGGCCAGGCCTCCGCCGTGCTCCGGGCCGCGCTACCCGAGCGCCTCGCCTTCCTGGGTCCGGTGATCTTCTCCCTCGGTCTGTTCACCGCCGCCATGACCACACTGGTCGTGGCCGCGCAGGTGACGATCTACTTCATGCTCGACATGGCCGGCAAACCCTGGCGCTTCACCGCCGACAACCGTCGCTATCACCGCCTGTTGACGGTGTTCGTCCTCGGCGCCGCAGCCCTCGCGCCCTTCTGGGATTTCCCGGCGCTGCTCAAGGTCATCCTGCTCATGGGCGTCAACGTCGTGGCCATCCCGCTCGTCTACGTCATCGTGCTGGCGCTCGCCAACAGCCGCGCGGTCATGGGCGAGTTTCGTGCCGAGTGGTGGCGCAACCTGTTCCTCGGGCTTGGGCTCGCGGTCTCCATCGCTCTCGCCATCGACAAGGCGCCGCTCTACTACCGCATGCTGCTCGGCTGAGCCCGGGCGCCGTCGGCGGCGCCGGGGCGCATCTTTGCTATGCTTCGCGTCGCCTCATCAACCACCTGCAGGGACGACATGGAACAGGACTGGCTCTGGGGCCTCGCCGGCGGTCTTCTCATCGGCCTCGGCGCGGCCGTGTATCTTCTCGCTAACGGGCGCATCATGGGCGCCTCCGGCATCATCGGTGGCCTCGTGGACCGCAGCGGCTGGTCTTCCTGGGCAGAGCGGGTGGTCTTCCTGGCCGGGGTGTTCCTGCTGCCGCTGCTGCTGGTGCCGCTTCTCGACCGGGAGGCGGCGACCCACCTCACCGGCAACGGCGCGGTCGTGATCGCCGCCGGCCTGCTGGTCGGTGTCGGTACGCGCATCGCCAACGGCTGTACCTCCGGACACGGTGTCTGCGGCATCTCCCGGCTGTCGCCCCGGGGCATCGTGGCGACCCTGGTCTACATCTTCGCGGGCGGCGCGACCCTGCTCGCCCTGCGCCACGGGCTGGGGGTGATCTGATGCGACTGTTCTTCGCCTTCATCGCCGGCGGGCTCTTCGGCAGCGGGCTGCTCATCTCCGGCATGACCGATACCCGCAAGGTCCAGGGCTGGCTCGACGTCTTCGGCGCCTGGGACCCGACGCTCGCCTTCGTCATGGGCGGTGCCATCGTTCCCATGGCCGTGGCCTGGCGCTTCACGCGCCGCGGCGCGCCGCTGGTGGGCGGGAGCTACCCGGCGCCGCCCGACCCTGTGCTCGACCGTCGGCTGGTCGTCGGCTCCATCCTGTTCGGCATGGGCTGGGGCCTCGCCGGCCTCTGCCCCGGGCCCTCCATCGCGTCGCTGAGCTACGGCGGCAGCGGCGGCCTCGTGTTCCTCGCCGCGATGCTCGCCGGCATGGCGGTAGCGCCCGCGGTCGTCCGCGCCCTTGGGCGTGCCCGCGCATGAGTGAGCTGTCGCCGCAGGAAACGGCGTTCCTGCGCCGCCGTGAACGTCTCCTGCGCTGCTGGCCCTGGGCCGGCGGCGGCCTGCTCTGGCTCCTCGGTTGCCTGCTGCTCTGGCTCTGGATCGAGGTGCCCTACCTGGTGAACCCGCGGGCACTGGCGCTGGCCGTGGAGGGCGGAGAGCTCCCCGAGACCACGGTGCTCATGCTGGCCACCATGCTGCCGGTGGTTTTCCTGACCCTGCTCATCGTCCTCGCCCTCGTCATTCTGATGCTGTTCGCGGTCTTCGGCCGGGAACGGCGCCTGCTGCGCCTGCTCCGGCGCGACTGCGAACAGGCAGACCCGTCATGAAACGAACCGCATCGGCCCGCGTGCTCACCCTGGCCTTCGCCCTGCTCGCCCTCTGCGCACCGGCCCAGGCGGAACCCCGCGTTCTGCCCATGCGCGAGCGCGCCGCGGTCATCGACCAGTGGCTTGCCGGGCGGGTGCAGACCGTGCTGCCCGGCCTTATGCGCCGCGCCGGGATCGACCTGTGGGTGCTGATCAGCCGCGAGTACAACGAGGACCCGGTGCTGCGCACCTTCCTGCCGGCCACCTGGCAGTCGGCGCGGCGCCGGACCATGCTGCTGATCCACGACCGCGGTAAGGGCGAGCCGCTGGAGACCCTCGCCATTGCCCGCTACGACGTCGGCCAGACTTTCCGCAAGGCCTGGGACAAGGAGCGTGACGGTGACCAGTGGGCCCGCCTGGCCGCGCTGATTGCCGAGCGCGATCCGCAGGCTATCGGGGTCAACGTCTCGGACACCTTTGCCCTGGCCGACGGTATGGCACACACGGAGTACCGGCTGTTCGAGGAGGCGCTGGCACCCGCACTGCGCGAGCGCATCGTATCCGCCGAAGCGCTGGCCATCGGCTGGCTGGAGACCCGCAGCGCGGCGGAGATGGTTGTCTACCCGCAGCTCTGCCGCATCGCCCACGAGATCATCGCGGAAGGATTCTCCGAGGCGGTCATCCAGCCCGGCGTGACCAGCACGCAGGATGTCGCCTGGTGGTACCGCGACCGCGTGCGCGAGCTCGGCCTGACGGCGTGGTTCCACCCCTCCGTGTCCGTGCAGCGGGCGGACACGCCGGAGCGGGACATGAAGGCCGAGATCGCCTCCCACGACGATGAGGCGGTGATCCGTCCGGGCGACCTGCTGCACGTCGACTTCGGCATCAGCTACCTGCGCCTGAACACGGATACGCAGCAGCACGCCTACGTGCTGCGTGCGGGGGAGACGGCCGCGCCGGAAGACCTGCAGGCCGCCTTTGCCACCGGCAACCGCTTGCAGGACATCCTCACGGGGGAGTTCGTTGCCGGGCGCAGCGGCAACGAGATCCTCGCCGCCGCGCTGTCGAAAGCTGAGGCCGAGGGCATTACCGCCTCGATCTATACGCACCCGATCGGCTACCACGGGCACGCGGCGGGCCCGACCATCGGCCTCTGGGACCAGCAGGGCGGGGTGCCCGGCCCCGGGGACTACCCGCTCTACCCGGATACGGCCTACTCGATTGAGCTGTACGCGGAATCGGACGTCCCGGCCTGGGGCAAGCGCGTGCGCATCAAGCTCGAGGAAGATGCCTTCTTTGACGGAGAGACCGTGCGCTACATCGACGGCCGCCAGCGCGCCCTGTGGCTGATCCCGCGGCAGGCCCGGCCGGGCTACTGAGCCGTTGCGGGGCCGTCAGCGGACCTTCCCGTAATCCTCGCGCACCCGGTCCAGCCGCTCCTCGACCATGGGCCAGAAATCGGCATGCGTGAACACGTGGAAGGTACCGTCCGCCATGGCGTCGACGGCGCGCCCTATCAGTGTCTCAACCGGCAGACCCTCGGCCTCGATAAGCTCGGCGAGCGGGTTCATGCCGGCCGTGCCGTCGTTGGCGCGCCCGGCGTCCGGGTGGTTGCGGTGGCTGTGGGCGATGCGGGTCTTGATCCAGGCCGGGCAGAGCACCGAGACGCCCACGTTGCTCTCCGCCAGCTCCATGCGCAGGCACTCGGAGTAGCCCACCACCCCGAACTTGGTCGCGTTGTAGGGCCCGAAGCCGGCGTTGGCGACGTGGCCGGCGAGGGAGGCCGTGTTCATGATGTGGCAGGGCTCGTCCAGGGCCTGCATGCCCGGCAGGAAGAGCTCCACGCCGTAGGCAACGCCGAGCAGGTTGACGTTCACGACCCACTGCCAGTCCCGCACCGGTGTCTGCCCGGCCGGCGAAAGGGTGCCGACGCCGGCATTGTTGAACAGGAAGTTGACCTTGCCGAAGGCCGCCAGCGTCTGCTCGGCGGCGCGGGCGTAGGCCTCCGGGTCGCCGACGTCGAGAACGATGCCGTGTGCGTCGATGCCCTCGTCCCGGAGCGTCTTCTCTGCCCCGGCGAGGGCGCCGGCCTCGATGTCGGCGAGCATGACGCGCATGCCCCGGCTGCCCAGCTCCCTCGCCATGGCGAGACCGATGCCCGAGGCGCCGCCGGTGAGAAAGCCGGTGCTGTGCGAGAAGTCTTTCACGGGTGTCTCCTGCTGCTTTTCCGCAAGGCCAGTACCCTAGCACCGACGGCGGAGCAGACCCAGCGGTCGATGCGCTGCGCGCGGCGCCCGTGACCCGGCAGGGGCGCCGGCGCGTATTACGGGCAGTTACCTCCGGAGATGAGTCTTGCTGCTTCACGCCCGCCGCCACGATGTCCCGCCGGCCTCTCCGCCGCCCGCGCCCGTGCGCTTCCCCGACCTGCGCGGGGAGTGGCGCCTGGGCCGCGAGGCCGCGCGCCTGGCGCTGGCGGGCCGTGCCTTCGCGCGGGCGCCCCACGGCCGCGGCGAGCCGGTGCTGCTCGTGCCCGGCTGGCAGGCCCCCGAGGCCAGCCTCGCGCCACTGCGGCTGCTGCTGCGCCGCAAGGGCTACGACGCCATGCCCTGGGGGCTGGGCGTCAACCGGGGGCAGGTCGAGGCCTACCTGGAGCAGCTGGTGCCCCGGCTGTTGCAGCTGGCGGACGCACACGGCGGCCCCGTCGCGCTGGTCGGCTGGAGCCTCGGCGGCGTCATCTCGCGGGAGCTGGCGCGGGAGTGCCCCGGCGCCGTGAGCTGTGTGGCAACCTTCGGCACGCCGGTCATCGGCGGTCCGACTTTCACGGTGGGTGCCCGCGCCTACGGCCCGGAGGAGTGCGAGCGCATCGCGCGGGTCACCGAGGAGCGTCTGGCCGCCGCACCGCTGGCGCTGCCGCTGGCGGTCATCTTCAGCCGCCTCGACACCATCGTCTCCTGGCCCGCCTGCATCGACCGGGTCAGCCCGCGGGCGGTGCACTACGAGGTGCAGTCGACGCACCTGTCCATGGGCATCGACCCGGCGGTCTGGACGGTCATACTCGAGCACCTGGGGCACCACGCCTCGCCCTGAACGGCGAGCCTGCCGGCGGCCGCTCCTACCAGAACACGATGAGCGTGAGCGCGGTCAGCGCGGCGACGAGGGCCGCCTGGTAGCGGAAGTCCGCGTACCAGGGCGGGTGCTCCAGCGCCGGGGTGAGGTCGCGGTGCGAGAAGGTCAGGTCGTCCACCTGGGTGCGCGCGGGCGCCGGCCCCAGCACCAGGCTGTAGCCGAAGAACAGGGCGCCGGTGAACAGGAACAGCAGGCTGGCCACGTAGAGAAAGTGCAGCGCGAAGAGGTCGAGCCGGATCAGCACGAAGGTCGCTGCGGCGATGACGTGGCCGGTGATCAGCGCGGCGAGGGCGCCGCGGCCGTTGCCCCGGGGCCAGAAGAAACCGCAGAGGAAGATCGCCACTACCGGCGAGACGATGTACGCGAACATCGACTGGATGTAGGAGAACAGCCCGGGGAAATTCTGGATCATCGGCGCCCAGACGGCAGCGACGACCATGAAGCCCAGCGTGGCCAGGGTGCCGAAGCGGCGGCCCTCCCGGGGCGTGAGCTTCTTCCCCCGGGCGGGTTCGAGGAAGTCGAGCACGAGCAGCGTCGAGGCGGAATTCAGCGCCGAGTCGACGCTGGAGAGGATCGCCGAGAGCAGCCCGGCGAGGACCAGGCCGGTGAGGCCGATCGGCAGGTACTCCTGCACCAGCGCCGGGAAGACCTTGTCCGGCGACGCGATGTCCGGCAGCAGGGTGACCGCGAAGGCGCCCGGCAGCATCATGATGAACAGGGGCGTGAGCTTGAGCAGCCCCGCCAGGATGGCGCCGCGGCGGGCGTGGGTGATGTCCCGGGCCCCGAGTACCCGCTGCACGATGTACTGGTTCAGGATCCAGTAGTAGAAGCCGAGCACGGGCACGCCGAGGATCAGCCCGGGCCAGGGCAGCACGTCGTCGCTCACGGGCTGCACGATGGACAGGTGGTTCTCCGGCAGCGCCTGCGTGGCCGCGGCCCAGGAGAAGTCGAACTGGGCGAAGGTGATGATCGCCAGCGCCGCGGTGCCGACCAGTAGGATCACCGCCTGCATGACGTCCGTGTAGACCACGGCGGCGAGCCCGCCGGCAGCCGTGTAGATGCCGCCGATGAGCGCCAGCGCGACGATGAACACCGACAGGTTGAGATCCGGGATGAACACCTGCGCCACCAGCGAGCCGGCGTAGAGGCCGGCTGCCGTATCGACGATCACCGAGAGGAAGATGGTGATAGCGGAGAAATACTTGCGCAGCGCCACGTTGAAACGCCGCTCGAGAAACTCGGGAATGGTGGAGATACCGCTGCGCAGGAAGAACGGGAAAAAGGTGAATGCCCCGAAGAGCAACAGTAGCCCGGCCATCCACTCGTAGGCCGAGGGCGCAAGGCCGGTGCGGTAAGCGTCACCGGTGAGCCCGACCAGTGTCGAGCTCGAGATGTTGGAGGCGAAGAGCGACAGTCCCACGGCACCCCAGGCCAGGCTGCGCCCGGCCAGGAACAGGTCTTCTCCGCTGCGCGTGCGCCGCGCGACGACCACGCCGATAACGACGATGGCCGCGAAGTAGGCCGCGATGACGCCGAGGTCGAGGCCCGTTAGCTGGATGTCGAGGTCGGGGATAGGCTCGCTCTCCGTCGAATCCCGCCGCAGCGGCACTTGCGACGCGCTGCAGCCTGTCTTCGCCGCCCGAGTCTAGCAAACACCTGCCGGCGGGCAACGGCCGCGTCACCGCGGCCGCCGGCTAGCCCATGTGTTTCTTCACGTAGGCCATGAACTCGTCGGCATTGGCGGCCTGGTCCGCATCGACGCGCTTCGCGATCTCGCTCCCGGCCATCATCACATCCCATTCCCTGAGGCCGGGAACGGCCGAGACGATATCCCAGTCCAGCTTCGAGGGGCCGGCCAGCCTGGGGATGGCCAGCGCGTAGCGCAGGTAGATATCGGCCAGGGTGCACTGGTCGCCGCAGAGATAGGGCGAGAAGGCGGCAAGGGCGGTCAGCCCGGTGACACCGCGCTGCAGCGCGGCGCGCACCTCCTCCAGCGTCGCTTCCGGGATCACCGCGCTGCCGAGCACCGCCGGCAGCAGGCGCCGCGCCGGCAGCTCGAGGTAGAGCTCGGAGAGCTTCATGAGCCGACGGGTTTTCGCCCGCTCCTCCGGGTCCGCGGGGTAGAGCGCCGGCTCGGGGTACTTCTCCTCGAGGTACTCGAGCAGCACCGTGGTCTCGGAGAGCACTGTGCCGGCGGCGGTGGTCATGGCCGGCACCTTGCCCAGCGGGTTGACCGCGAGCAGCGCCTCGGAGCCGGGGTAGGCGATGTGCTCCTCGAAGTCGAGGCCCTTCGCCAGCAGCGCGTGCTTGACGATGTTGTGGTAGTTGCTGAAAGGAAAACCGTGGAGTGTGATCATCGGAACGGTCCGTGTTGCCGGGGGAGCCGCCAGTATAGGCGAGCGGCCGGCGCAGCGCGTGTGGGGTCGCCCGGCCGGCGCTGCGCCCCGCCTAGTGGAAGTCCCGGGACTTCACCCCCAGCCCCTCCAGTTCGGCGGTGCAGTCGAAGAGCGCACCGGCCATCACGTGGATGACACCCTCCCGGGCTTCCACCGTGCCCTTTACCAGCAGCAGCCGCGCGTTCATGAGCGCCGCGCGAAAACGCTCCTGCACCCGGGGCCAGATCACCACGTTGGCGTTGCCGGTCTCGTCCTCGAGGGTGAGAAAGACCACCCCCGATGCCGTCCCCGGCCGCTGCCGGCAGGTGACCAGGCCGGCGATGCGCACGAAGCGGCCGCTGCCGAGGCCGGCGAGGTCCGCCTGGCGCTTGCAGCGGTCGAAGGGGGGGCGGTCGCGGAGCAGGGAAAGCGGGTGGGCGCGCAGCGTCAGCGACAGGGCGCGGTAGTCGGCCAGCACCTCCTCGGCGACGCCGGGGGCGGGCAGGGCCACGGCGTCGTCCAGGGCCGCGACCGGCTCGCTGGCCTCGTAGGCCAGCAGCGGCTTCGCGCTTTCCATGGCGAGCACCTGCCACTGCGACTGGCGCCGGTGGCCGCTGATGTGGGCGAGGGCATCGGCGCCGACCAGTGCCTGCAGGTCGCCCTTGTCGAGGCGCGCGCGCCGGCGCAGGTCCGCCACCTGGGTGAAGGGACCGTCCCGGCGCGCTTCCACAAGCCGCGTGGCGCCGTCGCGCGAGAGGCCCTTCACCAGGCGCAGGCCGAGGCGGATGGGGCCGCGGGCGGGCTGCGGGTCCTGCGCGTCCAGCGCGAGTGCGTGGTCCCACTCGCTCGCGTTCACGTCCACGGGCAGTACCAGCACGCCGTGGCGACGCGCGTCCTGGATGAGCTGCGACGGCGTGTAGAAGCCCATGGGCTGGCTGTTCAGCAGGCCGACGTAGAAGGCCGCCGGGTGGTGCCGCTTGAGCCACGCCGAAACGTAGGCGAGGAGGGCGAAGCTCGCCGAGTGCGACTCCGGGAAGCCGTAGCCGCCGAAGCCCTTGATCTGGTCGAACAGCCGCCGGGCGAAGTCCTCGTCGTAGCCGCGCGCGATCATGCCTTCCGTGAGCTTCCGCTCGAAGGTGAGCAGCTTGCTGTTCTTGCCCCAGTTGGTGATGGCCCGGCGCAGGGAGTCCGCCTCGCCGCCGGAAAAGCCCGCCGCGACCATGGCCAGGCGGATCACCTGCTCCTGGAAGATGGGCACGCCGAGGGTGCTCTCGAGCACCCCCTTGATCGCGTCATCCGGGTAGGTGACCGGCTCCAGCCCCTGCCGGCGGCGCAGGTAGGGGTGCACCATGTCGCCCTGGATCGGCCCCGGGCGGACGATGGCGATCTCGATCACCAGGTCGTAGAAGCAGGCCGGCTTCAGCCGCGGCAGCATGGTCATCTGCGCCCGCGACTCGATCTGGAACACGCCGATGGAGTCCGCCTGCTGCAGCATGCGGTAGGTGGCGGCATCCTCCCGCGGCACGTCGGCGATGCTGCGCAGGCGCGGCTGGTAGCTGCTCACCAGCTCGAGGCTCTTGCGCACCGCCGAGAGCATGCCGAGGGCGAGGATGTCGACCTTCAGAAGACCGAGGGCCTCGATGTCCTCCTTGTCCCACTGGATGACCGTGCGCTCGGGCATGCTCGCGTTCTCCACGGGCACCAGGTTCGACAGCGGCCCGCGGGAGATGACGAAGCCGCCCACGTGCTGCGACAGGTGCCGCGGGAAGCCGAGCAGCTCCTGCACCAGGCTGTAGAACAGCAGCGCCGTTCGGCCTTGCCCGGCAACACCCTGTTCCTCGAAGCGCTTTTCCAGGTCCCGGGTCTTGTCCCACCAGGCCAGGGACTTTGCCAGGTCGTCGACGAAGACCGGGTCCAGCCCCAGGGCCTTGCCGACGTCGCGCACGGCGCTGCGTGCCCGGTAGGTGATCACCGTGGCCGCGAGCGCCGCCCGGCGGCGGCCGTACTTTTCGTAGATGTACTGGATGACCTCCTCGCGGCGCTCGTGCTCGAAGTCCACGTCGATATCCGGCGGCTCGTCGCGCTCCCGGGAGATGAAGCGCTCGAACAGGAGCGACACCTGCTCCGGCGACACCTCGGTGATGTGCAGGCAGTAACAGACCACGGAGTTCGCGGCCGAGCCGCGCCCCTGGCAGAGAATGTTGCGCTCCCGGGCGAAGCGCACCACGTCGTGCACGGTGAGGAAGTAGTACTCGTACTCGAGCTCGTGGATGAGGGCGAGCTCGCCGTCGATGCGCTCGCGGATCGCCGCCGGCGTGCCCCGGGGCCAGCGCGACTGCTCGCCGGCGGCCACCAGCTCGCGCAGGTAGGTTGCCGCCGTATAGCCGGGTGGCACTAGCTCCTCCGGGTACTCGTAGCGCAGCTCGTCGAGGCTGAAGGCGCAGCGCGCGGCGATGCGCTGTGTCTCGGCCAGCAGCTCGTCGGGGTAGAGGGCGTGCAGCTGCTCGAGGCTGCGCAGGTGCTGCTGGGCGTTGGGCAGGCGCCGGCGCCCCAGCCGCTCCACCGAGGTGTTGTGGTATAGCGCCGTCATCACGTCGTGCAGCGGTTTGCGCTGCGCCGTGTGCATGCGCACATCACCGCAGGCCACCAGTGGCAGGCCGAGCTCCGCCCCCAGCCGGTTGAGGGCGAGGTAGCGCGCCACCTCGCCGTTGCCGAGGAGGTAGTGCACGCCCAGCCACACGCGGCCCGGGCAAAGGCGTGCGAGCTGCCGGCCGTAGCCGCGGGTCTCCTCGCCCGAGTCTTCCGGCAGCCAGATAAGCAGGCAGCGCTTGAGGTGAAAGATGACGTCGCGCAGCGTCGCCCGGTACTGCCCCTTGGGGCTGCGCCGCCGCGCCAGGCTGATCAGCCCCGACAGCTCGCCGTAGGCCGCCCGCGACGGCGCCAGCGCCACCAGCCGCACGCCCTCCACGAGGTTGAACTCGCTGCCCACGATCAGCGGCAAGCCGCAGGCCTTTGCTGCGACGTGAGCCTTTACTGCTCCCGCAAGCGAGCATTCATCGGTGATCGCCAGGCCGCCGTAGCCCAGGGCCGCCGCACGCTCCACCAGCTCCTGCGGGTGCGAGGCGCCGCGGAGGAAGCTGTAGCAGGTAAGGCAGTGGAGTTCGACGTAGGGCATGGGGTGAGCGGCTATTCGCCGTCCAGGGGGCTGAGTACGCCCATGGCGCCGCGGCCTAGCACGTGCGTGTAGATCTCTGTCGTCCTGACGTCGCTGTGCCCGAGCAGTTTCTGGATCGTGCGCAGGTCGTAACCCCGTTGCAGCAAGCGCGTGGCGAAGCTGTGGCGGAAGGTGTGGCATGAGACGGGCTTGTGAATGCTCGCGGCACGGCGAGCCTGCGTAACTGCCTTGCGCAGGCTCGACTCGTGCTGGTGATGCCGCCGCAGTACGCCGCTGCGCGGATCAGGACCGATGGACGAGGAGGGGAACAGAAACTGCCACGCCGTTTCCCGAGCCGCCTTCGGATACTTCTTCGCGAGTGCGTACGGCAGGTACACCTCACCAAAGCCATCCTCGATATCGCGTTGGTGCTGCCTACAGACAAATTCAATCTGCTCCTTCAGCGCGGGCTTGAGCTTTTCCGGTAGCAGCGTGGACCGATCCTTGTCCCCCTTGCCCGAACGCACCGTGATCGTGGACAGCTCAAAGTCCAGGTCCTTGACGCGCAGGTTGAGCGCCTCTGCCTGCCGCAGGCCGGCGCCGTAGAGCAACTCCACCAGCAACCGGTGAGTGCCCTGCAGGTGCTCGAGGATGCGCAGGACTTCGGTATGACCCAGCACCACCGGTAGTCGGCGTTTCGGTTGCGCCTTGTTGAAATCCAGTTGCTTCAGCTCAACGCCCAGGAAGCGCTTGTATAGATAGATGAGCGCGTTGAGCGCAATGTGCTGCGTGGCCGGGGAGCAGCCGCCCTCGTTCGCCAGGTGGCTCAGGAACTCATTGATGTGCCTGCTGGAGAGCCCGGCAGGATGCTGCTTGTCATGGAAAAGGATGAAGCGCCGAATCCAGTGGAGGTAGGTCTTCTCCGTTTTCCACGCATAGCCGCCATCGCGCATGTGTCGGCGCAGCTGGTCGAACATGCGGACAGGGGCCGCCGGCACGTTGGGTCGGATGTCGTCCATTAGAGCTTATACAATACTGTATGTATATACAGTATAGCTCCAGGCGCGGCCCCGCCAATGTGCTTTTTCAGCGGATGGATGTCAGCGCGGTAGAGGTCATCCAGACAACCCATTGAAATCGCGGAAAATTGCTCCAACACGCCTGGGCGAATCTGATGTATCGGATAGCCGTGCGGGCAGCTGTGATCTTCCGATGCTATCTTTCCAGTGTAAGCGATCAGGGAACGACGTGTTGACCAGAGGCCATGGCCGGAGTCAGGGGGTGTCGGAGGGACCGTTGTTCACTTCGTCGATGAACTCTTCGCCCTCATAGGCAAGCTCAATAGCCCGGTCGAGGCGTATCAATAGATCATTTAGCGTCTCATCCTGCCGCCGCACCAACATAGCGAGGCACTGCTCATCATCGCTGGCGGTGGCAGCGCAGGCAATGGACGCAACGGCGCCGATGGTGATGTCTCCGTTGCCGTCGATCAGAAACTCGATGTTCGGTAGTTTCGGCAGACTGTCACTCATGATGTGGCGAGCGCCGGTGCAAGGACTGGCTTTCCTATGTTCTGAGGGAGCAGCGCCTCAAGGTCTGCAACGCTCTGCGCCTTCGGCAGTTCGGTGTACACCTTCCGCAGGTAGGCATAAGGCTCCAGGCCGTTGGCCTTCGCCGTCTCGATCAGCGAGTAGAGGTTGGCACTGGCCTTCACGCCGCCGACGCTGTCACTGAACAGCCAGTTCTTCCGGCCGACGACGAACGGCCGGATCGCGTTCTCCGCCTGATTGTTGTCGATGTGCAGCCGACCATCCTGCAGATACACCTGCAGCTTGTCCCATTCGTTGCTGAGGTAGGCCAGCGCCTTCCCGGAAGCGGTCCTTGGCGGCACCTCCGGCAGGCTCTGGAGCAGCCAGGTATGCAACTGCGCCAGGATCGGCGCAGCCTTTTCCTGACGCAGCGCTTGCCGCCCCTCGGGTGGGCTGTCCTTGGCCAGTCGCTCGACCTGGTAGAGCTTCTGAATCAGCGCCAGACCCTGCTGTGCCTTGCCACCGCTGGCTTTGCCTCTGGACCGCTTGCCCTGTGCCTTCACCGCCTCATGGAACTTGCGTCGCACGTGAGCCCAGCAGCCGAGGTGGGTGAGGCCCTGGGCCAGCGTTATAGCCTTCGTAACCGTCGGTCTGCAGATAGCCTACAAAGCCATCCAGCAGTCGTTGTGGCACGGCCTGGCCGCGACCCGGGTCGTAATCGAACAGGATGACCGGGTGCTCCGGTGGGCCGCCGCGCTGCACCCAGAGGTAGGAGTTGAACTGTGCCCGACGGCCCGCTTCCTTGAGCACCTGTACGGTAGTCTCGTCCATTTGCAGCATGTCATACGCCAGGAGCTGATCGCGCAGCAGGTTGATCAGGGGCTGGACCAGCATGCCCGCCTTCACCATCCAGTGGGAAAGGGTGGAGCGAGGGAGATCGATGCCGATGCGCTGCAAAATGGTCTCCTGCCGGTACAGTGGCAGCGCGTCCTGGTATTTGGAGACCGTGATATGGGCCAGCAGACCCGGTGAGGCATTGCTCTTGGGTATCGGCTGCGGCGGCAGCGCCGCGGTCTTGATGCACTGCCCGCAGTCACAGGCATACTGCACGCGCACATGGCGAAGGACCCGGATCGTCGCCGGCACGATATCCAGCTGTTCCGAGGTGACTTCGCCGATGGCCTTGAGGGGGCGGCCGTCGTGCGGGCAGCAGCGCTCACTCTCGGGCAGTTCGTGGCGCACCTCTACACGCGGCAGCGACGCCGGCAGCGGCCTGCGCTTGCCACGACGGCGGCGATGGGCGGGGACGTCAATACCAGCGTCCTCGTCCGTAGCGGCAGCGTCATCACCTGGCGACAATGCCGACGCTGACTCGGCTTCATCGAACAGCCGGATCTGGTCCGGGGAGAGCTTCTCGCTGCGCGCAGCGAAACGCCGCGCCAGGGCGAGGTTCAGCTGCTCCTGCAGGGTAACGATGCGGTCTGATTGGCGGGCGTTCTGCTGCTCCAGCTCGGCGATGCGGGCGGCTTGTGCGGCCACCAGGTCCTGCAGGGAAGGCGCGTCTGACGGTCGCTTTGCTGAAGCGTTAGCATGGAAAGAGTTTACCCCATGCATCGCCAGACCTCTATAAATACAGCACCAAATCCGCATGCTCGGCACCTCTCCGGCGCTACAGCACGGTCGAGTAGTGCCGACGCTGGTGCGGTTGCAGCTTGAGGATATCGTAACCATCGAGCAGCCAGTTCAGCTGCTGCGTGCTCAGCGTGATGACCTCCTCATGCTCCTTGCGTGGCCAGTGAAAGCGGTCCTCTTCCAGTCGCTTCTGCCAGAGGCAGAAGCCGTTGCGCTCCCAGTAGAGGATCTTCACCCGGTCACGGCGGCGGTTGCAGAAAACAAACAGGCGCTCGACGAAGGGGTCGTGCCCCAGTTCGGCTTCGACCAGGGCGGCGAGGCCATTGATGCCCTTGCGAAAGTCGACGGCATCGCGGCAGAGAAAGACCTCGGGACCCTCATTGCCCGGGCGCATCATGGCAGTGCGGCCGCGGTCTGAATCACCAGGCGCAGGGCATCCGCATCCAGCGGCGCCGGAAAGCCAACCACGGCGCCATTGGGCAGCTGGATTTGAACGGCGAGCCCGTGAGCTGCCTGGGTACCGTCCTCTGGCCGCGTCACCCGCGCGAAGCGCGGCTTCGGGCTTGTGCGGACACCGCGCCCGCCGGGCGCCAGCGCCCCGCGGTCCACCAGGTCCTTGCGGGTTGAATACATGGCTTGCACACTCAGGCCATGCGCCGCGGCATACTCCTTGGTGAGGCGTCCCGCCGCATCGCAGCGGGCGATATGATCAAGCCAGAACTGCTGGCGCTCGGTCAGCTGGGGCCGAGGGGCTTCTTCGGTCATCTCCACGTTCATCCTCCGTGTCGGGATCGTGGAGAAATAGGCTGCAGACTTTACCGGCAGGCTGAAAGGGCGTGGTTCACGGAGCGCTTACTTTCCAGTGGCGTAACTGATTGATTTTCGGGAGTGAGACGTGATGACGGGTTCTGTGCGATTAGAGATAACCGGAACGGCGATAGGTAGACCGGTCCGGTTACTTAGCTGTTATGTGCCAAGGCGCTCCGACCAATAGCCCGGACGCCGCGACTGATGCGCGACGGCAACAACCACGACTTCGGAACTTGATTGAACGATTACAATTGAAAACGGGAATCGATGAAGTAGCAGCCGTTTGGCGCCATGTCTGCCGGCATCACCAGGGACCGGCAGAATCGGCGGCACGTCTTCTCGAAGCAGTTGCACAGCCCGCTGGAATCCATTTAATAGGCGGGTGCCAAGACCTACGTATTCTGCCTCGTACCACTTCGCGGCTTCCTCTGGTTCGCGTGCGGCCTGTGCCAATACACGAACGCCAGGCATCAGTCCCTCGAAAGCTGCTGGCGAGCCTTCTCCAAAGCTTTATCAATGTCGAGCAGTTGCGCCTTGCCGCTTTCTATCTCATTGATTCTTCTGCACAGCTCTATGTCCCAAGCGGCCGCAACATCGGCGTCTGCGGGGCCATCCAGGCTTGCAACCAAGTCACGCGCAAGCTCTGCGCGCTCACGCTCTGGCAGTGCCAGGGCGTCAACGCGAACAGCTTCAACCTCAGGTAGGCTCATGTCCATGTCCTCCAAGAGCAAGACCTTAAGCGTGCCCCACGGATCGCCACATAACAAGGCCATGTTGCGGTCAACCTTCGGTTGCCGCAAACGGCGACGTTATGCCTCAGAAGAGGTGCGATTAGTACATTGAACGACTGGATCCTCATTATTGTGCTGACGCTAATACCGGGGATCTCGATGCCGATCGGAGCATCCTTTGCCGGGCTCGAACCTATCCGGCCACGCTGGCTTGAATCTGAGGTTCGCCACAGCGTAATCGCCTTTGGTGGTGGGGCGCTTTTGGCAGCAGTCGCGTTAGTTATTGTTCCGGAGGGGATAAGAAACCTGGCTCCACTGCTGATAGTCGTATGTTTTATGAGTGGTGCCGTGGCATTCTTGTTACTCGACGTTCTCCTGGCTGCCAAGGCCACCCCGGCGAGCCAACTGGTGGCGATGTTGTCCGATTTTGTCCCTGAAGCCCTGGCTCTTGGTGCAACCGACGCTGTCTCCAAGGCTTCGGGGGTGTTGCTTGCAGGAATTATTGCGCTACAGAACCTCCCGGAAGGTTTTAACGCCTGCAGAGAAGTTACAACTTCGACCCATTATCGTGTTTCACAGGTGATTGGCGCATTCACTCTGATGGCCTTGTTAGGTCCCATTTCGGGGCTAACCGGATATTTTGTCCTGTCGGACTTTCCGGAACTTGTTTCTGCTATCTCGCTATTTGCCGCTGGCGGTATCCTGTACCTGATTTTTCAGGATATAGCGCCGGAGGCCAAACTGGAAAAGCACTGGGCACCTCCACTGGGCGCGGTAGCTGGTTTTTTATGCGGCGTTATGGGTAAAGTTGCAGTTGGCGCATGAAGGAGTAGTGATGGTGGTATGCCCCTGACTCTCTAGACAGCTGGCAGCTTCTCGAAGTACTGCTTTTCTTAGTTTATAGGCCACAACCCGTTGTTGGTTCCATGCCTCCGATTCGGATTGTAGAAGAACTCGATGCAGTTGAATATTTCGGCCCGGGCTTCATCCCGTGTTTTGAAGATACGGCGCTTGATCCTCTCGGTTTTCAGCATTGAGAAAAAGCTCTCCGCAACGGCGTTGTCGTGGCAGTTCCCTTTGCGGCTCATGCTGGCCACCCAGTCATTCTCTGCCAGGAACTTGCGCTAGTCCCAGGGTCGGCACCAGCCATTCGCGGATATCGATCACGAAATCCCCGGGAACCAGCGTGGGCCGCCGCTGCGGGTGCGCCGGAAAATGCGCCGCCAGGTACTCGGAGAGGGTCCGCGCCTGGGCCGGCGGCAGCTCAACCATGGTGGCCATCACCTTCCGCCAGCGCCCAGGAGTATCGTAGCCTGCGGATCTGGTGACGGTCGCCGTGGAATGGCAGGACGTGCAGGCGATTTCGACCAGGCTGCGGCCTTAGCCGGCGGGCAGGTCGGCGGCTGTTGTGCCGGAAAATGCAAACTGAATGGCAAGCAACATGCCGGCGACCGGCTTCAGTACCGAACTGAAAATTATCCGCATGACCCGGCTCCTTGCTGCCTGGATGAATACTCTGTATACGGGGTCCAGTGGCCAGCGTATTGCCGCCGGGTCGAAACTTCAAGTGGTGGAGAAAACGCTCTCAGTGCAAAAGTGTTTATATGGCAAATTAGCCATATATTTGTTATAAAGCTATTCTGGAGAAATCTAAATTTAAATGGGATGAGGCCAAGAATGCAGCCAACCAGCGCAAACACTGTGTTTCATTTTACGAAGCTCAATATGCGTTTCTGGATGAACTGCGGATAATCGCTGAAGACTTGAGCCATAGCCAGAAAGAAAGGCGGTATTACTGATTCGGTTCCAATCGCGAAGGCACTGGGATTCTCACCGTTAGATTCACCTATCGATCTGGCCGCATAAGCATCATCGGCGCGGGTTACTGGCATAGAGGTAAAACAGTTTATGAGCAAACCAATCAAGTATAATGATGAACCGATTGGTGAATTCAGGTTGGTGCCTGAATTCCTCCCCTCACCGGAAGAATTAGCACTCAAAAACAAGCAAACAAAAGTCCCGATTTCACTGAGTTCAGAAAGCGTTGCCTTCTTTAAAGAAGCCGCCAAAAAGCACCATATGCAATATCAGAAAATAATCAGGCAGCTGCTGGATGAATATGTAGAGCAGCAAAAACGGCGTTAAGCACTCCGTTGCCAATCAGGGTGGTGATCAATCCCAGGCGGCACCATCGCCACGTTATTGAAAGAAAGCGTGCCGGCACCCACTCATAAATTGCATGGAGTGCTGCATTCCCAGCTGACCGAAGTCCGTTATCTCCAAAAGATCACGAACGGGAAACCTCCTGATGCCGGATATCGCGAACCGGAAGGTCAATGAGCTCCTGAGGAGTTTGATCCTTACCTATGCACATACGGGCTGCCACGATACGAAGGAACTGAAGACTGGTTGCCTCTTGAGGCAGGGCAAATACACCACCATTGAAACCTGGGCAATGCCGGCCCTGCTGCACTTTTTCACAAGCGCCTATATCCTGCGAGTTTATCAACGTAAGAAAATCTGAATTACTTCGCCGTTGATCTGCCAGTGCGTCATCAAGAGCCGCATTCCCATAAAACAAAATCTCAATACGTTCGGAGGTTGTCGCCGGGGAGGTTGGATTTATGATGATTATAAACGTAAAATCCGGAAGCGGCCCGATAATTAAATTTGGGAGCAAGTAGAATGCTTCGTAACTTGTTGTATCTCCGCCGGGTCGACGCGGTAAACCGGCGAGTTCTTCACTCTCACCTGCCGTGTAACTATCGCCGCCCTGACCAAGATAACTGTGGCCACCCAGAATTTGATAATGCATTCGCATTGGGTTTACTTTTTCCAATTCGGGATGCACCGGAGGCACATGATAGCTTTCTACAAAATTCTCCACAACGAGCTTCCAATTGGCATTGAAGCACATTGTAGAGGACAACGGAGAATCCCTGACAAGAGCGTCAGCGGGCAACTCCCCGATACGTTCATCGAGTGGGCCGATAAAATCAGCGAAATCCGACTCCGTAGCGGATATATTGACAAATACCAGGCCTTTCCACGTCGCGGAGCGAATCTCTTTAAGGGAAAATTCTTTTGCATCAAAATCGCAGGGCGTATGCTTACCTGCGCCGCCGGCATGTGGTGTCCGAATCAAAGTACCATCCAGATCATATGCCCAACTATGGTAAGGACAAACGATATTCCGCCGGCAACGCCTGGGCTCGACTGCAAGCACCGATCCCCTATGCACACAAGCGTTCTCGAAAACACGGATGCATTAATCGCGCCCACGCACCATAAGCATTGGTATGCCCGCGAATGTGACTGGCGCTATATCACCAACCTCGGGGACATCCTCCACGAACCCGATACACATCCAACTGGCGCAGAATACTTTGTTGAGTTCCGACTCAAAATGTACCGTGGATGTATACGCAGTATTGGGAAGACCCACCTGACCTTTTAACGGACCCTGGTAATCCGATTGCAAATCAGTCATCGTTTTGTCTCCATGAGATCCAGTCAACCAGAATCAGATTGTTTAAGCACACATGGGCTCCTCCCTCGCCCTCGTACAAGCGCCCAGGTAACATAGGCTCTAATAACTTGCGGTAGTGGCTTCTTTCAGGGAATCGCCAGCGCCGCGAATTTAAATTTTTCTATACAAGCCTTTACTGAAATATCTTATTTGGCATATAGAATGACACAACCCAATTGGGCCTATCGACAATCTCACTTATACGTAGGTCACCGGTGACGCTGCACAACATATACGCTTGGGCGGCGTCCAACTTATGCAGCTTCATTAATCTGTCAATCATTCCCCGGACAGCGTTCTGACTCGCCTCCATAAGATCCGGACCTATACCGGTAGTCACTTCATATCCCAGTTCATCGTGGTGGCGGCTTACAGGCCCCGGCGTTACATATCTCGGGAAACGCAAATTCTCTCCCTTGACTAAATCAAGCCTGACGGTAACTCCCATCGGGGATTCAATGGCAGTGCCACAGACTTCGCCGTCTCCTTGAGCACAGTGAGGATCACCGATCGAGAACAACGCGCCGGGCACTTCGACAGGAATATACAGATCGGTTCCGATATTGATATCTCGAATGTCCATGTTACCGCCCGTCGCATACGGCGGAATGGTGCTGAACTCGCCGGCTTCAGCATGCGCGACACCGATAGTTCCACAGAAAGGTTTAAGTGGGACCCTGGCGTGCGAATTAAATACACACGGCGTCTCGAAACCTAATTCGTACTTCCATATGTTCAGGGAAGGATTGGCAAAGTCGTCAGCGAGTAGTCCAAAACCGGGAATAATGGCTGTCCACCCCCAACCGCTGGGCTCGAAGCCGAGGATCGTAACTTTAAGCGAATCCCCTGGCTCTGCACCATCGACGTATATAGGCCCAGAAATGGGGTTTACCAAATCAAAATCCAGATTCTCCACGTCCTCGACCGTTGACTCGGGTGAAAGCTGGCCACAAACGGCATCGATCACTTCGAATTGCACTTCATCTCCCGGCGCAACAACTTGAGCAGGTGTCCTACTGTTGCACCAACTCATATGTTGATGGTTAGAGTGTATCGTATGCAATTTTTTGCCTTTCATGAGAGTTCTCCTAACCGAAAGGTTTCCCTAACTTCTCTAGTTCCAATTATACTCAAGTTGTACGCCGTACCAGCGAGGCTCTCCTAATGTGGCGCGGGTCGTTCCAATTAAGCCTGAGTTATCGAAACCGTTAATCGTGTACACCTCGTCCGTCGCATTGTCCACAAAGCCGCTCAGCACCCATTTTTCAGCCCGATCACTGATCGACAGCCGCGCGCCGACCACGGTATAGGAATCGCCAAGTGTGATCGGGGCATTTAGTGTGCTAAATTGCTGCTCATCCACATAGGATAGATCAGCCTGCACACTGAGCACGGTCTCCGATAAGACCCACTCCTTGCGAATCAACGCGTTTAAGCTAATGTCAGGTGAGAAAGGCGCCTCACGATCGGCCGCGCGGCCAGAGGGTAAAACAATATCCTCCACAGTTGTGTCCAGTACCGACACACCGAGCAATATATCCAGGCCAGGAGCAGGTGTCGCCTGAAGTTCCAGCTCTCCGCCATAAATCTCAGCATCAGCATTGACGATCAGCGACGTCAGGTTTGAGAATTGAAATGCCTGAAAATCCTGATAATCATAGTAGAAAACACTACCGTTAAGTCGTGCCCTACCACCGAAGAGTGTTGACTTAAACCCGGCCTCATAACTGGTTAACGCTTCACCATCGAATGCTGTTTCCTCAGGAGGAATCGTCGCAACAACTGGTGCATTGAAGCCACCTGCTTTGTACCCACGGCTTACACCTGCAAACAGCAGCGTATCGTCAGTTACCGACCAACTAAGCTGAGCTTTGAATTCATAGTCATTTTCATCCTGGTCCCCTGAAAAGCCGTCGGCCTGAATCGTACCTGGCGCGGAGAAAAAGAAAAGCTCAGGATCGCAAGTCGCACCGAAGCATACCCCGGTAAAGTCAAAATCCTTGTTGTCCTGAGTCCAACGCAATCCCGCGATCAATGACAACTGGCTGGATAAACGATATTCAATCTGACCGAACACGGAGTACGACTCGGTTTTCAACTCGTAGAGGTTTTCTGTTCTGCCTGCATACAGCTCGGCCGTATCCACCCCCCCTAGGTAATCCCCATCTATATATAGATAATATGCACCCACAAGCCAGTTCATGACGTCGGAATCTCCCTCAAGACGAAATTCCTGCGTAAACTGCGTATTTTCCTGTGAAGTAAAGTAGTCTACGGCCAGTACCGGGGTAGCATCAGCGTCCCCCAGGTAATCCTTCTCGAAGGTCTGCCAATCGGTGACAGATACCAGGCGCAACTGTTCACTCAGTGACCAATCCAGATTTAACGAAGCACCATAGTGGTCTCTGTCAAGAAATCCTTCAGTATTTGCAGCACCGGAAAAGGGGTCGTCATTCTCCTTTACATATCCAAAGCAGGTATCCTGATCAGGTACACTCGGGATGAGAAAAAAGCCTTCACAGAATTCGTTATAGGCAGCCTGATTAGGAGGGGCGAATCCAAGGCCATCGTCGTTAATCATGGCTCTTGCTGTCAGCATACCGCCGAAACCATCTGCGCGATCTCTGCTGCCATTGAACGACAACAGAGCATTGACATCTTCTAGACCGATAAACTCCAGATGAGCGCGGACACTGTAATTGTCCTCGGTGTTTTTATCTAAACCTATGCGGTTCTCCCAGTAGCCGTCGGCTTCTCGCTTTGATACTGCCAGCCTTCCCAGCAATTGATCCTCGATCAAAGTACCGCTGACAGCGCCGTCCAGATAAACCTGGTCGTATGATCCAAATGTTCCCCTGAAATAGCCTTCAAATTCTTTAGTGGGCTTTTTGCTGGTCAAGTGGATTACTCCACCGGTTGAGTTTCGGCCAAACAGCGTGCCCTGAGGACCCTTCAGAACTTCCGCTCTCTCAATGTCGAACATCTGGTTTCCGACCGCACTCATGAAACTGATGTAGCTACCGTCACGATAAAAGGCAACCGGAGCCTCCTGATGGTCTTCAAAACTGACCTGCGATACCCCCCGCAACGAGAAAAGAGAGACGGTAGCCCCGCCACCAAAAGACCCCCACTGCAATCCAGGTGTATGCTTCATTAAATCCTGTGACGAGGTCAACCCTAGGCGATTCAGGGTTTCTCCACTCATAGCTGTCACAGAAACGGGTACATCCTGTAGATTCTGCTCGCGCTTTTGTGCCGTAACTATTACCTCCTCCAGCGTTGCGGACATAACGCCCCCGGAAGCGAATGCTGAGATCAATACAGCTGCAACGTTTGATTTATACATATTTTTCATGGTCCATCCTCCTACTATGCCTCGAAGTTACTTTGATAATGGCCTGTCGGCCGAGGGTGAATGCGAGCATCGGCTACGAAGCCTGATACCTAATTAGCAGTTTTCGATATAGATCAGTTTCCTGATCCATTCAGCAAAACCCTCAACTGCATCTGTATAAAACGGAAACCAAACTCCGCGAAAAAATAATTCAGTTGCATTAATTATAATGTAAATGTATTATATGTCAAGACGTCCGCCGGCTTGCGTGACCACCAGGCGGGTGACTTGGACAGAAGCGCGGGAAAAAACAGCGCCGGGAGATGTGCAGCACGCTAACTTATTGTTATTCTTGATAAATATCCGACTATAAAGTAATTGATACAGGCCATCGCTATGACAAACCAATCCAGATACACCAGCGTTGACATAGCAAGCACGAAAGAAAAACTGCTACTGACAGCGCTCACTGTATTCGCGGAGCGGGGAATCGACGCAGTGTCGATTCGCGCATTAACGAAAATGGCGGGGGCGGGGAACACATCAGCTGTTTACTACCATTTCGACTCCAAGCAGGGGCTAATAGAAACACTTATCAACTTTATACAGGACAAGTTTGATGAGGTCAGAGAACCAATGCTTTCTGAGATCGAACTGGATCCGGCGCTGGGACCGAAAGATTTGCGACGGTTTCTATTCAGCGTTGCGAAACCTTACGTTCATATATTGGAGCGGGAGCAGTGGGGTGAATGCGCCATACGTTTTCTCGCACGCATCGAATATGAGGATCACCCGGAAGCGTCAAAGATACTGAGTGCACGATCAAAGCCAGCGGCCAACAGGATGTTCAGCATTCTTAAAACCTGCACACAGGGTATACCAGACAGACGCTTGAGAATGCGCTTCAATTTCTTCATCAATACCATCATCCAGGGTCTGGCCAACGCCAGGCATCTTAAAACAAGCTACCTTGGCGACCTGTCGACGAAAAGTTCAGAAAGACTGGCGCGTTTTTACGTCGATTGCGGCGAGCAGGTAATACTGGCGCCAAAAAATAAATGTTGACAGGCAGGGAGCGTTTAGCCGTGCATGTTATCTCGCCACGGCGACAGCAACACATGTAAAGGACGTTAGAAATGACATACTCGAAACATACTCCTAAAGTAGCCCGCGGCTTTACGAGGCGGGACTTCCTGAATTCGGTGATGATAGGTTCGGGGGCGTTACTCGCTGCACCGCACTATTCCATCGGTTCCGATTCCGGCAGTACCACCCTGCCCGCACCAGTGCTTGGCGATGAGTGGTATGGCTACGGGGGTATCGGAGATTATCAACCGTCGCACGGCAATACACCGGAAGCGGTGGAACGTGCTCATGCGCTGCGCGATGCAAGTATACTAAACGAGCCGCATACCGTTAGTGAAACTGATGAAGTCTACGACCTCGTAATAGTCGGTGGCGGCATGGCCGGCCTCGGTGGCGCATTGCGCTTTACCCAGAGACGCGGCGATAAACAGAGCCTGTTGATCCTCGACAACCACCCGGTGCTGGGTGGGGAAGCAAAGCGAAACATCTTCGAAATCAACGGCCAGCGCCTGGTTGCTCCCCAGGGGGCCAATGGCTTTTCGGTTCCGGCGATTGATGACGGCGGTTTCGCCGATGGCGATGCGAGATACTTCGAGGAACTGGATATTCCCCGCGAGTACAGCTATCCCACACTCCAGGGCAGCGAAAAGCAGTTGCGTTTCGGGCAGGACGACTACGGTTTTCTGTACTGGCTGGAAGATCAGGTGTCCGTGGGCTATTTCGTGGATCAACGCTCCCATGGTGTTTCGCCACGCTGGGTTCGTAACCCATGGCAAACAGGTCTTCAACAGATGCCAATGAGCGATTACCTTCGCAACGAGCATATTAGATGGCGTAACTGGTCAACGAAGGTATACGGGGGAGCGGAGTACAAGCGCTGGCTCGACAGCATTACCTACCGGGAGCTGGTGGTCGAACACATGGGTATCGACCCCAAGGTGGTCGATCACGTCGACCCGATCCTGGCGAGCGGCGCCGGTGGCACATCTGACGTGCTCTCAGCGTATTCCGCATACGCACTCGGAATGCCAGGCACAACCGCTTTCTACCAAGAGCCATTCCAGCTAGGAGAACGGCATTCGTTCCCGGGGGGAAACGATGGCTTCACCCGATATTTCCTAAAGCATATAAAACCGGAGGCACTATCCGGCGGCAGCGAATTCGCTGACATCGTCAACGCCAATATCCAGTTTTCCGAGCTCGACAAGCCCGGGCAACCCGTGCGTATCCGCCTTGGCGCATCGGTGATGAAAGTTGCCCATCGCGGCCCGGCCGACGAGGCGGGGTATGTGGATATTGTCTACGCGAGGGACCGGGAGTTGCACCGGGTAAAAGCCAAGGCAATATTGATGGCAACAGGGGCCTGGATAACCAAGTACGTGGTCAGCGACCTGCCCGAGACCCATTCAAACGCAATGAACGAGTTTGTCCATACGGCATTCCTGGTCGCGAATGTTGCGCTGACGAATTGGCGCTTTATAGAAAGAGCCGGGGTGACCGGCTTCCGGTGGTGGGACGACATCGGGTTTGCAGCGAACCTCAAGCGACCGATGCACGTCGGGAACTACCAACCTCCATTTCATCCGGACAAACCCGCAACCCTGTCGTTTTATATACCCCTGTACTACCCCGGAAAATCCGCGATCGAGCAGGGGATCCTCGGCCGGACGGAACTTCTCAACACCCCTTATGCAGCGTACGAAATGCGTCTCAGAAATCTGTTGAAGCGACTTTTTTCCCGACACGGTTTTCGTGAAGAGCGGGATATGGCCGGATTGATACTCAACCGGTGGGGCCATGCCTATACCGTACCCCGCCCGGGCTTTTACTTCGGCAAGGACGGCAATCTTCCACCACATGAAGTTATTCGGCAGCGCCATGGGCGCATTACCTTCGCGCATTCGGAGTTGCGCGGCAACCAGCACTGGGGGCCAGCGGCGGCTGAAGGTGCAAGAGGTGTCGACCAATTATTTGATGCCGGCATCTGGTGATAACCACTCCTGGTATAGCGTATTCGAAAAAGGTATCCGTATGAGTTTTATTGAGACTACTCACTGCACACTCTATTACGAACAAACCGGTTCCGGTCCTGACATTGTCTGGATCCCGGGCGGCGACAACCGCGGAGAGGACTGGCGGTATCAGGTGGATTACTTCAAATCCAATTTTCGCAATACGACCTACGATCCCCGGGGCATTGGTCAGACACAGTGTAAACAATCGACTCCCTGGGAAATAAAGGATTTTGCTTTAGATTGCGCTGAGCTGATCAGACAAGTCTGCGACCCTCCAGTATCCGTCGCTGGGCTATCAATGGGTTCACTGGTTACGCTTCAGTTGGCAGTGGATTATCCAGAGTTGGTTCGGTGTGCTATACCAATGGGGACCGCCGCAAGATTCACAGGTTACACGCGGGAATGGATGCAGTCTGAAGTGGATTTCAGGCGTGCTGGCGGTACGCTTTCGGAAAATATGGCTGTTGCACATTATGGCGTTCTTATGTATCCGCCGGAAGTTTTGGCGGACGAAGACCTCTGGAGCCGACTCCGGCCATTCGTTGCAGCGAGCTATGGTGAAAGAGACGGCGACATGCTGGCTGCCCAGTGGGAGGCGTGCGTACATTTCGACGTATACGATGAATTAGCGGATTGCCCTGCGCCCATTCATGCTATTGGGTTTGGTGCAGACGTACAAGCTCCCTAGCCTTTGGGAAAAGAGGTCGCTAAGCGTGCACAAAACGGCCATTTCCATCTTCTGGAGGGTCTGGGGCACTTATCGCTGGTAGGTCACAAGCCGGACGTCGTAAATCAGTGTATTCACAGCATCCTGAAATCCTCCCTCTGATCCCGGCGATGTCATTTATACGTTATATCAACAGTCAACACTTCCCGGTTCTTCCCGTCGCAGCGGGATCGCTGATTGGCTTTTCTTCACCTCAGAACGGGCCTTTGTTTATAGGGGCTCTGATCGATGAATTTGGCCTCTCACCCGCGCTCAGCGGGTCGGTTCTCGCAATCGAAATCAGTGCTATCGGAATCGGCGCCGCGATCTGGGCAACACAGGCATCTTTTCTGACCGGCCGTATACTCGTGCTTCTCGGGGCGGTTGCGTTCATCGCCGGACAATGTCTTTCTATTATCGCGGCGAGCACAGTGGCGTTAATAGCGGCCAGAACGATTGTTGGCATCGCCTGTGGCGCGATTTACACGGCAACCAATATCTGCGCCTCGCGCGCAAGCAATCCCGATCGTACACTGGGGGTTGCGGTAGCGGTTACCATGGCGATATATGCCGTTACAATGCCAGTAATTGGTTTTTCTATCAATCTGGCTGGTGCGGACGGTGCGTTTTACGGATACATCGGTCTTATCGTTGTTTTGTTGCCGTTCCTCCTCCGCCTACACGGGTCTGCGCCAAAAGGTATCGAGACAAAGGCAATCAGATTCCCGCGAAGCCTGCTTATCATTCTTTTGCTCTCGGTAATTTTCTTGAATATCGCCCAGGGAGCCGCATGGATGTTTTCAGAACGGGTGGGCCAGAACCTGGGGCTTAGTAGCGCCCATATCGGTGCTATTATGGGGGTGGGTACGGCCGCGGGTGTCGTAGGCTCCGCCTCAGCGGGTTGGCTGGGCGTCCGCTGGGGCAGAACTTTACCGATGGTCGCTGGTTTTTCAGGAGTTGGCTGCGCCTGTCTGCTATTAAATACGGCCAGTGCGCCGTGGAGTTTTGTATTTGCCGTCACAGCCTACTGGATTGTGTACATGTTCAGTTATCCTTACATACTTGGGACAGGTGCTGAAGCAGATCCGACGGGAAAAACTGCGGCGATCGTAGGTGCCGCCCTGCTGTTTTCCATGGGAATCGGTCCTCTTGTGGGCGGCTTTATGTCTACCTTCACATCGCCCGGAACATTGGGCTGGAGCGCACTTGCGCTATGCCTGATTGCCGCGTGTCTGCTTATACCGGTCACCCGGTATCTGAGTCTTACCCGTTCACATCCATGAGCGTTTAAGCAAATCACCCCGGCAGCCAGCCGAACAACTCCTGCAAGACGAATTGGCCGGGATCGCTGACCCCACGCGGCATACCCTTGACGCAAGTCAACGGGTAAACGCTGTCAGGGGATGCGTGGTAACCACCCGAAGGGATACCCGGTCGCCGGCCCGAGCAGGTATATTGAATCCCCTGGTCGGAATGTATCAGAACACTTGCTTCGGGTTTGCGGCGCCAAAGTGCCATCGGCAGCGCATCGATCACCAAAGCGGCACGGAGGTTATTCTTCGTGCTCCAGCCAACGACCTGTCGGGAGAACAGATCCAATACCACGGTTAGGCATAGAAGCCGCTGCGGTGAACTTTGAGCACTCGGCACATCGTTGCGACAGGGTGTTTATTGATTCGGGACTCTATGAATGCGTATCTTTCCTTTGACTCGCTTGCAAAGAACGTGGCGGCTTCCTTTAGTATTTTCCTCTCATCGACGACCCTCCGAAGCTCAGCTTTAAGGCGTAGCAGTTCCTCCTGCTGGCTCGTAATGGTTTGATGCTGCGAGCCCGCATCGCCGTATTGCTTGACCCAGTCACCCAGGCTCTTTGAGCTGATCCCGAGCCGCTGCGCGACCTCCACAATTTTTTAGCCGCGATCGGTGACCTGCTTGACGGCCTCGATCTTGAACTCCTCGGTGTAGCGTTTCCCGCTCACAATCTGACATCCTGTATTAGCATTGATTATAACGCTGTCAGGTGTCTACAGTCGTAGGGGCATACCAGAGTTGTTTCTTCCGTCTGTCTATGGGTACCTTCAGTACCGGGTCTCAGGTCAGGCTGGAAATCTTGCTTGAGCGTGAATGGTTTATGGAGATGAGAACACCGGGAAATGGATGCGGAATCCGCCGCATAGAAAGGCCAGGCATCGGGACGCGCATGCTGTGTGCCCTTGTTGACAGCGTCAACCGCATGTCACCGGCGAAACCATGGGTTGTGCCTGATGACTGACCATAGCGGTTCTTGCCTGTGTGGCACCGTGAAATTCCAGGTGAAGGGTGACTTTGACAGCTTTTACTTGTGTCACTGCCGGCGCTGCCAGAAAGATAGCGGCTCGGCTCATGCGGCAAACCTGTTCTCGCAGTCCGCTCAATTGCTCTGGCACTCGGGTGCCGATGCGGTGACAGCGTTTCGGCTTCCGGGCACCCGCCATTACAAGAGTTTCTGCAAGCGGTGTGGTTCCGCATTGCCCGGCACCCAGCCCCCGGGGTTGCTTGTCGTGCCCGCAGGTTGCCTGGACACGGCTATCGACATGTCGCCCACGGCACACATCTTCGTATGCAGCAAAGCCGCCTGGGAGGAGAAGGCGGGGGATGCGCCGACGTTCGAGAAACTGCCGGATTGAGCGGTCATCACAGCTGCCATGAGCCGCTACGCCCCCTATGCACTGGTCCTCCTGAAAGCCGTCCTGCTCGCGTGGGGCCTGCTGGGCCTAGTCGAGTACCTGGTGCCCTCGGCGGCTTTTGGTCTGCAAAACGCGAACTTTCCTCCCGGCACCCAGCTTTTTCACTGGGTCCTTATCCTGCTGACCGGCCTGGTCTTCCTTCTTGGTTTTGCCAAGCGCTGGAAATACACACCCTTCGCCACGATCACGATGTACGCCACACTTGCTACGCTTTGCTTCGTCGAGACGGTGGATTTCCGGGCCTTCGGAGACGGCGCGGAGCGTTACATCGTGATGTCCGCGGAGTACCTGCTGTACCTCGCGCTGTCCGCCTATCTGCTAAGCTCGACCCGGATCCGGGCGCGCTTTTCGGGGGGCGCCTGACCCCTGGTGAGCGCCCTCACGGCGCGACCGCTAGCGAGGATTCGCGATGAACGTTGAGCAGTGCGGCATCATCCTGAACGTATCCCGTTTCGACGCGTGCGTGTCGTTCTACAGGACGCTGTTCGGTCTCAGGGAGCTGTTCTCGAAGGTGGATGGCGACTTCCGCCTGACCTGTCTCGAGTTCGGTTCCGCCTATCTCATGATCGAGACCGGCGGTGTGGCTTCCGCTGAGGAAAAATCCGTCGCACAGAGTCCGACGATACTGCGTTTCAATGTGGCGGATATTCACGAAGCCTTCGAAGAGGTCCGCGCGCAGGATGGTAACGCCCGGCTGATAGAGAACGACTGGGGAATCATCGTACGTTGTACAGATCCTGACGGGAACCCGATCAGTATCAGAGAGAGTGCGGGGTTCATGCCGTCGTGAGATCAGGGTCAATATTACTGGTCGGGCTCTGCCTTTTTGCCCCCGGGTGCAGCAATCAGCAGGTCTACAACGCTATCCAGGAAAGTCAGCGGGTGGACTGCCAGCAGTACCCGGATACGCGCTACGAAGAGTGCATGCAACAGCTCGAGAAGCCGTACGGTGACTACGAGGAGGAGCGCGAAGCACTCGAGGGTGAGTGATCGTCGTACCGCCGTGGCCCATTGACAGCTGCGGTACGGGGTGTGGCACCTTCAATCCCCTGGCTCGCGCCCGACACCGCCGGGCGCACGGAGGTCGCTATCAGGGAGCTTTCCAGTACCAGTTTTTCGCTTTTCGGTGCCGCGCTGGTCGCCATCAGCTACGGCATCGCGCGCTTTGCATTCGGCCTGTTCGTACCGCCGATCCGTGACGACCTGGCGTTGCGACCTGCGCTCGTCGGCGTTATCGGCGCGCTGCCGCTGGTGAGTTTCGTGCTGGCGACCCTGGTCGCGCCCCTGGCGGCCGACCGGCTGGGTGCGCGCAATGCCGCCGTGCTGTCCGGAGTGTTCGGGACGGCGGGCCTCGCGCTGATCAGTGCAAGCGGCGATGCGTTCATGCTCGCTATCGGCGTGTTTGCCTGTGGAATCTGTACCGGCCTGATGATGCCGGCGCTTACGGCGGCCATGCAGGCGCTGGTCGACCGCTCACTGCACGGCCGTGTCAGCTCAGTCATGAATGCGGGGACCAGCATCGGCGTGGTGCTCTCGGTGCCCGCGGTGTTCTTTCTTGCCGGCGACTGGCGCTTTGCCTACGCGGTGTTCGCGGTGCTGGCGGCGCTCGGTGTCCTCGCGGCGGCCGTGGTCATTCCCGCCGTCTCACGCATTACTCCCGCCGATGCGGCGCCCCCGCCGCCGGTGACGCCGCTGCAGTGGTGGCGGCTCCTGCGCCTCTCGGTTTTTGCGTTCGTCATGGGCTTTGTTGCCTCGGCCTACTGGGTCTTCGCGCCGGACCTCATGGTGACGACCGGCGCACTGCCGGCGGCGGCGACCGGGGGACTCTGGCTGGCGGCGGGCCTGGCCGGTCTCGGTGGCGCGGTGGTGGCGGACCTCGCGGACCGGAACAACCCGCCGATCACGCAGTCGCTGATGCTGATGATGCTGGCGGCGAGCCTGTCACTGCTGGCCGCGAGCCCGGGCCAGCTCACGCTGGCGGTGTTTTCCGCCATGGTCTTCGGCCTCGCCTACATGAGCCTGACGGGGCTTTACCTGATGACCGGCATACGGCTCCTGCCGGGGCGCCTTTCGCTCGGGCCGGTGCTGCCCTTCATGGCGGTTGCCCTGGGGCAGGCCGCCGGGTCACCGCTGGTGGGGCTGCTGGCGCGGGAGCTTGGCTACACGGATACCTTCTCGCTGTTCGCCGCCATCGGGATCATTGCCGCGCTTCTCTCCCCCATGTATCCGCGCCTCATCGACTACGGTCCCGTCGAGGAGGCCGCCGACATGACGGGCCTGCAGGCGGCCTACGACCAGCAGCTGCAGGACGAGACCGGGGAGCCGCTGCAGGTCGTTGCAGTGGGTGGACTCGAGGAGTGAGCAGGCCGGCAGCTGACGCTGGCCGGCCCTCGCGGCCGGGGTGTGATTGTTATACGCTGTCCGCGAGGAAAGCCTATGGCCGGCGGAGGTACTCAGTATGGTGACGGCATCGCAGCGGGCTCTCGTCGAGAGCGGCTTCTGGACGAAGCTCCGCAATCATGCACTGGCGGCGGGGCGAGAGGTCGTCGAGAAGGCGCTGTGGCTTTACTACGCGGCCCGCGCCCCGCAAACGCCCGCCTGGGCGCGCTCGGTCATCTACGGCGCGCTCGCCTACCTGGTACTGCCGTCCGACGCGATCCCGGATGCGCTGCCGGCCATCGGCTTCACTGATGACCTCGCAACGCTGAGCGCGGCCGTGGCCACGGTAGCGCTGTTCATTGATGATGCGGTCAAGGAGAGGGCGGCGGCCAGGCTGTCAGCCTGGTTTCCCCCGGTCGCCGACCGCACGGAGTAAGCCGTCTGCGGGTGCCCCGCGCCTCAGTTTGAGCAGTGCTTCACGCTGTGCCCTACACGACACGGGCGAGCACGAAGATTCCCAGCATCGTGAAAGCGATGGCCATCTTCACCGCGGTGCCGAGAAGGAAGCCCACGGTGGCGCCGATGCCGGCGCGGCTCGCGCGGTGCAGGTCGTCGTGCTCCGTCAACTCGCCGAGCACGGCGCCGACCAGCGGTCCAAGGAGGATGCCCGGCAGGCCGAAGAGAAGGCCGACGACCGCGCCGATCGCTGCGCCCACCGCCGCTCGCGATGACGCCCCGAAATGCCTGGCGCCGAGGGCGCCGGCAATGAAGTCCACAAGGTAGGCAACCACGGTCAGCAGGGTCAGGAACGCAAGCGTCGGCCAGCCGACGTAGCGGAAGTCTTCCGCCCAGGCGGCGACTACGAAGCCCGCGAGCAGCAGCGGCGGCCCGGGCATGGCAGGCAGCAGCATGCCGGCGATGCCGAGCCCGATCAGCACGATACCCAGGGCCCAGAGGGCGATGACCAATTCCATGATGCCTCGCTTCCAGATGAGACCGAAGCGGCCCTCCGGCCGGATCGCACGCATACCGTAGCTCACTTTCCTTCCGGCAGCACACTCAAAGCTGCCTCGCCGCCCACAGCTCTGCACAAACCGGGTAGTGTGCGAGACCCCGATGATCAAGCCGCCGCCGTGTCCTACAATTCAGGGCAAGACGGCCCGGCACAGGGCCGCGAGAGCGGGGGCGGACGCCATGACGACCACTGAGCAGATTGACTATCTCGAGTTCGCGGCCGCGGATCTCGAGGCGACCAAGGCGTTTTTTTCCGATGCCTTCGGCTGGACCTTCACGGATTACGGGCCCGACTACATCGACAGCCCCTCCGGCGGACCCATGGTGGGCTTTTACCGGGCCGAGGGCGGCACGCGGCAGGACAGCGGCGGCGCGGTGGTGGGCTTCTACAGCGGGGACCTCGCCGCAAGCCAGGCCCGGGTCGAGGCCGCCGGGGGCACGATCCTGAAGCCCGTCTACGCCTTTCCCGGGGGGCGCCGCTTCCACTTCCTCGAGCCCAGCGGGAACGAGTTCATCGTCTATGCCATCCTCGGCGACGAGGATGCCGTACCGGCTTGAACCCGCGGCCTCTCTTCGACAGTCACCTGCACATCATCGACCCGCGCTTCCCGCTGGTCGAGAACGCCGGCTACCTGCCGGCGTCCTTCACGGTTTCTGACTACCGGGCGCGCACGGCGGCCTGGCCGCTGGTCGGTGGCGCGGCGGTGTCCGGGTCCTTCCAGGCCTTCGAGCAGTCCTACCTGCTCGCGGCGCTGCGCGAGCTCGGCGAGGGGTTCGTGGGCGTCACACAGCTGCCGCCGACGGTGACCGACGACGAGGTGCTGGCGCTGGCGGCGGCCGGGGTCCGGGGCGTGCGCTTCAACCTTCGCCGCGGCGGATCGGCGGCCGCGGCGGACCTCGAGGCCATGGCAGCGCGCTTCCATGAACTCGCGGGGTGGCACGTCGAGCTCTACGTCGATGCCGCCGAGCTAGGCCCCTTGCGCCACATGCTGCTCGAGCTCCCCTCGCTGTGCATCGACCACCTGGGCCTCAGCCGCGCCGGGCTGCAGGATCTCCTCTCTCTCGTGGAGCGTGGCGTGCGCGTGAAGGCCACGGGTTTCGGCCGCGTGGACTTCCCAGTCGAAGCCGCGCTGCGCGAAATCCATGCGGTAAACCCGGAGGCGCTCATGTTCGGCTCGGATCTTCCCTCGACGCGGGCACCACGGCCCTTCGCGGAGTCGGATATCGACCGGGTAGGGGAGGCGCTGGGCGACGCGGGCGCCCGGGCGGTGCTGTGCGACAATGCGCTCGCGTTCTACCGGGTGCAAAACAGGAGCGACGTGACGTGAATCTCAACCAGGTCACCCTGCCGGTCAGTGACATGGGGCAGGCGACTGCTTTCTATCGCGACATGGGTTTCACCCAGATCGTCGATACGCCGCACTATGCCCGCTTCGAGTGCCCGCACGGCGAAGCAACCTTTTCCCTTTCGCTCGAGGATGCGGCGTTCCATAACGGAGCCATCATCTACTTCGAGCGCGCCGATCTCGACCAGTGGGTCGAACAGCTGAAGTCGCGCGGGTTCGCCTTTGACCAGGACCCCACCGATCAACGCTATCTCTGGCGTGAAGCCGTGCTGCGGGACCCGTCGGGCAACCGCATCAAGCTCTATTGGGCTGGGGAGAACCGCCGGCATCCGCCCTGGCGGGTGGAGCGTCGCGCTTAGGGCCGGCTCCGCATCGACGCTGGCCCGGATGGCCGGTGAAGGTCTGCTCACGAGCGCTCTCGCCGCGGGTCAGGCGCTCATGTGGCTGATCCGGGCCGCGTTCGAAGGCTGAGGCGGGCCATCGGTCGTGAACCGGGGTCGAAGACGGCAGGAGGATGGAATCCTGCGATGAGTGGCGGTACCCCCGGACCGGGTATCGGCGCATACAGAGCAGCCAGTGCCAATGACTCGGGAGCCAGGGCATGATTCACACCGATCGCACACTGGGCCGGCTCCTCGGCGGGCTGATCCTGCTGCAGCTGGGCTGCGGGATTGCCAGTAACCTGTGGCTGACCGCGCCGCTGTTTGGCGAGGGGGGCTACCTTGCGCTGACCTCTGCTGAAATGGCGACGATCCGCGCGAGCGTGCTGTTCACCCTGGCTACCGCCTGTCTTGGCGTGCTGTCGATGGTGATGGTGGCGGAAACCCTCGGGCAAACGGCGACCGGCGGTGCCGACCCCGGGCCCGCGGTGCGGGTACTCGGGGCGCTTCTGCGCAACGCCACGCACTATCTCGGCCTGCTCGCGTCCGGTGTCAGCCTGTTGATCCTCTACGCCGGGCTTCTCGCTCTGCGGCTCGTGCCGCGTTTCCTGGCCAACTTCGGCCGCTTCGCCGTGGCCCTGCAGCTCTACGCCATCGGCAGCGCGGTTCTCGGTGCAGAGGTCAACTTCGCGCTGCTCGCGCCGCTGGCGCTCAGCCAGCTGCTGCTGGCCCTGTGGCTCCTGCTGCGCGGCCTGCCGGCCGAAAAATCCGCCGCCAGCTAGCGCTCCGAAAGCCCCGCCTGCCGCAGGCGCCAGAGCAGCAGGTCGAGCCGGTCCTGGCCGAAGAAGGGCTCGCCGCGGAAGGCGCAGGTCGGCACGCCCCAGTGCCCGGCGGCTTCGTGGGCAGTCTGGTTTTCCTCGATCACGGCTTCCAGCCGGTCCGCTTCCGCCTCGACCTGCCGGTCCAGGGCCGCGAGGTCGAAGCCGGCGCGGGCGGCGGCGCCGGCGAGGTGGTCGCCCTCGTGCCAGTTCTTCGTGCCGCCCCAGATCACGCGCGCGATCTCGTCGGCAAAGGCGATGCCGTCGCCCTGCTCGGCGGCAAGGGCGCCGAGGCGGGTCAGGCGATGGATGTAGGGCTGCTCCTCTCCGGTCTGGCGCACGCCGTCGTCATCGACGTACTGGTTGACCGGATCCGGCTCCGGCCAGCTGATCGGCAGGTCGAGATACTCCGCGCAGCGCATGAGGTCTGTGAGAAAGTAGCCGAGCCATTGCGGGTGCTGGTTATGGAAGAATTCCGGGGTGCGGATGGCCAGTGGGTAGACCGGCCGGAAGTTCACCGTCAGCGCGTAGCGGGCCTGCCAGTCGCGGAGGCGCGGTGTCGCCAGGTAGGACCAGGGGCTGCGGAAGGACCAGAAGACGTCGATTTCCAGGGGAGCGGCCATGGCGGGTCTTACTCGTTGTTCTTGTGCGGTGACCTTAGCACGGAACACGACGGTGTGACGCTAACCGCGGGCGAGGGCTCGCAGGGTGCAGTTCGCGCCCTGCGGCACGCGAGGTGAGCTAGGCAGGGCAAAGACCCTTCGGTAGCATGGCGGTTTACTTCGCTCCTCATGGAGGTGAGCCATGCTTTCCCGCACCCTGGTCCTGTTTCAACTGCTCGTCTTCCTCGCGGCTACGGCGGCCATGCCCGCCCGGGCCGCCATGGTCAGCACCGGCGAGTACCTCGCGGCGGCGCGGGCCGAGCAGTCCCTCGGTGCGGCCGGCGCTGCGCTCGCGCGCGCCGACGTGCGGGCGCAGTTGACGGCGCTCGGTGTCGATCCGCAGGACGCCCGGGCACGGGTGGCCGCCCTGTCGCCGGCGGAGCTGGCCCAGCTGAACACGCGCCTCGACGAACTGCCTGCCGGGAGCAGTGTGCTCGGCCTCATCGGCGCGGTCTTCGTCGTGCTCCTGATCCTCGAACTCGTTGGTGTCACGGACGTCTTCACCGGCGTCTAGCACTGCCCGCGCGCTGCCGTAGGGTGCTCGCGACGCGCATCGCTCTTCTCCTGCCGCTGCTGGTGCTGGCAGCGGGCTGCACGATCCTCGCGCCGGTCGAGCCGCCCGCCGTCGCGGCGTCGGTCGAACTCGATGCCGTGCCGTTCTTTCCCCAGGACCGCTACCAGTGCGGCCCCGCCGCGCTGGCAACGGTCCTGGCCGCCACGGGTCTGCCGGTGAGCGCGGAGGCGCTGGTCGACGACGTTTACCTGCCCGCCCGTCGCGGCAGCCTGCAGGCCGAGCTGGCCGCTGCCGCGCGGCGCCACGGCCGCGTGCCGTTTCCCGTGGCGGCCGGCGAAGAGGCGCTGGTGGCAGAGCTGCTGGCGGGGCACCCGGTACTGGTGCTGCAGAACCTCGGCCTCGACAGCCTGCCGCGCTGGCATTACGCCGTGGTCGTGGGCTACCGGGCGGACGAGGAACACTGGGTCCTGCGCTCCGGGCGCGAGCGCAGGCGGCGCGAGAGCCTCCGTGCCTTTCGCCGGCACTGGCAGGGCGCGGATCGCTGGGGGCTGGTTGTCCTTCCACCCGGGCAGCTGCCCGCGGTGGCGGACGCCCGGGACGTCGTGGATGCGCTCGCCGCCGCCGAGCCCGTGCTCGGCGCCGAGGCCATCCTCCCCGGCTGGACGCAGGCCAGCGCGCGCTGGCCCGGCGACGCCGACCTGGCGTTCGCCGCCGCCAACGGTCTGCGCGCCGCGGGGCGGGCGCAGGCGGCGCTTCGCCACTACCGGCGGGCGATCGCGAACGACCCGCAGCATGCCGCGGCGCGCAACAACCTTGCCGATCTCCTGCTAGCCTATGACTGTGTCGGGCAGGCGAGGGCCGCGCTCGCCCCCGCGCTGGCGGCGGTGGACGATGATGACCCGCTGCGCCTGGTCCTTGCCGCTACGGCCCTGGAGATCGAGCAGGCGGTGTCCACCGCCTGCCGCCTGGAAAACACGCAGGAGGAGATGCAGCCGTGACCGAGAAGACCCCGCCCGCCGGCCCCGGCGAACAGCAACGTGCCTTGCTGGATGCCGCGGTACGGGCCCCTTCCAGCCACAACACCCAGCCCTGGCTGTTCCGGCTCGAGCACGACGCGGTGCACCTGTTCGCGGATCGCACGCGGGCGCTGCCCGTCAACGACCCGGACGACCGGGAACTCACCATCAGCTGCGGCTGTGCGCTCCTCAACCTGCGCGTGGCCGCCGCGGCGGCGGGGCTTCGAGCCGCCTGTCGGCTCCTGCCCGACGACGCCGCGGAAGATCTTCTCGCCACGGTGCATCTCGCCCCGGGTAGCGACGTCGCCGGCGACGCGGCGCTGGCCGGCGAGATCGGCCGCCGGCGCACGCTGCGCAAGCGCTTCGATGACCGGGCGGTGCCCCCGGCCGTGCTCCGCGACCTGCTGCGCGCCGTGGAGGACGAGGGCGCCTGGGCGGTCGTCGTCGATGACGACGCGCGGCGACAGGCTGTCGCGGGGCTGGTCTCCGAGGGCGATGCGATGCAGTGGTCCAGCCCGCACTGGCGCCGCGAGCTGGCGCAGTGGATGCACCCCCGGCGCCGCGGTGACGGCCTGGCGCTCGCCGGCATCGCCGCACCCCTGGCGCAGGTGGTCGTGCGCACGGTGGACATGGGGACCGGCGTCGGCGCGAAGGACCATGCGCTGGCGGAGAACTCGCCGCTGCTCCTCGCCATCGGCACGGCGGGTGACAGCAGCGAAGACTGGCTGCGGGCCGGCCAGGCGCTGGAGCGTCTGCTGCTGGTGGCCTGCAGCCACGGCCTGCAGGCGGGCTATCTCAACCAGCCGGTGCAGGTCCCGGCGCTGCGCCACCGGCTCCAGCACCAGCTGGGGCACGACGGCTTTCCGCAGCTGCTCCTCCGCCTGGGCTACTGTGACGATCCCGGCGAGGCGTCGCCCCGGCGGCCCCTGGACGCCGTGCTCGCCACTGCCGCGGACGGCTGGCACGAGCCCCGCTAGTCGGGCTTTGCCGTGACGGGGGCGGCAGCTGCTGCCGGGTCCTGGCGGTAGAAGCCGGCCAGCTGCCGGTACACGTCGGGAAAGCCGGCCCGGAGCTGCGCGGGCGCCTCGAAGAACTCCTCCGAGAGCACGGCGAAGAACTCGCCCGGTGACTCCGCGGCGTAGGGGTCGATGGCGGTTTCCTCCCCGGCATCCACCGCGCCGCAAAGCGCCGCATAGGCAGTGCTGAAGGCCTCGGTCCAGGCGGCGGGGTCCATGCCGCGGTGCAGCGGCGGCATGCCGTTGGGTCCACCGCTCAGCATGTCGAGCTTGTGCGCGAACTCGTGGAGGATGATCGCGCCGTCGAGGTCGCCCCCGGGTCCCGCCCAGGCAATGTCGCCCCAGGAGAGAATGACCGGGCCCTGCTCCCAGGACTCGCCGGCCAGTTCCTGCCGGCTCTCGTGGAGCACACCGGCCTCGTCGACCTCGTGGCGGTCGACCAGGAAGGTGTCGGGGTAGACGATGACCGTGCGCCAGCCCCGGTAGGCCTCGAGGCCCAGCTCGAGTACCGGCAGGCACGCCTGTGCCGCGATGACCGTGCCCATGTGCTCGTCCACGGTGAGGCCGCCGGCGCCGGCGATCGTTTTCTCGGCGAGAAACAGGCCGGCGAGCACGCGCAGCCGCACGCGTCGGCGCCTGTCCAGCCAGGCGAGGGCAGGCAGGCGGCGACAGGCAGCGTGCCAGGCGCCGTAGCGGATCCGGGTCTGCTTCAGAAGCCGTGCGCGGCGGGCGCGACGACGGCGTTGGCGCAGGTGAGCGAACATAGCTTGCGTTGCGGCCAGGGTGGGGGCGACAGGCGAACGATAGCAGGTTACCTTGCCGCCGTGCCTCGCTGGCGGCACCGGCGGCGTTCCGCTAGAGTCAGGGACTCAAAGCCACCCAGCACCCAGTCCGAGGAGCCAGACCATGTCCATGTTCCGCCACCTCCTGTGCGCGCTCGCGCTGATGCCCGTCCTTGCCTGTGCCGACGCCGGGGCGCCGTTCGAGCGCGAGGTGATCGCCGATTTCGACGAGCCCTGGGCGCTCGCCTTCCTCCCGGACGGCCGCATGCTGGTGACGGAGAAGAAGGGCAGCCTGTTCGTCGTGTCCCGGGACGGCGCCAAGGCCGGCCCGGTCGACGGTGTGCCCGACGTGGCCTACGGCGGCCAGGGCGGCCTGGGAGATGTCGCGCTGCACCCGGACTTCGCGGAGAACGGCCTCGTCTACCTGAGCTATGTCGAGAGCGGCACCGGCGACACGCGCGGTGCCGCTGTCGCCCGCGGCGTGCTGGATACGGGCGGCCGGAGCCCGGCGCTCCGCGACGTCGAGGTGCTCTGGCGCCAGTATCCGAAGGTGTTCGGTTACGGCCACTACGGCCACCGGCTGCTGTTCGACGACGAGGGCTACCTGTGGATCTCCTCCGGTGAACGGCAGAAGTTCACGCCGGCGCAGGACATGCAGGCCAACCTCGGCAAGATGATCCGCCTTCACGACGACGGCTCCGTACCCGCGGACAACCCGTTCGTGGATTACCTCAGCGAGGAGCCGCTGGTCGATGACGTCGCCGTGTACGGTGAGATCTGGTCCCTGGGGCATCGCAACCCGCTGGGCATCGCCCTCGATGAAGCGGGCCGGCTCTGGGAGATCGAGATGGGCCCGGCCGGGGGCGACGAGCTCAACCTCATCCAGCGCGGCGCCAACTACGGCTACCCGGTCGTCTCGAACGGCGAACACTATGACGGGCGCCCCATGCCCGACCACGACACCCGCCCGGAGTTCGAAGCGCCGAAGGCCTGGTGGACCCCGGTCATCTCGCCCGGCGATCTCATGATCTACCGCGGCGACCTGTTCGCGGACTGGCGCGGGGATGCACTGGCCGCCGGCCTGTCGTCCCAGGCCATCGTCCGCATCCGCCTGGGGGAAGACAGCGCCGAAGAGGTGGCGCGCTACCCCATGGGGGCGCGGATCCGCAGCGTTGTCGAGGGGCCGGGCGGCGCCCTCTGGGTGCTGGAGGACGAGCGCCGAAGCAGCCAGGGCCGGCTGCTTCGCCTGACCCCCGCCGGCGGTTGAACCCCGCGACGCAGCGGCTGCGCCGATCCGTCCACGATGTCGCCCGGATGTCGCTTGAAAATTCGCCTGTCAGAGGCTGTTGGTAACGAGGAGTTCGATTGACCATGGATGCAGTGCAAGTCAGTACCGAGCCGGACCCGCTGGCCCCCTACCGGATTTCGCAGGCCTTTCGCGTCGGCGACCTGGTGATCACCTCCGGTCAGGCGGCCATCGACAGGGATGGCAACCTGGTCGGCGTCGGCGACTTCGCCGCGCAGGCGGAGCAGGTGTTCGCGAACCTGGCGGAGGTCCTGGAGGCCGGTGGCTCCAGCCTCGCCCAGGTCATCAAGGTCACCATTTACCTCACGGACATGGCTCGCTTCCCCGACATCGTCGCCCTTCGCGAGCGCCACTTCTCGCCGCCTTACCCGGCGGACACGATCGTCGAGGTCAAGGCCCTGGCCCTGCCGGAGCTCGAAATAGAGATCGAGGCCACGGCGCTGGCGCACGGCCGTACCGTCGACGCGTAGTAGGGTCGGCCCCGCTGACGCCGTGCCCGGCTTCGTGTTTTCCTCGACCCTGGCGCTGCCGCCGGCGGAGGCTTCGGCGCAGCTGCTCCGCCCGGCGGCGGTGAACGCCGAGCTGGGTCCGTGGCTGCGCATGACGATGCCGGCCCCCTGGGGCGAGCGGCCCCTGCCCGCCTGGCCGGTGGGCCGGCCGTTGTTTCGGAGTGTCATTCTGCTGCTCGGCGTGCTGCCGCTGGACCTCCACCATTTTCGCCTGGAGGCCACGGGGGAGGCGGGTTTCTACGAGCGCTCGAGCTCGCTGGTCATGCGCAGCTGGCGGCACAAGCGGCTGCTGCGCGCGGTGCCGGGCGGGACGCTCGTCGAGGACCGGGTGGTCTTTGCCTGCCGCCTGCCCGTGCTCGGGTCACTGCTCGCGCCGGTGTACCGGGCGGTGTTCCGGCACCGGCACCGCTGCCTGCGGCGCTGGTACGCGCAGGTAGGTGAGCAGGCGCCATAGGTATTCCAGCGGCCCGAAACGGTGCCGCGCCAGCCACCAGGGGCTCAGCCACAGCTGCAGCGCCCACAGGGCGAGGACCACGAGGTAGAGCTGCGCCCGTCCCAGTTCCCCCACCAGGCCCAGGCCCGCACCGGTGAACAGGAACAGCGCGACCACGGAATGCAGCAGGTAGTTGCTCAGGGCCATGCGCCCGACGGCGGCAAGGCGCCGGGTAAGGGCGGCGAGCCGACCGTGCCGCAGGAGCCAGGCGACCAGGCCGAGATAGCCGAGGGTCATGCCGAAGCGGCCGAGGTGGTAGCTCCACTGCAGTTGCGCGAACGTCCCCATCAGGTCCAGGCCTCCGGCGATGGCGCGGGCCACCTCCCAGCCGTTCACGCCAAGGCCCAGGGCGAAGCCACCGAGCATGAGCCCGCGAAGCCTTCCCGGGGAGCCCTCGCCGCGCAGGATTGCCAGCCGGTACAGCGCCATGCCGAGCAGCATCATCATCAGCGCATCCCAGAGCAGGAAGAGGGGGTTCACGAAGAAGAGGATGCTGTTCACCTGCGGCAGGTTCCAGGCGAAGGCGCTGGCGTAGGATTCCCGGCGCTGGCTGAGCTCCTCCTGCACCGCCTCCGCCCCGACCAGGTAGGGGGCACTGAACTCCCGCCAGCCCGCCGCGGCGCTCTCGAACTCCGCGGGCAGCGTGGCCGGATCCGCGCCGGCAGCCAGCGCCTCGTGGGCATCGCGGGCGAACTGCAGCATCAGGTAGAGCACACTGTAGAGCGCCGTGCTCAGCAGCGCGACCAGTGCGGCGAGCACGATCAGCGTGCGCGCCCGGGCGTTGCGCAGCGGGTAGAGGAGAGCGCCGCAGACGGCGTAGCAGACGAGAATGTCGCCGAACCAGAGGAGCAGGTAGGCATCGACGAGGCCGAACACGAGCAGCCAGCCCATGCGCCGGTAGTGTATCGCCGCGCCCTTGGCGCCGTCGCCGGTGGTGAAGAGCAGCAGGCTGGCGCCGAAGAGCAGGGAGAAGAGGCCGCGCATGCAGCCCTCGCCGAGGATTTCGACCGTGGCCCAGGCGACGAGGTCCGGGGACAGCGCGGCGGACACGTCGAAGCCGGGGTGGGAATAGGACGGCGAGGGCAGCCCGAAGCCGACGATGTTCATGAGCAGGATGCCGAGGACCGCGAAACCTCGCAGCACGTCGAGGAGGAGGATGCGGTCCGCCGGCGGGGTCGGCACGTTGGTCAAGGCGGGCTCCCGGGCAGTGGTCGGGCGGCGGGCGCCGGCCCGCCTGGGCAGGCACTGTCGTCCGCTTCATAATTGTGCCATGGATCTTTTCCCGGAGACCTCATCGGAGGTGATCAGTGCCCCCGGGGCCGCGCTGGTGCTGCACCGCGCCGTGGCGCTCGGCCTCGCCAGCGACGCCCTGCTCGCGGAACTACTGCGGGACACGCCCTGGCGAACCGGCGACGTGGTGCTCTTCGGCAAGCGCTACCTACAGCCGCGGCTGTTCGCCTGGTACGGGGACCCCGGTGCCAGCTACCGCTATTCGGGAACGACCCTCGAGCCCCTGCCTTGGACGGCGCGTCTCGACGACCTGCGCCGGCGCATGGAGCGCCTCGCCGACGCGCCCTTCAACAGCGTGCTGCTCAATTACTACCGGGACCAGCAGGATGCCATGGGCCTGCACGCGGACGATGAACCGGAGCTGGGTGACCGCCCGGTGATCGCGTCCCTGAGCCTCGGTGAAGCGCGCCCCTTCCGCCTCAGGCACCGCCACGACAAGGCCGTCAAGGCGCTGAAACTGCCGCTGCCGTCGGGCAGTGTCCTGGTGATGGCGGGGGACACGCAGGTGAACTGGAAGCACGAGATCCCGCGGCAGGCGCGCCCCTGCGGTCCCCGGGTGAACCTCACCTTTCGCTACATCCACCCTTCGCGCTAGCGGTACCAGCGCTGGTGCAGCCTGTCCCAGGCGCGGCGTGCCTTCGCCAGCTGCTTGCGCCTGGCCGCCTTCTTCAGCACGGGCAGCCGGGCCTGCCGCCGCGCCATGGCGCGGGCGAGTGCCGGGTCGTCCAGGGTGAGCTGCCGGCCGGCGAGGTTATCGGCATCGTTCAGTACACCCAGGGCGTCCTGCAGGCGTGCAAGGGTCTTCAGGAGCCCGGCGGGGGGTGGTGTTTCCGGGTCGAGGGCAGCGAGCTCCAGCATGTAGCGCAGGACCTTCAGGTCCTTGCGCAGGCGATGGCGGGCGGGCGCATCGAGCTTGCCGAAGCCCTCGCCGTGGCGTTTCACCTTGGCCCACTGCGCATCCAGCGCGGGGCCGAGGGCCTTCGCCAGCGGCTGCCGCAGCCGCTTGCGGCGACCCTTCCCACGCTGCACCCAGCCGCCCTCGTCGACGAGGCGGAGGAGCGTTATCACGAAGCCGGTAGCGCCGGCCTCGCGCAGCGCGTCGCGGACCGCCGCGCGCACGGCGTGGTGGCGCGCGACAAGCGCGGCGTCGAGCTCGTCGTCGCGCCCGGCCTCGAGCAGCAGCGCCGTGAGTACGTCGGCATCGCGCAGGGGGGCGACGATCCGGCCGAGATCCCTGGCCCCGCGCGCCATCCCATCCCCGGCGCCCTTGCGCAGCAGGCCGTCCGTTGCCTGGAGCAGGGCGCGCAGGCGGCGCAGGGCGACGCGCAGCTGGTGGGGCCCCTCGGGATCCTCGCTGGTGTAAACGACGTAGAGGTTCTCGGCAATGCTGCGCGCCAGCTGCGCGAACATCGCCTCCACGGCGGCTTCCGTATCGCGTTGCGGGCCGAGCGCGGAAGGGTTACTGCGGTCGGCGGCAGCGCGCAGCGGTTCACCGCCGGCCGCGAGCGTAAAGCCGCGGGCGGCCTTGCTCGGCTGCACCAGGCGGGCGGGTTCCCGGCCGAGGAGGGTCTGTGCCCAGCACCAGGCCGGTTCCGCGCCGCCCTCGATGCATTCGATCTCCACCTCGCAGAACGCGTCGACCACGTCGCCGGCGCTGACCGCGCCCCGGTCGAGGGCGAGCTCGACGCGACCCTCCGGTGTCTCCAGCAGCCGCGTGGTGCGGTGGATGTCGGAGCGGCACACGGGCTGCAGGGCGGCGCCGGCGAGCGCGGCCTCCAGCGCCCCGCGCAGGGCGGCGTGCGAGACGCGTGCCAGCGACGGGTTCGGGCTGTCAGCGGGGTCTGTCACCTCGGTGACCCGCTGCAGTCCGGGCAGGGCCAGCCGCGCCGCCTTGACGGTCTGCTCCCAGCGGCCCCCGCTGCGGCGCATGCGCAGGAACAGGCCCGCCTGCATGAGCCGCAGGTCGCCGGCATCGTAGTAGATGGAGAGCAGCTTGCGGGTGCTTGCGCGGCCCAGGGTGGCGGGGCGCAGGGCACGGTGCCGGCGCAGGCGCGCCAGGGTGGCGGCATCGACGCCGGCCTTGAACTCGATCTCTTCGTGCTTCCCGCCCATGGCCTAACGATCCGTCATGGCCGCGGGAAAATCCAGTGGCGCCTCGTGCCGGGGCGCTATACTCGCGCGGAGCGAGGGCGGGGAACCACCATGACGGGACGGCAGGGCACGCGCGACTGATGGAAGGCCTCGAGACATCCTACCAGCTGCTGCTGACCCTCGGCGGTGTCTTCCTCCTGGGGCTCGTGACCTCGACCATCGGCCGGCGCACTTTCCTGCCCCGGGTCACGCTGCTCCTGCTCTTCGGCATACTCATCGGCGAGGCGGGGCTCGGCCTGGTCCCGGCCGAAGTCAGCGAACTTTTCCCCGTGGTGGCGGACATGGCCCTGGTCATGGTCGGGTTTCTGCTTGGCGGTCAGCTCACCCCGGCGCAGCTGCGCAGCGCCAGCGCCGAGGTGCTGTCCGTCTCCCTCGTGGCGGCGCTGGTAACGGCGGCGGTGGTCGGCCTTGGGCTCTGGGCCCTCGGCTTGCCGCTGCCGGTGGCATTGGTGCTCGGCTGCATCGCCTCGGCAACGGATGCCGCCGCGGTCTTCGACGTGGTACAGGAAACCGGCAGCGACAGCCGCTTCAGCCGGGCACTCCTCGCCATCGTCGCCCTGGACGATGTCTGGGCGTTGGTTCTGTTCAGCGCCGGCATGGCCCTGGCGACGGCGGCGGTGGGCGCCGCGGGCGAAACCGGCTTCGTGCTCGCGGCGCTGCGCGAGGTCTTCGGTGCGCTGTTCCTCGGCGGCGCCCTCGGCGTGCCGGCGGCCTACCTGACCGGCCGGGTGCGTCCCGGTCAGCCGGTGCTCTCCGAGGCGGTGGGCCTGGTGTTCCTCTGCGGCGGTCTTGCGCTCTGGCTGGAGGTATCCTTCCTGATCTCGGCCATGACCCTCGGTGCGGTGATCGCCAACCTCGCCCGGCACCACGAGTATCCCTTCCACGCGATCGAGGACATAGAGGCGCCCTTCCTGTTGCTCTTCTTCGTGCTCGCGGGGGCGAGCCTCGATGTCGGCGCGCTTGCGCAGATCGGGGTCATCGGCGTCTGCTATCTCGGGCTGCGATCCCTCGGCAAGGTGGCCGGCGCACGCCTCGGCGGGTTCGCGGCCGGTATCGACGGCGCCTCGGGTCGGCAGCTCGGCTACGCCCTGCTGCCACAGGCCGGCGTCGCCATCGGCATGGCGCTGGTCGCGGCGAACCACCTGCCGGAGTACCGGACCCTCCTCCTGACCCTGGTGATCAGCTCCACGGTGATTTTCGAGATTGTCGGCCCGGTCTTTGCCCGCCGCGCGGTACTGCGCGGTCAGCGGCACGAGGGCGCTGCCCGTCCTTGAGCAACATCAACGGCGGGCGCCCCCGGGGCAGCTATACTGGCGGCACGATCCTGCCGGGAGAAGCCCATGCTGCACCGCCTGTTCGCCGCCCTGCTTTTCGCGGCCCTCGCCGCTCTCAGCGGCTGCACCGGCATGCCCGACGGCGTCGAGCCGGTCGAGGGCTTCGAGGTGGAGCGCTACCTCGGCCGCTGGTACGAGATTGCCCGGCTGGACCACAGCTTCGAGCGCGGGCTCGATGGCGTGAACGCCAACTACAGCCTCAACGACGACGGCTCGGTGCGCGTGCTCAACCGGGGCTATGATGTGGAGGCAGGCGAGTGGGACGAGGCCGAGGGCGTCGCCCGCTTCGTCCAGGGGCCGGGCACGGGACATCTCAAGGTGTCGTTCTTCGGCCCGTTCTACGGCTCCTACGTGGTCTTCGAGCTGGACAAGTCCGCCTACCAGTACGCTTTCGTGTCCGGCTTCAACCGCTCCTATCTCTGGCTGCTCGCGCGCACGCCCACGGTGGACGAGACGCTCAAGGAACGTTTCGTGGCCCGGGCGGAAGCGCTCGGTTTCGCAACGGAAGAGCTGGTCTGGGTGGACCAGTCGAGGAACGGGGCGCCCTAGCTCACGCGGGGCGTGCCGCCCGGCACTACTGGCTAGCCAGAGGGCCGGGCGGCGGGGCGGTCAGATGGCGCCGTCGGAGCTCTCGATCAGCTGCCATTGACCGCGCTGGTTGTCGCGCTCGATGTAGCGGTACTTCACGGCGGCGCCGTGGGGCGCATCGGTGATGTCATCGGTACTCGGCGCCTTGAACTGGACGCGACGGCTGCGGTTGCTGCGACCCATGTCGCAGGGCGCCTCGTCGCCGGCCTCGGCGCTGCGGAACTTCACGTAGACATCCTGGCCGAGCTGGGCGGCCTTGCGCTTGTCGACGTTACCTTCGAGGATGCAATCCTGGGTGATTTCAGCGTGGGCGCTGCCGACAACGAGGGGCAGGGCCAGGGCGCCGAGGATGCTCAGTGTTTTCGTTTTCATGGTCAGACTCCTTCGCCTCACGGCGATAAATTCACGTCCCTGTAACATAACTGTCACGATGCCATGCTAGGCACTGCCTAAAACCCTACCCCGCGGCGGGGTAAAAGGCAAATTTGTAACCGTATTGTCATAAAATATTCATATTCCGGGTTTCCGGGAGCGCAGGGCCCTGCCCCGGTATCCCCGCAGGAAAGCCCGGGGCGGGTTCAGGAGGGGTCGGTGTCCTGCGCGGGTCCCCCCAGGTGACCCTCCGCGGTAACCGGTGACACCCAGTAGCGCAGCCGTTCGCGGCCACCGGCCGCCGACAGGCGATCGAGCAGGGGCTGCAGCGCCGTGGCCTCCACCAGCACCTCGAAGCGGTCGAACTCCCGGTACCCGGATACCTGCTCGGGGATGCTGAAGTGGCTGTGTTCACGGCTGAAGCCGAGGGCCGGCAGCAGGGTGAAGCCGGACAGCGCCTCCCAGCCCATCAGCACGTCGACGAAATCATCCCGGCGCTCCCGGGGCACCATGAGAACGAGGAGTCGGGGATCAGTCATGGCGCCGGGCCTCCGCAAACTGGTAGAACACCGGCAGCAGGTAAAGCGTGGTCAGGGTGGAGGTCAGCAGCCCCCCGATGACCACGATCGCCAGCGGCCGCTGGATTTCCGCCCCCGGCCCGCTGGCAAAGACCAGGGGCAGCAGGCCGAACATGGCGGTGGTCGCGGTCATGAGGATCGGCCGCAGCCGCTGCCCTGCGCCGCGCAGGATACGCTCCTCGAGGCCCAGGGCTGCGCTGCGCAGCTGTTCGAAGTAGCTCAGCATCACCACGCCGTTCAGCACGGCCACACCGAGCAGGGCGATGAGACCCACCGAGGCGGGGACGGACAGGTACTCGCCGCTCGCGAACAGCGCCATGATGCCGCCCATGAGAGCGAAGGGGATATTGCCCAGGATCAGGCCGGCCCGCACCAGGGAGCGGAAGGTCGTGAACAGGATGATCAGGATCAGCGCCAGGGCCACGGGGATCACCAGCAGCAGGTTGCGCATGGCGCGCTGCTGGTTCTCGAACTCGCCGCCGAAGGCGACGTTGTAGCCCGGGGGCAGCGGGGCGCGCTCGCGGAGCTGCGTGCGCAGCTCGTCGACGAAGCCGACGACGTCCCGGCCGGCGACATTCAGGGTAATGGAGCCGAAGCGGCGGCCCTGCTCGCGCTCGATGAGCAGCGGCCCCTCTTGGTAGCTGATGCTGGCAAGCGCGGCAAGCGGCGCGACGCTGCCGTCGGGCAGCACCACCGGCTGCTGCGCCAGCGCAGCCGGACTCGCAGGCCGGTCCGTCGCGCCGGCGGGGGCGGCGAAGACTACCGGTGTTCGCCGCCGGCCCTCGATGATCTCCGAGACGCCGAGGCCTTCCAGGCTCGCGCGCAGACGGTCGGCGAGGGCCTCCGTGTCAAGACCGTGCCGCGCTGCCACCTCACCGCGCACGCGAACCGCGAGGAACTTGCCGCCCTCGGTGACCGCGGCCTTTACATCCACGGCGCCCTCGATGTCCCGCGCGACCGCGGCGCTGCGCTCGACGAGGTCTGCGAGCGTGGCCAGGTCGTCGCCGAAGATCTTGATGGCCACATCGCCGCTCGAGCCCGTGAGCATCTCCGACACGCGCATCTGGATCGGCTGCGTGAAAGTGGTGTTGATGCCGGGAAAGCGCGCGAGCACGGTGCGGATGTTGTCCTCGATGGCGGCCTTGTCCGCCGCCTCCCACTCATCGCGCGGTGCCAGCTCCATGAAGATGTCTGTCTCGTTGAGGCCCATGGGGTCGAGGCCGAGTTCGTCGGAGCCGGTGCGCGCCACCAGCTGGCGGATTTCCGGAACGCCGGCGAGGAGCGCCGTCTCGATCTGCCTGTCGAGGTCCACGGAGGCCGCCAGGGTGATGGTCGGTGACTTCTCCAGCTGGACGATGATGTCACCCTCGTCCATCACCGGCATGAAGGTCTTGCCGACGATTGCGGCGAGCACCGCGCTGATGACCAGCAGCACCGCGAGCACTGCAGCAAGGGGCGCGGGCCGCGCGAGCACCCGGCGCAGGGTGGTCGTATAGAGCACCTGCAGCCGCTGGATGAAACGCGGGATCGTCGCCGACTCCGCCGAGAGCATCAGCGAGGCGAGAATGGGCACGATGGTGAGGGACAGGACCAGCGCCGCCAGCATGGCGTAGACGATGGTCAGGGCCACCGGCGTGAACAGTTTGCCTTCCAGCCCCGTGAGGGTCAGGAGCGGCGAGAACACGATCAGCACGATCACGGTGCCGGATACGACCGGCGTGGCGACTTCCCTGGTCGCGCGGTAGATCACGTGCAGCCGCGGCAGCGGCGCGCGCTCTGCGAGCCGCGTGACGGTGTTTTCCACCACCACGACGGAGGAATCCACGATCATGCCGATGGCGATGACCAGCCCGCCAAGGCTCATGAGGTTGGCAGACAGCCCCGTCATGGCCATGAGCAGGAAGGTCACCAGCGCAGCCAGCGGCAGCGACAGGGACACGACCAGGGCCGCGCGCAGGTTGCCGAGGAACAGGGCCAGCAGGCCGATCACCAGCAGCACCGCCTGCACCAGGGCGCTGGTGATGGTGCCGATGGCCGTGTCGATCAGTCGCGCGCGGTCGTAGAACACGTTCAGCGTCGTGCCCGGGGGCATGCTCCGCTCCAGCTCGGCGAGCTTTGCCTTCACGCCCTCGACCACGGCGCCCGTGTTCGAATCCTTGAGCGCAATGACCAGCGCCTCGGCGGTCTCCTCGCCGTCCCGGGTCACCGCGCCGTAGCGCGCGAGATGGCCGATCTCCACCCGGGCCAGGTCCTCAAGGCGGTAGAAGTCACCGGAGGGCGCGGGCACGGGGACGGCGGCGAGATCCGTGGCGTCTAGCAGGCGGCCCTCGGTGCGCACCACCAGCACATCGTTGCCCTGGCTGATCCGTCCGGCGCCGACGTTGCGGTTGTTGTTCTCGATGGCGCGGCGCAGGTCCTCGAGACCGAGGCCGAGCTGCGCCAGCCGGTTGCTGTCCGGGGTGACCTGGTAGCTGCGCGCGTAGCCGCCGAGGATGTTCACGTCCGCCACGCCGGCGACGGTGCGCAGCACGGGACGGATCTCCCAGTCGAGGAGCTGGCGCTTCTCCATGAGGTCCAGGTCCGGGTTCTCCAGGGTGAACATGAACATCTCCGAAAGCGGGGTGCTCATGGGGGCAACGCCGCCCTCGACGGTAGCGGGGAGCCGGTCGCGGACGTTGGTCAGGCGCTCGTTCACCTGCTGCCGGGCCCAGTAGATGTCGGTGCCTTCGACGAAGTCGAGGGTGATCGCGGTGATCGCGTATTTCGTGGTCGAGCGCAGCATGGCCTGGCGCGGAATGCCCAGGAGCTCGGTCTCGATCGGGTAGGTCACCCGCCGCTCGATCTCCTCCGCGGTCATGCCGGGGGCTTTCAGGATCACCTTGACCTGGGTCGGGGCGATATCGGGGAAGGCGTCGATGGGCAGCTGCAGCCAGGCGCGCAGACCGAGGCCGGTCACCGCCAGGGCGAGGACGGCGACGAAGAGGCGCTGGGTGAGCGAGAAGCGGACGATCGCGGGCAGCATCATTCACTCCCCAGGCCGAGGAGAATGCCCTGCGCCGCGCTTACCGAGGCGACGAGTACCTCGCTCTCCGACAGCGCCGGGTCCCGTTCGACCGCGTAGCCGCCGGCCGTGTCGCCGAGCACGGTGACCGGCCGGGCGTGCAGCCGCTCGCCGTCGCGCACGAAGACATGGGCTTCGCGCTGCCACTGGAACAGTGCTGCCCTCGGGACGACCAGCGCAGCGGCCGTGTAGCGCGGGTTGATGCTGAGCACCGTGCCCGGGGTCCAGCGGCAGTTCCCGTTCAGCGGTTCGCTCCAGGCCGCCACGAAGAAGCCGTCAGCGGCCCGGTCGATGCTGGCGATGGCGAGGGTGCAGTCGCCGACGGCGAGGTCCCGGAGGCTCTCCGCCCGGTCGACGGGGACTTCGACCTGTACACGCAGGGCATCGTCGGGCACTACCGAGAACAGGACCTCCTGCTCGCCGCGCGCCGGGCTGCGTGAATCGAAGTGGAGTATCCCGTCGATGGGCGCACCCACGAGGAGCGCGTCCGGGTTGTCATCGGGCAGCAGCAACTCGCCGAAATGACGCATGTGCTCGTACTCGAGGCTGAGCTCGAGGAAGCTGTCCTGGATCGCCGCCCAGCGTTCGGCTGGAAGGGCGCCGTCCACATAGAGGGGCCGGTTGCGCTTGTAGCGGGCCTCTGCGAGGGCGTGCCGCTCGGTGACGGCCTCGAACTCGAGTTCCCAGTGATGGATCTCCGGCCCCTCGAGGTGCACCACCGGGTCGCCGGCGGCGACGTGCTGACCGGGCACGGCAGTGAAGGTCGCCCGGTGGGCGGTGCGGGGCAGCAGCACCCGGTAGTCCTCGCCGCCCCGGGCTCGGACGACGCCGCGGAGCGGGGCGCCGGGGACCCGGTCGATCGCGGTCGCCGGCGCAAAGCGCAGGTCGAGGTCCCCGAGGGCGGCGAGGGGCACGTCCTGGGCGCGGGTCAGCCCGGCGACACAGAGAAGCAGGAACAGGGTGATGCGCATCAGGGGGTCCTCCCGGCGGCCTGGCGCAGGCGCGCCGCGTTGCGCCCGATCAGGGCTTCGGTCCGCGCCAGGGCGGCGCGGGTGTCCAGTACGTCCAGCAGCCGTTGCAGGCGCAGCTCCGCCTCGATCTCGTTGCTGGCTTCCAGGGCGGTGACCTGGGCCTCGATGCGGTCCGCCAGCACGGCCGCCTCGCCCAGCAACGCCCGGCGCCGGTCGAGATGCCTTGCCTCGGCGCGGAGCGTGTCCCACTCCCGGCGCAGCGACAGCCAGAGCTGGTCCCGGGCGATGAGGTAGTCGCGCCGGGCCGCGTTCTGCTGGCTGCGGTTGCTGCTGCTCTGGGTGCCGAGGAAGTTCAGGGGCATCTCCACGGCGAGGCCGTACTGGTCTTCCGTGAACTGCGGCCCTTCGAACTCGCGGGCGATGAGAGAGACGTTCCAGTTCGCCGTGGCCGGGGCGGACAGGGCGAGCTGGGTCGTCTCCTGCGCGCGGGCGGCCTCGAGGCGGCGCAGCGCCGGGTGGCCCTGCCAGTCCGGGGCCGTCGGTAGCGGGCCGGCCTCGGCGAGGTCCGCGGGCAGGCTCGCCAGGCCCGTGAGGGCCTGGAAGAGCGTTTCCTCCCGGGCGAGGGCCCGTTCCGCCTCGTCCACCGCGAGTTCCGCGTCGACCAGGGTGCGCGCGGTGATGAGCGCCGTGTAACGGGGGATCACGCCGCTGTCAGCGAGGCGGCCCAGGCGGTCGTTCAACCCGGCGAGCAGGCTGCGGCGCTTGCGCGCCGCGGCGAGGTCGAGGGCCGCCAGGCGGTGGGTCCAGGCCGCCTCGCGCACCTGGCCGGCGTAGAGCCAGCGCCGGTAGGCGGCTGCGGCCTCGGCGTAGTCATTCGCCTGCGCTTCCAGTTCGCCGTCGAGGCGCCGGCGCGCGCCGGACTTGATCGGCAGGTTCAGGCTCACCTCCGCCTCGTCGGTGCCCAGCGGCTCCTGGCTGTCGACATAGCTGGCAGAGAAGGTCGGCACGCCGGACAGCCAGCTGCTGGCCGCGGGGAGTTCCGTGTCGTCGAGCGGGCCGGCGCGCTCCAGGGCGCCGGCGAGGGCGTCCTCCAGGGTGGCGGCAGCAGCCGGGTCGGCGGCGAGCAGGAAGGCAACGAAGAGGCAGGGCCGTGGCATCGATCGGTATACTTCTCGTAACATGGGGGCGGTCCGTGGCTGTCTATGCCAGCCTAGGCCCATACCCGCACGGGTAACATCCGGCAAGTGCCCTCTCGGCTGTTCTGGGGCATATGTCCCATGAGGCTAAGTGCCTGTTGTCCGGAGAAAAAATGAAAGATCTTCTGATTGCCCTGCTGCTCGGGGTCATCGTGCTGCTGAAACTGGTCGATGTGCTCGCCGATATGGACATGGACTTGCCCGTCGCCCACCTGGCCCAGGAATGGACCCTGCTGCTTCTCTCGCTTTTCGGGTGTGTTTACCTGATCGGCGAGTTTCGGCGGCGTACCCGGGAGCAGCGGCAACTCGCTGCCTCGCTCAGCCTCTCTAAGGAGCGGCTGGCGTCCCTTGATGCGGAGCTGCGCGAGGCCCGGCATCGCCATGGTGAGGCGGTGCTCCGCCAGTTCGCGAGCTGGCAGTTGACCCGCAGCGAGCAGGAGGTGGCCATGCTGCTGCTCAAGGGACTGAGCCTCCGGGAGATCGCCGCTGTGCGCGACACCCGCGAGAAGACCGTGCGTCAGCAGGCCTCGAGCATCTACGCGAAGTCGGGCCTCGAGGGCCGGCATGCCCTGGCGGCCTGGTTCCTCGAAGATGTGCTGTTTACGCAGCCTGCTAGCTAAAAACGCCCTGCAGGTACCAGCGGTCCCGGCGCCGGTCCCGGAAGACCCAGTAGCGGCCGCCGTCCCGTCCCTCGGCGACGAAGTAGTCGCGGCTCACGGGTGCCTCCCACCAGTTGTCCTCGATGCGCTCCGGCCCGTGCAGCAGTACCAGGCGGCCGTGGCCGTGGAGGCTGCCGTCGTCGCCGGCGCGCAGCGGCACGGGCTCCGGCATGAGCCAGAAGGGGCGCAGGGTGCCGCAGGCCGCCTCGCCGGTCGCGGCGGGCTCGGGGCTGGTTGCCGCGGCCAGTTCCGGGAGATGCTCGCTGCGGCAGGCGAGGTGGCGGATGGCCTGCTGCCCGAGGCGGTTGCGCAGCCGGTCGCGGAGGCTGGCCAGGGGCTCCGCCCCGGCCTCGGCAAAGAGGTCGCCCCCGCCGGGGGTGGCCGGCGCCAGCTCGTCGCAGCTCAGCACCAGGGTCTCCGCGCCCCCGGCCAGCGGGTAGCGCTCCAGGCGCGTGCGGGTGAGCCCGGCCCAGGTCGCCGCGTCGCCGGTTTCCGCGCTGGCGCGCACCGTGAGCGCCTGGCGCTGCCCGCGGGCGTCGATGAAATGCCAGTGCAGGGTGCCGGTCTGCTGCTGCGTATTGCGCAGGAAGGCGACCAGGGCGTCCAGCAGGTGGCGGATCGCCGGCTGCAGCTCTTCGCTGCCGGTCACCTCGTAACCGAAGCGGTGCCGGGCGCGAAAGCGCAGCGGCGGCCGGAAATCCGGCGGGCGGTCATGGGCACGGCCGATTACCTGCTGCAGCAGGGTTACGGCCTCGCGGCCGCAGCGCCGCCCGAGGGCCCGCTCCGGCAGGGCGAGGACATCGCCGAGGCGCGCGAGGCCGGCCTCCTCCAGGGCCCCGAGCGCCGGCAGCAGGACAGCCAGGCGGGCAAGGGGCAGCGGCGCCAGGCGTTCCGCGAGGGGCTGCTCGATGGCGCTGGCCGCCGGCTCCCCGGCGAAGCTCAGCAGCCAGGCCGCCTTCGGTGTCGGTGCGAGGCCGCGGCGGCAGCTGAGGGCACGTTGCGCGAGGCCCCGGTCAACGCTGGCGAGGAGCGCGGCGATGCCCCCGAACAGGCGCAGGCAGCCGCCGATCTCGAGGAGCAGGCAGTCTTCGCGCCAGCGGTGCAGGCTGGGGGTGATGCCGTAGGCCCAGCAGCACAGCTCTTCCAGGCTGCCGGCCTCCCGGTCCGGGTCCCGGGCCAGGAGCTGCAGCTCGTCGCCGGCGAGGGCCCGGGCCGTGGCGACACCCTGGCCCGGCGCCAGCCCCAGGGCGGCGGCGGCATCGTTGACCTGCAGCAGCCGCTGCCGTTCCACGAGCGCGAGCGGGCGCTCCCCGCTGCCGTCCTGGCACTCCAGGGCCAGCCGCGGAAAGTGCAGGCACAGCCACAGGGTCATGGCTGCACCACGGTGCGCTGCGGACGAGGGGAAAACTCGGCCAGCTTACGATAAATACTGTACATGCATACAGTATCTTCGTGCCCCCCGCGCCTGTCCAGCGCTATGCTCCCCTGGGGAGGCGTTGGCAATCCGGTTCCCGCTGGTTCATCATGCGCGCCCTTGGCGGCGCTTCCGCCGCATTGCCTTTCACGCCCAGCCAGTTCTTCACGCACAGCCAGTAAAGGAGCATCCCGTGTTTCGAGCCTTTCGCCTGCCGCTGGCCTTTCTTCTCGCCGCCGGCCTCCTGGCCTGCAGCCAGGACGGCGGCCCGGCGGCTTCCAGCGCCCCCGACGACAGCGGCGAAGCCGTTGTTTCCGACTTTCGCGCCTTCCTCGACGAGGCCTATGCCGAGGACATGGCGCGCTTCCCGCTGACCGCGACCTACCGCGGCATCAAGACCTGGAATGACCAGTGGAACCCTGTTTCGGAGGCCTTCCAGGACGAGACCCGCGCCATCAACGAGCGCCGCCTTGCCCGGCTGCAGACCTTCGACCGCGACGAGCTGCCGGCGGACGAGCAGCTGTCCTGGGACCTCTACCGGCTCAACCTCGAGCGCCTGCTGGCCCGGGACGCCTTCCGCCACCACGACTTCGTCATCACCCAGTTCCGCGGGCCGCACACGCAGGTACCGAGCGTGCTCATCAATATCCACCGGGTACAGAGCCAGGCAGACGCCGAAGACTATATCGGCCGCCTGAATCGCGTCGGCGACTACTTCGACCAGGTGATCGCCCAGCTCGAGATCCGCACGGAGAAGGGGCTCACCCTCGCCGACTGGCAGTACCCCAAGATCGTGCAGTCGGCGCGCAACGTGATCACCGGCGCGCCCTACGACGACAGCGGCGAGGACTCCACGCTGTGGGCGGACTTCCAGGACAAGGTCGCCGGGCTGGCCCTCGACGGGGAGACCCGCGACCGGCTCCTCGCGGAGGCACGCACGGCGCTGGTGGAGGTCGTCGAGCCCGCCTACGAGCGGCTCATCGCGGCTGTGGAGGCGCAGGCGAAGAACGCGGCCGAGGCCGACGGCATCTGGCGCTTCCCCCGGGCCGAAGATTACTACGCCACGCGCCTGAACTGGTACACGACCACGGAGCTCGGCGCCGACGAAATCCACGAGATCGGCCTGGCCGAGGTTTCGCGCATCCACGGCGAGATGCGCGCCATCATGGACGTGGTCGGCTTCGAGGGCAGCCTGCAGGACTTTTTCGCGTTCATGCGCACGGACGAGCAGTTCTACTACCCGAACACGGACGCCGGCCGTGCCGATTACCTGGCCGAGGCCCGGCGCAGCATCGACGCCATGCGTAAGCGCCTGCCCGAATACTTCGGCTTGCTGCCGGAGGCGGAGATCGTGGTCAAGCGGGTCGAGGCCTTCCGCGAGCAGTCCGCGGGCAAGGCTTTCTACCAGGCGCCGCCGAAGGACGGTTCCCGCCCGGGCATCTACTACGCCAACCTCTACGACATGGCGAACATGCCCACCTACCAGCTGCAGGCCCTGGCCTTCCACGAGGGCATTCCCGGGCACCACATGCAGCGCGCCATCACCGTGGCGCTGGAGGATATCCCAGAGTTCCAGAAATACGCGAGCTTCACTGCCTATACCGAGGGCTGGGGCCTCTACTCCGAGGAACTGGCGAAAGACATGGGCTTCTACGAGGACCCGTACTCGGACTTCGGCCGCTTGGCCATGGAGCTCTGGCGCGCCTGCCGCCTGGTGGTCGATACCGGCATCCACAGCAAGCGCTGGAGCCGCGAGGAGGCGATCGACTACCTCCTCGAGAACACGCCGAACCCGGAGGGTGACGCGGTGAAGGCCATCGAGCGCTATATCGCCATGCCCGGCCAGGCCACGGCCTACATGATCGGCAAGCTGAAGATCATGGAGCTGCGCGAGGAAGCGCGCCGCGCCCTGGGCGAGGATTTCGATATCCGCGCCTTCCACGACGAGGTACTGAAGGACGGCCCGGTGCCGCTGTCGATCCTGGAGCGGAAAATCGAGCGCCTGGTGTCGGCGGCGCAGGCGGGCTGACAGCCATCCGCGGGCGCGCGGCCCCTGGCCGTGCGCTCGTCTCCCGGCGTGGCCCGGTCCCGGGCTAGATCCCGCCGTGTTCCATCAGGTAGGTGATCGCGCCCTTGATCAGGAAGCCGACGATGCCCATGGCGAGGGCCAGGAACAGCACGAAGGTCCCGAAGCGACCGGCGTCGCTGCGCCGTGCCAGGTCCCAGACGATGAACACCATGAACAGCATCAGGCCGCCGACGCCGAGCGTTACGCCGTAGTCTGAGAGCCATTGGTCCATGGATGGGTCCGTCTTGCGAAGGGGGGCGGAGTCTAACGGACTTCCTGCCGGGGACAAAGTTCCAGCCCGGCCCTGCGTTGCCCGGGGCCGGCCTTGCCGGGCGATCAAGACCCCCCGCTCCCGCACAGGGCGGGGAGCGGGGGGATGAGGGGCTTAGTCGCTCACGACCTCGGTGGTGAGGGCGGTGCTGGCCGTCATGGAGTTGGTGATGAGGCAGGCCTGTTCGGCCTTGTGCAGCAGGCGGTCGGCTTTTTCCGGGTCGGTGTCGGCGGGGATGCGCAGGGTGGCGCTGACCTGGACCTCGGTGAAGCGGGTGACGCGCTCGACGCGGTCGAGGGTGCCGGTCGCGGTGCACTCGATGTCGGTCCACTCGAGCTTCGAGGCGCGGGCGATGGCGCGGAAGCTGAGGATGAAGCAGTCGGCGACGGCGGCCATGAGCAGGGACTCGGGGGACCAGCGGTCGCCGGGGCCGCCGAACTCGGCCGGCGCGGCGGTGACGATTTCCGGGAGGTCCGGGGCCCGGACCAGCACGTTGTCATCGGCGCCGGCGCTGGCGGAAACGGTGTAGTGGTGGGGTAGCTCTTGCATGGGGTGCCTCCCTGGCTGCAGGTGAATGGGCTACGGGTGAATGCGGCGAGGTTATACCCCATGGTGCCATGCCCCGCCACCTGGTGCGACGCTATGCCACGGGGGCGGCGGTGCTCGCTGCCGCCGGCGTGAAGGCCGGCAGTTCCCACAGCTGCGGCTGGCCGGGCACGTCGTCGCTGGCCGGCAGGGAGACATCGATGCCCTGGCGGCCACCGCGCTGCTTGAGGAGGTGCACCTGGCGATAGGCCGGGAGCTGCAGTCGGAGGGGTGCCGGTGCGTGCTGCTGGGCTGCCGTGGTGGCCCGGAACAGGACCGCTAGGCTGTCGCCGGCGGTGGCCGCCAGCTGCAGCTTGCGCAGCTCCGCGTAGCGGTAGTCACCGGCGCCGAGCCAGCTGAAGACCGCGCTGCAGGTGGGGCTGCGCAGGGCCTGCTCGGTGCTCCAGAGCAGGTCTTCGCGGCTGCGCGGGTGCACCAGCAGTACCTGTTGCGTGTCGATGCCGCGGGCGGCGAGCAGCGGCGCATAGGGTGTGCAGGGCGGGGCGATGAAGACCTGCCAGCGGCCGCGGCTGCTCAGCCGCTCCATGGCCGGGAGGAACAGGCCCATGGCCCCGAGGCCGTTGGCGTCGCTGAGCAGCTCGACGGTGTTGCCCAGGGGCCAGCCATTGTGGACCAGGGCGCCGTCGAGGGCGGCGTAGCCCGTGGCCAGGGTATCCCGGCCGTGGTGGTCGCTGTTCGCCGGCGCGCCGCCGAAGAGCGGCTGGCCGTCACGGCCGAGCCAGGTGTCGCGGCGACGGACGACTTCCCGCAGTGCATCGTTCATGGTGTGCTCTCCCGGTACGAATACTGTATGTCTGTACAGTAGTCGCCGTCGCCGGGGAGCGCAAGCTGGCCGGGAATAACCTGCCCGAAAAGGCGACAGGTGGTCGTGGGGGCGGTCCCTGCGGGCCCTTCCGCGCAGGCCGGCCTCGCTGGCCCGGGTCGCGCCGACGCGCCGCTCCTAGGCGGCTGCGTACTGCGGGGCCGCGATGTGGAGGAGCAGCTGCTCCAGGGCGAGCCAGGGGTCGCCGGGACCGTAGCCCTTGGCGGCGGCATCCGCGGCCAGGGCCAGGGAGAGGGCCGTGGCGGAACTGGCCGGGTCGTGGCGGCCGAGCGCCGCCTGCAGCAGGCCCATGCGCGACTTCCAGACCCGCCGCGCGGCCAGCGCCTGCTGCGGCCGCTGGCCGCCGGCGACATCGCGCACCAGGTCATCGAGCAGGCACACCTCGCGGCTGGTGGCCCAGCAGGCCACCGCCGGCTCGATACCTTCGCCGCGCAGCCCCGTCAGCATGCGCAGGGCGTGGGCCGTGTCGCCGGCCAGGGCGGCGTCGATGGTCGCGAAGAGGTTGTAGCGGGCGTTGTCGAGGACGCTGTCGGTGACCGAGTCCAGGGTGACGTGGTCCGTGCCCAGGAGCTTGAGCTTCTCGATCTCCTGCAGCGCCGCGAGGAGGTTGCCCTCGACGCGGTCGGCGAGCAGGGCCAGGGCGTCGCGGTCAATGCGCATGCCGGCGCCGCGGATGCGCCGCTCGAGCCAGCCCGGCAGCTCCCGCGGGCGCACGGGCCACACCTGTACCGTGCCGCCGGCGCGGTCGATGGCCTTGTACCACTTGCTGTTCGCGGCGCTCTTGTCGAGCTTGCCGGCCACGATCAGCAGGCGGTCGCCGGGGTCGGCGAGCTCCAGGTACTCGCAGAGCGCCTTGCTGCCCTCGGTACCGGGCTTGCCGCCCGGCAGCCGCAGCTCTACCAGCTTGTGTTCCGCGAACAGCGACAGGTTGGCGGCGCAGTCGCGCAGCGCCTGCCAGTCGAAGTCGCGGCCGTCGGCGTCGAGCACCTGCCGCTCGCTGCAGCCGCCGGCGCGGGCAGCGGCCCGCAGCTGATCGGCGCATTCCTGCACCAGGAGCGGCTCGTCGCCGCTGACGAGGTAGACGGGCAGCACCGACTGCGCGAGATGGGCCGGGAGCTGCTCCGGGGTGATGCGCATCAGCTGCTGCTGGCGGCGAAAAAGGCGATCCGGCGGATGATCTGCTGCGCCAGTTCCCCGCGCATCTCGTCGCGGAGGATGCGGACCTCCTCCGCCTTGCCCACCACGTTACGCGGGTCGTTCTCCATCTGCTTGGCGACCTGGGCCGTTTCCGGGCCCATGACCAGGGCGCCCCGCTCGTCGCGCACCGAGAAGGTGGCGCGCAGCGTCAGCTCGAACTCCGCGGCCCGGGCCTCGGCGTTGATGGAGAGGTTGCGCTGGGCGAAGCGCTCGGGCCCCAGCTCGAGGCGGTGCGTCGCCTCGCCGAGGTCCACCCAGCGGATGCCGCTGGCCGTGAAGCGCGCGCGCAGCACCCGGGTGAACTCGCTGTTCGGGCTTGCCGCCTGCAGGTGCATGGCCTGCCAGCTGTCCGGCAGCGCGGTGCCCCCGCCGGTGCCGCGCAGGTGGAAGCCGCAGCCGGTCGCCAGCGCCACGAGCAGCGTGACCAGCGGGATGGCGGCAAGCCGTGGCAGCAGCGCGGCCATCAGCCGACCACGATATTGACGAGCTTGCCGGGCACCACGATCACCTTGCGCACGGTCTTGCCCTCGAGGAAGCGCTGGGCGTTGGGCTGCGCGAGGGCTTGTGCCTCGGCGCCGGCCTTGTCGATGGCTGCCGGCACCGACATCTTCGCGCGTACCTTGCCGTTCACCTGGACCACCATCTCGATACTGTCGCGCGCGAGGGCGCTTTCGTCCACCGTGGGCCAGGGCGCCCAGGTCACGTCGTCCTCGTGCCCCAGGGCGCGCCAGAGGTGGTGGCAGGCGTGGGGCACGACCGGGCAGAGCAGGCGCACGGCGGCGTCCAGGCCCTCGCGGAGCACCGCGCGGGCCTGCGGGTCAGCGGTGTCGAGGCGGCCGAGCTCGTTGCACAGCTCCATCACCGCGGCGATGGCCGTATTGAAGGTCTGCCGGCGGCCGTAGTCGTCGCTGACCTTGGCGATGGTTTCGTGCACCTTGCGCCGCGCATCGCGGGCCGCGTCGCCGAGGGCGGCCGGGTCCAGGGCGGGGACGGGGCCTGCGGCGAGGTGCTCGGCGACCATGCGCCAGAGCCGCTTCAGGAAGCGGTGCGCGCCCTCCACGGCGGAGTCGGACCACTCCAGGGACTGGTCCGGCGGGGCCGCGAACATGCTGAACAGGCGCACGGTGTCGGCGCCGTAACGCTCGATGAGCGCGGTCGGGTCCACGGTGTTGCCCTTGGACTTCGACATCTTGGCGCCGTCCTTGAGCACCATGCCCTGGGTGAGCAGCCGCTGGAAGGGCTCGTCCGAGTCCACCAGGCCCTCGTCGCGCATGAGCTTGTGGAAGAAACGCGCGTAGAGCAGGTGCAGGATGGCGTGCTCGATGCCGCCCACGTACTGGTCCACGGGCAGCCAGTAGTTGGCGCGCGCGCTGTCGAGCATGCCCGCCTCGTAGTCGGGGCAGGTGAAGCGGGCGTAGTACCAGGACGACTCCATGAAGGTATCGAAGGTGTCCGTTTCGCGCTCGACGACCCGGCCGTCGAGCTCGAACCTGCGCCACTCGGGGTCGGCCTTCAGTGGCGAGGTGACGCCGTCCATGACCACGTCCTCGGGCAGCAGCGCCGGCAGCCGGTCCGCCGGGATCGGAATTTCGCCCCCGTCGGGCAGGTTGAGCATGGGGATCGGCGCGCCCCAGTAGCGCTGCCGGGAGACGCCCCAGTCGCGGAGCCGGAACTGCGTGGTGACCCGGCCCGCGTCGCGCTCGGCGAGGGCCGCGGCGATGGCGTCGAAGGCGTCCTCGAAGGGCAGGCCGTCGAAGTCGCCGGAGTGAGTGAGGCGGCCGTGCTCCGTGTACGCGGCCTCACTGACATCGGCCGGTGCGTCGCTGTCGTCGCAGATGACCACGGTCATCGGCAGGTCGTAGCGCCGCGCGAACTCCCAGTCACGCTGGTCGTGCGCCGGCACGGCCATGACCGCGCCGGAGCCGTAGTCCATGAGCACGTAGTTGGCGACCCACACCGGGATTTCCTCGCCGGTGAGCGGGTGCCGGGCGGTGAGCCCCGTGTCCATGCCGCGCTTCTCCGCCTGCGCCGTCTCTGCCTCGGAAACGCCGCTCTTGCGGCATTCCTCGATGAAGGCCGCCAGCGCCGGGTCGTCCGCCGCCAGGGCCTGGCTGATCCGGTGTTCGGGCGCAAGGCTCAGGTAGGTCACGCCGAACAGCGTGTCCGGGCGGGTCGTGTAGACCTCGATGCGCGCCTCGCCAGCCACGGTCTCATCGAGGGTGAACGCCAGCTCCACGCCGCGGCTCTTGCCGATCCAGTTGCGCTGCATGGTGCGCACCTGCTCGGGCCAGCCGTCGAGCCGGTCGAGCCACTCGAGCAGTTCGTCGGCGTAGGCGGTGATGCGCAGGAACCACTGCGGGATCTCCCGGCGCTCCACCAGCGCGCCGGAGCGCCAGCCGCGGCCGTCGATGACCTGTTCATTGGCGAGCACGGTCTGGTCCACCGGGTCCCAGTTGACCGTGGCCATCTTCTTGTAGACCAGGCCCTTCTCGTACAGGCGCGTGAAGAACCACTGCTCCCAGCGGTAGTACTCGGGCCGGCAGGTGGCGAGCTCGCGCTGCCAGTCGAAGCTGAAGCCCAGCGCCTTGAGCTGGCTGCGCATGTGGTCGATGTTGCTGTAGGTCCAGGCCGCCGGTGCGGTCTGGTTGGCGATGGCGGCGTTCTCCGCCGGCAGCCCGAAGGCGTCCCAGCCCATGGGGTGGAGGACATTCCTGCCCTGCATGCGCTGGTAGCGCGCGATCACGTCGCTGATGGTGTAGTTGCGCACGTGACCCATGTGCAGCTTGCCGCTGGGGTAGGGGAACATGGCCAGGCAGTAGAACTTCTCGCGCGCGCGGTCTTCGCTGGCGGCAAAGCTTCCCTGTTCCTCCCAGTAGGCCTGGGCCGCCGCCTCCAGTGCCTGCGGGTCGTAGTGTTCGTCCATGGATCGATTCTGGTTCCGTTGCGTCAGGTCGTCGGGCAAGGGCCCGGCTCCGCGCTGCCGCGGGAATGCGTGCGCGAAGAAGAAGCGGGATGGTATCAATATTCCGCGGTAGCGGCGACGCTCAGCGGCCCTCGCGCCAGAACAGCCGGTAGGCCAGCGTCATCAGCAGCAGCAGGAGCGTACAGCCGCCGATCACCGGCGCCGTGCCGAAGCTGGTGAAGGGCGTGTGGCCGAGCATGGCGCGGGCGTCGCCGACCAGCGTGGCCTCCTCGAACTGCCCGGTGCGCGCCCGCACCCGCCCGCGGTGGTCGATGATGGCGGTCACCCCGTTGTTGGTGCCGCGCAACAGGTAGCGGCCATTCTCCAGCGCGCGCATGCGCGCCATCTCGAGGTGCTGCAGCGGGCCGATGGAGGCTCCGAACCAGGTGTCGTTGCTGATGGTGACGAGCAGGTCGGCGTTGCGGGAGCCGCTCGCCACCAGCCCCGGGTAGACGATCTCGTAGCAGATGAAGGGCGCGGCGCGGTAGCTGCCGGCACGCAGCGGCTCCTGGCCGGCGGGGCCGCGGCTGAAGTTCGACATGGGCAGGTCGAAGAAGGCGATCAGGCCGCGCAGCCACTGCTCCAGGGGCACGTACTCGCCGAAAGGCACCAGCCGCTGCTTGTGGTAGAGCCCGGAGCCCTGGCCGAGGGCAACGATGCTGTTGTGGAAGACGCCGGCTTGCGACGCCGTCGGGATGCCGGTGATCAGGGTGCTGTCGGCGAGGCGGGCGCGGCGCTCGATGGGTTCCAGGAAGGGGCGCACGTTGCGGTAGAGGCGCGGGATGGCCGATTCGGGCCAGATAACGAGGTCGTGCTCAAGCTGCGGCCCGATGGCCGCCTCGTACTGGCGCAGGATATCCGGGTAGTAGCGCGGGTCCCACTTCCTCTCCAGCGGAATGTTCGGCTGGTAGAGGGCGACGGAGAGCGGCAGCTCGCTCGCCGGCGCCACCCACTCGACCCGCGCCAGCTGCCGGCCGCCGCCCCAGAGCACGACGAGGATGGCAGCGTAGATCGCCAGCGCCGCGGGCCGGCGGCTGCGCCAGGCGAGGAACAGGCAGCTGGCGGTGAGCGCCACGGCAAAGGAGATGCCGTAGACACCGGCCACCGGCGCCCAGCCGGCGAGCCAGCTGTCGAGGTGGCCGTAGCCGAGGTAGAGCCAGGGGAAGCCCGTGAGCAGCCAGCTGCGCAGCCACTCGAACAGCACCCAGAGAGCCGGGAAGCCGAGCAGCATGCCGCCGGGGAGGGGGCGGATCCACGCCGCGTAGGCGGCCGCAAAGGCCGCCGGCAGCAGCGCGAGGCCGGCGCAGAAGATCACCGTGAGGAACAGCGCGAGGGGAACGGGCGCGGCGCCGTAGACGTGGATGCTGACGTAGACCCAGGACGCGCCGGTACCGAAGAGCCCCGCGCCGAAGAGCCAGCCGCGCCAGGCCGCCCGGCGCGGGCCGCAGGTGCACAGGCTGTAGCCGAACAGCGCGGCGCCGGCGATGCCCGCGGGCCACAGGCCGAAGGGTGCGAAGGACAGGGTGAGCAGCGCGCCGGCGACCGGCATGAGCGCGCTCATCCAGCGCGCCGGCTCGCGGGTGCTGCTGCCGGCTTCCCCGCTGCCGGGGGCGCGGGCCACGCTCAGTCGTCCACGGGCCGCATGCGCAGGCTGTGGATCTTGCGCTGGTCTGCGTTGATGATCTTGAACTCGAAATTGCCCACCCGGGTCGTTTCGTTGCGCGCCGGCATGTGACCGAAGGCGTGGATGACGAGGCCGCCGATGGTGTCGAACTCCTCGTCGCTGAAGCGCGCCTCGAAGTACTCGTTGAAGTCTTCGATGGGCGTCAGCGCCTTGATGAAGTAATCCTCGTCGCCGATGCGGCGGATGAACTGGTCTTCCTCGACGTCGGTCTCGTCCTCGATCTCGCCGACGATCTCCTCGAGCACGTCCTCGATGGTCACCAGCCCCGCGACGCCGCCGTACTCGTCGATGACGATGGCCATGTGGTTGCGGTTCTGGCGGAACTCGCGCAGGAGCACGTTGAGGCGCTTGCTCTCGGGCACCACCACGGTCGGCCGCAGCAGGTCGCGGATGTCGAATGCGTCGGTCTCCTTGCGCAGGATCTGCGGCAGCAGGTCCTTGACCAGCAGGATGCCGAGCACGTCGTCGGGGTTGTCGCCGATGACCGGGTAGCGGGAGTGCGCGGAGCGGATGATCTGCGGCAGGATCTCCTCGAGGCTGCTCTCGGCCTTGATCACCGCCATCTGCGCGCGCGGGATCATGATGTCCCGGGCCTGCATGTCGCTGACCTGCATGGCGCCCTCGATGATGCTGCGGGCGTCCTCGTCGATCACCTCGTTCTCGGCGGCGACACTGAGCACGTCTTCGAGGTCGCGCCGGCTGCGCGGTTCCGAGGAGAACAGCTGGCCGATCTTGTTGAGCCAGGAACGTTCGTCGCCGTCCTGGCCGTTGCGGTCGTCACTCACAGTGCAGGGATTCCTCCGCGGCTTCGCTGCCGTAGGGACAGGGCAGCCCGAGGCTGCCCAGAATGTCGGTTTCGAGGGCCTCCATGGCGGCGGCCTCGGCCGGCGCCTGGTGGTCGTAGCCGAGCAGGTGCAGCGTGCCGTGCACGGCGAGGTGCGCCCAGTGGGCGCTGGTGGTCTTGCCCTGCTCGCGGGCCTCCCGCTCGACGAGGGGCGCGCAGAGCACCAGGTCGCCGAGGAGCGGCAGCCCGAGGCCCGGGGGCAGGTCGGCGGGGAAGGACAGGACGTTGGTCGGGCCGCTGCGGCCCCGGAAACGCTTGTTCAGCGCCGCCATCTCGGCCTCGTCGACCACGCGCAGGGCGATCTCGGCGTCTCCTTCGCGGCCGGCGCCGGCGAGGGCGGCGCCGACCCAGCGCTTGAACTCTTCCTCCCCGGGCACGGACGCCTCACAGGCCTTGAGTACCTCGAGGTCGAGCGTCATGATCGGCGGCTGTTTTCCAGGGTGGTGGCGCGGTCGTCGTGCTCGTCGTAGGCCTCGACGATGCGCTGTACCAGCGGGTGGCGCACCACGTCGCGGTTGGCGAACCAGGTAAAGCCGATGCCGTCGACGCCCTGGAGAATCTGCGCCACGTGGGTGAGGCCCGACTGGGCGCCGCGGGGCAGGTCGATCTGCGTGGCGTCGCCGGTGATCACCGCCGTGGAGCCGAAGCCGATGCGGGTGAGGAACATCTTCATCTGCTCGCGGGTGGTGTTCTGCGCCTCGTCGAGAATGATAAAGGAGCCGTTCAGCGTGCGGCCGCGCATGAACGCGAGCGGCGCCACCTCGATGATGCTGCGCTCGATGTACTTGTTCACGGTCTCGAAGCCGAGCATCTCGTAGAGCGCGTCGTAGAGCGGGCGCAGGTAGGGGTCGATCTTCTGCGCCAGGTCGCCGGGCAGGTAGCCGAGCTTCTCGCCGGCCTCCACGGCGGGGCGCACGAGGAGGATGCGCCGCACCCGCTCCTCGAGCAGCGCCTCCACGGCGCAGGCCACGGCCAGGTAGGTCTTGCCCGTGCCCGCGGGCCCGATGCCGAAGTTCACGTCGCAGTGCTTGATGCTGCGCACGTAGCCCTGCTGGTTCCTGCCCCGGGGCTTGATCGAGCCGCGGCGCGTGCGGATCACCTGCAGCGGTTCCACGGCCGTGCCGTCGGCGGCCTCCCGCGCCGCCTCCGCCCGCGCCTCCAGGCCCGCCTGCTGCAGCTGCAGGTGCAGGGACTCGGGGGTGAGCGCCACGCCCTGGCAGACCTCGGCATAGAGGTGCTCGAGCAGGTCGGCGGCAGTCTGCGCCGCCGCCTCGGGGCCGGTGACGAGAAACGTGTTGCCGCGGGAGGCGATGCGCACGCCCAGCCGGCCCTCGACCTGGCGCAGGTGCGCGTCGAGCTGGCCACAGAGCATGGCCAGGTGGCGGGCGTCGTCGGGTTCCAGGGTGAGGCTGAGTTCTACCGCCTCGCTGTGTGGGTTGTCGTCGGTCAAAATGTCGGGTGCGGCGGATGCCGGTGCATGAGTAAGAGAGAATAACGGGGATTTGCGGGCCGTCAACCTGCGGAAACGGCCGCCGGCGCGGGCGCCAGGGTGCCGCGCAGGGAGTTCGGCAGGGCTTCCTCGATGCGCACCTCGACGAATTCGCCGATCAGCGCCTGGTCGGTGCAGGCGAAGTTGACCACGCGGTTGTTCTCCGTGCGGCCCTGCAGCTGCCCCGGATCCTTCTTCGAGACACCGCTGACCAGGATCGTCTGCGTGCTGCCGACCATGCGCCGGCTGATCGCCTGCGCCTCCTGGTTTATGCGTGCCTGCAGGATGTGCAGCCGCCGCTTCTTGGTGTCTTCGTCCGTGTCGTCGGGCAGCTCGGCCGCCGGCGTACCGGGCCGGGCGCTGTAGACGAAGCTGAAGGAGGTGTCGAAGCCGATGTCCTCCACCAGCTTCATGGTAGCCGCGAAGTCCGCCTCGGTCTCGCCGGGGAAGCCGATGATGAAATCGGAGGAGATGCTGATGTCCGGGCGCAGCTTGCGCAGCCGGCGGATTTTCGACTTGTACTCGAGAACCGTGTGGCCGCGCTTCATGGCTGCGAGCACGCGGTCGGAGCCGCTCTGCACCGGCAGGTGCAGGTGGTCCACCAGCGCCGGGATCTCGGCGTAGCAGTCGATCAGCGCATCGGAGAACTCCACCGGGTGCGAAGTGGTATAGCGGATGCGGTCGATGCCCGGCACCTGCGCCACGAAGTGCAGCAGCTCGGCGAAGTCGACGATCTCGCCGAGGTGGTTCTCGCCGCGGTACGCATTCACGTTCTGGCCGAGCAGGGTAACTTCGCGCACGCCGCCCCCGGCGAGCTGGCTGACCTCGAGGATGATGTCGTCCAGCGGCCGCGATACTTCCTCGCCGCGGGTATAGGGGACGACGCAGAAGGTGCAGTACTTGCTGCAGCCCTCCATGATGGATACGAAGGCCGTCGGCCCCTCGACCCGCGGCTCCGGCAGCCGGTCGAACTTCTCGATCTCCGGGAAGCTGACGTCCACTACGAGGGTGCCGCCGGGCCCGCGCTGTTCCATCATCTCGGGCAGCCGGTGCAGCGTCTGCGGCCCGAACACGAGGTCCACGTAGGGCGCACGCTTGCCGATCTCGGCGCCTTCCTGGCTGGCCACGCAGCCGCCGACACCGATCACGAGGTCCGGGTTTTTCTCTTTCAGGTGCTTCCAGCGGCCGAGCTGGTGGAACACTTTCTCCTGCGCTTTCTCGCGGATGGAGCAGGTGTTCAGGAGCAGCACGTCGGCCTCTTCCGGGTCGTCCGTGGGCACGAGGCCGTGGCTCTCGCGCAGCAGGTCCTGCATACGCGCGGAGTCGTACTCGTTCATCTGGCAGCCATGTGTCTTGACGTACAGTTTCCTGGCCACGTCCAATCTCCGGGCGATGCCCTGTGCTCCTGTGGATGAAAAGGGCGCGCATTATACCGGCGCAGCCCGCCCAAACCTAGGGTCGATGGCTTTTGCGTTTTTTGGTGGTACCATGGCCGGCCGCCCGCGCGGCGGGCCCTGTCACAGCCCACCCGGCTTTCAGCACACTAACAGCACGCAACCAGCGAAGAACCAACGCAATAACATGGCGCAGCAACCGGTCTACAAGGTCATCTTCCAGAACGGCAACGAGGTCGTCGAGGTCTACGCCCGGCAGATTTATCAGAGTGACCTGTGGGGTTTCATCGAGATCGAGGAGTTTGTTTTCGGCGAGCGTTCGCAGGTGCTGGTGGACCCGAGCGAGGAGAAGCTCAAGAACGCCTTCAGCGGGGTCAAGCGCAGTTACATCCCCCTCCACTCGGTGATCCGCATCGACGAGGTCGACAAGGAGGGCACCGGCAAGATCTCCGAGGCCAAACCCCGCGGCAACGTCGCCGCCTTCCCTTTCCCCCCGAACCATCCCGGGCAGCACGGGCCAGAGGAGTAGGACGTTTCTCTTTCGGCCCCTTTGTAGTGGCGCTCTCATAGCCTGAAGGCCCTATTGTGGTGCTTCGTAGCCCGGGACCGCCGCGGGAAAAGGGGTTCCGGGATAGGAATTCTGTCCGCTGTCGTGGCGACTTCGTAGTTCGGAGCCGCCGCGGGGGAGGGCCCTCGGGATACGCAAAAAGCGCCATCCATGGCAGCTCGGCCGCGGCCGTCCCTGGCCGCGGACGATCCCGAGGGCCCTCCCCCGCACCGTCTCCTAACGGCGTAGCCAGCGAACGGCCTCACAGTTGACACGGCGCCGATCTATGCGCCTGCGGTAGCGGCGTGGCGGGAGGGGGTGTCCCGGACCGTGCGAGGCATGGATGCCGAGCCCGAGCCGCCATGGATGGCGAATTGGCGTGTCCGGGACACCCCCTCCCGCCGCGACGCGGCAATGTGGCACCACTGAGCGTGGAAGTGGTGCCACTGGTCACCTACCTGTCGCGACGCGACAACGTGGCACCTCCCGAGTCAGCGGGCTCCACAAGCGCTCGAAGCTTGAATATGCGCAAAAAAGCCCCCACATCCTGAGCTTTCGGCGATTGGATGGCGGCATGAACGACGAGCAGGGAGCGAAGGCGGGGCAGGGGAGCCAGGCGGCGCCGGCGGTGGCCGATGAAGTGCTGCCGGATACCATCTACCTGATGCCCGTGCCGAACCGGCCGTTCTTTCCCGGGCAGGTCCAGCCCGTGGCGATCAACCCCGAGGAGTGGGGCGAGACGCTGAAGGCCGTGGGCCGGAGCGGGAGTGGCGTGGTCGGGCTGGCGTTCGTGCCCGGGGTGGCGCCGGGGGATGTCGAGCAGCGGCAGTTCCCGGAGCTCGGGTGCGCGGTCCGGCTGCACAAGCCGCAGTCCATGGCCGAGAACCCGGCCCACTTCCTGGCGCAGGGGCTCAAGCGCTTCCGAATCGTGCGCTGGCTCACCGACGGGGCGCCGTGGCTGGTGCAGGTGGAGTACCCGCGCAGCCAGGGGGACCGGGAGAGCGACGAGATCAAGGCCTATGCCATGGCCCTGATCAAGGCGATCAAGGAACTCTTGCCGCTGAACCCGCTGTACAGCGAAGAGCTCAAGCAGTACCTCGCCAACTTCAACCCGAACCAGCCGAGCCTGCTCGCGGACTTTTCCGCAGCGCTGACTACGGCGTCGGGGGAAGATCTGCAGGAAATCCTCGAGACCCTGCCGCTGCAGTCGCGCATGGAGAAAGTGCTGGGGCTGCTCCGGCGGGAGCGCGAGGTGGCGGAGCTGCAGGGCAGGATCAGCGAGCAGGTCAACGAGAAGGTCTCGAAGCAGCAGCGGGAGTTTTTCCTGCGCGAGCAGCTCAAGGTCATCCAGAAAGAGCTCGGCATTTCCAAGGATGACCGCACTTCCGATGCGGAGCTGTTCCGCGAGCGGCTGGCCGCGCTGTCACCGCCTGCGCCGGTGGCGCAGCGCATCGAGGACGAGCTGCACAAGCTGGGGGTGCTCGAGACCGGGTCGCCGGAGTACGGCGTGACCCGCAACTACCTCGACTGGGCGACCAGCGTGCCCTGGGGGGTGTATTCCGAGGACCAGCTGGACCTCGGCCACGCGCAGCAGGTGCTCGATGCGGAGCACGACGGCCTCGACGATGTGAAGGCGCGTATCCTCGAGTTCCTCGCCGTGGGCGCCTTCCGCGGTCGCATCGCTGGCTCCATCCTGCTGCTGGTGGGTCCGCCGGGGGTGGGCAAGACCAGCATCGGCCGCTCCGTCGCCGAGGCGCTGGGGCGGGAGTTCTACCGCTTCAGCCTGGGCGGCATGCGCGACGAGGCGGAGATCAAGGGGCACCGGCGCACCTACATCGGCGCCATGCCCGGCAAGTTCGTGCAGGCGCTGAAGGAAGTGAAGGTCGCCAACCCGGTGATCATGCTCGACGAGATCGACAAGATCGGCGCCTCCTACCAGGGCGACCCTGCCTCGGCGCTGCTCGAGGTGCTGGACCCGGAGCAGAACGCGGCTTTCCTCGACCATTACCTGGACCTGCGCGTCGACCTTTCGCAGGTGCTGTTCATCTGCACCGCGAACCAGCTCGATACCATCCCCGGGCCGCTCCTGGACCGCATGGAAGTGCTGCGCCTCGCCGGCTACGTGGCGGAGGAGAAGCTTGCTATCGCGAAGCATCACCTGTGGCCGAAGCAGCTCGAGCGCCACGGCCTGCCGCCGGAGCAGCTGAAGATCAATGACGCCGCGCTGAAGTACGTGATCGAGTCCTACTGCCGCGAGGCGGGGGTGCGCAACCTGGAGAAGCAGCTCGCCCGCATCATGCGCAAGAGTATCCGCAAGCTCATGGACGACGATCGCAACGCGAAGCTGCGCGTGGGCAAGAAGGATATCGAGGAGCTGCTCGGCAAGCCGCTGTACACGCAGGAGCGCCCGCAGCGCGGCGTCGGTGTGGCGACGGGGCTGGCCTGGACGGCCATGGGCGGGGCGACGCTGGCGATCGAGTCGTCGCAGGTACACACGCTCAATCGCGGCTTCAAGCTCACCGGCAAGCTCGGTGACGTGATGAAGGAGTCGGCGGAGATCGCCTATAGCTACGTCGTCGCCCACCTCAAGGACTACGGCTGCGACCGGGACTTTTTCGACATGGCCATGGTGCACCTGCACGTACCGGAAGGGGCGACGCCCAAGGACGGCCCAAGTGCGGGCATCACCATGGCGACGGCGCTGGTGTCACTGGCGCGCCGCGAGCGGATCCGGCGCCCGCTGGCCATGACCGGCGAGCTCACGCTCACCGGGCAGGTGCTGGCGGTGGGCGGTATTCGCGAGAAGATCATCGCCGCGCGGCGCAGCCGCATCTTCGAGGTGATCCTGCCGCAGGCAAACAAGCGCGATTACGAGGAACTGCCGGATTACCTGCGCGAGGGCATGACCGCCCACTTCGCGCGCAGCTTCCGCGAGGTGTTCGAGTACGTGTTCTCCGGGCACCGCCGGGACGGTGCCCTGCACTGACAGGGCCCGTCAGGGGCGCAGGGCATGCGGAAGCATCTCCGCGTAGATCGCCTCGGCTTCCTCGCACATGGCCTCGTACTGCGCCGGTAACGGCGGGGGCGGTGCGTCCGACTCCGGGGGCGCGAAGCCCGTGGAGGCCTCCACGGCGGCGTACCAGTGCGGTGCCCAGACGCCGTCGCTGTCCCGCGGGCCCGCGGGCCAGCTCAGCATGCACTCGTCGAAGGCGATTCCGATGCGCTCGCAGAGCTGGCGCAGGACACTCGCCGGGTCCCTCAGCGTGAGCGCCGAGTCGATTACCGGCGGAACGCTGCCAAGGCGCTCGAGGACCCGGCGGAAAAGGGCGATCTGCTGTGGAAAGCCGACCTCCTCGAGGCTGAAGTCCGGGCGGATGCGTGCATAGGAGGCGAGGATCCGCCGCGGTTCGCGGATCAGGAAGCAGTTCTCGAGACCGTCGGTGAAGGCGAGGTCCATGGACGGCAGCAGGTGCTGCGTCATGTGCTTCTGGTAGAACACGCCGGCATCGCCGCGCTCGCCGTGCACGAGATCCTCGGCGACCACGCGCCAGTCCGTGGGCTGGCTGGCGATGATCGCCTCCCGCGCCGGGTGCTCGAGGCCGGTCGCCACCAGGTAGGCGGCGTAGAACGGTTCGTCGGCCACGACGCAGTCCGGCCGGTTCTCGAACGCCCGCATCATGGCCGTGCTGATGTTGCGCGGCCCGGACCACATGGCGATACGGCGCACGGTGCTCAGCCCTTCCGCGGGTGGCTGGCCCCGGGGCCGTCGATGTAGCGCTGTACCCAATCGCGGTAGCCCCGGCGCAGCCGCGCGATGAACGGGCGCTCGCCGCTGCCGTCGCCGATGCTGCGGCCGTCGACCTCGCGCACGGGCACCAGCCCCGCGAAGGTCCCGGTGACGAAGGCTTCCTGCGCGTTATAGACGTCATTGAGGGTGAAGTTCTTCTCCCGAGCCGGGATGCCGAGCTCGCCGGCGATCTGCAGTACCTTCTCGCGGGTGATGCCGTCGAGGCAGTAGTCCCCGGTGGAGGTCCAGAGTTCGTCCCGGCGCACGATGAAAAAGTGCGTGCTGTTGCAGGTGGCCACGAAGCCGTGCGGGTCGAGCATCAGCGCCTCGTCGTGACCGGCCTTCGCGGCCTGGATACAGGCGGTGACGCAGTTCAGCTTGGAGTGGGTGTTCAGCGTCGGGTCCTGCACGTCGGAGTAGCCGCGGCGCACGTGCACGGTGAACAGGCGAACGCCGCGGTCCACGGTTTCCGGCAGCGGGTCCTTGTACTCGGCGATGATCACCACCGTCGGCGGTGTCACGGTCATGCGCGGGTCCTGGTAGGGCGTGGCCTTGACTCCTCGGGAGACCATGAGACGGATGTGCACGCCGTCGTGCATGGCATTGGCGGCGAGCACCGCGTAGAGGCGGCGGGTGAGGGCCTCGCGGTCGAAGTCCGGCTCGAAGTCCAGCGTCTTCATGCCTTCGAACAGCCGTTCCAGGTGGCGCTCGAGGAAAAGCACGGTGCCGCTCTCCACGCGCAGGCCCTCCCAGACACCGTCGCCGAGGATGAAACCCGAGTCGAAAACGGAGACCTTCGCTTCGGCCCGGGGCACCAGTTCGCCATTCACGTCGATGAGGATCTCGGCGTTGCGGGGGTCGTCGACGTACTCGTGCGTGCCTTTCATGGGCGGGTCTCCGGGTGTGGGACGGGCGTGTAAAAGGCGGCGATTATCAACCCTCGCCGACACCGCTGCCAAGGGCACTGCGTGGTACGATGGCGCCACGCAGTGCCAAGACCGCCGAGGACAGTGAACGACGCCCGCGACAGGCTCTTTGCCGACCCCCTCGGGGCCACGGCACCCTTCACCTTCGACAGCGAGGTCGCTCGGGTTTTCCCGGACATGATCCGCCGCTCGGTGCCCGGCTACCCGACCGTCGTCGCCCTGTCCGGGCTGCTCGCGGCGCGCTTCGCCACCGCCGGCAGCACCCTCTACGATCTCGGCTGCTCGCTCGGCGCGTCGACGCTGGCCATGCGTCAGCACATCGAGGCCGACGGCTGCCGCATCGTCGCCGTGGACAACTCCCCGGCCATGCTCGAGCGCTGCCGCGCGGTGATCGACGCCGACGCGCATGCCACCCCGGTGGAGCTGCGCGAGGCAGATATCCGCGAGGTGCCCATCGCGGACGCCTCGATGGTCGTGCTCAACTACACGCTGCAGTTCATCCCCGTGGCGGACCGGGAGCCGCTGCTCGCGCGCATCGCCGCGGGGCTGCGCCCGGGCGGTGTGCTGGTGCTGTCGGAGAAGGTGACCTTCGCGGATCCGGCCCTGGATGCGCTGAACATCGACCTCCACCACCAGTTCAAGCGCGCCAACGGTTACTCGGAGCTCGAGGTCGCGCAGAAGCGCAGCGCGCTGGACAACGTGCTTCTGCCCGAGACCCTCGACGTGCACCGCGACCGCTGCCGCGCCGCCGGCTTCGCCTCCTGCGACGTCTGGTTCCAGTGCTTCAACTTCGCGTCGCTCATCGCCCTCAAGGCGTGACCCCCGCAAGGCGTGGATCCAGTCGTGGACACTGACGCGCTGGCGAGCCGCTGGGCCGAAGGCCCGCTCGCTGCCTGGGCGCCCCTGCTGGAAAGGCAGGTGGCCGCGGGGCTCTCGCCGGCGCGCCACGGCGACCTGCCGCGCTGGCAGGCGGCGCTCGACGCACTGCCTGCGGTCGAGGTTGCTGCCGTGCACCTCGACCGGGGCCGCGTCGGTGCGGAGGCCTCCGCGCCGCTGGCGGCGGCAACGCGGGAGGCGTTGTCCGGGGCGCTTCAGGGACTGCACCCCTGGCGCAAGGGGCCCTACGAGCTGTTCGGGCTGCACATCGATACGGAATGGCGCTCGGACTGGAAGTGGGACCGGCTCGCCCATGCCATCGAGCCGCTCGCCGGCCGGCGCGTGCTCGACGTCGGCTGCGGCAACGGCTACCACTGCTGGCGCATGCGCGGCGCCGGCGCCGCGGAGGTGGTCGGCGTCGACCCGAGCCCGCTCTTCGTGCTGCAGTTCCGGGCTCTGGCCCACTACCTGCGCGACAGCGCCGTCAACGTCCTGCCCCTGCCCCTGGAGGCGGTGCCGCGGCCGCTGCCGGCCTTCGACACGGTGTTCTCCATGGGTGTTCTCTACCACCGCCGCTCACCGCTGGACCATCTCCTCGCCCTGCGCGACTGCCTGCGACCCGGGGGGGAACTGGTGCTGGAGACGCTCGTTATCGAGGGCGGTGCGGGGATGACGCTGATGCCGCGCGCGCGTTACGCGCGCATGGGCAACGTCTGGTTCCTGCCCAGCTGCGCGACGCTGCTGGAGTGGCTGGCGAAGGTGAAGTTCCGCGACGCGCGGGTGGTGGACGTGGCGGTGACCAGCACGGACGAGCAGCGCAGCACGCCGTGGATGCGCTTTAACTCGCTGGCTGATTTTCTCGACCCGGAGGACCCGGGCCGGACGATCGAGGGCTACCCGGCGCCGCGCCGGGCGGTGGTGGTCGCGAACGCGCCCTGAACCCCGGCGGGGTTCAGTTGGCGCTGCGGATGACGAAGTTCTCGTCCTTGGGGCGGCGACGCTTGACCTTGGCCTGCAGGCCGGCGAAGTGGCCGTCGCACTCGGCGACTTCCTCGCGCTTGCCGCCGCGGCGGAACTTGATGCTTTTCAAAAAGGCGACCAGGCTCTTGCGATTCTCTTCGCCGGCCTGTGCCCCTTGCTTATCGTTGTTCTGGGGTGCTTCGTCAGTCATGGCTCGCAACTTCACAGTGGGTATTTAAAAGGAACTGTAGCGCAGTCAAGACTTGTGCTCGCGTAAAAACTGCGCAGCTTTGCTGTGAAATTGTGACAGTACGCGCCGGCGAGGGTTCCCCGCGGCCCGGAAAACCCCGGGCGGCGGGCCGCTCAGGCGGCGCGCAGGAAAGCCTCGATGGCCGCCCGCTCCGGCACGCTGTCCTGCGCCCCCGGACGCTGGACCGAGAGTGCGGCACCCGCCTGGGCGAAGGGGATCGCCCCGGCGAGGTCCCTGCCCTCGGCGAGGGCGGCCACCAGGCAGCCGTTGAAGACATCCCCGGCGGCGGTGCTGTCCACGGCGCTCACCGCGAAGGCGGGGAAGGCCCGCTGCCCGCCGCCGGCCGCCGCCTCCGAGAGGAACACCCCGCGGGCACCCCGGGTGAGCAGTACCGTGGCGACGCCCTGGCGGTGCAGGGCATCGGCGGCGGCTGCGGCGCTCGCGTCGTCGCTGACCGCGATGCCGGTGAGGTGTTCCGCCTCGCTTTCGTTCGGCGTGAGGAGGTCCACCAGGGCAAGGAGTTCCTCCGGCAGCGGCTGCGCGGGTGCCGGGTTGAGCAGCGTTCGGCAGCCGGCGTCCCGGGCCCGGGCCAGCGCCGCCTGCACCGTCGCCAGGGGCGTCTCGAGCTGAAGGAGCACGATGCTGCCGGCAAGGAAGTGGTCCGCAGCCGCCGCGAGGTCCCCGGGAACGAGACGGGCATTGGCCCCCGGCGCGACGGCGATGCAGTTTTCACCGTGTGCGTCGACGAGAATCTGGGCGACGCCTGAGGGGCTGTCCGCATCGACGATGCAGGGCCCGGTGTCGATGCCCGCTGCGCCGAGGCTATCCAGGGCGCGGCGCCCGAAGTCGTCATCCCCGACGCGGGCCAGGAAGGTGACCGCGCCGCCGGCCCGGGCCGCGGCCAGGGCCTGGTTCGCACCCTTGCCGCCGCCGTTGATCGTGAACTCCCCGCCGAGGACCGTCTCCCCGGGCCGCGGCAGCTCCGGTACGCGGATGACCATGTCGGTGTTGGAAGAGCCGATGACGAGAATACGCGACACGCGAAACCTCCGGGGCTGGGGGCGGCGCTGGGCAGGCGTCGCCGGAGTACGCTATTCTTCGCTGCGAATCGCCGGGGCGCAATCCCGCGCCGCTTTCGCGCCGCCCCCCGGTGTCCGTCACGGCCTCGACCGCGCCCCGGCCGGACACTCGCCAGACGCCTGCCAGCGACAGGCTGGACCCAGGCTGGATACAGGCCAGAAAAAGGAAGCTGACATGCTGCACACCCTGGAGCGCCTCCCGGACGACCCGATCCTCGGTCTCGCCGCCGCCTGCCGCGCGGACCCCAATCCCGACAAGGTCGATCTCACCGTCGGCATCTACATGGACGAGGACGGCGTCTGCCCGGTCTTCGGCGCCATCCGCGATGCCCAGCGTGCCCTGGTGGAGGCGGAGACCAGCAAGGCCTATCTGCCGCCGGCCGGTGACCCGGACTTCAACAACGGTATGCGGGCCCTGGTCTTCGGCAGCGACAGCGCCGCCCTCGCCGATGGCCGCGTGACCTCGGTCGCCGCGCCCGGCGGCTGCGGCGCGTTGCGCATCGGCGCGGAGATCGCCCGCGTCGCGTCCCCGGACGCGAAGGTCTGGGTATCGGACCCGACCTGGCCCGTGCACATCCCGCTTATCGGCAGCGTCGGACTCGAATTCGAGAAATACCGCTACTACGACGCCGCCAGCCACGGGGTCGACTTCGACGGCATGGTCGAGGACCTGAAGGGGGCGAAGGACAAGGACCTTGTGCTGCTCCACGGCTGCTGCCACAACCCCTGCGGTGCGGATCTCACCCTCGAGCAGTGGGGCGTTATCGCCGGGATGGCCGAACGCCAGGGCTTCCTGCCCTTCATCGACATCGCCTACCAGGGGCTCGGTGACGGTATCGAGGCGGACGCCGCGGGCCTGCGCCTGCTGGCCGAGCGGTTGCCCGAGCTGATCGTCGCGGCGTCCTGCTCCAAGAACATGGGGCTCTACCGGGAGCGCACGGGCATCGCGCAGTTCCTCTGCCGCGACGCCGGCAGCGCCGAGGCGATCCTCAGCCAGGCCAAGGTCGCGGCCCGGCGCATCTACTCCATGCCGCCGGCGCACGGCGCGCTGCTCGCGGGCCGCGTCCTGGCGGACCCGGCCCTCGAGGCCGCCTGGCGCGAGGAACTGCACGGCATGTGCGACCGCATCAACGTCCTGCGCGAGACCCTCGTGGAGAAACTCGAGAGCACGACGGGCCGCGACTTCGCGTTTATCCGCCAGGAGAAGGGCATGTTCTCCTTTCTCGGCCTCACGGAAGAGCAGACGCGGCGACTGCGCGAGGAGCACAGCGTGTACATGCTGGGCTCGTCGCGGATCAACGTTGCCGGCATCAACGCCCGCAACCTCGACTACGTCGCCGACGCGGTGGCGAAAGTCATCGCCTAGGGTCCTGGGTCAGGGCGCCCGCTCCTCAAGCTCCGCCCAGCGCTCCACGGCGGCCTCCAGGGTCGCCTGGAGGTCGGAGAACTCGGCCAGGGTCGCCTGCACGGCGGCGGCATCGCCCTGGTAGAAATCCGGGGCGGCGGTCATCGCCTCCAGCTCCGCCTGCCGGGCCTCCAGCGCCTCGATGCGCGCGGGCAGTTCGGCCAGCTCCTGCTGCTCCCGGTAGGAGAGTTTCTTCCGCTCGCCGCGCGCGGGCTGGGCCGTGGTTTTCGCCACCGGTGCAGGGGTCCCCGCTGCCGCGGGGGGATTGTCGTCCGCGGGCGCGCGCTCGGCGACGAGCCCGCCGCCGCGCGCCTCCCAGTCGCTGTAGCCACCGGCCTGCTCGTCGATCGTGCCATCGCCGGGCAGCACCAGCAGGCTGGTCACTACGTTGTCCATGAAAGCCCGGTCGTGGCTGACCAGCAGCACCGTGCCCTCGAAGTTGAGGAGGATTTCCTCCAGCAGTTCCAGGGTCTCGATATCGAGGTCGTTGGTGGGTTCGTCGAGGACCAGGACGTTGGCGGGCTTCAGGAACAGGCGCGCGAGCACGGCCCGGTTCTGCTCCCCGCCGGAGAGGGCCTTGACCGGCGTGCGGATGCGCTCGGGCGTGAACAGGAAGTCGCCGAGGTAGCTGATGGCGTGCTTGCGCCGGCCGTTCACCTCGATGAACTCGCGCCCGGCGCAGATGTTGTCGATAAGATTCTTCTCCGGTTCCAGCTCGGAGCGCAGCTGGTCGGCGTAGGCCACCTGCAGGCGGCTGCCGTGCTGCACCTCGCCGCTGTCGGGCTGAAGCTCGCCGAGGATCAGCTTGACCAGGGTCGATTTGCCCGCGCCGTTGGCGCCCACGATGCCGATGCGGTCGCCGCGCTGGATGATCAGTGACTGGTGGTCGAGAATCGTGCGCCCGCCCAGGCCCAGGCTCACCTCCCGGAGCTCGGCCACGATCCGCCCGCCGGCCTCCGCCTCGTCGACGCCGAAGCGTGCACGGCCGACGGCGGTGCGCCGCTGCGCGCGTTCCCGGCGCAGTTGCTCGAGGGCGCGCACCCGGCCCTCGTTACGGGTGCGCCGTGCCTTGATGCCCTGGCGGATCCACGCCTCCTCCTCGGCGAGCTTGCGGTCCTGCTTTGCGTCCGCGCGGGCCTCCGCTGCGGCCTCCCGCTCCCGGTGGGCGAGGAAACCCCGGTAATCGCCGTCCCAGGTCACGAGGTGCCCGCGGTCCAGCTCGGCAATGCGGTTTGCGGTGGCCTGCAGGAACCGCCGGTCGTGGGTGATGAGCACCAGGGCGCCGCCGTAAGCGGCGACCTGTGCCTCCAGCCAGGCGATGGCCGGGATATCGAGGTGGTTGGTCGGCTCGTCGAGGAGCAGGATGTCGGGCTCGCCGACGAGGGCACGGCCGAGGGCAACGCGGCGCCGCCAGCCCCCGGAGAGTGTCGCCAGCTCCCGGTCCGCCGGGAGTTCCAGGCGGCTCAGCACCGTTTCCACCCGCTGCTGCAGGCGCCAGCCGTCGGCGGCCTCCAGGGCCTGCTGCACTGCGGCGAGGGCCGCGAGGTCGGCCGCCTCGCCGGCGTGGGCGAGGCGGTGATAGCGCGAGAGCAGTTCGCCGACCTCGGCGAGACCGCCGGCGACCGCGTCGTAGACGGTCACCGCGTCGCCGGGCGGCAGCGCCTGCGACAGCCGTGCGAGCCGGGCCCCGGGCCGCAGCCAGCGGCCGCCGGCGTCCGGCTCCTGCTCCCCGGCGAGCACCTTGAGCAGGGAGGTCTTGCCGGCGCCATTGCGGCCGAGGAGCCCCAGCCGGTCACCCTTGCGCAGCACCAGGTCGACGCTGTCCAGGAGTACCTGGGTGCCGTAGGCGAGGCTGGCCTGGTCGAGGCGGAGGAGTTCCATAGAGCGCGGGTCCTGGTTCGGGCTGCGGCGACGGGCGCTGCATTCTACGGCAGCCCGCTGCCCGCCGGCCAACGGTGCTGGCGGCCCCGGTCCCGTTGTGCGACCCTTGGCGAGATAGTTGCAAAGGTAACGAACTGGGCAACGATCATCGAAAGAGTAACGACCAGGCGAAACGCAGCGACCCGGCGAAACGCAGCGACCCGGCGAAAAAGCGACGACCAGGCGCAGAAGGGACCCCAACAATGACCGAGCCACTCTGGACACCCGACGCGGCGCGCCTTGCCCGTGCGCGACTCACCGCCTTTGCCTCGACGGTGGAGCCGGCCGCGGGCGCTGACGTTGCGGGGGACTATCACGCCCTGCACCGCTGGTCCGTGACCGCGCCGGAGGCTTTCTGGCGGGCGCTCTGGGACTTCGCCGGCGTGATCGGCGATGCGGGCGACACGGTGCTGCTCGACGGCGACCGCTTCCCCGGGGCGCGCTGGTTCCCCGACGCGCAGCTGAACTTCGCCGAGAACCTGCTGCGCCACCGCGGCCCGCAGCCGGCCATCGTCTCCCTGCTCGAGAACGGCGAGCGGCGTGTCCTTTCCCGGGACGAGCTCTACGGCGAGGTTGCGGCCGTGGCCGTCGCGCTCCGCGGCGCCGGTGTGGGCCCGGGGGACCGTGTGGCCGGCTTCCTGCCCAACGTGCCCGAGGCCGTCATCGCCATGCTCGCCGCCGCGAGCCTCGGCGCGCTCTGGACCTCCTGCTCCCCGGATTTCGGCGTCAACGGCGTTCTCGACCGCTTCGGCCAGGTGCGCCCGAAGGTGCTGTTTGCCGTCGACGGCTACTACTACAACGGCAAGACCATCGACTGCCTGCCGCGGGTGGCGGAGATCGCCGCGGCCATCGACGGCATCGAGCAGCTGGTGGTGGTGCCCGTGCTGGGGGCTGCCGACCCGGCCGCCGCGGTGCCCTCGGCGCGGTGCTGGACGGAGTTCCGCGAGCCCGCGGCCGGCGCCATCGCCTTCGAGCGCCTGCCCTTCGACCATCCGCTCTACGCGCTCTATTCGTCCGGGACCACCGGCGTACCCAAGTGCATCGTGCACGGCGCCGGCGGCACCCTGCTGCAGCACCTCAAGGAGCACCAGCTGCACACGGACCTCGGCGAGGGGGACGTGTTCTTCTACTTCACCACCTGCGGCTGGATGATGTGGAACTGGCTGGTGTCGGGCCTCGCCAGCGGCGCGACGCTGGTGCTGTACGACGGTTCCCCGTTCGCCGCTGACGGACGCATGCTCCTCGACGCCATCGACCGCGAGGGCATCACCGTGTTCGGCACCAGCGCGAAGTACATCGCGGCGCTGGAGAAGGCGGGCCACCGGCCGCGGCAGAGCCACGATCTCGGCTCGCTGCGCACGATGCTGTCCACGGGCTCGCCGCTGTCGCCGGAGCAGTACGATTACGTCTACCGAGACTTCAAGGCGGACCTCTGCCTGTCCTCGATTTCCGGGGGCACCGATATCGTGTCCTGCTTCGTGGGCGGCTGCCCGGTGCTGCCGGTCTATCGCGGCGAGATCCAGGCCGCGGGGCTGGGCATGGCCGTGGCGGTCTGGAACGAGGCGGGCGAGGCGGTCACGGAGGAGAAGGGCGAGCTGGTTTGCACCCGGCCCTTCCCGTCCTGCCCCCTGGGCTTCTGGAACGACCCGGATGGCGACCGTTTCCGGGCTGCCTATTTCGACCGCTGGCCCGGGGTCTGGGCCCATGGCGACTATGCCGAGGTGACCGCGCATGGCGGTTTCATCATCCACGGCCGCTCCGATGCGGTCCTGAACCCCGGCGGTGTCCGCATCGGCACCGCGGAGATCTACCGCCAGGTGGAGCGCGTGGAGGAAGTGCTCGAGAGCGTTGTCATCGGCCAGCGCCGGGACGACGACGTGCGCGTGGTGCTGTTCGTGGTGCTGCGCCCGGGGGTCGAACTCGACGAGGCGCTGGCCGCGCGCATCCGCGCCGTGATCCGCGAGAACGCCACGCCGCGGCACGTGCCGGCAAAGATCCTGGCGGTGCCTGACATCCCGCGCACGATCAGCGGCAAGCTGGCGGAACTGGCGGTACGCAGCACCGTGCACGGCGAGCCCGTGAAGAACACGGACGCCCTCGCCAACCCCGGAGCGCTGGCGGCGTTCCGGGACCGGCCGGAACTCGCCGACTGAAGCGACGGGCGGAATCGGCGCCCGCGATGGGGCGGGGACGGTGACGAGGGGTATTTTCCGCTATCATTGCCGCCGCCGCAGGCCCCGTCCCCGAGAGCATGAGTACCCCGAGCGCATGAGCACCGCAGCCTCCGACATGCCCCGCTACACGCCACGCCATGATCGCCAGGTGGGTCTCTGGCTTGCCGCCTGTGCCGCGGTCATCTTCGGCATGATCCTGCTCGGCGGCGTCACCCGGCTGACCGAGTCCGGCCTCTCCATGGTGGAGTGGCGGCCGCTCATGGGGATCGTCCCGCCCCTCTCCGAGGCCGAGTGGCAGGCAGTCTTCGACAAGTACCGGCAGTACCCGGAGTACCGCCTGGTCAACCAGGGCATGTCCCTGCATGAGTTCAAGGTCATCTTCATGTACGAGTACCTGCACCGGGTGCTCGGACGCCTCATCGGCCTGTTGTTCTTCATTCCGCTTGTCTACTTTGCCGTGCGCCGGCGCATCCGCCCCGGTCTCATGCCCAAGCTCCTGCTCCTGTTCGTGCTCGGGGGCTGCCAGGGCTTCCTCGGCTGGTACATGGTGCAGTCGGGCCTCGTGGACCGGCCGGACGTCAGCCAGTACCGGCTCACGGCACACCTCGGCCTGGCGGTGGCGATCTATGGCTACATGCTGTGGCTGGTGCTGGACCTGCTGGCGCCACCGGGCGGCGCCGGCCGCTCACCGCTGGCGCCCTGGGCCCTCGGCCTGGTGCCGCTGGTCTACCTGATGATGCTGTCCGGGGGATTCGTCGCCGGCACCAACGCTGGTTTCTCCTACAACACCTGGCCGCTCATGGGACCGAGCTTCATTCCCGCGGGGCTGTACCGCACGGACCCCGCCTGGCTCGCCGCCTTCGAGGACGTGGTCACGATCCAGTTCAACCACCGCATCCTCGCCTACCTGCTGACGCTGCTGGTGCTCGCCCTGGTCGTCGCGGTGCTGCGGCGGGAGCAGGCCCCCCGGGTCCGCGGGGGGGCCTGGCTGCTGCTCGCTGCGCTGGCACTGCAGGTCGTCCTCGGTATCAGCACGCTGCTCAAGCACGTGCCGGTGCCGCTCGCCGCGGCCCACCAGGGTGGTGCTGTGCTGCTGCTGTCCTGCGCCCTGTTCCTGGCCCACGGCCTGCGCCGTCTGCCCGTAACGCAGCCGGCGTCCCGGCCCGCCGCCCGGCCGGCGCCTCAGCCGGTGTAGGTCACCACGAGGTAGCCGCGCAGGGGCTCCGCGCCGCTGTTGGCGATGACGTGGTCGACGTCGGCGCGGTAGTGGGCCGTGTCGCCTGTCGCGAGGGGGCAGTGGTCTCCCCCGGCGCTGACCTCCGCGCTGCCGCTCGCCACCGTGAACAGCTCCCGCGTGCCCTCGTAGTGCGCGCCGCTGGCCAGCCGGGCCCCGGGCTGCAGGACGATCTCGTAGAACTCCACGGACTTTTCCTGATGCAGCGGTGACAGCGTGCGGATGCTGCACTCCTCGTCGCCGCGGAAGAGCATGCCCGGGTCGTCGCCGCGGATCCGCTCGATGCTCGCGCCGGCATTCGGGTCGTCGACGAGCTCGCCGATGCTGATGCCGAAGGCCTGGGCGATGCGGTAGGTCACCGCGAGCGTGGGGTTTGCCTGGCCGCGCTCGATCTGGCTGAGCATGGAACGGCTGACGCCGGAGGCGGCCGCGAGCTGCTCGAGGGTGAAGCGGTGTTTCTGGCGCAGCGTCGTCACCCGCTCGCAGAGCACCTTGCTGGCGGGGTCGCCGGGGGCGCTGGTCATGGTGTCGGGTCTCTCCCGGGGCATCGGTCAGGCGCAGAGTCTACCATCGCCGCGCCCTTGCCCGGGCCGCGCTGCCGGTGCATCATTGCCCCGACCGCGAGGGGATGTCCATGCCATTCGTCAAGCGCAATGCCGAGGGCGCGATCGTCGCCGCCAGCCACGGGGCGGAGGGAGACTGCGTCGAAGAGATCAGCGAAGCCGAGCTGCTGGCATCGGGTTTCCTCGAGCGCCTGGTCGGCACCGAGGGCAGCGAGGGCCTGCATCTCGCCAGCTCGGACCTCGAGCTCGTGCGGGTCATCGAGGACGTGGTCGACCTGCTCGTGGACAAGGGCGTCATCCTGTTTACCGAGCTGCCCGAGTCGGCGCAGAAAAAGGTCCTTGCCCGCCAGCAGCTGCGCAGCCGCATCGGCGGCAGCCTCAACCTTCTCGGCGACGACTGATCCGGCGACGCCTGAGCTCGGCAGCCACTGCCCGACCGTACTCTCAGTCCGCTGCCAGGCGAACCCCCGGCCCGCCTACCGCATCCACCCCCAGCGTTTCCAGCGCCCGCCACTGCGCCCGGCTTTCCACGCCCTCGGCGATCACCTTGACCCCGACCGCGTGCACCAGGGTGCTCAGGGTGCGCAGCAGGTTCTGGTTGGTCGCGTCGCTGTCGATGTCGCGCACGAACACCGCGTCGAGCTTGACGTAGTCGATTCCCACGTCGTGGAGCTGGCCGAGATCGGCCAGGCGGCGGCCTACCCGGTCCATGCCCGTCTGCATGCCGTGCCGGTGGGCCACCGCCGAGAGCCGGCGGAAGTTCGGCATGTGGTGGTAGGCCACGCTCTCGGCGACCTCCAGGGACAGCCGCGCGGCGCCCGCGGCCTCTGCGGCGCGGCGGTCCAGCCAGCCGGGGAAGTCGTCGTCGGCGAGGGCGGCGGTTGACAGGTTCACGGCAAGCGGCTCACCGCTCTCGGCGGCGAGTCGCAGGGCGAGGTCGATCACGCGCCGGTCGAGTTCCCCGCCGAGCTGCATGCGGTTGATCCAGGGAAGGAACTGGGCCGCAGGCAGCAGCTCGCCATGCTCCCGCAGGCGTACCAGTCCTTCCCGGTGCAGCACGGTGCCGTTGTGCTCCAGCACCGGGAAGGTGACGAGAGTGAAGCCGTTAGCCGAAAACGCGGTGGACAGGCTCGCGCGCCAGCGCTCCAGCTGCTCCCTTACCGGCGTGCTGGCGCCGCGCTGGGCTAGGGTGATTTCACCGACGCCACCTTGCTCCGCGCTCTGCAGGGCAGCGTCCAGGGCCGTAAACAGGTCGCTGGCGCGGTCGCCCGGCCGGTACTCGCCGCAGGAGACCGGAATCTCGGGCAGCTGCACGTCGTGGGCGGTGAAAGCCGCTGCGAGCACATCCTGCAGCTGGATACCGACGGCCCGCGGGTCCTCGGCGCCGGGCGCGAGCAGCGCGATATCGGAGCCGTTGAGGCGGCCGCAGGACCAGTCCCGATCACGGCAGAGGGCGTTCAGGCTGCGGCCGGCGCTGGCCAGGACAGCGTCCAGGGCTTCGTGGCCGTAAGCTTCGTTGAAGCGCGCGAGCTCGGTGAGCCGGCCGATGCAGAAGCTGCCCGTCGCGCCCGCGTCGTCGCCGGCGAGCGTGCCCGCGAGCTGTGCGCCGAACGCATTGCGGTCGAGGAGTCCGGTCACCGGGTCGGCGGTGGTCGCGCGCTGCAGCTGCTCCAGCCGCTCCCCTTCGCTGGCCAGCATGTCGCGGACGCGGGCGGAGAGCCGGTTCATCGCGCCGACGAGGTCGCGGAACTCCCGCGTGTGCGGCTCATCCAGGGTGACGAAGCGGCGCTCGCCGATGGCGCTCGCCTGGCCGACGACGCCGGCCAGCGGCGCCAGCAGCCGGCGCAGGAGCAGCGAACCGACCGCGCCCGCGGCCAGGGCCGTGAAGAAGAAGGCCAGCGCCTGGGTCCAGGTCGTCCGCCACAATTCGTCGTAGGCAAAGCGCGAGTGGCTGCGGACCTCGAGGGTCCCGGCCTGGCTCCAGCCGCGCTGGATCGTCGCGATCCCCGGCGCGGCATCGATGGGCAGGAGGTCCGTGAACCAGCCTGGCGCGCGGGTGCCGGCGCCGCTATCGCGGCGCTCGAGGAGCACCTCACCGTCGGGTCCGGTCAGCCGGATGAGCTCGTAGAAGCCGGTATCGAACTGAGCGGCCAGGGTCAGCTCCATGAGCACCGGGTCCGCGTCCTGCTGGGTGAGGGAGATCGCCAGGGCGGTCGCGTTGTCGGTGTTCTTGATGGCGAGCTGCTGCTCCAGGTAACGCTTCGCCGACACGCTGCTGAGCGCCACGCTGACACACAACACCAGCGCGAGCAGGAAGACGATCGCCAGCCAAAGCTGCTTGTAGAGGGACATGGACTCACTCCCAGTCGGCCCGGTCAGTGTAAACCCTCCTCCCGCATCCGTTGCAGGAGGTCCCGCCAGCGGGACAGGCGTGCCGTTGGGTCGCGGCTCGCGGGGGCGGCCCCGGCGCCGACCCAGATCCCGGCCGTGTTGAAGCCGAAAACGGGGGTCAGGTCCGTGCGCTCGGAAGCGGGCAGCACGTAGGCGGCGAGGTTGTCGAGAATCAGGGGTTCCGCGCCGGGGCGCGGGTAGTAGGCGAGCACCATGTGGGCCCGGGGCTCGCCCCCGCCCACGGGCCGCGCCCGGACATAGGTGATGCGCAGAGCCTCCACGGGGACACCGAGTTCCAGCAGGCTGACGTACTTGGCGATGCTGAAGTCCTCGCAGTCCGCGGCGCCGCGGGAAAAGGCTTCCATGGGGGTGGCCCAGTAATCTTCCTGTCCCCAGGTTGCCCGGTCGTCGCGCCAGGCCAGCTGCAGGTTGAAAAAGCGATTGACGCCGTCGAGCTGGTCCGGGACCGGCCGGCCCGCCATGGCCTCGATCAGGTCCTGCCAGAGGGCGACGCGCGCGGCGGTCTCGTCGCCATAGCGGTCCCGGGCCGTCGCCAGCAGCTGCTCGCGTTCGGCAAAGCGCGACTCGGCCAGCAGCGCCAGCAGCAACAGCACGGGCAGCAGTCCCCGCAGGGATCGCGCTGCCGCGGCGGGCAACCGCTCGCGCTGTTCCGGGCCCGGGGCCGTCACGGTCCGCCGCTGCTCACTGGAACCAGTGTCCTTTCGGGTGGTCCGGCCGGGCGATCGCAGGGAGATGCTTCACACGCTTTCTGTTCCTTGTCGGCAGTCCGGGTCGGCGGTCTGTGTGCAGCGCGCCTCTGGCGCGGGCCGGAAAGTGTGACTAGGCGCAAAAAAGCAGAAAAAAGTGCCTGCCGCAAGCCGCCGAAGCCGGTCCGCTGCTGTAAAGTGGCGGCGTTTCGAGGCCATCGCGGCGTCTTTTACCCGGGTGCCATCCCCGGCCAGCATAGCAACCGGACGCCCGTCGTGCGCGGGCGCATCCTGAGGAAAGAGTCATGAGCCTGCTGTATCGCTTCGCGAAACGACTGCTGCCCGCAGCCGTCGGTGTCGCCCTGGCCGGGCAGGTGGTCGCGCAGAGCGCCCCCGCCGATTTCCGCTCGGCCATCAACCAGGCGGTGAATACCAACCCCCGCGTCAGCGCGGAGTACTACAACTTCGAGGCGGCGCGGGAGTCCGAGCTGGCAGCCCGCGGCGGCTACCTGCCGAGCGTGGACCTTTCCTCGGAGATCGGTCGCGAGCAGCGCGACACGCCGCTGGTCAACCTCGGCAGCTACACCCGCGATGCGACCCGCTTCACGGTGACGCAGATGCTCTTCGACGGCTTCGAGACGCGCAACACCGTCGCCACCCGAAACTTCGAGAAACTGTCGCAGTACTACAACCTGCGCAGCATCTCCGAGACGGTCGCCCTCGAGGCGGCGCAGGCCTACCTTGACACGCTCCGCTTCCAGCAGCTCGTCGAGTACGCCGAGGACAACTACGTCTACCACCGGCAGATCTACAATCGCATCCGCGAGCGTGCCCGGGGCGGCGTGAGCCAGGGCGTCGACCTGCAGCAGGCCGAGGCGCGGATCGCCCTTGCCGAGTCCAACCTGGTGACGGAGCTCCAGAACCTGCATGACGTGCAGGCGCGTTTCCAGCGCATCATCGGCGGCCTGCCCGCGGAAGATCTGTCCGTGCCGGCGCTGCCGGACACGCTGATCCCGGAGCTGCGCACGGCGGCCCTCGACGTGGCCTACAGCCGCAGCCCCGTGATCAACGCGGCGATCGAGAACCTGCGCGCGAGCCAGGAGTTCGTTAACGCGCGCAACGCGCCGTTCATGCCGCGCATCGACCTGCGCTACCGCAACGAGATCGAGCACGATACAGACGGTTTCAACGGCACCTACGACGAGGAAGCGCTCGAGCTGGTGCTGAACTACAACCTGTTCCGCGGTGGCGCGGACAGCGCGCGCAAGCGCGAGGCCTACGCCCTCTACAACGCGGCTATGGAAGAGCGGAAGCAGGCCTGCATCAACGTGCGCCAGGAGACGATGATCGCCTTCAACAACATCCGGGCGCTGACCGAGCAGGTACAACTGCTCAAGCGCAATCTCGAATCCCAGGACCAGACGCGCCGGGCCTACAAGGACCAGTTCGATATCGGCCAGCGCACGCTGCTCGACCTCCTCGACAGCCAGAACGAGTTCTTCGACACGCAGCGCGCCTACATCACGGCGCAGACCAACCTCGTCGGCGCCCGCGCCGAGACGCTGGCCAACATGGGCCTGCTGCTCGCCGCCCTCGAGCTCGACGGGCTGAACGCCGATCAGATCGAGGCCCTGAAGCTCGACTTCAGCCGCGACCCGGACGACGACAACGCCCAGCCGCTCTGCCCGCCGGAGCCGCCGCCGGAGATCGATATCGACCGGGAAGCGCTGTTCGACCGCCTCGACCGGCGCGCGACCAACGGCGGTGGCGCCAGCGCCGAATCGAAAGCGGCCCTCGCCGCCATGGCCGCGGGCAGTTCCACCTTCCTGGCCGCCGGCAGCGACCGCTACGAGGCCGAGGTGGACGTGACCTTCGCTCTCAACTCAGCCGAGATCACCTCGGAGTTCGACAGCGAGATCCGCCGCGCCGGGGCTTTCCTGCGCGACCACCCGGACGTGGAGGCAATCATCGAGGGGCACACCTGCAATATCGGTGACGAGGCGTACAACGCCAGGCTCTCCCGGCAGCGTGCCGATGCGGTGCGCAACAAGCTGGTGAAGGACTACGGCGTCGACCCGGCCCAGGTCGTTGCCGTCGGCCGCGGCGAGACGGCCCCGAAGGCCGACAACGGCACCGCCGAGGGCCGGGAGCGCAACCGCCGCGTGGAAATTGTCCTGAGCGCCAGCTGATTGGCGCCGTCGGGCCTGGCCCGGGCTGCGTTTCCCCGAATCGTAAGAACAAAAAAGCCCGCCTTACGGCGGGCTGTGTCGTTTCCGGCCTGCGCCGTCAGAAGCGGGCGGTGAGTCTCGCGCCCCAGATCTGCCCTTCTTCGAGGTACTGGGCGTGGGAGCCGACCAAGACGGGAACGTCGAAGCTCTGCATGAACACCTCCTCGTCGAAGATGTTGCGCCCGTAGGCCATGAGCTCCCACCAATCGCCGCGGAGGCCCAGGCGCAGGTTCACCTTGGTGAAGGAGTCGATCACGTCCAGTGGATCGTTGTCCCCGGCCGAGTTGAACTCGTCGCGGTAGTTGGCCTCGCCGCTCATGAAGAACTCAAGGCCGCCCATAGGCTGCACGTAATCGAAGAGGAACGAGGCGCTGTAGTCCGACGCGTAGAGCGTCGGCTCGCCGGAAAGGTCGTTCTCGCTGACTCCGAGGGGGCTGCCGCAGAGCGGGTCAGCGTCGATCTGGATGACCGTGCAAGGGCCGTCCTGGAACTTGTCATAGGTGGCGTCGAGCCAGGCAAAGTTGAGCCCGAGGCGCAGCGAGTCGGTCGCCTGCCACATGCTGTCCACTTCGAGGCCCATGACTTCCGAGCTGGCGGCGTTCTTCACGTTGAAGCCGACGCCCTCGAAGACCGCGGTCTGCAGGTCGCTGTACTCGGTGTAGAACAGGGCCCAGTTGAAGCGCATGGCGCCGTCCAGCAACGTGTGCTTGCCGCCGATCTCGTAGGCGTCCACCTCCTCGTCATCAAACTCGAAGTCGTCGTTGGGGCGCGTGGGGTCGTAGCAGCTCTCTATGTCGACGGTGAAGTCGGGATTCGGCGCGCAGGGGAAGGTGCCCTGAGTGAGATCACCGGGTTCGCCGTCGTCTGCCGCCGTGAAACCGCCACTCTTGAAGCCCTGGGAGAAGCTTGCGTAGAGCATGGAGTCCTGGCCCAAGTCCCACTGTAGGTTGAAGGAGGGCAGCAGGGCGTCCGTCTCCCGGTCCTCCTCGTAGTCGTAGCGATAGGCGTTGAAGGTCGTCGCCTGAATCAGGGCGAGGAAGTAGTTGTCGCTGGGGGCACCGAGGCCGGTGTTGCTATCCGACGTGAACTGCCGGCTGACGACGTCCTTGGTTTCTTCCGTGTAGCGCACGCCGACGGTGAGGCGCAGGCGGTCGGTGAAGTTGAAGGTGCCCTGGCCGAACAGCGCCCAGGACTCCGATTCCAGCTGGTAAAAGCGGTTGCGGCCGATCTGGTTCGCACTGTAGGCACCTTCCGTCTGCACGGCGAGCAGGTTCTGCGGCAGTGCCGCCGGCGGAATCGCGCCGCCGCTCAGCAGGTCGGACAGGAACTGCGGGAACAGCCCGTCGAAGTTCGTATCGAGGGTCACGCGCCGGTTTATGTCGAGGTCTGAGGTATCGTAGTAGAAGCCGGCCACGTAGTCGAAGAACTCGCCGCCGGGCGAAGTGATACGGAACTCCTGGCTCCACTGCTCAAAGCGCTGGTCGTCATCGCGGTGGATAAACTGCAGGGGCAGCCAGTCGACGTCGGCGCCGTCGATATAACGGTACTCGGAATAGCCGGTTACGGAGGTCACTGTGTGATTGGCGACCGTCCAGTTTAGCGTGAGCGCCGCGTTGTCGATATCGTTCTCGCTGCTGTCCGGGTTGATGCCGATGCCCAGCCCGTCCGCCTGCGACTGGCCGTAGCCGTTGTCCTTGAAGATGGTGAATTCTTCCTGGGTGGTGGCTGCGTATTGCGGGAAGTAAAGGTCCATGATCGAGTAGGCGGTGTCGGCAAAGGCATTGCGGTTTGGAAACTGCGCATCCCGCTCCTCCGGGCTCGGGTAGACCTTGCCCGTGGTCGTTGAGCCGATCCGCTCATAGTCGGAGTTGCTGTACTTGAAGTTGATGTCGAGGTTATCACTCGGCTGCCAGGCCAGCGTGAGGCGGTAGGTGAACTCGTCGATCCGGCCCTCGCCCTCGCCGAGGAACGCGTTGCGCGCGTAGCCGTCGGTCTCGCGCGACTTGAACGCCAGGCGGGCGGCGAGCGTGTCCGTCAGCGCGCCGCTGATATAGCCCTCGTAAAGCTCGCCCTCGTTCGACTCGTAGGAAGCTGCAAGCTGCCCGTTGAATTCCTCGCCCATGTCGGGGGAGGCGCTGGTGATATTGACCGCACCGGCCACCGTGTTACGGCCGAACAGCGTGCCCTGCGGCCCGCGCAGCACCTCCACCCGCTCGACGTCGAGGAAGGCCGCGCGATACTGGCGGCCGCGGCCCATGTAGACGCCGTCGATGTACATGCCCACGGATTGTTCGAAGCCCTGGTTGTTACCGGAGCCGACACCGCGCATGTAGATGTTAGTGTTTACCGGGGCGTCGGCGATGTGCAGGTTGGGTACGTAGTCCGCCAGTGCCGCCATGTTGGGGATGCCGGCGTCCTGGATCTGTTCGCCCTGGATGGCGGAGACGGAGATCGGCACGTCCTGCAGGCTCTCGGCGCGCTTCTGCGCCGTCACGATGACTTCTTCGAGTTGCTGGGCGCCGGCGATGGGCGCGGCGAAAGACAAGGAAAGGACCGCTGCGAGCGGCAGTTTGCGGAATGGCGCAGCCATGAATTACCCCTTTGTGCTGTTATCGATTATGTGTGGTCCGGCGGGCGGGTAACCGGCCGGACCTTCAGCGATGGTAATGCAGCGCCATTCCGCGAAACAAGCCTGCCCGCGGCCCGGCCGTCTAGCTCGCGTAACCGGGCGGCGGCACGAAGGCGCGGTGGTGTTGTTCCAGCAGGGCAGCCACCGCCAGTGTCGTGCGGTCGCCGAGGAAAGGCCCGGCAACCTGGCAGCCCACCGGCAGGCCGTCGTCGGTGGTGCCGAGGGGGACCGCGGTCGCGGGCAGGTAGGCGTTCAGCGTCAGGCCGGCCCAGCGCAGGATGTCCGTGTAGGGGCGGGCGTCGCCGTCGACGTCCAGCTGGCGCGCCTGCATCGGCTCGCTGTGGTCGTGGGGGAAAGCCGGGACGTGAGCGCAGGGACAGAGCAGCACGTCGAAATCGCCGAAGAAGTCGGCCCACGCCCGGCGTGTGCGCTGCCGCCGCACGTTCTCCCGCAGCCAGTCCCGGTGCGACAGGGCGATGCCGCGCAGCTGAAGGAGCGGCTCGCTCATGTCGTCGGGCGCCGCGGCGGCGACCGCCGCCTGCGCCTGCTCGCGCACCGCCTCGGGCATGTCTGCGCCGAGAATCGACAGCATCAGCATCGTGTAGTTCTCGTGGTTCCCCTGGGGGTCGAAAGCCGGCCGCGCAGCCCGGTCCACCCGCGCGCCCAGCGCCTCGAGCGTGTCCGCCGCGGCGAGGATGTGTTCGCGGATCGCCGGGTGTACGGGGCAGAAGGGATCGTCCGCCCAGACGGCCACGCGCAGCTCGCCGGCTTCCCGGAAGCGCGGTGCCGGCAGAACGGGGCCGGCGGCGCAGGGGCCGGCGATGGCCGCTGCCGGACCTAGGAGCAGCTCCAGCGCCTGCACGAGGTCTGCCACGCAGGTGGCGAGCGGGCCGGCGACGGAGAGGTCGGGCTCGATGAGAAGTCCCTCCGCGGGCGGAATATGGCCGATGAGACTGATCAGTCCGTGGCTTGTCTTGTGCCCGAAAATGCCGTTGAAGTGGCTGGGGGTGCGGATGGAGCCGCCGATGTCCGACCCCAGCTCCAGCGGCGTGAGGCCGGCGGCCAGCGCCGCCGCCGCGCCCCCGGAGGAACCGCCGCAGGTCCGGTCCGTCGCCCAGGGGTTGTTGGTGGTGCCGTACACGGCGTTGTAGCTCTGCAGGTCGGCGCTAAGGAAGGGCACGTTGGTCTTGCCGAGGAGGATCGCGCCGGCGTCGAGATAGCGCTGCACGGCGACGGCATTCTCCGCCGCCGCCTTGCCCGCCCGCTCGGGCACGCCGGCGACGGTGGGCAGGTCCCGGGTGCCGTAGGCGTCCTTGATCGTGAGCGGTACCCCGTGCAGGGGCCCCCAGTCCTCGCCGCGCGCGGCGGCCGCATCGGCCTCCCGGGCCCGCACCCGGGCGGCCTCCGGGTCCATGGCGACCACGGCGTTGACCCCGCCGTTGTGCGTCTCGATGCGATCGAGGAAAAACTCCACTGCATCCACCGCGCTGGCGCGGCGGGCTTTGATGTCTTCGGCGATGGCGAAGGCGCTTCGATAGAGAAAGCTCACGGCAGGCTCCTGTTCCCGGTCCCGGTCCCGGTTGCGGTCCAGGCCGCATCATAGCAGCCCCTGTTTCTGCCCCTCGGAGCGGCTGCAGGCGAGGATCGCCGGGGGGCTGCATTTGTCACGGAAAATTCATAAAAACGCGCTTGCGCGTCACGCCGCTGTCACCGTCGGTGGTTAGCCTTTACACATGCGAATGCTTGAAGACATCCAGGTCATCGATCGCCAGCTGCTGCTCCTGCTCCGGCAGTCGGAGAGCTGGCTGGCCATGCGCGCCCGGGCTGTCTCGCGAACGGCGGATGGCCACCTCTACGTGATCCTGCCGCTGCTGCTGTCCATGGTCAGCGACGTCGGCGACCGGCTCGTGCTCGCCACGGCGCTGGCCTTCAGCGCCGAGCGCGCGATCTACTGGGTGCTCAAGAATACGCTCCGGCGCAAGCGTCCGGCGCAGGCGCTGCCGGGCTTCGAGAGCACCATCATTGCCTCGGACGAGTTCAGCTTCCCCTCGGGGCACACCTCGGCGGCCTTCCTTTTCGCCACGCTGCTGTGCCTGCACTTCGGGCCCCTCGCCCTGCCGGCCTACGGCTGGGCGATGGCCGTCGGCATGTCGCGGGTCTACCTGGGCGTCCACTTCCCCACGGACACGCTGGTCGGTGCCGCCCTCGGCACCGGTCTCGGCCTCGCGGTGACGGGGCTGCTCGCCTGAACGGCGGAGGCAGCGGCACCATGCGTCTTCTCTACGGTGTGCAGGGCACGGGGAACGGCCACCTGAGCCGTGCCCGCGCCATGGCCGCGGCTTTTGCGCAGCGCGGTGTCGCCGTCGATTACCTGTTCAGCGGCCGGCCGCGCGCCGGCTTCTTCGCCATGGAGGGCTTCGGTGCCTTCCAGTGGCGGCGCGGGCTGACCTTCGTCAACGAGCACGGCCGGGTGAGTTACCTGAAGACCGTCCTCGGCAACGACTACCTCGCGTTCCTGCGCGACGTCCGCACCCTGGACGTCACCGGCTATGACGTCATTCTCAGCGACTTCGAGCCCGTGACCGCCTGGGCGGGGCGCCTGCGCGGCAAGGCGGTGGTCAGCCTGGGTCACCAGCCCGCCTTCGATCACGCCGTGCCCGTGGCGCAGCGCGACCTGCGCACCATGCTGGTCATGCGCCTGTTCGCGCCGGGCAGCGTGCGCGTCGGCATGCACTGGTCGTCCTTCGGCGCGCCGATCCTGCCGCCGCTGGTCGATCTCGATGACGCACCCCCGCAGCGCCGGCGCGGCAAGATTCTCGTCTACCTGCCGTTCGAGGACCCGGCGGAGGTGCAGGCGCTGCTGCGCCCGTTCCTGGCCCACGAGTTCTTCGTTTACGCGCCCGGGTCGCCGCATCGCGACGAGGGCAACCTTCGCCTGCGGCCGACGTCCCTCGAGGGTTTCCGCCGCGATCTCGCGGACTGCGACGGCGTGATCAGCAACGCCGGCTTCGAACTGGCCAGCGAGTGCCTGGCGCTCGGCAAGCGCCTGCTGGTCAAGCCCCAGGGGCGGCAGATGGAGCAGGCCTCGAACGCGCTGGCACTGCGCCAGCTCGGCTACGGGGCCAGCATGGAGCGCCTCGACGCGCGGCGCATCGGCGACTGGCTGGACAGCGACGCCACGCCGCCGCGGCTGCACTACCCGGATGTGGCGGGCGCCCTGGCCGACTGGCTGCTGGCCGGCGATTACCGGGACGACGCCCTCGCCGCCCTCAGCGACCGGCTCTGGGGCGCGGTGCACGCGGAGCGCATCGGCAGCCGCGCCGCGGCCGGGAGCCGCCCCCGGCCCCTCGCTCTCACCGCCTAGTGCGCCCTCAGTCCACGCGCTGCAGCGTGCCGCAGCGCAGGGCGGCGGCCAGGGCGATGAGCGCCAGGGCGGCCAGGACCGCCGGCGTCCCCAGGAAGGTATCGATCACCCCCAGGCCCACCCCCGCGAACAGCACGATTCCGAGCACCGTGTTGCTGACCGCGGTGTAGGCGGCGCGGTTCTCGCCGGAGGCGAGGTCGACGAGGTAGGTCTTGCGGCCGACGCGGGCGCCCTGGTGGGCGACGGCGCAGAGGAACAGCAGCGCCGCGCCGACGAAGCCGCTGCCCAGCGCCCCCTGCCCTGCGAGCAGCAGCGCGAGGCCGAGGCCCAGGGCCGAGAGCAGCGCCGCGGCGGCCATGACGCGGTGCGAGGCGACATCCGACCAGAAACCCCAGAAGGGCGCCGAGAGCAGGGCGGCGAGGCCCTCGGCGAGCAGCAGCGTGCCCAGCGCCAGGTCCCCCGCGCCGCTGGCGCGCAGCAGCACCACGAGGTAGGGAATCGCGAAGGCCGTGGCCACGAGCAGGCTGCGCGCGATCACGAAATCCCGGAACGGCGCATCGTCGCGCAGGAGGCGCAGGCTGCGCAGCGCCTCGTCGAGGGCGTTCCCGCCGCCTTCGGTGGCGCCGGGCACCTCGGGTACCCGCGCGTAGACCAGCGCGGCCGCCGCCCAGGCCAGCGCGGCCGCCGCGAGCAGGCCCGCGAAGAGACCGCTCTCCGCGGCGTCGCGGCCGCCGGCGACGACGAGAACCCCGGCGACCGCGAGCGTGGCGAGGCCGGCGGCCGAGCCGGCCAGGCCCGTGAGCCGGCCGCGGCGCGATTTCGACACGGTCTTGCCGAGCACGTCCTTGGCGGCAACCGAGCAGACCCCGCGCGCCAGGCTGAAGACCGCGAGCAGCAGGCACACGGCCATGCCCAGCGCATGTCCCCCGAACAGGAACAGTGCCGGCACCATCGCTGCGAGCGCCGCCGCCTGGATGAAACCGCCCGCGACCCAGAAGCCCTTGCGCAGTGGGCGCTTCCGCAGTGCCTGGGCGACCGCGAGCTGCGGCAGCAGGGAGAGCGATTCGCGCAGCGGCACCAGCAGCGACAGGTAGATGGCGGGCGCGCCCAGGCTGGTGAGAATCCAGGCGAGCACCAGGCGGCTGGAAGAGAGTGCATCGCCCAGCTTGCTCAGGGTCTGCGCCGCCAGCTGCAGGGTGAAAGCCGCCGGCTGCTCGTGGCAGGCGGCATCGGGGATGTCGCGGCAGACCCGCGCATCCTCTTCCTCGGCGAGCAGGGTATAGAGGGCCGCGTAGGCGACCTTCTCCCGGCGGGGCAGCTCTGGCTGCGGTGTTGTTTCCACGGGCAGCCTCAGCGCATTGCGTGAAGAAACTGGAGGTGGTTCTCGTACTGGCCGAGGACGTCGTGGGTGACCTGGGCGCGGGTCCAGCCCATGACGCTGTAGTCCTGGCCGCCCTCCGCGAGGTGCACCTCGGCGCGGTAGAACTTCTCCTCGTCGCCGAGCTCCTCGAGCGCCTTGCCGACGAAGGCATCGCCTGGCAGGGCGTGGGCCCGGCAGCGGACCTCGTAGACGAAATCCGTCTCCTCGCCGTGGTAGACCTCCAGGCGCACGGCGCCGCGGCTGCCGATGTCGTTGAAGACCCGGGCCTCGATATCGTGGCCGGCGAGCTCGCCGGCGAACTCCCGCAGCGCGGGCAGCACCGTCTCCCGTATGAAGCCGTGCACCGTCGTGTCACCGGGGTAGTTGAGCAGGGTGTCTAGGCGCGCGCGCCAGTCGCCGGGGTTGGCGATCAGCGGTGACACGCTCTGCGTGTCGCGCTTGGTCACGTCCAGGTGCAGGGCGCGCGCGAAGCCCCAGATCGCGCCGAGCAGCGCGACCGAGAAGGGCAGGGCGCTGGCGATGGCCGCGGTCTGCAGGGAAGAGAGCCCGCCGGCCAGGAGCAGGACGATGGCGATGAGGCCGATAATGACGGTCCAGAAGATGCGCTGCGGCCAGGGCGTATCGTCGCGGCCGTTGGCGGCGAGCATGTTCAGCACCATGGCCCCCGAGTCCGCCGAGGTGACGAAGAACACGACCACCATGAGCAGGGAGATGGTCGAGAGCAGCGTCGGCAGCGGCAGGTACTCGAGGAAGCGGAACAGGGCGATCGCGTTGTTCTCCTGCACTGCGTCTGCCAGCGCCGTCTCGCCGCCGTGGAGAATCAGTTCGATGGCGCTGTTTCCGAAGACGCCCATCCACAGCAGCGTGAAACCGCAGGGCACGAGCATGGCGCCGAGGATGAACTCGCGGATCGTGCGCCCGCGGGAGATGCGCGCGATGAACAGGCCGACGAAGGGGGACCAGGACAGCCACCAGCCCCAGTAGAAGATCGTCCAGCCGCCGAGCCAGTCGGTGGGGTCGTAGGCGTAGAGGTTGAAGGTGTAGCTGACCAGGTCGCTGACATAGCTGCCGAGGTTCTCGATCGTGCCCTGCAGCACGATGACCGTCGGCCCGGCAAGGAGCACGCCGACGAGCAGCAGGATGGCGAGCACGATGTTGATCTCGGAGAGGCGCTTAATGCCGGCGTCGAGGCCCATGACCACGGAGATGGTCGCGAGCAGCATGGTGCCGACGATGAGGATGACCTGCATGCCCGGCCCGATCGGCAGGCCGAGCAGGTAGTTGAGACCGCTGTTGATCTGCAGGACACCGAGGCCGAGGCTGGTGGCGACACCGCAGGTGGTGCAGACGATCGCGAAGATATCCACGATCGCGCCCGGGGCACCGTAGATGCGCTCGCCGATGAGCGGGTAGAAGGCGGAGCGCAGGGTCAGCGGCAGGCTGTGCCGGTAGGCGAAGTAGGCCAGCACCAGTGCGACGATGGCGTAGATGGACCACGCGTGCACGCCCCAGTGGAAGAAAGTGAGCTTCATGGCCTGGGCCGCGGCGTCGATGCCGCCGCCGTCGCCGTGGGGGGGCTGCAGGTAGTGCATCACCGGCTCGGCGACCCCGTAGAACATCAGGCCGATACCCATGCCCGCAGCGAACAGCATGGCGAACCAGGAGGTGTAGTTGTAGTCGGGCTCGGAGTGGTCAGGCCCCAGCTTGATATCGCCGTAGCGGGAGAGGCCGAACACGAGGATGGTGATCAGGATGATCGCAACCACCAGCACGTAGTACCAGCTGGCGTAATGGACGATGGCGTCCTGCATGGCCTGGAAAACGGCGTTGCTCGATGCCGGGGCGATACCGGCGATAAGCACCAGCAGCACCAGGACCGCGGTGGCGGGCCAGAACACGCTGTGGTCGACGACGAGCCGGGGCTTGGCTGCCGGCGTTTCCTCCATGAATCTCTCCCTCTGCCGGATGGGCCCGCACGGCTTGCCGCGTGGCAGGCCGGCGCAGCCCGGCGGCCGCCCGGGCGGTCAATGCCGGCCGGCCCGCTGTGAATACCGCGCGCAGTATAACGCAGCCGGGAGCAAACACTTTTGCTCCGTAGTGATTCCGTGTGTCGGGATAAGCGCAGTATGCGACGAAAAGTCGCTAAAATATTATTTTTGTTGATATTTACTTCCATCGCCTTCGAGGGTGGTAAGGCCAAATTCCTTTGGCCTATAATTACCGCCGTTTCAAAGTAATGCCCGTCAATAATAAGCGCGCGGCACCTCCTGCCTGCCAAGCCGCGACCGGGTCCAAGCACGCGAAAGCAAACAACAGAGGGACTAGCCATGTCACGACTGCCCGTATTCAACCGAAAAGCGCTCAGCCGCGCCGTACTCTCGGCGGTGGCCGGTGGCACCATCGCCACGGGCGCCCAGGCGCAGATGGAAGAAGTCATCGTTACCGCGACCAAGCGTTCCGCGAGCACCCAGGATATTCCCCTGTCCGTCCAGGCCCTCGGCCAGAACAGCCTCGAGCAGATGGGTGTCGGCAACTTCGAGGATTACCTGATCCAGCTTCCCGGCGTCACCGCCGGCGGCAGCGGCCCGGGCCAGAACACGATCTACATCCGCGGCATCGCCTCCACCACGCCGAACCTGACCACTGCCGGTGTGGCGGGCCTGTCGCCGAACGTGGCCTTCTATCTCGACGAGCAGCCGCTGGCCCAGCCCGGCCGTAACCTCGATGTCTACGCGGCCGACATCAACCGCGTGGAGGTGCTGGCGGGCCCGCAGGGCACGCTCTTCGGCGCCAGCTCCCAGGCCGGCACCGTGCGCCTGATCACCAACAAGCCGGACTTCACCGGCACCTTCGGCCGTCTCAAGGCCGGCACCTCCTGGACCAAGGGCGGTGAGATGAGCAACAACCTCGAGGGCATGTTCAACCTGCCCGTGACCGACAAGCTGGCCCTGCGCGGCGTGGTCTACACGGACAACATGGGCGGCTACGTGGACAACGTTCCCGGCACGCTGACGGCGCGCGAGAGCGCCCGTTTCCGCCCGGCCGGCACCGTGCGCCCGAACGGCGTCCCGGTCAGCGACCGCCGCGCCGGCTTCCAGTCCACCTCGGACCTCTCCGGCGTGACCTTCCTGGAGGCCGACAACGGCAACCTCGCCGAGGACGACTTCAACGACACCTCCTACAACGGCTTCCGCCTCACCGGTGTCTACCTTATCAATGCGAACTGGGACCTGACCGTCTCGCACATGCAGCAGCAGCTGGATTCGGACGGCGTGTTCTACTCCGATGGCGACCAGGACGACTACGAGGTCACCCGCTTCACCGAGGACAGCCTCGAGGACAGCTTCAACAACACCTCCTGGACCCTGAAGGGCCGCATCGGTGAGCTGGAGGCGCTGTACACCGGCGCCTTCACCAACCGGGAAACTGACCAGCTGGTCGATTACTCCGACTACCTGTTCGTCGGCCAGTACCTGCCCTACTACATCTGTGACAGTTCCGTGAGCTACCCGGGCGACGCCGCGCCGGCGGGCACCTGCCAGCCGCCGGACCTGCAGGTGAACTCGATCACCGATACCCAGGTCTGGACCCACGAGGTGCGCTTCAATACGCCGGAAGACCGGCGCCTGCGCGCCACTGTCGGCGGCTTCTACAGCGACCTGCAGCTCGAGGAGCGCAACGACTTCGTCTATCCCGGTTCCGCGGTGGTCGACGGCTACGGCGTGCAGACCGGCTTCTCGCCGAACTTCCCCTTCACGACCGGCTACGTGTCCGACCCGGGCCCCTTCCCCGAGGGCACGATCTTCCGCAACGACGTGAAGCGGACCGACGAGCAGATCGGGCTCTTCGGTGAGGCGACCTTTGACATCAGCAAGACGCTGGCGCTGACCCTCGGTGCGCGCTACTACGATATCGAGGTGGACCTCGAGGGCGGCGCGAACGCGTCCTTCTGCAACCTGTTCCAGCCGGACGTGAACGCTTTCGGTACGGATATCTCCGATATCTACAACGGCGACGGCCAGGTCACTTTCCGCGGCAGCTGTGATCCCGCCGACCACATCACCTATACGCTCGATACGATCGACGAAGCGCCGGCACAGGTCGCCAACGCGCTGCAGAACGCGCCCGACACGGCGCAGACCGACGGTGTTATCGGCAAGGTCTCCCTGTCCTGGACGCCGACCATGAACCAGCTCTGGTTCGCCACGGTCTCCGAGGGCTTCCGCCCGGGGCTGCTGAACCGGCCCGGCGGCGCCAACGGCCCCGGTGACTACACCGTGCCCTTCGCCCTCGACACGGACGACGTGACCAACTACGAGCTCGGCTGGAAGCTCGACCTCGCACAGCAGACGCTGCGCTTCAACGGCAGCCTGTTCTTCATCGATGTCGAGAACCTGCAGACGACGATCTTCGACCCGAGCATCGTCAACCTGTTCTTCTCGGACAACGCGGCCAATGCCGAGATTCTCGGCATGGAAGGCACCGTGACCTGGGCCCCGGCCTCGATCCCGGGCCTGACCGTGAGCGGTGCCTTCTCCATCCTCGATACGGAGATCACGGATGTGCTGACGCCCACGGACGACGTGCAGGAGGGCGACACGCTCGCCTTCGCGCCGGAGTTCCAGGGCAACCTGCGGGCCCGCTACGAGTGGGACCTGGAGAACGGTATGCGCGCGCATTTCATGCCGCACCTCGCCTACTCCGAGGAGGCCTACAGCGATATCATCACCATCAACCGCCAGAAGCTGGATTCCTGGCTGCTGCTTGGCGTGACCGCCGGTGTCAGCACCGGCAGCTGGATGGCGGAGCTGTTCGTGGACAACCTCACCGACGAGGCCGCGGAGCTGTCGATGAACTTTGTCAACGACCGCAACCGTCCGACCCTCGCCCGTCCGCTCACGGCCGGTGTACGCTTCAGCTACGACTTCCAGTGAGGCCACCGCCGGTGGCCGCGGGGCTGCCAGCGTGACGGACAGCACGGCGCCGCCCGACCGGGCGGCGGTGCAGGAGAAGATGCGCGCCGGCGATTTCGCCGGCGCGCTCGCCCTGCTGGACCCGGCGTCGCCGGGTGCCAGCAGCGAGGCCCTGTACCTCGCCGCGGTCTGTCACCGCTTCCTCCGCGCCTTCGATGACGCCGGCGCCTGCCTGGAACGCGTCTTCGCCGTCGAGCCGGAGCACGGGCACGGGCTGCAGGAACTCGGTCACCTCTGCCGCGATCGCGGCGACAGCGATGGCGCGCTGCGCGCCTACGCCGAAGCCTGCCGGGTCAACCCGTCGCTCGCAGCGAGCTTCCGCGGGCAGCTCGCGATCCTCGAGGCGCGCGGCGAGCGCGCGGCGGCCTCTGTCGTTGCCGCCCAGCTCGGGCGCCTGCAGGCGCTGCCGAAGCCGCTGGTCAGGGTCACCGACCTGCTCGCCCGGGGCCGGGTGCTCAAGGCGGAGACCCTCTGCCGGCGCTTCCTGCTGGAGGTGCCTCAGCATGTCGAGGGGATGCGCCTGCTGGCGGAGATCGGCGTGCGCCTCGGCGCGCTGGAGGAGGCGGAGTTCCTGCTCGAGAGCGCCGCGGCCTTCGAACCCGGCAATCTGCCGGCGCGCATCGACCACGTGCGGGTGCTGGGCCGGCGGCAGAAGTTTGCCCGCGCCCGGGAAGAGGCTGCGCGGCTCCTCGAGGAACACCCGGACAACGTCCAGCTGCGCTCCCTGCACGCCGTGGAGTGCCTGCAGGCCGGCGCCTACGAGGAGGCCTTGGCGGGGTTTGCGGCGGTGCTCGAGCGACTGCCCGGCGACCCCGTCACGCACACCTCCCGCGGCCACGCCCTGAAGACCTGCGGCGACTACGGGGCGGCCGTGGCGGCCTACCGGGCCGCGCTGTCGAGCCGGGAGCGCCATGGCGAGGCCTGGTATTCGCTGGCCAACCTGAAGACCTACCGCTTCGACGACGGGGAACTCGCCGCCATGGAGCGGGTCCTGGCCACGCCGGGGCTGCCCGCGGCGGACCGGGTCTACCTGTCCTTCGCCCTCGGCAAGGCTGTGGAGGACCGCGAAGACTACGGGGCGTCTTTTCGCCACTATGCCGAGGGCAACCGCCTGAAGCGCGCGGCCAGCCGCTACGACGCCGATGCCATGTCCCGGGAACTCGCGGCGCAGCGCGAGCACTGCGACCGGTCGCTCTTCGAGGTGCTCGAGGGCGCCGGCTGCAAGGCCCCGGACCCCATCTTCATCGTCGGCATGCCGCGCGCCGGCAGCACCCTGCTCGAGCAGATCCTCTCGTCGCACAGCCAGGTGGACGGCACCCAGGAGCTGCCGAATATCCTCGCCCTGAGCCAGCAGCTCAGGCGCCGGGCCGTGGACGGCGAGACGCCGGGGTACCCGGCGGTGCTGCACGACCTGGACGAAGAAACCCTCGAAGCCTTCGGCGAACGGTTCCTCGAGGAAACGCGGATTCACCGCCAGGGCGCGCCGCGCTTCATCGACAAGATGCCGAACAATTTCCGCCACATCGGCCTTATCCACCTCATCCTGCCCAACGCGCGCATCATCGACGCGCGCCGCGAGCCCATGGCCTGCTGCTTCAGCAACTTCAAGCAGCTGTTCGCGGAAGGGCAGGAGTTCAGCTACGACCTCGCTGATACCGGCCGCTACTACCGCGAGTACGTCGAACTGATGGCGCACTGGGACGCGGTACTGCCGGGAAAGGTACTGCGCGTGCAGCACGAGGACGTGCTCGACGACCTGGAGGGCCAGGTGCGGCGGATGCTCGATTTTCTCGACCTGCCCTTCGAGCCCGCCTGCCTGCGCTACTGGGAGACAGAGCGCGCCGTGCGCACCCCGAGTTCGGAGCAGGTGCGCCAGCCGATCTTCCGCACGGCGCAGGAACAGTGGCACAATTACGTGCCCTGGCTGCAACCCCTGCGCGACGCGCTCGGCGAGCGCCCGGCACCGGCGGGGGCCTGAAGCGCCTTGGCGGAACAGCATCACGCGAGGATCATGGCCGAACTGGAAGACGAAGTGCTGGTGTCGCTGCGCCGTATCATGCGCGCGACCAGCATCCACTCGCGCAAGCTGGGCAAGGTCATGGGCCTGACCACGCCCCAGCTCGTGGTGATCCGCGCCATCGGCGAGGAGGGGCTGCCGACGGCGAGCGACATCGCCCGCGCCGTCAGCCTGAGCCAGGCGACGGTAACGACGATCCTCAACCGTCTCGAGGACAAGCAGCTGCTTACCCGGGAGCGCAGCGTCGTGGACCGCCGGCGCGTGAAGGTGCTGCTCACTGATCTCGGCAAGCAGGTGCTGCGCGAGGCACCCATGCCCCTGCAGGAAAGCTTCTCGGCGCGCTTCTCGCAGCTGCCGAGCTGGGAGAAGCACCAGATCGTTTCCGCGCTGGAGCGGGTGGCGACCATGATGGACGCCGAGGAGCTCGACGCGGCGCCGCTGCTCGCCAGCGACGATGAGGTTGTGTAGGCGAGCTTTTTTGCGCGAATTTTTTCTGCGCCGGGCATCCCCTCGCCACGGCTGGACGTATACTAGACAACCCCGCAGGCCAGAAAATCCGTCATGGCAGAGTCACCCACCGTCGATACGCGATCGCTGACGACGCTGTTCCGTTATTTTGTCCAGATCCTGGGCCCCGAGCACCGTTTCTACACGCTGACGATTCTCTACGGCATCGGCATCAGCATCCTCTCGGTGGCCACCCCCGTGTCGGTGCAGATGCTGGTGAACAGTGTGGCGGCCACCGGGCTGCCCACGCCGCTGGTCGTATTGGCGTTGTCGCTGTTCGGTTTGCTGCTGATCGCGGGCACCCTGCGGGCGCTGCGCATCTACATCATGGATGTCTTCGGCCGCCGCTTCTATGCACGGCTGGTGTCGGATATCGCCCTTCGCGCCCTCTATGCACGCAACCCGCACTTCGAGGACACGCGCCGGGGCCCGCTGTTCAACCGCTACTTCGACATCATCCAGGTCATGATCCGCATGCCCGATATCCTGATCGGCGGTTTCACGATCATCCTGCAGGCCGCCGCGGGCTTCGTCCTCACGTCCTTCTACCACCCGTTCCTCCTGGTCTTTAACCTGGTTGTGATCGCGCTGCTCTGGCTGGTCTGGTTCATCTGGGGCCCCCGCGCCATCCGCTCCGCCGTGGAGCTGTCGCACCGAAAACACACCACCGCGGCCTGGCTCGAGGGGCTGGCCAAGTCCAACGGCTTTTACAAGAGCGCCCGGCACATTGACGACGCGCTCGAGCGCACGGACCGCTTCACCGGTGAGTACATCGAGCAGCACCGGCATCTTTTCCGCCAGCACTTCTCGCAGACGCTGTGCTTCCTGTTTCTCTACGCGGCGGGCAGCGCGGCGCTGCTGGGCCTCGGCGGCTGGCTGGTCATCCAGGGGCAGCTCTCCCTCGGCCAGCTGGTGGCTGCCGAGCTGGTGCTCTCCGTGGTGCTCTACGGCATTTCCCAGCTCGGTATCTATCTCAACTATTTCTATTACCTCTGCGCCGCAGTGGACGAGCTGTCGCTGTTCATGCAGATCGAGCAGGAGCGGCCGGAGGAGCCCATCCACCGGCTGCCGCTCAGCGCCAGTCTCGATTTCGTGGCGGTGCGCACCAGCATCCGCGGTGCCACCGTGGCGCTGGACTGCCGCCTCCCGGCCGGTGCCCGCGTCGGCGCCTACGCCGACAGCCACGTGGCCCAGCGCCTGTTTACCGAGCTGCTGAAGTGCCACGAGGAGCCGGAGAACGGCTATATCGCCCTAGGCGACCAGGACCTGCGCTCGCTGAAGGCCCACGAGGTCCGCCATGAGATCATCGTCCTCGACCGGCCCTCGGCGGTGGAAATCGATATCCGCGACTACCTGCGCCTGAGCGCGGATGACGACGAAGGCATCGATGTCATGACCGCGATGCGCGTGGTCGGGCTGGAAAAGACCGTCACCGAGCTCGCCGAGGGCCTGGATACCCCGCTGGTCGCCACCGGTTGGCCGCTCGCAATCACCGAGACCATGCAGCTCAAGCTGGCGGCGGCGCTTATTGCCCAACCGCGCGTGCTGGTCCTTGCGCAGGTCTTCGACGCGGTGCCCGAGCGCCACCTCAAGGCGTCGCTCGACCTGCTGCAGTCGAGCGCTGGCACCACGGTGATCTACTTCACCAACAAGCACACGGATTTCGCCTTCAGCGCCTATCTCCACCTCGGCCGGGAGGAGCAGCGCCTGTTCGACAGCTACGAGCGCCTCTGCGATGAGATGCACTTCGAGCGCCTGACCCTGCGCGAACCCGTCGAGGGCCACGGCATGGAGCCGAGCCGCAGCGGGGAGGGCGCGTAGATGCCCTACTTCGATATCCACGGGGACAGGTTCACCACCCTTAACAGTATCCGCACGCCGCGGGTGGCCCGGGCGATCGGCTTCAGCCTGATCTTCTTCATCACCTTGATCGTGCTCTTTCTCACCTTCGTCCCCTGGGTACAGACGGCGAGCGGCCCGGGCAAGGTCACCGCGCTCAACCCGAACGACCGGCTGCAGGAGATCAATGCACTGGTCTCCGGGCGAATCCAGGAATGGTACGTACGCGACGGCAGCCGGGTGAGCGTCGGCGACCCGATTGTCCGCATCGTCGACAACGATCCCCAGCTCCTCGAGCGGCTGCGCAGCGAGCGCCAGCAGGTAGTCGCCGACCTGAGCGCGGCCGAGACAGCCCTGGAGATCGCGGAGATCGACCGCCGGCGCATGGAGGAGCTCTTCGACCAGGGGCTCGCCGCGCGCCGGGAATTCGAGCAGGCGCGGATCCGCGTGGAGGAGCTCCGCTCCCGCGTGGCCCAGGCCGCCGCAGAAGTCAGCCGGGTCGACGTGAAGCTGTCGCGGCAGTCCGTGCAGATCGTGCGCGCGCCCCGCGACGGCACAATCCTCCGCGTCAATGCCGGCGATGCCGCCACCTTCGTCTCGACCGGGCAGGTGATAGCGACCTTCGTGCCGGACAACGTAGAGCGCGCTCTCGAGCTGTACATCGACGGACGCGACGTCGCCATCACCCGCGTCGGCGCCCCGGTGCGGATCCAGTTCGAGGGCTGGCCCGTGATCCAGGTGAGCGGCTGGCCGTCGAAGGCGGTGGGCACGTTCGCGGGCCGGGTCGTGGCCATCGACGCCTCGGCTCAGGCCAATGGCCGCTTCCGCATCCTGGTCGAGGAAGACAAGGACTGGCAGACGCCCTGGCCGGACCAGCGTTTCGTGCGTTTCGGCTCCAAGGCCCGCGGCTGGGTGCTCCTCGATACCGTGTCGGTCGGCTACGAGATCTGGCGCCAGCTGAACAACTTCCCGCCGAACTTCCCGGTCAACGGCGAATCCCCGGGCCAGGCGCAGGGCGGCGGGGGCAACTGATGCGCCGCTGGCTGCTCATCCTGCTGCTGGCCCTGGCGGCCGGTACCCGTGCCGCTGAAGACGGCGAGGTCACCAGCCCGCTGACACCGGAGGAGGTACTGCGGGCCTCCGGCGAGCATTTCCCGGGGATCCTCAAGGCGATCGCCGAGCGCCGTGCGGCCGAGGGCCAGGTCACCGAGGCCCTCGGTGCCTTCGACCTCGTGTTCAAGGGTGACAGCACGACCTGGGCCGACGGCTTCTATGACGGGCGCTATGCCGAGGGTGGCGTGAGTCGCGCCCTGCGTCCCCTGGGGGCCGAGCTCTACAGCAGCTACAGCCTCTCCCGCGGGGACTTCCCGATCTACCAGGACGAGCTGTTCACCAACGAGGGCGGCGATCTCAAGCTCGGGGTCCTGTTCAGCCTGCTGCGCGACCGCGACATCGACGAGCGCCGTTTCCGCGAGTTCGACAGCCGCCTGGCCCTTGAGCAGGCCGACCTCGAGGTCCTGCTCACCCGGGTCGGCGTGCAGCAGCAGGCGCTCGTGGCCTACTGGGAGTGGGTGGCGGCCGGCCAGCAGCTCGACATCTACGAGAACCTGCTCACGATCGCCCTGGACCGGGAGAAGGGCCTTGAGCGGGAGGTCGAGAGCGGGCGCCGGGCGGAAATTTTCCTCACCGAGAACGCGCAGAACATCACCCGGCGGAAAACGCTGGTCACCACCGCCGAGCGCGACTTTCTCCGCGCGGGCAACCGGCTGGCCTTCTTCCTCCGCGACGACAGCGGCCTGCCCGTGATTCCCGATCCGGCCCGCCTGCCGCACCCGGAGGTGGTCACGCCGCGGGAGAAGGCGGCGGCGCCGCCCCTGGATATCCCGTCGACGCTGGATAAGCGGCCGGAGCTGCGTATCCTGCAGACCGCCATGCAGCGCGCCGTGCGCAAGGTCGAGCTGTCCGAGAACGCGCTGATGCCGCAGCTTGACCTCAACTTCGAGCTGTCGCAGCCCTTCGGCGACATCGGCGAGGGCGGGGTTTCCCGGGACGAGACCGACGCGATCGTCGGCCTCACCTTCTCCGTGCCCCTCGAGCGCCGGGCGGCCCGGGGCAAGCTGTCCCAGGCGGAGGCGAAGCTCGAGGCGCTGCGCGCCGAGCGACGGCGCCTCGAGGACAAGGTGGAGATCGAGCTGCGCAACATCCTCCTCGAACTCAATATCGCCCTGCGTCTCATGGAGCTCGCTGCACTCGAGGTGGACCAGTCCGAGATCATGCGCCGGGCGGAGGTCGCGCGCTTCGAGCGCGGCGCCAGCGATTTCTTCCTCGTCAACATCCGCGAGGAGACGGCGGCGAATGCGCGGGTACGCTATTTTGATGCCTATCGCCGCACGCGGATCGCCCGCGCCAACTACGATGCGGCGACGGTCAACCTGGGGCGCCTCGGTATCAGCGACTGACGCCGGCCGGCCCGGGGTCGTTTCAACAGCCTGTCATGCTACGGAGGTAAGGTCCCGGCCATGGCGAAACCCGTTTACCAGCTCGACGTCGATGCGGTCTTCACGGAACTCGAGACGGCGTCCGGCGGCCTCGCCGCCGCCGAGGCCGCGGAGCGCCTCGACCGCTACGGCCCCAACGAACTCGCCTTCCGCAAGACACCGGCGTGGGTGCGCTTCCTGCGCCAGTTCGAGGACCCCATGGTCCTCATCCTTCTCGCCACCGGCCTTTTCACCGGCACCCTGACAGCCTTTGGCAGCGAGATGCTGCCGGACACGATCGTGATCTTCGGTGTGGTCTTTCTCAATGCCATCCTCGGCTTCGTGCAGGAGGGCAAGGCCGAGGGGGCCCTCGATGCGCTACGCAGCATGCTGGTGCAGGAGTGCATGGTGGTCCGCGACGGCGTGGAGCAGTCCATCGCCGCGCGCGACCTCGTCCCCGGGGACGTGGTCCTGGTCGAGGCCGGGGACAAGATCCCCGCGGACCTGCGTTTCACCCGGGTCAGCAACCTGCACGCCGACGAGTCTGCGCTCACCGGCGAATCCGTGCCCGTGAAGAAGGTGGCGGATGCGCTTAGCGGCGATGACCTGGTGCCCGGCGACCAGCGCAACATGGGTTTTTCCGGCACCTACATCACCCTGGGCTCGGCCCACGCGGTGGTCTGCGCCACCGGCGGCGAGACCGCCTTCGGCCGCATCGCCGACCTGGTGAGCAGCGCTGAGGTCCGGCCCTCGCCGCTGCAGCGCAAGATCGCGAACTTCGTGCGCGGCCTGACCATCGCCATCCCCATCGTCGGGCTGGCCAACTTCATCTACGGCCTCTACCTCGGCTTCCCGCTCAGCTACAGCTTCCTCGGCGCCGTGTCGCTCGTGGTGGCCACGATCCCGGCCATGCTGCCTGCGCTGATCACCTCGATCCTCGCCCTCGCCGCAATCGTCATGGCCAACAAGAAGGCCCTCATCCGGCGCCTGCCCGCGGCGGAAACCCTGGGCGCCACCTCGGTGATCTGCTCCGACAAGACCGGCACGCTGACGGAGAACCGGATGACGGTGACGCGGGTGCTGGCCGGCGGGATCGTCTACCGGGTGACCGGGGACGCGCTGGGCCAGCGCGGCGGCTTCGAGCTCGAGGTGCCCGTGGACGAGGCCGCCGAGCACGCCCTCGGCAGGCTGCTTTCCACCGGCTATCACTGCAACAATGCGCACGTGCACGGGGGCAACGTCAGCGGCGACCCGACGGAAATTGCACTGCGCGTTTCCGGCATCAAGGGAGGCATCAGCGACGGCGCCGTGAAGCGGCTGGTGGAGCTGCCCTTCGATTCCTCCACCAAGTACCAGGCCGTGCTGGTGGAAGAGGGGAGCCGGCGCCAGGTCCTGCTCAAGGGCGCGCCGGAGGTGGTCCTGGCCATGTGCGCGACCGAGCTCGATGCCGCCGGCGGTACCCGGGCGCTCAACCGCGAGGCGGCACTGGAAAAGGCGCACGAGTTCGCCGGCGATGCCCTGCGCACCCTGGCCTTTGCCTGCCTGCCGGTGGCCGATGACCGGGATGAACTAGGTACCCACGACCTCAAGGACATGGTGTTCCTCGGCCTTCAGGGCATGATCGACCCGCCGCGGGAGGCGGCGGTGCAGGCGGTGGCCGCCTGCCGCCGGGCGGGGATCCGCACCGTGATGATCACCGGCGACCACCCGGAAACGGCGCGCGCGGTGGCCGGCCAGCTCGGCATCGACGCCCACGAGGCGCTGACCGGTGTGGACCTCAACCACCTCGACGAGGCGGCGCTGCGCGAGACGGTAGAGCGGGTGTCCGTCTTCGCCCGTGTCGCCCCGGAGCACAAGCAGGCGATCGCCGAAGCCCTGCAGGCCAACGGCCATATCGTCGCCATGACCGGCGACGGCGTCAACGACGCCCCGGCGCTGAAGACCGCGGATATCGGGGTGGCCATGGGGCAGGGCGGCACGGAAGTCGCCAAGGAGGCCTCGGACATGGTGCTCGAGGATGACAACTTCGCCACCATCGTCGCCGCGGTGGAGGAGGGTCGCCACGCCTGGAACAACCTGCGCAAGGCGATTCTCTACACGCTGCCGACCAACGCAGCCCAGGGCCTGCTGATCATGGGGGCGATCCTGCTCGCGGCGCAGGTGCCTTTGTTCGCCACGCGCTTCGTGCTCGAGCCAGTGCAGATCCTCTGGATCAACCTGCTGGATTCGGTGCTGCTGACCATGCCGCTGATGATGGAGCAGAAGGAGCGCGGGTTGCTCGACGCGCCGCCGCGGTCGGCAAAGGCAGAGATCATCGACGGGCTGTTCCTGCGCCGCTTGATCTTCGTCGGCTCGGCGATCGCGTTGCCGGGCTTCCTGCTCTACTACCACTTCGGCAGCGCGGCGATGGTCGACGGTGAGCTGGTGGATCCGCTCCTGCTGACCCAGGCCCAGACCGCCGCCTTCTGGGGCATTCTCCTCGCCCACTTCGGCTACGTGTTCTCGGCCCGCTCCGTGGAGCGCTCTCTGTTCACCTTCTCGCCCTTCAGCAATCCCTGGCTCCTTGGCGGGGTGGCCCTCAGCATCGCGATCCGCTTCGTGCCGACCCTTGTGCCCGCGGCCGAGTCGCTGTTCCGGACGGCGGAGTTTCCGGCGGAGTGGTGGCCGCTGATCCTCCTCAGCTGGCTCCCGCCCCTGCTGGCCGTGGAGCTCGACAAGTTCTTCGCGGCGCGCCGGCGCTAGTCGAGCCCCAGCTCGCGCAGCGAGTCGTCGGTCCAGCAGATCGCCTCGGTGAGGAGTTCGCCGAGGTCCCCGGCGGCCAGGCCCAGGCAGGCGAGCCGCGCCGTATCGCCGCTCTCCAGGCGCCGGGCGCAGGCGAGGACGGCGCCGCTGCCGCCGCTTTCGGAAAGCAGCGCCGCCGCCATCTCGCCGCTCAGGCTCATGTGCCGGATGACCTCCGGCAGCGGCGTGTCGAGCAGCGTATCCAGCATTGAGAACAGGCCCACGGTGAAGCAGGCGTCCGCGTCTTGCCGGCCGCCGTGGGTGGCAATGAGTTCGCAGAGCTTGGCCCGCTGCAGGGCGAGCGTCATGCGCTCGTCGGGTTTGCTCCCCGCGCTCGCCAGCACGAACAGGGAGACCCAGCGGCGGATGCGGTCGCGGCCCAGGTAGACGATTGCCTCGCGGATGGATTCGACCCGCCGGTTGAGCGCGTAGGCGGCGGAATTGACGTGGGTCAGCGCTCTCACGCTGAGGGCGACGTCCCGGCTCACCAGCTCGTGAATCTCGTCGACCGAACTCTCCGGGTCGTTGAGGCGGGCGAGCGCCTGCACGAGGTTGATCTGCGCCGGCTGCAGCTGCCGGCCGCTGATCACGCGGGGCCGGGCGAAGAAATAGCCCTGGAAGTAGTCGACCCCCAGGTCGCGGAGCGTGTGGAAAGCCTCGCGGGTTTCCACCTTCTCCGCCAGCAGCTTGCAGCCGTGACCGCGCAGGCGTTCGATTGCCGCGGCCCACTCGGACTCCGGCAGCGCCAGGATGTCGAGCTTGACGATATCGACGAGATCGAGGATGCGGTCGAAGGCGTGGCCGGTGACGAAATCGTCCAGGGCGAGGGTGAAGCCGCGCGCCCGCAGCGCCTCGATCCCGGCGATGGCGCGATCGTTGAGCTGCACGGTCTCGAGGATCTCGAGCACCGCGTGTTCCGGGCCGAGGGGGATCAGCTCCGGCTCCTCGAGGAAGCGCTGCGGCAGGTTGATGAAGGCCGGGTGGCCCCGGGTCAGGCGCTCGAAGCCGACCTCCGCCGCGTTGCTGATGACCTGCGCGGTGGTCGCGTCGTCGTCGAGGGCGCCACTGTTGGCATTGAGGGGCGAGTCGCGGAACAGCAGCTCGTAGGCGTGCATGTGCAGGTTGCGATCGAAGATCGGCTGGCGAGCCAGGAAGAACGGGACCACGGTAAACCCTGCGCTGAGTGATGGGCAGGATGGTACCCCGGCGCCCGGTGCAGGCAAGGTTCCCGGTCCGGATTTGTGGCGTGGGTCACGCCCCGCCCCGCTGCCTCCGCCTGTAGGCAAGGTTCCCCGGACTATGCTACAAAGTAGGGGTTCAAGCACGCGGTACCCGCGTCCACAGACAACAACAATCGACTGTTCCAGGAGTCCTTCATGAACGCTTCCCAGCGTCTCCTTATCGCCCTGCCGCTCTGCCTGCTGCTCGGCGCCTGCTCCAACCTCACGCAGCGTGAATACGAGCGCTGCATCGTCGGTGTCACCGCCCTCGGTGGTGTCGTCGGTGGCGGTATCTCCGGCGGCTCCGGCGTCCTGCCCGGCGGCGCCGTGGGTGCCGGCTTCTCCGCGCTCTGGTGCGAAGAGGCCGAGCCGCCGCCCCCGCCGCCGCCCCCGGCCGACAGCGACGGCGACGGCGTGATCGACGACAATGACGACTGCCCCGGCACCCCCGCGGGCGCCCGGGTCGACGCGCGCGGCTGTGCCCTCGACAGCGACGGTGACGGCGTGCCGGACTACCGCGACCAGTGTGCCCGCACCCCGTCCGGCGTGACCGTCGACGACGTCGGCTGCCCGGTGAAGGACGAGGTCGTGCTCACGGTGAACGAGGTGAACTTCGCCTTCGACAGCGCCGAGCTGGACGCCGCCTCTAAGCGGGCCCTCGACGGCATCGTCGATATCGTCAAGGCCCACGGCAGCGTTACCCTCGGCGTGATCGGCCACACCGACAGTTCCGGCCCCGAGGCCTACAACCAGACGCTGTCCGAGCGGCGCGCGGCAGCCGTGCGCGATTATCTCGTGTCCCAGGGTGTCGACGGCGACGCGCTGGTGGCCTCCGGCCGCGGCGAGTCGGAGCCGGTTGCCAGCAACGACACCCGCGACGGTCGCGAGCAGAACCGCCGCGTCGAGCTGGTGGTGCAGTGATCGCGAGGCGGGCCGGCGCCGCCCGGCGGCGGCTGGCCCGCCTCGTCGCCGGGTTCGCTCTCGGTGCGTCCGCGGTGGCGGCTGGCACGGGGAACCCGTGGCAGACCATCGAGCGCGCGGGCGACACTGGCTGCGCGGACGGCAGCCCCTATCGCTTCCACGTGCGGGTGGCGGATGCTTCGCGCCTGCTGGTGTTCTTCAACGGCGGCGGCGCCTGCTGGAATGCGGCCACCTGCGACCCGGCGGGCAAACCGACCTACCGGGTTCATGCCGGCGAGGGCTCCGGCAACGACCCGCGCGAGTACGGCGGGGCCTTCGACCTCGATAACCCGGAGAACCCCTTCCGCGACTGGTCGCAGGTGTTCGTCAGCTATTGCTCCGGGGACGTGTACCTCGGCGACGCCACGACCCGCTATGCCGGCCAGGATGGCGACGTGGTCATACGCCATGCCGGCCGGGCGAATGCCGAGGCGGCCCTGGCCGAGGCCTACGCACGCTTCCCGGCGCCGAAGGAGGTGGTGGTGGCCGGGGGCAGCGCCGGTGCCCTGGCCTCCCCGGTGTACGCCGCGGTGCTGGCCGGGCGCTACCCCGATGCCAGCATCACCCAGCTCGGCGGTGGCGGCGCCGGCTATCGCCTGCCGCCGCCGACGGTGCTCTGGGAGTCCTGGGGGGTGATCCCGGCCCTGCCCGCCGTGCTCGACACCGCCGGCGTCAGCAGCGACAGCCTCAGGATCACCGATCTGCACCGCCTCGCCGCCGCTGCCGCGCCGGGGATCCGCTTCCACAGCTACGACAACGCCTACGATGCCGTTCAGGAGCAGTTCCTGGCGCTTCTCGGTCACCCGGCAGAGCTGCTGCCCGTTCTCGATGCCAACCTCGACGACCTGCACGCGGACCTGCCCTACCTGCGCAGCTATGTCGCCGGCGGCGAGTTCCACACGCTGCTGCGCTACGATGAGCTGTACACCCGCGAGACGGCCGGCGTGCGCGCCGTGGACTGGCTGGCCGGCGTCATCGACCCGGCGCGCGACGCCCCGAACGTCCATTGCAGCTGCGACGGTGAGTGCCGCGGGCCCTGAGGCAGTGGCGGGGCGGGTGACCTATACTCCGGGGATGCTGCGCGCCCTCTGCCTTGCCTGTTGCCTGATTCCCTGCCTGCCCGGCGCGCAGGCGGAGCCGACCACCGTCTATCGGACCGTGGACGCGCAGGGCAATGTGACTTTCAGCGACCAGCCCCCGGCGGACGGGCCCGCCGAGGTACTGTCGATCGACGTGCCGCCGCCGGCCGACCCCGTCGTGCTGGAGGAGCGCCTCGAGGCCATGCGCGAGACCACGGACCGCATGGCGGCCGACCGGCGCGCCCGGGAGAGCCAGCGCGCCGAGCTTGCGGCTGCGCGGCAGCCCGCGCCAGAGCCAGAGCCCGAACCGGTGCCGCGTACGCTGGTCGTCCCCGCGGCGCCGCTCTACGGCTGGCCCGGCTACCGCCCGCCCTGGCGGCCCCGGCCGCCGGTGCGCCCGCACCCGGTGCACCCACCGCTGCAGCCGGGGATCCCGCTCGAAAACAACCAGCAGCTCATGCGCCCGATCGTCTCCTCCCGCCGCTGACGTGACCCGGCGAAGAGCCCGTTGCCTTTGACCATCGAACCTTTAGCGGGAGAGCCGCCATGGCCCGCCTGACCTTCTACGGGGCCGCCCGCGAGGTGACCGGCTCCTGCCACCTGCTCGAGGCGCCGGCCGTGGGCCGCGTGCTGCTCGACTGCGGCATGCACCAGGGCGGTGACGCCGTGGACCGCAACGACGGCGACTTCGGCTTCGACCCCGCCGCGATCGATGCGGTGGTCCTGTCCCACGCGCACCTCGACCACTCGGGGCTGCTGCCGAGGCTCTACCACCAGGGTTTTCGCGGGCTCATCCACTGCACGGCGGCAACCGCGGAACTGCTCGAAGTCATGCTCAAGGATGCGGCCGGGCTGTACTTCCGGGACCTGGAGCGCGCCAACCTGCGCAATGCGCGCCGCGGCCGTCCCGAGGAGCCGGCGGCCTACGCGTGGGACGACGTGGCGGCGGTGCTGCAGGCCTGCGCGGGTCACCGCTACCGGGAGCCCGTTGCCCTGGAGCGGGCGGGCACGCTCCGCTTTCACGACGCCGGGCATATTCTCGGCTCGGCGATCTGCGAGCTGTCCTTCGAGGAAGAGGACGGGCCGCGCCGCCTGGTCTTCTCCGGCGACCTCGGCAAGCATGACTCGGTGCTCATGCGCGAGCCCGAGCGGCTGGCAGAGGCAGACCTCGTGCTCCTCGAGAGCACCTACGGCGACCGCGAGCACAAGACCGAGGAGGACACGCTGACGGAACTGCGCGATGTGCTCCACGAGACCTGGCGCCGCGGTGGCAACGTGATGATGCCGAGCTTCGCCGTGGGCCGGGCACAGGAGATCCTCTTCCACCTGGGTCGTCTTTACTCGGCGGGCGAGCTGGACCCCTGGCAGGTCTTCCTCGACAGCCCCATGGCCATCGCCGTGACCCGGGTCTACGACCACTGGCTGAAGCTCCTCGACGAGGACGACGTGCGGTCCCTGAGCGAGCCGCACCGGCGCTCCCTGGAGACGTTCCTGCCGACGCTGCGCCTGACGGAGGATACGGATGCCTCCATGGCGATCAACCGCATCGACCGCGGTGCGCTGATCATCGCCGGCAGCGGCATGTGCACCGGCGGGCGGATCCGTCACCACTTCAAGCACCGCATCTGGGATGCGCGCAATACCGTGGTCTTCGTCGGCTTCCAGGCCGAGGGGACGCTGGGACGCCTGATCGTCGACGGCGTCAGCCCCATCCGCATGTTCGGCGACGAGTTCGTGGTCAAGGCCAGGGTGGCAACGCTGGGCGGGCTTTCCGCGCACGCGGGGCAGAGCGGTCTCGTCTCCTGGCTCGGCGCCTTCGACCCGGCGCCGCAGACCGTGCTGGTCCACGGCGAGGCCGGCGCACAAAAGGCGCTGGCCGCACGGATCCGCGGGGAACTCGGTATCGAGGCGGAAATCCCCGGCCGCTACGACAGTATCGACTTCTGACCGGTGACTTTTGCAAGAGGCGCTGTGGCAGCGCCCGGCGGCAGCCGCTAAAGTAGCGTTAACGTAAACAGTTGAGGAGAGCGCCCATGCGCCGGCTCGGTTTGTGCCTGCTTGCCGCGGTGTTTCCCGCAGTCCTTCCTGCACTGGCTGCGGACCCCTTCGAGGACTTCGAACCGGTCGAGAACGCCCTGGTGGTCGCCGCCCCGGCGCCGGCTCGGGACGGCGACGACCCGGTGGTCCAGCGCGGCCGCTACCTCGTCAACCTGCTCGGCTGCGCCAGCTGCCACACGGACGGCGCGCTCATCGGCGCACCGGAAGAGGCCCGCGCGCTCGCGGGCTCGCAGGTGGGCATCGCCATCTCGGACCCGATGCGGGTCCGCTACCCGGCGGTGGTCTATCCCCCGAACCTCACGCCGCACCCCACGGCCGGCCTGGGCAACTGGAGCGAGGAGGACATCGCGCGCCTGCTGCGCGAGGGCATGAGCCGTCACGGCGGCCGCGCGCTGCCGGTGATGCCCTGGCAGAGCTATGCCCGGCTCGCGGAGGAGGATGCCGTTGCCATCGCCCGCTACCTCCAGCGCCTCGCGCCCAACCCGCACCGGGCGCCCGCGCAGGTGCCGGAAGGCGAGCCGGCGAGCGCGCCCTACGTGCACGTGGGGCTGTACCAGCGGCGTTGATTCAGATGGGGGTTGGCACCGCCGCGAGGTGAGCACCGCGGCTGCTGCCTGCCGGCGGTTAACCGGCCGCTTCCGCTCAGGCTCTCGGACTGCACGGCCGGTTAAAGCCTGACTGGAAACGCCAGGTTGAGACAGCCAGAATTGGCCTGTTCAGCGGTCGACGTCGACCACTCGCCCCTCCGCCGCGCGCAGCAGGCGGTCCCAGAGCGCCGCGCCCAGGCCTTCGCGGCCGAAGTCCCGTACCAGAATGGTATCCATGCCCCGGCGGTCCAGCGCGCGCAGCGCCTCGAACAGCCGCCGGCTGATCGCAGCGTGGTCATCCTCGCCGCCGAGTACCTCGACCGCCGCCCTGTTGGTCAAGCCCTGTTCGGCGAAGGCCTCGGCATCTTCCGCGGCCAGCAGCAGCCCCACGGCGAGCCGCTGCGCCGCGAGCCGCTGTACTTCTTCCTGCATCCGCGTCAGGGTTGCCGCCCGGCTGCCGGTGAACAGCAGCACCCTAGCCCGCGGCGAATAATGCTTGAGCAGCTGCCCGGGCGCATCCGTTCCGGCGTCCTCCGCGAGGTAGCGCGGCGCCAGGGTGGTCTCCGGCAGCACCGCCTGCAGGTCCTCGAGCGTCACGCCGCCGGGGCGCAGGACCACGGGCGCGGGCCCGGTGAGGTCGAGCACCGTGGACTCCACGCCGATGGGCGTGGGCCCGCCGTCCAGCACCAGGTCGATGCGCCCGTCCAGGTCCTCGAGCACGTGCGCCGCCGTGGTCGCCGAGGGCCGGGTGAAGGTGTTGGCGCTGGGCGCACCGATCGGCAGGTCCACGGCCTGCAGCAGCGCTCGCGCCAGCGGATGGGCCGGCATGCGCACGGCCACCGTGTCCCGGCCGGCGGCGATGGTGTCCGGGACCCCGGGGGCGCGCTTCAGCACCAGGGTGAGGGCGCCGGGCCAGAAGGCCTCGGCGAGCGCACGCGCCGCCGGCGGGATGTCGCGGGCCAGCTGGTCCAGCTGCTCGATGCGGGCGATGTGGGCGATGATCGGATCGTTGGCCGGACGCTCCTTTGCCGCGTAGATCCGCCCCAGGGCGTCCGCATCCAGGGCGTTCGCCCCGAGGCCGTAGACCGTCTCCGTGGGGAAGGCGACCAGGCCGCCGGCGCGGAGGATGTGGCCGGCCTCGGCGAGGGCTTCAGGGGTGGGGTGTTCGGGGTCGACGGTGAGGACCCGTGTCTTCATGCGTAGCCCTCCAGAGTGTAGTCCGCAGCATAGCGGTCGGCGGCGCACAGGATAGCAGTCTTGATCGACACCGTGGGTAGAGCGCCGCCGTGCTGACGGCGCGAGCGGTGTTCGGTTTCAGCCCGCCTGCCCCACAGCAGCGGGATCTCTCCTGTCATGCGCCCTCGGTCGCCGGCCCCAGGCGGCGCAAGCCTTTTCGCGCCAGGTGCGGGAGCAGGAGCCAGGGCGGCATGCGCAGCGCATGCCCGCGGACGAACAGTAGCTGCTCGGCGGTGGCGTGAAAGCGTAGCCGGGTGGACGGGTGGTCCGGACGGAAGATCCGCCGAAACAAGAAGTCCCACCACACGGACCGCAGGGCGGCGGCCTTCGGCCGCAGTCGAGCGAGGACTTCCGGCGGCGGACTGATGGCAAAGTGCATGTCGACGTAGCGCAGGCTTAGCCAGAGCGGGGTTTCCAGGTCCATTATGCCGGCGCGCGCTGCCAGGCGGTCCCAGAAATCGGGAATCTGCTCAGAGAACTGCAGAAGCAGGCACCGCTGGTCCCAGAGGTCCCGGAGGGCATGGGGGAATTCGCTCTCGTAAAAGAGGTGTGCTGCGCTGTGCAGGACCATGTCTTCCGCACCGAGCCCTTGGACTCCGGGCACGATCGGCTGCAGTTCCTCGAACAGGCGCTCCGCCGGCAACCGGGGACCGGCCGTGGGCGGGAGAATCGTGTGGTGAACATCCAGCACCGAGCCCCGCGATCGATGTACGAGGGGCGGAATCTCGTGCATCCAGCGACGGTAATAGCGGTCGTCGTAGGTATCCTGCTTGACGCCCTCCCAGCCGGCGCTTTGCAGGGAGCGCTCTGCACGGTCGATGGACGCTTCCGTCACCAGCAGGTCGATATCGGAGATCAGGCGGCCGCGGCTGCAGTCCAGGCCGGCCGCGATGTAGGCGGCGCCCTTCAGCAGAACGAGCGGCTCGCCGAGGGCATTGAAGACGCGGGCGAGGTGGGACAGTTCGTAGGCGAGGTCCCGTTGCTGTTTCTCCTGCGCCAGCACTGCCGACCTGAAATGGCGCCGGGCTTCCGGGGCAAGGTCCTCGAGTACACCCGCTGCCTCGAGGCGAAGCCCGAGCGCGGCCAGCAGGTTCGTGGTCCTCGCCTGCGCCACCAGCAATGTCAGCGCCGCCGTCGAAAGACTGGCTGCGGACCGGGGTTGCCGCAGGGCCTCCAGCAGCACCGGTGTCACGCGTCGGCGTCTCCACGTGCGAGGTAGTCGAACGCGCGCAGCGCCCAGGCCGGGTCCCGGTACTGGAGGTCATAGCAGGGAGTGCCGTCGATCAGGGTCCGCATTGCCTCGAAGCCCGCGGTGCCGAGCAGGCTGTAGTTGAACGCGTGGTAGGCCGCGGTCAGGAAGCTGCTGGTCTTGCTGCGGCGAGCGAGTTGCTGCTCGCCGTCGGCACGATATTGAGGAAACACGATCGCGCGCACGGTGACCGGCGCAGGGTCAAACGTATCGGGGTGCTGGTCCGCTTTCAGGTGCGACACCGTGCCCTTGTGCGTGTCCACGATGGGTGGCCCGAAGATCGCGTCGCCATGCAGTGTTTCGATGAGAGTAATGCTCTCGTTCTTGAGGCTGATGGGGCGGTAGATGGGCGTGACCTCCTTCGTGCCGGGGGTTACCAGCGCGTGCTCGTCAGACAGGACCCGCCAGCCGTTCAGCCCGAGCAGTGCACAGAGCGTACTCTTGCCCGCACCGGGCACACCGGGGAGCACTATGGCGCCTGTTTCCGTGGCCACCACACCGGCGTGGAGCTTGAGGTACTCGTTGCAATGCACGCTGACGCACCAGTTCATACCCCATTCCAGGGTCGCGAAGGCGTGGCGCCGCTCCACGGGTGCAAAATGGTCACGGTGATCGAAGCGGAAGATCGCGCGCGCCGGTCCGCCCGGGCGTCGGCGGACCGGCGAGAGGCTCACATCGAAATCGATGTAGCTGCCAGAGTCGGCCTTCGGGAAAGTGCCGTAGAGAGAGGCCACGGGCGCGGCCAGCTCCGGCAACTCACTGCGGATACGGTAGGTGTACGGGCCGATACGCAGGGCCTGGTCGAGGGCGGGTGCCATGGCGGGAGTATACCGCCGGACTCAGCGCCCGTGGGGAAACCCGCAACTAGTGGGCGCGGCGGATGAGGCCCAGGGCTTCCATTTCCTCGAGCAGTGCGCTGACGTCCACGGACTGCCCCTCGCTACCAGCGGCTCCAGCGGAAGCCGCCAGTTGTTGCTCGAGGCTATCCAATGAGGCGGGATGCTGTGAAAGCTGTGAGAGGAGGGTGGCGGCAGGGCGGGACAGACGATAGGTGTCACCACTTGCCGGGTTGTAACAAACTACGGTGTCCTCGCCCGGGTCGTACAGCAGGGGGGGGTCGGGGCCCGTGAGGGCCCATTGGTTGTTCAAGGAACCGAACCGCTAGTCCTTCCAGTCCTTCTTCTTTTCCTTCTTGGGCTTCTTGCCAATGCCGGATTGCTGCAACGCCAGTGGTTCTGGATCCTGCGGTGGTTGCCGAACGAGGCAGGCCTGGTTGTCGATGTCGATGATCTCGAGGCTGTCATCGCCGTCTGCGCGCGCCTGCAGGTCCTGCGCCGTCCTGACGCCGCCGGTCAACGAGGAAAAGTCGCCCATGTTGAAGGAAGCCCAGGTCGTTGCTGAGACACACTGCAAAACCTCGGGATCCTGTCCCCAGGCGGGCCGGTTGGCGAGCGTTGCTACCGCCGCCGCGCCCATCGCGGCCTTCAGCGCGAACGCGCGGCGGGAGGCTTCCGGCTGCTGTCCCGCGCCGGCCTGCTCCCCATCAACTATCTGGTCGTGCGATTCCACGTCTCTCATTACATCGCTCCCGGGAGTGCCGCGCTTCTTCGCGGGCGCCCCTGTGGTATCCCTCCGGCACCTTAGCCCAGCCGGTAGCTGGCGGCAAAGATATCGCGGTCTTCTGTGACCGTCTTCACAAGCCCTGTTCCAGGCGTGCAGCCTTCGCCCCAGGGGGGGCGTCCGTGCCTACCATGCTTTTCATGTGTGCAGGAGCGCCATGCAAAGAACGTGCAAGGAACGCTCCCATGACAAAAGCTTAATGAAAACAGAGAGTTAGCGTCAGTCGGCAAGTTGCATGGACGCGTGGTGTAAAGATTGGTGACACCCTGGCAGGATGTCACAGGCGAAAGGATACCGTGGTTGGTGGTGAAGCCTGAAGCGCAGAGAAGGGGCCAGCAATTCCGGTCGATACGGGGGGATTGGTAGCTACGGCTGGACTTGAACCAGCGACCCCAGCATTATGAATGCTGTGCTCTAACCAACTGAGCTACGTAGCCATAGTACATTCTGAAGCTGCCCCCTCGGGCAGGGCTGCGAATTTTCACCACTTGCGCTGGGCAAGTCAAGGGCATCACCGGCGGGTTCTCCGGCGCTCGCCCTTGCGCCGGTCCTCGCGGATCAGCTTGCCGTTGATCTTTGCCGGGAACACGATCGAGTCGTTGTTGCGCCGCCGGTCCAGGCCGCTGCGGTAGAGCGCCTTGCGGCCCCGCCCCAGCCTTGGCAGCGGCAGCTGCCGCATGCGGCCGGTGAGGGACTGGTCGATGGCGGCGTAGAGGACGTAGAGGGCAAGCCCCAGCGAGACCGCGGCGGCGATGAGGATCAGCGCGAGGCCGGCATCCACGCGCCATTCCTGCCCGGCCGGGCGGTCACGCGGCGCGCCGCTGGCGGCGGTCGCGGCCCTGGCGCCGGTCTTCGGTGATCAGCTCACCGTCGATGGTGATCGGAAACAGCACAGGCCGTCTGTTCTGGCGCCGGTCCTGGCCGGAGCGCTCCACCCAGTCCGCACGCGCTGCGAATTCCTCGTAATCGTCGTCGCTCACGAAGCGCCGCGCGGCAACCGCAAAGATGTACACGGAAATGATGAGAGCGCCGAGGCCTAGAATGCTGACGACCGAGAGGATCGCGTCCATCAGGGTATTGCTCTCCCGATTGCTTCAGGGGGGTGCTGGTCATCGAAGAGCAAGATGCAGGCCAGCTGCATGTTTCTTCCGTTAAACGAAGGTTACAAAAGCGTGAACCCGCGAACAACCGCCGCGGGTGCGAAAAAACGTAAAGTTTGGTGACACGGCCTGCCCCTTTCGGGGCAGGCAGAAGGCCCTCAGCGTGCGCCCTTGCCGAAGAGGATCACCTCGGCGGTCTGCAGGAGGATCAGGAAGTCGAGGAACAGGCTCTGGTTCTTGACGTAGTAGAGGTCGAACTCGAGCTTGCAGCGGGCGTCATTCACGGAGGCGCCGTAAGGATAATTCAGCTGGGCCCAGCCGGTGATGCCGGGCTTCACGCAGTGGCGCTTGTCGAAGAAGGGAATCTGCTCGGCCAGCTCGCGGACGAACTCCGGGCGCTCGGGCCGCGGCCCGACGAAGGCCATGTCGCCCGCAAGCACGTTGGTGATCTGCGGCAGCTCGTCGATGCGCAGCTTGCGGATGACGGCGCCGACGCGGGTGACCCGGGCATCGCCGGGGGTCGCCCAGCGGGCCTTGCCGTCGCCCTCCGCGTCCACGGTCATGCTGCGGAACTTCTTGACCTCGAAGATCCGGCCGTCGAGGCCGACCCTGCGCTGCCGGAAGATCACCGGCGCGCCGATGCCGTCCTCCCACCAGATGGCGAGCACGGTCGCCAGCATGAACGGCCAGGCCAGCATGAGCAGGAAAAACGCCGCGCCGACGTCGAAGGCGCGCTTGAAGATCGCGTAGAGATTCCCATTGCGGAACCCCTGGGAAAAGATGAACCACTCCGGCTGGGCGTGGTTTACGAGAATCTTCCCGGCCTCCTGCTCGAAAAAGTCGAGGATATCGACCACGTCGACGCCCATGGTGCGGCAGCGCATGAGCTCCTCGCCGGGGAGGAACTCGCGGCGGTCGTCGAGGGCGACCACCAGCTGCTGGACGTCGTTGTCGCGAACATAGTCCGACAGCGGCCGGTCCAGGGTGAAGACCTTGCCCGAGTCGACCGCGGTCTCTTCGCCGCTGAAGCGCAGGAAGCCGTGGATCCTGAAACCGCGCCGGTCGCTCTTGCGGCGCATGCGGTCGATGACCTGCTTGGCGGTCTCGCCGGAGCCGAGCACCAGCACGAGCCGCTTGAAGGCGTCGAGTTCCACGGTGCGGGTGAACAGCGACCGCGTCGCCAGGCAGGCGATGAGTGACATGGTGCCGGCATAGACGAACACGCCGCGCCAGAGGTGCAGGGCCGGCAGGAAGTAGAACAGGGCGGCCATGGCCAGGGTCATCATCGCGAAGGCGCCGAGCGTGCGCAGCAGGATGCCGTTCGGCCCTTCCCGGAGCCGCGGCTGGTAGAGGCCCATGGAGAACAGGGCGGCGCTGGTCATGACGGTGAAGGTCCCGGCGCGCAGCGGCAGCGTCTCCAGGTGGCTGGGGAGCAGCTGGGGCTCGGGCAGGAAATAGAGATAGGAGGCGAGATAGCACGCGCCGAAGAAAAGCACGGCATCCACGAACGCGAGCCAGTAGTAGGCGACGTGGATATGGTGATTGAAGACCCGCGCCGTGCCGAGGAGGGTGCCGGCGTTCATGGTTATTGCTCCTGCGCCGGGATCGGGCCCGACACTGTTCGTATTAAATGCGAGCGGGCTGCAAAAGCTGCTCTGCCGTTCATTCAGCCCGGCTAGTAAACATAGCAGGTCACTGTGACATTGCATGGTGCGTGTCAAAATTTGTGACACGCATCGCAGCGATCAGCCCGTAAGGAAAAATTCCAGTGGCTCGGGGTGGCTGAGGAAGCCGTGGGGGCTTGCGCTGAAGCCGTAAGCGCCGCTCTGGAACACGACGACCAGGTCGCCGATGTCGGCACGGGGCAGCTCCATGCGCTCCGCCAGCAGATCCATGGGGGTGCACAGGGGCCCTACGATGGTGACGGGCTCCCGATCCTCGCTTTCCACCCGGTTGCCGATACACACGGGGTAGTTCTTGCGGATGACCTGGCCGAAATTGCCGGACAGGGCGAGGTGGTGGTGCAGGCCGCCGTTGGTGACCAGGAAGACCTGGCCCCGGGAGACCTTGCGATCGGTGACGCGGGCCACGTAGACGCCCGCCTCGGCGACCAGGTAGCGGCCCAGTTCCATGACGATCGCCGCCTCCGGTAGGGCCCCCCGCAGTTCCTGGACCCGCCGGGCCAGGTTGGCCATGACCGGGCCGAGATCGAGGGGCTGTTCCCCCGGGAAATAGGGCACGCCGAGGCCGCCGCCGATGTTCAGCCAGCGCACGGGTGCCGGCGCCGCCGCAGCCAGGCGCAGGGCCAGCTCCGCGGTGCGGTCGTGGGCCTCGATCAGCGCCTCCGGGCGCAGGTTCTGCGAGCCGGAAAAGATGTGCAGCCCGCGGAAGTCCAACGGCAGCTCGCCGATGCGGGCCAGTACCCCGGGCACCTGCTCCGCGTCGATGCCGAAGGGCTTGGGGCCGCCGCCCATCTTCATGCCCGAGGCCTTGAGCTCGAAGTCGGGGTTCACGCGCACGGCCACCCGGGGCGCGACCGGCGCGCCCGCCGCCAGGGCCGCGACGCGCTCCAGCTCGGTGGGCGACTCGAGAATGATGATCACTCCGGCCGCCACGGCCGCGGCGAGGTCCTCCTCGGACTTGCCAGGCCCCGCGAAGCTGATGTCCAGCGGGTCCGTGCCGCTGGCCAGGGCGGTCGCCAGCTCCCGGGCCGAGGCGACGTCGAGGCCGTCGGTGAGCGCGGCCAGGTGGTTGACCACGGCCTGCAACGGGTTCGCCTTCATTGCATAATGCAACTCTACCCCTGCCGGCAGCACCGCCCGCAGCGCGGTGACCCGCTCGCGCATCAGCGCCCCGTCATAGGCGTAGAAGGCGCGGCCGCCGGCGCGCTCTGCCAGCGCCGTGACCGGTTCACCGCCGACCTGCAGCGTGTTGTCGACCACCGGGAACCGGGTCTGCGGCGGGTGTGCGGGCTTTGCCCGTTTTTGGGGTGACGGCTGGGTCACGAGGCCTCCTCCAGGAACCGGTCGCGGTACTCCTCGGCGAGGGCGCGCCGGTCGATCTTGCCGTTCTGGTTGTGCGGCAGGGCGTCGCGGACCACGATGGCCTGCGGCTGCATGAAGTTGGGCAGCGCCTGCCGGAAGCGCCCGGCCAGGGCTTTCTCGAGGCCGGCCGCGGCGCCGGGCGCCGCCGTGACCACCAGCAGGATGGCCTGGCCGAGCATGGCGTGGGGCAGCCCGAGGGCCGCCGCGCCCGCCACCAGGCCACTCTCGTAGGCGACTTCCTCGACCTCCGTCGGGCTGACCCGGTAGCCGGAGGTCTTGATCATGTCGTCCTTGCGGGCGACGAAGTAGAGGTAGCCCTCCTCGTCGCGGGTGACCTGGTCCCCGGACCAGACCGCGAGCTCGGGCACGGGCAGTGCCGGGTCCTGCCCGGGGCACGGCCGGAAGCGCTCGGCGGTTTTCTCCGGGTCGTTCCAGTAGCCGAGCGCCACCAGGGCGCCGCGATGTACCAACTCGCCGGGTTCGCCGGGCGCGCAAGGGTTGCCGTTGGCGTCGACGACCAGGATTTCCGCGTTCGGGATCGCCTTGCCGATGGACTCGGGGCGCCGGTCGAGCTCCGACGGCGGCAGGTAGGTGGAGCGGAAGGCCTCCGTCAGCCCGTACATGAGGAAGATGTCCGTCGACGGCAGCAGGGCCTGCAGGCGCCGGGTGGTGGCCACGGGCATGGCGCCCCCGGTATTGGTCACGTAGCGCAGCGTTCCGGCGACCTCCTCCGGCCAGTCGAGCTGGACGAGCTGGTTCCACAGTGGCGGCACGGCGGCGAGGCCGGTGCAGCGGTGGCGCACCAGGGCGCGCAGCACGTCTTTCGGCAGCAGGTAGTCCATGAGTACCACCGAGGCGCCGGCGCGGAAGGCGGTGGTCAGCTGTGACAGGCCGGCGTCGAAGCTCAGCGGCAGCACGGCCAGGATCCGGTCTTCGGGCACGTTGGCCAGGTAGCTGCTCACGCTCTCGGCGCCGGCGACGAGGTTGCGGTGCGACAGCACCACCCCCTTCGGCTTGCCGGTGCTTCCCGACGTGTACAGGATTGCCGCGACGTCCCGGTCGATGCGGCGGTGCGGTTCCGCGGGCGGGGCGTCCAGCAGGCGGGGCCAGCCCTGAACCCGGGGGTCCGCCTCGGTGGCGTCGGGCTCGTCCACGAGCAGCACGGCCTGCAGTGCCGGGCATTCCCCGACCGCATCGCGCAGTGCCTGCCAGCGCTGCCGCGAGGTGGCCAGGCAGCGCACCGCACAGTGCGCCAGGATATAGGCGACCTGCGCGGGCTTGAGCGCCGGGTTGACCGGCACGAAAGCGCCGCCGGCGGCGCTGGCCCCGAACAGGGCGATGACCGTCTCCGGCTGCTTGGGGAGGTAGACCGCGACCCGGTCGCCGGCCTCCAGGCCATTCCGCAGAAAACCGTGGGCGGCCGCGTGTATCGCGTCGTTGAGCGCGGCGTAGTTCAGGACCTGGTCGCGGAACAGCAGCGCGGGCGCCGCCGGCTGCCGGCGCGCCTGCTCCTCTACCAGGTGGTGTAGCTGCTCGATCATTCGGTGTCTGCGCCCGGGCGGATTGCGCCGACGGCTCCATGAAGCTAAGGTCTGGCGACTAGTGTCGGCGCCGCGTCGTTCGCAGACAAGCGCCGATGTGGCAGCAGATGTGGAAATTGTGAACTCCATCCCCCGGGACACCGCCATGCGTGCCTGCGTCGCCCTCGTCCTCCTGTTCCTGCTCAGCCCGCCGGGCTGGGCCGCGAGCCTGGCCGATGTCATCGACCGCGTCCGACCCGCGGTCGTCGGCGTCGGCACCGCCTACCCGCCGCGGCAGCCGATCGGCGGCGAGCGGCCCAACCAGCTGCGCGGCACCGGCTTCGCCGTGGGTGACGGCCGGCTGGTGGTCACCAACAGCCATGTGCTGCCCGAGCTGCTCGACTACGAGAACCGGCAGGTGCTCGCGGTGTTCGCCGGCCGCGGCCGCGAGGCGCGGGTGCGCGAGGCGCGCGTGGTCGCGCGCGACCCGGCGCACGACCTCGCCCTGCTGCAGATCGAGGGCGAGCCCCTCGCTACCCTGCCCCTGGGTGACGGCAGCGGCGTGCGCGAGGGTGACGAGGTGGCGTTCACGGGCTTTCCCATCGGCGCGGTGCTGGGCCTGTTCCCGGTGACCCACCGCGGGATCGTGTCCGCCATCACCCCCATGGCCCGCGTCGCGGACAGCGCCCGCGACCTGTCGCCGGCGCAGCTGCGGGGGCGCCGCGAACCCTTCAACGTGTTCCAGCTCGACGCTGTCGCCTATCCCGGCAACAGCGGCAGCCCGGTCTACCTCGCCAATACCGGCAAAGTGATCGGCGTGGTCAACAGCGTGTTCGTGAAGGAATCACGGGAGGCGGTGCTTGAGCGTCCGTCGGGGATCAGTTACGCCATCCCGGTGCGCTACCTGCACGTCCTCCTCGATAGCCTGGCCCCCTGAATGCTGCCAGTGCAGCCATGAAGGAAGGGCGGCGTTGCTAGGCCTGCTCCAGCCACCCAGGCTCCGCGTGCTCATCGTCTGCACGGCCAACGTCTGCCGCTCGCCCCTGGCCGAAGCGCTCCTGCGCGACCGCCTCGGCCGGGTGCCGGCGGGGCGCCGCATCGCGGTCTCCTCGGCGGGCACCCGGGTCGCGGCGCCGGGACGGGCGCCGGACCCGCGGCTCAGGCCCCTGCTCGCGGAGCTCGGGGCGCTCCTGCCGCGAATCCGCGCCCGGCAGGCGACGGGGGCGCTGCTGGCCCGGGCGGACCGCATCCTGGTCATGGAGCAGAGCCACGCTGACGAACTTGCCGAGCTGGCCGGTGGCGAATTGCCGCAGCTATCGCTGCTCGACCCCGCTGGAGACATCCCCGATCCCTATTTCGCGGACGGGGAGACCTTCAGGGCGGTGGCCGGGCAGATCGTTGCTGCGGTCGATCGCCGGGCGGAGGAGTTGCTTGCGTCGCTGGTGCGGGGCAGCGTTTGAGAGTGCCCGCGGCGCCTACTTCATGCCGTACTTTTCGAGCATACTGTAGAGCGTGGGCCGGGTGATGCCGAGCAGCGTCGCCGCCTCGGAGATATTGCCGCCGGCGTAGCCCATGGCGCGGATGATCGCCTGCTGCTCGGCGGTCTCGCGCACCTGGCGCAGGTTCAGCGGCAGCTCCTCGCCGCCGCTTTCCGAGAGGTCGGCAAGTTCGAGGTCCTCGGCGGTCACCTGGCTCCCCTCGGCCATGATCACGGCCCGCTTCACCCGGCTCTCCAGTTCCCGGACGTTGCCGGGCCAGCTGTAGTGCTCGATGGCGTTCATGGCGCCCTGGTCGAAGCCCTTCACGGGCGTTCCGTGCTCGCCGGCGAAGCGGGCGAGGAAAGCCTTGGCAAGGACGAGCGCGTCCCCGGTGCGCTCGGCCAGCGCGGGGATGCGGATGGTCATCTCGCTGACCCGGTAGTAAAGGTCCTCGCGGAACCGCCCGTCGGCGATGTGCTGCGCCAGGTCCTGGTGGGTCGCGCAGACTACCCGGGTATCCACGGGAATCTCCTTGCGCCCGCCTACGCGCTCAACGACCCGTTCCTGCAGGAAGCGCAGCAGCTTGGCCTGCAGTTCGTGCGGCAGGTCGCCGATCTCGTCGAGGAACAGGGTGCCGCCGTCGGCGTACTCGATCTTGCCGGGGGTCGTCTGGCTCGCGCCGGTGAAGGCGCCCTTCTCATAGCCGAACAGCTCGCTCTCCAGCAGGTTCTCGGGGATGGCGGCGCAGTTGATGGCGATCAGCTTGCCTTTGGCGCGCGGGCTCAGCTCGTGCAGCGCCCGGGCGAAGCGCTCCTTGCCGGTGCCCGAGGCGCCGAGGAGCAGGGTGGTGATGTCCGTGGACGCGATCTTCTCCACGGTGCGGCAGACCTTGAGCATTTCCGGGCTGGTGGCGATGATGCCCGCCAACGGCATGTTCTCCTCGCTGCGCTGCAGGCGCCGGTTTTCCACCTCCAGCTCGTAGACGTGCTGCGCCCGGTCGACGAGGAGCGAGAGCAGTTCCGGATCGGCCGGCTTCTGGTGAAAGTCGTAGGCGCCGCCGGCAACGGCTTTCACCGCATTGGCGCGGTCGTTGTCGCCGGTGACCACGATGACCTTGGTCTCCGGTGCCAGGCTGAGGATTTCGGCCAGCGCTGCCAGCCCCTCGGTGACCCCGCCCGGGTCCGGCGGCAGCCCCAGGTCCAGGAGGACAACGCCGGGCTGGTAGCGGCGCAGGGCGGCGATCCCCTCGGTGCGCTCGCCGGCGACGACCACCTCGTAGCCGTCGAAGGCCCAGCGTAGCTGGCTCTGCAGCCCCTTGTCATCCTCGATCACCAGCAGGTGTCGGGCCGTGTCTTTCGCCATCGTCGTTCTACCCTGTCTATGCTCAGCCGGTCTTCAGGTCAGCCGGGTCGGGGGCGGCTGCTGTGATTCGTGCCGGTTCGTCAGCACCTTCCTGAGCGAGCGCCGGAATCCGCACCCGGAAGATCGTGCCCTCGCCGGGCGCGCTTTCCACCTCGATATCCCCCCCGAGCTGACGCACGTACTCGCGGCTCTCGAAGGCGCCGATGCCCATGCCGGTGAGCCCCTTGGTGGAGTCGAAGGGGCGGAACAGCCGATCGCGAAGAAAGCCCGCGTCCATGCCGCGGCCGCTGTCGCTGACCGTGACCGTGACCCATCCGTCGCTGCAGGCGAGGGACAAACGGACCTCGCCATCGTCGGGCGTGGCCTCCTGGGCATTCTGCACCAGGTGGCCGAAGACCGTCGCCAGGCGATCCCGGTCGGCTTCCACCGGGCAGGCATCGGCCGCGCATTCCAGCGTCGGGGCCGGTCTTGCCTCGGCGCGCTCGGCAGCCACCTGCTCGAGGAGCGGGCGCAGGTCGACCCGGCCCGCCGGCGCGCTGCGCACGCCGGAGCGCATCTGCTCCATCAGCCGCTGCATACGGGTCACGGAATTCCCCACCGTGGCGATCATGTCGTCGATGAAGGCCGGGTTGTCCCGATGCTTTTCGGCATTGGAGACGATCAGCGACTGCTGCGCGAGGATGTTCTTGAGGTCGTGGATCACGTAGGCCGAGAGGCGGTTGAAGGCGTCGAACTGGCGGGCCTCGACCAGGGCCTCCGCGGCGAGGTGCTGCGCCAGGTGGCTGGCCGCCTGGCGGCCGGCGGTCTTCAGCAGGTCCCGGTCTTCCCAGTTCAGACGTTCCTTCAGGTCGGAGCGCCGCAGCATGAGGATGCCCTCCAGGCTGTCGCGGAACACCAGCGGGATGATCAGCCACAGTTGCGGGTCCTCCCTCAACCACGTCGGCAGTTCCAGGCCCTCGTAGAGATCCGGTTGCTCGTGCAGTTCGCGCAGGTCGATCACCCAGTCGGTGCGGGCCAGCCAGGCCGGGAGATTGCCCAGGCCCTCGTGCCGCCGCTCCGGGGGCGGCATCTGCCAGTGAGCCAGCAGCCGCGGCGCCCCCTCGCCGGCGGCGAAGAGCAGACCCGCGGGGCTGCTCGCCAGCGGCGCCATGGTGGCGATGATCCCCTCTGCGACGTTGTCGCTTAGCGCCGCGAGCGCCTGCGTGAACTTGAGCCACTCCTCCCGGTAATCGTAGCGGTAGCTGAAGAAGTGCTTGCTGAGCAGCACCCGCAGCTGGGCCCGCAGCTTGCCGGAGAAGAGCAGGCTTGCCAGCAGCCCGAGCGCCGCCGCCAGGAAGCCGACCTGCAGGACCCCGCCCCAGCTGCCGCCGAGGAAGCGGATGAAGTAGCCGATGGCCGCCATCCCCAGCAGGTAGACGCCGGCACCCATGAGGGTGACGGTGTGGAACACCACCTGCCGCGACACGTGCAGCTCCAGCTGCCAGTCGCGGTTGCGGGCGATGGCGACGGCCAGCCACGGGGTGACCAGCGCGGTAACGAGGCCGCGGGCCTGCCAGAGGTTGGCATCGAGCTGGCGGAAGAGCAGCGCCTCGGCGTACATGAAGAAGTCATAGGCCCAGAGCGTGCCCAGGCTGAAGCAAAGGTACTTCAGCGACCAGCGCTCCGCCTGCGTGCCGTTGCGGTAAAGCTGTTCGATGAGCAGGAGCCCTGCCAGCGAGACCAGCAGCGAGATGGCGAGCATGGTGTTGTGGTAGGTGCTGACGTTGAGCCCGAGGGCCGAGCGCGCGCCAGCGAGCCCTCGAAGCCCGGCGACGACGAGGAGCGCCAGGGCGAAGAGGGCGAACGTGCCCCGCCAGCGGCGGCCCTGCCAGCGCCAGGGATCACCGCCGTTCTGCAGGCAGAGCAGCTGGACCAGCAGGAACAGCCAGGCGAGGTTGCGGGCGGCCTCGGTCAGCTGGATGGCGGCCAGCGGCGGGTACTCGGCCAGCGTACCGAGGGCCACTGTGCCCGCCCAGAGTGCCGTCGCACCGCAGCCCGCGAGCAGCGCCGGCCCCACCGCCGTTCGCCGCTGCTGGACAATGATCAGCACGGCGAGCAACGCAAAGGCGACGGCGGCTACGAGGTACGTGTACAGGCCGATGTTGCCCAAGGCAACTTCCTCCCATGGCGGATAGCGGTCCGGGCAAGCCCGGCCGGCGCGTGCTTCAAACTGTGGCGCCGGTCACGGCAACGCCGTGGCCCGACAGACTCCCAGACCCTATACTCGCCGCTCAAGGCTGTAAACGACCCGCGCGCCCGGACGAGACACCGCGCACAAAAAGCGCCGGGCGTGGGGTTGCAGAGATAAGGGAGTGGGGATGTCGCCTATCGAGACCGTTGAAGCCTCGCTTCGGGAACAGCCCGCGACCTGGCTGGTCACCGGCTGCGCCGGATTCATCGGTTCGCACCTGGCCGCTCGACTGCTTTCCCTGGGCCAGCGCGTGGTCGGCCTCGACAACTTCGCCACCGGGCACCGGCGCAATCTCGAACGGGTCCGGCGCGAGGCCGGGCCCGCGGCCGACTTCCTTTTTACCGAGGGTGATATCAGGGACCTGTCGATCTGCCGCACGGCAACAGACGGGGTGGACTATGTCCTCCACCAGGCCGCCCTCGGCAGCGTCCCGCGCTCCCTTGAGGATCCACTGACCACCAACGCGGTAAACGTCGACGGTTCCCTCAACGTGCTGGTGGCGGCCCGCGATGCGGGCGTGCGCCGCGTGGTCTACGCGGCGTCCTCCTCCACCTACGGCGACCATCCGGGGCTGCCCAAGGTGGAGGATGTGATCGGCGCGCCGCTGTCGCCCTATGCGGTCAGCAAGTATGTCAACGAGCTCTACGCTGACGTCTTCGCCCGGTCCTACGGGCTGGAGAGCATCGGCCTGCGCTACTTCAACGTCTTCGGGCCGGGGCAGGATCCCGCCGGCGCCTACGCGGCGGTGATTCCGCGCTGGTTCGGGCAGCTGCTGGCCGGGGAGCGCTGCGGGATCAACGGCGACGGCGAGACCTCGCGGGACTTCTGCTACGTCGACAACGTGGTGCAGGCCAACCTGCTCGCCGCCACCACGGACCGCGAGGACGCCGTGAACACGGTCTACAACATCGCCTACGGCGCGCGCACCACGCTCAACGAGCTGTACGCCGCCATCCGCGATGCGGTGGCCGCTGAATACCCCGGGGTAGCGGAACTGCCTGCCGACTACGGCCCCTTCCGCGAGGGTGACGTGCGCCATTCGCTGGCCGATACCGGGCGGGCGAGAGAACGGCTTGGCTACGCCCCGGCCGTGGACGTGGCAACGGGCCTGTCGCGCACGGCGGCCTGGTTCCTGGCAGAACATCACAACGAGAGAGCGAGTAACGCGTGAACGACACAGTAGCGATCGTCGGCCTCGGCTACGTGGGGCTGCCGCTGGCGGTGGCCTTCGGCCGCCGCCGCCGCACCATCGGGTTCGACCTGAACGAGGCCAAGCTCGCGCGCTACCGCGCCGGTGAGGACCCGAGCGGCGAAGTCAGCAGCGACGAGCTGGCCGCCGCGGAGCATCTCGAGTACACGGCCGATCCGTCGCGGCTGCGGGAGGCGGGGATCGTGGTCGTGGTCGTCCCCACCCCCATCGATGCCGCCCGGCGCCCGGACCTCTCGCCGCTCGAGGGCGCGTCGCGCACCGTGGGCCGCCACCTGTCGCCGGGTACGATCGTCATCTTCGAGTCCACCGTCTACCCGGGCTGCACCGAGGAGGTCTGCGTGCCGATCCTCGAGGCCGAGAGCGGCCTGCCGTGGCTGGGGCGCGAGGGCACCGCGGCCGCGGAAGGCGACCCGGGTTTCTACATCGGCTACTCACCGGAGCGGATCAACCCCGGCGACAAGGTGCACCGGCTCGAGACCATCACCAAGGTGGTCTCCGGCGACACGCCTGCCACCCTTGAACGCGTGGCGGCGCTCTACGAGAGCGTGGTGGATGCCGGCGTCCATCGGGCCGCCTCCGTCAAGGTGGCCGAAGCCGCCAAGGTCATCGAGAACACGCAGCGCGACCTCAATATCGCGCTGATGAACGAGCTGTCACTCATCTTCCACAAGCTCGGAATCGACACGCTCGACGTGCTCGAGGCAGCGGGCACCAAGTGGAATTTCCTGCCTTTCCGTCCCGGGTTGGTCGGCGGCCACTGCATCGGCGTTGACCCCTACTATCTCACCTACAAGGCCGAGAGCGTCGGTTACCACCCGCAGGTTGTCCTCGGCGGCCGGCGCGTCAATGACGGCATGGGCAAGTACATTGCCGAGCAGACGGTGAAGGAATTGGCATCCCGGGGGCACCCCGTGGCCGGCGCCCGGGTCACGGTGCTGGGCCTGACCTTCAAGGAGAACTGCCCGGACCTGCGCAATTCCCGCGTCGAGGACATCCTGCGCGAGCTGGCGGAATACCGCTGCGCGGTGCAGGTGCACGACCCGCTCGCCGAAACGGGGGAGGCGCGGGAGGAATACGGCGTCGAGCTGCTGTCCTGGGCCGATCTGCAACCCGCCCACGCGGTCATCCTCGCAGTGCCCCACGCGGCCTACCTCGAACAGGGGCTGGGCCTCCTGGAAGGCCGCCTGGCCGACGACGGGGTGGTGCTGGATATCAAGGGCGTGCTGGACCGGGGCGAGGCCGCGGAGCGCGGCATCAGCCTCTGGCGCCTGTGAGCGCCGGGCTTTAGACCACGGGATTGCCGGGTCGCCAGGCTTTGACCAGGACTGTGAGCAGCAGCACAGGCCGGCCCTTGCCAAGGTTCCACCGGCGGTTCAGGATGAAAGTTCGGTTTCACGGGTCTGGCTGATGCCATGTACGACCAGTTCTACGGCTTTTCCGAGGAGCCCTTCCGGCTGAGCCCGGACCACGGCTTCGCCTACGAGCACCGGGCCTACAGCAAGGCGCGGGCCTACATGGCCTATGCTTTCCTGCGGGCCGAGGGGTTCGTGATGGTCACCGGACGCCCCGGTACCGGTAAGACCACCCTCATCGGCGCACTCGTCGACCAGCTCGCGGGCGAGAACGTGACCACGGCCAACCTGGTCTGCACCCAGCTCGGCGCCGACGACCTGCTCAAGGTCGTTGCGGACGAATTCGGCATCGACCCGGCGATCACCCGCAAGGGCGAACTGCTGCAGGCTCTCACGCGCCGCTTCAAGGCGTGGCAGCGAGAAGGGCAGCGCGTACTGCTGATCGTCGACGAGGCTCAGGACCTGTCCGCCCCCGCCATGGAGGAGCTGCGGCTCCTCACTAACATCCAGGTGGGTGGGCGGCCCATCCTGCAGATTTTCCTGCTCGGCCAGCCGGAACTCCGGGAGTTGATTCTCAGCCCCCAGCTCGAGCAGGTGCACCAGCGCATCGTCGCCGCCAGCCACCTGCGCCCGCTGGAGGCTGAGGAGACCGAGGCCTATATCAGGCACCGGCTGGAGCGCGTGGGCTGGCAGGGAGACCCCGCGATCAGCACCGCGGTGTACCCGCTGATCTACAAGTTCAGCGAGGGCGTTCCGCGGCGAATCAATCTCATATGCAGCCGGCTGTTCCTGCACTGCGCGGTCGAGGGGCGCCACAAGGTAGAAGTCGCTGATGTAAAGGAAGTCATCGGTGAACTGCAGGAAGAGAACCTCGCTGCGGGCAGCGGCTTCACCGCGAGGGACTTCCGCGCGAAGGACAGCTATGAGCCGGGTCCCGCCGCTGCTGCGGAGCCCGCGGGCGAGCCGGATACGGCGGACAGCCCGGTGAGCGGCGACGGTGGCGATAGCCGGGCAGGGCAGGCTGACGAGCCGCCTGTATCCAGCCCTTCCCCGGAGGCGAGGATCGTCAGCACGGGCAAACCCCCGGGGGAGGAAGAGCCCGAGGAGGACGCCGAAGAGCAGGCTGCGACCTGCCGTCCGGTGGCGGCCGCCGGTGGTGCCAGGGTCGTCAGCATGCCGATACGTGCCGCTGCGCGGGCTTCGAAACCCGAGCCGGTGCAGCAACAGCAGACTGCCGAGCAGGAGCCGCCGCCGGTGTCACCCAGATTGCCGCCAGTTGCGCCTGTCCACCGTGCGGTGGAGGAGAGGGATACCGCAGAGCGTCGTACACCAGACCCCGCACCAACGTCTCGCAAGGATCGGTCGATGCTGGTGGCCGGCCTGCTGGTCGCCGCCTCCATCGGCCTGGTGGCCTGGGCGGCCAGTGGTTTCAGCCTCGGGCCACTGGCGCGCTAAGGCAGTAGAGTTATTGTGATTGCATTGCCTGTGATTGCTTTCACAGATCAGTGATAAAAGAGGGGATGACGCATAGTTTGCAGTTTGCAATGCGGTCTATACTGATTTCGAACAGCGGGGAGAACCCCGGAGAGGAGAACAATACAATGACGGCGTCTCGACTGTTTACCCGGCGGCTCCTGGCCGCGCCCCTGGGGCTCCTGCTGGCCCTGGGCCTCGCTGCCTGCGGCGGCAACCCCACCGTGCCCGCCGAGGAGCGCTTCGACATTCCCGACTACGAATACGTCATCGGCCCGGGCGACACGATGGAGATTTTCGTCTGGGGTAACGAGGAACTGACCACGACCGGCATCGTTCGCCCGGACGGCAAGTTCACGACCCGTCTCGTCGAAGACCTGCCGGCGGCTGGCAAGACCTCAACGGAACTCGCGCGGGATATCGAGAAAGCCTACGCCGAGTACGTGCGCCAGCCGGTGGTCAGCGTCATCGTCAACGGTTTCGTCGGCGTGCCCGAGCAACAGGTGCGCGTGGTGGGTGAGGCCACCCAGCCGGCCAGCGTGCCGTTCCGCCAGCGCATGACGCTCCTCGACCTGATGATCGCCGTCGGTGGCATGACAGAGTTCGCGGATGGCAACGGTTCTGTGCTGGTGCGCAACTATAACGGCGAGCAGCGCGCCTACGACCTGCGCCTCGACGACCTGCTGCGGGATGGCGACATCTCGGCGAACATGGTGCTCATGCCCGGTGATATCGTGATCATCGCCGAGAGCTGGTTCTGATAGCGGCGAGCCGCGGAGGTCAGGACTATGCAGGAAGCGCTGGCGCAGGTTTACGGTTACGCCCTCGGCGTCTGGCGGCATCGCTGGGCGGCATTGCTTTTCGCTTGGGTGATTGCCCTCGCTGGTTGGGCCTATGTTTGGCAAATGCCTGAGTCCTACAAGGCGACAGCTCGCCTCTATGTTGATTCGAACTCGGTCCTTCGCCCGTTGATGAGAGGGCTGGCCATTACGCCGAATATCGACCAGCGCATCGCGATGATGAGCCGCACTCTGCTTAGCCGACCGAATCTCGAGAAGCTAGCGCGCATGACTGACCTCGACCTTGCGGTAACTACGGACACGCAGAAAGAAGCATTGATTTCAAGGCTGGAGGATTCGATCTCTCTGAGCGGGACTCGTGGCAACTCCTCCATGTATTTTATTTCAGTAACGCACCGGGAGCGTGAAACCGCTCGCCGTATTGCTCAGTCGCTGATCACGGTCTTCATCGAAATGTCGCTAGATGATAAGCGAGAGGATAGCTCGGGCGCACAGAGCTTCCTCGATAAGCAGATCGCTGAGTCGGAGCGCCGATTGGTCGAGGCCGAAAACCGCCTCGCCCGCTTCAAGCAGGAGAACGTGGACGTGCTCCCCGGGGAAAGCGGAGACTATTACGCCAGGCTGCAGAGTACGCGTAGTCAGTTGGAGGCGGCTCGGCTGGAACTACTCGAGCAGAAGAATCGGCGGGACGAACTTCAGCGCCAGATCGATGGTGAAGAACCGGTGTTCATCAGCAGCAGCAGTTCTGCACCCACTGGCTTGCCCATCGATTCCCGAATTCAGGCATTACAGGGACAACTCGACAACTTGCTTGCACGCTATACGGACAAGCACCCTGAGGTTCAGCAGCTCTCGGGCTTGATTGACGAGCTCCGGACCGAGCGTGCTGAACAATTACAAGCCATGGGGCCTGGGGCGGCAAGCACGTTCAGTGGTGTCGCCAACAGTCCGGTTTATCAGGGCATGCGCACTATGTTGGCAGAGGCTGACGCCAGTGTGGCGGAGCTTTCGGTGCGGGTAGGGGAGTATGAAAGGCGCGTGGAGGAACTCGCCGAGAAAGTGAACTCCATTCCTGAGGTCGAGGCTCAATTAAAGCAACTTAGCCGCGATTACGGGGTACTAAGCCAGCAACACGAGGAGATGTTGCAGCGGCGTGAATCCGCGCGCATTTCCTCTGATGTCGAGAACAATGCCGGCGACGTCAGTTTTCGGGTGGTCGACCCACCCTTCGTTCCGAGCAAACCCAGTGAGCCAAACAAACTGTTGCTAAATGCAGGGGTGCTGGTGATTGCCGTTGGCGCCGGTATCGCTCTGGCCCTAGGATTGTCGTTCATCCATCCGATCATCAACGACGCGCGAATGCTTGCCATGGCAACAGGGTTGCCACTACTCGGTAGCGTTACCTGGAACAAGAGCGCCGAACAGAAGCGGCGGGAGCGCTGGCGGCTCGCGGGTTTCGGAGCCTGCGTCGCGTCACTGATGGTCATGTTTGGCGTGTTGCTAGTCGCGCCGCAGATGCTGGAGCGGTTCGCATGAGTACCATCGAGAAGGCGCTGGGTAGCCTGCACAGGAAAGAACAGGACGATGTTCCAGATACGGTAGAGCGCGCCACTGCTTCACGCACTGACGCACAACAGGATACGCCCCCGGTGGGCGCCTCTGATGGAAAGCCACTGGTCGAGATTCCTTTCGAGGTGTTGCAGGCTCGTGGCTTCATGTCTCCGAGCGTACCGCGGAGTACGATCGCCGAAGAGTTTCGCGGTATTAAGCGACCATTATTGAAGAATATAGCGACTGGCTCGGTTAAGTCTGAAAACCCGAATCTGGTCATGGTCACTAGCGCCTTGCAAGGTGACGGGAAGACTTATACTTCGATAAATCTCGCACTGAGCATCGCGATGGAGCAGGACAAGACCGTGCTGTTCGTCGATGCTGACGTGCTAAAGGCAACGGCCGGGCGGTTATTGGGCGTCCCATCGCATACACCGGGGCTGATCGACCTTCTGGGTAAGGGCGGTGTGGAACCTCGCGACGTCATCCTGCGCACCAACATGCCCAAGCTGCGGATTCTGCCGGCGGGCTCGCCGAGCGAGCATGCAACGGAGTTGCTCGCCAGCGACAACATGCATCAGCTAATGCTCGAGCTGGCCCGCCGTTATCCGGACCGGGTTATCGTCTTTGATTCCCCTCCGCTGCTTCTCACTAGCGAGGCCGGGGTGCTGGCTAGTTTTATGGGGCAGATCGTGTTCGTAGCCAGTTCTGGAGTGACGGCGCAGGGTGCGGTGCAACGAGCCCTTGAACACATCGGCCCAGACAAGATGGTCGGAGTAGTACTGAACCGTGCGCCCAGGCGTCGCTTTAATCTGTTTGGCATGGGCTACGGCTATGGCTACGGCTATGGCTATGGGTATGGGCATGGCTATGGGCAAGGAGAGCGTGAGGGCGACCAACAGCAACCACCCCAGCCGGAGACAGTCCGGTGAGAGTTATGCGCGGGGCATTGTTCTCGCTCGCCGCCTCTTTCGCTGGGGGCGGGGTAGCTTGGGCTGCCGAATGGGAAAGAGGAGCTGCTGTCTCTTTGAGCAGCTACTATTCCGACAACATCTGTCTGGCGAACCGCGATAAGGAGGGCGAGTATGTGGGCACTGTGACGCCCGACATACGTCTAAAGGGGACCGGTGCGCGGGCGAGTGTTTCCCTGAATGCCAGGGTAGAGTTGAACACCCTTGACCAATTGGATACAGATTGCCCGGGCGGCGCACAGGGCGGTCAGCTTCTCAATCGGGAATCTGTGATCCCTACTGGAAATTTTTCTGCGGACACCGAAGTCGTAGAGAATTGGCTGACCCTGAATGCCGATGCCTTTGCTGGACAGAACCCCATCAACCCTTTTGCGCCCGGCGGCGATGATGGAATCAACGCCAGAGACAATACCAACATTACCTATCGCTGGGGCGCTGGGGCAACCGCCGCTCGTCAGTTCAGCGGTCGTACACAGTTCTTCCTGCGCTATTACTACAACGAACAGACCAACGCGGTTGGGCTGCTGGCGGATAGCAATGAAAATCAGTGGCAGGGCCGCTTTGGCATGATTCCGGGCACAAGTCGCTTTACAGCCAGCATCTCCGGCCAGTACAGCGAAGTGGAGTTTGAGGAATCGGCTCGGGCCCCGGCCTTCACCAACGAACTTTCTTCCGCACAGCTTAACCTCGCGTTCCAGCTGACCCGAAGCCTGCAGCTCAACGGCTATGTCGGCGAGGAGTGGAATGTCTTCACCAGTGCTAGTGACGACATAGATGGTGAGTTCTGGGACGTCGGGTTGCGTTGGACGCCGAATGAGCGGGTCGCTGTAGATATTGGTACTGGTGAGCGGTTCTTTGGTGATACTCCTCGTTTCAACGTCGAGTACCGACACAAACGCTCCATCTTCCAGGCCGGCTATCTGCGCACGCTCCAGTTCCCTCGGGACCTCAGAGCACCAGGGACTGAACAGGAAGATCCTTTTCCACCGGATCTGGGAGAATTGCCGGTCGATCCGGTAACAGGGTCGGGCACACCAACCTTCATTGGCCAGTCTCCGATCCTCAATGAGCAGTTCCTGCTCCGCTATAGCTTTCAGGCACGGCGTACTCGTTTCTCCGCGACTGCTAGTGAATCTCAGCAGACCCAGGTCGAGACGCTGGGGGAAGGCACGTTTCGCAATGCTAGTTTTGCCGTAACACGGCAGTTGTCTTCGCTGGGTTCACTGAGTGCCAGAATTGGTTACCGAGAAAGCGAGGGTGAGGGTGGCAATGCCGGATTCTTTGCGCAAAATGCCACGGCATGGATCGGCGGCGTTAGCTATCGGCGAAGGATCGGCGCTGCAACCTCCGTATCCCTGGGTTGGCAATACACCGATCAAGAATCCGACTTTGCCTTCAACGAGTTCGCCGAGAACCGGATCACCCTGAGTCTGCGCCACACTTTCTTCTGAACGAGGCATGCCATGACCCGGACCAGCGCATCGGCCCACATCCTCTGCGTGGTGGGGGCCCGGCCCAACTTCATGAAGATCGCCCCGATCATGCGCGCCCTGGCTGCCGCGCACGGGCTCACCGCCTCGCTCGTGCATACCGGCCAGCACTATGACGCTGCCATGAAGCACGCCTTCTTCGAGCAGTTGCATATCCCCGAGCCGGACGTGGACCTCGAGGTTGGATCCGGCAGCCACGCCGAGCAGACCGCGCAGATCATGCTCCGCTTCGAACCGGTGCTGGACGAGCGGCGGCCCGATGCGGTGCTGGTGGTGGGCGATGTCAACTCCACCGTCGCCTGCGCCCTGGTGGCGGTAAAGAAAGGTATCCCGGTGATCCACGTGGAGTCGGGGCTGCGTTCCGGCGACCGCAGCATGCCGGAGGAGATCAACCGCATTCTCACGGATCAGCTCTCGAACCTGCTGTTCACCACCGAGGCAGCGGCCGCTGACAACCTCGCCCGCGAAGGTATCAGCTATGACAAGGTCCATTTCGCCGGCAACGTCATGATCGACACGCTGTTCTACAACCTTGCCGGCGCGAAACCCGCGGCCGCGACGCTCGGCAGTGCCGGCCAGGCAGGCTGGGCAGCGCACTACGGCCTGTTGACGCTGCACCGCCCGGCGAACGTCGATGACCCCGCGACGCTCAAGCGGCTGCTCGAGACCCTGGTGGAGATCAGCCGCGAGACACCGCTCGCTTTCCCGGTGCATCCACGGACGCGGGCGCGCATTGAAGCGGCGGGTCTCGCAGGTCTCCTGGAGACAGGCCGCTTCGCCCTGCTACCGCCTCAAGGCTACCTGGAAATGCTCGGGTTGATGCGCTATGCGGCGCTTGTCCTCACTGATTCCGGCGGCATCCAGGAAGAGACCACGGCGCTGGGCGTCCCCTGCGTGACGCTCCGCGATAGCACGGAGCGGCCGATCACCGTGAGCGAGGGTACCAACACCGTGGTCGGCAGCGACCGCGAGGCGATCCTTGCCACCGTTGCCGCCATCCGCGCTGGCGAGGGCAAGGCCGGGCGCCAGCCGGCGCTCTGGGATGGCCGCGCTGCCGAGCGCATCGTGGCGACCATCGCCGAGTGGTGCGGGGTGGCGCGCGCCGCATGAGCACCCCGGCACCCCGCAACGCCATGACCGTAGATGTGGAAGACTATTTCCAGGTCTCGGCCTTCGAGGCCCACGTGCCGCGGGAGAGCTGGGAACGTACCGCCACCCGGGTCGAGGCAAACGTGGAGCGTGTGCTCGAGCTATTTGCCGGCCACGATGTGCGCGGAACCTTCTTTACCCTGGGCTGGGTGGCCGAGCGTCACCCGCAGCTGGTACGGCGCATCGTCGACAGCGGCCACGAACTGGCGAGCCACGGCTGGGACCACACCCGGGTGACGGAGCAGACCCCGGAGGCCTTCCGCGCCGACGTGCGTCGCACCCGCGCCCTCCTCGAGGATCTCGGCGGCGTACCCGTGCGCGGCTACCGGGCGCCCAGCTATTCCATCAACGGCGGCAACCTATGGGCCCACGAGGTGCTGGCGGACGAGGGCTACACCTACAGCTCCAGCATTGCGCCGCTCAGGCACGACTTCTACGGCATGCCGGAGGCGCCGCGCTTTGCCTTCGACACCGCCGGCGGCCGGCTGCGGGAGATTCCCGTGACCACCGTGCCCCTCGGTGGGCGCAACCTCAACGTCGGCGGCGGCGGCTGGTTCCGCCTGTATCCCTACGGCTTTTCGCGCTGGGCCCTGCGCCGGGTAAACGGTCGCGACGGCGAGAGCGCCCACTTCTATTTCCACCCCTGGGAGATCGACCCGGCACAGCCGCGCATCGCCGGCGTCGGCCTGAAAACCCGGTTGCGCCACTACCTGAACCTAGGTCGCATGGAGCGGCGGCTGGAGCGGCTTCTCGGCGACTTCTCCTGGGGGCGCATGGACGAGGTGTTCGCCGTGGGCTCTGGCGCCAACGCCAAGGCGGGCGAGGCTGCGGCGTGAGCATCACCGTGCGCGCGGCGGGCCCGGCGGACGAGCCGGCCTGGGAGGCCTTCGTGGACGGGTGGCCTGGCGCCACCTTTTTTCATCGCTATCCCTGGCGGCGGGTGCTGGAGCGTGCCTTCGGTCACCGCTGCCATTTTCTGCTTGCCGAGGACGGCGGGGCGGTAGCCGGTGTGCTGCCGCTGGCCGAGGTACGCAGCCGCCTCTTCGGGCGCAAGCTGGCGAGCCTGCCTTTCTGCGTTTATGGGGGCATCGCCGCCGGCAGCGAGGCGGCCGCCACGGCGCTGCGTGAGCGGGCGAGCGCCCTGGCCCGGGAGCTCGGGGTCGAGGCGCTGGAGCTTCGCCACCGCGAACCCACGGCCAGCTGCTGGCCGGTGAAGGACCTCTATTACACCTTCCGCAAGCCCATCGCTGCGGACAACGGGGCCAACCTCAAGGCTATCCCTAACCGCCAGCGTGCCATGCTGCGCAAGGCGCTGAAGGCCGGCCTCTACGGCGAGGAGGACAGCGGCACGGCGCGCCTGTACCGCGTGTATGCCGAGAGTCTGCGCAATCTGGGCACGCCGGTCTTCGGCCGCGGCTACCTCGACATCCTGCGCCAGGAGTTCGGCGACGCCTGCCGGGTGTTGATGATCCGTCAGGCGCCGGGTGGCCAACCGGTCGCCGGCACCGATGACAAGGCGCTGGTTGCCGGCGTCGCCGGGGAGGACGGGGAGGACGTTGCCGGTGTGCTCAGTTTCTATTTCCGCGGCGAGGTCCTGCCCTATTATGGCGGCAGCGTGACTCGCACCCGCGACATCAAGGGCTGCAACCACATCCTCTACTGGGAGCTCCTGCGGCGCAGCGCGGAGGAGGGCGTTACCGGCTTCGATTTCGGCCGGAGCAAGAGGGATACCGGCCCCTTCGCTTTCAAGAAGCACTTCGGCTTCGAGCCCACGCCGCTGCCCTACGAGTACGACCTGGTCACTGTCGACGAGCTGCCGGACCTCAACCCGAACAACCCGAAGTACCGGCTGCTGGTGAGGACCTGGCAGCGCCTGCCCCTGCCCGTGGCGAACCTTCTCGGGCCGCCGCTGGCCCGCAGCCTGGGCTGATGACCGCGGCCGCGCCCTCGGAGCCCGTCCTGGAAGCCGGCACCACCGTGCCGCGGCTGCCGCTGCTGTTTCTCTGCCACCGCATCCCCTACCCGCCGAACAAGGGCGACAAGATCCGTGCCTTGCACCTGCTGCACCACCTGGCGCAGCACTTTGAGGTGCACCTGGCGACCTTTGTCGACGATCCGGCGGACTGGGCCTTCACGGCCGACGTGGAGAAACACTGCCGCTCGGCCATCTTCGCGCCGCTAGTGCCCTGGCGGGCGACGTTGCGCAGTGCGCGCGGATTGCTCACCGGCGAGGCCCTCACCCTCCCCTACTACCGGGATAGCACACTGGCCCGGCGTGTTGAGCATACGGTGCGCGAGCACGCTATCCGCCACGCGATCGTCTACTCCTCGGCCATGGCGCAGTACCTCCCGGCTGATGTGGCTTTCGAGCGCCGTGTGGTGGACTTCGTCGATGTGGACTCGGACAAGTGGCTGCAGTACGCCGCGCGCAAGCGCTGGCCCCTGTCCTGGGTGTACCGCCGCGAGGGCCAGCGGCTCTTCGAACACGAGCGAGCCGTTGCCCGGTGCTTCGATGCCGGCCTCTTCGTTTCTGCCACCGAGGCCGCTCTGTTCCGGCGCCTGGCGCCGGAGGTGGCTCACTGCATCGGCCACTTCGACAACGGCGTCAATGCCGCTTATTTTGCGCCGGACGCTGATCATGCCAACCCCTATCCTGCCGGGGCCCGGGTGCTGGTGTTTACCGGCGCCATGGACTACTGGCCCAACGTGGATGCCGTTTGCTGGTTTGCCCGCGAGGTCTTCCCGGCCCTTCGGCGCATCAATGAGCGGCTGGTTTTCTACATCGTGGGCAGCAGCCCCAGCGCTGAAGTGCAGGCCCTCGCTTCTTTAGCAGGCGTCTCGGTCACAGGCCGTGTTCCCGATGTGAGGCCCTACCTCGCTCACGCTCTCGCTGCCGTTGCGCCCCTGCGCATTGCCCGCGGCGTGCAGAACAAGGTGCTGGAGGCGATGGCCATGGAGCGGCCGGTGCTGGTGACGGGTAAAGGTCTTGAGGGCATCGAGGCGCTGGACGGCCGGCACGTGCTCGTTGCCGAGAATCCGTCGGATTACGCGCGGCATGTGCAGGCCCTGCTGAGCGGCGAGCATGCGGGCCTCGGCGATTGCGCGCGCGAGCTGGTTCGCACGCGCTTTGCCTGGGAGGCGTGCCTGCCGGAGGTCGTCACCTTGCTCGCCGGGGGCAGAGAATGCCATGCACGCCGAAGCGGTGAGTGAACGCGGTGTGACAGGCGGGCTGCCGGCCTCGGCCCCGATCCCGGGGGGTTGGCGGTTGACGCTTGGTCTCCTCGCGCTGGCCTGGCTCCTGCTTGGCACGCTCTTCCAGGAAACGCTCGGCGCCATGGTGCACACCTGGACGGTGTCCTCCAGCTATAACCACGGCTTCCTCATCCTGCCCATCTCCCTGTGGCTTGCGTGGCGGGCGCGGGCCCGGGTGTTGTCTCATGCCCCTGTCGCCGCCGCTACGGCCGTCCTGCCATTCGTCGCCGGGGCGCTGCTCTGGCTGGCGGGTGCCCTGGTCGATGTGCTGGTTGTGCAGCAGGTTGGCCTGGTGGCCATGCTGGTCGCGGCTGCCTGGGGGCTGGTGGGCACGCCAGCGTCCCGGGAGTTGGCCTTCCCCCTTCTCTTCCTGTTCCTGGCCGTGCCAATGGGCAAGGGCCTCGAGCCGCCCATGATGGCGCTCACAGCCGACTGGACCGTGAAGCTGGTGCGCGCCAGCGGTGTTCCCGTGTACCAGGAAGGGCTGTTCTTCTACCTGCCGACCGGCAGCTGGTCCGTCGTTGAAGCCTGCTCGGGCGTCCGCTACATCATCGCCTCCGTGACGCTGGGCCTGCTTTATGGTCACCTCAGCTACCGAAGCCCCTGGCGCAGGGTGATCTTCGTACTCGCGGCAATCGTTACGCCGATCATCGCCAACGTGCTGCGCGCCTACGGCATCGTCATGCTGGGGCACCTGTCGAACATGGAGCTGGCGACTGGGGTAGACCACCTGATTTACGGCTGGATTTTCTTTGGGCTGGTCATGTTCTTCCTCTTCTGGATCGGCAGCTTCTGGCAGGAAGCAGGCGCGAGCGCTCCGCCGCAGCGGGCAAGGGACAGTGCCGGCACTCGCGCCCCTGCCGCGCGTGTACTCATCGCAGGGCTGACGCTTGGCATCGCCGTGGGTGTGCAGGCCCTGGGTGAGCGCCTGAGCGCCTCGGCGACGGTCGTGACTGCCGAACTGCAGGCGCCGGACCCGGCTGACGGCTGGCGCCGTCTCGACCAGCCCTTCACCAGATGGCGTCCGGTCGCGCAGGCTGCAGATCGCCGCCTCGAAGCAAGCTATGCGGCCGAAGGCCCGGTGACGCTGGTCTTGCGACAAGTCGTTGCGCAGACCCAGGGCGAAAAGGAACTCGTGGGCTACGGTAACGAATGGGTCGCCGACGGGAGCAGCTGGCGGGTGGTTAGCCAGCGCGTGCTGGACTACGGCTTACCGGGTGGCGGGTCTGTTGACGAGCGGCAGCTACGGGCCCGGTTCGGTGGCGAGCGGCTGCTGGCCTGGGCGTGGTATCACGTCAATGGCGAAACCGCCGTCAGTCCCTACCGGGTCAAGTGGCTGGAGGTGCGGCGACAGCTGCTGGGCCGGCCGCGCGTCGGCACACAGCTTCTGCTGGTGACGTCGATGGCAGAGGGCGAGCCCGCTCCGGCCCGTGACCGCCTCAAGCTCTTCCTGCGGGATCACTCCGCTTCCATCAACGCGGCGCTGGCCGCCGGCCTCGGCCGCGCAGACCCCGGGCGCCAGTGATGGGAGTGCCCGCGCCGCCGCTGGTCGTGCACATCATCTACGCTCTCGGCACCGGCGGGCTGGAGAACGGCCTGGTCAACCTGATCAACCGCACGCCGGCTGGCCGTTATCGGCATGCGGTTGTCTGCCTGACCGAGGCAGGCGCTTTCGCCGGCAGGATCACCGTGCCCGGCGTGCCGGTCATCGCGCTGCACAAGCGGCCCGGGCACGACCCCGCGATGTACTGGCGCCTTTGGCGCACGCTGCGCCTGCTGCGGCCCGCCGTCGTGCACACGCGCAATCTCGCCGCGCTCGAGACCCAGGTGCTGGGGCTTGTCATGCCGCGGACCCGGCGGGTGCATGGTGAGCACGGTCGCGACGTGCACGACTTGGACGGGAGTAACCCACGCTACCGATGGCTCCGCCGCGCCCTGGCGCCGCTGGTGCAGCGTTTCATCTGCGTAAGCAGTGACATCGAGCAGTGGCTTGTTAACGAGGTTCGCATTCCCCGGCGCAAGGTCACCCAACTCTACAACGGGGTCGACCATGAGCGCTTTGCCCGTCCGCCGCCGCCGCCCTTGGACTGGCCAGCGCACTGGCCGGTGGATGCCGTGGTCGTCGGCACCGTGGGACGCCTGGCCGCCGTGAAGGACCAGCGCAGCCTGATACGTGCACTCGCCCACAGTTTCGACGAGCGACCCGATCTGCGGCGCGCGGTGCGTTGTATAGTGGTGGGCGATGGACCGGAGCGGTCGGCGCTGGAGGCTCAGATCGCGACGGCGGGCCTTGAGGACTACGCCTGGCTCGCCGGTGACCGGGAGGACGTTCCGGCGCTATTGGGTGCCATGGACCTGTTCCTATTGCCGTCCCTGGGGGAGGGCATCTCGAACACCGTGCTCGAGGCCATGGCCGCCGGGCTGCCGGTAATCGCCACCCGCGTCGGCGGTAATCCGGAACTGGTTCTGGACGGCGAGACCGGGTTCCTGGTGCCGGTCGGCGACCCGGTAGCGCTGGCGGCGACGATGCTGCCGCTGCTCGATGACCCGGCGCGGCGGCGAGCCCTTGGCGAGGCGGGGCGGCGGTCGGTGCGCGAGCGCTTCGACTGGTCGCGGACGGTGGCCGGTTACCTGGCCGTTTACGACGACCTGCTCGGGCGGGCCGGAACCCCGGACCTTACGCCCGCGGGACGGGGAGCGGACTGACGCGCCGCCCACGGGAACAAGACAGGAAAGCAGCCGGGAAAGCAGCAAGGGAGCGACAGCGACGGCATGTGCGGTATCGCGGGCATTTTCGACCTCACCGGCGAGCGGGCTTTCGCCCGGGACCTGGTCGATTCCATGAACCAGACCCAGTTCCACCGCGGGCCGGACGAGGGCGGGGTCTACCTCGCGCCCGGCGTGGCCCTGGCCCACCGGCGCCTGTCGATCATCGATCTCGCCTCTGGGCAACAGCCGATGCAGAGCGAAGACGGCGAGCTGTGCCTGGTGTATAACGGCGAGATCTACAACTTCCGGGAGCTGGCCGCGGAGCTGCGGCAGCTCGGCTACCGGTTCCGCACTCACTGCGATACGGAGGTCATCCTCCACGCCTGGCGCGAGTGGGGCGAGCGCTGCGTCGACCGCTTCCGCGGCATGTTCGCTTTTGCCCTTCATGACCGACGCCGCCACTCACTGTTCCTGGCCCGCGACCGCTTCGGCATCAAGCCGCTGTACTTCGCGCCCCTGGGCGACGGTCAGTTTCTGTTCGCCTCGGAGCTGAAGGCAATCAAGGCGCATCCCGCCTTTCCGCGCCGCATCCGCCCCAGTGCCATCGAGGACTACTTCGCACTCGGCTACGTGCCCGAGCCCGACACGATCTACCGCGATGCCTGGAAGCTGGAGCCGGGGCATACGCTGCTGCTTACCTGCGGCAGGCCCGTGCCCGCCCCTCAGCGCTACTGGGACCTGCCCTTCAGCCCGGCCGCTACCGCCAGCGAAGCGGACCTGGAGCGGGAGCTCCTAGCCCGCCTTCGCGAGGCCGTGCAGGTGCGGCTGGTGTCGGAGGTGCCGCTCGGCGCCTTCCTCTCCGGTGGTGTCGATTCCAGCGCCGTGGTGGCCGCCATGGCGGGGCTTCAGGATGAGCCGGTGAACACCTGCGCCATCGGTTTCGACGTGGCGCGCTTCGACGAGACGGACTATGCGCGCAGCGTCGCCGAGCGCTATCACACGAACCACTTCGAGCGCACCGTGAGCGCGGACGACTTCGATCTGCTCGACGACCTGGCGGCCCTTTACGACGAGCCCTATGCCGACAGCTCGGCGATACCCACCTATCGGGTCTGCCAGCTGGCGCGGGAGCGGGTGACCGTCGCGCTCTCCGGCGACGGCGGCGATGAACACTTCGCCGGCTACCGCCGCTACCGGCTGCACATGGCCGAGGAGCGGGCGCGCGGTCTGCTGCCCCTGGGCCTGCGGCGGACGCTCTTCGGCGCGCTGGGACGCGTGTATCCGAAGGCGGACTGGGCGCCGCGAATGTTCCGCGCCAAGACTACCTTCCAGGCCCTGGCCCGGAACAGCGTCGAGGCCTACCTGCACTCCGTTTCCATCTGCCGGGCGGAGCAGCGTGCGAAACTGTTCTCCCCGGCACTGAAGCGTGAGCTCGGCGGCTACAGCGTGCAGTCTGTCTTCGACCGGCACGCGGCCAACTGCCCGGCGGAGGACCCGCTGTCGCTGATCCAGTACCTCGACATGAAGACCTACCTGGCCGGCGATATCCTTACCAAGGTCGACCGGGCGAGCATGGCCCACTCCCTGGAGGTGCGGGTGCCGCTGCTCGACCATCCGCTCACGGAGTGGGTCAGCGGCCTGCCGCCGGCGTACAAGCTGCGCGGCGGCGAGGGCAAGTACCTGCTAAAGAAAGCCCACGAGTCGCTCCTGCCCCGAGACGTGCTCTACCGTCCGAAGATGGGCTTTGGCGTGCCGCTGGCCGACTGGTTCCGGGGGCCGCTGAAGGAGCGCCTGCGCAGCAGCCTGCTCGCCGGCGGCCTCGCCGACACAGGCCTCTTTGACGGTGACACCCTGGCCCGGCTGGTCAACGAGCACCAGCGCGGCCTGCGCGATCACAGCGCGCCGCTGTGGACCCTGCTCATGTTCCAGGCCGCGACCCGCGACGATGACCTGTCGCTCGCGGGGGACTGACGGCCATGCGCATCCTGCACGTGCTTGACCACAGCATTCCCCTGCACAGCGGCTATACCTTCCGCACCCGCAATATCCTGCGTGAGCAGCGCAAGCGGGGATGGGAAACTGCGCACGTGACCTCGCTGAAGCAGGGGCCGTTCGCCGCGGCGGAAGAGGACGTCGACGGGCTGCGCTTCTACCGCACGGCGCCAAGCCGCAACCCGCTCTACCGGCTGCCGCTCCTCGACCAGTGGGCGGTAGTGGAGACTCTAGCCCGGCGCATCGTCGAAGTGGCCGCCACGGAGCGCCCCGATATCCTCCACGCGCACTCGCCGGCGCTCAACGGCCTGGCCGCATTGCGCGCCGGCAGGCACCTGGGCCTGCCCGTCGTCTACGAATGCCGCGCCTTCTGGGAGGATGCGGCCGTCGATCACGGCACGAGCACGGAAGGGGGCCTGCGCTACCGGGCGACGCGCGCTCTAGAAACGCACGTGTTCCGTCGAGCGGTTGCCGTAACTACGATCTGTGAGGGGCTTCGCAGTGACATCGCGGCACGGGGTATCGACGCAAGTAAGATAACCGTGATTCCGAACGCTGTGAACATAGAGGAATTTGGTCAGGCTCGCGAACCCGATCCGGAACTCCGAGGGCAGTTGGGCTTGAACGGCAAGCGCGTGATCGGGTTCATCGGTTCCTTTTATGGGTACGAGGGCCTGCCCTTACTGATAGAGGCGCTGCCGGCCCTGCTAGCGGCTACTCCGGAACTTCGGCTGCTGCTGGTCGGTGGCGGGCCAGAAGAGGCAAGAATTCGGACGCGGATTCGCGAGTTGGCAGTTGAGGAAGCGGTGGTGCTTGCCGGTCGCGTCCCCCACTGTGATGTCCAAGCCTATTATCATCTAGTCGATATCCTCGTCTATCCTCGCCTGCCCATGCGTCTGACTGACTTAGTCACGCCGCTTAAGCCCCTTGAGGCAATGGCCGAGGAGCGACTTGTGGCCGCTTCGGATGTCGGTGGCCACCGGGAATTAATAGAGGACGGGGTGACCGGCCGGCTCTTCCCGGCAGGTGATGCGGCGGCCCTGGCAACGTGCGTGGCTGAGATGCTCGCGAACGAAGAGGGCGCGCATGGAATTCGGGAGGCGGGACGACGCTTTGTCGCAGAAGAGCGCAACTGGCCCAAGAGTGTTGCGCGCTACCAGCACATATACGCAGCGCTAGCGGACGGTTCGCATGGCTGAAAAAATGCTTAGGCTCGTCCTATTCAGCTCTCTCTTTCCGACCAGCGCCCGTCCTCAGGCTGGGCTGTTTATTCGGGAGCGGCTGCGCCAGGTCATGCCGCGGGTTCAGGCGACGGTTGTCTCACCTCAGCCCTGGTTTCCGTTCCAAGGCTTGTTGCGCCTGGTTAGACCCGGCTACCGACCGTCGGTACCTCGACGGGAGGTCCAGGATGACCTCATAGTCTATTCCCCGCGTTTTCTTGCCCTGCCAGGGCTAGGTCGGCGCTTCGATGGCTTCATGATGGCCTTGAGTGCCTACGGTACTGTCTCTCGTATCGCCCGGGAGTGCGGTGTGGACCTGCTCGATGCTCACTTTGCTTATCCGGACGGCTATGGTGCGAGTTACCTCGCGCGGTGGTTATCGATCCCTTTCGTAGTGACCTTGCGTGGAACCGAAGTCCGCTGCTGTGGCACACCGGCGTTGCGAAAGCGATTGCTCCGCGCCCTGAACCGCGCGGCAAGCGTAATCACGGTCGCCAACTCACTGCGAGATGTCGTGTCAGCCGCGGGAGCTGATCCAGCCAAGATCGAGCGTATTGGTAATGGTGTTGACTGCGAGCGCTTCCAGCCGGTTGACCGGAAAGAGGCGCGAAGGCGTCTCGACCTGCCCGTTGGGGTGCCGGTCCTGATTTCGGTCGGTGGCCTGGTGGCACGGAAGGGCTTCCACCGCGTAATTGAAATCCTGCCGGCGCTGCGCGAACGTTGGCCCGAGCTACGCTACCTCGTGGTCGGCGGCCCGGGACCGGAGGGCGATATGCGTGATCAGCTGGCACAGCAGGTGGCAGCCTTGGGACTGACGGATTGCGTGCATTTCTTGGGAGCGATCCCTCCAGAGGAGCTCAGGGTTCCGCTGTCAGCTTCGGATCTGTTCGTTCTCGCCACCGAGAACGAGGGCTGGGCGAATGTGTTCCTCGAGGCCATGGCGTGTGGCCTGCCCGTCGTGACGACACGTGTGGGCGGTAACGCCGAAGTAGTGGAGTCGGAGGCCCTGGGACGGCTTGTACCGTTCGGTGACGGCGAGGCCCTCCGCGAGGCGATTGAGCAGTTGCTGCAGAGCCCGCCCGATAGTTCAGCAATAAGGGAATACGCGGTGGCCAATGCGTGGTCGCGTCGCGTGGATCAACTGCTTTCTGTATACCGGCGTGCGAGCGAGGGCGGGCAGTGAGTCTGTACACGAGAATGATTTCCTCGCTGGTCTTCCCGCTCCATGAAAGGCTAAAGGGACACAGCACCGTGGCTGCCCGGCGAACCCTCGAACGTAGCCAGTGGCAGTTCCCTGAAGCGCTACTCGACCGACAACTTGGCGAGCTGCGTGTCTTCCTTGAGCGAATCGGGCGAACCGTTCCCCACTATCGCGAACTCTTCGAGGCGCTGGAATTTCGCCCAAGTGATCTGGTTTCACTGGAAGATTTGCAGCGACTACCGCTTCTGGACAAGGCGACGATCCGCGGCCACTTCAAGGGGCTTCACAGGGAAGGGGCGAAGGGCCTGATGGCCTTCAACACCGGCGGATCCAGTGGCGAACCCCTCACTTTTATGCTCGGCCGGGAGCGGGTAAGTCACGATGTCGCTGCAAAATGGCGGGCCACACGCTGGTGGGGCGTTGATATCGGCGACCCTGAGGTCGTCCTTTGGGGCTCACCTATCGAATTGGGCGCCCAGGACCGGATACGTCAGCTCAGGGATCGGCTGCTGCGCACAGAACTCTTGTCTGCCTTTGAAATGTCGGCCGACAGTATGGACCAGTTTCTCCATCGCATTCGCGCTCGTCGTCCACTTATGCTGTTCGGGTACCCCTCTTCGCTGGCCTTGCTCGCTAAGCACGTGGTTAGGACAAATCAACGCATGGATGACCTTGGTATACGCGTGGCTTTTGTAACTTCGGAACGGCTTTTTGATTACCAGCGGGAGGCAATTGAGCAGGCTTTCGGCTGCCCAGTCGCCAATGGTTATGGCGGCAGGGACGCGGGCTTCATCGCCCATGCGTGCCCGGCCGGTTCGCTGCACGTGACAGCGGAAGACATCGTCGTAGAGGTCGTCGATGGAACGGGTCGGGCGTTACCGCTTGGCTCGACGGGCGAGATAGTTGTTACTCATCTGAGGACAGGAGACTTTCCCTTCGTACGATACCGAACTGGCGACCTAGGAAAACTTTCGTCAGACGTTTGTGACTGTGGACGCGGTTTACCGGTCCTTGCCAGTGTTGAGGGCCGCAGCACTGACTTCCTCGTTACTCGAGATGGGACGACGCTGCACGGCCTTGCTTTCATATACATCCTGCGCGAAATGGCCGAGGTGGAAGCATTCAGGGTTGTGCAGGAATCGCTTGAGTTGACTAGAGTACAGGTCGTACCGGGTGACGGCTTCGACACGGCGTCAGAGAAAACGATAGTCGAGGGTTTTCGGAAGCGGCTTGGTGAAGAGGTCGACGTCCAAGTCGACCTCTGCAGCGCAATCCCGAGCGAGGCCTCTGGCAAATTTCGCTATGTTCAGAGCCGGGTGAGCGCTCCATGATCGACAGTCTTTATCTTCTGATGGTCGTTCTCTCCATGTGCTTTCTTCTCTGGTGGTCTGACCACCAGGACCGTGGAGGGCGCCGTTAATGCGCGACCTGCTGATCGTCGGTTTCCTTCTCTATGCATGTTTTTTCGCGCTGCGCAGACCATACCTTGGTGTTGCCGGATGGATCTGGATTGCCCTTGCGGCTCCAACAGAGTGGGTCTTCGGCTTCTCGCAGAACTTTCGACCGAACCTGACGATCGTTCTAGTCACAGCGGTTGCTTTCTTGTTTTCTCGCGGAGGGCCAGGTGTTCGGTTCAATGGCCTTTTTGGGCTTGTACTTTTTTTCTGTGGGTGGACGCTGCTCAGCACCATCGGTCATGAGAGCTTCGACGGGCTCTGGGTCTGGGATGCATGGGTCAGGTTTGTCAAGATAGTGCTACTCTTCATTTTCGTCGTGCTTACTGTCCGCACCCGCCTGCAGGTCGACACGGTCGTTTGGGCTATTGTTCTGGCCGTCTCCTCCTACGCGGCGATGGAGGGTGTAAAGTTCCTGCTTTCCGGTGGGGGACACCGCATTCAGGGTATGGCCGGGATTATCGAGGATCGAAATCACCTCGCGGTAGCTATCAATATGTGCCTGCCATTGGTGGTTTACCTAATTGGTGTGACCCATCACCGAGCACTGCGCTTCGGGCTGTGGCTTCTTGTCGTCCTCAATATTGTTGCCGTCGTCGGTACTTACTCCCGCGGTGGCTTCATCGGCCTGGCGATTCTCGGCTTTGCTGTGTGGCTGGCGTCCCGCCACAAGCTGGTCATTGCTCTTGCGGCAATGTTGCTGCTGCCAGTTGCATATCAATTCGCTCCGGAGGACTGGAAGTCTCGGCAGTCGACCATCGCCAGCGCCGCAGCAGAAGACAGCTCCTTCATCGGTCGACTTTGGGCGTGGAAAATTTCAGTGATGATCGCCAATGAAAACCCAATTATTGGGGGTGGCTTCGGGGCCGTTACGGACCCGGTTCTCTGGGCTCGCCATGCTCCTGCTACCCCATCATTCGGACCTATCGAGACGCCGCCGATACCGCAGGGCCTGTCGCCAAAAGCAGCGCACAATATCTTTCTGCAGGTCCTGGGGGACCATGGGTGGGTTGGTCTTTTCCTGTTTCTCTCCGTTCTCGGCCTCTGCTTTTTCGTCAACCTCCGCAATGTTCGAGCTGCTCGTGCTGCCGAGGTCGTATGGTTCCGGCAGTTGGCTAGCGCTATCAATCTTGCCCTGGTTGGTTATGGCATAACTGGTGCCAACGTGAGCCTTGCCTACTTCGATCTGTTATACACGCTTATTGGACTGGTAGTTGTCATGACGGTATGGCGCCAAGAACTACTTGGCACGGGTAAGCCTCAGGAGACGACACGAAGCGTACAGGACCCGAACTGGATGAATCCGGTCTTGGCGGGCGGTCGCCAGGCACGTTGGCATGGCTCGTCAGTAGGGGAAACGCTGAGGAGAACACGTGAAGTACCCGATGCGTAGGGAGACTGGGGCAATCCACGCCGTCGAGGCGGTGACAAAGGGCTGGTTCTCCAAGGATACGCTGTCAATTCTGCTGTTTCACCGCGTTCTTGCAATGCCGGATCCGTTGCTTTCAGGCGTGCATACAGCCTACTTTTTTTCAAAGCTGGTTGGTGCCTTGCGGCGTTATTGTAATCCGCTACCGCTTGCCGCCGGCTTACAGCGCCTGGCCGATGGTGATCTACCCCCTCGCGCTGTTTGTATTACTTTCGACGATGGGTACGCTGACAACCTGCAAGTTGCACTTCCAATTCTCCAGCGTTTTGACGTTCCGGCAACGGTTTTCGTGACGACGGCCTTCTTGGACGGTAACTTGATGTGGAATGACCGGGTCACAGAGGCCATTCGGCGCTTCCGGGGGGCAGTCATGCCACTGCAGCGGGTCGGGTTGCCGGACGCGCCCGTAGCGACGCTCCAGGAGCGCAGGGCCGTCGTCACTGAAGTGCTTACGGAGATAAAGCATCGCCCGCCTGCGGAGAGGAGCAATGCTGTTGAGTATATTGAAGCGCTCGCTCCGGGACAGCCGGCCAGGCTTATGCTCTCGACGGAGCAACTCCAGGAGTTATCTACCGCCGGGGTTGAAATTGGCGCACATACGCACTCTCACCCAATTCTTGCGACCCTTGCCGATTCTGATGCGCGGAACGAAATTGCGCAGGGCAAGCGGATGCTTGAGGAGATACTGCAGCAGAAGATTCGATTCTTTGCATATCCCAATGGTCGTCGCGGGAGAGACTACGTGTCGCAGCACGTTTCCTTCGTCCGGGAGGCAGGTTTTGATGCGGCACTTACCACGGACGGCGGCGCCAACAGGGCCGGCGTAGACCGCTTCCAGTTGCAGCGCTTTACACCTTGGGATAGCAGCAGGATCGGCTTCCTGGGGCGCATGATTCACCATAGGGGCGCAGCCTCGATGGGGCCGCGACCTAACGTTCAAGACGAATACCAGGGGTAGAGTAGGCCATGAAGAAACGCATTTGGCGCGTAGTGTTGTTCTATTGGTTTGTAGGCTGCATTGGGGCGCCTGTTGCGGCCTCTTCCTGGGTTGGTTCGGATTTTACCGGCTTGCGCTGTTCAGGAAAGCCGACCGGCGTTGGTCCCTTTGATTATTTGCAGCGCGCTGCCTTTGCAGACAAGCTAACGCTTGTAGAGCGCTTCCACTTTACGCCTGAGGTGGAAAAGCTAGTACGTGGAAAAAGCGGTGCAATCGAGAGTGACTTGGATTATACGCTGAGGGCGTGGCCTAATCATCATCGGGCGCTGAATGCCATGATGCGTCTACAGGCGCGGCTTGATCGTGCGGGCATGCAACGTCTGAAGGCCAGTCAGGTTCCAGCAGTAGAGTGCTACCTGCAACGGGCGATCACTTTCAGCCCGGGAGACGCTACAGCAAGGATGCTGTTCGCTATGCTGCTTCAACGCACTGGAAATTTGCAGGAAGCGGGCCAAATGTATGATGCGGCCATAAAGCTAGCCCCCCAGGATCTTCAGTTACAGTACAACTACGGCCTGTTCCTGGTAGAGACCGGGGAGCTAGAGCGCGCGCGGGAGATAGCCGACAGGGTCTATGGGCAGGGTTTCCCCCTACCCGGGTTGCAACGGAAGTTGGAGGCCGCATCGACGCACTAGACGACGGCGTTCTGGTATGAAGTTTCTGTACCTCTGCCACCGCTTACTCCAACGCCTATCTTTTGGGCGTGCGGGAATTGTCCCTTACTTTTTCTATGCCCAACCAGTCCTAACTGCTCCTGCCAGGCAGCGCGGCAGAGCACCCGTCGAGGTTGAGCGAGCACGAGGGCGCGCCTGTCTGCCAGCGTCCCTGCCGCGCCCGGAGGCAGTGATTGAAGGTCGCTTCGCAGCAGGTTCCCAGTGCCTCTTCATCGCAAAGGATGGCGAACTGCTCGGCTACCTGTGGTTGCATCGCGGGCCCTACCGGGAAGATGAAGTCAGGGCAGTGTTCACGCCTGAACCCGCGGAGCGCAGTGCCTGGGATTACGATGTCTACGTCGCGCCAGCCTACCGCCTTGGTCGTACCTTCTCCCGGCTATGGGAGGCAGCCAATAATGATCTACGTGCCGGTGGTGTATGCTGGTGCCACAGTCGAATCTCGGCCTTCAATACGAGCTCTATTGCAGTACACGAGAAGTTAGGGGCCAGACGCATAGGCTGGGCATGCTTTCTCTGCCTGGGGCGGCTTCAGGTAATGGTCTCTTCACTCAAGCCTCGACTGCATTGCTCACTATCAATAGCGCCGTCGGTGACTCTGCCTTCACCGAAGGCTGGCACACTCCCGCCCGCCCGAGAACCGCTATGCCGTTAGCATGGCATCCGGGTTTGCCTTGAGCCATAGTTCGAGTACCAGCAGCAGCCAGACGAGTTCGCCAAAGTAGGCCGCATGTCCATCCGCGTGTTTGCGCAGCGTGTCCTCGATAAAGCTATCCTTGAAGAGGTCACGTTTTCTTAGGGCTTGCAGATTCTCTATGGCCATATCCCGAAGCGCAGGGTGCTCGCGAAGCCATACGCCGAAGGGCAGCCCAAAACCTTTCTTGCTCTTGCTGATGGTGATGTCGGGAAGCCAGCCGCGCAGCGCTTCCTTGTAGAAATAGCGTAGATTCCGGCCTTTGATTTTTTGTTTGTCGGGGATAGTCATCGAGAGCGCAACGAGTTCTTCATCCAGCATGGGATAGCTCACTCCAATGCCAGCCAGCCCACAGGCGCTGCTTACTTTCCGCAGGTCGTTATCCGCAAGGGTGATTTGCCAGTCAAGGAAAAGCATGCGGTCCAGGGTGCTCGCATTATCCGGCACCCCGTAAAGAAACTCGAGCAGCTGCCCCGGCTGCTGTTGGTCCGCAGCCTTCAGCACGCCCTCTGAGAACACCTCTTCTGCCGGGTACTGATTGAGGAAGTTGTAGTGCTGAAGCCTCAAGGGGAGAGGTACCCGCGCCTGCGACAGAAAGCTCTGCGCTTTCCTCGCAAGGGGCAGGCCTGCCGGTGCCAGCTTCACCAGAGGTTCCACGATGCCGGATCGCAGGAATAGCGGCAATCGGAGGTAACGTTCAAAAACCATTTGATGGGCATAGCGCTCATTTCCTCCGAACAACTCGTCGCCCCCATCACCGGCTAGCAGGCATTGCATACCACTTTCGCGGGCCAGTCTCGCGCAGAAGTAGGCAGGCAGCGCCGAGGAGTTTCCGAAGGGCTCACTTTGGGCGCCAACAACATCAGGTAGGGATGTCACGATGTCATCAGGCGTAACGTAGTACTCGTGCAGTTTGAGCCCAAAGTGTCTTGCGGTGGCCCGGGCATAGGCCATCTCATCGTAGCCATCAGCCTCGAAACCAATAGCGAAGGCACGAGCATCACCCGGGTGTAGTTCCGCGAGCATGCCTGCGACGGTCGAGCTATCAAGCCCTCCGCTGAGGAATGCACCGGTAGCAGGCGGAGAGGCCTGCAACGCCTTTTCGACACCAGCTCGCAGTGTACGCCTGAGAAGCTCGCCGTCTGCTGGTACCCTGGCCTTTCCTCGCCTGCCATCGAAAGCTGGCGCCCAATAGCGCCTGATCGATAGGTCATCGCCCGTGGGTCGGTATAGCTGCTGTGCCGCTTGTAGCCTTTGCATACCGGCGAAGGCGGTACCGGGTGCTGGCACCACGTGAAAATACACGTAGTTGAAAAGTGCCTGGGGGGTAATCGATGCTGGGATCAGGCCAGATCGAATCACCAGCGCGGCGGATGTGGCAACAACGAGGTAGGGGCCGGTATGCGCCCAGTAAAGCGCATGGACACCATAGCGGTCGCTTGCTGACAGAACCTGACTTCGGTTTAAGTCTATGGCAATGACTGCGACGTGGCCATCGATGGCGCTGGGGAACCCCTCTGGTCCGCGATGATTGAAGGCCTCGAGCAATGAGGTTGACGACAAAGCCGTGCGAGGTTCGTTGTCGGCCACCTGTATTGTGCCGCGGCCCACGGCGCCGAGGGCAAGCGAGTCGGTAAAAGCCCATATGCCCCCGGCAACACCAAGAAACGCGCGACCATCGCTAAGCTTCTCAGCATCCCAAGCGCAGGCGGAGGACGCGCGTTGGAGGACTTCTCGTCGCCCATCCTCACGCTCGATGCCTGACTCCGTAGAAACAAACACGCCCAGCATAGCTGGAGAATTGAACGTCATCACAGTTTGGAATAGTGCATGCTGTTGGTCCTCTATCCGGGTGTGCGTGGCACTTATTTCAATGCAGGGAGGATGCTAGCATCGGAAGGTACGACACAACAGCGACAAAGCTGGATGTTGCCGCAAGCGGGGACTTCTCGAAGATGCATCTTGTAGAGTTTTTTAGCCAGTTGTTCGTGCTACCGCATAGTCTGGTCGACGCTACAGTGATTGAGAATCAAGATGGCTGAGTCGCCTGCCTTTTCGGTCATCTGCCCGAACTACAACGGCAGCCTTTTCCTGCAGGCCTGCTTAACCAGTGTTTTGGAACAGACCGTTGATGATCTGGAAGTAATTGTTGTCGACGATGGCTCTACAGACGATTCCATTGAGGTGCTAAACGGACTAGCAGCAACTGACCCACGGGTGCGGATAGAAAGTCAGGGGAACGCCGGGAGTGCCGTTGCGCGGAATCATGGCATTGCGCTGGCCAGAGGGAGTTACATTGCCTTCATTGATGCTGACGATGTCTGGCATCCACAGAAGCTTGAGAAGCAGCATGAGTTATTGCTGAGAGCCACGATGCCGGTAGCGTGTTTCAGCAACTTCTCCCTGTGGCCGCCCGAGCGGGATGGCCGATACCTGGCTCCATCCGAAGCCTTTTCCCAGCTGGAGCCTGTCGATGAGTTTCCGGGGATCGGGGTCGATAAACCAGCTTTTGTTTATCATCTCCTTTTGCAGGATGTTTTTGTATGGACGAGTACGGTCGTCGTGCCTTCGACTGTTCTCCATGAGGTCGGCGGCTTCGACCCCTCCTATCGAAAGGGGCAGGATTACGATCTTTGGTTAAGAATCGCTGCCCGTTATCCTTTTCTGAGGCATCCGGACTCGCTCGCACTCTATCGTCAACACCCGGATAACATCACATACAGGTATTCCGAGGTGAACTATGGTGCCGTGATCGTTGAGAATGCTCTACGATCATCTGGTTTGAGTAGCCCCGATGGGCAAATGGTTCGAGAAGACATCATGCGGCGTCGACTTTGGAAGCTTTGGTCTGACTACGCTGACAACTGTAGACACCATGGAAAGTACGAATCTGCGATAAGAGCGCTCGCTTCAGCGAGGCATTATCGAGCCCACTATTCCAACTCTCTTCGTGCCCTGGTCTGGCGCGTAGAGCAGAAACTGATCGGCCTTCGCTAATGAACGTCCGAGGTGCGACTATGGATGCTTGGCTGGCTCCCCCTCTGCAGCGGAGAAACTGGCGGTTACTCCGCGGGAGGCGGTGGAAGCGGCAACAAGTGATCAACCCATCCGAAGGGTAGCGCCAGTTCCCCGAAGCGTTAAAGGAGCGAAGGGATTGAAGATAGCGATCTTGATACCCGCCTACAATGCAGGCCGGTTCATTGAGGCAGCGCTGGACTCAGTCGCTAAGCAGTCGAGGCGGCCTGATGAGGTCATTGTCGTCGATGACGGATCCATCGATAACACCGCAGATGTTGTAGAAACGTGGCGGAGGCTGCATCCTGAGATGGCTCTGCTGCTTGTGACGCAAGCGAATGAGGGCGCATCGGCGGCGCGAAACAAAGCTCTTCGGTCGGCGAGCTCGGGGCTGGTTGCGTTTCTCGACGCCGACGACTTGCTAGAGCCCGGCCATTTGCAAGAACTATCAGCAGCACTCCTGGCAAATCCTGATCTAGTGGCGGTCTTTGCTGACCAATCGGTTTTTACAGTGAACGGTGAGCGATGCGCGAGCTTTTTAGCGGGGAAACGCCAAGAGAGGATTTCGCAGAAACCCGGAGCCCGTGGAGTACGCATTCTATCGCGAGGCCTTTGGTGCGCTCTCGTGCGGGGAAACTTTATTCCGACCAGTGCGAGCATGGTGTATCGACAGGTTGCGTTGGATGTCGGGCTCTTTGATACAGGGTTGGCGACATCAGAAGACCGTGACTTCTGGCTCAGGGTGTCGAGAAGAGGATCCGTGGGATTCCTGCCGCGGGTTCTGGCTCGAAAACGGGAACACGAGAGTAATCTATCGGGCGATATGAACAGCCAAGAAGTCTCTGCAAATGCGCTTGAAGTGCTCTTGAAGCAGATGCGTATGGCAGACAGCCTGGGGCTAAGCGAGACTGAGCGTTCAGCGACTGAGGAAGCTTTGAAGCTTGCGGTCGTTGACTGGCTGTATTTCTCCTCGAGACGAGGCATTCGAGGCTACCGCCTGGCGCGGAAGCAAATCAAGCATGAAGTGCCTGAGTTCCTGACGATGGACACCATCTCCTGGCTTCGGGCGGTATTTTATTCACTGCGAAGAAAGAAAAATGCCGCCTAAAGTAAACGCCAGCATTATCCTGGCGACGAGGAATCGGCTAGCGCTACTCGAGCAGACGCTGGCGTCGATCGCGCAGCTGGATACTGAGGGCATCGAGTGGGAGCTGATTATTGTAGACAACGACGGTGGTGAGTCGGCCAGCTCTACCATCGAATTGTTTTCGAGCCGGCTTCCGATTAAGGCCTTGCATGAGCCTAAGCCCGGAAAGAACCGTGCACTCAATAAGGCACTCGACCACGCAAACGGCGAGTTGTTTTTGTTCCTCGACAACGATGTGTCGTTACCGTCAGGTTGGCTTAAGGGGTATCTTGATGCAGCAACTCGATGGCCGGACGACGACATTTTCGGTGGCCCGGTCTGGCCAGTTTTTCCAGCCGGCACACCGGAGTGGATGGCTTCGGCCCGCTTTCCTTTTGCAGCCATGGCATTTGGGCGGTATGAGCCCGGGGTGATTGAAGGGCCAGTATCAAATCCACCATACGGCGCTAATCTGGCTATGCGCGCAGGTGTATTCGAGGACGTTCGCTACAACCCGGATGTCGGTCCCGATGGAACAAAGAACTACCGCATGGGAAGTGAAACGGAACTTTTGCTTCGACTCGCGCAGAAAGGGCATCGTTTTATCTTTGTGCCAGAAGTAAGCGTCAATCATGTGATTACTGCCGACCAGACAGAAGTGGACTGGCTCGTGCGCCGTGCTACGAGGGATGGCAGGCAGGCAGCAGCCGCACTGCAGAACTTTAAAGGGAAGAGAATTTTTGGTGTGCCTCGATACCTCTTGCGTGGGTTGATGGAAGAGACCGCCAGCCTCGCGGCATCCATGCTAGCCGGACCCGAAGCGCGATGCATTTGCCGGATGCAATACGCAAAGACGTGGGAGATGATCAAGGAAACTCGGCGAAGCCACCCGCAACCCGCGGTGCACCGATGACTGCAGTGATCAACTAGTGCTGAGCACTCGAAGAGCGCTTGCTTACACATTCTCGGCCCAATATCTGGCGCTTGCGATCCAGTTTGCCGCCACTGTTGTCATTGCGCGTTTACTTACCCCGGCAGAAATTGGCATTTTCTCCGTCGGTGCAGCCCTCATCGGGTTGGCGCACCTTCTGCGTGATTTCGGGTCTGGTCAGTACATCGTCCAGGAAGAGGAGTTAACAGAGGACCGAATCCGCGCTGCATTCACGGTCACTTTGTTCCTTGGGTGGTCTCTGGCAGCAATCATACTCCTGATCGCGCCGATCGCGGCCTCCTACTACGAGCAAGCTGGCCTTCGGCCAGTACTCACGCTCCTTTCACTGAACTTCATACTGCTCCCTTTCGGCTCGATCACACAAGCGTACTGCAGGCGGGAGATGAACTTTAAGCCATCGGCGCTGGCTAGTGTTGCTTCGACGTTGGTCCAGTCTTCCACCTCTGTCCTGCTCGCGTTCAACGGATTCAGTTACATGAGCCTGGCCTGGGCAAGCATTGCCGGTACGCTTACTACAATTTCAGTTTTATTCTTAATGCGTCCCGCTGGGCTTCCCTTCCTTCCCGGCTTCAGGGAGTTGCGTCGCGTGCTCGGTTTCGGCAGTAAGCTAAGCCTCGTATACGTGCTCGTTGAATTGGGAAACGTTGTTCCTGAGTTGGTTCTCGGGAAAGTGCAGAGCTTTCACGCAGTAGGCCTGTTCTCCCGCACGCAAGGCACAATCTCGATGTTTGATCGTCTCGTTATGCAGGGGATTGGGCCAGTAATAGGCCCTGTTTTCGCTCAACAAAAGCGGGCAGATCAGGACATCAAGGCGGCCTTCATGTTCGGCACGACGTGTGTCACTGGGCTTGCATGGGCGTTTTACTCCAACCTGGTTGTGCTCGCTAAGCCCGCTGTACTAATTCTCTTTGGGGAAAAGTGGATCGATACAGTGCCACTTATACAGATGTGGTGTGTTGCCGCTGTGATTGGACAGCTTACGTCGTTGGTAGAGCAGGCATTCACGAATATTGGCGAGGTGGATAGACTTATGAGATTTTCCGCCATTATGCAGCCGATTCGAATTATGCTACTTGGTGCTAGTGCGGCGGCAGGCCTCGAATACCTCCTCCTTGCGATTATGTTTTTGCCGATTATTCGCTTTATCTTGCTATGGCCCCACTTGTCAGTGGTTTTTGGAGTGCGTTTGAATGAATACCTAGGAATTCTGCGTACTTCTGGAAGCCCGGCTGCGATTAGTGCAGCGGTTGCTTTGATGGTGTCGATATCCGTTCGAAGCATCGGTGATGCTGGATTGCTGGTCGAAGCGTTCCTCGCCAGTGTTGCAGCTGTCCTTGTATGGGCTGTAATGCTTTTATTGGTTGAGCACCCACTTGCGAAAGAAGTAAGGCAAATGCTCGAAAAATTTTAATTTTGCATGGGGAGGGATCCATGCGGACCGTAGTAGATGCTATAAAGTTTATCTATATTTATTAGAGGTAACTACAAGGAATGAAAGATAGAGGGGTTTGCAAACGCCGCGCTATTCACGTGCCAGACTGGTCAGATGGGAATCCCTACCAGGGGTTACTCGCTCAGGCGCTGGCGCGTAGGGGCTGGAACGTTACCTTCAAAGATTACGGGCAAGGTCCTTTACCTCTCGTAGAGATCTTACGTCGAGAGAACGATGTGGAAGTTATACATATCCATTGGCTGGCTCCCTACCTTGCAAGGGCTATGTGGAGTTCGTCAAAGCTCCGCTTGTACATCAAGACGTTCCTTTTGATTTCTGACGTTGTTCTTTGTCGCCTGATGGGCTGTAGAGTAGTCTGGACGGTTCACAACCTTTGTTCTCACGAGTCTTCGGATACTCAGCGGGAGAGATGGATACGTAAAAAACTAAGCAAAGTCGTAAGTCACAAAATATTTCACAGCGAAAGTGCGAGGCAGAGCTTTGGTAAGCAAATCGCGTCAGTAGACAATAGAAGGTCCAGTATCATTCCGCATGGGAACTACATCGGTGTGTACCCTGAAAGCGAAGATATATTGAAGTCGCTGCGGTCCCGGCTGTGCGTGCCGGTCGGTCATCGAGTTATACTTTTTTTTGGGGCAGTTCGTCGCTATAAGGGCTTGGGGGATTTGATCACCGCATTTCGGCAGTCTAGTGCTTCAGATCTGCGACTTGTGATTGCGGGTAATCCAATGGACCGAGAGTTGCGCGAGGATCTAGAAGAGACGGCTCAGCTAGATGATAGAATAATTCTCTATCTAAAATTCATACCGGAAGAAGAGGTCGCGCCTTTGCATCGCCTGGCCGACCTTGTGGTGATCCCCTTCAAGGAAATTTTCACGTCTGGTTCTGTTTTGCTTGCGATGTCACTTAGCAAGCCTGTGGCTCTCCCGAGGAATGCGGAACAAGTAGGGATCCTTCAAGGTGGACATGGACTCAGTTACACAAATAGTGTAGAGCTTTTAGATATCATAAATAGGGCGGGATCGCAGGGACATCGTGCTATAGCGGAGAAAAATTACCTTGCAGCGAAGCACTGTTGTTGGGCGAGAATTGGGGAGGCGACTGCAGGAACTTATCGCTAATGCGTTGAGTACATCTTTTATGACTTCCTCAAGATCATCACGCTCATTTTATCGAAAGGCGATCTCTGTTTTCTGTCAAGCAGACCCTGTAGAACACTGATAGAGTTAAACGCTGTCTTGCATTTAAATATGGTGCTTAAATAGAGCGTGTCTCTAGAGGTATAAAAAGGGCATCTTTCGGATCTGTTATCCGATTACTATAATGAATTGATCACCCAGCCTCAACCGTTCCGCTTTTTGTCCAGCGACGACGTTTATACATGAGTCGAATTCGTAGGGAAATTGATGCCTTGACTGGTGCGTTCTTTGGAGACGAGCGAGCGAGATTTGCTCACAGTCATGAAGGGCGGAACAAGAAGCCATTAGCAACGATCATTCGTGAACTTGGTGACGCCACAGCCGACTTAGATGATGACTCTGAGCGACCGGTTTTTTTGCTGAGTGCTTGGTGGCGGTCTGGTTCAACGTTCCTTCAGCGCTTGATGCTCTCGAGCAAAGAAGTTCCGATCTGGGGAGAACCTTTTGATCGATGCAATTTGATTCAACTCCTTGCTGAATCGCTGGCACCAATCAATGGTGAGTGGCCACCCCCAAGCTATATTTTGACCGACTTTAGCAGTGAACTATAAAGGACCTGAACTGCAAACGTGTACCCGAAGATTCACGATTTGAGGTTGGCGTATCGGGAATTGTTTCTCCGGTTGTTTGCAATCCCCGCTTACGAAAAGGGGTTTTTCACGTTGGGGCTTAAAGGAGGTGCGTCTAGGGGAGTGTCACCTTGCTTGTCTGCATTGGCTTTTTCCACGTGCGCTATTCGTTTGCTTGGTTCGCAACCCTTATGACGCTTACAGATCATATAGAGCGCGACGCAGAGATTGGTATCGCCGCTGGCCTAGTGAACCCGTTTTTAGTCCTCTGTAAGTACCCCGTGAATTAGCCCCGCGCAGGATTGGAGTTCTCGGCCATAATTGGCATGGCAAGGAGAACAATCAATGCGCAAATCACGATTCACGGAATCGCAGATCATCAAGGTTCTGAAGGAGGTCGAGGGCGGCCGCCAGGTCAACGAAGTCTGTCGCGAGTACGGGATTTCAGATGCGACCTACTACAACTGGAAGGCGAAGTACGGCGGCATGGAAGTGTCGGACATCAAGCGTCTGAAGGAGCTCGAGGAGGAGAACCAGCGCCTGAAACGCATGTTCGCGGACCTCAGCCTCAAGCACGAAACCCTGCGAGACATCGTTGAAAAAAGCTCTAAGGCCGGCGGAGAAACGCGAACTCGTCGACTACGCCCGGGATGAGCATGGCCTCTCGATGAGAAGAGCTTGCGCCATCCTGCGCCTGAGTCGCTCCGTGTATTGCTACCGGCCCAAGCCGAATCGAGATTTACCCATGATTGAAACGATCCAGGGGACCGTGGAGGAGTCACCCGGCTGGGAGGTTACCGAAGATCTACAAGACGCTGCGCCGTCGCGGTTATCCGTGGAACCACAAGAGGGTGCACCGCGTGTATTGCGAGCTACGCCTGAACAAGCGCCGCAAGGGTAAGCGACGGCTGCCGACACGCAACCCAGAGCCGCTTGCAGTGCCGGAGATGGTGAACCACTGCTGGACAGTGGACTTCATGAGCGACACGCTCTTCGATGGCCGTCGGTTCCGCACCTTCAACGTCTTGGATGATTTCAACCGCGAGGCGCTGGCGATCGAAATAGACCTGAACCTGTCCGCCATTCGCATCATTCGCGTGCTAGATCGCGTGGCTCAGCAACGCGGTTTCCCGAGCAAGTTGCGCTGCGATAATGGACCGGAGCTCGTCTCGATTGCTCTCGCCGGCTGGGCTGAGGACCACGGCGTTGAACTGGACTTCATCAAGCCTGGCAAGCCGACGCAGAACTCCTACGTCGAGCGATTCAACCGGACTTACCGCGACGAGATTCTGGATCTTTACCTGTTTCGATCGCTCGCCGAGGTGCGCGATCTCACAGGGAGTTGGCTGAGGAAATACAACGAAGATCGACCGCACGATGCGCTCGGGGACCTCAGTCCCGTCGAGTATCTGGCGGCGAACAAAGGCGCCGAAATCTCTAATAATGCGTGGACCTAGTTACGGGATACTTACATCTCTCGTTTGGCTGCCACTGGGCAAACCTGGTTTCAGGTTTTTTGGAGTGCGTCTCCAGGAGCGAAGGGCTCATGGTACAGTACGAGCATTTGCTTGAAAGCAGCTACGATTTCTCTGCATTGGAGGAGTATCTTGAGCTTGAGATAGACTCTACTGTCAGAGAGTATTTTGTAGGGAGTTTAAAGATGGGCAAAGAAGAGAAGTTGTGGGCGCCTAAACTGGACTTAATGTTGGTGCGGTTTGCAACTCGCGCAGTAGCTCCAAAGTTCGGCTACTCACTTGTTTGGTAGCGCTGATCAATGTTGTCGAATATATCTTCCTATGCTGCGCACTTCTCTTGCTAAGGCCCATTAATCTTCTGCATGCACGCAAATATTCCTTTTGCCCGAGTCGCCCTCTCTAGTGTCTTATCATTTGTAGGGCTTTTTGATAGCATTTTTCCCGGAACACGCTTACATGACAAAGGGTGACTTTAGCTTTGCGCGCCTCGGTATCCTTCAATGAGTTCTTTCATTCCTAGTTCTTTCCGCCCTCTTTCACCAAAGAAGTAAAAGGCTGAAGCACTGTCGAAGGTGGATTTCCTGATCCCAAATAGACGATCGATCCACAAAAGAGGCTGAAGCAGTATGCGCAAAGGGACAGTGATGACCTTAAAGAGGGTGTATTGTCGCGAGAAATACTCTAAAGCCCAAAACGCAGCCATGCCACTGCCATTGGCGACACCACTATTGATCTCCGAATACTCCCTCCAAAGCCACCGGTGTGCGCGTTCACTAAAGCGCTGAAAGTCGTAGCGTCCCATGTGAACCTGTTGCATAAAGGGTGCCACTGAATACACGATGCCATCAGGCTTGAGTACCCGGGTGATTTCCTGGACAACGCGGGGTGGATCGAGGACGTGCTCCATGACTGCTACTGCAATGGCAGCGTCAAAGCTGCTCCCACTGATAGGTAGGTCGTGTGCGTCGGCAACGAGACTTGTCAATGGCCCCAGGGCAACATCGGTATATACTATCTTGAGGCCATGCTGTTCAGCAGTGCCATAGGCCGCATCGCCTGCTCCAATCACGAGGACGCGAGCACAGGGCTTTCGCTCACCGATATACTTGAGTGCGTCCTGGGCGGAAAAGTCGGTTATGGAAACGGATTTGGCCGGGATGAGCGAACGAATGGCGCGTTTCAATCGATCCTTTATGGGAATTACTGAGTTCGGTCGGAGGTCCATTGTCGTGACCCCCTTCGCGCGTCGATAATCGTCAATGCTGAAGAGACTATTGTCCTCGTTGATCAGGATCGGCCGTCCATTGATTACCGGATAGCGTGCCGCGCATGATGCCTCCGTACATACCCAATCATCACCATCGGCCCGCAAGGGCTGCTTACAGGCAGGGCAAGCCAGGACTGAAGAGAGAAAGGCGTCCATCAGGTGATCAGGTACTCCATAATAGTTGCACGTCCTGGTACTGAATTTCGGCGCCGAGAGCGAGGTGGTAACAATGCTGCCAATGAGCGGCGCAGGTCAACTGTAGCGTGAGCCGTCCTGCCAATCTGGTCACACTTTCCCCGGCCAAGGCTGATGGCCTGAAGTGCAGACATTCGGTTCAGCTTTAGCAGTGCGATGCGGTGAATGTCAGCGATGTTCGCGACGGGACAATAGAGGCCGGGTCCGGATTGATGTTATCTCTTCAGAGACGCAGCCGTCCCGTGACGCGCCAGGTACGCTCAGGTCCGCGCAGGCCAATTGCGTCTTCCCGGGGGTTATCCAGCAGGTTTTCGAACGTGAGTGCTAGTTCGAGCCGACTGCCCAGCGACCAATTCGCCCCGGCGTCCAGGGACGAAAACCCGCCCAGCGTCTTCTCTCCAGTCAGAACTGAACTGTCGATAAAGTCATCTCGATGCCGAAGTGCGATGAATCCATCGAGAGCTGGGCTAAGGCGAGCAGATAGTTGAATGTTCGTGAGCCATTTGGGACGTCGGCGCAGCGCTCCTTCGCTCTCTAGCGCCTTTGCATCAAGGTGCGTCGCACTGGCATCAAGTCTGACTGCTTCGCTGATGGTCCATCCGGCCGATAACTCTGTACCTTCCATGGTGACGGACCCACGATTAATCTGTGTGAAAGCCTCCGGATCAAAGTCCACCAGATTCTGGTAGTCGACCTGAAAGTAGGTAGCTTTGATTTCGAGGTTGTCTCTTGTCCGGTAAGCAATGCCCCACTCCCAACTATCGCTCCGCTCTGGCTCCAGGTCAGGATTGCCAACCAGCGGATGCGCCAGTGCAAAGAAGCTGGGGAGCTTGTAGCCTTCGCTCAAGCTGGCGTTCAGCGTCAGGTTTGAAGTGACGGAGTAACTGGCAGACAGCCGCAGGGAGGTCTCGCGCTCGAAGCCTTCCGGGTCGTCTATACGAAGGCCGGCATTTCCGTTGAAGCCCCCTTGCGCCCAGCCCAGTTCAGCGTAGCCGGAGAACACGTTTTGCTCCAGTCTGTAGTCCACTGGCACGGGCGCGCCAAAGTCTACAACACCGTCGTTACGCCCAGTTGATTTTCGCGCAGTGGCGCCGGCCACGGCCGAAAGATGTTTGCCGAGATAGCCTGCCAGGTTCACATCCACAGTAGTCTGCTGAAACCGGGAAGTAATCTCGCTGGCTGGTACTCCTTCGAGGGCGCCAGGAGCAATACCGGGATGGTCGCTGTCTTCCCGGTGGTCCGCGTGAGCGACGAGCGCGGTCGCAGTCAGGGTTTCTCCCATGTCCAGCCTGCCTCGCCCGCTTGCAACAATCTGTCGACTATCGCGGTACTCAATTTCCTGCAGCGTGGCTAGCGAACCACCGCTGTCCTCGGGGAATGCGTTCGCGGTCTGTTCGCTGATGCTGAGCAATAGATCGCCGCTGGCACTGCCGGTATCCTTCCGAACTTTAAACATTGCCTGTTCGTTGCGATAACGCTGGGCGTGTGAGACTTCGAGTTCACTCAAGCCGAGAGATATGAGGCCGGAGAGGGAGTCAGTCAGTCGGCGAGAAGCGGTGGCGCTCGCGTGTCTCTGACCCTTATTGCCAACGCCGGCAGCGAGGTTCACACCGTCTGACCCGCGAGTGATGAAATGGATGACCCCGCTCAAGGCATCGCCACCGTAGATGGCGCTAATACCACCTCGGTGCACTTCAACTCGATCAATAGCCGCCGGGTCGATCTGGTTGAAATCGAAGCCTCCGCCGCGGCTGTTGGTGGGGTCGTTCACCGCAACGCCATCAATGAGCACGAGAGTGAAGTTCGGATCACCACCCCGAATCGAGGCAAAGGACAGGCCGCCAGGGCCGCCGTTTTCGAACAGGTAGAGATGGGGAATAGCACGCAACAGGCTGGTGGTCGACGCCGGTGAGAGTAGCTCGATCTGTCGGCGGTCCAGGACAGTGGTGGCGAACTCGGGGCTACCTGACAGACGAGTGCCCGTAACCAGCACAGTCTCCATGGGTGTTTGGCTTTCCCCCGCTTTCGACATGGTTGCCGCCAGGACACCTGAAAGGAGCGCACCGAGGGCTAGCGAGAACTTGTTTTTTTTGTGCATCGGTTCGCAACTTCTGGTGTGAATGGGCGGGGGCGTTGTTTACCATGAATGCCCTGCTGATGAACTCTTGAGGTGCAGCTAGTGGCAAAGCTATCAAGGCAGGGCGTGTCGCATATGCTGCTGCAGCTCGCGCTGGTAGCGATGTCTGTCATTGCGGCTTACCACCTGACGCGCTCGCACACGATTATACCGAAATCGGTCCTGCCCCTGCCGCCCGTTTACGTAAGTGGCGAAGATATGTGGGCGATGGTTCGCATTTTCTGTGTCGTCTTCGGGCTGCAAGGTCTCGCGTTGCTGTTTCGCACGGGTGCGGGCGCCTTCACCAGTGGAGAGCGTTTCGCCCGGGAGTACCTCTGGTACCTCGTTGCCTACACCACTGCCTCGCTTTACGCTTTCCTCGCCACGACCATCAATTACGATGCGCAGCTGGTTGCAGGTATCGGGCTGCTCTCCACTGCCTCCTATCTGCTCGCCTTCGTGGTCTTGGCGGCGGTCGGTCAGGGTCGCAGGGTGTTGCCCGATGCTGGGAGATTCCTGGGCGGCATAGCGCGGGGCCTGTTCCGGCCTTCCGGTGTTCTAGTCATCCTGTACTTTCTTTCCCCCCTCGCCCTGGGTGTAGCTTTCAGCAAGAGCAGGGACGTGGCCAATGTGGTGACGCAGGTGCGAATCTGGTTCAACCCCGTCGAGGAGACCGCCTGGGGTTTTCGCAGTTTCCTGGCTGGACTGGTGTTCGAGCAACCCCTGCTCGTCGTAGAACGTGCGGGTGACCCGGGCGCCATCTACGTGCTGGAGCGGGTCGGCCGGGTATTGAGGGTGCCGCTTGCCGACCCTGAAGCACTGGAACTCGTGCTCGATATCCGTGATCAGCTGGGCGTGGTCGAGGTGGAGAATGGCGCCTTGGGCATGGCCTTCGATCCGAGGTTTGACGATATCGAGGCGCCGCGGCCGTTTCTGTATCTCTATTATACGGATACGCGGTCCGACGGCGGGCAGGTTAACCGAATCTCCCGTTTCGATCTCTCACAGCCCACGGCTTACGAGCGAGCTATTTCGGAAGAGCCCTTAATGATCCTTGAGCGCGAGGGCAGTGGGTTCCACAATGGGGGGTCGCTGGTCTTTGGGCCGGGGGGTTATCTGTACATTGCCCTGGGAGAGGGGGTGCGTACTCCCGAGGGTTTCACTTCTGCGCAAGTCCTCCGTGCGGGCATCCTTCGGATCGATGTGAGCGGTGGGAAGGCGAATGGACTGCCTATCGAACCCTTCGAGTTCGGCGAACTCGCCGGCTATCGGGTTCCTGCAGATAACCCGTTTGTCCATGACCCCAGGGTTCGCGACGAGTACTGGGCGCTTGGTCTTCGGAATCCCTACCGAGTCAGTTTCGACCCTGAGACCAACACGCTATGGGCTGGTGATGTCGGCTCGACTGTTTGGGAGGAGGTGAATCGCATAGAAGCGGGCAACCATTATGGGTTTCCGGTAGTCGAAGGTCGTGAGGTGACTGGCAAGCAGGGATGGGAGTCGCTAGGGCTGGCGCATACAGAGCCGGTCTTCACTTACGTGCATACGGCTTATGACCGGGCCGTAATCGGGGGCATTGTCTATCGTGGTAATTTGCATCCAACCCTCGAAGGTCAATACTTATTCGCCGACAATTATTCCTCCAAGCTTTTCTCACTTCCCGCGGATGTAAGGCGGGTAGAGCAGGTCAACCTGCTCGCCCGAGCCAATCAGTATGCACAGCGTGGCGTCAGCTCAGTGACACAGCTGTCATCGGGGGAGGTACTGGTAACGACGCTGGGTGCGGCGTCAACGCCCAGTGGAGAGATTTTGGAACTGGTGCCCGCCGAACTAGCGGACAATACGCTTCCCGAGTCACTCCGGGAGCGAGAAGGCCGCGTGCGGATTGGTGCTAAGGAGGCGGCCTCACTCTATCAGGCAAACTGTGCTCGCTGCCATGGTTCGGCGGGGGATGGTGATAGCCCAGATGCCAGGGCTCTCGGCGTGCCTCTCCCCGATTTCACTGATCCAAACTACCTCTCCTCGCGTGGGCGGGACAAGGTTCGCGCGATCATTAGCGAGGGTGGCGCCGCTCATGGTATGAGTGCGCTCATGCCGCCTTGGGCGACCGCTCTCTCCGATGCCGAACTCAATGCCCTCGTGGATTTTATCGGGACGCTTCACGGGAATGATAACAAGTAGGATCGGAATTACGGCGCCAGTTGCGGGGGTGAGCCCCGACGGCAGCGCTAACTTAGAGGAAAAGATTTATGCTGGCAATTGCGGATGTAGCCCGGATAGTTGGTGATGTGCTGAGCCTTGGTGACCGCGCCGCGGGCTTGAATGAGGATAGTGAGCTACTCGGCGCCATGCCGGAGTTCGACTCGATGGCTGTGGTCTCAATAATCACAGCCTTTGAGGACGAGTATGGCATTCTGGTGGATGATGATGAGGTGACCGCTGAAGTCTTTTCCACCATCGGATCACTCCATGCTTTCCTCTGCGAGCAGGGGTGATTACGGAGCCCCTAACGTGGGCATGGCTGAATCAGGAATGAGCGAGTTGGCACCGCGCTCGGCGCCGCTGGGGTTTCTTCCTGGCCCGCACGGGGATATCCCGGTAGCAGTCTGGTGGCCATCCGGGGGAGAAGAACGATCAGTCTGTGTGATCCACTGCCCCGCCTTTGCCGAAGAGATGAACCGCTCCCGGCATATGGTGGCCCGCCAGGCGCGTATATTGGCCGAGGCTGGCTATGCAGTGGTTGTGCCCGACCTGCTGGGTACGGGTGATAGTCCCGCCTCGCTGGAGATAGCCAGTTGGGCGGACTGGCGAGAAGAACTCTTGCATCTCGTTACAGAGGCCTATGCGAAGGGCTTTGAGCATGTAGTGATGTGGGGACTCCGGCTGGGCTGCCTACTCGCAGTGGATGTGGCGGTTGCTGCTCCGCGGCCACCGTCGGCGCTGCTTCTCTGGCAGCCGATGGCATCAGGAAAGCATCAGATGTCCCAGTTCTTGAGGCTGGGGGCCGCTTCGGCAATGCTGGCTGGCGAGGATGGGCAGCGATCTGTCGCTTCGCTGCGCGAAGCATTGGAGGCCGGACAAGGATCCGATATTGCAGGCTACCACCTGACCAGCGGCCTCTTTGGCAGCATTAACGCTGCACGGCTCGATCAAGCCTTGCCTGAAAGCACGCGTGTAGTGCTCCTTGAAGTTTCGTCAAACCCCGCTAGAGAACCCTCTAATGCATCTCGGCAACAGGCAGAGCAGTGGGCCGCTCTGGGTATCGATGTCTCCGCAGATGTCGTGTACGGAGAGAGCTTTTGGGCAACCCAGGAGTTGGGTTTTGCCGAAGGATTGCTGAGACGCAGCCTTAGCGAACTGTCGCGGATTCATGCCGCTTTCTCTCCTGCCCGCGGCAAGGGAGATTGGCTGCCCGTGCTGCCATGCAGCACAGGCTCAGGTCTTCGGGCATTGAGCTGGACCTGCGAGGGCGAACGGCTGTGTGGTGTTCTTCATACCGTCACCGACGGTCATTATGCCGATGTTGGAGTCGTGATTGTCGTGGGTGGCCCGCAGTACCGTGTGGGTAGCCATCGTCAGTTTTTCCGACTGGCGAAAGCATTGGCAGATGCTGGTGTACCGACCCTGCGCTTCGATTACCGGGGCATGGGTGATGCATCGGGCAATATGGACGGTTTTCTCACCGTGGCGCCGGATATCCTCAGTGCGGTGGACGCATTGCAGAGAGAACTGCCGACTGTCAAACGAGTCGTTCTCTGGGGGCTTTGCGACGCGGCCACAGCGTGCGTCGGCTACGCTCCCACGGACGAGAGGATTGCAGGTCTGGTTATTGCGAACCCCTGGGTCTACAGTCCTGAGGTAGCGGCGCGTGTTCGCCTCACTAGCTACTATGCCGGCCGTGTGACGAGCGGTGCTTTCTGGCGGAAATTATTTTCAGGGCGCCTGCAACTCGGGGCGAGCCTGTACGGGTTTGCCGCCACGTTACTCCAGGTAGCTACTTCAGGTCGTTCAGCCGGTCCTGTAGATCTCAAGATGAGCGACGGTGAGGAATCCTCCGCGCAACTGGATACCCGGGCAGAGGATGTTCAACGCAATCTCGTTGATCTTGTGGCGAACGGCGTCAATAGTTACCGACAACCCATTTTGCTTATTCTCAGTGGTCAGGACTACACAGCTCAAGAGTTTGAGGAGGCGCAAAGGCGGAATCCGAGATTGGGGCTGGCTTTGGCACGTACCGATGTGCGGTCAGAGCGTCTCCCGGCTGCAGATCACACATTTTCAACGCGCGCGGATTCTCGTGTGGTAGAGGCTTTATCATGCGAATTCGTGCTAGCGCTCGGGAGGTGACATAGATGTGTAATCAGTTACGCATTCTCTTGCTACCCTTTTTCTGCATCTTCGCTGTTCCAGCGGTGGGGCAGCCGCCGCTGACCGAAGACGGTGATGGAATGACATGCCAGTTTCACTTCCGTGCAGCGCGAGCAGACTGGCGGAGACCAGGTGGCGACTGGCTTGATGCTGATGGTCGCCTGCATGGTGGTAGTCCTTTTTCCGAAGCGGATATTGCTTCTTCACCTCAGACGCGTGTGTTGGCGTTTGATATGGCCTCGCTTGTCCAGGAATGGTCTGAAGGTCACTGGCTGACCGGTGCGATCATGTTGCGACAAATGCCTGGCGGGCGCGGTCCGGGTGCTCGCCTCTATAGCGGTGAAAGCGACGCGGAAGGCACGCAGCCATTTCTTGAGTTGAACTTTGCGGATGGCTCCCGGCGCAGGATTGAACCTGCAGCTGACACAACGCTCGACTGCAACACGATAAAATCGCTCGGCGATGAAGCGACTCTGAAAGTCGGCGGCAAGATTTCCGCAGCGCTTGTCTTCCCCCTCGAAGAGTTGGCGCTGCGCGAGGTTGAGTCTGCGACACTGCATCTCACTGTTGACAAGGTATACCAGGGCGCATCGCGACTAGGCGTGTTTCAACTGGCACCGCCCTGGATGAGCGATCGAAAGGCGCATCAGGGCATTGCAGCTGTCTATCCCGGTGACAAGTTTCCAAGCGGCGACCCGCGTGTACTTTTTACAGCCGATTTCGAACGAGGGCCCTGGCACCGAGGCTGGACTACCGTTAATGAACTGAGTGTCGCCGAAAGAATAGCGCGGGAAAGCCACGATGGCTTTCAGCCCTTATCGGGGAACGCCTTGCGTGTAACCCTAGCAAAAGGAAACAACCTTGCTCTCGATCTTCGCTATGACTTTGCCAAGGCGGGACTGCCGGAGCCTGAGGAAGCCTACCTTCGGTACTATCTCCGCTTCGGGAAGGATTGGAAGCCTACGCGCGACGGGGGCAAGCTGCCAGGCTTTGCCGGCACCTACAACCGGGCCGGCTGGGGGCTTCGTAAGTCTGACGGGTACAACGGATGGTCAGCGCGCGGCGCATTTTTCAGGTTAAGCGCTAAGCGTGTACTTGAGGAGCACGTTGCCATCGGATCCTATCTGTATCACCCTGAGATCCGCGGCTCTAATAGCGAAAATCAGGGCTGGGGTCTGGGGCCCGCTGGGTGGCTTGGAACCAATCGCTGGTATAGCGTGGAGCAATATGTGCGCCTGAATACTCCGGGACGGGCTGATGGCGAACTAAAAGCATGGGTCGATGGGAGGCTCGTACTAGACCGAGAGGGCATGGAGTTCAGGAAGACGTCTGAGCTTAAGATCGAGAACGCATGGTTTAACGTCTACCACGGAGGTGTAGCACCGGCCCCGGCGGAGATGACGCTCTATATTGATAACGTTGTCATCAGCCGAGAATATATTGGTCCGATGGTTATCCCCTGATGAGACTTAGGAGCCTTGCGCACCGAGTATTGCCCGCGCTCGCATGGTTACTGGCATCTGTTTCAACGGCTGAGGCAGGCTCGTCTCCAGTAGACTGCTCAACCTCCACAGCACGTCGATTGGCGGCCCTCGCACCCGGGTCCGCAACCCGTTTGGGTAAGGCAGAGGTAAATGGGCCATTCAATGATGTGGCGCGGCGCTTTAATCTGCATCGCACCGGGCCTCGTGCTCGGGATTATTCGCTCCGGATGGTCTGGTCGCCTGAGCGCAGGACAGCGCTCTATCTCGGGGCAAATCATGGACGTCCGCACCGCCTGAATGATGTTTGGGAGTTTGATCTCTGCGAGATGCAGTGGATCTTGCTCTACGCCCCTGATAATCCACGCGACTATCTCGGTTTAGGAGAGGATCCGTCAGATGTCGTTCTCAAGGACGGGGTTCTGCAGACCCGTCGCGGGGGACCGGCTGTGATCGGGCATACCTGGTCCGGGGTGACTTATGATAGTGACGGGAAGCGGTTGCTCTGGATGAATACCTGGGTCACCAACCGCAGAGAAGCGGCCATCTCCATCGGCTTGGATCCGGGTGATTTAGCGGGTGGGCTGCCCTTGTGGAGTTTTGATCCCAAGGCGAGACGCTGGTCGCGCTTGCCAAGCATTGGCGAGGCGCCCCGATCAATTTTCGGAGGGCTTCTCCAGTATGTGCCCGCGATGAAGGGCGCTGTTTGGCATGGCAATAACTGGCAGATGCGTGGTACTTGGCTCTATGACCTTCACAGCGGCTCTTGGTTGAACCTCGAGGCCAATTCGCGCGCCGGCGACTTCTCGGAACAGGCGCCTACGCGAGAGCAGGTCGCTTATCTTGACAGCGAAAGGCAAATGATCGTGGCACAGCAGGGTACTGATACCTATGAGTTCAACATAGAACTTAGATCATGGCGCCACGTTCTTTCAAAGCCGGCAGAGGCTCAGCTGTGGCCAATCGGTCATGACTCCTCTAGCGCCATGTTCTATGACCCCGGCACCCGAATGGGACTGCTGATTGATTATCAGAGTAATCACCTGTGGAGGTATGATCCTGCTACGCCTACCTGGGAGATACTTGGTCCTATCGCTCCCCCGATGCCCGATGGCGCGAAGCGGCTTGCGTTCATAGATGAATACTTTGGTGTGGTTGTAGTGATCGAAGATCGTGAGGTCTGGGTTTATCGTCCCAAGCGTGGCCGTAAAGCCGATCGATGATGAGTTGAAGCTGCTGCATGAAGGGTCGGGCCGAGGCGGTAAGCTCTGAACTCGTGCGTTTGGGCCACGACACGGAAAGAGTACTTTGAGGAAAGTTGCTATGCTGGGCACATTGAGGTACTAGGAGAGCATTAATCAATGCAGCCCTACGAAGCGGTAATTGGCGATTGCTTGTCTAGTCTTGTCCCTGTCGGCAAGCCAGTAGCGCTTTTCGATTTTCCCACTTATACGAATGTTGGCGATAGCGCTATCTGGCTGGGCACGATAGATTATCTCTCCCGCCATAGAACCACCTCCCGCATACTCTGGGTTGGCGATGGCAGTGTTCACGATCACGCACTCCCTTCGCTTCCAGAGGATTGCACCATACTCATCAATGGTGGTGGAAACTTTGGGGATATCTGGCCCTCTCACCAAGTGATGAGAGAAAGGCTGCTGCTAGCCTACCCTCATAATCGCATCATCCAACTTCCGCAGTCAGTTTTTTTTGGCTGTCAAGCAACAGCTGAAGACAGCAGACTGATATTCAGCCAACATCGGGACTTCCACCTGTTGCTGCGTGATGAAGAGAGTTTCGCTATTTGTAAGTCGCTCTATGAGTGTAACGTCGTTATGTGTCCGGATATGGCGTTGCACCTAAGTCAGTTGCCTCGTTCCAAGGAGCCTGACTATGATGTTTTCGCGTTGCTGAGAACCGATAAGGAGAGGACTGTCGGGTTCAGTGCACCTGAGGGGTTCGATTGGTCTTTTGCGAAAGCTGATTGGGTCGAGCAGCAAGCAGGACCTTTCCAATTAACATACGGTATCTTTGGCGAGTTCTTTTCCAGATATCCTTCGACGGCGCGTTTCTTTACTGCTTTTAGAAGACGATTGTTTACTTCTCTGGCCAGAGAGCGGCTGTTGGTTGGCTTTGGGTTGCTCTCAAGGGGCCGTGTAGTCGTCACGGATCGTCTGCATGGGCATATTCTTTGTACACTTATGGGCATTCCCCATGTCGTGCTCGATAACAACTATGGCAAGATCAACAGATTTCGCAAGCTATGGAACACAGGTACTGATATCTGTCACGCGGTGCCGTCGCTCTCGGATGCATACGAGAGGGTTGACCTGCTTTTGATGAGCCCCAGAAGCACGTCAGTCATATCACCGTGAGTTCTCGTCAGATAACTCTTCGGCCCGCGGGCTCCGCCAGGGAAGGCAGTCTCTTCAAGGTCAACTGGCGCGTTTCCGGCGGAGCATTCGACAAGTTTACACTCTGGCATGGCTTGGATGAGGCCGCACAGACATGCTTACCCTCGGATGAGCGCGGCGATCATGTACTTCCCGCGGTGATATTCTTGGCCATGGCTGAACGGCGAGACGTCGTGTTGGAGGGTGTTGTTTCGCCCACGCTGCTTGATGGAATAGAACAGTTAGTAGAGATGTGGTCCCGTTGGTGCCCTCGTCACTACGGCAGAATTGAGGTTAAAGCGGCGCGGGAGCTCGAAGCGCAGCCTTCCAGTGAGCGTGGAGATGGGCTGTTCGCGTTCTCCGGGGGGGTAGACGCCACTTTCTCTTTTCAGAGGCATCTGGTCGGTGCAGCAGGGCGTCAGCGTCACCGTCCGTCTGCAGCGATGATGGTGCTTGGTCTCGATATTCCCGCTGATGATCAGCGCTCCTTTTCAGGTGCCATCGAGCGCGCATCGCGGCAACTGGATGTCTCCGAAATCAGTCTGATCAGGGTTGCAACAAATTCGCGGCAACTTGCAACGTCCTGGGAGGATTGCTTCGGTATGCACTTGGCAAGCAACTTCTTGCTCTTCCAGAAGCAGTTTTCGCACGCATTTGTTGCTAGCGGAAAGCCTTACGAGGACTTGCAGATTCCGTGGGGCTCCTTACCGCTGACGGATCCTTTGCTCTCCACAGGCATTATGAATGTTCACCATGACGGTGCGGGTCATGATAGAACCGAAAAGGTGAAGTGGCTCACAGATAATTGTGGTGACACTGTAATCTCAAATCTGCGCGTTTGCTGGCAAGGCGTGGAATTGGATCGAAACTGTGGATACTGCGAAAAATGCATTCGGACGATGCTCAACTTTTGGGCGGTCAAGGCCTGCCACCGTGGTTGCTTCCCACACGATATAACACCCCAACTTTGTGGTCGATTGAATCCCAAGAGCAGGAGCCAGTTGGTAGAACTTATCGCCATCCGAAGGCACGCAGCAAGCCGTTACGCACCAAATGACGCGATCTTGCGAAGTCTGGATGGTGTAATCAGGCGTGCACGAATCCTGCGATTTACATCGGCTACACGAGCCGGTGTAGCACGCCTAATTAGCGGAAACTAAGATATGGCGGTAATCGTAGGTCTTTACGATACCAGCAATGAGAACAGGCGCGCTTTTTGTAAGCAAATCGAAGCTGTTCGTCCATACATCGGCAATCTGGTTGAGCACAAACTGGACTGCGGGCCGCTGATGCTGCGGTGTTATGCCTCGCCTTCAGCACCTGTATCAGTAGCGACAGACGAGGGTAGTCCATCATCAGGGGCGGGAGCAGCCGCCTTTGTAGTTGGTGACTATTGGGGGGCCGGGCTGGGGGCTGCGGATAGTGCGCTTGAACTGTTGCGGTCCTCAGGTACATCAGGAGACGGTCTGGCTGTCGTTGCGGGCGGCGATGGGTATTACTGCGCGGTACTATTGCATCATGAGCGCCTGTGGTTAGGCACCGATACTCTGGGCTTTTTTCCTCTATACTTCACGACTTCCCCAGATTTCCTGCTTTTTGGTACTTCTCCCTCGCTTTTTGCTGCGCATCCGTGTCATTCCGCGGTCCCGAATGAGAAGGCGTTAGTCTCCATGCTGATGTTTTCGCACGCAGCAAATTGTGAGTCTCTGTATGCCGGAGTCAGACGGACACAGCCCGGTCATGCGATGTGTTGGAGCCTCGGCCAGGGCGCCGTAGAAACCCCTTGCGCTTCGCTGGCCTTCACGGACGAGCGTTTTGGCCAGAGTTTGCGGGAGGCCGAGCACGAGTTGGATGCGGTGTTTGATGATTGCTTCTCTGGTATGCGAAAGCATCTAAAGCGTGTTTCATGCCTTCTCTCCGGAGGCCAGGACAGTAGGCTGATGGCCGGTTACCTGTCGAGACACTTTTCGCGCAAGGATGTCCTCGCCTTATCCATTGGTCGCAGTTCAGATCAGGAGATCAAGGTTGCTCGCTCCGTGGCTCGATCACTCGGCTGGCGCTACGTGTTCGATGATATAGATCCTTCGCGTGCAATAGCTTACGCGGAGCGTCAAATTCTCTTGGAGTCCTTGCAAGGCGCTCCTGGCTCGTTTGCACCCCACGCCTCGGCCGATATGCTTCAGAAAAACAGCTTACCTTTTGTCGCAGGGTATTTTGGAGATCGAGTCCTCGGTGACGGCAACCTCAAGTGCAATAGGTCCCCCCTCACTGGCAACCTGGAGTTCGAGCAGACACTGAAATACATGAGCCATTATGGCTTTCCAGAGGAACAGGTTGTAGATTTGCTCTCTTCCTCAACGACTGAAGCTACGATCAAGGATGTTCTTGAGAGCATGCGGAACCGCCTTGATCAGTTTGAAGGGAGAGATTTTCAGAAGTTCTGGCAGTTTCATATGCTCCATCGGCAACGGTATTACATTGGCTCAATTGCATGGCGGCTTACACTCGGCGGTTGGCCTGTGCTGCCCTACATAGACCGGAAGATACTGCAGTTAGTGGCGACCTGGCCTTTCAGTCACTTCGCTGACCGCAGAATCCAAGCCTCTATAATTGCATCCCGATTTCCCAAGCTGGCTTCCGTCCCGCTGGACCAGAATTCAGAATCGCTTGGATATATCCGAATGTCGCCTTGGCGGCGGTTTCGCGAGGGCTTGCCGAGAGCATCCGATTTTTCCTGGCGGTTGCACAAATTGCTCCAAAACCGCGCTGAGTCACGGTTTTACTATCGGGTTTTTGACTTTAATGGGCCGAGTTGGCAAAGAGTTAGGAGGCGGGTCGACCCTGTTCGCGAGAGAGGCAGCCAATTCCTGTCTAGGGAAGCCTTGCACGCTAGCCTTCCCAGTTGGCGCGAAAACGTAGAGCTTGAAGATGCAATAATCGGCTCTGCCAAGTTCAAGGTCCTCTCGTTTATGCTTTTGCATGAAGATCTCTTTGGATGCGGCGCGCAATTATCTGGCTCACTCGATAAGAGGTCTTCTCTGTCCTCTCGCACTGATTAATCGCTTGAGTTGGTGTGTATGCAACTGTCGGTAATCATATGCACATGGAATCGTGCGGAATCACTCAGGCGGTGCCTTGCCCGCTTTACTGAGATCGCTCTTCCGAAGAAGGGTGATTGGGAAATACTGGTTGTAAACAATAACAGCACTGATAATACATCCCGAATAGTCAAGTCATTTTCTGCGCTTCTTCCTATCCGGGAGGTTTTGGAGCCTGTGCAGGGCCTGTCGGCTGCGCGCAATCGAGGTGTACACGAGGCTCGCGGAGAGCTTCTCTTATGGACAGATGATGATGTGCTGGTGAGTATGAATTGGCTGTTGGAGTACGCAAGCGCCTGTACTCGTAATCCGTCCGTTGCTTTTTTTGGTGGACCCATAGAGCCTGTTTTCGAGGGTTCACCAGCGTCCTGGCTCTCCGAGGGCTGGCGGGCAGTTGAAGCTGCGTTTGCCTCAAGAGACCTTGGGTCAAGTGAATGCCGTTTGTGCCCGGACACTCTCCCCTACGGAGCAAATTTTGCCGTAAGGCGGCATGTTCAAAAGCATTTTCTGTACGATCTGGAGCTAGGTAGAAAGGGCACGGAGATGCTTAGTGGGGAAGAGTCTGCAGTGATGACTGCTGTCCTTGAGGCTGGGTACTCTGGTTTATGGTTGCCGGGAGCGTCTGTCAGCCACCTTATTGAGCCGGACCGACAGCGTATCCGATACCTGAGAGACTACTATCAGGGCATAGGGGCACTAAGTGTCAGACGAAACCAAGAATTGCGTCTGGAGAGTGCTGGGCGCGGCCAGAAGAGGAGAATCACGGCGATTCCGCTTTGGCTGATTCGCAGGCTGTTTATGGCTGAATGCATGTATCTGATCACTAAACGCCTAGCTAACCCTGAAGTTTGGCTAGGTCATTTGCGAGTAGCCTCAATATCACGCGGCGCCGTAAATGAAATGCTGCGCCCCTCGTAACACGTTTTTTTTCAGGGTGCGGGCTGGAAGAGTTGCGGAGGTCAGCACTGCTGCTTTAATGGAAAAGCGCCTGAAGAGATGCAGGCCCGCAGTGATCGCCTTGCATTTTCTCGATAGACACTGAAAAAAGAGCGGCTCTCATCAGAGCCGCTCTCTCATTCAGGTAGACAGGTGGCCGCCTTTTTCGCTTACTCGATAGCAGCCCTGTCCAGCAGTGATACGCCTGTGTCAGGCGTTATCCTTGCGGCGGCGGGCTGCGAAGCCCAGACCGAGCAGACCAATGCTCATGAGCCCGAGTACCGCCGGGGCCGGAACCTCACGGACTGAGTAGCTCATGGCTACGTTGATGGCGCTGAACCCGGGAGCAGCCTCCTCGGTAAACACCCAGATCTCCCCATCGTCTACGGTAACACCCGCGCAACGGGGGTCCGGAGAAGGACACACCAGCGACAGGTTGCCGGAGGGTTGTGAGGGTCCGGGGATCAGCGTGAAGTCGATATCGTAAGCAAACCCGTCGCGCGTGAAGGTGATCGGATCGAGCTCCGTTTCAAGAATACGGAACACGTCATCGCATCCTGTGGCAAGCGGGTTAGCGCCAGAGCAGTCTGCGACATCGTCCTGGTTGAGCGATTCCCAGAACTCGATACGAACCCGGCTGTTCGGATCCGCTCCCAGGACATCGGTGCGCCCCGCGTCCGTGTAGATCGTCAGGTTCGCGAGGGTGTCGGCAATCCACAGCGGGTCGGGGATCGGCGTCGAATCAACGTCAAGAATGTTATTCTCCTGAATCAGGGTATCAATCACCCACCAGTCCCCCGGATTCCATTCGCCGTCAGCGTCGGGCGTGCTCAGGTCACTTTGCAGCGTGAGCGGGCTAGACCCATCGTCCCAGGAAAAAATGTCGATGCGGCTTTCATTACCGTTTGATGCGGCTTCCCACGACATACCCGTGACCGTACCCGCCGGTGCGCCTGCGGGAGCGGCAGGGCCCGCAGCCAGCCCGGTAAGGCCTGTGACGCCGGGGAAAAACTGGAAGGAAGTCGGGTCCCATCCGGCGAACTGGGTAAAGTAAAGTTGGCCGAAGGACGGGGCTGCGGCGACTCCACCACTGGTTAGCGCCGCGGCGAGCGCGGTTGCTCCTAAAATTTTTGAGGTCGAGATCTTCATTTTCTGCATCTCCTGAGTCTTTAGCGTGCGTCTACGCACCCTGGTCATTTAAGCTTCCGTTGGCATTCAACCTTCGGTTTAGGCCACAAGCTGAGCTCGTATGAGTCAGAGCAACGCACATGCCATAGTAGAAAAATCCCCTAAAAAACAGGGGGCTGAGGTTTTCGAGGGGGCGTGCCGCGGGGCTACTGCATGCTGGCTGTAAAAACTGCTGACACTCGATATTGATGGCGATCACACCCGCTTGCGCTTAGCATGACGACGCGCGATAGACTCGTGTTATCGTGCCGAGGACAGGAAGAGAGGGCTCAGGATGAGCTCAGAAGGGGCTTCTATGGGATCTGTTGCCGCCCAGGCACTGACCGCGCTTGACCAGTACTTTGAACTGGAGGTGTTCCCCCCGGGTGCGCCCACCGAGAACCTTGAGAAACTCTACGCTCTGCGCTTCTCCATCTTCTGTGAAGAATGTGGCTTCATGCCGACTGACCACTACCCCGATGGCCTCGAGCGCGACAACTGGGATCCCGCCGCAGCGCATTTTGCTGCGCGCAATGCCGACCATCGGATCGTCGGCACCTCTCGCCTGGTGCTGGTACCTCCGGGAGATCCATTCCCCTATGAAGCCCACTGCCAGCCCTTTCCGGGTTTCCAGCCACCGGACCCGGCAGAGAGCGCCGAAGTCTCGCGTCTCGCGGTCGACCGCTCCTACCGGCGTCGCGCCGGTGACACGGTGTACGGCATCAACCCGGCCGACCTCGAGGGGCCGCGCACACCCGGTGAACAGGGCGCTGACAAGCGGGTCAACGCGCCGCTACTGGTGCTTGGCCTGTATCGCGAGATGTATCGCTACAGCCGCGCCCACGGCATCCGCTACTGGTATGCCGCCATGGAGCGATCGCTGGCGAAGGTGCTGGCCCTTTACGGTTTTGTTTTCAAGCCCATCGGGCCGGAACAGGATTATTACGGGCCGGTCACCCCCTACCTGGGTGATCTTCGCGATCTAGAGGACCTCGTGCGCAGCTATAACCCCAAGTTGCTGGACTGGTTCCAGCATGGCTGAGAAACGCACCGGGCTCCGGCAGGCGCGCTGAACCATGGGGCTGGCCGCGCCCTGGGCCCGTTGGCGCCGCCGCGCGCTGCTCGGGTTGCTCTACCGCCAGAGCCCCGCTTCCCTGGAACACCGGGCGCTCAAGCGCCTGCCTCGCGCCGTAGGGCGTGCGGCCGCACAGTCCGCTGCGTATCGTATGATCTACTGCGAGTCAGGCCTGGACTGCACCCATCCGCCGCAAGATCGTGACGCCCTGGCCCGTTACCCGATACTGGAAAAAGCCGACCTGTTTGAGCGCTTCTCCCTCGAGGAGTTGATTGCCGATGATGTACCTGTCGGCGATCTGGCCGGCGTATTGACCAGCTCCGGACACGGCGGCGCCAACTTCGCCTTCGGCGTCTCCACCTGGCGCGACAAGCGCCTCACGCCCTTCGATATCGACCTGGGCCTCGAGCACGCCTTCGGCACGGATCAGCGCTCGACGCTGCTGGTCAACTGCCTGCCGATGGGGGTGGTCTTTGATTCCCGGTCGGTCTGCGTCGCCAACGTCAGCGTGCGCGAGGACATGGCCTGCGCCATCCTGCGCCAGGCCGGGCCGCGCTTCGAGCAATGCATACTGGTCATCGATCCGCTCTTCGCCAAGCGGCTGCTCGACTATGCGGCCGAGCTGCGTTTGGAATGGGCGGCACTGGCGCCGCGGGTCATTCTCGGGGAGGAGACGTTCAGCGAGGAATTCCGCAGCTACCTGGCAGAAGCGCTGGCCATTCCCCTGGATGAGCCCGGGGAGCAGCGCGTGCGCAGCTCCATGGGGGTAGGTGAACTCGGCCTCAACCTGTTCTTCGAGACCGCCGAGACCATCGACCTGCGCCGCGCCCTCCATCGCGCGGACCCGGACGCGCTCCTGCCTACCTTCTTCGCCTACAGCCCGCTGCGCAGCCTGGTCGAGATCGTGGAGCCGGACGAGCAGGGGGCGGGCGACCTGGTGATCACCATGCTGGACGCCAAGGCACCTATACCCATGATCCGCTACCGCACGGGGGACCGGGCCCGGCAGCTGCGCCCCGAAGACCTGGACGCGCTGGAGCCAGGCCGGCGCGCCGCGCTCGAGCGGCTGCCATTCCCGGTCATCGCGCACCTCGGCCGGAAGCCGGCGGCCGATGAGTCCGGCTGGCCCGTGGACCGCTGTAAGGCGCTGCTCTACCGCGACCCCGCGCTGGCCGCCGCGTTGTCCGGCGCCTTCGTGCTGCGCCGCGAGGCCGGCACCCTCGTCTGGCACGTGCAGCGCCGACCCGGCGGCAGCGAGGCGCCGGCGGTGCTCGCCGCCGGGCTGCAGGTGCTTGTGGATGCGGTCGTTGCCCGGCGTGGTGGTGAAGCTCCCGCCGTTCGTGTCTGGCCCTACGAGGACTTCTCCTGGGGCATGGGCCTCGATCACGAGCGCAAGTTCCGCTACCGGGTCGAGGACGCATGATGGGGGGGCGCTGGCTGGCGATACTCGCCCTGGCCTGGCGCAACCTCAGCCGCCAGTGGCGCCGCTCGATCGCCTCGCTGGGCGCTGTTGCCTTCAGCGTCGCTGCGCTGCTCCTCGCCACCGGTTTCAACGCCGCCCTGTTCCGGGAGTTCCGCGAGGCAACCATCCATTCGGATACGGGCCACCTGCAGATCACCCGGCCCGGGTTCCAGGAGCGCGGCCGCAGCGATCCGGCGGCGTTCCTCATGCCCCCGGAGCCGCCGCTAGCCGCGGATGAGCTCGGTGTGCCGGCTACCCTGGCGCCGCGGCTGCTGGTCAATGGCCTCGCCAGCCACGGTGACCGGACGCTGCCCTTCGTCGCCGAGGGGGTGGACCCGGCAGTGGACCTGCGTGACGACCGCGCGCTGCGCCTGGTCGAAGGCCGGCGCCTGGCGGCCGGTGAGGACCGGCAGCTGCTGCTCGGCCGCGGGCTCGCGGAGCGCCTGGACGCGGCCGTGGGCTCCAACGTCGTGCTGCTGGCCAATACGCCGGACGGCCAGCTCTCGGCGGTGGAGGCGCCGGTGGTCGGCCTGTTCAGCGCCTTCAGCGAAGAGCTGGACGACGCGGCGCTGGTTCTACCGCTGGGGTTGGCACGGCAGCTGCTGCAGGTAGCCGGTGCGCACAGCTGGCGCGTCTTTCTCGAGGACACGGCGGACACGGAGCGGGCATTGGTCCGGGCCCGGGCGGCGCTTGCCGGGCAGGCGCTCGACGTCCAGTCCTGGCCGGCGCTCGCCGAGTTCTACCGCCGCGCCGCGGCCCTTTTCGGCCAGCAGCTTGCCCTGCTCAAGGCCATCGTCGTCGGCATCCTGCTCCTGGGTATCGGTAATACCATGCTCATGAGTGTGCTCGAGCGCACCGGCGAGATCGGCACCGTGCTCGCGCTGGGGCACCGGCGCCGCGAGGTGCTGCGGGACTTCCTGGTGGAAGGGGTCCTGCTCGGCGCCCTCGGGGCGGTGATCGGCATTGCCGTGTCACTCGCGGCGGGCGTGGTGCTCGAGCTTCTCGCCATCGAGATGCCGCCGCCGCCCACCTTCGCCCGCAGTTACACGGCCAGCCTCTATCTGCGCCCCGCGGATTTCCTGCAGGCGGCGGGCATCGCCTGCGCCACCACGACCCTGGCGGCACTGTACCCGGCCTGGCGCGCCTCGCGCCTGGCGATCGTCGACTGCCTGCGGCAGGTGCGATGAGCCTGGCCCCGGACATCCTCCGGCTCGCCGCCCGCAACACGCTGCGCCATCGCGGCCGCTCGGGGCTGACGCTACTGGCCATCGCCGCCGGCGTGGCGGCGCTGGTGTTGGCGGGGGGCTTCATCAAGGACACGGTCGTGGAACTGGGCGAGTCCATGATCCGCTCCCAGTCCGGGCACCTGCAGGTGTCGCGGGACGCGTGGCGACCGGGTAGCGGCAGCCTGGCGGAAGGTGCGCGTATCGGAAACCCTGCGGCCCTGCGCAAGCAGCTGGCGGCGCCCGCGGGCGTGCGCGAGGTGATGTTCCGCACTACCTTCGACGGCCTGCTCGGCAATGGCCGGGTGGACTGGGCGGTGGTCGCCGAGGGCATCGAGCCGGCGCCCGAGGCGCGCCTGGGTACCTACATCGAGCTGGTGGAGGGGCGGCAGCTCGCCGCCGCGGACGAGTATGCGGCGGTCCTGGGCGCGGGGGTGGCGCAGGCACTCGCCGTCGCTGTCGGTGACTGGGTGACGCTGACGACCACGACCGCGGCCGGTGCGATCAACCTGCTCGAGTTCGAGGTGGTGGGCGTTTTCCGCAGCTTCTCCAAGGACTACGACGCGCGCGCCGTACGCGTGCCGCTGCCGGCGGCGCAGCGCCTGCTCGACAGCCCCGGCGTGCACGTCGCGGTCATCCACCTCGCCGACACCGCGGCCACGGACCGGGTCGCTGCGGCCCTGCGGAACAGCCTGGGCGGGGGCTGGCGGGTGCGTGACTGGCGCGCGCTGAACCCCTTCTACCGGCAGACGGTGCAGCTCTACCGGCAGCAGTTCGGCTTCCTGGTGGTGGTGATCCTGCTCGCGGTGCTGCTCTCCGTCGGCAACGCGGTGAACATGGGCGTGCACGAGCGCGCCGCCGAGTTCGGCACCCTGCGCGCCTGCGGCTCCCGGGGCACACTGGTACGCAACCTGGTGCTGGCGGAGAGTGCGATGCTCGGGCTGGCGGGCGCGCTCCTCGGCGTCGCGCTGGGCAATGGCCTGGCGCTGGCGATCTCGGCGGTGGGGATTCCCATGCCGCCGCCGCCAAATTCGGACATCGCCTATGTGGCGCTGGTGCGCCTGAGCCTGCCGGTCAGCGCCCTGGCGGCGCTCACCGGCTTCCTCGCGCCGGTGCTCGCGGCGCTGGGTCCGGCGCGGCGGGCGGCGCGGCGCGACATCGCCGACGCCCTGCGCCAGGCGGTGTAGGCGCGTCCGGGCCCGGTGCGCCGAGCGCTTACAGGCGCTGCAGGTACTGCTGCGTAAACAGCTTGTCCGGGAACTCCCGCAGCACCATGGTCTCGTACTCCAGCACCGAGTACTCGCCTTCCTTGACGGCGTCCTCGATGACCAGGCGCGTCGGCCGCAGGCGGCCTGCGAGCTCCCGGAACCGGTCGTAGCGGGCGGTTTTCAGCAGCCGCCCGGAAACGGCGTAGAACTCGGCCTTCACCGGGCGGCTGTCGTCGGCGGCGACCCAGTAGCGCACGCGGGCGTAGGTCACGTCCCGGCCCGTGGCCGCCAGGTCGAGCACGTGGCAGGCGACGCCGTCCACGCTTTCCTGCCCGGCCAGGGTCGCGTCGTAGTCGCCGGCGAAGTTTGCGCGGGCCAGGTCGCCGTTGGCCACCTGCCCCGTGAGCCGCTGCGACAGGGACAGGCGCACCGGCTGAGAGACGGCGGGCAGGAAGATCCACAGGTCGCGCTCGCGCATGAGCAGCGCCTGGCCGCGCTCGGCCGCCGGCTCCGCCGTGAGCACCACCGTGTAATCGTTACCCCGGGACATGACGCGGTAGACGCGGGGAATACCGGCCGCTTCGCCCTCGTAGTTGACCACGGTGAGCCGTGTTTCGAAGCTCTCCCGGGGAAAGCGGATGGCGTCGGCCTCGGCGAGCAGGGCAGACGCGTCGGCCGACGGCGCCTCGCTGCCGGCCGTTGCAGCCTCGTCCTGCCCCAGGGCCGTGCCCGGGACCGTGATGCAGGTCAACAACAGTGCCCTGCACAGCGCTCCAATCCAGCGGTACATGTCTGTTATCCTTGAAGATTCCAGTGGATTCTGGCGCGGTGCCATGGCCCTTGTAAAGGTCGAGAACGTCCGCAAGCGATATGCGCTCGGGGCGGCGAGCGTGCTCGCCCTCGACGGTGTCAGTGCCGAAGTCGAGGAGGGCGCCTTTGCCGCCATCGCCGGTCCCTCGGGTAGCGGCAAGTCCACGCTCCTGAACATCATCGGCTGTATCGATACGGCGGACGAGGGCTCGGTGACGATCGACGGTATCGACGTCTCCGGCGAGGACCCGGATGCTCTTGCAGACCTGCGGGCCAGGCGCATCGGCTTCATCTTCCAGACCTTCAACCTGCTGCCGGTGCTCTCGGCGCAGGAGAACGTCGAGTTTCCCCTGCTGCACCTGCCCGAGCTGTCGCGTTCCGAGCGCCGGGAGCGCGCGGCGCACTACCTCGAGGTGGTCGGTCTCGGCGACCGCGCCGGTAGCCGGCCGAACCAGCTCTCCGGCGGCCAGCGCCAGCGGGTCGCCATCGCCCGCGCCCTCGCCACCCGGCCGCGCCTGGTGCTGGCGGATGAACCCACCGCCAACCTCGACCAGGCGACCGGCCGCGAGATCCTGGACCTGATGCAGGGCATCAACCGGGACACGGGCACGACCTTCATCTTTTCGACCCATGACAGCCAGGTGATGGCCATCGCCGACCGGCTCCTGCACATGGTCGACGGCCGCCTCGCGGAAGCATCCAGCGCAGAGGCTGCGTCGTGAACGCCAGGCCGTCGGCGCTGGTCGCCGTGCTCCTCGCCGCGCTTGCCGGGCCGCCCCCGGCCGCCGCGGACCCGGCCGAGGTGCGCGTCGGTCGCGAGCCGGGCAGGACGCGGGTGGTGCTCGACCTCGACGCGCCGCCCCGCTACCGGCATTTCATGCTCAGCGCGCCGGATCGCGCGGTGTTTGACATTGAGGGTGTGGTTCTCGCCGAGCCACCGCCTGCCGCCGAATTCATCGGCTCGCCGGTCGCGCAGCTGCGGGCCGCGCCGCGCGGGGACGGCAGCCTGCGCATCGTGCTCGACCTTGCCCGGGAGGACCTGCGCATCGAGCATTTCACGCTGCGCCCCTACGCCGGGCGCGGCGACCGGCTGGTTATCGACATCTATGAACCGGAGGTTGTCGCCGAGGCAGTGGCCAATGCTGCAGGGGGCGGGACAGAGACCGGGGCGACCCCGTCAGAGGAACCGCCACCGGGCACGAGTGCCGGGGAAGACGTCGTAGCGGCAGCCGCCATGGCGCCGGTTCCCGCCGCGGCATCGGCTCCGACGACGGCGGAAGCCTCCGCCGCAGGGCCTGCCGCCGCTGCAGGCAGCGCAACGCAGGCGGCGGATATCGGCGCAGCGCTGGAACCCCTCCCGGGCCTCGGCGGCGACGAAGCCTTCAGCCTGCGGCCCCGGGGCTACGCGGAATTCTCGGCGGCCAGGACCTGGCCCGGCGAAGACCGCTGGTCCAAGCTGCGGGCGCGGGTCGAGTACGGCGCGGATGGCCGCTTCGACAACGGCGCCCGCTTCCGCCTGGTCGCCCGCGCGGAGACAGATGCCGCCTATTTCATTGAGGACGATTTCTATCCAAAGCCCGTGCGCGATGACCAGGAGGCGGAGGTCACCCTGCGCGAGGCGTACCTGGACCTTCCCCTGGGCGACTGGGAACTCCGCCTGGGCCGGCAGCACGTAGTCTGGGGTGAGATGGTCGGCCTGTTCCTGGCCGACGTGGTGTCCGCCAAGGATACGCGGGAGTTCTACCTGCAGGAATTCGAGGCGATCCGCCTACCGCAGTGGGCGGTCCGCGCCGAACGCTTCGGCGCCAACAGCCACCTCGAGCTGCTCTGGGTCCCCTGGCCGACCTACGACAACGTCGGCAAGCCGGGGGCGAACTTCTATCCCTTTCCCGGGCTCGATGGGCCGGTCCCGGACGTCACGCCGGACCGGGATGACCCCGAGAACCACGGTTTCGGCGCCCGCTACTCGCTGCTCGTCGACGGCTGGGACCTGTCCGGCTTCTACTATCGCAGCACGGACGTGGCGCCCACGCTCTACCTGCCGGCAACGGGGCCGGAGCTGCGTCACGACCGCATCCACCAGCTGGGCGCCACTTTCTCCAAGGACCTGAGAGGTTACGTGCTGAAAGGCGAGGCCGTGTACACCGCGGGCCGGGCCTTTACTTCGCTAGACCCGCTCGCCGAACTCGGCGTCGAGCACAGCGACGCCCTCGATTACATCGTCGGCGTCACCCTGCCGCGCGATGACTGGAACTTCGACTTCCAGCTCTACGGCAGCCATCGCTTCGGCCACGAGGAGGGCATGCTCTACGACGCGCATGAGTTTGGCGCCACGGTGCTCGCCGGCTACCAGTTCGATGAGCGCCTGGAGGCGCAGGTGCTTTACCTGGCCGGCTTCAACCGCAGTGACCGGTCATTCCAGGGCTGGCTGGGCTGGCGTTTCGCGCCGTCCTGGCGGTTGCGTGTCGGGGTGGACTGGTTCGACGGCGAGGAGATCGGCTTCTTCGGTCGTTACGACGACCAGGACCGGGTCTACCTCGAGCTGAAGCGCTGGTTCTGAGCAAGGCCCGGGGGAACTGTGAACTGCGACGCATTTTGTGCCTTGGCCGCCGGGAGGCCATGGCCTAGAGTGATGATGATAAGCCCGCAAGGAGTGCTCTCATGTCCCAATCGCGTTTTGCCGTGACTTTCCGGCGTACCCTGCTTGCCGCAAGTCTTGCGCTGCTTGCCGCGTGCGGTGAGAACCTCAGCCGGGAGGAGCTCCTGGACCGGGCCCGCGAGGCTCTTGCGGAAGGCAGGATGAACGCTGCCGTCGTGGACGTGAAGACGGCTTTACAGGAGTCACCGCGCGATGCGGCAGGCCGGCGCCTATACGGCGAGATCCTCCTGCAGCAGCGCAACCTGCCGCAGGCGGCGGAGGAGTTCCGGCGCTCGCTGGACGCGGCCTTTGACCCACAGGTGGCGGTGCTATACGCAAGCACCCTGGTCGATGCCGGCGAGCCGCAGGAGGTCGTCGATCTCGCGGCCGAAGGCTTCTTCGACGCCGTTGCCGAAGAGCCGGCCTACCTGGCTGCGCGGGCTCGCGCCGAAGCCGGCGACGGCAATTTCTTCGCCGCTGCCGATACTCTCGACCAGGCCGAGGCCATCGACGCGGTCCTTCCGGCCGTTCGCCGCGCCCGCGCGTTGGTGCTGGCACAGCACACGGGGGACCTGGCAGGTGCCGCTGAGCTGCTTGAGGATCTCGTGGCGGAGCACCCGGATGATGCGGATGCGTGGAGCCTCTACGCTTCAATTCTGCAGGCACAAAGCAAACTGCCGGAGGCCGAACAGGCCTTCGCGCGCGCCGGGGAGATCAACCGCTTCCGCTTCCCCGACCGCCTCAATCACATGGTCCTGCTGATCGAGCAGGAGAAGTACGATGAGGCGGAGGCCGTGCTCGCAGAGCTCGACAAGCTGTTGCCGGACAACCCGGGCGTGAACTACGCCCAGGCCCGGCTCGCCATGGCCGGTGGCAACCCCGACAAGGCGGTGGAGGAACTGGACGCGGTGCTCAAGGTGTCGCCGCAGCACACGCCCAGTCTCTATCTCGCCGCCAATGCCAACCTGCGCCGGGGAAACCTGGCCACGGCGCAATCGCAGCTCGAGTCCTTCCTCGCCGTGCGTCCGCGCAATATCAATGCGCGTCTGATGCTGGCGACGATCCACCTGCAGCAGGGACAGGCGGGCAGGGCCCTTGCCACGACCCGGGAGGTACTGGAAGCCCAGCCGGAGAACGAGACCGCGAGGATTCTCTACGCTCGCGCGCTCGCCGCTGAGGGGCGCTACGAGGAGAGTGCCACGGCCTATGCAGACCTCGTCGCCGTAAAGACCGACTCTGCACCCTTGCGTGCCGAGTACGGGGAAGCGCTGCTCCGCGCCGGTGAGGCCGAGCGCGGCGCCGCGGAAATGGCCAGGGCTATCGAACTGGCTCCGGATGACGCCAACCTGCGCAGCCGCCTGGTCAACGCGCGCATCCAGCTAGGGGAGGCCGATGCCGCGCGGGAGGATATCGCTGCCTTCAGTGCCGCTTTCCCGGGAAGCCCCGAGCCCGCGCTGCTGCTGGCCCGGGTCTCCCTCAGCGAACAGGACACCGAGGGTGCCCGCCGGCACCTGCAGGATGCGCTGGATGCCGACCCCGGCAATGCCGCGGCGCGCCGTGGCCTCGCGGGGCTCGCCATGCTCGAGCGTGACCCGGAGAAGGCGGCTGCCGTGCTCAGTGAAGGGCTCGATGAGGAGAGGCCGGACCTGCAGAATCTGCTCAGCCTCGCCGCCGTGGAGGAGAGCCGCGGTGATCTCGCGGCAATGGAGCAGGTGCTGCGCCGGGCCATCAAGGCCTACCCGGATGAGCTGGCGCCGCGCCTCCTGCTGGCAAGACGCGCCTTTCAGGACGACCGCCCGGGCGAGACCGTCGATCTGCTGACCACCGTGCGTGACCGCTACGCGGAGGACCCGCGGCTGCAGCAGCTGCTCGTCGGCGCTTTCCTCAAGCTGGAGCAGCCCGGCGCCGCCGTCAATGCCGGCCGTCAGCTGGCCCGCCTGCTGCCTGACGACCCGCTTGCCCTGCGCCTCGCCGCCCAGGCCGAGCGGCTCGACGAAAACCTGCCCGAGGCGGCGGAACTGCTGCGCAAGGCGGCGAAGCTGGCACCGGACGATATCCAGACACGCAAGCTGCTCATCGAGACCCTGTTCCTGCAGGGCGACCTCGAGGGCACCAGCGAGGAACTCGCGAAGCTGCCGGAATCCTTCTCCGGCGCCGACCTGATCGACTTCGCCCGCGGCCGCCTCGCCCTCAGCCTGGGCGACGCGGAAGCGGCGGAGCGCCTGCTGCGCCGCGCTCACCAGCGCGAGCCGAACAGCGCGAGTATGCTGTTCCTGAGCTCAGCCCTGCTGCAGGCCGGCAAGGGGGATGAGGCCCTGGAGATGCTCGAGAGCTGGGGGAAGGCGAACCCGGAGGACGGCGTGATCCTGAACCAGCTCGGCTCCCTGCGCGCCGTTCGCGGCGAGGACGAGGCCGCGGCGGCTATCTACGGCAAGCTGCTTGAACTCTACCCGGATGATGTTATCTCCATGAACAACCTGGCCTGGTCGCTTCGCGAGCAGGACCCGGACCGGGCCCTGGCGCTGGTGGACAAGGCACTGGAGAAAGCCCCGGGTAACCCGGCGATCCTCGACACGAAGGCGATGGCGCTGATGTATGCCGGTGAGTTTGAAGCGGCGCTCGCCGCGTTAGACGAGGTGGCCGGCAGTGCAGGAGAGGTACCTCCCGTCACCTTCCACCGAGCGCAGGTGCTGGTTGCGGCCGGGCGCAAAGAGGAGGCCAGAGTGCTGCTGGAGAAACTCGTGGCCGGCCAGCCTTTCGCTGAGCAGAAGAAAGCGCAGGCCCTGCTCGAGACGCTTTAGGTAGTAGGTAGCAGAGCCAGGTCGGCTGCTCGGCGGATAATGCTGTGTCAGTCCGTCTCGCACCTGTCGAGAAATTTTACAGGTGATTCGGGTGTTCCGCCGTCCGGCCTCGTAAGGTATTGAAAAATAAGGCATATCACCCCGCCAGTTTGTTGGCACGTGAATTGCAAACGTGTGACTCTAGAGAATGTTTATTGCCGGAAAGCGCGATCAGCCCGGCTCGCACCTTACGGAGAACCTCACCATGCCGTCACACTCCATCCGCAAGAAGCTCCTTACCGGCGTCGCCGCGCTCGCTATCGGCCTGGGCGCTGCGAGTGCCAACGCTGCGCTGCTGGGTGTCAGCTCGATTCTCATCAGCAACGCGGGCGTTCCCGATGGATGGCTGCAGGTGGCCGAGTTCGAGGCTTATCAACTGGGCACAGGTACTAATGCCGCGCTGGCGGCAACGGCCTCGGCGCCAGACTCCTGGAATGCCTTCTCCACACCGGACAAGGCCATTGATGGAAATACCGACGGTAACTTCTTCAACCAGAGCGTGTTCCACGAAGGCAACCCGCGCACCGGCGACACGCTGACGATTACGCTGGCGGCCGTTACCGACCTGAGCGGCTTCGCCATCTACGGGCGTACTGACTGCTGCTCTGCGCGGGATGTCTACAACATCGATTTCCTGGATGCCGCGGGCGCGACGCTGTTCTCGGCTACCGATGTGGATGCCACGGCGGGCAGCGATCATGTGGCGCGTTTCCAGTTTCCCTCCCAGCAGGTTCCTGCGCCGGGTGTGCTGGCTCTGTTCGGCCTGGGTGCCCTTCTTCTCGGTGCGCGGACGGCTCTGCGCCGCGCCCGGCTTTCAGCCTGAGCGACTATCGGCCTGAATTACCGGGGCCCGGCGGCTCGCCGGCCCCGGGCCGAGATAGGGTAGCGCGGGGTAGGGCGGGACGCGCAGCGACTCGCGCGCCTGCCCCCGGTCTCCGCTGCGCAGCTTGATCCCCACGTAGATGTTTCCCACCGCCTGAACGGGCGCCTTTAGTCCCAGCCGCAGTAGCCGGCTTCTGTAGGGCCGGTCGTTATAGAAGGTAACGTCCCTGAGGATGACCCGGTCCCCTGGCTTTGCCTTTCTTGCCTCCGGCAGCTCGAGGCCGTAGCCGATCAGGTCGCCGTTCTCACTGAGCGGGCCCTCGCCCAGCACCGAGCGCTCGATCTGCAACAGGCCTGCCTCCGGCACATCGACCAGCCGGCTGTCGCGGGCATCGAGAGAGGCGATCAGGCTGTCGATGATCAGCGTTCGCGATGCCCGGCTCTTGAGTTCGTGGCCGGCGTTCCGCGCGCGCAGGCTCCAGCTGCGAACAAACTCCAGCTCACCGCTATTGACGTAAACGTTGTGGCCAAGGGTCCCGCTGCCTTCCACGCCGTTGTCGTGGAGGTAGCTGTCGATGATGCGGATACGCCCGCCGGCGTGGCCCGTCAGTACGCCCATCTGCGCATGGTGGAAATGCACGCCGCGGAGGGTCACATCGCCCCGGTCCTGTCGTACGCAGGCACCGTTACCGTCGCTGACCCGGATGCCGTGACACGCGAGCCCGTCGATGGTGACGTCGGCCCGGACGACGATGGCGCCCTTGCCGCCGGTGCTGGTCTCCACCAGCGTCGCCCCTGGCTCTGCGACCAGGGTCAGACCCGGCTTGCCGATCGTCACTGCCTGGCGGTAGTCGCCGCGCCTGAGCAGGATCGTGCCTCCGGGGCGGGACTGGCGCACCGCCTCGGCCAGGCTGTCGGTAGCGCAGCCCTCGTTATCCCCGCTCTGCGGCAGGGTTTCACAGGCGATGACGACGCTCGGTGCTTGCAGCAGCGCGAGCGCCCGGTTGCCCTCGCTGCGGATACCGCGGTCTGCGCTGACTGCGCTCCCACCGACGATGGTCACGCCGTCGAGCAGTGCCGCGGGGTTCGGCGCATCGCCGCCGCGGGTGCTGGCCAGCTGTCGCACGGTTGAGGCAAACACGTTGCTGGCGACGAAGCCGCCCGCGCCCGGGTCGAGTTCGACCGGGGGCGGGCAGGCGCGGCCGGCGCAGCGGGTGCGGATAACCAGGTTGCGCATCGCCCAGTAGGCGCCCTCGACGCTGATAGCGCCGGGAGCGGTGGTCACCAGCACGCTATTGCCCAGGCGCTCGCTGCCGAGTACGACCGGGGCGGCGGCGCTGGCACCGGCTTCTCCCAGGCGCAGAGGCTCGGCAAGGCGATAGCTGCCGGGCGCGAGCAGAATCAGCGTCCCCGGCGTCGCTTCGGCAACGGCACGCCGGAGTGCAGCTGTCGACGCGACGCGCACCTCCCGGGCATGATCCGGCGGCTCGGCGAGCTTCCAGCGGTTCTCGTCCGTGCGTGATAGCGGGCTGCCGTGGCGGTCATAGCGCGGCCCCACGTCCCCGCGGAGGGAGCTGGCGCCCGCGCCGCGCCATGGGGGCAGGATGCGTTGGAGATCGACTGCGTTTGGTTCCGCCTGTCCATTGCTCAGGCTGGCCGGCAGGATGCTGCGCAGGGTGGTGGCGACGTCCACGCCAGCGTGTTGCTCGACGGCTAGGATCAGCTGCTCGCCGTAATAGCTTGGCGTTACACCGGTTGAGCGGAAATGTCCGTAAAGCAGCCCTGCGCCAAGGGCAGGCAACACCAGGAGCGAGGCGACGACGACCCTGGACATCCTCGCAGCCTGGCTAACGCGTGTTGTCACCTGCCTCTGTCGCTGCAGACGCGCGGGTAGGGATGCTGCGGCCGCGCGGGGAAGAAGATCCCCGGCGCGTCAAGCGCCGGGGCGTTTCTCAGATCGTCACCGCTTCAGGCGTGTTAACGAAGGTACACTCCGCGGTCTGCCCCTCGGCCAGCGAGATCGTGATGCTGTTGCCGTTCTGCACGAATTCGACCTCGGTGCCGCAGTCAACGGACTCCAGTTCCCATCCATCGGCCGGGACTTCGCTGATGGTGTAGTCGCCGGGTTCCAGCGGGCTCAGCGTGAATGAGTCCCCGTCCTCGAGGTCTTCGGTCGCCCCGGACGGCTTGGTAAACGTGAACGTGATGCCTTCGAGCTCGGGATCCGGAACGGCATCCTTGGTGATGATGATCGAGCCCGGCGAATCGGGGATGTCGCCAAATACCGCTGTCGTGTGCGAGATTTCCTTGCAGTCACGCCCGGTGCCGCCGCCCGAGATCGTCACGCTCTCGCAGCCCTCGCCCCAGGCGACGGTGTAGCAGCCGTCCGTCACCGGCTCTTGACCGCAGTTCAACGAACCGTCCGGGTTCCCGGCATCGAAGTAGAATCGATCCTGCCCCGCCTTGATGCAGACCTTGGTGATCTCGATCCCGCTGCCCGGATTGTAGGTCTGGTTACCCATGCCCTCGATTTTCTGGTCGCCCTGGCAGACCTGGTCGGGATTGCCTCCGGCACGGTTTTCGGCCTGTGCCCTCTCCGCGCGCTCCGGTTTGCCCTTGGCTGCCTCGGTCACGGCTGTGCCCCCCAGGGCGAGCAGGATAAGGCAGGCGCCCGCCGTCGCCCTGTGCAGGGCCGCCGGCTTTTTCTTCTGTTCACTATTCATTGTCATTGTCGTACTGCTCCCTCGGCTGTTCCTGCTCTGCTGGCAGGAGTAAAGAGGACCAATGCCCGTCGAGCGGGTAGTGGCCCGATCAGCCCTTGTAAGCGCTCGCAGTGATCGGCATGCAACATTCAAGCCTTTGTCAGAAAATCAATGGGTTAGGTGTGTCGTGGCAGCCGGGCAGGGCCCCGTGTGTCAAAAAAGCCGACGCCTGCGCCCGGTTGCAGGCGCAGCCGTCGGCCTGGACACGGGACAGCCGCGGCAGCGGTGCCCCTGCTCAAGGTCAACCGCGGCGGCGCAGAGCCAGCATCACCAGGCCCAGCCCGAGGAGTGAAAGGATCCCCGGCGTCGGAACCTGGCCGACGAGGACCCGGAACTCGCTCGGATAGATCCCGCCATCGACCTGGTAGGGGCCGGTGAGGTCACCCTCGCTCGCAAAAGCCCAATTGGTCATGTTCAGGCTGAAGTCGACGCTGTAGAAGCCCTGGTTGGCCGGGCTGGTCTGGTTCTCCGTGATTTCGAAGATCCCCGTGAAGCTTCCCGTTACACCCGTCGGGTGATTGCCTGCCTCGATAATGTTCGGTGCCGTCATCTGACCCTGCAGCCCGGTCGCGGTCAGGCTGAGGGCGTAGCTGTACCAGGCGCCGCCGTCATTGACGTTGTCATAGGTGCTGAGCCGGGCAAAGTCATCCGCGCCGGCGTTCTCCCCGCTCAGGCTGAGGTTGAAATCGGTGTAGTAGGTGCCGTCAAAGTTGCTGAAAGCCATGGAGACCGCGGTGTCGGTGCTGCCGTCATCATCGAACAGCTGCATGAAGCCGACACCGGTATTGCCGGTCGTGTTGCCCCAGCCGGCGCGCCCCTGCTCGTCGGTGGTGTACCACCAGGAGCCCATCAGGATGTTCGCGTCCGCGTAGTCGCGGTCATCGTGGGTGACGGACAGGGACAGGTCCCGGTTCTCGACCTCGATGCGATCGATGCTGTCGATGCCGTCGCGCGCATCGGCGAGGGTGTCGTAGCGGAGGATCGTGCCGCTGTAGCCAAAGCGGTCCGTGACGGCCGCGCCGCCGCCGAAAGGCATGGCGTGGGCGCTGGCCGCAGCGAGGCTGGAAACCGTGGCGAGGGCGGCGAGTTTGCCGACCGCGGTGAGCGTTCTTGGATACATGCTTATGGTTCCTTGCGTTGCTTGTGGATGCCACTGCGGCCACGCAAGGGTAGTTCCGAAACCGGAAAAAAATGCTCGTTTCAGGGTTTTGGGATATTGCCAGCGGAGCTGCGAGAGCGGATTGTAAAAGCCTTCGACAGCGGGGCGCGGACGCTGCCCCGGTACTAGCCCTCTCCGCCCCCTGGTAGCCGCTCCGGCGGAATCAGCGTCCGCACGCGCTGCCCCGTCGCCGGGTTCGCCCAGGCCGTTATCACCTGCCGGTCGATGGCGTAGTCCATGCGCGCCGCGTCCATCTCCATCCGCCCCTGGCGCAGCCGCACGGCGTTGCGCAGGCGGATCAGCGCCTTCGCCTGGAAGTACTCGATCACCCGCGCCCGGGCGCGGACCAGTTCGCCGCCGGGTTCCGGCAGCTGTTGCATGCGGGCCGGCGCACCGCGGGCCTCGATGAGCATCACGTTGCTGCCGGCCAGCGGGTCGCGGCTGTCGCTGGCGGGGCGGGCGGCGCGGTCGGCCTGGGTGAGCGTGACCTCGTCGGCGTTGATAACCAGCGAGCCCTGCACGATCTCCACGTCGCCGCGGTAGACGGTGGTGCCCTTGGTCTCGTCGCGGATTGCTTCTTGCGTGCGGATCTTGATCGGCTGGCGGTTGTCGTCGGGAAGAGCGGCCGCGTGCGGCGACAGGGCCGCGAGCACCAGTGCTGCCCTTACGGCGGCCGGCAGACGGCGGCCTTGCGCACCGCGTTCGCTCACAGCCGGTGCGCCTTCGGCCAGCGCCGCTTCAGGCAGATCCACTGCCCCGGCGTTTCGCGGATCCAGGCCTCGAACTGCGCGTTCATCTGCCGGGACAGGTCGAGGGCCTTGTCGTCGAGCCCGGCTTCGGCGTCTTCCGCTGTCAGCGGGTCCAGCACCTCCACCCGGTAGCGGGCGCCCCCCAGCCGTTCGCAGTGAATGGGAATGAGCGCGGCGCCGGTGCGCAGGGCCAGCCGGGCGGCGGTGGTGTTGGTCAGCGCCTCGCGGCCGAAAAAGGGCAGCAGTTCACCGGTCTGCAGCCGCGTGTCGGTGGCCAGGCCCACACTGTGCCCGTCTTTCAGCTCCTTGATCAGCGGGCGCACGCCGTCGTCCGTGGGTACCAGGCGCACGCCGAAGGACCGGCGCAGGTCCTGCACCAGCGTATGGACCGCGGGGTTCGACTCCGGCGCGTAGACGGTGCTGATGCGCAGGTCCCGCTCCCGGGCGATGAGGTTGGTCAGCTGCCAGGCGCCGACGTGGGCGCAGACGAACACGGCGGGCCTGCCCGCCTCGATATGCTCGCGGGCAGCGTCCGACCAGTGGAAGGCGATGCGCCGGTCCCGCTCCTGCCACAGCTGCTCCAGCTTCAGCAGCTCCGCCGCGGCCATGCCCAGGGAGCGGAAGACTTCTTTCACGGTACGCTTGCGCCAGGCGGCGTCCCGCTCCGGGAAGGCGATGGATAGATTGGTGTCTGCCTTGCGGGCTTTCTGGGTCCAGGGGCCGACGGTGGCGAAGAGCGCGCCGGCAACGCGGGTCGCCTGTTCCGGCCGCAGCCGCTGCACACACCAGAAAAGTCCCTTCAGTAGCGCCGCCTCCAGGGCCTGGGCGGCGCGGCCGAGCGCCGGGAAGCGCTCGGCGAGGGGCTTGGGGACGAAGTAGTACTGGGCCACGGCGCGCCTCAGCGCCCGGGGCGGGGGCTCTCCGCCGGCCGGGTGCCGAAGACCATGTCCCAGAGCGGGCTGCTGACGCCGTAGCGCCCGCCCTGGCCGGAGAAGTGGTGCTTCAGGTGGTAGTGCTTGAGGTACTTCGCCACCGGGTTGCGCATGGGAAAGTGGTGCGTGGCGTAGTGGATGTAGTCGTACACCAGGTAGCCGACGATAAAGAACGCCGTGAACACCTCGAGCCAGGCCGCCGGCAGCACGGCGCGGAACAGCAGGTAGAGCACCGCCATGATCGGGATCGCCCCGGCCGGCGGCATCACCAGGCGGGTCTTGTCCTTCGGGTCGTCGTGGTGGTTGCCGTGGAACAGGAACACCAGCCACTTGCCGAGGCGGCTCTTCGCGGGAAAGTGGAACAGGAAGCGGTGCAGGCCGTACTCGGTCAGGGACCAGGTGAATACACCGGCGACCGCGAGTGCGGTAACGGTACCCGCCGGCAGGCCGTAAGTGCTGAGCCCGCTCCAGAACAGCCACGCAGCGATCGGCCCCCAGAACACCAGCGGGGTGATCGGGTGCACGTGCGACAGCCGCTCGAGAAGTTCGTTCTCGAACAGGCGGATGGATTCGTGTCGGGTGCTGTCCATGGGATCGCGCTTTCAGCCTAAGTAATTGCTGGGCCAGTATTTTACTCGTCCTGGGGCCAGGAAACGACCGTCTCCCGCCCCGCGCCTTCGGCATTATTGCACGCTGGCCGGGGTGGTCCCGCGTGCGCCGCGTCGCGCTTCCGGCCGTCTTCTGCTGTAATGCTCTGCGAGCAGGCCTGCTACCGGCAGGAAATTCCGTCGGAAAAACAACGGGGAGGGAACTCAGTGCTGGTTTATCGTTTCGCCGGTCGCGGCCGGGAAACCCGGTTGACCTGATGGACGGCGAGATCGTCGCCAAATCCTCCGCGAGCCTGGTCTACACGACCACGCTGTTCATCTTTGCCGCTGCCATGGTGCTCGAGGCGTTTGCCCCGCGGCGGCAGCTCGCTGGCGGGATCGCCTGGCGCTGGGGCAACAACTTCACCCTGGGCCTGCTCAGCTGGTACGGCTCCGCCGTCGGCAGCACGCTGCTTTTCGTCTGGCTGGCGCGCTGGTCCCAGCTGCACCAGGTCGGGCTCCTCGGTAACTGGGGCGCCACGCCGCAGTTCCTGGTGTTACTGGCGTCCACGCAGCTGCTGAGCTACTGGATTCACCGCGCCTTCCACGCCTGGCGCTGGCTCTGGCCTCTGCATGCCGTTCACCATTCGGACACCGACGTGGACGTGTCTACCACCTACCGGCACCACCCCCTGGAGCCGCTGCTTTCGCTGCCCCTGGCGGCACCGCTGGTGCTGCTTCTCGGCGTGTCACCGGCCGCGGCACTGGCCTATCGGCTCTTCGACGTGGGCGCCCAGGTGTTCAGCCACAGCAATATCGCGCTGCCGGCTCCCCTGGAGCGGGCGCTTCGGTACGTCATCCTGACGCCCGACTTCCACCGCGTGCATCACTGCGCCGAGGCCCGCTATACCAACAGCAACTACGGCAGCCTCGTGCCCTGGTTCGACTACCTCTTCGGCACGGCCCGGCATCGCAGCGCGGAAGAGCAGCGCACCATGGAACTCGGCCTCGAGTACCTGCGCGAGCCCCGCGACAGCCGCATCGACCGGCTGCTGCTCGCTCCCGTCAAGGTCTTTCGCCTTGCCGGTCCGCGCCCGGCTGCCGCGGCGCCGCTCGTCGAGGGACGGCCGCTCGCCTAGTCCTGCCCGGCGTTGGCTTCCAATGGGCTGCTGCCCGTCCCCCGAGGCCACAGCCGCTTTGTACACAGCCAGTCCGCCGGCTCTTCGCGGATCCACTCGGCGAAGTGGTCGTGCAACTGCTGCATCATGTCCCGCGCCTGCTCCCGCTCGTCGGCCGCCGGGTCCCTGGGGGTGATCGGCGCATGGAAGCTGACGGCATAGCGGGCATCCTTGAGCCGGCGCACCCGTGCCGGCACCAGCGCGCAGCCCTGCTTGAGGGCGAGCTTCGCCGGCAGCATCGAGCTCGCCTTGGGGTGGCCGAAGAAGTCGATGTCCTCGCCGTCATCCACCCGCCGGTCGACCACGACCCCCACGCTGCGTCCGCCGCGCAGCGCCTTGAGCAGGGCGCGGGCGCTGTTGTCCCGCGGCACCAGCTCGCAGTTGAGCACGGCGCGGGAGCGGAGCAGCATTCGGTCGAGGTAGGGATTGGTGGGCGGGGAGTAGAGCGTGGCATTGGCAATGCCCAGGCGCGTGAGCGCGCTGCCGACCACTTCCCAGCTGGACAGGTGCGCGCAGGCGATGACGCAGGGCTGCAGGTCCACGGGGTCGGCCCCCGTGGTGTCGATGTCGAGCCGCGCGGCCTCCCGGGAGAAGCGGTCGAGGTGCGGGTACTCGGCGAGGATGCGGCCGCCCTGGCGCCAGCAGGCGCGGGCGAGGTGCTCGAGGCTGCCGGCGCCCAGGGTCGGGAACGCGATCGCGAGGTTGTCCCGCACCAGCCGGTGCTTGCTCGCGAGCCGCGGCCCGATCCAGCCGCCCACGCGCGCGCCCAGGCGGGACGCGAGGTCCACCGGGAGCAGCCGGAACCCTTTCAGCAGCAGCCAGACGAACACGAAGTCGATGCGCCAGAGCAGCCGCCGCAGCCAGGGATAGCGGCGGGCCGGTCCCTTGAGCGGGGCGCCGATGATGAACTCGGCCATCAGCCGATCCCCGGCAGGGTCGCGAGCCCGGCTGTCAGGTCGATGGCCGGCTGCCAGCCCGTGGCCGCCGTGATCGCCGCGTTGTCGGCGACCCAGTCCGGGTGCCGCAGCTCGCGCAGCTTGGAGGGGGTGAGCATCGGCGCGCGGCCCAGCAGGCGGGCGCTCGCCAGGTTGCCGGCGGCGACCAGGTCCAGGAGCAGCCGCGGCAGCGGCAGCAGCCGCACCCGGCGGTCGCGCTGCCGCGCCACCACCTCGGCGATGTCCCGCCAGCTGTAGCCGCCCTCGCGGCCATCGTGGAGCGGGAAGGTCTCGCCTATCGCAGCTTCCGACCCCAGGCAGGCGAGGGTGGCGCTCACGGCATCGTCGACGTGCAGCAGCGAGGCGCGTGCCGCAGCGCTGCCGGGCAGCGGCGCGATGCCGCGGGCCATGGTGCGCAACAGCGGCAGCAGTTCCCGGTCCCCGGGGCCGTAGACGGCCGGTGGGCGCAGGATGGTCCAGGGCAGGGCGGTGACCGCCGTTTCGCGGAGTGCATCCTCCGCTTCCTTCTTCGAGCGGCCATACCAGGACAGGCGCGGTTCGCGGGCGGCGAGGGAGGAGAAGAACAGCAGCCTGGGCGGTTCCGGCTGGCCGGCGAGCGCCAGGAAAAGCTTGCGGCTGCCCTCGACATTCACGCGGTGGAAGTCACCGTAGCGCGCACCGCGGACGGCGCCGGCGAGGTGAACCACGTAGCGGCAGTCGTGTACCAGTGCCTGCAGGGCTTCGCGGTCGTCGAGGTCGCCGCGGACCAGTTCGCAGCCCGCCGCAGCCAGCTCGCCGGCAGTCCCCGGGCGCCGGGCGAGGGCGCGCACCGGGTGGCCGCGGTGGCGCAGGGTCAGGGCGAGATTGCGGCCAATGAATCCGGTGGCCCCGGTGAGGGCAATGCGGGCCCCGGGTTCAGGCCCCGGTTCGCCGTTCAGGCCGTGGCGACCCGAACGCGCAGTTCCTCGGCGACCGCGTTCAGGCGCTCCTCGTCGTGGGCGGCAATGAAGTCGAGGCGCGCCTTGGCGCGGGACAGCTTGCCGGAGGAGGTGCGCGGCAGCGAGTGCGGCGGCACCAGCTCGACGTAGCAGTCGAGGCCGAGCTCCGTGCGCACGATGGCCGTCAGCCGGCGCACCAGGCCGTGGCGCTTGTTCGGGTCGCGCTCGCGGCACTGCACGACCAGCACGCACATCTCTTCACCCTCGTGATCCGGGGCGGAGAAGGCGAGGGCGTCGCCCACGCGCACTTCCGGCTGGGTCTCGGCCAGGTGCTCGAGGTCCTGCGGCCAGATGTTGCGGCCGTGGATGATGATGAGGTCTTTCTTGCGGCCGGTGATCGTGAGCACGCCGTCCGCCAGGTAGCCGATGTCGCCGGTGTTCAGCCAGCCGTCACCGCACAGGGCGTGGGCGGTCTCTTCCGGCAGGTTGAAGTAGCCGGACATCACGCTGGGGCCGCGCAGGTGGATCACGCCGCTCTTCCAGTCCGGCAGGGCGTTGCCGTCCTCGTCGCGCACTTCCACCTCGAAGCTCGGCAGCGGGACGCCGCAGTTCACGAAGTGGCGCCCGCGGCCCTCGGTCTCGCCCCGGTCCATGAGCACGGCCTCGTGCTGGTCGGCGAGGTGGTCGCTGTCGATGTAGTGGGTGCTGAAGCCCTCGGAAAGCGGCGAGAAGCTCACTCCGAGGGTGCACTCGGCCATGCCGTAGCAGGCGACGAAAGCGCGGCGGTCGAAACCCGCCGGTTCAAGGATGTCGGCGAAGTGCTCGAGGGTCTGCGGGCGGATCATCTCGGCGCCGATGCCGGCAACGCGCCAGTGGCTGAGGTCGTATTCGGCGATGTCGCCGGGGCGCACGCGGCGGGCGCAGAGGTCGTAGCCGAAGCTCGGGGCGAAGGCGATGGTCGCCTTCGACTGCGTCATCATCTTCAGCCACTGCCGGGGGCGCATGGCGAATTCACGCGTGTCGAGGTAATCGACGGAGATCTGCGCGGCCACCGGTGTCAGCACGAAGCCTACCAGGCCCATGTCGTGGTAGAACGGCAGCCAGGACATGAGGCGGTCTTCGCCGGTGATGTTGAGGCCGTGCGCGACGATGCCGTGCAGGTTGGCCATGGCCGTCTCGTGGCGGATGATCACGCCGCGGGGGAAGCGGGTGCTGCCGGAGGTGTACTGCAGGTAGGCGATGTCGCCGGCGTCGACCTGCGGCAGGTCGATGGCCGGTATGTCCAGGGCATAGAAGGCGTCCGGCGTTGCCACCATGCGCACGGAGAGGCCGTCGCTCGCTTCCTCGAGGAAGCCCAGGTAGCCCTCGGAGGCCACGGCGACGTCGGCGTCGCTGGCCTCGAGCAGGCGGTGCAGCTGGGCGACGTAGGCCTCGTGGGCACCGATCTTCACGGAGGCGGGCAGCGCCACCGGGATCAGGCCGGCATACTGGCAGGCGTAGAAGAAGCGGACGAAGTGGGGGTCGGTCTCGGCGACGAGGGCGACGCGGTCACCCTTGGCGAGGCCCAGGCCCAGCAGCTGGCGCGCAAGCTCCTGCGACTGCTCGCGCAGCTCGCGGTAGGTGAGGCGATCGTAGATGCGGCCGCGGCCGTTGAAAAAGTTGCAGCCCGTGTCCCCCCGCGCGGCGTAGTCCAGCGCCTCCGTCAACGTGGCGAAGTCGGCCGGCCGGAACGGCTGCGTGTTAGCGGTAGGTGTGGCTGAAATGTGCAACGATCCGTCTCCCTTCGGTCCTGACTCCGTCCCGCGGCGCCGTGGTTCGGGGCGCTTGCGGGACGTGCTGCCGCAATATCCTTCTGCCGCTGCTTTCCCGCGGGAAAACAGCGTCACAACACTTCAATACGGGAGCCCATGGTAGCATTCCGCGAAGGCGCGGAAACAGGAAATAATACCAAGCCAGTCAATAACCTATCTCAATCCGGGGAAGCTCTACATGAACTTCTCCGCCGGTTTTTCCACCGGTTCTTCCACGGCTTGGCAGCCCCCTCTCGGACCGCCGCCAGGGGCCAGCGGTCGCGCGATAAGGGCCTCTGACAGCACGGTGGCCGGGAAAGTTCCGGGGGCGGCGGCAATTCGCGCCGCTGGCGGGTATACTCGCCGCCTTCGCCACAGGCAGGGGGCAACCGGGGAGGGCGCGTGAGCGAGCAGGTAGAGGCAGGCGACCGGTCCCTGGCCGTGGTGCCCCTTGCGGGCCGGCGCGACCTCGGCCGCTTCATCGACCTGCCGCGGCAGCTCTACGCCGATGACCCCTGTTTCATTGCCCCCCTGGCCTTCGAGCAGCGCCAGCGCTTCTCGCCGAAGAGTCCCTACGCGGCGCACGCGCGTTGGCAGGGCTGGCTCGCGCTCGACGGCGACCGCCCCGTGGGCCGCATCACCGCGCAGGTGGACAGCCTCGAGCGCGATCCGGCGCTGGGCTACTTCGGCATGTTAGAGGCGGACCGGCCGGATGCGGTCGGCCCGCTGGTTGCGGCGGCGGCGGACTGGCTGCGCGCCGCCGGCAAGACGCGGGTGCGCGGCCCACTCAACCTGCACATCAACGAGGAGGTCGGCCTGCTCGTAGAGGGCTTCGACACGCCCCCGGTCGTGCTCATGGGCCACGCAAAGCCCTGGTACGACGAGGCGCTGCGGGCCGCGGGTTTCAGCGGCGTCAAGGACCTGCTCGCCTACCGCACGCGGCCGGACTTCGAAGCCCCGAAGGTGATGACCCGGCTCGCCGAGCGCGCGTCCCGCCGCATTGCCATCCGCAGCCTGCGCAAGCGCGACCTGGCGCGTGACGCCGAGGCCATGCGCCGCATCTTCGACGATGCCTGGGCCAACAACTGGGGCTTCGCGCCGCTGGACCCCGCCGGCTGGTCCGATACCGTGAGCACGCTGGCGAAGCTGCTGCCCGAGGACTATATCCAGTTCGCCGAGGTCGACGGCGAGCCCATCGCCTTCATCGTCGCCCTGCCCAACCTGAACGAGGCGGCGCGGGACCTCGACGGCCGCCTGCTGCCCTTCGGCTGGCTCCGCTTTCTCTGGCGCCTCAAGGTCAGCGGCGTGTCCTCGGCGCGCATTCCCCTCATGGGGGTGACCCAGGCCTACCAGCACTCCCGGCTGGGGCCCACCGTGGCCTTCATGATCATCGACGCGGTGCGCCGGGCTCTGCAGGGCCGCGGCGTGACCGAGGTGGAGATGGGCTGGATCCTCGAGGACAATGCCGGCATGCGCAACATCATCGAAACGATCGGCGGCCAGGCGTACAAGCGCTACCGCGTCTACGAAAAGGACCTCTGAGCCCCATGCCCTTCGACCCCGGCCAAGACCCCATGACCGCCGTCGTCCTCGCCGGCGACCGCAGCAAGAGCGATGCCCTGGTGGAGCGCTCCGGCGCCGGTGCCAAGGCGCTGCTCGATCTCGGCGGTGAACCCATGGTGCTGCGCGTGCTGCGCGCCCTGGGCGAGGCCCGCGCCATCCGCCGGGTGGTCCTCGCCGGCCCGGAGCGCGAGGCGGTGGACCGGGCGCCGGCCCTGGTGAGCTACCTCGACGGTGCCGCCGTGGAGTGGCAGCCGCCGCGGGTGTCCCCGAGCACGAGTGCCTACGAGGTGATGCAGGACATCCCGCCGGAGGAACCGGTGCTGCTGACCACGGCGGACCACCCGCTGCTCACCGCCGAGATCGTCGATGCGTTCGCCCGGCAGAGCCTGGTGGACGACGTCGACGTCACCGTGGGCCTCGCGCCGCACGCGGTCGTCCTCGAGGGCTACCCGGGTATCCGCAAAACGGTGCTGCGCTTCAGCGACGGCGAATTCTGCGGCTGCAACCTGTTCGCCTTCCTGACGCCCGAGGGGCGGCAGATCGCCGCCTTCTGGCGCAAGATCGAGCAGCAGCGCAAGAAGCCGCTGCGGGTCATCGGCATGCTCGGCTGGTGGGCGGTCATCCGCTACCGGCTCGGGCTCCTGCCGCTGGAGGAGGCGCTCGCCAAGCTCGGCAAGCGCCTCGGTTTGCGTATCCGCGCCGTCGTACTGCCCTACGCCAACGCGGCCATTGACGTCGACTCCATCGCCGACCTCGACCTGGTGCAGACCACCATCGACCGCTGAGACGACCGGGCCGCGCTGCGCCAAGGTGCCCCGCAACCCTCCCCCCGAGTAGTAGTGCCCGCGGACGCTGCCATGCGCTAGGCTTGTGCAACATGCCGATATTTTTGCGGGAGGCCCGCCCATGACCTCGGTACCGAACACGCGCCCGGCCCTGACCCGGGCAGAGCTCGAGGCCCACTGGATGCCCTACACGGGCAACCGCCAGTTCAAGGACGATCCGCGCATGATCGTCGGCGCCGAGGGCATCTACTACATCGATGACAACGGCCGGCGCATCATGGACGGCCTCTCGGGGCTCTGGACCTGCGGCCTCGGCCACAACCGGCCGGAGATCGCCGAGGCCGTGCACCGGCAGTTGAAGACCCTCGACTACTCGCCGGGCTTCCAGTTCGGCCAGCCGCTGTCCTTCGAGCTCGCGAACGTGCTCAAGGGGCTGACGCCGGCGGGCCTCGACTACGTGTTCTTCACCAACTCGGGTTCCGAGTCGGCGGATACGTCCCTGAAGATGGCGCGCGCCTACTGGCGGGCGAGGGGGCGCCCGGAGAAGACCCGGCTCATCGGCCGCATCAAGGGCTACCACGGCGTGAACTTCGGCGGTATCTCCGTGGGCGGTATCGGCGCCAACCGCAAGATGTTCGGCCAGGCGGTCGAGGCGGACCACCTGCGGCACACGCTGCTGCCGGAGAACCGCTTCTCCCGCGGCATGCCGGAACACGGCGCGCAACTCGCGGACGAGCTCGCTGACCTCATCATGCTGCACGACGCCAGCAACATCGCCGCGGTGATCGTCGAGCCCATGGCCGGCTCCGCCGGAGTGATCCCGCCGCCGGTGGGTTACCTCGAGCGCCTGCGCGAACTGTGCACCGCCCACGACATCCTGCTCATCTTCGACGAGGTGATCACCGGCTTCGGCCGCTGCGGCGCCATGACCGGCGCCGAGGCCTACGGCGTGGTGCCGGACATCATGAACGTGGCCAAGCAGATGACCAACGGCGCGGTGCCCATGGGCGCCGTCATCGCGAGCAAGGCCATCTACGACACCTTCATGGCGCAGGACCTGCCGGACCATGCGCTGGAGTTCGCCCACGGCTACACCTACTCAGGCCACCCGGTGGCCTGCGCCGCCGGCCTCGCCGCCCTCGACCTGCTGGTGAAGGAAGAGCTGCCGACGCGGGTCGCCTCGCTGGCGCCGGTACTGGAGGACGCGATCCACGGCCTGAAGGGCAAGCCCGCCGTGGAGGACATCCGCAACTACGGCTTTGCCGCTGCGCTCACCCTGGCGCCGAAGAAGGGCGACCCGACCCGCCGCCCGTTCGAGATCGCCATGCGCATGTGGGAGAAGGGTTTCTACGTGCGCTACGGCGGCGACACCATCCAGCTGGGGTTGCCTTTCGTGATCGAGCCGGAAGAGATCGAGCGCCTGGTCGGGGCCCTGGGCGAGGCGCTCAGCGAGAACGGGTAGGCCCGACGGCGCAGCGGAAGACGGTGCGCCACGCTCTAACTCAGCCATGCTATTGGGCTGGAAATTGCAACCTTCCTGACTCATAATCGATGGTAAAGGGTCACGAAGGTTACATTATGCCCACACCAGCAACCCCACCCAGCGCGGCGCGTCGGGCCCTGCGCAAGCTGGGCGCGGACATCCGTGAAGCGCGCAAGCGGCGGCGGCTGTCGATGGAGTTGCTGGCGGAGCGCGCGTTTACCTCGCGCAAGACCCTGCAGCGCGTCGAGGCCGGTGATCCCATGGTCAGCGTCGGCATCTACGCGTCGGTACTCCATGCCCTCGGTCTGCTCGACGGGCTCGCCATGACGGCAGACCCCGGTACCGATGAGCTTGGCCGGCGCCTTGCCGCGGACGCGCTGCCGAAGCGAATCAGGACCGGCGATGGAGGATGAGGTAGAGGTTCACTGTGACCTGCAGGGTGAGTGCTGGCGCGTGGGCACGCTCTATCGACAGCCCGGCAGGGGCCGGGAGACGGTTGCCTTCCAGTATCACGCGGCATGGCTGGAGCATCCCGCACGCTTCTCGCTCGAACCTGCGCTGGCGCTCGGCCGCGGTACCTTCCATCCAGCGCCCGGTGCCGACGTTTTCGGCTCAATCGGCGATTCCGCACCGGATACCTGGGGGCGCCGCCTGCTGCAGCGCCGTGAGCGGCGCCTCGCTCGGGATGAGGGTCGCGCACCAAGGACCCTGCAGGAAATCGACTACCTCCTGGGGGTGACTGATATTGCGCGGATGGGCGCGCTGCGTTTCAAGCGACCGGGCGATCCCGATTTCCAGGCGCCGTCGATCGGCGGGGTACCCCACCTCGTTCAGCTGGGTGCGTTGATGGACAGCGCGCTACGAGTGGATAGGGAGGATGCTGCTGACGACGCCCTCGACACGATCCTCGCACCGGGGTCCTCCCTGGGAGGGGCGCGGCCGAAGGCGTCGGTGCGCAGCGCGAAGGGGGAACTGGCAATCGCGAAATTTCCCAAGGACAGTGACGGCTACGGTCAGGAGCGCTGGGAGCACATCACGCTCGCTCTCGCTGCAACTTCCGGCATCCGCACACCGCGGCACGAGTTGCTTGACGTGGATGGTCGCGCCGTCCTCCTGTCCTACCGCTTCGATCGTGACGGTGCGCGACGGATCCCTTTTCTCTCCGCCATGGCAATGCTTCAGGCACGCGATGGTGAGCGCGGCAGCTACCCAGAAATCGTGGATGAACTGGGTCGTCATGGCGCACGGGCGCGAGCCGATGCAGCCGAGTTATTCAGGCGCATGGTGTTCAACATCCTGGTGTCCAATGTCGACGACCACCTCCGCAACCACGGCTTTCTCTGGGCCGGCGCAGCGGGATGGATTCTTGCACCGGCCTACGACCTGAACCCGACGCCCACCGACCTGAAGCCGCGCATCCTCTCGACCAACATCAGTCTCGACGAAGGTACCTGTTCCCTGCCGCTTGCGCTGGAGCAGGCCGCGCTGTTCGGGCTCTCGTCCCGCGATGCGCGTGCGATAGCCGCAGAGGTGGGCAGAGCGGTTTCCGGCTGGCGCGAACTGGCCGCCACGCAGGGTGTGTCTGCCAGCGAACTGGAGCGCATGGCAAGCGCCTTTGAGCACGAGGATCTGGCGGCTGCACGCGCGCTTTAGCGGGCGCGGGGCAGTGTGATTGTTTCTTCCCGGAGTGTTGTGACCTCGCCTTCGCCACGGGCAAAGCCCCGAGTTAACACGGCCAGGGCCCAACCCGGCTCCTCCCGAGTAACAAGGAAGCGGTGATAGGCCGCCGCCGGCCGGTCGCCGCGGCCCTCGGCGGAGGCCGAGGGCGCAGCGATCACCGGCGCCACGCCGTCCACGGTTTCCAGTTCGTGCCGCTGGTCGCGGTGGCCGTGGCCGTGCAGGACCAGCTCTGCGCCGCCGGCGGCGAGCGTGCCGGCGACGGCCGCGTGGTTCACCAGGTGCTTGCGCCGCGAGTCCACACCGGCGAGGGGGCAGTGGTGCAGGTAGACCACCCGGAACAGGCCGCGCGCCCGGCACGCCGCGAGCAGCGCCGGCAGGCGGGCGAGCTGCGCGCCGTCGACGCGACCGCTGGCCAGCCCCGGTGCGGTCGCCACGGCGCTGTCGAGGCCGATGAAGGCGATGTCGCCGCGCACGCGCAGCGTGGGGTAGCCGGGGCCGTCGTCCCCGGCGAGGTAGTCGGCCCAGTAGCGCGCCTGGTAGTCGAGGCTGGCGGGCACCGTCGCGTCGTGGTTGCCCGGTACCAGGGCGACCCGTGACGGCGGCGCCAGCGCGGCCAGCCACCCGGCGGCCGCCTGGAACTCCCGCTCCAGGCCGATGTGGGTGAGGTCGCCGGTGATCACGATGTCCGGTGCGCTGTCGTCCGCAAAGTCGGCGACCAGCGCATTCAGGCGTTCCCGCCGGTGCTCCAGGCGCCGGCGGCGGCGCCAGGACAGGTAACCGAGGAAGCGCTTGGAGAATAGCTCCCGCGGCGACACCCCGGCCAGGGAGGTCAGGTGCAGGTCGGAGAGATGAACGAAGTCCCGGGTCACGGCCGCGGCGCGCCGCTCAGTGGATGCGGCGGATGATGCCGCCCAGCGATGCCAGCTTGTCGTCGATGCCGGCGTAGCCGCGATCCAGGTGATAGACCCGGTCGATGGTGGTCTCGCCGTCGGCGGCGAGCGCGGCGATGACCAGGCCCGCGGAGGCGCGCAGGTCCGTCGCCATGACCGGCGCCCCCTGCAGCCGCTCCCGGCCCTGGACGATGGCCGTGTTGCCCTGCAGGTCGATGGCCGCGCCCATGCGCTTCAGCTCCGCCACGTGCATGAAGCGGTTCTCGAAGATGTTCTCCACTACCGTCGCGCTGCCCTCGGCGAGGGCGTTCACCGCCATGAACTGGGCCTGCAGGTCCGTGGGGAAGCCGGGGTAGGGCGCGGTGGAGATATGCATGGCCCGGCAGCGGCGGCCGCCGCTGTCGAGGGTGATCCAGTCGTCGCCCGAGTCGAGCTGCAGGCCGCTGGCCTGCAGCTTGGTGAGCACGTGCTGCAGGAAGGACGAGTCCGTGTTGCGCAGCGTGACGCTGCCGCGCGTCGCGGCGGCCGCGGCGAGGAAGGTACCGGTCTCGATGCGGTCCGGCGGTACCCGGTGGCTGGCGCCGGTCAGCGCGGGCCTGCCCTCGATACGCACGACGCTGGAGCCGGCGCCCTCGATGCGCGCGCCCATGGCCGTGAGCAGCCGCGCGAGATCGCCGATTTCCGGCTCCATGGCCGCGTTCTCGAGCACCGTTTCGCCGTCGGCGAGCGCGGCGGCCATCATCAGGTTCTCAGTGCCCGTGACCGACGGGACGTCGAAGGCGTAGTGACAGCCGCGCAGCCGCGCGGCCTCGGCCTTGATGTAGCCGTTCTCGATACGGATCTCCGCGCCCATGGCGCGCAGGCCCTCGATATGCTCGTTCACCGGCCGCGACCCGATGGCGCAGCCCCCGGGGAGAGAGACGTCCGCGCTGCCGAAGCGGGCGAGCAGCGGGCCGAGGAGGAGAATGGCGCCGCGCATGGTTTTCACCAGCTCGTAGGGCGCGCGCACGCTGTGCACGGCGCCGGCGTCGATATGCACCGTGGCACGGTCGCGCTCGATGCGGCAGCCGAGCAGCTCGAGGAGCTTCAGTGCGGTGTCGATGTCGCGCACCGCGGGCACGTTGCTCACGCTGAGCGGCGAGCTGCCGAGGAGCGCCGCAGCGAGGACCGGGAGGGCGGCGTTCTTGGCGCCGGCGATGGACACCTCGCCGGCGAGGGGGCCGTTCCCGGTGATGAGAAGACGGTCCATCAGGCGGCGTCGGGAGTGACGAGGCCCGCGTCGATGAGGCCGCGGTAGGCCTCGATGATCCGGTCGACCTGCTCGGTGCTGTGCGCCGCACTCATGCTGTTGCGCAGCAGGTAGTTGGTGCTCGGCGAGGCCGGCGGCACCACGAGGTTGACGTAGACGCCGCTGTCGAACAGCTGCTGCCAGGCCGCCATGGCCGCCTCGCGGTCGGCGAACTCCACGGCGACGACCGGGCTCGGCGTAGGCCCCAAGGCGAGACCGAGGGCCTTGAGCCCGCTGTACAGGCGCCGCGCGTTGTCCCAGAGGCGCTCGCGCAGCTGCGGCTCGTCGCGCAGGATCTGCAGCGCCCGGCGGGTCGAGGCGACTACCGAGGGCGTGGGCGAGGCCGTGAAAATGTAGGCGCGGATGCAGTAGCGCACGTCCTCGAGCTCGGGGTGCGGACTGACGCAGTAGCCACCGACGCCGCCGAGGCTCTTGGAGAAAGTGCCGACGGTGAAATCCACCGCGTCTTCCACCCCGGCGGCCTCCGCGGCGCCGCGGCCGCGTTCGCCGAGCACGCCCAGGGAGTGCGCCTCGTCGACCAGCAGCATGGCACCGTATTCGCGCTTGATGTCGGCGATCTCCTGCAGCGGCGCAATGTCGCCGAGCATGCTGTAGATGCCCTCGGCGACGATGAGCGTGTTCGCCGCGCGGTCGCCGAGGCGGCGCAGGCGCTTGGCGAGGTCGGCGGGGTCGCTGTGGCGGTAGCGGATGACCTCGGCGCCGGAGAGCTTCACGCCGGAGTAGATGCTCGAGTGGCTGTCGGCGTCGAGCAGGATCACATCGCCGGGGCCGGCCAGGGTGGCGCAGGTGCCCATGGTGGCGGCATAGCCGGTGGAGAAGGTGATCGCGTGGCCGACGCCGAAGAAGGCCGCCAGCTCCGCCTCCAGCGCCTGGTGCTCGGCGAAGCTGCCGTTGGCGAGCCGCGAGCCGGTGGTGCCCGTGCCCCAGCGGCTGGTCGCCGCGCGGGCGGCTTCGATGCAGCGCGGGTCCGCGGACAGGCCGAGGTAGTTGTTGGTGCCGGCAAGGATGACCCGGCGCCCTTCCACGACGCCCTCCGTGGCGGAGAGGAGCTCGTCGGTGACGGCGCCGAAGGCCTTCAGCCTGCGGTCGCGGAGCTCCGACTGGAACGCCGCCATTTCCTTGAACTTGTCCAGGAGCATGGTGTAGCCCTCGCTGTGGTGCCCTCGATGGCGTGAGGGGGCGCCGGGCGGCTCAGGGGTTGAGGTCGCGGATCTTCTGCGTCAGGTCTGCCACCGTGTTGACGTCGGGCAGGATATTGAGCGGGATCGAGATGTCGTAGTGATCCTCGATCTGCTCGATCACCTCCATGACCTCGAGGGAACTCAGGCCCAGGTCCGCGACCAGGCCGGTGTTCTCGTTGATCATCACGCGCTTCCGGTTGTACTTCTGCAGCAGTTCACACAGGAACGCGAGGCAGCTCTGGTAATCGGCCACGGCCGTCCTCCTTGCGCGGGCGCCGCCCAGGCGCTAGATTCCGGCGCACTATACCCATGGACTCTCCCCAATGCCAGCCGTTTGGTTGATCGACGCTTACCGTGCCGGCGAGCGCGGGCAGGTGCGCGCCCTCGCCGAGGGGGCCGCGTCCGCGCTCGGCTGGCCGCTCGAGACGATCAGCCCGGAGTACCGCTCCTGGGCGGTCTGGCCGCACCTGTTCCGCCAGGCGTCGCTGGCGGGGCTGCGCCGCCGCTCCCGGCGCACCTTCACCGCCCCCTGGCCGGGCCTGGTGATCACCGCCGGCGTGCGCAACGAGCCCCTGGGCCGCTGGCTGCGCCAGGCGTCGGGGGGGGTGACGCGCTACGTGCACGTGGGCAAGCCCTGGGGTCACCTCGACGAGTTCGACCTGCTGGTGACCACGCCGCAGTACCGGGTGCCGGCGCACCCTCGGGTGCTGCACAACGAGCTCACGCTGCACGGCCTGGAGGGCCGGCGCCTGCAGCGCGCCGGCGAGACCTGGGCGGCCCGCTTCGCGCCGCTGCCGCGGCCGTGGATCGGCGTCCTCGTCGGCGGCGACAGTGGGCCCTACACCCTGGGCCGGCGCGCCGCGTCGCGGCTCCTCGAGCAGGCCGTGGCCCGCGCCCGGGACTGCGGCGGTTCGCTGTTGGTGACCACCAGCGCGCGCACGCGCCCGGCGGTGACCGAGGTGCTGGAGCGGGGCCTCGCCGGCAGCGGCGGCGTGCATACCTGCCCGCACCTGCTGCACCGCTACGGCGCCTCCCCGGACAACCCCTACGCGGGCATCCTCGCTCTCGCCGACGCCTTCATCGTCACCGGCGACAGCATCGCCATGCTGTCGGAGGCCTGCGGCACGGGCCGCCCCGTGGCGCTCTTCGACCTCGGGGGCATGCGCCGGGACGCCGGCACGGCGAGCGTTGCTACCGAGACCGTCGACCCGCGCCTTGGCGCCTTCCTCTACCGGCTGCTGATGCGCTGGTTTCCCCAGCCGCTGAGCCGCGATATCTCGCTGGTGCACCGGGCGCTGGTGGCCGCCGGCCGTGCCGAGTGGCTGGAGGATGTCGGTCCGGTGGTCGGGGCGCCGGGCGTGCCGGTGGCGGCGCGCTCGCCCGACCTGGACCGGGCGCTGGCGCGGGTGTGCGCGTTGGTCGCGGAGGCCTGAACCGGCGTCAGTGCGCCGCTCGGCGAGCCCGGCAGGCCAGGTAGCCCAGGGCCACTCCGGCACCGTTCAGGACCCCGTCCAGCAGGGAGGCGTAGCGTCCCGGTACCTGCAGCTGCGCAAGTTCGATCAGTAATCCGAAGGCGAAAACCGCCGCGGCAAGCCTGAAAGGTGCTACCCGGGTGTCCTCCAGGGCCCAGGCCCAGGCTCCATACAGCAGCGCGTAGAAGACCAGGTGCATGACGTTCTGCAGTGCGGGCGGCACGGCCCCCAGGTGCCACTGGAACTGCGTGTCGCCCTCGAGGGGAACGCCCGGTAGCAGCGAGAGCAGCAGCGTGATTGCGGCCATGGCGAGCGCGGCGCCGAGGCGCAGCGGCAACGGCGCCGGGATCACGGCAGGCCGATTTCCGCCCGGCCGTCCTGCAGCCGGTAGACGCGGTCCGCCGCGTCGATCATGGCGCGGTTGTGGGAAATGGCGAGGATGGTCAGCCGGCCCTTCAGCTGCTCCATGGTCTGGCGCACGGCCTGCTCGCTGGCCGGGTCCAGGGCGCTGGTGGCCTCGTCGAGGATCAGCAGCCGCGGGTGGTTGATCAGTGCCCGGGCGATCACGATGCGCTGGCGCTGGCCGCCGGAGAGCTTGCCGCCGCGTTCACCCACGACCGTGTCCATACCCTGCGGCGTCGCCGCCACGAAGTCCCAGGCCCCGGCATCGCGCAGGGCCTGCTCGGCATCCTCGCGGCTCAGGGCCGGGTCGTCGAGGGTGACGTTCTGCAGGATGCTGGCGTGCAGGAGCACCGTGTCCTGCGGCACATAGCCGATCTGCCGGCGCCAGGCGCGGGCGTCCAGCGTTGCCAGCGCCTTGCCGTCGATGCAGACCTCGCCCCGGGACGGCTGCAGCAGGCCGATGGTGAGGTCCACCAGGGTCGTCTTGCCAGTCCCCGACGGGCCCACGAGTGTGGTGAGGGAGCCGGCGGGAATGTCCAGCGACAGCCCGTCGAAGACCGGGTGCCGGTCGTCGTAGGCGAAGACCACGTCGCGGAAGGCGATCCCCTCCGCGAGCGGTGCCGGTGCCTCGCCGCCGCTCGCCTCGGCGGCGGCGCCGGCCTCTGCGATGCTGTCGCGCATGGCCCAGTAGGCGCTCTCGCCCTGCACGAGCTTCTGGTACTGCTTCTGCACCTTGCCGAGGAAGGAGAAGGCGCGGCCGAGGGCCACCACCAGCACCATGACCTTCGGCAGCTCCATCTGGAAGACCTCCAGCGCCGCGTAGATGCCGAGGCAGATGAAGATCGCGAACATCAGCTCCTGCGCCGAATCCAGCAGCGCCGAGGCCAGCACCTGCCGGCGCAGCGCGCGGTTCAGCTGCCGCGTGTCCTCGGCCAGCACCTGGTCGGCGCGCTCCTCCCGGGCCATGGCCTTGATCGGCTTCACGGACTGCAGGATGTCGGTGAGGTTGCCGACCAGCGAGGTCAGCATGCGCGTCTGCTTGCGCCCGGCGCGGCGGGTGATGCGCACAAGGAAATGCGACAGGCCGATCACGATGGCGCCGGCGACGATGGCGACCAGCGAGGCGCGCCAGGACAGGGCGAAGGCGACGCTGCCATAGATCAGCGACTGGATCAGGAAGGTGATCGCCGTGGCGCCGTGGACGAAGGACTGGGAGGAGCGCTCCGCCTCCGTGGCCAGGGCATTGGTGAGCTTGCCCGCCGGCTGGTGCAGGAAGTACTCCCAGCGGCTGCGCAGCACCGCGCGCAGCATCTGCAGGCGCAGGTCCGTGCCCACCTGCGCCGCGGTGTAGCCCACCTGGCGCTGCGCCGCGAGCAGGAACACGCTCTTCAGGAACACGCCGGCGAGGACGATGAGCAGCATGTTGCCGAGCGTCGTGGCAATGCCGAGGCCGTCGAGGGCGTCGAGCACCACCTGCTCATAGCCGGACGGTGGCTCGGCAGCACCGCCGGTGAGGCGGCCGCTGCCGAGGGCAATGTTGAGCAGCGGCAGCAGGGCCGACAGGCCCACGCCCTCGGCGAGCCCGGACAGCAGCAGCGCCAGCAGCATGAGCAGCGTCGGGCCGCGGTAGCTGCGGAAAAAGCTGAACATCAGGCGCATGGCGGGCGGGGGTCCTTCGGCGTGGGCGGGCCAGTCTACCAGTGCATGCGTCGCAAGAGCAGCACGGCACAGGCGGTGATGGCCAGCGCCGGCAGCAGCGCCACCAGCAGCGGAGGCAGGCCGAGCAGCGTGCCCAGGGCGAAGAGGATCTGCGAGCCCAGGTAGAAGCCGATACCGATGAGGGCGCCGACGGCGAGGTTCACCCCCACCGCGCTGCCCCGGCGGGAGCCGAGCTGGGCGCTGACGGGTGTCGCCAGCAGGACCATGGCCGCGGCGGTCAGCGGCAGGGCCAGGCGCTGCCAGAAGGTACTCAGGTAGCTGCGCGCGTCGCGGGCGCTGGCGGCCAGGTAGGTGCCGTAACCGTAGAGCACCGAGAGGCGCATGCTCTCCGGCGACAGCGAGAGCACCGGCAGCTCGCGCCGGGCCCACAGGTTGTCGATCACCAGGCTGTCGCGGCGGTGCGTCTGCAGCTGGCCGTCTTCCAGCACCTTCTCCTGCACGTCCTCGAAGCGCCAGCGGCGGTCGTCGCCGACCGTCGCCGTGGCGGCGTGCACGGCGCGCGCCAGGCGTCCCTCGGCGTCGAATTCATAGAGGGCGATGTTTGCCGGCACGCGTTCCTCGCGCATGGTACCCAGGTGGATGTAGCGCCGGTCGTTGCGGGACCAGACCCCGCCCGCCGGCAGCGTGTGCGGGTTGTCGTAGCGCAGCTTCATGCGCAGCGCCTCGGCGCGCTGGTGCAGGGGCGCGGTCACGGTCTCCATGCCCACCCAGAGCAGCAGCGCCACGACCGCCGTGGGCACGGCGATGGCCAGGAGCAGGCGGCTGATCGGCACGCCGGCGCAGCTGATCACCGTGAGCTCGGAACCCTTCTGCAGGCCGGCCAGCGCGATGATCGTGCCGAGGAGCAGAATCACCGGCGCCAGCGAGAGCAGCTGCTGCGGCAGCACCATGAGCGTATAGCTCGCGACCGCGACAGCGCCGTACTCGCCCTGGGCCGCATCCAGCTCGTCGATGAAGGCGAGCAGCCCGAACACCGCGGCGACTACCAGGAAGGTGATGAGCCAGCCGCGCAACAGCGCCGCGGTGAGGTAGCGGGTGAGGATGCTCATCGGCGCCGGGGCAGCCGCGGCGGGTTGAGCAGCACGGCCAGGAGCACGGCGAACACGGCGTAGGTGCCCCACAGTCCCGGCAGCTCCGGCACGGTACCCTGCTCCATGCCCGTGCGCACGGCGCTGGTGATGGCGAACAGGCAGACGTAGGCGGCGATGGCGACCAGGAAGCTGCGCGTGCGCGACTCCCGCGGCGCCGAGGCCGACAGCGGCACGGCGATGAGGGCGAGGAGCACGGTGGCGAGCGGCGTGGTGACCCGCCACTGGTACTCGGCGATGTCCTTGGGGCGGTCCGAGCGGCGCAAGGCCTCCGTGGGCTCCGCCTTGCGCCGGTAGCGCTCCTGGGCCTCCGTGCCCGGCAGGCGGATGGTGAGCGTGCCGAAGTTCATGGTCACGTCCAGCTGCTCCCGGTTGTCGAGGAGGTAGTGGTAGCCGTCGTAGAAGGTCGCGGTGAGCGGCTCGCTCGGGTTCAGCGTCGGCAGGGCGGCACTGTCCGCGTAGATGAGCTCGGCGCGGGCGCCGTCCTCGTGCGGCTTCTGCAGGAACACGGACTTGTGCAGCCCGCGCTCGAGGTCGAGGTCATCGGCGATGAAGGTGTAGTCGCTGTCGCCCATGGTGACGAACTCGCCGGTGGCCATTTTCTTCAGGTCGAACTCCGCCGCGGCCTGCGCCTGCAGCCGGTAGCTCTCGCGGTAGGCCCAGGGCCGGCCCTCGATGGAGATGAGGCCGGTCAGCCCGGCGATGGCGAGGCCGAGCAGGCAGACCGCGCCGAGCACGCGCCGGCGGCTGACGCCGGCGGCGTAGAGCGCGCTCATCTCGGCGTCCCGGTAGAGCCGGCCCAGGCCGGCGAGCACGGAGAAGAAGAGCGCCGACGGCAGCAGCACCTCGAGGACGATCAGCGTGCGCAGCAGCACCAGCTGCCCGGCGGTGAGCAGGTCGAACTGGCCGGCGGCCGCCATGGTGAGCTGCTGCGCTAGGGAGTAGCCCACGAACACGAGCACCAGCAGGCCCAGGCCGAGGCCGAAGGGATGCAGGATTTCCCGGCTCAGGTAGCGCTCGATGATCATGGCCGCGATTGTAGCCCGTTCCGCGCGCGGGCGGGCGGCCGCGCGGTCTTATTTAACAGGCTCGCCGGTGGCGCGGGCGGTCCTCATCCCGCATAATCCGCGGCTTTTCCGAACACCCTGGCGGCCCCCGGGCCGGGAATCGTCATGCTGAACCTGAGCGACGGCGTCAAGAAGGCGCTGATCATTGCCCCCACGGAACTGCTCCCCGCCGGCGCGCGCGTGGGCCTGCGCCGCAAATACCTGGCGCAGCTCGAGCTGTCCAAGGCGCAGCGGGCGAACTTCCTGATCATCGGCCACCCGAAAAGCGGCAACACCTGGCTGAAGGCCATGATCAGCCGCCTCTATCAGCTCCGCCACAACCTGCCGGAGTCGAAGCTCATCAACACCGACGAGTTCGCCCGCAAGATCCCGGAGATCCCGCGCCTCGCCGCCACCAACGGCTGCTACAGCTACGAGGGTGAGGTCGGCAAGCTCCTCGCCGAGGGCGCACCGGACAACCCGCTGCGCCACAAGCCCGTGGTCTTCCTCGCCCGCCACCCCATCGACATCGCGGTGTCCTGGTACCACCAGTTCACCAAGCGCCAGTCCCGCGCCAAGCAGGAACTCATCAACGCCAGCATCGAACACCCCATCGACCGGCGCAGCGTCGGGCTCTGGGACTTCGTGCGCCATTCGGATATCGGCCTGCCGTTTCTCATCGACTACGAGAACGGCTGGGCCCGCAACGTGCGCGCCCTGCCGCGGGGCCTCATGGTGCGCTACGAGGACCTGCGCGCCGAGCCTGTGGAAACCCTGGGCAGGATCCTCGCGCACGTGGGCGAGAGCTTCAGCGAGGAAGAGATCCGCGAGGCGGTGGAGTGGGGCTCCTTCGACAACCTGCGCAAGCTCGAGACCAGCGGCACCTTCAGCCAGGGCGGCATGAAGCTCGTCAACGCCGAGGACCCGACCACCTACAAGGTGCGCCGGGGCAAGGTCGGCGGCTACCGCGAGGACTTCCCGCCCGAGCAGGTCGCCGAGCTCGATGCCCTCCTCGACGCGCATATCGACCCCGCCCTCGGCTACGGCACCGCCGACCAGGGCTGAGCCATGACGCCGCGCACCTGGGTCATCCTCGGCGACAAGCGGGGGGACAACGGCCAGGTGGAGACGATCGTCGACGCTCTCGGCTGGCCCGTGGAGCACCGCTTCGTGCAGCCGCTGCCGCAGTGGGTCTACGGTAAGCCCCGTTACCGGCCCACCCTCGAGCACCTGGACCCGGCGCGCTCCGACGCCCTCGAGGCGCCGTGGCCGGACCTCATCCTCACCGTCGGCCGCCGTCCGTCCATGGCCGCGCTCTGGGTCAAGGCACAGAGCGGCGGGCGCACGAAGATCGCCCTGGTCGGCAAGCCCTCGGGCCTCCTCGACGCTTTCGACCTGGTGATCGCCAGCGGCGAGAACCAGATGCCGCCATTGCCCAATGTGCTGGTCACCGCGCTGCCCTTCATGCAGGTGGCGGAGGACGCCGTGCGCGAGTCCGCCGAGGCCTGGGCGCCGCGCCTCGCCGGCCTGCCGCGCCCGCTTGTCGCCTTCCTGGTCGGCGGCGAGACCAACCCTTTCGTCATGGACGAGCGCGTGGCTCACGGCCTGGTCGCCGAGGCGAAGCGCGTGGTCGCGGACGGCGGCACGCCCTATATCACCACCAGCCGGCGCACGACCGCCGACGTGGTCGCGGTCCTCGAACGCGACCTGCCCCCCGAGGCACGCCTGTTCACCTGGTCCGCCGACGCCCCGCCGGAAGACAACCCCTACCGCGCGCTCCTCGGCAGCGCCGATGCGTTCGTGGTCACTGGCGACAGTATCTCGATGCAGGTCGAAGTCGCCCGCCTGCGCAAGCCCCTGGCCATCTTCCCGCTCCCCGCCGGCCGTTTCGGCGCCCCGGATCTCTGGCGTCGCCGCTTCGCCAGCTGGCTCAACAACCCCCGCTGCACCACCCCCACCGACCGCTGGCGCCAACGCCTCGCCCGCGCGATCTACCGCATCGACTATTTCAAGCTCTTCTCCGCCACCCGTGATTTCCAGGCGTTTCACCGTTTGCTGATCGATCACGGTTTGGCGGTGTGGGCGGGGGAGCCGCTGACTGAGCCTGCCGGTGAGTTGCCGGGTGACCTCTCTGTGGCGGTAGAACGGGTTCGGGCGTTTTTTCCAGAGGCGGGTTCGGGGACTGCGTAGCTGGTTTTGGTGGCGCCGGCGACCCGGGGGAGGCCCTCACGGACACGCTACAAGCACGTCCATGTGCGCTCGGCGCCGGCCATCCATGGCCGGCGACGGTCCGTGAGGGCCTCCCCCGGCCCGCCGGCTTCAATTTGACCGATGCGACGCTTATCCACCCGCAGTTGGATGTAGCTCCTACCACCCCCGGTTACAGTCGTGCCGGAATGACTGGGAGCCACTTGAGTAGCTAGGACTCGCTGGGTAGGTCATGAAGCCGCCGTCGCTGGGAAAGCCCTGTCGGAACGTCGCGGGCCATGGACGGCCCGCGTCGAGCGCACATGGATGTGCTTGTAGCGGTTCCGACAGGGCTTTCCCAGCGACGGCGGCGCCACCACCGTCAAATCAAAACCGCAAAGCCACCATTGCCAGCTGGACGGGGGACCGTCCAGCCAAGGATCTACCTTAGTCCGAGGACGTTCTTGGCGAAGTGGGTACCGGCGCGGGCTATACGCTGGCTGGCCACGGAGAGGGGGCTGCGGTCGAGGTAGTTGAGTTGGAGCATGCGGCGCTCGCCGACGAAGCGGGTGTGGCCGTGCCAGGAGTGGGGGGTGCGCTTGAAGGCGAGGAGCGTGCCGCCGAGGGGCGGGACCTCCGCGGCGTAGTCCTCGATATCGTGCCTGCCGCGCAGCATGCGCAGCTGGCCTTCGCTGTGCGTCCACTGCTCGTTGAAATAGACCAGGACGGTGATGATCTTGCTCTTGTGGTCCGTGTGGATATTGCCGTCCGTGCGCTCACAGAACTTGCGCACCGTGATCGTGGACGGCAGGCCCGTGAGGGCCATGTCGAAGCGCTCGCCGAGCAGGCGGGCGAAGGCGTCGCTCTCGAGATCCTCGATGAAGCGGGCGAAAGCCGGGCCGTAGCTCAGGTCCTCCAGGGCGTGATTCGCCGCTGAATCGATCGCCGGGTAGTCCGCGTTGACCGTGGCGAGGTCCGCCGGGGAAAGGAAGCCGGGGGCCACCAGGAAGGGGAACGGGTCCGTGTTTAGGGGCGCCGCGCGCAGCGTTTCGAGGTTCGCGTAGTTCATGGGCGTATGATACTCCGCGCTGCGCCGGAGCGGCAGGGCAGGGCGCGCGTGCGAAACGTGAAAAATGCCGTCCGGCTGCGGCGGGGCGTCCAATCGGGTATGATCGCCGCCGTCTGTCCCAACCGCACTCCGAAGGCCCGCACCGCATGGCCGACAAGGCTCGCGTCGCCGCACGCTTCGTCATTCTCACGCTGCTGTTCTGGCTGCCCGCGCGCAAGCGCAAGGGGCTGGAGCGCTGGCTGCGCGGGCGCGAGGAGTACAAGAAGCTTGAGCGCGCGGATTGGGTGCTCATGAGCTGGGGCAAGAGCGGTCGCACCTGGCTGCGGGTCATGCTGTCGCGGGCCTACACCCAGCTCGGCAACCTGCCGGCGAGCGAGCTGCTGGACTTCGACAACCTCAAGGCCGTCGATCCGCGGCTGCCGGCGGTGTTCTTCACCCACAACAACTACCTGCGCGACTACACCGGCAACTGGCAGAGCAAGGCGCATTTCGCCGGCAAGCGCATGGTGCTGCTGGTGCGCGATCCAAGAGACGTGGCCGTGTCGCAGTTCTTCCAGTGGCAGTACCGCATGCGGCCGGTGAAGAAGTTCATCAACGACTACCCGCCCCACGGTGCCGACATCGACGTCTGGCAGTTCGTGCAGGACCCGGCGGTCGGCGTGCCGCGCATCGTCGACTACTTCAACGACTGGGCGGCATCAAGGGACCAGCTCGACGACCTGCTGGTGGTCCGCTACGAGGACATGCGCGCGGACCCGGGCGCGGTGCTCCGGCAGATTCTCGACTTCACCGGCACGGCGGTCAGCGACGAGCAGGTGGCCGAGGCGGTACAGTTCGCCGCCTACGACAACATGAAGAAGATGGAGCAGGAACAGTACTTCAAGGGCTCCGGCGCGCGGGTGAAGCCCGGTGACAGGGATAATCCGGCGTCCTTCAAGGTGCGCAAGGCCAAGGTCGGCGGCTACCGCGAACACTTCGACGACGCCCAGTGCGCGGCCCTCGACGCCATGGTGGCGAAGCTCGACCCGCAGTTCGGTTACGGGCCGCAGGCGGAGCAGGCTTCGGCGTGAAATACGCCCTGCAGCAGCTGCGCCACGCCGCCAACACGCTGCGCAAGAAGGCCGCCCGGCGCGTCCTCAACTGGCGCAACCGCAACCGGCCGCAGGCCGAGGTCATCGCCGAGGAGCGGCGGCTGCGCGGCCGGGAACAGCTCGCCCGCCTGCGCGAAGCGGACATCGTCATCGTCTCCTTCGGCAAGAGCGGCCGCACCTGGCTGCGGGTGATGCTGTCGCACCTGTTCCGCATCCGCCACGATCTGCCGGAGAACGCGCTGCTCGGTTTCGACAATTTCCACCAGATGAATCGCGCCGTGCCGAAGATCTTCTTCACGCACGACAACTACATCAAGGACTACACCGGCGAGCCGGCCAGCAAGGCGCCGTTCTACGACAAGCCGGTGGTACTCATGGCCCGGGATCCGCGCGATGTGGCGGTTTCGCAGTTCTTCCAGTGGAAGTTCCGCCTGAAGCCGAACAAGGTCGTGCTCAACAACTACCCGTCGCGCGATGACGACATCAGCGTTTTCGACTTCGTCACCGGCGACAACGACGGCGGCAGCCTGCGCGCGGTAGTCGACTACCTGAACACCTGGGCCGCCGAGCGCGAGCACGTGCAGCGTTTCCACCTGCTGCGCTACGAGGACCTGCGCGCCGAGCCGCACGGGGAACTGGCGAAGCTCGTCGCCTTCATGGGGGTGGAGGCCACGCCGGAGGAGCAGGCCGCCGCCATCGAGCATGCGTCCTTCGAGAACATGAAGAAGATGGAGAGCTCGGACACCTTCCGCTTCGCCGGCCGCATGCGCGCCCGCGATAAGGACAACCCGGATTCCTACAAGGTCCGCCGCGCCAAGGTCGGCGGTTATCGCGATTACTTCAATGACGAGGAAGTCGAGGCCATCGATCGTCAGCTTGCTGACTCCCTCGATCCAATTTACGACTATCACTGACGTGCGCTAGCTATACCCGCCGGCAGTGCGAGGGAAGCCGCCGTGGCCGGAGGTCCGGTCGGGACCGTCGCCGGCCAGGGACGGCCGGCGCCGAGCGCACAGGGACGTGCTTGTAGCGTGTCCCGACCGGACCTCCGGGCGCGGCGGCGCCACCTCAGGTCGACAGGTCCACATCGGGTCAGGAAGAGCCCCCGTTAGGCCCCCACCAGCTGCAGCGCATCCTCCCGCACGTGCCCCTGCCGGATCTCGTCCCGCAGCTGGTCTTCCGTGAGCACGCCGTCCTCGAGGCACTCGCGCACCAGGTCGAAGAAGAACTTCTCCTGCGCCGGGTCCGGGTGCTTCGCGTAGCGGCCGGCGAACTTGTAGTCGCCGAAGAGGGCGCGGCGGGCGCGGCGCAGCCAGTGCCGGGGCGGGAACAGCTGGAAGGTGTCCGCCGGGCGGTAGTCGATGGGCAGGCCCGTCTTCCAGGGCTGGGTCTTGCGCTTGGTGTTGTGCAGCAGCTTGGTGTGCTCGTCGAGGTGGTCGAAGTCGTTCCAGCAGTGCTCGAGCAAGCCGATGGTGGCCGGGTCCTCGAGCTTCAGCGAGACCCAGTCCATGTAGTCGCGCTGTGCCGGGATGAACATCTCGTTGAACTCGCGCTCGAACTCCCAGTGCGTGAGCTTTGCGCAGTCCAGCAGCATCACGCTGGAGGCCCAGGCCCCCTTGCGCGCCTTGGCGCCGGACTTCGGGCGGCAGACGATGGCCTTGCCGTCCATGTCGCGGCCGAGGAGCTCGTTGATGTCGCCGACGGCGAAGATGTCAGGGTCCATGACCACGGCGCGGCCCTGGTAGCCCATGAGCTGGGGCGGGGCGAAGCGCAGCGGCGTGAACGACTGCAGGTCGTTGTTCAGCCAGGGCCGCTTGTCGCCGTCGCGCAGGTAGAGGTCGCCCTCGCGCGCGGCCATGCACGGGAAATCGCTGACCTCGATGAAGCGCACGTCGAAGGCGTCGGGGTTTGCCGAGCGCTTTTTCAGCGAGTGGCGGCTGACGATGGCGCCGAGCATCTGCTTGTGGTTGGTGTGGATGAAAACGGTCGGTTTCACGGTGTCTTGCCCCGTTAATGTCGCGATCGTGATAGTTTACGCGCGCTGGCGCCGCACTTGAACGGCGCCCGCTGGCAATATTCCTGACCCGGGGAGCCCACCTTGCCCGCCGCTGAAACGCCGCCGCAGTCCGCCCCGCGCACCTGGTGCCTGCTCGGCCGCAAGGCCGGCGACAATGCGCAGGTGACGGCGCTCGCCGATGCGCTCGGCTGGCCCTGGGAAGCGCGGCACATCGCCGCCCGCGCCTGGGAGCTGCTGCCCCACCTCGCCCTGCGCGTGACCCTCGCCGGCATCGACCGCCGCGCCTCGTCGCCGCTGGCGCCGCCGTGGCCGGACCTGGTGCTGACCGCCGGGCGGCGCAACGAGCCGGTGGCGCGCTGGATCCGCCGCCAGGCCGGCGGCGCGACGCGGCTCGTGCACGTCGGCCGGCCCTGGGCACCGCTGGACAGCTGGGACCTGGTGGTGACCACCCCGCAGTACTTCCTGCCCGCGGCGTCGAATATCCGCCACAACACGCTGCCGCTCTGCGACCTGCGGCCCGAGGCGCTCGCTGCGGCCGGTGAAGCGCTGGCGCCGGCCCTGGAAGCGCTGCCGCGCCCGTGGATCGCCGTGCTGGTGGGTGGCGATAGCGGCAAGTACGTCTACACCGCCGCCAAGGGGCGGCGTCTCGGCGCGCTGGCGCAGCGTCTCGCTGCCGGCAACGGGGGTTCGCTGCTGGTCACGGGCAGCCCGCGCACGCCGCCCGCGGCTCTCGATGCGCTCGCCGGCGAGCTCGCCGTGCCGCGCCTGGTGCACCGCTGGGGTGAAGGGGAGAACCCCTACCGCGGGCTGCTGGCGCTGGCCGACGCCTTCGTGGTCTCCGGGGAATCCATGTCCATGCTGGCCGAGGCGCAGACCCGCGGCCGGCCCGTTTATATTTTCGATCCCGGCGACGGGGCCACGCCCTGGTGGCGGCTGAGCCACGGCTGGCGCTACAAGCCGCTGAGCCACCGGCTGGCGATGTGCCTCGGGCCGCGGCGCATGCGCCGGGAGATCGGGCGGATCCAGGATGCGCTGGTGCTGTCGGGTGCGGCCCGCTGGCTGGACGAGAGCAGCGCGGAGGCGCCGCTGCCGGCCGCCGGCGCTGCAGGGTCCGGTGTCTGTGACGCCGAGCTCGCCGCGTCGGCGGCGGCGGTGCGATCGCTGTTTCAGGACGCCGTGCCGGCGGCGCGGTAGACCCTGAGACGGTTGTAAAGCGTCCTCACGCTGATCCCGAGCCGCTCCGCGGCGCGCTTGCGGTCGCCGTTCTCCGCCTCCAGCGTGGCGAGAATCAGGCGCCGCTCCGCTTCCGCCACCGTCATGCCCGGGCCGATGCCCAGCCCCTCCTGCGGCGTCGCCGGCGCCGGCTGCAGCGCCGGCAGGTGGGCCGGGGTGATCACGCTGCGGCAGACCCGGCAGGCGCTCAGCACCACGTGGCGCAGCTCGCGGACGTTGCCCGGCCAGTGATAGCGCCGCAGCAGCGCTTCGGCGTCCCCGCCCAGGCGCACCGGGCGGCCGCTGCGCTCGGCATACTCGGCCATGAAACAGCGCGCCAGCGCGACTGCGTCCTCGCCGCGCTCGCGCAGCGGGGGTACGTGCACGGTCAGCTGGCGGATCCGGTAGTAGAGGTCTTCGCGCGGCCGCCCCCTGGCCACGGCCTCGTCCGGGTCGCGGTTGGTGGCGGTGATCAGCCGCGCGTGCCAGCCCTGGTCCGTTTCGCCGCCGACGCGCCGGAAACGCCCGCTCTCGAGCACCCGCAGCAGCTTGACCTGCGTGTCCTCCGGCATCTCGGTGATCTCGTCGAGGAGTACCGTGCCGCGCCCGGCGCGCTCGAACAGGCCGGCGTGCCGGCGTTCCGCGCCGGAGAAGCTGCCGCGCTCGTGGCCGAAGAGCTCGCTCTCCACCAGCTCCGAGGGGATGGCGCCGCAGTTGATGGCGCAGAAGGGCTCTTCGCTGCGCGGGGAGAAGGCGTGGATGGAGCGCGCGGCGAGCTCCTTGCCGGTGCCGCTCTCGCCGTGGATACAGACGCTGGCATCCGTGGCCGCCGCCTTGCGCAGCAGGCGGTAGAGTTCGCGCATGGGGCCGGAGCTGCCGAGAAGCAGGCCGAACTGGTCCAGAGCCACCGGCGCGACGTCCGGCGCCCGCCCCGTGGGTATCTCGCCCTGGATGTCGCGCAGCAGCGCCTCGAGGTAGTCGCCGGCGACGGGCCGGCGCAGGAAGATGGCGTCGCCCGAGCGCACCCAGGCGCTCCAGGCGGGCTGTTCGCTGGCGTTTCCGAGCAGGAAGACCTGGCTGCCGGCGGTGCGGAAGCTGTCCAGCAGGCGCGCCGCGCTGTCGGCATCCGCTGCGCAGTCGGCGTCGATGAGCAGGAGCTGCGGGGCCTCCGGCCCCACCGGGGCCTCGGTGGGATGGACCACCGCGACTTCGAAGCGGCACCGTCGGACCACGTCGACCACTTCCGGGTCCCGGTCCCGGGTGACATAGCAGGCCCCGCGCCGCGCTGTGCTCGCCGGGTCCATGGCTCGAGTCTACCACCCCGGCACGCACCGGCTGCAAGTTGCAGATTTTGCAGCGGTCAGAGGCAGCTCTTGCACCCGCAGCCGGTTGTCTACCCGGAGCGGTACGCCCGGCGATCCGGCCGAAAAGCTGCAGCCTCGGGGGCTCTCGCCGATGCTGGCGCCCCTCGCACGGGGCTTGCCATCTACCGGGTGACAGCGCGGCACGGGCCGCGTGAAGCAACCGCAAGTCGTAAACAGCGAGCAATGGAAAGGAGGTAAACCATGTGGAAGCATCCGACAGCAAAACCGACCGTCCTTGCCATCGCGATCGCCGGTGCCCTCGGCGTTACCGGGGCGCAGGCCGCCCAGCCGTACCAGAAGCCCGACGACAGCTTCGTCAGCATCAGCGGTACGGTGACCTCGCCGACTGCTGACGACCCTGTCCTCGACTACGGCATGATGGACTACGAGTTCATGGACGGCCGGGTGATCAAGGCCGACGCCGTGACCACCCTCGTCGATGAGCAGCAGTCCTGACGAAAGCGCTGACCCCGGGGCAGCTCCCGGGGTCCGTTCTCTAAACCCATCCCGATACACAATCCCCAGCGGAGGACAGCACAATGGACATGAAGACCAACGATACCTACGGCCTCTTCATGGAGGCACTGGACGTCGTGAATACGGCGATCAGCGAGCACAAGGACGGACAGCTTATGGGCGGCTTGCTCACCGCCGCGGACAAGACCATCGGCGGCAAGCACCTCGGTGTGGCGGTCTACCGCGACGACCCCGACACGCCTTTCGACTACTTTACGTTGCGCTTCACCAACGGCCGGTTCGAGCTGCTTGCCCGCGGCAAAGACGAGCCGGAGATCGCCTGGAAAGTTTCCCAGGACTACCTGCGCGACCTGGTGGACAACCCGAGAGACTACATCGACAACCCGGCCCGGCTGGACCTGGACTGGTTGCGGGATCGCGTGGGGGTCTGAGTCCGGGTCAGGCGGCCCGGGAAAGGCCGGCTAACGGATGCGTGGGCGCCGGCGGCAGGTCGGGCGTGCGCTCAAGCACCTCGAAAGCGTCGTGGCGCACGTGGTTCTTCTCCATCTCCTCGCGCAGGAAGGTCTCGCTGATCTTGCCCTCCGCGAGGCACTCCTTCAGCAGCCCGAAGAAGAAGCGCTCCTGGTTCGGATCGGGGTGCTGCTTGTAGTTGCCGAGGAAGGCGTACTCGCCGAACAGCTTGCGCCTTGCGCGGAGGATCCAGGCCGCCGGCGGAAACAGGCGGAAGCGCTCCGCCGGCCGCCAGTCCGTGGGCAGGCCGGTCTTCCAGGGCTGCGTGCGGCGGCGGGTGGTGTGCAGCATCTTCGTATCGGTGGTGAACTTGTCGAAGTCGTTCCACTCGGCCTCGAAGAAGTCGATGCTGTCGCGGGGCTCGTCCTTCAGGCAGATCCAGGGCTGGTAGTCCTGCTCGAAGGTGAACATCCTGCGGAAGGTGGTTTCCGGGTCCCAGTGCGTCAGCTTGGCGCAGTCTAGGAGCATCACGCTGGAGGCCATGCACTTGTCGACCAGCCCCTTGGGGCCCGAGCGCATGCGGCACATGATCGCCTTGCCGTGCATGTCGCGGGAGAGCAGTTCCCAGATATCGGCGGCGGCGAAAATGTCGGGGTCGATGACCACGGCGCGGCCCTCGTAGCCCATGAGCTGCGGAGGCAGGAAGCGTGTCGGCGTGAAGGATTGCAGGTCGTCGTTGAGCCAGACGCGGTGAACGCCGTCGCGCAGGTACTCCCTGCCCTCGTGCTCGGCAAAGAACGGGTAGTCGCGCATGTCCATGATGGTGACGTCGAACTTGTCGTTGTTCGACGAGTAGCGGCGCAGCGCGTGCTCGGCGACGACGGCGCCGGTGATCTGCTTGTGGTTCGTCTGGATGAAGACGCCGGCTTTCATGGGGACTCCGGGCTGGTTAGCTCGCGGCGAGGATAAAGCAAGGCGGTGCGCTTTTCTATGTAGCAAGTCACAGCCTCGGGCTCGCGTAGGCCGCTCAGGGGCGGCAATAGTACCGGTAGCTGGCCAGGGGGCCGGCCGCGAGGAAGACCCAGTAGCGGAAGTCCCAGTTGAGCAGGCGGACGTTGGTCAGGGTGCTCGCCAGCAGCAGGGCCATGATGCAGCCGAGGAAGAGCGCCGTGTCTCCACCGAGGGCGCCGGCGCGCCAGCCGCGGTGGAAACCGCGGAGGGTCAGCACCACGGCCGCCGTGAACAGGCCGAGGCCGACGACGCCATAGCGCACGAGTAGGTCGACCTGCACGTTGTGGTAGTCGTTGAAGCGGGAGAGCAGGAAAACCTCGCTGTCGCGCAGCGTGAGCTTTGCGGCGGCGGGGCCGTGGCCGAAGAGCGGCGCCTCCCGCCAGCGGGCCAGGCCCTCCCGGAGCATGACGATTCGGATGCCGACGCTGTTCTGACGCGCCCGGCCGCTGCCGGTACGCACGGTGTCGAGGTTCCCGGCGAGCAGCGCGCTCCAGGTCTGTCGCTCGCTGGCGAGGCGTTCGCCCACGGCGGGCAGGTTGCCGGCGATGACGGCACCGAGCAGGGCGACCGCCAGCAACGCGGCGATGGCGGCACGCCGTTCGCCGCGGCGCCAGCCCGCCCACAGGCCCGCCGCGAAGACAAGCAGGAGCAGCGGCGCCAGGGCGACCCAGGCGGCGCGGGTCTGTGACAGGATCACCCCCTCGAGGAGGACGGCCGCCAGGAGCAGCAGCGCCCCGATCACCGTCCAGCGATAGCGGCGGGGCGCGAGCCGGGCCAGGCGCGGCGCGAAGACCAGCGCGCCGAGGAGCAGCGTGCCCGCGTAGTAGGCGAAGGAGATCGGCTCCAGCCCGAGACCCAGGCGGGCCTCCCACCACGGGCCGTCCAGGTCGGAAAGTTCGCCGAGAAAGGCGAGGCGGGCGAGGAGGAAGCCCGCCGCGGCGACCGCCCAGGTTCTCAGCACGCGGCCCTCGTCGCCGCGGAGGTACCAGGCGACGGGCACCAGGCCGGCGTAGTAGGCCACCCGCGCCGCGTGCTTGACCTGCTGCTGCCAGGAGTCCGGCTCGCCCAGGGCCGCCACCGGCGCGTAGAGGACGGCGTAGCCTGCGATCGCCAGCAGGACCCAGGTCAGCGGATCCCGGCGCAGCTGGGGCCAGCATGCCGCCCGGTCAGCCCACAGGGCCCAGAGCATGAGCAGGCAGCCGACCACGGCGAGAGGGCGCAGGGACCAGGCCGAGAAGGCGAACAGGTACAGGCCCGCCGTCCCGACGGCGTCCCGCTGCTCCGCGGGGGCTGCTGACGGCATCGGGGACACTAACGAAAAATTCCCCGGCGGTAGAGGCGCCAGAAGAACCCCCAGCTGAACAGCAGCGGGTGTCGCCGCACCCGGGGCGGTACCTCGATGCGTTCACCGGAGTGACGCTCGAGCTTCCAGGCGATGTAGTCGAGGCCCCCGGTGAAGGTGAACAGGGCCTTGACCAGGCGGGCCACGGACAGCGCCTTGCCCTGGGCGCGGCGCAGGCCCCAGGCGAAGGGTGCCAGGCGCCGCCGGCCCGGTGCCACGCTCGCCCGGTAGCGGCAACGCTCGCCGCTGCCCGTGAGCTCGAGGCCGTGCGGCAACCCGGTGGCGACGAGCCGGGTCACCGCCTCGTAGAAGGGCAGGGCGGCGCTGACCAGTTCGCGCGCGCGTCCCGGGCGCTCGGTGCGCAGCTCGGTGCCGTAGCTCAGCGCCAGGGCCTGCTCCCACAGCCCGCCGAGGCTGCCGCTCGCCGGCAGTGCCGGCAGGGCGCGACCGAGCAGCGTGGCCGCCGCCTGCCGGAAAGCACCGGTGACCGCCGCCGCCGTGTCCGCGTCGCGCGCGTAGACGATGCGCACGGGCTGGCTGAAGCGGCCCCAGAGGTAGGACTGGTACCAGCGCCGGCTGCAACCGCGGCGGAAATCGTCGAGGGACACGACCGTGACCTTGCTGCGCAGCACCCGTCCGTCCAGCTCGCACTGGGCGTAGAACACGTTGGGCGGCAGCACCCGGTTCGCCAGCGCCAGCCAGCCCCCGCCGTAGGCGCCGCGGTAGCTGTCCACGACGAGGTAGAGGTCCACCAGGCCGTCGAAGAGGTCACCGCTGCGCAGGCAGGAGCCGTAGAGCAGCACGGCCTGAACGGCGTCCCGGTGGCTGCCGCGCAGCCGCCCGGTGAGCTCTGCCAGTGCAGGCTCCGTGGCCGGCGACGGGCCGGCGACCTCCGGCCAGGCGCTCACGGTCTCAGGAAGACGAGGGGCGGGCTGGCGGCCAGGCGGGCGCGCTGCGCCACCGTGAGCAGTTCGCCATCCAGGTTGAGCTCGCCGGCAAGCGCCAGCTCCACGTTCCGCGCATTGTGGCTGTGGTAGTGCTCCCCGGCCCGCGCCCGGCGCGAGGGGCGGCCGGCGATGATGGACAGGAAGGTCGGCAGGAAGCGCGGCGCGTGCTGCTCGATGAGGGTGACGCGCAGGGGGCCCGCGCCGCTGCCCCAGAACGGCCGCATGCCGAAGGCGAGGCGATCGAGGGTGGAAACGGCGAGGATCAGCGTGTCCGCCGCGCCGGCGGCGCGCCCGTCGAGGCTGAGGCCGAGGCGTGTCGGTGCGGTGAACGCCTCCTCGCCGCGCACCACGCCCCAGGCGGTGCGCAGGGTGCCGAGGAACAGGCTGAAGTCATCGCGAAGGCCCCGGGCGTGGATCTCCCGGTGGGCGTACTCGGTGCCGTGGACCACGGCGCCGGCGCCGAGGAACATGCCGTAGTAGGGCGTGGCCTCGTCGTCCAGGGTGACGCGTATGAGATGGCGCACCAGCCGTTCGGCGGGGCGGGACGGATCCTCGGCCCAGCGCCGGAAGCGGCCGACGGCGCGGCGCAGGCTGCCGCGGACGCCGACGTCGCCCGCGTTCATGTTCGCGGTGCCGGCGGGCAGCAGCGTCACCAGCGGCTGGCGCACGAACGGTCCCTGCTCCAGCAGCTGGCCGAGGATGTTCGAGGCGGTGCCGTCGCCGCCGTTGATGACCAGCAGGCCGACGCCCGCATCGGCGAACTCGCGAAGCACGGCCGGCACGTCGGCGGGGCTCTCCGTCACCCGGTGCAGGGCGCCCGGGCAGCGGTCCAGCTCCCGCCGCAGGGCGGGGAAGTGGTCCCGGTTGTGGCCGCTGGCGGGGTTGCTGATGATGCCGATCCCCGCGCCGGCGCCCCTCATGGTGTGGTGGCGGCCGGCGCCGCCTTCGCCGGTGCCGGCCGCGAGTGCGCCTCGACCAGGTTGAGTTCCGCGCCGCCGATGCGCGGCGCCTCGCCGCGGATGCGCAGCGGCAGGCCCGTGGTCCGGTCGACGAGGAACTCGATGTCGCCGGAAAGCCCCATGAGCTCGAAGTCCCGCCCTTCCGGGTTGCCGGCGAGGGGCTCGGCGCGCAGCCTGAGGACGCGGGTACCGCGGCGGCCCTCGACACGGCCCTCGTCGAGGCGGAAATCGGCCTCGATGGTTTCGCTGCCGCCGGGGCTGGCAATCAGCCGGTAGAAGTTGAGATCCGTGTGTACCAGGTAGTCGCCGGCGCGGCCCGGGTCATCGAGGAGCCCGGGCAGCAGCAGGAACAGCGCGTGGGGCGTGATGATGGTCCGGCCCTCGGCAGCGGCTGGCAGGTCGATGCGGGTCACGCCGGAGGAGACCCAGCCGCCGTCGCCGGCGCTCAGCGCCGTCCGGCCATCGCTACCGGCGCTGCCGTCCGCGGGCTCGCGGCGCTCGCGGATAATGCTGTCGCCGAGGTAGCGGTGGGTCTTCAGGCGCTGGTCCCGGCCGCGGCTCAGGCGCCAGCGGGCGAGGCTCGCCGCGTCGGCAGGGGCGAGGTCGACGACGATGGACTCGATGGAACTGCCGACGGTGTTCTGGATCTCGAGGCGGACGAAGGGTTCGGTCCCGCTCTCCGGGAACAGCGGCGCCACGCCCTTCTTCAGGTTCAGCTCGCCGCGCGCGGTCGCCCAGAAATTGCGCTGTTCGAACACCAGCTGCTGCCAGGGCGGCAGGTCGAACGCCGGCGCGGCCGGGGCCAGGGTGGCCGCCAGCAGGCAGAGCAGGGCCGGCAGGAGTCGGGGCATGCGCAGGGTCACAGTTGTCGACACGGCCGCCGAAATTACCACAGAGCGCGGCCGATCGCTGCCGGTGAACCTGCCCCGGGGCCCGGGGAGTGCAATAATGCCCGCATTTCTTCTTGCTGGGGCAGGAATGAACGTCGAGGTGAGACTCTGTCGGGCGCGCGAGCTGGATCCGGCGCTGGCCCGCCGCTACTACGCTGCGCTCGACGGCGCCGACCGCGAACGGGTGGACCGGCTGCCGGCCGGGCGCCGGGCGCCGATGCTGCTGGCCCGTGGCCTCCTGCGCATCGAGCTCGCCCGCGTTCTCGGTACCGCGCCGGGCGCGCTCCGCTTCGAGCGCGGTCCCAGCGGCAAGCCGTCCGTGGCCGGGGCGCCGCAGCTGTGTTTCAACCTGAGCCATGCGGGCGACTGGGCGGCCCTGGCCTGGCTGGCGCAGCCGGCGCCGACGCCGGCCTTCGGCCTCGGTGTCGATCTCGAGTGCGCCCAGCCGGCGCGGGACGTGGTGCGCCTGGCGACGCGCTGTTTCGGCAAGGGCGAGGGGGCGCGGGTCGCGGCGCTGCCGGCGCCCGAGGCGGCCGCGCGCTTCCGTGATCGCTGGACCCTCGCCGAAGCCTGGGTCAAGGCGCAGGGCGGCAGCCTGGCGCGGGTGCTGGGCACCCCGGCGCTGCCGCAGCCGCCTGTGGGAGCGCGCCGTGGCAGCCGGGCGGCGGCGGACGGCGAGGCAGCGGCGAGCTGGCTGCTGCTCGCGCCGGCGCCTGAGCTCACCCTGGCGCTCTGGCTCGAGGGGGCCGGCAGCCTTCGCCCCCGGCTGTCGCAGGGGCTGCCGCTGCGGCAGTGGCGCCCGGTGGCGGGCTGAAATCCTCGACGGGGGCAGCTCAGACGTTGAAGCGGAAGTGGATGACGTCGCCGTCCTGGACCACGTAATCCTTGCCTTCGAGGCGCCAGCGGCCCGCGTCGCGCGCGCCCTGCTCACCGCCGTGGCTGATGAAGTCGTCGTAGCTGACGACCTCGGCGCGGATGAAGCCTTTCTGGAAGTCCGTGTGGATGACGCCGGCAGCCTCCGGCGCGGTGGCGCCGACACGCACGGTCCAGGCGCGGACCTCCTTTTCGCCGGCGGTGAAGAACGTGTGCAGATTGAGCAGCCGGTAGCCGGCGCGGATCACCCGGTTGAGGCCCGGCTCCTCCATGCCCAGCTCGGCGAGGAACTCGGCGCGCTCCTCGTCCTCGAGCTCCACGATCTCCGACTCGAGCTTGTTGCAGATGGCGACCACCTGGGCGTTCTCCGCCGCCGCGATCGCCTCGACGGCCGCCAGGTGCGGGTTGTCCCCGAAGCCGTCCTCGTCGACGTTGGCGATGTACAGCGTGGGCTTGGCGGTGAGCAGGAACAGGGTCCGCAATAGCGCCTGCTCCGCCGCATCGAAGTCCAGGGCGCGCACCGGCTTCGCCTCGTTGAGCTGGGGCAGGAGGCGGTTCTCGAGCAGCGCCTTCAGGGCCACGGCCTCCTTGTCGCCGCTCTTCGCGGTGCGGGTGACCTTCTGCAGCTGCTTTTCGCAGCTCTCGAGGTCGGCCAGCGCCAGCTCGGTGTTGATCACCTCGATGTCCGCCGCCGGGTCCACGGTGTTCGACACATGAATCACGTTGTCGTTGTCGAAACAGCGCACCACGTGGGCGATGGCGTCCGTCTCGCGGATGTTGGCCAGGAACTGGTTGCCGAGGCCCTCGCCGCGGCTCGCGCCGGCCACCAGCCCGGCGATGTCGACGAACTCCATGGTCGTCGGCACTTCCCGCTGGGGCTTGACGATCGCCGTGATGCGCGCCTGCCGCGGGTCCGGCACGGGCACGACGCCGGCGTTCGGCTCGATGGTGCAGAAGGGAAAGTTCTCGGCATCGATGCCGGCCCGGGTAAGGGCGTTGAACAGCGTCGATTTGCCCACGTTCGGCAGACCGACGATACCGCATTTAAAGCCCATGCTCTGTGCCTCCGCTGCCCCCGCCGTTCAGGGGGCCGTGAAACTGTGCAGCTGCGTCTGCGCCTTCACCAGGTCGCCGGCGAAGAGCAGGGGCAGTGCGTCCAGGGCGGCATCGATCGCCGCCGCGGTGCGCGCCGCCTCGGCGGCCGGCGCCCGGCCGAGCACGTAGCCGCTGACCGCGGCGGCGCTGCCGGGGTGGCCGATGCCGATCCGCAGCCGATAGAAGTCACTGTCGTTGCCAAGCGCCGGGATGATGTCGCGCAGGCCGTTGTGGCCGCCGTGGCCGCCCCCGCGCTTGAAGCGGGCGCAGCCGGCGGGAATGTCCAGCTCGTCGTGGGCGATGAGGATGTCCGCCGGCGGGATCTTGTAGAACGTGGCCAGTGCCGCAACGGCCTTGCCGCTCCGGTTCATCCAGGTCGTCGGGATGAGCAGGCGCAGGTCCTGGCCGGCCACGCTGGCCCGGCCCGTCTCGCCGAAGAACTTGCTCTCGTCCGCCAGGGTCGCCCCGTGGCGGCGAGCCAGGGCCGACACAAAATCGGCCCCGGCGTTGTGCCGGGTGCCGCGGTAGGCGTCACCCGGGTTGCCGAGGCCGACGATGAGGCGGATGCTGCTGCCCACGGCGACGTTCCGCTGTGACGGTGCCGCGCGGGGATCAGTCCTCGCCGGCTTCGTCCTCGCCTTCGTCCTGTGCCGACGGGACATCGTCCGCGGCCGGCGCCTCGGCGGCTTCCTCGTCCTCTTCCTCGTCGGACTTGAGGCCGCGCGGCTGGATGACCGAGGCGATGACTTCATCGTGGTCTTCGCCGTAGGACAGGGCCACGGACTCCACGCCCTCGGGGAGGGTCACGTCGGAGAGGTGCACGCTGTCACCGAGGCCGATGTCCGCCATGTCCACCTCGAGGTACTCGGGGATGGCCGACGGCAGGCAGAGGACCTCGATTTCCAGCGCCTGGTGCTCGATGATGCCGCCCTCGAGCCTGACGCCGCGACAGCTCTCCTCGTTCACGAAGTGAATGGGGATGTTCACCTTGAGCGCGACCTTCTCGTCGATGCGCAGGAAGTCCGCGTGCATGACGCGGTCCTTCGCGGGGTGGCGCTGCAGGTCCTTGAGGATGGCCTTCTGCACGTCGCCGCCGATTTTCACGGCGATGACCTGGGAGAAGAACGCCTCGGTCTCCAGGCACTTCTCGATGTCCTTGCGGACGATGGACAGGGGCTGGGGATCCTTGCCGGCCCCGTAGATGATGGCCGGGATCATGTCCGCGTTACGACGCAGGCGGCGGCTCGCACCTTTCCCCAGGTCGTCGCGGGCGATCGCGGCGATTTCAAGCTGGTCAGACATTGTCTTGACTCCTTTTCGTCAACAAAACGCGGCACGGCTTGCGACCGGCCGTACCGCGCGTTCCCTGTGCGCCGTCGTCATGAGAGCCCCGGGGTCGTTCCCGGAAGCTGCTCAGGAGAACAGCGCGCTGATCGATTCCTCGTTGGACACGCGGCGGATGGACTCCGCGAGCAGGTCCGAGATCGTGAGCTGGCGGATCTTGTCGATACCGCGCGCTTCCTCACCCAGGGGAATCGTGTCGGTCACCACGAGCTCGTCGAGCTCGGAGGACCGGATATTGTCCAGCGCCCGTCCGGAGAGCACCGCGTGGGTGCAGTAGGCGACCACCTTGGTCGCGCCCCGTTCCTTGAGCGCATCGGCGGCATTGCAGAGCGTGCCCGCCGTGTCGACCATGTCGTCGACGAGAATACAGGTGCGCCCGTCGACGCTGCCGATCAGGTTCATGACCTGCGCCTCGCCCGGGCGGGGCCGGCGCTTGTCGATGATCGCCAGCTCCGCGTCGTCGAGCTGCTTGGCGATGGCCCGGGCCCGCACCACGCCGCCGATGTCCGGCGACACCACCACGAGGTCCCGGTAGGCGCAGGCGACGATATCGTCGTTCAGCACCGGGGATCCGTACACGTTGTCCACCGGGCACGCGAAGAAGCCCTGGATCTGCTCGGCATGCAGGTCCACGGTCAGCACCCGGTCCACGCCCACACCGACCATCATGTCCGCCACCACCTTCGCCGAAATCGGCACCCGCGAGGAGCGGACCCGGCGATCCTGGCGGGCGTAGCCGAAGTAGGGCACCACCGCCGTGATCCGGGCCGCCGATGCACGGCGCAGGCCGTCGATCATCAGCAGCAGTTCCATCAGGTTGTCGTTCGTCGGTGCACAGGTGGACTGCAGGACGAACACGTCCTTGCCGCGGACGTTCTCATTCAACTCGACGGCGATCTCACCGTCGCTGAAGCGGCCGACGTCGGCCTTGCCGAGGGAGAGATACAGGCGACTCGCCACCTTGCGTGCCAACTCTGGGTTGGCATTGCCTGTGAACACCATCATTTTCGAAGACACGGCGAGTTCCCCAGGAGCACGTGATCAGATTCCGGAAGATGGCTGGGGTGGCAGGATTCGAACCTGCGAATGCCGGGATCAAAACCCGGTGCCTTGCCACTTGGCGACACCCCAGGAACTGGTCAGGTCTCTGCCTCTTGTTCCAGTGCAGGAGAACGGTTGACGCCGGCGGCCACGATAGCACGCCAGGGTGCCGGGACCTCCGCCGCAATGGCCCGTGCTGACGCCTCGTCGGTGCAGCGGCAGAACACGCATGCACCGGTACCGGTCAGCCTCGCCGCCCCGAAATTCCCGAGCCAATTCAATGCCTTGTCGACCTCAGGGTAGAGGTCGCGCACCACCGGCTCGCAGTCGTTCCGGGAACCCCCCGCGAAAAAGGCGGCCATTGTGATTGGCGGGCTGTCACGTGTCAATTCCCGCCGGGAAAATATTTGCCCGGTGTCGACGTGCACGCCGGGGTGGATGACCAGGAACCAGGCCGGCGGCAGTTCGAGGGGCTCGAGCTCCTCGCCGATGCCCTCGGCCCAGGCGCTGTGGCCGCGGACGAAGACGGGGACGTCGGCGCCGAGGGTGGCGCCGATGGCCGCGAGCCGGTCCGGGGTGACATCGAGGTTCCAGAGGCGGACGAGACCCAGCAGCGTACTGGCGGCGTCGGAGCTGCCGCCGCCGAGGCCACCGCCGGTGGGGATCCGCTTGTCCAGGATGATGTGCACTCCCGCGTCCGCGCCCGTGCCAGGCAGCGCCTTCAGCGCGCGCGCGGCGCGCACCGCCAGGTTGGCGTCGCTGGCGATGCCGAGGTCCGGGCCGGCCAGGGTGATGGCACCGTCGTCCCGCGCCTCGAGGGTGACCGTGTCTCCCCAGTCGAGCAGCTGGAAGACGGTCTGCAGCGTGTGGTAGCCGTCATCGCGGCGGCCGGTCACGTGGAGGAACAGGTTGAGCTTGGCCGGCGCCGCCAGCGCGAGCACGCGGCCGGTCACTCGCCGGCTCCCGCCTGCCACTGCGCCGCGGCGAGGCGCAGCTCCAGCGCCCCGGCCGGGTAGCGGAGGGTCAACGCCAGTGGCAGCAGCAGGCCGTCCACGCGGCCGAAGCGGCCATAGCTCACCGTCCAGCCCCCCTGCTCGAGGCGCTGCGGAAGCCCCTCGTCGTAGCGGAGCCGCGCCCGCGGGCCCGCGGGGTCCGGCAGACCGCGCAGCCACCAGGCGAGTGCCTCGACAGGCACCGGCCAGCCGGTGGCGGCGGCGAGGGCGTCGGGGTCATCGGCCGGGAGCGTGCGCCGGCTGTCGCCATCGCGGACCTCGAGCCTTGCGCCGCGGCGCTCGATCGCCACGGCGCCGGCGCCGAAGGGGCCGGCCAGGGTGAGGTCCGTATCCTCGCCGCGCTGCTCCCAGGAAAGGCGCGCCGTCTCGGCACCCTCGGGCCAGCGCAGGGCGACCTTGGCCTGCAGGCGGAAGCGTTCGAACTGCTCGAGCTGGGGCCGCTGTTCCGCCCAGGCCCCGGGCGGCGGGCGCAGCCCGGGGCCGGCACAGGCGGCCAGGCACAGGCAGAGCGCGATGCTGGCGGCCCGGAGGGACACGGCGTCAGGGCTGTTCGTCGACGCCGAGGCGCTCGAGCGTCGCGCGCAGTACCGGGTGCTCCGGGTCTTCGTCGAGGGCGCCCTGCCAGATGCGACGGGCGCCCTCCCGGTCGCCGGAGGCCCAGAGCACCTCGCCGAGGTGGGCCGCCACTTCCGGGTCCGGGAAGGCCGCGTAGGCGCGGGTCAGGTAGTCCAGGGCCTGCTCGTACTCGCCCTGGTGGTAGAGCACCCAGCCCATGCTGTCGAGGATGGCCGGCTCCCCGGGCTCCAGCGCGAGGGCGCGGGCGATGAGTTCGCGGGCTTCATCGTAGCGGTTGGTGCGGTTGGCCAGGGTGTAGCCCAGGGCATTGAGTGCCGTCGCGTTGTCCGGCTCGCGCTCGAGGATGGCGCGCAGGTCCCGCTCCGCCGCGGCGATGTCGCCGCTGCGCTCGTACGCCACGGAGCGGCTGTAGAGCAGCGACGTGGAACCCGGGTGCGCGTCGAGGCCCTCGCCGAGGACCTCGAGCACCGTTTCCGTCCGCCCGGCGGCATTGAGGACATTGGCCTGGAGCGCGTAGAGCTGCTCGCTGCGCGGGGGGTAGCTCTGGCGCAGGGTGGCGAAGTGCCCGAGGAAACGCGGCAGCTCCCCGGCGCGCAGCAGCAGCTCGCCGATGCGGGCGTTAGCGGCGACGAACTCGGCGCCGTCGCCCACCTGCATGTAGTGCTGGATCGCCGTGGCCAGGTCGCCCTCCTCCTCCGCCATGCGGCCGAGGGCGAAGTAGACGTCGTCCGGCCGCTGGCCCAGGGCCAGCACCTGGCGCAGGTAGGCCTTGGCCGCGACGCGGTCCTCGAGTTCCTCGTTGATCAGGGCGAGGGAATAGAGAATGTCGCCGTCCCGGGGGTTGTTCACCGACAGGATCTCGAACTGTTCCCGCGCTGCGGTCATGTCGTTCCGCGCCAGCAGCCGCGCATACTGCAGGCGCAGGCGGTCGTTGTCCGGCTCGGCGTCGAGGACCGCCTCGATGCGCGCCAGCGGCTTGCGCTCGCCGGCGTCCATGCGCAGCCGCGCCTCGAGGAGCAGGGCCTGGTGCTGCTGCGGGTCGAGGTCGAAGACCTCGTCGAGCCGCGCCCGGGCCCGGGCCGGGTCGTCCCGCTCGGCGGCGATCAGCGCGGCGGTGAGATGCAGCGGCACGCTGTCCGGGAGCTCCGGCAGCAGCGCGGTCACGGCATCATCCAGCGCGGCCTGCTCGGTGGGCGGCAGTTCGTCGAAGCGGTTGAGCAGGGCGGGGAAGCGGGCGTCGCCCTCCAGCCGGGCGACGGCGGCGAGCTGCGGCAGCGCCTCGGGCGTGCGCCCCTGGCGGATCAGCAGCGTGGCCAGCGTATCCCGGGCTTCGCTCGAGCCGGGCTCGATCTCCGCCCAGAGCGTGGCTGCCTCCAGGGCTGCGTTCTCGCGCTGCAGGTACTGCGCGAGGCGCGTGGCGTGGGCGCTCACTGCCGGGTCGCGCAGCAGCGGTGCCTGCTCGAGGTAGATCTGCAGGGCGCGCGGGTAGTCCCTCTGGCGCAGGGCGAACTCGGCGGCAAGGAGCGGGTAGACGCTGGCCTCCGGGATCGGCCGCTCGGGCACCGGTGGCGCCGGCGCCTCTTCCTGCGGCGCGTCCGCGACCGCCGCGGTGTCCTCAGCGGGCGCTTCCGGGCGGGTGGCCACGGTGCTGGAACAGCCGCCCAGCAGCGACAGCAGGAGGGCGAGGGCGGTCAGGCGGATCGACATGAATATAGAGCAAGATCAATGTTTGGGGCGCCGCAATGATGACACACTCCCCCCCTGAAACCCACAGAGGGCCTGCAGCGCTGCGCTGCCCGCCCCAACTTGGTAGAATGTGGGCATTCGGAGCCCCGGGTGGGGCACCGGTCGGTGCGCAACGACAGGGAACGCGGGTTCATGAACCTCATCGCTCTGGGAATCAATCACAATTCGGCGACCGTCGAGGTGCGCGAGCGCGTGGCCTTCGCGCCGGAACAGGTCGGTGACGCCCTCGGCGATCTCTGCGCCGCGCTGGAGCTGGAGGAAGCGGTGATCCTGTCCACCTGCAACCGCACGGAGCTCTACGCCATGGTGCCGGCGGGCGACTGCCCGGTAATGAAGGCAGGCGCCGTGGTCGACTGGCTGGCCGGCTACCACCACCTCCAGCCCGAGGACCTGCGCGAGGCGGCTTACCACCACGTGGCCGAGCGCGCCCTGCAGCACCTGGTGCAGGTGGCGGCAGGTCTGGATTCCATGGTGCTCGGCGAGCCGCAGATCTTCGGCCAGCTCAAGTCCGCCTACGCCGTCGCCAGCGAGGCGGGCACCGTGGGCGGCGAGTTCGGCCGGCTGTTCCCGCGGGTGTTCTCCATCGCCAAGAAGGTGCGCACGGACACGGCCATCGGCGAGAATCCCGTTTCCGTGGCCTACGCGGCCGTGGACCTCGCCGGGCACATCTTCGCGGACCTGTCCGACTGCAATGCACTGCTTATCGGCGCCGGGGAAACCATCGAACTGGTCACGCGACACCTCATCGAGGCGGGCGTCAACAATATCATCATTGCCAACCGGACCCTGGACCGGGCCCGGGAACTGGCCCGCAAGTTCGGTGCCGAGGCCATCCTCCTGTCTGACATCCCGGCGCAGCTGCCGAAGGCCGATATCGTCATCTCCTCCACCGCGAGCCAGCTGCCGATCCTGGGCAAGGGCGCCGTCGAGGGCGCGATCCGTGCCCGCAAGCACCGGCCCGTGCTCATGGTCGATATCGCCGTGCCGAGGGACATCGAGCCGCAGGTCGGCGACCTGCGCGACATCTACCTCTACACGGTCGACGACCTCCGGCAGATCGTCGACGAGAACCTGCGCAATCGCCAGGACGAGGCGCGCAAGGCCGACGGCATCATCATGGAGGGCGTGCGCGCCTTCTACGAGGAGCGCCGTTCCCTCGCCGCCGTCGACCTGGTCAAGGAGTTCCGCAAGGCCGCCGAGCAGACCCGGCAGCAGGAACTCGACCGGGCCCTCGCCGCCCTCGAGCGCGGCGACGACGCCCAGGCGGTGCTCGCCCAGCTTGCGCGCGGTCTCACCAACAAGCTCATCCATGCCCCCACCGCCGGCCTCAAGCGGGCCAGCGCCGAGGGGCGCGAAGACGTGCTCGCCCACGCCCGCAAGCTGCTCGGCCTGCGCGGTGACGAGGTCCTGGAGGAGGCGCCGCGGCAGGCGGCCTCCGTCACCCCCATCGGCAAGGCGGCGGAATCGCGCGGACTCAAGCGGCAGTGAAACCCTCACTGCTGGCCAAGCTCGATGCGCTCACCGAGCGCCACGAGGAGGTCGCTGCGCTGCTCGGTGACCCGGAGACCATCGCCGACCAGGACCGCTTCCGCACCCTGTCCCGCGAGTACGCGGAACTCGAGGACGTCGTCAGGAGCTACGCTGCCTTCCGAACGGCCACCGCGGACCGCGACGAGGCGCAGGCCATGCTCGGCGACAGCGACCCGGAGATGCGCGCCCTGGCGGAAGAGGAGGCCGCCGATGCCGACGGCCGCCTCGAGGCCCTGGAGCGCGAACTGCAGGTGCTGCTCCTGCCGCGCGACCCGCGCGACGGCCGCAACGTGTTTCTCGAGATCCGCGCCGGCACCGGTGGTGACGAGGCGGCGATCTTCGCCGGCGACCTGTTCCGCATGTACGGCCGCTACGCCGAGCGCCGCGGATGGCGCGTCGAGGTGCTCTCCGAGCGCCCGGGGGAGCACGGCGGCTACAAGGAGCTGATCAGCCGGGTCGAGGGCAGCGACGTTTACGCCCACCTCAAGTTCGAGTCCGGTGCGCATCGTGTCCAGCGCGTCCCGGAGACGGAATCCCAGGGCCGCATCCATACCTCGGCCTGCACCGTTGCCATTCTCCCGGAGGCGGACGAGCTCGGCGAGGTCACCGTGAACAAGGCCGACCTGCGCGTCGATACCTTCCGCGCCTCCGGCGCCGGCGGCCAGCACGTGAACAAGACGGATTCGGCGGTGCGCCTGACCCACCTGCCCACGGGGATCGTGGTGGAATGCCAGGACGAGCGCTCGCAGCACAAGAACCGTGCCCGGGCCCTGTCGCTGCTGGAGGCAAAGCTGGCCAACGCCCAGGCCGACCAGCAGGCCGCCGAGCAGGCCGAGGAGCGGCGCAACCTCGTCGGCAGCGGTGACCGCTCGGATCGCATCCGCACCTACAACTTTCCCCAGGGCCGGCTCACGGACCACCGCATCAACCTCACGCTCTATCGCCTCGACGAGATCATGGCGGGGGATCTCGACGCGGTGATCGGGCCCCTGCGCCAGGAGCACCAGGCGGACCAGCTCGCCGCCCTCGCCGGGTCGTGACCACCACGGTACAGGCGCTCCTCGCCGAGGCCGCTGCCGGCGGCTGCAGCCGCGGAGAAGCGGATCGTGAAAGCAGGGGTGACGGCGAGGTCCGCCGCGACGCCGAGGTCCTTCTCGGCTACTGCCTGGGCCGCCCGCGGAGCTGGCTGTTCACCTGGCCCGAAGCTGAGGTGCCGGCGGAACCGGCGGCGCGCTACCGCGACCTCCTCGCCCGCCGCCGCGCCGGCGAACCCGTGGCCTACCTCGTCGGCGAACGCGACTTCTGGTCCCTCGCGCTGCGCGTCACCGGCGCCACCCTCGTACCCCGGCCGGATACCGAGACCCTCGTCAGCTGGGCGCTGGAGCTCGTGCTGCCCGAGGATGCGCGGGTCCTCGACGCCGGCACCGGCAGCGGTGCCATCGCCCTCGCCCTGGCGACGGAGCGTCCGCGCTGGCGGGTCACCGCCGTGGACCGGGACCCGGCGGCCCTCGCCGTCGCCACCGATAATGCACAGCGCCTCGGCCTCGGGCGGGTGCGCTTTCTCGTTTCGGACTGGTTCGCCGCCCTGGACGGCGAGCGCTTCGACCTCGTCGTCGCCAACCCCCCGTACCTGGCCGCGGACGACCCGCACCTCGCCGGGCCGGCACTGGCCCACGAGCCGCTGCAGGCGCTGGTCGCCGGACCGACCGGTCTCGAGGACCTGGCCGCCCTCGCTGCGACGGCGCCGGGGCACCTCGCCGACGGCGGCTGGCTGCTCCTGGAGCACGGCTGTGAGCAGGCCGCGGCCGTGCGCCGGATGCTTGCCGGCGCGGGCTTCGACACGGTTGCGACGCGCCGGGACCTGGCCGGCCTGGAACGCGCGAGCGGGGGGCGCCATGCTGGGTGACGACGACCTCGAGCGCTACAGCCGCCAGCTGCTGCTCCCGGCTTTCGATATTGCCGGCCAGGAAGCGCTGGGCCGCGCCCGGGTCCTCGTGCTGGGCCTCGGCGGCCTCGGCTCGCCGGCGGCGCTTTACCTCGCCGCCGCAGGGGTCGGCAGCCTGGTCCTCGTGGACGGTGACGACGTCGAGCCCAGCAACCTGCAGCGCCAGCTCGCCCACGGCGAGGCGGACCTCGGCCGCAACAAGGCCCGCTCGGCGGCCGACGCGGTGGCCGCCCTCAACGCGGGCACCCGGGTCGAGGTCGTCGCCGAGCGCGCCGACGGGGCCCGCCTCCGGCGTCTCGCCGGGCGGGTGGACCTCGCGCTGGACGGCAGCGACAACTACCCCGCGCGCTTCGCCCTCAACCGCGCCTGCATCGCCGCCGGTATTCCCCTGGTCTCCGCCGCCGCGGTGCGCACCGAGGGGCAGCTGGCCACCTTTCACCCGGCCTCCGGCGGCCCCTGCTACCGCTGCCTGGTCCCGGAAGAGGGCGCCACGGGCGCCCTGTCCTGCAGCGAGAGCGGCGTGCTCGGCCCGGTCGTCGGCGCGATCGGCAGCCTTGCCGCCCTCGAGGCCATCAAGGTACTCACCGGCTACGGCGGCGACCTCCGCGGCGCGGTGCTGACCCTGGACCTCTTCGATTACCAGGTCCGGCGCCTGGCGCTGGCGCCGCGGCCCGGCTGTCCGGACTGCCGTCGGTAGAACCCGCCCTCACCCCGGGTGTGGGCGAGGCGCCAAAACTTTTCGCCACGGGGACTGTCATAGCTGGCAACGCCAGGGACGGACGACTAGCCATGCAGCGCCTTGCCAACCGCTACTACCGGCTCCGGGACGCCCTCGCCGGCCCCCTGGGCTATCTCGACGGGCTGCCGCCGCTGGCCTTGCGCCTGTACCTGGCGCCGGTGCTGTGGATGGCCGGGACGCAGAAGCTGGCGGCCATGGACAGCACCATCGAGTGGTTCGGCAACAGCGAGTGGGGCCTGGGGCTGCCCTGGCCGGCGCTGCTGGCGCCGCTGGCCGCTTGGACCGAGGCCATCGGCGCGCTGCTCCTGCTGCTCGGCCTCGCCACCCGCTGGGTGGCGGTGCCGCTGTGCGTGACCATGATCGTCGCCGCGCTCACGGTGCACTGGGAGAATGGCTGGGCGGCGATTGCCGACAGCGGCGACCCGGCCATCGCCCAGCGCCTGGGCGTGGCGCGGGAACTGCTGGTGGAGCACGGCAATTACGCCTGGCTCAGCGAGCACGGCCCGCTGGTCATCCTCAACAACGGCATCGAGTTCGCGGTCACCTACGCGCTCATGCTGCTGGTGCTCATGGTGACCGGCGGCGGCCGCTTCACCAGCGTCGATTATTACCTCGCCCGGCTCTATCCCCGCGGGGCTTGAGCGGGCGCGCCGGCGGGGCAGCAGCGCGGGCGCCGAAGTGCTACACTTCGCGCCGATTTTTCAGCATTGCAGGTGAATCTTGAGCAAGCATTCCGCCGGCCGGCGCGAGACCAACACGGCGCCGGCCACCCACGAGTGGTCCATCGACGACTTCCCGGTACCGCCCGAGGACGGCAAGACCCGCTTCCATGACCTCGGCCTGCGTGAGGAAATCATGCACGGCATCGCGGACCTCGGCTTCCGCTACTGCTCGCCGATCCAGGCCCAGGTGCTGCCCTTCACGCTGCGCGGCCACGACGCCATCGGCAAGGCCCAGACCGGCACGGGCAAGACCGCCGCCTTCCTGATCACCATCTTCAACGACCTGCTCAACAACCCGGTGGAGGACGAGCGCTTCCTCGGCGAGCCTAGGGCCGTGGTGATTGCGCCGACCCGGGAGCTGGTCATGCAGATCGCCGCCGACGCCGAGGAACTCGGCCGGCACACGGGTCTCAACACCGTGACGCTGATCGGCGGCATGGACTACCAGAAGCAGCTCAACCAGGTGAACCGCCGTATCGTCGACCTCGTGGTTGCAACGCCCGGCCGCCTCATCGACTTCATGACCCGCCGCGACCTGTTCCTCGACCACGTCGAGGTGCTGGTGCTCGACGAGGCGGACCGGATGCTCGACATGGGCTTCATTCCGCAGGTGAAGCGCATCGTGCGCGCCACGCCACAGAAGGAGTACCGGCAGACGCTGCTGTTCTCCGCGACCTTCACCCAGGACATCATCAACCTCGCCGCCCAGTGGACGCGCGACCCGGTGAAGGTCGAGATCGAGCCCGAGAGCGTGGCCACGGACAGCGTCGACCAGAAGGTCTACCTCGCGAGCAGCGAGGAGCGCTTCCGCATCCTTCTCAACCTGCTGCGCGGCCCGGACGCCGACAGCGTCATCGTCTTTGCCAACCGCCGCGACCAGGTCCGGCGGCTGCACGAGCGACTGCGCAAGGCCGGCATCCGCGCCGGCATCCTCTCCGGGGAGATCTCGCAGGACAAGCGCACCAAGACCCTCGAGCGCTTCAAGAGCGGCGACCTGTCGGTCCTGGTGGCGACGGACGTTGCCGGCCGGGGTATCCACGTCGAGGGCGTGAGCCACGTGGTGAACTACAACCTGCCGGAGGATCCGGAGGACTACGTGCACCGCATCGGCCGCACCGGCCGCGCCGGCGCGACGGGCATCTCGATCAGCTTCGCCAGCGAGGACGATGCCTTCCTGCTGCCCGATCTCGAGGCTCTTCTCGGCGAGCCCCTGTCCTGCACCCACCCGCCGCAGGAACTGCTGGCCTGAGGCCCGACATCCGCTCGCTGGCTGCTCGCAGCTTCTCAAACGCCTCCAGTACCCCGGCAAGCCTGCCCGCAGGGACGCGCGCAGAGGTGTATGCTCCCAAGGGGCAATCGTGAGGTTCATCAATGAAAAAGCCTACCGTAGTGAAGCCGGGGGTCGGGCGCCGACGCTTCCTTGAAGGCATGCTCTGCAGCCTTGCGGGACTGGGGACAATGGCCCCGTTCTTTCCCCGGGCGGGCGCGGGGGACCTAGAGGCAGAGGGCGCTGCCGCGGGCTACCCGGCCGGGCCCGGCGACCCCGCGTTGGCCTCCTTCATCCTGGGCATGCCGAAGGCAGAACTGCACGTACACGTCGAAGGGATGGTCGATCCGACGCTGGCCTTCGAACTCGCGGAACGGAACAAGTTGCAGCTTCCCTTTGCAAGCCCGGAGCAGTTTGAAAGGTCGCTGCACTTCACGTCCCTGGAATCCTTTCTCGCGGGCTTTGACCAGATGCTCCGGGTGCTGGTGACGGCAGAGGACTTCCGGGATACCGCGCTGCACTACTTCGAGAAGGCGGCGGCACAGAACATCGTCTATGCGGAACTTCACTTCGAGACGCAGCCGCACCTTGCGCGGGGCCTTGCGCTCGAGTCGGTGCTGGAGGGCATTGTCGATGCTCAGCAGGAGGCGCTGGCGCGCTTCGGGATCCGGTCGCGGCTGATCATGGCGCTGCAGCGCGAGGCGACGCTCGAGCAGGCCGGCGCTGCCTGCGCGTTCGCCCTTCAGCACCGGGACGCGATTACCGGGATCGGGCTGGACTCCTTCGAGGTTCCCGGTTTTCCCGCGAAGTTTGCAGAGCTCTATGCACGGGCGGCAGACGCGGGCTTCCGGCTGACGTCCCACTGTGACCTGGAGGTGGAGGAGTCACTGGTCCATGTCCGCGACTGTATCGAGGACCTCGGGGTGGAACGGATCGATCACGGCTACAGTGTGCTCGAGGACGATACCCTCAGCGCGCTGTGCCGGGAGCGGGGCATCGGCTTTACGGCCTGTCCGACAACGGACTGGACTCTTCCCGACACGCGGGAGGACTTCTATGCCGCCGCGGTAACCGCCGCGATCGGAGCGATGCTCGACGCGGGTCTGCAGGTCAGCGTGAACTCCGACGACCCGGGGCTCATGGGCGGACGCTACGTCGGTGACCTGCTGATCGACGTGCAGCGGGATCTGGATCTGTCCCCGGAGCAGGTGGCGACGCTCGCCGGCAATGCTTTCCGCTCCAGCTGGGGCACTGCTGAGGAAAAGCGCGGCTACCTCGGGCAGCTGGGCGACTACATCGCCACGCACGGGGCAGGGGTAGCGCAGGCCTGAGCGGACCGGGCTCAGGTCCGTATCCCCCGGAGTCGCGTGCTCAGGGAGCGCCGGTCAGGGTAGCGGTTCCTGGTGCGTGTGGTCCCGTGAGGCCGCCGTGGCAGCCGCCACCTCCTCGACCCAGAACAGGGTGCCGCCGGCGACCGCCGCCGGCACCACCACGAAGTTCACCAGCGGAATCCCCGTGCACAGGGCGACCAGCCCGCCGAAGCCGAGGCTCGATAGGCGCCGCTCCCGGCACGCATCGCGGACGGCGGCGAAAGACAGGTTGTGGTTGTCCATGGGGTAGTCGAGGAACTCCAGGCTGAACATCCAGGCGCCAAAGACGAACCAGAGCACCGGCGAAAGGGCGTTCAGCCCGGGGATGAAGGTGAGCAGCAGCACCAGCGCGCCCATGGGCACGAAGTAGAGCAGCTTGGCGAGCTCGCGGAAGATGCCCCGCGGCACGCCGGCCAGCGCCGCGCCCAGGCCCTCGAGGCCGGCCACCTCGCGCCCGGTCAGCATTTCCTCGACCTTTTCGGCCAGCAGGTTGTTGAACGGCGAGGCGATCACGATCGCTACCGCGGTGAACAGGTAGCCCGTGGTGAGCGTCACCAGCAGCCCGACCAGCGGCCAGAGCAGCCACTCGAGGAACCCCAGCCAGTCGGGGATGCCGGCCATGATCGAGTCTAGCCACCCCGCGAGGAAGCTGACACCCCACCAGATGACCGCCGAGAAGATCAGGATGTTCACCGCCAGCGGCACGATCACGAACAGCCGCAGCGTTGGTTGGGTCAGCAGGCTGGCGCCGCGCACGAGGTACCCGGCGCCTGCCAGGGCATTGCCGCGCATGCGAATGCTCCGTTGCCAGGGAGGCGCCATGGTAGCAGAGGGGGCCCGCCGCCGGGCACCTTGGGCGGGTGTGTCCGCAGGTTATAATGGCCCCCTGTTCCCAGCAACGCCGGAGGCCGCTATGCACAACGATGACGTGCACGACGACGACGAGCTTTTCTGGCAGGAAATGGCAGACGTGGCGCCGCTGCGCCGGGAGCGGCGCGTGCGCCGCGGCGGCGCCGGCGCCGATGACGCGGCGCTTGCCGCGCGGCGCAATGCGGCGGTCACCCAGCCCGGGAAAGACCGGAACCCCCTGCGCGAGGACGGCATCGAACCCCTGGACCCCTGGCACGTGCTCGCCTTCAAGCGCCCGGGCATCCAGAACGGTGTCTACCGCAAGCTCAAGCAGGGGCGCTACCCGGCCGACGCGCGCCTCGACCTGCACCGCATGACCGTGCGCCAGGCCCGCGGGGAACTCTTCGGCTTCGTGGAGGACTGCCTGGAACTCGGCCTGCGCAGTGTCCTGCTGGTGCACGGCAAGGGCGAGCGAAAGCCGAAGGACGAGCGCCTGTCGGTGCTGAAGGGCGCCGTGGACCGGTGGCTGCGCGAGCTCGAGCCTGTGCAGGCCTTCCACAGCGCGCAGCCCCAGCACGGCGGCACCGGCGCGGTCTACGTGCTGCTGCGCAAGAGCGAGGCGAAGAAGCAGGAGAACCGGGAGCGCTTCCTGCGCGGTCGCGTTCCCGTCGATTGAGTGGGCTGAGGGTTCAGGCGGTGGCGGTGCCGCCGCTGCCGGCACCGGCGGCGCGCAGGGCCTCGGCGTAGGGGCCGCCGAGGCGGTGGCCCTCGACGATGTCCAGCACCGTTTCACCGGCCCCGTTGCGGGCATCCAGGTCGCGGCCCTCCGCGGCGAAGAAGGTGAGGAAGCGCGCGAAATCCCCGGCGCGCATGCCCTGGTAGGCGCGCAGCAGGATGTGGAAATCGTCGGGCGTGCCGTCGTGGGCGCGGTAGGCGAGGAAGCTCTTCACCCGCGCGTCGTCCCACTGCTCGTCGATGACCTTGCTCTTGTCCTTGCGCATGGTTTTCCCAGTCAGGTTGGCTAGCTCAGGCGGATTCAGTCGGGCAGTTTGTCGGCGAGCAGCTGGTTCACCAGGGCCGGGTTGGCCTGGCCCCGGGAGGCCTTCATCACCTGGCCGACGAAGTAGCCGATCAGCTTCTTGCGCTTCTTCTCGTCGGCGGCGGCGTACTGCGCCACCTGCTCCGGGCTGTCGGCGATCACCGCATCGACCATGGCGCCGATGGCGCCGCTGTCGGAGACCTGCTTCAGGCCCTTCGCCTCGATCACCGCGTCGGCATCGCCCTCGCCCTCGCCGTTCCACATGGCCTCGAAGACCTGCTTGGCGATCTTGCCGGAGATGGTGTCGTCGAGGATGCGGGCGAGGAGACCGCCGAGGGCCGCCGGGGCCACCGGGCAGGCGTCCAGGGCGAGCCCGTCGCGATTGAGCTGGCCGAGGAGTTCCACCTGCACCCAGTTCGCCGCCAGCTTGGCATCGCCGCAGGTGGCGGCCACCGCCTCGAAATAATCGGCCAGCGCCCGGCTGTCTGCCAGCACGCCGGCGTCGTAGGCCGAGAGGCCGTACTGGTCCCGGAAGCGCTGCCGCTTGGCCGCCGGCAGTTCCGGCAGGGCGGTGCGCAGTTCCTCGATGAAGGATTCCTCCAGCACCACGGGCAGCAGGTCCGGCTCCGGGAAGTAGCGGTAGTCGGTAGCGACCTCCTTGCTGCGCATGGGCCGCGTCTCGTCGCGCTCGGCGTCGTAGAGGCGGGTCTCCTGCACCACGCTGCCGCCGCTCTCGAGGACCTCGGCCTGGCGCTCGATCTCGTGCGCGATGGCTTTCTCCACGAAGCGGAAGGAGTTGACGTTCTTGATCTCCGCGCGGGTGCCGAGGGTGTCGCTGCCGGCGGGCCGCAGCGAGATGTTGATGTCGCAGCGCATGGAGCCCTCGGCCATGTTGCCATCGGAGATACCGAGGTAGACCACCAGGCTGTGCAGCGCTTTCAGGTAGGCCACGGCCTCCTCGGCGCTGGTGAGCTCCGGCTCGGTGACGATTTCCAGGAGCGGCGTGCCGGCGCGGTTCAGGTCGATGCCGGTCTGGCCGTGGTAGTCCTCGTGCAGGGACTTGCCGGCGTCCTCCTCGAGGTGCGCCCGGGTGATGCCAATGCGCTTGCTGGTACCGTCGCCGAGGACGATCTCGAATTCGCCGCGGCCGACGATGGGCTCGGCGAACTGGCTGATCTGGTAACCCTTGGGCAGGTCCGGGTAGAAGTAGTTCTTGCGATCGAAGACGGAGCGGCGGCCGATCTCGGCGTCGATGCCGAGGCCGAAGAGCACGGCGTAGCGCACCGCCTGTTCGTTCAGCACCGGCAGCATGCCGGGCATGGCGAGGTCCACGGCGCTGGCCTGGGTGTTCGGCTCGGCGCCGAAGGCGGTGGCGCTGCCGGAAAAGATCTTCGAGCGGGTCGCGAGCTGCAGGTGCACCTCCAGGCCGATGACCGGTTCCCAGCTCATGCCGCGCCCCCCGCTGCCGGTGGCTCACGCAGGTGCCAGTCCGTCAGCTGCTGGTAGCGGTGCGCGACGGCGAGCAGGCGCGCCTCCTCGAAGTGGCGGCCGATGAGCTGCAGCCCCACGGGGAGCCCGTCCAGGGGTTCCACGGGCACGCTCAGGGCCGGCAGGCCGGCGAGGTTCACGCCGAGGGTGTAGCTGTCTTCCTGGTACATGGTGACCGGATCGTCCACCTTCTCGCCGAGGCGGAAGGCGGTGCCGGGCGCGGTCGGGCCGGCGATGACATCGACGCTTTCGAAGGCATCGAGGTAGTCCTGCCGGATCAGGCGGCGGGTCTGCTGGGCCTTCTTGTAGTAGGCGTCGTAGTAGCCCGCGGAAAGGGCGTAGGTGCCGATCAGGATGCGCCGCTGCACCTCTGCGCCGAAGCCTTCCTCGCGGCTGCGCGTGTACAGGTCCTCGAGGTCCGCCGGGTCTGCGCAGCGGTGGCCGTAGCGCACGCCGTCGTAGCGGGCGAGGTTGGTCGAGGCCTCCGCCGGGGCGAGGATGTAGTAGGCGGGGATGCTCAGGTGGTTGTTGGGCAGGTCGACGTCGACCAGGCGGGCACCGCGGGCCTCGAGTTCGCCCAGGGCGGCGTGCAGCCGCTCGCCGATGGCGCTGTCGAGGGTCGCGTCGAACCAGTGCCGGGGCAGGCCGATGCGCAGGCCGCCTAAGTCCATGGCCAGGGCCGCGCGGTAGTCGGGCACCGGTTCGCGGGCGCAGGTGGAATCGGCCGGGTCGTGCCCGGCCATGGCGCCGAGGAGCAGGGCGCAGTCCTCGGCGGAGCGGGCCATGATGCCGCCCTGGTCGAGGCTGGAGGCAAAGGCGATCATGCCCAGCCGTGACACGCGGCCATAGGTCGGCTTGATCCCGGTAATGCCGCAGAGCGCCGCCGGCTGGCGGATGGAACCGCCCGTGTCCGTGCCGGTGGCGGCGGGGACCAGGCCCGCCGCGACGGCGGCGGCCGAGCCCCCGGAGGAGCCGCCCGGTACCCGCTCGAGGTCCCAGGGGTTGCGGCAGGGCCCGTAGTAGCTGGTCTCGTTCGACGAGCCCATGGCGAACTCGTCCATGTTGGTCTTGCCGACGGTGACGGCGCCCGCGGCGGCCAGGCGCTCGACGGCGGTGGCGCTGTAGGGCGGCACGAAGTTGTCGAGCATGCGCGAGGCGCAGCTCGTGCGCAGGCCGTCGGTGCAGAAGATATCCTTGTGCGCGATCGGCAGCCCCGCCAGGGGGCCGGCGCGGCCGGCGGCACGCTCGGCGTCGGCGGCGCGGGCCGCGGTCAGGGCGCCCACGGCATCGACGGTGATGAAGCTGTTGACGGCACCGTCCTCCGCCTCGATGCGCGCCAGGCAGTCACGGACCAGCTCTTCCGCCGAGCAGCGGCCCCGCTCTAGGGCCTCGAGCAGCTGGCTGACGGTGCTGGGGGTCTCGCCGGCCACCGCCTACTCCACCACCCGGGGTACCAGGTACAGCCCGTCCTCCACGGCCGGGGCGATGGCCTGAAACGCCTCGCGGCGGTTGCCCTCGGTGACCTCGTCCGCGCGCAGCGGCTGTACCGCGTCCAGGGGATTGGCCAGGGGCTCGACACCGGTCGTGTCCACCGCGGACAGCTCCTCGACCAGGGCAAGGATGCGGCCGAGGCTGTCCTCCAGCGCCGGCGCTTCCCCGGGTTCGATGCGCAGGCGGGCCAGGGCGGCCAGCCGCTCGAGTTGATCGGCGCCTAGGGTCATGGGCAGGGGATTCCGCGTTGCTTTTCAGTGGCTTTTCTGCTGCTTTTCAAAGGCTGCGCCCGGGGCTGCCCCCGGGGCCGCGAGCGCGAAAGCTACCACAGTTTCGCCTTGCCCAACATCCCCGCCGTTGGTAGAGTTGCTCGCAGTCCGGCGCCCCAAAACCGCACGAGAACGCGGCTATCCCAGCCCGTTTCCTATCGTCCGTGACCCGCGTCGTTTGCGCCCGCGCCCTCTGCGAAGGCGTCGTGCGCGATCGCGATGGCCAGGGCCCTTCAAGGTACACGCTGAATGCTGAAGAAACTCCGCGGTATGTTCTCCAACGATCTGTCGATCGACCTGGGGACCGCCAACACCCTTATCTACGTCCGCGGCCAGGGTATCATCCTCGACGAGCCCTCCGTGGTCGCCATCCGTATCCACAACGGCCAGAAGACCATCGAGGCCGTGGGTACGGAGGCCAAGCGCATGCTCGGCCGTACGCCGGGCAACATCACCGCCATCCGGCCGTTGAAGGACGGCGTAATCGCCGACTTCCAGGTCACCGAGAAAATGCTCCAGCACTTCATCGCCAAGGTGCACGAGACGCGTTACATCCGCCCGAGCCCGCGGGTCCTCATCTGCGTGCCCTGCATGTCGACGCAGGTCGAACGCCGGGCCATCCGCGAGTCCGCGCTCAGCGCCGGGGCCCGGGAAGTCCGCCTCATCGAGGAGCCCATGGCCGCCGCCATCGGCGCCGGCCTCGACGTCGACGAAGCCACCGGCTGCATGGTGGTGGACGTCGGTGGCGGCACCACGGAGATCGCCATCATCTCCCTGAACGGCGTCGTCTACCGCGACTCCGTACGCCTCGGCGGCGACCGCTTCGACGAGGCCATCGTCGCCTACGTGCGCCGCCGCTACGGCACGCTCATCGGCGATGCCACGGCGGAGAAGATCAAGGAGGAGATCGGCTGCGCCTACAAGGGCAGCGAGGTGCGCGAGATCGACGTGCGCGGCCGCAACCTGGCCGAGGGCGTGCCGCGGAGCTTCACCCTGAACAGCGACGAGATCCTCGAGGCACTGCAGGATCCCCTCACCTCCATCGTGCAATCCGTGAAGTCGGCGCTGGAGCAGTCGCCGCCGGAGCTGGCGGCCGACATCGCCGAGAGCGGCATCGTACTCACCGGCGGCGGCGCCCTGCTGCGCGACCTCGACCGCCTCATCGCCGAGGAAACGGGGCTGCCGGTGGTGGTTGCCGAGGACCCGCTGACCTGCGTCGCCCGTGGCGGCGGCATGGCTATGGAACGCATGGATCGGCATACGATAGACTTGCTCTCTACTGAGTAAGGCGCCGGCGCCCCGATGGCCGTCGGCCACCGGGAACTGACATCAGGCCGCTATTCGTCAAGGAGTCGCACCTCGGATTGAAGGTGACGCTGGTCGCCCTCGCCGTGGCTGCGCTACTGGTCGCCGACCTCCGCTACAACCGCCTCGACGGCAGCCGCGCCGTCCTCGACACGCTGCTCGCGCCGGTGTTCTGGGTCGCTGGTATCCCCGGCGCGATCGGCGCCTGGCAGGACACGCACATCCGCTCGCGGCAGACGCTCCTCGAAGACAACGCGCATCTGCGCCGGGAAAACCTCGTGCTCAAGGGCCGGCTGCAGCAGATGGCGTCGCTGCAGGCCGACAACGCCCGCCTGCGCTCGCTGCTCAATTCCACGGCACTGCTGCGCGACGACGTGCTCGTGGCCGAGGTGGTGGGCGTCGCGCCGGACCCGGTGCGCCACCAGCTCATCCTCGACAAGGGCGACGACGCCGACGTCTACCAGGGCCAGCCGCTCATCGACGCGGGCGGGCTCATGGGCCAGGTGGTGGAGGTGAGCCAGTTTCACGCCCGGGTGCTGCTGATCACCGACGCGACCCACTCCGTACCCGTGCAGGTGAACCGCAACGGCGTGCGCGCCGTCGCCGAGGGCACGGGCTCGCTGGATCGGCTGGAGATCCACCACGTGGCGGCGACCACCGACATCCGGGAGGGCGACCTGCTGGTGACCTCGGGCCTGGGTCAGCGCTTCCCCATCGGCTATCCGGTGGCCACCGTCACCGCCATCGAGCGCGACCCCGGGCAGGCCTTCGCCCGGATTACCGCGCGGCCCACGGCGGCCCTGGACCGGGTGCGCCACGTGCTGCTCGTCTTCGCCCGGGACGAGAGTGAGGCCAGTGACTGATGGCCGTCGAGGAGGGCGCCACAGGGTACTGGGTCATCCTGGCGACCCTGTTCACCGCCTACGTGCTGGCGGTGCTGCCCCTCGGTCCCTGGCTCGCCTGGCTGCGGCCGGAGTGGCTGCTGCTCGTGGTGACCTACTGGGTCATCGCCCTGCCGCACCGGGTGGGGCTGGTGACCGCGGCACTCGCCGGCCTGCTCATGGACGTCCTGGAGGGTGCCGTGCTGGGCCAGAACGTGCTCGCCCTGTCCGTTGTCGCGCTGGTCGCCCGGCTGCTGTACCAGCGCATGCGCGTCTTCTCCCTGGCGCAGCAGGCGCTCACCGTGTTCCTGCTCGCCGGCCTGCACCAGCTCGTGTGCCAGTGGATCCAGAACCTCGAGGGCGCGGGGTCGCGGTCGTTCCTGTTCCTGCTGCCGGCCCTCTCCAGCGCGCTGTTCTGGCCGCCCGTGCTGTTCCTGCTGCGCGGTGCCCGGCGCTACTACCGTGTGCAGTAGCTAACGGCAGTGGTCGTGGCGGTTGAACCCCTCGTGCTGGCCTCGCAGAGCCCGCGCCGGCGTGAACTGCTGGCGCTCCTCGGCCTGCCGTTCCGCGTGCAGCCGGCGGCGGTGGACGAGACGCCGCACCCGGGCGAGGCGCCCGACGTCTACGTCGCCCGCACCGCGGCAGAGAAGGCGCAGGCGGTCAGCGGGCCAGCGGTGCTCGCCGCCGACACGGCGGTGGTGCTCGACGGCAGCATCCTCGGCAAACCGGTGGACCGGGACGACGCCCGGGCCATGCTCGAGCGCCTCTCCGGCCGCGAGCACAGCGTGCTCACCGCCGTCGCCCTGTGCCGCGGCGACGCGGCCTGGGCGGTGACCGTGCGCACGGCGGTGGTCTTCGACCGGCTGGACCGGGCGCGCATCGATGCCTACCTCGCCAGCGACGAGCCCTGGGACAAGGCGGGAGCCTATGGCATCCAGGGCCTCGCCGGGGCCTTCGTGCGCAGCCTCGCCGGCAGCTACAGCAATGTGGTCGGTCTGCCGCTGGTGGAGACGCGAGAGCTGCTGCTCGCCGCGGGCCTCCTGGAAACGCCCGGGGAGGGAGCGAGGCCGTGAGCGAGGAGATCCTGGTCAACGTCACGCCCATGGAGACGCGGGTGGCCGTGGTGGAGAACGGTGCGACCCAGGACATCCACATCGAGCGCAGCGCCAGCCGCGGTATCGTCAGCAATATCTACGCGGGCCGGATCAGCCGGGTACTGCCTGGCATGCAGGCGGCCTTCGTGGACATCGGCGCGGCCCGCAACGCCTTTCTCCACGTGTCGGACATCATCGGCGGCGCCGATGCCAGCGAGCGCATCGCGGACCACCTGCGCGAGGGCCAGGCGGTGACCGTACAGGTCACCAAGGATCCGCTCGGCAGCAAGGGCGCGCGGGTTACCTCCCAGCTCTCCGTCGCTTCCCGCTACCTCGTGTACATGCCGCAGACGCAGCACGTGGGCGTGTCGCAGCGCATCGACGACGCCGAGGAGCGCGCCCGGCTCCAGGAGGTGCTGGCCAACGCCCTCGAGGCGGAGGAAATGGACGAGGCCGGCGGCTTCATCCTGCGCACCGCCGCGGAAGGGGCGGGGCCGGCGGAAGTCGCCCAGGACCTGCGCTTCCTCAAGCGGCTCTGGGCCGCGGTATCGCGCCGCGCCGCCGCGGCCCGGGAGCCGCAGCTGCTCTACGAAGACCTGCCGCTGCACCTGCGCACCGTGCGCGACCTGGCCCGGCCCGGCGTCGAGCGCATCCGCATCGACAGCCGCGAGAACTACGAAGCGCTGAAGCGGTTCTGCGGCGAGTACATGCCGGAGGTGGCCGACCTCCTCGAGTGCTACAGCGGCGAGCGGCCGCTGTTCGACATCCACGGCATCGAGGAGGACATCCAGCGCGCCCTGAGCCGCAAGGTGGCGCTCAAGTCCGGCGGCTACCTGGTCATGGACCAGACCGAGGCCATGACCACCATCGACGTCAACACCGGCTCCTTCGTCGGTCGTCGCAACCACGAGGAGACGGTCTTCAAGACCAACCTCGAGGCGGCCACCACCCTTGCGCGGCAGCTGCGCCTGCGCAACCTCGGCGGGATCATCATCGTCGACTTCATCGACATGCGCGATCCCGAGCACCGGCGCCAGGTGCACCGGACCCTCGAGAAGGCCATGGCCCGGGACCCGGCGCGGAACAAGATCACCGGCGTCTCCGAGCTCGGCCTGGTGGAGATGACCCGCAAGCGGACCCGTGAGTCGCTGGAGCAGCTGCTCTGCGAGGCCTGCCCGGTGTGCGACGGTCGCGGGGTGCTGAAGACGGCGGAAACCGTGTGCTACGAGATCTTCCGGGAGATCATGCGCGACGCCCGCGCCTACGAGAACGACAACCTGCTCGTGCTCGCCGGGCAGAGCGTGGTGGACCGGCTCCTGGACGAGGAGTCGGCGAACGTCGCCGATCTCGAGGCGTTCATCGGCAAGACCATCAGCTTCCGTGTCGAACCGGAGTACAGCCAGGAACAGTTTGATATCGTGCTGCTCTAACGCAGTGTGAATGCGGCAGCCGTGACCCTATCCTCGCCCTTCCATGTCCTCGCCGGTGCCCTCTGGCGGCTGCTGGTGGCCGGCGTGGTGATCCTCGCCCTCTACGTGGCCGCGGGGCGCGCGCTCATGGGCAACGTGAGCGCGCTGCAGCCGCAGCTGCTGGCGGCGCTCAACGAGCGCCTGCCGTTCACCCTGAGTGCGTCCTCGGTCAGTGGCCGCATGGAGGCCTTCTCGCCGGAGCTCGTGTTCACGGACCTGCGCCTGGCCTTTCCCGGCGAGGCCATCGAGCCGGTGCAGCTGGCGCGCGGCAGCCTGCGCCTGGCACCGCTGCGCAGCCTGCTCACGCAGAGTCCCCAGGCCAGCTTCGTGACGCTCAGCGGCCTCTCCGTGGAGCTGGACCAGGACGCGGCCGGGCACCTGCGCCTGCGCGGCTTCGGCGTTCCCGGCGACGACGGCGGCCTGCGCGACTGGCTGGCGAGCTTCCTGCCCCGGGTGCGGGCCCTGGTGCTCGAGGACAACCGGGTGCTCCTGCATCGCCCCGATGGCGAGGACCGGCGCGCCGAACTGGACCTGACCCTGAAGCGCAGCGGCAGCGCGCGGACCCTCGATGCGCGCATCGAGACGGCGGTGGGGAACGCGGCATCGCTGCACGCGGAGGGGATCGGCAACCCGCTGTCCCCGGCGACCTGGCGCGGCGATGTGTTCCTGGCGGTGGAAGCGGAGCGCCTGGAGCGGCTCTACGACTGGCTGCCGGACACCGTGCCGGTGCGCGCCGCCGGGCGGGCCGGCGTGCAGCTGTGGCTGCAGCAGGCCGGTGGGCGCTCGGACCTGCGCCTGTCCCTCGCGGGCGACAACCTGCTGCTCGAGGGCGGGGACGGGGGCTGGCGCGTGCCGCTGGCCTCGCTGGCCATGGACGCCGCCCTGGTCGAGGGCAAGGACGGCTGGACGCTGCATGCCTCGGACCTGTCCCTCGCCCAGGGCGGGCGCCACTGGCTGCTGCCGCGGGCCCAGTTCGACCTGCGCGGCGATTCGCTGCGGGTGCGCAGCGGCGAATTCCGCCTCGACGGGATCGACAGTTTCCTCGCCAGCCTGCCGAGCATACCGGCGCGCCTCGCGGACGCCCTCGGCGTGCTGGCTCCCCGCGGCGACGTGCGCGCCCTGGAGCTGACCCTCGACGACCTGCGCGCGCCCGGCGGCGCCTGGGAGCTGACCGCGCGCGTGGACGACCTGGCGGTGGAGTCCTGGCGCGGCGCGCCCGGTGCGGCCGGCGCCGATGCCTTTGTCCGGCTCTACCCCGGCGGCGGCGACGTGCGCATCGACAGCGAGGGGCTGGTGCTTGCCTTCCCCAAGGTCTACCGGGAGCCGCTCGCCTACGACGCCGTACACGGCGACCTGCGCCTGCGCTGGGACCGGGAGCAGCTGTGGATCCGCTCGGGGCTCCTCGAGGCGAGCGGGGAGGAGGGCACGGCGCGCGCGCTCCTGGGCCTGCATATCCCGTTCACGGGCACGACCGTCGGACCCGCCATGGAACTGCTCGTCGGCCTCGGCGACAGCCGCGCCCGCTATCGCGACAAGTACCTGCCCTACCGGCTGCCCGGTACGCTGCGGCGCTGGCTCGCCGATGCCATCGGCCCGGGCCGGGTCGTTACCGGGGGCTTTGCCTGGCGGGGCAGCCTGCTTTCCCGCAACTACGACCACCTCACCGTGCAGCTGCACTTCGACGTGGAGGACGCCACGGTCACCTTCGATCCCGCCTGGCCGCCGCTGGAGGGCTTTGCCGGGCGCCTGGTCATCGACGACTCCCGCGTCAGCGCCTGGGGCGAGCGCGGCGAGCTCGCGGGCAACCGGCTCGAGCGCCTGTCCGCGGAGGCCTGGCGGGGTGCGGCCGGGGAGCGCGTCCTCGCCGTCGCCGCGACCCTGGCCGGCGATGCCGCCGACGGGCTGGCAGTGGTCAAGGCCTCGCCGCTGGCGGCGATGACCCGCGGCGTCTTCGATGGCTGGTCCGCCGCCGGCCCGGTGCGCACGGCGCTGGACCTGCGCATTCCCCTGGACGACCGCAGTGAACCGGTGGTGGCCGTCGACGCGAGTGCCGACGGGGCGCTGCTGCGCGTGCAACCGGGTGGGTTGGTGTTCGAGAACCTCGGCGGCCGCGTGGGCTACGCGAGCGGCCGCGGTTTCTCCAGCGATGACCTCGCGGGCAGCCTCTGGGGCAGCCCGGTCAGCGCGAGCCTCACCCAGGCCGACGCCGAGGCCCCGCTGGCGCTGCGCTTCGCCGCCAGGGGCCTGCCCATGGCCGCGCTCTTCGACTGGCTCCAGCTCGAACTCCCGGCCCTCGCCAGCGGTGAGGCCGATGCCTTCGGTAACCTCCTGCTGCGCCGCGACCAGCCGGCGCGGCTCACCCTCGCCAGCGACCTCACCGGCGTCGTCCTGGCACTCCCGGCACCCTGGGGCAAGGCCGCGGACGAGCCGTGTTCCCTCGCCGTGGACCTGCGCCTGGCGCGGGAGCGCATCGCGTTGGACCTCGCCCTCGGCAACCGGGTTGCGGGGCGCCTCGAGCTCGCCGACGGTGCCCTGCGCGGCGGCAACGTCCGGCTGGAGGCAGACTGGCTGCAGGGGGCGCTGGACCTCGGTGGGCCGGTCCCGCGCCTGCTCCTCGACTACCTCGACCTCGCCGGGCTGCCCGAGCAGGAGGGGGAGGCGGACTTCGACGCGGCCTACCGGGCGCTGCGCCCGGTAGGTGTCGATATCCTGGAACTGCGCCGGGGCGGGGAACGGGTCGGCCACCTGGCCTTCGAGCTTGACCGCGACGCGGGTGCGATCGTGGCCCGGGGTATCCGCGGCGAGCTGTTCGGCCTGCGCAGCCGCAGCGAGGAGGGCGGTGTGCTGCGCTGGACCGGCGGCCGGGACGACGCCGGGCAGGTCGCCGCCGGCAAAGCAGTCCAGGGCGAAGGGGCCACCGGCGACAGTGCGCCCGGCGAGGCGGTCTACGGTGAAGATGACGTTGTCGAGGCCGCCCCTGCCGGCAGCGCCGCCGGCGAAGGCGCCCCCGGTACAACGCAATTCGCCATCGACGTCGCCTTTGACGACCTGGGCCGGGTGCTGGTGGCCCTGGGCTACGCGCCGACGCTGGTCACCGACAACGGCAGCGCCAGCGCGGACCTGCGCTGGACCGGCTCGCCCCGGGCACTGGCGCTCGCGACGCTTGCTGGCACGGTCGCCGTGGAGGGGCGGGACGGCCGCCTCCTCGAGGCCAAGGGTTCTGCCGGCGCACTCAAGGTGCTTACCCTGCTGAACCTCGCCGAGATCCTTCGCGGCCTCAGCCTGTCGCACATGTTCGAGTCCGGCATTCCCTTCGAGCGCGCGGCCAGCGAGTTCCGCTTCCGTCGCGGCACCGTGGAAATCCCGGCGCTGACGCTGCGCGGCGCGGCCAGCGCCTTCGAGTTCAGCGGCGTGACCCGGCTCGCGGCCAGCAAGCCGTCCGTCGAGGGCGAACTGGTGGTGACGCTGCCGGTGGCAAACAACCTGCCCTGGGTCGCGGCGCTGGCCGGCGGGCTGCCCGTCGCCGCCGGCGTCTACGTGGTGAGCAAGGTGTTCGAGAAGCAGGTCAAGCGCATGTCCAGCGGTGTCTACGCCGTATCGGGACCGCTGGGCAGCCCCGAGGTGCGGCTGCGGCGGATCTTCGACGACAGCGCAACGCTCCCCGCGGACCCGAACGGCGAGCGCATCGTCGATCCGAATGCCTCGCCCGGCCCATCGACGGCGCCGGACCCGAACGCGGCGCGCCCCGACGCCATCCCGGTACCGGCCCCGGGTACCCCGCCGGAGCCGAACACTGCCCCGGTGGGTGCAGCGGCTTCAGGCCCCCGCTGACTGGAGCTCGCGCAGGTAGCGGAAGAGCTTGCGCGCGGCGGCCGGCGGACGCGCCCCGGCCCTTTCGCGCTGCGCCTGGCGCAGCAGCTGGCGCAGGTGCTGCCGGTCCGCGCCCGGGAAACGCTCGAGCACGGCCGGCAGCCCGTCGTCGCCGCGGTCAACCAGCTGGTCGCGCAGCGCCTCCAGCTCGTGGTGCTGCGCGGCGCTGGCGGCCCGCTGCTGGTGCAGGCCGTCTAGGGCCGCCTGCAGCGGCGCCGGGTCCACGCCGCGCATGAGCTTGCCGATGAACTGCAGGTGGCGCCGCCGGGCACTGCGGCTGGTGATGCCGCGGGCCTGCACGATGGCAGCCTCGAGCGCCGGGTCGTCGATGGGAATGGCGGCGAGCTCCTTCGGGCTCAGGGCGCAGAGCGCCTCGCCCAGCGCCTGCCGCGCGGTCATCTCCCGCTTCAGGGCGCTCTTGCTGGGTGCCTCGTCCCGGTAGTCGTCCTCGACCATAGCGGCTTCAGCCGTAGAAAGTCGCTGCCAGGCCCAGGAAGGCCACGAAGCCGACCACGTCGGTGACCGTGGTCAGCACCACGCCACCGGCGAGGGCCGGATCGATCTTCAGCCGCTGCAGCACCAGTGGCAGCACCGCGCCAGAGAGACCCGCGGTGATCAGGTTGATGACCATGGCCGCGGCGATGATGGCACCGAGGACCGGGCTGTCGAACCACAGCGCCGCGGCCGTGGCGACGATGGTGGCCCAGATCAGGCCGTTGATGATGCCGACATAGGCCTCGCGGAGGATCAGCCAGGTCCGGTTGCCGGCGTTGATCTGTCCCATGGCCATCGCGCGCACCAGGACTGTCACGGTCTGGGTGCCCGCGATGCCTCCCATGGACGCGACGATGGGCATGAGCACGGCGAGGGCCACCACCTTCTCGATCGTGTCCTGGAACTGGTTGATCACCCCGGAGGCGATGAAGGCGGTGAGGAGGTTGATGGCCAGCCACACGGTGCGCCGCTTCGCCGTGCGCAGCACCGGGGCGAAGGTGTCCTCGTCCTCGTCGAGACCGGCGAGGGCCATGAAGGAGTGGTCGGCGTCCTCGCGGATGACGTCGACCACGTCGTCGATGGTGATGCGCCCGAGAAGCCGGCCGTCGGCGTCTATCACGGGGGCGCTCACCCAGTCGTTGCGCTCGAAGAGCCGCGCCACCTCGTCGTCGGGCATGTCCACGGGGAGCGCCTGCTGGCTCGTGACCATGAGCTCGCGCACCGAGTGCGACGGGTCCGATACCAGCAGCGTGCGCAGGGGGAGGAGGCCGACGTAGCGGTCGTCGCGGTTGACGACGATGAGATTGTCAGTGGCCGCGGGGATGCTCTCGTGGCGGCGGAGGTAGCGCAGCACCACGTCCAGGGTCAGGTCGGCCCGGATCGTGATGGCGTCGGTGTTCATGAGGCCGCCGGCGGTGTCGTCGGCGTAGAAGATCACCTGTTCCAGGCGCGCCCGGTCCTGGTGGTCCATGGCCTCGAGGACCTCGAAGGTGACCTCGTCCGGCAGCTGCTGCAGGATGTCGGCGACGTCGTCGTCGTCGAGACCCTCGGTGAGCTGGGCGACCTGGGCCGGCTCAAGCTCGCTCAGGAACTCGAGCTGCAGCTCGTAGCCGAGCTCGTTGAGCACCTCGCCCTGCAGGTCGTCGTCGATGAGCTGCCAGAGCACCTGCCGCGAGCGCGGCGGCGAGGACTCGAGGAGGTGCGCCGCCTCGGCGGGCTCCATCTTGCGGAGCATCCGGCTGACGTCGCCCAGGGTGCCCTTTTCCAGGGCCTCCGTAACCCGGGCAAGCGGCTTCTGGCTGTGCGGTTCAGCGCTGGTCATTGCGTCGCTCGGTCCGGGTTGGGTGGGCGGGGAACGCTGAAATTATCCGGTAAACACCGGGCGACAACAACAGAACCCGCGCGGTCGCACTTGGGAGGCGCCTACTCTTCCTCGTCGAAGCGGTTGTCGATGAGGGCGCAGAGGGCGGCGAGCGCCGCCTCGGCGTCCTCGCCCTCGGCCTCGAGCACCAGCGCCGTTCCCTTGCCCGCGGCGAGCATCATCACCGCCATGATGCTCTTGCCGTCGACGAGGTCACCGCCGCCGTCGGCGCGACCCGCCCGGATACGCGCCGAGTAGGCGGCCGCGCAGCTGACGAACTTCGCCGCGGCCCGGGCGTGCAGCCCGAGCTTGTTGATGATCATGACTTCGCGCCGCGCTGTCGCCATGGCCCTAGCTTAACTCCCGGTGCCGCAGGTGTACCGGGCCGTGGTGGGCCGCCAGGTGTGCGAAGAGCCGCTCGGCCATGTACACGGAGCGGTGCTGTCCGCCGGTGCAGCCGAGGGCGATGGTCAGGTAGCTGCGCGCGCCACTGGCGTAGTGCGGCAGCCAGCGGTCGAGGAACCCCGCCAGTTCGAGGAACAGCTCGCCGGTCAGGGGCTGCGCCTCGAGGAAGTCCTTCACCGGCTCGTCGCGCCCGGTGAGCAGGCGCAGTTCCTTGCTCCAGTGCGGGTTGGGCAGCATGCGCACGTCGAACACGAGGTCGGCGTCGGCGGGCACACCGCGCTTGAAGCCGAAGGACTGCACCAGCAGCGACAGCACCCCGGCCCCGGCGCCGACGAGGCGCTGGCGCACGGCGTCGCGCAACTCGTGGATGGTCATCTCGCTCGTGTCGAGGGTGAGCCCGGCCTCGGAGGCCAGGGGCTCAAGCAGGGCCTGCTCCCGGCGGATCGCCTCGGCGAGGGGCAGCTCGCGGCTCGCCAGCGGGTGCCGGCGGCGCGTCTCGCTGAAGCGCTTGAGCAGCGTGTCCTCGTCGGCGTCGAGGTAGAGCGTGCGCAGGCGCACCGTGTCCGGCAGCGCGGCGAGGATGTCGTCGATCCGCGACAGGTCGGCGGCGGCGTTGCGGGCATCGATGCACACGGCGACGCCGGCCCCGTCGCGGCCGAGGGCCGGTGCGTGGCCGACCAGTGCCGGCAGCAGCGACGCAGGCAGGTTGTCGATGGCGTAGTAGCCCTCGTCCTCGAGCTGGTGCAGGGCGGTACTCTTGCCCGAGCCGGAGCGGCCGCTGATGATGACGAGGTCCACGGCGGGTTCAGCCTTCCCAGCCGACCACGGTGTCGTACAGCGCGCGGTCGCTGTCGCAGGCGCGCAGGGCAGAGCGCAGCGCCGACTGGCTGAACAGGCGTGCGATGGCGGCGAGGATATCGAGGTGTTCCTGGTGCGCCTCCTCGGGCACGAGGAGGACGAAGAGAAGGTCCACCGGCGCGTCGTCCGGGGCATCGAAGTCGGCGGGCTCGCGCAGGCTGACCAGCGCCCCCAGGGGCTGGCCGCAGCTTGCCAGCCGGCAGTGCGGAATGGCGACGCCGCCGCCAAGGCCGGTGCTGCCGAGCTTCTCCCGGGCGAGCAGCTTGCCGATGACGTCACCGGGGTCGAGGTCCGGGTGGTCCGCCGCGACGAGCGCGGCGACCTCCTCGAAGATGGCTTTCTTGCTGGTCCCGGGCAGGTCCCGTCGGGTGCGCGCCGGTGACAGCAGTTCTCCCAAGGCTTCCATGCTAGTGCGGCCGCGCCTTCTCCTTGTGCTTGATGAGCTGCCGGTCGAGCTTGTCGGCAAGCGCGTCGATGGCGGCGTACATGTCGTCCGACTCCGCCGCGGCAAAGATGTCGGCGCCGGAGATGTGCACGTTGGCCTCGGCTTTCTGTATCTGCTTCTCGACGACGAGGGTCACTTCCATGTTGGTGATGTGGCTGTGATGGCGCTGGAGCCGCTCGAACTTGCTTTCCACGTACTCGCGGAGGGGGTCGGTGACGTCGACGTGATGGCCGCTGATGTTGAGTTGCATACTGGACTCCTTGTGCGTTGCAACGCAGGTATGCCCGGGCCTCTGCCGGGCGCTTCTGTCTCAGACCAGGCGCTTGCGCTCGCTTGAAGGCGGGATGTACAGGCTGTCCCGGTACTTCGCGATCGTCCGCCTGGCCACCTTGATCCCCTGTTCCTCCAGCAGCTGCGCGAGCCGGCTGTCGCTGAGCGGTTTGCGCGGGTTCTCCGCCGCGATGAGCTTGCGGATCAGCGCGCGGATGGCGGTGGAGGAGCAGGCGCCGCCCGTGGTCGTGGCGACGTGGCTGGAGAAGAAATACTTCAGCTCGAAAATGCCCCGGGGCGTGTGCATGTACTTGCGCGTGGTCACCCGGGAGATGGTCGATTCGTGCATCGACACGGCCTCGGCAATGTCGTGGAGGACCAGCGGTTTCATGGCCTCCTCGCCGTACTCAAGGAAGTTGCGCTGGTGGGAGACGATCTCCGAGGCCACCTTCAGCAGGGTTTCGTTGCGGCTCTGCAGGCTCTTCAGGAACCAGCGCGCCTCCTGCAGGTTGTCGCGCAGGTAGGTGTTGTCGGCGCTGTTGTCCGCGCGCCGGATCATGCCCGCGTAGGTGTCGTTGATGCGCAGCCGCGGTGCGATGTCCGGGTTCAGCTCCACCACCCAGCGCCCGTCGCGCTTGCGCACGAACACGTCGGGGACGACGTACTCGGTGTCGTCGCTGCCGATGCGCTTGCCGGGGAACGGGTCGAGGGTCTGCAGCAGCTGGAGGACGCCGCGCAGCGCGTCCTCGTCGAGACGCATGCGGCGCAGGATCTGCGCGTAGTCGCCGTTGCCGAGCTGCGCCAGGTGGCGGCTGACCAGGGTGCGCGCCTGCTCCAGCCAGGGGGTTTCCGGCGGCAGCTGTTTCAGCTGCAGCAGCAGGCATTCCTGCAGGTCGGCGGCGAAAACCCCGGTGGGCTCGAACTGTTGCAGGGCGTGGAGCACGGCGAGCACTTCCTCGCGCTCGATCTCGTCCTCGAAGTCCGCGGCGCAGAGCGTGTGCAGCTCGTCCACGGTGCTGGTGAGGCGGCCGCTGTCATCGGTGGCATCGATGATGGTCATCGCGATGGCGCGGTCGAGGTCTGACAGGCGGGTGAGGTTGAGCTGCCAGAGCAGGTGATCGTGGAGGCTCTGGACGCTGGCGTTGCGGCTGTCCACGTCGTAGTCGGCGCCTTCCGCGGCCGGGCCCGGTGCCGAGGGCGCGGAGGAGGGCACGAGGTCCTCCCACTGCGTATCCACGGGCAGGTCCTCGGGCATGGTCGGCTCGTAGTCGCCGCTCTCGCCGTCACCGGCCGCCGTGCGCTCGAGGCTCTCCAGGGGCCCCTCGCCCGTGCTCGCGGTCAGCTGCTCCTCGCGTTCGGCGCCGTCGACGGGACCGTCGTCGTCGCCCTCGCCCTCATCGAGCTCGAGCATCGGGTTGCTCTGCAGCACCTGCTGGATCTCCAGCTGCAGGTCCAGCGTCGACAGCTGCAGCAGCTTGATCGCCTGCTGCAGCTGCGGCGTCATGGTCAGCTGCTGACCCAGCTTGAGTTGCAGTGCTTGCTTCATGATGGTGACGGAGAGGCGTTCCCTTGCCCTTTACCGGTGCAGTGTAGCGCCGGCCCGCCGACGCTGGCAACGGACTGGCGCGGAAATTGCAGTGACGAACTTGTTGACTTTTGACGTCCGTCACGAACTGCGTCGGAAAGGACCCGGGCGGTGCCTGAAATCGCCCCACAGAGCGGCGCTCCGGGGGTTCCAGGGGCTTCCCCGAACCGGTCAGAGACGGAAGGTATCGCCGAGATAGACCTTGCGCACTTCCGGGTTGTCGAGCACCGCCTGGGGAGAGCCTGCGGCGATGATGCGACCCTCGCCGACGATGTAGGCGGTCTCGCAGATATCGAGGGTCTCGCGCACGTTGTGGTCGGTGATGAGGACGCCGATGCCGCGGTGCTGGAGGTGGCGGATGATCTCCTTGATGTCCGAGACGGAGATCGGGTCGACGCCGGCAAAGGGCTCGTCGAGGAGGATGAACGCCGGTTCCGTGGCCAGCGCCCGGGCGATCTCCACGCGCCGCCGTTCGCCGCCGGAGAGCGCCTGGCCGAGACTGTCGCGCAGGTGGGCGACGTGGAACTCCTCGAGCAGCTCGTCCCGGCGCTCGCGGCGCTGGGCGCGGGTGAGGTCCCGCCGCGTCTCCAGGATGGCCATGAGGTTGTCGCCCACGGACAGCTTGCGGAACACGGAGGCTTCCTGCGGCAGGTAGCCGATGCCCCGGCGCGCCCGCGCATGCATGGGCAGGCCGATGATGTCCTCGCCATCGATGGTGATCTGCCCGGCATCGGCGCGGATGATGCCGACGATCATGTAGAAACAGGTGGTCTTGCCGGCGCCGTTCGGCCCCAGCAGGCCGACCACCTGGGCGCTTTCCACGGCGAGGGAGACGTCCCGGACCACGGGGCGCCCGCCGTAGGCCTTGGCCAGCTTAGTCGCCTTCAGTTCCGCCATCGGGCGGCGCTCCTGTGTCGGTGGCGGCGCCGGCTGGCGTCGCGGGCGTCGGGGTCGCCGCGTCCTCCCGGGCGCCGCTTTCGCCGTTGTCTTCGCCGGCGGTATCCACCGGGTTCTCGGCCTCCTCGGCGAGACGCGGCGGGATCACTACCTGCACCCGCTCACCGCCGCTGTCCGCCGCATCGGCGCGCACCAGCTGCTCGCGGATCAGGTAGTCGATGCGCTCGCCGCGCACCGTGGCGCCGTCCTGCTCGACCTCGGCGTCTCGTTCGAGGAGGACGCGCTCCGCGGCGGTGAAATAGGTGATGCGCCGGGCGGCGGCGTGGATCACGGCCTCGTCGACCTCGGGCTGCTGCTGCATGCGGGCCGGTTCGCCGACCGCGACCACGCGTTCGGCGAGGTCGCGGCTGTGGTAGATGGTGAGCTCGTCGGCCTCGATCACCAGGCTGCCCTGCACCAGGCGCACGGCCCCGGTATAGATCGTCTCGCCGGCTTTTTCATCGCGCACGGCGCGGTCGGCCTCGACGGCAATGGGCTGCTCCCGGTCCCCTGGCAATGCCTGCGCCGCCGGTGCGAGCAGCGCGGCACCGGCCAGCAGCAGGGCGGTGAGGTGCTTCACCGGTAGGCCGCCTCGATGGCCTCGCGGCGGTCCATGGCGTGCAGGAGCTGCTCGCAGGCCTCGCGCACGCAGCCGCCGCCGCCGGGATAGCGGCTCTGCCAGTCGGCCGCCTCGGCCACCGCATCCACCGCGTCGGCGGGCGCCAGGCCGATGGCCGCCGCGCGCAGGGCGCCGAGGTCGGGCAGGTCGTCGCCCATGTAGGCACACTGCGCGAGCGTAAGGCCCAGGCCCGCGCAGAGTTCCTCGAGGGCCACGCGCTTGTCCTCGCGCCCCTGCACCACGTGCGCGATGCCGAGCTCCGTGGCGCGGCGCTGGACGATCTGCGAGCGGCGCCCGGTGATGATGGCCACGGCGATGCCGGCCTGCTGCAGCAGCTTGAGGCCCAGGCCGTCCTTGATGTTGAACGCCTTCAGTTCCTCGCCGTCGTTGCCGTAGTAGAGCCGGCCGTCCGTGAGGACGCCGTCGACATCGAGGGCCAGGAGGCGCAGGGCGCTGGCGCGGGTGCGGTCGATCACCGGCGGCCTCAGGCGATGCCGGCCTGGAGCAGGCCGAGCAGGCTGACCACGCCGACCGGCTCGCCGTGGTCGCCGACCACCACGAGCGCGCTGATGCGGTTCTCTTCCATGATGCGCAGCGCCTCGGCGGCCAGCATGCCCTCGGTGATGGTGCGCGCCTTGCGCGTCATGAGATCGCCGATGGGCGTCTCGTTAATGTCGATGCGGGCGTCGATGGCGCGCCGGAGGTCGCCGTCCGTGAACACGCCCTCGAGGTGGTCGCCGTCGACGACCGTGGTCATGCCCAGGCCCTTGGCGGAGATTTCCAGCAGCGCTTCACCGAGCGGCGTTTCCGGGGTGACCCGGGGAATCTCCGGGCCGCTGCGCATCACGTCTTCCACCATGAGCAGGAGCTTGCGGCCGAGGGCGCCGCCGGGGTGGGAGAAGGCGAAGTCCTCGGCGGTGAAGCCGCGGGCCTCGAGCAGCGCGATGGCGAGCGCGTCGCCCATGACCAGGGCCGTGGTCGTGCTCGAGGTGGGGGCGAGGTCCAGCGGGCAGGCCTCGGTCTCGACCCCGGTGTCGAGGTGGGCGTCCGCCGCCTGCGCCAGCGTCGAGGACGGGTTGCCGGTCATGCTCACCAGGGGGGTTCCCAGCCGCTTGAGCAGCGGCAGCAGCATCACCACCTCGTTGGTGCTGCCGCTGTTCGACAGGGCCAGCACGCAGTCGTCGCCGGTGATCATGCCCATGTCGCCGTGGCTCGCCTCGCCCGGGTGGACGAAGAAGGCGGGCGTGCCGGTGCTGGCGAGCGTCGCTGCGATCTTCGTGCCGATGTGCCCGGACTTGCCCATGCCCGTAACGACGACCCGGCCGCGGGTAGCGAGCAGCAGCTCGCAGGCGTGGGCAAACTCGCTGCCGATGCGCGCTTCGAGGGCGGCGACGGCCTCGGCTTCCATGCGCACGGTGCGGCGGGCGGAGTCGACGTAGCTGGGCGGGGCGGCGTGGGTCATGGAGAAGCTGACACCCCTAGAGGCTCTGGGAAAGCGCGTAATAATACAGCGCGTAGAAGGCCGTCAACAACAGCCCTACCGCACGGCCCAGGTAGCTGTAGCCGCCCTCCGCGCGCCGGCGGTAGTGCCCCGTGTAGATGGCGATGGCGAGGAGGAACGTGCCCGCGGCCATGGCCGGGTAGTCGCGGGCGAGCACGTCGCCGGACAGCGCCAGCGGCGCGATGACGCCGGGCACTGACATCACCGCCAGCAGGTTGAACAGGTTCGAGCCGATGACATTGCCGATGGCGATCTCCGTGTGTCCCTTGAGGGCGCTCGCTAGCGTCGCGGCAAGCTCCGGCAGGCTGGTGCCCACGGCGACGATGGTCAGGCCGATGACCAGTTCGGAGACGCCGAGCTGGGCGGCGATGGTCGTGGCGCCCCAGACCAGCAGGCGGGAACTGCCGACGAGGAGGGCGAGGCCGGCGAAGAACGCGAGCCAGGCGCGCAGGGGCGACAGGTGCGGCAGTTCCTCCTCTTCGCTCTCTTCCTGCACGACCTGGTCCCCGGCCTGCGCGCGGACCATCTGCACGAGGATCAGGACCAGGCCGCCCATCATCAGCAGGCCGTCGAAGCGCGACAGCACGCCGTCGAGCAGGAGCACCCAGGTGCCCAGGGTGACGAGGAGCAGGGTCGGCAGCTCAACGCGCACGCAGCCCTGGCGGATGAGCATGGGCGCGATGAGTACCGTGAGCCCGAGCACGAGGCCGATGTTGGCGATGTTCGAGCCGAGGGCGTTGCCCACGGCGAGCTCGCCGGCCCCGGCGAGGGCGGCGGTGACGGACACCAGGATCTCCGGCGCCGAGGTGCCGAGGGAAACGATGGTCAGGCCGATGATGACCGGCGACAGCCCGAGGTTCTCGGCGATGGAGGCGGCACCGGCGACGAAGAGGTCCGCGCTCCAGACCAGGAGCACGAGGCCGATGATGACCGCTGCGGCCGCGAGAATCATGCGGCGGTGTTTTTCCCGCCCGCGCCGCGGCCGGGAAACCCGGCGGCAGCGCTGTGGTCATACGGAACGCGGGTCGAAACGTAGTACACTGGCGGGCCCGCGACGGTGGCGTGAGTTGGCATGGAGCGGATTCTAACCGCTCGCCGGGGCCGCCGCAGCAAACAGGACGAATCGGGAAGCCCATGAACAGACAAGCGGATCGGATGGCAGGCCTCCGCAGCGGCGCACTGCGCCGCCTGGCAGCGCTTGCCGGAGTATTGGTGACAGCAACTGCCCTGGCGTTCGGTGACGTCGCCCGGGCGGTCGAGCAGGAGCCGCGCAGCGCGGCGCAGACGCTACGGGAGACCACGGAGGACGTTCTCGAGGTGATCGAGAACGCCCAGGGTTACGTGGACGAGGACCCGGAGCGCTACTACCAGGCCGTGCACGAGGTGCTCGACCCGGTGGTCGATTTCCGCGGCTTCGCCCGCGGCGTGATGGGCGACTATGCCACCAGCGAGCGCTACCGCTCCCTCGACGAGGCGGGGCGGGAGAAGCTCCGCGACCAGCTCGAGCGCTTCACGGAGACCATGCGCAAGGGCCTGGTGCGAACCTACAGCAAGGGCCTGCTCGCCTTCAACGGTTCGCGGGTCGAGCTGGACGAGGACGACAGCCGGGAAGAGGGCAGCCGGGCGACGCTCAAGCAGCTGATCTACAGCGACGAGGCGCAGCCCTACGTCGTCACCTACACCATGGGCCGCGAGCGCGACGGCAGCTGGCTGATCCGCAACCTGATCGTCGAGGACGTGAACCTCGGCCAGATCTACCGCAGCCAGTTCGAGGCCTCGGCCCGGAAGTACGACGGTGACCTGGATACGGTTATCGCCAACTGGACCGCCGAGGGCCTGGACAGCTGAGGCGGCAGTTGGTCAGGGCGGGCAGGAAGCACAGGCAGAAACAGACAGCAGGCAGGAATGGAGGCAAGGGTGGACGCAGCGACGGTCAAGGCGCTCGTAGAGCAGGAACTCGAGGGCTGCGAGGTGCAGGTCGAGGGCGCGGGCAGCAACTACGACATCACGGTGATCGGCGAGCTATTTACCGGCCTGCGCCCGGTAAAGAAGCAGCAGCTGGTGTACGGCGCGCTGCGCGAGAGCATCGCCGCGGGCTCGATCCACGCGGTGAACATCCGCACCTTCACCCCGGACGAGTGGCAGGGCTGAAGCCGTGGCCGGCACGCTCACCCTGGCGCTGACCAAGGGCCGGATCCTCGCCGAGACGCTGCCGTTGCTGGCCCGGGCCGGCATCGAGCCGGCGGAGGACATCGACAGCAGCCGCAAGCTGGTCTTCGACAGCAACCGCCCCGGCCTGCGCCTGCTGGTGCTGCGCGGCACGGACGTGCCGACCTACGTCCGCCACGGCGCCGCCGACCTCGGCGTCGTCGGCAAGGACATGCTCCTCGAGCAGGGCGCCGAGGGGCTCTACGAGCCGCTGGACCTCGGCATCGCGCGCTGCCGGCTCATGACCGCCGCCCCGACGGGCTGGCGGCCCACCGGCTCCCGCGTGCGCGTGGCCACCAAGTTCGTCAACGTCGCCCGCCGGCACTTCGCTGCCCGCGGCGTGCAGGCCGACATCATCAAGCTTTACGGCGCCATGGAACTGGCCCCAACCATGGGGCTGTCCGATCTCATCGTCGACATCGTCGACAGCGGCAACACGCTGCGCGCCAACGGCCTCGAACCCCTCGAGGAGATCGCCACGGTGAGCTCCCGGCTGGTGGTCAACAAGGCGTCCCTGCGCGCGGCGCACGAGCCGATCACCCGGCTCCTGGCGGACATCGAGGCCGCGCTGCCCGCCGACGGACTCGCGGCGTGATTGCCCGCCTCGACACCCGCGCCGCGGACTTCGACGCGGCGCTCGCCGCCCTGGCGCCGGCCGGTGAGGCCGACTCGGCCACGGTGCAGGCGCGGGTTGCGGCGATCCTGGCCGACGTCGAGGTCCGCGGCGACGCCGCCGTCCTCGACTACACGGCGCGCTTCGACAGTCTCACGGCAGACAGCATCGCCGGGCTCACGGTGCCGGCCGGGCGGCTGCAGGCGGCGCTGGACGGGCTGCCGGCGACGCAGCGGGCGGCCCTGGCCGTGGCCGCGGCGCGCATCCGCACGTACCACGAGCGCCAGCTCGGCACCAGCTGGCAGTACACGGACGAGCACGGCAACGTGCTGGGCCAGCAGGTCACGCCGCTTGGCAGCGTCGGTGTCTACGTACCCGGCGGCAAGGCGAGCTACCCGTCCTCGGTGCTCATGAACGCCCTGCCCGCGCACGTCGCGGGCGTCGATGAAATCACCATGGTGGTGCCGGCGCCGGGCGGCGAGCTCAACGAGCTGGTGCTGGCGGCGGCAGCGCTGGCCGGGGTCAGCCGGGTCTACACCATCGGCGGGGCCCAGGCCGTCGCAGCCCTGGCCTACGGCACCGCGAGCATCGCCGCAGTGGACAAGATCGTCGGCCCCGGCAACGCCTACGTCGCCGAGGCCAAGCGCCAGGTGTTCGGCCGGGTCGGCATCGACATGGTCGCCGGCCCCTCGGAGATTCTCATCATCTGTGACGGCGCTACGGACCCGGCGTGGATCGCCATGGACCTGTTCTCCCAGGCCGAGCACGACGAGAACGCGCAGGCCCTGCTGCTGTCCCCGGACGCCGCGTTCCTCGATGCCGTGGCTGCGGCGATCGAAGAACTGCTGCCGCAGCAGGAGCGCCGCGACATCATCGCCGCCTCGCTGGCGCGGCGCGGCGCGCTGGTGCTGACCGCGGACCTCGACGATGCCGTGCGCCTCTCCAACCGTGTCGCCCCGGAGCACCTCGAACTGTCCGTGGCGGACCCGGAGGCGCTGCTGCCCGCGATCCGTGCCGCGGGGGCGATCTTCCTCGGCCGCTACAGCGCCGAGGCCCTCGGCGACTACTGCGCCGGCCCCAACCACGTGCTGCCCACCGCCGGCAGCGCGCGCTTCTTCTCGCCCCTCGGCGTCTACGACTTCCAGAAGCGCAGCTCCATCATCAACGTGAGCCCGGCCGGGGCACGGGTGCTCGGCGATGTCGCCTCGACGCTCGCCCGCGGCGAGTCCCTCACCGCCCACGCGCGCAGTGCGGAATACCGCCGGGACGCGGTCCTCGAGGGCGAGGGTTCCCCCTAGACCTTCCACGGGCAATAGCGCACTTGCAGTGCCGCGGGCTACTGGGGGGAGGGGCCGACGGCTCCCGGTGACTGGGTCTGGGCGCCGACCACGGCGCGCAGGTCGACGGTCTGGCTGCCGCGGAGGGCGGTGATGCGGAGGCTGTCGCCGGGGCGGAGCAGGGCGATGTCGTACATGCTCCGGCGCACATCCTCCACGGGCTCCCCGTTGAAGTGGGTGATGACGTCGCCGGGCTGCAGCCCGGCCTTCTGCGCGGGCCCCCCCTCAGCCACCGCGGTGACGATCAGGGCCTGACCCGTCGGGCCGTCACCCTCGCGCAGGAGCCGCGGCTCCACCTGCACGCCCAGCCAGCCGCGGATGACCCGGCCGTACTCGATGAGGTCGCCGACGACGAAGCGGGCGAGGTCCACGGGTATCGCCAGGCCGATGCCGATGCCCGTGGCACCGCTCACGGCCTGCTGGTCCGAGGTATAGATGAGGGTGTTGATGCCGAGGAGCCGTCCCCGCGAGTCCACGAGCGCGCCCCCGGAGTTGCCCTGGTGGATGATCGCATCGGTCTGGATGTAGCTCTCGTAGACACCCTCGAGGCCGTAGCGCTCGAGGCCGGAAATGATCCCCTGGGTCACCGACTGCCCGAAGCCCAGCGGATTGCCGATCGCCAGCACCACGTCGCCCACGCGCGCATCGGCGGAATTGCCCAGCGCGATCGGCGTAAGGTCCGGCAGGTCGATCTTGAGCAGGGCGAGGTCCGTCGCCGGGTCCGTGCCGATGATGCGCGCGGCCGCGGTGCGGCCATCACCGAGGAGTACCTGGATGGCGTCGGCACCGTCGATGACGTGATTGTTGGTGAGGACGTGGCCTTCGGCGGAGAAGATCACCCCGGAGCCGAGGCTCTGCTCGATACGCTGCCGGGGCTGGTTGCGGGGAACGAACTGGCGCCAGAAGGGGTCGTTCAGCAGGCGCCCGGCCCGCGTGGGGACCACCTTGCGGGTATAGATGTTGACCACCGCGGGGGTAGCGGCCTGCACCGCGGCGGCGTAGCTCTGCGCCTCACCGGGGCCGCCGCCGGCCTCCCGGGGCGCCAGCACCCAGTGCTCCAGCACGAGCAGCGCCGCAAGGATGCCGGCGGCCACCGGCCAGGCCGCAACGCGTAGCCAGCTGAGCATGCCCCTCTCCCCCGTGATCGTCCCGACAGGCTGAAATTGCGCTCTGAAAAACGCATTCTATATGATGGCAGCCCCTGGCACAGAAGGCGGCCTTCGCCCGCTTCCGCCCGTTCGCCGACCCGGCCCGCGCGACGCGGGGCGGAGCCGCATTCACGACACCCCTAAGGAGATCCCATGACCGTCGCCCTGGACGAACTCGTCGCCGCCATGGACGCGCTGCTCGAGCCCGCGCGCTTCCGCGACTACTGCCCGAACGGCCTGCAGGTGGCCGGCCGTCCATCGGTGGCGAAGCTCGCCTGTGCCGTGACCGCCAACCAGTCGGTCCTCGATGCGGCGGTGGCCTGGGGCGCGGATGCGTTGCTGGTGCACCACGGTTACTTCTGGCGCGGGGAGGATCAGCGGGTGGTCGGCATGAAGCGCCGCCGCCTGGCGACCCTGCTCGGCAACGAGCTCTCCCTGATCGCTTACCACCTGCCGCTGGATGCACACCCGGCGGTGGGCAACAACGCCGAGCTCGGCCGGCACCTCGGCATCGTCGACATCGAGCCGCTGCATCGCGATGCGAGCGATGGCGTGGGATCGATCGGCAACCTGGCCGAGCCGCTGACCGCCGGCGCGCTGGCCGAGCGGCTGGCGCTGCTGACGCACCGGGAGCCGCTGCACATCGGCGAGGCCGCGGCCACGCTGCGTCGCGTGGCCTGGTGCACCGGGGCGGCGCAGGGCTACATCGATGCCGCCGCGGCCGCGGGGGCGGACGCCTACATCACCGGCGAGGTCTCGGAACCCACGGTGCACAGCGCCCGCGAGCAGGGGGTGCAGTTCTTCGCGGCGGGACACCACGCCACGGAGCGCTACGGGGTGCAGGCGCTGGGGCAGCTCATGGCGGAACGCTTCGGCCTCGCATTCACCTTCCTGGATTGTGACAACCCGGCCTGAGCGGCCGGGTATGCGCCGGCAAGGGCCGGGCGGGGGCCGGTGGTGTGCTGCCCGGCTCGACGGATGCCGGCAAGCCGGGCAGGGCGCCAGCGGTCAGGCGGTTTCCTTGCGCTCGCTGTCTTTCTCGCCCGCCGTCTCGCTGCCGCTGTCAGTGTCTTCGGCATCGGCTCTGGCTTCGGCTTCGGCTTCGGCGGTCGTTTCCTCGACCACGTCCTCGGCCTCTTCGCCTGCCGCGGGGCCCTGACGGGTCCCCGGGGTCTGCTCCCGCTCGATGCCGAAGCTCTCGTTCAGCATGCCCGTCTCACCCTCGGCCTTGGGCGCATAATCCCGCGGCGGTTCGATGTTCATGGATTCCTGGGGCACTTCGCTGTCGTCCGCCGTGCCGGCGAGGCGCTTCACGGAGACGTCGTTCTTGCCCACGCAGAGGGTGCTGGCGCCCTCGGCGAGGTGCTCGTGGATGCCGCGGTACATGTCGGTCAGGGCGTTGAGCCGGTCGGCGGTTTCCACGAAATGCTCGGTGACGCGGTTCTCGTAGGCCTGCTTGTCCCGCGTGAGCTGGTCGATGCGCTTCTCGAGCTCCCGGGCCTGCTGGCTGCCGGCGGTGGAGTTGCGGCCGAAGAGCATGCCGAGCAGTCCCCCGACGATGAGGGCGCAGAGTCCGGTGCCGATCAGTATGTCGATGCTGTACATGAGAATCACTCCCTAAAAAGGCTGGAATAGAGGCGTTGCAGGGTCATTGGGGGACTCACGGAGTATAGCGCGCCGCCCGGGCCGGCGGCGAGGATTCCGGCAACATTCGTTGCCACCCCGTCATTGCCAACCCTGCACGCCGCGGCTAGAGTAGCGCGCCCATCCGCCCGGGGGAGGCAGGGCCTTGGCCACGCCGCTGGAACGCTACGAACAGGATATCGAGGAGCACGGCTTCGCCCGCGACCCGGCGCAGGCCGAGGCCGTGGCTGCCCTCGACGACCTGTTCACCCGGCTGGCGGAGCGCCGGGCCCGCGGCCGCGGTCTCGGCGCTGCCCTGGCGCGGCTGCGGCGGCGACAGCGGCTTCCCGAGACCGGGCTCTACCTCTGGGGCGGCGTCGGCCGCGGCAAGACCTGGCTCATGGATACCTTCTATGACTGCCTGCCCGCGGAGGGGCGGCAGCGGGTGCACTTTCACCGCTTCATGCAGCGCGTCCACCGCGAGCTCAAGGCCCTGGCCGGCGAAAAGAACCCGCTGGAGAAGGTCGCGGACCGGCTGGCGGGCGAAACCGACGTGCTCTGCTTCGACGAGTTCTTCGTCAGCGACATCGCCGACGCGATGATCCTCGGCAAGCTCATGGAGGCGCTCTTCGCCCGCGGCATCACCCTGGTCGCGACCTCGAACATCCCGCCGCAGCGTCTGTACGAGAACGGCCTGCAGCGGCAGCGCTTCCTGCCCGCCATCGCCCTGATCGAGGCCCACACCCGGGTGCTGAACGTGGACGGCGGCATCGACTACCGGCTGCGCACCCTCGAGCGCGCCCCGCTGTACCACCACCCCCTGGGCGACACCGCCACCGCGGCCCTCGAGGACTTCTTCACCCGCCTGGCCCCGGAGGCCGGGCAGCCCTGGCAGCGGCTGGAGGTGAACGGCCGCTACCTCACCGCCCGCTGCCTGGCCGATGACGTGGCCTGGTTCGAGTTCGAGGAGCTCTGCGGCGGCCCGCGTTCCCAGAACGACTACATCGAGCTGGCGCGGGTATTCCACGCCGTCCTTCTCTCCGGCGTCCGGCCCATGGGCCGGGCCACGGACGACAGCGCGCGGCGCTTCATCAACCTCGTGGACGAATTCTACGACCGCAACGTGAAGCTGGTGATCGCCGCCGACTGCCCCCTGCTGTCGCTCTACGAGGGCGGGGGCCTGGGCTTCGAGTTCGAGCGCACCCTGTCGCGGCTGCAGGAGATGCAGTCCCGCGACTACCTGGCCCGGGAGCACCGTCCCTGAGCCCGGAATCGTGCGACTGCCCCGGGGTACCCGGGACCCGGGGAAGACCCGCGGGAAGCACCGGAAAAGGGCGGCGCCGAAGGGCGCTGACGGGGCTTGCGGCGCCCCCGTCGTTCCAGTAGTATTCGCGCTCTTTTATTTCTGCCCCAAAAGGCGAGACAGATTCCATGAAAACTTACAGCGCGAAAGCCGGGGACGTGCACCAGGACTGGTATGTCGTGGACGCCACGGACAAGACCCTGGGCCGGCTGGCGGCGGAGATCGCCCACCGCCTGCGCGGCAAGCACAAGCCCGAATACACCCCGCATGTCGATACCGGTGACTACATTGTCGTGGTCAACTGCGAGAAGGTCCGCGTGACCGGCGCCAAGGCGACCGACAAGATGTACTACCACCACACGGGGTACCCGGGCGGCATCCGCTCCGCGTCGTTCGAGAAGCTGATCGACAAGGCACCCGAGCGGGTGCTGCAGCGCGCCGTCAAGGGCATGCTGCCGCGCAACCCCCTCGGCCGGGCCATGTTCCGCAAACTGAAGGTGTATGCCGGCAGCGAGCATCCGCACGCCGCGCAGCAGCCGCAACCCCTCAACATCTAAAGGTCTACCATGGCAGCAACCCAATACTACGGCACGGGCCGCCGCAAGACCTCCACGGCCCGCGTGTTCCTGCAGAGCGGCGGCGGCAGCATCACCGTCAACAAGCGCCCGCTGGACCAGTATTTCGGCCGTGAAGTCGCCCGCATGATCGTCCGCCAGCCCCTCGAGCTGGTGGACCTGGTCGAGAAGTTCGACATCAACGTGACCGTCGAGGGCGGCGGCAGCTTCGGCCAGGCCGGCGCCATCCGCCACGGCATCACCCGCGCCCTGATGGATTACGACGAGTCGCTGCGCGGCACGCTGCGCGGCGCCGGCTTCGTCACCCGCGACGCGCGCGCGGTAGAGCGCAAGAAGGTGGGCCTGCGCAAGGCGCGCAAGCGTCCGCAGTTCTCCAAGCGCTGATCGCTGCGCGGGTTTCGCGCAGGCATTGTTTCGAGAGGCGCCCGCACTGGATTCCAGGCGGGCGTTTTTTTTGGCCGCATTTCCTGGCCGATAGCTGGACAGCGCAGCGTGGTAAGCCCTGTATATACAGGCCTTTTCCTTGTACGGCGCTGGCAAAGTCTTTACCATTTAGCGGCTTTTTGAATCCCCTTTCCACGCCGTCAGCATCCGTGCGTCCCCAGGGGAGCAATTCGGGAGACAAGCAATGACCACTGAAGACGTTAACAACGGCCGGCGCCGCTTCCTCACGGTTGCGACCAGTGCCGTCGGTGCGGCCGGCGTTGTCGGCATCGCGGTACCTTTCGTCGGCTCCTGGAACCCGTCGGCGAAAGCCGAGGCGGCGGGCGCGCCGGTGAAGGCGGACCTGACCAAGCTCGAGCCCGGTGCGATGGTCGTCGTCGAGTGGCGCGGCAAGCCGGTCTACGTGGTCCACCGCACGCAGGAGATGCTCGACCTGCTGCCGACGGTGGACGGCTACCTGAAGGATCCGGAATCCGAGATCTCCAAGCAGCCGGCTTACGTCACCGGCATCCAGCGCTCCCTGCGCCCCGAGTACCTCGTGATCGAGGGCCTGTGCACGCACCTGGGCTGTGCGCCGAAATACCGCCCGGAAGTGGGTGCCGCGGACCTCGGCGGCGACAAGTGGGCGGGCGGCTTCTTCTGCCCCTGCCACGGCTCCAAGTTCGATCTCGCCGGCCGCGTCTACAGCGGCGTGCCGGCCTCGACGAATCTCGTTATCCCGCCGCACAACTTTGCGGGCAACATCCTTGAAATCGGCGTTGATGCGGAGGCTGCCTGATGGTCAACATGCTCATAGGACTGCGCGACTGGGTAGATGACCGCCTGCCCATCATGCGGGCGTGGAACACCCACATGGGCCAGTACTACGCGCCGAAGAACTTCAACGTCTGGTACTACTTCGGTGTTCTGTCCCTGGTCGTCCTCGTGAACCAGCTGCTCACGGGCATCTGGCTCACCATGAACTACACCCCGAGTGCGGAAGAGGCCTTCGCGTCCGTCGAGTACATCATGCGCGACGTCGACTACGGCTGGATCCTGCGCTACATGCACTCCACCGGCGCCTCGGCCTTCTTCGTGGTGGTCTACCTGCACATGTTCCGGGCGCTGCTCTACGGCTCCTACAAGAAGCCGCGGGAGCTCATCTGGATCTTCGGCATGCTGATCTTCATCGTGCTCATGGCGGAGGCCTTCGTGGGCTACGTGCTGCCCTGGGGACAGATGTCCTACTGGGGCGCGCAGGTGATCATCTCGCTGTTCGGCGCCATCCCGGTGGTCGGCGAGGACCTAGTCACCTGGATCCGCGGTGACTACCTGATCTCCGGCATCACGCTGAACCGCTTCTTCGCCCTGCACGTGGTGGCGCTGCCCATTGTCCTGCTCGCGCTGGTGGTGCTCCACCTGCTGGCGCTGCACGAGGTCGGCTCCAACAACCCCGACGGGGTCGAGATCAAGAAGAACAAGGGCCCGGACGGCATCCCGCTCGACGGCATCCCCTTCCACCCGTACTACACGGTGCACGACATCCCGGCGATCGGCGTGTTCCTGTTCATCTTCTGCGCGGTGATGTTCTTCATGCCGGAGATGGGCGGTTTCTTCCTCGAGTACGCCAACTTCGAGGAGGCCAACCCGCTGAAGACCCCGGAGCACATCGCCCCGGTGTGGTACTTCACCCCGTTCTACTCGGTGCTGCGGGCCATCCCGGACAAGTTCTGGGGCTTCGTGGCCTTCGCCATCTCCGTGGCGATCCCGTTCCTGCTGCCCTGGCTCGACCGCAGCCCGGTGAAGAGCTGGCGCTACCGCGGCCCGATCAACAAGGCGGCCCTGGTGCTGTTCGTGGCGTCCTTCCTTATTCTCGGTGTGCTCGGTGTGAAGGCGCCGTCGGAGTCGCGCACGGTGCTGACGCAGATCTGCACGGTCATCTACTTCGCCTTCTTCCTGCTCATGCCGGTGTGGTCCAGCATGGACAAGACCAAGCCGGTTCCCGAGCGGGTCACCATGGACGGCGGCATGAACAAGCTCGGTGTGCTCGGCGCCGCCGCGCTCATCGCCGTCCTCACGGTGGTACCGCTCAAGGTCGTCGGCGCGGAGAGCGCCTACGACTGCGGCGCGATCCCCTGCGACGAGTTCGAGGCGGACATGGGCGACAAGGGCTCCCTGCAGCACGGCGCCAAGCTATACATGAACTACTGCATGGGCTGCCACTCGCTGGAGTACGCCCGCTACAACCGCACGGCGAAGGACCTGGGGATCCCCGAGGATATCTTCCTGGATAACCTGGTCTTCGACCCGGAAGTGAAGATCGGCTCGCTCATGGGTAACGCCATGGACAAGGAGCGGGCGAAGACGTGGTTCGGCGCCGCGCCGCCGGACCTCACCCTGGTCTCCCGCGCGCGCCAGCCGGAGTGGCTCTACACCTACCTGAAGAGCTTCTACAAGGACGACTCCCGCCCCTACGGCGTGAACAACCTCGTCTTCGCCAACGTCGGCATGCCGCACGTGCTGCTCGGCCTGCAGGGCATGCAGGAGTGCGCCGCTACCGGCGAAGGCCACGACGTGGACCCGCTCTCCGGCGAGGCCACCCATTCCAACCCCTGCGGCACCCTCGAGGTAACCGAACCCGGTACCATGAGCGAGGAAGAGTTCGACACCGCCATGTACGATCTCACCAATTTCCTCGCCTACACCGCCGAGCCGATGCAGGCCGACCGCAAGCGAATCGGGGTCTACACACTCCTCTTCATTGCGGTATTCTTTGTCTTCGCCTGGTTGCTGAACCGGGAGTACTGGAAGGACGTCCACTGACGCGAAAGCGCCGAAGGTCGTCTCGCCGGTGTCTTCGACACCGGCCAGCGCCCGGGGTACAGTGGCCTCACTAGGGAAAGTGACATGGGCGTAGTAACCAAACGGTCTTCAATGGTTTTTTTCTCCGATCCGACAGACCATTACAGCCACCGGGTTCGCATCGTGCTCGCCGAGAAGGGCGTCACGGTGGACCTCGTCGAGGGCGACGCGGCACACCTGCCGGCGGAACTCGGTGACCTGAACCCCTACAACTCCATGCCCACGCTGGTGGACCGCGACCTCGTCCTGTACGAAAGCCACGTGATGATGGAGTACCTCGACGAGCGTTTCCCGCACCCGCCGCTGCTGCCGGTCTACCCCGTCGCCCGGGCCGAGAGCCGGCTGTTCATGTGGCGCATCGAGAAGGACTGGTGCACGCTCATCGAGTCGATCCAGAACTCCCGCAGCGACAACGTGGTCAAGAAGGCCACAAAGGAGCTGCGCGAGAGCATCCTGGCCATCGCGCCGATCTTTGCCGAGAAGCCCTTCTTCATGAACGACGAGTTCACCCTCGTCGACTGCTGCATCGCGCCGATTCTCTGGCGCCTGCCTTCCCTGGGCGTGGATATCCGCCCGAGCAAGCAGTCCAAGCCCCTGCTGGCCTACATGGATGCGCTGTTCAACCGGGAATCCTTCCAGCAGAGCCTGTCCGAGCAGGAGCGGGAGCTGCGCCTCTGAGCGCCCCGCGCGTGAACTCCAGCCGTCCCTACATCCTCCGCGCCCTCTACGACTGGATCGTCGACAACGACTGCACGCCCCACATCCTCGTGGATGCCATGCAGCCGGGCGTCGAGGTGCCCTCGGAGTACGTGAAGGACGGGCAGATCGTGCTCAACGTGTCGCCGACCGCCGTCATCGACCTGCACCTGTCCAACCACCTCGTCACCTTCAACGGCCGTTTCGGCGGCCGGCCCATGGACGTGGCCTTCCCGGTGACGGCGGTCCTCGGCATCTACGCGCGGGAGAACGGGCAGGGCATGGTGTTCGAGCCGGACGAGCCCCCGGAACCCCCGGAGGGTGGCCCGCCGCCGGCGGACGGCCCGGGCGGCGACGAGCGGCGCTCGGCCGGACGCCCCTCCCTCAAGGTCGTGAAATAAGCCGCATTTCCGCCCCGCGCCGCCGTTCAGCTCGCGTCGATCAGTTCGAAGAGCCGCACCACACGCTGTACGCCCGAGATATCCGCCGCCTTCGCGGCAATGCGGTCGGCCTCCTCGGCGGTGACCATCCCCATGAGATAGACCACCCCGTTCTCCGTCACCACCTTGGTGCGCAGCCCCGGCGTATCGGGCTTGCCGATCAGCCAGCTCTTCACCTTGGTCGTGATCCAGGTGTCGGAGGTACGGGTCATGGCGGAACTGGGGGCCGCCACCTCGAGCTCGTTGTAGATCCGCCGCACCTCGCGCAGTTCGCGTACCACCTCCGTGGCGGTGACCTTCTGTTTCTCGCCGGGCACCTGCCCCGCGACGAGCACGTAGCCGTTGTAGCTCACCACCACGAGGTGGGCGTCGTCGAAGGCCTCGTCGGCCGCGTGCATGTTCACCACGGCTTTGATCTCGATGCTCTCGTCCGCCACCCGCCGGGCGAAGGTTCGCTCGCCGGGTTCCTCCTCGATCGTGTTGGTCTCGGAGGCGACGAGAATCTGGGTACAGCCGGCGACACCGCCGAGGGCGAGGACCAGGGGCAGGCAGAGGACGAGCAGGGTACGACGGTTCCGGTATGCAATCATGAGCCGAACAGGTTCACTTCTATCAGGTGGCAGAGGCACCCCAGGGCCATGGCCTCCAGGGTCAGGAGCTGATCGCGGGGCGCGGCCGGCAGGGCGATGACGATGGGGTCGTCGCCCGCCGGGGGCAGGCCCGGACAGCCCTCATAGGACAGGAGCACGAGCGCCGGGTTCCCGGCAGCGGCCACGCCAAGTGCCCCGGCGAGGGCGCTGCCGTCGCCGCTGTCGAGGGCGAGGAGCAGGTCCCCGGGCCGGGCCAGGGCCCGCGCCTCCCGCCAGGGTGCCGCCGGGTCGCCGGGATCCGACAGCGCGACGGCGGGTAGCGCCGGCCGTTCCGGGCCGGCACCGAGCATCAGGCGGTCTGCGGCGTAGCGGGCGAGGGCGCGATCGGAGCCGGTGCCGGCGCAGAAAACGGTGCCGCCATCGACCAGGCAGTGCGTGGCTGCCTCCGCCGCGGCCTCCAGGGGCCGGGCGATCGTGTCCACGGACAGGGCGGTGTTTTCCAGCAGGGCCTGGAAGTGGCTGGCGATCTCCGTGTACTGGTCCAGGGGCTGTCTCCGCGGTTGGCCGGGCCGGTGCCCTCGCCCGGGCCTCTGCCGTCCGATACGCAGAGGGGCCGGTGCTCAGAAGGCGTTCTCGATCAGGCGGGGCAGAAGCTTACCGGAGCGGGGCCCCGGTTCCCAGACTACCACGTCGAAACGGCAGGGCGGTGTTGCACCGCGCCAGCGGCAGGCGATGAAGTGGGCGGCGGCGCGGCGCAGTTTCGCCTGTTTGCGGGCATCCACGCTGGCCGCCGCGCTGGCGTAGCGCGGGTTGCTGCGCGCCCGTACCTCGACGAAGCGCAGCTGGCCGCCGTCGAGGGCGACGATGTCCAGTTCGCCCGCGCGGCAGCGGTAGTTGCGGGCGAGGATGCGGCTGCCGCGGGCGGTCAGCCAGCGGGCCGTGGCGGCCTCGTAGTCAGCACCGGTGGCCATGGCGGGTCTCCCGGGAAACACCCGCCCGAGTCTAGCTAGTCGGCGCGCAGGCCGCCGCTATCAAATATCGCCAGGGGCAGGCTGCGCTCGATCTCACCGCGCAGGTTGACCGTGAGCCTGCCCGTGGCACCGTGGACCACGAGGGCGCCGCCGGGCTCCAGGGCGCCGTGGCTGAGGGCCAGGCGGTGGGCATCGACCCCGAGGGCCTGCAGGCGACTGAGGCTGGCGCCGCGCAGTTCCGAGGCGGCGACGGCCTCGCGCAGGGTCGGCTGTGCGCCGAGCAGCCAGGGCAGCTCCACGAGCCGGAGGCCGGCGAGGTCCCGGTCTTCATGGCTGACCTCCGCGCTGTTGGCTGCGGAGGTCGCATACACGGGCAGGTCGCCCGCGTAGTGGTAGGCGAGGAGCGGCTTGAGCGACTTCGCGGCGTCCGTCCCCGGGGCGAGCATGAAGACGACATCGATGTCCTCGCGGCGGCGCCCGGCGAGCACCGTGCCCCGGTCGAGGAGCCCGCGCAGGGCGGCGCCCCGGGCGGCGCTGCGGTCGAGGTGCAGGGCCTGCTCAATGGCGTCCGAGTGGGTTTCCCGGCTGGCGAAGGTGGCGGTCGCCGCCAGCGTGCCGCCGCCCCCGGTCCAGGCGGCGCGGAGGGCCGCGGCCACCTTGTCGCCCCAGTCGCCCGCGGGGCGCAGGAGCAGTGCGCGGCGATGGCCGGCGCCGAGCGCGCGCCGGGCGATTTCCCGGGCCTCGTCCTCCGGCGCCAGCGCAAACTGCAGGCCCGCGGCGGGAGCCGGCCCCTCGGCGCGGTTTAGCGCGAGCACGGGGACCGGCAGGGCCGCCTGCCCGAGCACGTCGGCCACCGCGGTCTTGGTCAGCGGGCCCACCACCAGCTCGGCGCCGCCCTCCACCGCGGCCCGGTAGGCGGCCGCGGCGCTGTCGTGGCGTACCGTGTCGATGATGACCAGGTCCGGGCGGTCGGTGCCGCCCGCGTAGTGAGCGGCGAGAAAACCGTCCCGCACCGCGGAGGCGGCCGCTGCCAGGCGCCCGCCCAGGGGCAGGAGCAGGGCGATGCGTCGCGGCGAGGCCCGGTCCGCAGCCGGCAGGGGGATCGCCGCGGCGGGGTGGTCGGGGTAGCGCCGGAGCCAGTCCGCCTCCGCGCGCTCGCCGCGGGCGACCTCGAGCCGCGCCAGCCAGCCGCGCAGCGTGGAGGTGGCGCTGCCGCGCGCCGCGGCGAGCTCGCGCGCGTCGAGGTACTGGAGATCCTGCCACAGAGACCGCGCCAGGAGGTCACGGGCCGGGTCCCCGGCGGGGTAGAGGGGCAGGGCCCGGTCCGCCAGCCGGGCGCTCTCGAGGTGGTCGCCGCGCAGCAGGGCCCCGCGACGCTCGAGGGCGAGGCGCTGCCGGCGCAGGTCCGTCGATGCCGCTGTCCAGGGCGCGGCCGCAAGGGCTTCCTCGAGCCCCGCCAGGTCCCCGCGCAGCTCCGCAATGCGTGCCGCGACCAGCGCCGCGTAGGCCCGGAATTCCGCCGAGGGCTCGGTGTCGGCGGCCGGGGTCGGCAGGGCCAGCTGCGCGTCCATCCAGTCGCCCCGGTCGAGCGCCGCCACGGCGGGCGCGAACAGGTCGGCGAGGGGGCTTTCGTCGCTGGCGGGCAGGGGTGTCAGCGGGGTTTCGACGCCGGGCTGCGGCAGCGGCGCGGCGCTGTCCGGGGGCACGGCCGGCGGCTGGGTTCCGCACGCGGCCAGCGCGAGAACGGGGACCAGGCAGGCGGCGCGGGCGAGCCGTCGGGCTGCGGGGGGGATGTCTGGCCTCATGCTATGCTTCGCTCCGCCGGCGCTGCGGGAAACCGCCCCGGAAAACTACTATTAACCACTGGTATGCCGGGCATTATAAGGAACACGGTGGCACATGGAATCGGGCCTGTACATCGTCGCCACGCCCATCGGCAATCTCGGCGACCTGAGCCCCCGGGCCCTGGCCGTGCTCGGCGGGGCGGACCTGGTCGCGGCGGAGGATACCCGCCATACGCGTCGCCTGTTCGCCCACCACGGCATCGACAGCCGCCTGACCGCCTACCACGAGCACAGTGACGCCGCGGCCGCGGAGCGGCTCTGCGATCGCGTCGCCGCCGGCGAGGCCGTCGCCCTCGTCTCCGATGCGGGCACGCCCCTGGTCTCGGACCCGGGCTACCGCCTGGTGCGCCTCGCCCAGGACCGCGGCCTGCCGGTGGTCCCGGTCCCCGGACCCTGCGCGGCGGTCACCGCCCTCAGCGCCGCCGGCCTGCCCAGCGATCGCTTTCGCTTCGAGGGCTTCCTGCCGGCGAAGGCCGGCCCCCGGGCCGCGCGCCTCGCGGCGCTCGCGGACGAGCGCGCGACGCTGGTGTTCTACGAGGCGCCGCACCGCGTGCTCGAAACCCTGGAGGCGCTCGTCGATGCCTTCGGCGCCGGGCGCGAGGCGGTCCTGGCGCGGGAACTCAGCAAGGCCTTCGAGACTATCCGGCGGGCGCCGCTCGGCGCCCTGCGCGATTTCGTGGCGGGCGACGCGGACCAGCGCCGCGGCGAGATCGTGCTTCTCATCGCCGGCAGCGACGCGGCCGAACCGCAGATCGACGCGGCCCTGGGCCAGCTCGCTCTCGAGCTCGCCCGGGACCTGCCGGCGAAGCGGGTGGCGGCGCTCCTGTCCGGGTACAGCGGCGTGCGCAAGAACCAGCTCTACCGCTGGCTGCTCGAGCAGGGGGACTGACCGGGCAGGGCGGTGATTCCACCGGTGTCCAACAGTGCTTGCGCGGCCCCGGGGCGAGGCGTAGGCTTGCCGCCGAGTCGGTCGGGCGATCGCTGCCCGGGTGCCGGTCATGGCATCCGGGGGGAGGAAAGTCCGGGCTCCACAGGGCAGGGTGCCAGGTAACGCCTGGGGGGCGTGAGCCCACGGAAAGTGCAACAGAAAGGACACCGCCTCGCACCTCGTGTGCGCGGTAAGGGTGAAAAGGTGCGGTAAGAGCGCACCGCGCGCCTGGCAACAGGCGTGGCGATGGTAAACCCCACCTGGAGCAAGACCAAATAGGAATCCGTACGCTGCGGCCCGCAGTGGATTCGGGTAGGTCGCTAGAGGCAGGCGGCGACGCCTGTCATAGATGAATGATCGTCCTCGACAGAACCCGGCTTACAGACCGACTCTTTTTTCTCCTTCCCACTGTTTTCCAGCCACGCCCATCGCCCGCCGTGACGCAGATAGACTTTGTTGCACTAAAAAAGCCCTCACTTAAGCGAAAACAGCCTCAAAGTTAAAGTAGATACTCAGGAACGTGATTTAGCGGGCTGTTTTTCCGTTTTATTTCCCTTCCTCCGCTTGCCAGAAAAGCCACCTTGCACTGCCGTTTCCGGCGCTAATTTACTGAAATTCAAGCAGTTTTCGCGGCGCGAATGCCTTGACAGGGCGATTTCGCGGCACCTATAGTGTCGAGAAGTGGTGATAAGTGGGTAATGTTGGTGTTTTGTGGGAAAAACACCAGCTTGGTGGGAGACCGCGGTGTTCCGAGGGGTACAGCACATCAGCATGGATGCGAAGGGTCGGCTTGCCGTCCCGGCGCGCCAGCGCGAGTCGCTGCACGAGACCTGTGAAGGCCGCGTCGTCGTCACCATCGATACCCAGGCTACCTGCCTCGTCATCTATCCGCTGCCGGAGTGGGAGCGCTTCGAGCGGGAAGTCCAGGCCCTGCCCGCCATGAAACCCGCCATCCGCCGCTTCCAGCGCCTCACCCTCGGTTATGCCTCCGACCTGGAGCTCGATGCCAATGGTCGCATGCTGCTGCCGCAGTCGCTTCGCGAGTACGCGCAGATGGACAAGAAGCTGGTGGTGGTGGGGCAGGGCAACAAGCTCGAGCTCTGGGCCGAGGACCTGTGGCTGGCGGAGCGCGACAAGGCCCTGATGGAATCCGGCGGCGACGGCGAGCTGCCGGAAGAACTCATGTCACTGACGCTGTAGGTGGCGCCCATGCACGAAACGGTCCTGTTGCGGGAGGCGGTGGAAGCACTGGTGACCGCGCGCGACGGCGTCTACGTGGACGGCACCTTCGGTCGCGGCGGACACAGCCGGGCGATCCTCGAGCGGCTGGACCCGGCGGGCCGACTGCTCGCCGTGGACAAGGACCCGGCCGCCGCCGCGGCGGCCGACGAGCTCGCGGCCGCCGACCGCCGCTTCAGCTTCTTCCAGGGTTCCTTCGCCGCGCTGCCCGCGGTGCTCGCCGCCCGCGGGGAGGACGGTGTCGACGGCATTCTGCTCGATCTCGGCGTTTCCAGCCCGCAGCTCGACGAGCCGGGCCGCGGCTTCAGCTTCCGCGAGGACGGGCCGCTGGACATGCGCATGGATACCACCCGCGGCGCCACCGCCGCCGACTGGCTCGCCGAGGCGCCCGAGGCGGAGATCGCCAGGGTGCTCAAGGAGCTCGGCGAGGAGCGCTTCGCCCGCCGCATCGCGGGCGCCCTCGTTCGCGCCCGCGCCGAGGCGCCGATCGACACCACGGGTCGCCTGGCGAAGATCGTCAGCGAGGCCAACCCGCGCTGGGAAAAGCACAAGCACCCGGCGACGCGCTCCTTCCAGGCCATCCGTATCTGGATCAACGGTGAGCTCGAGGACCTGCGCGCCCTCCTGGGCAGCGCCCTCGAGCTGCTGCGGGTCGGGGGCCGGCTGGTGATCATCAGCTTCCACTCCCTCGAGGACCGCATGGTCAAGCGCTTCATGCGCGACCTCGCCCGGGGCGAGAGCCTGCCGCGGGGCGTGCCGGTGCGCGACAGCGATCAGGTGCGTCCGCTGCGCATCGTCGGCAAGGCGGTGCGGGCCAGCGAGGCGGAGGTGGCCGCCAACCCCCGGGCGCGCAGCGCCATTATGCGGACCGCGGAGCGACTCGCCTGATGACTGCAACGCGCCGACAGGCCAGCCGGGCAGCGTCCGCGGCGGCCGCGCCCCCCCGTGGCTGGCGGCTCGCGCTGGCGCTGCTGGTCCTCGCCCTGGGCTCCAGCTTCAGCGTGGTCTACGCCACCCACGAGTGCCGCCAGCTCTACGCCCGGCTGCAGGACCTCGAGGCCACGCGCTGGTTCCTCGACGAGGAGTACAGCCGGCTGCTGCTGGAGCAGAGCACCTGGGCGTCGCCCCACCGCGTCGAGCAGGTGGCCGAGCGCGACATGGCCATGGCGCCGCCGGCGCTCGACCGGCTGCGGGTGCTGGAACGATGAGCCGCCGGCCCGTCCCTGCCCCCGCCGTGACGCCCTGGCGCCTGTATCTCCTGTCCGGGTTGCTGCTGGCGATGTTTGCGGCGCTCCTCGGCCGTGTCATCTACCTGCAGGTGCTGGAGGTCGATGGCGGCCGCGCCTTCCTGCAGAGCCAGGGCGCTGCGCGCGCCGTGCGCACGGCGGAGATTCCCGCCTACCGCGGCCTCATCACCGACCGCCGCGGCGAGCCGCTGGCGGTGAGCACGCCGGTCATCTCCCTGTTCGCCGACCCGGCGGTGCTGGCCGGGGTCGAGGACCTCGGCCCCCTCGCCGCAGCCCTGGACATGCCGCGGGAAGAGCTGGCAGAGCGGCTGGCGCGCTACGCCGGCAAGCGCTTCATGTACCTGCGCCGGCACGAGGTGCCCGCCGAGGCGCGGCGCATTCTCGCGCTGCGTTTCCCGGGGGTGCGCGGTGCGCGGGAGTACCGGCGCTTCTACCCGGCGGGGGAAGTCGCGGCGCAGCTGCTGGGCTTCACCAATACCGACGGCAAGGGCATCGCCGGCCTCGAACTGGCCTATGACGACTGGCTGCGCGGTGCCCCCGGCAAGAAGCAGTACATCAAGGACATGAAGGGCGAGGCGATCCGCGACATCGGCGTGATCGAGGAGGCCCGCCCGGGACGCAACCTGCAGCTGGCCATCGACCTCCGCCTGCAGTACCTGCAGCACGCCGAGCTGCAGCGCGCCATCGCCCTGACCGGTGCCCGGGCCGGCAGCATCGTCACGCTCGATGCGCACACGGGCGAGGTGCTGGCCATGGTCAACCACCCCGTCTACAACCCGAACAACCGCGAGGGGCTCGTGCCCGGCAGCACCCGCAACCGCGCCATGACCGACGTGTTCGAGCCCGGCTCCACCATGAAGCCGCTGACCCTCGTGGCGGCCCTCGAGAGCGGACTTTACTCCGTCGACACCGTGGTCGATACCTCGCCGGGACGCATCCGCGTCGGTCGCAAGGTACTGCCGGACCCGCGCGATTACGGCGAGCTGACTCTCGCGCGCATCATCGCCAAGTCCAGCCAGGTGGGCATCACCAAGGTCGCCCTCGAGCTCGGCCGCGAGCCGATCTGGGACGTCTTCCAGCGTTTCGGCCTCGGTCAGCCGCTGGGCACCGGCTTCCCCGGCGAGAGCGCGGGGCTGCTGCCCAACCGTTCGCGCTGGCGGCAGATCGAGGAGGTGACCCTGGCCTTCGGCTATGGCCTCACCGCCTCGCCGCTGCAGCTGGCCCGGGCCTACAGCGTGTTCGCGAGCGGCGGCATCCTGCCGCAGGTCTCCCTGCTGCGCCGGGACCCCGGCGAGTTCACTGGCGAGCGCGTACTGCAGCCGAGCATCGCCGCCGAAGTGCGCGAGGTCCTGCACGGGGTCACCGCGGACGATGCGACCGGCCACCTCGCCCGCGTCGACGGCTACGCCGTCGGCGGCAAGACGGGCACGGTGCACAAGGTCGGCGCCAGCGGCTACCTCGACAGCCAGTACGTGGCCCTGTTCGCGGGCATGGCCCCGGTCGAGGATCCGCGCTTCGTGACCGTGGTCGTCCTCGACCGGCCGCAGGGCGACCGCTACGGCGGCGGCGCGGCGGCGGCCCCGGTTTTCGCCCGCGTCGCCCGCGGTGCCCTGCGCCTGCTGAACGTGCCACCGGGCGACATCGTGCCCGCCGGAGAAGCGCTGGCGATGTCGGGAGGCGGCGAGTGAACGCGGCCGTGCAACGCGCCAGGGCCCTGGGTGAACTGCTGCCCTGGCCCGCTGCGCCGGCGCTGACGGTCACCGGCGTGAGCTGCGACAGCCGCACGGTGCGCCCCGGTGACCTGTTCCTGGCCTGCCGCGGCCGCGAGCACGACGGCCGCGCTTTCATTCCTGCCGCAGTCCGTGCGGGCGCGGTGGCGGTGGTGGCCGACGCGGGCGTGGCCGAGGCCGACCGCCCGGCCGCTGTGCCGCTGCTCGAGGTGGAGGGCCTGGCCGCTCAGCTGGGCCCCATCGCCAGCCGCTTCTTCGACGATCCGAGCAGCGACCTGGCGGTGGTGGGCGTGACCGGCACGAACGGCAAGACCACGGTCAGCCAGCTCGTGGGCCAGCTGCTGCGCGCGCTCGACCGCCCCTGCGGCGTCATCGGCACCCTCGGCGCCTCGCTCGACGGCGACGCCCGCGCCGCCACTCACACCACGCCCGACGCCGTGGCCCTGCAGGCGCAGCTCGCCGCCTGGCGGGACCAGGGCGTGGGCCACGCCGCGCTGGAGGTCTCCTCCCACGCCCTCGACCAGGGCCGGGTGAACGGCCTGCACGTGGCCACGGCCATCTTCACCAACCTGTCGCGAGATCACCTCGATTACCACGGCACCATGCGGGCCTACGGCGAGGCCAAGCTCCGGCTGTTCCGCCAGCCGGGCCTGCGCCACGCGGTCATCAACCTCGACGATCCCTTCGGCGCCCGCGTCCGCGAGGCGCTCGCCGACGGTGCGGCGGCCGTCACCGTCAGCACCCGCCGCGGCCGTGGCGCGGACGTGACCGTCGACGGGGCGACGCTGGGCCCGGATGGTGTGGGCGGCACGCTGCTCACCCCCTGGGGCCGGGGCGCCTTCCGGGCGCCGCTCGTGGGCGACTACAACCTCGCCAACGTGGTCGCCGCGGCGGCCGCCGCGCTCACCCTCGGCTTCGAGCTCGAGCCGGTGCTGGCGGCCCTGGCCAGCCTGCGGACCGTGCCCGGCCGCCTCGAGGCCGTGCCCAACGACCGCAGCCTGCAGGTGGTGGTGGACTACGCGCATACGCCGGACGCGCTCGAGAAAGTCCTGCTCGCGCTGAAGGAACAGACCGCCGGCCGCCTGCTGGTGGTCTTCGGCTGCGGCGGCGACCGGGACGCGGGCAAGCGCGCACCGATGGGTGCGGTGGCCTGCGCCTTTGCCGATGCCGTTTTCCTGACCAGCGACAACCCGCGCACCGAGAACCCGCAGCACATCCTCGACGACATCGCCGCCGGCTGCAGCGGTGCTTGCCACCTCGAGGTGGACCGGGCCGTGGCCATCGCGGCCGCCATCGAGGCCGCCCGCCCCGGCGACTGCGTGCTCATCGCTGGCAAGGGTCACGAGGACTACCAGGTCATCGGCCGCGAGCGGGTGCCGTTCTCGGACATCGACGCGGCCCGCCGGGCCCTGGAGGGAACGCCATGATGCGCCCCTTCACCCTGGCCGAACTAGCCACGCTGCTGGACGGGCGCCTGCCCGGGGCCGATGCGACGGTCACCGGCGCTGCCATCGACAGCCGCGCGGTGGCGGCCGGCGATCTCTTCGCCGCGCTGCCGGGCAGCCGCGTCGACGGCCACGGCTTCCTCGCCGCGGCCCGGGAGGCCGGTGCCGCCGCGGCGCTGGTCAGCCGGCCCGTGGACGACCCGCTGCCTCAGCTGCTGGTGGACGACGTGGCCCGGGCGCTGGGGCGCTTCGCGCGCGCCAACCGCGACCTGTACCCGGGGCCGCTGGTCGGCATCACCGGCAGCTGCGGCAAGACCACGGTCAAGGGCATGCTCGCGGCGGTGCTCGGTGAGCACGGGCCCACGCTGGCCACGGAAGGCAACCTCAACAACGAGCTCGGCGTGCCGCTGTCACTGCTGCGCCTGGCGCCTGCGCACGCGTTCGCCGTGATCGAGCTCGGTGCCCGCGGCATCGGCCATATCGCCTATCTCTGCGAGCTCGCGCGGCCGAAGGTGAGCGTGCTGCTGAACGCCATGGAGGCGCACCTCGAGTTCTTCGGCAGCGTCGACGGCGTGGCCGAGGGCAAGGGCGAGATCTTCGACGGGCTGCCGGCCGACGGTTTCGCGGTGGTGAACGCCGACCAGCCCTGGCGGGAGGCCTGGGTCGCCCGCGCCGCGCGTACCGCCGCCACGGTGCTGACCTTCGGTATGGCGGACGATGCGCAGTTCCGCGCCAGCGCCGTCGCCCTCCGCGGCGAGGCCGGCAGTGCCTTTACCCTGCACACGCCGGCCGGGGAGGCCGCCGTGGAGCTGGCCCTGCCCGGTGGCCACAATGTCGCCAACGCCCTGGCCGCCGCGGCCGTGGCCCATGCCTGTGGTCTCGAGCCCGCGGCGATCGCCGCGGGCCTGTCCCGGGCCGCTGCCGTCGAGGGCCGCCTCCGGCGCTACGAGGGGCGCGGCGGCCTGACCGTCATCGACGATTGCTACAACGCGAGCCCCGGTTCCGTGCGCGCCGCCATCGACCTGCTCGCCGGCTGCAGCGGGCCCACGGTGATCGCCCTCGGCGCCATGCTCGAACTCGGCGACGCCGCCGACGGCTTCCATGCCGAGATGGGCCGGCGGGCGCGGGAGCGGGGCATCGACGTCTTCGTCGGTGTCGGCGACGCGGTGCGGCCGGCCTTGGAGGCCTTCGGCCCCGGCGGCCACTGGTATGCAACCCGGGAGCAGGCGGCGGCCGCGGCCGACGACTGGTCCGCGGCGGCGGCCACGGTACTGGTCAAGGGTTCCCGCGGTGCGGGCATGGAGCGGGTCCTGCAGGCGCTCCTGCCGGACGCCGGGGAGGCCGCATGCTCCTGATCCTCGCCGACTACCTGAGCCGCTTCGAGTCCGCCTTCTCGGTGTTCCAGTACCTGACGCTGCGCGGCATTCTCGCCGCGGGCACGGCGCTGGTCATTTCCCTGCTGGTGGGGCCGGCGATGATCCGGCGCCTGAACCAGTACCAGATCGGCCAGTCCGTGCGCACGGACGGCCCGGAAACGCACCTCGGCAAGTCCGGCACGCCGACCATGGGCGGGGCCCTGATCCTGGTCGCCATCGCCATCAGCACGCTGCTCTGGGCGGACCTCACCAACCCCTACGTCTGGATCGCCCTCCTGGTCACCGGTGCCTTCGGCGCCGTGGGCTGGGTCGACGACTACCGCAAGGTGGTCGAGCGCGATTCCCGCGGACTGCCCGCGCGCTGGAAATACCTGTGGCAATCCCTCGCGGGCCTCGCCGCGGCCGTCTACCTCTACACCGCCTTCGACACGCCGGTGACCACGCAGTTGTACGTGCCCTTCCTCAAGGACGTGGTGCTCGAACTCGGGCCCGTGTTCCTGGTGCTCACCTATTTCGTGATCGTCGGCGCCTCGAACGCGGTCAACCTCACCGATGGCCTGGACGGCCTGGCCATCCTGCCCACCGTGCTCGTGGGCACGGCCCTGGGCCTCATCGCCTACCTCACCGGTCACGTCGACTTCGCCGACTACCTGCACATTCCCTACGTCGCCGGCAGCGGCGAACTGTCGGTGTTCTGCGGGGCCATTGCCGGCGCCGGGCTCGGCTTCCTCTGGTTCAACACCTACCCGGCGCAGGTCTTCATGGGCGACGTGGGTGCCCTGGCCCTGGGCGCGGCCCTCGGCGTGGTGGCCGTAGTCACCCGCCACGAGATCGTGTTTTTCATCATGGGCGGGATCTTCGTTCTCGAGACCGTGTCCGTGATCCTGCAGGTGGCCTCCTTCAAGCTCACCGGCAAACGCCTGTTCCGCATGGCGCCGATCCACCACCACTACGAGCTGAAGGGCTGGCCGGAACCGCGGGTCATCGTGCGCTTCTGGATCATCACGGTGATGCTGGTGCTGTTCGGCCTGGCAACGCTGAAGCTGCGGTGATGGGGGCGCTTATGGCCAGTGAACTCATCGCCAGCAACCGCTACCGCGCCGTGGTCGGCCTCGGCGCCAGCGGGTTGTCCGTGGCCCGCTTCCTGCACCGCCGCGGCGAGCCCTTCGTGGTGCTCGACACGCGGCCCGAGCCCCCGGGCCTGGAAGCGCTGCGCGCGGAGATGCCCGAGGTGAGCGTGTTCACCGGCGAGCTGCCGCAGGGCGTGCTCGACGGCGCCAGCGAGCTCGTCGTCAGCCCGGGGCTCGCGCCGGACCTCGAGCCGCTCGCCCGCGCCACCGCAGAGGGCGTCGCCCTCTGCGGCGATATCGACCTCTTCGTCGACGCCGCCACCGCGCCCGTGGTCGGCATCACGGGCACCAACGCCAAGTCCACGGTAACGGAACTGGTGGGCGCCATGGCGCGGGCCGCCGGTCGCCGCACCGGCGTGGGCGGCAACCTGGGCACCCCGGCGCTGGATCTCCTCGACGACGCGACCGAGCTCTACGTGCTCGAACTCTCCAGCTTCCAGCTCGAGCGCAGCCACTCCCTCGGCCTCGCCGTGGCGGCGGTGCTCAACCTGACGCCCGATCACCTGGACCGGCACGGCAGCATGCCGCGCTACCACCAGGCCAAGCACCGGATTTTCCACGGCTGCCAGCATGCGGTGATCCACGGCGACGACCCGCTGACCATCCCGCCCCAGCGCCCGGACCTCGCCATTACCAGCTGGCGCCTCCGCGAGCCGGAGCTGCACGGCTTCGGCCTGCGCCGGGAAAACGGCGAGGAGTACCTCGCCCACGGCTTCGACAACCTGCTGCCGGTCGCGGCGCTGCCCATGCCCGGGCGGCACAACGTGGCCAATGCGCTGGCGGCCCTTGCCCTCGGCCACGCCGCGGGCCTGCCGCGGGAAGCCATGATCGAGGCGCTGCGCGGCTTCCGCGGTCTGCCGCATCGCTGTGAGGTGGTGGCCGACGCACGTGGCGTGCGCTGGATCAACGACTCCAAGGCGACCAATGTCTCCGCCACCGCCGCTGCCCTCGAGGGCCTGGGCGGCGAAGGCAGGGGTGACGGGCTGCTGCTCATCGCCGGCGGCCGCGGCAAGGGCGATGACTTCCGGGGCCTGGTGAAGCCGGTGGCGGCGCACTGCCGGGCCGTGTTCGCCATCGGCGAGACCCGCGACGCCCTCGCCGCGGCGCTGGGCGACGCGGTGCCGGTCACCTGCTGCGAGGATCTCGCCGCCGCCGTCGCCGCCGCGGCCGCCGAGGCCCGGCCCGGCGACACGGTGCTGCTCTCGCCGGCGTGCGCTAGCTTCGACCAGTTCCCCAACTACCAGGTCCGCGGCGAATGCTTCGCCGCGCTGGCCCGCGAGAGCGCCGGGGGTGCGCGGTGAACCGGGCGGGGCTCTACGTCGGCGCCGACCCGGTGCTCGCGGGCCTGGGCCTCGCGCTGGTGCTGGTCGGGCTGGTCGCCATCACCTCCGCGTCCATCGGTTACGCCGAGGCGCAGTTCGGCAACCCCTGGCACCACGCCGAGCGCCACGGCATCTACATCGTCGCCGCGCTCGTGCTGGCCCTGGTGGTGTATCGCGTGCCGCCCCGGTTCTGGTACGACAGCGCCTGGCTCTGGCTGCTGCTCAGCCTGGCGCTGCTGGCCCTGGTGCTGGTGCCGGGCGTCGGCAAGTCCGTGAACGGCAGCCAGCGCTGGCTGCCGCTGGGGCCGCTGACGTTGCAGCCCTCCGAGCTGGTAAAAGGGGCGAGCGTGCTGTTCCTCGCCGGCTACCTCGTGCGCCAGCAGGCGGCGGTGCGCAGCACCTGGCAGGGCTTCCTGCGGCCGATGCTGGTGCTCGGCGTGATCGCGCTGCTGCTGCTCTTCGAGCCGGATTTCGGGGCGACGGTCATCGTCATGGGCACTGCCTTCGGCATGCTCTTTCTCGCCGGCATGAAGCTGCTCCACTTCTTCATCGTCATCGGCCTGTCGCTGTTCGGCCTCGCGGCGCTGATTCTCTCCGCACCCTACCGCCTGCAGCGGCTGACGGCCTACACGGACCCCTGGGCGGACCCCTACGACACCGGCTTCCAGCTCATCCAGTCGCTGATCGCCTTCGGCCGCGGCGAATGGCTCGGGGTAGGCCTCGGCAACAGCGTGCAGAAGCTGTTCTACCTGCCCGAGGCCCACACCGACTTCGTGTTCTCCATCTGGGCCGAGGAGACCGGCTTCGTCGGAGCGGCGCTGCTCATCGGCCTGGTACTGGCGCTCATCCTGCGCATCGGCTTCGTGGGCCGCGCGGCGGCCCGCGCCGGCGAGGACTTTGCCGCCTATGTCTGCTTCGGCGTGGCGCTGATTTTCGCCGGGCAGGCCTTCATCAACATGGGGGCGAGCTCAGGGCTGTTGCCCACCAAGGGCCTGACCCTGCCCTTCGTGAGTTACGGCGGCACGGCGCTGGTGGCCAGCTGCTGCCTGCTGGCGATCGTGTTGCGTATCGAGCACGACCTGCGCTCCGGCGCCGGCGCGCGTGCGGGAGGTGCGCGATGAGCGCGGCACCGCTGGTCATGATGCTCGCGGGCGGCACCGGCGGCCACGTGTACCCGGCGCTCGCCGTTGCCGAGGAACTGCGCGAGCGCGGTTACCGGGTGGAGTGGGTCGGGACCCGCCGCGGTCTCGAGGCGCGGGTGGTCCCCGCGGCCGGCATCGCGCTGCACTGCCTCGCCGTGCGCGGCCTGCGCGGCAAGAGCCCCCTGGACACGCTGCGCGGCGTGTTAGCCCTTTTCGTCGCCTGCGGGCAGGCGCTGGCGCTGCTGGTCCGGCGCTGGCCGCGCTGCCTGGTGGGCATGGGCGGCTATGCCTCCGGGCCGGCGGCGGTGGTCGGCTGGCTCCTGCGCCGGCCGCTGGTACTGCACGAGCAGAACGCCGTGGCGGGTACCACGAACCGGCTGCTCGCGCCGCTGGCGAAAGCGCGGGTCTGCGGCTTTCCGGGCGCTTTCCCGGGGCGCAGCGACTGCGAGGTCACGGGCAACCCGGTGCGCGCCGAGCTCGTCGCCCGCGCCGCGCAGGCGCCCTGGGACTACCGCGGCGACCGTCCGCTGCGCCTGCTCGTGCTCGGCGGCAGCCTCGGCGCGCAGGCGCTGAATGAACTCTTCCCGGCGACCCTCGAGCGGCTCGCCGAGGCCGGCGTCGCCGTGACGCTCTGGCACCAGTGCGGCCCGGCCCACGAGCAGACCATGGCCGCTCGCTACGCGCCCCTGGGCGAGGCCGCGCCGCGCTGCGCGCCCTATATCGAGGACATGGCCGGCGCCTACGCCTGGGCCGACCTGGTGCTCTGCCGCGCGGGCGCGCTCACGGTGGCCGAACTCGCCGTCATGGGCCGGCCGGCGCTGCTGGTGCCGCTGCCGGGCGCCATCGACAACCACCAGTACCACAACGCGCGCTTCCTGGCGGACCAGGGTGCGGCGCGCCTCTGCCCCCAGGACACCCTGACCCCCGGGGCCATCGCCCGCAGCATCGGCGAGCTGGCCGGGGATGCGCCGCGGCTGGCGGCCATGGCCGCGGCCGCCCGCGGCTGCGCCCGGCCCGACGCGGCGGCCGCGGTGGCCGACCGCTGCGAGCCCCTGCTGTGATCGCCGCGCAGGAAGCCTACGCCGTGCCGGAGATGCGCCGGGTGCGCCACATCCACATGATCGGGGTCGGCGGCACGGGCATGTGCGGCATCGCCGAAGTACTGGTCAACCTCGGCTATGAGGTCAGCGGCTCGGACCTGCGTGCGAGCAGCGTCACCGACCACCTGCGCGCCATCGGCGTCTCGATCTGCCTCGGTCATCGCGGCGAGCACATCGAGGGCGCCGACGTGGTCGTCACCTCCAGCGCCGTTCCCGCGGACAACCCGGAGCTCATGGCGGCCCGGGCTGCGCGTATCCCGGTGGTGCCGCGGGCCGAGATGCTGGCGGAGCTCATGCGCTACCGCTACGGCGTTGCCGTGGCCGGTACCCACGGCAAGACCACGACCACCAGCCTCATTGCCGCGGTGTTCGCCGCCGGTGGCCTCGACCCGACCTTCGTCATCGGCGGCCGCGTGAACAGCACCGGCAGCAACGCGCAGCTGGGCGCCAGCCGCTTCCTCGTCGCAGAGGCCGACGAGAGTGATGCCTCCTTCCTGCACCTGCAGCCCATGGTGACGGTGGTGACCAACATCGAGGCCGACCACATGGAGACCTACGGCGGTGACTTCAGCCGCCTGGAGGAGACCTTCGTCGGCTTCCTGCACAATCTGCCCTTCTACGGCCTGGCGGTGCTCTGCCTGGACGACCCGGTACTGCGCCGGCTGCTGCCCCGGGTGGGCCGGCCGACGCTCACCTACGGTTTTGCCGAGGACGCCGACTACCGCATCACGGACCTCGAGGAGCAGGGGCTGCGCACCCGCTTCACGGTGCGGCGGCCGGTACCGGCGGCGCCGCTGCCGGTGGACCTCGCCATGCCCGGCCGGCACAACGTGCTCAACGCCACCGCGGCCATCGCCGTGGCCACGGACCAGGGCGTGGCCGATGCGGCGATCGCGGAGAGCCTGGCGCAGTTCGCCGGCGTGGGCCGCCGCTTCTCGCTCCTCGGCGAGCTGGCGCTCCCCGGGGGCAGCGCGCTGCTGATAGACGACTACGGCCACCACCCGACAGAGGTGCGGGCGACGCTGGCCTCCGCGCGCCAGGCCTGGCCGGAGCGGCGCCTGGTCATGATCTACCAGCCGCACCGCTACAGCCGCACCCGCGACCTGTACGAGGACTTCGTCGCGGTGCTCTCCGAGAGCGATGTGCTGCTGCTCCTCGAGGTCTACCCGGCCGGCGAGAGCGCCGTGCCCGGTGCCGACAGCCGCTCCCTCGCGCGGAGCATCCGCCAGCGCGGGCAGCTCGAGCCCGTGTACGTGAAGGATGCCGCCGACGTGCCGGCGACGCTGGCAGCGCTGCTCGAGGACGGCGACGTGGTGGTGACCCAGGGCGCCGGGGATATCGCCGGCCTGGCGCGGCAGCTCGCGGCCGACGGGCTGCCGGGGGTGCGCGCATGAACATCGAGACCATCCGCCACGGCCTGGTCGCCGTGCTCCTCGGCGGCGAGTCGGCGGAGCGCGAGGTGTCCCTGAAGAGCGGCGACACCGTGGCGCGGGCGCTCGAGAGCGCCGGCTTCCGCGTGCGCCGGATAGATACCGCGAGCCGCGACTGGCTGGAGCGCCTCGAGGACGTCGGCTTCGTCTTCAACGTGCTGCACGGCCCGGGCGGCGAGGACGGCACGGTACAGGGCGCGCTGGAAACGCTGCACCTGCCCTACAGCGGCAGCGGCGTGCTCGGCTCCGCGCTCGCCATGGACAAGCGCCGCAGCAAGCAGCTCTGGCTCGGCCAGGGGCTGCCCACCGCGCCCTTCGAGGAACTCACCGAGGAGAGCGACTGGGACGCCGTTCTCGAGCGCTTCGGCAAGGTCTTCGTGAAGCCCGCGGGCGAGGGCTCGAGCATCGGCATGGCGCCGGCGGCGACGCCGGCGGAGCTCGCCGAGGCCTACCTGGCCGCCCGCGCCCACGGCACCGGCGTGATCGCCGAGCGCTTCATCGACGGCCCCGAGTACACCGTGGCCATCCTCGGCGATGAAGCGCTGCCGAGCATCCGCCTGGAAGCCGCCGAGGGCTTCTACGACTACCACGCCAAGTACATCGCGAACGACACCCGCTACGAGATTCCGAGCGGCCTCGACGCCATCGACGAGGCCGCCCTCGGCGAGCTGGCGCTGGCGGCCTTCCGCAGTCTCGACTGCCACGGCTGGGGGCGCGTCGACGTGATGCGCGACCTGCTGCACGGCTTCCAGCTGCTCGAGGTGAACACGGTGCCGGGCATGACCGACCACAGCCTCGTGCCCATGGCGGCGCTGGCGGCCGGCATCAGCCTGGAAGAGCTGGTGACCCGCATCATCGCCGAGAGCCTGCGGGCCTGGGGGGTGCGCTGATGGCGACCCGGCGCAGGCAGCGGCCGGCGGCGAGCCGGCGCAGGACCTTCAGCTGGCGCGGGCACCTGCCGGCGCGGGCCAGCGTGGGCCGCTGGTTCAACGGCCTGCTGCTGTGCTGTGCGCTGGCGCTGGTCGCGGTGCTCGCGCAGCGCGCCTGGGAGGGCCTCGAGGCCATGCCCGTGGGGCGCATCGCCGTCACCGGCAAGCTCGAGAACGTGCAGCGTGACGAGGTCCGGCAGGTGGTGGCCGGGGCGCTGGAGGGCGGCTTCGTCGGCGCCGACCTCGAAGCGCTGCGCGGCCACCTCGAAGACCTGCCCTGGGTCTACGAGGCGGCGGTGCGCCGGCGCTGGCCGGACACGCTGGAGATCACCGTGCAGGAGCAGCTGCCCATTGCCCGCTGGGGCGAGGAGGGCTTCCTGAACCACGAGGCGGCCGTGTTCCGCACCCGCGCCGCAGAGCGCTGGCAGGGCCTGCCCACCCTCGATGGCCCGCCCGGGAGCGAGCAGCGCCTGATGGACTACTACCAGCGCCTGCGCGACATGCTGGCGCCGCTGGACCTGGCCGTGACCACGCTGCGCCAGGACGAGCGCAGCCAGCTCGATGCCCGGCTGGCGGGCGGCCTGCAGCTGCGCCTTGGCAGCGAGGACTTCCTGCTGCGGGTGCAGCGCTTCATCGACTTGTACCGCAACGACCTCGTGGCCCGCGGGCCGGAGGTCGCCAGCGTGGACATGCGCTACGCGAGCGGTGCTGCAGTGACCTTCCACGAACCGGCGCAGGTCGCCGCCGTGGAAGCGGACCGGGGACAGTGAGGGGACTGGCGACGCCATGGCTGTGGGAAAGGCAAGCGGAAGGGACAGGAACATGATCGTCGGGCTCGACATCGGTACGTCCAAGGTCGTCGCCATCGTCGGCGAGGTGGACCCGTCCGGCCAGATCGAGATCGTCGGCATCGGCTCGCACCCGTCCAAGGGCATGAAGAAGGGCGTGGTGGTGAACATCGAGTCCACGGTGCAGTCGATCCAGCGCGCCGTGGAGGAGGCCGAGCTCATGGCCGGCTGCCAGATCCACTCGGTATACGTGGGCATCGCCGGCAGCCACGTGCGCAGCCTGAACTCCCACGGCATCGTCGCCATCCGCGACCAGGAGGTCGGGCCCGTGGACGTGGAGCAGGTGCTCGATGCGGCCAAGGCCGTGGCCATCCCCGCGGATCAGAAGGTGCTGCACATCCTGCCGCAGGAGTACGTCATCGATAACCAGGAGGGCATCCGCGAGCCCCTGGGCATGTCCGGCGTGCGCCTGGAGGCAAAGGTGCATCTGGTGACCTGCGCCGTGAACGCGGCGCAGAACATCGAGAAGTGCATCCGCCGCTGCGGCCTCGAGGTGGAGGAGGTGATCCTCGAGCAGCTCGCCAGCAGCCACGCGGTGCTCACCGACGACGAGCGCGAACTCGGCGTGTGCATCGTCGACATCGGCGGCGGCACCAGCGACATCGCGGTGTTCACGGAAGGGGCGATCCGCCACACCGGCGTCATTCCCATCGCCGGCGACCAGGTCACCAACGACATCGCCATGGCGCTGCGCACGCCGTCGCAGTACGCCGAGGAAATCAAGATCAAGTACGCCTGCGCGCTGACCCAGCTCGCCGGCGCGGACCAGACCATCAAGGTACCCAGCGTCGGCGACCGGCCGCCGCGGGACCTGTCCCGGCAGTCGCTCGCCGAGGTGGTGGAGCCGCGCTACGACGAGCTGTTCACCCTTGTCCAGGGGGAACTCCGGCGCAGCGGCTACGAGGACATGGTGCCCGCGGGCATCGTGCTCACCGGCGGCACCTCGAAGATGGAAGGCGTCGTGGAGCTCGCCGAGGAGATCTTCCACATGCCCGTGCGGGTGGGTTACCCGCAGGCGGTGCAGGGCATGGCGGACATCGTGCGCAACCCGGTCTACGCCACCGCCTGCGGGCTGCTGCACTACGCCGCGCAGCACCCGGGGGAGGCGTCCCGCGGGCTGCTCGTGAGCGGGGAGGCGGGGCCGGGCTGGTGGGCCCGGCTGCGCCAGTGGTTCGGCAGCAATTTCTAGCTTTGTGGAACAACAGTTTTTCAACGCCGCGCAGCGCGCGGTTCCTGTGCAAAAAAGGGGAGTAAGACCATGTTTGAACTGATCGATAACGTACCGCAGAACGCGGTTATCAAGGTGATCGGCGTCGGTGGTGGCGGCGGCAATGCCGTCAAGCACATGATCGAGAACAGCGTCGAGGGCGTGGATTTCATCTGCGCCAACACCGACTCGCAGGCCCTGTCCGACATCGATGCGCGCACGGTGCTGCAGCTCGGTGGCGACATCACCAAGGGCCTCGGCGCGGGGGCCAACCCGGACATCGGCCGGGCGGCGGCCATGGAGGACCGCGACCGCATCGCCGACGCGCTGCGCGGTGCCGACATGGTGTTCATCACCGCCGGCATGGGCGGCGGCACCGGCACCGGCGGCGCGCCGGTGGTGGCCGAGGTCGCCCGGGAGCTGGGCATCCTCACGGTTGCCGTGGTCACCCGGCCCTTCCCCTTCGAGGGCAAGAAGCGCCTGGGCATCGCCCACAACGGCATCGCCGAGCTGCAGCAGCACGTGGACTCGCTGATCACCATCCCGAACGAGAAGCTCCTGGACGTGCTCGGCAAGAACACCAGCCTGCTCGACGCCTTCAAGGAGGCGAACAACGTCCTCCTCGGCGCGGTGCAGGGGATTGCCGACCTGATCATCCGCCCGGGCATGATCAACGTCGACTTCGCCGACGTGCGCACGGTGATGTCGGAGATGGGCATGGCCATGATGGGCACGGGCAGCTCCCGCGGCGAGAACCGGGCCCGGGAGGCCGCCGAGCGCGCCATCAACAGCCCGCTGCTGGACGACATCGATCTCGAGGGGGCGCGCGGCATCCTGGTCAACATCACCGCCGGCCTCGACCTGTCCCTGGGCGAGTTCTCCGAGGTGGGTGACACCATCGAGGAGTTCGCGTCCGAGGAGGCCACGGTGGTGGTCGGTACGGTGATCGATCCCGAGCTCGCCGACGAGCTGCGCGTGACCGTGGTGGCCACGGGCCTCGGCGCCGAGGCGGCGCGGGTACCGCTGCAGGTGGTGGATTCCGCGCCCCGGCGCGCCGCGCCGCAGCCGCAGCAGGCCACCCCGGAGGAAGCGCCGGCAGAGCAGGCAGCGCAGCCGGATTACCGCGACTACGACACGCCCCCGGCGCGTCGTCGCGCGGCTGCCGGCGGTGCGGCCGCGGCCACCGCGGAGGCGGTCGGTGGGGAGTACTTCGACATCCCGACCTTCCTGCGCCGCCAGGCCGACTGACCCGGCCTGACCCCGCCAGGCCAGGCCCCGGGCGCCGGTTGCACAGCGGCGCCCGGGGTGTCTTCCTACCGGTCTTTTCCGGCCACCGCGATGGCAAAAGCGGGGCTGATATGCGACACTCCTGGGCTTTATCGCGGCGCCATCGGTCGCCGCGCCCGGCCTGAGCCGGTGCTCCCCGGCCCAACGGGTCGGCCGCACCCTTGCATCCCGATGATTTCGTCCCGGCGTTCCGCCGCGCGATGCACCAGGCGCAGGCGCAGCGCGCCGCCTTCGCTACGGAAACTGCTTAGACGATGATTAACAAGGCCCTGAAGAAAGTCTTCGGCACCCGCAACGAGCGGGAGCTGAAGCGCCTGCGCAAGATCGTGCGCAAGATCAACGCCCTCGAGGAGCCGCTGCAGGCCCTCGACGACACCGCCCTCGCCGCGAAGAGCGACGAGTTCCGCGAGCGCCTCGCCGGCGGCGAGAGTATCGATGCCGTACTGCCCGATGCCTTCGCGGTCTGCCGCGAGGCCAGCCGCCGGGTGCTCGGCATGCGCCACTTCGACGTGCAGCTCATCGGCGGCATGGCCCTGCACGAGGGCAAGATCGCCGAGATGCGCACCGGTGAGGGCAAGACCCTCGTCGCCACGCTGCCGGCCTACCTGAACTCCCTCACCGGCAGCCCCGTGCACCTGGTCACCGTGAACGATTACCTCGCCGGCCGGGACGCCGGCTGGATGGGGCCGCTGTACGAATTCCTCGGCCTCAGGGTGGGGGTCATCCGCTCCGGCCAGCTCCCCGAGCAGAAGCGCGCGGCCTACCGCTGCGACGTCATCTACGGCACCAACAACGAGTTCGGCTTCGACTACCTGCGCGACAACATGGCCTTCACCCTCGAGGACAAGCTGCAGGGCGAGCTGGCCTTCGCCATCGTCGACGAGGTGGACTCGATCCTCATCGACGAGGCGCGCACGCCGCTGATCATCTCCGGCGCCTCCGAGGACAGCTCCGAGCTGTACAAGCGCATCAACACGCTCGTCCCCCGGCTGCGGGCGGCGACCGAGGAAGACGCGGGCCACTACAGCGTCGACGAGAAAGCGCGGCAGGTCGAGCTCACCGAGGAGGGCCACGAGTTCGTCGAGGGCCTGCTCACCGAGGCGGGGCTGCTCGAGGAGGGCGACAGCCTGTACGCGGCGACCAACCTGCAGCTGCTGCACCACGTGCACTCCGGGCTGCGCGCCCACGTGCTCTACAACCGCGACGTCGAGTACATCGTGCAGGGCGGCCAGGTGGTGCTCATCGACGAGCACACCGGGCGCACGATGCCCGGCCGGCGCCTCTCCGAGGGTCTGCACCAGGCCATCGAGGCCAAGGAGGGCGTCGCCATCCAGGCCGAGAGCCAGACGCTGGCCTCCACGACCTTCCAGAACTACTTCCGCCTGTACGAGAAGCTGTCCGGCATGACCGGCACGGCCGATACGGAGGCCTTCGAGTTCCGGCAGATCTACGGCCTCGAGGTGCTGGTCATCCCCACTAACAAGCCGATGGTGCGCAAGGACCTCAACGACCTCGTCTATCTCACCCGCGAGGAGAAGTTCGACGCCATCGTCGAGGACGTGAAGGCCTGCATCGAAGAGGACGCCCCGGTGCTGGTGGGCACGGCCTCCGTCGAGAACTCCGAGGAGCTGTCCAAGCGCTTCCGCAAGGCCGGGATCGAGCACAAGGTCCTGAACGCCAAGTACCACGAGCAGGAAGCCGAGATCATCGCCCAGGCCGGCCGCCCCGGCGTGGTAACCATCGCCACCAACATGGCCGGCCGCGGCACCGACATCGTCCTCGGCGGCAACCTCGACGCCGAGCTCGCCGCGGCCGGGGACATCGACCCCGCGAAGCGCGAGGAGATCCGCGCCGCCTGGAAGGAACGCCAGGACCGGGTGCTCGAGGCCGGCGGCCTGCACATCCTGGGCACGGAGCGCCACGAGTCCCGGCGCATCGACAACCAGCTCCGCGGCCGCGCCGGCCGCCAGGGCGACCCGGGGGTCACGCGTTTCTACCTGTCCCTCGAGGACAACCTCATGCGCATCTTCGCCTCCGACCGGGTGAAGGGCTTCATGCAGGCCCTCGGCATGGAAAAGGGCGAGGCCATCGAGCACCGCATGGTCACCAACGCCATCGAGAAGGCGCAGCGCAAGGTCGAGGGCCGCAACTTCGACATCCGCAAGCAGCTCCTCGAGTACGACGACGTCGCCAACGACCAGCGCCAGATCATCTACCAGCAGCGCAACGAGCTGCTGGACGAGGCGGACATCTACGACACGATCACCGCGATCCGCGCGGACGTGGTGAACGAGGCCATCGACAGCTATGTGCCGCCCATGAGCGTGGAGGAGCAGTGGGACATCCCCGGCCTTGAGCGCCAGCTGGAGGCGGAGTTCGCCATCGATCTACCGCTGCAGCAGTGGCTCGACGAGGACGACAAGCTCGACGAGCAGGGCCTGCGCGAGCGCATCCTCGAGGCCATCCAGGCCGCCTACGACGCCAAGAGCGAGCAGGTGGGGCCCGACATGCGCAAGATCGAGAAGCAGATCATGCTGCAGGTGCTCGACACGCTGTGGAAGGAACACCTGGCGACCATGGACCACCTGCGCCAGGGCATCCACCTGCGCGCCTACGCGCAGAAGAACCCGAAGCAGGAGTACAAGCGCGAGTCCTTCGCGCTGTTCCAGTCCCTGCTCTCGAGCCTCAAGTACGAGGTGGTCAAGTTCCTTTCCCACGTGCGCGTGCGCAGCGAGGACGAGTCCGAGCTCATCGAGCAGCGGCGCCGGGAAGCGGCGGAGCGCGAGAAGCTGGCCTTCCAGCACGCCGCGGCCTCGGCGCTGGCCGAAGAGGCCGCCGCCGCGCCCGCGGGCGGCGGTGCCGGTGGCGCCGGCGCTGCGCAGGGCGCCGGACAGGCAGCCGCGCAGGCCGCCCCGCAGCAGCCCTTCACCCGCGAGCAGCCCAAGGTGGGCCGCAACGAGCCCTGCCCCTGCGGCAGCGGCAAGAAGTACAAGCAGTGCCACGGGGCGCTATAGGATAGGAGCGCGAAACTACTGCCATGGTGCTCGCGCGGTTTGTCCCGAGACGGCTTAAAGAACTGCGCAGGGTGCTCCGCGGCTCGCGTTCTCTCGGGCCAAGGCTCTGCCCCCTGTGCGGCTTTGAGGGACCCTTCGAGGCGGGCGGCGCGACGCCACGGCCCGATGCGCTCTGCCCGGGTTGCGGTTCCCTCGAACGGCACCGCCTTTTCTGGCTGAGCCTCGAGCGAGGCCTGCTAACCGAGAGCGGGCAACTCGCGGGTCCCGTCCTCCACTTCGCGCCCGAGCCCGTGCTGGAGGCGCGCCTCCGGGGTCATTGCGAGGGCTACCGAACCGCTGACCTGCTGCAACCCGCTGACCTTCGCCTTGATCTCGAGCGTATCGCCCTCGATGGCGGATCCCAGGCTACCGTCATCGCCAATCACGTGCTGGAACATGTGGATGATCGTCGGGCGCTGTCGGAGCTTCGCAGAATCCTGGTCGCTAGAGGAACGCTTTTGGTTTCGGTGCCCCTGGTACACGGCTGGGCAACGACCTACGAGAATGCTGAAGTTTCTACACCGGCTGATCGCGCGCTGCACTTCGGGCAGTCTGACCATGTCCGGTACTATGGCCGCGACTTCGTGGAGCGTGTCGAAGCGGCGGGATTCCGCCTTTATCGTGAGTGTGTCGCTGCTGGCGACGATGCAGTCCGCTACGCACTGCATCGCGGCGAATCCCTGTTCAGCTTCGTTGCCAGCTGAATGGGTACCCCAAGAATCAATCGATGCGTGAAGTCTGATGAGTGAAGCAAGTGGGTTAACTGTGCGCCCGGTGCCTGGCGTGCGCCTCGCCACCGTTGCAGCTGGCATACGTAAAGCAGGCAGGCCAGATCTGGTAGTGATAGAGGTGTCGGGCGGTAACGCTGCCGCGGTGTTCACGCGCAACGCCTTCTGCGCGGCGCCTGTTCAGGTGGCCCGTGAGCACCTGACGCGGGCCGCACCTCGCTACCTGCTAGTCAATACGGGGAACGCCAACGCGGGCACCGGCATACAGGGTCTTGCGGACGCAAACAGCTGCACGCTGGCGGTGGCCGAGGCGGCGGGGGTGACTGAAGCCGAGGTGCTGCCTTTCTCCACGGGCGTGATCGGCGAGCCGCTTCCCGTGGCGCCAATCACCGCCGCTATACCGGAACTTCTTTCCAGCTTGTCTGCCGATGGCTGGGCGGACGCCGCGCGAGGCATCATGACCACGGATACGCGGCCTAAGCTTTGTAGCGCCCAGGCCGATCTGGATGATGTTGTCGTAACCGTCACGGGCATGGCGAAGGGCGCGGGCATGCTGCGCCCGGACATGGCAACCATGCTGGCGTTCATCGCCACCGATGCAGCGGTAGCACAGCCAGTGCTTGACGCCATCCTGCGCGGCGCCGTGGACCGCTCCTTCCACCGCATCAGCGTCGACGGTGACACCTCCACCAACGATGCCTGCGTGCTCCTCGCCACGGGTGCCGCCGGCAACGACGAGATCGGCGACGGCGACAGCGAGGCCGCCCGCGCGCTGGCCGAGGCCGTGGGCGATGTCTGCATGCAGCTGGCCCAGGGGCTGGTGCGCGACGGCGAGGGGGCGAGCAAGTTCGTTGCCGTCTCCGTGAGCGGCGGGCGCCACAGCGACGAGTGCCTGGCGGTCGCCTTCACCATCGCCCATTCGCCGCTGGTTAAGACCGCCCTGTTCGCGTCGGACCCGAACTGGGGCCGGCTCCTCGCGGCCATCGGCCGCGCGGGCATCGCCGACCTCGAGGTCGAGACCGTGAGCGTGCGCCTCAACGACGTGCTGATCGCCGAGGGCGGTTGCCGCGCAGGGAGCTACACCGAGGAAGCCGGTGCTGCGGCCATGGCCGAAGCCGACATCCGCATCGACGTGGACCTCGGCCGTGGTGACGCCAGCGAGACAGTCTGGACCTCGGACTTTTCCTACGACTACGTGCGCATCAACGCCGAGTACCGCACCTGACGTGAACACCCTGCACGTGGCGGTCGGCGTGGTCCTGGATAACGAGGGGCGGGTGCTCGTGGCCCTGCGCCCGGAAGACAAGCACCAGGGCGGGCGCTGGGAGTTCCCCGGCGGCAAGGTGGAGGACGGCGAGAGCGTGCTTGATGCGCTGGCGCGAGAGCTGGCCGAGGAAGTCGCGCTCGAAGTCGCCGCCACCGATCCGCTGCTGGTCATCGAGCACGACTACGGCGACCGCCACGTCTGCCTCGACGTGCACCTGGTCACGGTGTACCGCGGTGAGGCCGCGGGTCAGGAAGGGCAGCCGCTGCGCTGGCTGGCGCCTGTCGAGCTGGATGCCGCTGAATTCCCCGCTGCGAACGCGGCCATCATCGCCGCGATCCGCGAGCGCCTGGGCTAGCCCTCGCGCGCCAGCTCCGCCCGGGCCAGGAATTCCGCGTGCAGCTCGGCAACGCGCTCGTCGAGGTCCTCGAGCGTGCCGCTGTTGTCGATCACGATATCCGCGCCGTCAAGGCGCTCCGCCCGGGGCATCTGCGCCGCCATGATCTTCCGCACCAGCTCGGCGTCGTTGTCGTCTCGCGCCATGGTGCGCGCGACCTGGACTTCCTCGGGCACATCCACCACCACGATCACGTCCGCCACGTCTTTCTGGCCGGTCTCCAGCAGCAACGGGGAACTGAGGATGCAGTAGGGCGAAGTGGCTGCCGCGAGTTCGCGGGCGATCTGCTCACCGATGAGCGGGTGCGTGAGCTGCTCCAACCAGGCACGCTCGGCCGGGTTCTCGAAAACCAGGCGGCGCAGGGCTGCGCGGTCGAGCCAGCCGGCCTCGTTGAGGATACCTGGCCCGAAGTGCTGAGCGATCGCGGCGAGCCCCGGCGTACCGGGCTCGACAACCAGGCGCGCCGCCCGGTCCGCATCGACCACGGCCACCCCGGCGGCGGCGAAGCGGTCCGTCACCGCAGACTTGCCGCTGCCGATGCCACCGGTGACGCCGACCACGAGGCGCGTATTCATGGCTGCAGCATCCCGAACCACCAGGCCCCGATCGCATCGCCCCAGATGAGCGCGATCCAGCCTGCCGCGGCCAGGTAGGGCCCGAAGGGTATGGGGACGTCACGGCCGCGGCCGAGGAGCAGCATGCCGGCGACGCCAACGACGGCCCCGACCAGGGACGACACCAGGATCACCAGCGGCAGGGCCTGCCAGCCCAGCCAGGCACCGATGGCGGCGAGGAGCTTGAAGTCGCCATAGCCCATGCCTTCCTTGCCCGTCAGGAGCTTGAACAGCCAGTAGACGCTCCAGAGCAACAGGTACCCGGCCGCGGCACCTGCCACCGCATCGGCCAGGGGCACCGCGCCGCTAACCAGGTTGAATAGTAAGCCGGCCCAGAGCAGCGGCAGCGTGATGTCGTCCGGCAGCAGCTGGTGGTCGATGTCGATGCCGGTGAGGGCAATGAGCGCCCAGGTGAAGACCAGCGCCGCGCCTGCCGCGAGCCCCGGCGCGAAGTAGAGCGCCACGGCCACCGACGCAGCCCCGGTGGCCGCTTCCACCACCGGATAACGCGGGGAAATGGGCGCGCCGCAGTCGGCGCAGCGCCCGCGCAGGAACAGGTAGCTCAGGACGGGCACGTTGTGCCAGGGCCGGATGCGGGCATCGCAGGCCGGGCAGTGGGAGGGCGGGTAGGCGAGGGAGAAGGAGGGCGGCTGTTCGCCCGGTGGCTCACCCTCCGCAAGAAGCTCACGGCAGTCCCTCTGCCATTGCGCCTCGAGCATGCGCGGCAGTCGCAGGATTACGACGTTGAGGAAACTGCCGACGACGAGGCCAAGCAGCCCCACGATCCCCACCCACCAGGCCGGGTGCTGGGCCAACCAGTCGAGGATCACGCCGGTGGCTTAGATCACCGAGCCGAGCATGAAGATCGGCAGGTACATGGCCACCATGAGGCCGCCCACGAGCACGCCGAGGATCGACATGATCATGGGCTCCATGAGCGCACTCAGGTTGTCCACGGCATTGTCGACGGCTTCCTCGTAGTGATTGGCAACCTTGTCCAGCATCTCGTCGAGCTGGCCGGACTCCTCGCCGATGGAGACCATCTGCAGCAGCATGTTCGGGAACAGGCCGGTCGACTTGATGGACTGGTAGAGCGTGGCCCCGGTGGTCACGTCGTCGCGGATCCGCAGGATGGCCTTGGCGTAGACCGAGTTGCCGGCCGCGCCGGCCGTGGACTCCAGGGCCTCTACCAAAGGCACACCGGCATTGAAAGTAGTGGCCAGGGTTCGGGAGAAGCGCGCGATGACGGCGTCATGGGTGATGCCGCCGATGATCGGCGCCTTCAGGGCCAGCTTGTCGATGGCTTCTGCGAAACGCACTGACCGAAGCTTTGCCTCGCGGATACCCCAGGCCGCAGCGAGCATCGCTAGGAGAATGATGAACCACCATGCCTGTACGAACTCCGAGACGCGCAGCACGAAAAGCGTGAACGCTGGCAGATCCGAGCCGAAGCTGCGGAACGTCTCGGCGAACTGCGGCACCACCTTTATGAGCAGGATGCCGGTGACCACTATGGCAACGACGACGACGGCGGTGGGGTAGGTAAGCGCCTTCTTGATCTTGCGCTTGAGAGCTTCGGTCTTCTCCTTGTAGGTCGCCACCCGGTCGAGCATGGTCTCCAGCCGGCCCGAGGACTCGCCTGCACCGACTAGGCTGCAGAACAGGTCGTCGAAATAGCGCGGATGCTTTTCCAGGGACACGGCCAGGCTGGAGCCGCCGGCAACGTCATTCTTGATCATCGTCACGAGGTTGCGCATGGACGGGTTCTCAAGCCCGTCCGCGACGATGTCGAAGCTCTGCACCAGCGGCACGCCGGCTTTCATCATGGTCGCCATCTGGCGGGTGAAAATGGCGATGTCCGCCGGCTTGATGGGCTTCTTGCGCGCGCTGAACAAGGGCTTCGGCTTGCGGCGTACGGTTCTCGGGTTGATGCCCTTCTGGCGAAGCTGCGCACGCGCCAGCGCCGAGGATGGCGCGTTGATCTCGCCCTTGGCCTGGCGGCCGTTCTTGTCGGTGCCGCTCCAGATGAATGGATTACTGGTTGCCGTTGCCATGTGTCATCCCGCCCTCTAAATCGCGCCGCAGTCCGGCGCGCCTTAAGCTTAGTCGATAGTAATGCGGTTCACTTCTTCAAGGCTGATAAGACCGGCCGCGCACTTCATCAGCGCCGCCGTGCGCACCGAATGGAAGCCGTGGGCCCGCGCCTGCTTGGCGATCTTCGTGGCATCTGCCTGCGACATGATCAGTTCGCTGATTTCCGGCGTGATGCGCACGACCTCGTATACCCCTACTCGTCCCTTGTGGCCGTCGTTGCACACCTTGCAGCCTACGGCTTTCATGAGGGTCGCGCCATCTAACATCTCGTCCGAAAAGCCCTCCTGCTTGAGAACATCCTCGGGAATATGGTCTGCCGGTGCCTTACACTCGCTGCACAGGCGCCGCGCCAGGCGCTGGGCGATGATCAGGCTCACGGAGGTGGCGAGGTTGAAGGTCGGCACACCCATGTTGAGCAGGCGGGTGATCGTCTCAGCCGCGCTGTTGGTGTGAAGCGTCGACAGCACTAGGTGGCCCGTCTGCGCCGCCTTGATGGCGATCTCCGCCGTTTCCAGGTCGCGGATCTCCCCGACCATGATCACGTCCGGGTCCTGGCGCAGAAATGAGCGCAGGGCCTCGGCGAAATTGAGGCCCACCCTCGGATTCACGTGAACCTGGTTGACGCCGGAGAGGTTGATCTCCACCGGGTCTTCCGCCGTCGAGATGTTACGCTGCGGTTCGTTGAGGATGTTCAGGCCGGTATAGAGCGAGACCGTCTTGCCCGAACCGGTCGGCCCGGTCACCAGGATCATGCCCTGCGGCTGGCTGAGCGCGCGCAGGTACATCTGCTTCTGGTCCGGTTCGTAACCGAGGGCATCGATACCCATCTGGGCGCTTGTTGGATCGAGGATCCGCAGCACGATCTTCTCACCGAAGAGCGTGGGCAGGGTGTTGACGCGGAAGTCGACGGCACGGTTCTTAGAGAGGCGCATCTGAATACGACCGTCCTGCGGGATACGCCGCTCGGAGATATCCATTTGCGACATGACTTTCAGCCGCGCGGCCAGGCGAGGCGCAAGGTTGCGCGGCGGCCGTACCATTTCCTGGAGCATGCCATCGGTGCGGAAGCGCACCCGGTAGTCCTTCTCGTAGGGCTCGAAGTGGATATCCGAGGCGCCCTGCTTGATTGCATCGACGAGCACCTTGTTGACGAAGCGGACGATGGGCGTCTCGTCCAGCCCGCTGTCGTCGGAGCCCTCGCCGCGGTCCTCTTCATCGACGGCGCTGATGTCGATGTCTTCGAGTTCGCCGGCCTCGAGGTCCTCGAGACCGCCGGCCAGGCTGTTCTGGGCGTCGGACCACTCGGCTATTGCCCTTGAAAGACTCCTCTCGTCGACGAGGATCGGCTCGGTGCTGATACCGGTGTTGAACTTGATTTCGTCCAGGGCGGCGAGGTTGGTCGGGTCCGAGACGGCGATGAAGAGACGCTTGCCGCGGTGAAACAGTGGAAGCGCGTGATGCTTGGTAATGAGGTCCGGCTCGACGAGGCCGTCCGGCAGGCTCTCCCGGTCGAAGGCATCTAGTTCGAAACGCGGAGCACCGAATTCCTGAGAGGCGATGCGCGCCAGCTGCCGGCCATCGACATTGACCGTTTCCACGAGGTAACTGACAAAGGGCACCCGCTGCTCGATGGATGCGCGCTGAGCTTCGCGAGCCTGGTCGGCGTCGATCAGGCCCTCGATGACCAGGCGTCCGGCCAAGCCAGAGGGGGGCGTTTTCGCCTGTTCGTTCATCGTGACACCTCTAGCGCGTTAGCACGCGACCCATGCACGCTGTCGAGTATACCTACACCCTACCTGAAGATGTAGTCGTTAAGTGGTTGGAAATTCAGCCTATTTTTTACCGCGAGAATGTCTGTCCGAATGGCGGTACTGCAACGAGCATGACACCATCGGTGAGACGTCGCCACAAAGTGCCCCTACGATGACAAATATTGTCAGTCCTGGCGCAATCTTCGACTATATGAAGAAGCCGGTAGTGTTGCGTGCTAGGCTTCCTGGAGGTGGTCCCAAAATTCTCGAGGCGCTCTTTGGAAGGCTTAACGCACTGAAAAATATGGACTAATTTTCCGCGCTGGTGCTATGACTGCTAAAATCTCTGGTTGCTGGCCCATATTTTGCAAAACCGCTGATGGAGTGGTGCTGACGCGCTATCTTGCTCGCCGCCACCATAATTCTGTCAGGTGCTGATACCTGCAGGCTATGAAGGAAGATTGGACTCAAGGGAGACCATCATGAAGAAGCATCAATTAGTACGCCAAGGGGGCTTCACACTGATCGAACTGATGATCGTGATCGCGATCGTCGGGATTCTGGCTGCGATCGCGCTGCCGGCATATCAGGATTACACAATACGAGCCAAGATGTCGGAGGCACTGGCCATCGCCGCCGAGGCGAAGACCACGATCGCTGAGTTTGCTGCGGCCCGTCTGATTATGCCTTCTGATGCAGCTGCAGCAGGCATAACGCTGTCTGGATTCGGCTTTGACTCGTACGTCAGCACCGCTGCTTATGTTCGGGACAACGACAACCAAGGAACGTACACCATCACTGTATCTAATACCGCGCAAGACCTTCCGGCTGCTGTACAGGGCGATACGTTTACCCTGGTGGGTACTCTGAACCCGGTTAATGGGCGCGTTGGCTGGGTGTGCGGTCCCGGCGGCGGCTCAGCGATCGAGGCCAAGTACCTGCCGTCTTCTTGCCGGGGTAATTAGTAGAGCATCCGTTTCATCGAAGCTCTACTACTACTCAAGATTTGCAAGCCCCGATCTTTCGGGGCTTTTTTTTGCGTCTTCAACTGCGCTAGTGTTTCATCCACTGAAAACAGTAATGCTCAACTCTTTGTGTTTGGTCGTGTCTCATATCCCAAATAGAATATTTAGCAGAATGCTTATCCCAGCATGCTGCATTGGGTCGGTAATTCTCTTCGCTGTTCTTTTTTTGATCTTCTCTCAGGGCATAGGCACAGGATATGTATTCGACGACATAACGTCTGTGGTGCCGTTGCATAGGTTGAGAGAACAGCCTGAGCACTTTCTACCATTAGTTTTCAGCGATGTGTCCGGTCCCCTAGGCCGCCCGATATCGATAGCCAGCTTTGCCGCAGAACAGGTCTTTCTTGGTGGCGGGCCCGATCAGAGCCAAGCTATTTCAATCTGTTTGCATGGGATAAACGCTGCACTTGTTTTTTTTGTAGTTTGGCAGATGCTTCGTTTTGCTGATGTCTCGAAAGCGTTAATACTCGCGTTTTTCGTGGCAGTTGTTTGGGCGGCTAATCCTCAGAAGGTTAGCTCAGTGCTCTACATCGTTCAGCGGATGACTCTTTTGGCTACGACCTTCATGCTGCTCGCGGTCAGCATGTATTTATCAGCCCGAGGCTCGGTCACATCAGCCGCCAAAGTGATTAGGTTTGCCTTCAGCGCACTATTTGCATTCCTCGCGCCTTTCGCTAAGGAAAATGGTGTTCTCGTTTTTCCGGTCATTGCTGCTGTCGAGCTATTTTTGATTTCGGGCCGAGGTGGTCCAAAGGCTGAAGATGGGCAACTACGGGCGCTGTCTCAACTGGTCCTGATTTTAGGGCTAGGCGTTTTCTTTGTGTTGGGCTTGCGAACTTTCATCCACGCGGAGAGTGCATATGCGATCAGATCTTTCGACTTCTGGGATCGTATTCTTTTTACTCCGGTAGCGTTGATGGACTACGCGAAGCAATTCCTGTTGCCGAATACCGCAGTCATGGGCTTATTGCACGATGATGTTTCAGTCAGCGTTTCAGCGATTAGGTTCTGGCCGGCTGCGATTCTTATGATCGGTGCCACCCTACTGTTCTTGCACTGCATGCTACGAGGCACGGCAAGTTTTTTTGCCCTTGGGCTATCTATCTTCTTGATTGGGCATTGCCTAGAAACCACCTTTTTGCCATTGGAACTTTATTTTGAGCACAGGAATTATTTTCCAAGTCTAGGTTTGGCGGTCTGCCTTGCTGCGGCACTGCATTATTTGGCTTCGAACATCTGGCGTGACTACTCAAGATTGCTTCTCGGTGGCGCAGTCGCCTATTCTGCAGCGCTTGTTCTATCAACGAGCATTTATGCTCAACACTGGAGCTCCTATGCAGCGCTGCTTGCCCACGAGCTCAATGGGCATCCTGACTCGGCCCGAGCCAACACGGAGTATGCTCTTGCGGTAGCAGAGAGTGGACACTACGACCTGGCTGTTGACCACATTGATAAGGCCATCATTCTAAGTCGAAGCTATAAAGCGGCGAGAATCCTGGGTGAGGTTGATGGGATCGCATTGAAAGTCGCTGCGGCATGTCTATCCGGGCAGCCGCTCGCCGCGGAACTGCCTGATGATCTACTGCGTCATGATCACGATCGGGTTCACTCCCGAGTGTTTGCTATGCTGGCCAATATGGTACGCGATCAGGCCTGCCCCGACGGCGACTGGTCCGCTATATCGGATTGGGCTTTTTCACACGTCTCGGCAGTGTCGAACGCTGGTGGCCGGGTGCATTGGAGTGCGCTTCGAGACTTAGCATTCTTTGAGCGCGAGGTTGGGAACTTCACTCGGGCCTATGTGTATGCGAGCATGGCATCTGAGTCCAATCCTAACGATGGAACCCTGATGCGGCTCAAGTTGGAGGCAGCGCTGGCTGCCAACGATGCCGCCTTGATACGCCAGTTGGTAGAAGAGTTCGAGCGTATGCAGCGGGATGGAAAGCTTCGACCAGTCGATACTATCTTTCTCGAAAAGCTCAGAAGCATTGCTGAATTTCCGTAGTGCGTGCCGCTGGGCTATTCCTTGAGGGTACAGGCTTTGGTGATGTCGGTTTGATGGGAGTAAAGGTCAACGGGGGCCAACGTCAGCGCTTTTCGGCGCAGGTGGTTCTTCCCGCAAAAAACGAGTCTCGCTCTCTTCCTAGCTTGATTGAAGCACTACTTGCAAGCCCTTCGGTAGAGAGTGTTATCGTCGTGGATGATGGTTCGGTGGACAATACCATTGAGTTGGTGAGGCAGAGTGCAGTAGCCGTAGTATCCAATCCCTACAGTAAAGGTAACGGCGCTGCCATAAAGCGAGGTGCCCTTGCTGCGACTAGCGACTACATTGTTTTTATGGACGCTGATGGCCAACATGACCCGGCTGACATTGCACAACTGCTCGCCAAACTCGCAGAAGGCTACGACATGGTCGTCGGTGCTCGCAGTGGTCTCTCCTCTCAGGCCAGCATCTTTCGTTGGGGTGCGAACGGTTTCTACAATCGCTTGGCGAGTTGGATGGTGGGTCAGAGAATCGATGACCTGACCTCCGGTTTTCGTGTCGTTCACCGCAAAAGGTTCTTGAGCTTTCTTTACCTTCTTCCGAACGGGTTCAGCTATCCGACCACGTCTACCATGGCGTTCTTTCGAGCCGGCTATTCCGTCGGGTTTGTTCCCGTCAATGTCCGTAAGCGGGAAGGCGAGAGTCACATTAATCTCTGGCGGGATGGTTTGCGGTTTTTCCTGATCATCTTCAAGATCGGCACGCTTTATTCGCCGCTCAAGGTTTACTTTCCGGTGTCGGTGTTGATGGCAGGCCTTGGCATGCTCAATTACGTGATGTCTGCCCTTACTACCGGTTCGGTGCGGTTTACGAACATGAGTACGCTGCTGGTACTCGCTGGCGTGATCGTATTCCTGATGGGACTGCTTTCGGAGCAGTTGACGAACCTACAGTATAAAAACACCGAGTTCGAACCCGAGGAGGTCGACAACGAGCCGTCCGCGCCTGATCAATAGGGCACCGTCAACTCCAGCGTCTCTTTCACCTGCTCCATGGCCACGTAGCTGGTCGACTCCTGCACCCCCGGGAGGGTAAGCAGGGTTTCCCCGAGGAACTTCCGGTAGGCGTCCATGTCGGCGACCCGGGCCTTTATGAGGTAGTCGAAATTGCCCGACACGAGGTAGCACTCCTGTACCTCGGGTAGCGCCGCGGCGCTGTGGGAGAACTCCTCGAAAACATCCTGCGAGGATCGGTTCAGGCGTATCTGCACGAACACGACGAGCGCCGCATCAAGCCAACCCTGCTCTAGGACCGCGTGATAGCCCCGAATGGCGCCCTCGCGCTCTAGGCGACGGACGCGTTCCTTGCAGGGCGTTGTGGTCAGGCCGACCTCGCGGGCGAGAGCGGCGATGCTCAGGCGCCCGTTCCGCTGCAGGGCGCGCAGGATGTTGCGGTCGATGCGACCCAGTTGGTTGAGCTTTCTCTCCATTGCGACTCCAGTTATTGTTTGCGATTAATTTATTTCCTTTGGTTATATATAGGCGGAAATATTTGTAAAGTGGTGCGTTTAAAGCTAAATTAACCAGATTTTATGAGAAAATATAGCTCAATACACCATCAGCTTGTGGATAGGCTTGTACGGACCGGGGCAGTTACCCGGACTCAACCCAAAACTGGGAGGAAGCCTGCGTGCTCATCGGCGTACCGAAGGAAATCAAGAACCACGAATACCGCATCGGCCTGACGCCGGCCGGCGTCACGGAGCTGGTTGATCACGGTCACCAAGTCATGATCGAAGCCGGTGGCGGCGCGGCCATTGGCTTCTACGACGAGCAGTACCGGGTGGCCGGCGCCGAACTGGTCGCTACGGCGGAAGAGGTGTTCCGGCGCGCCGAACTGGTCGTGAAGGTGAAGGAGCCCCAGCTCGACGAATGCCGCCAGCTGAGCCAGGGCCAGGCGCTGTTCACTTATCTGCACCTCGCCCCCGACCCGGAACAGGCGCGGCTGCTGGTTGCCAGTGGCGCCACCTGCATCGCCTACGAAACGGTGACCGGCCCTCACAGCAGCCTGCCGCTGTTGGCCCCCATGAGTGAAGTTGCAGGTCGCATGGCCGTACAGGCGGGCTGTCACAGCTTAGAGAAGGCCCAGGGCGGTAACGGCACGCTCCTCGGCGGGGTACCGGGCGTGGAGCCGGCGAGGGTACTGGTGATCGGCGGCGGAGTCGTCGGCACGAACGCGGCGCGCATGGCGATGGGGCTGGGTGCCGATGTGACCCTCCTCGACCGCAGCGTGGAGCGGCTGAAGTTCCTGGACGAGCTCTACGGGGGCCGCCTGAAGACCGTCTACTCGACGCGCGAGGCGGTAGAACGCCTCGCGGTCGAGGCGGACCTTGTGATCGGTGCCGTACTCATCCCGGGCGCCGCCGCGCCCAAGCTGGTCAGCCGAGAGCTAGTGTCGCGCATGAAGCCGGGCGCAGTTCTGGTGGATGTGGCCATCGACCAGGGCGGCTGCTTCGAGACCTCCAGGCCGACAACGCACGATGCGCCGACCTATGTCGTCGATGACGTCGTCCACTACTGCGTGGCGAATATGCCCGGCGCCGTGGCGCGAACCGCGACCCAGGCGTTGACCAACGCGACGTTGCCCTACGTGGCGCAGCTGGCCAACCGGGGTGCGGTTGACGCAATGCTGGGCAACGAGCACCTGCGCCACGGGCTCAATGTCCATGGGGGTATGGTGACCCACAGTGCCGTGGCGGACGCACTGGGTTACGACTACGTGGCTGCGGAGGTCGCGTTGGGGCGGACTGCCACCTAGCGCTTCGGGAGCGTCTCGGCCACCGGCGTTGCGCTGTCAGAATCCCGGTGGGTCAACCCGGCCCCCGAAAAGTCTGCGCGATGATTACCGCTGCGTGGGTTAGCGCGAAGGCAACTGCGAACTGCCCCAAGAAGCGGACGAAGCTCATCGATACTGCACCTCGAAGCAATAGTGGGTAGGCAGCGACGTACAGCGTCATTTGTGCGGCCAGCATCACGAACAGGACAGCGTCGAGGCCCTCCAGAGCAGCCAGGTAGATGGCTGGCGTCGTTATCGCGACTACCAGCAGGTTCCAGGCCAGGTCCAGGTGAACACGGCCCGTGGCGACGATGAGGACGCCGTGCACGCTGCCGAGAGACCGGAGGCAGGCTATGACGGAGAGAAGGGAGAACACCAGCGTCACCTCTTCATAACTTTCTCCGTAAAGTTGGGGAATCAGCCATGGCGAAAGCAGAATGAGCGCCGCGAAGAGCGTTGCGGCGCTTGCACTGACGACATCGAGTAGCCGCGTAAAATCGCGGGTCAGCGCGTCGGCGTCTGCCTGCAGCGCCGCCAGCATGGGTATACCCACCCTCGAGGTAACGGTCGTCAGGAGTCGCAGGATGCCGAAGGCAAGTTCCTTTGCCAGGGAATAGATACCCAGTGAACCGACATCGAGCAGTCTGCCGATCAGCAAGACATCGATATCTGCGGCCAGTCGGTTGATCAACTGTCCAGACGTATTGAACCCCGCGAAGCGCAGTGCCGGTTTCAGCGCGCGAGGGTCGAACTCTGGCCGGGGCCGCCAGTAACCGCGGCAGACCATGAACATCGCCAGCGATCGGACCGCGGCGCCCGCCAGCTGGCCCAGCACGAAACTGCTGGCGCCAAAACCCGTGGAGGCGAGCAGCACGGCGGAGGAAAAGGCCACGCAGCGGCTGAGCATTTCGATCCGCGCCACGCGACCCAGCAGCAGCCGCTTCGAGAGTTGTGCCTGGAACTGCGCCCCTGCGGTGAATACCGGGAAGATCGCCGCGGCCAGGTAAAGCAGCAGGTCGAGCTCGGGTGCGGCATAAAAGCGTGCAAGCAGGGGTGCCACCAGTGCCACGATGATTCCTGCGAACAGGCCAAGGCAGAGGCTGAACCAGTAAAGGCTGCTCTGCTGCAGTGTGCTGAGGGTCCGCGCGTAGATCACGAAGTTGCTGATGCCGCAGTCGCTCATCAAGAGCGCGAAAGCAATGACAACGTTGGCTATCGCGATGAGGCCGAGCTCCGCCGGGGTCAGGACTCGCGCCAGGAACGCAAGCAGCAACAACTGCAACGCGCCGCTGAGAAGCGTTGCCGCTACGGTCCAGGCTACATCAGATGACTGCGGTGAAGTGGCATCGAGGCGGGCACGCATCAGGGTCGAGGCAACCGGTCTTCTGGCGGGAGTGATGCTATGATCTTGCAATTGCCTTCCGTTGGCCACTGCGCATCGATGCCTCTCATGAATCGCCACCCAAACTGTGGCCTGCACAACTGGCTCATCTACAGGAAGCTGGAAGCCCGCCTCGACCGGCACCTGCGGCGTGTCGAGGGCACCATCTACGACCTCGGCTGCGGCGAGTCGCCCTACCGGGCGCGGATGCTCGAGCGGGGCGTCCGCTATGTGGGCATCGACTGGGAGCGCTCGCTGCACTCGCCGGAAGCCGACTTGCTTGCGGACCTGAACCGGCCCCTCGCTTTGCCGGATGCCAGTGCTGATGCGATTCTTTGCATCTCGGTCCTTGAGCATCTGCGGCGCCCCGAGCTCTGCCTGGCAGAAGCCGCGCGACTGCTCAAGCCGGGAGGGGTTCTGCTGCTGCAAGTGCCCTGGCAATGGTCACTGCACGAGTTGCCGCACGACTGGTTCCGCTACTCCCCCGTGGCATTGGAAGGCATGCTGTCCGCGAGCGGCTTCCGGGAAATCGACGTCGCGACCCTGGGTGGCTTTTTTACCATGATGACCCTCAAGCTCAATTACTTCAGCCGGCGTTTTGTCAAAGGGCCGGCGCTGCTGCGCTTTCTTTCCCTGCTCCTGCTGCTGCCATTCTGGTCTCTCGGCCAGCTTCTTGCGCCGCTGCTCGATCAGCTCGACCGGAGCCAGGCCATGGAAACCAGCGGCTACTTTGTTGTGGCGGTTCGCTGACAGTGGCTAACGCCTTCACAAAGCTGTGCTCCGGTTTTCTGGCGCCCCGCCTGCCACAGAAGAACTGCGAGCGATGAGCCGCGTTGTGTCGCTGATCACCGCGTCTGCCACGGGCATGGCTCGCTGGCTGCGCGCGCTGCCCTAGCAAGGTAAAGGCCGGCTCTGCCCGGTGTGTGGTGCAGCCGCAAGTTCATTTCTGCCGTTTGGAAGCCCGCAGCGGCCCGATGCACTCTGCTGGAAGTGCCACAGCCTGGAGCGGCACAGATTCCTCTGGTACTTCCTGGCCCATCGGCCACAACAGGAAGACGGGCGCTTTCTGCACCTGGCACCGGAACGCTGCCTGGGAAATCGACTCAGGCGCCGCTATTCCGGTCGCTATGTCTCTGCGGACCTGCTTCGCGCGGATGTCGATATCAAGCTGGACATCACCGCTTCCCACCTGCCGGATTCCGGCTTCGACACGATCTGCTGCAGCCATGTGCTCAAGCATGTCGAGGATGATCGTGCGGCGCTGAAAGAGATCTACCGTATGCTCAAGCCTGGTGGTGTCGCCATGATCATGGTGCCCGTCACCGAAGCGACGACCCTGGAAGACCCGAACGTGAGCAGCCCGGAAGAGCGCACGAGAAGGTATGGGCAGGCTGACCACGTCCGCGCCTACGGGGAGCACTTCGTTGATCGCCTCCGGGAAGTGCCCGGGGCCAGGGTGAGCGTGGTGAGTCCCGACGATCTTCTGGATCGCCAGTCGATGCAGCAAATGGGTATCAATGAGCTGGCCGGTGACATCTTCCTGCTGATGAAGCCGCGAGTGCGCCAGCGACAGGCACGCGACGCGCCTAGCCGATTGCCGGCGCGTCGTTATCGATGGCGCTGAACAGGCTGAAATACTGCTCTGCAACCGCTTCCTGCCCGCAGGCTGCATAGACAGCCTTCTGATTCTCAAGCACCCGCTTTCTGTCCCAGCGGGCAAACTCCGCGAAGCTGGCGTCGTTGATAGTGGCGGTATCATGGACCTCGACGCCGAGGTTGATCAGGTGGGCGTAGGTCGACACATCCGAGTGAAGGTACACCTTCTTGCCCAGCATCAGCGCGGAATTGATCGTGCCGACGCCCTCCTGGCGCTTGTGATTGAAAACGAGGATGTCGATGTGAGCCAGCAGCCTCAGGTACTCGTCGCTGGGCATGACCTGGTCCAGGACAGTGAGCCTGTCGCCGAACAGGCGGCGGGCCTCGGCGATGACCGCTTCGACGTACTGCGTCGTCCCGGCATAGCTCAGCGGCATTACCAACTCGATAGCCTCTCCGCTGAACCGCGACAGCATCTTCAGCGCACTGCCATGTCGATTGGTGGCCGAGGCCGAGTTCCCCAGCATGATCCGCAGGGAATTGTCACTCCTTTGTCGAGACCGCCTGAAGAGCTCTCTGTATCGCTCGTACCCCAGGCGCAGTGGAAAATTCAGCGGGCTGTGCTTCCACTGTCCGGGCAGGTCATTGGCGAGAATGGCATAGTCGCCCGGGATGCCTGCAATCCGGTCCATGCGCCGGAAGACCGACCTGCGCAGCCACATGTTGACGAACTGATGTGGCAGCGGTGGATAGGGTCGAAGAAAGGGATACATGTCCGAGCCCCAGATGACCCAGGTCGCGCCATGCCGTTTCCGCAGGAGAAGAAACAGCGCTAGCGCCAGCGTACGGTCGTAGAGCCCGTGAATAACCAGCCGGTGCCCCGCTGTCAGGTGTCTGCGCAACAGGCCGTAAATCGGCGCGAAGCCACGGGCCGTGCGCATGGGAGCAGTCGTCGGCCAGGCCGTAGTTACTTCGGAGCCCTGCCCGCAGCAGATAAACTCATGTTCCCGGGGGCCGTATCGCGGCAGCACGTTTTCCTGCAGGAAGGCGAGTAGCGGCTCGATGTGATGCCGGGTAGACAGCGAGAAAATATGAACGTGCATGTTACTGTCGCCATTGGGAGCTAGTGCGGATTAGCTCTTCCAGAACGTCTCGATGAGTTCGCAGACGGTATCCTGCTGTTCTCTAGTTATTCCGAACCAGAGCGGAAGCCTCAGCAGACGCTCGCTGAGACAACTGGTGTAACGGTCCTCGCCGTGAAAGCGCCCGAACCGTTTGCCGGCTGAGCTGCTGTGGAGCGGTACGTAATGCCGGATTGCCAGTACCCCCTCGCCACGCAGATAATCCCCAAGGGCTGCGCTGCTATCCGCATCGGGGAGAACAAGATAAAAGATATGCGCATTGTGGCGGACATTCCCGGGGATCTGCGGCAGGGTGAAGTACGCCGGAGTGAGAGCGAAAAGCCTTTCATGGTAGTAGTGCCACGCGGCCAGGCGGACTTCATTGATGTGCTGCGCCTGCGTAAACTGCGCGTGCAAATAAGCCGCTTGTAGCTCGGACATCAGGTAGCTGGACCCCAGGTCCCTCCAGGAGTACTTGTCGACCTCACCTCGAAAGAACTGGCTCCGGTCAGTGCCCTTGTCGCGAATGATCTCTGCGCGCCTGATCATCGACTCGTTGTTCAGCAGCAGTGCTCCGCCTTCGCCTCCCGCCGTCAGGTTCTTGGTTTCGTGAAAGCTTACACAACCGAGGTCTCCGATCGCTCCCAGCGGCTGGCTGTCCACGCTCGCTAATAGGCCTTGCGCCGCATCTTCCAGTACCGGAACACCCGTCTCATCGGCTATCTCCTGTATCTCCCGCATCGCGCAGCCGACACCTGCGTAATGCACGGGCACAATGGCCCGGGTCCGCTCCGTGAAGGCCGGCTGTATAAGCGTTTCGTCAATGTTGAGGGTGTCCGGCCGGATGTCGACAAACACGATAGTCGCGCCGCGCAGCGCAAAGGCGTTGGCGGTTGAGACGAAGGTGAAACTGGGCATGATCACCTCGTCGCCCGGACCTATATCGACAAGGAGAGCGGCCATCTCCAGAGCTGCGGTGCACGATGGCACCATCATGGCCTTGCAGGCGCCGGTTTGCTGCTCCAGCCAGCGTTCGCATTCCCTGGAGAAGTAACCATCGCCGCTCATCCTGCCGGATGCAAGCGCCCGCTGGATAAATTCACCCTCGGTCCCGAGGATCGTCGGGGCGTTGTACGGGATCATCTTTGTCGAAGCCTGCTGCTGTCCACCCCGTGGCCCGCTCCAGCCGGAGCGTCCTTCGCCATGGCCCATAGCTGGTATCCTGCCAGACAGGCGCCGCTTGCGCCACGAGGAAATTACGGGGCATCGCACCGGGCGCGCGCTGCGGCCACCGGGAGGGGGAGGCACCTCCGGGTGTAACTGATGCTCATAGCCAGGAGCAACGGTCCTACCGGTAGCGTCCGCAAGCGCCGCCCGACCCGGTCATCGAGACCCGCGTAGCATTCGGGTGCACGGCTAGCGAGCGCTGTGCGGCGGGTTCAACGACCGTAGAAGTTGATGAGATAATGCTTGCGGCGGTTCTGACACTATCCTCGGAACTTCGGGGAGCTTGGTAGGCGGTTTGTTGATGGAGTGGCGAGGACGGGACAACAGGATGAACCTCTCGGAAGCGAAAGAGCTAGTGCGTAAGCTGATCTACGACGCCCTCCAGGAAAAGCGGGAAGTGCATGACGACATGAAGCTCATCGGCGCGGAATCAGTGCTTGATTCGATGACCCTCGTCGAAGTCTGCCTCGCCCTGGAAGACGATGCGGAAGAGCGCGGCTTCGACTTCGACTGGACATCGGATGAAGCCATGTCGAGAGCCAGGAGCATGTTCCGAACAGTGGAAAGCCTGGCCGCCGAGTTCGCCAGGCAGTCGAACCAGTAGAAGATGATCGTCGTTACAGGTGCCACTCGAGGTCTGGGGCAGGCAATTGCCGAAAGGTTTGCTGGAAACGGGCATCGGGTAGTCGCTCTCGCAAGAACCGCTGGCGGTGCTGGACTCGAGAGTGTTCAGTGCGACGTCAGTGATTACCAGTCCGTGAAGCGGGCCGCCAGGCTCATTAAACAGATGCCCGAAGCTGTTGATGCGGTAATCAATGCGGCAGGCATCGCTTCGATGAATCTCGCCCTGACGACCAGTGAAGGCGCGGTGCAGCGTATCGTGCAAACCAACCTGGTGGGCACTATTTATTGCTGCCAGATGTTTGCGCCGCTACTGATCAGGGAGCGGCGTGGACTGATCGTCAACTTTTCCACCATAGCTGTTGCCCTCGCGCTCAAGGGGGAATCGGTCTATGCCGCGTCCAAAGCCGGCGTAGAGAGTTTTTCCCGTGTTTTTGCGCGAGAGGTGGCGGACTTCAATATCAGAGTGAACTGTATCGCCCCCGGCCCGATTCGGACGGATATGCTCCGTGGAATCTCCGATGAGCAGATCGAAGCGATTGTCGCCCAGCAGGTTATCTCCCGAGCCTTCGAAAAGGCCGATGTTTGCGATCTGGTCGAGCTGTTGATGGATGAGAAATCCGCAAGCATCAGCGGCCAGATCTTGAGGGTTGGAGGCGCCTAATGGGGCTGTTGAGCACCTTGGCGCGTCGCTGGGAGCGGGTAGAGCATCCTTTCCTTATCCACGTGGACAGGGAACTCCGATTCTCCGACCTGCAGGATAGCCCCATTATCGACCTGAACCAGCTTCACACTGGCAGTGTGGTCGCACTCATCGGGGACTTCGACCCGCAAACAATCGGCACCTTCCTGCGGCTGATCGAGCTTGGAATGATCATTGTGCCGCTCACGGAGGCCACCAGCGCTCAACACGATTATTTCCTCGAGGCCGCCCTGGTCGACGTGGTCATCGGTGGAAACTCCATCCGGCGGCGAACACATGGTCGGCGCCACGCTCTCATCGACAAGCTGCGAGAGAGCGGGCATGCCGGGCTGATCCTGTTTTCCACGGGGACCACCGGTCGACCCAAGGCTATCCTGCACGACCTCACGCTCTTCCTCCGACGGTTCGAGACCCCGCGCCCGACGCTACGGACGCTGAGTTTCCTGGTGTTCGACCACGTGGGTGGTCTAAATACGCTTCTCCACACCCTTTTCAACCAGGGTGTCGTAATTGCGCCAGCCTCACGCAGCGTTGAGGAGGTTCTTGAACTTTGCGAACGTCATGCTGTGGAAGCTTTGCCGACGACACCCACGTTTCTCCGCTTGATGCTGATGAGCGGCATGGTACCGGACCGGGTGCCGAAGTCGCTGAAGGTGGTCACTTACGGGACCGAGCGGATGGACCAGCCTACCCTCGATCGGCTTTGTGCACTGCTACCCGACGTCGATTTTCGGCAGACCTTCGGTATGTCTGAGTTGGGCATACTGCGGGTAAAAAGCAGGGCTCGGGACAGCTTGTTCATGAAGATTGGTGGGGAAGGGGTGAGAACGCGCGTTGTCGACGATGTGCTCGAGATTCATTCGGAAGCCAGGATGCTGGGTTACCTGAACGCGCCATCACCCTTCGACGCTGAAGGTTGGTATAACACCGGTGACCTCGTCAAAGAAGACGAGGGCTACTACAGGATCGTGGGCAGAAGAACGGAAGTCATTAATGTGGGTGGGCTCAAGTTTATGGCGTCAGATGTGGAGCGAGTTGCCCTCCAGTTCGACGGCGTCCAGTTTGCGAAGGCTTTTGCCAGGCAGAACCCGGTGACCGGCGAGCACGTGGAACTGTTCATCCAGGCAGCCAACGGTTGCCGGGTTGACGTGGCCGAACTCAGCAACTTTCTCAAAGGGAAGCTGCCCCGGCACCAGGTACCAAGGCGTGTGAGAGTGGCGGGGTTCGCTATCGGGCACAGATTCAAACGGCACTAGCCAATGAGGGATGAGTATCTGGCTTCCCTGAAGTGTGATTCCTGCGAGGACGCGTTTTCGCATGCCCTGCCAGTCGAGGACGACAGGAATGAAGTCATCGCTAGGCTCGTGCCTGTGGGTCGATGGGCCCTGCAGGACGGCGCGCTGCTTCGAGCCTTCTGTTTGTGGCGAAAGACTTTCATGCGTTGCTATCGGGTGCAGTTCAATGCCAGCGAAGACAGTACCCGGGAGTATCTGCAAAACTGTTCGATTGCCAGCCCGGACAGGATTTTTTTCGCCATCTATCTGCCCGACGACAGTCTGGTGGGTCACCTGGGCCTGAGTAATGTATCCAGTAGAAAAGCCGAACTGGACAACATTATCAGAGGCGCAGCAGGTGGGGGCCCGCAGCTAATGTACTTTGCCGAGAAATCCCTACTCGAATGGGGATTCGGGACCTTGGGGCTTGACCTCCTGGAGGCGCAGGTCCTTTCCAGGAATTTCATGGCCAAGGCTCTGCACGAGAGAGTCGGGTTCAGGACAAAGCAAAGTCACTTTCTCAGGAAAACCACGATGGCAGGAATCACCCGCTATGAAATATGCGATGAGGCCGAGGCAACCGAAAGTTTCATGCTTGACATCATTGAACTGAGGAAGTCCGAGTTCCTGTTACAGGACGGCACCTGACCCGGTGTGTGTCGGCGCGGCTATCGACGCAGGTAAAGGGCCCGCAGCGCAGCGGGATAGTGGACCCCGCCATAAGCCAGTGCTCTAGCTAGCAATCGCAGCGAACTTGGCAGCCTGCGATGCTTCAACGCCTCGATAGCGACGTTGGTGCACAGCATGGCGGCGGCCCGCGGGTGGCGATGGAAGTCTTCAGCGTGTTTCTCGAGAATTATGTAAGCGGCCTTGATGAGCCTTGATACTTCCCTTGTGATGCTGTCGTTGCTGATGTCGACTTGAACCAGCGCATCTTCTAGATAAACCATGGGGTGCCGCTTTGCCAGGCGAAGGCACAGTTCCCAGTCCTGCAGTCTCGGTAAGGCCTCATCGAAAAGCCCGGCCTCTAGCAGCAGCGCTTTGCGAACAATCAACGACTGGCAGCTTATGAAGCTGCCTTCCAGCAGTCTCCCGAAACGATCCTCGCATCCTGGCCTGATTTGATAGCCCGGTTTGGGAATACGCACCCGTTTCCCGTCGATGATGCGATCAAAGGCACAGAATGCCACATGCCCGCCGTGAGCCTGCAACGCGCGGATTTGCAGGGACAGCTTCCTGCTATCCCAGGTGTCGTCGCTGTCCTGGAAGGCGATGAACTCGCCGTTCGCTGCGGCAATGCCAGTGTTCCGGGCCGCATTCGCACCGCGGTTTTTCTCGTGTCTGAGGTACCGAAGCTCGGGAATGGCAAGCTGTGCGACCTTTTCTCCGGTGTCATCCGATGAGCCATCGTCAACGAGAATAATCTCGAGGTTGCCGTAGTCTTGCTCAGCGATACTGCGCAGGGCATTGGGGAGACTGTCTGCCCGGTTGTAGCTGGGCAGGACAACGCTGACAAGAGGTAGCCTCATTCGCTAGAGCTGGAGTTCCCAAGAGTCATTCGAAAGCCCGATGAATGCCGCGGTCCCTGTTTCAGTAGCGCGGCCACTTACGGCGCTACCGTAGAGTACTTGAGCCTGGCTCGGGCTGTACAGCACTGGACCTCACGCGAGGTTATTCTGTCCCGCTCTGGCCGATCCCGTCGGTTCGACTACTCCGCGCGAACTTCCGGGAAGCCATGCGCCAGGAGCAGTACCAGCTTCTGGTGCCTCAGGCGAAAGGGGCGAAAAAAGGGTCCTAGGCCGATCTGCCGCTGCCGCTGGATGCACCTGCGCATGCTGCCCAGGCGGCGCCAGTCCACCACGATTCCCAGAATGGCCGGCAGGTAGACTCTTGTCAGGAGTGCAGGTTGGCGCCGCGCCGCCCCGAGGGCGATTCCCTCGAGCAGCAGCAATATGCTATTTGGAAGCAGCGAGAGTACCGACAGGCTTGGGTAGCAGGTGGCGATGACCCGGTTCTTGTTCAACTCGCTCAGGGCCCGCCGGCGCAGTGAGCTCCTGAGACCGCTAGCTTCCACTTTCCCCCCGCCGAAGGAATGCCCCACCTTGTGGTCGTAACCGCTCTCGTCGACGGCGACAACCCGTTTCCCATACAGCCTCGCCAAACAACACAGGTACAGGTCTTCCGCAATAGAGCCGAACCACTCTGGAAAGCCGCCGATCGCCTGCCACAACTCGCGGGAAATCCACAGGCAACTGCCCATAACCATTGCTACGTCGCGCGTACCCTCGCGGGTGTTAGGGATAGAGTTACCAAAGAGATCAAGAAACATGCCGCGGTCTAGTAATTCGCCGGTCGTCATATTGTACTGTGGCACCGTGAGAATGCCCGCGTCCGGATTCACCCTCTGGAAAAAAAGTAGGGCGTTTAGTGCGCCATGGTGTAGGCGCGTATCATTGTTTAACAAGAGAAGGTAATCGCCCTTGGCGACTGCAGCCATGCGGTTGTTGCTCATGCAGAAGCCGACATTCTGCTCTGATGTGAGTAGCCGAACTTCGGGGAAACGCTCCCTGATCAGTGCTACCGAGCAGTCGCTTGAGCAATCGTCATGGACGATGATCTCAACGGAAGATTCTGTGCCTTGTGCCATGACCGAAGACAGACAGAGGTCCAGCACTTTTTCGCCGTTGAAGTTCGCCACACACACACTCACCAGCGGCTTCAGGGGTGGCTCTTCATGGTCCATGGCTTTTATCTCTGCTCAAATGAGGTGGATGAGTCATTACGAATCATCGACCGCACCGCTCTGCGGAGTTGCTCGCCGTAGGCTTGCCAGCTATGTCTCTCCGCGTGTTGTAGACAGCCTTGTTGGTAAAGTGTCTGATCGATTCGATCAAGGTGCTTGCAGATTGCATCTGCCATCAGATCGTAATCGCCCGGGGTGAACAACTCCCCGGTAGAGGTATGCAAGACAGAGTCTCGCAATCCATCAACACTGAAGCCAAAAGTTGGCAGACCAAAGGCTGCAGCCTCTAAAGCAACCATGCCGAAGCCTTCGACATCACCGGGAGTTTCCACAACAGGGAAGATCAGTAGGTTGGCGTCGCTATACGCAGCGCTGAGCATTGCTTCACTGATTCGTCCGCAAAAGAGGATGTGCGAGTTCAAGCCAACCCTTCTTGCGATCGCTTCGATCTTGCTGCGCTCATTTCTGCCGTGCAGTAAAGCTTGATCTGGAACTTGTCCGACAATCGTGAGTACAGCATTTGGATGGTGTTGAAGGACTTTGGGGAGCGCATGCTCTACAAAGGGCACCAGTCCTTTTCTGGGGACGAGTCGGCCAACAGATAGTAGCACTGGGCGGTCTTTTAGGCCGAACTCCCTTCGAAATCTACCTTCTGTCACCTCAAGTGGTGGATACTCTACGCCCGGTGCTATGGTGAGTAAGCGATTTGCTTGAACACCGGCTTCTCTCGCAAGTGCCGCGGTACTACGGCTGTTCGCCACTACATACGAGGCTGAACGGATGGCGGGTAGTGCGATGGCGCGATAGGCGCGTCTTTCTGCAACTAGGTCGAGGCCATGCACGAATACCATGAGCGGGCATCTTGCTATTACGCTCGCCAGTTGTGCAAGCGGCGCGGTGACGCCGCTGCCGGCTATGACTGCCGTGGGCCTTGACCGCAGTAGACTCAATATCATTAGTGGTACGGCCGCGAGCAGGTAACCCACGAGGCCAGATCCGGGTGTGGCGTAGCAGCGAGCGTGCTCATCAACAAAACGGCTACTGCCGCGAGGTCCGATCACCGTTACTTCGTACTCACTGCCCAGCTGTTGAACAACCCGGCTCATCAGTTTTTCCATCCCGCCGGTCAAAGGCGGGAGATTGCGAGTAATGATGAGCATTTGGCCTTCAGGTTTAGGCATGGCTTCGGGCCCTTTACATTGAGGCTGTTACGCGCGGCTGGCCGATCTAATTATATGTTGCTGATGGCTGAAGGGTTTTGTGGTGTACGTTACAAGTGCGCGACTAGCGTCGCGACGCTTTGTCGCGCCTACCAATGTGCGGCTTGGTTAGGCGCGACTCGTGTCGGCAAAGTTATTGAGGGCTCCGGCCTTGTCGCGGCTAGGCGCCGATTCCAAAGTGTCTTCTACCTAAGCACCTCTGCCCACATTCCCCGTTCTCAAACTCCCGGCACCCACGGCGCTGGAGCCCTGGGGGGTGCTTTGACTGCTCAGCGGCCGAACTTTGCCTTCGCCTCCCGCCGCCGCGCATGCAGCACCGGTTCGGTGTAGCCAGAGGGCTGTTCCCGCCCCAGGAACACCAGGTCGCGGGCCGCCTGGAAAGCGACGCTGTCGTCGAAGGCCGGGGCCATGGGCCGGTAGGCCGGGTCGCCGGCGTTCTGCTGGTCGACGACCGCAGCCATGCGCTCGAGGGTTTCGCGCACCTGTTCCTCGCTGACCACGCCGTGGTGTAGCCAGTTGGCGATGTGCTGGCTGGAGATGCGCAGCGTGGCGCGGTCTTCCATCAGGCCCACGTCGTTGATGTCCGGCACCTTGGAACAGCCCACGCCCTGGTCCACCCAGCGCACCACGTAGCCGAGGATGCCCTGGCAGTTGTTGTCCAGCTCGCGCTGGATGGCGGTGGCGTCCAGCCCCTCGGCGCCGCGCAGGGGGATTTCCAGCACGTCGTCGAGGGAGGCGGGCGTGCGGCTGGCGAGCTCCTGCTGCCGCTCGGCCACGTTTACGGCGTGGTAGTGGATGGCGTGCAGCGTCGCCGCGGTGGGGGAGGGCACCCACGCGGTGGTCGCGCCGGCTTTCGGGTGGCCGATTTTCTGCTCGAGCATCGCCGCCATCAGGTCCGGCATGGCCCACATGCCCTTGCCGATCTGCGCGTGGCCGGGCAGGCCGCAGGCCAGGCCCACGTCGACGTTGCGGTCCTCGTAGGCGTTGATCCAGCGCTCGCTCTTCATGTCGCCCTTGGGCGTCATGGCACCGGCTTCCATGCTGGTGTGAATCTCGTCGCCGGTGCGGTCGAGGAAGCCGGTATTGATGAACACCACGCGCGCCCGGGCGCGGCGGATGCACTCGGCGAGGTTGATGGTGGTGCGCCGCTCCTCGTCCATGATGCCGAGCTTGAGCGTGTTGCGGGCAAGGCCCAGGGCGTCCTCGATGCGGTCGAAGAGGTCCACGGTGAAGGTGACCTCGTCCGGGCCGTGCATCTTCGGCTTCACGATGTAGACACTGCCGTGGCGGCTGTTGCCGAGGCCCGCGCTGCGCTTCAGGTCGTGCACGGCGATGAGGGCCGTGAACGCGCCGTCCATGATGCCCTCGGGAATCTCGTTGCCGTCGCCGTCGAGGATGGCGTTGTTGGTCATCAGGTGGCCGACGTTGCGCACGAACATGAGGCTGCGCCCGGGCAGGACCAGGGGCTCGCCGTCGGCGCCGGTGTATTCACGGTCGGCGTCGAGGCGGCGGGTGACGGTTTTGCCGCCCTTGTCGAAGCTGTCGGCGAGGTCGCCCTTCATCAGGCCCAGCCAGTTGCCGTAGACCACGCACTTGTCCTCGGCGTCGACGGCGGCGACGGAGTCCTCGCAGTCCTGGATGGTGGTCAGCGCCGCTTCCAGTACCACGTCTTTCACGCCGGCGGCATCGTCGCGGCCGATGGGGTGTTCGCGGTCCACCTGGATCTCGATGTGCAGGCCGTTGTGGGCGAGGAGCACGGCGCCCGGTGCCGCCGCATCGCCCTGGTAGCCGCGGAACTGCGCCGGGTCGGCGAGGCCGCTCTCGCTGCTGCCCTCTTCACCGCCAAGGCTGACGGCCAGCGCGCCGTCGACCACGCGATAGGCGGTGGCGTCGGCGTGGCTGCCGCTGGCGAGCGGGCAGTAGCGGTCGAGGAAGTCGCGGGCGAAGGCGATGACCTTCGCACCGCGCACCGGGTTGTAGCCGCCGGCGCGCTCGGCGCCGTCGTCTTCCGGGATCACGTCGGTGCCGTAGAGCGCGTCGTAGAGGCTGCCCCAGCGCGCGTTGGCGGCGTTCAGGGCGTAGCGTGCGTTCATCACCGGCACGACCAGCTGCGGGCCGGCGAGGGTGGCGACCTCCGCGTCCACGTTTTCCGTAGTGACCGCGAAGGGCTCGGGGTCGGGGAGCAGGTAGCCGATTTCCTCGAGGAAGGCGCGGTAGGCGGCGCGGTCGTAGTCCCGGCCCGGGTTCGCCCGGTGCCAGTCGTCGATCTGCTGCTGCATCGTCTCGCGGATGGCCAGCAGCTCGCGGTTGCGGGGGCCGAAGTCCGCGACCAGCTGCGCCAGGGCCTGCCAGAAGTCCGCCGGCTCCACCCCGGTGCCGGGGGCGATGGCGTTCTCGAGGAGTTCGGCGAGGGGCTTGGCGACCTGCAGGCCGCTGCGGGTGACGCGCTCGGTCATGGCATGGATCCCTGTGATGGTCTGAGCGGGAAGTCTAGGGAATACGCCGGGATTCCCCAAGGCTATGGCTTTTATCGTGGGCATAAGCCCGCTGAATGTCGGTGCGGCGCCCGGTCACGGCGGCACGGGGTCGTTCAGGCCGGCGCCGGTTCCCCCGCGAGTTCACGCGCCGTGTCCACGATCACCTTGCGCAGCCAGCGGTTGGCCGGGTTGTGCTGCAGCAGCGGGCTCCAGGCCATTTTCAGTTCCAGCGGAGGGATTTCCAGCGGCGGCTCGCGGAGCACCACCCGCGGGTTGTCGCGCTTGAGCAGGGCGGCGCGGGTGGGCAGGGTCACCACCAGGTCGTTCTGCTCGGCCAGGGTCATGGCGGCCTGGTAGTGGCGCGTGAACACGCGGATCTGCCGCTTCTTGCCCAGGCGGTTGAGGGCGGCGTCGACCCAGCCCAGGCGCTGCACGTCGTCCGGGTCCACGCCCACGCCCACGCCCATGCCGGTCTTGCTCACCCACACGTGGTCGGCCTTCAGGTAGTTCTCCAGCGTGAAGTCCTTGAGCAGCTCGTTCTCCGGGCTCAGCAGGCAGGAGAAGCTGTCGCTCCACAGGTGTATCTGGTGGAAGGACTGGGGCATGGCGTCGAAGCGGTTGATCACCATGTCGACCTTGCCGCGCTCCACGTCGAGGAAGCTCACGTCGCTGGGCGTCATGATGTCCAGCGTGAGCCCCGGTGCCTCCGTGCGCAGCCGGCCGAGCACGCCGGGCAGCAGCGTCGACTCGGCGTAGTCGCTGGCCATGATGCGGAACACGCGGCTGGCCGAGGCCGGGTCGAAGGCCGTGCGCGGCTGCACCGCGCGCTCGATGTTGGTGAGCACCTCGCGCACCAGCGGCTCCAGCTCCAGGGCCCGCTCCGTGGGCGTCATGCCGTCGGAGGTGCGCACCAGCAGCGGGTCGTCGAACAGCTCCCGCAGCCGGCGCAGGCCGTTGCTCATGGCCGGCTGCGACAGGTTCAGCTGGTGCGCGGCCTGGGTGACGTTGCGCTCGCGCAGCAGGGCGTCGAGGTAGACGAGCAGGTTGAGGTCGATGCGGTTGAGCTGCATGGTCTTGTATTCACGGAATGAATGGCCATCATAGCAACCCCGCGATGGGATGAATATGATCCCGGCGCTACCCTGCGCCGTGGCCCGCGGCCCCTTATACTTGGCGGCGCCGCGGTGAACGCCTTTGACCCGCGCGCACCGACGACAGCTGGAGAACTCCCCATGACCACCTACCGTGCCCCCCTCGACGACATGCGCTTCCTCATCGACGAGGTGCTGGACGTGGCCTCTGCGCTCGGTGAGCGCGGGCCCTTCGCCGAACTGGGCGTCGGGCCGGACCTGACCGGCGCGCTGCTGGAGGAGGGCGCCCGCTTCGCCGGCGACGTGCTCGCGCCGCTGCGCCGCGAGGGCGATGCGCACCCGGCCACCTGCGCGGACGGCAGGGTGACGCTGACGCCGGGCTACGCCGAGGCCCTCACGCAGCTCGCTGCGGGCGGCTGGTTCGGCATCGCGGCGAGCGCGGAGCACGGCGGCCAGGGGCTGCCGGAAATCTACGGCACCGCCGCCTGCGAGATGTGGAACAGCGCGGACATGGCCTTCGCGCTGGCGCCCTTCCTCTCCAGCGGCGCGGCGCTGGCCATCGAGACCCACGGCACGGAGGAACAGAAAGCCCTGTACCTGCCCAAGCTGCACAGCGGCGAGTGGACCGGCACCATGAACCTCACGGAGGCGAGCGCCGGTTCGGACCTCGGCCCCCTCAAGACCCGCGCGGTGCCCGAGGGTGACCACTACCTGATCAGCGGGCAGAAGATCTACATCACCTGGGGCGACCACGATGCCGTGGACAACATCGTGCACCTGGTGCTCGCGCGCCTGCCCGATGCGCCCGAGGGCAGCCGGGGCATCTCGCTGTTCATCGTGCCCAAGTTCCTGCCCGACGCCGACGGCAACCCCGGCGAGCGCAACGACGTCTACCCCGTGTCCACGGAGCACAAGCTCGGCATCCACGGCAGCCCCACCTGCGTGATGGCCTACGGCGACAACGGCGGCGCCGTGGGTTATCTCCTCGGCGAGGAGAACCGCGGCCTCGCCTGCATGTTCACCATGATGAACGAGGCCCGCCTGAAGGTCGGCCTGCAGGGGCTGGGTGCCGCCGAGGGCGCCTACCAGAAAGCCCTGGCCTACGCCCACGAGCGCGTACAGGGCGGCGTGCCGATCATCCGCCACGCGGACGTGAAGCGCATGCTGCTGACCATGCGCGCCTTCAACGAGGCGATGCGCGCGCTGGCCTACAGCGAGGCCGTGACCATGGACCTCGCCCGCCACGGCGAGGAGAGCGAGCGCGCGCAGCAGCAGGCACGCATCGACCTGATGATCCCCGTCATCAAGGGCTGGATGACGGAGCTCGGCGAGGAGATCGCCTCCCTCGGCGTGCAGGTGCACGGTGGCATGGGCTACGTCGAGGAGACGGGGGCCGCGCAGTACCTGCGCGACGTGCGCATCACCTCGATCTACGAGGGCACCAACGGCATCCAGGCCGCCGACCTGGTCGGCCGCAAGCTGGCCCGCGACGGCGGCGACACCATGCGCGCGCTGACCGAGTCCGTGCGCGAGACGGCCCGGGCGCTCTCCGGCGACCCGGCGCTGCGGCTCCTCGGGGGCGCGCTGTCCGCCGCGGCGGCCCACCAGGAGACCGCCACGGAGCGGCTGCTCGGCCTGCTCGCCGAGCGGCCGGACGCGGCCCGCGGCCTCGCCTTCGACTACATGATGCAGACCGGCTACCTGTTCGGCGCCTGGCACCTGTTCCGCGCCGCGGCGGTCGCGCAGGACCGGCTCGCCGCCGGCAGCGACAACCCGTTCTACGCGCAGAAGGTGGCGACCGCGAACTTCTACGCCGAGGCGCTGCTGCCGCGCACCCGCGCCCACGGCGCGATCATCGCCGGCGAGGCCAGCGCGCTGGAAGCCTACGCAGAGGAGTGGCTGGCATGAGCGAGACCCCCATCAGCACCCCGGACCTCACCGACGCTCACGCCGGCGCCCGCGCGCTGGAGCTGCAGTGGCGCAATTTCGGCGGCATCGCCGCCTTCGGCGGTCAGGCGGTGACCATCAAGTGCTTCGAGGACAACTCGCTGGTGAAGTCCCTGGTGCAGGAGCCCGGCGAGGGCCGGGTGATCGTCGTCGACGGCGGCGGCTCCCTGCGCCGGGCGCTGCTCGGCGACATGCTCGCCGCGGACGCGGCGAAGAACGGCTGGGCGGGGCTGGTGATCTGCGGCGCCGTGCGCGACGTCGACGAGCTGGCGGCCACACCGCTCGGGGTGAAGGCCCTGGGCTGCTGCCCGCGCAAGACGGACAAGCGCGGCGAGGGGCAAATGGACGTGCCGGTGAGCATCGGCGGCGTCACCATCAGCCCCGGGGACTACGTCTACGCCGACAACAACGGCGTCATCGCGAGCCCCGATCCCCTGGCGTAGACGCGCCCGCGCGGCCCGCCCCGGTCGATCGCTGCGGGGGCAGGTCAGCCGAGGCGCAGCGACAGGTCCAGGGCCTTGAAATCCTTGGTCAGCGCGCCGATCGACACGTAGTCGACGCCGGTGGCCGCGATGGCGGGCAGCGTCTCCCCGGTGACGTTGCCGGAGGCCTCGAGCTCGGCGCGACCGGCGGTGGCAACGACGGCTTCGCGCAGGGCCGCGAGGCTGAAGTTGTCGAGCATGATGCGGTCCGCCTTCGCCGCGAGGGCCTGGCCGAGTTCCTCCGCGTTCTCCACTTCCACCTCGACCGGCTTGCCGGGCGCCAGCGCCCGGGCCGCGTCCACGGCCGCGGCGATGCTGCCGCAGGCGGCGATGTGGTTCTCCTTGATCAGGAAGGCGTCGAACAGGCCGATGCGGTGATTGTGGCAGCCGCCGCAGGCCACGGCGTACTTCTGCGCGAGGCGCAGGCCGGGGATGGTCTTGCGCGTATCGAGAAGTTTCAGGTCCGTACCGGCAACGAGGTCCGCGTAGTGCCGGGCCCGGGTGGCCGTGCCGGAGAGCGTCTGCAGGAAATTGAGCGCCGTGCGCTCGGCGGTGAGCAGGGCGCGCGCCGGCCCGGTGACGGTAAACAGCCGCTGGCCGGCGCGGATGCGGTCGCCGTCGTCGGCATCCCAGCGCAGCTCGCAGCGCGCGTCCACGGCCCGGAACACGGCCTCGGCCCAGGGCCGGCCGCAGAGCACGCCGTCTTCCCGGGTGACCAGCCGGCCGCTCGCCGTGGCGTCTTCGCCGACCAGCGCCGCGGTGATGTCACCGTCGCCCACGTCCTCCGCGAGGGCGCGGGCGACATCGGCGTCGATGGTGTCTTTAAGTACGCGGGTGACGGTGTGCATGGCTCGCCCTCGGTTGCGGGGCGCGTAGCATAGCAGCCGGACCCGGCTCGCGGGGAGGCGCGCCGACCAGCGCGGATTCCGGTATCCGCGTGGCGCGTTTACCCGCGCCGCGGCCGGGCCTATGATGGACAAAAGAGGACCGTGGCCATGGCTTTCACCGTGACCCGGGGTCGCGTCGCGGAGGCGGTCTGGTGTCCGTCGCCGAACTGCAACGAGCGCCCGGCGGGCGCGAGCCCCGAGCTGATCGTGCTGCACAACATCTCCCTGCCGCCCGGGCAGTTCGGCGGCGGCCACGTTCACGCGTTTTTCTGTAATCGCCTCGATCCGTCCGTGCATCCCTTCTTTGCCGAGGTCGCCGAGCTCTGCGTCTCGGCGCATTTCCTTGTCGACCGGCGCGGGCGCCTCACGCAGTACGTGAGCTGTGACCGGCGCGCCTGGCACGCCGGTGTGTCCGAGTGGTGCGGCCGCGACAACTGCAACGATTTCAGCATCGGCATCGAGCTCGAAGGCACGGACCACACTCCTTACAGCGACGCCCAGTACACGGCGCTGGGCGCGCTGGTGCCGGCGCTCTGCGCGGCCTATCCCACCCTCGACCCCGCGCGCATCACCGGCCACAGCGATATCGCCCCGGGCCGCAAGACGGACCCGGGGCCGGCCTTCGACTGGGCGCGCCTCGAGGGGCTCCTCGGCAGGGTCTGCGCGTGAACTTCCTCGCGCTCATCGTCGCCCTGGCCCTGCAGCAGTTCGCCGGCCCGCACGCCCCCTGGCACCGCGACGGCTGGTTCGCGGACTGGTGGCAGTGGCTGCAGGCGCGGGGCGCGTCCCCGGCGCTTGCCGCAGCGGCGGCCGTGCTGGTTCCCGCGCTGGCGGCCGTCTGGCTGCTCGCCGTGGTCAGCGGCTGGCTGTTCGGCCTCGTCGGCCTGGCAGCGGCGGTGCTGTTGCTCCTCTACGCGCTCGGGCGCGGGGATTTCAACGGCCTGGTCGCGGATTTGCGGGCCCACTGCGCGGCCGGCGATGGCGAGGCGGCCTGGCTCACGGCGGTGGCCACGCTGCCCCGGCTCGAGGCCGAAGGCGACGGCGGCGGTCGCTCGCCCGACGAGGAACTGCGCGCGGCGCTGCTCTACGAGGCCTGCCAGCGCTGGTATGCCCCGGTGTTCTTCTTCGTGCTCGCCGGGCCGGCGGCGGCCTTCGCCTACCGGCTCCTGCAGCTGGCGGCCGAGCGCAACCTACCGGCGCAGCGCGCGCTGTTCTTCGCAGACTGGGCTCCCGCCCGGCTGCTCGCGCTCACCTTCGCCGTCACCGGGGACTTCGCTGCGGCGTCGCGCGCCATGGGCAGCAGCGAGGAGCCGGCGGCGGCCGTGCTCGCGGCCACGGCCCGGCGCGCGCTCGGCACCGCCGCCGCCTCGCCCGGCGCGGCGGCGACGCAGCTCGCGGTGGAACTGGGCGCGCTCGAGCGCCTGCTGGCGCGCAGCGCCGGTGCCTGGCTCATCGTCCTCTCGCTGGGTTACCTGTTGCTCTAATCGGGTTCTGTTTCGGCAAATGCGACCGCCGTGGCAGTGCGGCAGGGCGCCCTTTGCTAAGTTCGATCAGACGTGCTTGCCAATGGGCGACGCCCATGACCACAACCGATGACGAAGACGCGCTCCCCCCGCCGCCCGCGCCCGCGCGTGGTGGCATCGAAGCGTGAATGCCGGCGCGGCTAGAGCGCGATGGGCTACCACAGCGCGGAACCCTCGACTTGAAAATGTACGCAACCTGCGTACACTCTTTGAATGAAACTGGTGTTCCTGGAGACTCCCTTGTTCACGCGCCTCCTCCGGGGGTATCTGACCGACGAGAGCTACCGGGAATTGCAGCACGCGTTGATGGAGAATCCGGAACTGGGTGATCTGATGTCCGGCACCGGCGGGTTTCGCAAGGTCCGTTGGGAAGACACTCGTCGCGGCAAAGGCAAGCGAGGCGGACTGAGGGTGATCTACTACTACCTGTCGACCGATCACCAGCTTTGGTTCTTCACGCTCTATGGCAAGGATGAAGCCGCCGACCTGACAGCAGACGAGAAGAAGCTATTGAGGAAGGCTATCCAAGCCGAGTTGGAGGCCAGGAGACGAAGATCATGAAGCAAGAGCGCAAGTTGTTCGATGAATTGATAGACGGCGTCGACGCCATGCAGCAACAACGCGAGGGAAAAATCACCCTGCGTTCGCATGAGATCGAGGATCTACCCCCACTCGAAGTCGACGCGGATCTCATCCGCGACACGCGCGAACGTATGCACGTCTCCCGGGCCGTGTTTGCCCGCCGCCTCCGCGTATCGATGCGTACCCTCGAAAACTGGGAGCAAGGACGGGCGCGGCCCAACGCCCAGGCAGCGGCATTGATTCTGATGGTGAGGAAGTTTCCCGATACGCTGGAGAAACTCAGCGAGTTGGGCAACCGGGCTGCATGAAGTTACGGGATTGAGCGAAGGGCCACAGCCAGCAACAACGGCAAGCCAGACTGGCTGTCTCCAGCTCCGCGTTCGTATAAGGGGTTGCCCAGGGGGGGTTCCGGGGTATGTCGACGATTCCCTGGCTTAGGGGATTGGCGTACCGGCCAGATTTACAGTCGGCGCCATCGCACCGGCAAGTCGACGTCGAGTTGTACCCCAGCCGGTTTCGCCAAATGTGACCGCCGTCACAGCGCGGCCACGCTCCCTTTGCTAACTTTTGGCAGACGTGCTTGCCAGTGGGCACCGCCCATGACCACAACCGGTGACGAGGACACGCTCCCCCTGCCGCCCGCGGCCGCGCCCGCACGGGGTGGCAGCGACGCGTGCCTGCTGCTCACCGTCATTTTCCACCCTGACATCGAGCGCATCGGTGCGCGGGCCTGTCAGCCCGTGCGCGAGAGCGGTGTGTGCCTGCAGCTGGGGCGCAGCGAGCCCGGCTTCGAGGGCACCGGCGGCGGCCCGGTCCTCGGTCTCGAGGACCGTTACACCAGTCGGCACGCGCTGACGGTGCGCGGCAGTGGTGACCGCTGGCTGCTGGAGCGGCCGCGGGGCAGCAGCCGCTGCCGCGTCCACGGGGAAGAGCTCTTCGCCAGCCTGCAGGTCGACGGCGCCGCGATGCGCCGCGGTCTGCGCGTGCTCCTCGGCAGCGGTGTGCTGCTTCTCCTGCGCCTGGTCCCGAAGGCCGAGGCGGAGGAGCCGCCGGCGCCCGCCGTGGACGGGCTCCTCGGCGACAGCGGTTACCTGCGCGCCCTGCGGCGCCAGGTGCTGCGCGTGGCGCAGAGCGAGGGTGACGTGCTGCTCTCGGGTCCGACCGGCACCGGCAAGGAACTGCTCGCCCGGGCGCTGCATGAGGCCGGCCCGCGGCGGGCGGGTCCGCTGGTCAGCGTAAACGTGGCGGCCATCCCCGCCGAGCTTGCCGCCGCCCAGCTTTTCGGTGCGGCCCGCGGCGCTTTCACCGGGGCGGAGCGGGACCGGCGCGGCTATTTCGAGCGGGCCGCCGGCGGCACGCTGTTCCTCGACGAGATCGGCGATGCGCCGGCTTCCCTGCAACCGCAGCTCCTGCGCGCCCTCGAGCAGCGCGAGATCCAGGTGGTCGGCGGGCCGATCCGCGAGATCGATCTGCGCGTGGTGTCGGCGACCGATGCGCCGATCGACGGAGAGGGGGCGAGCTTCAGCCGGGCGCTGCGCCACCGCCTTGCCGCGCTGGAGATCCGCCTGCGCCCGCTGGCGTCACACCGGGAGGATATCGGCCTCCTCGCCCGCCATTACCTTGCCCTGGCCTTCGAGACCGCCGGCCGACCGGCGCCCTGGGAGCGCTGCTCGCGGGATCCTTGTCACTGCATCCGCTGCGCGGAGCTCTTCGATGCGCTGCTCGCCTGTCACTGGCCGGGGAACATCCGTGAACTCGCGAACGTGTGCCGGGAACTGGCGGTCGCCTGCCCCGATGACCTCTCCCTGCCGGCAGCATTGGCCCGGCGCCTCGTTGCGCCGCCGCCGGCGGGTGAGGTCGTCGAGGAACCGCGCGACGCCGTCTCCGAGGCGGACTTCGTCGAGGCCTGGGCGGCCAACGATTACGAGGTGGCCCGGGTAGCCCGGGTCCTGAACATGTCCCGGGGCGCCGTGTACCGACGGGTGCGCGAGATGCCCGGCTGCCGCCTCGCCGGCGACATCCCCCGCGACGAACTCAAGGCGGCGCTCGAAGAAGCCGGCGGCGACGTCGCTGCCGCGGCGCGGACGCTCTGTTCTCCCACGCGGGCCTCCGCGCCCGGCTGCGCGTTGCCGGGGAGCGGGTCGCGGAAGACGCCTGAGGCCCGTGGCCCGCGTCGGTCCCTACCGGGTTATCCGGGCGCTCGGCAGGGGCGGCGAGGGCACCGTGCTCCTCGCCTTCGACCCCCGGCTCCGGCGCCACGTCGCCCTGAAGCATCACCGGCTGCCAGCGGCGCGGCTCGTCCGGCGCCGGGCGCTGCAGGAGGCGCGCCGCTGCGCGGCCATTGACCATCCGCGGGTGCCGCGGGTCTTCGACCTGCTCGCCGCGGGCCGGGAGCTGTTGCTGGTCCTGCAGTACGTGCCGGGCTGCGACCTCGAGGCTGCGCTCAGCGGGCGCCGCCTGTCGCCCGCGACCGCGCTCTCGCTCGCGGCGGACGTGGCGGCTGCGCTGGCTGCCGCGCACCGGCAGGGCATCGTTCACGGCGACCTGAAGGCGGGAAACGTACTCATCGGCGGGGATGGCCGCGCGCTGCTCACCGACTTCGGCGTGGCCGTGGCCGTGGCGGAAAAACCGGCGGCGGTGAGCCCCGCCGCGTGGACGCCCGAGCACCTGCGCGGCGAGGGCCTGGATGCCCGCTCCGATCTCTTCGCCCTCGGGCGCCTGCTCTACCGGCTGCTGAGCGGGTTCGACCCGTTCGCGGGCGAGGGGGCGGAGGCGCGCATCCTGCGCAGTGAATTCCCGCCCCTGGGGCCGCCGCTACCGCCGGCGCTCAGCGGCCTGATCGCTGCGCTGCTGGCAGCGGATCCGGCGGCAAGACCGGCGGCCGCCGGCGCCGTGCGGCGACAGCTCCGGGCGCTGGCGCGGGAACTGGGGGTGGCGGGTCACTCGGTGGCGCGGGAGCTGGCCGATGCCTTTCAACAGCCCGCGCCGGCGGAACCGCCGCCCCTGCCCGCGGCCCTCGGCGCCGCCTCCCGGCGGCGGGCGCGGCGCGAGGCGGTCGCCCGCTGGCTGCAGCGTCCGGCGATCCGGGTCGCCTCGGTTGCGGTCGTGGCAGTCCTCCTTGCCGGCCTGGGCTGGCGGCTGGCTGAGGGGCCGCCGTGCCTCGCCCTCGCGCCGCCGCGGGTCAGCATCCAGCCCGGTACAGACCTCGAGGCCGTTATCAGCCGCGACTGGCTGCAGGCCGAGTTCGCGGCGGCGCTGCGGGCACGGGGCGCCCTGGAGCTCACCGGCGAGCAGGTGCCCGGCGGTCGCTGGCTGCTCACGGGCGACGGCCGCCAGCTGCACTGCCGCCCGCAGGCGCGCCTGCGCCTGTCCCTCGAGTGCCGGCAAACGCTCTGCCTGCTCGGCCTGGACGGCGCCGCGAGTCACGAGGCCCTGTTCCCGGATGCGGGCATCGGCCACTGGCGCCTGGCGGTGCAGCGTCTCGCCGCACACCCGCTGCTACCGGACTAGCGAGGGCTACTTGCAGCTGACGCTCACGTCCACCTGCATGTGCGAGAAAGCGCGTTCGTCACCGACGTAACTGCCGGTCACCGGCATGGTCTGGCCGATATTACGCGCGATCGCGACCGGGATGAGATTGTGGCCGCCGACGGTCTGGTTGGTGGGGTCGAAAGTGATCCAGCCGGCACCGGGCACGTAGACGTCGGCCCAGGCATGGGTCGAGCCTGCCCCCGACGAACCCGTCGCCGCTTCGTGCGGGTCATAGAGGTAGCCGGAGACGACACGGGCACCGAAGCCCAGGCTCCGGACCGCATCGACGAAGAGCACCGCGAAATCGCGACAGGACCCGCTGCGACACGAGAGTGTCTGCACCGGCGTCTGGGTATGTTCGTCGTCGCGAACCCCGTAGGTCATCCCGGCGGCCGCAGCGGCGGCAATGTTCTTCAGCAGGGTGAGCGTGTCGCAGCCACTTCCGTCGACAAAGCTCCTGGCCCAGGCGAGGAGCTGGCCCGACGAATCGAGATAGCTCTGCAGCCGCAGCGCGCCAAGGTCAGTCATTTCCTCCTGGGTCAGCAGAAACGGATAGCTTGCCGCTGAGGCGGCGATGTCGAACACCGGCCACTGATCGACGTCCAGCGTGAGTTCGGCCGTGCTCTCTATCGTCAGGGTGTCCGACGCGTCGGGAAAGGCAGCGGTGGCGACCGTATTGTCCTGTACATCGTGCGCCCAGGTCAGCTGCGCCGCAGGTGTGCAGCTGACGTCGTGCGCGAGCAGTCGCAGCTTGCGGTTCTCGCGCGGGCGCAGCATCAAGCGGTGCGGTCCGAAGCGTACCCTGTCGTGGTAGTGGTAGCTCGTTCGATGATGAATGGACAGCTGTTCCATGTAGCTACCTGCCGGGAACCGGCACCGTTGCCGGTCTCCTCACCGGGAGGGGGTGCTCATCGCTTGCCGGCAACGACGCAGCGGTCATGCAACCGCGCGTAATTGCGGGCGCACAGCCAGTCATCACCGGAATCCTTCAGGTAGGCATGGGCGGGTAGATCGATGGAAGCACAGGCGCCGGCGACGGCCGTGTAGCCGCGCTCACACTTCCAGCCTGTGCCGTACACGCTGTTGGTCAGATAGGCATGGGCGGGAACGTCGATGGCAACGCAATGATCGTCATCTGCCCGGTAACCGCGGTCGCACTCCCAGCCATCGCCGTATTCGCTGTCGGTGAGGTAACCGTTTTCCGGCACGTTGATCGCGACGCACCTGGACGCCGAGGCCCGGTACCCTCGCTCACACGCCCATCCCGGCTTGAAGGCGCGCTCGGTGAGGTAGCCATGTGGTGGGACTTCGACGGCAAGGCATTCACCACCCGACTCCAGGTAACCCCGTTCACATCGCCAGCCCGTGCCGTAGGCCGCGTCGGTCAGGTACGCGTTGGCCGGCATTTCAATACTTTCGCAGCGGTCCTCTGCTTTCCGATAGCCGGTGCTGCACGTCCACCCCCTGCCATAGCGGTCAGGTTCTGCGTGTTCGGGTAGCTCCCGCCCGGTATCCTGGGCGAACAGCGGTGCGGAAAGCAGGGCGAGTGTGGTGCACAGACCAATCCGTATCGACCGGTCGTGCGAAAGGCTCATAGCAAACATGGGAAACTCCTGGCTCGACAAGCGAGCACTGTGGTGAAGCGCCGAACTGGTGACCCAGGAATCTGGCACTTCGTTGCTGTTGCTGAACGTCACCCGCGAACAGCCCTGCCGGCTCATGGGCTTTCATGAATGACCGGAAGCGTCCCCGTCCGGCTGATCTTCTTCACCGGTCCGGGATTCGTCCTGCTGCGACTTCTCCCGGCGTTGTTCCGATCGCTGCTGAAGCTTGTCTTCCCGCTTCTTTTTCTTGGCGAGCTCTCTTTGACGTTTTTCGAACGAGTAGTTTGTCCTGGCCATCGGCAGCCCCATCTGTGTCACTGAACACGCGGACGCTGTCTGCCCGCGCGCTGTCAGGGGGCTCCGGGACCCGACCGGGATCCCGAAGCCCTCAGGATATTGTTGACGTACGGTGTGAACTTCCGTGGTCGGTGGAAGCGCGCGCCAGGGGACGCGCTGCGAAGTGCGCGAGGCAGGTCGATCGTTACTCTTTACCTGGAGACTTCAGCCGGAGGCTTCAAGACTGCGTGCCGGATCGATTGGCAGCAAAGGGAGCAAGTACACAAAGAGCCTGCGCTCATGGATTCAAGCTACAGTGAATCGGTACGCCAGTCCAGCTGAATCTTCCCGACCCGGCCGTCGCGCCGGTCCCTCAGGCCGGGTGACTGCCGCCGGCCGCGCCGCTCGCGAGCGTGGGCTGCAGGGCGCGGACCCGCTCGAGGAGTGCGGTGTGGTGCGGCAGCCGGCCGCCCTGGGCCGCGCAGCGGGCGACGAGAAAGCCGTTGATGTAGTCGATTTCCGTTTCCCGGCCGGCGAGCCGGTCGGCGAGCATGGAAGAGCGGTTGGCGGCAGTGGCGCGGAGCACGGCGGCCACGGTGCCCGGCAGCGCGGCGGCCAGCTGCGGCCGGCCCAGGGCGCGCAGCGCGGCGACGGTCTCCAGCAACAGCGCCTCGCAGTCCCGGCGCGCGGCCGGGTCCGTCAGCAGGGCCCCGTTGCGACAGCCGTGCAGCGCCGTGATGCCGTTGATGACGCAGTTCACGGCCAGCTTTTCCCACAGCGCCTGCTCGATGGCGGCGTCCCAGCCGACCCGTGGCAGGCGGCCCGGACCGGCGGTGAACCAGCGCGGGGGCAGGGGTTCGCCGGCCGGGTTGCCGATGCTTGTCCGGCCCTCGCCGGCATGCACAGTGACGCTCGCGCTCTCCCGCCAGGCGCCCTCGCTGGTCACCCCGCGGTACAGGGGCCGGCCGCCCAGGCAGGGCGCCAGCGCCTCGCGGTAGCCGCGACCGTTGGCCAGCACCACCACGACCGCATCGGCCGCGAGCCGCGGGCCCAGGGCCGCGACCGCTGCGGTAACCGACGGCGCCTTCACCGTGACCAGCAGCCGGCGCACGGTGCCCGGCGAGGCCGGGCCCTCCACGGCGAATTCCCGCTCGCTGTCCCCGTTCGCGCTGCGCAGCGTGTGCACGAGCATGGTGCCTGCCTCCCGGGCGACGAGCACCACCGGTACGCCCGCGGCCTCGAGCCGGTGGGCGAAGAGCGTGCCCATGGCCCCGGCGCCCAGGATGTGCCAGGGCGTAGCGGTGTCGTCAGTCATCGGCGGTCTCCAGGGCGCGGGTCACGGCCGGCCAGTCTACCGTTCCGGCGCGGCCGTGCAGTGCATACCAGAGGGCGTCGAGGTAGGGCAGCAGCGCGCGCGCGGCCGCCAGTGCACTCCGCTCCGCGCGCGTCGGGGTACGCTGCAGGTAGGCCGCGACCGCGGCGGCGCTGTCCCCGGCCGCGCGGGCCAGGTCGAGCCAGCGGCTGCCGAGCGCCGCGTACTCCCAGTCGATGGCCAGCAGCCGGCCGCGGTGGCGCAGGCAGTTCGCGGCCGTGAGGTCGTTGTGGCAGAGCACCGGTGCGTCACCCGGGGCCGCGAGCGCGGCGCAGTGTACCCGGGCCAGGGCCGGCAGCGCCGGGGGAACGGCGCCGGCACGCGCCTCGCAGGCCGCGAGGTAGGCGGCCGGCGCCAGGCGCCGCGCCGGCACCTGCAGCGCGTGGATGGCGCGCAGGAGCCGGGCACGGGCGACGGCATCTGCCGGGTCCGGGCCCGCGCCGTCTTCGGCGGGATCGTCGCCGACATAGTCGCTGACCAGGAAGTCCGCACCGCCGAAGCGCGGCTGCGGTGCAAGTCCCACCGCCGCCGCCGCCCCCTGCAGCGTCACTTCCTCGGCCCGGTCCAGCCCCGGTGTGGCCGGGTCGAGGCCGTCGAGGCGCAGCACCAGCCGCGTGTCACCCCAGGCCAGGAGCCAGCTTTCGTTGCTCTCGCCGCCGGGGAGCGGCCGCAGCACCCGGGGCTCCCCGGCGGGCCGCGGATCGATTGCCCAGGCCCCGCAGGTCGCAAGCGCCGCGGCGAGGCGCGGTGACACTAGTGTCCTGTCCCGCTAATTCGTTGAATTTCAGAGCCTACAGAAATCACTGCAGCAAGGCGCGATCCGCAGGGAATACCGAGTGTATTGCCAAGGATCGCAACGCAGCTGCAGTGATTTCTGTAGGCTCCCTTCGGGCTTGCCAGCCCGGCCCCCTGGCCGCGTTGCGCCTTTTGCCAAGGGCGACGGCCCTTGGCGGCAAGACGCGCCTTGCCAGGAGACCGGGCTGGCAAGCTGAAATGCAACGAATTAGCGGGACAGGACACTAGAAGCGGTAGGCGAGGCTCGCGCCGAGGAGGCGCGGTTCGCCGTACTGGTAGTAGGGCTCGACGGCGTAGCCCTTGCGCGGGTCGTTGCCGAAACTGCCGAAGCCGCGGATCGCGTAGTCCTCGTCGCCGAGGTTGCGCACCCACAGTGACGCGTCCCAGTGTGCCGTGCGCAGGCCGCCGCGCAGGTGGAACAGGTCGTAGGCACCGGCCCGGGCCGCGTGCCGGTCCGAGAAGTAGAAGCCGTCTTTGCCCTCGGCCTCGGCGCGCAGGTACCAGCCGCCGGGGGAGGTCCAGGTAATGCCGGCGGCGTACTGGTAGTTCGGCGCGTGGGCCTGGTCGCGGCCGTCCAGGTCATCGCCGGCGGCATTCACGTAGTCGTCGAAGGTCGCGTCGAGCAGGCCGATGCTGGCGAAGAGGGCGATGCTGTCCGTCGGCCGCCAGTCGAGCTCCCACTCGAGGCCGAGGTTGGTGCCGGAGGCGGCGTTGTCCGTGTAGTCGATGAAGGCCGTGCTGCCGTCCGGCCGCGGCAGCACCAGCGAGCCGCGCACCTGCTGGTCGCGCCGGTCCATCCAGAACAGCGCGAGGCGGCTCGAGAGGCGGCCCTCCGCGAGCAGCGCCTTGTGGCCCAGCTCGTAGTTCCAGAGCAGTTCCTGGTCGAAGCTCGTGTTCGCCGCGAGCACGGCTGCGCCGTCACCCACGGAGTCCGGGTCCGTCGCCAGCACGCCGGCGTTGACGCCGCCGGCGCGATAGCCGCGGGAAACGCTGGCGTAGACGAGGCCGCGGGCAGCGAGGTCCCAGGCCAGCACGACCTTGCCGCCCCAGAGGTCGTCCGAGGGACTCGTGTCCACGCCGTTGCTGTCGCCGTAGTCCATGGCGCGGTGGGCCAGCCGCAGCCCGGTGCTCAGGGTCAGTGCCTCGCCGAGGGCGATGTCGAGCTGGCCGTAGGCCGCGGCGGTGCGCGCCTCGAAGCGGCTGTGGAAGTCGCTGGCGAGGTAGGTGTAGCGGCGGCGCAGGGTCTCGTCGTCGCGCAGGCCGTAGACGCCCGCGACCCAGTCCGTGGAGCGGCCGAACAGCGCCAGCGGCTGCCGCGAGGACAGGCGCAGCTCGGCGCTCACGCTGTCGCGGTCGCGCCGGTACTCGTCGAAGGAGCTGTACTCGAGCTCCGGGGCGATGCCGACGTAGGCCCAGTCCTCGTCGTAAGCGTAGGCCGTGTCCGTGTCGGCGGCGCTCAGGAAGGTCTCGAGGTCGACCGCGTCGCCTTCCCGGTGCCACTGCAGGCTGCCCGCGACGGCTTCGAGGGTGTCGCGGCCGGGCTGGTCCGAGAGCGTGGTCCGCGTGTTGTCGAGGGAGAAGGCATCGTAGCCGTTGTCCACGTCGACGGCGAAGAGGTGCAGGTCCACGCTGTTGCGGGCGTCCGGCAGCCAGCGCAGCTTGGCGCTGCCGCTCAGCTCGTCGCGGTCGTTGGTGTCGTCGCGGCCGAGCCAGGCATTGTCCATGTAGCCGTCGCTCACGTTGTGGCCGAGGCTCAGTCTGTAGCGCAGCGTGTCCGTCAGGGGCCCGGTAAGGGCGGCGCCGAGGGTGCGCGTGTCGTACTCGGCGGCGCTCACTTCCACGCGGCCGCCGGTTTCCGCCGCGGGGGCCGCCGTGCGCAGGTTGATCAGGCCGGCCAGGGCATTGGCGCCGTGCAGCGTGCCCTGGGGACCGCGCAGTACCTCCACCTGTTCCACGTCGAAGAGCAGCGCGGCGGTCCCCAGGCCGGAAAAGTCGACGCCGTCGATGCGCAGGCCCACGGAGGGGTTCAGCGGCTCGACGAACTGGGAGCGTTCGCCGATGCCGCGCACCTGGTAGAAGCGGGCGCGGGAACTGCCGCCGGCGAAATTGACGTTGGGCGCGAGGTTGAGCACGTCCTCGAGGTGCCGGGCCGCGCGCTGGCGGATGGCGGTGCGGTCGACCACGCTGGTACTGGCGCTCTGGTCGAGGAGCGGCGTCTCGCGAAGCTCCGCGGTGACCACGATCTCTTCGATCGGCGCCGCAGCTGCGGTCATGGGGGCGAGGGCGAAGCAGGCCAGGGCCCACAGGCCGGGACGGGTGGCGGTGACGGGGTGCCTCATGGGTCTCCTCCCTCGGGCGGCGGGGGAGGGCGGCCACGGCGGGCCAACGACACCATCCCTACGCCGGTATTGTCCGGTTCAGGTTCGAAGGGTTCGCTCGCGGGAGCGTCTCAGGCCGGGGCCACCCCTTGGCAGGCGCCGAGTATACGGCCCTGCGAACGGCGGTGTAAACTCGCGGCAACGGACAGCGAGGGTAACGGCGTGGGAGATGCGAAGGCGGGGGAAGGCGAGCAGCCTGTCGCGCAGAGCGGCACAGAGCGGGTGTCCGTCGAGCGCGATCTCCTGGAGCAGGTGCTCTATGCCCACCACAGGTTGCAGGGCAAGCTCGACCTTGGCCTCCTGGTCGATTTTCTGACCGTGGACCTGCCGCAGCGCCTCGGCCTGCCCGCGGCGGAACTCCAGCTCGCAGACCCGGACGGCGACATCGCCGCGCTGCTTCCGGACCGCCTCGTCGGCCAGCGCTGCCTCCGGCTCGGCGTCGACCCCTTCGACCTCGAGAGCCTCTACGTCGCCCTGCCGCAGGTCGAGGTGGTGCAGTTCGGTGACGAGCGCATGTTCCGGCTCCTGGCCTGGGACGACAAGTCCGGCGGCGCGGTGCTGATGCCGCTGATCGAGTCCGGGCACCTCGTGGGCAGCTACCACTGGGGCCTGAGCTCGCCGCGCTGGGAGGCGGAGCGCGCCGACTACGAGCTCCTGCGCAGCCTCACCCAGTCCGTCTCCTCCGCCTTCTTGCGCGTGCGCCAGCACCAGCAGGCGGACCAGTTCACGCTGCTGGACCCGGTCACCGGCGTCAGCAACCACCGCGGCTTCCGCCGTGCCCTGGGCCGCGAGCTCGCCCGCGCCGGGCGTTTCGCCCAGCCGATCAGCCTCCTGTTTCTCAGCCTCGACGAGCAGGCCGACCTTTGCAGCCACTACGGCGACGCGGCCTGCCGCTTCGCCCTGAAGCGCGTGATGCAGCGGCTGAGCTCGGACCTGCGCGAGAGCGACTCCATCTCCCGGATCGCCGAAGACAAGTTCGCGGTGCTGCTGCCGTCCTGCAGCGAGCACCACGGCCACGACATCGCCGAGCGCATGTGTCGCGATGTGGAGGATTTCGCCATCGACGACGGCCGCGGCGGCGCGCTCTATTCCACGCTCAGCATCGGGGTGGTGACCTGGACGCCGGACGCGCTCCCCGCGGACAACCTCGAGCGCCTGTCCGTACTGCTGCAGGCCGAGGCGGAAACCGCCCTTGCCCAGTCCGTGCTCGCCGGCGGCAACCGCGTCTCCATCGCCCGCCTTGGTGCCCTGATGGTCTGAGCGATCCTGCCCCTGGCTGCCCCGGGGCAGCTGGCGGGCCTGCCGTGAGGCCGCCGGGCGGCCGTGCTATCATCCGGGCCGCGACGACCGGCCCCGGAGGGTTCCCGAGCCGTGCAACTGCTGTTCGTGTTGCTGCTGCTGTTTGCCGCCCTCGCCCTGCTCGTGACGCTGGGCGAGCGCTACGCCCGTCCGCCGAGCCCGGGCCAGCTGGCCCGGCTGCGGCGCTGGCTGCTGCCGCTGGTGGGCGCCCTGCTGGTGCTGTCGCTCGTTGACTACTACTGGGCCTGAGGGCCCGCGCGATGCCGGCCCCGTTGCCCGGAGCCGGCCCGGACAAGGACCTGCCAACATGACCGAACAAAAAGCCACCAACGTGCACTGGCACGAGGGCGACATCGGCCGCGCCGAGCGCGGCGAGCTGCTGGGCCACGGCGGCGCCACGATCTGGTTCACCGGCCTCTCGGGCAGCGGCAAGAGCACCGTGGCGGTGGCCCTCGAGGGCGTGCTGCACGAGCTGGGTGTGCTCGCCTACCGCCTGGACGGCGACAACGTGCGCCTCGGCATCAACCGCAACCTCGGCTTCAGCGCCGAGGACCGGGCCGAGAACATCCGCCGCGTCGGCGAGGTCGCCAAGCTGTTCGTGGACTGCGGTGCCGTCGCCCTGAGTTCCTTCATCAGCCCCTACGCCGCCGACCGCGACAAGGTGCGCGCCCTGCACGAAGAGGCGGGCCTGCCGTTCATCGAGGTCTTCGTCGACTGCTCCCTCGAGGCCGCCGAGGCCCGCGACCCCAAGGGCCTGTACAAGAAGGCGCGGGCCGGCGAGATCAAGAACTTCACCGGCATCGACGATCCCTACGAGGCGCCGGCGAACCCGGAGCTCCACCTGCGTTCCGACCAGCAGTCGCTGGAGGAGGAGGTGGACGCCATCCTCGTGCTGCTGCGCGAGCGCGGCATCATTCCCGCCGCCTGACCTCGAACCGGCCCGTCACACGACCCTGCACCCGGCAAGGAGACCGACCATGATCAAGCCCCATGGCTCCCAGGAACTGAACCCGCTCTACGTCGCCGACCCCGCGGCGCGCGCCGCCCTCACCGAGGAGGCCGAGGGGCTGCCGAGCCTGCTGCTCAACTCCGCCGCCGCCGCCAACGCCGTGATGCTCGGGGCCGGCTACTTCAACCCGCTGCCGGGCTACATGAACCTCGCGGACGCCCTGTCCGTCGCGGAGTCCATGCGCACCGGCGACGGCCTGTTCTGGCCCGTGCCCATCGTCAACTTCACCGATGACGACTCGGTGGAAGCCGGCGCCCGCATCGCCCTGCGCGACCCCAACGTCGAGGGCAACCCGGTACTCGCGGTGATGGACGTCACCGCGGCGGAGCCGGTGACCGACGACCAGGTGGAAGCCATGGCGTCAAAGATCTTCCGCACCCTCGACCCGGAGCACCCGGGCGTGGCGACGTTCACGTCGCTCGGCCGCCGGCTGCTGTCCGGCCCGATCCAGGTGCTGAATTTCTCCTACTTCGAGACCGACTTTCCCGAGACCTTCCGCACGGCGGTGCAGATCCGCGACGAGATCGCCGCGCGCGGCTGGGAGAAGGTCGTGGCCTTCCAGACCCGCAACCCCATGCACCGTGCCCACGAGGAACTCTGCCGCATGGCCATGCAGGACCTCGGCGCAGACGGCATCCTGGTGCACATGCTGCTCGGCAAGCTGAAGCCCGGCGATATCCCCGCAGACGTGCGCGACGCGGCAATCCGCAAGATGGTCGAGGTGTACTTTCCCCAGAACACGGTGATGATCACCGGCTACGGCTTCGACATGCTCTACGCGGGCCCGCGGGAGGCCGTGCTGCACGCCGTGTTCCGCCAGAACTGCGGCTGCACGCACCTCATCGTCGGCCGCGACCACGCCGGCGTCGGCGACTACTACGGTGGTTTCGATGCGCAGGAGATTTTCGATGACGAGGTGCCCGCGGGCGCGCTGGAGCTGGAGATCTACCGCGCCGACCACACGGCCTACAGCAAGAAGCTCGACCGGGTAGTCATGATGCGCGACGCCCCGGACCACTCCAAGGAGGATTTCGTGCTGCTCTCGGGTACCGCCGTGCGCGACATGCTCAGCCGCGGCGTGGCGCCGCCGCCGGAGTTTTCCCGCCCGGAAGTGGCACAGATCCTCATGGACTACTACCGCTCGACGGTCTCCTGACCGCCGGCGGCGGAAACGGGCGGCCGGGGCCGCGTCGCGCGGGGCGCTGCCCCGGGCGTCGTAGTTGCCCCGCTTTTCACAATAGTGTCACAATTTTGCCATTCAATGGGCACCCCCGCGGGTGCTTCCTGCGGAAGGCATCGCCGTGCTCGCGGCCGATGTGTCGCAGGTGAAGGTCCGGAGGACATGCGTGCCGCAAGCATGGCGGGAAACCCTGGCGGCCGGCCTGGCCGGTGCCGGTCAGCGGGGCCAGGGCCTCGTGCTGTTCTGGTCCCGACCCGAGCGGCTGCGGCGCCTGCAGGCGGGTCTCCTGGTGCTCCTGGCGGCCTGGGCCTGCCTGTCGGCGGCCCGCCTCGGCTGGTCTTTCCTGCCCGCTCCCGACACCCCGATTCCCCCCGCTGAGCAGCTGGTCAACCCGGCCCGCCGCGCCGCCGCCCCGGCCGCCGGCCCCGCGGTGGATATCGAGGCAGCCATCGGCTGGCACCTGTTCGGCGAGGCCGGCGCCCTGAGCGAGGAGGCCCTCGCCGAGCTGGCGCTGCAGCAGACGACCGCGAAACCGAAGGCCGGCATCGAGGACGGCGCCCGCGAGACGCGCCTCGCCCTCACGCTTACCGGCATCGTCGCCACGGACGAGGATGGCCTCGGCTTCGCCATGATCGAGCACCGCGGCACCGAGGCGGTCTACGCGGTCGGCGACGAGCTGCCGGTCGGCCGGCGCGTGCTGCTGGCCAAGGTGATGCCGAGGCAGGTGGTGCTGGACAACGGCGGCACCTATGAACTGCTGACCCTGTTCGAAGACAGCGCCCTCGACGGCCAGCTTGCCGGGGCGGGGGGCGATGCGCAGACCCGTGCCCGGCCGGGGCCGGCAGAGCAGGCGTCCCCGGCTGCAGCGGACGAGGCGCCGGCCGCCGAGGCGGTCAGCGCAGGCCCCGGGGCCACGGATCTCGCCGCGCAGTACCGCGAGCGCCTGTACAATGACCCGCAGTCCCTGGCCGACGTGGTGCGTATCACCGCCGTGCGCCAGGGCGACCAGCTCGTCGGCTACCGGGTGAGCCCCGGCCGCGCCGGCGAGGACTTCGCCGCCCTGGGCTTCGAGCCCGGGGATATCGTCACGGGAGTGAACGGGCTCTCGCTGACGGACCCGGCGAATACGGTCCGCCTCTACCAGGCCATGCGCGAGGCCCGGGAGGCGGTTTTCGACCTGACGCGCGACGGCGAAGCGCTGTCGCTCAGCGTGCGGCTGGCCGCCGCCGGAGACACCGATTGATGCGACGCCTGCCCCGCCTGCTCGCCCTGCTCCTCGCCCTCAGCCTGAGCTGTGCCCGCAGCCCGGGCGCCGCGGCGCAGGATTTCACCGTCAACCTGAAGGAGACGGACATCCAGGAGCTGATCAAGTTCGTGTCGGAGGTCACCGGCACGACGATCGTCGTGGACCCGGCGGTGAAGGGCAAGGTCAAGGTCGTATCGTCGCGCCCGGTGAGCCGCGCCGAGCTCTACGACCTGTTCCTGTCGATCCTCGACGTGCACGGCTACACGGCCGTGCGCTCCGGCGAGGTGATCCGCGTGATCCAGTCCAAGGACGCGCGCTCCGCGTCGCTGCCGGTGGAGGACGACAGCCGCCGCGTGTCCGACGAGTACGTCACCCAGGTCATCCGCCTCGACAATATCTCCGCCGCCAAGCTGATTCCCGTGCTCCGGCCCCTGGTGCCGCAGCAGGCGCACATGGCTGCCTACGCGCCGAGCAACGCCATCATCATCTCGGACACGGCGGCCAATATCAGCCGCATGGTCGACATCATCGAGCGCATGGACCGCTCGGCGACGGCGGAGACGGAAGTCGTCGCCCTCAAGTATGCGAATGCCGGCGACGTGGTGGACATGCTGCAGAAACTCAACGACCCCTCGCAGCAGCAGGCCGGCGAGGCGGAGCCGGAGGTGCTGCTGGTACCGGACCAGCGCACCAACAGCGTGCTGGTGAACGGCGACGAGATCCAGCGGGCGCGCATACGCCGCCTCATCGGCTACCTCGACACGCCACTCGAGCAGACCGGCAACGTCAAGGTCATTTACCTCGAGTACGCCCAGGCCACCGAGGTTTCCGAGGTGCTCACCCGCGTCATGCAGAACATCAGCCGCCTCGACAGCGCGGACGGCAAGGGCAGCGGCCGCGCGAGCGAGGCCACCATCGAGGCGGATGAGGGCACCAACAGCCTGATCATCACCGCGGACCCGAACCAGATGGCGGCGCTGGAGTCGGTGATTCACCGCCTCGATATCCGCCGCGCCCAGGTGCTGGTGGAGGCGATCATCGTCGAGATGGAGATCACCGACGGCGCCGACCTCGGCCTGCAGTGGCTCTTCGCCAACGACGACGGCGCCTTCGGCAGCAACATCAATGCCGACGACGCCCGCGCCCGCAATATCGCCAACGCCATCCTGAACCCGGACAACCCGGACGCGGAGCCGCTCGCAAATACCGGTGACTTCGATGTCGGCGCCCTTGCCGGGGCCCTGGCCCAGTCCCCGGGCATGACCCTGGGCTGGGGCGTCGTCGACGACGACCTCAGCATGACGGTGATCCTCAACGCCCTGCGCGAGCGCACCAACGCCAACATCCTCTCCACGCCGTCGCTGCTCACCCTCGACAACCAGGAGGCCTACATCACGGTCGGCCAGAACGTGCCCTTCGTCACCGGGTCCTTCACCAACACGGGCACGGCGAACGGCGCGCAGAATCCCTTCCAGACCATCGAGCGCGAGAACGTCGGGATCACCCTGTCGGTGAAGCCGCACATCAACGAGGGCGACGCGGTGGTGCTGGACATCGAGCAGGAGGTGTCCAGCCTGACCGGTCTCACCGGCGCACAGGCCATGGCATCGGACCTCATCACCAACGAGCGCAAGGTGCAGACCAAGGTGCTGGCGGAGGACCAGCGCATCGTCGTCCTCGGCGGCCTGATCAAGGACGACGTGCAGGATGCCCAGCAGAAGGTACCGATCCTCGGCGACATCCCGCTGCTCGGCCGGCTGTTCCGCAACGACTCGATCAACGTCACCAAGACCAACCTGTTGATCTTCATCCGGCCCACGATCATTCGCGACGGCGCGGCGCTCGAGGGCGCCACGGCGCTCAAGTACAAGCAGATCCGCGAGCGACAGCTCGAGCGGCAGGAGCGGGGGCTCATGTTCCTCGACGACGGCGACTTCCCGGTGCTGCCGGAGTGGGAATCGCAGATCCGGCAGCTCGAGCAGCTCCGCGAGGAGCAGGACGGTGAGGGCGATGGACAGCGCTGAGCTCGAGCCTGCAGCGGACGAGGCGGGCACCGCGCCGGGCGCGGCGACGGCGGAGCGGGCACCGCGGCGCCTGCCCTTCGCCTTCGCCCAGCATCACCGGGTGCTCCTCGAGGACGGGGACGAGCCGGTGGTCTACCACCTCGGCACGCCGGCCTACGATGTGCTGGTGGAGCTGCGCCGGGTCATCGGCGGTGCCTTCCGTCTCCAGCCCATCGAAGAGACGCTGTTCCAGCAGCGCTTGAGCCAGGCCTACCAGCGCCGCAACAGCGAGGCCGTGCAGATGGCCGAGGACATCAGCGCGGACGTCGATCTCGGTCGCCTCGCCGAGGAGATACCCGACGCCGGCGACCTCATGGAGGCGGAGGACGATGCGCCGATCATCCGCCTGATCAACGCCATCCTGTCGCAGGCGGTGCGCGAGCAGGCCTCGGACATCCATATCGAGACCTTCGAGCACCGCCTCAGCGTGCGCTTCCGTATCGACGGCGTACTCAACGAGGTGCTGACGCCGAAGCGCATGCTCGGTCCCCTGCTCGTATCCCGGCTCAAGGTCATGGCGCGCCTGGACATCGCGGAAAAGCGCGTACCCCAGGACGGGCGCATCTCCATCCGCATCGCCGGCCACGCCGTGGATATCCGCATGTCGACGATTCCCTCGGCCTACGGCGAGCGCGTGGTGCTGCGACTCCTCGACAAGCAGGCGGGGCAGCTGGAACTGGCGCAGCTGGGCATGCCCGAGGCCGTCTTCACGGGCTTCCGCCGGGCCCTGCGCAGCCCCCACGGCATCATCCTGGTCACCGGCCCCACCGGCTCGGGCAAGACCACCACGCTCTACGCCGGCCTCGCCGCCATCAACGAGACCGAGCGCAATATCCTTACCATCGAGGACCCGATCGAATACATGCTCCCGGGCGTGGGCCAGACCCAGGTCAACCCGAAGGTGGAGATGACCTTCGCCCGGGGCCTGCGCGCGATCCTGCGCCAGGACCCCGATGTGGTCATGGTCGGCGAGATCCGCGACCTCGAGACGGCGGAGATCGCCGTGCAGGCCTCCCTCACGGGGCACCTGGTACTGTCGACGCTGCACACGAATACGGCGATCGGCGCGGTGACCCGGCTCCAGGACATGGGCATCGAGCCGTTCCTGCTGTCGTCCAGCCTCCTCGGGGTCATGGCGCAGCGCCTGGTGCGGGTGCTGTGCCCGGAATGCAAGGCGCCGCACGTGCTCAGCGACAGCGAGGCGGAGCTGCTCGGCGGCGATGACTGCCGCGGCCGCAGCGTGTTCCGCCCGGTGGGCTGCGACCACTGCAACCACAGCGGCTACCGCGGGCGCATGGGCATCTACGAGCTCATCGAGGTGCGCGACCAGCTGCGGGCCATGATCCACGAGGGCGCCAGCGAGCAGGAGATGCTGCGCGAGGCGCGTCGCCAGTACCCCAGCATCGAGGACGACGGGCGCCGGCGGGTGCTCTCGGGGCACACCAGCCTCGAGGAAGTCATGCGCGTGACCGCGCTGGCCTGAGGCGCCCGTGCCCGCTTTCCGCTATCGCGCCCTCAACCCCGCCGGCAAGCTCGTGCGCGGCGTGCTCGAGGGCGACTCGGAGCGCGCCATCCGCCAGCAGCTGCGCACGCAGAGCCTGCGGCCGGTGGAGGTCAGCGCCGCGAACCGTGCGCCGTCCCGGGGCGAGGCCCCGCACCTGCGTGCGCGCCTGGGGCTGGGCCTGGGCGGGCCCCGGGTCAGCCCGGCGGATCTGTCGCTGCTGACGCGCCAGCTCGCCACCCTGGTGCTGTCAAATCTGCCGCTCGCCGAGTGCCTGCAGGCGGCGGCCGAGCAGAGCCGCAAGGCGGGCACCAAGGCGCTGCTGCTGCAGGTCCGTTCCCGGGTGGCCGAGGGGCATACCCTGGCCTACGCGCTCGGCGAGTTCCCGCAGGTGTTCAGCGAGATGTACCGGGCCATGGTCAACGCCGGCGAGCACGCGGGCTTCCTCGGCCCCGTGCTGTCGCAGCTGGCGGACTACGCCGAGCAGCGCCAGTACACGACGCAGAAGCTGAAGATGGCGATGATCTACCCGGTGATCCTGCTCGCCGTCGCGGTGGCGGTGGTGACCGCGCTGCTCGTTTTCGTGGTGCCGGAGCTCATCGGCATCTTTGCGCACAGCAACCGGGAGCTGCCGCTCCTGACCCGGGGGCTCATCGCCACCAGCGATTTCCTGGAGGCCTGGGGCCTGTGGCTGTTCCTGGCGCTCGCCGGCCTCGCGGTCGGGCTGCGCCGGTTCCTGCGCGCCCCGGCGCGGCGCCGGGCCTGGCACCGCTGGCTGCTCCGGGTGCCGGGGTTGTCGCGGCTGCTGATCGCCGTCGACACGGCCCGCTTCGCCTCGACCCTGAGTATCCTGATGGCGAGCGGCGTGCCGCTGCTCGAGGCGCTGCGCATCGCCGGCCAGGTGCTGTCCAATCTCGTGCTGCGCGAGGAGAGCCTGCGCGTGGCCGAGCGGGTGCAGGAGGGCGCGAGCCTGAGCAAGGCCCTCGGCCGCGGCGAGCTGTTTCCGCCGATGATGGTGCACATGGTCGCCAGCGGCGAGGCCAGCGGTGAGCTCGAAACCATGCTCGAGCGCAGCGCCGCCAACCAGGAGCGGGAACTGGAGATGACCCTGGGTACGGCCATGGGCCTGTTCGAGCCGCTGATGGTGGTGGTCATGGGCGGCCTGGTACTGGTGATCGTCCTGGCGATCCTGCTGCCGATCTTTGATCTCAACACGATGGTAAGGTAACGACATGAACCGACAGACGATACGGTCGCAGAGCGCAGGCTTCTCCCTCGTGGAGATCCTGGTGGTGCTGGTGATCATGGGCCTGCTCATCAGCGTGGTGGCACCGACGGTGCTGAACCGGGCCGACGAGGCGCGGGTGCAGAAAGTCCAGGCCGACTTCAAGGCCATCGAGACGGCGCTGAAGATCTACCGCCTCGACAATTACGTCTACCCGACCACGGAGCAGGGGCTGGAAGCGCTGGTGGAACCCAGCACCCTCGACCCGGAACCGCGCAACTTCAAGGAGGGCGGCTACCTCGCCGAGGTCCCCGTCGACCCCTGGGGCCGCCCCTACCTATACCTGAGCCCCGGCGAGCGCGGCGAGGTGGATATCTACAGCCTGGGCGCCGACGGCCTCTCCGGGGGCGAGGGCCAGAACGCGGATATCGGTAACTGGCGCGACAAGGAGTAGTTCCATGCGGCACCAGCGCGGCTTCAGCCTGCTGGAGATGCTCGTGGTGCTGCTGGTCGTGGTGGTGATCGTGTCGCTGGCCAGCCTCAACACGGGCAGCGGCGCCGAGGAGCGGCGCCTCGCCGAGGAGGTGCGCTTCCTCGCCGACGTCGCCGCTTACGCGCGCGACGAGGCCGCCTTCAGCGGCCGCGACCACGGCCTGCTCCTGGCCGAAGAGCAGCGCGACGGCGAGCGGGTCACGGTGCTGCGCTTCCGCGAACGCCGGCTCCCCGGAGAGCGCGGCGCCGGGCCCGTCGCCGTGGCGGGCAGCGGGGAAAACGGCAATCAGCTCAGCGCGGGCAGCGGCCGGCCACTGGCGGCGGGACGCGGTGAGGACCGGCCCTGGGCGCGGCCGCAGAGCGGCGGCGAGCTGTTCGAGCCGCTGGTCTTTCCCGCGGCCCTGGCCGTCGAGCTGTCCCTCGAGGGCGTGCCCGTGGTGCTCGACCGCGGCGCGGCGGGAAACGCGGCAGAGAGAGTGCCCCAGGTGATCTTCTATGCCAGCGGCGAGGCGACGCCGGGCAGCCTGTCGTTCCGTCGCGCGGCGACCGGCGAGTTTCTCTGGCAGCTGCGCTGGGACCTGCTCGGCCGCATCGAGGTCACCGACGACCCGCTGGAGGCCGGCGATGCCTGAGCACCGCGGCCGCGGTTTCACGCTCGTGGAGGTGCTGGTCGCCCTCGCCATCGTGGCGCTGGCGCTGCCCGCGCTCCTCTTTGCCCTCGACCAGCAGGTCGACGGCACCGCCTACCTCCGCGACAAGTCCCTGGCGCGGCTGGTGGCGAGCAACAAGCTCACGGAGGTCCGCCTCCTCGCCGACGCCCGCGGCCAGCTCCTGCGCGGCAGCGAGAGCGGCGAGGCGCGCCTGGCCGGCCGCGACTGGTACTGGTGGCTCGACAGCGAAGGCACGGAGGTGCCGGGCTTCAACCGCGTGACGGTACGCGTCGGCCTCGCGGCGGGTGAAGGCGATGACAGCCTTGTCACGCTGGTGGGCTACCTCGATGACCCGGGAGGCGCCGATGCAGCGGCGCCCTGACTCGCGGCCCGGCGGCCGCGCCCGCCGCGGCTTCACGCTGGTCGAGGTGCTGATCGCGCTCGCGGTCACCGCCTTCGTTGCCGCCGCGGCCTACGCCGGCCTGTCCGCGGTGATCGACGGCGTGGACGCGACCCGCGCGGTGGCGCGGCGCACGGAGGACCTCAACCGGGCCCTCATGATTCTCTCCCGGGACCTGCGCCAGTTCGCGCCGCGGCCGGTGCGCGACGAGTTCGGCGACGTGGAGCCGGCGCTGTCCGGCGGCCCGCTCGCGCCCTTTCCCCTCTCGCTCACGCGCACCGGCTGGCACCCGAGCGCGGAGCAACCGCGCAGCCACCTCGAGCGGGTCAGCTACTACCTCGAGGACGACGCGCTCTGGCGCCTGTCCTGGCCGGTGCTCGACCGGGCCAGTTCCGTGGAGCCGCAGCGCGTGCGCCTCCTCGACGGGGTGGAGCGGCTGGAACTGCGCTTCCTGCCCCGGCTGGAAACGCTCACCGCCGGCCGCGGCAGCGACATCGACAGCCGCGACTGGGAGCGCAGCTGGATCCGCGAGGTGGGCGTCGATACGCCGTTGCCGCCCCCGCCGGCGGCCCTCGAGCTGCGCCTCGAGCTGGCGTCCCTCGGGGAACTGCGGAGGCTCTATGCGCTGCCGCGGCCCTAGCCCCCTGCGGCGGCGACCGCGGCGCGGCGGCCGGCAGAGCGGCGTCGCCCTGGTGGTGGCGCTGCTGGTCTTCGCCCTGGCCGCGGTACTGCTGGTGGCGCTGCAGCGCGAGTTCAGCCTTTTCTACCGCCGCGCCGGCAACCAGCTGCTCGCGGAGCAGGCCTGGGCCTATCTGCGCGGTGCCGAGGCGCTGGCCGCGCTCGCCCTGGCGCGCGACTACGAGCTGGACCAGCAGCGCGATGCGCCGCGGGACGATCTCGACGAGCTGTGGGCGCAGGAGAGTGCGCCCTACGCCCTCGACGAGGGCGGCTGGCTCAGCGGCAACCTGCAGGACCTGCAGGGCCGCTTCAACCTCAACCTGCTCGCCGCGCGCAGCGAGGCCGAGGAGGCCGGCGGCCTGCCGTCGTGGACGCCGGCGCAGGCGTTCTTCATCCGCCTGCTCGTGAGCTTCGAGGACCTGGCGCTGGACCAGGCCACCGCCATCGCCGTGACCGAGGCCATCGGCGACTGGCTCGACGCGGACCAGGTGCCGCGACCGAACGGTGCCGAGGACGACAGCTACGTTGTCCGCACGCCGGCCTACCGGGCGGCCAACCGGCCGATGGCGAGCGTGAGCGAGCTGCGCGCCGTCGCCGGCGTAACCCCGGCGCTCTACGCCCGGCTCGAGCCCCTGGTCACCGTGTGGCCGGAGACCCCCGGCGGCCTCAACATCCACACCATGCCGCTGGCGCTGCTGCGCGCCGTGAACCGCGACGGCAGCCTCGAGCCGCTGCCGTTGAGCGACGTGGAGCTGATGCTGGAACAGCGGCGAACGGTCGGCTTTGCGGACAAGCGCGCGTTTCTCGAGGACCCGGTCTTTGGCGGTGCACCGCTCGAGGTGGTGGCGACGCTCCTCGGCGAATCCTCGAGCTGGTTTCTCCTCGCCGCCCGCGTCGAGATTGCCGACCGGGAGCAGCGCTTGTACAGTGTGCTGCACCGTGAATTCCGCGAGGTGCGCAGCGTACTGCGCGCCAGCGGGAGCCTGTGACCAGCCATGTTCCCACCTATGCCCCCACCCTTCGAGAGAAGCCCGTGAGCGAGAACCTGAACGTGCTCCGCCTCGCCGGCGGCGACCTCTGCTGGTACCGCGCCGGCAGCAGCGATGCGCCCGTGCCCGTCTCAGAGCCCGGCGTCGCGGAGCGGCTCGCGGGGCTGTTGGCCGAGCGCCGGGAGGCGGTGGTTTTTGCCGCGCCCGGCGAGGATGTGCGCCTGGTCGAGCTCACGGTCACACCCGAAGAGAAAAAACACCTGCGCGCGTCGCTGCCCTTCATGCTGGAAGAGGCCGTCGCCGAGGACATCGAGGCCCTGCACGTGGTCCCGCATCATCGCGGCGACCTCGACTACACCGCCATGCTCTGCCGCCACGAGCGCATGGCAGCCTGGGCCGAGGCACTCGCGGTGCTGCCCGCCGTCACCTGCTGGACACCGGAACCGCTGCTTCTGCCCTGGCGGGCGGGCGAGTGGTGCCTGCTCCTCGAGGGCGAGCGCGCGCTCCTGCGCCACGGTGCGGGCGCCGGCACGGCGGTGGAGCGTGAGCTGCTGCCGGCGCTGCTCGCCGCGCTCCTCGCCGGCGACGACGCGCCCGACACGGTCGTCGTCTACGGCGAGGACCAGGCCGCGGATACGGCGCTGCTCCCGGAGGCAATCGCCGGGCGCTGCCAGTGGCGGCGCGGCGGCTTTTCCCAGGCACTGTGGCTCGATGCCGGCGGCGACCGGCCGAACCTCCGCCAGGGCCAGTACGCCCCGCGGCTGCCGCTGCGCCGCTGGTGGTCGCAGTGGCAGCGCGTGGCCGTGGTGCTCGGCGTCGCCTTCGCGCTGCAGCTCGCGGCGACCGCCGCCGAGTACCGGCAGCTGCGCGCCGTGAACCTGTCCCTGCGCGAGGCCATCCAGGAACGCTACCGGGAGGCCTACCCGCGCGGTGCCGTGGTCGACGCGGAGACGCAGCTGCGCCGCCAGCTGGCCTCGCTCACGGGGTCGGGCCAGGGCAGCGGTTTCACCAGCCTGCTCGCGCGCGTGGGCGCGGTCATCGACGGGCAGCGGGGTACCTCGATCGAGAGCCTCAACTACAGCCAGCGCGGCAGCGAGATGCGCCTCAACATCCGGGCGCCGGACTTCGGCGCGGTCGAGCGGGTGCGCGCCGGCCTGGCCGGCGCCGGGGTCGAGGCGGTGATGGAGAGCAGCACCAACGACGGTGACGGCGTGCGCGCGCGGCTCCGGGTCGGAGGGCGCGGCTGATGCGCTGGCTGGAGCGGTTCACGCCGCGCGAGCAGCTGAGCCTGCTGCTCATGGCTCTGGCGGTGATCGCCTGGGCGGGCTGGATGCTGCTGTGGGCGCCGCTGCGCGACGCGCGCAACGAGATGGCGCAGCGCAATGACGCCACCGCGGTGGTTCTGCAGCGGGTCGACGCCATGGTCTCGGAGATCCTCGCGCTGCGCGCCAGCGGCGGCGCGGGCCAGCGCGGCAACCTGGTAGCGCTGATCAACCGCAGTACCGGTGCAGCGGGCCTCGCCGTCAGCCGCCTGCAGCCGAACAGCCGCGGCGAGGTGCAGGTGCGCTTCGAGGCCGCGGCCTTCGACGACCTGCTCTCCTGGCTCCACCGCCTCGAGACCGAGGAGGGCATCATCGTGGGCGAGGTCGCCATCAGCCGGGCCGGTACGCCGGGCCGGGTCAACGCCACCGTGCGCCTCGGCCAGGGCGGCTGACGCCGCGTGCGCAAGGCCCTCGTCCCCGCCCTGCTGGTCCTGGGCTGCCTGCTGGCCGCGGTGGTGCTGCTGCCGGCGCGCCTCGCCGGGTGGGTGCTGCCGGCGTCCGTCATCGCCGCCGACGGCTACGCCGGCACGCTCTGGCGCGGGCAGGCGGCCCGGGCGCTGGTCGCCACGCCGGGGGGCTACTTCCATCTCGGCGGCCTGCGCTGGGAACTCTCGCCCCTGTCCCTGCTTATTGCGCGGCCGACCGCCACGGTCGAGGCCGCCTGGGCGGACCAGCGCCTCGCCGGTACCGTGACCTGGCGCGGCGGCGAGAGCCTGCGCGTGCGCGATGCGCGCCTCGCGGTGGACGCCGCGCTGCTCAAGGAGATCGTCCCGGTCTCGCTGCGCGGCCGCATCGCCGGCGACCTGGCGCAGCTGGCCGTCGCCGACGGCCTGGTGCAGGCCCTCGAAGGGCGACTGACCTGGGAGCGGGCGGCCTGGGACGCCCCCGGCAGCAGTTTTGCCCTCGGCAGCTACGCGGTAGACTTCGCCCCCGCGGCCGGTCGTGCGCCGGCAGGGGGCAAGGGCGGAGTGCAGGGCGAGGTGCTGACCCTGGCGGGCCCGCTCGAGGCCGCGGGCACCCTGGCCCTCGCGGAGCGCCGCTACCGCATCGATCTCACCCTGACCAGCGAACGGTCCCTGCCCCGGCCCCTGGCGGAGGCCCTTTCGCTGCTCGCAACGCCGACGGACCGCGGTTTCCGCCTGGTCCTCGACGGCGAACTGCAACGCTGAACCCGCAGGAGGAAACCATGGCGGACGACTATCGCAAGTACGAGTGCATTGTCTGTGGCTTCATCTACGACGAGGCCGAGGGGCTGCCGGACGAGGGCATTCCCCCGGGGACGCGCTGGGAAGACCTGCCGGAGGACTGGCTCTGCCCGGACTGCGGCGTCGGCAAGGAAGACTTCGACCCCCTCGACTGAGGCGGGCCCATCACCCCAGACTGCCGGAGACCCCCATGACCGATGCCCTGCACGCCCTGCGCCCGCTGCTCGAGGAACGCGGCTACGCTGCGCTGGTCGTCCCGCGCGCCGACGAACACCTCGGCGAATACCTGCCGGTGCACAACGAGCGTCTGCGCTGGCTCACCGGTTTCACCGGCTCGGCCGGCGTCGCCCTGGTCCTCGCCGACCGCGCGGCGGTTTTCGTCGACGGCCGCTACACGGTGCAGGTCCGCCGCCAGGTCGACAGCGCCGCTTTCTCGTTGCACCACCTCATCGACGAGCCACCGATCGCCTGGCTCGCGGCCCAGCTGCCGAAGGGTGCCCGCGTCGCCTGCGACCCGCGGCTGCACAGCCTGGCCTGGTTCGAGGCGGCCGAGCAACAGCTCGCCGACGCGGGCATCAGCCTGGTCGCCGATGCGGACAACCTCGTCGATGCCGCCTGGGCCGACCGGCCGGCGCCGGTGGTCGAACCGGCGCTGCTCCTGGACACCCGCTACAGCGGCGAGGACAGCCTGGCGCGCCGGCGGCGCATCGGCGCGACGCTGAAGGATGCCGGGGCGGACGCCGCGCTGGTGTTCGCGCCGGATTCCGTGAGCTGGCTGCTCAACGTGCGCGGCGAGGACGTGCCGCGCACGCCGGTGCTGCAGGCCTGGGGCATCCTCCACGGCTCCGGTGAACTCGACCTCGTCTGCCACCCTGGCCGGCTGCCGCCGGGCTTCCACGATCACGTGGGCGAGGGCGTCGCCGTCTACGCCGAGGCCGATGCCGTGCAGGTCATCGGCGCCTGCGCCGGCAGGACGGTGCTTGCCGACCCGGTCACCGCCAATGCCTGGACGCAGCGCGCGCTGCGCGAGGCCGGGGCGACCCTGAAGGCCGGCAATGACCCGGCGCTGCTGCCCAAGGCCTGCAAGAACGACACGGAGATCGCCGGTGCGCGTGAGGCCCACCGCCGCGACGGCCTGGCGGTCGTGCGCTTCCTGGCCTGGCTCGACGGCGAGGTGGCGGCCGGGCGCCTGCACGACGAGGCGCGGCTCGCGGAGCAACTGCTCGCCTTCCGCTGTGAGCAGCCACTGTTCCGTCAGCCCTCCTTCGACACGATCTCTGCCGCCGGCGCCAATGCGGCCATGTGCCACTACAACCACCGCGATAACACGCCGGCGGTCCTCGAGGCAGACAGTGTGTACCTGGTCGACAGCGGCGGGCAGTACCTCGACGGCACCACGGATATTACCCGCACCGTCGCCATCGGTGACCCCGGCGACACCGTGCGCCGGCTCTTCACCCGGGTGCTCAAGGGGCACATCGCCCTGGATACCGCGGTGTTTCCGCCGGGCACCACGGGTACGCATCTCGACGCGCTGGCCCGCCAGTTCCTCTGGCAGGCGGGCTGCGACTACGACCACGGCACCGGCCACGGGGTCGGCGCGTTCCTGAGCGTGCACGAGGGCCCGCAGCGCATCGCCAAGGCCTGGAACGACACCGCGTTGGCGCCCGGCATGATCGTGAGCAACGAGCCCGGCTACTACCGCGACGACGCCTTCGGCATGCGCTGTGAAAATCTCGTGGTCGTGCGGGCCGTCGACAACCCGGCCTTCGAGAAGCCGATGCTCGGCTTCGAGGCGCTCACGCTCGCGCCCTTTGACCTGCGGCTGGTCGTCCCCGAGCTCCTCTCGGCGGACGAGCGGGCCTGGCTGGACAGCTATCACGCGCGGGTACGCGAGACGCTGACCCCGGACCTGGACGCCGCCACCGCCGCCTGGCTTGCGGAGGCCACGCGCCCGCTCGGCAGCTGACCCCCGCGCCGGCGATGCTGCGCGCTCGGGCGCTGCACCGCCGGGGCCTTTTGTGTAGACTCGCGCAAGAGCAGAATAATCCCGGAGTCCCCCGATGGCAGCAGCTGGCGGTGCCCACGCGCACTGGTCGTCCCGGTTCGGTTTTCTTATGGCGTCGGTCGGGTTTGCCGTCGGGCTCGGCAACATCTGGCGCTTTCCCTACGTCGCCGGCGAGAACGGCGGCTCGGCCTTTGTCATCATCTACCTGGTGTGCGCCTTCGTCATCGGCGTGCCCGTGCTCATGGCGGAGCTGCTGATCGGCCGGCGCGGCGACGCCGCGCCGCCCATCGCCATGGCGCGCGTGGCCGAGCGCAGCGGCCGCTCCCGTGCCTGGGGGCTGGTCGGCGGCATGGGGCTGCTCGCGGCCTTCAGCATCGAGGTCGTGTACTCGGTGGTGGCCGGCTGGGTCCTCTGGTACCTGTTCAAGGCGATTACCACCGGTTTCGCCGGTATCGACACGACCAATGCCGAGGCTCAGTTCAGCGCCGTGCTGGCGAGCAACGACGGGATGCTGCTCTGGACCCTGGCGGGGCTGGCGATCACCGGCCTGATCATCTACGCGGGAGTGAAGGATGGCATCGAGCGCGCCGTCACCATCATGATGCCGCTGATGTTTGCGCTGCTGGTTTTCCTGGCGATCTTCAATGCCTTCTCCGACGGCTTTACCGAGGCCCTGGCCTGGCTGTTCACGCCGGACTGGAGCAAGGTCGGCTTCGGTACGCTTCTCGCCGCCATCGGCCAGGCCTTCTTCTCCATCGGCGTCGCCATGGGCGGCATGATGACCTACGGTTCCTACCTGCCGCGCAGTATCAGCATTACCAGCTCGGTCTTTATCGTGGTCATCGCCGACACCATGGTGGCGCTGCTTGCCGGCCTGGTGATCTTCCCGGCGGTGTTCCGCTTCGGCCTAGACCCCGGCGCCGGCGCGGGCCTCATCTTCCAGACGCTCCCCGTGGCCTTCGCGCAGATGCCCGGCGGCTACCTGTTCAGCGTGCTCTTCTTCCTGATGCTCTCGGTGGCGGCGATCACCTCCATGGTCGGCCTCATCGAGTCGGTGAACGCGTGGATCGAGGAGCAGTACGGCATCGCCCGGCACAAGAGCGCCGTCGTCGTCGTGGGTAGCGTCGCGGTGCTCAGCATCCTGAGCATCCTCTCCTACAACGTCCTCGGCGAGCTGCGCATCGGCAGCCGCAACTTCAACGACACCATGGACTTCTTCTCAAACCAGATCCTGCTGCCCCTGGGCGGCCTGTTCATCGCCCTGTTCGCGGGCTGGTTCATGCTGAAGGAGGAGAGCCGTGACGAGCTCACTACCCTGTCGCCGGCGGGGCACCGCCTTTGGTACCTGGCGGTGCGCTACCTGGTGCCGCCGGCGCTGGCGGTGATCTTCATCATGGGTGTGACCGAGTAACCGTGCCGCCCGTTCTTGCCGCGGCGAATGATTTTCTCTGGGGTCAGCTCCTGCTGGTGGTACTGGTGGGCGTGGGCCTGCTGTTCACTATCGCCTCGCGCGGGGTGCAGTTCCGCTACTTCGGGCGCATGTGGGGGGTGCTCGCCAGTGCGCTGCACCACGAGGCCGGGCACGTCAGCTCCTTCCAGGCCCTGGTGGTGAGCGTGGCCGGCCGCGTCGGCGGCGGCAACATCGCCGGGGTCGCGGTCGCGATCACCCTGGGCGGCCCGGGCGCCGTGTTCTGGATGTGGCTCATCGGCCTCATGGGCATGGCCACCAGCTTCTTCGAGTGCTCCCTGGCCCAGCTCTTCAAGCGCAACGAGCCGGGCGGTACCTATCGCGGCGGGCCCGCCTATTACCTCGTGCACGGGGTAGGCCAGCGCGGCCTCGCCGTGGTCTACTCGGTGCTGCTGCTCATCACCTTCGGCCTCGGCTTCAACGCCGTGCAGTCCTACGTGGTGGCAACTTCGCTGGAAGCCTCCTTCGGCGTGCCGCCCTGGGCATCCGGCGCTGCCCTGGTGCTGCTTGTCGGCATCACCATCTTCGGCGGCATCAAGCGCATCGCCCGCGTCGCCGAGGTGGTGGTGCCGGTGATGGCGTTGAGCTACCTGCTCTCGGCGCTGGTGGTCATCTGGCTGCATATCGACGAGGTACCCGCCGTCTTCGCCCTCATCGTCAAGAGCGCCTTCGGCCTGGAGCCCGCCGTCGGCGGCGGTCTCGGCGTGGCGGTGATGCAGGGCGTGAAGCGCGGCCTGTTCAGCAACGAGGCCGGCCTCGGCAGCGCGCCGAACGTGGCGGCGGTGGCCCACGTGCCGCACCCGGCGAACCAGGGCGTGGTGCAGGCCCTGAGCGTGTTCATCGACACGCTGATCATGTGCAGCTGCACGGCGCTGATCATCCTGCTCTCGGACCTGTACGTGCCCGGCGACGTGAGCGTCGAGGGCGTGGCCCTGACCCAGGGCGCGCTGGCCAGCCACATCGGCCCCTGGGGCGCGCAGTTCCTTTCCGTGTGCCTGGTGCTCTTCGCCTTCAGCTCGATCATGTACAACTACTACCTTGGCGAGAACAGCCTGAACTTCTTCCGCGAGGAGGACCAGCGCCTGTTCACCGTGTTCCGGGTGGCGGTGCTCGGGCTTGTATTCTGGGGTGCGGCCCAGGACCTGGGCACGGTTTTCGGCTTCGCCGATCTCACCATGGGCCTTCTGGGCCTGGTTAACCTCGTCGGCCTGCTGTGGATGTACCCGCTGGCCATGCGCCTCCTGCGCGACTACGACGCGCAGCTCGCGGCCGGCGGGGAGCCGCGCCTCGACCCGGCGGCCTGGCAGGATGTCGACATCGACCCGGCCGCCTGGCGCGACTGAGCCTCCCTTAACTTCCCTCCGGCTCCGGCCCGGGAGCCTCCGCCCTGCTAGAGAACCGGCGCGAGCAGTCGGGCCACCCCCATGGCAAAGGGGAACCAGAACGGCTTCCCAGCAAGCTCCGCTTCCTCCACCAGCCGCGAGTCGGCGAAGTCGCTCACCAGCATGGCCTCGACCTCGGCACAGAAGCCGGGGTCGTGGACGAGCGCGGTGATCTCGAAGTTCAGGCGGAAGCTGCGGTTGTCGAAGTTGGCGGTGCCGACACCGGCGAGGCGGTCGTCCATGAGAAACACCTTCTGGTGCAGGAAGCCGTCCCGGTAGCGGTAGATGCGGATGCCCGCGGGCAGGAGCTCCCGGGTAAAGGCCCAGTTCGCCATGCCCACCACCACCTTGTCCGGCCGGTCCGGGATCAGCACGCGCACGTCGACGCCGCGCAGCGCCGCCAGTTGTAGCGCCGAGATGATACTGCGGTCGGGCACGAAGTAGGGGCTGGCGATCCAGATACGGTGGCTGGCGGAGGCGATGACCTCGTGGTACATGAGGCCCGCCTCCTCGAAGTCGCTCGCCGGGTCCGAGGGGAAGATGAGCACGGCGCTGTTGCCGGGCACATCGCCGCGGAAGCGCCATTCCAGGTCGATACCGCGCTGCGTCGCCCAGCGCCAGTCCGTGGCGAAAGCGAGCTCCGCGCCCATGACGCAGGGCCCCTCGAGGCGCAGGTGCGTGTCGCGCCAGGGGCCGCGGCGACTGAGGCCGAGATATTCGTCGCCCACGTTGTGGCCGCCGATCCAGGCGCAGGCGCCGTCGACGACGACGATCTTGCGGTGGTTGCGGAAGTTCAGCTGGAAGCGGTTGCGCCGGCCCTGGGTGGTGTTGAAGGCCGCCAGCCGTACCCCGGCGCGCTGCAGGCGGCGGAACAGCGGCGTGCGTTTGAAGTGGGGCGAGCCGATCTCGTCGTAGAGCAGGTAGACGCGGACCCCCGCGGTGGCCTTGCGTGCCAGGATATCGCCGATGCGCGCGCCGAGGCTGTCGTCGCGGATGATGTAGAACTGGAACAGGATGTAGCGCTCCGCTCTCTCCATGCCCTCCATGATGCTGCGGAAGGTCGCGTGACCGTTGATCAGCAGCTCGACCCGGTTGCCGCCGGTCGCCGGCAGCCGCGCCAGCCGGCGCAGGCTGTTGTACAGCGGCAGGTCGTCGCTCGGCGGCAGGATGTGCTGGCGCACGGCGGCAAGGGTGTCCTCGGAGAGGGACTCCGTCTGCGCCTCGATCTCCGCGCGCTGCTCGAAGTACCCGTTGAAGCGGTTGCGCCCGAAGACGAGGTAGAGCGGCACGGACAGGTAGGGCAGGGTCAGCAGCGAGATGACCCAGGCGATAGCGCCCTGGGCCGTGCGCACGGTCATCACGGCCTCGATCGCCGAGCCGATGGCCAGCAGGTAGAAGAGCACCACGGCGACGGCGATGAGCTCACTGTAGGGCAGGGCGGGCATGGCCGGGCTAGTGTACACCGCGATTGTGACGCCCGCCCGCGCGCCGGCGCCGGTGAAAATGACTTGCGCTGTGCCCTGCGTGGACTAGGTTGAAAGGGTGCGCGGTTGCCAGGGAGGCGATACTTTCCCAGGCGGTAGCGGCCGCCGCGGACGTTCCTCACTTAGGCAAAAACCAAGGAGAACAACATGTTGAGATTCATCATGGCCGCCGTCCTGGCGCTCTGCCTGCCCCTGGCGGTTTCGGCGCAGGACAACTTCAAGGCCGGCAGCTTCTGGGCAATCCAGAGTGTGGACACGAAGCCGACGCGCTTTGATGACTACATCGGGGACATCAAGGGGCTGTGGCGCTCGCAGATGGAGGCCCTCAAGAAGGACGGCAAGGTGCTCAGCTACATGATGCTGACCAACGTCAATCCTCGGGATGGCGAGCCGGATCTCTGGCTCATGGTCGAGTGGGCGTCCGCCGCGGCGATGCTCGATACGCCCTGGGAGTACTACGAGGACCTCATGGACGAGATGGGCGAAGACGAAGACGACGTCGAAGAGGCGGCCCGCGATCGCGAGGAACTGCGCACGCTCATGAGCGACGTCCTCGCCCGCGAGATCATGTTCAAGGACGACGACTGACCGCTCCTTCCCGTGCTGCCCGCCGGTTCCCGGTGGGCAGCGTTCCCGTCCCGCCGGGTCTCAGCCCGGAACGAACTGAACCACGCCGATGGCAGTGAGAAAGACCGCGACCGCGATCCACATCCAGGTCTTGCCGCTCATTGGGACTCCGACAGCGTGACGTCCAGCGTCTCCTCGTCCTCACCGCGGCGCACGGTCACGGTGATGCGGTCGCCGACCTTGCGCTTCTCGAGAATGGACAGGTAGTCGTCGTTGCTGCGCACCGGCTCGCCGTCGAGGGCGACGATGATGTCGCCGAGGACGATGTCGCCGCGAGCACTGCGGAACGCGCCGCGCAGGCCCGCCGTGTCGCCGGGCAGGTCCGGGTAGACGCGCACGATCGGCACGCCCTCGATACCGTAGCGGCGGATCCAGCGGTCGCTGGCGAGTTCCACGCCCATGATCGGCCGCAGCATGCGCCCGTAGCTGATCAGCTGCGGCACCACGTCCTTCACCGTGTTTACCGGTATGGCGAAGCCGATGCCGGCGCTGGCGCCGGAGGGGCTGTAGATGGCCGTGTTCACGCCAACGAGCTGGCCCAGGGAGTTGAGCAGCGGGCCGCCGGAGTTGCCCGGGTTGATGGCCGCGTCGGTCTGGATCACCCCGCGGATGCGACGGTTGCTGGGGGCACGGATCTCCCGGCCGAGGGCGCTGACCACGCCCGTGGTCAGCGTCGTGTCGAGGCCGAAGGGGTTGCCGATGGCGAGCACCTTGCGCCCGACGGACAGCTCCGAGGAGTCGCCGAGGGGCAGGGTGACCAGGCCTTCCGGCGGCTCCAGGAGCCGGAGCACGGCCAGATCCTTCTCCGGCGCGATGCCGACGACCTCGGCGTCGTGTTCACTGCGGTCCTGGAGCGTCACGGTGAGACGCTGGGCCCCGGCGATGACGTGGAAGTTCGTGACGACCAGCCCGCTCTCGTTCCACACGAAGCCGGTCCCGGAACCGCGGGGGATCTCCTCGACGTTGAGGGTGAGGAGGTTGCGCCGGAGCGTCGTGCTGGTGACGTAGACCACCGCCGGGCTGGCGGCGTTGAAGATCTCCATCGTGTTGGCTTCGTCCTCGGTGGCGAAGCTCAGGTAGTCGACCTCGTCGCCGGCGCCGCAGCCCGGCGCCAGCAACAGGGCGAGGAGCAGCGCTAGAGCGCGGCCCGCGGCCGGCACCTCAGGCACCGTCCCGGAAACGCTCGGCAAAGGCGCGGATACGCGCCGCGTTAGCGCCCAGGTCGCTCACGCCGACGCGGGACGCCGAGCGCAGGTCGACCCGGCTGCCGTCCTCGTCGCTGCGCACGCGGATCACGACGTCGTCCTTGAAGGCCATGACCGCCGTGGTGTCCACCGCCTCGATGAAGCCGGCGTTGCGGTCGCTGCGCAGCACCTCCCAGCCGAGCTCCCGGGCGATAGCCTCGGCGCGGGCGAAGGTCTCACCGTAGGGGGCGCTGCTGTAGAGCGTGTCGAGGTCCGGGTAGGCCTTCGCCTGCTGCGCCTGTACCGCCGGATCGAGCTCGAGGCTGTTCGCCCCCGGGCCGCGCGCCGCGGCGACCGCCTCGAAACGGGGCGGGTCCTCGAGGTCGGTGGTGATGTCGTGGATCGGCGGCACGTCGCGGGCGGCCATGGCGCTCACCAGCAGCAGCGCGCCGGGCAGCGCGGGCAGGGCGCGCACGGCGATGGCGCCGCGGCGGCTGCCGTTGCGCGGCAGCAGCACGGCGACGGCATACCAGGCGAGCACCAGCAGGCTGGCGAGGCAGGCGACGGCGTAGAGCATCAGGCCCTGCTGCCACTGGCCCGCACGCACGGTGAACACGGCCAGGACGGTCAGGGTGAGGAAGGCCCAGGCCAGGTAGCCGGGCCAGCGCAGCAGTGCGGGTAGGGCCCCGGCTTTCGCCGTGGGCTGCGGAGTGGGCTCCGGGGTACTCATGCGCCACCCCGCAGTGCCCGGATGCGGTCCTCGAGCGGCGGATGGCTGGCCAGCAGTCGCATAATACCCTCCTTGAAGCCCTCGCTGATGCCGAAGGCGGTGAGTTCTCCCGGCAGGTCATCCTGCTTCGGTTGACCGGCACGCAGCCGTTCCAGGGCCCCGACCATGGCGGACGTGCCCGCAAGGCGGGCGCCGGCGGCGTCGGCGCGGTACTCGCGCCAGCGCGAGAAGCGGGCGACGATCATGCTCGCCAGCAGGCCGAGGACGATCTCGGCGACGATGGTCACGATGAAGTAGCCGATACCGTAGCCGCGCTCGGTCTTGAACACCACCCGGTCCACCGTGTGGCCGATGATGCGGGCGAAGAACATGACGAAGGTGTTCACCACGCCCTGGATCAGGGTCAGCGTCACCATGTCGCCATTGGCGACGTGGCCGATCTCGTGGGCCATGACCGCACGCACCTCGTCCTCGGGGAAGTGGCGCAGCATGCCGGCGCTCACCGCGACCAGGGCGGCGTTGCGGTTCCAGCCGGTGGCGAAAGCGTTCGGCTGCTCAGAGGGGAAGATGGCGACCTCGGGCATGGCGATGCCCGCGTCCTTTGCCAGTTCGCCCACGGTGGCCACGAGCCACTGCTCGGAGCCGTTGCGGGGCTGCTCGATCACGTAGGCGCCGGTAGCGCGCTTCGCCATCCATTTCGACAGCAGCAGCGAGATGAATGCGCCGCCCATGCCGAAGAGCCCGCAGAACACGAGCAGGGCCTGCAGGTTGAGGTCGACGCCGCCCTCGGCGAGGATGCCCCGGAAGCCGAGCAGGTTGAAGATCGTACCGACCAGCACCAGCACGGCGAGGTTGGTGGCCAGGAACAGCAGGATGCGCATGGGCATGACGGGTTTCCTCGCGAAGGGCTGCTAACGCCTGTTGGACAGCTTTACCTGTTGGACAGCCTTAGATTGGGGCTGCCGGCCGGGGTTCAAGGGGTTCAGGCGGCACTCGCCGGGGCGGGCTCCAGGGTCGGCTCGCCGCGCTCGCCGAGCGGGGCGGCCTCGATGCGGCCGCGCAGGTCCACGTTCTTCGCGCTCAGCTCGACCAGGGTGTTCACGGCCTCGTCGCGATGCCGGTAGCGGGCGACCTGTCGCGGGTCGCGACCGTCAACCCACTCCTTGCCCTTGCTCCAGTAGGCACCCTGCTGGTTGCGAATGACGTAGACCTCCTGCTCCATGGCTCCCGCCTGTCTTCTCTGTTGGCTGAATCGGCTGGCTGGACCACTATGCTAACGCAGCAGCAGGTCCTTTGCCTCGTTGATCTTGGCCGCCAGGTAGTCGTTGCCGCCGCGGTCCGGGTGAAGTTTCTGCATCAGGCGCCGGTGGGCCGCGATGATGTCGTCCCGACTCGCAGACTCGCCGAGGCCGAGGACCGCCAGCGCCTCGCTGCGCGTCATGCCGCCGCTGTCCCGTGCCTCAGCCTTCGAACGATCGCCGTCGCCGCCGTCGCCGGGTGCCTCGCCGGGGAAGCGCTGCTCGAGGTAGCTGTCGAGCAGCTGCACCGCCTCCGGGTCCTCTGCCGCACACCAGCGGCGCAGCTCGCCGAGCTGCGCGCGGTCCATCTCGTCGAGGCGCCAGTCCTGCCAGGGGCCGGCGAGCACCTCGCCGGAGAGCGCGCCGCTGTCGTGGTCGAGGTGCATGGCGAGGGTCCGCGTCTTCACCGTGGACTGCCCTCCGCCGGCCGGTTGCGCTCCCGCGGACTGCCGCCGCCACTGGGCGAGGAACGGGAACAGGCGCAGTAGCACCGGCAGGGTCTGCCGGGCGGCCACGAGCAGACCGGTCAGGGCGGCGCCGATCCAGTGCATCTTCCCGGCCAGGGTCAGCAGCACCACGGCCACCACCGCCACGCCCACCGCGATGCGCAGCATTTCGCCGCGCCGCTTGTGCGGCGGCAGTGCCTGCACCCGGCGATAGAGCAGGTAGGCCGTGGCGAGCACGGCCAGGAGCAATACGATTCGGGGCACGGGGCGGGAACCTCAGCGGTCGAGCTTTTCGAGCAGGAGTCTAGCACCGTCCGAGGGGCTCTTCTCCAGCGCCTCGCGGCCGCCGGCGGCGTAGCGGGCCACGGCGCCGAGGAGGCTGGCCAGGCGGTCGGCGCTGGCGCTGTCGAAGTCGAGACGGGCACCGCCGCTCAGCCGGGCGAGCTGCTCGAAGCAGGCCGTCACGGCGGGCTGCCCGCCCTCCTGGAACAGGAACAGCGGCAGGCGCTTCAGGCCGCATTCCCCTGCTAGCTGCGCGAGGCGGCCGGCGTCTTCCTCCATGGCGTCGCCGATGAAGATCGCCGCGCGCACCGGCCGGCGGGCGTGCTCGACGAGCGCGTGGCGCAGCACGCGGGTGAGCTGCGTCCGCCCCGCGGCGCACTGTACGCGGCTCATGGAGCGCGCCAGGCCACTGGCGCTGCCGGTCCAGGCCGTGGCCTCGAACTCCCCCAGGCCGCGGTAGTAGCACAGCTGCACCGACAGGCTTGCCAGGCGCTCCGTGGCGAGGAACATCTCGCCCTGCAGCTGGCAGGCGAGGTCCCAGGTGGGCTGGCGGCTGGCCGTGGCATCGACCGCGAACAGCAGCCGCGGGCTGCGCTCGGCGAAGGCCTGGAGGTTGCGCCGCTTGTCGAGGAAACGCGCGACCTCGCCGCGGGCAGCGGGTTTGGCGGGGGAGCGGCTCATGATCGGGGCCTCGGTTTCATGGGGTGATCTTAGCGCCGGGGCCCGGTGGCTCCAAGGCGCACGCAAGCGCGCTACACTTGGGGACGACGAAACGCCCGCCCGGCTGCCGCTAAAGCCGCCGTGCCGCGGCGTGCCGCCAAAGCATGCGAGGTAAGTACGCGACGAGAGCACGCGGCGAGAAGCCGCGACGAGTACAGCGAGGAGTCACCCATGGCCAGCCTGTTCAGCATCCGCAAGAAGCACGCCCTGCCCTCGGCCGAGGAGGCCCTCCCCGGTCGCGACGAGCCGGTGGCGGTACCCGAGCGCCACGCGGTCCTGGCGACACCGCTCGAGGGACCTTTCCCGGCGCCGCTTGAGCAGGTGGTCGTGGGCATGGGGTGTTTCTGGGGCGCCGAGCGCCGTTTCTGGGAGCAGCCGGGTGTCTATACCACGGCCGTCGGCTATGCCGGGGGTCACACGCCGAACCCGGGCTATCGCGAGGTGTGCTCCGGCAAGACGGGCCACACGGAAGCGGTGCTGGTCGTCTTCGACCCGGCGGTGCTGTCCTTCGACGCGGTGCTGAAGCTGTTCTGGGAGGGGCACGACCCGACCCAGGGCATGCGCCAGGGCAACGATATCGGCACCCAGTACCGCTCGGCGATCTACACGGCGAACGCGGCCCAGCAACAGGCGGCGGAGGCCTCCCGGGAGCAGTACCAGGCGGCGCTCAGCGCCGCCGGCCATGGCGAGATCACCACGGAGATCGCCGCGGCGGGACCCTTCTACTACGCGGAAGACTACCACCAGCAGTACCTGGCAAAGAATCCCGGCGGCTACTGCGGGCTCGGCGGCACCGGCGTGAGCTGCCCGGCGGGGCTGGATATCGCCGGCTGAGCCGCGCCCGGCGCCGGCAGGCTTCCCGGTGCCGGGCGGCCCCTAGAATTCGTCCTCGACGTCCTCGAGCCCTTCCTCGGGCTCCACCAGTTCCAACTGCTCCATCAGGTGGATGGCAATGGCGACGAAGTCCGAGTCGGTGATAATGCCGACGAGAGCGCCGTCGCGGGTCACCGGCAGGCAGCCCATGCGGTGCTTCTGCAGGTGCAGCGCCGCGCCGCGCAGGCTGGCGTGCTCGTCCACGGTCTGTACCGGCGAACTCATGACCGCCGACAGCGGCACCGCGGCATGGTCCTCGTGGTGGCTCTCCAGGGTCGAGTCGCTGGCCGCCAGCACGTCGCGGTGGGAGACCAGGCCGATGATCGTGCGCTCGGCGCTAACAACGGGGATATGGCGGATGTGGTGCGCGTTCATCAGGCGACGCGCGTCCGCCAGCGTGTCATCGGGCCCCAGGGTGTAGGGCTCGCGGGTCATGATCTCTGCAACACTCAGCATCTCGATTCCATGTCTTGTCTGATCGTTATCTTTTGATGACCTGTTACCGGGCGTTCCGGCCGGTTCCTGCCGCTGAAGTTACTGCGCGCGAGCCCCCCTGTCCTTGATACCGGTCAACGGTTGCATGCTCAGGCGAGGCCCGCGGGCGCGCCCAGTCGGCCGAGGGCAGCGACCAGCGCGGTCTCCACGCGCAGGGTGCGCGGCCCCAGGGAGACGGGCGTACAGCCCGCCGCCTCGAACAGCCCGACCTCGAAGCCGTTGAAACCGGCCTCCGGACCGATGGCGAGCAGGAGAGGGCCCGCGGGCGAGGCGGGGCAGGGCAGCACGGCGCCGGGATCGGCGACCAGGGCCCGGCGCCCGCTGCACAGTGCCGGGAGTTCGTCCTCGGCAAAGGGCCGGAAGCGGCGGCGCAGGGTGAGGGCCGGTAGCCGGGTGTCGCGGGCCTGGGCCGCACCGGCGAGGCAGTAGTCGCGCAGCGCGGCGTCGGCGAGGAGGTCGGACTGCCAGAAACTCTTCTCGACGCGCTCGCTGTTGATCAGCACCAGGTCGCTGACGCCGATTTCGGCGACGGCGCGCAGCAGCCGCCTGAGCATCTTGGGCCGGGGCAGGGCGAGCACCAGCACCAGCGGCAGGCGCGGCGGCGGGTCGCGTTCGAGCGCAACCGCGAGGAGGGCATCGTCCCCGTCGAGGTGAAGCACCGTCCCCGTGCCCAGCCGCCCGCCGATCTCGCCGACCGGCAGCGTGTGCCCCGGGGCGGCCTCGAAGACCTCGCGCAGGTGCCGGGCGCGGCGGCCGCGGATACGCACCCGGTCATCGCCCTCCCGCTCGGATGCGTCGAACAGCAGCAGGTTCACGGGGCGTCGCCCTCGATCTTCGGCGCGTCAGCCCGCCCACAGGTCGTAGGCGTCTGCCGCCGTGACCTGGGCCTCGACGAGGTCGCCGGGGGAGAGCTCCGTGATGCCGTCGAGGAACACGCGACCGTCGACCTCGGGTGCATCGCCCCGGGAGCGGCCGACCGCACCGCTCTCGTCCACCTCGTCGATGAGAACTTCGATCCACTGGCCGACCTTCGCCCGCTGTTTCTCCTCGCTGATCGCCTGCTGCACTTCCATGAAGCGCGCCCAGCGCTCCTCTTTGAGCGCCTCCGGCACCGGGTCCGGCAGCGCGTTGGCGGCGGCCCCGGCGACCGGTGAGTACTGGAAGCAGCCGACACGGTCAAGGCGCGCCTCGCGCAGGAAGGCGAGAAGCTCCTCGAACTCCGCCTCGGTCTCGCCGGGAAAGCCGACGATGAAGGTGCTGCGCAGCGTGAGCTCGGGCACGGCGCCGCGCCAGCGGGCGATGCGGTCGAGGACTTTCTCTGCGGCCGCCGGGCGGCGCATGCGCTTGAGCACCGTGGGGCTGCCGTGCTGGAAGGGGATGTCGAGGTAGGGAAGGATCCGGCCCTCGGCCATCAGCGGGATGATGTCGTCCACGTGCGGGTAGGGGTAGACGTAGTGCAGCCGTACCCAGACCCCGAGGTCGCCGAGGGCGCTGCAGAGGGATTGGAGGTTGCTCTTCAGCGGCCGGCCTTCCCAGAACCCCGTGCGGTATTTCAGGTCGACGCCGTAGGCGCTGGTGTCCTGGGAGATCACCAGCAGCTCGCGCACGCCGCTGCGCACGAGGCCCTCGGCCTCCGCCATGACGTCGCCGATCGGCCGGCTGACCAGGTCGCCGCGCATCGACGGGATGATGCAGAAGCGGCAGCGGTGGTTGCAGCCCTCGGAGATCTTCAGGTACGCGTAGTGCCGCGGCGTCAGGCGCAGGCCCGTACCGGGCACCAGGTCGACGAAGGGGTCCCGCTCGGCGGCCGGGGGAACGAATTCGCGCACGGCGCCCACGACTTCCTCGTAGGCCGCCGGGCCGGTCACCGAGAGCACGGAGGGATTGGCCTGGCGGATCCGCTCGGCGTCCTCGCCGCGACCCATGCAGCCGGTGACGATGACCCGGCCGTTCTCCGTCACCGCCTCGCTGATGGCGTCCAGGGACTCCTGCTTGGCGCTGTCGATGAAGCCGCAGGTGTTGACCACGACCACGTCCGCATCCTCGTAGGTGGGCACGATGTCGTAGCCGTCCAGCTTGAGCTGGGTGAGGATACGCTCCGAGTCCACCAGCGCCTTGGGGCAGCCCAGGCTGATGAAGCCGACCTTGTTGCTCATGGCGAGGTGCTCATAGCGGTTTGCTCATGGTGAGGGGCTCCCGAACGGATGCTTCTGCGGCGTGGCGCAGGTCGTTGCGCCGGCGCGGGGTGAGCCGGGGATTATACGGCGGCGGGAGACTCCGGTGAACGGTTGGGTGTCCCCGCGCCCGGTGATCTGTCAGACTTGGATGCTACATGAACAAGATGGGGCCACGTGCCATGCGACATTTCCTTTTCCTGGCCGCGGCGTGCGCCGCGGCCATCAGTGGCTGCGCGAGCAATTCGACCGCGGATGCCGACGCGGCCGCCGCGGGCGACCAGGTGGCGGCCAGTGGCGAAACGCCCGAGCTGATCTGCGAACGGGTCAAGACGACGGGCACACGCTTTACCGAGAAGGTCTGCATGACCGAAGAGCAGTGGGAAGCCAAGCGCGCGGCAATGCAGGAAGGCGGCGCCAACAGTACCCGCGAGTGGCAGCGCCGCGGCAAGATGGCCAACGACGGCGCCACCAATATCGGCGGCTGAGGCCGCGCCCCGCGCGCCTACAGGTGACGCTGGGCCTGCGGGCTGCTGGTGCCCACGCGGATTTCCGCGCGCAGCAGGCCAAGCAGCGACAGCGCATCGTCCCGGTTGAGGAAGTCGCCCACGGGCACCCGGTGATCGGGGCTGTAGACGGCCAGCCGGGGCCCCTCCCAGGGGTGTTTCTCCGGAGTGACGGCGAGCGCCGTGCCGTGCCGCGCCAGGCGCCAGGAGCGCACCGGTGCCGTGCGCCCTTCATCGATGCACACGTCCTGCTCGCTCAGGGTGATGATCTGCCGGAACTGCAGCTTGCGGTTCACGCGGTAGAGCGCCCAGCCGAGGGCGGAGAGTTCCAGGCCGGCGAAGGGCAGGACGAGCCAGGCGCCGTAGATGGCGAGGATGACACCGACGCCCAGCGAAGGCACCGCCAGCGCCAGCAGCACGAGCTGGTTCGCCTGCCAGGTCGACGAGTGATTGGGCCGCGCGATGATGCGCAGGCCGGAAACTGAGCGCTCGCTGCTGACCACGCTTTCTCCTTTCCTATGGCAGAATTCTAGTCAACTTTCCCGAAAGCGCCCAGCGCGCAGGAGGCTGCGATGACGGACGCAACCCTGGTTGAGCCGGAGACAATCGGCGGCGGTGAGGCCGTCATCGTCGATTGCCGTTTCGACCTGACCCGGCCGGATGCGGGGCGCGAGGCCTGGCTCGCGGGGCATATCCCCGGTGCCGTGTACCTCGACCTGGACCGCGAACTCTCGGTACCGCGCGGCGAGCACGGGGGGCGGCACCCGCTCCCGGCGCCGCAGGACTTCGCCGCCACGCTCGCCCGCTGCGGGATCGACCTCGCCACACCGGTCATCGCCTACGACGACAGCGGTTTTGCCATCGCCGGACGTCTCTGGTGGATGATGCGCGCCCTCGGCTACCGGCCGCCGGCACTGCTCAACGGCGGCTACAGCGGCTGGCTCGCGGCCGGCGGTGAGCCCGAGGCCGGCGAGGTCGCCGCGACAGCCTGCCCGGTACCGGTGGTGGGCGACTACGCCGGCCGGCTCACCATCGACGATGTGCGCAGTGCGCAGGCCGCGGGCGCCACGCTGGTGGATGCGCGTGCCCCGGACCGCTACCGCGGTGAGAACGAGACCATGGACCCGGTCGCCGGGCATATCCCCGGCGCCGAGAACCGGTTCTGGGGCGACGCCACCGACGACAGCGGCCGCCTGCTCGATAACGCGGCCCTCGCCGCCCACTGGGGCGAGCTGCTCGAGGCAGACCGGCTGGTGGCTTACTGCGGCTCCGGCGTCTCCGCCTGCATCAACCTGTTCACCCTGGCCCGCCTCGGGCGCGGCGACGCGCAGCTGTACGCGGGCAGCTGGAGCGACTGGTGTTCCCACCTGCCGGCGGAGGCCTGACCCGGTAGTCCGGGATCAGAATGGCGGCGGGCAGTGCCGCTCGAGCCGGGCGCCGCTGACCGGGTGCGGGAAGGCCAGGCGGCTGGCGTGCAGGAGCAGTCGTGGCGCCTTCGCCAGCACCGCCTCCGGGGCATAGAGGTCGCAGCCGAGGATCGGGTGGCCGATCGCCGCGAGGTGCAGCCGCAGCTGGTGCGACCGCCCGGTTACCGGCGTCAGTTCGAGGCGGGTGCGGTCGCCGTCGCGCGCGAGGACGCGGTAGCGGGTGAGCGCCGCCTTGCCCTGTTCCGCACAGACCTTCTGCCGTGGCCGCCGCTCCCAGTCCGGTGCGATCGGCAGGTCGATCTCCCCTGCGTCGTCGGTGACGGCGCCGTCCACCACGGCCACGTAGTCCTTCTCCACCCGGCGTTCCTGGAACAGCCGGCCGAGCGCCGACTCGGCGCGCCGGGTCAGCGCGATGACCATGATCCCCGAGGTGTCGAGGTCCAGCCGGTGCACGATGCGGGCCCCCGGGTAGTCCACCTGCAGCCGGCTGATGAGGCAGTCCTTGTTCAGCGGGTGCTTGCCCGGCACCGAGAGGAGCAGGTCGGGCTTGCGCACGAGGAGCAGGTGCCCGTCCCGGTGCAGGATAGCGATCGGCTCCCGGCTGTGCGGTACGAGGTAGGGCGTGGCCACGGCGGCTGTCCATCGGAAAGCGAGGCGCTATGATGCCGCGATGGATCGACAACGCAACCCGGTGCTGAGCGCCCGCCTGCCGCCGGCACTCGCCGGCGGCCGCATCGAGGCGACGGCGCTGCCGGGGGCGGGCGGCCTCTCGCTCTACCTGCTGAACGCCGATTACCCGCAGGAGGAACTCGATGGCGACGCCGTGCGTGCACTGATGGACACACCGCTCTACTGGGTCTTCTGCTGGGCGGCGGGGCAGGTGCTGGCGAGCCGGCTTCTCGCCAACCCGCAGTGGGTGGCAGGGCGGCGCGTGCTGGATTTCGGCGCCGGTTCCGGGGTGGTCGCCATTGCCGCGGCGCGCGCCGGCGCACGGGAAGTGGTGGCCTGCGACCTGGACCCGGATGCGCTGGCGGCCTGCGAGGAGAACGCGGCGCTGAACGGTGTCCCGCTCGTGCTCGCCGACGACTTCGCGGCGGTGGAGGGCCCGGTGGACCTGGTGACGGCGGCCGACGTTCTCTACGACCGCGCCAACCTGCCCTGGCTCGACCGGCTCTGCCAGCGCGCGCCGGCCGTGCTCCTCGGCGACTCGCGGGTGCGGGACTTCGCCCATTCCGCGTTCCGGCGCCTGGGCGAGTGGGAAGCGAGTACCTGGCCGGACCTCGACGAATCCCCGGCCTTCCGGCGGGTGAGCCTCTATGCGGCGGGGCCGCTGGACTGAGCTGTCAGGCCTTGCCCAGCGCGCGCTGGTAGGCGCGCACTGTCTCGGCGAGGCCGAGGCGCAGCGCGTCGACCGTGAGCGCATGGCCGATGGAGACCTCGAGCAGGGCGGGAAGCGCCGCGCAGAAGGGCGGCAGGTTTTCCAGGTTGAGATCGTGGCCGGCGTTGACGCCGAGCCCCGCCGCCTGCGCAGCCTCTGCCGCGGCACGGAAGCGCGCGAGCATGGCGTCCACCTCGGCACCGGTCGCAAAGGCGCGGGCGTAGCTCTCGGTGTACAGCTCGATCCGGTCGGCGCCGACCTCGGCCGCCAGGGCCATCTGCGCCGGTTCCGGGTCCATGAACAGGCTCACGCGGGTGCCGAGGCTTTTCAGTTCCTCGACCAGCGGCGCCAGCCGCTCGCCGTCCCTGTGCAGGTCGAAACCGTGGTCCGAGGTCAGCTGCGCGTCGCCGTCCGGCACCAGGGTGCACTGCGCCGGCCGCGTCTCGCGCACCAGCGGCAGGAATCCCGGATAGTCCTCGACCCCGGCGCGCTCGCTGCGCCGCGGGCCGGCGAAAGGATTGCCCTCGATATTGAACTCCACCGTGAGCATGGCCGCGAGCTCCCGGCAGTCGCTCGCGCGGATATGGCGCTGGTCCGGCCGCGGGTGCACGGTGATGCCGTCGGCGCCCGCGTCGATGCACAGCTGCGCGTGGCTGGGAACGTCCGGGGAGCGCGTGTCCCGGGAATTGCGGATCAGTGCGATCTTGTTGAGATTGACGCTGAGCGCAGTCACAACAGGGACTTCTTGCGGATCGTCTTGATGACGATGGGCTCCACGGGCACGTCCGTGTGGCCGCCCACCTCCTGCACCGGCGCGGTGGCGATGAAGTCGACCACGTTCATGCCGTCGGTCACCTCACCGAAAACCGTGTAGCCGGGCTGCCCCGGCATCCAGTCCAGGCGCAGGTTGGTGCGCTGGTTGATGAAGAACTGCGCGGTGGCCGAGTCCGGGTCCGAGGTGCGCGCCATGGCCACGGTGCCGCGCACGTTGTGCAGCCGGTTGCGCGACTCGTTGGGGATGGGCTCGCGGGTCGCTTTCTCCGTCATGTCCGGGGTGAAGCCGCCGCCCTGGATCATGAAATTGGGGATGACGCGGTGGAAGATCGTGCCGTCGTAGAAGCCGTCCTCCACGTACTGGAGGAAGTTCTCCACGGTGGCCGGCGCCTTGTCGCGGAACAGCCGCAGCGTGATGTTGCCCTGCGTCGTCTCGATGACGACCTGCGGGTTGGGTAGGGAGCTTTCCGAGGCCGCGGGCAGTGCCAGGCCGACGGCGAGCAGCGGCAGGACCAGGTAGTGGAGAAGTCGTTTCATGCTAGCGCTCCCGGGTACTGTGGGCTGGCCATGGGTTCAGACAATCGGGGATCAGGCCCAGCTGGAACTGCTGCGCCGGCGCGGCCAGAGCCGTGGCACCACGAGGGTGATGATCACGCCGAGAAGGACGGCGAGGGCGCCGTCGAGAAAGGCGCTGCTCTGCAGCTTGTCCTGCAGGCGCTGGTTGTCCGCTTTCAGCACGTCCAGCTCGGAGCGCAGGGTCTCGACGGTCTCGTTGAGCTGCCGGTTCTCCTCGTCCAGGGCCAGGGCGCGCCCGGAGACCTGCTTGATGTTGGCGAGCTCCTCGCTGGTTGCAGCGAGCCGCGCCTCGGTTTCCGCCAGGCTGCCGCTGGTGTCGGCCTCGGCGGCGCGCACGGCCGCGAGGTTGTCCTCGAGCTCCTTCACCCGGGCCTGCAGACGCCCGGCGCGCGCCTCGGCCGCGGGCAGGCGCACCTGGGCCGGGGGCTGGCGGGTGAGAAACTCGCTGCGCACCCAGCCCTCGGTGCCGCGGTCGGTGGTGACCTCGGTCCAGGCGCCGTCCTCGGCGGTGCCCTTCGGTTCCAGGGCCGTGCCCGGGTTCAGCTTGGCGACCCAGCGGTAGTTGGTTCCTGGGCCGGCGTGGAGCACGATGAAGACTTCATCGCCGACCCAGGCGCTGTCCTGGGCGGCGGCGCTGCCGGCGCCGGCAAGGCAGGCGGCACAGGCGATGGCATAGAGCAGGCGGGCCAGCGCGTTCACGAAACGGTCTCCTCTTTGTCGGGCATCAGTCTCAGGCACCGGTGTCAGCTTTCGTCGGCTGGCATCGGTGACCGGGCATCGGGGCTGTGCCAGCCGGCAGTCCGGGATGGCAGAGCATCCGGCATGGCCTGTCGGCAGCGGTTCGCGGCGGCAGAGGATAGCATGTGCCGCCCTCAGGGCAGCACCGGCAGGAAGGGTTTGACGGTCACCGAGGCGAAAACGCCGGCCTCCGTGTAGGGATCGCCGGCAGCCCAGGCCTCGGCATCGGCCAGGCTGTCGAACTCGGCGACGATGAGGCTGCCGCTGAAGCCGGCCTCTCCCGGCTCCCTGGTATCGAGGGTCGGGTGCGGCCCCGCCAGCAGCACCCGGCCGGCGTCGACCAGCGCCTGGATGCGCTTCAGGTGGGCGGGGCGCGCCGCGCGGCGCGCGCTCAGGGTCTGCGGTGCGTCCTCGGCGATGATGGCGTAGTACACGGTCCGGTCTCCTCGCCGTCAGGCGTCGTCGCTGGCGACGCGGGCCTCCGGGCCCTCGCCGTCGTCCTTGAGGTGCGGGCTGATGAGCAGGGCGGTGAGCACGGTGAGCAGCAGCGTGAAGCCGATGGCCGAGTACAGCTTGTAGCTCACCCAGGTCGCCTCGCTGTAGCTGTAGGCGACGTAAAGGTTGAGAGCGCCGACGATGAGGAAGTTGCCGACCCACAGTGCGTTCAGGCGCAGCCAGACGGCCCGCGGCAGGTGCAGCTGCGTACCCAGGGTGCGCTCCATGAGCGTTCGCTCGCCGACGAAGCGGAACAGGATGAAGGCCAGCGCCAGGGCCCAGTTGAAGATCGTCGGCTTCCACTGGATGAAGGTCTCGTCGCGCAGCAGCAGCGTCGCCCCACCGAAAACGAGCACGGCCAGGAAGGTCCACAATGCCCGCTTCTCGACGTGGCGCGCGAGCAGCGAGCCGACGACAAACTGCAGCGCGGTGGCCGCGATGAGCACGGCGGTGGCGGTGAAGATGCCATCGACGGTGTAGGACCAGCTGCCCAGGGACATCGTTTCGCCGTCTAGCTGGTAGACGATGAAGAACAGTGCAATGGGAATGAACTCGAGCAGTTGCCGCATGGGGTGGGGGGTTCCTTCCGTGCTAAGCTCGCCGGCCAGCGGCGGCGGTGTGCGCCCGGCGCGGGGCAGGAGAACGGTCAAGAGGCCAATGGTAGCGAACTGTGCTGGTTGACTTCCACACCCACACGAACGCCTCCGACGGCGCGCTTTCGCCGGCGGCGCTGCTCGAGCGCGCTCGTGCCGCGGGCATCGCCGAGCTCGCCATCACCGACCACGACACGCTCGCCGGCTACCGGGCGGCGGCGCCGCTGGCCGGCGGCCTGGTGCTGCACCCCGGGCTGGAACTGTCCTGCCAGTGGAGCGGTGCGACGATCCACGTGGTGGGCCTCGGCGTCCGCGTCGATGACCCGACCCTTTCGGCGGGCCTCGCCGTCCTGGACAGCGCCCGGCAGCAGCGGGCGCAGACCATTGCCGAGCGGCTGGCGAGCCGCGGTTTCCCCGGCGCCCTCGCCGGGGCCCGGGCGATCGCCGGCGCGAGCCAGCTGGGGCGGCCCCATTTCGCGCGCTGGCTGGTCGAGGCGGGGCACCTGCCCGATGAGGCCACCGCGTTCAAGCGCTACCTGGGACGCAACAAGACCGGGGACGTCAAGGCCTTCTGGCCCGGGCTCGCCGCGGTCACCGGGTGGATCACCGCCGCCGGCGGCATCGCCGTGCTCGCCCACCCGCTGCACTACAAGTTCACGCGCATGAAGCTGCGCCGGCTGGTGACCGATTTCGCTGCCGCCGGCGGTGCCGCGCTCGAGGTCGTGAGCGGACGCCAGGCGCCGGGACAGGCAACGGCCCTTGCGCAGCTGGCCGCGGATTTCGACCTCGCCGTCTCCGTCGGCAGTGATTTTCACGCCGACACGCCCCACGGGCCGCGTCTTGGTGTAGCATCGGCGCCCTTCGCCGACCGGCCCAACGTGTGGACGCGGCTGGCGGCCCCGGCCGGCGCGCGGGCAGCATCCAGGGAGGCGACAGCACCGTGAGCCAGTTCTTCCAGGTCCACCCGGACAATCCCCAGGCCCGTCTCGTGCGCCAGGCGGTGGACATCATCCGTGCCGGCGGCGTCATCGTGTACCCCACCGACTCGGCCTACGCGCTCGGCTGCCAGATCGGCGACAAGGCGGCGCTCGACCGCATCCGCCGCATCCGCCGCCTCGAGGCGGATCACAACTTCACCCTGGTCTGCCGCGACCTCTCCGAGCTCGCCACCTATGCCCGGGTGGACAACACCCAGTACCGGCTGCTGCGCAACAACACGCCGGGGCCCTACACCTTCATCCTCAAGGCCACGTCCGAGGTGCCCCGGCGCCTCATGCACGCCAAGCGCAGGACCGTGGGCCTGCGCGTGCCGGAGAACAATATCGCCCAGGCGCTGCTGGCGGACCTCGACGAACCGCTCATGAGCGTCACGCTGATCCTCCCCGGTGACGAGCTTCCGCTCATCGACCCCTACGAGATCCGCGATACGCTGGAGCACGACGTCGACCTGGTGATCGACGGCGGCTACTGCGGCATGGAGCCCACCTCGGTGATCGATCTGGCCGACGACCTGCCCCTGGTACTGCGGGTGGGCAAGGGCGACGTGACGCCCTTCGAAGCCTAGTCAGGTATACTCGCGCGAAAGCGATAAAGGACCGCGCGTGAGCACTTCCGAAGACCGCAGCAGCGCCGGCGAGGCCGCGCGCCCGCTGGCCCCGCCGACGACCAACCCGGAGCAGGGCGAGATGCCCTTCGCCATCGTCATGGGCAAGGCGGTGACGGAGCTGCCGAAGGATCTTTACATCCCGCCGCGGGCCCTGGAGGTGATCCTCGAGGCCTTCGAGGGGCCCCTCGACCTGCTGCTCTACCTGATCCGGCGGCAGAACCTCGACATCCTCGAGATCGACGTTTCCAAGATCACCGAGCAGTACATGGAATACGTCGAGCTCATGGACGCCATGCAGTTCGAGCTCGCGGCGGAATACCTGCTCATGGCCGCCGTGCTCGCCGAGATCAAGTCGCGCATGCTGCTGCCTCGCTCCGTCGATGTCGACGAGGACGAGGAGGACCCGCGGGCGCAGCTGATCCGCCGGCTGCAGGAATACGAGCGCTTCAAGAAAGCGGCCGAGGACATCGAGGAGCTGCCGCGCAACGAGCGCGACACCTTCGTCGCCAGCGCCGAGCCGCCGGACCTGCAGCGCGCCCGGCCGGACCCGGACGTCGACATGCGCGAGCTGCTGGTCGCCCTGTCGGAGGTCCTGCGCCGCGCCGACATGTACGAGCATCACCATATCCAGCGCGAGGCGCTGTCGACCCGCGAGCGCATGTCCGAGGTGCTCGAGGCCCTCGCCGGGCGGCAGTTTGTGCCCTTCGTCACCCTGTTCGACCCGAAGGAGGGTCGCCTGGGGGTCGTGGTCACCTTCCTCGCCGTCATGGAACTGATCAAGGAGTCCCTGGTGGAAATCGTCCAGAGCGAGCCGTTCGCGCCGATCCACGTCAAGGCGAGGGCCGAATAGTGGCGGAGACGGGCCTGGTACAGATCATCGAGGGCGCGCTGCTCGCCGCGGGGAAGCCGCTCACGGTGACGCAGCTCGCCGAGCTGTTCGAGGAGGCGGAGCGCCCGCCGAAGGAGGACATCCGCGCCGCGCTGGAGGAAGTCGCCGCCCGCTGCGAGGATCGGGGCTTCGAGCTGAGGGAGGTCGCCAGCGGCTTCCGCTTCCAGGTGCGCCAGAACCTGGGCCCCTGGGTGGCCCGGCTCTGGCACGAGCGGCCGCCGAAGTATTCCCGCGCCCTGCTCGAGACCCTCGCGCTCATCGCCTACCGCCAGCCCATCACCCGCGGCGAGATCGAAGAGATTCGCGGCGTGGCGGTGAGCTCCAACATCATCAAGACGCTGCACGAGCGCGAGTGGATCCGCGTGGTCGGCCACCGGGACGTGCCCGGGCGCCCGGCCATGTACGCCACCACGCGCCAGTTCCTCGACTACTTCAACCTGAAGAGCCTCGACCAGCTTCCCGCGCTGGCGGATATCCGCGACCTCGAGACGCTGAATGCCGAGCTCGGCTTCAGCGAGCCCCTCGCCAGTGCGGCGAATGATGCGGCCGGCAGCGGTGAAGCGGGCGGCCCGGCCGCCGAACCCCCATCGCCGGACAGCGCCGGCGGAGACGTGGCGGTACCCGGCGAGGAGCCTGCGACACCCGAGGACGCCGCCACCGACGGCGATGTCGCCAGCGCTGGGCACAGCGGGGCGGAGGACGACAGCAGCGACGAGGACAGCACCGAGGACGCCGCGGGCGCGCAACGGGCCGATGGCTGACGACAAGGGGAAGGACAAGGACAAGGACAAGGGCAAGAGCGGCGAAAAGCTGCAGAAGGTGCTTGCCCGTACCGGCCTCGGTTCCCGGCGCGAGATGGAGCGCTGGATCGAGCAGGGCCGGGTCACCATCGACGAGCGCACGGCCCGCCTCGGCGACCGGGTGCATCCCCGCAACCGCCTGGCCGTGGACGGCAAGCCCCTGGAGGCGGCCGTCAGCGGCGGCGTGCGCTGCCTGCTGTACAACAAGCCCACCGGCGAGGTCTGCTCCCGCAAGGACCCGGAAGGGCGGCGCACCGTGTTCGAGAGCCTGCCGAAGCTCAAGCAGGGGCGGTGGATCTCCATCGGCCGCCTCGACTACAACACCTCCGGGCTGCTCCTTTTCACCACCGACGGCGAACTGGCCAACGCCCTCATGCATCCCTCGGCGAACATCGATCGGGAATACGCCGTGCGCGTGCTCGGCGAGGCCCGGCCCGAGGCCCTCGAGCGCATGCTCGAGGGGGTCATGCTCGAGGACGGTGTCGCGCGCTTTACCGACGTCCAGCCCGGCGGCCACGACAGCGACGGCGTCAACCACTGGTACTACGTCGTGATCATGGAGGGCCGTAACCGCGAGGTGCGCCGCCTGTGGGAATCACAGGGCCTCACGGTCTCGCGGCTGAAGCGCGTGCGCTACGGGGAGATCTTCATCCCCTCCCGGGTGAAGAAGGGCCAGTGGATGGAGATGTCCGACAAGGAAGTGAAGGCCCTCTACCGCATGGCGGGGCTGGATCCGAAACCGGTCGAGTCCGTCACCGCCGACGAGCGCAAGGCCCAGGAGCGGCAGCTGCGCAAGAAGGGCCGCGATCCCCGCGGTGAGCGTGGCGAGAAAGCCGGCAAGTTCGGCAAGGGTGCGCTCAGGAAGCGCGGCGGCAAGGAAAAGGGCAGCGGCCGCAAGGCGGTGGAGTAGCCGCTGGCCGGCACCCTGCTGCGCACCCCTACTGCGCGTTGAGAGCCTGGCCGTGCACGGCCAGGCTGTCGTCTCCCATCAGGTACAGGTAGGCGGGCATGATCCCCTCCGGCGCCGGGTTGGTCGTGGGCTCCTCGCCCGGGTAGGCGGCCCGGCGCATGGCGGTGTTGGTGGCGCCGGGGTTCAGGCTGTTCACGCGCACCTTGCTGGTGTTCTCCAGCTCGTCGGCGAGGACCTGCATGAGCCCCTCGGTCGCGAACTTCGATACCGCGTAGGCGCCCCAGTAGGCGCGCCCCTTCCGGCCCACGCCCGACGACGTGAACACCAGGCTCGCCCGCGGCGCTGCCCGCAGCAGCGGCAGCATCGCCCGGGTGAGCAGGAAGGCCGCATTCACGTTCACCTGCATCACCTGCTCCCAGGCTTTCCAGGTCGCGTTCTCGATGGGCCGGCGCTCGCCGAGGACGCCGGCGTTTTGCAGCAGGCCGTCGAGCCGGCCGAAGGTCTCGCCGACGGCGCCGGCGAGGCCCGCGTAGTCGGCCTCCGGGGCGCTGGCAAGATCCATCGGGAAGATCGCCGGCTGGGCACCGCCGGCTGCCTCGATGGCATCGTACACGGCCTCGAGCTTTTCCACCGTGCGCCCGAGGAGGATCACCGTGGCCCCGTGCGCCGCGTAGGCGAGGGCGGCGGCGCGGCCGATGCCGTCCCCGGCGCCGGTCACCATGACCGTGCGGCCGGCGAGGAGGTCCGGCGGCGCGCGGTAGCCGGCGGGAATCGTCGTGGTCATCATGGCTGGGCCTCGTGGTTCCTGTCGGTGATCCCCGTGCTTGCCGGCGCCGTGTCGATGGGCGACAGCAGTACCGCGGCCAGGGCCTCGCTGTCCGCGACCAGCGCGTCGGCGCCCCAGCGGGCGGGATCGTCGCCGGGCTCGATGTAGCCGTAGGCGGCGGCGACCGTATACAGGCCGGCTCGGCGGCCGGCCTCTATATCGCGAACGTGGTCGCCCACGTACACCGCCCGCTCCGGGGCGCAACCCGCCTCCCGGCAGTTCCGCTCCAGGCTCTCCGGGTGCGGCTTGCGCTCGCTCACGTCCTCGGGGCAGACCACGCTCGCCGGCGGCGGCTCGATGGCCAGGCGCTCGAGCAGGGGCACCGTGTACACCCGCGGCTTGTTCGTGGCGACGCCCCAGGCGATGCCGGCATCGCCGAGGCGCGCGATGAGCTCGCGCAGCCCCGGGAACAGGGTGGCGTGGGTGCCGAGGATGCCGCCGTAGAGCGTCAGCAGCCGCTGGCGCCAGTGTTCGAAATCCCCTTCGCCCTCATCCAGGCCGAGGGCGAGGGTCACCAGGCCACGGGCGCCGTTGGAAACGCTGGCGCGGATCCGCGCCGGCGGCAGAGGCTTGAGGCCCGCCTCGGCGCGCAGCGTCTGCACCACGGGGATGAAATCGCCGGCGGTATCGGCCAGGGTGCCGTCGAGATCGAAGAAGACCGCGGCGAGGCGCGTGCCCGGGTGGCTCACGCCGGTTTCTCGGCGCGCAGCAGGTAGTTCACGGATACGTCCTTCTCGTCGAGGCGGTAGCGCTTCGTCAGCGGGTTATAGGTCAGGCCGGTCATTTCGCGCAGCACGAGGCCCGCGTCGCGCACCCAGCCGGCGAGCTCCGAGGGCTTGATGAACTTGTCGTACTCGTGGGTGCCCGCCGGCAGCAGCCGGAGGATGTGCTCGGCGCCGACGATGGCGAACAGGAACGCTTTCGGGTTGCGGTTGATGGTGGAGAAATAGAGCGATGCGCCCGGCCGGGCGAGGGCCGCGCAGGCGCCGACCACGGCACCGGGGTCCGGTACGTGCTCGAGCATCTCGAGGCAGCAGACGATGTCGTAGGCCCCGGGCCGCTCTTCCGCCAGCTCTTCCGCCGTGGCCTGGCGGTAGTCGATGTCGAGCCCCGACTCGAGCTGGTGCAGCCGCGCCACCGACAGCGGCGCCTCGCCCATGTCGATGCCGGTGACCCGCGCGCCGCGCTGGGCCATGGCCTCGGCCAGGATGCCGCCGCCGCAGCCCACGTCGACCAGGTCGCGGTCGGCGACCGGCGACAGGCCGTCGATGAAGTTGGCCCGGAGCGGGTTGATCTCGTGCAGGGGGCGGAAGTCGCCGTCCATGTCCCACCAGCGCGAGGCGAGGGCCTCGAACTTGGCGATCTCCTGCCGGTCGACGTTACTGCGTGCGGTCATGGTGTCTCCTTGGCTGCGTTGCCCGTCCCCGGCCCGGGCGTCCCCGCCTGAATCCTGGAACGCCAGTCCTCGGCCTTCGCCAGCACCGCCCGCCGGTCCAGGGTCAGCGGCTTGCGGTCCGCGAGCAGCGCCCGGCCGGCGACCCAGCTGTGGCTGACCTCGCTGCCGTTGCAGGCGTAGACCAGGGTCGACAGCGGGTTGTACACCGGCTGCTGGGCCGGGCCGCCGAGGTCCACGGCGACCAGGTCTGCCTGCTTGCCCACCTCGAGGCTGCCGATGCGCTGCTCGAGGCCGAGGGCGCGTGCGCCGCCGAGGGTGGCCAGGGTCAGCGTCCGCGCCGCCGGCAGGGCCGAGGCGTCGCCGCTGCCCAGCTTGGCGAGCAGGGCGGCGCTGTGCATTTCGTTGAACAGGTTGAGGTCGTTGTTGCTGGCGGCGCCGTCCGTGCCCAGGGCGACATTGACGCCGGCCCCCAGCAGGCGGGTGACCGGGCAGGTGCCGGAAGCCAGTTTCATGTTCGATTGCGGGCAGTGCACCACGTGCGCCCCCGTGGCGGCGAGCAGCTCGATATCCTGGCGCCCGGCGTCGGTCATGTGCACGCACTGCGTGCGCGGGCCGAGAAGCCCGAGCCGGTGCAGCGTGTCCAGGGGCCGCTCGCCGTTCGCCTCCACCGCCTGCAGCACTTCCGCGGCTGTCTCGTGCAGGTGGATGTGCACGGGCAGGTCCAGTTCCGCGGCCAGGGTGGCAATGCGGGCCAGGGTCTCCTCGCCCACCGTATAGGGCGCGTGCGGGCCGAACACGACGTTGATGCGCTCCTCGTGGCGCAGCTCGTCGCGCAGCGCCAGCCCTTTTGCCAGGTAGTCGTCGGGCCCGCTGCCCCAGGCCGTGGGAAAATCGAACACCGGGAAGGCGAGCTGCGCGCGCAGGCCCGCGGCGAGGTACTCGCGGGCGGCGACCTCCGGGAAGAAGTACATGTCCGAGCAGGTGGTGGTGCCGCTCTCGATCATCTCGAGTGCCGCGAGGCGCACGCCGTCGCGGACGAAGCCCTCGCCGACCCAGGCGCCCTCGGCAGGCCAGATGTGCTCCTGGAGCCAGGGCATGAGGGGCAGGTCGTCGGCGTAGCCGCGCAGCAGCGCCATGGCGGCGTGGCCGTGGGCGTTGACCAGCCCGGGCATGAGCGCGTGCGACGGCAGCTCGAGTTCCTCGCCTGCGCGGATCCCCGCCGCCTCGGCCCGGGGCAGGAGGGCGCTGATCGCACCCTCCTTTACCGCCAGGCTGTGGCCCTCGAGCACGGCCCCCTCGGGCACCACCGGCACGATCCAGCGCGGGTGGATCAGGAGGTCTGCCGCTGTCGTGCCTTTCTCCATGGGGCCTGCTCCCTCGTGGCCAGGGTGGGCGCTGCCGGCCGCCGCTGCCGGCGGGTCGCGTTGGGGCGGGCAGTATAACCGCAATTGTCCGCCGCCGGGCGCCCCCGGCCAGCCGGCCCGAGCCCGGTTCTAAGTCGTTAAAAACATGGCGAAAACGGGGCGCAGGCGGTACACTGGCAGGCTTCCATGACGGGGCTGCCGGCGGTTCTGCGCAGCGCATGCCAGGGTTGCTGTAGCGGCCCCGTGCGCGCCGCTGGCCGTGCACTGCCCCGAGTCGCACAGGGAATGCCAGATGGGTGATATCGCCAAGGAAATCCTGCCGGTCAACATCGAGGACGAGCTGAAGCAGTCCTACCTCGATTACGCCATGAGCGTGATCGTCGGCCGCGCCCTGCCGGACGTCCGCGACGGCCTGAAGCCGGTGCACCGGCGCGTGCTCTTCGCCATGAACGAGCTCAACAACGACTGGAACAAGGCCTACAAGAAATCGGCGCGGGTCGTCGGTGACGTCATCGGTAAGTACCACCCCCACGGCGACTCCGCCGTGTACGACACCATCGTGCGCATGGCGCAGGATTTCTCCATGCGCTACATGCTCGTCGACGGGCAGGGCAACTTCGGCTCCATCGACGGCGACTCCGCCGCGGCCATGCGCTACACCGAGATCCGCATGCAGAAGATCGCCCACGCGATGCTCGCGGACCTCGACAAGGAAACGGTCGATTTCGTCGACAACTACGACGGCACGGAGCGGATTCCGGCCGTGCTGCCGGCCCGGGTGCCCAACCTGCTGGTCAACGGCTCCGCCGGTATTGCCGTGGGCATGGCGACGAACATTCCGCCGCACAACCTCACCGAGGTGGTGAGCGGCTGCCTCGCGCTCATGAAGAACCCGGAGATCACCGTGGACGAGCTCATGGAGCACATCCCCGGACCGGACTTCCCCACCGGCGGCATCATCAACGGCCGTGCCGGCATCATCCAGGCCTACCGCGGCGGCCGCGGCCGCATCTACGTGCGCGCCAAGGCCGAGGTGGTCAGCGACGAGAAGCGTGGGCGCGACACGATCATCGTGCACGAGATTCCCTACCAGCTGAACAAGGCGCGGCTCATCGAGCGCATCGCCGAGCTGGTCAAGGAAAAGAAGATCGAGGGCATCAGCGAGCTTCGCGACGAGTCCGACAAGGACGGCCTGCGCATCGTCATCGAGCTGCGCCGGGGGGAGATCGGCGACGTCGTTCTCAACAACCTCTACGCCCAGACCAACCTGCAGTCGGTGTTCGGTATCAACATGGTGGCGCTGGTCGACGGCCAGCCGAAGGTGCTCAACCTCAAGGAAGTGCTCGAGGCCTTCATCCGCCACCGCCGCGAGGTCGTCACCCGCCGCACCGTCTACCTGCTGCGCAAGGCGCGCGAGCGCGGGCATCTTCTCGAGGGGCTGGCGATTGCGCTGGCGAATATCGACCCGGTGATAGAGCTGATCAAGGCCTCGCCGAGTGCCGCGGAAGCGCGCGAGGCGATCCTCGCCCGCACCTGGGCGCCGGGCGAGGTACTTTCCATGCTGGAGCGCGCGGGCTCCGAGGCCTGCCGCCCGGACGACCTGGCGCCGCACTACGGCCTGCACGGTGACGCCTACCAGCTGTCGCCGGCCCAGGCCCAGGCGATTCTCGAGCTGCGCCTGCACCGGCTCACCGGTCTCGAGCACGAGAAGCTGCTCAACGAGTACCAGGAGAAGCTCACCGAGATCGCCGACTACCTCGATATCCTGGGTGACCCCGAGCGCCTGATGCAGGTGATCCGCGAGGAGCTAGAGGAAGTGGCACAGGAGTTCGGCGACGCCCGCCGTACCCAGATCTCCGCGTCGCAGCACGATCTCACGGTGGAGGACCTGATCACCGAAGAGGACCGGGTGGTGACCATCTCCCACCTCGGCTACGCCAAGACCCAGCCGCTCTCCGACTACCAGGCGCAGCGTCGCGGCGGCATGGGCCGCGCGGCCCTGTCCGTGAAGGACGAGGACTTCGTCGAGCACCTGCTGGTGGCGAGCACGCACGCCACCATTCTCTGTTTCTCGAGTCTCGGCAAGGTGTACTGGCTCAAGGTCTACCAGATTCCCCTGGCCGGCCGCGGCTCCCGCGGGCGCCCGCTGGTGAACCTGCTGCCGCTGGAGCCGGGCGAGCGGGTGACGTCGATCCTGCCGGTGGAGGAGTACACCCCCGGCCACTTCATCTTCATGGCCACCGCCGGCGGCACCGTGAAGAAGACACCGCTTACGAACTTCGCCCGCCCGCGCAGCGTCGGCCTGCGCGCGCTCGAGCTCGAGGAGGGCGACGTGCTCATCGGCACCGCGATCACCGACGGCAACTGCGATGTCATGCTCTTCTCCAGCGGCGGCAAGGTCGCGCGCTTCCGCGAGGGCGATGTGCGCCCGATGGGGCGCACGGCGCGCGGCGTGCGCGGTATCCGCCTCGCCGAGGGCCAGCAGATGATCTCCCTGGTCATTCCCCGGGAAGACGGCCGCATCCTCAGCGTGAGCGAGAAGGGCTACGGCAAGCGCACCGACGTGGCCGAGTTTCCCACCAAGGGGCGCGGCAACATGGGCGTCATCGCCATGGCCCGCTCCGAGCGCAACGGCGATCTCGTCGGTGCCGTGCAGGTCTTCGACGGCGACGAACTGATGCTGATCTCCAACCTCGGCACCCTCGTGCGCACCCGCGCCGACGAGGTCTCGCTCCTCGGCCGCAACACCCAGGGCGTGCGCATCGTCCGCTGCAAGGACGGCGAACAGCTCGTGCGCGTGGCGCAGATCGACGAGCCGGAGGAAGACGAGGCCGCCGGCGGTGATCCGGAAGCCGCCGATGCCGATACCCGGGCCGTTGAAGCAACGCTCGATGCTGCCGGCGACAGCGAGAATGACAGCGACAGCGCTGGTGACAGCGAGAGTGAAGAGAGCAGCGACGATGACGCCTGACCGCCAGGGGAGCCTCTGCCGATGACCCGCGCCTGGAACTTCTGCGCCGGGCCCGCCGCGCTACCCGAGACGGTGCTCGCACGCGCCGCCGAGGAAATGCTGGACTGGCACGGCAGGGGCCTGTCCTTCATGGAGATGAGCCACCGCTCGCCGGAGGTGGTGGGCGTGGTCGAGGCCGCCGAGGCCTGCCTGCGCCGGCTCCTGGGGCTCGGTGACGACTACGCGGTGCTGTTCCTGCAGGGCGGGGCGAGCACGCAGTTTGCCGCGGTACCGCTCAACCTCGCCGCGCCGGGCGGGCCCGCCGACTACCTCGATACGGGACAGTGGTCGAAGAAGGCCATCGCCGAGGGCCGCCGCTTCGCCGATGTCGGCGTCGCGGCGAGCGATGCCGACGGACACTACCGCACGGTGCCGCCCCGCGACAGCTGGCAGCTGCGCGACGACGCGGCCTATCTCCATCTCACGCCGAACGAGACCATCGGTGGCGTCGAGTTCACGGAAGCCCCCGGGGCGCCGGTGCCGCTGGTCGCGGACATGTCCTCGACGCTGCTGTCGCGTCCCCTCGACTTGAGCCGCTACGCTGTCATCTACGCCGGCGCGCAGAAGAACATCGGCCCGGCGGGGTTGACCCTGGTCATCGTGCGCCGGGATCTCCTCGGGCGCGCGCGCCCCGAGTGCCCGGCCATGCTCAACTGGGAGACCGCGGCGAAGGCGGACTCCATGTACAACACGCCGCCGACCTTCGCCCTCTACCTCGCCGCGCTGGTGTTCGAATGGCTGGAGGGACTCGGCGGCCTCCCCGCCATGGCCGAGCGCAACCGGCGCAAGGCGGAGACGCTGTACGCCGCCATCGACGGCAGCGACTTCTATGCCAACCCCGTCGACCCGGCCTACCGCTCCTGGATGAACGTCCCCTTCGTGCTCGCGGACGACAGCCTCGACAAGCGCTTCCTCGAGGAGGCCGAGGCCGCCCGGCTCCTCAACCTCAAGGGTCACCGCTCCGTCGGCGGCATGCGTGCCAGCCTGTACAACGCCGTGCCCCAGGCCGCGGTGGACGATCTCGTGGCCTTCATGGCCGACTTCGAGCGCCGCTGCGGCTGACCGGGGCAGCGACCATGGCGGACGAGCGGGACCTGCAGGCGGTTCGGGAGGAGATCGACGGCATCGACCGCGAGATCCAGGCCCTCATCAACCGCCGTGCGCGCTGCGCGCAGCAGGTGGCAGAGATCAAGCTCGCCGAGCAACTGGCCGCGCGGGAGCGCGGTGAGGAAACCGGCGAGGTCGTCTTCTACCGGCCGGAGCGCGAGGCGCAGGTGCTCGCCCGTATCGTCGAGCGCAACGAGGGGCCGCTGCCGGCGGAGAACGTCGCCTATATCTTCCGCGAGCTCATGTCCGCCTGCCTCGCCCTGGAGCAGCCGCTGCAGGTGGCCTACCTCGGCCCCGAGGGCACCTTTACCCAGGCCGCGGCGCTCAAGCATTTCGGCCACGGCGCGGTGTGCGTGTCGCAGGCCACCATCGACGGCGTCTTCAACCAGGTCGAATCCGGTGCCTGCAACTACGGCGTGGTACCCGTGGAGAATTCCACCGAGGGCATGGTCAGCCACACGCTCGACAGCTTCCTCGACTCCCCCCTGTGCATCGCCGGCGAAGTCGAGCTGCGCATCACCCATCACCTGCTCGCCGCCCCGGGCACGGACCCGGCTTCCGTCACCCGCATCTGCGCCCACCAGCAGGCCCTGGCCCAGTGCCGGAACTGGCTCGACACTCACTGGCCGCACGTGGAGCGGGAGGCGGTGTCCAGCAACGGTGAGGCCGCACGCCTGGCGGCGGCGGAGCCGGGCGTGGCGGCGGTGGCCGGCGACATGGCGGCGGAGCAGTATCACCTCGAGCGGCTGGCGGAGCACATCGAGGACCGGCGCGACAACACCACGCGCTTTCTCGTCATCGGCCGCCAGGAAGTGCCGCCGAGCGGCCGCGACAAGACCTCCATCATCGTCTCCAGCCGCAACAAGCCGGGGGCGCTGTTCGCGCTCCTCGACCCGTTCCGCCGCGGCGGCGTGAGCCTTACGCGGATCGACACCCGGCCGTCGCGCACCGAGAAGTGGGCCTACGTTTTCTTTATCGAGTTCGAGGGCCACCTGCAGGACGAGAACATCGCGGCGATCCTGCGCGAGCTCGAGGAACAGTCCATTCTCCTGAAACCCCTGGGTTCCTACCCCCGGGCCGTGCTCTGAGCGACCGCGTGACGGTGAAGCCCTGCAGCGTGGCCATCCTCGGCCTCGGCATGATCGGCGGCTCCCTGGCCCTGGCGCTGAAGGCATCGGGTTTCGCCGACCGCGTGCTCGGCTACGACCGCGACCCGGCCGCGCTGGCCGCCGGCCTGGCGGCCGGCGTCATCGACGGCGCCTGCGAGGACCTCGATGCGGCCCTCGCCGCCGACGTCGCCGTGATCGCCGTGCCCAACGTCGCCGCCGCCGACGTCCTCGTGGAACTGCTCGAGCGCACGAATCACGGCCGCAGCGGGCCGGTGCTCACCGACGTCGCCAGCGTCAAGGGCAACCTGGCCGCCGCCGCGGCCCGCGGCGGGCCGGCGCCGCGCTTCGTGCCCGGCCACCCCATCGCCGGCTCCGAGCGCAGCGGCGTGGCGGCGGCCAACGGTGAGCTCTTCCGGCGGCACCGGGTCATCCTCACGCCCCTGCCGGACCAGGACGAAGGCGCCCTCGCGCTGGTGCGGCGCCTGTGGGAGAGCGCCGGCGCCGAGGTCGTCTGCATGGACGTGGCCGAGCACGACGCCGTGCTTGCCGCGACCAGCCACCTGCCGCACGTGCTCGCCTACTGCCTGGTCGACGACCTCGCCGCCTCGCCACGGCGGGAGGAACTGTTCCGTTTCGCCGCCGGCGGCTTCCGCGACTTCACCCGCATCGCCTCCAGCGACCCGGTCATGTGGCGGGATGTCGCCCTTGCCAACCGGGACGCCCTGCTGGAAGCTGTAGATGAGTTCATTGCGCACCTGGCGGCGCTGCGCGAGGCCATCGCCAGCGGCGACGGCGCGCGCCTCGAGGCGACCTTCACCGCGGCCAAGGCCGCCCGCGATGCCTTCGCCGAGCGCGAGTCGCGCCGGCAACAGAACTGAAGCAGGTCAAAGCCATGGAATTCAAGCTGCACCCCGGCGGCGTCATCAGCGGTGAGGCGCGGGTGCCGGGCGACAAGTCCATCTCCCACCGGGCCGTGATGCTCGGCGCGCTGGCCGAGGGCGAGACGCGGATCAACGGTTTCCTCGAGGGCGAGGACGCGCTGGCCACGGTGGCGGCGTTCCGCGCCCTGGGCGCGCGCATCGAGGGGCCGGAAGAGGGCGAGCTGCGGGTCCACGGCGTCGGCCTGCACGGGCTCCGGGCCGCCGGGGCCACCCTCGACATGGGCAACTCGGGCACCAGCATCCGCCTGCTGACCGGCATCCTCGCCGGCCAGGCCTTCGACAGCCGCCTCTCCGGCGATGCCTCGCTCTGCCGCCGGCCCATGGGCCGGATCATGCGCCCGCTGGAACTCATGGGCGCGCGCATCGAGGCCGCCGCCGGGGAGACGCCGCCGCTTACGGTCCACGGCGGCCAGGCGCTCACCGGCATTCACTATGACCTGCCGGTCGCCAGCGCCCAGGTCAAATCCTGCGTGCTCCTCGCCGGGCTCTACGCCGGGGGCACCACCACGGTCACGGAACCCGCGCCGACCCGGGACCACACGGAGCGCATGCTCCAGGGCTTCGGCTACGAGGTGCGCCGCGACAACGACGTCATCCTCCTGCGCGGCGGTGGCAGCCTGCGTGCCACCGACATCGATGTGCCCGCGGACATCTCCTCCGCGGCCTTTTTCCTGGTGGCCGCCAGCATCGCCCCCGGGTCGGAACTGCTGCTGACTCACGTCGGCATGAACCCCACGCGCACCGGCGTCGTCAACATCCTCACGCTCATGGGGGCCGATATCACCGTGCAGGACGAGCGCGAGATCGGCGGCGAGCCGGTGGCCGACCTGCTGGTGCGCTACGCGCCGCTGCGCGGCATCGAGATTCCCGAGGACCAGGTGCCGCTGGCGATCGACGAATTCCCGGCCCTGTTCATCGCCGCCGCCTGCGCCGAGGGGCGCACGGTGTTGCGCGGCGCCGAGGAACTGCGGGTCAAGGAGAGCGACCGCATCGCCGCCATGGCGGAGGGCCTGTCTACCCTCGGCGTGGCCAACGAGGTGCTGGACGACGGGATCATCATCGACGGCGGGCGCCTCGGCGGCGGCGTGATCCGCACGCACCTGGATCATCGCATCGCCATGGCCTTCGCCGTCGCCGCGCTGCGGGCCGAGGACGAGATCACCATCCTCGACTGCGACCACGTTGCCACCTCCTTCCCGGGCTTCGATGCACTCGCCCGCGGCCTCGGCCTGCAGATCTCCACCCGCGCCGGCGGCGAGGACGGAGAGGACGAGTGAGCGCGCCGGTCATCGCCGTCGACGGCCCCGGCGGCGCGGGCAAGGGCACGCTCTGCCACCTGCTGGCCCGGCACCTGGGCTGGCACCTCCTCGACAGCGGCGCCCTCTACCGTGTCACCGCCCAGGCCTGCCTGCAGGCCGGCGTCGCCTGGGAGGACGAGGCCGGCGCCGCCGCCGTGGCCGCCGACCTCGACGTGGTCTTCCGCCCGGCGGCGGACGGTGCCGTCGCGGTCCTCCTCGGCGGCGAGGACGTGAGCCGGGCGATCCGTACGGAGGAGGGCGGGCGTGGCGCCTCCATGGTGGCCGCCTATCCGCAGGTGCGCGCGGCCCTGCTGGACCGCCAGCGCGCCTTCCGTCGGGCGCCGGGGCTGGTCGCCGACGGCCGCGACATGGGCACCGTCGTCTTCCCCGACGCCCCCCTGAAAATCTTCCTCACGGCGAGTGCCGAGGAGCGCGCCAGGCGCCGCCACAGGCAGTTGCTGGAAAAGGGTGAAAGTGTTAGTCTGCCGCGCCTTCTTGAGGACATCCGGGAGCGGGACGCCCGCGACAGCCGTCGCGCCGTGGCCCCCCTGGTGCCCGCCGACGACGCGCTCGAGGTAGACAGCACGTCGATCCCCGTGGCCGGTGTGTTTCGCCAGGTGCTGCGGGTCGCGGTGGAACGCGGGCTGTGCCCGGCGGACCGTCTCGAGGAGTAGAAACAGCCCGCTCGCGCCGTCCCAGCCAGCCTCGACGGTGCGCGCGGTTTTTTTTCATGTGACCCGGCCCGGCTGGAGGGGCGGCTGAAGCGGCATCGCGCCGCAAACGTATACAGGTAAATGTGTAATGAGCGAATCCTTCGCCGATCTTTTTGAAGAAAGCCTGAAAACCGTCGACATGCAGCCGGGCGCTATCGTCACCGGCGTGGTCATCGACATCGACAACGAGTGGGTCACGGTCCACGCCGGCCTGAAGTCCGAGGGCGTCATTCCGCGCTCCCAGTTCACGGACGCCAGCGGCGAGTGCACCCTGAGCATCGGCGACGAGGTTCAAGTCGCGCTGGAGACCGTCGAGGACGGCTTCGGCGAAACCCGGCTGTCCCGGGAAAAAGCCAAGCGCGCGGAAGCGTGGAAGGACCTCGAGGCGGCCCACGCGGCCGACGAAGTCGTTTCCGGCGTCATCAACGGCAAGGTCAAGGGCGGTTTCACCGTCGACATCAAGGGCATCCGCGCGTTCCTGCCCGGTTCCCTCGTGGATGTCCGCCCCGTGCGCGACACGACGCACCTCGAGAACAAGGACCTCGACTTCAAGGTCATCAAGCTCGACCAGAAGCGCAACAACGTGGTCGTTTCCCGCCGCGCGGTCATGGAAGCCGCCAACAGCGTGGAGCGCGAAGCCCTGCTGCAGAGCCTGCAGGAAGGCATGACCATCAAGGGTATCGTCAAGAACCTCACCGACTACGGCGCCTTCGTCGACCTCGGTGGCGTCGACGGCCTGCTGCACATCACCGACATGGCCTGGAAGCGCATCAAGCACCCCTCCGAGATCGTCGAAGTGGGCCAGGAACTCGAGGTCAAGGTCCTCAAGTTCGACCGTGAGCGCAACCGTGTCTCCCTGGGCCTCAAGCAGCTCGGTGAGGATCCGTGGGTCGAGATCACCGGCCGCTACCCGGAAGGCAGCCGCGTCATGGCGCGGGTCACCAACCTCACCGACTACGGCTGCTTCGCCGAGATCGAAGAGGGCGTGGAAGGCCTGGTGCACGTGTCCGAGATGGACTGGACCAACAAGAACGTCCACCCGTCCAAGGTCGTGCAGGTCGGCGACGAAGTGGAAGTCATGGTCCTCGATATTGACGAGGAGCGTCGCCGCATCTCCCTGGGCATCAAGCAGTGCCAGCAGAACCCCTGGGATGCCTTCGCTGCCGCACACAGCAAGGGCGACCGCATCGCCGGAACCATCAAGTCGATCACGGACTTCGGTATCTTCATCGGCCTCGAAGGCAACATCGACGGCCTGGTGCACCTGTCCGACATCAGCTGGAACGAGACCGGCGAGGAAGCCGTGCGCAGCTACAAGAAGGGCGACGAGATCGAGACGGTCATCCTGTCCATCGATCCGGAGCGCGAGCGCATCTCCCTGGGCGTCAAGCAGCTCGAGGACGATCCCTTCTCCAACTACGTGGCCGTGAACGACCGCGGCACCATCGTGACCGGCGAAGTGATCGAGGTGGAACCGAAGGCCGTCGTGGTCAAGCTGGCGGAAGAGGTCGAGGGTATCCTCAAGGCCTCCGACATCAGCCGCGACCGGGTCGAGGACGCACGCAACAGCTTCAAGGTCGGCGATGCCGTCGAGGCGAAGATCGTGTCCGTGGATCGCAAGAACCGCAATGTCGCCCTGTCCATCAAGGCCAAGGACTACGACGACGAGAAGGAAGCGGTGAAGTCCCTTAAGGACCAGGAGGAAACGACTTCCCCCGGCACCATCGGCGACCTGATCAAGCAGCAGATGAACGGCAACTGATGCCGGGGCGGCGACCGCCGCCCGCGCAGCTCGTAGAACCGCGGCTCAGGCCGCGGTTTTTTTATGCTCATGGCAAACTTCCGCAGCGGCCTGGCGGGCGACCTTCGGGTTCAACCCCCGGGGCCGAATTTTTCCAGTAATAATAGGCACTTGCATCATCAGGGGGCGGACGGCACAATGCGCGCAAGCGTCTGGCGCGAGTGTGGCCCCCAATGACAAAGAGCGAACTGATCGAGGCGATTGCCGCCAGGCAGACCCAGCTGTCCACGAAAGACGTGGAGCTGGCGGTGAAAACCATCCTCGAGCACATGTCCCAGTCCCTCTCCAGCGGCGGCCGCATCGAGATCCGCGGCTTCGGCAGCTTTTCGCTCCACTACCGTGAGCCGCGCCGGGGGCGCAACCCGAAGACGGGCGACACGGTCCAGCTCGCCGGCAAGTACGTGCCGCACTTCAAGCCCGGGAAAGAACTCCGCGAGCGGGTCAACCTCGGCCTGCAGGGTGGCCTGTGAGCATCCTGCGCAGCCTGCTCATGCTCGTCGTGGTGGTGGCCATGGCCGCCGCCGGGGCGCTCTTCGCCCTGCAGAACGAGGCGACCGTCCCGCTCGATGTCCTGGTCTATAGCTTTGCCCCGCGCAGTGTCGCCCTCTGGGTGCTCGCGGCCTTCGCCCTCGGCGGCATCGCGGGGCTGCTCATGGCAAGCCTGCTCGTCCTGCGGCTGCGCGCCCGGCTGCGACTGCTGCGGCGGCAGCTGCACAAGACCCAGGGCGAGGTCGAGAGCCTGCGCAGCAAGGACATCGTCGTCAGTGACTGAGGCCACCAGCGAGCCCGCCTCGCCGGTCATCGTCGCCCTCGACTACGCCGACGGCGACGCGGCCCTGGCCATGGCGGATCGCCTGGACCCGGCGCTCTGCCGGGTGAAGGTCGGCAAGGAGCTGTTCACCGCCGCCGGCCCCGCGCTGGTGGAGGCCCTGCAGGGGCGCGGCTTCCAGGTCTTCCTCGACCTCAAGTTCCACGACATCCCGAATACCGTCGCCGGCGCCGTGCGCGCGGCTGCCGGGCTCGGCGTGTGGATGGTCAACGTCCACGCCGGGGGCGGCCGCCGCATGTTGGAAGCTGCGGTCGAGGCGCTCGCCGACCGGCGGGACAGGCCCCTGCTCATCGGCGTGACCGTACTCACCAGCCTGGCCGATGCGGATCTCGCGGAGCTGGGCTACGCCGAGTCCGCTGCCGAGCGGGTGCACCGCCTGGCCCGGCTCTCGGCCGCGGCGGGCCTCGACGGCGTGGTCTGCTCGGCGCAGGAAGCGCCCCAGCTGCGCGCGGTCCACGGCGCGGGCTTCCGGCTGGTAACGCCGGGCATCCGCAGCGCCGGCGATGCCGCGGGTGACCAGCGCCGGGTGGTCACGCCGGCCGAGGGGCTCGCCCTCGGTGCCGACTACCTGGTCATCGGCCGCTCCATCACCGGCAGCGCCGATCCCGGCGAAACGCTCGCCGCCATCGTCGCCGGCCTGCACGCGGCGGGCTAGGCGCTTCTTTTCAACCATCTCCGCGCGATTTCTCCCCGCTGAGAGCGGCCGCTGCTAGGCTGCTCTCGATGCGGATGCCAGCACGGACGCTGAAGCCCTCATCGAACAACCCATCGACCGTCTCAGCGCAACAGGCAGCGAGACGATCGAAAAACTGTCATGGAACGACGGAGAAACCACACCATGGAACGAGTACGCACACTAGTCGACCCCCTGCGCAACCTCACCGGCGCGGCCATCCTCGCCGCGGCCGCCGCCTCGGCCCTGTTGCCGGCCGCGGCCGGCGCCCAGGAGGCGGACGCGGCCCCCGTGCCGACCACCGTGAACATCAACAGCGCCGACGCAGCGACCCTCGCGGAAGCCCTGAGCGGCGTCGGCAGCAGCCGGGCCGAGGCCATCGTCCGCTACCGGGAAATGTACGGCCCCTTCGAGACCATCGAGGAGCTGGCCGAGGTCTCCGGCGTCGGCAGTGCCACCCTCGAACGCAACCGCGGGCGTATCACGCTGGAATAAGCGCCGGGCATCCGTATCATGGGGCTCCGGCCCCTTTTTTATTGCCCGGGCCTGCGGTCCGCGGCGGCCCCGCAACCTCGAGGAGACGAAGCCCGGGTGGAATGTCTGGTCACCGGAGCTACCGGTTTTGTCGGCACGGCGCTCTGCGAGGCCCTCGCGGCGCGGGGCGATGCCGTTCGCCGGGCCGGCCGCGACCCGGCGCTGGAGCTGCCGCTGGATCTCGCGGCGAGCGCTGCCCCGGTGGTGCCGCCGGGAATCGATGTCGTTTTCCACCTCGCGGGGCTCGCTCACCGGTCGGCGCCGGCGGCGCTCCACGAACAGGTCAACCACCGCGGTACCGTCGCGCTGGCGCGTGCGGCCGCGGCCGCCGGTGTCCCGCATTTCATCTTCTTCTCCAGCGTGAAGGCCCTCGGGGCCGCGCCGGGACCGGAGGCGCGCGGTGAGCACGACGGCACGCCGCCGCGCGATGGCTACGGGCGTGCGAAAGCCGCGGCCGAGCGGGCGCTCGAGAAAATCGCCGCAGAGACCGCTATGGCAGTGACGGTGCTGCGGCCTGCCCTGGTCTACGGACCGGGGGCGCGCGGCAACCTCGAGCTGCTCTACCGCTGGGTAGCCGCGGGCCGGCCGGCCCCGCCGGCGGCGGGCGCCCGGTCCCTCGTCGGGCGCGACGACCTGGTAGCGCTCCTGCTCACCGTCGCGGCACAACCCGCGGCGGGCTATCGCTGCTGGAACGTCACCGATGGCGAGTGCTACACGGCGCGGCGGCTCTGCGAGGCCCTCGCCCTGGCGCAGGGGCGTGCGCTGGCCGGCCCGCGCCTGCCGGCCTGGGCCTGGCGTGCCGTCGCGACGCTGCGCGATGTGCTGCGCGGTGAACACCCCGGGCACACGGCCGCGGCGCTGCTCGGCCGTGACAGCTACCGCGGCGACGCGGTGCGCGCGGCCACGGGCTGGGCACCGCAGCAACGCTTCGAGGACGTGGCGCCCGCGATGGTCGACGGGTGGCGCGCTCCCGGCCCTCCCGCGGTGCTGCGCGGGCGGATCGAGCGCTGATGCTGCTGGCCCTCGCTGCGGCGCTGCTCGCTGCCCTCTCGGTGGCCGGGTACGGCGCGCTGGCCCGCTCCCGGCGCTGGCTCGCCGAGCCGACCGCGCGCGGCGCCCACGCGGCGCCCACGCCGAGCGGCGCGGGCCTGGCGCTGTTCCTGGCAGTGGCGGCGGCACTGCTCCCCGGGGATGTCGTCCCCGGGCCCTACGCGCTGCCGCTCGCGCTGGCGCTCGGCCTCGCGCTGGTCGGTTTCATCGACGATCTGCGCCACCTCTCGGCCGGCCTCCGCCTCGGGGTCTACGCCGCCGCGGCGCTTGTCGGCACCGGCTGGCTGGTCGCCGGCGGCGGCCCCGTCGGCCTGCTCGCCTGGCTGCCGCTCGCCTTCGCGGTGCTCGCCTTCACCAACTTTTTCAACTTCATGGACGGCATCGACGGCCTGGCGGCGCTGCAGGGCCTGTCCGCCGCGGCGGTCGGGGCCTGGCTGGCGCAGGAGGCGGGAGCTTCTTCCGCCTACGTCGCCCTCTGCCTGGCCCTGGCGGGGGCCCACGCCGGGTTCCTGCTCTACAACCGGCCGCCGGCAAAGCTGTTCATGGGGGACGCCGGCAGTGTCCCCACGGGATTCCTGCTCGCGCTGCTGGCGGTCGCGGGGCCCTGGCGCGAGGGCCTGGCGGTCGCCTGCTGGCCGATCCTGCTGGCCCTGTTCGTCTCCGATGCGGGCCTCACGCTGCTCTTCCGCGTACTGCGGCGGGCTCCCCTCGCGGAGGCGCACCGGGACCACCTGTACCAGCGTCTCGCGCGCCGCTGGGGCTCCCACGGACGTGTCGACGGCCTGTTTCTCGCCGTGCAGTGGGGATGGCTCACGCCGCTGGCGTGGCTGGCCGCCCGCGAGCCGTCCTCCGGCTGGGCCTTCCTCGGCCTCGCCTACGCCCCGGTACTAGTGGGCATGGTCAAGTACCGGCACTTGCAGTAACATCGGCAGATTGGTGGCGCATACACAACAAGAGCCACCGGGCGCACAACCAGCGCGGAGTGAACAACTTGGTCAAGCAAGCAGCGGTTAACATGCTGCAGGCGCTCTCCTGTCGGTGGGCTGCCCTGCGCGCGGCGACCGACAGGCTCATCCAGGTTCCCCGCAACATCAAGCAAGGGCTGGTGTTGCTGGTGGACATGGTGTTTGTCGCAGCGTCCCTGTGGCTGGCGGTTGCCTACCCCTTCGGCGACGCCTCCTTCCACATCGGTTTCGTCGAGGTCCTCTGCGGCTTCGTGACCCTCGCCGCCAGTGCACTGATCTTCCTGCGCATGGGCCTGTACCGGGCGGTCATCCGCTACATGGGCCAGCAGGCGATCTGGTCCATCATCACCGCGGTCAGCTATTCCACCCTCGTGCTCGGCGCCACGATTTTCTTCACCCGCGCCGACGTGCCCCGATCCACGCCCTTCGTCTACTGGGCCCTGGTCATGTTCTGCATCGGCGGCTCGCGGCTCGTCGTGCGCGCCTACTACCAGGCGCGGCTGCGGTCGGACTCCAAGAACGTGATCATCTACGGAGCCGGGGAGTCCGGCCGCCAGCTGCTCACGGCTCTGCATCACGGCGACCAGTACCGCGTGGTGGCCTTCGTCGACGACGACCCGCGGGCCCAGCACTCGGTGATCAACGGCCTCCAGGTGATGAGCCCGGCGGACCTCGAGCGCCTCGTGGAGGAGCACGCGATCACCCAGGTCCTCCTCGCCATCCCCTCGGCGACCCACGAGCGCCGGCGCGAGATCATCAACTCGCTGGTGGGGCTTCCGGTGCATGTGCGCACCGTGCCCAAGATCAACGAACTCGTCTCCGGCGCCGCTACCGTCAACCAGATCCAGGACATCGATCTCGATGACCTCCTCGGCCGCGACCCGGTGCCGCCGCACCCGGAGCTCATCGATCGCTGCATCACCGACAAGGTGGTGATGGTGACCGGCGCCGGCGGCTCCATCGGGGCCGAGCTGTGCCGGCAGATCCTGAGCGCCGGCCCGCGGGAACTCGTGCTCCTCGACAACAGCGAGTTCGCCCTCTACCGCATCGAGCGGGAGCTGCGCGACCTGCAGGCCCGCGCCGGCACCTATATCGACGTGGTCTGCCTGCTCGGCTCCGTGCGCGACCAGGTGCGGATCGAGACGATCTACCGCACCTTCAACGTGCAGACGGTGTACCACGCCGCCGCCTACAAGCATGTGCCCATGGTCGAGTACAACGTGGCCGAGGGCGTTGCCAACAACGTGTTCGGCACCTGGCACGCGGCGGAGGCGGCGCGCCTCGCCGGCGTCGAGACCTTCGTGCTCATCTCGACCGACAAGGCCGTGCGGCCCACCAACATCATGGGCGCGTCCAAGCGCTTTGCCGAGCTGATCCTGCAGGGACTGGCGCAGGAGGACACGGACACCCGCTTCTGCATGGTGCGCTTCGGCAACGTGCTCGGTTCCTCCGGCTCCGTGGTGCCGCTGTTCCGCGACCAGATCGAGCGCGGCGGCCCCGTGACCGTGACCCACCCGGAGGTGTCCCGCTACTTCATGAGTATCCAGGAGGCGGCACAGCTCGTGCTCCAGGCCAGCGCCATGGGCACCGGCGGTGACGTCTTCGTCCTCGACATGGGCGAGCCGGTGCAGATCGTTGACCTGGCCAAGCGCATGATCCGCCTGAGCGGCCACGAGGTCGGTGCCCGCGGGCCCGGCCACAACGGGGTGGAGGTCGAATTCATCGGCCTGCGTCCGGGTGAGAAACTCCACGAGGAGCTGCTGCTCGGCACCTCTGTCAGCGGTACCGGGCACCCCATGATCATGCGCGCGGAGGAGGAGAGCCTCGGCTACCGCGACGTGCGCAAGGCGCTGACCAGGCTGCGCGAGTGCTGCGAGGCCATGGACTGCCGCGGCATCACCGAGATCCTCTCCGAGGCGGTGAGCGGCTTCGCCAGTCACGAGGTGCGCCACGATCATCTCTGGGTCAAGCAGGGCCGCGCCGTGCGCCGTGCGAGCCGCGGCGAAGCGGCCGAGTCCAACGTCAAGACGCTGTTTGCCGGCAAGGCGGCCACCGACTGATACACCACAGCCAACGGGGAACGCATGGCTGACTTCGATGTCTTCAACGGCGACGCAGACGGGATCTGCGCGCTGCTCCAGCTCCGGCTCGCGGAGCCGCGGGACGCCACCCTGGTCACCGGTGTGAAGCGGGATATCTCGCTCCTCGGCCGCGTGCAGGCGGGGGCGGGCGACCGGGTCACGGTACTCGACATCTCCCTCGACAAGAACCGCGAACCGCTCGAGGGGCTGCTCGGCGCCGGCGCCCGCGTCTGGTACTGCGACCATCACTTTGCCGGCGACATCCCCGCGCATCCGGGCCTCGAGGCGCACATCAACACCGAGGCTACGGTGTGTACCAGCTCGCTGGTGAACGGCCACCTCGAAGGCGCCCACCGCCCCTGGGCCGTGGTCGGCAGCTTCGGCGACAACCTGCGCGAGAGCGCCGTGGCCCTCGCCCGACCCCTGGGCCGTTCCGGGGAGCAGCTCGAGCGCCTCGAGAACCTCGGCATCTACATCAACTACAACGGCTACGGGCCGGACCCGGACGAGCTCCACTTCCACCCGGCGGACCTGTTCCGGGAGCTCCTGCCCTACGCCGAGCCCGAGGATTTCATGGCCGACAACCGGCCGATCTTCGAGCGCCTCGAGACCGGCTACCACGAGGATCTCGCTGCCGCCCGGGAGCTTTCGCCGGAATATGCCGATGCGCACGCCGCGGTCTTCCTGCTTCCCGCCGAGGCGTGGTCGCGCCGCGTGTCCGGCGTGTACAGCAACGAGCTGACCAATGCGAACCCGGACCGGGCCCACGCCGTGATCACGCCGAAGCGCGACGGCGGCCTGCTGGTGAGCGTGCGCGCGCCCCTCAGCAACCGCTCCGGGGCCGATGAGCTCTGCCGCGAGTTTCCCACCGGTGGCGGTCGCGCCGCCGCGGCGGGGATCAACGACCTGCCGGAAGAGCAGCTGCAGGCCTTCATCGACCGCTTCGCGGGCTTTTATGCGTCTCGCTGACCGGCCTCTCGCCGACCGGACGCCCGCCGAGGGTCGTGGACTGGGATGACCTGAAGGTGCTCCTGGCCCTCGCCCGGCGGGGGTCGGCCCGGGCTGCGGCGACGGAGCTCGGCGTCAGCACCTCCACGGTCACCCGCCGCCTCGACGCCCTCGAGCGCGACCTCGGCAGCCTGCTCTTCGACCGCACGCCGGACGGCTACCGCATGACCGCGGCCGCCGAGGCCCTGCTGCCCTCGGCGGAGCAGGTGGAGGAGGAACTGATTGCGGCGGAGCGGCGCATTACCGGCGGCGACCGCGAGCTGCGCGGCAGTATCCGCCTCACCATGCCGCCCGCGGGCAGCCTCGGCCGTCTCGTCAGCTGCCTCGAGCGTTTCGCGGCGACCTACCCGGGCATCGAGCTGCAGCTGCTGCCCGCGGAAGACTCCCTGGATCTCGCCCGTCGCGAGGCGGACATGGCCATCCGCGTGCTGCCGGCGGGCACCACGCTGCCGGACTACCTGATCGGCCGGCGCGTCTCGGCGCTCAGCCTGTCGACCTACGTTCACCGGGACCTGCTGGACACGGCTTCGCCGGAGGATGTCAGCCACCTGGTCTGGATCGGCAAGGCGCCGCTCGGCGAGCGCCAGGACTGGCTCGCCGCCACACCCTGGCCCGACCTGCCGGTGCGTCACGCCATCGACGACCACGACTTGCTGGTCGCCGCGCTCCGCTCGCGCATGGGCATGGCCTACCTGCCCTGCATTGCCGTGGCCGACGAGCCGGATATCGTGCGGGTCCCCGGCGCGCCGGTGAACTACCACGGCGATGTCTGGGTGCTCACCCACCGCGACCTGCGCATGAGTGCGCGCTTGCGGCTGCTGCGCGAGGCTATCGCCGAGGCCTTTGACCAGATCCGCTCCCTGCTCGATACCCGCGAAAGCGACTGAACCCCGCCAGGCTGCGATGTACCGAAACCGGGATGATGTTGCAAAAATGCAACGCGGGCGATTACTTTCGGAGAGTTCCTTGCAGTAACGGAAACGCCTAGCCTGTCTCCTGTCGCCACGCAATGCCCAAGGGAGGCAAGACGATGACCCACACTGCACTGAACCACTACTCCTTCAACCGCCATGCACTGCATCGGTACCTGCTCACGACCGTCGGTGTGCTGCTGTCCACGGTCACCCTGACCGCCCTGGCGGCGCCCTCGGAACGCGAGCGTTTCGCCGAGTGCAAGGACCTCGCCGAGGCCCACTACGGTGACGATACCCGCGTGCGCCTCTACAACATCCGCAACCGCGCCGGCACCACCGAGCTGCGCCTGCGGGTGAACCCGGCCGATGCGTCGGGGGCGAACCTGCTGTGCACGGCCCCGGCGGACGAGGACGCCGTGCTGCGCACCCGCGACGGCGTGGCCATCGAGCCCGCCGCGAGCCCCGCGATCGCCCTCGCCGAGCGCTGAGCATCGCCAGCGGCGGCGGCCTGGCGTACCATCGGGGCATTACGCCTGCCCGAAGGAGCCCGCCATGCCCCGCCGCCTGGCCCTGTTCGCCCTGCTTCTCGCCAACGTCGTCGGCGCGGAAGCGCCCCCGCCTGCAGCGGAGCGGGCAAGCATGCCCGCTGCCGTCCAGGCACAGCCGGAACTCGACGGGGCCGCGATCATCGCCCGGGCGCACGCTGCCGCGGGCGGTGCACCCTTCGTGAAGCCGGGCACGCTCTTCCTCTCCGGCTACAACGTCATCCGCCCGCCCGCCGGCGGCGAGGTGCTCTGGGATCGCTACGCCATGTGGCGCCAGTTCGCCGATGACAAGCCCGATGCCCACCAGGCCAGCGGCCGCGTCCGCATCGAGGCCTGGACCGGCGACGACCTGGCACTGCTGCTGACCTTCGACGGCGAGACCACCTACGACGAGGACGGTCCGGTGGAAGACCAGTCCGCGAATGCAATGTGGTCCAGCAACTTCGGCTTCGGCGCCATCCGCAACGCACTGGACCCGGGCTGGGAGCAGGCGCGCATGCCCGATGACCTCATCGACGGCGAGCCGGCTTTCCTGGTCCGGCTCACGGACCCCGCCGGCGGCGAGACGCTCTTCGGCTTCCGCCAGTCCGATTACGCGATCCTGTACGTCGGTTTCGACACGCCCCGCGGCTGGCACGAGCGGCGCTACTCCCACTTCTTCAGCAAACCCGGGAGCGGCTGGGTGCAGGCGGGGCGGGTGCGCCTTTTCTACGACGGCGTGAAGAAGAACGAGGCCATCTGGACGGATTACCGGGTAGGCGAACCGTTCGACCCGTCCCTGTTCCGCGTGGAGGCCGCGCCGGCGGCGCCAACCTGGTGATGGCACGCGATCCGGCAACGCTGCACCCCCGCCTCGCCGCCGACACGCATTGCCTGGGTGCGCTGTCGTCCGCCCTGCTGCTCCTGCACCGGGAGGCGGCGCTGCACTGGTTCATCCTCGTGCCCGACAGCGACTGCGATGACCTCACGGACCTGGCGGCCGACGAACGCGGGCGTCTCCTCGAGGACGCGGCGGCGCTGGGACAGTTCCTGAAGGCGGAGTTAGCCTACCCCAAGGTCAACGTGGGTGCTCTCGGCAACGTGGTGCCGCAGCTGCACCTGCACGTGATCGGCCGGCGGCCGGGGGACTTCTGCTGGCCGGACCCGGTGTGGGGGCGGCCTTCGCCGGGGCACGTGTGGAGTGGCGAGGCGCTGCAGGCACTCATCGGGCGCCTGGGGCCGCTCGGGCTGCGTGCTCTCGCCTAGCCCGGCGCGCGGTCAGTCCTCGACGTCGTCCACCGAGAGCTGGCCGCTGAACATGCGGCGCAGGTGGGCCCAGGACATGCCCACACCGAGGATCAGCGACAGCAGGAGCAGTGCCAGCCAGGCCAGCGCCCGCGTGCTGTCGAGGGACAGCCAGCCGATATCGATGAACAGCCAGATGATGGCGCCGAACAGCGCGGCGCCTAGGACTACCCCGAGCCAGCCGATGGCGAGGAAGGTCGCGCGCAGGTAGATGATCCAGCCGATGAGCAGCGCCAGCCCGATGATGGCGACCACGGGCCCCAGCCGCGTCTCGCTGTCGACAATCCAGGAGAGGTAGGAAAAGGCCGTCGGATTGTAGGTGCCGAAGACCAGCACCGCGGCAAAGAGCCAGCGGATCAAGAAACTGCCTGCGTCGAAGCGGCTCGCCATGGTCGGAACTCTCCTCGGGGGGGAGTCGAGAAAGTAATCCATCCCCGGCCGCGGGGCAATGGCCCCGCCCCCCGGCTCAGGGGGCAGGGTTGGAGTACTGCAGGTGGACGGCGTCGAGGGCCTTGCGCAGGTCCCGGGGCAGGGTGAGCTCGATACTGGCGATGTTCGTCTCGAGCTGTTCGAGAGTCGTCGCACCGATGATGTTGCTGGTGACGAAAGGCTGCTGGTTGACGAACGCCAGGGCGAGCTGGGCCGGGTCCACGCCCGCCTCGGCCGCGAGCGCCAGGTAGGCCTCGGTGGCGGCGGCCTGCGGGTTGTCATAGCGGGCGAAGCGGGGGAAGAGCGTGAGCCTCGCGCCCTCGGGCCGCGCCCCGCCCGCGTACTTGCCGGAGAGAAGGCCGAAGGCCAGGGGCGAGTAGGCGAGTAGGCGAGTAGACCGACCCGCTCGCGGATCGCGATCTCTGCCAGGCCGACCTCGAAGGAGCGGTTGAGCAGGTTGTAGGGGTTCTGGATGCTGACGATGCGGGGCAGGTCGGCCTCGCGCGCCAGGCGCAGGTATTCGAGCACGCCCCAGGGGGTCTCGTTGGAGATGCCCAGGTGGCGGACCTTGCCCTCCTTCACCAGCTCGCCGAGGGCGGCCAGGGTCTCGGCGATGGCAACGCCGTCGTCCTCGAAGTGGCGATAGCCGAGGTGCCCGAAAAAGTTCGTGCGCCGCTCGGGCCAGTGCACCTGGTAGAGGTCCAGGTAGTCGGTACCGAGCCGGGCGAGTGAGCCCACGAGGGCGGCGCGTACCGAGGCGGCGTCGAGCCGCGGGCCGCCGCGGATGTGGTCGACTCCGGCGTTCTGGTCGCCGCGCCCGGCGACCTTGCTCGCCAGCACCACCTTGTCGCGCTTGCCGCCCGCCTTCAGCCAGGCGCCGATGTATTCCTCGGTCCGCCCCTGGGTCTCCGGCCGCGGGGGTACCGGGTACATCTCCGCGGCGTCGATGAAATTGACACCGCGATCGAGGGCGAAGTCGAGTTGTGCTGCGGCGTCTGCGGCGCTGTTCTGCTCGCCGAAGGTCATGGTGCCGAGGCCGATGACGCTGACCTCGATGCCGCTGTCGCCGAGTGGCCGGTACTCCATGCGATGAATCTCCCTCTGCGTTGGCTCAGGCCTCTTCGGCCTGTTCGATCTGCTGGTCCAGCAGCGGCTCCGCGATGCTGACCGGGTCCTGGTGGATGACCACGTCGGCCGCCGGGTTCTCGGCCCGTATGGCATCCGCGACCTCGTCGGCAACGCGGTGCGCCTGCACCAGGGGCAGGTGATCGTCCAGCTCCAGGTGTAGCTCCATGAACTCGACCCGGCCGGCGCTGCGCGTGCGCAGGTCATGCACGCCGCGCACTTCCGGGTGCCTGCGGGCGATGGTCAGCACGGCTTCGCGCCGCGCCTCGGGCAGCTCGCGGTCGAGCAGCTCGTTGAAGGCGTCGGCCATGATGCGCCGGGCCGAGGCGAGGATGTACAGCGCGACCGCCAGGGCGAAGACCGGGTCCATGCCCGGCCAGCCGGCCTGCGCCAGCACCAGCGCGAGCAGCACGGCGCCGTTGGTGAGCAGGTCCGTGCGGTAGTGCAGGGAGTCGGCGCGGATCGCCGCCGAGTGCGTGCGCCGGATCACGTGGCCCTGGATGAGCAGCAGCACGGCGGTGACGGCGATGGTAAAGACCATCACGGCAATGCCCAGGCCGAAGGCCTGCAGGGGCTCGGGTTCGAGAAGCCGCTGGACGGCCTCGATGATCAGGAACAGCCCGGAACCGATGATGAACGCCCCCTGGCCCAGGGCGGCGACGGACTCCGCCTTGCCGTGGCCGAAGCGGTGGGCCCGGTCTGCCGGCGCCAGCGCATAGCGAACGGCGATCAGGTTGAGGAGTGAGGCGCCCGAGTCCATGAGCGAGTCGACGAAGGAGGCGAGGATACTCACCGACCCCGTCTCCCAGTAGGCAACCGCCTTGACCAGGATCAGCAGCACGGCGGCCGTGATCGAGGCGTTGGTCGCCAGCTTGAGAAGGCGGGCGCTTTGCGCGGGAGTCAGGGCGTCTGCGGCCATGGTTCGTCGTCTGCCGGGGAGGGGGAACCTTATAGCACTGGGGCGGTGGTGCAAAGGGCCGCGGCGGTGTCTCCCGGACGATTACCCCCGTGGCCCTGGCGGCTAGAGCACCCAGCCCAGGGCGAGCGGGAGTACCAGCAGCGCCGCGAGGTTGCCGACGAGGACGATAGCGGCGACGCGCTCCGGTTCCTGGCCGTAGCGCTCGGCGAAGAGGAAGTTCATCACTGCCGGCGGCAGCGCGCCGAAGAGGATCAGCAGCGCGCTGTCGCGCGGTCCCAGGCCGAGCAGCTGGCCGAGCAGCCAGCCGAGGCCCATGCCGAAGAGGGGGCGGGCCAGTGCCCCGACCAGGGAAGCGCCGACGGCGTCGAAGCGTACGTCCTGCATGCGCACGCCGAGGGCGAACAGCAGCAGCGGAATGGCCACGTTGCCCAGCAGCTGCAGCGCCTGCACCACCGGCTGCCACACGGGCACCCCGAGCAGGGCGATGGCGAGACCGCCGAAGGCGGCGAGCAGCGTCGGGTTACGCCACAGCGTGTGCAGGCCGGCGTGCGGGTCGAGCATGCGCACACCCAGGGAGAAATGCATGACGTTGGATACGCTGTAGAGGATGACGCCGGCTGCGAGGGCTTCCTCACCGAAGGCCAGTACCGCGAGGGGAATGCCGATGTTGGCCGAATTGTTGAACATCATGGGTGGTACGAAGGTGCGCCAGGCCAGTCCGAGGCGGCGGGCCAGGGGCCAGGCGAGGAGACCGCAGGTGAGCAGCAGGAGCGCGGCGCCGGCGGCCAGTCCCGCGTAGCGCGCCGGTTCGAAGGCCTTGCTCGCCATGGCGCCGAGAATCAGCGCCGGCACGAAGATGTCCATGTTCAGGCGGTTGGCGACGGACATCTCCGGCTTGTGCCGCCGCCCATAGAGAAACCCCACCGTGACGATGGCCACGATGGGGAACAGGATCGAGAGTATCCGGCCGGCCAGGGCGCCGGCGCCGGGTGCGTCAAGTTCGGGCATGGCCGCCTCTCCGTGGCGCGAGCGCGCAGTTTATCGAAACAGGCCGCCGGCTGCGTTATCCGAGGGTACGCTAGCGCAGCAGGAGTACCGGGACCCGCGCGGCGCGGAGCAGGTCCGTGGTCTTGCTGCCGAGGAACAGCGAGCGCAGCGGGGAGTGGCTGTAGGCGCCCATGACCAGGATGTCGATGTCGCGCGCCTGCACCTCCCGGGCGATGACGCTCTCCGCATCGCCGGGCAGCAGGGCCGAGGAGACGCTGAAGCCCGCCGCCTCGAGCACGCCGGTCGCCCAGGCGACCTGCCTCTCGGCATCGCGCTGCAGCTTGCCGGCCATCACCAGGTGGATGGGCATGCCGCGAAACAGCGGGCTGGCTGCCACGAGCTCGACGCCGCGACGGGCGAGGCTGCTGCCGTCGAAGGCGATGAGGGCGCTCTGTGGCTCCCGGAAGGAGTCGGTCACCGCCAGGATGGGCCGCTGCAGCGCGCGTACCACGCGCTCCACGTTGCGGCCGAGGTCCCGCTGTGTGGCCTCGGCGGAGCGCCCGCGGCGGCCGAGGACGAATACCCGGGTGTTCTCCGCCTGTTCGCGCAGCGTCTCCTCGAGCTCGCCGTGGCGCTGGCGCGTGTCGGTGTGCTCGGCGCCGGCGTCCTCGGCGCGCTCGCGCAGCCGGGCGAGGAAGACGCGGCCCTGCTCGCGGGCGGCACGGCTGCGCGACTCGTCCTGGTCCGACAGCGTCGACAGGAGCTGTTCCTGGGCGTCGATGCCGATGGCGCCGCTGTGATCCGCCGCCGCGGCGATTTCCGGGTGTCGGTCGAGGACGTGCAGCAGCTCCAGCGGCAGGGACAGGCGCCGCGCCACCCATGCGCCGTAGTCGGCCACGTGGTCGGCAAAGTGGGACTGGTCCACGCAGGCGAGGACCCGTTCTTCGTGCTGCGTCATCAGGCGCTCCCGGTGTTTCCTGTCAATGGCCGAGGATCAGGTCTTCGGCATTGTCCTTGTCGTGCACGGCAAACTTGTCCACGAGGGTCTTGCTGGCCTCGTTGAGGCCGAGCACTTCCACCTCGGTGCCCTCGCGGCGGAACTTGATGACCACCTTGTCGAGGGCGCTGACCGCCGTGATGTCCCAGAAGTTCGCCCGGCTGACGTCGATGGTGACCTTCTCGATGACCTCGCGGAAATCGAAGGAGGCGGTGAAGCGGTCGGCAGAGGCGAAGAATACCTGGCCGATCACCTGGTAGCGGCGCACGCGGCCGTCCTCGTCGGCGCGGGAGCGCACGAGCAGCACCTGGCCGACCTTGTGGGCGAAGAAGAAGCCGGAGAGCAGCACCCCGGTGAGTACGCCCAGGGCGAGATCGTGGGTGCTTACGGTGACGGCCACCGTGGCCAGCATGACCACGCTGGAGCTCTTGGGGTTCGTGCGCAGGTCGCGCAGCGACTGCCAGTTCAGCGTGCCGATGGACACCATGATCATCACCGCGACCAGCGCGGCCATGGGAATGCGCGCGACGAGGTCGCCGGCGAGCATGAGCAGGGCGAGGAGGAACACGCCTGCCGCGAGCGTGGACAGGCGGCCGCGGCCCCCGGACTTAATGTTGATGACCGACTGGCCGATCATGGCGCAGCCGGCCATGCCGCCGAGGAAGCCGGCGCCGATGTTCGCGATGCCCTGGCCGACGCACTCGCGGTTCTTGTTGCTGCCGGTGTCCGTCAGGTCGTCGATGAGCGAGGCGGTCATCAGCGACTCGAGCAGACCCACCACGGCGAGGGTGGTCGAGACGGGGAGAATGATCTTGAGCGTTTCGACGGTCAGCGGGATGTCCGGCAGCAGGAACACGGGCAGCGTATCGGGCAGGGCGCCCATGTCGCCGACGGTGCGTATGTCGATATCCAGGGTGATGGCGACGACGGTCAGCAGGACGATCGCCACCAGCGGCGAGGGAACGGAGCGGGTCAGGTAGGGCAGCAGGTAGATGATGCCGAGGCCCGCGGCTGTCATGGCGTAGACATGCCAGGTCACGCCGGTGAGCTCCGGCAGCTGGGCCAGGAAGATCAGAATCGCCAGTGCATTGACGAAGCCGGTGATCACCGAGCGCGACACGAAACGCATGAGCGAGCCCAGGCGCACCCAACCCGCCACGATCTGCAGGATGCCGGTGAGCACCGTGGCGGCGAGCAGGTACTCCAGCCCGTGCTCCCTGACCAGGGTCACCATGAGCAGGGCCATGGCCCCGGTGGCGGCGGAGATCATCCCCGGGCGCCCCCCGGTGAAGGCGGTGATCACGGCGATGCAGAACGAGGCGTAGAGACCTACCTTCGGATCCACGCCGGCGATGATCGAGAAGGCGATGGCCTCCGGGATCAGCGCCAGCGCGACGACCATGCCGGCCAGCAGGTCGTTGCGGGTATTCGAGAACCAGTCGTGCTTGATCGAGGCCATGGCCGTCGCGCTGTCTCCGGCTGCGCCCGTGCTCTGCCACGACAGTCCCCGGCTGCGCCGGGAAACAAGGGGCTCGGCCGCCCCGGCGCTGGCGCGGGGTTGACGACGGGTCGGTGAGGGAAGCGCGGGAGGGTAGGGTCGAAGCGCTCCGGGGGCAAGGGAAATATGTCGCAGTCGCCCCGGGGCGGCGCGCCGCCTCACCAGAGAATGCGGGAATAGACGAAGACGTCCTGCGGCTCCGGCGCGAGGTTGGGAAAGACCGTGTGCCGGCGCAGGCGTCCGTCCAGTTCGAAGCCGGCCTTCTCGAGCACGCTGGTGGAGGCGGCGTGCTCCGGGTGGCAGAAGGCCTCGACGCGCCAGACGGTGGTACCGGCGAGGGCCGCGAGCACCGCGGCGAGGGCCTCGCTGGCGTAGCCCTGGCCCCAGGCGTCCTCAGCGAGTACGTAGCCGGTGTCGACCCGGTAGGGGGTCTGGAAAGCCACCCCCGTACTGCCGACAAGCAGGCCGGTCTCCCGCTCTTCGATGAGCAGCGGCCCGGCGTGCCACTGCGCCCAGGCGGTGTCCGCGAAGGCAAGGAAGGCGCGTGTGTCGTCGATGGATCGATGCCGCGGCCAGCTCAGGTAGCGGGTCACCGCCTCGCTGGCCGCGTAGCGCTCGTAGATGGCCGTCGCGTCCGCCGGCTCCGGCCGGCGCAGGACGAGGCGCTCGCTGGTGAAGCGCTCAGCCAGCATCGTCGTGCTGTCGTGCATGATCCCTTCCCCCTCTCCCTGATGACGACCGTACCCGGGGGTGGATTCCCGTGCTACTCCGCCCGCAGGGCCTCCACCGGGTCGAGGCGTGCGGCGCGGCGGGCCGGCAGCACGCCCGCGAGCAGGCCGATGCTCAGGGCAATGGTCTCGGCGAGAAGCGTGTAGAACAGCGACGGCCGGACCGGCAGGGCCGGTACGGCCAGGTGCAGCAGCTGGCCGAGGCCGGTGCCCAGGGCGAGGCCGGCGAGGCCGCCGACGGCGGCGAGGACGATGGCTTCGCCGAGGAACAGCGACAGCACCTGGCCCTGGCGCGCGCCGAGCGCGCGCAACAGGCCGATCTCGTTGGTGCGCTCGTTCACGGCGATGGTCATGATGGTGACGATGCCGATGGCGCCGACGAGCAGCGACACGCCGCCGATGGCGGCGACGGCGAAGGTGAGCACGTCCAGCACGCCGCCGAGCACATCGAGCATCTGCTGCTGCGTGGTGATAGTGACGTCGTCGCGGCCGTGGCGGGCGGTGAGCACCCGCCGGATGCCCTCGACGACAGTGTCCACGGCCGTCTCCTCCTCATACATTACGTCGATCTCGATGAGCCCGTCGACATTGAAGAGGCTCATGGCCCTGGCCGCGGGGATGTAGACCGTGTCGTCGAGGTCGAAGCCGAGCACCGTGCCCTTCGATTCCATGACGCCGATCACCCGGAAGCGGCTGCCGGCGATGGTCACGAGCTTGCCCAGCGGGTTCTCTTCCGGGAACAGCTCGCTGCGCATCTTGCTGCCGAGGACCGCGAAGGCCCGGGGCGCGGTCGGGTCGTCCTCCGGGAGAAAACGGCCGATGGCGACTGCCATGCGGAAGGCCTCCGGCATGGCCGGCCCGGCGCCGTAGATGGTCGTGCGCCGGCTCAGGCTGCCGGCTTCCACGGCGGCGTTGCCCTGCACGAAGGGCACCACGGCGCGGGCATAGGGCAGCTGCTCGAGGGCCACCGCGTCCTCGATGGTCAGCGGCCGCTCGGTGCCGAAGACGCCGACGCTGGTGCCCGCCGTGGTCGCCTTGCCCGGGTTGACGGCGACGATGGTGGTGCCGAACTGGGTGAACTGCGCGAGCACGAACTGCTGCAGGCCCTGGCCGATGGAGGTGAGCAGGACCACTGCGCCGATACCGACGGCGATGCCCAGGGCCGTGAGCAGGCTGCGCGTGCGGTGCGCGATGAGCGAACTGCTGGTCAGGGACAGGAAATCCGCCGTCTTCACCGGTCTACCTCCGCGAGAGGGCGAGGACCGGGTCCAGCCGCGCCGCATTGCGTGCCGGCAGCAGGCTGAAGACCACGCCCGTGACCATGGCGATGGCGACCACCACGGCAATGACCCAGGTCGGTGCGTAGGCGGGCAGGATGGGCAGCGCGAGGCGCAGCCCGAGGGCGCTCGCCTGGCCGATGGCGAGACCGAGGAGGGCGCCGAGCAGTGACAGCAGGGACGCCTCGGCGAGGATCAGCAGCAGGATCTGCCGCGGCGTGGCGCCGATGGCCTTGAGCAGGCCGATCTCGGCGGTGCGCTCCGAGACGGCCACCAGCATCACGTTCATGATGAGGATTCCGGCCACGGCGAGGCTGATGGCGGCAATGCCGCCGACGGCGAGGGTGAGGGCGCCGAGGATGTCGTCGAAGGTGGAGAGCACGGCGTCCTGGGTGACCACGGTCACGTCCTTCTCGCCCTGGTGCCGCTCCGCGATCGTCGCCTCGACGAAGTCCCGCACAGGCGCGATGTCCTCGCGGCTGCGCGCCTCGATGAGGATCCGGAACAGCGACCGCGTGTTGAGAAGCTGCTGTGCGGCGGCAACGGGGACGATGATGGTTTCGTCCGTGTCTACGCCGATCGAGCGGCCCTCGGACGCGAGGATACCGATGACGCGGAAGCGGCGGTCGCCGATGCGTAGCCACTCGCCGAGGGCGCGCTCGGCGCCGAAGAGCTCGTCGCGGATGGTCTGGCCGAGCACGGCCACCGGCAGGGCCCGGTCGATATCGGACGCGGGCAGGAAACTGCCCTGGGCCATGCGCCAGTGGCGCACGGGCAGCAGTTCGCTGGTGGAGCCGAGCATGACCACGTCGCGGGAGCGGGGCCCGTAGCTGACGGACACCGAGCCCACGTTCAGCGGGGCGACGCGGCGCACGCGGCTCGAGCGGGTAAGCGCCAGGGCGTCGTCGAGGGTGAGGTCCCGCGGCGTCTCGCCGAACATCGCGCCGGGGTTGACGCCGGCGGTCTCGGAGCGCCCGGGCAGTACCACCACGAGGTTGGTACCCAGGGAGGCAAACTCGCCGGTCACGTAACCCCGCGCGCCCTCGCCGAGGGCGGTGAGGACCACCACGGAGCCGACGCCGATGGCCATGGCGACGAGCATGAGCAGGGTCCGGGCCGGGTAGCCGGTGAGCGCGCGCCAGGAGAAGCGCGCCACGTCCGCGCTATGCAGCGCCATCGTTTCCGCCCGTCTCGTCGCTGGCCAGGCGCCCGTCCATCATCTTCAGCTGCCGGCGCGCGCGGCCGCCCATGGCCGGGTCGTGGGTCACCATGATCAGGGTGATGCCCGCGTCTACCAGTCCCTCGAGGATGGTGATCACATCGCCTCCGGACTTGTGGTCGAGGTTGCCCGTGGGCTCGTCGGCGAGCAGCACCCGCGGCTTTGTGATCGTGGCGCGGGCGATGGCCACGCGCTGGCGCTGGCCGCCGGAGAGCTGCTCGGGCTTGTGATGCGCGCGGTCGGCCATGCCCAGGGCCTCGAGCGCCGCGGCGACCCGCGCCCGCCGCGCCTCCGCCGCCATGCCCGCCAGCAGCAGGGGCAGCTCGACGTTCTCCGCAGCGGTGAGCCGGGGCACCAGGTGAAACATCTGGAAAACGAAACCGATCTGGCTGTTGCGCACCCGCGCCTGCTCGACGTCGCTCAGGGCGGTGACGTCGGTGCCCTCGAGGCGGTAGCTCCCCGCGGTGGGCCGGTCGAGCAGCCCGATGAGGTTCAGGAGCGTCGACTTGCCCGAGCCCGAGGGGCCCATGATGGAGACGTACTCCCCCGCACCGATGTGCAGCGTGACATCGTCCAGGGCTTTTACGAGCTGGTCACCGACCTGGAAATGCCGGTCGATGTGCGAGAGCTCAATCATCGCCGCCGGGCCCCGGCTTCGCCTCGACCAGGACACCGGGCGCGACGCCTTCCCGGTCGACGGAGAGGACCAGCGTGTCGCCGGCTTCGAGGCCGGCGGTCACCTCGGTCCACGCCCAGTTGCGCAGGCCGGTGTCGATGCTTCGCTCCTCGAGCCGGCCGTCATCGCCCACGAGGTACACGCGGTTGCCCTCGCGCACGGCCTGGGTAGGGATACGCAGCACGTCGTCGTGCTGGGCGAGGATCACCTCGATATCGGCGCTGTAGCCCGGGAGCATGCAGTCGCAATCCGCCGCCTCGAGGAAGGCGACCTCCACGTCAACGGTGCGCGCCTGCTTTTCCACGTCGAGGACGTAGGGCGCCACGCGCCGGACCCGGCCGGCGAATACCCGGTCGTCGAAGGCATCGAGGGAGATCTTTGCCGGCATGTCCACGCGGATCGCCGGTGCATCGACCTCGTCGATGGGGGCGGAGACATAGAGGCAGCTGATGTCCATGAGGTCCACCGCCGGCGGCGTCGGGATGCCGACGGGGGAGGGCGTGACGAACTCGCCGACCTCGCCATTCACCTCGGCGATCACACCGGGGAAGGGCGCGCGCAGCTGCGTCTGGTCCAGCGCCGCCTGGGCCACCTCGAGCCGTGCCCGGCTGACCTCCACGGCCGAGCGGGCGGCGGTACAGGCTGCCTGCTGGGCGAGCGCCTGGCTCTCGGCATTGTCGATGGCTTCCTCGGAGGCGAGGTTCTGGCTGCCGAGGCGCCGCTGGCGCACTGCTTCCCGGGCGGCGCGGTCGGCGACGATGCAGGCCTGCTCGCGCCGCGCCCCGGAGGCCGTGAGTTCGCTCTGGGCCAGCCGCGCCTGCGCCCGCAGGTCGTCGTTCCAGAATTCCATGAGGATCTCGCCGGCTTCGACCACGTCGCCCTCGGTGACGGGCATGCGGTCGATCTGGCCGCCGAGGCGGGGCGAGATGCCGGCGCGCCGGCAGGCCTCGATGGTGCCGGCTTTCGTGTTGGCCACCGTGTCCTGCACCTGCCCCCTGGCCACGGCCTCCACGCGTACCGGGAGCGGCGCCGGCCGCGTAAACCAGGCGACAAGCAGCGCGAGGGCGACGACCCCCGCCAGGATCGAGAGAAGGACTCCGGTCTTGCCGTGCATCGTGGCGCGCCTCTGGTTGCCCGCTTGACCCCCAGTATGCGTGCCCTGCCGCGAAAGGCCAGTGCGGCAGGTCAAGGTTGGGCTGTTTCAGTGGCGGTGCCTGGATCCGCCGCGTCTTCGGTATGATGCTTGCGGAGACCCTGCGGAGCCCTGCCATGCCCACCCTGCGCGCCGTCATAGCCACCACCCTCTGTCTCGCCTGCGCTGTCGCCTCGGCGCAGCCCTTCCGCGACCGCATTACCTCGGTCACGCGGCAAAACTTTGACAGCGGCGGCGCCGTGAGCCGCCAGTTTCACCTGCACGCACCGGCCTACCGTTACCACGCGACGGTGCCGCGCACGATGCCGCCCCGGGCGCTGCCGCAGGCGCCGGACGACGCCCTCGCGGCCGTGCCGGTGACGCATGGTGGCGGCACTTCCCCGTTCGCGGACTACGTGGCCGGCGACCCGCTGCTGGACGGCGTCCTCGTGCTGTACCGCGGCGCCATCGCCTTCGAGGCCTATCCGCACATGGAGACCTGGCAGCGGCACTTCGCCTGGTCCGTGAGCAAGGTGATCACGGCCGCGACGCTGGCGACGCTCGTGCGCGAGGGACGCGTGGCCATGGATGCCCCCGTAGAGCGCTACCTGCCAATGCTGGCGGGGACGGCCTGGGCCGGAACGCCGCTGCAGGCGGTCGCCGACATGGGGTCCGGCATCGACTGCCTGGACAGCGACGGCTACCAGGATCCCTCGACCTGCATCTATCGCCTCGAGGAATCGCTGGACATCACTGCACCCACGGGGCGCGACAGCAGCCTCCCCGCGGAAATCGCGGCCATGGCGCGACGCGGCCCGCCGGGCGCGAGGAACGAGTACGTCTCGGCCAACACGGCCGTGCTCGGCCTGGTGATCGAGGCCGTGGCGGGCAAACCCTTCGCCACCGTCGTCCGGGAGCAGCTCTGGGACCGCCTCGGTCCGGAGGCAGATGCCCTTATCGCCATCAGCGGCGATGGCTACCCCTACGCGGCGGGCGGCTTCTCGCTGCGGCTGCGGGACCTCGCGCGCTTCGGGGAGGCGTTCACGGCGACGGCGCGCCTCGGCGTGGTCGATGACGCGCTGGTCGAGGCCATCCAGGGCCGCGGTATCGCACTGGAAGCGGCGGACCTCGATGAATTGCGCGAGTTCCTCGGTGACGACCTGCCCCGCCACTCGGCGTGGCAGTGGGACTTCGTCTGGGAGGACGGCGCCTTCTTCAAGAGCGGCTACGATGGCCAGGGGCTGTACGTGGACCCGCCCCGGGAACTGGTGATCGCCTGGTTCGGCACCGGGCTCGATTTCAGCGAGACCGTCAACGACATGCTGCCGGTCGCCCGGCAGCTGGCTCGCAGTGGCTCCTGGGCGTCAGGAGATGCGGTGAAGCAATAGCCCTGGCTACCCGCCGGCGCGAACCACGACGAACTGCTGGACGTCATCGAGCTCGGCGTTGGTCAGGCAGTCCTTTTCCGTCGGGTCGCGGTCACAGGCTCGCTTTGCGCGCGGCCGCACATACCAGTCGACAACCGCCTCGCGAAGCGTGGCCGCGTCCGTCGCGGTGCTGACGTGGTCAGGAATCGGCAGGTGAATGCGCAGCAGGCTCGGATTACCGAAGGGCGAAGCCGCCGCCAGTTCGTCCGCCAGCTGCCCCAGGGTCGGATTGCCGGCGAGGAGCCCGACATCGATGGCGGACGGCGCCTTGAAGACCGTCTTCGGCGCAGCAAAAAGTTCGATCGGCGCCGACGCACTACCGTCTGTCGATGCAGGGAGCGCGTCGGCAGGTACTTCCGGGTCGGGCTGCATCGCGCTGTGGATCAGCCGGCGCAGTCGCAGAACGTCGTCCTGGAAGGCCCGGAGCTCCGGCTGGGTTTTACCGGTCAGCTTATTGTAGTTCTTGTAGTCAGCGAGAATCGTCTCGATCTCATCATCGAGATTGGTCAGCTGCCAGTAGTAGTCCGCGATGACCTCGAACTCGTCTTCCGCCTGCATCCAGGTATCGGTGCCGCGCCACTCCGGCATCTGCGAGTACGGTGTCAGGCGCAGGTACTGGAACTGGGGTGACGCTTCGGCCTCGCCAGCCAGCGATTTCAGCTTTTCCAGCAGCGCATCCTTGCTCATGGCGATTTCGCCGCCGCTGCCGCCCACCTGCAGGTTGTGCACGGTAAGCGAGGTGTTGGCGAGCGTCTCTGCATGAGTCGCGGCCGCTTTCGCCTCCGCCCTGACAGGGCCATAGGTGCCCTCGATCGCCGTCTTCACCTTCTGCGACTGGCTGGAGCTCGTGCTGCGGAACGAGATCGTCGCGTATAGGCGTGCACCGCTGGTAATGGCCGAGACATAGGCGTCGCCGCAATAGGCACGAAACGTCGCAGCGTCGTTCATCAATCCGCCCGCCCAGGGTTGCAGGGTGAGGCGGCTTGCCGGTTCGCCACCTGCCGCGGTCGCATGGGCCTCGAGTGACGGATACGCCAGGCGCGCCTCGTCGGCGGGTCCGTAGGGACCCGCGAAGAGCACGCCGTTCTCCACGGTGGCGTCGAGCAGGAAGGTCGTCGATTGGGCAGACACCCGCGATGACTTCGCGAAAGAAGCGGCGGCACTGCCCTTGGCAAACATGGTCTTCACCGCGACGGCGGCACTGACCTTCAGCGATTTCATGACCTCGGAGGTATCGGTCACCTCGCTCAGGCTCGCCCGGGCCACCTGCCCGGAGGCCCGGACTGGCGTCATGCGCACGCAGCGATTCGGCACGATGCGCCCCTTGCGGCTGTCCCAGCCGAAGCCGAGCTCGACCCCCTCCTCCGGTGCCGGCTCCCAGTATTCCGGTGCGCCGAGCACCGCGCGGCTCTGCGTGGCCTCCGCATCCTCCGGTTGCGCAGCCGGCTTGATTACCGCCGGTGGCGAATCATCGCTCGTGCAGGCGGCCAGTCCGGCAATGGCCAGTACGGCGAGGGCTGGAATTAGCGGGAAGACAAGGTTGGGCGGTTTCCTCATGGACTGAGCTCCGAGTGTCGGGTAATGCCGCTGCCCTGGAGAAACTCCGTAGGCCGGTCACTTTGCGTCGCCGCCTTTCGACGGGTTTGCCTTTCTCACCACCCGGAAAACCACCCGAGGTACAGCTAAACGTAGTCGATCGCTACGGGGAGTCAACTCCGGGCGGGACCTGCGCTCAGCCGATAGGAACGCGGGGTTTGCCCCGCCCAGCGTTTGAAGGCTCTCGTGAACGCGCTCTGGTCGGCGAATCCCGTCAGGAACGCCACTTCAGCGATTGTGTAGTCCGTCTCGTTCAGAAGGCGGTGAGCGAGATCTTTCCTCGCCGCATCGATGACATTCTGAAACGAGTTGCCTTCGTCGGACAGTCGCCGCTGCAGCGTTCGAGCGCTCATAGCAAGTGCCGAGGCAATGGAAGACAGGGAAGGAACGCCTTCACTTAGCACCTCTGCGACAGCACGCCGGACGCGCAGCTCGAGGCTGCTGTCTTTCGACACGGTCGCGAGCATCTGCTCGAGGTGCTTGTCAAAGAAGGCGGCAATCGTCTCGTCACCGAGCCGGTTCGGGACACTGATGCTCTCCTCGCTTACCAGCAGGGCATCGCGTCCTGATCCGAAGTGAACCGGGCAGCCAAAATGGTCCTCGTACGCGGAAACATCGCCCCTCGGCGCATGTTTGAAATGGACCGCCAGGGGCAAAAAGCTCGCTGTGCTTACTTCCCTGCTGATCGCATCGACTGCCGACATGCTGGCCTCGTTGGACAGTAGCATGCCCACCTGGCCGTCGCCGGCCTTCTCGAGGCTGAAGAAAACGCCGTCTGCGGTATGTTCTACAGCGTAGGTTTCTGCGCTGCCCAGAACATGACCGTAGCGCTCCGATCTTGCGAAGGAGGCGCGCAGGGTCGGCGCGGACTTCCAGGCGAGACCGAACGCGCCGTATTCGTCAGAGCTCATCGCAGCGCCGACCCGCAGTGGCAGGGAGAGGCCCTCGGGATCACGATCAGCCAGTGCAGCAAAGAAATCGTAATACGCTGCTGACGGAACCATCCGGGTCGGATCGACAGGTCCCTCCGGGGAAAGCCCGAGCTGTCTGACAAGGTCCGCTGTTTCAACGCCAGGGCCAGCCGCAGCGACGACCTTGTAGACATACAGAGAGGTTATCTCGCTCATCCCGCTGTCCGTTGCTGGGAGGGAGGGTTTCGACTGAATCCCGCCGGCTGTTGGCTAGTGATGCTTCCTGGCGCCTTCGGCCAAAGAAACGGCGTCAGCGGTCAAGAAGGCAGCCCGCTGCTTTGCAACGATGTGCTCGCACGTCACGCAGACTTTAGGAGCATTGCCATGACCACGCAAACTGTCAAAGCAGACACCAATGAACTCGTACTGGTGCTCGGCGCCACCGGGAAGACCGGCCGTCGAATCGTCTCTTCCCTCGAGGACCTGGGTGTCCCGGTCCGCAAAGGATCACGCTCGGCGTCACCTTCTTTCGACTGGAACAATACAGCTACCTGGGATGAGTGCCTCATGGGGGTTACCCGGATCTACATCAACTATGCGCCCGATCTGGCGATGCCGGGTGCCAGCGATGCGATCGCTGAGTTCGTCCGTCGCGCAGGAGTGGCCGGCGTGAAACACCTGGTGCTGCTTTCGGGGCGGGGCGAGGAAGAGGCACAGGCCTGCGAAGCGATCGTTCAGGCGAGTGGTATCGACTGGACGATCGTCCGGGCAAGCTGGTTCAACCAGAACTTCTCTGAAGGCGCATTCGTCGAAATGGTCCAGGCCGGTGCCATCACCCTCCCTGCCGTGGAGACGCCAGAGCCCTTTGTCGATGTCGATGACATCGCGGAAGTCGCGGTGGTCGCTCTTACCCAGCCCGGCCACAGCGGCAGGCTCTATGAGGTGACGGGTCCGCGGATGCTGACCCTGGCGGAAGTCGCAGAGGAACTGTCCAGGGCAACCGGGCGCACGATCTCGTACCAGCCGGTACCGCACGCGGCATTTATCGAGGGCGTCGCTGCTTCCGGCGCGCCGCAGGACGTACTCTGGATGCTCGACTACCTGTTCGCTACCGTGCTGGACGGACGCAATGCGCATCTCACCGACGGGGTGCAACGCGCTCTCGGCCGCCCGCCCCGGGACTTCGCCGATTACGCGCGCGAGGTCGCAGCGACGGGCCTTTGGAGCAAAGCCGCATGAAGCCCGTTATCGCAGAAGCCGCCCGGGTGCCGCCCGGGCAGCAGTGAGGCACGCTCCGATGACTCGCTCAATGGGCAGGGTACTCGGCGCACTTCTTGTTGAACCGGTAATCGCTGCGCCCTGTATTGCAGCCTTTGCGGGGAAGCGGCACGGCGAGCGGTCGCAAAGGGTCTAGCCCGGAGACATACGTCCAAAGCCCGCTACGCCATGGAGCCGGGCATTCCTAGCGGTTCTGGTAGCGGTTCAGGTCGAAGAGGCCGGCTTCCGCCGGGAAGCTGGCGCGGTAGCTTGCGTTGATGTCGTCGCTGAGCTTCCAGAACCACGGGGCGGTGCGGCGCACGCCGTAGCGCGCGACCAGCGCCGTGTAGTCCTCGTCACTCTCCAGTGTCCGCAGCGCGTCGGCAAAGCGGTCCAGTTCCTGCTCGGCAACCTGGAAGAACTGGTTCGGATAGGCGCCAACGAAACCCCGGGCCACGGTCAGCGTGTCCTCCTCGGGCAGCCGCCGGTTCTGCTCCTGGAACAGCTGGGCGTTGTTACTGAAGCCCTGGTTGTGGACCAGCGAGTAATACTCGCGCTCGCCGCGGCGGTCGAGTACCTGCAGGAAGGCGACCTCGGGGAGGTAGCTGAAGCTCGCGTCCGCGCCGCTCATCAGGCCGGCGAGTTCCTCGCGCTTTACCGCGTACCGCGCGTTCGCAGCCGTGGGAATGTGCACCCTCAGACGCCGCATGAGCTCGGTGCGCGGATCGTCCGTGCGGTACTCGATAGCCGTGGGGCGCTCATAGCGGGCATTGCCCGGCGACATCAGGTAGTCGGTCACGTGGTCGCGCGCACCGCGGTACCAGTAGTCCCGCACATCGGCGCGTGCTTCCTCCGGCAGGAACAGCAGGAAGGCCTGCTCGCCCTCCATGCGCAGGAAGTCCATGTACAGCCGGCTCTCCAGCTGGTGGCCCACGGCGCCGTAGACATCGAAGCCGGCGACGAGCAGGTGGTGAATGCGCTCCAGGAGCGAGTAGTCGATGATCCACATGGTCTTGGGCAGCTGCCCGAGAAAGCCCTTGGCGACCGTGGCGCTGTCGAAGTGGCGGAACACCGTGAGTGCGGCGTTTTCGTTGCGCTCGGGCCCGCCGGTCCAGATCAGGTCCAGGTCTAGGCTCAGCGCGTCCTGTTCGATCACCCGGGCAATGGCTTCCGCCTGGGCCTCCAGGTAGCGGCGCTGGCTCTTTGCATAGCTCCGCCACTGCAGCAGCGTGACCACCAGGCTGCCCTTCGGCTGCGGCAGGCGCATCTCGTGGGCATGCTCGGCCAGGAAGCGCGCGCTCTGTTCCGGGTCGAAGGCATTGGGTGCAGCGAAGGCCACCCAGAAATGGTCGTCGATGACATTGAGGGCCACCTGCCCGCGACAGACCGGGCCCTTGATGTAGGCCATGATCGTGAACTGGGCTTCGTCGAGCATGAAGCGGTAGCGCGCATCGACGGGCAGCTGTTCGAAGGTGATAAACGGGTTCGCGGCCTCATCGCCGCTGTAGCCCGGCAGCGTATCGACCGTGTAGTCGGGGGCCAGGAACAGTTCCCGCCAGCGCGCCATGCGTTGGGGGTTCAGGGCGTAGGGCATGTGCCGCTTGGCCAGCGGCGTGAGGTAGCGCGGCTGCAGGCGGTAGTAGAAGCGGTCCGCGCCCGGATCGTCGTAGGGACGGCGCGTGGCGATCAGCTCGATGGGCTCACCGGGTGGTGTTTTCGAGCGCACCAGGCTGTACCAGGTGCGCGCGCCGTCGAGCTCGTCGAAGTAGAGGCTGCCGATGAACAGGTGCTCGAAAACATAGCGGCTCATGAGCCGCTCGCGGTTGCTGCTGCCGTTCAGGAAACGCTCCCAACGCTCGATGGCTTGCTGCTCCTCCGCCGCAACCGGCGCAGCGGGCACTCCGGGAGCCCCGGCATCGATCCAGTCCGTGAGAACCTGCTGCCGCTCGGCGTCGAGGCCCGGGAAGCCATAGGGCATGCCCTGTTGGGGCCGGTCAGTGCGGTAGTCGTCGAACTGGTCGGCCTTGCTGCAGGCCTGGTCCCGGTCGAGGCTGAAGTCGAAGTCGTCCGGAAGCGGTCCCTTCGCCGGCAGGGGATGCTCTGCCTTGAGCGCGAGCATGCGGTAGAGAATCCCGTCGCGAGGCTCGTAGGGGTCGATCACGGAAAAGAAACCCCTGTCGCGCCAGCCGTCGAGGCTGTGGGCGTCCTCGTAAAGCCGGGTCAGCTCGGCCGGCAGCAGGCGCGTCCCGTCGTAGACTTTTTTCTTGTTCGCCCCGCGTGCGAGGCCCGCCCAGGCATCCATCTTCAGCTGGCAGGGGGCGTCGTAGCAGCCATGGCAGACGACGCAGCGCTGCTCGATCACCTCTTTCACCGCGGGCGGGTAGCGTTTCGCAAGCAGCTCCTCGCCGCGGGCATTGCCGGCCGCCAGGAGCAGCAGGGCCAGGGCCGGTGCCAGCAGGATGGGAAAGGCGAGGGGCGGCACTGGCCGCAGCGTGGCGCATCGGTGAGCAGGGGGCATGGTGGGCACGGGCCGTCGGCGGGAGTCCCTTTCACGGTAGCCAAGGCGGGCTGTTCGATCAAGACAGGGGGTCGTGACGCGGTGTCGTGAGGCCTACCCCGCAGCAGCGCCCGGGAACCGTTAGCGCCCAAGCGGGGCCGGCTGTCCACGCTGGCTCACGAAACGCGCACTCGCGCAAGGCGATTTGTCACGGGCCTGCGCCGCCGGAAAACGGTATAGTCCGCGGGCGCTCCGAGAAAGGCGCCCCGCTTGTTACCCGGTCCCGCCATGAACAGTACCACCACGCCCGGCAGCTTCGCCGAGCTCGACCTGCCCGCCTTCCTGCTGAAAGCCCTCGGCGAGGTGGGCTATGAGGCCCCTTCCAGCATCCAGGCGCTGACCATTCCGCCGCTGTTGGCGGGCCGTGACCTCGTGGGCCAGGCACAGACCGGGACGGGGAAGACAGCGGCCTTTGCGCTGCCGGTGCTGGCGACGCTGGACCCGTCCTCGGCAAAGCCGCAGGCCCTGGTGCTGGCACCGACGCGGGAGCTGGCAATCCAGGTTGCCGAGGCGTTCCAGAAATACGCCACCCATCTCGAGGGGTTCCGCGTGCTGCCGATCTATGGCGGCTCCGACTACCGGGCGCAGCTGCGCACGCTGGGGCGCGGCGTACAGGTCGTCGTCGGCACGCCGGGGCGTGTGATGGATCACATGCGCCGCGGTTCCCTCGACCTCTCGGCACTGCGGACCCTCGTGCTCGACGAGGCCGACGAGATGCTGCGCATGGGTTTTATCGACGACGTGGAGTGGATCCTCGAGCAGACGCCCGCTGAGCGCCAGATCGCGCTTTTTTCCGCCACCATGCCCGACGCGATCCGGCGGATCGCCGGCCGGCACCTGCGCGAGCCGGAGGAGATTTCCATCCGGCAGAAGACCGTGACCAACGCCGCCATCCGTCAGCGGGTGTGGATGATGGCGGGCGTGCACAAGCTGGATGCGCTGACGCGGATTCTCGAGACCGAGGACACGGACGGGGTGATTATCTTCGTCCGCACGCGCCTCGCCACGCAGGAGCTCGCCGACAAGCTGGCCGCGCGGGGCTTCACCGCTGCCGCGCTGAACGGCGATATTCCGCAGGCGCAGCGGGAGAAGACCGTCGAGCGGCTGAAAACCGGCGGGCTCGACATCGTGGTGGCTACGGACGTGGCGGCGCGCGGGTTGGACGTGGAGCGCGTGAGCCACGTCATCAACTATGACATCCCCAACGATCCGGAGGCCTATGTGCACCGGATCGGCCGCACCGGCCGGGCGGGGCGCAGTGGTGAGGCCATCCTCTTCGCCGCCAGCCGCGAACGCCGGCTGCTGCGCGCTATCGAGCGCGCCACGGGCCAGCCCATCGAGCCCATGGCGCTGCCCACGGCGGACGACGTCACCGACCGCCGGGCCGCGCGCTTCAAGGCCCGCATTACCGAAACGCTCGCCAGCCAGGACCTGGCCTCCGCGCGGCGCCTGGTGGAGGACTACCAGCAGGAATTCGGCGTGCCGGTGATCGAAGTGGCCGCGGCCCTCGTGCTCATGAGCCAGGGTGAAGCACGCCCGGCGATCGGGGGCGAGGAAACCGGCCCGGCGAAGGGTGGCGATCGCGCCGCGCGGCGGGCTTCACCGGGGAAGGAGCCGGGCGCCGGCGACGGACCTGGGGGGCAGGCAGCTTCGGATGCAGGGCCCGGCCGCCCTCACCGGTGCCGGGGCGGCGACCGTCCGGAGAAGGGTTTCGAGCGCTACCGCATCGAGGTGGGGCGGCAACACGGTGTGCGGCCCGGCAATATCGTCGGCGCCATCGCCAACGAGGCCGAAGTGGACGCGCAGTACATCGGCCGCATCCAGATCTTCGATGACCACAGCCTGGTCGACCTGCCCGAGGGCATGCCGGCGGAGATCTACCGGCACCTGCAGTCGGTCTGGGTAAGCGGCCAGAAGCTGCGTATTTCCCGCGCCGGCGGCGGCCCCGAGGGCACGCCCCGCAAGGCCGGGCGGCGCAAGGCAGGGCCGAAACAGGCAGGTCCGAAGCGGCGCTAGTCCGCCGGGTTCAGGTTAGGGGCCCGTCGCCTGGAGTACGAGCCAGGTGGTGTAGGCGACGTAGCAGCCGAGGAGCGCCAGCCCTTCCAGCCGGTTGATGCGGCCCGGGCCGACGAAGCCGAAGGCCATGACAAGGAGCAGGAGCGTCAGCCCAATCATCGTCAGCCAGTCCCGGTAAAGGACCTCGGGCGCGATCGACGACAGCGGGTTGATGGCGCCGGCGATGCCGATGACCGCCAGCAGGTTGAACATGTTCGAGCCGACGACGTTGCCGATGGCGATGTCGTGCTCACCCCGGCGGGCGGCGATGACCGATGCGGCCAGCTCGGGCAGCGATGTTCCGAGCGCGACGATGGTCAGGCCGATGACCAGGTCGCTGATGCCCAGCGCACCGGCGATGCTCACCGCGCCGTAGACCAGGACGCGGGAACTCACGATCAGCAGCAGGAAGCCCGCGACCAGCCAGAAGACGGCCCGTCCCAGGGGCATCGCGCGGGCTTCCAGTTCCTGGTCGACCTCGCTGGCGAGCGGGTCGTGCCGGTTGCGCAGGCCCTCGACGATGGACCAGCCGATGAGGGCGAAGAAGCCGGCAAGCAGGCCCAGCGCCTCGAGGCGGCCGAGGACCCCGTTCCAAAGCAGCAGTCCCGTGACCAGGCTGATGAACAGCAGCAGCGGCAGCTCCCGGCGCACGATCTTCGACTGCACGATGATGGGCGCTACGAGCGCGGTGAGGCCGAGGATCAGCCCCGTGTTGGTGATGTTCGACCCAAGCGCGTTGCCCAGGGCCAGCGCCGGGCTGTCGTCGAGGGCGGCCATGGCCGAGACCACCATCTCCGGCGCCGAGGTGCCGAAGCCGACGATGACCATGCCGATGAGCAGCGAGGGCATACCCGCGTGGCGGGCCGTGGCGGCAGCCCCTTCGACGAAGCGGTCTGCGCTCCAGACGAGAAGCATGAAGCCGCCGACGATGGCGATGGACGGTAGGATCATGGGTGCTCATGGTGACCGATAAGGAGGCGCAGAGTCTAACGGTGATTCCGCTGGTGCGCGTCAACTTTCGTGCCGCGGCGTCCGGGTGTTCTGTGGCGCTCGTCTGCGTCGCACTCAGGCGCTAGCGGACGTACCCGATCACCGCGATGAAATGGGCCACGGATCCGCACAGCACGAACGCGTGCCAGATGCCGTGGGCGTGGGTCAGGCGCTGCAGCTTGTCGAGGACGTAGAAGATCAGGCCGACCGTGTAGGCGACGCCGCCAAGAAAGAGCAGGAGAAAACCGGGGCGGGGCAGGGCGGCGCGGAGGTTCTCCAGGTCCAGGGCACAGGCCCAGCCCATGGCCAGGAAGGTCACCAGCTGGATGGCCTTCACGATACGGCCGCGCAGGAAGACTTCCGACAGCGTCCCCAGAGCCGCAAGGCCCCAGACCACGGCGAGGATCGCGGTCGCCTTCGGGCCGGGTATGGTCACCAGCATGAAGGGCGTGTAGGTGCCGGCGATGAGCAGGTAGATGCTGATGTGGTCGAGGACCTTGAACAGCTGCTTCAGCCGCGGCGGGTGGAAGCTGTGGTACAGCGTCGACATGGTGTAGAGCAGGACCAGCGTCAGGCCGTAGACGACATGGCCGACGATTATCCGAGCATCGCCGCTCTGGATGGCGATGGCCATGAGGGCACCGAAGCCGACCAGCGCGAGGACGGCGCCGATGAGATGGCTGATGCTGTTCAGGTATTCCCCGTAGTACATAGGAGCGGTGGTGCCGGGCTCTTTGCGTATCTCGGTAGTACCAGCATACGGTGAGCCACACCGCGACGCCTAGTGTCCTGCCCGTTTGAATCGTTGCTTTTCAGCGTGCCAGCCCGGTCTCCGCGCAAGGCGCGTCTTGCCTTGCGGCTGTTGCGCCGGAAGAATGGCGATGCCTGCCGGTAAGCGGCCGGCGGAGAACAACCGGAGTGTTTACCTGGAACTGCATCATTACAACCCCGGGCTCAGAAGTGTGCTGGCGAGACACCTTGCCGCCTTCGGGCGCCGGCAGCTCTCGCCCGAGGGCCGTCGCCCCGCGGCCGTGAGCCTTACCGTATGCCGTGACGGCGATCACGCCGCGATTGTCGTGACCCGGCGCAGCGCATCGCTGCGCGCCCATTCGCGGCAGTGGGCCCTGCCCGGCGGGCGCCGGGACCAGGGTGAGTCGGCCGTCGAGGGGGCGCTGCGGGAGCTGCACGAGGAGGTCGGCCTGCTCGCCGGCCCCGACGACGTGCTCGGCCAGCTCGACGACTACGCCACGCGCTCGGGTTACGTGATCACGCCGGTCGTGGTCTGGAGTGACTGTGCCTGGCAGGACCTCACGCCGAACCCCGGGGAGGTCGAGCTGGTGCGGCCGTTCCGTTTCCGCGAGCTGGCGCGCCGCGACTCACCGGTGCTGCAGCGCATTGCCGAGAGCGATGGTGAGGTGCTGTCCATGCGCTTTCACGATGACGTCATCTACGCGCCGACGGGCGCAATGCTGTACCAGTTCCGGGAAGTGGCGCTGCTTGGCCGGCATACCCGCGTCGCTCACTTCGAGCAGCCGCTGTTCGCCTGGCGCTGACCGGTTGTTCCGACGCCGCCCCGCCCTTATCCTTGGCGCCGCTCTACATCGATGCTCTGCCAGGTAGCCTGATGCCCCTTGCCCAGACCGGCTTCAGCCCCCGCACCTTTGTCCGCGGGCTGGCTGCCCTCCTGCTCCTCGCCGGCAGCGCGGCGGGCTGTGGCGATGCGGGAGATCTCGCGTCCCTGCCCGTTACCGCGGTCGCCACCGAGACGGGGGTCGTTGTCGACTACGCGGCGCCGGCGCTGCAGCCGCGGCACGGTTACGAGCCGGTCACTGCCGACTTCGACGGCGACGGCCGGCGCGATTTCTTTCTCGGCGGGCATGCCTTCTCGGCCGGGCTCAGCCGGCGTTACCCGATTGCCGATCGCGTTTTCCTGTATCGCGACGGTGCCTATCAGCCTGCGCCCAGGCCACTGCCCCCGGGCGAGGATCGCCACGGCTGCGTGGCGGCAGACCTGGTCGGCGATGGCTGCCTCGACCTGTTCTGCGTCGCCGGCGCGGAGCGCGGCGCCGGTGGCCACGATAACGAGCTCTGGGAGGGCGACTGTCGCGGGGGCTTCACCCCGGTCCCGAACTTCGGTGCCGAGTACCCCACGGGGCGGAGCCGGCTCGCGCGCGCCCTCGACCTGGACGGCGATGGCGACCGGGACCTGGCCGCCAGCGTGTTCGGTCGGCGGGAAGACGCGCAGCCGAACGCGACCTCGCTGTTCCGCAACGAGGGCCCCGCCGGCTTTACCCGTATCGAGAGCTGTCTGCCGGCGGAAGCCGGGTCCCGCTGCCTCGCCACCTCGGACCTCGACGGCGACGGTCGCGAGGACATCGTCGCCTGCGCCGCGCGCCAGGGGGTCGATGCCTACGTCGAGCTGGCGGGCGACCGCTGCCGCGCCGTTCCCCTGTTCGCTGAATCCCGGCGCTGGCAGGTGCTCGCCCTCGCCCCGCTCTCGAGCGGCAAGGGTGACAGCTTCGTCGGTGCGACGACGCTGGACGCGGCGCCGACCGTGGTCGTCCTCGAGGGCCTGCGGGTGGAACCGGGGGCCGGGGCGGTCGCTTACCGCTCCGGGTTCCGCCTTGCGCTGGCGCCCGCCTACGCGGGGTGCCGCGTGCATTCCCTGGCCGTCGGCGATCTCACCGCCGACGGCATTGCCGAGCTGATGCTGACCCTGGTCGATGCCGGTGACGCCGCCGTACGCTGCCGGCCGGCCGCCGAGCTGCTGCTGCTGGGCCCGACCTTCCGCCGCGCCGTTGCACTGGAAAGCGGGCCACACCGGGGACCCACCTTTGCGGCCATTCTGAACGGCCAGGCACTGCGCTCGGGCGCGCTGCCGGGCAGCCCGGGCGTGGTAGACCTGGCGTCACTGCCCCGGGGCTGGCCTGCCGCCGGCGCGGGCATTGATCAACGCGTGCCGTCACCGTAGCCTCGACGGTCATGACGGGCGCACACATCGACGACTTCTACTACGTAACGGCGGAGGCGCTGTGCAAACTCCACGCTGCCTTCCCGGTGCGCTATCTCCTCCTGGTCGAGGACCTGACCGGTCCGATCCGCTGGGACATGACCGGTTTGCCCGACCGCAAGTCGCGCGCCTGCTTCGAGACGCTCATCTGGCTCGCGGAACACGGCCTGCTCAACTATCGCTCGGTCGAGCCGAGGGACGTTGGCATCGAGGGTGCTGTGCTGTCCCAGCAGGGCTTCGTCCTGCTCAGTGGCCGGCTCACCTGGCATCACGGCGAGTCCACGAGCCGCATCGCCGGCCTGCAGCGCGCGCGGGCGGAGCGCGCCTACAGCGACCTCGCCACCATCATCGAGGACCTGCTCGCCGCGAACTGTCACTGGGCGGCGCCGCGGCAGCCGGCGCCGCTGGTAAAGGCAGCCTCGATCGACGTGAACAGCGACGACGAAGCGGACGTTAGCGGCTGAACAAAGCCGCGACGCGACGGGGTGCGCCTGCCGTGCGACGAACGGCCGCGCCGGCGGGGGAAGTCTGCCGTCGCCGACGGGATAATGGACCTCCCGGCCATCGGGCCACCCACCCCAACCCAGGAGGATTTCCCTTGAAGGCATTATCCCGGCTCTTTGTCGTTACCCTGCTTGCCCTCACCGCTACCGGCTGCATCTTTATCGACGGCGAACACGTCGATATGGACGACTGGCGCAGTGCGCAGGAGGACAACCGCGAGGCGATCAGCCAGCTCAGTATCGGCATGTCGCGGGAAGCCGTCATCGAGCGGCTCGGTACGCCCGCCGATTCCGAGGCATTCACCCGCGATGGCGAGGAACTACGTGTTCTCTTCTACCGCACGCGACACCGCCACAGCGACGGGGAGACGAGCCGCGACGAGACGACACCGGTGATCTTCCGGAACGATGAGCTTGTGGGCTGGGGTCAGCGGGTCTACGACACGGTGCGTTGATCCCGCGGGGCGGCACGACGCGCTCTCCTGTGGTAAGACTATGCGCCCACTGAACCACAGCGGAGAGAGCCCTGATGAAACTCGAGGGGAAGATTGCCTACGTCACCGGCGCCGCATCCGGCATCGGGGAAGCCGTCGCGGCGCGGTTCCTCGCCGAAGGCGCGGTCGTTGCCGCGATCGACCGCGACGCGGAGCGACTGTCAGCGCTGGCCGCGGCGCACAGCGCGGCGGGCGGGAAGCTCATTACCAGCGTGCTGGATGTAGTGGATGAGGAGGGTGTTGCGGCCTCCCTCGATGCACTGGTCGCCGAGCATGGCCGGGTGGATTGCGCCGTCAACTGTGCCGGTATCCTCGGACCGACGGGCCCGCTGCATGAAACCGACACGGCGGCCTACCGCGCGCTGATGGCGAACAACCTCGACGGCATCTTCCACTGCCTGAAGCACCAGCTGCGCTGCATGCATCCGCGCGGCCGCGGCAGTATCGTCAACATCGCCTCGGCCGCCGGTATTGTCGGCTTTCCCAGCGCGGCAGCGTATACCGCTGCCAAGCACGGCGTCGTCGGCCTGACCCGTACCTGCGCCATCGACTACGCGGAGCAGGGCATCCGCGTGAATGCCATTGCACCCGGCGGTATCGACACACCCCTCATCCGCGCCACCACCTGTGCCACAGCCGAGGGCCAGGCGATGATCGAGTCCATGCACCCGGTGAAACGGCTGGGCACGCCCGACGAGATTGCCAGTGCCGCGCTGTTCCTCGCCGGCGACGAGGCCTCTTTTGTCACCGGGGCCGTCCTCGCCGTCGACGGCGGCTGGACTGCCTGGTAGGCGGGTCTACCAGGGCAGCTCTTCGCCCGAGTAAGTGAGTAGGCGGCCGCTGTCGCCGGTCGTCAGCCCGTCGATGACGCGGCGTATCCCGGCAACCGATTCCTGCGCGCTGATGGTGGCATCGGCGCCGCCCATGTCGGTCTGCACCCAGCCCGGATGCATGGCAATGGCAATGACTCCCTGCTCGCGCAGGTCGACACTCAGGCTGCGCATCACCGCGTGGATGCCCGCCTTGCTGCTTCGGTAGCTGTACAGCCCGCCGTCGTCGTTGCAGGCGATGCTGCCGAGAAAGCTGCCGATCCCGGCCAGGGTCCTGCGCTCGCTCGCCGCCACGTGGCTGCGGAAGGCCTGGGCACAGATAGCAGGTGCGACCACGTTGACCTCGAGCACGTGCAGGAAGTCCGCTGCGTCGAGTTTCCCCAGCTTGTTCGAAGCGGGGCTCATGACGCCCGCGTTGAGGATCAGGACGTCGATGGCGGTGCCCTCGAGCTGATCGGCCAGTGCCTCGACGGCGCCGCTGTCGGTCACGTCGAGTGGGTACAAGGTGACGGCCGGGTTGCTGTCGGCGAGCTCGCGGGCGGCGTCGGCGCCCGCGACGTCCCGGCAGGTCCCCACCACCTGCCAACCGGCTTCGCTGTACTGGCGAAGCATCTCGAGGCCGATGCCGCGGTTTGCGCCGGTGATCATTGCGGTAGGCATAGTGAACTCATTCCTTCTGTGGTCGACTTACCGGTCGTGCCCTTGCGGAAGCCGCGGGCACGCGCCAGTCTAGCAGCTGCCACCTTCAGTTCTGCATCGGCGCCGTGGCATCCCAGCGGAACCCGATGCCCCCGGCCTTCCAGACTCCCCGGCCGAAGGGATTGGGGCCGCCGATGTCGAGGACCTGCGGCAGGCCGTGGCCGGGCGCGAAGTTCTCGAAGGGGGCCTTGATCGTCGCCCGGTGCATGATGCGCAGCCCCTGCTCCGCGGCAGGCCGATGCGCCGCGCCGGCGGCCTTGTGCGCGACGGCGTAGTTGTCGATGAACACGCAGTCACCGGGCTCGTACTCGTAGGGGAGGGTGTAGCCCTGGTCGATGCCGTCGCTAAGGAGAGCGTTGTAGTCCCGGCAAAGTGCCGTGAGCTCGTCCTCATCGAGCAGCCGGTGTTCACTCCCCCCGGGCGAACTCTCAATCACCGCCCCGGTCATGCCAAGGTGCAGCCAGACGCTGCGCCGGCCGGAGACCGGGTGATCGTGCACCAGCGGGTGGACCACGCCGGTGGTCGCATTGACCGATGACAGCCGTTGCCACCGGGCCTGCGTTGCGGCCGGCAGCGCATCGAAGGCGGCACCCAGGTGAGCGAAGACAGTGCCGCCGCCGTGCTCCGGCACGCGCACCATGTGGTAGGCGACGTGGGAAAAGGGCGCCTCGCAGAACGCGCCGTCGTTGTGGAACAGCGGCCCCACGCCGAGGATGCCCTGGTGCTGGTCGTTGGACAGGCGAAAGATATGCCGGTTGCCGCCCGGCGTCGCCGGGTGCACGCCGTGGGTGGAGTGCAGAGCGCGACCACCCCACCATTGGCAGGCCTGCACCAGTTGCTCGGCGGTGAGCCCCTGCTGTCCCTTGAAGACGATGAAACCCCGGTTCGCCATCTCCGCCTCGAGGGCGGTGAGCACGGCATCCTCCGGCCGGTCGCTCCGCAGGTCGATACCCGCCAGGCTCGCGCCGAGCGGGGACAGGGGCTCGAGGCGGCCGCCGGCCTCTTCAAGGATGCGCAGGCGGTCCGGGTCCGGCGGTGGAACGGGTGTTTCGTGGGGAACGTCTCGGGTCGCCATGGGTACCTCCTTCGGTGCCGGTGCTCGCGCCTCCTCTGCTGAATGTAAGCCGGGCAGCCAGGACCCGGTGATCCCGCAACGATAACAGAGTGTCGCCCGGGCTAGTGCGCCCGGGCGCGCTATCCCGTACCCTCGGGCCTTGCGGGTCGCCGGTGGCCCGCTACCGGCATTCCCGCGGCACCGGGCACCTGGCCGCCTGTGGCATGGCAAGAGGTAAATCATGAGTGACAACACGTTCTTCCTGCATCACTACGAGGCGTCACCCTACGCCGAGAAAATCCGTGCCATGTTCGGCCTTGCCCGCCAGGCCTGGGGTTCGGTCCTCACCTCGCCGTACCCGCCGCGGCCGGACGTCGATCCGCTCGCCGGCGGCTATCGGCGTATTCCCGTGGCACAGGTCGGTGCCGATGTGTTCTGTGACACCGCGCTGATCGCGACGGAGGTGGCTGCGCTGACCGGGCGCGCAGAACTCGCGCCGACCATAGCGGATCCCGGCGCGCAGGCGCTCGCCGGGCGGGCGGAGGGCGATGTGTTCTTCGCCGCGATCACCTCGGCGCCGCCGCTCAAGCTGCTGGGCAAGCTGCTTTCCTCCGCAGGCCCGCTCGGCACCCTCCGCTTCATCCGCGATCGAACGGGGATGATGAAGGGGGCGAGCACCCAGCCGCCCCGGGGTGCGGAAGCGGGCCGGCTGTTCGATGCCTATCTGGCCGACCTCGATGTCCACCTCGCGGACCGCGACTGGCTCGGTGGCGACCAGCCCGGCTACGCCGACTTCTGTGCCTACCACCCGATCTGGCTCGCGCAGAGTGTCGGCGGCGCCGGTACCCTCGGGCGCTACGCCGCGGTGGGCACCTGGCTGGATCGCATGGCATCCCTGGGGCATGGTGAGCGCCGGGAAATGACACCGGAACAGGCCTTTGCAGAGGCGGCGGAGAGCAACCCGCGGGCACTGCCGGACGATCCGGGCGCGCACGAGGCGATGGGCAGCGAGGTGACGATCGCGCCGGACGACTACGCGCGCATCGGCGTCACCGGCACGCTGGTCGCGGCCACCGGCGAACGCTACATCCTTGCGCGGGAGTCGGAGCGCCTGGGTACGCTGCACGTGCATTTCCCGCGCGAGGGCTATGAACTGGGCTGAGCACCCTGCTCAGAGCAGGCCGAAACTCCACATGACGAGTGGCATGGTTATCGCGGCGAGCACCGTCTGGGTGGCGATCAGGTTGGCCATGAAAGGTGCATCGCCGCCGAGCTGACGGGCCAGGATGTAGCCGTTGGTGGCCGTGGGCGTCGCGGCGGCAATGGCGATGACGGCAAGGCTGACCCCGTCGACCCCGAGGCTCCGGGCGCTGGCGATCGCCAGGGCGGGCAGACCCAGGAGACGGACCAGAGACCAGCACAGCGTGGGTACGCCCGAGCGCCTGAGTGCGCCGAGATCGAGCCCGGCACCCGCCGCGAGCAGACCGAGGGCGAGAGCCGCCGCCGCAAGCGTCTCCAGCACCCGGTCGATCACGGCGGGAAGGACGAGGCCGCTCGCATTGATCAGTCCCCCGATCAGGCAGGCGAGCACCAGCGGGTTCCGGAACAGCTCCAGGAAAGGGTGTCGCTTGATCTCCCTGTCGCCGTACTGGCTGAACCCCAGGATGGAAATGACGTTCGCCGTCGGAATCATGGCCGCGGCGGCGACCGCCGTGAGCGCGATGCCCTCTTCGCCGTAGAGCGTGCCCGCGAGCGACAGCGCGACGAACGTGTTCCAGCGCACGTTGGACTGGATGATGCTGCCGACGGTGGCGCGGCGGATGCCCGGCCAGAGCCGCGCGCCGTGCCCTGCGACGGTCATGAGCAACTGCGCGCCGATCAGCGCCGCGGCAATGGGCCAGGGTGATTGCTCGAAGGGCGCGTTTGCCAGCACGCGGATGATCAGGCAGGGAAAGAGCAGGACGTAGCAGAGCCGCTCGATGGCCCGCCAGCCTTCCGCGGGCGGGCTGTTGCGCCGGGCGAGGAAATGCCCGATGGAAACGATGGCGATAACGGGCAGCAGGGCGAGGACGAAGGTCATGACACGATGCCGGGGGAGCGGGTGCGCAGGATACACCCGGGGCTCATCGACAGGGCAGCCGGCCCGGGTGCTTCAGTGCCGGGTCAGCGCGACACTGAGCAGCCAGCGGCTTCCGTCCTCGATCGTCGACACCTGGTGCTGGTAGAGGTCGGGCCGGAACAGCACCAGCCGACCGAGGAGGTTGAAAATACTGCGCTCACAGGAGAACTCGCCGCCGCGTCTCGGCTTTACCAGCACGCAGTTGAGCTTGTAGAGCCGTCCCTCTGCCACCATGTCGACGTGGGGCATGATGCGGTGCCCCCTGGCGTAATGCACGAGGTAGACGCTGAGGCGCCGGGACTGGAACAGGACCCGGTTCCTGACCCTGGCCCTGCCTTGGGATGAGCTCATGAAATGGATTGTACCAGTGACGACGGATGTGATGCGGAGTCGCGAAAGTCACGCCCGGCAGCAAAAAGGGGGCCAAATCGCCGTGGCTCCTCGGGTGCTCTCAACTGGCGGTGTTTGCACCGCCGGTCAAACGGAATAAGCATTTGTGCGGGAGAGGACCAGGCCAAGCCAGAGGAACCAGAGGATCTGGGTGAGCCCGAACAGCTCGGTCAGGATGTCGGCAGGGTAGATCGTGCCGATACCTGCGGCCCCGACAAGACACCCCAGGCAGTTCAGCCCGGGGGACAGCAGCCGGCCGCGCAGGGCAAGGAGGCTCACGAGGAGTACCCACAGACCCCCGACGAGCTCGTTCCCGCCCCCCACGCTGTCGCCGATGACGGACAGTGTTCTCCACAGCGCATAGGCGGCTTCCGGTTCTTCGCTGGCCAGGTGGATCGCGTGATCCAGCCCGACGGTAAAGATCATGCCGCTGGCGATGACGAGGGTGACCCACACGGCGCCGAAGAGCGAGGCCAGTGCGGCGAGGGGAGGGTGTGTGCGTCTCAGCAGCTCATGCAGGCCCACGACCAGGACCGCCAGCAGCACGCCGAACAGCACGTAGATCGAGAAATAAACGAACGAGACCTGCACCTTGTGCTCTGCCAGGAAGCGCATCTTCTCTTCCGGCGGGGCGGTTTCGGGGAAGGAAAAGAACGCGCCGAAGTACACGAACGCAGCGATGTAGGTGAATCCGAGCAGGAACGATGAGATGGCGGACGGAACGCGCAAACCGGTCATTGTTTTTCATCGCTTGGCGTGGACGTGTGAAGCGGCAGCTTACATGGGTTTCTGCGCTGCTGTCCCGGCACCCGGTTGAGGTGGCGGCGTGACGGTGCCAGTCAGCAGACGGAAAGCAGCAGGCGGCGCCTTTTTCGCCGATTCATAATAGTATGCTGTGAGCCGGGCGATACAGCGGGAGTGACGCAGGTGCGACAGGACGGGAATGAACCCTGCCGGCTGATACCGGCCGCGGCCGGCGGGCGCCGCGCTCGCAGGTCCGAACGACGTGCCTGCCCGGGGCCGGTGTGACTCCCGGGCGGCGCTCGCCGATGCCTCCCGAGGCGCCCCCGCGCACCGTCGGCTTCCTGGGCGTTGCGCTCCTGCCCGTGAACGGCATGATCGGCGCCGGCATCTTTGCCTTGCCGGCGGCACTCGTCGGTGCCGTGGGCGGCTTCGCGCCGTGGCAGATTCTCATCGGTGGCTTCATCTTCCTGCCCCTGGTGCTGACCTTTGCCTGGCTGGCCGCGCATTTCGAAGGCAGCGGCGGGCCGGTGCTGTTTGGCAAGACCGCGTTCGGACCCTTTTTTGGCTTCCAGGCCGGGTGGGCGCGCTATGCCGCCGGGACCGTCGCCGTGGCGGCGAACACGCACGTGATGGTGAGCTACTTCGCGGCGCTGTTTCCGTTCCTCGAAGACCCTATGCTCCACACCGCCGCGGTCGTGCTGGTGATCATGGGGCTGACGCTGCTATGCATCCTGGGCATGCGCCAGTCCGTCGCGGCGCTGGGGGTGCTGACGGCACTCAAGCTGCTGCCGCTGCTTGCGCTGGTGCTGTCTGCCGCTCTCGGCAGCTACCGCTCCGTTCCTTTCGTGCTCCCCGAGTTCAGCCACGTCGAGAGTGTGCTCCTCCTGTCTTTCTATGCCTTCATTGGCTTCGAGACCGCGACCATGCCCGCCGGCGAAATGCGCCGTCCGAAGCGCGATCTGCCGCGCGCACTGGTCGCCATGCTGGCCATGGTGACTTTGGTCTACATGGCCGTGATCTGGGCCTTCGGTGTCATCGCGCCCGAGGCGACTGAGAGCGGCAATGCGCTGGCCGACGCAGCAATGGTTTCCCTTGGGCCGATCGGCTCCCTCGCTATCGTACTCGCCGCCGGCTTTTCCATCGCTGCAAACACCCTCTCCGGCATCGTCACCATACCGCGCATGGCCTTCGGCATGGCGGAGGAGGGGATGTTGCCGGCGTGGTTCGGCCGCGTGAATCCGCGCTGGCTGACGCCCGCCAACGCGATTCTCTGCTACGGGGTGCTGGCCGCGCTGTTCAGTCTGTGGGGCGGTTTCGCGGTGCTCGCGGCGGCCAGCACGCTTACCCGGCTGCTGACCTACCTGGTGAGCGCCGCCGCGCTGCCGGTAATCGAGCGTCGCAACGGCATCCCCAACAGCCTGCACAGCGCCATGGCGTTTCTTGCCATCTGCCTGTCCTGCTGGATCGCGTCGCACGCCAGTACGTTGTCCTGGCTGATCTTTGCTGCGCTGGTGGCGCTGGGGACGCTGTTGTACTTTCTTGCGCAGCGCGCGGTGACACCGGTCGTCGCCGAGGGCGGACACGGCCGGTAGCATTACCTCTGCATCTTCAGTCGACGGGCTCAGCGCAGGGGTATGGCAATGGGGCGGAAGGGGGCGGCATCGGCCCCGCGGAGCTTTAGCGCCGCGGCAATGAAGGCGAACTCGTAGACCTCATCGCGAGCAAGGTCTTCCAGCCAGGCGAGCTCGATGATCGGGGCGCCCTGTTCTGCCAGCAGGTAGGTGTGTAGCGGCACGTAATCGGTGGCGAGTTCTGAAGGAAAGGCCTCGAGGCTGAGGTTGTCCGCGCCAACGATCATCGCGCCGGACTCCTCGATCAGGAAGCGTGCGGCCTCGAGGCCCAGTCCTGGCGGGTTGTCCATGTAGGCCGCCGCCTGCTCATAGCGAAGCATTCGGCCTGTGCGGATAAGAACGACATCACCCTCCTGCAAACGCACCTGCTGGCGGCGCGCCGTAGCGACAAGGTCCTCGCGGGTAACCCGGTAGCCGTCCGGCAGCATGGCGAGGTCCTTGGCCGCTGCCACGTCCAGCAGGATGCCTCGCGCGACGATCGGCGGCATGTTCTCCATGCCTGCTACCCGCCAGCCGCGATCGCCGAGATGCTCGCTGGCCGCGAAGTTGTTCCAGATCCTGCCATTGAGCCCGAAATGCGCGAGACCGTCGATGTGCGTGCCCGTATGCGTGTACATGGACACGGCCGCACCGGTGTAGCTGACGTGTTCGTTCATCGCGTTTCCCGTATTCAGCGGGTCATCGACCACCGTGCCGTGGGGCGTATGCGTCATCCAGATGCGATAGTGAGGGTCACCGGCAGCCTGCCAGCTGGGCATGCCGATGAAGTATTCGACGGACAGGTCATAGAGCCTGCCACCGTCCAGTCGCGACAGCACGGCGGCCCTGGAGCTGTCGTTCATGAGGTTCAGGCGGCCGATCTCATCGGCCGGGCCCCAGGGGCTGGTTCCAACGTTGCGTTCAGCGTTTGCAGTAAGCGAAACGCCGACAAGGAGTGCGATAGCGAGGGAAAGAGATTTCTGTTTCATGGTGTTCTCCTGGTGTGATTGCCCGGTCAAACCATAGCGTCGGGAGAAGCATTGATAATCGTCCTGTTTTGAAAGACTCTGTTTACGGATTATTACAGGTGAGCTCTCGTTGGAAGACCTTAACGATATCGCCGTGTTTGTTGCGGTCGTCGATGCCGGCAGCTTCACCCTTGCCGCGGAGCGTCTGAAAGTGTCTCGCCCGGCCGTCAGCAAGCAGGTGAGCCGCCTCGAGGAGAGCCTGGGAGTTCGATTGTTGCACCGCACCACGCGGCGCCTGAGCCTTACGGAAGCCGGACAGATTTTTCACGAAAGAGCGAGCCGGGGCCTGGACGGCCTCGCCGAAGCCAGGGCCGAAGTCGCATTTCTGCAGCAGAAGCCACGCGGCACGCTCAGGATCAACGTGCCGATGTCCTTCGGCATTCTTCATGTCGCCCCCTTGCTGCCGGAGTTTCTCCGCGAGAACCCTGAACTCTCGGTAGAGATGGACCTGAGCGATCGCAAGCTTGACGTGATCGAAGAGGGCTTTGACGTTTCGGTGCGTATCAGTGATTTGCCGGATTCCAGCCTCGTCGCACGTCGTCTCGCCCGCTGTCGGCATGTGATCGTGGCCGCGCCGGAGTACCTCGAGCGCCACGGTGAGCCGAAGACACCGGCAGACCTGCAGGCGCATGACGTGCTCGGTTACAGCCTGCAGCATTCGGCCTTGCAGTGGCATTTCCTGGCGCCGGATGGTCAGCCGGAACAGGTCACCGTCAGCGGACGGCTGCAGGCGAACAACAGCCTGGCACTTCGCGAGTCATTGCTGGCCGGGATGGGTATTGCGAGAACGCCGACGTTCCTGGTGGGGGAAGATCTGCAAAAGAACCGCCTTGTGACGGTGCTTGGCGACTATCGTTCACCGGAGGTCTCCATCTATCTCGTGTATCCACAGCGGCGGCACCTGTCGCCGAAGGTGCGCGCCTTCGCCGATTTTCTCGCCGTGCGTTTCAAAGATCCGCCGTACTGGGAATGATCCGCCTCGAAGCAGGATTCGTCAGCCTGTGTCACCAATCATTTTCTTCTGAGGACGATTATCCCGCCCTGCCTTGCCCGTAGTCTGCTTCCCCACCAACACGGAGGAGCAGAGCATGAGGACAGCGAGTTTAGGAACGACGGAGAGGAGTCTTACTGAGGCCGCTATTACGTCGCCGGGTGAGAGGGCGACCAATGCAGGGCATTGGCTCCTGGCACCACAGGGCCTGTTACTAGCCAGCGGGACGCTTCTCGGTCTGAAGCTGCCCCTGGGAAAGTTAGCAAGCGAAGCTGGCGTTCCGGCGCTCGTCTGGGCGGCGATAGTATCGGCAGGGGTGGTGCTGATGTTGCTGCCCACGCAGCTGACGCGCCGGGGGCTTCGGCTGCCTGGCGCCGTGGTGCTGCGATACACGGCAGTGTCGGCGCTGATCTCGTTCATCATCCCCAACCTGCTGCTGTTCACCGTCATATCCAGGGTGGGCGCGGGCTACACCGGCCTGATGTTCGCCTTGTCCCCCGTTTTCACCTTGTTGTTTGCCACGGTTCTGGGCATGAAGACGCCCGGTCGCCTTGGGATGCTTGGCATCGTCACAGGCTTGATCGGCGCGACCCTGGTGAGCCTGACGCGCGGTGTCTCTGCCGAGGGGCCGACACTCGGCTGGTTGCTTGCTGCGGCAGTGCTTCCCGTGGCACTGGCGACCGGCAATGTCTATCGCAGTCGGTACTGGCCTGCTGGCGCTGCACCGAATGCCCTGGCTTTCTGGGGCCATGCCGTCGCCACGCTGTTCTTTGCGGCGATCATCTTCGGAACTCAGCGTGAGCTTCCGCTGGAGGAGCTGGCAGCAATCAAGGAGCTGGTTGCGGTGCAACTTCTGCTCGCCGGCCTGAACTTTCCACTGTTCTACCGCCTGCAGCGAGATGGTGGGCCGGTACTCCTCAGCCAGGTCGGGTTCGTGGCCGCGGCGGTGAGCCTCATGACCGCCACCGTCTTCCTGGGAGAGCGCTACAGCCCCCTGACCTGGCTCGGCGCTGCAATCATCGGCGCGGGAATCTTCGCAACCGTCACGGCACAACGTCACGAGGCCCGAGGGGCTTTCTTGAAGGAATCTAAGTCAGTCAATCAGTAGAGGAGAGTCAGCATGAAAAGCAAAGCGAGCATTGCAGTCGTGTATCACAGCGTTACGGGCACCACTGCCAGGTTAGCCGAGGCCGCCTTGAGTGGTGCAGCGGAGGTCGATGGTATCGAAGCGTTTTCCGTCAGCCTCGAAGGTAGGGATATTGAGGCGGGCCGCTACCGCAACAGTGAAACGCTGGATGCGTTGAGCCGAGCCGACGCCATTATCTTCGGGTCGCCTACCTTCATGGGAAGCGTGTCAGCCCAGTTCAAGGCATTTGCCGACGCGACCAGCGAATTTTGGTTCCAGCGGCACTGGGCGGGAAAGTTCGCGGCTGGCTTTACCGTCGGCAACAATCCCAGCGGCGACCAGCTCAGCACCATCCAGTATCTCTCTGTCTTTGCCAACCAGCACGGCATGTTCTGGGTTGGCATCGATCTGCCCGGTGGTTTTGATGCGGCGGGTCGCAACCGCATGGGCGCTCAGAGCGGGCTGATCGCCCACGCGCCGGCAGGGATTATCGAAGGCGCCGACCTTGAAACGGCGCGCTACCTCGGCGCAAGGGTGGCATCAGTGGCCAGGCAGTATCACTTCGGGCAGTCACGATTCGGTGCAGCAAATCGGGATGTACAGTCCATGGTGTACTAGCACATGGCTCAATGCTGGTGCCCGCCCGGCCCGTGCGCATGCCGGTGGGCAATCTCCTCCCCGGTCGCAGCCCGAACACCGATGATCTCGATGTCGAACACGAGGTCGCGGCCCGCCAGGGGGTGATTCGTGTCGAGGTCGGCGCTGAACTTGCCGACCTTCAGCACCGTGGCGGGGCGCCGCCCCTCCGCGGTGTTGACCTGCACCAGCATGCCCGGCCGGAGGCGACCCTGGTAGAGCAGATGCCTGACGGGTACGCGCTGCTGCCGCGCCGGGTCGCGGTCACCGTAGGCATCCGCTGTATTCAGCGCGACGCTGAAGACATCGCCCTCGGCCCTGTCTTCGAGATTGCGCTCGAGGCCCGGCAGGAGGTTGCCCGCGCCGTGCAGATAGAGGCTGGGTTCGCCGTCCCGCGAGGTCTCGAGTTCCTCGCCGTCGGCATCGCGCAGGGTGTAGTGGAAAGAGACAACGCTGTGCCTTTGGATTTTCATTGCTATGCCTAAGAGTCTGGGCCAGTGCCGCGGGCGGCACGAGCCGTGCTTGTGTGCTGGCAGCCGTGTACGGTAATCCAGCGGCGGTATCCCAGAGGCTACCGCCGCAGTTAACCATGCTAGCAAGATGTTCCCGATTGTACTGTCTCGAGGAAATCTCCCGCGCCCGGACTGCACGCCGGCACATCAGCGCGGCCACGGAGCGCGGAGCTGGCGCGCGAGCGGGGTGTCAAGGCGGCTGGCGCGCCGAGATGATACCCGCAGTGGTGTTTCTGCAACAACGAGGTAAGCTGGACCTGATAGCGGTTAGCGTCATCCGGCCGGCGGCGAGCGACGGCCGGCCGCTGCCAACCTGAAGATAGTGCAGGGAGAACTGGCATGATTATCGACGCTTGGGGCCAGCACCCCACGCTGCGCCACAGCTCCGACCCGATGTTCGATTCCCTCCGCCGCTGGACGAAACAGCCTGTGCCGACAAAGGAAGTGCCGGTCAGCGCGACGGTCGCAGCCATGGACGAGGCAGGTATCGATAGAATGATGATCAGTGCCTGGCAGGCGCCGGCCCGCGACCTGATCAGCAACGACGAGGTCGCCGGTTTCGTCGAGCAGGCTTCCGGGCGTTTTTCGGGTGTGGGCTCTGTGGATATTTCCAGGCCTGTGGCGGCGGTGCGTGAGATTCGCCGCTGCGTCAGCGAGCTGGGTTTCAAGGCGATTCGCGTCCTTCCCTGGCTCTGTGACGCATTGCCGACAGACCGGCGTTTCTATCCTGTATACGTGGCCTGCGTGGAGGAGGGTGTGCCGTTCTGCACCCAGATAGGCCATACGGGCCCAATGATGCCCTCGGAAGTAGGGCGCCCGATCCATCTCGACAGAGTTGCGCTGGACTTTCCCGAGCTCGTCATCGTTGCGGGACACATTGGCTACCCGTGGACGGATGAGGCTGTCGCCGTGGCCAGCAAGCACGAGAACATCCATATCGATACTTCCGCGCACACGGTCAAGCGCTATCCCGCAGCGCTCGTCGATTTCCTTGCGGGCCACGGTCGGCACAAAGTGCTTTTCGGCACGAACTACCCCATGTTAACGCCGGCAGAAGCGATTGCTGGCGTCGACAAACTGGGGCTCACCGATGAAGGAAGGGATGCGTTCCTGGGCGGCAATGCCAAGCGTGTATTCAAGCTGGAAGCGTCGTAAATGACAGGAGGAATGCACAATGAAAATTGAAGCGAGGCGTACCCCCGACGATTGCTTTGCCGATCTTCCCGGCTATGAGTTTGCACCGAATTTCGTCGACGACCTGCCGGGTTACGAGGAGCTGCGTGTCCACTATGTCGACGAGGGGCCGAGAGACGCGGGCAAGGCCTTCTTGTGCCTCCATGGCCAGCCGACCTGGAGTTACCTCTATCGCAAGATGATCCCGGTTTTCCTCGAAGCGGGGGCTCGCGTCGTCGCGCCCGACTGGCTGGGCTTCGGCAAATCCGACAAGCCGGTCGATGACGGCGTCTACACCTTTCACTTTCACCGCAACATGATGGTTGCCTTTATCGAGCGGCTTGACCTGTACAACGTCACCCTCGTTTGCCAGGACTGGGGAGGGCTACTCGGCCTGACGATACCTCCGGCCATGCCGGAGCGCTTCGAAAGGCTGATCGTGATGAATACCGCCATCGCCGCGGGAGAGTCACCGGGTGAGGGCTTCGAGGCGTGGAAGGCTTTCGCCGCCAGCCAGCCGGACATGGATATCGCCGCACTGATGAAGCGCGCAACCCCGATTCTCACCGACGAGGAAGCGGACGCCTACGCGGCGCCCTATCCCGACGTAAGCTACAAGGCCGGCGTGCGACGCTTCCCGGAACTCGTGATGGTCAGCCCCGATATGGACGGTGTCGAGGTATCAAAGCGCGCGCAGGCCTGGTGGGCCGAGGAGTGGCAAGGCGAGTCTTTCATGGCCGTGGGCATGGCAGACCCGGTGCTGGGCCCGCGGCAGATGGCGCGGCTGCGCGCCGGGATCAGGAACTGCCCGCCAGCCATGGAGATCGAAGAGGGCGGCCACTTCGTGCAGGAGTGGGGCGAGCCGATCGCCCGCGCTGCGCTTGCGGCCTTCGGTCGACACTGAAGGTGACCGGCGGCCTGAGCCCCCGTGGGATCGATCCTCACCGCCGCGCTCGCCAGAGTACTTTGGTTTTCTCGCCCATGGCTGTTCTGGCGGGTACCGTACTAACGTAGGCCGCGCAGAGCGCACAGTCGGGCGGGAGCGCTGAGGCGCGTCATCGTTGTTGGGACAGGCGCAGCTGCTCCTCCAACTGTCGCGTCAAGCCCTGTTCGAGCCCGAGCGAACTGCCGAGTTGATCGAGCCAGGCGCGCTCCATCGGGTTGTCTTCATCGACCATGATTGCGCTGACCAGGTAAATCTCCCGCTGCGCCTGCGGTGAGTCGGCACTCGCGGCGAGCGCTGCCGCATCCAGCGGCGCCTCGAACTGCTGCTGTATCCAGTGATGCAGTTCATCGTCGGGATCGAGTTTCTCGATCTCCGTGGTCAAGAGGGCGCGTTCGCGTGCATCGACGTGGCCGTCGGCGCGCGCCGCCATGATCATCGCCTGCAGGATCTCCAGGCCGCGTCGTTCCTGGCTCTGCCCCTGGAGCTGCTCAAGGGGTTCACCCTGCGGCGGCGCCTGTCGTGACGAGACCTGCCGGGCGTTTGCCTGGTAATCCTGGTAGGCCTTCCAGGCAAGGGCGCCGACGCCGGCCAGGGCACCGTACTTGAGTGCCTTGCCGCCCAGCTTGCGACCGCGCTTGGAGCCCAGCATCAGGCCGAGCGCGCCGCCACCCAGGAGGCTTTTCAGGTCGACATTCATCCCCGGGGCTCCTGCGGGTCCGGGGCGCCCGGCACCGGTATCGGTGTTGCCGGCCGGCGTGCTCTGGGCGCTCTGGGCTTGCTGCATCAACTGATTCAGTACGGACATGACGTTCATGGGTCACTTCCTTGGCGGGCCGCCAGCTGAACGGGTGGTCTCGTTCGGCCAGCCTTCGCTGGTTACGTGGGCCCCACCGCTACAGGGGGCGCACGGACGGCGCGAGGTTTCAGGGTCGATCTGCGGCACTGCCGCGCTCCCGGCATTTGCCGGCCGCGGCAAACTGCTGCCGATATTCTAGGTGATTTCGTCGCTTCCGGGAGCCTCAGGGCGCCATAAAAGCCGTAGAAAACGCGTGGTGTATATTCGCAACGGCCTGGACTATGCTCCGTTCGGCCTGTGGTGAGGAAATCGCGTTATGAGTATCACGAGGGGAGGCTCACGCTTCGGACTACTGAGCGCCCGCCTGCTGGCGCCGGCAAGCCTCGCTTTCGTGCTCGGCTGCAGTGGCGTGGACGTCACGCCGGCCGCGACGGAGACGTTCGCGGGCACCGGGTATACGCGCTATGCCTGGCGCAGCGAGCCGCCGTCGCAGGCGACCTACAGCAAGGATATGCTGGCCCGGAAGAGCCCCTCGATTCGCTCGGGCGTGGAAGCGGAGATGGCGGAACTCGGCTACCGGCGCGTCGACCGGGCCGAGGCCGAATTCCTGATCGAGTACATCGCGGCGCCCGGGTTCAATGATGGGCAGCTGTCCTACGGTGGGTCCAACGACATGCTCTACGGCAGCTCCGTGAATCGCCAGATTGACGGTGCCTCTGCCGACAACGCGGAAGCGCTGAGCGGTCCGGTCGAGACCGCGGAAATGGAACTGGTGTTCCTGGACGCGGCCTCAGTGGAGGTGCTCTGGCGGGTACAGATCAGCATGGTGGTCGAAGACGCCAACCGCATCGACCATGATGCGGTGCGCGGTGCCGTTCGCAAGGCGATAGCCGGCTTGCCGGCCGCGCCCTGACGCGCCCCGCAGTCATTCAGTCAGACACCGCATCACCGATGGCTTCCCGGGTGTTGTCCCGGGCCTGGTTCGCCAGTATCGCGCCGACCACGAGGGCGGTGCCGATGGTGATGAGCACGGTCTTCACGCGGTTCGCGCGGTCCGGCGGCGGTTGCTGCGGGTCAGGGCCCTGCGTGTGGGCGCAGCCGGCGCTGACGAGGTGAATGGCGATGAAGATGGCGAGCGGTCGAAGGGCTTTCACGTCGGGTTTCCTGTTGCTTTCGGGCACGCGCGTGACGCGCGCGTAGTGTCTTTTCGGGCGGCGCCGGGACTGTGGCGAGCCCCGGCGTTGCCTGTCGGTCGGGCGGATACCGCTCCCGGGTCAGGGTGAACCGGGTTTCCTTGCCACGAGAAACAGGCTGTTCGTGCGTCCGTGGGTCCAGTGCTCCTGTTCCTCGAAGCCGGCAGACGCCACCTCCCGCAGCATGTTCTCGGCACGCAGGAAACTCACGTAGGGCGCCTTGCCCAGCCATTGCAGGACCGGGATGGCTGGCCTCAGGAACCACAGCCGGTCAGCGAGGCAGACCGTGCTGGAGACGAAAAGCCCCCCGGGTTTCAGGAGTCGATGAACCTTGGCCAGGGCGGCCCCCCGGTCCGGCAGCAGGTGAATGAGGTTCAGCGCCAGGACCAGGTCGTAGCTTTCGTCCGGAGCCTCGAAGTCCTCCACACCGGCCTGCCTGAAGCTGACGTTCCCGATGCCGGCGTCCCGCGCCTTCTGCCGCCCGATTGCGACCATCGCCGCCGATACGTCGGTCGCGTCGATCCGTGCCACGTGGCGGGCGTGCTCGAGCGCTGTCGATCCGGTGCCGCAGCCGAACTCCAGCACCGCCATCGAGGGCTGCATGAGCGCCTGCGTTGCCGCCAGCTTGCGGGCATAGGTCTCGATGTCGGCAATGGGTTGCTTGCTGTAATCGGGAGCGACCCGGTCCCAGAAATCCGATGATGTCACGGCCACGGCGGCGTCCTCTGCGGGGTAGCGTTGTCTGATTGCTTATTGGACCATGCATACATTGCAGATAGAATGCCGGTTTCGGTGGATCAGGCATACGAAAATCAATGAGCTGGAACGACGTTGCCTTCGATTGGAACCAGGTCCGGGCGTTTCTCGTCGCCTCTGAAGAGGGGTCGCTCTCGGCAGCCGCCCGCGCGCTCAACCAGACCCAGCCAACGCTGAGCCGGCAGGTGACGGGCCTGGAGCAGTCGCTTGGCGTGACCCTGTTCGAGAGAGGGCATCGGAAGCTGCAATTGACCGCTGCCGGTCTCGAACTGCTCGAACACGTACGCGTGATGGGCGAGGCGGCCAACCGGGTATCACTCGCGGCGTCCGGGCAGTCCCAGGCCATCGAGGGTCGGGTGCGTATCACCGCATCGGAATTGATGGCGACCTACTGCCTGCCGCGGATGCTGCGGAAGCTGCGGGAACAGGCGCCCGGTATCGTGGTCGAGGTGGTGGCCTCGGACCAGGTCCGCGACCTCATCCGGCGCGAGGCCGATATCGCTATCCGCCATGCGCAACCGGGGCAGCCCGATCTCATCGCCCGGCGCGTCGGTTTCCTGCGGGGCCGCATCTATGCCGCGCGCAGCCTGCTGGACCGGGTCGGCATGCCGTGCGACTTCGATGATCTCAGGAAACAGGATTTTGTCGGCATCGACGACACGGCAGCGCTGCTCGATGGGCTGGCGGAGCAGGGGCTCGAGCTGCACCTGGACCAGTTCCGGGTGTCGTCCGCCAGCGGCAACTGCATGCTGCAGCTCATCCGCGAGGGGCTGGGCTTCGGCTTCCTTCCCATGGATACCGGCGGGCTCTTTCCGGACCTGGTGTGTGTCCTGCCGGACCGCTTCAACCCGCCGATCCCGATCTGGCTAGTGTCCCACCGGGAACTGCACACCAGCCGGCGCATCCGGGTCGTCTACGACCTGCTTGCGGAGGAGCTCGGGACTCTCTCGGAAACGCTGGGCTAGCTGCGGCGCGGCTGTGCCAGCCGGACGCGCGGGCGCTTGCCGCGCGCGTGGGAAAGGCGCCGGTCAATCCTCGGGGCGATAGTTGGCGTCGGGCCAGAGCGTGTTGATCTCCTCCGCCTGCTGTGCGGCAGAGAAGCATTCCCAGGTAATGCCGTTGACGTCGGTTTCCTCGGAAAACACGGTCGCGGCGCTGTCTTCCCAACCCAGGTGCCGCAGGGAACCGGGCGCGCAGTCCGGATCGTGCCTGACCGACAGGTTGAGCGAGGCTGTGCGCCACAGCGCGTACTCGCCGTGCACCACCGAGCAGGGCGGAGTGCCCAGGCGGACGCTGTAGTCGTCAATCGTCGCCGGGAGATCGTGTGTTGCCAGGGCGATATGAAGCTTTCTCATGGGTTCTGCCTGCTGGGCCCCTTGTTCCAGACCCGTTGGTGACCGTTTATAGCGGCCGAGACGCCACCCAGGCGTAACCGTTGGGGCACAGAATGTAGGTTTCGCGGAGCCCGTGCGGCTTGTCGGTGGGCTCCTGCAACACCTCTGCCCCGTACGCGTGGGCCTGTCTTGCGGCCTCGTCGGGATCTGTCTCATAGAGACGAAACTCGGCGCCTGCCCCGCGAGTCGGAAGGTCCGGTACGAGCCCGAGGAGGGGGTTGGCGCCATAGGTATGATCGGCGTGCAACTGCAGTAGCTGCTGGTGATAGGTCATGATGGCGAAGTCCTCGCTCACCCGGTGCCCCCGCATGCCGAAAACGCGCTCCAGGAATGCAACCTCGGCCCTGACATCGCGCACCAGGAGGTTGAGACCGATGCCCGTCAAAGACGCACCGAAAGCTTCGGGAGCAATCGTTTCATAGTCCATCGTGGTTCCCGCCTCCTTCCCCGTAGTGTATGAAATTGTGTGTCGCTGCGGGGCGCTCGTGGCCGCTATCGCCGCGCGACCCGGGCGTGCGACGAGCCGGCGAGCAGGGCCTATACTCATCGACAATCCTTCGCAGGAATGACTGAATACAAACCCGGACTTTCGCGCGCTGCCTTCCCCGGCTCCCCTTGCTGTTCGCCAGCCTGCTCCTGGCCGCCGTCGTCGGCCGGGCAGAGGTGCCCCCTACCGCCGCGCAGCTTGGCCTGATGCTCGGCTCACCGGTTCCCGAGGACAGGCTGGTCACGCCGTCGAATTTCATTGCAGCGCCCTATAACCGCTGGAGCCTGCAGCACCTGAGGGAACTGTTTCCCCACGCGTGCCGTGCCGCCTGCGCCGATGCCGCGGCCGCTGCCCCGCCGACCGGTCGCCATCGACGCCGTCGCCGTGACGCTCGGTGACGGACGCACCGTTACGGTCGGGGACTGGCTCGCTTCTGCCTACACCGATGGCTTCATCGTGCTCCACCGCGGCGCGATCGTCCATGAGCAGTACGCCAACGGCCAGGGGCCCGGGACACCGCACCTGATGTTCTCGGTCACCAAGTCGGTCACCGGTACCCTGATGCTGATGCTCATGGAGGAAGGTCTCGTAGACGCTGCCAGGCCCGTCACCGCGTACGTCCCTGAACTGGAAGGCACGGCCTTCGCGGATGCCACCGTGCAGCAGGTCATGGACATGACCAACTCGATAGCCTACGACGAAACCTATGACGACCCGGAGTCCGATATCGCCACCTTCCTCACCGCGATGTACCCGGGGGCTGAGGGCCTCTACACGCACCTCCGAAGCCTGCAGGCCAGGGCGCCGGCTTTCGAGCACGGCGAGGCCTTCCACTACGTCACCCCGGACCCGGAGGTGCTCGGCTGGATCATCCGCCGTGCGACCGGCATGACGCTCGCGGAGGTTCTGTATACCCTGCTCTGGTCGAAGCTCGGCACCGAGTTCGAGGCGAACTACTGGGTCGACCCGCTCGGTATCGAGATGGCCGGCGGCGGGCTGTCCATGGCCCTTCGCGACGCGGCGCGCTTCGGCCAGCTGATTCTCGATGACGGGCACGCCAATGGCGCGCAGGTGCTGTCGCCCGCTGTCGCGGCGCGGATCAGGAGCCACCGCAACCAGCCGCAGTTCAACCGCTTTTACGATGACCCCTGGTACGGGGAGGTGGCCGCCGCCTATCACGACCAGTGGTGGAGCTACCGCGGCGTTGACGCGGTCGTGGCCCTGGGTATTCACGGCCAGTTCATCTACGTCAATTCGGAGCACAACGTCGTCATCGTCAAGCAGAGTTCCGACCCGGACGCGGAGAACGAGCGGGTGGACAGCGAGACGCCGCGCGTGATGCACGCGATCGCCCGCTTCCTGGCCGGTGGAGGCTAGCTGCTCCGCCTTGGCATCGCCGCGCGGCGCCGGCCCAGTGCTGGGGGCGGGACCGCGTTCTATGGGCTATTGAAATCGCGCTGCCTGCACGCTTTCAGCCCGGGAGTTGGCTGGCTATCTTCGGTAGACGGCCAGTCATAGGGTGAGTTCCGCGCCCGTGTCCGATCAGAGCTATTCGTCGACCGCCACCAGGTCCAGGCCAAGAATCGCCTGCTCGCGATCCGTAAGATCGCCAACCAGTTTCCGAATGGGCGGTGGCAGGGAGCGTACGACCGTCGGCGTAGCGAGAATCTTCTCATCCTCTGCAAGCTGAGGGTGCTGGAGGATATCGATTACCGAAATGTCGAAGTTGCCGTCGTCACGAAAGCTCTCACAGATCTCCCTGAGATTGCGCAGGGCGCGCAGGGCGGCTGGTGTCATGCCCGCAATGTAGATTTTCAGGATCAGTTTTTCTGTCATGCTTGCGACCTATCAAGCTTGCCGGGCCGTGGTAGACGTTAAGGTAAGACCCCGTGCTGTAATTTCAAAGTCCATAACCTCACTGGAGGTTGATGATCCCCGTGACTTGTGCACGTGCAGGGTGCGGTGGAAATGGTTGTCTCTGCGAACACGCTCAAGTCGTATCCACGTGTCAATCAAGGAAGACATATTCAGGCTGGACTGGCCGCTGCCATCATCACCGATCAGCTCAAGCAGAACCAGTGTCAGGCCTTCTGACTTGAGTTGATGCGCGACGCGCAGCACAAGGTTCTTGAAGCTGCGGGCACTTGCGACATCGGAAAGCGCACTGATCGGGTCGATGATGACCGTGTCGACCCCCCGCCGATGGGTCTCGTGGAATAGCCAGATCAAGTGCTCCTCGACGCCCCGCTCCACAGCGCGCCGGGCTTCAAGGAATAGTCGTCCCTCCTCCATGGCAGAGCTCAACGAAATGCCGACAGAGGCAACGTCCCGAAGAAGTTGTTGTGGCGACTCTTCGAAGGAAAGAAACAGTGTCTTCTTGCCCGCCTTACAAAATGTCTCCGCCATGTGTGCGGCGATAATCGTTTTGCCGGTGCCCGAGGTGCCGGAAATGAGCACCGTGCTGCCCGACCAGACGCCGGTACCGCCCAGAGCCTCGTCAAGCTCAGGGATACCGGTCGATTGGCGCTCCCGCAGCGCGGGTGCCGTGAGCGCGGTATCGGTTATCGGCAATAGCCAGATACCATGCTCATCAATGAGAAAAGGGTAAACATTGGTGCCGTGTCCCGCGCCGCGCAGCTTGATCACCCGCAGGGTGCGGGTCATGAGATTGCCCTCAATCGCCTGTCCGATCTCGATCACACAGTCCGCGAGGTAGTCCATAAGCCCCGTTGCGCTCCGGTAGTCGGCGTCGACGCCACCGGTCACCAGCAAGGTCACGTCGTTGTTTCTGGCCCAGTTGAAGACGGCCGTCATACTGCGTCGTATCGTCTCCGTGTTGCCGAAGGTTGTAGCAACAGAGTCGAACGCATCCAGGATGACTACGCGTGTGTCGTGGAGGGCAAGCGCGTGCTCGATGCGCACCAGAAGCCCACCCAGTTCAACGCCACTGAAGCTCTCATTGACCAGGTCATCCTCGGCACGAAAGTCGAGGAAATGCACGTCGGATTCTGTTCGCCAGTTACTGAGGTAGCCCTGGAGACGCTCGGGAGCCTCGTCGAAGGTCCCATAAATCGCGCCGCCGGGCTGGGCGCTGGCGAGCATGAGGGCACAGAGGCTCTTCCCGGAACCGCTGGCCCCTCGGATCAGCGAGACACGCCCTGCGGGGTAACCGCCATTCAGGAGATGGTCGAGGCCTGGGATGCCTGTAGGCAGACGCTGCATAGAGTCGTCCTCGTGCGTGATTCTCGGTCCACGATTGGCTGGCATAAGCCGCCAGCCTGCTGGCCGGCGCGTCCCCAGCTTTTCGGTGCGGCCTATCCCAACCTACAGGATTATCTCTCCCGAGGCGATTAATGAGAGGCAGGCTGCAGCGACCTCAGGGTCATAGCAGGTGCCGGCGCCCCGGCGAATCTCGCTCGCCGCTGTGTCGAGACCAAGTCCTGGCCGGTAGGGACGGTGGCTGGCCATGGCCTCGAGGGTGTCGGCGACACCGATGATTCTTGCCTCAAGGAGTGTTTCGTCACCCTTGAGGCCATCGGGATAGCCACTGCCGTCGAAGCGCTCGTGATGCTGGCGAATGATGGATGCGATAGGCCACTCGAAGTCGATTCCTTCAAGGAGATTGGCCCCTGCCTCGGGATGCATCCTGACAAGCGCCATTTCAACCTCGGAGAGCTTGCTGGGCTTGCTAAGGATCTCCGCAGGAATCTGTATCTTGCCGACGTCGTGTACCAACGCCGCCAACTCCAGGCCCTCGAGCCGGCGTATGTCGAGGCCGAGCTTAGTTCCGATTACTCTAGCGATGCCGGCGACCCGATGTTCGTGGCCCGCGGTGTAGGGGTCGCGTGCTTCCACTGCTGCGGAGAGCACACGGATGATATCGTGAAGCGCCTTCTCTGCCGCCTGCTGCGCCGCCTTGATCTCCGTGATGTCGGTAACGATGCTTAGCCAGGAGATCGTGCCATTGGCACTCTTCTTCGGGTTGGCAGTGCCGCGCAGCCATTTTTGCGCCCCGGACGGCGTGGTGATGCGGTATTCGTGCTGCCATCGCTCCAGGGTTTTCGCCGAATCGAGAACTGACCGCTGCATTGCGGGGAGGTCCTCGGGTAAAATGCATTCCCAGAGCAGGGCCGGATTGCCGCGCAGGGCATCGGCGTCGATCTCCCATAGCTCCGCGCAGCCCGGGCTCAGGTACTCAATGCCGTCGCTCCCGTCCGGATACAGGCGGTACTCCCAGATGGCTCCAGGTAGGCTCTGCGCAATGGCCTCCAGCCGTGACTTCAGAGCTGAATGGTCAGAGACATCCATGCCATAGAGGTCGACCCCATTCTGGGTGCGCAACCCCGTGAAGTAGTAGACCTGATCTTCGCAGTGCACCTTGCTTGAAAACGAGTCGACGGCAGAAACAGCCTGGTGGACCAGGGATTTCCAGCTCGCGATACACTCGGCGTTGGCTTCAGCCACCTTGTTTAACAGGGCCTGGCCCACGGTGTTCGCGAGCACTACATCGCCGTCTTCGCTAAGGCAGAGTACCGGATTTGGGTTGTGCATCAGTGTGCGGGTCATACGGCGCCTACCGGTCACATCGGCGCCGATAAGGGCGACCACTCCCGACCCCTTCTGCTCATGCTGCACGTGCGCACAATACCAGTCGACGACGGAAACTACTCCGTCTGCTGTGACAATACTGCCCTCATACTCAAGCGCCTGCGGCTTGGGAGAGGAGAACAGCTTTTCCAGGTAGGAAAGGGTTGTGCGCTGCTCTATATCGGACACACAGTTGTCTGTCCAGCGGGTGCCGATGAGGTTGCTTCTGGCTTCCCCGAGGCGTGCCGAGAGCGCTTCATTCACATCCCTGATGATACCGTCCCGGTCGATGGCTACGAAGAAGACACCGGTCACTGATACTGCATGTTGGTTCGTTTCGTTCATCGCTAACTAACCGACAAGTTGTTGGTGAACTGCAAGCAAGCGTCGCCCGCTGTAAGTCCCCGCAGTTTCGACCGGCACCACACGGTTGTTTAACAGCATGCACGAGTCTTCACAATACTTAAGGGCGATTTTGTCGCAAGGGCTGCCCGGCAACGGCCCTGGGAAGCGGGTTGCCCGCGTAGGCGTGGTGCGCGTGTAACTGCCGGAAATGCCCGTCGTGGATCAGGCTGGCGCAGCCGGCGGACACCCACCGCTCTTGAAGCCATGCCGATCCCGGCTGCGTAACCCTACTGAGTCTATTCGAAGATCAGCCGGACGAGGACAAGGCATGACTGACCGGAAAACAACCCTGCTGGCGCTCGCCCTCCTGGCCCTGGCGAGTGCCTGCGGCGGGCCATCCACCGCCGGCGATCGCGCGGCTGCCGAGGCTGGCCTGTACACGGAGCAAGCGCCGTCCCGGGACGGCATCGGCCGGGTGTACATGGGCCGCGAGATCTCCCACGTGATGGGCCACCGCGGGGCCGGCTGGCTCGAGCGTCCGGCGCGCGAACAGCAGGAGCGGACCGACCTGCTGATCGCGCGACTGCCCCTGGAGGCAGACGACATCGTTGCCGATATCGGCGCGGGTACCGGCTACTTCAGCATCCCCATCGCGGAGCGGGTGCCCCGGGGAACCGTGCTGGCCGTCGACATCCAGGCCGAGATGCTCGCCATCATCGAGGAACGCCAGCAGAACGGTGCCCCGGCCAACATCGAGACGGTGCTCGGCAGCGTCATAGACCCCAACCTGCCCCGGAATGGTGTCGACCTGATCCTGCTGGTCGATGCCTACCACGAGTTCTCCCACCCCTACGAGATGGGCACCGCCATGGTCGATGCGCTCAGGCCGGGTGGGAAACTGGTCCTGATCGAGTATCGCGCGGAAGCCCCGGGCGTTCCCATCAAGCCGCTGCACAAGATGAGTGAGCGGCAGGCCATCGACGAGATGCGCGCCATCGGACTCCGCCATGTCAGGACCGAGGACTTCCTGCCGCAGCAGCACTTCATGGTGTTCGAGAAAACCGTTGATGGCAGATGAGACCGCAGGCAGGGTGACTTCATCGGTCACTGGCGACGGGGGAAACTTCCTTTGACGTCCCACATCAGCCTGGAGCCGTTGAAGCCAACCGCGGAGCAGGTCCAGTCAGAGCATGAACACTGTTTGAAGCAGGCCGGGCCACCAGTGGAGGCTCTCGACATTCACCTTTGCCACCATGGCTGACGCATAGAGCACGATCCCCAGGAGGGTCGCCCAGTGGGGCCGCCGGAGAGTGACGAGATTGTAGCCAAGCAGGGCGGCGAACAGGGCAAGTTCGGCGAGGAGGATGAACGGTGCGGGCAGCCCGACGCCGAAAACGAGTCGTGCCATGGCCGCATCGATCATCAGGATCGCCGCTATCAGCATGAGGCGCTTGTGCGCGCGTGGCCGCGCCCGACTCAGCAGGCCCAGGCTGTAGGCGATAGAGAAATTGACGATATCGGTGACCGGAAACATCGCGCCATAGACCGCCGGGCGTCCGGCGATGACCCCGTCCGGCCTCACCAGGACTGAACGAACCACCAGGTACCCGATGATAATTATCGCTGCGGCGAGAAAGACGCTCAGATAGCCGAGGCGTTTATGCTGCTCGATAGCTGCTGCTGCGATCAGTCGGCTCTGGCAGGCAAGCAGCAGGTACCAGGATAGGACGATGGCGCCGTGCACATGCAGGTGAATAGGGGTCGCGAGAACTCCGCCGGGTCTGCCGAGAGCCGCTGTACTGAAGCCTGCGACCACGATGACTATCAGCGCAGCAGAAAACCAGAAAAAGAATGGTTCACCCCGTTGCCGCATGGCCAATGCTACTCCGTGCTGTGCGTCAGCTGTCTTCGACCTTTCGCTGCCGGTCGACGGTCGGGGACTTTTCGCGGCCCCGACCGCTGATACTGTACGCCCCGGTCCCTAGCGAAAGTTCTTGCGCACGTTGATGCCCCAGGTGGCCGGCTCGTTGAAGTAGGCGATCATGCGCCCCGGCTGTGCCACGGCGTCGGCAATCGTGTTGGTGTAGTCCTCGTCACCCACGTTGCGGCCCCAGGCCGTGATCTGAACGTCCCAGTCTTCGAGGATGAGGCCGGCGCGGAGATTGATGATGCTGTAGTCGTCGGCGAGCTTCAGCGGGTCGTTGTTGACGTCGGTCATGCGCTCGTCGATCCAGATGTACTCACCGTACAGGAACGCGGTGAGGTTGCTGGAGAGCGCGAAATCCTGGCGCAGGGAAGTGACCATCGTGTGCTCCGGGTTGCCGGACAGCAGGCCGCCGGAGCGGTCGCAGGAACCGTCGCCGTTGGCCCTCGGGTCCGGCTGGCCGGTGTGGAAGGGCGTGCCTATCCAGCAGTCACCGGCCTCGAAATCATCGTACTCCGCGTCGTTGTAGGCGTAGCCGAGCGTGACGGTGGTGTTGTCGAGCGGCTGCCACAGCAGGTCCAGCTCGCCGCCCTGGGCCTCTGCCACGCCGGCGTTCTGCAGCGCAAAGCCGGTGCCCTGGAAGGAAATCGTCTGCAGGTCGTCGGTCTCGGTCCGGTGCAGCGCCAGGTTCACGCGCAGCGCCTGCTCCGGGAATTCCGCTTTCATGCCGACTTCCCAGGATTGCGATTCCTCGGCGTCGAAGACCACGTTCAGCGACTGCTGGATCCGGTCCGTGTTGACGCCGCCGGCCTTGTATCCGGTGCCGTAGGAGACGTAGAACATCATGTCTTCCCGCGCGAACCAGCTGACCTTGGCGGTACCGGTGACCTGGTCATCGTCGATATCCTCGTCGACGTCATCGCGGGGGGCGAGCGGCGGGAAGAAGGCGAAGCCGATACCCGGATTTATCTCCGTGAAGAAGTTCTGCATGTCCTTCTGTTCCCGGGTCCAGCGCAGGCCGCCGGTCAGTACCAGGGAATCCGTCAGGTTGTAGTCGATCTGACCGAATGCAGCATACGCCTTATTGTCCTGTGCCGAGACATTGCGCGCCAGGCCGCCAGCGGGGAACAGGGCGGCGGGGACGCCGACCAGCTGCCCCGTGTCTTCGCCGACGATGGTATCGGCCTGCAGGTCCAGCTCCTGCTCGAAATAGAACAGCCCGCCAACGTAGGTGAGCTTCTCGGTGGTGCCGGCGATGCGCAGCTCCTGCGAGAACTGGCTCTGCCGCGCGTCATTGCTGCGGATCAGCGCGTCGATGTCGTAGAAGTCGGCGTCGATCTCGTCGTAGGAGTCGAACTCGCGGTAGGCCGTGATGCTGGTGAGGTCGAAGGCCGGCAGTGCCCAGTCGACCTGCAGCGACAGGCCCTTGTCCTCGTTCTGCGAGGTGGGCAGGAAACTGGAGGCGACCTCGTAGTCGAAGAACCGGTCCTGGTCGATGACCGTGCCGCCCGCCGCGAGCACGTTGTTGTCGGTACCGAACACCGGCGCCGCCCCCGGCGGCAGCTGCTGCGCCTGCAGGTTGTTGACATAGTTGCCCGCGGCGCAGCAGACCTCGTCGATCTCGGAATAGTCGGCAATGAGGTGGATCGACAGGTCGTCCGTCGGCAGCCAGAGCGCCTGCAGCCTGCCGCCCCAGCGGTCGCGATCCTCGAGCACCTCGTCGCCGAGGTCGAGGACGTCGATGTACCCGTCGCGCTCCATGTAGAAACCGGTGGCGCGGATCGCCAGCTCGTCGTCGATCAAGGTGATCGACTTGGCGCCGTCAATGCTGAACAGGTCCAGGTCGCCGCCGCTCGCCTCCAGGTAGCCCTCGCCGTCGAAGTCCGGCTTGCGGCTGTTTAGCGAGACGGCACCCGACGGCGTGTTGCGCCCGAAGAGCGTGCCCTGGGGGCCGCGCAGGATCTCGACGGAGGCCACGTCGACCAGGTTGTTGATCATGGCGCTCTGCCGGGCCCGGTAGACGCCGTCGACATAGAGGCCCACGGAGGACTCGAGGCCGAAGTTCTGCGAGCTGGTAAAGACCCCGCGGATGCTGAAGCTCGTTGCGGTGGACGTCTGGCTCTTGCCGACGCTCAGCGCCGGGTCGATGTTCGATACCTCGAAGAAATCACGGACGCCGCTCTCCTGGAGCCGCTCGCCGCTGAAGGCGGTGACCGCGACGGGCACGTCCTGCAGGCTCTGCTCGCGCTTCTGCGCGGTGACGATCACTTCCTCGAGAACCGGTTGGGACATGGCCGGCACAGCGGCGCAGAATGAGGCAGCGCACAGAGCGGCGCTGACAAGACGGGGCTGGAACATGTGACACCTCATTTATCGTTGTATTGCCGGTCGCTGGTCCGGCTACGAACAAGATATGTTTTCGCGGCTTACATTGCCAGTGGAATGATCAGGGGCCCGGTCCCTCTGAGACCCGCGTGCCCGGGCTCCCTCAAGGGAAGGATTCCCGGGCATGGCGCCCCCTGGAGTAAAGTGACAAGACCTTCCAGCCCGTATAAAGCGGAAGCGGCCTGACAAGCGCGGTGGCCTAGCGGAGAAACGACTTCGCCATCCCCAGGAGCCCGTCGGCGCCGCCAAGCGACGACAGCAACTCGCCGCCCGAGCTGGCCTGGTCCAGCAGCTGCGGGATCACGTCGGACAGCCCGCTTGCTGCCGTTTCCGTGTCTGTGCCCACCTGGTCGGCGAAGGACGCCACGTCGCCGCGACCGAGTACATCGAGAATGGTGTCTGCCGAGATCGGCGCGTTCTCGCCATCGCCGAGCCAGGACTTGAGCGCATCCTGTAAACCGCCACTGGCGGCAAAGCGGCTGGCCAGGCCGGCGACATCCAGGTTGCCTGCGCCGTCTCCGAGGAGGCTCTGCAGCGCATTGGTGATGGTGTCGCTATCGACTTCGAGGCCCAGGCGGGAGGAGAGCAGTTGAGCTCCGGTGGCTAGCAGATCCATGGTTCGGCTCCTGTAAAGGGAGCCTTAAAACTAGCAGATTCTTGCGCAAGTGCTAGATCTCGCGAGCAAGCACCGGCGGCAGGGAAGTTCCATTCGTTGATAAGATGTCCATGCTGGCAGCCTGACTCGAAGCAAGCCGCGTCTGGTGCTTCAGGGGCAATAGAACTGGAGAAGCTTTGACTATGACCGTCGTACTGGCAGGAGCGACAGGGCTCGTCGGCAGAGCATTCGTCCGCATTGCTGGTGAGGGAGATTATCCGGTCACGGCAGTGGGTCGGCGTGACGTCGAGGGTGTTGCGGCGACGATCCGAACGGATTTTTCCGCCCCGCTTGCTCTGCCTCCCGCCGACGTGGCGCTCTGTGCGCTGGGCACGACCATGGCCACGGCCGGCTCCCGGGCTGCATTTTATGCAGTTGATCACGTCGCTGTGCTCCACTTCGCGCAAGCTGCCCTGGCTGCGGGCATCCGGCATTTCATCGTGATCAGTGCTGTCGGTGCAGATCCCCGCTCGCCGGTGTTCTATTCCAGGGTCAAAGGTGAAACGGAGCGCGACCTGGCTGCCCTCGGGTTTGCTCGCCTCGATATCCTGCGGCCCGGCCTTTTGCTGGGTCGGCGCAGGGAGCGGAGGCCGGGTGAGGCGTTGTTTCAACGGCTGGACCCCGTGTTGCGCCGACTGTTGCCAGGCCCGCTAAGCCGCTACGCCGGTATACCGGCGGCTACGGTCGCGGCTGCCATGCTGGCGCTGTGCGGCCAGGGCGGCGAGGGGACAACTATCCACCACAACGCCGAGCTTCGACGACTGGCGAGCGCCGTTTAACCCGATGATGGAGGACGCAGTATGAAGGCATGGGTGCTGCAACCGGCTGCGGCGCCGGCTGAGCCGGCCGGCGAAGCGGGGCGTCACCGGCGTGGGCGCGCCGTGTTGGTCGCCGGTCTGATAGCGGCGGTCGCCGGCGGGTTATGGCTCGGCGGGCATGCAGGGGCGATGCAGAGCTCGCCGGCTTATTTCGGTGATCCTGGACCGGCGCGAGGGGCGGCATGATTCGAAGCGGTAAGTGGAAGAGCGGCTAAGGGAAAAGGGGTAAGGGATTTTCGACCCCGAACCCGAAACGGAACCCGAACTGCCGGAGTGCTGTGTCAGAACTGGCGAGGGTAAGCTACCTCGCTTACGCAATCCGTAACTGACTTTGCAGAGCATTGGGCGGGTAGTGTTGCCCCCAGCCCACGATTGACGACCTGCCATGGCGTTAGCTACAGCGGTTTGGATCCCGATAGTTGCCCTCTCGTTGGCGCTTGTTGTCCTTCGGCTGTCGGATGCGCGCGCGAACCGTCTCGAGTGGCGTCGACTTGCATCCCGGCAGCCGGCTCCGTTGCGGTGTTTCCACAAAGCCCTGGTCGCGCATCTACCGGAGCCCGCAAGAAGGTACTTCGCGTATGTTATCATCGAGGGTGCTCCGATCCTGCCAGTGACAGAGATCGGAATGCGCGGGCGGTTCGGTCTCGGTGATAAGCGACAACCCCGCTACCAGGCCATGGAGGCTCGCCAGATCCTGGCGGCCCCGGCCGGGTTCCTGTGGAAGATGCGCACGCGCGAAGGGTCGCCGATCGCCGGTTCTGATTCCGGCCAATGGACACGGTTCTGGCTGCTCGGTGTAATCCCTGTGGCCCGCCTCGGAGGCGATATCGATCATGCCCGGTCTGCTTTCGGGCGCTACATCGGCGAGAGCACGATCTGGTCTCCTGCGGCTCTCCTGCCCGGGCCAGGGGTCAGCTGGGACGCTGTAGGCCCGGACACCGCCCGCGTTACCGTGACGCAGGGTAAGCTTTCCCAGTCCGTTGATGTGACGATTGATGAGGATGGATGTCCTGTTCAGGTTTCCTTCCTGCGGTGGAGCGACGCCAACCCCGAAAAACCTTTCGACTGCAGCCCTTCGGCGCCATCGTGTCTGATCTCCGCGAGGTCGAGGGCTACCGGCTACCTTACCGGGTCGAAGCAGGGAACCTGTTCGGGACCGACGCCTGTTTTCCTTTCTACCTCGCCGAGGTGGCTGCAATCTCCTTCCCATGAGCAGGCGGAGACGCCAGAGACCTCCCCGAACGGCGCAAGGGGTTTACGCACCGGTTACCCGCTGTGCCAGCGGGATTGAGGCTTGCCGTGGCGGGCGCCCCCGGCTAGGTGAAGGGGGTTCTCCACGCGTCCTAGTCATCGGCTTCGTTCGCCCGCAGACGCTCCCGGCGGCTCTCTTCTTCGGCAAGCACGGCTTTGATTTCTTCCAGCACGGAATCCGTGTCCGGCACATGCCTATCGAGTTCAAAGTGCCCGGTCAGTGGATAATCCGGGTGTAGACTCCCGTCCTCGTACAGCGCCCAGATTTCCTCGGCGTAGTGGGAATCGAGGATCTCCGGGGCGAAGAGGCCGTAGTAATCCGTCATGTTCTTCACATCACGCGAGAGCATTGCCCGGGCGTTATTGTTGGCCGCGGCATCCACGGCCTGGGGCAGGTCGATGATGACCGGGCCATCTTCATTCACCAGCACATTGAATTCCGAGAGGTCGCCGTGCACGATGCCCGCGCACAGCATGCGCATGACGTACTGCATGACCAGCGCATGGTCTTCCCGCGCCTGTTCCGCCGACATGGTGACGTCATTGAGGCGCGAGGCGATATTGCCGCTCTCGTCGGTGATGAGTTCCATGAGCAGCACGCCGTCAAAGCAGCCGTAGGGCTGTGGTACTCGCACACCGGCGCGAGCCAGCTTGTAGAGCGCGTCGACCTCGGCGTTCTGCCAGGTCTCCTCCCGCTGTTTGCGCCCGAAACTTGAGCCTTTCTCCATCGCCCGGCCTCGCCGGCTGTTGCGGACCTTGCGTCCCTCGGTGTACTGAACGGCATTCTTGAAGCTGCGTTTGACCGAGTCCTTGTAGATCTTGGCGCAGCGCACGTCTGTCCCGCAGCGCACCACGAAGACATCGGCCTCCTTGCCGCTCATCAGGGGGTGAATCACTTCGTCGATCAGGCCGTCGTCGAGAAGGGGTTGCAGGCGTTTCGGGGGTTTCACGTTTTCCGGGGCAGGGGGCAGGAAACAGCGCTCAGCTTAACCGGTTTGAGGGGCTTGCGTACGAAAAACCTTGCTCGTTTGCCGCCCAAGCGAACGCACACAAAAGAGCCCGGTTCATAACCTCGTGCCTTCGATGGGAGAGGCCTCTTGAGAAGCGACGCCGCTGCTTCAGCTCGGCGATCTCGGCCCGGAGTTCTGCCTTACGGTCGAAGGTGGCCGCCGAAAGCTCCCGTCCCGAGTCGATGGCGCGCGGCAAGCCATGACTCCATTCAAAGGTTGCGCGCACTCACAGGAGGGCGCGCTTGCGGTGGCAGTCTCGCCATAACCCTGCGAAACTCCTGGAGTCCACGTGTCAGGATGCTCTATCGATCATGGAACGCAAACGGCCGGTAGTCGGGAGTATCGCGATCGCCCTGGGAGCGGCAGCGCTGCTCCTCGCTATCGCCCACTTCTGGGGGGGACCATTCACTCAACAGCCCCCGACGGAAAAAACGGTTGCCGAAAAGGCGGTTGCCATTCGCGATGCCACAGTGGCGGCACTCAAGGGCGAGGAATACACGCCCGCTGCTGAAGTGGCCAAGCGCTCCCGCTGGGACCTCGACCAGCTTGCACGGCTTGCGACCGGCGTGATGGCGGGGGCCGCCATCATCCTGGCGGTCGTGAGCCTGGCAATGCATGAGCCGCTTCGGGTCGCCGCTGGCGGTGTGATCCTGGGGGGCGCAGCGCTGGCTTTTCAGTTCGTCATTATCGCCATCGCAGCGGTCTTCATGGCCATCCTGATCGGCGCTGTGCTCGGTGAACTGGGCTTTGATTGAAGCGCTACGCCTCCCCTTGCTCGCATCAGTTGTACGCCGCGTTGATCCTGCTGCTTGCAGTTCATCGGCGATGAGACAGAACGACGTAAAGTATGTAAATGCCGTAAAGCAGGACTGCCGTTCCGATCACGGTAGCGGGGAGCCCCTCCACCTTGAGGCCGTCCCGCCAGCGATAGCCCTCATTGCTGTACTCTCCGGTCAAGATTCCCCAGGAGCCAAAAACGACACACGTCAGCCCGAGGACGGTCCCGCCCACTTTTCCAAGCTTCCCCTCGCTCTTGCTCACAGCGAAAGCCACCCTTTGACCCAGTCCACCAGGTCATAAAATCTCGCCAGGAAAAAACTTCGCGGGCGGTAATCCCCGCCGGCGGATGCCGTAGCCCTGGCCTCGATGACATCCAGGAGTCGGTGTAGTCGGCGCCGATGGATGCCCAGCGCGCTCTGCAATGGATCATGCAGCAGTCCCGCGAGGGCTGTCAGAAAAGCGATAACGACGCCTACGAACAGATACGTGGTCAGCAGCGTGACGCCGGTGACCTCAGGCGGAAAGGCCGTGTAATAGAGCGCACCGAGCGTATCTCCCAGCATGAAGTCCTGGATGGCTGCGCGCTTCTCTGCTGCCTGTGCAATGGCGGCAGAGGTTGAAACCGAGCCCGGCGTAAACTGTTGGAAAACGACGAAGCCGACGAGCAGTGCGATGGTACCTGCGGTGAGGTCAGCCACTGCGTTGCGGGCATGCAGATAGCTCTGCAGGGCGTCCTCGGCAGCGATCGAGACTCGACGCGCTCGGCTTTTTTGGTCATTGCCGTCGAACGCCGGCAGGGCAAGCAGGTCATCCTCAAGATGCTTACGAAGGGTTCGCTGAACGCTGGTGGTGAAGCCCAGGTTCATGCGCCATAGGGCGCTGGAAGCGCGTTGCATCCGCAGAAGTCCAAGGGCCAGGGCCAGCAGCCGCAGCAGGAAATTCGGGATGCCGAGTAGGAAATTCACCGGCGCAATCAGCAGGTCCCAACCGAGGGCATGGCGGTGCAGGCTGATAGTCCCCCTTAGGGAGAAGTGAGCGTCAACGAGCGCTGGCACGCGCTCATGGCAGCACCGGAAATAGCCGACCGCGGGGTCCGGCGCCTCGTAGCCGGGTTCTCTCTCCGGACTGCGCTGGTCGTCAGTACCTGGCTCGCTGATCATGGGAGGGCGGATCGCCCGCCCGCGCTTTGCCTGCCGCCCACGTCGACTGATTGGTTCTGTCCCGGCTTTGAGCATGGCGTCCCGTTGCCATGAAGGGTAGTTCCCGGCACATGAGCCCTGGAGTGAGAAAACGGGCTACGTCTTGAAGCCTTCATGATGTTGACGGCCAGCGTCGCCAATCTCGTCCCAGCTCGCTTCGGAACCGACCTCAAACCGAATGGCCCCGCAGTTGCATTCTCCAGTAACCATCGTCGGTGGCACCCCGAGTGGGTGGTTATGACCTGCTCCTGGGTTTGAGTTTACTAGGGTTTTTCCCGGGGCTCACATGAGGCGATCTACTCATGAGCTGCCAGGGGGGTCCACTCAAGCAGCCTGATCTGCAGACTCCTGATCCTGGCTTTCCGGGCCCGCCGGTCTCCGCACCCTGCGCCTGGGCGAGTGGGTGAGCGGCAGGCATGGAGGGATCGCACCTCCATGCCTGATGTACAAAGCCTTCTTAGTCGTCGTGGTGGTGATGGTCGTCCTCGGTTGAGGATTCATCTCCATGATGGTGTTCATGTTCGTCTTCGTGCCCGTCGTCACCATGATGATGCTCATGCTCTGTCTCGTGCCCATCGTCCCCGTGGTGGTGCTCGTGCTCATTGTCATGATCGTCGTCGCCATGATGGTGCTCGTGCTCATCGTCATGGCCATCATCGTCGTGGTGATGATCGTGGTCGCTGTGCTGACTTTCTGCGGAGGCAGCAGTTTTCTCCCCATGCATGTCCAGAGCGTAGGCCGATGTACCGGCAAACGCAGTGAGCAGGGCAAGGGCAAGCAGGCTCCGGTTGGAGCGGTTTTCTTTCTTCTCGATCATCGATTGGTCTCTGATTACTAATGGGTAGGTGCTGAACACGTCCTGCCTGGCCGATCGGCGCAAGGTTCGCGGTTCTGTCTGAGTTTAGAAGAAAATCGTTGTTGCGCCCGGCAAATCGTCCCTTGAGAGGCCTGTGTGAGCCAGAAAACCGAAGACGGTTGCGGGCGGGTCCGGCCCAGCGGCAGGCGGTGGGATATGGTGGGATATTCAGCTTGGCGAAGATGAGAGGGGCTGGCTGCGGCGACCCATCGGTTTCCTGGAGGTGCCCCACTGACTCCGCATGATTGCCCTGCGGCAGGTTCAGAAAAATGAAATACAGGAGCTGCCTCGGTGTAGCCGCCTGTCTCCTCTCGGAACCTGGCTCCGCCTGCTGGACTCGAACCAGGACCCTCTGAGTAGCAGGATCAAAGAAAATCGCGGTATATGGGCCATAATCTGCCTGTTTTCAACGCTTTTGTCTACAGATTATGCGCTACGTACCCGAACCCGAAGCGTATCCCGACCCTGGCGGTGGGGGAGTGGCCGGCTCGGGAGGGCAAGAGGAAGAACGGGAAGGAATCTTCGGTCCCGAACGCCGAACGGAACCCAAACCGTCGGCCTCGCACTCTCGAGTGATCCGGGCTTCCGCTGTCGGCGATGGTAAGATCCTCTATGCCTGCAGCTGCAAGAGGTTTCGGCGCGAGCAGTGAGCTGGCGTTGGTATTCCTAGGCCACTGTCGACGTCCCGCCATGGCTGTATATCCAGCGGTTTGGATCATTGCTCTTGTCCTCTTCACGGCGCTTGTTGTCGTTCGGCTGTGGGATGCGCGCGCGAACCGTCTCGAGTGGCGTCGACTTGCATCCCGGCAGCCGGCTCCGTTGCGGTGTTTCCACAAAGCCCTGGTCGCGCATCTACCGGAGCCCGCAAGAAGGTACTTCGCGTATGTTATCACCGAGGGTGCTCCGATCCTGCCAGTGACAGAGATCGGAATGCGCGGGCGCTTCGGACTCGGTGATAAGCGGCAACCGCGCTACCAGGCTATGGAGGCTCGCCAGATCCTGGCGGCCCCGGCCGGGTTCCTGTGGAAGATGCGCACGCGCGAAGGGTTGCCGATCGCCGGTTCTGATTCCGGCCGATGGACACGTTTCTGGCTGCTGGGTGTAATCCCTGTGGCCCGCCTCGGAGGCGATGCCGATCATGCCCGGTCTGCTTTCGGGCGATACATCGGCGAGAGCACGATCTGGTCTCCCGCGGCCCTTCTGCCCGGACCAGGGGTCAGCTGGGACGCTGCAGGCCCGGACACCGCCCGCGTTACCGTGTCGCAAGGTGATCTGTCCCAGTCCGTTGATGTGGAGATCGACCAGGATGGTTGTCCAATGCGGGTATCTTTTCTGCGCTGGAGCAACGCCAACCCCGAAAGAACGCACCGACTGCAGCCATTCGGTGCCATCCTGTCTGACTTCCGCGAGGTAGAGGGCTATCGGCTTCCCCATCACGTCGAAGCGGGTAACCTGTTCGGGACCGACGCCTATTTTCCGTTCTTCATCGCCGAGGTGACAGCAATCGCTTTCCCTCGAGCCGCCGGAGATCCCCGTGATTAGTCGGGAAACGGCTGGGGCTTGGCACGGCGGCTGTCTATTGCCCCCATGGGTTCGAAGCGCACCTCTGTGGGTGTGGCATTCGTTTTTCACACCTTTTGTGAAGTCTGCCGTCCCGGGCAGTGGCCGATAGTCGATGTTGTACGCGAACCTTCTGCTAATCGGCGCGGCCCAAGGCTTCTTCCTGTCCCTGCTGCTGTTCCGGTCAAGCAGGGCAAGCTGGGAAGCGGGCCGTGTCCTTGCCCTACTGACGTTCTTCTTTTCGCTGGACCTGGCCGTGAATTACTGTTCGGCCGTCGGGCTATCGCGGCAATACCCTCGCCTCGTGTTCGTTGAGGTCCTCGTCGTTTTCCTCTACGGACCTTTGCTTTATCTCGCTGTCACAGCGTTTACCGCCTCTCCGAAGTTGCTTTTCGGGGGTCGCCGGTGGCCGCACTTCCTGCCCTTCCTCCTTGCCCTGCCGCTACTCCTGCCGGTTTTTCTGCTGGAGCAAGAGTCGCTGCGAGCTGTGCTGGCTGGCCAGGCCCGTTTGCGCGATTACATCGACGGATGGGCGCCCATCATCGCCCTCGCGGATGTGCTGCCGAGGATGTTGATTGGCGTCTATCTCATACTTTGTTTCCGTGAGATCCGCTCTCATGGAAGAGTGATTCGCGATAACTTCTCGGAAATCGAATCCATCAGCCTTGGCTGGCTCAGGCTGCTGTTGGCTGGCTTTGCTGTCCTGTACGTGCTCTACCTCATTGCTTTCGGGGCTGGTGATGCTTCTGCAGCAGTAGAAAGGACTCTTAACGTTGCCATGGCGATACTGGTCTACGCGCTGGGCTATCGTGGCCTCAGGCAGCCGGTGATCTTTTCCGAGACTTCTGAAAGTACCGAATCACAAGACGATCCAACTTCAGATTTCTACCCGGTCGAAGTGCCGGTCGTACGTCGCAAATACGAGGGGTCAGCCCTGGATGAGGCCGCGAGCAAGGCGCTGTTCTGTGAGCTCGAGGAACTGATGGCGGATAGCGCTGCCTACCTCGAACCTGACCTCACTCTGCGTTCGCTTGCTGCCCGGCTTCGCCTGCCGCCCAACTACCTGTCCCAGGCGATCAACCAGCAAGCGGGCTGCAATTTCTACGACTACGTGAACGCCTATCGCATCGAGACGGCAAAGGCCGCCTTGCGGGATGCCGGGAAACGCAGCACCAGCGTCCTGACTATCGCGAGCGACGCCGGCTTCAATTCGAAGTCCGCATTTTACGCGACGTTCAAGGAACATGTCGGCATGACGCCTACACAATTTCGCAAGGCGGGCTCGTCCTGATGGGCATCGACGGACTCCTCGACATCCTGCGCGGTGCGTCCCCTGCGTCCGGATTGTCACCAAAGGACGACGAAGAGGCGTAACTGTCCTTCACTCTGCGCTCAGTCCAATATGGCCGACGGGCCGGGAGTGCAGAGCGATGAAGACGTTGGTGAAGGTTCTTGGCCCCTGTGTCTTTGCAGGGACCACCATGCTGAGCGCTGCCTTATCGGCAGGTGAGTGGGGGCTGGGTATCGGCGTGGCTGCTCAGCAGGCGCCGCAGGCGGGGACAGACCCGCAGGTTGTACTTCTGCCGTTCCCATCCTACCAGGGCGAACGGCTGAGCATGGACTTTGGGTCGGTGAGCTACGCCGTGTCCCAGTCGGAGAGCCTGCGATTCAGCGTCGATGGGCAACTGCGTTTCGATGGTTACGATCCTGACGACAGCGAAGAACTCGGTGGCCTGAAGGAGCGTGACCTTACCTTCGATGCAGGCCTGAGCATGCAGATCAGCAAGCCCTGGGGCACGCTGAACTTTCGCTTTCTCACGGATACGCTGGGTGTCCATGATGGTTACGAGTTCAGCGCAACCTATGAGTATCCTGTGACGCTGGACCGGTGGACCCTGGTCCCTTCCCTGGGGGTGACTATGCCCAGCGACGAGATGGTGGACTACTACTACGGCGTGCGGCCCGGGGAAGCGACGAGCCGACGACCTGCCTACAAGGGCAGTGCGGTCATTAACACCACGGTTGGCGCTACGGTCCTCTACGAGCTGAGTGATCGGTGGCAGGTGATGGGAGGAGGGCAGTACACCGACCTGGGTGACGAGATTACCGATAGTCCGATTATCGAGCGTGACTATCAGATGATCGTTTATAGCGCGATTGTTTACCGCTTCTGAGCCGTCCACCGCTCAGTCAGTTACAGGGGTTCGTTATGGCTTCTCCCATGCTCAATGTCCCTGCGTCGACGAATGGCTGCCCGATTCCATCGTCCGCGATCGTGCCCTTTCTCTTGATCACGTTTACCGTTACCTGGGGCATTCTTGGCCTTTACCTTGCTGCGCCCGCCACGGCGGCATCTATTCTTGGCCCGTTGAGTGGAGGCCATCCACTGTACTTCGTGGCAACCTGGTCGCCTGGGCTGGCAGGCTTCGTTGTCGTTCTCGTTTATACGGGGCGCGCTGGCCTGGTTTCATTTCTACGCCGCATTCTATTGTGGCGGACGACCCTTTACTGGTGGCTCTGGATACTGCTAGGTATTCCCCTGGTCTACATGGCTGGCTCGCTTCTCAAGGGTGGGCCTCTTCTTGCACCGCTTCCAGACGGCGGGCTGCTTGCAGTGGCTGTTCTCGCGGGGATGATGCTGTTCCTTGGACCGGTGGAGGAACTTGGGTGGCGCGGCCTGATGCAGCCGGTTCTTCAGCGGTATGTCGCTCCCTTCTGGGCGGGCACGATCATTGGTGTTACCTGGGGTCTCTGGCATCTCCCCGCGTTCTTTCTTGCGGGCGTGGTGTTCGAAGAATGGTCTTTCCTGCCGTTTTTCCTGGGAAACGTTACGCTGGCTATCCTCATTACACCGATCTTCAATGATTCCAGGGGAAGCCTGCTGCTTCCAATGCTGTTTCACTGGCAGCTGATCAACCCTCTTTGGCCTGATGCTCAACCGCTCGACACGGTAATTCTGGCTGTTTTTGCGGGTTTAGTTTCCGTTTGGAGATGGCGGGCAATGTTTTCGAGAAAGGATGCGATTACAAAGGTCGTACCGCAGAGCACAAATATGCGAAGCGGTGAGAAACACTGATGACACGCGTAAAGCTTTTCAAGGCTCTCTTTCTTGTTTTCGCGGCTTTTGATAATGCCTTCTCAGGGACCGTGCGCGCTCGGGAGACAGAACTGCAGCAAGCGCTGGAGGCCTTGCAGGAACGGTACGCATTCCCCGGAGCTACCGCCGCGATCGTTGCTACGGACGGTGTGCTGACAGTGGCGACCGTCGGGTTTGCTGACGTCGAGAATGCCCGCGCCATGGCGCCCGATACAATGATGCTGGCAGCAAGTATCGGCAAAACCTTTGTAGGCGCGACGGTGCTAGCCCTGGAGAGCGAAGGTCGCCTGGCGCGCAGCGACCGTTTATCTGACTATTTTGAAGGAGAGCTATGGTTTCGAGACCTGCCGAACGCCAGAGACATCACGCTCGATCAGCTGCTACACCACACAGCGGGTCTTCCCGACCACGTATACCTTCCGGAATTCCAACAGGCGTGGACTACGCTTGCCGCGCAAGAGAATGACATCGCACCAACGGACCTGGTGACTTTTCTGTCGGACAAGGCGCCCCTATTCGAGGTCGGCACCGCCTGGTCATACAGTGATACAGGGTACGTGCTGCTCGGCCTCGTCATCGAAGCAGTTACCGGCAATGCATGGCAAGAGGAGGTTCAGGTCCGCTTTCTGGAGCCTCTGAAGCTCTTGAACACAGTGCCTCTCGACAGCCGAGCACTGCCCGGCCTTGCTGTGGGCTATGTCGCGCGCGACAACTACTTTGGCCTTCCGGAGCGCACCGCTGATGCCGGCGGCCGGCTACTCTGGAACCCGACGTTGGAAGCGGCTGGCGGGGGCTTCGCATCGACTGCTAGAGATCTTGCGCGCTGGGGGCACGCGTTGTTTGAGGGCGAGGCAATGAACGCACCCTACCTCAGCCGGCTTCTCGATAGCGTGGTCATTACTGGCGGCCCGCCGGATAGCTGCTACGGAGCAGGGGTGGCAATTCGCAGGAACACACCGTGGGGCAGCGTTTATGGCCACGCGGGTTGGGTGCCAGGTTACGTGTCGAGCATGCGTCATTACGCTGAATATGGCGTAACTATTGCCTTCCAGATCAACAGCGATATAGGTTTCACCGAAAGCTCCTCCGATCGTCTTCAAACTATCGAGGCAGCCTTAGCGAGTATCGCCCTGGAGACCGACGCATCGGAAGAGCCCATAGAGTAGGCAAATAGTGTCCACAGAACCCGGGTCATTCCAGTTGGCATCCGTACCGAGCCTTACCTGGGCAAGGAGCGCACGGCCTTCATCTACCGCAGTGAGGCCAGCTGCATCGGTGCGTTTGCGCCGGAGTCGAACTGGGCGCCCAAGAGGGAGCAGCTGATAACGGACACTGCCATCCACCTCATTCATCGCGATCCGGGTGGAGGCGGAACTTGGGGCCCTGAGGCGTGATCCTAGACCCATTGTCAGGCCGCTGCGGTTCGGGCGCTATCACCCATAACCCCGCTCAGGTCCAATCTCAGACAACGCTGTCACCAGTAGCGGCGCGTTTTCATCGATCTCCAGCTCGTTGAGCAGGTTGTCGACCCCTTGCAGGTCCAGCGCTTTGTCCACTTCGTCGGCGTAGGCGGCGATCTCTTCCTTTAGCCGCTGGATCGCCCAGGCACCATCATCGTCCTTGGTCTCTAGGTGCGCTAGCAGTGCCAGCACGTCCTCCCGGGATCGCACGAGCTTGGCTATTTCGAGTACGCGTTCTTCAAGCCTCCGCATTTCGTCCCAAATACGTGGACGTGTGCCTGCAAACTGATCAAACTCGCCGTATTCGAGACTCAGCGAATGCCCGTTTGGTCCAGTGTATGAATCTATCGAATTCTGTGCGAGCACTCCTCGTCGTTGCCAGCGCCACACTCACACTCGTAGCTTGCGATCAGGAGTCGGCACCGCGTGACGCACCCTCCGCCGACTGGCCTTACTACGGAGGCGATCCCGGCGGCTCACGGCATTCACCAGCCGAGCAAATCACCCCGTCAAATGTAACAAGGCTACAACGGGTCTGGACTTTTTCGACCGGCGAACGGGCGTTGCACGAGGATGCGCCAATAACTGGGTCTTATGAAGCGACACCGATCCTAGTGAAGGATAAGTTGTTTTTTTCGACCCCTTTTGGCCGGGTTTTTGCTCTCGATCCCGAGACTGGTAATGAAATCTGGCGTTTTGATTCGGAACTTGACCTTGCCCACGGTTACGCCGAACAAGCCAACCGCGGCGTCTCCAGTTGGCACGATAGATCCGCCAGCCAAGACCTTCCCTGTCAGCACCGGATCTTTCTTGGAACACTCGATGGCCGGCTCATGGCTGTAGACGGTGCCAACGGCGAGCGCTGTGCTGATTTTGGTTCGAATGGGTCTGTTGACCTCAAACAGGGAGTACGCAGCGAAGGACACGGACCTGGCGAATACACGATTACGTCGCCTCCCGCGATCGCCGGCGATCTTGTCATCACGGGGTCGGCTTTAGGCGACAATCGGGGTGTCGAGCTTGAGTATGGCGTAGTGCGCGCATTTGATGTGCGCAGCGGCAACCTTGTTTGGTCCTGGGATCCGATTCCACGTCATCCTGACCAAGAGGGTCACGACGCCTGGCGCGCGGATCAGGCCCGCCAAACCGGCGCGGCTAACGCCTGGGCGCCGCTCTCCGTCGACGTAGAAAGGGATATGGTCTTTATCCCAACTGGATCGGCAAGCCCCGATTACTACGGCGGCGAACGGCTTGGCGACAATCGGTACGCGAACTCCTTAGTCGCTTTGCGGGCGTCTACCGGCGAGCTGCTGTGGTGGCGTCAGCTTGTTCATCACGATCTCTGGGACTACGACATCCCGGCTCAGCCGTCTCTAGTTGAACTCACGAAGGATAATCGGGTTATACCGGCGGTCATCCAGGCAACAAAGATGGGCCTGATATTTGCATTTGAGCGGAACACAGGCGAGCCACTATTTGACATCGAGGAGCGCCAAGTGCCGCAAAGCTCAGTGCCGGGTGAGCAAAGCTGGGCAACTCAACCCTTTCCAGTCGCGCCACCCCCACTTGTGCGTCACGGTCCGATTAATGAGGACGACGCCTGGGGCCTGACTCCCTGGGATCGAGGTAAATGCCGCGAGATGATTCGTGCCCACCAGTCGAACGGCATATACACGCCGCCAGGTGTTCAGGGGATCTTGCAGACACCCCATACAGCGGGGGGAGTGAATTGGGGAGGAATCGCCTTCGATTCCGACAAGCAACTAGCAATCGTTAACGTCACTGACATGCCGATTTCGACGACCCTGATTCCACGAGAGACTTTTGAGGCAGAAAAGAAAGCTGGTGAGTATCCAGATGCTGAGTTCGCTCGCCAGTCAGGAACGCCTTACGGCATGCGTCGTGAAACGCCTCTGTCGCCGTTTGGTACACCCTGCGTCGCCCCTCCCTGGGGCTATCTTGTTGCAGTCGACATGGAAAGAGGCGATATCCGCTGGAAGGTGCCATTTGGAACGACAGCCGAGGCAGCACCGCTTGGGCTTGAATTTAACTGGGGATTGCCAAGCATCGGTGGACCTATCGTTACAGCTGGCGGCTTAGCTTTCATCGGCGCAGCGCTCGATGGATACCTACGCGCCTATGACGTGGAACGGGGCGTCGAACTATGGCGCTCTAAACTTCCCGCTGGCGGACAAGCAACACCAATGACGTATGCAGTCAACGGACGGCAATACGTCGTAATAGTAGCCGGAGGCCATGCAGGCGCAGGTACCACGCCGGGCGACTATGTCGTGGCCTACGCACTACCCGACTGATTCATCTGGCAATTTTTCGAACAGTTTGTTTTATCGGCTCGCGTACTGACGGAGCGATTGAGGTTGTGCTACGGAATGCCTGAAACGTGAAGGTCGCCTTCGGGTCGGAGGGGGACATCCTGCTAAGCTCTGCTGACTGACCGTTATGGGGCCAAAAGCAGGCGATTTGAACCCTGCGCTAAGCGCTAGTTTGCGATGTCGCCCGCAAAAATGACGATGTCGCCAAGCACCAACAGAAGCGCCAGGCTCACGCAGAAGCTGTGCAACACACGATTTGAAGACGCCCACAAGAGGGGCAGAGCGACCAGAATTATCAAGGATTGCAGGTTATCTGCTGCCAGCAATTTACCGTCGAATACGATTGGCCTCAAAGTCGTCGAAAGGCAGACGCCGATGAAAAGCAATAGCCAGATCGGACGCATCTCACTGTAATAGTACCCCTCGATGTCTTCGCCTTCTAAATTCTCTGGGAGCAGTAGACGCGCACAAAGGTATAAACATACCGGCGCGCCGAGGACCTGCAGGAGTGCGATAAAGGTCCATTCAGATACTTCCCGTAAACTCCAAGCCTCCCAGAACTGCTGCAGTAGCGCGAGGAAAACCACGGCTGTGAGCAGCATGTGGACCCAATAGGTTTTTGCTTTCGCGCGATGCCTAAGGAGACTCGATACACCGGCTAGAAGCTCGGCGATTCCAAGACCAATGATTATTGCGATCATGATCATGATGAATTCGAAAAGACTCATAGGTACCCTCACCGGCTTATGTCAATCTTCCGCCAACGTATCGGTGGAAGCTGTTACACCGCAAGCCATGACGAAGTTCAGGCAATGCAGGGTGTTCTCGGCGATGCCGTATTCACGGGCGAGGTCGACCATGGTCCGGCCCGCCTCGTGCTGCTTCAGGATCTAGATGATCTGCTCTTCGGTGTAGCGCTTGCGCTTCATATTGGGGCCTCCTCATCGATACGATAAATGGAAATCCCACATCCTGCATGGCTCGAATTACAGGGGTACGGTCACAGCGGGAAATACGGGACCAGCGGTCTCGGGGAACAGACGGCGACAGTTCGCTGACGAACAGGGTTGTCGGCGGTTGCTTTGTCGGCGCGCCTCCGGAAGCGATTGCCGTCAGCACATGGCTCCCGACCGGTCCTTCCGATGGCTTCGTCCAACTGACGCGCCGCCAGGATGTGATGCGAGCTCTTGGTGCGCAGGGCGGGGCGATGCTGATATCGCAGCTCAGCCCTTGTGCCGCAGCAGAATAGGACAATTGAAGTCGGGTACGTTCTGACCGTATTGTACGTCGAAGAGTAGAGTAGATACCTCTTGCATAGTCATCGGCACTCCTGAAGTCGGCATGAGGAGCGCGGTATCATGGTAGCGGCCCTGAAGAGGTTGTGTTCTTCGGACAGGGAACTCGGTACCACGTTTCCAGGGAGGTCGACGTCAGCGTGTCCCTGTCCCTGACCTGAAAGCAAAGTCCGTCGACTTCGAAGAATCGAGTTTCCCCTCCGAGACTGATGCGGGGGGGCTCACCGGCCCCCCCTGCAGACCCCGGCGGATTGACGCGGCCGGCCCCTGCCTCACCCAGTCTTTCCCGCAACCTGGGGTCGAAAACCGTACCTCCCGGCTCCGCTTCTGCGCTGGGATGCAGCGCGGCCGCATCCCGGGCAGCGCGGCGCAGCAGCGCTGGCGATAGGTCCAAATGCCTTGGCACGCCTGCTGACGGTTTCTCCGCGTGCTGAGGGGCTGCCGTTGCTGCCGCGGATTGCTGTAGCTTCTTCTGCGGCTCTCTCATAACCCCCGTGCCCGCTGGTGTCTGTTCGAGGCCCTGGCGGGGGGGCGATAATGCTGGTTCGGATGCACCGGACGGCTGCGCTGTAGCGGTCGGTGCTTCTGTCAGTTCGATGGACATCGCCCAGCCCGTCCCTGTGGTTGACAGCGGGGGCTTTGGTGCGGGCAGTTGCCAGAGTAGCAGTAGGTGCGCCGCGACAGAGCTCATCAGCACGACCAGGAAGCGTCGCTGGGAGAGCACGGTGAATGGCGCGGTCGGCGGGAAAGGGACGCCCCGGACTGGTGTCGTCAGCGAAGACGTGTGTTGACGCCCGTGCTCACCGAGCGGGTGTAGCAACAATGGTCTCCACTTCAGGGCTCTCTAAAGGTGTTTTGTTGTCCCAGTGCTTCTCGAAGCGATCCTCTAGCTCGCTGTAATGAAATGCACCCTTGCCTTTCCTCGATAGCGCATCTCGTGTTGGCCGTTGACGGCAGCTTCCTCTGCATGGCTACTCCGGACTTCTGACTCATAGACACGCCTGTCGGCTGTGCTGGGTCAGCAACTGTGGTAAAGCAGCCATGGCTGTAAAGACTTCATCCGCGCCCGCTTCCCACAACCGGCGCTCCGGTGTGTCGGCAGCAAACCCGTAGACAGTCATGCCTGCAGCGATACCGGCTTGTACACCAACCGGCGTATCTTCGATCACGACACAGGACCTCGGATCAGCTCCCATGACCGAGGCCGCGTGAAGGAAGACGTCAGGTGCTGGCTTGGGCTCTTTGACGTCACCCACACTGAAGATCTTCCCTTCAAAGTAGCCAAGCAGGCCGGTACTCCCCAGGGTCAGGCGGATCTTCTCCCGCTCACCACTGGAAGCGACGCAATACGGTACCGTCAGAGTCTTCAGAACAGCAGAAACGCCTGCTACGGGCGCTATTTCAGATACCAGTGCGGCTGCCGAGCGCCGACGCAGTCGGGGTACAAAATCCTCAGGCGGTGGTGTACCCAGTATGTCGGTGATGATAGCCACGCACTGTGCCATGGAGTAACCGACGAAACGTTGAAACATGTCCTCCAATGAGACCTCTACGCCAAGTTCATTGAGCATTTCGCAGAAAACTCGGTTAGTAATCCGCTCGCTGTCCACGAGCACGCCGTCGCAGTCAAAAATAACCAGGTCCACGCTTTACTACTCCCTGTCTGGTTCCATACACCTTTATCCGGCTCTGCTTGCACGGGTCGATGCGTTAGATGGCGGGCGCCTCGACGGTCGACATAAACAGTCGGGCAATCGACTCGGCTGATCCTTCGCCCGTGAGCGCCACAGCGGCATAGGTGCTCTTTACCATGGAGTAGGCAACGACAGCCTTTGCCCCGGGAGTACCACCGCTGTGGCCGACCCAGGTGGTCTCCGGCAGGTCATACACCATTAGACCCAGCCCGTAGTACAGCCGCTGGTCAAACATCGGGTAGAGGTTTCTTCCCATGGCGTTGAGTGCTGCACCGGGTACCAGGCGTCCATCGAGTACAGCCGCCAGGAATCTGACCATGTCCTGTGGTGAAGCGACGATGTTCCCCGCGCTGAAGGGATCACCCGGCGCCATCGGAGGTTCACTGGAGCCCGGCGGTCGAGCTGGCGCAACGTCTGGCGGGCTCTCGCCCTGCACCAGAGCGGCAAGGCTGCTGGCGCCGATCGGCTCCGCGATCCTGGTGGCGACAGCGGCGCTGAAGCTTTCCCCAGTAACCTGTTCAATGATGCGCCCCAGCAGAACGTAGCCGCTATTCGAGTAATACCAGTCTGTTCCTGGGCAGAAGAGTAGGGGACGTGCCTCCAGGAATCGGGCCACGTCTTCCGGCGTTGCGGGCGAACCGCGCTGGCGGAAGGCGTCGAACCCATTGTGGCTCGCGAACCCCGCGCGGTGGGAGAGCACCATTTCCAGGGTGATATTGTCTGCCCCTGGTAGGGTTGGGTACCACCGGGACAGCCGTTGATCGAGCCGCAGCCTGTTCTCCTGCGCCAGCTGTTGCAGCAAGACGGCGGTAGCCAGCTTGCCGACACTTGCCCAGTAGAAGCGTTCAACGCCATCGGGCATAGGAGACGACCAGTCGCCGGCAGGCCCGCTGACAGCGATCGCAAGATGCTCTATGGCCTGGTCATCCTGCAGGCGAACCCACTCTGACTGGAGTCGCGATGCGAGAGCGTCTTCTACGCCGCGCGCCGCCGGCGCCCGCGTGTTCGTCAGGTCGACCGGCGGGTGCATGCGATCAGCGAAGCGGTAGATCGGGTAGTTGCAGTTCGAGTTCTGGCAGCCCGCGAGGGATAGGCAGGCCAGCAGCAGGAGAGATGAAATGCGGTTCACGAGCAGCTCCTCTGTAGTCCGGGAGCTGAATCTAATACGGTCAGTAATTATTGTAAAACAATAAATTCACCTGTCATCATCCTCCGGGTCGTAAGCGAGCAGATCGCCCGGCTGGCAGTCCAGGAATTCACAGATCTTCTCGAGTGTGCTGAAGCGAATGCCGCGGACACGGCCATTCTTGAGGGTCGAGATGTTCTGCTCCGTGATCCCCACATAGGCAGCGAGGTCCCGTGAGCGTTTCTTGCGCTTTGCCAGCATCACATCCAGGTTGACGATGATGGGCATCAGATGAAGGCGTCGTTCTCGCGGCGAAGGGCTACGGCTTCTCGCAGGGTCCAGGCAAGTGCCCATAGAAGGCCTGCTGCGACGATGCCGACGAGCTCAGCCGAGGAGAAACCCAGCCGCAACGAGCGCTCTCCGACCGGATTGTTGAAGGTCAGCAGGACGCTGACCAGCGCATCGGCGGGAATCTTAGCAAGGGCCGCGTAGAGAACCAGCGAGGCGATCGCTGCCAGGTGCCGCACCACGCCAACGGCAATACGCTCCCCCCTTGCCACCAGTCGGAAAACTCGGCCGGCACGGACCAACCCGCTGCACACGAGCAGAAGCGGTGTCGTTGCTACCACCGCCGCTGCAGCGTGTTGCCAGGCGGCCAGGTTCTCCATCGTTACCCGGATGCCCTGCGCCTGGTAGTAGGGGAGCAGCTGCTGCTCGAACTCGACCCAGAGCCAGAGCGCCCGGAGGAGCAGAAGCGCCGCTACACCGGGCGCGACAACGGCGAGGAGGCGACAGCGCCTGACCAACTTGTTTTCCAAGGAATCCTCATGTTTACTGTAAAACAATAAATTGCGATCAAATCACAGCGCGGCAGTAAGGGTCAAGGTGAGCGCGATGCGCCCATGCGGGCAAAGTAGGTCCGGTCATGTTGAGACTTGAAGAAGTTTCGCTCGAAGATCCTCAGGTCCGAGAACTTCTAACCTATCACCAGCGGCACATGAACGAGATTTCGCCGCCGGGCACCTCTTTTGCGTTGAATCTGTCGGGATTGGCCACCCCGGACATCACGATTTACGGTGCATGGGAGCATGAGCGGCTCTCGGCGGTGGGGGCACTCCGGCGAATGACTGAAAGTCACGTCGAGTTGAAGTCGATGCGAACGCACGTTGAGTATCTGGGTAGAGGCGCAGCGCAGGCCATTCTTGATTACATGCTTGCCAGGGCGGTCGAGGAGGGCATCCAACGTATCAGTCTCGAGACAGGCACCAGTGACGCGTTCAAGCCTGCGATAGCGTTTTACCTGAAGAATGGCTTTCAGCCGGGGGACGCTTTCGCAGACTACTTCAACGGGCCTCATAACCAGTGTTACCACCTGGAGCTAGACGCCTAGGGCTTCGCGACCAGGTAGCCGCCTGCACCGAGCATCAGGCCGCCTGTTGCCATCTGGGCGGGCTTCTTCCACTTCGAACGCCCCACCGTGAGGGCCACCCGCTGCGCCGCGACCGCGTAGACAACCTTGACGCCGCCTACCGCCAGCGCCGTGATGACCATGATGATAGCCATGTCTCCGGCGGAGAGGTTCGCTAGATCGACGAATGCGGGGAACAGACTTGCGTAGAACAGGATGGCCTTCACATCGCCCAGTGTGAGAAGAAAACCAGCCAGAAAGCTGCCATGGAGCGTGCGAGCCACCGGGAACTCGCTCTTGGAAGCGTCACTAGTTGCGGACCGGATTAGCCCGACGCCCAGCCAAAGCAGGTAGGCGGCGGCACAGTAGCGGAGCAATATGAAAAGGGATCCCAGAGCTTCAGCCAGGGTCGTCATGCCGACGACCGCGAGGGTGGCGAACAGCAGGTCTCCGGCGACGATACCCAGCGACACAGCGAGCCCGGAGCGCAGATTGGCGGCTGCGGAATGCACAACGACCAGGGCAACGCTTGAGCTGGGCAAAGCAGCGAGGCACGCCATGATCCCGAAGAGGGCAAACATATCCAACAGGCTCATCGATGGTCACGCTCTGTTGCTGAACAAATCACTCTGGCCGATGATAGGCGCCCGCGGTGATCCGGGCAAAGTGCATGCGGCGCGCCGTTGCCGGCATCGTGTCGCAATCATGAGCAAAAGGCTCGGGCGATCGCAGCCTTGAGTCGATGATGCTGGAGGATTGAGGTTTGCCTTTTCCGCTGGAATACTCCCGTGCGCGCGATGACTTCTATGACTTCATGCTGGAAGTACGTGAAGCCAGCGGACTAACGAGCAGTCATCAGACCTACACGATGGTTCAGGGAGTGTTCCAGGCCTTTCGGCGACGGCTCTCCCTGGAAGACGCTATCCGCTTTTCCAACGCGCTGCCAGTTGGACTTCGCGCTCTTTTCGTGGACCAGTGGGACGTTGATGAGCCTCGCAAAGCATTTACCGATGACACGGTGCTCTTGAAGGAGGTCAGGGCACTTCGGCAGAAGCACAACTTTAGTCCGGATCATGCGCTCGAAGCTGTTGCTCGCACACTCTGGAAGCATGTGGATCGCGTGCGCTTCGAAGACATGCTTGCTCAACTGCCAGGTCCAGCACAGGCTTTCTGGCGGCGCTAGCTAGTCGGAGTGCTGCGGACGACTAGCGGCGTCAGCCGAGAACCAGCCGCCTTGATGAGGCCTTCATCAGCGCAGGCAGGACTCAAAGTGGCTTGCAAATGCTCGGGTCCGGGGCAGGATGTCTGCGCGCCCGGGGAACTCAAGAGACAGCTCGGTTTCGCCGACTGCTAACGAACCCAGGATCTCCCTGACGATTCCCGCCTGAAGCGCGAAGTCGAGCATGCCCTTCGGGAGCAGTCCTACGCCAGCCCCTGCGAGCACCAGGTCCCGGACCATGAGCTGGCTGCTAGCCATGATGGTCGATTTTGGCAGAAGCCCGTTTAAGAGCACTTGCTGCTCCAGCATTGCGCGCACGGCTGGCGGCGGGGAGATGAAGTCGCTTAGGTCCGCAGAGTCCTGCGGCTCGCCGTGCTCCGTCAGCCAGGTGCTATGGGCGAAGAACCCCCAAGGCACACTCATCAGCCTCCTGGCTACCCGGTTTTCGTCTGTGCGCTGCGTAAACCCGATAGCGATGTCGATGTTGCTGCCGACCATGTCCAGGGTCGTGTTAGTCAGGAGCAGCTCGAACCGTGTCTTTGGGTGAAGGCGCTTGAAGCCGGTGACTGCGTCAGCCAGTGCTTCTCCTGGAAAATCTGCCGGGGCAGTCACGCGAATCAGGCCTGACAGCTCGCCGGTTTCACCTTGCAGCTCCTCGAGGGCCCGCTGCAGCGCCTCCAGGCTGTCGTTCGCATTCTCATACAGAAAACGCCCCTCTTCAGTTAGAGCAATTGCCCGGGTGGAGCGCCTGAGCAGCCTCACACCGACTTCATCTTCCAGTGTCTTCACGTGCAGGCTAACCGTGGACCTTGGTATCTGCATGGCCCTGGCCGCGGCACTGAATCCCCCGGCGCGGACGACCTCGATGAATGTATTGAGATGGATGAGATTCTTCATTGGTCAGTCCAATGGACAGGCTGGGCAGCTGCGCGAGTCTAATCATCACTGCGTGGTGGGTCTAGACTGACTGCAGCCACTATCAGAGGGTCGAGACCATGAAACAGCATACGAATCGTATTGAACGAAACAGCCCGGTCTTGTCTGCAGAGACTGTCGTAGACTTCTCAGGGATCGAGGCCGCGGTGCTCCTTGAAGCGAGAGATGGAACACCCTTATCGGTCATCAAGATGAGAGTGTCTCAGGGTAAGGGAGCACCGTCGCACGTTTCTCCCGAAGAGGACAAAGTGTTCCAGGTTACGGATGGCAAGTTCCTCTTTTTAGTTGGCGCTTCTCGGGTGGAGGCGGCAGCTGGGGACTGCATCTTTGTTCACAAGGGAGAGATCCACAGTTTCCGTGCTTTGACTTCGAATGAGGCAACTATGACGCTTGTTTCCACCCCTGCGGGCCATGAGCGTTTCTTCATTGAGTTGTCTCAGCTGACCTTACCCCACGAAGAGTCAAAGGTGGCGGAGATTTGCAGGCGCTGCGCTCAAGAGATTGTCGGGCCGGTTGTTGAAGCTTTACCGCTCAAATGATCAGCTTTTCTACCGCAAAGGGTCCATAGCTGGGCGATGTCACGCCTGCGCTGAACGGCGGCTGAATGTTATGAATGTCTATGGGGATCAACGGTCGGGCAATTGCTACAAGGTGCGACTTACGTGCGCGCTTCTGGGCATTGCGTACAACTGGATACCGATCGATATTCGTTCGCAGGATACGAAGACTGAGCAGTTCCGGAGAATCAATCCAAACGGCAAAATTCCTGCCGTGGAGCTATCGGATGGTCGTTGTCTGTGGGAGTCAAATGCGATCATCAATTACCTGGCGCGTCATTCGTCTCTGTTGCCGAACGATGCCTATGAGTTGGCGAAAGTGCAGCAGTGGCAGTTCTTCGAGCAGTATTCGCATGAGCCCTACATAGCGGTTGCGCGCTACATCAACGTCTACCTGGGTAGGCCTGCAGAGAAAGAAGCAGAGTACGAAGGCAGGCAGCAGGGCGGTCACCGGGCGCTCTCGGTAATGGAAGAGCAGTTTCATACTAGCGAATTTGTTGCCGGCGACAGGATGACGACGGCTGATATCAGCCTGTATGCCTACACTCATTTAGCTGACGAGGGTGGGTATGAGTTGGAGCGTTACCCTGCAGTTTCATCATGGCTAGATCGGATCTCTCGTCAGCCACGATACATAGGAATGCTTGACTAGGTTCTGTAAGAGTGGAATGCCCCGGGTTCTGTGGACACTTTTTGCCTACTCCGCCTGCTCCTCCAGACTCTCCTTCAGCGCCTTCCGCAGGCTCTCGTTGTCCTTCTGCTTCTCGGCCAGCTTCTTCTTGCTCGCATCGAGGTTCTTCTTCATCACTGCACGGATCTTGAACAGAAGTCGATTGCGGCTGTCTAGTGGCCCTGGGATGAGGCGCAGCGCACGGACTTACCATGCTGCGCCTGGCAGTGTATCTTTCGAGGCTCCATAAACGATTATTCAAGCTCTCAGGGACGCTATGGACTCCGCTTCGCAACTGAAGACTTTCCTCTGGGACGAGCATTTCATCACGGGCATCGAGGCTGTCGATGATCAGCATCGCGCGCTGGTAGATCTCATTAATGATTTCGGTCGATCGCTGTGCGATGGCAGTCTGTCGCCTCGGGATTGCGCTGCGGTTGTCGCCCGGCTTCGGAACTATACCGAGTACCATTTTCGTGAGGAAGAAGCGCTGATGCGCGGCCGCGGTTTGCATCCATTGGCCCGTGAGAATCATGAGCAGGCGCATCGGGCCTTCGAGGTAGAGGTCGAGCGACTAGAGCGGGACCTGGCTATCATGGAAGAAGATGAGGCCCGAGGTCTTCACGACTACCTGGTGCACTGGCTCGGCTATCATATTCTCGGGATAGATCAATCCATGGCACGGCAGTTGACCGCGATCGCCGAGGGCAAGGACCCCGAGCAAGCCTACAACACGGAGCTCGCACGAGATGCTGGCCCCCTCCAGCCGCTGCTGGATGCGATTGTCGGTCTGCTACACATCGTGGAGGAGAAGAATCGCGAGTTACGGCGCATCAACACTTCGCTGGAGTCACAGGTTGAATCCCGCACCCGTGAGCTGCGGCGCCTGAGCGATGCCATGCATGAGCTCGCTATGCAGGATCAGCTTACGGGCCTGCCGAACCGCCGGCGGGCCACGGATTTCCTTGACAAGCATTGGGCTGATGCAGCCCCACTCAGTTGTCTCATGATTGATTTGGATCACTTTAAGGACGTGAATGACCAGCAGGGCCACGATGCTGGTGATGAAGTGCTGCGACAGGTAGCCAGGGAAATACGGGCGAGTTTTCGTACAGATGATCTTGCCTGTCGCCTTGGCGGCGATGAGTTTCTCGTGCTGTGCCCGGCCACGCCGCAGGCCGAGGCGATGCAGATCGGTGAAAAAGTGCGAAGTGCTGTCGAGGCACTGGGAATCAAGGCCCGAGGCAGTCTAGTAACCTTGAGCGTCGGCGTCGCGAGCCGCTCAGTAGAGATGCAGGCACCCAAAGATCTGCTGCGTGCAGCAGACGAAAGCCTATATGGGGCAAAGCATATGGGACGAAACGCGGTCTGCACGGCAGCCATGCTCAGTGTTGACTGATCGGTCTTTATGGCTGTAGCGAAGAGCCCCTGAATCCATGCAGGCGCCAGTGCTTAGGCGCGTCGGCAAAGATGCGTGCATGGTCGCTGTGGTTTGCAGCTCAACACCGGCGTCCCACAAGCGCCGAGGCGGGCGGTGGGAGATGCAGAAATCTGGTCGATGAGACAGGGTGCGGCGGGTGCCTCCTTCATCAGGAGATTGAAAGTTCTGCAGCGCCCGGTTTCACATCTTCAATCTTCCATTGGCGTGCACCGACGGCGTCAATGAATTGCTGGTCATGGCTGATGAGAAGGAGTGCGCAGGGGCAAGAGGCGAGTGCCTGCTGCAGAGCCTCAATGGAAGGGAGGTCCACGTGGTTCGTGGGTTCATCCATGACGATGATGTGGGCGTGCCGGGATATCCCCATGGCGAGGAGAAGTCTTCGTAGCGCGCCGGGCTGCCATTTCAATCTGTAGACCTGCGCTGGCCTTTCTGGCCCTGGCGCGGTCACGCACTGCCTGGAGGTCGGCCTTCTCGGCGTTCTTTTTCATGTGTGCCGGATCTTCTGGCGACTCAGTCAGGGAACATACTTCTCCGGATCGCCGTAGATCTCTGCCCTTGCGGCGGCGCGCGCGTCTAATCCGAAGTCCTGCTCGATCTGATCCAGATAGGCGTCGATTGTCGAGCGGCGGCCTTCCAGGAAATCGGTCTCCTTACACTGATACGAGTTACCGTTCTCATCCGTTTCAGGGTAGTTACTCTCAATAAACCCCGAGAAGGATCGAAAATCTCCAGCGAAGATGATTTCGCCATAGGTACTCTCAAAGAGCCCGCCGACGTAATCGGTCCGATCTTCAATTACCATCGTCAAGCCACTGATCGCCCATTCATAAGTTCGATCATCGAACAGAGAGACACTATCGCCTCGCTGTCTCATGACGGACCATCCGTAGCCGAGATCCGTCTCCAGGACCCCATTGCTGGCTGCCGGGAAATCCGCGCCCAGGCACTCCTCTTCGCGGATAACGTTCCGCACGAAGATGATCCAGCCCGTGTCCGCCACAGATCCGCTGGGCGCCTTCACCACAATCTGCGTGGTGTTTCCACGAATCAGTACAGAACCATCAGGCAGTAGGGCCGTATGTGAAAGAAAATATGTGCCTGGCTCGCGAAAGACATAACTGAAGCGACGCCCGGAGCGTTTGATCTCTCCGAAGGTGCTTACAAACTGGCCATCGACCAGGCTGGCCTCTTTCTTGAGCAGCCAGCGATGAGTTATCCCCTGACCGCACCACTGCCCCGGCGTGTCGGCAATGAGTTCCGCAGACAAATCGAAGGGCACCCGGCCCTCGGTCGCATTGAAGGTCTTGGCGACGAGATACCCCGGATCGTTACATGCCTCTGCTTCGGGGTCCGTAACCCGGTACGCCACATCCGTGAAAGAGAGCATCCCTGGCGGGGGGGTTACATCGTCAGGGAATGAACCGAGCGAGCCTGGATCAGTGAGAGCGACCGCGCCCTTGATGCAGGCTCGTTCGTCGAGGAAGCAATCGACTTCGTCGACGAGTTCGAACACACCCGTTACCTCCTTCTGGAGATTTCGCAGGCTTTCGATTATCGGCCCGATCACGGGCGCCTCCTCGGCTTCATCGAGGGCGCCTTGCTGGAGTTTTTTCGCCCACTCGCGCTCCGTGCTGGGGCAGATGAAGCCACCAACCCCGGTAAAGGCCGCCACGCTGGAGTCGAAGCGAGCGTCTTCCCCCGCTGCATCGAGAAATAGGGAGTAGCTGTCCAGCAGGAGTCCATCTATGTTCTCTTCCAAGCTCCCCTCGGAGCAGGAATCGAGAAGTGCTTGGGCGTTATTGTCCTCGTCCCGATAGAGTGAGCGTTCACCGGGCGGAACGCCATCGCCTTGTTTCGGGTAGGCTGCCGTTGTGCTGGCTGTGTTCACGACGAAAACCGACGGGCTTCCCGTGGCGGAGAGTGCGCTGGGTCCTGGCGTGGCGGTGTACCAAACACCATCCTGGAACCAGCTGATTTCAATGATACGGTCAGCACTTGATGGCATGCGAACCGCCATGACCCCGCGACGGGAGCTGTTGATCACGAAGTAATCGTCGGTCCAGAGATCGACCATAAAGCTCAGCGTATTCAGCGGGCGAATAATTGGGTCGAGGTAGAATGTCTCCTCGGAACGCAAGATCTGCATCAGGGAGGGGTTACCCGGGAAGCCGGTGGTGCGGAGCGCACACGCATTTGTTCTGCCGCCGCAGAAACCCCGTTGCTTCTGAGACCAGCCGAGGAACTCATAGCCGTCTTCCGCCGCGGCCGTGAAACTCTCATCGAAGGTGGCGTCCTCGACCTCCACGACGCAGGTTTCCGAGGCTCCACACCGGTAGCTGCCCGACGCTGTCGTCACGGAGCCGCCAATCGGCGAGCTAATCTGAATCTTGCAGCCGGATAGTACTGCTGCGAGCAGGAAAAGCGGGATGGTCTTCCTGAGACAGTGCTGCATAGGCAGGGCTCCTGATCGAGGCTCAAGACGCGTGCCGTATCCGATCCGGAGGCCACAGGCCAAGGAAATGTCACGACTACCGGTGAAAGAATAGGTAGTCTCAGGTCACTGTGTCCAGATTCACCGATGTAGCCAATGAGGTCAAGTCAGGCTTCGTCGATGTTTTGCCGAACTTTTGTCGCCGTCGAGCTATCTGTCCTCATTCGGCTGCTAGCATGGCGTTCCCGGCCGCGAAACATATCTCGGCTCGTCTCGTATCTACAGTCGGCACAGCTGGGACGAGTCGGCACAGCTGGGACGTGCCGCTGCCCAGCGATGGCACCTGTAGGCCAGCTACAGCAAGAGTGTTTTAAATTCCCTCCGCTTCCATGGGTTGAACGAAACTGTCCGTAAAATCGGTGCCGAACCCCCGATGATCCTTTGGCCATTAGTGTTCTCGTGGACCTCCCGCAGGACTCGGCGCAGGTCGACTACTACAGGCAGCCGTTTCTTGGGTAGCTCCTCGTGTACCTGACAGGCGGCTTCCACGGCGGTGCGCTCGGCCTCGGGGATTGGGAGGCCTTCTTGATCTTCGTAATGGTTGCGGTGAGGCTCCCGTGGGTAGAGGTCCACGATTGCATCCGCGGGTGTGTCCTTGGTGGGCAGCTTCGGTTGGCGCACCCTCTTGCCATGGGCAATCTTCATCCAGTAGCCCAGCGGCGGTGTCAGCACTCAAGCAATCGCCCAGCCCATCAAAGCCACGCCGATAGCGCCGCCAATCATTGGCCCCACGATGCGCTGTCTGCGCAGCCCGCGCACGGCTGATAGCAGCAGCCCCAGGCCAAAGATCATCGCCGCCCAGGCGAGCACGCCGTGCAGGCCGGCGCCGACGGCGATACCACTGAAGAAATCGATCAGTGCCGGCGGGATGCCGGCGAGGAAGTGGCCCACGCCTTCACCGGCAGTGCGCACAATGCCCGAGGAGTTAGACATGGTCGGTGCCTGTACTCAAGGAGTGACAGCCCGCTGAAACCGGTCAGGCGGCCGATGCCCGGTCCTGTGACGGCGCGTCCACCGGGGCCTCGCTGTCGTCGCCTGCGTCCGTCTCGGCCAGCTTGGCTTCAAGCTCGGCTACTTTGCGCTCCAGCGCCGCCTGCTCCTTCCGGCTCTCCTTCAGCGCCTTCTGCAGGCTCTCGTTGTCCTTCTGCTTCTCGGCGAGCTTCTTCTTGCTCGCATCGAGGTTCTTCTTCATGCGCGCCGGGTCGAACTGGTTGAGCGCCTTGTTCTCCTCGCGGGCAGCGTTCAGGTCCTTCTGCAGGGCCTTCAGCCGCTGCTTCAGCTCGGCGATCTCGCCCTGGAGGTCGTCCGCGCGGTTGTGGAGCTCGCGGTTGCGCTGCTCGACCTTCTGGGTGTCGCTGGCCTTGCCGGTCAGCTCCTTGATCGTTTCGAGCTGCTTGTCGATGGTGGCCTGGAGCTCGGCCGTCTCGGCGAGGGCGGCGTCGAGGGCCGCTTGCTTGTCGTCCAGCTGCTGCTGGTATTCGGCGCGGGGATGATTCGTCTGTAAGTAATCCCTGGCGAGGGTCTTGCCCGTGGTTCTACCGAAGGCCTGCCCCCGTAGATGTTGGCCGTTCCGGGCTTGTCATTACGCAGTTTCGCCCCGAGGCCTTGGCCAGATAGAGCGCCTTGTCGACTCTGGCAATCAGCGCCTCGCCACTTTCTCCCGGGGCACTCGTTGCTACTCCAGCACTTATCGTGACCGTTCTGCCGGGGATGAAGTCCGCGCTCGCGACGGCGCTACGAATCTTTTTTGCGACCTCCGTGACCTCGCTGAGAGTGCACTGGGGACAGAGCACCATGAACTCCTCGCCGCCCCAGCGACCGAAGATGTCTGTGTTGCGAAGCACACCGGCGACTACGGCGGCTAGCCTGACGAGGACCTTGTCTCCGTTTATGTGGCCGTAGGTGTCGTTAATGGACTTGAACAGATCGATATCGAACAGCACGACGCCGAGCGTGACGCGATAGCGCTCTGCGCGCGCAAGTTCTCGGCCAAGGGTGGTGTCGAGGACGCGGCGATTGCTCACGCCGGTAAGATTATCGGTCGACGCAAGGCGGTCGAGCTCGACGGCCTTGACCCGCAGTTCCTCCGTGCGAGCATCCACCTTTGCCTCGAGGCTTGCATTAAGGGCCTCGTAATCGTGGAGTAACTGGCGCACCTTCGTATTTTCGTCGCGGAATGCCCGCGCCGCCGTGACCAGGTCGCCGATCTCGTCCTCGTGGTAGCTTCGAATCCGGATCGGCTCCTCCCCACCGCTGGCTAAACTCCGGAAAGCACTGGCGACTGCCCGCAGCGGTCGCGTGATGGAGAGTGTGACGCGCCGCAGTAGCAAGAGAGCGACGACTGCGACAGCGACGATCGATGCCAGCAGCGTCAGCGCAGTAAATCGACGTGTATGGTCGATTTCTCGCTGCAGGGCATCAATATCCTCGAGCACGCGTTTGGCTGTGGTTTCGGCCAGAAAGTGCATCTCGTTAGCTTCAGAGGCCATGACCACATTGACCAGGTAGGCGTAGCCGCGGATACGCTGAATGTTGGCGTACGCAACTCCCAGAATATAGCGGTAGTCGGCGGAGACGGGGCCTTGCGCTGTGGTATCTCCGGCTGCGCCGAGGACATCGAGGTGGTCGCGCATTTCCTCGAGCTGTGACTCCGCGCTAAACAGTAGATCTGAGTTCATGCTGTGGAAGAAGGCCACGAGCTGCGCTTCTACCGCCGTCAGGTGATCGTGAATACTGTTCATCGCCGCAGCATCGCTCAGCGAGAACTCTCTTCCCGAATCTCCGGTGCCGGCAGCGTCATGTAACCTGCTTTGCGCGTCGGCAAACTCGCTTTCTAGACTACCAAGAATATCCCTGCGGTTCTCGACAACCGCAAGGAAGCTATCGTGGAAGGTCGTGAGGTGATCGAGCGCATCAGAAAAAATCGCGCCCTTGCCGATCGACAGACAGGCTTCTCTCTTGCAGCGAGCCTGCATGTCAGCCCACTCCCCGTAGAGGCTTTGTACTTTCTCGTACGCGGTCCCGTGACCCAGCGAAAAGTAGCGCGACGCGGCGAGCTGCATCTCACCCACAGCTCGGGAAAACTGCAGCACCAGCGTGAGATCCTGGTTATACCGCCTTAAGTTGGCTGCTTGGCGAGCATTGAACTCGAAGGCGGCGGCGAAGAGCACCGCAACCGTAAGCGTGGCCATCATGCCGATGGAAAAACCCAGCGCGAGGCGCTGCCTCAGCGTCAGCCTGTCCAGCAGGCCTGTCGGATCGCTGCCATCAGGCGACGACGAGTTCATTCCAGTGCTGCAGCGTCAGGTCAAAATTGGGCATTACGGTGTTCCATACAGAGATATTGGCAAAGCGCTTCTCGTACGAACCGCCTCGTCGCTGCTCTCCGACTTGCACCGTGATTTTCCCGTCCGGACCCCTGAGCGCCTCCCGTGCAGGCTTGCCGGCGTACCAGTAATCCCACTCTGCCTCGCTCATGTAAGGCCGTGAGCGCTGCGGGTTGCTGATGTAATAGCCCTGCCGGGCTATAAAAGCGCCCGGCCAGCCGCTCAGCCACCAATTCATGTATTCGTAGGCGGCGGCCTCACGTTCGCCGCTCGCGTGTCGCGACAGACACATGGTGCCATGCCACCCCCGATAGCCCTCCCTGGGTGCAGCATAAAGGCAGGGCATCCCCCCGCTTCGCACTATGGAAACCCCGGGGGAGAACATGCTCTGAACCACCACATCCCCACTCAGCATGAGCGCCGCGGAATGGGGCACCGAATTCCAGAACCCCCTGAAGTGTCCGGCTTTCTTGTACCGAAGCATATGCCGGAACAGGGTATCGATTTCTTCTCGGCTCATGGCGCCGATGTCGGCGAACTCCATCAGGCCTTGCGCCCGTGCGGCGAGAGCCAGATCGAAGATACCGATGGCTGGTGCGTTTACGATGGCGACGCGTCCTGCGTGCTCCGGCGCCAGCAGCCAGCCCCAGCTTTCTTCACGGTAGGGCTCGCCCTCGTCTACCTGTTGCGGGTTGTAACCGATTGAGTCCGCATTGTGGACATAAGGTAGGTAGCTGATTTCTTCACGCGGCGTCTCGTCCAGCGAGCCGTCTGGCTGTGCATAGAGGATGCGATTTGGCGCATCGCCGGCACCGATGGTGTCTTCCGCGGACAGCCTGCCAGTCTTGCTCAGGGGATTGAGCTCATCCCAGTAGCGAATGCGTCGTGCGTCGATGGGCTTGATGGCGCGTGACTGCCAGAGCACGCGGATACTATTGGACCACTGCTCGTAAATCTCGAAGTCCTGCGGCCTCGTGGAGGCCTTGAGGAGTACCTGCGCGCTGCCGCCGGGGCTGAACTCCAGCTTGATGCCGAGGTCGCGCTCGGCCCGGAGTCGAAGGGGCTCCTGCAGTGTCACGTGGGTTCCGATCACCCGAACTACAGGTTGGGCATCGCGTGCGGAGATGATCGCGGGAAATGGCAGCGTCGAAGCGGCGAACCCCACGGCTGTTCCTTTTAGCAGAGTCCTTCTCTTTCTGTCCACCCGGGCCATACCAGTGATATCCTCAGGTTCGGTTGAGTGCGCAGGCGCAGCACCTCAGCGGAGCAACGATGCGTCTTTGGCCAGTCTAGGGGCTAGGCCCCTCGTTTCCCATGATCTGGCCCACTTGACACCCGAGGTCTCTTGAGCGGTTAAAGCCTTGACAGTCCTTGGCGCATCGCATCTACTGTTTTCACGATCTACTGAAGCGCGGGCGGTAGGTCCGTTTCCCACTCAGCTCCCGCCCCGCTGCCCCCCATGAGCCCAAATCGTTCGCTGGTTGTGTGGATTCTAAGCGGCTTCTTGCTGACCGGCTGCAAGATAACCGCGATCATCAGCGAGGGTGGCCGAGTCATCTCTGAGAGTGGCTCGTACAGTTGTGAAGCAGGGGATGTCTGCACCTTCGATATTCCAAACGACGAGGCGTTTGTCGACTCTTTCATGGCACTTCCTGCGGCCGGGTATGAGTTCGTCGGCTGGAAGAAGGGGCGGAAGTTTCTCTGTGGGGGAATGTTAGAGCCCTGTTCTCTGTCGCTGAAGGAAGGACAGGTTCTCGAAGCGGATGTTTTTATCGAGCCTATTTTCCTCCCGGTTGACACCGTTTACACAAATGCCGCAGATCCGCGCATTGCCGATATTACAGCGGAAGGCTTCCACATCACGGTCGTTGGAGATAAGAACGCAGAGGGGGTTCCGGTTGCACTGCGGGAGTTCTCCATCGTAGACAGTGAGATCCAGCGTCACCTTTTTAAGTTTGATCGCCAGGGCCGTCTGGTAGCGTTCGTTGACGCGAATGGCGCCTATGTATCGTTGGAATGGGACGGTCAGGAGGTGCCATCGGTCCAAGCGGGTAACTCAGAGGTCAATCCAGCGCTCGTCCCGAGAAGCATCGCCAGGGCCAATGCTGGAGGCAATTCAGGTTACTCTGCTTCTGTTGCGGCTAAAGCAGGCAAACCGTATCCCGGAACGTCTTTCGAAGCGGGTGCCGGGCTTTCTCCCGCGCAGATCGTTTATGAGTTTTCAGATGTCGCCGTCAATCGCTGCGGCCAGCGCGTCGGGCCGGAATCCGCTGCGGTGGAGCTTAGAGCCGGTCGGGCGGACGGCACGGTGCAACCCGTGCGAACGCGTTACCAGTCAGAGCTGGGGCTCTTTCGTACCCAGTACCCGACCAACTATGCCGAGGTTCTCGGTGATGGCCTGGATGGCTTCTGCGATGGTGTAGCAACCGGCATGACCGCAGTCTGCCTTGGTAATACCGCGCTCACTCCGGTCTCGATCAATACGATCTGCGTTGCGGCGGCCGCTTCGTCTGTCGGCGTTGGATATGCCCCTTGCATTGCGTCGCTGACAGCGCTGAATGCTGCGCTAAACGTTGCATGCGCCGACCCGACCGCGGCCCCAGGATCCCCTGGGGTTACAGGGACGGACGCCGTTTCCGGGAGTTGCAAGGTCGCGGACAAGGTCGTCGACTATTACGGTGAGACACAGCAATTTGTGAGTGCAAGTGCGGTCGCCGTTAACCGGGAAACGCTCCGGCGTTTTGAGTCGCCTCGAAAAAACTTTGTGCACGGGCCACCGGACTTCCTGCTCGAAATCGGCGAGGTTGAAATTGGCGACCCGGTAGTGACCCCGGCAGCTCCTTCGCTCGAAGACGGGTATCGCGTGGAGTTTCCGGTCAACGATTGCGCAGCGGTACTCGGCAACTACACTGTTGTGGTACGTCGAGTCACTCCTCCCCTGATGGAGGAATACGACACCATAAGGATACCCCGCGTGGGGGAGACTGAGTCTTCCATCTCCGTGTTCGTCCCGGGTGTCACGCTCGAGTCCGGTGTTTCTTTTGACAGCGTCAGTGTCGTTTCTGATGGCACGATTCTCGCCGAGAAAGCGATTGAGGTTGGAGGGCAGCAACTTTTCTACTTCGATGGAGATTTCCAAACGCAAGTTGTAAATCGCAATCAGGGGGGCGACTCAGATAGATGCAGCGAGAGTGGTAAAGCCTATTCCTACCAAGAGTCAGACTGGGCGGATTTCGGTTTCGTGAACATCGCGAAAGACGCCAGGAAATCATGCTTCCTGATCGGTGGAATAAAGGTCCCCATCGATAAGCTCCGGCGGTGGAATGAGAGTAGCGAGCCAGTCAGGATCAGTTATGCTGAAACTAGGACACGTGAATACGACTGCTTCGAAGAGGAGGGCACCGTAAGAGAGCGAAACACAGTCTCAGGCAGCTTTGATGGCGATACTCTCGAGTTAAGCTACAGCTATAACTGGGATATCAGCTGCCCTAATGAAGATGCGCTGCTGCCGGCGTCGAGCTCGGAAACCGGGACTGCTGTCCTCCGGCGCGTGCCCGCCTCAGTAGCCCCGTGACTTGGGGCCGCGCCAAGCGCCGTGTTCCTTTCGTATCCCGTTTGTTGATATTAGTATAAGTCGGTCTTTACACCTTTCAGGTTGCTCCAAGAATTGCTTCCCAAAGCTGCTATCGGAAGATCGATAGAAGTTGAGAAAGATGTTCGTATCCACGAACAAAAGCGCGCCCGATAGCGTGCCTCTCCGGCGCTCCGGTGAGGCTTCCCGGCGCTGCACGAGGCCAGGCACGAGGGCAGGACGACCAGCGCCCCAGATCCCCAGAAATCCAGCTTTTCAGTTCCCCGCGGTGCCTATGACGTGCCCCAGGTTTCACGTTCACCAAGACAAGGTGAGATGATGAAACTGGAGGTACGACAATGGCGAGGAGAAGCTTCAGCCGGGAGTTCAAGTTAGAGGCGGTACGGTTGGTATCGGAACGGGGTCTGACCGTTGCTCAGGCTGCTCGAGACCTGGATGTGCATGAGAACGTCCTGCGACGTTGGGTGCGGCAATACCGCGATGATCCTGCGCATGCTTTCCCTGGCGCGGGACAGCTGAAGCCCGAGCAGGCTGAGATCGCGCAGTTGAAAAAGGAAGTGCGCAAGCTGAAAGCAGAGCGTGACATCCTAAAAAAAGCCGCGGCCTACTTCGCGAGGGACTGACCGGACGGTTCAAGTTCATTGCGAAGCATCGAGGAATCTGGCCGGTGACTTGGATATGCGAGGCGCTCGATGTCTCGCCGAGTGGCTTTTACAGCTGGCTGTCACGGCCAGAGAGTCAGCGAGCCGTGTATGACGAAATCCTGATCCGGGATATCCGGCGGAGCTTCGGCGACAGCGGGGAGACCTATGGCGTTCGACGAATCTGGTTGGACCTCCAGGACTGGGATCACGACGTTGGCAGGGAGCGCATAGCGCGTTTGGTACGGTCCTTGAAGCTTATGGCACAGCCGAGGCGACGCAGACGACCGGTGGACAAGGGTGCTCGCCTGGAGAGCGCTATAGCGCCGAACAGGCTCGATCGTGAGTTTGCGGCCGATGCGCCGAATCGGAAATGGGTGGCTGACTTCACCTATGTGTGGACGTCAGAGGGTTGGTTGTACGTTGCTGCGGTACAGGACCTGTTCTCGCGGCGGATCGTTGGCTGGTCGATGAAGGGCCGCATGACGGCTGATCTGGTTACGGATGCGCTGATCATGGCGATCTGGCGGCGTAAGCCGGCCCCTGAGCTTCTTCACCATAGCGATCAGGGCAGCTAGTACACCTGCGAGCAGTTCCAGCGACTGCTTGCGGACCATGGCCTTGAATGCAGCATGAGCCGCGTCGGCGAGTGTCACGACAACGCGGTTATGGAGAGCTTCTTCTCGCGGATGAAGGATGAGCGAACCAGTCGCCACCGGTATCGAACACGAGATGAGGCGCGAGCTGATGTCTTTGATTACATTGAGCGGTTCTACAATCCGAGGCGTCGGCACTCGACGCTCGGTGGGGTGAGCCCCATGGAGTTCGAAAAACGAGCTAAAAAAGCTTAGGGCGGTGAACGCAAGACCTGGGGCACGTCAAGAAATCAGGGGTGTAGAACAAGTCGGGAGAAGCGAATGCGGCAAGTCGTTGTTATCTGTTGGCGATGCACCCGGAGCCGTCAGTGAGGTCCATCGGCTAGTGGCTGAGCTTGGCCTGCTTCTGGGAAATGTCGTCATTCACCGCTTTGCGCTGGACAAAGCGGAGATTCTTATTGGCCGCAATCCAAGATCGGATATTCTTATCACTGACGCCACGGTCAGTTCTCGGCATGCAACGCTCCATTGTGAATTCGATGAGCATAACCAGATCAAAAACATCGTTCTGGAAGACCTGAACAGCACCAATGGCAGCCGGGTAAACAATCAGCTCGTCAAGCGCCAGAAGCTGGCTCACGACGACATCATTTATATCGGGTCAACACAGTTGAAGGTCATTGATGAGGAGGCCGGCGCCGCGCACACCGTTATCACGGACATGAGCCATATTCGTCTGAGAGAAAGACTCGATCAGGTCAAGCTGGACGAGCTGAGCTTGCGGGAGCAGCAGGTGTTTACTGAAATTGGCCGCGGCAAACAGCGCAAGGAGATAGCCCGCGATTTAAACCTGTCCGTCCATACTGTTTCCGATCACATCAAGGCGATATACCGGAAGCTGGATATCAGCTCCCGGCAGGAAGCTGTTCTGCTCTATAAACACCTGAATGGCTGACCACCTGCCCCTTGTCTCTTCCCCTGCTTCAGTTAGAACCGCAGCTGTGTCGCCATGCCGCCCCGGGCTCGGAATCAGGCGCTTTCCCCGATTCCGCCTCCTCTGATGCCAGGACGGCGAGCGTACGCTCACGCATAGTCCGGTGATCATGGCTGCAAGTTCGTGTTTTGCCGGCACTACCCTTGCGTGCACGAAACGCCGTCAGAGATCACTCAGCACGATCGGCTGCCGCCTTCTCGCTTTGGCTCGCAGCTCGCGCCACAGTATCTGTCGCAGACCCGATGTTCGTCAGCATTTTTAGCAGTGTGTTGCTTCTGTGCGTGAGTTTTTCGTTCACCTGCTTGCTCTCCGAAAGCGCCTTTTGCAGATGCTCATTCTCCCGTTGTTTCTTAAGGAGTTTCTTCTTGCTGGCATCCAGGTTTTTTTTCATGCGCAGCGGATCGTACTGCTTGAGTGCCTTGTTCTCGACGCGTAGCTCTGCAAGCTTCTTGTGGGTATCTTTTACACGCGCGTCGAGATCATCGACCTCAGCAAGCAGCTGGAGCTGTCTGAGTACGAGCTCGTTGATCTCCTCCGTTCTGGCTTCAAGCTGAGCCTCGCATTCGTCGCGAAGCTTGACTTCGACGTTCATGATCTTCTCGAGGGTTCCAGCTTTTTCCATCGTGGTGCCACCAAAGTGCTAACACTTTCCGCGTTCGTAGTTTGGTAGGGTGATGGTAAGAGGGGCGGCCGCGCGTAGCTATTCCCTTCCCAGGCTGAATACAGGGGGTTTATCGGGGGGCTCGGGTGACTCTTGCAAGGCAAGTGATCTATGAAGCAGCAGCGCTTTGCTGAAGGGACCGAAAGCCTGCGGCGTGGTAGCTGACGAGTAGATCGATCAGTGCTTCGATGTCGCGCTTCCGCCGCGGCAGCGCTGCTCTCTTGGCCAACTGCTCGTACATGGGGTCAACAGGCACTCCCGACAAACTGCTTACCATGATCCTGTAGCCGCGGTAACGAATCGCGTCAGGCACTTCGGGCATGATTTCCTCCAGCGCAGCCCGAAAGGGGTGGGTGGCGTCGAGTACCAGCTTTGTCAACTGATCTGAGAGTGGTGCGTTCTCGGCATAGACGCGTGACTGCAACCTCATGAAGGACGGCCCTTCGGGCGCTGATGCGAGTTCGATGGTTGGTCTTATAAAAGCCTCCAGTAATTGCTCGAGCGCGAGCGGCGTCTCTGTCCGTCGCAGCGCTGTAAGCCTCTCCAACCTCGCTTCGCTAAGTCTGGCGAAGACCTGTCCGACCGCGGCGAAAAACAGACCATCTTTTGATCCATAGTGATAATGCAGCGCGCTCAAAGGGACACCGCTGCGTTTGCTGATCTCTCGGAGGGACGCACCGTGAAATCCATATTCAGCAAATTGCTGCAGGGCCGCGGTGAGTATCTCGTCGCGTGTCTCTCCGGTCCTGGCGGTACTCCGGCGTCTTGGGGGTCTCTTCTTTTCGGGCGGCTCAAGCTTCATAAGAAGACCAGGGTGCTCATTTCCAGGATAAGGATACGGACTTTCCGGGGACTTTAGAATCGGGCGCTGGGCCTCTGTCTGCTTCCCGGGAAGTAGCACCGCCGGAAAGAGTCCCGACCACATAGGGCGGTGTACCACGCGCGAAGCGAGGGCAAGTTGCCGATGTGGGTCAGAAGCCCGATATCATCCATGCGGACGATGGTCGGAAGCAGCACGATATCTGCAATCGACAGGCTATCTCCTACCAGCCAGCCTCGAGATGACAGAGCTGCATCGACTCGCCTGCAGCATTCATCGAGCTGACGGATCGCTTCACGCATCGTCTGCTCACTAAAGCCCTCTTCGTCAAGCTGTGCATAGAGCTCGCGGCGCAGTGGGCTCGCCTCAACCATCTGCTGCCATCCGGCGCCCATTGACCGGATCGATGCCAGAAAAAGCTTATTGATCGACGGAATCCGGATTGCTGTTGTGGGCACTTCCTCAAAGTAGCGCATCCAGCTTCTCATGCTCGCCCGTTCGAGTGCAGACGTGGGACCGAGTTTCGGGGCGGGAAAGGTCTCATCGAGGTACTCGCAGATTACCGATGAGTCCACGATCGGGTTGCCGCCGTCGAGCAGCGTAGGCAGCACCCCATTGGGATTGAGCCGAAGATAGTCCGGGGAATGATTTTCTCCACTACCCAAATGCATCAGGTGGCTCCTGTATTGCAGGCCCTTTTCGGCGAGACATAGCCGAACCTTCTGGCTACAGGTGGAGTAGGAGGCGTGGTACAGCGTCAGCTCCGTGGGTATGGCCCCGGCGCGGGCCGCGCCCTCTGCCTGGATTGTCAACGCTTTCGCGTCCATGGAACTTCCCGTTGTGACTGCACGAACGTCCGACAAAATAGCCGTTGCGCAGAGCGTTGGCAAACTGCTGCGCCCGATGAAAGCTGTTGACAGGGGATCGCGTGCCCACTAAATTGGACGAACGTCCGAATAAAAACAGAGGTGGCAGCCATGCTGGGAAACAGGTCATCAGTCCGTCGCCAGAAGGTCCGTGCGCTTGCCATGACGATTCTTTCGTCAGCGCCGGGCGCGCAGTCTGTGCTGGCGCAGGAGCAGACAATGATGCTGGAGGAGGTTCTGGTCACCGCTACGCGGCGGGCATCTGATATACAGACGACGGCACTTTCGATCGCCGCCGTGGACGGCCAGCGGATTGACGCGCTCGGTGCTACCAATCTCTTCGAAGCAGCCAACTACCTGCCGGGCGTGACGATCACCGGCACAGCCGGATACAACAACTTTCCTATTGGTATCAGGGGGATAGCTTCGAGTACCTCCCTGGTCGGCTCGGATGACCCAGTCGCTGTCTACGTCGATGGCGTCTACATCGGAAAGCCCTCCGCGGTCATGTCTGAAATGCTCGGCCTGGAGCGTGTTGAGGTGCTGCGGGGCCCGCAAGGCGCGCTTTATGGGCGAAACGCGACCGCGGGTGCGATCCTGCTGGTGCACGAACTCCCTTCCGATACGCCCGAGGCGTCTATCAACCTCCGTTACGGTAACTACAATCGCTGGCGTACACGTTTTGGCGCCAGCGGTCCGCTGGCCCTGGATGGCGTTAGCGCCGGCATCGACCTCTCCTTCACGGACGAGGATGGTTGGGGCGACAATCTGCTCACCGGGGGCGAGGCCAATGCCCGGGAAGCCTCTGCGGCGCTGGGCACCTTTGCTTACGAGGGCGATGTGCTCTCGGTGGCAATGAGGGTCGACGGCATGGACGAGGAGGTGAGCCAAGGATTTCAACGGCTGAACGCGTTGCCCTTCAATCAGGCCGACCCATCGCAGGCCGACAACAGCCTGCAGGGGGACCCCGATGACTACATGACGAATTTCCCCGCCGTTTTCGATCGCTCGGGTGGGGGGGTCAACCTGACGATCGACCTTGAGCCGGGATCCTTCGGAATCCACTCCGTCACCGGTTACCGCTTGGATGACCTGGAAGGCTCCCTGGACTCAGACGGGTCTGCGACGGATTTTAGCCGCAACGAAACGGACGAGCGGCACGATCAGTTTTTCCAGTCGCTTTTTCTCACGCGGGCGACTGATCATTCAGATCTGATCGCGGGGGTCGACATCTACCTCGCCCAGACGCGGCTTCAGCAAAAGGTTTCCCTCGTCTCCTTCGCCTCATCCTTGAATATCTTTGCCGACAACGAGTCGCGTGCCGCGTCGGTCTTTGCCGAATACAGCCGCGATATCTCCGAGGCGTTGCGGTTGACCCTGGGCGGGCGCTACAGCTACGAAGAAAAGCGCTTCGAAGACCGCTCGGAGGGTGAAGGGCTGCTGGCAGACATACCCAACCGCGTTCAGGAAAACGATTGGGACTCCTTCACGCCGGTGGCGCGCCTCAGCTTCGATGCGACGGAAGACGTCATGCTTTACGGGTCGGTGTCCACCGGCTTCAAGAGCGGGGGCTTCACGGTCCAGCAGGCAGGATCCTTCAACCCCGAGGATGTCATTACCTATGAAACGGGCATCAAAAGCAGTTGGGACAACGGCCGTATCACCGCCAATGGTGCACTGTTCTACAGTGACTATGACGACCTCCAGGTCCGCGTTCCTGTCAGCTTCGGAGTGATACAGACCAGAAATGCGGGCGAGGCAGAAATTCTCGGCGTTGAAATGGATGCTTCCCTGGCGCTGGGCGATGTTTTCCGCCTGTCGGCATCAATGACCTATCTGGACACGGAATATGTTGATTTTCTCGGCCCGGGGGACATACAGAACCAGGGAGAACGATTGAATCGCGCACCGGAGTGGGAGGGAAGCGTGACGCTGGATTTCACCAAGACTCTCGATCTGGGCATCGTTTCCGGCGAGCTCACTTATGCCTATCGCGACGAGGTTTTTTTCCAGGCGCCGAATCTCGAAGCCCTGGGGTCTCCAGCCTACGACCAGCTTGATGCCAGGCTCGCGCTGACAGCAGCCTCGGGGCGCTGGTCGCTATCTCTGGTCGGGAGGAATCTGCTCGACGAGCGTTATGTTGCCAATGTCGTGGTCCTCGGCTCCGGTCTCATCGCTACCTATAACGATCCGCCGAGGTATTTCGTCGAGGCGGAATACCGTTTCTAGGCTTTCAGTCGATTATTCGAGGTACTTCATGGGCTATCGGTGCATCATCACAGGTGAAGACGCCTCCGGAGCATCCCGTTGCGACCGCGACAGCGAGGTGGAGGAATCCGCCGGCTGGATGTATCACTTCTGGCGGGCATCGTCGAACCCGTCGCTGACGGCGCCTCTGGCGTACCCGGGAGAATTGCCGGAAAGCCTCGAGCCATCGCCGGGGGGATCCGTGTTCCGTTTTTTTCACATTTTGCCCGATGACACATTGCAGAGGGAGGAACTGGAAGCACTTGTCCTTCAGACACGAGACCGGATCGGCGCCGTCGATATGGCGCCTTCGGAAGATGGCAGACTCTGGCATAGGACAGCCACCCTGGACTATGTGGTAATACTGCAGGGCACACCGGAGCTGCTGCTCGAGCAGGAGACAATTTCACTCAAGCCCTTTGACGTGGTTATTCAGCGAGGTACTTACCACGCCTGGAGCAACCCCGGGCCGGAAATGGCGATCGCTGCCTGCGTGCTGTTGTCTGCTGAACAGACCGAACCGGCTGAATCGGCATGAGCCTTTCATGAAGCTGCTGACGTATCTGCACCAGGGCGCCGAGCGTGTCGGAGCGCATATCCCGGGGGACGCGGCGCTGCTCGTCGACCTGCAACACGCGGCGGCTCTGAGGGGGCTGGAGTCTCGGCCCTTCGATTCAATGCCTGGTTTGATCAGCTCCGGAAAACGTCACTGGGACCGCGCGGCCGAGCTGGTACTCAGGCCACCGGAGGAATCGCTAATCCAGCTTGGCGAGGTCGAGCTACTGGCTCCGCTGCCTCGGCCGGTGCGGATGAGAGACTTCAGCGCCTTTGAAGCGCATGGTGCAGCGGCGGGGTCCATCCCGGAGGCCTGGTACCGCCTTCCTCTTTACTACAAGGTGAATACTCTCTCGATCGTCGGCCCCGATGCGGTAGTGCGATGGCCCGAGGGCTCCCGGGAAGTTGACTACGAGCTGGAGGCTGCCGTTGTTCTCGGTACGGGTGGAAGGGGTCTTTCGGCCACGGAGGTCGCGAGCGGTATTTTCGGCTACACGGTATTCAACGACTACAGCGCACGGGATTGGCAATGGGAGGAAATAACCTGTCCCCTCGGCCCATCCCGGAGCAAGGACTTCGACGGCGCCAACGTGCTTGGTCCCTGCATTGCGACACCGGACGAGGTCGAAGACTTCTACAATCTTCCCATGATCGCCCGCGTCAATGGCGAAGAGTGGTCAAGAGGCTCAACGTCCAGCATGTACCACCGATTCGAGGACATGATCGCAACGCTGTCTGAATCGGAAACACTGGTGGCTGGTGAGGTGTTCGGATCCGGCACCGTCGGTTCCGGTTGCGGCTTCGAACTCGGACGCTACCCGAAACGAGGCGACCGTATTGAACTGGAGATCGAGAAAATCGGCACACTGCGATCTGCGGTTATCTAGGGTCCCCGATGGTGGATCTTGGCGAATTCAGGAGCGGCTGGCGGCCACTCGTCATCGCGGTGCTTTGCATAAGTGTCGGTGTGGCGGCACTGCCGCTCTACACAGCCGGGATCTTCATGGTCGGGCTGGAAGACGCCTTCGGCTGGAGTCGCACCGTGATTTCCGCCGGCAGTTTTCTTTTCACGATCGGTGTCGCGATGGCCTCACCAGTGGTCGGCACGCTGGCCGAGCGGTTCGGTGTCAGGGCCGTGCTAGTGTGCTCACTCTTGGCGGTGGCAATCGGCTTCTACGGGATTAGTCTGCTCCACGGCAACAAGGCCTGGTTCCTGACGCTCATGTTCCTGACAGGATTTTTTGGCTCCGGATCGTCAGCTGTACTGCTGACCAAGTCGGTCATGCCCTATTTTGATCAGAACCGGGGCCTTGCCTTCGCGACTGTTCTTGCAGGCGCTGGAATGGCTGCAATCTGGGGCCCGCTGCTATTCGAACGGGTGATCTCATCGGGCGGTGTCGCCCATGGCTACCGCCTCCTGGCCGGTGGCGCCATGCTCGCCGTGCCCCTCGCCCTGCTCGCGGGAAGGCCAACAGGTGCAACACCGGAGGTGAAGAACGGTCGTGAGTTCCGGTTCCGGGCCGCGCTTGCGTGCCTGGCGGACAGGAAGGCTATCGTGCTGCTCATAATCGCGTTCCTCATGGCATTGGCGACGATCGGACCCGTCGTTCATCTCGTCCCGCTATTGGTAGATCAGGGGTTGGCACGCCCCGATGCGGCGAAGGTGGCGAGCGCCCTGGGCCTCGCGGTGATCATATCCAGACTCATCATGGGGCTGCTGCTGGACCGCTACAGCCCTCCCTGGATCTCCTTCACGGCCGTCATCGGCGCCGCCACGGGTGTCATGATGATCGGCTTTGGTGGAACCGCCACGGCCGCCCTCGGCGCTGTCATGCTCGGCTTCGCGCTCGGTGCAGAAGTCGATATCTTCGCCTACTTCGTCTCCAGATACTTTCCAGGCGAGGCGTACGGACTCATTTTCGGTACTGTTTACGCTTTGGCGATCACGACATCTGGCGTGGCGCCAGTGGTGTTCTCGGCTATCCGCGATTACTCTGGCGGTTACGATCAGAGCATAGCGTTCTGTGCCCTCTGCCTGTCGATCGCTGCGGCCTTGTTCGCTTACGGATCAAAAATCTACGCGGACGAGTAGTGTGGCTCGGCGTGGATCCTGACATCGAGAGTACCGCACAGGCCCGGCGCTGCGGGACACCCCCCCTTTCAGAAAGGCACCACCCGGCGTCGCGCGCTCAGTGCGTTCCCCTGATGACGTCCTTCATGACATCGATCTCGATTTCGAGGCCTTCGAGAAACCGTTTCGGGCGCACGGTGCCACTCACAGTACTGCACTGAAGAACGCTGATGCGTTCCACCACGCCAATTGAATAAACTGTGAACGTTCGCCATTCACAGGTTCGAGGTGACAGCCGGTCGGGAGGTCGCTCATTTACGCAGTCGAGGACTACATCTGGTGGATCACCGCGGCCTCTGTGCTCGTTGCCCTGGCCACGCTGCTGGCAATCCCGTGGCTGGTCACTCAGCTGCCTGCGGATTACTTCGACCGGCATGAGCGCCAGAGCGTGCGAAAATCGGAGGGCTGGCTGCTTTCAACCTTCCTGCTGGTCCTGCTACGGAACCTGCTCGGGGCCGCGCTGCTGGGGCTGGGCGTGCTCATGCTGTTTACGCCGGGGCAGGGCGTCCTCACGATACTCGCCGGGCTCCTGGTGATGAACTTCCCTGGAAAATATCGCCTGGAGCGATGGTTGGTGACACGGCCCGGCGTACTAAAAAGCCTCAATGGACTGCGAAAACGCCGCGGCGAGCCGCCTTTCCGATTGCCGTGACGCTCCTGCCTGGCGGTGAGGCCCGTGCGGGCTTTCGAGGGGCCGTACCCCGGTAACTTGAGCCATGCAGGATATGGGGTTTCGACCTACTGAAAGACTTCCTATCTCAAAAAGATTCTGCGCGTCCCTGGAAGCGCGGCATGATAACCGCATGGCCCCACTCGCCTCAGAACGGAATATCGTCATCCCCGAAATCCGAGGGCTCCGGGTCGCGGGCGTCTCCGCTACTCCCGCTTACCCCATCCCCGTTGAGCACCTCCACCCGCCACCCCTGCAGGTTGTTGAAGTAGCGACCCTTGTACTCACGCCCGCGAATGTCGAAGCTCACCTTGACGTCCTGCCCGGGCTTGAGGTCGTCGAGGAGCGCAACCTTGTCCTGCACGAACTCCAGGTTGATCTCCTGCGGGTACTTGCCGTCCTCGACGACCACGACCATCTCTCGCTTGGTGAAGCCGCTGTCGAAGGTCTTCGGCTCCTGAATCAGCTTGATCTTGCCGCTCAGCTCATAGGCCATGGATGCTTAACTCCGGGATCAGTGTGTGCAGAAAGGCAGGGTAGCGGCGGGCCTCTACCAGAGCAATCATGGGCACGACTATCCGTCCCCCTAGCTTTCGTGCGGGACAAGTAACTCCCCTCATGACGGGCGCGCTGACGGCGGTTAAGAGCTGTAATCACTAAGTTTGATTCAGTGAGCCAGTGCGCAGCACCGGGCGCGAGGGCAGGGCGACCAGCGCCCCAGCTTCCCAGAAATCCAGTTGTCCAGTTTCTCGCGGTGCCCCGATGGCGTCCCCCGAGTCCGGAATTCTGGGTGGGCTGGAAAACTGGGATTCTGGAATCCTGGCTGGTTGGGGGGGCAGCCGGGCAGGGCTGCGGCGCGAAGGTTGAGCGCCTCTCACTCGACGGTCCCGAAGCACTCGACGGCACCGATGCCCCGTACCTCGTCATGTCCGTCGGGACCGACGAGGGGCCGCTGCCGAAAAATTCCCGCCCCGGGTTGACGCCTCTCTCAAAGCTATGTCTCCACTGAAAATGCGCGCGCACACGTACGTGAGACCACTTTCGGAGGAAGAACCATGATTAATCGCAACAACCGCCAGCCGATGGCAGAGCCGCTGGGTGCTGTCCGCCGGCGCTTCTATGACATCTACACGCTGGTACGTCACGCGCTGCCGGCCGACAGGTCACACCGAGAGTAAAAGCGCTAGACTGGAGATCGCTGCCTCAATGCGGGCGCCTACCGTGATCACCCCGTAGCTCAGCAAGCCCCGCCTTCGCTTCTTTGTCGCCCAGTTCTGCGGCACGTTTCATGTGCTCCAGGCCTCTCGAAAAATCACGAGCTACTCCGTCACCATTGATGAATATGGTTCCCAGATTGCAATGAGCTATAGGGTGATCCTGATCAGCTGCCAACTTGTAGAGTTCGATAGTTCGTAAGCGATCAACTGGTACACCCAATCCTTTGCCATACATGGCGCCGAGCTCAAGCTGTGCTTCCGCCAACCCTTGCTGGACGGCCGCTTCAAGGTATTGCCTTGCCGCGTCGTAATCCTGTTCGACATGTTGACCGGTGAGGTACATGCAGCCGATCAAGTACTGCCCCCAGGCGTCCCCTTGCGCCGCCGAAAGCCAGAACAGGTTCCAAGCTTGTTCGAGATTCTTTTCTCTGCCAATACCGTCTCGGTACATTATTCCGAGTTTGTTCTGAGCGGGAGCAAAGCCTAACTCCGCAGCTCTCTCATAGAAGTTAGAGGCCATTGAAGCATCCTGCTCTATATACCTTCCGTCGATGTAGATGGACCCCATCCAGTAGCAGGCCAGCGCGTGGTCGGCATGAGCTGCGTGTCCAAGCCAGATCATTGCGTTGGCTGTGTTTTGACTGACTCCTAGGCCTTGGAGAAAACAACGGCCGACCTGGAACATGCACTCCACTTCGTCAGCTTCTGCACCCAGGCGGTATATCTCGTAGGCAGACTTGATATCGGCCTTTCCATATTGGCCACTCTCATACATCCATGCCAGATCGACTAAGACGGACAATTCACCGGCCTCAATAGCCTGACAAAACCAGTGTTTTGCCGTCTCGATGGATGATTCCTCAATTAGATCTCTGCCATGCAAGCGCCCCAGGTCAGTCATCGCTAGTGCGTTGCCCGATTCAGCAAGTGGTACAAGGATGCGTTTGGCAGCTTCGTAGTCGGAACCGCTAATGGCTTCGAATGCAGGTTCAACGGCCTTGAGCTCGACAGAGATTGTTTCTTCACAGCGCTCTTTTCGACGTCCCTTCGCTACCAACGTCGCCAGTAGCGGACTACCGCTCATATGACTCTACCTCTTTGTAGGACCGGCAATATTGCTCCGATGGCCAGCACATAGATCTTCAGATATCGCTTTGTCGGCGTCAATTTCGGGGTTCTATCGAGTAGTGTTTGAAGGTCACTATCCTTGACATTTCGGCTGTAATCCGTATCATCGGAAATTGCATCAAGAAGGGGATTTCCCCGCCAACCGCCCGCTCCGGGAACGGTGGTCAAATGATGCGCCAGATCACTGGAACACATAGGAGACCCTCGTGATTACTGATCCCTGCCCGCATAACGTTTCCGTTTTCCCTAACTCGGGAACCTCGTCTTCTTCTCGGATTACGCCTGCTCTCATCAGGGAGCTTCGCGGCCGGTTTAGTCTCGACTGGAACGGCATCCACGGTGTTCGACACTGGGCCCGAGTGCGCTATACCGGCTTGTTGCTGGCGGCTGAGACCGGCGCCGATGCTGCGGTAGTCGAGTACTTTGCCTTCCTGCATGACGCCCTTCGCCTGAATGATGATCATGACCCATGGCATGGCATGCGGAGTGCCGAACTGGCAGAGGACTTGGGTCCCGGATTGGTACGGCTGAATGCGCGGCAACTCCAGCTTCTTCGGACTGCCTGCAGTTTTCACAGCGAGGGCTACACGGAAGCGGATATCACCGTAATGACCTGCTGGGATGCTGACCGCCTCGATCTAGGCCGTGTCGGTATTGAGCCCTCGCCGCGTTACCTGTGTACACCGCAAGCGCGGCAGTCCGATTTCATTGCAGCTGCCTACCGCCGATCCATAGCGCCCCTCGCGGTAGGAGGTGCTGAATGATCATCCGCAGAGTGTTTTTTGTGGAAAAGTCAGTGAAAGAACCAGACAACCAGGAAAACCACACCGACTCGGCTGCCATACTTCCTTTTCAGCGGACAAGAGCAAAGAGCTTGCGATCAGCGAAGTTGAATCGTGGCCCTTCTGCCTTCAATCATCTGGAAACCGCGCAGTTGAAAAGTGCTTTCACAGGCTGCGTAGTGGCGTTCCCAAAGGAGCCGCCAAGATATCAGGGTCACGATGACCTTTTATCAGATTCGCTTCATGCTCGTATCCGCATGGGTTTAGTGCGCTCGTGGGTGTCTCGGGAGTCGCTCCGCCTCGTCTATTCTGAAGGTCGTGCCTGCCAAGAACTTCCGCCTGCTTTTCTTTTTGATTATGGTCGGCGAGATCTTTCTCTCGAGAGGACGGAAAGAGCCCTAAAAGGGATCCTTTCCGGGACGGAAGACTGGCAGGATGAATAGGCGTACGAGTCGAAGCGGTAGGCTCCTTCCAAGCTTTGGTGACGTTGCACAGGTATTAGTGCACGAAATGCTTCACGAGCGTGAGTGGAATCTGCGCTTCTTGGAGTTAGAGCGCCACTGGTTGGATAGCGGGGTTCAGTTTTCTTCTCCCGGAGGAAGTTCAATGCGCAAGCTAGCAAACACTGTCATGGATCTTCTTCGCGAGCGCCATGGGGGCAATGGATTCTCGCGGGCAATGAGCGATCCGGTAGCGGAACCCCTCATCGAAGCGTTTTATTCCGAAGCCCTCCTGCGACTGCGTGAACGTGGTCTAATTTTGGACGGCTGAGGTCAAACCGCTGGGCCATAGAACGATGAATGGCCCTCCAGTCCTTTAGCCTTCGGTTGTGGTAGCGAACGTCCGTTCCAGCGTTCCGTGATCGGTGGCTTTCGGCCAAAGGCGCCCAGGCGTATGGTTCGATTTATTTGCGAAGCAGCACGAACATTTGGAGATATTAGAATGAAGCGAGCGATGCTTGCGACTGCACTGGCTGTAATTTTCATAACCACAAGGGTGAGTGCAGGTGAAAAACCAAGCTATGCTGAGCTGGTTCGTGTAGAAAAGCTGATCGCTATGGCTGCGGCGGAGGGCGAATTGCTGCATTTTGCCCACGCCATGGATCGTTGCATTGTTCTAAATATGCAAGTGGAGAATCTGGCTGGTGCCAATAGTGACTTAAAAAAAAGGGCGAGCGCCGCTACTAACTCAGCGTATGTTCTGGCTCGAAACGCTTACATGGCACTGCCGGGGCAGACGAATGATGATGTGGCCGAGACAATGATGAAAACCCACCAGTACATTGCCGAGATACTCGTGGAGCAGGTCAACTACAACTACGCCACGACCGGCAAGCACTTTGAGAGCACACCCGAAATTATGGAAGACTTACAAGCCTGTACTGCTGCCATCGATGCAATGGGGCAGTGAGAACCCTAATTCATTCCTCAGCCGGCTGCCCAACGCGTCGATGTAGGCTGGTTCGGTATCGTGTGGTGTCCTGGTGAAGGCACCAACTCCGAGGCTGGACTGTTACGCCGCCTGATCCTCGGATGCCCGCTCGTCGGCCTCACCCTCAGCGGTCTCTGCCCCAGCGCCTTCCACCTGCGCCTCCAGCTCCTTCACCCGCCGCTCCAGCACCGCCTGCTCCTTCCGGCTCTCGGTCAGCGCCTTCTGCAGGCTCTCGTTGTCCTTCTGCTTCTCGGCCAGCTTCTTCTTGCTCGCATCGAGATTCTTCTTCATGCGCGCCGGGTCGAACTGATTGAGGGCCTTGTTCTCCTCGCGGACTGCGTTCAGGTCCTTCTGCAGGGTTTTCAGCCGCTGCTTCAGCTCGGCGATCTCGCCCTGGAGGTTGTCGGCGCGGTTGTGGAGCTCGCGGTTGCGCTGCTCGACCTTCTGCGTGTCGCTGGCCTTCCCGGTCAGTTCCTGGATGGTCTCGAGCTGCTTGTCGATGGTGGCCTGGAGCTCGGCCTTTTCGGCGAGGGCGGCGTCGATGGCCGCTTGCTTGTCGTCCAGCTGCTGCTGGTATTCGGCGCGGAGCTCCTGTTCGAGCTCCATGATTTTTTCGAGGCGATTGGCTGTGAGCATAGGGTCCCGTTGCTGTAGGTAACTGGTGGCTGCCGGGGCATGACCCCCGGACGAAAAAAAGGGGCTACATCGCTGTAACCCCCTGTCTCCTCTCGGAATTTGGCTCCGCCTGCTGGGCTCGAACCAG